>NZ_JAIVMC010000001.1 GCF_020177265.1 Pseudooceanicola marinus
TGCCATGGGACTTCGGAAAGTAGGGCTCAAGACGCGCCATCTGCACGTCGGTCAGCCAGAAAAGGTCAGACATGTCACCGCTCGTTTTTCGAGCCGTGAATCACGCCAACCTGCGGAAAACAATGGGTCCTGACCCTAGGACGAAGTGAGCCTCAAAGTCGAAATCTGCCAGAGGATGCTTGCGGGGATGTCTGGCCCTGAAGAACTGCAGCCATGCATGCAGGATCTGATCTGTCGGCAGTTCTTCAGAAGGAGTGCTTCAAAGCCAGCCGAGCAGATAAATTCATAACACTTCCGAAGATGAACGCGTGATTTAGGTTGACGGCATCGGCATCGAACCTCCGAAAATCGTGGTCCACTTGCCTCGTAACTCATTGAAAAGTGGTGGACGTCCGTGGGCCAGCGTGGTCCACATTGCCTTTGATTTCATTGGGGAAAATCGGATTTCTGGTAGGCCCGGCAGGATTTGAACCCGCAACCAAAGCGTTATGAGCGCTCTGCTCTAACCGTTGAGCTACAGGCCCGACCGCGCTCAGGAATATGGTGCGCGGCCGCGAGGGTCAAGCGCGTGGAAGGGCGCCGGGCGCCTTCAAGGGACTGACGCGGCCGCAGTGCGGTAACCGTGGCCTGTATGCCGCGCCGAGGATGCGTGTCCCGAAGCGATGGCCGCAGCTCGGCGTAGGCCTGCAGGCAGGAACGTCGTGTGGTGCGTGAGGGCTGGTTGCTCCGAAGCTGCGACCGTGTACGGCTTTCGGGTGGGCGACCGGCGCCGCATCTGCCGTTGCGGCAGCGGCGGGCCGCTTTGTCGTTGCGCGAAGGGGGGGGATCGGCTACTGACCGGCCCAATTTCCAAGGCTTCGAGGGCAGGGTCATGAGCGACGGCAAGAACGGGATCACCTACGCGGACGCTGGTGTGGACATTCAGGCCGGGAACGACCTGGTCGACCGGATCAAGCCGGCGGCCAAGGCCACCAACCGGCCCGGCACCATGTCGGGACTGGGGGGCTTCGGCGCGCTCTTCGATCTGAAGGCGGCCGGCTACGACGATCCGATCCTGGTGGCGGCCACCGACGGGGTCGGCACCAAGCTGCGCATCGCCATCGACACCGGCCATGTGGACACCATCGGCATCGATCTGGTGGCCATGTGCGTCAACGACCTGGTCTGCCAGGGCGCCGAACCGCTGTTCTTCCTCGACTACTTCGCCACCGGCAAACTGGAGCTCGACCAGGCTGCCGCCATCGTCGAGGGCATCGCCAAGGGCTGTGCCAACTCCGGCGCCGCCCTGATCGGTGGCGAGACGGCGGAAATGCCGGGCATGTACGCCAAGGGCGATTTCGACCTGGCGGGCTTTGCCGTGGGCGCCATGGAGCGCGGGCAGGATCTGCCGGCGGGCGTGGGCGCGGGGGATGTCCTGCTGGGGCTCGCCTCCGACGGGGTCCATTCCAACGGCTATTCGCTGGTGCGCAAGCTGGTCGAAACCTCGGGCCTTGGCTGGGAGGCGGATTGCCCCTGGGCCGACGGCTCGCTGGGGGCGGCGCTGCTGACGCCGACCCGTCTTTACGTGAAATCCTGCCTCGACGCGGTGCGCGCGGGTGGCGTGCATGCGCTGGCCCATATCACCGGCGGCGGCCTGACCGAGAACCTGCCGCGCGTCCTGCAGGGCCTGGGCGCCGAGATCGACCTGACCGCCTGGGAAAAACCCGGCGTGTTCAAATGGCTGCAGGAACAGGGCGGCATTTCCGAGGCGGAGATGCTGAAGACCTTCAACTACGGTCTGGGCATGGTGCTGGTGGTGGATGCGGCTGAGGCGGAGGCCCTGACCGCCCTGCTGACCGAGGCCGGCGAGACCGTCAGCCGCATCGGGACGGTCACCGAAGAGGCGGGCATCCGTTATCCGGCGCTGCAGGGCTGATCCCTTGAAACGCGTTGCAATCCTGGTGTCCGGCGGCGGCTCCAACATGGTCCGCCTCGTCGAAAGCATGACCGGCGATCACCCGGCGCGCCCCGTGCTGGTCGGGTCCAACGATCCGCAGGCGGGCGGGTTGGTGAAGGCCACCGAGATGGGCGTGCCGACCTTCGCGGTTGATCATCGCCCCTTCGGCAAAGACCGCGCGGCCTTCGAGGCCGAGTTGATCCGCCACCTGGATGCCGCGCAGCCGGACATCCTGTGTCTGGCGGGGTTCATGCGGATCCTGACGCCCGGCTTCATCCGGCACTACGAGGGGCGGATGCTGAACATCCACCCCTCGCTGCTGCCTAAGTACAAGGGTTTGCACACCCATGCGCGGGCCCTGGAGGCGGGCGAGACCGAGGCCGGCTGCACCGTGCATGAGGTTACGGCAGAGCTGGACGACGGCCCCATCCTTGGCCAGGCGCGGGTCGCCATTGAGCCGGGCGACACGCCAGAGACGCTGGCCGCCCGGGTTCTGGTGCAGGAACACCAGCTGTACCCGGCCATGCTGCGCAGGTTCGCCGAGAGCCTTTAGCGGATCATCTCCAGCGAGCCGGAGTTGCCGCGCCAGGCCATGTCGGGCGCGACTTCGGTCTGCGGCACGACGGTGGACAGCGCCACCATCCCCAGAACAAAGGCCAGGGCGACGGCTGCCTTCAGCGGCAGGCGCACCGACGAGGTTGCGGGGGCAGGGGCGTAGTGGGGGCGGTTCAGATTGATGACTTGGGCCATGACAGGTCCTTTCGGGGAAGAGGGAAAGAAGGTCTTTGCCCGTGTCTACCCCGTGAGTGCGCTTAACGAAAATGAATGATTGATCGCCTCACGCTAACGAATTTTGATGGGTCTGGGGTCTTGTTTCTTCCCAGCGGGGTGGTTTCGCGCGCCCTTCGCCCTCTTTCCATCCCGTGACAAGGCAAGTATGACGGGGGCATGACGGCAGGACGTGAAGCTATCAGAAGAAAGCCTTAGATGCAGACGATTACCCGTACCGAGGACCTTGCAGCCTATTGTTCCATGGCCCGGTCCAAACCCTATGTCACGGTCGATACCGAATTTCTGCGCGAGCGCACCTATTATTCTCAGCTGTGCCTCGTGCAGCTCGCGGTGCCCGGCAAGGACGACGAGACCGATGCGGTACTGGTCGATCCCCTGGCCGAAGGCCTGTCGCTGGATCCCCTCTACGAGCTTTTCCGCGACACCAACGTGGTCAAGGTCTTCCACGCTGCGCGGCAGGACCTGGAGATTTTCTACGTCGATGCCGGGCTGATCCCGGAACCGCTGTTCGACACCCAAGTCGCGGCCATGGTCTGCGGGTTCGGCGAACAGGTGGGCTACGAAACGCTGGTGCGCAAGATCGCCCGCGAAAGCCTCGACAAGTCGTCGCGGTTCACCGACTGGTCGCGCCGTCCGCTGACCGAGGCGCAGAAGAAATATGCCATCGCCGACGTGACGCACCTGCGCCAGATCTACGAATACCTGGCCCGTCAGCTGGAAAAGGACGGGCGCGCGGCCTGGGTGGCGGAGGAAATGGGCATCCTCACCAATCCCGAGACCTATATCGTGCGCCCCGAAGAGGCGTGGAAGCGCGTGCGCACCCGCACCAACTCGGGCCGTTTCCTGGGCGTGCTGCGGGAGCTGGCCAAGTTCCGGGAATCCTATGCCCAGTCGAAGAACGTGCCGCGCAACCGGGTCTACAAGGATGACGCCCTGGTCGAGCTGGCCTCGACCAAGCCGCAGACCCCGCAGGATCTGTCGCGCGCGCGCCTGCTGCTGCGCGAGGCCCGCAAGGGCGAGATCGCCGAGGGCATCCTGGCGGCGATCAAGGCGGGCATGGACTGCCCGGATGCGGACCTGCCCAAGCCGGACAAGACCAAGGAAAAGCTTCAGGTGAACCCGGCGCTGGCCGATCTGCTGCGCGTCCTGCTGAAATCGAAGTCCGACAATTCCGGCGTCGCGGCGAAGCTGATCGCGGCCACCTCCGAGCTGGACGAACTGGCGGCCGGGGAGCGCGACGTGCCCTCTCTGCACGGCTGGCGACGCGATGTCTTCGGCGCCGATGCGCTGCGGCTCTGCGATGGCAAGATCGGCCTGGCGACCAAGGGTCAGAAGGTCATCACCGTCGACCTGGATTGATCAACACGGCCAGACAAGACAAAGGGCGCAGCCATCCGGCCGCGCCCTTTTGCGTTGTGGTGATGCCACGGATCAGCGGCGCGAGGTCAGAACGTTGGAGGCGCTGATGACCTCGATGGAGCTGACATTGGTCAGCTCGATGTTCGACAGCCGTGCCGCGGCGGTGACGCGGCGGGTCTGGATCGGGCCGGCGGTCCCGCCAGGGGCCTGATAGGCGACCATCACGTAGCGGGCGACACCATCCACCGGGTCACCGTCGTTCTCTGGGCGCAGTTCCACGTCGTAGGCACCGGTCTGGGCCGTGACGCCGGTCACGCGGATGATCGCGCCGCCGGGGATACGTTCAACCGTCAGGTTTTCCAGGCCCGCGATCGGCTGGCGCAGATCTTGGTCCGGCTTCCGGGCGAAGGCGCTGCGCTTGGGGATCAGGGGGTTGGTGCTCTCGACCTCCTGCGGGGTCGCCGGGCGCGAACTGCTCTGGCCGAACCAGTTGAACGGGTTCAGGCGGCTGTCCCGCACGTATCCACATCCCGACAGCCCAATGGCGGCGATCAGGACGACGGGAAGAAACTTGCGCATGGATCGGAGCCCCCCTGGCTTTCCCTTGTACTTCCTTCCTCCTCTAGCGCAGTGGCGAGGGCTTGAAAAGCCAAGCCTTTGCCGTAGCTGGAAGGTGCGGCCCCTTTGCCGGGGCTGGACCTTCCGCCGCCTGCGGCGTAACCCCGGGGCAGGCAGACAGACGGACCACGCAAGGAGAGCCCCATGGCGCAGCCCGCATTCGAGGAAATCGTCGAGGATTTCGAGTTTCTCGAGGATTGGGAAGACCGCTATCGTCACGTGATCGATCTGGGCAAGGCGATGGAGCCGCTGCCCGACGCCCTGAAGGTGCCAGCGACCAAGGTCGAAGGCTGTGCCAGCCAGGTCTGGCTGCACATGCGCCCCGAGGACGGCATCTTCCATTTCGACGGTGAAAGCGATGCGATGATCGTGCGCGGCCTGATCGCGGTGCTGAAGGCGCTTTACGATGGCGTGCCGATGGCCGAGCTGGGTCAGGTGGACCCGATGGCGGAGCTGGGGCGGCTGAACCTGCAGGAACACCTGTCGGCGCAACGGTCCAACGGGCTGCGTGCGATGATCGAGCGGATCCGCGAACAGGCCTGAGCGGCATCCGGACGCCGTGGACAGGGGAAGGGGGCTGCGGCCCCCTTTTGCATGAGGAGGCGTCTAGCGCTCGGGCATGTACTTCCGCAGGCCGTGGAAGAAGATGTCGATCTCCAGCGCCAGGCCGACCTCGAAATCGTTCAACTCCTGCCCGCTCCAGCGGTGCTGTTCCAGCCGGGCCAGGTAGTCGCGCCGGGTCTGGTCGTCGCGCGCCTCCAGCGGCAGCGTCTCGGCGGCGCGCAGCAGGTCGATACGCTTGTGGACCTCGCGCATGCCGGAAAACGCCTCCATCATCGGGCGGGTCAGGCGCGCTTCGTCCTGCCAGCTGCGCCCGGCGAAGACCTCCTGCACCACGCGGTTGCCGGCGCCGAGGCAGTCATAGGCGACGCAGCCGGGGAAGCCCTTCTCGGTCAGGCTGTCGTGGATCGAACACATATGGCCCGAGAGGTTGCGACAGGGTTCGCCCGGGTTCTTGTCGAAGGCGAAGTCGCGGCCCTTGTCGAAGGCCAGCGCCAGGCAGCAGAGCGCGGCGCATTTGGAACAATCGGTTTTCAGCAGGTCTGGGGCGTCAGAGGTCACGATGGCTTCCGGGTCAGGGCGGTGGCGAGATCGCCATATCCCGTGAATCGCCGGGTGAATTCAAGGCCCAGCCTGTCGGCGGCCGCGCGCGCCTTCTCGGTCAGCGCCGGATCGTCGGTCTGGGCGAGGTAGACCAGATGGGTGTAATGGCCGAAATACATCGGCAGCAGGTCCGGGTGACGGTCCAGGCCCAGAGGTTCCCAGACGAAGGCGTCGAACTGCCGGGCGAGGAAGTCGGTCAGGTAGAAGGCGGTCAGCTCGCCCCGCGCCTCGAACCGCTCGACCCCTTCGAAGAAGGCGTAGCAATGGGCACCGGGCAGCATTTCCACCCCCAGGCGGTCGCATTCAGCGGCCAGCAGCCCGCCGGTGCCACAATCGGCGTAGAGAACATGGATGCGCGCGTAGCGGTCGCGGTGCCGTTCCACAGCGGCGCGGACGGCATCAGTGATCTTCTCGGGCCTGTTGTGCAGGATGGCGGGCAGGCAGATCAGGTCGAGGTGATCCAGCCCGTTCATGCGTTTCAGCGCCAGCACCTCATGGGCCAGGGCCCCGCAGGCGATCAGCAGGGTGGCCGCGCCGCCCTCGCTCAGATGCGTGTCCGTCAGGCTGGCGCCGGATTGGGTCAGGGTCTGGTCGTCGGGAAGATCGGGCATCGGGTGGCCTCCCCGCGCGCAGGGTCGAGGCGGTTCGCCTCCGGGAGGGGCGCGGGCCGGGGCCCGCGCCGGGCTGGGATCAGGCGGTGGCCTGGTTGTGCTTGCGCGCGATGAAGGTCTTGGCGGTTTCCACCGCCACGGCGGCGTCGCGGCAATAGGCATCGGCGCCGATGGCGCGTCCGAACTCCTCGTTCAGCGGCGCGCCGCCCACCAGGATGATGTAGTCATCGCGGATGCCCTGTTCCTTCATCGTGTCGATCACGACCTTCATGTAGGGCATGGTGGTGGTCAGCAGGGCGGACATGCCGAGGATGTCGGCCTCTTCGCGCTGGATCGCCTCGATGTACTCTTCGACCGGGTTGTTGATGCCCAGATCGACGATCTCGAACCCCGCGCCTTCCATCATCATCGACACCAGGTTCTTGCCGATGTCGTGGATGTCGCCCTTCACCGTGCCGATGACCATCTTGCCGATGGTGCGGGCGCCGGTTTCGGCCAGCAGCGGCTTCAGGATGGCCATGCCGCCCTTCATCGCATTGGCCGCCAGCAGCACCTCGGGGACGAAGAGGATCCCGTCGCGGAAGTCGGCGCCGACGATCGTCATGCCGCCCACCAAGGCCTCGGTCAGGATGCGATAGGGGGTCCAGCCGCGTTCGAGCAGGATGTTGACGCCCTCTTCGATCTCTTCCTTCAGACCGTCATAGAGGTCGTCCATCATCTGCTGGACCAGTTCGTCGTCGTCCAGTTCGGACAGGATGATTTCTTCTTCTTCGTCGGACATGTTCTTCCCCGATCTGCTGCGCGCGGGCCTGGCCCATCCCCCGACCTTTGTCGCAAAGCGACCCGCTGACTTTGCGGAATGCGACAAAACGGACGATGTGGACGACCTATGGCATGCAAGGCGCAAAGAAATCCTGAAAGGAATCATGGAGGTTTGCCGCGATAGTGCGTATGTTCGCCATATGTTCCATGATCCCGCTGCCCCGCATCCTTCCATGGCTGAAAATATCGACACCCCGCCCGAAACGACACGGCCCCATGGCATCGACACCCGCGCCCGCCGCGGCCGCGGCGCCGTCAGCAACGCCCCCGGCCGCTACGAGGCGCTGGAGACGGTGGCGGAAGATGACGGCTGGGAGGTGATCGAGGAGCCGGTGCAGATCCGCACCGAGGTGCGCGAGGAGCGCGCGCGCAGCCTGATCACCTACAATCGCTCGCCCGATCTGCCGTTCGACCGGTCGATCAACCCCTACCGCGGCTGCGAACACGGCTGCATTTACTGCTTCGCGCGGCCCAGCCACGCCTACCTCGGCCTGTCCCCGGGGCTGGATTTCGAGACCCGGCTGGTGGCGCGTCCCAATGCGGCGGAGGTTCTGGCGGCCGAGCTGGGCAAGCGCAGCTACAAGGTCGCGCCGATCGCCATCGGGACGAACACCGACCCCTATCAGCCGATCGACAAGACCCATGGGCTGATGCGCGATTGCCTGCAGGTGCTGTGGGAGCATCGCCACCCGGTTGCCATCGTCACGAAGGGCACAGGTATCCTGCGGGACCTGGATATCCTGCGGAAGATGGCCAAGCTCGGCCTGGTGCGCGTGGGCATTTCCGTCACCACGCTGGACCGCGACCTGTCCCGCCGGATGGAGCCTCGCGTGCCCGGACCGGAGAAGCGGTTGCAGGTGATCCGGGCGTTGGCGCGGGCGGGGGTGCCGGTGCGTGCCATGGTCTCGCCCGTGGTGCCCGCGCTGACCGACGCCGAGGTGGAGAAAATCCTGGAGGCCTGTGCGGGCGCGGGGGCCACGGCCGCCAGCTGGATCATGCTGCGCCTGCCGCGCGAGGTGTCCCCGTTGTTCCAGGAATGGCTGGCCGAACATTATCCCGATCGGGCGAAACGGGTGATGACCCGCCTGCGCGAGATGCACGGGGGGCAGGACTACTCGGCCCAGTGGCACAAGCGGATGCGCGGCGAGGGGCCCTATGCGGCTATGATCGCTCAACGGTTCCGCGCGGCGGTGAAGCGCCACGGGTTGGACGCACCACAGCCCGAGTTGCGCAGCGACCTGTTCCGGGTGCCGGTGAAACCGGGGGAGCAGCTGTCGCTTTTCGACTGAGGGGCGACTGGCAAGGGGAGGGGGGCTGCCCCCGTTGCGGCCTTAACTCTTCCTGGGCTCCACCCCTGCGCCGCTGAAATCGTGCATCGGACGATGTCCGGGACACGGCCCAGTCCCCGGAGTATTTCAAACAAGGTGAAGCAGGGCCGTGGCGCGTCATTCCGAGTGCGTGGCAAGGCGCCGGCGTCCGCCCGGGCTGCTTAGCCCCGACTGCGCCGGCGCGGGCGGCGGGCCGGGGCGGCATCCTCGCCGGTGCCGTCGGAGGCGGAGGAGAAACCGCCCAGCTTTTCGGTGATCTGGTCGAGCGTCGGGCGCGGACCGCGCGGGCGGGTCGAGAGCGCCTCGTGCATTTTCTCCAGGTGTTCGGGCATCGTGCCGCAGCAGCCGCCGATGATCGTGGCGCCGCAATCGCGCGCCAGGACCGCATAGTCGGCCATCAGGTCCGGCGTGCCGTCGTAGTGGATATGGCCATCCTCGTATTTCGGGATACCGGCATTGCCCTTGGCGATGATCGGCCGCTCGATCCCGAGGGCGGAGAAGCCCAGCACGGTGCGCAGCAGGTCCGAGGCGCCGACGCCGCAATTGGCGCCATAGGCGATCGGCGGGTTGTCCAGTTTCTCCACCATCCGCGCCATGGCTTCCGAGGTCAGGCCCATCATGGTGCGCCCGGCGGTGTCGAAGCTCATGGTGCCGCACCAGGGCATGTCGGCCAGTTTGAAGGCCTCGGCGGCGGCGCGGTATTCCTCAGGGGCGGAGATGGTTTCCAGCCAGAGCACGTCAGCGCCCCCGGCCTTCAGGCCCTCGGCCTGCTCGTGGAACATCTCCACGGCTGTTTCATGGGTCAGCGGACCCATCGGCGCCATGATGTCCCCCGTCGGCCCGACGGAACCTGCGACCACGACAGGGCGGCCGGCGGCATCGGCCACCTCGCGGCCCAGTTCGGCACCGATGCGGTTCAGCTCGGTCACCCGGGACTGCGCGTCGTGCAGTTTCAGCCGGGAGGCATTGCCGCCGAAGGTATTGGTCAGGAAGATGTCCGACCCGGCCTCGACCGCCGAGCGGTAGAGGGTGCGGATGCGGTCGGGGTGATCGACATTCCACATCTCGGGGGCGTCGCCCGCGGTCAGCCCCATGTTGAAGAGGTTGGTGCCGGTGGCGCCGTCGGCCATCAGCCAGTCGCGGGATTGCAGCAGTCGGGACAGGGCGTCGGTCATCGGGCTCTCCTGGCAGGGGCGCCCCGGCCGCGCCGGGGGCCGCGCTTGTTCAGGACCCCTCATACGCAAGCGCGCTCTCCGTGGGAAGGGGCTGTGCCCGGGTTCGGGCAGGACGTCGCATGGCCAGGGCCAGATCAGCGGCGGCCAGCGCCAGCGCGCCTCGCCCCGGGGCGGCCATGTAGAGGGGCTGGTAGCGCGGCGCGAAACTGTCCTTGAACCGCGCCAGCCCCATGCCGCCGGTCCGTGCCGCGACCTGGGCACGGGCCCAGGTCATCATGCGGCCCTCATTCCCGGGGCGGGCGGGAATGGCCGCCAGCGACAGCGGCAGGCCAAGGCGTGCAGCCTCCCGTGCTGCGGCCGTGACGAGGGCGTGCATCGTGCCGTCGGGCAGGTCCGCGCCGTGCCGCATCAGGTCGAGGCAGAGCTGGTTCTGATTCTCGTGCAGGGTGATATAGGCGACCAGGTCGCCGTCGATCCGCGCGCCGAAGACCCGTTGCCGGGCGACGTAGGAGGGGGCGAAGCGCCCGGTCGACAGGCCGCGGGCGACGCCGTGCAGTGCCTTCCATTCCGCATCCAGTCGCGCGAGGTCGGCTAGGGGTAACTCCGTCTCGCAAGAGGTTGTCACACCGGCCTTTTCGGCGTTGCGCAGCTTGCGGCGCAGCTGCCGGAAGGCGGCGCCGTCGAGGGTCAGCGCGCCGGGGTCGATCACAGCGTCATCGGCGACGTGCAGGATCTGCCAGCCCGCCTTTCGGGCCGCCAGGGCCTGTCGTGCGGAGCATTTGTAAACCACGGGGATGCGGTTCGAGCTGCGCGCGGCGGCGGAAAGGCGCGGCAGCAAGGGACCCAGGCCGCCGGAGAGCGGGTCAAAAAGCAGGGTCAGCGTCTGGGGCGTGTCGATGCACAGGGCGCCGCTGGCGGCACAGCCCAGAAGTCGCGCGCCGTTCTGCCGCGCGACGCCGCATTCCGCCCGCGGGGCATGGTCCAGCAGCAGGTCGGGGATCCGGCGGGAGGCGCGTCGACGGGGCGCCGCTTCGACCACGGGGCGGGGGCGGAAGATATGCAGCGCGGCCAGTGTCGCGGGAAGCAGGTAGTAGACCAGGCGAAAGGCCAGGATGGCGGCGAAGAGGTCACTTTCCGGTAGGGCGGGCAGAAGCGCCAGCAGTGACAGCTCGAACGGTCCGACCCCGCCCGGTGTCCCGGCGAAAAGACCGGCCCCCAGGGCCAGCAGGAAGACCGGCAGGAAGGCGGCAAAGCCCGGCGGGTCGGGCAGCAGGGCATAGAGCGCAAGGCCCGCGGCGTAGGTGTCGATGGCGGCGAAGAAGGTGATCGCGCCCATGGCCTTGAGCGATGGCAGGCGCAGGCGCAGCCGGGCAAACCGCAGTTCCGGCGCGAAGAGCGAGGCCGCCGGCAGGGTCAGGAAGAACACCAGCCCGAGCAGGGCCAGCCATTCGGGCAACAGGCGCGGCGCGAGCAGCAGGCAGGCGAGCGCGGTGACCACGGCCCAGGCGATGAGGAAGGAGGCCGAGACGGCAGCGGTGACCTGGGCCACGCGCAGCGGCCCGAGTTGCGGCAGCAGGCGCCAGCGCGCCAGCGTGCCCGTCACCACGCCGAGGCCGAGGAGTTGAGCCAGCGCGATCGAGGACATGCCCGAACGCTGGGCATCACGGGCCGAGATGCCGGTGCGGAGATGCCGGTGTATCACCGCGTCGTAGCGGCCCAGCGACCAGAAGGAGACGATCGTGGCCACCAGCGCCAGGGCCCATTGCGCCGGGCTGACCGCGAGGAAACTCTGCCACAGCGCGTCGGGGTCGAGCGTTCGCAGACGGTTCCAGAGCAGCCAGAGACAGGCGCTTCCGACCGTAAGCGGTGCCACGTAACGCAGCCAGCGCGTCCGGTCCTTGCGTGCCACGCGCATCACCTCGGTCATTCCGATCCCCTTCTCCCGATCCCGGGCACAGGGGTAGGCGAGGTTTCTTTCCGTAGGCTTAAAAGGCAATCAGCCCGTCTGTTGCATTCTACGGATTGCGCGGACAAGGCTGCACGGAACATGGATACCCGCTCAGGGATTGAGCGATTTCCCTGATCTTACAGGTGATTACCCTGCGCTCTTGAGGTGCGCGCAGCCGGGTGTCATTCCTCGGCCAGCGCAGCCTTTGCCGCCGCAAGGGCCTCAGCATGGCGGGCGCGGATCGTGGCTTCGTCCGCCAGCCCGTCGAGGTCTGCGACCAGCTTGGCGATGACGTCCTCATGACCGGGTTCGGTCAGATCGGCCTTCACCAGCGACGCGGCATAGCCCTGTTCCTCGTCCCCGGTCTTGCCCAGCAGGCCCGCGGCCCAGTGGCCCAGGGCCCAGTTGCAGCGCGCCTCGGCGCGGAACAGCATCTCGCTGTCATGGGCAAACTTCGACTCGAAAGCGGCTTCGCGGTCCTTCAGATGGCTCATGAGATGATCTCCTCCCTCTGCCTGGGATGCCCCGTCTCGTCGGGACGCGATCAGATTAGTCGCTCTCTTACGCTGCGTGAAGATGGTTCGGCGCAGGGCGCGACAATTTGGAGGTTGCGCCGGCGCAAGGTCGCGGGGCCCGCGCGGGGCCCGGCAAGGCGCCACGCTTGCTCCACTGCCGCGCTTGCACTAAGAGAGCGCGAAAGCGGGCGAGTCCCGTTCCCGACCAGAGCCCGTGAGAGAGGCCGCACGCCCATGGCAAGACGCAAGAAAATCTACGAAGGCAAGGCGAAGATCCTGTACGAAGGCCCGGAACCCGGTACCATCGTGCAATATTTCAAGGACGATGCCACCGCGTTCAACGCCCAGAAAAAGGACGTGATCGAGGGCAAGGGCGTGCTGAACAACCGCCTGAGCGAATTCTTCATGACCGGGCTGGCCAACATCGGCGTGCCGACGCACTTCATCCGCCGCCTGAACATGCGGGAACAGCTGGTGCGCAGCTGCGAGATCGTCCCGCTGGAGATCATCGTGCGCAACACCGCTGCCGGCTCCATGTCGAAGCGCCTCGGCATCGAGGAAGGCACGCAGCTACCGCGCCCGATCGTGGAATACTGCCTGAAGAACGATGAGCTGGGCGACCCGCTGGTCAGCGAAGAGCATATCGCCGCCTTCGGCTGGGCCAGCCAGCAGGACATGGACGACATCGTCCACCTGGCGCTGCGCGTGAACGATTTCCTGTCCGGTGTCATGCTGGCCGTCGGCATCAAACTGGTCGATTTCAAGATCGAGGTGGGGCGCGTCTACGAGGGCGACTTCCAGCGTCTGATCGTGGCCGACGAGATCAGCCCCGACAGCTGCCGCCTGTGGGACATCGAAACGGGCAAGCACCTGGACAAGGACGTGTTCCGTCGCGACCTGGGCAGCCTGACCGACGCCTATACCGAAGTGGCGCAGCGCCTTGGCGTGATGCCGCGGTCCAACGGGGCCACCAAGCCCACGCTGATCAACTGAAGGAGCCGCCCGATATGAAAGCCCGTGTGCATGTCATGCTGAAGACCGGTGTTCTGGACCCCCAGGGCGAGGCCGTGCGCCACGCGCTCGGTGGTCTGGGCTTTGAGGGCGTCGAAGGCGTCCGCCAGGGCAAGGTGATCGAGCTGGACCTGGCCGATGGCACCACCGAGGAGACGGTGACCGAAATGTGCGAGAAGCTGCTCGCCAACACGGTGATCGAAAGCTACTCGATCGAGATGGGCGCCTGAGCCAGCGCGCCCGCGCTCAAGGATTTGGGAAGGCCCCGTCGCAGGATCTGCGGCGGGGCCTTTTCCTTCTGCGTCAGGGGGTGCGCAGGGCAGGGACGGGATACCAGCTCAGAGCCGTTCGGCGGCGAAGGCGGCGATCAGCTCGGGGAAGCTCTCCATCCCCGGGAAGCGGTCGAAGCCGTGCGGGGCGAGCTCGGGCACCCAGGGCAGGGCCTCCGCCCGCTGGGTTTCCATGAAGGGGCGGGTCCAGGTTGGGTCGTCGAAGAGCGCGGAGCGCAGGTTGACGAAATCGACGCCTGTCACCTGGGTGTAGACCCAGCTGTGGCAGTCCGGGCAGGCGTAGTGGGTCAGGTCGGGAGATCCGGCCCCGGCGGTCACCGGGGTGCCTTCGGTCACGCGAAAGGCGTCGGCGGCCACCATCATGGTCAGGGAAAAGGCGCTGGAGGCCATCCGCTGGCAGCCGGTGCAGTGGCAGGCGGCGGTCATGAAGGGTGGAGCCGTGATCTCCATCCGCAGGGCGCCGCATCGGCAGGCGCCGGTGAGCGGCGCGCCGGGGGTCGGCAGGGGCATGGCAGGTCTCCATCGTGGTTCCCGCGGACCCTAGCATCCCGGCCTGTGCTGGGCGAGTGGTCTGATCCGAGGCGCGCAGGCTTGATCCGTCTGTCCCTTGCGCGTATGAGCCGGTTCAGATCCCTTCCCGCGCCACGGAGCCTGCCATGAAAGCCGCCGTCCTCGTCTTCCCCGGGTCCAACTGCGACCGCGACCTGCAAGTGGCCTTCGAGAAGGCCGGCGCCGAGGTCACCATGGTCTGGCACAAGGATCATGAGCTGCCAGAGGGTGTCGATATCGTCGGCGTGCCCGGCGGTTTCAGCTACGGTGATTACCTGCGCTGCGGCGCCATCGCGGCGAACTCGCCCATCTGCACCTCGCTGAAGGCCCACGTGGATCGGGGCGGCTATGCCATCGGCATCTGCAACGGCTTCCAGGTGCTGACCGAGACCCGCATCCTGCCGGGCGCGCTGCTGCGCAATGCCAATCTGAAGTACATCTGCAAGACCGTGCCGCTGACGGTGCAGACCTCGGAAAGCATCTTCACCCGCCAGTACAACGCCGGCACCACGGTGCACATCCCGATCGCCCACCACGACGGCAACTACCAGGCGGATGACGCGCTGCTGGCCGAGCTGCGCGGCGAGGACCGGGTGGCCTTCACCTACGACGACAACCCGAACGGTTCGGCGGGCGACATCGCCGGTGTGCTTTCGGCCAACCGCCGGGTGCTGGGCATGATGCCCCACCCCGAGCGCGCCGCCGACGCGGGCCATGGTGGCACCGATGGCGCCGGGGTCTTCCAGGGGATCCTGGACGCGCTGGTCGAGGCCTGACGCCGGACCTGACGTCGGGCCTGATCTGGGGGCCGGGCAGGGGGCTCTGCCCCCGTCGCCCGAGGGCGACTCCCCCGGAGTACTTGCAGCCATCGTATGGGGCAGGGGCGGCGCGCCGGAAAGCCCTGGCATAGGAGCCTTTGGCGCAACGTCGGTCAACGGGCGTCGCGCCCCTCGCATCCGATCCCCCTGAATACGTTCGTCGGAGGCATGGAATGGCCCTGGTCGGCCCCATATCGGCGCTTTGCCGCCTGTGTCGGGCCCTTGTCTGCTTGAGCGTACGGTCCCGAGCGGTGTAATTTCGCCCAATGGAGAACGAAAGCCCCCCGGCCGGTCATTCCGGCCGCACCATTTCCTGGCGCGCGCGCATCGCCCTGGCGTTGTTCCTGGTCGTGGTGATCGTCATCATGGCCGTGACCAACGCCATGCTGATGCAGCGCTATACCGAGCCGACCCGCAACCGGGCCGAGCTGCGCCTGGCGCTGTTCGGGGCCAATATCGTCAGTGAGTTGCAACTGAACTCGATCGTGCCGCAGCTGCTGGCCCGCGACCAGGAGTTGATCGGCGCGCTCAACAGCGACGATTTCAGCACCTCGACCCTGCGGCTGATGTCCTTCCTCGACGAGATCAGCGCCCAGGGGCTGGTGCTGCTGGACGAGGACGGGCGCATCGTGGCGGCCACCAACCGCAACCGCCTGGGCGAGAACCACCGCCAGAGCCGCTATTTCATCGAGGCGCAGCGCTCGAACGGGACGGTGTTCAGCGTCATTCCCCGCGAAACCGGCGGCTTCAGCTTCGTCTATTCGCGGCGCATCGACTTTCAGGGCAGCCTGATCGGCGTCATCATGGTGGAGGCCGATCTGGCGAAGTTCGAACGCTCCTGGGCGGGGATCTCGGACGCGCTGCTGGTCAAGGACAGCGAGGGGCGGATCATCCTGTCGACCGAGCCGCTTTGGCGGGGCCTGACAGAGGATCAGGCCGTGGCGCGCGAGACCCCGTCGTCCGCCATCGAACGGGCGCTTTATGCCACCACCGACTGGACGACCGAGGTGGATGGCTACCTTGAGGGGGAAGCGGTGATGCGCGTCGGCTCCCGCATTCCGTTCCGCGGCTGGCAGGTGGTCAGCTATACCTCCTACCAGTCCGTGCGCGAGCGGGTGAACGGCGTCCTGGCGCTGGAGATCATGGGCTTCGCCATCCTTCTGGCGCTGGCCTTCTACGCCCTGTCGCGCAAGACCATGCTGCGGCTGTCGGTTTTCCAGCGGGAGTCGGCGGATCTGCGCGCGCTGAACGAACGGCTGCAGCGGGAAATCGCCGAACGGGAGCGCATGGAGAAGAACCTGGAAGTGGCTGAACAGACCATCGCCCAGAGCCAGAAGCTGGCGGCCCTGGGCGAGATGTCGGCCGCCGTGGCGCATGAGCTGAACCAGCCGCTGGCGGCGATGAAGACCTACCTGGCCGGCGCGCAGCTGCTGCTGAAGCGCGCGCGCCCCGACGAGGCGCTGGCCAGCTTCAGCCGGATCGACGATCTCATCGGTCGCATGGGCGCCATCACCCGCCAGTTGAAGAGCTATGCGCGCACCGGCGGGGACGGGTTTACCCCTGTAAACGTTGGCGATGCGCTGGCGTCGTCCCTGTCGATGATGGAGCCGCAGCTGCGCCAGCGGAAGGTGCGGATCACCCGCGCGCTGCCCGAACGCCCGGTGATGGTCATGGCCGACCGGGTGCGGCTGGAGCAGGTGATGATCAACCTGCTGAAGAACGCGCTGGATGCCACCGCCAACGTGGAGGATGCCAAGATCGACATCCTTCTGTCGGCGGGGGAGACGGCCACGCTGACCGTGCGCGACAACGGCGAGGGGATCCAGGATCTGGATGCCCTGTTCGAGCCATTCTACACCACCAAGCAGCCCGGTGACGGTACTGGTCTGGGCCTGGCGATCTCGTCAGGGATCATTGCCGACCTAGGTGGTCGGCTGACGGCCCGGAACGCCGAGGCGGGCGGCGCGGTTTTCGAGGTGCAGCTTCCGATCCTCTCGGATGAGATCGAAGCGGCAGAGTAACGACAAGAGCGGAGAAACGTGAGATGCAGAAGGCCATGAAGATCGCGATCGTCGATGACGAGCAGGACATGCGTCAGTCGATCAGCCAGTGGCTGGCCCTGTCGGGCTACGATACCGAGACCTTCCCCAGTGCCGAAGAGGCGCTGAAGACGCTCGGCCCCGATTACCCCGGCATCGTGATCTCGGACATCAAGATGCCCGGCATGGACGGGATGACCTTCCTGAAGAAGCTCATGGGCACCGACAGTTCTCTGCCGGTCATCATGATCACCGGCCACGGTGACGTGCCGATGGCCGTGGAGGCAATGCGCCTGGGCGCCTTCGACTTCCTCGAAAAGCCGTTCAACCCGGACAAGATGACGGCCCTGGCCAAGAAGGCGGCCAATGCTCGCCGTCTGACCATGGACAACCGCCAACTGCGGCGCGAGCTGTCCGATGGTGGCCAGATCATGAAGAAGCTGATCGGCACCTCGCCGGTTATGGAGCGGCTGCGGGAGGACATCCTCGATCTTGGTCAGGCCGATGGCCACGTCCTGATCGACGGCGAGACCGGCACCGGCAAGACGCTGGTGGCCCATGCGCTGCACGCCGTGGGCGCCCGCGCCGGCAAGAAATTCGTCCTGCTGTCCTGCGCCGCGCTGGAGGAGGAGCAGCTGTCGAAACGCCTCTTCGGTCCGATGCAGCCTGACGACAGCCAGTTGCCGGCCGTCGAGGAGGCCCGTGGCGGCACCCTGGTGCTGGAAGACATCGAGGCCCTGTCGGAAAGCCTGCAGGCGCGGCTGCTTTCGGCGATCAACGAGCAGGGCACGCCATCCGAGACGCGGATCGTCGCGATCTCCAACCTGCAGGAGCAGGACCGTACCTGCGAGGACGTGCTGCGCCCCGATCTGTTCTACCGCCTGGCCGCGCTGCGCATCACCGTGCCGCCGCTGCGCCAGCGGGGCGAGGACATCCTGGCGCTGTTCACCCGCCTGTCCGAGCAGTTTGCCGACGAATACGGCTGTGATGCGCCGCAGGTCACCGCGCAGGAGGCCGCGCAGCTGCTGCAGGCGCCCTGGCCGGGCAACGTGCGCCAGCTGATCAACGTGGCCGAACGCGCCGTGCTGCAGTCGCGCCGCGGCTCCGGCACCATCGCCTCGCTGCTGATGAGCGAGAACGAGGAGATGCAGCCGGTGATGACCACCGAAGGCAAGCCGCTGAAGGAATACGTCGAGGCGTTCGAGCGGATGCTGATCGACAACACGATGCGGCGCCACAAGGGCTCGATCTCCTCCGTCATGGAAGAGTTGTGCCTGCCGCGTCGGACCCTGAACGAGAAGATGGCGAAATACGGCTTGCAGCGCGCCGATTACCTGAACTGAGGGCAGGGCGGGGCGCGCGGATCGCGGCCCGCCCGTCACCCCCGGGCCGTCCCTGTGGGGCGGCCCATTCCGGGACGAGCTGCGGGGAGGGCCCTTACGCCGATCTCCGGTCTTGCCATGCCGCCCCGCTCGCCACGTCACCCGACTGACCTCAAAGAGGCACGCTTGTGCCTTGCGATCCGCCTTGCCAGGCCGGAGAGGTGGTCAGAGCGAAGGCATTCCGCTGTTCCCGCTTCGGTTGTGTTATTTTCTGCATTGTCAGAGGGCCATGATGCACCTTATGTTCATGAAACGGCCATAAGCGTTTCCATCGAGGTTTCGCAGAGGCCTGAAGAGTTTCGCTGGCCCCGGATGTGACGGGAAGAACCTCCGTTCGGACGCCAGATCGATTGAACCCCTCATGGGTTTCGCACTTGCCGAAGGATCTCACGGGGTCGCTTCGGTTCAGAATGGGCGGCTGCCCGGCACCAGGAAGCTTCGGACGGTTCACGAAACCGGGGGCTTAACCGGGCCGGAAGGCCGTCGGAGAAGAAACGCGATGACGCGCGACAGGATCGAGACAGGCCGGAGGCACGCCCATGCAGGCGGCCCTTGCCGCGTCGATGCCGGCGCCCAAGTCGCCCCTGACAGTCACGCCCTCAATGCCTTCGCTCCCCCCGGGTTCCGCCCGGGCGACGGGGGCGTTTCGGCGTGCAATTGGAACACATGGCCAAGAAAATGCTTATCGACGCCACCCACGCGGAAGAAACCCGCGTCGTGGTGGTGGATGGAAACAAGGTCGAGGAATTCGACTTCGAATCCGAAAACAAACGGCAACTCGCCGGCAATATCTATCTTGCAAAGGTAACCCGGGTCGAACCGTCGCTGCAGGCGGCCTTCGTCGACTACGGCGGCAACCGCCACGGCTTCCTTGCCTTCTCGGAAATCCACCCGGACTACTACCAGATCCCGGTCGCGGACCGTGAGGCCCTGATGGAGGAAGAGCGCGCCTATGCCGAGGCGATGCGCGCCCGCGAGGAAGAAGACGAGAAGCCGAAGAAGAGCCGCTCGCGCACCCGGTCGCGCGCCGCCAAGGCCGACAGCGCCGATGCGACGGTCTCCAAGGAGGCCACGGACGGCGACAGCGACCAGATCGAGGGGATGGAAACCATCGACCTCGACGCGGGCGATTCCACCGAAGAGGGCAGCTCGCCCATGGAAACCGTGCGCGAGACGCCGGTGGAGGAGCCCGAAGACGGATCCGGCGACGAGGCGCTGAGCGCCGAGGATGACGCGGCCGAGGCCTCCGACGACAGCAGCGACGATGACGGCGAAGGCGAGGGCAACGCCCCGCGCAAGGGCCGGTCGCGTTCGCGCAGCTCGTCGGAGAAGGACAGCGACATCGAGTCGGTGGCCGATGACGACGATCACGAGGATATCCGCCCGCCGCGCAAGCCGCGCCCCAAGCGCTACAAGATCCAGGAAGTCATCAAGGTCCGCCAGATCCTGCTGGTGCAGGTCGTCAAGGAAGAGCGTGGCAACAAGGGCGCGGCCCTGACCACCTACCTCTCCCTCGCGGGCCGCTACTGCGTCCTGATGCCCAACACCGCCCGTGGTGGCGGCATCTCCCGCAAGATCACCAATGCCGCCGACCGCAAGAAGCTGAAGGAGATCGCCGCCGAGATCGACGTGCCGACCGGCGCGGGTCTGATCGTGCGCACGGCTGGCGCCAAGCGCACCAAGACCGAGATCAAGCGCGACTACGAATACCTGCAGCGCCTGTGGGAACAGATCCGCGAACTGACGCTGAAATCTATCGCGCCGGCGAAGATCTACGAGGAAGGCGACCTGATCAAACGCTCGATCCGCGACCTCTATAGCCGCGAGATCGACGAGGTTCTGGTGGAAGGCGAACGCGGCTACCGCAACGCCAAGGACTTCATGAAGATGATCATGCCGTCCCACGCCAAGAACGTGAAGCATTACACCGACCCGCTGCCGCTGTTCGCGCGCTACCAGGTCGAGAGCTACCTGGGCGGCATGTTCAACCCGACGGTGCAGCTGAAATCCGGTGGCTACATCGTGATCGGCGTGACCGAGGCGCTGGTGGCGATCGACGTGAACTCCGGCCGGGCCACCAAGGAAGGGTCGATCGAGGAGACCGCGACGAAGACCAACCTGGAGGCCGCCGAAGAGGTGGCGCGCCAGCTGCGTCTGCGCGACCTGGCCGGGCTGATCGTCATCGACTTCATCGACATGGACGAGCGCAAGAACAACCTCGCCGTCGAAAAGAAGATCAAGGACAAGCTGAAGACCGACCGTGCGCGCATCCAGGTTGGCCGCATCTCGGGCTTCGGCCTGCTGGAGATGTCGCGCCAGCGTCTGCGCCCCGGCATGATCGAAGCCACGACGCAGCCCTGTTCGCATTGCCACGGCACCGGCCTGATCCGGTCTGACGACAACATGGCCCTGTCCGTGCTGCGTCAGATCGAGGAAGAGGGCACCCGCCGCCGTACCCGCGAGGTTCTGGTGAAGGTGCCCGTGGGCATCGCCAACTACCTGATGAACCAGAAGCGCGAGCATGTGGCGATGATCGAGGCCCGCTATGGCATGGCCGTGCGGATCGAGGGCGTGCCCTCGATGGTCTCGCCCGACTGCGAGATCGAGAAGTTCAAGACCGCCACCCGCAAGGTGGCCGAGGTGGCCCATGTCATCTCAGCCAGCAGCTCGCTGATGGACAGCATCGACGAGTCGAGCGAGGAGGAGGACGAGAGCGAGGTTCCGGAAACCCCGGAGGAGGAAACCGCTGCCTCCGAGGGGGGCAATCGCTCCGAGGCACCCTCCGGCAATGGCGAGGACGGCGACCAGCCGAAGAAGAAACGTCGTCGGCGCCGTCGGCGTCGGAAGAACAAGGGCGACAACGGGTCTGGCGATGATTCCGTGAGCGGGGACGACAACGTCTCCGGCGAGGATCAGCAGCCGGCGAAGGCGGCAGAGGCCAAGGCGCCGAAAGATGCCTCCGCCAAGGACAATTCGGAGCCCGAGGCTGCTCCTGTAGAGGCCAAGGCAGCCGAGGAGGCCGCTCCCGTGGCCGAAGTGGCGGAAGAAGCACCGGCGCAGGACGCGACGCCGGTCGAGGCCGAGACGCCCGCTGCGAAGACCTCCGAGGATGCTCCCGCCTCCGAGGCCGAACCGGCTGCCGAGGAGGTTGCGGAGGCGGCCGAGGCGGAAACCGCCGAGGCAGCCCCGGCAGAAGCCGAGGAGACGCCCGCCGAGGAAGAGCGCGCGCCGGAGCCTGCCATGGCCGAGGCCGAGGCCGAGGCTGCGAAGGAGCCCGAAGAGGCCGCCCCGGCCAAGCCCAAGAAACGTGGCTGGTGGTCGCTGGGCTGATCCCGCGCCCCATACCCGGACACGGAAGGCCGCCCCCTGGGGCGGCCTTCTTGCGTTTGAAGGTGTTCAGGCGCGGTCCCAGCCCATTTGCCTGCGGGGAGGGGGGGGCGCCGACACCGAGCGCCGTGCCAGGATGGAGAAAGCGATACTTATCAAAGGGATGCGTCTTTTTTCCATGAGTGTTGTTTTTCCTGCTTGACGGTTTCGGCCCCTCCGCTTAGAACGCCCTCCACGGTGAGAGAGCGGTTGTAGCTCAGTTGGTTAGAGTGCCGGCCTGTCACGCCGGAGGTCGCGGGTTCGAGCCCCGTCAACCGCGCCATCACCGTCCTAGAAAGCGTCCCTTCGGGGGCGCTTTTTGCGTTTTCGGCCAAGGCGTTGCGCCGTCCAAAATTCCTTGCGCGAGGGGCGCATTTTCTCATTGACCTGCCCGGCGCCCCAGACTATTCCACGCCCTACGCGCGGTTGTAGCTCAGTTGGTTAGAGTGCCGGCCTGTCACGCCGGAGGTCGCGGGTTCGAGCCCCGTCAACCGCGCCACTTTCCTCCCAGATCATCTTCAGATGCCCATGGTCGAAGTGGCCCCGACGCGCGTCGGTTCCCGACCGTGCCTGTCTCTGCCGCATGCCACGCCCGGCCTGCGAAGCAGGGCGCCTGATTGCTCCCAACAAGCTCGCCCTGGAAGCCTCTAGCCGACAGGACCTCCAGTCTTAGGCATACGTGATCCGCCGGCGGCAAGCACCATCCCGCTTCTTCACGTCGTCGAAAATACTCCGGGGGAGTCTCCGGCACGGAGACGGGGGCAGAGCCCCCCGCCGCCGTCGCATCCCGGCCTGACGCCGCCCCTGCGCGCCTCTCAGGGCCGCGAGTGTAGATCGGCGTAGGTGAACCCATCGGGCCAGATGCCGATCCACAGCCAGCGTTTGCGGTGCTGCAGCTGGTAGAGGACGTGATCCAGATGCGCCTGGTCCAGCCACAGACGGATCGTCTGGTCTTCTTCCTTGTAATAGGGGGGCTTCAGGTCCTCGGGGGCGCGAAAACGCAGGATGCCGCGCGTCACCTGGGAACTGGGCGAGGCGATACCGGTCACCTCGATCTGGCTGAGGCCGCGCAGCGCGGGCGCGGCCTCAGCGCCGGTGGTGTGGATCACGTCCTGCACCAGCAGGATCTCCCGCCGGATGTCCGTCACCGCCGCCGAGGCATAGGGTTCGGCCTCGATGGCATGCAGGCGGGCGTCGATCTCTTCTTCGATATTCAGGGCCATGGCGTCTCTCCTCCGGCCGGCGAAACGGGCCGGGGGAGAGACGCGCGGCGGTTTCGTCAGCGGCTCAGCGCGTCCAGCACCCGGGCCCAGCTTCTGATTCCTTTATGAAAGGAGTTAAGATCGTATTTCTCGTTGGGGGAGTGCAGCGCATCATCTTCCAGCCCGAAGCCAATCAGCATGGCGTTCATGTCCAGCAGGCGCCCGAAATGCCCCGCGATCGGGATGGACCCACCGCA
This sequence comes from Pseudooceanicola marinus, assembly GCF_020177265.1. GTDB lineage: Bacteria > Pseudomonadota > Alphaproteobacteria > Rhodobacterales > Rhodobacteraceae > Pseudooceanicola > Pseudooceanicola marinus_A. The sequence continues at coordinate 23,183 of NZ_JAIVMC010000001.1, forward strand.
GCCGATATAGGCCGCCGGGTTGGGCCATTCGTCGGACAGCGCCTGGCGCGCCTTCTCGAAGGCCGGGTCGGAGATATCCATCTGTCCCGCGCCGGAGGCGCCATGGGCCTTGAACTCCACCTTGCAGTCCTCGGGCAGCAGCTCCTGCACATAGGCGCGGAAGCTTTCGCGGATCGCATGGGGGTCCTGCTGGCCCACCAGGCGGAAGGAGATCTTCATGTGCGCCTGCGAGGGCAGCACGGTCTTGAACCCTTCGGAGGTGTAGCCACCCCAGATCCCGTTCACCTCGCAGGTGGGACGGGACCAGACCATTTCCAGCGGCGTCCGATCCTGTTCGCCGGCCGGTTTCGACAGGCCCACGTCGCCCAGGAACTGGTCGGCGTCGAAGCCCAGACCCTCCCACTGTGCCATCAGCTCGGCGGGCACCTCCGGCACGCCATCGTAGAAGCCGGGGATGGTCACGCGGCCCTGATCGTCATGCAGCGCCGCCACGACATTGGACAACGCGCGGATCGGGTTCATCGCCGCCCCGCCGTAGAAGCCCGAGTGCAGGTCCTTGTCCGGCCCCGTCACCGTCAGCTCCTCGCCCAGCATGCCGCGCAGCATGGTGACGATCGCCGGCGTCTTGGGGTCGAACATGGCGGTGTCGCAGATCAAGGCGACATCGGCTTTCAGCTCCTTGGCGTTTTCCTTCATGTAGGGGATCAGCGACGGAGAGCCGCTTTCCTCCTCGCCCTCGAAGAAGAAGGTGATGCGGCAGGGGAGTTGCCCGTGCACCTCGGTCCAGGCGCGGCAGGCCTCGACGAAGGTCATCAGCTGGCCCTTGTCATCGGACGACCCGCGACCACGGATGACGCGGCCCTTGGGCGTGTCCTGGATCTCCGGCTCGAAGGGCGGTGTGTTCCACAGCTCCAGCGGGTCGACGGGCTGCACGTCGTAGTGGCCGTAGAACAGCAGATGCGGCACGTCCTCGCCCTCGGGGCCGACATGGCCCACGACCATCGGATGGCCGGGGGTGGGGCGCTTCGACACCTTAGCGCCGATGGAGGTCAGATCGGCCACCAGCCAGTCGGCGGCGGTTTCGCAATCAGCCTTGTAGGCCGGGTCGGTCGAGATGGAGGGGATTCGCAGCAGCTCCATCAGTCGCTGGGTGGCATCATCCAGATCGCCGTCGATGTGGTTCAGCACGGGATCCAGGGAGGGTGAGGCGGACATGGCGGCTCCTTTCGCGGTTTCGGGCGGAGCGTACCACCGGGCGGCGGAGTGTCCAGCCGCGCCGGAGTGGGGCCGGAGGATGCCGCTGGTCCTCAAATGCACGACCCCGCCAGCCGGGGGCAGACGGGGTCGCGAAAAAGGGTCGGTGCTGAAAAGGCCTGAAGAAAACGGGAAAACTTGTAAGGGCATTCTGCTATGCCCGGTGCCGGGCGGTAAAGTAAGGGATACCCGACCTTTTGGCGCCGGCGGCAGGGTGTGGCCGCAGGCAGGCGGGCGCGGCGCCGGGGAGCCTGCAGGAAAAGTCCTGCGCCTTTCGCCAGATAGCCGTCCCGGCTTGACCCATGTCAAAGTTGCAGGGGGCGGCATTTTGTAACGCTTCCAACGCGGGGGGATGATCTTATTTTCATTCCAAAGTGAGGTCCGGGATGTTACACCCGAACCGCCCGAGGGGTTTCAATGCCCGCGGACAGACCCGAGGCGGCCCGCCATGCGGCGGACCCGATGAGAGACGGACCGAGAGCAGCAAGGGCCCGCACGGGGCTCGTAAATCCCGTGACAGACCGGCAGCGGCCCGCCAAGGTGAAGACGAAGCAAGGAAAGACCAAGCCCGTGACTTACGAAGCCCAACTCGACCAGGCACTCGGCAAGCTGCATGATGAAGGGCGCTATCGCACCTTTATCGACATCGTCCGTCACAAGGGGCATTTCCCGCACGCGACCTGGCGCCGACCCGACGGGACCGAGCGCCCGGTGACCGTGTGGTGCGGCAACGACTACCTCGGCATGGGGCAGCACCCGGTGGTGCTGGAGGCGATGCACGACGCGCTGGACAAGGCGGGCGCCGGGTCGGGCGGCACGCGCAACATCTCGGGCACGACGCTGTATCACAAGGCGCTGGAGGCGGAGATCGCCGACCTGCACCAGAAGGAAGCGGCGCTGGTCTTCACCTCCGCCTACGTGGCCAACGACGCGACTCTCTCGACCCTGCCGAAGCTCTTCCCGGGCCTGATCATCTATTCGGACGCGCTGAACCACGCCTCGATGATCGAGGGCGTACGCCGCAACGGCGGGGCCAAGCGCATCTTCCGCCACAATGATGTCGAGCATCTGCGCGAACTGCTGGAGGCCGACGATCCGGCGGCGCCGAAGCTGATCGCGTTTGAATCGGTCTATTCGATGGATGGCGATTTCGGCCGTATCGACGAGATCTGCGACCTTGCGGACGAATTCAACGCCCTGACCTATATCGATGAGGTCCACGCGGTCGGCATGTACGGCCCCCGCGGCGGCGGTGTGACCGAGCGGGACAACAACGTGCACCGCATCGACATCGTCAACGGCACCATGGCCAAGGCCTTTGGCGTGCTGGGCGGCTACATCGCCGCGTCGGCCAAGATGGTGGATGCCATCCGTTCCTACGCACCGGGCTTCATCTTCTCCAGCTCGCTGCCGCCCGCCGTGGCCGCCGGCTGTGCCGCCTCGATCCGCCATCTGAAGGGCGACCAGGCGCTGCGCGACAAGCACCAGGAAGGCGCCGCCATCCTGAAGACCCGGTTCAAGGCCCTGGGCCTGCCGCTGATCGACCATGGCAGCCACATCGTGCCGGTGATCGTCGGCAATCCGGTGCACACCAAGATGCTGTCGGACATGCTGCTGGACGATCATGGCATCTACGTGCAGCCGATCAACTTCCCCACCGTGCCGCGCGGCACGGAGCGTCTGCGCTTCACCCCCAGCCCGGTGCATGGGCCGCTGGAGACCGAGAAGCTGATCCGCGCCATGGACAGCCTGTGGTCGCACTGCGCCCTGAACCGCCAGGAAATGGCGGGCTGAACGGGGCAGGGCGCGATCCCGCCAGCAAGACCAGATCTGCAAGCACCCGGGCCAGGCCCGGGTGTTTCATTTCGATGTCAGCGACGGGGCGTTCGGGTGAGGGACGTGCGCCGGCAAGTGCGCGAGCTTGCGATAAGGGGGGCGGCTGGAGCGCGCCCGAAGCCAAGCGCCCTTCATTCTTCGGTAAGGGTTTTACGCTTTGTTACCGGAACTGTTACCAGCGGGATAACCCGTAAGCGTTTCCGACGGGTCGGTTTTTCCGGGCCGACCCGGGGGCGCGGCGGCGGGAAAGGCAAGATGGCACCAGGTCCCACAATCTTTGCATCCTGCGCGGAAGGACGCCTAAATGTGGCGTGGGCCACGCTATTCGCGCACCAAATAGCTTGAAACATGTTACCGTCTTCTAAACAAAGAACACGACTCGAATCGGGGGATTCACGGGTCGACTCAAGGCAAACGGGGCAGCGGGATGATACGGCGCAGGCAGCCTGACAGGGGAAAAGCACCCAACGATCCGAGAGGATTCGACGACTTCGAGCTGCGGCTCGGGGACGTGATGCGGGGCGAACGCGCGACCATGGGCAAGTCGCTTCTGGACGTGCAGCGCGAGTTGCGGATCAAGGCAAATTACATTGCCGCGATCGAGAACGCCGACCCCGACGCATTTGATACACCCGGTTTCATCGCAGGCTATGTGCGGTCCTACGCGCGCTACCTCGGCATGGAGCCGGATGAGACCTACGCGAAATTCTGCGCCGAAAGCGGGTTCACCACCGCGCACGGCATGTCGGCCGACGCCTCCTCGCGCGCCAAGCCCGATGCGCGGCTGGAGCCGCGCAAGGCCAAGCGGGCGCCGGGCAGCGATCCCTTCACCGACCCCAACACCCCCTTCGTGCCCCAGGGCGAAAGCTTCCTGTCGCGCATCGAGCCGGCGGCCATCGGGTCGTCGCTGGTGCTGCTGGCGGTGATCGGTGGGCTGGCCTACGGCGGCTATCGCGTGCTGAACGAGGTTCAGCAGGTGCGCTTCGCCCCGGTCGAGAACACCCCGGACGTACTGGCCGATATCGACCCGCTGGCGGGCGCGACCCGCGTGGTCGAGGACCCGGTGCAAAGCGCCGAGGCCTCCGGCGTCTTCAACCCGCCGCGTGACGGCATGGACCGTCTCTATCGCCCGAAGGCGCTGGACGTGCCGGTGGTCGTGTCCCGGGATGCCCCGATTTCCACGCTGAACCCGTCGCAGATCGGCACCTTCGCCCAGGCGGGCGCGGGCGCAACGGGCCTCGTCTCGCGCGGTGCGCCGTCGGGCAGCCAGATGAGCGACGAGGACCGTGCCGTGGCCCTGGCCCTGGGCCTGGAAAGTGATGACGGTGTGGCCGATGGCGGCGCTGCGCCCGGCTCCCCGCAGGTGGTCGCCGAAGCCCGGGCTGGCGTCAGCCTGGTGGCGGTGCGCCCCGCCTGGGTGCGGGTGCAGAGCAATGACGGCACCATCCTCTTCGAGAAGATCCTGGATGCGGGCGAGACCTACGAGCTGCCCAGGACCGAGGATGCGCCGGTGCTGCGCGCGGGCATGTCGGGTTCGATCTACTTCCAGGTCGATGGCGAGTATTATGGCCCCGCCGGGGATGGCACCAGCACGATCCGCAACGTGGGCCTGTCTGTCGACGACCTGAAGACCAGCTACGCCGTGGCCGACCTGTCGCGCGACCCCGAGGCCGAGCGTATGATCGCCGTGGCCGAGGCCGATCTGGGCCAGGTGGTCGTCGAGGACTGAGCGACACCAGCGCCGCATGAGTTTCCGAAACGCCCGGGCCACGTGCCCGGGCGTTTTGCATTCCGCGCCACCCCATGCGGCCTCAGGGTCGCGGAGAGAGGGCAGGAAGGCGTCATCGAACCTTGTCTTGCCAGCCTCGCCAACGGCCCTTAGGAGGGGCCTCTTTGCGAAAAGATGCGAGGCAGGGCGATGCAGGATGCGATCAACGGCTGGGTGGCCTCGGCCGAGGCATGGATGGACAGCCAGGGCGCGGAGGGCGATTTCTCGCGCCGCTGGATCCTCGATCGGGTGATGCTGGAGCGGGTGGAGGCGCAGCAGCCCAGGGCGCGCGCGGCCCTCGACGTAGGCTGCGGCGAGGGGCGGTTTTGCCGCCTCCTGCGGGATCGCGGCATCCCCGCGACGGGGCTGGAGCCGGTGGAGCCCCTGCGCGCGCGGGCCGAGGCGCTCGACCCGACGGGGCGCTATTGCGCGGGACAGGCCGAGGCGCTGCCCTTCGATGACGGCAGTTTCGATCTGTTGGTCAGCTATCTGACGCTGATCGACATTGACGGGGTGGAAGAGGCTCTGGCCGAGATGGTGCGGGTGCTGCGGCCGGGCGGTCAGCTGCTGATCGCCAACATCAATCCCTTCTGCTCCGCCGGGGGCTGGGTGAAGGATGCCGAGGGCCGATCGCTCCATTTCGCCGCTGACCGCTACCTGGAGATCCGTGCGGAATGGCAGGAATGGGCGGGGATCCGCATCGTCAACTGGCACCGGCCGATGGAGGCCTACATGCAGCCACTGCTGCGCGCCGGCCTGCGCCTGACCCATTTCAGCGAACCCGCCCCCCATGGCGGCCCCGCCGAAAGGGTGGAGAAATACACCCGTCTGCCGTGGTTCCACGTCATGGAATGGCGCAAGGACTAGTCCTGTCGGGCCGCATGGGGTTTCGCGCGCCGCCCCGGCCTCCTATCTGTGAAGGACGGCCGGGCGTGGCGCATTGCACCGCTGCGCTGCCTGTCGTATCCAACGCCCAAAGCGCAACCAGAGGGCCTGTCCCATGTCGCATAATCCCGTCCGTCCCTGGCGTAACATCGACCGGCGCGAAAGCCGCCGGATCATGGTGGGTGACGTGCCCGTGGGGGGCGGTGCGCCGATCTCGGTGCAGACGATGACCAACACGGTCACCACCGACATCAAGGGCACCATCGCCCAGGTGCAGCGCGCCGCAGAGGCCGGGGCCGACATCGTGCGCGTTTCCGTGCCCGACCAGGACAGCGCCAAGGCCCTGAAGGAGATCTGCCGCGAAAGCCCCGTGCCGATCGTCGCGGACATCCATTTCCACTACAAGCGCGGCATCGAAGCGGCCGAGGCGGGCGCGGCCTGCCTGCGGATCAACCCCGGCAACATCGGGGATGAGAAGCGCGTGGCCGAGGTCATCAAGGCGGCGCGGGACCACAACTGTTCCATCCGCATCGGCGTGAACGCCGGCAGCCTGGAAAAGCACCTGCTGGAGAAATATGGCGAGCCGTGCCCCGACGCGATGGTGGAATCGGGCATGGATCACATCAAGATCCTGCAGGACCACGACTTCCACGAGTTCAAGATCAGCGTGAAGGCCAGCGACGTCTTCATGTCCGCCATGGCCTACCAGATGCTGGCGGAACAGACCGATGCGCCCATCCACCTCGGGATAACCGAGGCGGGCGGTCTGACCTCCGGCACGATCAAGAGCGCCATCGGCCTGGGCCAGCTGCTATGGATGGGTATCGGCGACACGTTGCGCGTCTCGCTGTCGGCCGATCCCGTGGAAGAGGTGAAGGTCGGCTACGAGATCCTGAAATCCCTCGGGCTGCGGCACCGGGGCGTCAACATCATCTCCTGCCCCTCCTGCGCGCGCCAGGGCTTTGACGTCATCAAGACGGTCGAGACGCTGGAACGGCGGCTGGAACACATCAAGACACCGATGAGCCTTTCGATCATCGGCTGCGTGGTGAACGGCCCCGGTGAGGCTCTGATGACCGACGTGGGCTTCACCGGCGGCGGCGCGGGCAGCGGGATGGTCTACCTGGCGGGCAAGGCCAGCCACAAGATGTCGAACGACCAGATGGTCGATCACATCGTCGAAGAGGTGGAAAAGCGCGCCCAGGCGATCGAGGACGGCAAGGTCGAGGCCCAGGCGGCGGAGTGATCCGGCATCACCGCGCGGGGTCGGCGGATGGCCCCGCGGTCTCAGCTGCCGTGCAGCAGAAGCAGCACGACCAGCAGGCCTATAGCGATACCGAACAGCGCCCGGCCCACGTGCCACAGCACGACAGGCAGCAGCACCACCAGCTCCAAGAGCCGGTCGCTGAGGCGTCTTGGCCGTCTATGGAAGCTTTCCTCGCGCATGGCGGGAAAGATAGCACACCTGGCTCGCCTGAAAATGTCACGCCGCCGTGATCGGCTTTTATTCGCTGAGGTAGCGCTTCAGCACGATCCCGGGCATGGCGCCCCGGATCAGCCGGTCTGGCATCACGTAGGAAGGGGAGGCGTCCAGCCCCAGCCGGGTGAACAGCGCGGCCTCGGCCGCGAGATCGGCGCGTAGGCGGTCGGACATGGGCAGGCTCTGCGGATCGACGCCGGTCTGTCGCAGAACGGTATCGGCATCCGTCTCGGGCGCTTCGGCCAGCGCGGTGCGATAGGCCAGGGCGGCCTCGGCGCCTTTCGCCTTTTCCAGGGCACGGGCCAGCAGGTCGGCACGGCTGTCGGACAGGCTGCGGCGTTCCACGCGCAGGCCTGGCATCTCCTCCACCAGCGCGCGCAGCTCGGCCTCGGCCTGCAGGCAGTCGGCGCAGCGCGCGGCGGTGAAGAGGGTGATCCCGGCGGGGCCGTTCGCCGCGCCGAAACCCCGGGGCGTGACGTTGAACAGCGCCTCGGCCAGATCCGCGATCGTGGCGCGGTCCCCGGCGATCTCGGCGGCCAGGTCGGAGGCGGCATCAGCGGCCATGCGGCGCCGGGCCTCGGCGCGGGTCTGTTCGATCAGCTCGGGTTCCTCCAGCAGCAGGGCGCGCAACTCCTGCCCAAGAAGGGCGGGATCGCTTTGCAGGGACTGCCAGAGGTCGTCTGCCCGCGCCCCGAGGGCGGCGAGGGCGATCGCGGGGGCGACGAGGCCGACAAGGGCCAGGGCGCGGGGCGGGCGCATCATTCCTGGCGCAGGTCCGCCACGATGGAACGCATGCCCTGCAGCGGTACGTAGCCGCGCAGCATGGTGTCTTCCATGATGAAGGTGGGCGTGCCGGTGATCTGCAGCTGCTGCGCCAGGGCGCGGTTGGCATTGATCACGGCGTTCACCTCGTCGCTTTGCAGCTCGGCCAGCACGGGGGTCGGATCGATCTGCAGCGAGTTCAGCAGGCGGGTGGCGGAAACTTCGTCGTAGCCGCCGGAATAGGTCATCAGCGCGTCGTGCAGCGTCTTGTAGGCCTCGTCGCCGGCGGTGATCTGGGTGGCGATGGCCAGGCGCGAGGCGGCAACGCTGTCTTCGCCCAGGATCGGGAATTCCTTCAGCACGAAGCGGATGTTCCCGTCGCTCTCCACCAGCTGCTCGACCTCCTCGAAGGCCTTGCGGCAGTAGCCGCAGCGGTAGTCCATGAATTCCACCAAGGTGATGTCGCCCTCGGGGTTGCCGCCGACCCAGGAATGATCGTCGTTGAAGATCGCCTCGGCGTTCTGTTCGATCATCGAGACCTCGGCCTCGGCAGCCTGTTCCTGCTGCCGGTTCTCCAGCACCTGGATCGCTTCCAGCAGCACCTCGGGGTGTTCCATCAGGTAGGCGCGGACCTCGGCGCGGAACTGTTCGCGCTCGGGCTCGGTCAGGGGCGTGGTGCCGGGCACGCTTTCCTGCGCCAGCGCGGGCGCGGGCAGGGTGGAGGGCAGCAGGGTGGCGCCCAGGGCCAGGGCGGCGGTGGTGGCGGCTCCAAGCAGCGGGCGGGAACGAAGGCTTTGCATCATCTGGGATCTTTCATCGGGCCTGTCGGCCGTTTCGGGCCGCCCGGAGGACGGGTGGCGGGACGCGGAAGACCTGCGCCGGTGCGGCGCGGCCCAGGGGAAGCCGCACGCAGGCGGCGGTGACGGGTCGGGGGCGGGGTCGTCTCTCCGCCTCCCTCATGGCATTCAACACATCCCGCCTGCCTTGCCAAGGTGGGCGACCCTGCGGCACAGGACCCGGTGGCCGGGCGGCCGGACAGACGCGCGTCTTTCGGGCGCAGGACGGCAGGCTGGACAAGGGATGGATAGACGGGCGCGTCGGGCAGGGGGCTGATCAGGCGCGATCCGCGCCGATGGCGCTTTTGGCCCTCAGGGTGACGCGAATGGATCAAAATCTGTGCAGGCGCAGAGGGAAAAATCAGGCGAACTGCAAAAACTGTGCGCAGGTGCACCATTTAACGCCCCCCTTCCGGGGCCAATATGGCCCCCTCTTCCTTGACCTCGCGCTACGCGCCTGTTGAAACCATGACATCTGCAACAATCATCGGAGATGCTCATGCGAGTTTCAACCCGCGGAGAGGTTGATGCCTTCATCGTGATGGATGTGATGACCCGTGCTGCCGAACTGGAGGCCGAGGGACGCCACATCATCCACATGGAGGTCGGCCAACCCGGGACGCCAGCACCGAAGGCAGCGCGCGACAAGCTGTCCAGGGCGTTGGAGACGGAGTCGCTGGGCTATTCCCTGACCGTCGGTCTGCCGGAGCTGCGCGAGGGCATCGCGAAGCTCTACGACCGCTGGTACGGGGTCGACCTGGACCCGGAACGGGTCATCATCACCTCCGGCTCCTCCGCCGGCTTCCTGCTCAGCTTCGCATCGCTCTTCGACGCCGGGGACCGGGTGGGGATCGGCGCGCCGGGCTACCCGTCCTACCTGCAGATCCTGAAGGCCATGGACCTTGAGCCGGTGGTCCTGGAAACCGCCGAGGCGCGGCGTTTCCAGCCCGCGCCGGAGGATATCCGGGGCGTGGGCCTGGATGGTCTGATGGTTGCCTCTCCCGGCAACCCGTCGGGCACCATGCTGTCCAAGTCCGCGCTGACGGAGCTGGTGGAGGCGACCCAGGCCGAGGGCACCGCCCTGATTTCGGACGAGATCTACCACGGTCTGCACTATGAGGAGCGCGCCCATACCGCGCTGGAGATCACCGACGACACCTATGTCATCAACTCCTTCTCCAAGTATTTCAGCATGACCGGCTGGCGCGTCGGCTGGATGGTGGTGCCCGAGGATCACGTGCGCCGGGTCGAGCGTCTTGCCCAGCACATGTTCATCTGCGCCCCCACGGCCAGCCAGGTTGTCGCCTGCGGCGCGCTGGAGGCGATGGACGAGCTGGAGGAAAGCCGCGCGGTCTATGCGCGCAACCGCGCCCTGCTGCTGAAAGGCCTGCCGAAGGCGGGCTTCGGCCATATCGCCCCGCCCGATGGTGGCTTCTACATCTATGCCGATGTCAGCGCGCTGACCGAAGACTCGCGCGCCTTCGCGCGGGAGATCCTGGAAGAGGCCGGGGTTGCCGTGACGCCGGGGCTCGATTTCGACAAGGCGCGCGGTCTGCGCACCCTGCGCTTCTCCTACGCGGGCGCCACCGAGGATATCGAGGAGGGTCTGCTGCGGCTGGAGAAATTCATGGCCCGTCGCGGCGCACTGGTCGACTGAAACAGCCCGCAGAATGACGAAAGGGGCGCCCGGGGGCGCCCCTTTCCTGTTTACCGTGAGTGGGGGAACATTGCGGCGTTCAGCGGAAAGGCTCGTTGAGCCGCAGGAGCCGGCGATGAAATGCCGGGATCTGATCCGCGTCGATCAGGCCCGCCTGGCGGGCACTGGCGAAGACCTGGGCCGTGTTGCGGCCAAGATGTTCATAGACGACACGGGCCGCGCGCGGCCCCGACGCCGCCTCGCGGATGGTGCGGGTGGTGTAGCCTTCCCAGAAATTGTTGTCGAAGGCCGCTACCCGGGCAAGGAAGTTGAAAGAACAGGTCACCGAACCACGGCGCGACACCAGGGCGGCAACGCCCTGTTCCTGCGCCATCAGCAGGCCGCGGAACTCGCGGGTCTGCGGGTCGTCGGGCAGACCCTGCTGGCGCATCGCCTCGCGGGCCTCGAAACCGCGCAGGAAGGTGAACCCGTCCTCGCGCGAAACATGCACGAGGCCCAGAACGGCCTTCTCGCTGTCGATGAAGCTGACCCGGGTGAAGCGGTAGAATCCGGAGGGGAACATCTGCTCATCTACCAGCGTGGCCGCCCGGCCCAGGTACTCGGCGATGATGGGATGGCTCAGCAGGTCCTGGTTGGCCGGCTTCACCTCGTTCACCGGCTCCAGCAGGATACGGGCGTCGGTGCCGAAGAACTGGCAGATGCGGTGCAGGACGTCCGGACGCGGGAAGCTCTCTCCGGAGAGATAGCGATTGTACTGCGTGCGGTTGATGCCCAGCTCGCGGCACAGGCCTGCGATGGACGGGTACTGGCTGCTGAGCTGGCGCAGATTCGCACCGAAGATGCCGCGGATTTCGACCGGCTTCAGGTCGGACTGATCGGTTTTGAAACCTAGGCTAACCACTTGTTATCTCTCCGGACGTGCGTTGATGGCGTCTGCTCATCATTATTCCACTGATCGTGTCTTCTTCTTCCTTGATGTGACGCGAAAAGACGTCACGCATGTTTCTCTATAACGTCATTTCGTCATTGATGCGACACAAAAACAGACACCACGACACGGAAAGGCCTATGTAAAAGCGCGCGCTTTTCACTCATCCTGAACCGAGGGTAAACGCGTCTTCAATTCACGGGGAAGCCAATGTTCGGGATAGTTCTGTGGAGTGCGGCCGAGAACGACAGGGCGGTGGTCTGGTGCGAAGATCACGGGGATCTGGCGTTTTTCCGAGCGGAATCAATGGGTAACAAGGGGGCGCGGCCGCATCTTGATGCCGGCGATCTGCTTCAGTTCGAGCTGAATGAGCGGGGCGACATGCGGCTGGTGGAGAACCCGCGCGTGGTTGCCGAGGAACACTACCCGTCTCTGGCCTGCAAGTTGCGCGAAGTGGGCGAGATCCGCCCGAAAGCTGGCGCCAGGTCGCATCCGACGCCGCCCGGCGACAACGGGCGCCCGATCGTGGTGCCTTTCCCTGGCAAGGCCCAGCGTGACGCGAAAAAGCGTCAGAAAGGGCGCATGGCCTGAGCGGCATGGCGTCGCCCGGTGGGCAGGCGCAGCGATGTGCCAAACGAAAAGCCGCGCGAGGCCCGCGCGGCTTTTGCTGTTTTTGGGGCTGTGACCGGGGGCGGGACCAGACCCCGCCGCCGGATTGCCGTCAGCTTTCGCCGCGCGACAGCGCCGCGACGCCGGTACGGGCCAGTTCAGCCAGACCCAGCGGGCGCATCAGCTCGGCGAAGGCGTCGATCTTGTCCGGCGTGCCGGTCAGTTCGAAGGTAAAGCTGGTCAGGGTGGAATCCACCACCTTGGCGCGGAAGATGTCCGCCAGGCGCAGCGCCTCGACCCGCTTGTCGCCGTCGCCCGCGACCTTGATCAGCGCCAGTTCGCGTTCCACCGTTGGGCCCTCGACGGTCAGGTCGTTGACCTGGTGGACCGGCACGATGCGCCCCAGCTGGGCCTTGATCTGTTCGATCACCTGCGGCGTGCCGCGGGTGACGATGGTGATGCGGGACCGCTTGCCGGTATGATCCACCTCGGCCACCGTCAGGCTTTCGATGTTGTAGCCGCGACCCGAGAACAGGCCGATGACCCGTGCCAGCACGCCCGCCTCGTTGTCCACGACCACCGCCAGCGTGTGCTGTTCGATCGTGTCCGAGAAGGTGGGGCGTAGATTGTAGGCCGAATGGCTCGTCGAGCCTTTTTTCAGTTTCAGAGCGTTCATCTTCTTTCCTCCGAAGGAGATCCGTTGAGACGGCAGGGCGGGGGGACCCGCCTTACCTTCGGTTCATCACACCAGCACGGCGCCGCCGGCCTGGATGGCGCCTTCGGTCGAGGCGTCGCCAAGCAGCATCTCGTTATGCGCCTTGCCCGAGGGGATCATCGGGAAGCAATTCTCGTGTTTCTCCACCAGGCAGTCGAAGATCACCGGGCCGTCGTAATTGATCATCTCCATGATCGCATCGTCCAGATCGGCGGGGTCGGAACACTGGATCCCCTTGGCGCCGAAGGCCTCGGCCAGCTTGACGAAATCGGGCAGGCTTTCCGACCAGCTCGACGAATAGCGTTCGCCGTGCAGCAGCTGCTGCCACTGGCGCACCATGCCGAGGCGTTCGTTGTTGAGGATGAACTGCTTCACCGGCAGGCCGTACTGCATGGCCGTACCCATTTCCTGCATGTTCATCAGCCAGGACGCCTCGCCGGCGACGTTGACGACCAGCGCGCCCGGATGCGCCTGCTGCACGCCCACGGAGGCGGGGAAGCCATAGCCCATGGTGCCCAGGCCGCCAGAGGTCATCCAGCGGTTCGGGTCGTCGAAATGCAGGAACTGCGCGGCCCACATCTGGTGCTGGCCGACCTCGGTGGTGATGTAGCGATCCATCCCCTTGGTCAGGGCCTCCAGCCGCTCCAGCGCGTACTGGGGTTTGATGACCGTTTCCGAGTTTTTGTAGGCCAGACAGTTCTTCGTCTTCCAGCCCTCGATCTTCTGCCACCACTTGGCCAGCGCCTCGCGGTCCATCTTGCGGCCGCGGGCCTTCCAGACGCGCAGCAGGTCTTCCAGCACGTGGGCCACGTCGCCGACGATCGGGAAATCGACGTGGATGATCTTGTTGATCGAACTGGGGTCGATGTCGATATGGGCCTTCACCGAATGCGGCGAGAAGGCATCGGTGCGGCCGGTGATCCGGTCGTCGAAGCGGGCGCCGACGCAGATCATCAGATCGCAGTCGTGCATCGCCATGTTCGCCTCGTAGAGGCCGTGCATGCCAAGCATCCCCAACCACTTGTCGCCTGAGGCCGGGTAGGCGCCAAGGCCCATCAGGGTCGAGGTGATCGGCGCGCCGGTGGCCTCCACCAGTTCGCGCAGAAGCTGGCTCGCCGCGGGGCCGGAGTTGATGACGCCGCCGCCGGTGTAGAAGACGGGCTTCTTGGCGGTTTCCAGCGCGGCGACCAGCTCGGTGATTTCCTCCATGTCGCCCTTCACGGGCGGCTGGTAGCGGAACTCCGAGGCTTTCGGCTTGGCGGTGTAGGTGCCGGTGGCGAACTGCACGTCCTTGGGGATGTCGACCAGGACGGGGCCCGGACGGCCGGAGGTGGCGACATGGAAGGCGGCATGCAGCAGGCGCGGCAGGTCCTCGGTATCCTGGACCAGCCAGTTGTGCTTGGTGCAGGGACGGGTGATGCCGACGGTGTCGGCTTCCTGGAAGCCGTCGGTGCCGATCATGAAGGTGGGGACTTGGCCCGACAGGACGATCAGCGGAATGGAATCCATCAGCGCATCGGTCAGGCCCGTCACGGCGTTGGTCGCGCCAGGGCCGGAAGTCACCAGGGCCACGCCCGGCTTGCCGGTGGAGCGCGCATAGCCTTCGGCGGCATGCACCGCGGCCTGTTCGTGACGCACCAGGATGTGGCGAATGTCGTTCTGCTGGAAGATCTCGTCATAGATCGGCAGGACGGCCCCGCCGGGATAGCCGAATACCGTGTCCACACCCTGATCCCTCAGGGCCTGGACCACCATTTTCGCACCGCTCATCTGACGTGCCATCTTGCTTCTCCGTCTGTCGCCGCAGGGGCGGCTTCTCCTCACACCGCGGGCCGGGCCGCGGACAATAAAAAACCCCCGGGGGACAATCCGGGGGCGCATGGGATCCTGATAGGGTTTCCGGCTTTCACCGGCCCACGCGCCAAGCTCCTACAATAATTACTAGTGCGGTCATGTCCCGAGGGCTCCTTCAGTCGTGAGAGGAGGAATAGGAGGTCGGTGGGGCGAGGTCAATGGCTAATCCTGTAGAAAAATGTCGCGAAGGGCCGGTTTTATTTCCGAAAGTTGCGTGTGCCGCCGGGAATCTTTGCGCGGGCCGGCAGGCGGGGCCGGGGAACGGTGCCCCGGCCGCCTCTGCGATGCGACTCCCCCTCGGGATACTTCCAGCAAATAGGAGAGCCGGGACGGCGCGGTGCCCGGCGGCGGGGCTCAGAAACTCCTGCCCGGGGCCTGCAGCACGCCATGTTCCATCGCATAGCGGGTCAGCCCGGCGGTGGAGGAGATGCCCAGCTTCTTCTTCAGGTTCTTGCGATGCGTCTCGACCGTGCGCACGGAGATGTCGAGGGCGATGGCGACTTCCTTGTTCGACTTGCCCTGGGCCAGCTGCAGCAGGATCGTCTGTTCGCGGTTGGTTAGGTGACCGGCACCGCGCGGCGGCGCCAGAGAGCCCTGGGCGCCGGTGCAGAGATAGCGTTCGCCCTGCATCACCATGTCGATCGCCGTCTTGATCTCATCCGTCGGCACGTCCTTCAGGATGTAGCCAAGCGCCCCGTGGTCCAGCGCGGTGGAGATATATTCGGGGCTGTCGTGCATCGACAGGATCAGGATCTTCAGCCAGGGGTGTTCCTCCAGCAGGATCTCGCAGGCGGTCAGCCCGCCCATCTCGGGCATGTTGAGATCCAGCAGGATCACGTCGGGCCGGACGTCCTCCACCGCGTCGATGATCGCCCGGCCGTTGCGATAGGTGCCCACCACGGCGATGTCGGGGAAACTGTCGAGGATCGCCTCGATCCCCTCGGCCACCATGGGGTGGTCGTCGACGATGGCGACGCGGATCATCTGCGGTGTCTCGGGCGTGTCGGTCATGCGGTGTCCTTCGTTGCGTCGGGCTTTTGCGGGCGCGTCGGGCGGTCCTGGGTGTCGAGATCGGGAGAGGCGGCGTCGATCACCTTGGACAGGGGCACGGTGACCTCGATCCGGGTGCCATGGTCCGGGCCGGACCGCTGGCCGCTGATATGCAGGGTGCCGCCCATCTGGTCGACCCGTTCCTGCATGTTGCGCAGGCCCATGCCGCGCGCCTCATCGGCATGGGGCGGCAGGCCGCGACCGTTGTCATGGATCTTCAACGTGGCGCCTGATCGGTGGCCGCGCAGGTCCATCTCCACCCGGGTCGCGCCGGAATGGCGTTCGACATTGGTCAGCGCCTCCTGGGCGATGCGGTAGAGACCGATCTTGGCATCATTGTGCAGCCGGTTGCGGAAGACGACGGTGGTGAACTCGGTCTCGATGCCTGTGCGGGCGCCGAAATCCTCCACCAGGGCCTTCAGCGCGGGGCCGAGGCCCAGATCGTCCAGCACCCCCGGGCGCAGGTCGCGGGAGATCCGGCGCACCTCCTGGATGGCGCCGGACAGGCTGTCCATGCCCCGGTCCAGCTGCTCGCCGGCCCGCGCGTCCCCGGCATCGAGCCGGCGCCGCGCGGCGTCGAGGGCGTATTTCACCCCGACGAGGAGCTGCGAGATACCGTCGTGCAATTCCCGCGCGACCCGGCCGCGTTCCTCTTCCTGGGCGTCGAAGACCCGTTGCGTCAGCGCCGTCAGCTTGGCGTCCGCCAGGCGGCGTTCGCGGATGTTGATCAAGAGGCCGGAGGCGAAGACCAGCACCAGCGCGGCGGCGGTGATCGCCCCGATGTAGAGGAAGGTACGCTGCACCCGCGCCTCCACGTCGGCGCGGGCGGCGGCGGTGGTGGCCAGCACGTCGTCGATGAAGACGCCGGTGCCCATGGCCCATTTCCATGAATGCAGCGCCGTGACGTAGGAGACCATCAGCGCCTCTTCCCCGGTGTCCGGCTTGGGCCAGAGGTGGGTGACATAGCCGGTGCCCTCGCGTGCGGTCTCGATGAACTCGCGCACCACGTATTTGCCGTTGCCGTCGCGCAGGTCCCACCAGTTTTCACCGATCATGTCGGTCTGGCGCGGCGACACCAGGTTGGTGCCGTCGTAGTCGTAGACGAAGAAGAAGCCCTCGTTGCCGTAGATCATAGCCGACAGGATCTGCTTCACCGTTTCCTGCGCGGACAGGTCGTCCGGCCCGGCCATGCCGTAGACCCGGTTCAGCCCGTTGCGCGCTTGGTCGACGTAGTTGCGCAGCTCTGCCTGCTTGGCCAGGATCATCTGCCGTTCCAGCGCCGCGATCTCGCGTTCGGCCAATTCGCGCGACTGGGCCTGCACCAGGATCGAGATCGCGGCCACGGCCAGGATCAGCGGCAGGGTGGCCAGAAGGAAGAGCTTCTGGCCGTAGGTCAGGCTGATGCGGGACAGAAGGGGCCGGGGGGCAGGGCGGGGCATAGGACGGGTCGGGGACCTTTCGGCGCGGCGGCCGCGAAGGCCGGTGTCGGGGCGGCGCACGCGGCACAGGGCAGGGCGGCCGGGTGATTCCTCTCCCGTGGGTCACGGGGCGTTTATCCCACAAATAGCGGCGCAGCGGGGCAAGGAAAACCGTGTGACCTGGTGTTCACGCCCGCGTGTTCGGGTATTTTCTGCAAAGATTGCGGGCGAACTACGTAATCTTTGGTATTTCGCGGTTTCGGGGCTGCGGCTAGGGTCCACTGCACTGAGGACGTCTCTCCGGGAGGGAGAGGCGGGGACACATGGGGAGGAGCCCAAATGGATCGTCGTTCTTTTCTGAAAACTTCCGCCATCGGCGGGGGGGCTGCCGCAGCCGCATCGCTGGCCGCACCGGCCGTCGCGCAGGGTCAGGTCAAGCTGACCATGGTGACCACCTGGCCACGCGGCCTGGCGGGCGTCTGGGACTCGGTTGAGCGTTTCGTCAACAATGTCAACGAGATGTCGGGCGGCTCCATGGTCGTCGAGGCAAAGGCTGCCGGCGAACTGGTGGGGGCACTGGAAGTGTTCGACGCCGTGACCGCGGGCCAGGCCGACATGTACCACGGCGCGGATTACTATTTCGTCGGTCAGCATCCCGCCTGGGCCTATTTCACCACCGTGCCCTTCGGCATGACCGCCCCGGAAATGATGACCTGGTACTATGCCAACGGTGGTATGGCGCTGCATCACCAGCTGGGCGAGATCTTCGGCCTGAAGTCCTTCCTGGCCGGTCAGACCGCGGCCCAGGGCGGCGGCTGGTTCCGTGACCCGATCAACTCGGCCGATGATTTCAAGGGGCTGAAGTTCCGCATGCCGGGCCTCGGTGGCCAGGCGCTGTCGAACCTGGGCGCCTCCGTGCAGGTGCTGCCGGGCGGCGAGATCTACCAGGCGCTGTCCACCGGCGCGCTGGACGGGACCGAGTGGATCGGCCCGTGGTCGGATGAGAAGCTGGGCCTGCAGGAAGTCTGCAAGAACTACTATCCGGCCGGTTTCCATGAGCCGGGCGCCGCGCTCTCCGTGGCCTGCAACCTCTCCGTCTTCGAGGGCCTGACCCCGGAACAGCAGAAGATCATCGAAGTGGCCGCGGCGGAAGCGCATCAGCATAACTACGCGCTGTTCATCGCCAACAACGGCCCGGCGCTGGATCGTCTGCGCTCGACCGGCATCCAGGTGCAGGAATTCCCAGACGACGTCTGGGACGCCTATGGCTCCGCCTCGAAAGAGGTGCTGGACGGCTTCATGGATGACGAGATCTTCGCCGAGATCCGCAACTCCGCCGAAGCGTCGATGGCCTCGGCCTCTGGCTGGATGAGCGTGTCGGACAGCGCCTACACCGCGCAGCGGAACCGCGTCCTGGGCGGCTGATCCGCGCCATCGGCAACATGATCCGGGCTGCGCACCGACGCCGGTGCGCAGCCCTTCCTGACAAAGAATATCGAGGTGGGGGGACAGGATGCTCGACGGGCTCATCTGGTTCGTGACGCAGATCGGTCTTGGCTTTTACCACATTGCCCTTGCGGTGACCCAACCGGGGCTGTGGCTGGACTGGTCTGACAAGGAAGCGCTGATCCGCTTCATCTATTACGGCGGCTCGGTCGAGCTGTTCTTCGCCGTCTTCGACATCTTCCTGCTGGTGACCCTGGCTGGTCTGCTCTACCGGCCCTTCATGTGGGGCTGCGTGCGGGTGCTGGAAGGCTTCGGCAATGCCGTGGGCCGTACCGCCGCCTGGGCCGGCCTGATCATGGTGGCGCAGCAGATCCTGATCGTCTTCCTGCAATCCATCTTCCGGCTGGGCGAGATCACCATCGCGCCGCTCGGCATCGGGTTCACCCAGTCGGTGGGCTGGTACGCCGAGGGGCTGAAGCTGTGGAACGCCGCCGTGGTCGCGCTTTGCGTGGCCTATGCCTTCGTGCAGGGCTCCCACGTGCGGGTCGATCTGGTCTATGCCGCCATCGGCCACCGCGCCAAGCGCGCCGTGGATATGTTCGGCGCGCTCTTCTTCATGATCCCCGTGGCGGTGCTGACCTGGATGTATTCCTGGTTCTTCCTCTGGCGCCACCTGATCACGCCCAAGGTCTCGGCCAGTGACCAGCTGGAGATGATGCTGCGCAAATCCCGGATCGTGAAATGGAACGTGGAAACCATCGGCTTCAGCCCCGACGGCTTCAACGCCTACTTCCTCTTCAAGATCCTCATCCTGTGCTTCGTCGCCCTGGTCTTCGTCCAGGCGGTGGCCTTCCTCTACCGCTCCTACCTGGAGTTCGTGGAAGGCGAGGAAAGCGCGGGCAAATACCTGGATCTCGACACGCTCGGGTCCGGAGAAGAAGCCTACGAAGGCACGCACTGAGGGAACCTGACACATGCTTTTCGGACTTGATGGGGTCGAGATCGGCCTTCTGATCGTATTCCTGAGCCTTTTCGCGGGCATCCTCTCGGGCTTCCCGGTGGCCTTCGCGATCCCCGGTGCGGGCCTCTTCGCCTTCACCATCATCGCCTACCTGGATGCCAGCGGCATCCTGATCCACCAGGCCATCGACACCGGCAGCGAGGCCTACCGGGCGCTGACGGCCTCGGGGGTGCATCCCGACACGATCTCGCATTTCCGATACCCGGAGCTGCCGACCGTGGGCGTGCCGGTGTTCGAGCGCGGTTGGGAAACCGCGATGGACCGCAACATCAGCTTCATCGTGAACCGGATGAACGAACGGGTCTTCGCCGGCCAGTCGATCGAGACGCTGCTGGCGGTGCTGATGTTCGTGATGATGGGGATCACCCTGGAACGCTCGAAGATCGCCAATGACCTGCTGACCACCATGGCGCGCGTCTTCGGGCCGCTGCCGGGCGGCCTGGCCGTGTCGGTTGTCGTCGTCGGCGCCTTCCTTGCGGCCTCCACCGGCATCGTCGGCGCGACGGTGGTGACCATGGGCCTTCTGTCGCTGCCCACCATGCTGCGCAACGGCTACTCGCCCGAGCTGTCCACCGGCGTTATTGCCGCCTCGGGCACCCTGGGTCAGATCATTCCGCCCTCCATCGTGCTGGTCCTTCTGGGCACGCTCTCGGGCGATCTCTACTCAGCCGCACAGGAAGCGCGGGCGCAAAGCTTCGGCTGTACCGATGCGCTCACTTACCTGGGCCGTCCGGCCGTGGTCTCGGTCGGCACGCTGTTCCAGGCGGCGATGCTGCCGGGGATCCTGCTCGCGGGCCTCTATGCGGGCTATGCCTTCCTCTACGCGCTGGTGCGGCCGCAGAACGCCCCGGCGGTGCATTCGGGCGAGCATACCCAGCACGCGATCATCACCCGGCAAGAGGCGCTGACATGGTTCTTCGTCGTCCCTGCCATCCTGATCGTCGGCACCGTGGTGCTGTCCCAGGTGGGCGTCGTCGGTAGCCAGGATCTGGCGGTGTCGAACTTCGCCCAGGGCGGCGAGGGCGCGATCCTGCGCACCAATGTCTCCGAGACCTGCCAGGCCGCTATGATTGAACTGCACGGCCAGGCCAAGTGGGATCTCGCCGTCGCCCAGCAGGAGGCCATCATGGCGGCCGGCGGGCTGGAAGAGGGTCACGAACTGAGCGCCGAGGAGATCACCGCGGCGATTGCCGCCAAGGCGGCCGGCGCGGCGCCGATCGGCACCGGCATTGCCACGATCATCGTGCTTCTCGGGCTGGTGCTGGCCACCGCGCGGGGCGTGCGCCCGGCCGATGATGGGCGTCCGCTGGTCATTGGGGCCGCGGCGCTGGCGGTGATCGCGCTTCTGGACGTGCTGTTCATCCATCCGGCCATGTCGGCCGGCGCAACGCTGCTGATAATCGCGATCCCGCTGGTCGTCGCGCTCTGGGCCTGCAAACACGCCGCGGCGCGCTTGGCTTCGAACGAGCTGATCCGCGTGGTCTTCCCGCCGCTGGTGCTGATCGTCGCGGTGCTGGGTTCGATCCTGGGCGGCATCACCAACCCGACGCCGGCGGCGGCCCTGGGCGCGGGCGGGGCCATCCTGCTGGCGGCCTACCGCAAGCTGAAGGAAGAGGGGCGCGATCCCTGGATCATCATCTGGTCCACCTTCGCGCTGATCGCCCTGATCCTGTTGGGCGCCAATTTCGACCTGCGGATCACCCAGGCCGAGGTCGCGGTGGAAGGCTACCTGGCCTATCTCGCCGCTGCGGTCTGCTTCATGTTCGCTTGCTTCGGCCTGATCTATTCCGGCTGGGTCCTGCTGCGCACCTCGGTGCTGGGCAAGATCGTGCGGGAAACGGCGAAGGTGACCTCGATGGTCTTCACCATCCTGGTGGGCTCGCAACTGCTGAACCTCGTGGTGATCTCCTTCGGGGGCGAACACTACATCCAGCAGTTCCTCAAGAGCTTCGACAGCGAGTTCCAGGTCTTCCTGATCGTGATGCTGGTGCTCTTCGTGTTGGGCTTCGTCCTGGACTTCCTGGAGATCATCTACATCGTCATCCCGATCGTCGGGCCGGTCATCTATGGCGGCACCTTCGATCCCAAGTGGGTGACGATCATGATCGCGGTGAACCTGCAGACGTCCTTCCTGACGCCGCCCTTCGGCTTCGCGCTGTTCTACCTGCGCGGGGTAGCCCCGGCGAGCGTGACCACGGGCCATATCTACCGCGGGATCATTCCCTTCGTGCTGATCCAGGTGGTGGGGCTGGCGCTGCTGTGGTTCGTGCCGGGCATCGTGACCATCGTGCCGGACCTGATTGGCAACTGATTGACAGGCCAGAGCGGAAACTGAAACGGCCCGGGCAATGCCCGGGCCGTTCTGCGTGGTGCCATTGAAGCCGGATTAGCGCACGATGGTGATCACCTCACGCGTCTGCGGATCGACGATCACCGGGGCCTGGTCCGTGTAGACATAGGCGAACTGGCTCTCGGGCACCGGCGTCAGGGTCACGGTGTCGGGCACGACATAGCCCGCGACGACATCGCCCTGCATCGGCACGACGCGCACCGGGTTCTGCTGCACGTAGGTGACCGTCTTGGTGTCCGGCGTCAGCTGGTTGCCTGCCGTGGCGCCGATGGCGCCGCCGACGATGGCCCCCACCGGGCCGCCTGCGATGGCCCCTGCGGTGGCGCCGGCGACCAGACCGGAGCGCGCGTTGTCCTCGACCTGGTCGGAGTTGTCGACCGAGTAGGTCGAGGTGGTCGTGGTCGTCGCGGTCTGGGCGGCGACGCCCCCGGCGATCAGCGTGGAACCGGCGGCGGCGGTGAGGATGGCTTTCTTGAACATGGCGTGTCCTTTCCATTGATGGCCCTTGGTCCATTGAAGACCTTGGGGGCCGATTTCATGCCGGGGCGCCTGTAGCGAGAGGGCGGCGCCCCGGCGTCGGTGACAGGACAACGGCGGGACATGGCGGACGGGTCCGGCATCGGGGGCGGCAGACCCGAACGGGCAGGAAGTCGCCGCAGGACGGGGCTGGACGCAGGGGAAGCACCGGCGAAAAGCCGCAGGTTCCGGAGCGGCGGACCGGTCCCGGGCAGGGCGGCGGAGTTTGGCAGGTGGTTGCAGCCCGCATCGGCGGGAAATCTGCATTCCGGCGGCGGCTGGCCTCAGCGCAGCGGGCCGCGGGTGTCGGGCAGGGTGATGTTGGCCACCTGTTCGGCGATCGGATCGGATTTCAGCGGATGAGTGGTGCTGTCGTAATCCGACGGCTGCCGCATCCTCTGCCAGGTGCCGTTGTGATACAGCTCCAGACCCGAGAACTTGCACTTGTAGCCCATCTTGGGGGAGCCGGGCACCCAGTAGCCCAAGTAGACATACGGCAGGCCGGCCTGGCGGGCGATCTCGATATGATCGAGGATCAGGTAGGTGCCGAGAGAGCGCCGCTCCATCGTCGGGTCGTAGAAGGAATAGACCATCGACACCCCGTCATCGAGGACATCGGTCAGCCCGGCGGCGCACAGGCCGCCATCCGCGTCGACATATTCCACCACCCGCGACCGGATCGGGGTTTCCTCGATCATCGCGGCGAACTCGAACACATCCATGTCGGCCATGCCGCCATCGGCGTGGCGGCTGTCGAGGTAGCGGCGGAAGAGGGCATATTGCTCCTCCGTGGCCCAGGGGGAGGTGGCGCGCCGCTCGATGTCGGCATTGCGCTTGATCACCCGGCGCTGGCTCTTGGAGGGGGTGAAGGCCGAGACGTCGATCCGCGCCGACAGGCAGGCGGCGCAATCGGCGCAAGACGGCCGGTAGAGCACGTTCTGCGAGCGGCGGAAGCCCTGTTTCGACAGCGTGTTGTTCAGCTGCTCCGCGGTTTCCCCCTGCAGGGAGGTGAACAGCTTCCGTTCCATCCGGCCCTCAAGGTAGGGGCAGGGCTGGGGGGCCGTCACGTAGAACTGGGGGGCAAGCGGAAGCGAATGGCGCATGGGTCGGAACTGTGTCGGCTGTCGGGACGGTCTTTCGGTGGCATCGGGGATCGCCCGGATCTTCTGGCGGGGCGCGGGAAGTCCGGCGGGGTGGTCAGTCGTCGGCGGCGCCGCGGGCGAGTGCACCCGGGCGCCGTCTGATTTGCCGAGACGATAGCAACGAAGGTCGCCCCCGCCAAGCCCCTCGCGTTGCGCCGCATCGGCGCAGGCGGGGACCGGCGGGTGGAAGCCTCAGGGCCGGGGCCTCAGCGGCGGGGGCTGTTCACCGCGGTGGTGTTCAGCACCAAGTCGGTCAGGCCCTGGCCATAGGGGGTGACGCACATCATGATCACCGAGATCAGCTGCAGCGGCGAGATCGCCAGCGACACGGTGTAGCCCAGCACGTGCAGCAGGGCGTCCTGACCCGAAAGCTGTTCGCCTTCGAGGGTGCGGAACTCGATCCCGAAGAGGCGCATGCCCCAGGTGGCCGAGCTGGAGGCGATGGTGAAGAGCCGGTAGAAGAACCCCACCAGCAGCACCATGGCCGGGAAGAAGAACAGCGACAGGAAGACGGTGAAGGGGATCGTCAGCGCCGCCAGGAACAGGATCAGCGCCATGTCGACCAGCCAGGCCAGGCCGCGCTTGACCGCGACGCCCTGGTAGGGGGCGGGCGAAAGGTCCGGATCGGGCAGGGGATAGGCGGGGGTCATCGGGGTCTCCGTGAAGGGGCGCGCAGGCCCGGGCTGGCCCCAGACTGGCGCTGCTTCGGGCAGGCCGCAAGGGGCAGGGCGACGCGGGGCGCATCGGTTCGGGGGCTGTGGCGGGAAAAGCAGGCGGCAGGGGGACCCATGCCGCCTTGGTCAGGGACGGGCGGCCGGCCCCCGCGGGGGCCGGAGCCGGGATCAGACCTCGGCGTAGGGCTTGGGCGCCTGGTCGTCGTCGCCCGAGCGGGCCACGGCGTCACGCTCTGCGCGGGCGCGGTCGGCGCGTTCATCCATGAACTGGTCGAACTCGGCCTTGTCCTTGGCGGCCCGCAGGCGTTCCAGGAAGGCCTCGAACTGTTCCTGCTCGTCTTCCAGACGGCGCAGGGTCTCTTCCTTGTAGGCGTCGAAGGCGCTGTTGCCCGAGGGGCGCATCGCGGCGTAGCCCGAGCGGCGCATTGCCTGCATGTGGCCCTGGATGTCACGGGCGCGGCTGTTGCGGCAGGATTTTCCGAACATCTGTTTTCCCCAGATCATGTAGAACAGGATGGCGAGGCCGATCGGCCAGAAGAAGATGAAGCCCAGGACCATCGCGGCGATCCAGGCCCCTTTCCCCTTGCTGTCGAGCCAGTCCTCGGTCCGGCCCAGCCAGCTGCGCCGTTGCGGCGCGTCGTGACGGGGCGAATAGGTGGCGGTGGTCATTGGTGTCTCCTCGTGGATGGATGTGAACGTCTTTCACATTGAATAGATTGGCATCCCCGAGGCTCCGTGCAAGCCCCTATGTGAAACTATTTTACATTATCCGGGATCACTCAGTGAAATCAGAAGTTTGCGCGCCCGTCAGCCGGGGGAGGATATGCGCATCCATGGCAAAGACATGGCGTGGCGTGCCCGCGGCGGCCCAGATCCGGTCGAAGTCGAGCAGGCGCGGGTCCAGGTAGGCGCGGATCGGGTTGAGGTGCCCGATGGGGCTGACACCGCCGATGGCAAAGCCCGTCTGCGCCCGGATCAGCGCGGCATCGGCCTTGCCCAGCGGTTCCCCGGCCACGGCGCTGGCCTTCGCCGCATCGACCCTGTTGCCGCCCGCGGTCAGGAACAGGATCGCCTCGCCGCTGTCTTCCCCGCGAAAGATGATCGACTTGGCGATCTGATCCAGCGCGCAACCGGCGGCGTCGGCGGCCTGCTGGGCGGTGCGGGTCTCGCCCAGGTCCTGGATGTCGGTGTCGATCCCGGCCTCTTCAAGGGCGCGCGTCACACGTTTCAGGCTCTTGCTCATGCTCGTCTCCTTTTGCGGCGCGAGGATGCCGCGCCTGTCGGGGATTGACCAGAGCCGCGCCGCGCCGCACCTTCCGGCCATGAACGACATCCTCACGATCACCCGCTGTCCCCGTCCCTTCGATCCAGACAAGGGCGCCGAAGTGCGCGCGCTATTTCCGGAGGTCGATGGCCGGATGGCGGAGCTTCTGGAGGGCACGGGCGGCAGTTCGCCCTACCTGGCAGGACTGATGGCCAAGGAGGCCGACTGGCTGCGCGGCGCGCTGGAGGCCCCGCGCGCAACGCTGTCCGCCGAAGGCGCGCGATTGCAGGGGCTCGACCCGCTGGACCCGTCGCTGGGGTCGGAACTGCGCCGGGGCAAGCGGCGCATGGCGCTGATCGTGGCGCTGGCCGACCTGTCGGGCGCCTGGCGGCTGGAGGAGGTGACCGGCGCGCTGACCGATTTCGCCGACCTGTCCGCGGGCGTGGCCCTGCGCGCGGGCCTGGCGGCCGAGCTGAAGCGGAAGAAACTGCCCGAGATGACCGAGGCCGATCTTGGCACCGGCTGTGGCATCACCCTGCTGGCCATGGGCAAGATGGGCGCGGGGGAGCTGAACTATTCCTCCGACATCGACCTGATCGCGCTCTACGACGAGGATCGGTTCGAGGATCACCGCGAGGCGCGCCCGGCGCTGATACGGGCGGTGCGCAAGATGTCGTCCCTGCTGAGCGAGATCACCGGCGAGGGCTATGTCTTCCGCACCGACCTGCGGCTGCGCCCCGACCCGTCGGTTACCCCGGTCTGCGTCGGGATGGAGGCGGCGGAGCACTACTACGAAAGTGTCGGGCGGACCTGGGAACGGGCAGCCTACATCAAGGCCCGCGCCTGTGCGGGCGATGTGGGCCGGGGGGAGCAGTTCATCGCGACGCTGCGCCCCTTCGTCTGGCGGCGGCACCTTGACTACGCGGCCATCCAGGACGCCCATGCGGTGCGCCTGGCGATCCGCGACAGCAAGGGCTACCACGGGCCGCTCTGCCTGCCCGGGCACGACATGAAGCTGGGGCGCGGCGGCATCCGCGAGATCGAGTTCTTCGCCCAGTTCCACCAGCTGATCGCGGGCGGGCGCGATCCCTCGCTGCGCATCCGGGCCACCGTGCCGGCGCTGGGCCGGCTGGCGGTGACGGGCTGGCTGCCCGCGGAGCTGGCGACCGAGCTGGCCGATCACTACCGCGCGCATCGCGAGGTGGAACACCGCGTGCAGATGATCAACGACGCCCAGACCCACAAGCTGCCCGGCAACGGCGAAGGTCTGGCGCGCATCGCCGCCCTGATGGGGCGGGACGAGGCCGGGCTGCACGCAGAGCTGACCCGGCGCCTGGAGGCGGTGCATGAGGCCACCGAGGCCTTCTTTGCCCCCGACGCCAGCGCCGCCACGCCGCCTTCGGACGGGCCCGACACCGAGGATGGCGGGTTTGACGAGGCGGTTCTGGACCGCTGGCACCATTACCCCGCGCTGGCCTCGACCCGCGCGCGGGAGATCTTCTCGCGCCTGCGCCCGCAGCTGCTGGCCGGGCTGCGGCGGGCGGCAAAATCAGATGAGGCGCTGCAGGCCTTCGACGGCTTCCTGAAGGGGCTGCCGGCGGGGGTGCAGCTGTTCTCGCTCTTCGAGGCCAATCCGCAGCTGGTGGACCTGATCTGCGACATCGCGGGCACGGTGCCGGATCTCGCGCTTTACCTCAGCCGCAACTCGGGCGTCTTCGACGCGGTGATCGGCGGCGGCTTCTTCGAACCCTGGCCCGGGGTGCAGGCGCTTTCGGCCGAACTGGCCGAGGTGCTGGCGCATGAGGCCGACTACGAGGCGCGGCTGGATGCGGCGCGACGCTGGGCCAAGGAATGGCACTTCCGCATCGGTGTGCACCACCTGCGCGGGCTGATCGCCCCCGAAGAGGCCGGCGCCGAATATGCCGGGCTGGCCGAGGCCGTGCTGCAGGGCGTCTGGCCGGTGGTGCAGGAGGAGTTCGCCCGCCGCCATGGCCCCGCCCCGGGACGCGGGGCGGTGGTCATGGGCATGGGCTCGCTCGGGGCGGGGCGCCTGAACGCGCGCTCGGATCTGGATCTGATCGTGATCTATGATGCCGACGGGCAGGACACCTCCGAAGGGCGCCGCCCGCTGCCGGCCCGCGTCTACTACTCCCGCCTGACCCAGGCGCTGGTCACCGCGCTGTCGGCGCCCATGGCGCAGGGGCGGCTCTATGAGGTGGACATGCGGCTTCGCCCCTCGGGCAACCAGGGGCCCGTGGCGACCTCCTGGCCGGCCTACCGCAGCTATCAGACCGAAAGCGCCTGGACCTGGGAACACCTGGCGCTGACGCGGGCGCGGGTGATCGCGGGGCCCGAGGCGCTGGCGGCGGATGTCATGGCCTTCCGCGCCGGGATCGTGTCGCAGGGGCGCGACAAGGGGGCGGTTCTGCGCGAGGTGGCGGAGATGCGGCGGCGCATCCTGGCGGCCAAGGGGGCCGGCGCCCCCTGGGAGGTGAAGGTCGGCTGGGGCCGCAACCAGGAGATCGAGCTGATGGCACAGGCCGGCGGGCTGATCGCGGGGGATCCCGAGGGCTGGATTGCCGACGGGCTTCAGCTGGCGGTCGGCAGCGGCTGGATGCGGGAGGAGGAGCGGGTGCATCTGTCCGACACCTACCGCCTGCTATGGAGCATCGGCCAGGTGGGCAAGTTGCTCAGCGATCATCGCCTCGATCCCGCGACGATCGGCGAAGGCGGGCGGGCCCTTTTGCTGCGCGACACCTGTGCCGAGAGCATGGAGGCGCTGGAGGCACGGTTCGAGGACGCCACGCAGCGGGCGGGAGAGTTGATCTCCCAGGTGCTGGAGCGCGAGGCCGCGCCGCCGCAGGCGTCGGAGGAGGAAAGCGATGAAAGGTGATGCTTTGGACCCCAAGGCCCTGATCCGAGAAGCCTACCGCATGGAGCATGTGGGCCAGGCGGAATGCCGTTCGATCCTCATGGACTGGGCGCTGAGCCTGCCTGATGGCACCGATCAGCGCGCGGCGCTGGAGGAGTTGCTGGCCCGGCATGGAACCGGGGCAGAGGGGCATCCGATGACGGGGCTCTTGCAGGAAGGTTTGGCGCGGCTGGCCTCCACGGGCCGTCGCGGCGGTTGGCGCGGGCGCCGCGCCAAGCCCTGAGCCCCCGGGCCGGGGCTGCCGATCGCGGTCAGTGAAGCGCTTTTCGGATCCGTCGCAGCGCCAGCCAGGTCAGCAGCACCACCACCGGCGTCAGCAGGGCCGCCAGGGTCGTCTTGCCCAGGCCCGTGTAGCTTTCCAGCGGGGCCGCGACATAAAGCGCCAGCGAGGTGGCGTAGTAGGATATCGCCACCACCGACAACCCCTCGACCGTGTGTTGCAGACGCAGCGCCTCGTCCGAGCGGCGGTCCATCGACAGCAGGAGTTCACGGTTCTGCCGCGACAGCTCCACCTCGACCCGGGTGCGCAGCAGTTCCCCCGCGCGCCCTGCGCGTTCGGTCAGCTGGGCCAGACGGCGGTCGGTGGCCTCGACCGTGCGCATGGCCGGGTCGAAGCGGCGCATCATGAATTCGCCAAAGGTTTGTCGGCCCTCGAACCGCGCTTCCCGCAGGACCCGGATGCGGGCGTTGACGATACGTTCATAAGCCTGTGTGGCGGAGAAGCGGAAGCTGGCGCGCGCGTGCAGCTGTTCCAGGGTGGCGGCGCTGTCCAGAAGGGCCTGCAGCGTCGCCTGGGCGTCGCTGTCGGGCTGGCCGATGCCGGCGATCTGGGACGACAGCCGCGCCTCGGCCTGTGACAGGTCCGGCCCCATTTCGCGCGCGCGGATCAGCCCCAGCATGGCCATGGCGCGGTAGGCCTCGATCTCGCAGAGGCGTTGCAGGATCCGCCCCGTCCGGCCCGGGCCGGTGCCGGGGCGGATGAAGACCGAAAACCGCATGTCGCCTCCGGGGTCGGGGTGGAAATCCCCGGCGATCACCGCCTGGTCGTCGATCACCCGTGCCACGGCCAGGCTGTCGCCGCTTTGCCCGGCGGCCAGGGAGTCGCGCACCTGCTGGTCGTCCGTCACCTCGGTCACGCGAAAGCGGGCCGAGGCGATGCGCAAACCGACCGCCTCTGACAGGATGCGCGCGGCCAGGTCGGTCACGTCACGCTCCACCGCGCCCCAGATCAGGTAGGTCACCACCTCCGTGTGGCTTTCCCATTTCAGGGTCAGCGGCCCCAGACGGCCGGACCAGTGCGTCGCCCCCTCCGCCGGTGGGGTCAGGCAGCCGCCGCGGATCAGCCCGTCCAGCTGGGCCCGCTCCGCCGCGTGGTCGCGATCGCTGCGGCGCAGCGGGCGCAGGGCGACGAACCAGGCGAAGCTGCCCGGCGGGATCGTCGGGAAGGGACGAGCGTGCAACTCGTCCACCGTGGCGGCGCGCAGCGGGTGGTCAACGGCGCACGGCGTGTCGGGGGCAGGAGCAGGGGGCGTTTCGGTCATCGGTCAGGTCCAGGTCGGCACGGCGGGAGGCCGGAGGGGGAGAGAGGGGCGACGCGGCAGGCGCGCGGACCCTCAGCATATACGCGGAAGCTGTTCTCCCACCAGCATGTCGACGATGCGCTGCCCGCCGAAGGCTGTGCGCATGGTCACTGGCACCGCGCCGCGCGGTCCGGCCCGGCCGACAATCGCCGCATCCCGTCCCGCCGGGATGGCGCGCATCGCCGCCAGCGCCGCCTCGGCCTCCGCCTCCGGCACGAAAAGGACCAGCGTTCCTTCGTTGGCGAGGTAGAGCGGGTCCAGCCCGAGGATCTCGCAAAGGCCCTTCACCTCCGTGCGCAGGGGCAGGGCAGCCTCGTCCAGCTCGACCGTGACGCCCGCCGCCTCGGCCATCTCGTTCAGGGTGGAGGCCAGCCCGCCCCGGGTGGCGTCGCGGGCCGCGCGGGTGCCCGGCGCGGCGGCCAGCACCGCCTCCATCAGGTGGGTGAGGGACTGGCAGTCGCTTTCCAGCGGGGTGGAGAGCGCCAGGTCCCCGCGCGCGGCCAGGATCGTCGCGCCATGATCGCCCAGCACGCCGTTGACCAGCGCCACGTCGCCTTCGCGGATCCGCGCCGCACCCAGGTCGCGCCCCGCGGGGATCACCCCCACGCCCGAGGTGGTGATGAACACCCCGTCGCCCGATCCGCGCCCGACGACCTTGGTGTCGCCGGTGACGATGCGCACGCCTGCCGCCTCCGCCTCCCGCGCCATGGAGGCGACGATGCGGCGCAGCAGGGCGATCTCGGTGCCTTCCTCGATGATGAAGGCCGCCGACAGCCACAGGGGCCGGGCGCCGCCGACCGCCAGGTCGTTGACCGTACCGCAGACCGCCAGCTTGCCGATGTCGCCGCCGGGAAATTCCAACGGTGTGACGACGAAACTGTCGGTGGTGAAGGCCAAACGGGCGCCGGGCGTGGCCAGGGCCGCGTCGGTCAGCCGCGCCTGATCCTCGTCTCCCTCGGGGCGGAAGACGTCGGTGAAGACCTCCTCGATCAGGTCGCGCATGGCACGGCCGCCACCGCCATGGGACAGGGTGACATGGGTATCTCGAAGGCGGGACGGTTTCGAAGCGGCGTTCATCACGGATCCTCTGGATCGTCGGGTCTGGGTGGAAAAAGGGCGGTCACTCGGCGGCGACGCGGGCCCCGCCGTAGGTCCAGTAGGCGGCGCAGGCCCCTTCGGAGCTGACCATCAGCGCGCCCAGCGGGGTGTCGGGGGTGCAGCCGCGCCCGAACTGCGGGCAGGCCGTGGGTTTCATCCGCCCCGTCATCACCTGGCCGCAGGCACAGCCCTCCGGGTCGGGGACCTGGGCCCGGCCCTGTGGCGCACCATAGCCCACCTGGAACCGCGCCTCGGCGTCGAAGGCGCGGAAGGCCTCGCGCATGCGCAGTCCGCTGGCGTCGATCTCGCCCAGCCCGCGCCATTCGAAGCTGGGGCGCGGTTCATAGACCGCCTCGATCGCGGCCAGCGAGACGGGATTGCCATGCTCGGGCACGACGCGGGCATACTGGTTCTCGATCTCGGCGCGGCCGTCGCGGATCTGCTTCAGCACCATCAGCACCGATTGCAGCAGGTCCAGCGGTTCGAACCCCGCCACGACCAGCGGCTTGCCGTAGTCGCGGGCGATGAAGTCGTAGGGATGCGTTCCGATCACCATGGACACGTGGCCGGGGCCGACGAAGCCATCCAGCAGCATGTGCGGATCCTCCAGCAGCGCCTTCAGCGGCGGCGGCACGGTGATGTGGTTCACGAAGACCGAGAAGTTGGTCAGCCCCTCCGACGCCGCCTGCTGCACCGACAGCGCGGTGGAGGGCGTGGTCGTCTCGAACCCGAGGCCGAAGAAGATCACCTCCCGGTCCGGGTGGCGGCGGGCCAGTTCCAGCGCATCCAGCGGCGAATAGACCGTGCGCACGTCCGCCCCCTGTGCCTTGGCCTGCAGAAGCGAGCGCGAGGTGCCGGGCACCCGCATGGCATCGCCGAATGTGGTGAAGATCACGCCGGGGCGTTCGGCCAGGGCCACGGCCTCGTCCACGCGCGAGCGGGGCAGGACGCAGACCGGGCAGCCGGGGCCGTGGATGAATTCGATCCCCTCGTGCACCAGCTTGTCCAGCCCGTAGCGGAAGATCGAATGGGTATGGCCGCCGCAGATCTCCATGATGCGGATTGGCGCAGCGCGGCTGGCGCCCAGGGTCTCGGCGCTGCGGGCGATGGCCTTCAGCAGGGCGCGGGCCTTCGTGGGGTCGCGGAATTCCTCGACATAGCGCATCAGGCGGCTCCTTCGGCGGGGGCGGGAGATGCGGCCAGGGCGCGGTCGCCCTCGGCCATCTGGTCCAGCGCCTCCTGCGCCTCGCCCAGCTCGCGCAGCGCCTCCAGGGTCGCGGCGGCCTCGGCCGCGTCGATGACGGCCATGGCAAAGCCCACGTGGATCAGCACCCATTCCCCGACCAGCCGGTCCAGGGGGCGGTCGGCGACGGGGGCCAGGCTGACCTCGCGCCGCACGCCGGAAATCTCGGCCAGGCCCATCTGTCGGGCGGGGTCGGAAATGGCTATGATCTGGCCCGGAATACCAAGACACATCGGCTAGTCCTCCTCGGATGACACGGACGCATGGGGTTCGATCCCGTAGCGGTCCAGCTTGGCGCGCAGGCCGACGCGGGACAGGCCCAGCTCGGCGGCGGCGCGCGACTTGTTCCAGCGCAGCCGGGTCAGGGTCTCTCCCAGGATGCGCATCTCCATGATCTCCACCCGTTCCTTCAGCGTGCCGTCCAGCTGGCTGAAGTCCGGGGCGGCCTGGGGGGCGCCCTCGCGCGGGTCGCGGGCCTGCAGGATGGGCCGCGAGATCAGGTCGGCGCCCAGGGTGACATCCTGCGCCAGGATCAGCATCCGCGTCACCTCGTTGCGCAGCTCGGGCAGGTTGCCGGGCCAGTCGTAGCCTTCGAGGAAGGCGGCGGCATCAGGGGCAAACCCGCGCGCGGGCTTGCCATGCTCCTGCGCCGCCTCGTGCAGGAAGCGTTCGGCCAGCAGCACGATGTCGTCGGCGCGCGCCCGCAGGGGCGGCAGGGCCAGCTCGGTGACCTGCAGCGCGTAATAAAGGTCGCTGCGGAACCGCCCTTCGGCAACCATGGCGCGCAAGTCGCGGTGGCTGCCGGCCAGGATGCGGGCGTTGGTGGTCAGCGTCTCATGCGCGCCATAGGGCTGGAAAGCGCCTTCGGTCACAACCCGCCAGAGCGCCATCTGCATGGCGGGCGACAGGGTGTCGATCCCGTTGAGGAAGACCGTGCCGCGCACCGCCTTCTGCAGCAGGCCGGTGCGGGTCTGCGGGCTGCCCGGCAGGGCGCCGCGGCGGGCGCCGAACAGCTCTGCCGCCAGCACCTCGTCGCCAAGGCCCGCGCAGTTCAGTTCGAAGAAGGGCCGTTCGGCCCGCAGGGACCCGTAGTGGATGGCACGGGCCAGCTCCGTCTTGCCGGTGCCCGGCTCGCCGGTGATCAGCACCGGAACGTCGAAGCTGGCGAAATGCCGGGCGCGGGCGATGGTGGCGTTCAGAGGCGAGTTCGGCCCGCGCAGCACCTTGTCGAAGCCCAGCCCGGCCTGCAGGATCTGGCGGCGTTCCTCGGTCCGCGCAGCGGCGGCGGTGCCGAGATAGCGCATCTCCAGCGTCATGCGTTCATGATCGCGCGCCAGCTCGAACAGCCGCGCCGCATTGTTGACGGCCATCAGCAACTGGTCGGGATGCCAGGGCTTGGTGATGAACTGGTAGATGCCGGCCTCGTTGATCGCGTCGATCATGTCGCCGCTTTCGGTGTAGCCGGTGACAATGATGCGCACCGTGTCGGGCCAGCGGTCGCGCACCCGGGTCAGCAGGCCCACGCCCGTCTCGCCCGGCATCCGCTGGTCCGAGATCACCACGTGCACCCAGTGCTGTTCCATCTGCGCCCAGGCTTCCTCGGCGCTGGTCGCCTCCAGGACAGTGAAATCATCCTCCAGCGCCATGCGCATGGCGGCGACGGAATGCGGTTCGTCATCGACGACCAGCACGGTGGGCAGCTGTGCCTCGGCCATCACTCGGCCGCCATGCGGATGCGTTTCGCCGCCGCTTCGCCACGCAGCCAGGCGATCCAGCGGTCCAGCCCCTCACCCGTGCGGGCGGAGACGCGGATGACCTCGATCACCGGGTTCACGCGGCGCAGGTTGGCCTCGTAGAGATCTAGATCGACGTCGCAATGGGGGGCCAGGTCGGTCTTGTTCAGCAGCGCCAGGCGCGAGGCGGTGAACATGTCGGGATATTTCAGCGGCTTGTCCTCGCCCTCGGTCACCGACAGGATCGCCACCTTGGCATCCTCGCCCAGGTCGAAAGCCGCAGGGCAGA
Source organism: Pseudooceanicola marinus (assembly GCF_020177265.1). Lineage (GTDB taxonomy): Bacteria > Pseudomonadota > Alphaproteobacteria > Rhodobacterales > Rhodobacteraceae > Pseudooceanicola > Pseudooceanicola marinus_A. Next base: position 57,523 of record NZ_JAIVMC010000001.1, read on the forward strand.
CCAGGTTGCCGACGTTCTCGATGAACAGCGTGCTGTCGGGCGCCAGGCCGAGATGCTCCATCGCGTGGCCCACCATGTGCCCGTCCAGGTGACAGCCCTTGCCGGTGTTGACCTGCACCGCCGGGGCGCCGGTGGCGCGGATGCGGTCGGCGTCGTTGGTGGTCTGCTGGTCGCCCTCGATCACCGCGACGGGGCCTGCGTTTGGCGCCGCCTGCATGGCGCGGATCGTGGCGCACAGAAGCGTGGTCTTGCCCGACCCGGGGGAGGAGACGAGGTTGACGGCATAGGCGCCCAGCTCGGCCAGGCGGGCACGATTGCGGGCCGCATGGGCATCATTCTGGCTGAGGATGCCGGTCTCGATCTCGATCAGGCGTTCCTGCGACATGCCGGCCACCTCGGTGCCTGCAGGCCCCTGGCCAAAATGCAGATCACCCGCGGCGCCGTGGTGATGGTGCCCGTGGTGATGATGCGCATGGTCGTGGGAATGCCCGTGGCCATGCGTGTGAGCATGGCCATGATCGTGCCCGTGATCGTGATCGTGATCGTGGGAATGACCGGCGACGCTGGCGTCACCACAACCGCAAACAGTGCACATATCAGAGCACCTCCATGTCCTTGATCTGCATTTCATCGCCGCCTTGGGGCAGCAGCTTGCCGCCGCCGCAACGCGGGCAGGGCGACAGGCGTTCGGGGATCTCGACCTCTTCCATGCAGTCGTAGCACAGCGCCTTTCCGGGCAGGTCGATCATCACGAGATCCGCACCCTCGGCCTTGGAGCCGCGCATCACGACCTCCCAGGCGAAGGAGAGCGCGGCTTTTTCCACGCCGGCGAACTGGCCGATCTCCAGCCGGACCCGGGTGACGCGGGTCACATCGGGGCGGTTCGCGGCCTGATCCACCACGCGGCGGATCCCTTCGCACAGCGCCATCTCATGCATCGGGCGCCTCCTCGGCGGGGGCGGCGTCGCAGACGGGGGCGGGGGGCGGAACGGGGGACCCGTGGGTCGCCTCCAGTTGGACCGGGGTGCAGGGATCGAGGATATCCAGCAGCAGCGGCGCGCGGTCTTCGGCGCCGCCGGGCAGGCTGGCCAGGGCCCGGTCCGCCACACCGCCCGGCGCCAGCAGGGAGCAGGTGGGCGTGATGCGTTCGAACTCCGTCACGATCCCCTCCTTCTGGGCAATGCGGATGGCATAGGCGCCCCTCGTCGCGGGCACGATGGCCGTGCCGGGGGCGGGGCAGTGGATCGCGGGCAGGGCGCAGCGCAGCGCGCTTTCCGTATCGTAAGCCCGGCCGAGGGCGCGCCACAAGGGGCCTCGGCCAAGGGCCTCCAACGCGGCCATGGCGGGGTGTGTCGCATGGCGTGCGGCCGGGCCATTGTCGATGGCGCCGTCCCAGGCATTCGCAGCCGAGGCCAGGGGCAGTCCCTCCGCCACACCCTCGCCCGGGCCGAAGGCGGCGTCGATACCGGCCAGGACCGGCGCGATACCCTGGCCGGAGCCCAGGAAGGCGGCCATGTCGGCCGGGCGCGTCGGCAGACGGCCCGCCGAGCCGAAAAGCGACAGGGCGATCCAGTCCGGCGGCGCGTGCAGAAGGTCCAGGTCGCGCGGGGTGAGCCCCAGCAGGCGGGGCCAGGACTGGAGAAACTTCAGCAGGTTGTCGCGCAGCATTTCCTCGGCGATGCCACGCAGCGCCGGTTGCACGGTGGCCGCGTCGAGCCGCCCCAAGGCGCCCTGAACCGCGGCGGTCTGGGCGTTGCGGCACAGGGCGAAGATCCGGGGCAGCAGGGCCTCGACCTCCTCCACGCGCTTGCCGATCACCAGCCGGGCCACCGGCAGCGCCGGGGGGCGCCGCAGGCGCAGGCCAGAGGGGGCGGCGACCATGGCGTTCATCTGTCCGGATCCGCCGTGATATCCGATGGGGTGGCCTCGGGCGCGTCGGATGGGGCAGGGGCCTCCTCCGCCAGCCCCGCGGTCAACACCGCGCGGCGGCTGGGCCGATCGGTGAGGATCGGGACCGGCGGTGCCTCGGGGCCGTCCGTCCCGGCTTCGGCGCTTGCCGCCGCCTCCAGTTCCGCCTCACGGGCGGCGCGGATGTCGGCGCTTCGGTCGGTTTCGGCGCGGTTGGCCTCGTCGAAGATCGCGATCATCACCGCGCGGGCGACGTCGGTGGCGTCTTTCTGGCGGGTGAAATCGCCCATGGGCGAGAACAGCGAACACGCCTTGTAGCTGCCGATGGCCGGGCGGGTGTTGTGCAGGAATTCGTAATCGCCCGAGGGGAAGGAGATCACCTCCTTCTCGCCCGGCACCAGGTCCCAGCTGTCGCCGTCGGGCAAGAGCACCAGGTTCATGAACCAGGGCGAGATCAGCACGCCCAGGATCTGCTCCTGCCAGGCGCGAAAGCCCACGGCCTCCACCTGCAGCGACTTGTTGACCAGCGGCACGTCCCGCATCTTGGCATGCCAGACCTCGGTGAAATCATCCACCAGCCGGGCGGTCACGGCGGCGATGCGGGCCGCCTCGCGCATCTCGGCGGCGCCGGGATCCTCCAGCACCATGAACTGTTCAGCCGGGGCCGAGCAGGTCGGGCAGGTCCAGTCCTCGGGCAGGGCCGAAAACGGCGTGCCGGGGTCCACCTGGCGGCTGTCGTCGCCGTCTGCCGGATCGTAGGGGGTCCAGCAGACCTTGCATTCCATGATCGCCTGGTCGGAAATCTTGTCCTGCGCGCCGAGGTAGGAGCCCTCGAAGGTCGCGACGGGCGCGGGGCTTGTGGCGCTCATCGGATCGCCTCCCGTACTTCGCGCAGCCGCTCGGCGCTGTCCGACAGATCCTCGCCTGCGGCGAGGGCGACCTCGGGCATGGCGGTGATCTCGTAGGTGTCGAGGATCAGCTGATCGGTGGAGTTGTAGAACTGCACATGCCAGCAGCGCGGCAGGGCGGTGGCGGTGACGCGGCAGTTGCCATAGCCGCGCGACAGGATATCGACGGAGCCTTCGCCCAGGCGCGCGGCCAGCCAGGCCAGGTCCTCTTCGGTATGGGGCAGCAGCGACAGGTTGATGACGTGATGCGCGACTTGCCGGTTGGCGGCGTGGTCCTGCAGCTCCACCAGCAGCGCGGGGGCGTTGACCACGCCGGGCCCGGGGGCGTCGCCGGTGGCGGGGCGGTAGGGGTCTGCGGCGCGGTCGATGGCGGCGGCGGGCACCTGGGCCACCTCGACCAGGTCGACGCCCGCGCCGGTCAGCGACCAGACCCCAGCAAAGACGCTTTCCTGCACGCGGATCGCCGGGATGCCGCGGATCTTCATCGCCACCTCGCCCTCGCCCAGGGTCTCGGCCATCACGGCGCGGGCGCGGGCCTCCATCGTCGACAGGTCGAACCGTTCCGGCGCGCCGCCGGCGGCCACCCGGTCACAGGCCTCGGCCAGGGCGTCCAGCATCGCCAGCGCTGCCGCCGGGGCCTCCTCGACCTCGGGCAGATGCGCGGAATAGGTGCGCATGTCCTGCGGCATAGGCAGGTATTCGAGTTCCTCGCCATCCTCGGCGGTCTGGGAGCCGGGGCCGTAGCCCGTGGGGGGCATGTGGAAGTTCTGCATCTTGGCCTCTCCTTAGGCGGCGGGGGTCGGGACGGCGGGGGCTTCGGCGGCGGGACGGGCGGCCAGGAAGCGCGGAATGCGCGCCATGTAATCGTCCCAGTCGCGCACCCGGGCGATCCCGCCCAGACAGATCCCGTCGCGGAAGAAGATCAGCGAGGGCGTCTTCAGCACGCCGGTCTCGTTGCGCAGCTCCCGCTCGATCCCGTCGCCCACGACGCAGACGTCGAAGGCCCGCTGAAAGGTCATGTGCAGCTCGGGCAGGATCACCGCCACGTCGGGCGTTTCCAGGTTGCGCGCGGCGTCGCCGGGGACGAAGGCCACCTGGACCCCGGGGCGGTCGCGCCAGGCGTCGAAGGCGGCGCGATCCTCGAAGGCGGGGAAGCCGAACTCCTCGGTCAGGCGTGTCACGAGAGGGTGGGTCATCGGGTCATCCTTCGGTTCGGCCGCTGGCCTGGGCCGCGGCAAGATGCGGGGGAAGCTGCGGCGTGCGGGCGTCCAGATCGGCGAAGGCGTCGCCGCCGGTGCCACCGGCCATGATGTCGCGCAGGCCCTGCAGCGCATCGAGGATCAGGTGCGCCTCCGCCTCCGGCAAAACCGCGCGGGCGGTGCCGAGGAAGGTCAGCACCCAGGTGCCCCGGGGCAGCGGGCCGGTCAGTGACAGGTCGATCAGCACCTCGCGGTCGCCATCGGCGGCGGTCGCGGCGATGCCGTCGCAGTCGAGGATCTGCATGGGGATGCCGACGCACATGGCTCAGGGCTCCGCCGGGAAGAAACGGGCGTCGCCGGTGCGGCAGGCCTCCGTCTCCGAGGGGCGATTGCCCTCGTAGTTCTCGCGCCGCAGCGAGGCGTCGGCCAGGTCGTCGGTGCGGGTCTGGCCCGCGCTGGCGTGGTGGCCACGGGCAGCCAGCCAGTCGCGGGCGATGGCGATGGCGTCGGGGATGCGCGCGGCGGTGGCAGGGCGCAGGCCGCCGCCGTAATCCTCCAGCTCGACCGGCTGGCAGCCGATCAGCACGATTTCGGCCGGGCAGCAGCCCATGAGCTGCGCTGTGGCGATCACGTCCTGGAACCCGGTCTGGTGCAGCGACATCTTCTTGGCGCCCATGAAGGCGGGCACCTCCTCGCCTTCGACGACCTTCATCGTGCCTGGCGCCAGGCCGTAGTCGACCGCGTCGAAGACGACCATGGCGTCGACCTCTTCGAGGAAGGGCAGCAGGTATAGGCCTTGCGTGCCGCCGTCGAGGATCTGCACCTCGGGCCCGTAGGACAGCGTGCGGGCAAGTTCTTCGACGCAGCGCACGCCAAATCCTTCATCCGCCCAGAGCACGTTGCCGATGCCGAGGATCAGGGCCTTGCCTGTCATGTGATGCGCCTCCGCTGGTCTTCGACGGGGCTCCTCTTCCCCGTGGGTGTGGGCCAATCTAGGCCTGGTGCGACCATCTGGACAGGGAAATGCCGGTCCAGACGCGAAGGAGTTAAGGGTCTGAAAGTATTTGTTAAATATTCCTTTTCGCACTTCTGGCCGCTGTCAAAAGTGGTCACGAACTTTCCACTTTGTATCTCAAGCGAAAAGTGCAATATGCCAACGAAAATGGCGGCCCCCGCAGGGACCGCCATCCTCTTTCCACCCGACTCGCGAAACGGTCACTCCGGTGCGTCGTCCTTGAAGGTGCGGTGGCCCGAGATCATGGTCGAGACCATGGACTGACGCGACATGATGTCTTCGCGGATGGCCGCGTAGATGTGGATCATCATGAAGACCAGGATCGCGTACATGCCCAGATGATGCAGCGAATGCAGGACCTGGCTGTTGCCGATCCAGTCGCGCAGCGGCCCGAAGATCGCGTCGAGCCAGCTGCCCTGGCCGACCCCTTCGGCATAAAGGGCGAAGCCCGTCACGATCATGAAGGTCAGGCCCACGGTCATGAAGAAGAACATGGCGATCTGCGCCAGCGGGTTGTGCCCGATGTACTTCTTCGGGGTCTTCTCGATGAAGGCGTACCACTTCATCTCGTGCCAGATCTCCTGCCACCAGCTCTTGCGGGCCAGGGGCAGGTAGAACATCTGCCGTGCATGGTGATTGCCGACGAAGGCCCAGTAGATGCGCCCGAAGAAGCCTACGGTCATGATCATTCCGGCGGCGAAATGGGCAAAGCGGATGTAGCCGAAGACGAACTGGTGTGTCGCCTCGCCGATCTGCATCGAAGGCGGTGGCGAGCCGATGAACCAGCCGGTGACGATCAGCACCAGGATGGCGGCGGCGTTGATCCAGTGCCACAGGCGCACCGGCCATTCGTAGACGTAGATCGAGGTCTGGCGGGTGACGTGGTGCTGGCCCGTGTGACCGGCGTCGGCGGTGCCGAGGGGCGGGCGGCCTCCCGCAGGCTGCCCGGAAGAGCCTGCCGCGCCGGTCATTTCCGCGCCCTCCGCAGCACCAGCAGCGACACCACCGCGACGGCGGCCAGCACGAGCACGGGCCAGGCATGGGCCGCGGCGTGATCGGAGACCGGGCCGTGCAGCCCGTGGGCCAGGGCCACCCCGGGCAGGGGGACCAGGGCGCCTGCGGCGGTCAGGATTGCAAGACGTGTCATGTGCTGTTCCTCCCTCAGCGAACCTTGACTTCGGTCAGTTCGTCGCCGTCGGGCGACATCACGTGGGTCGAGCAGGCCAGGCAGGGATCGAAGCTGTGCAGGGTGCGCAGGATCTCCACCGGTTCCTCGGGGCGTTCCATGGGCGTGTTCATCAGGCTGGCCTCGAAGGCACCGATGTTGCCCTGAACGTCGCGGGGGCTGCCGTTCCAGGTGGTGGGCACGACGCATTGGTAGTTCTCGATGCGCCCGTCCTTGATGCGGATCCAGTGGCCAAGCGCGCCGCGCGGCGCCTCGGTCATGCCCACGCCCTTGGCCTCTGCGGGCCAGGTGGAGGGATCCCATTTCTCGATGTTGGCCGTCGTCTCGTCGCCGTTCTTGATGTTCTGCACCAGCTTGTCGAAGAAGTGGCGCTGCAGACGGCCGCAGTATTCGGATTCCAGCGCCCGTGCGGCGGTACGCCCCAGGGTGGAGAAGATGGCGTCGAACGGTAGGTCCATGTCGCGCAGAAGCCCGTCGACCTGGTCCTTGATGTCCTCGTGCCCCTGGGCATAGCCGATGATGTAGCGCGCCAGCGGGCCCACCTCCATCGCGTGGCCGCGCCAGCGCGGCGCCTTGATCCAGGAATATTTCGCCGCCTCGTCCAGCTCCTCGATATTGGTGCGGGTGCCCTTGGCATTGGGGCCCAACTCGTACTGCGCCTCGGTCACCCCGTCCCACGGGTGCAGGCCCCGGCCCGGCTCGCCATAGGTGTACCAGGAATGGTCAACGAATTCCTGCACCTGTTCGGGGTCGCGCGGATCGACGTCCAGCACCTCGTTCAGGTTGCCGTTGATGATCGCGCCGCGCGGCAGATGCAGCTGTTCGGGCGAGAAATCGTTGGGGTGCTCGGGGATGTCGCCATAGGCCAGGCAGGCCTGCGAGGACAGCCCGCCGCCGTAGAGCCAGTTGCGGTAGAAACCGCCGATGGCCTTCACGTCGGGGATGTAGACGTTGCGGTTGAATTCCTGCGTCTTGTCGATGATCGACGACACCAGGTTCAGCCGTTCCATGTTGATCGCGCCGACCGCGCCGGTGGAATGGACGTTGATCGGGCAGGGCACGCCACCCACCAGCCAGTTGGGATGGGGGTTCTTGCCGCCGAAGATCGTGTGGATCTTCACGATCTCCTTCTGAAGATCGAGCGCCTCGAGATAATGCGTCGTTGCCATCAGGTCCGCCTCGGGCGGCAGCTTGTAGGCCGGGTTGTCCCAGTAGCCATTCTTGAACAGGCCCAGCTGACCGCTTTCGACGAACTTCTTCAGCCGGTTCTGCACGTCGCGGAAATAGCCCGGGCTGGACAGCGGATGGTTCGGCCCCACGGTCTGCTGCAACTCGGAGGTGGCGCGGGGATCGGCGCGCAGGGCGTTGATCGGGTTCACCCAGTCCAGCGCGTGCAGGTGGTAGAAGTGGACGACGTGGTCGTGGATTTCCAGCGCCAGCTGCATCATGTTGCGGATCGAGTTGGCGTTGTCGGGGATCTGGATGCCAAGGGCATCCTCGACCGCGCGCACCGAGGTCAGCGCGTGGGTGCCGGTGCAGACACCGCAGATCCGTTCGGTGAAGGCCCAGGCGTCGCGCGGATCGCGGCCCTTCAGGATCACCTCCAGCCCGCGCCACATTGTGCCGGTGGAAACGGCGTTGCGGATGACCCCCTCGTCATCCACGTTCACTTCGCAGCGCATGTGCCCCTCGATGCGGGTCACCGGGTCGACGACGATGCGGCGACCGGAATTGTCGAGCGAAAAGCCGTTGGGCGTGTCGAGAACCATGGCTTACACCTCCTCCTTGGACCGGGTGTCCTGTGTCTTGCGTTGGGCCGATTTCAGCGCCGAGACGGCGGCGTGCAGGGCGATGCCCCCGCCGACGACACCGGCAGCGGCCAGGCCCACCTTGTCGGCGTTCGCCTCCACCCCGAACTGGGTCAGGTCGGTGACGCGGTTGTAGAAACTGCCCTGGTCCCAGAACCCGTCCTCGGAACAGCCGATGCAGCCATGGCCCGACTGGATGGGGAAGCTGGTGCCCTCGTTCCAGCGCACGGTGGAACAGGCGTTGTAGGTGGTCGGACCCTTGCAGCCCATCTTGTAGAGGCAATAGCCCTTGCGCGCGTTCTCGTCGTCCCAGTGTTCGACGAACTGACCGGCGTCGAAATGCGGACGGCGGTAGCACTTGTCGTGGATCCGCTGGCCGTAGAACATCGCCGGGCGGCCCTGACGGTCCAGCTCCGGCAGGCGGTCGAAGGTCAGCATGTAGGTGATGACGCCGGTCATCACCTCGGCGATCGGCGGACAGCCCGGCACCTTGATGATCGGCTTGTCGGTGATGACCTTGTGCACCGGCGTGGCGCGCGTCGGGTTCGGTTTCGCTGCCTGGACGCAGCCGTAGCTGGCGCAGGCGCCCCAGCTGATGATCGCCTTGGCGTCCTTCGCGGCATGGCGCAGCTGTTCGACGAAGGGTTTGCCGCCGACGATGCAGAACATGCCGTCCTCGTCCAAGGGCGGGTTGCCCTCCACGGCCAGGATGTAGTTGCCCTTGTACTTCTGGATGGTGTCTTCCAGCGCCGCTTCAGCCTGATGCCCGGCGGCGGCCATCAGCGTGTCGTCATAGTCGAGGCTGATCATCGACAGCACCACATCCTTGGCCAGCGGGTGCGCGCTGCGGATGAAGCTTTCCGAGCAGCAGGTGCATTCCAGCCCGTGCACCCAGATGACGGGCGTGCGCGGCTTCGTCTCCATCGCATGGGCTATCTTGGGCACGAAACTGGGGCCCAGTCCCAGGGCGGCTGCGGTCAGCGAGCAGTACTTCATGAAGCTGCGGCGGGTGATCCCCTGCCGGCGCATCACGTCGTAGAAGGTCTCGATCTGTGTCACGTGGCGTCTCCTCCGGTCCTTTGGAACGGGCGGGGCACCGCCCGGAGTGGATCCGTTTTCGCGCGTATGCCGGCGTATGCGGAGGAGAAAGTGGAGCCCGGGGGGTCACCTTTTTATCGACATATTCTCAATGGATTAGCGTGATTTTCCGCGCTGCGGCGCCCGGTTTCTGCGGGAGCGGCGCTTCCGGGCTACCAGGTGATCCGGTCAGGGTCTTTCCAGTCGGTCCCGCGCCGGGCCAAGGCGATGACCGCCTGACCCAGGGCCAGGCCGCCGTCCCCCGCCGGCACCCGGGCGTGGTGCAGAACCCGCAGGTCGGAGAGCGCCTCGGCGATCATCTCCGTCAGCAGGGCGTTCTGGAAACAGCCCCCCGACAGGGCCACGGCGCGGGCCTCTCCGCGTGCCACCAGGGCGCGGGCCGGGCGGGCGAAGCTGGCCGCGATCCACAGGTGCACGCCCCGCGCCAGCGCCGCCTCGGAGGTACCGCGTGCTAACCCCTCGATCAGCCCGTGGAACAGCGGCGCGGGGTCCAGCGTGCCGGCGTCGGTGATCTCTGCCAGGTCCCAACGGGGCGTCTCGACATCGCGGGCGCGGCCCGCCAGGGCCTCCAGCCGCATCGCGGCCTCGCCTTCGTAGCCCTGCGCGTCCGGGCAGATTCCCAGGCAGGCCGCCGCCGCGTCAAATAGGCGCCCGACAGAGGAGGAGAGCGGCGCGTTCATGCCGGAGCTGGCGGCCTGGCGCAGCAGGGCGCGCGGCGCATCCGGGAACAGCCGGTCGGCCGCCGAGCCGAGGCCTGCCGCGTCGAGGCGCATCAGCGCGTTGCGCCAGGGTTCCGCCTGCGCTCGGTCCCCGCCAGGTAGCGGCGCCGGGGCCAGCGCCGCGGCACGACGTGCACCGGCGTAGCCGCCCAGAAGGATCTCGCCCCCCCAGATCGTGCCATCGTCGCCCAGGCCCAGCCCGTCGAGGATAATGCCGGCCACGGGCCCGTCCTCCGCCCCCCAGCCTGCCTCGGCCATGCAGGCGGCCATGTGGGCGTGGTGGTGCTGAACCCGGACCAGCGGTAGGCCGGCGGCCCGGGCGCGTTCGGCCCCGTGTTGCGAGGCACGGAAGTCGGGGTGCCGGTCCACCGCCACCGCCTCCGGCGCGTGATCGAACAGCCCGGCATAGTCGCCATCGGCCTGCTGGAAGGCCTGCCAGGTCAGCGGCGCGTCCAACTCTCCCAAGTGATGCGACAGCAGCGCGCGGCCTGATTTCACCAGGCAGATCGCCGATTTCATCTGTCCGCCACAGGCCAGAACCTGGCCGTCCGGCAGGCCGGGGGGCAGGGGCAGGGTGCCGGGCACCGACCCGCGCCCGCGACGCAGCACGACGGGGCCGCGCGGGCTCATCCGCTCCACCTGGTCGTCGAGGCGGCGGGCGATCGCGCGGTCATGCTGCACGAAGGCCTCGGCGATCCCGCCCAGGGTGGCGCGGGCCTCGTCGTTGCCGATGGCCTGCGGCTCGCCCGAGAGGTTGCCGGAGGTCATCACCAGCGGGCGCGCCATGGCGTCGGACAGCAGGTGGTGCAGCGGCGTGGCGGGCAGCATCCAGCCCAGCTCGTCCAGCCCCGGCGCCAGGCTGTCGGGCAGGGGCATTCCCGCGCGGGGCAGCAGCAGGATCGGGGCGGCGGGGTCCGCCAGCCGGGTGGCGGCGGCGTCGGACACTGTCGCGTGACGCCGGATCAGCGCCAGCGGCGCCATCAGGGCCAGCGGTTTGGTCGGCCGGTGCTTGCGCGCGCGCAGACGCTGGATGGCCGCGGCGTTGGTGGCGTCGCAGCACAGGTGGTAGCCGCCCAACCCCTTGATCGCCAGGACCTCCCCCGCGCGCAGCCGGTCCGCGGCCAGCGCGATCGCCTCACCCGGCACCTCGGCCCCGTCGCGGGTGGCCAGCCAGGCGCGCGGGCCGCAGGCGGGGCAGGCCACGGGCTGGGCGTGAAAGCGGCGGTCTGCCGGATCCACGTACTCCGCCCGGCAGGCGGGACAGAGCGCGAAGGGGGCCATTGTGGTCTGCGCCCGGTCATAGGGCAGGCCGGTGACGATGGTGAACCGCGGCCCGCAGTTGGTGCAGTTGGTGAAGGCATAACCGGCGCGGCGCCCTGTGCCCCGGATCTCCGCCAGGCAATCGGGGCAGGTGGCGGCGTCGGGTGTCACTCGGGTTTCGGCGCCCGGCCCGCCGGAGGCGCGGATCTCGAACCCCGGGCCGGGGTCGGAGCTATTGTCGAAGCGATGCGGCGTGACCTCGATCGCCTCGATCCGCGCCAGGGGCGGGGCGTCGGCCTGAAGGGCGGCGGCGAAGTCACCGGCCCGGGGGCCGGCCACCGCGATCAGCACCCCTTCGGCATCGTTCAGGACCCAGCCGCGCAGGCCCATGCGTCGGGCCAGCTGCCAGCAATGGGGGCGAAAACCGACCCCCTGCACCTGGCCGCGTACGCGAAGAAGATAGCCCTGGTCCATCGTTGTCCCCGGTCCGTCAGTGCACGGTGCAGACCATGCAGGGATCGAAACTGCGCACGATATGCTGCACCGACAGGGGCGTGTCCTCCTCGGCGCCCACGGGGGCACCGACCAGCGCGGCCTCGACCGGGCCCGGGGTGCCCGCGGCATCGCGGGGGGAGAAGTTCCAGGTGGTCGGCGCGATGATCTGGTAGGAGGCGATGCGCCCGTTTTCGACCCGGAGCCAATGGCCCAGGGCGCCGCGCGCGGCTTCCAGCAGACCGGTGCCGGTGCCCTCGCGCAGGGTCGGGGCCGGATCCATGAAGCGGGCGTCGGGATCCAGGTCGCGGGCCAGTTCCTCCAGCAGGATCTGGGTGCGCGCGATCTCCAGCAGGCGGCCGGCGATGCGGGCACGCACGCCGCCTTCTGCCGCCAGGGCGCGCGCCAGCGGATGGCCGTCCACGATCTGCCGGGCCAGGGCGCCCACCTCCACGGTGCGGCCGCCCAGGCGCGGGGCCTTGCACCAGGAATAGGCCGTCTCGCGCATGTCCTCGTCCGGTTCGGTCCGCCCGGCCTGGGGGTGGGCCGTCTCGCCCAGCATCCAGGCATGGGACAGGTCCTCGGCGATCTGCGCCGGATCGAAGGGGGACAGAGCGCCGTCCTCCCAGACCCCGGCCGCCAGGGCGCGCCCCTCGGCCAGCGGGTAGGCGCCGGCTGAGAGGTAGCGCCCGGGGCCACGGCCCGCTTGCGCCAGCCCCAGGTCGGCGGCGATGCGCAGGAAGAGGCCGGCATCGCCTGCCTCCCAGCTTTCCAGCGACGCGATGTCGTCAAGTGCTGCGAAGGCCTCCGGTGCGCCGCCCAGAAGCACCTCTTCGAGGTAGCGGCGGTGGCCACGCAGGACCGACAGGATGCGGATGCGATCGCGGGCATCGGGGGCGCGGGTCACGCCGCCCGGCTGGATGGCCAGCGTATGCGGCCACTTGCCCCCGAGAGTCCCCGCGATATGGAAAAGCTGCGCGCGCGCCTCGGCGGCGCGGCGCACGGCGCTGCCCTGCTGGGCGGTGAACCGCTCCACCGCCGCTGCATGCCAGGCCCGGCCGGCATAGGCGGGGCGGGCAAAGTCGGGCATGAAGAACAGGTTGAAGTGGGTCACGTGGTCGGCCAGGTTTTCCACCGCATGCAGGATCGCGGCGGCGCGGGCGCCCTGGGGCGGCATCTGCACGCCGCCTGCATCGGCCAGCGCGAAGGCCGCCGCCGCCGACTGGCTGACCGAACAGATGCCGCAGATCCGCGGCGTGATCGTCAGCGCGTCGCGCGGGTCCTTGCCCTGCAGCATCATCTCGAAGCCACGAAACAGCGGCGAATTGGCCCGGGCTGCCGCCACATGGCCGTCGCGGATGTCCAGCTGGATCTCCAGGTCGCCCTCGACCCGGTTGAAGGGGCCGACCAGCAGTTGTCTTTCGCTCACTTGCGCGTGTCTCCTCCCGGCGGGATGCGGATGCGATCCGAATGGGCGTTGGTGTCGATCCGCCGGGGCGTGGCCGCCTTGGACAGCGAGGCCAGGGCCATGAACCAGGCCTTCGGCATGTCCGAGGGCAGGCCGACGGGGATCCCGGCGATGGTCGGCGTTTCGGTGAAGGGGTGGCGCGGTTCCTCGAACTCGGGCGCGGTGCAGTTGATGCAGGGATAGTTGCCCCGGGTGCAGGAGCCGGAGCCGTTCCAGGGCCGGATGTTGCAATCGCCATGCGCCTGGGTGCCGACGCAGCCCAGATGTTCCATCATGCAGCCGATCTCGGACAGTTCGCGGGCGCTGGCCTTGTATTCGTAGAACTCGTTCTTGGTGCAGCCGTGGTGCACCAGGTGGTCGGCGAAGAAGCGGGGACGGCCGAGCGGGTCGAGGTCCTCCGCGCCCAGCCGGTCGTCGGCCAGCAGCAGCAGGGTTTCCGTGATCCAGTCGGGGTGCGTGGGGCAGCCCGCGATATTGATCACCGGCCGGCCCGACCGGGCGCGGAAATCGCCGGGCAGGGCGCCGCCCGGCAGCTTGCCGTCATAGGCCAGCCCGATGGCGCCCGCCGGGTTGCCCCCCGCAGAGGTGATGCCGCCGAAGGCCGCGCAGCTGCCCACGGCCACCACGTCGCGCGCCAGTGGCGCCAGGGCACCGATCCAGTCCAGCATCGGGCGCCCGGTGCCCGCCAGCATGTGATAGCGCCCGGTGCCGCGTGGGCCGGTGACGACGGAACCCTCGACGCAAAGCACGTCGAGCGGGATCTCTCCGGCCTCCACGGCGGCCAGGATGCGGCGCACTTCGCCCCCGGTCTCCACCGACAGCGAGGGGTGCCAGAGCGTCTCGATCCCCGCATCGGCGAGCAGTTCGAAGACATTGGGACCCTCGGCGCAGAGAAGCGACATGGTGCAGCCGCCGCAGCCGGCCGATTGCAGCCAGAGCATGTTCATTCGCAGGTCTCCCCGGGGGTCATCGGCAGGGTCAGGCAGAAGGCGGCGCCACGCTCCGACGGCAGCAGGGCCAGGCGGCCACCGTGTTCCTCGGCGATCTTGTGGCTGATCGACAGGCCCAGACCGGTGCCCTGGCCGACGGGCTTGGTGGTGAAGAAGGGGTCGAAGATCGCCGCGTGGTGTTCCGGGGCGATACCGGGGCCATTGTCGGTCACCGTCAGCCGGGCGCAGCCGTCCTGGCGGGAGATGTCGATCACGACCTCCGGGGCCTCGGCGCCGCGCAGGGCGTCCATGGCGTTCTGCACAAGGTTCATCACGATCTGCTGGACATGGCCGGCGGTGCCGGTGACCTCCAGGCTGTCCAGTCCGGTGATCCTGGCGGTGATGCCCGATTTCGACCCGCGTTCGACCCAATGAGCGGCGACGCGCGCGGTTTCCACCAGGTCGAAGGGGGCGCCGGCGTCGCTGCCATCGGCCGACAGCCGGCGCAGGTCGGCCACGATGTCGCGCACCCGTTCGGCGCCGTCCCGGGCCCCGTGGATCGCGTCGCGCAGGTTCTTCAGGTTCCGGTCCAGCTTCAGCTCGGCGCGCAGGCGCACCAGTTCCTCACGTTCGGCGCCCCCCTGCACCCGGTCGAAATAGGCCTCGAACCGGCCCAGGTATTTCTCCAGCGCATGGGCATTGGCGTAGACGAAACTGATCGGGTTGTTCAGCTCATGCGCCACGCCGGCCAGCAGGCGCCCGAGGGAGGCCAGCTTCTCGTTGCGCACCAGCTGGGCCTGGGCCTCCTGCAGGCGGCGGTGGGATTGTTCCAGCTCCGAATAGGCCTGGCGCAGCTCGCCCAGGGGGCGGCCGACCAGCACCGCGCCCATGACGCGGCCCCGCTCGTTCACCCGGGCCGACAGGCCGATCTCGAAGGGGGCAGGGCCCTCGGCGGTCACGATCTCCGCTTCGAACTGGGCGGGGGCATGCGACAGGCGCAGGCCGCGCAGGGCGCCCGACAGCATCTCCGCCCCGGCAGGCGTCATCAGCCCGGTCACCGGGCGACCGTGATAGCTGTCGGCCGGCGCACCCGTGGTTTCGGCGAGGGAGGCCGAGACCTCCTCGATCATGCCGTCACGATCCAGCACGACCATCACCTCGGTCACCGAGTCGAGCACCGAGCCGATGAAGCGCCGCAGGTCCTGAAGCTCTTCGTTCTGCCGTTCCAGCTGTTCCTGGTGGGCCACCAGTTCCGCATAGGACCGGTCGACCGCCTCCAGCACGCTGGCCCAGGCGTCGTCGGTGAATGCGTTATGAGGCAGGTCGAGTTTCATGCCGTCCCCGGTGGTCTTGCGCCAGTCTAGGCGAGCGGGGCACGGAAAGAAATGGCGGCGTTGACCGCCGGGTCTGAAGCGCCGGGCGCGCCTGGCGTTTGCGGGCCGCGCGCCACTGGCGCGCTTGCCCCTTGCTGCGGATGCTCAGCGCGGCAGGCTTGCCGCCTCGCGCGCCAGTTCCTCGATCGCCTTCCAGTCGCCGGCCTCGACCAGCTTTTGCGGTGCCACCCAAGAGCCGCCGACGCAGAGGATGTTCTTCAGCGACAGATAGTCCTGCGCATTGCCGGGCGAGACGCCGCCCGTGGGGCAGAAGGACACGCCCGGGATCGGGGCGCCGATGGCCTTGATGGCCGCCGCACCGCCGGCGATCTCGGCGGGGAAGAACTTCTGCACCGAATAGCCGCGTTCCAGAAGCGCCATCACCTCCGACGCTGTGGCGGCGCCGGGCAGCATCGGCAGATCGGCCTCTTCGGCGGCGCTCAGCACCTTGTCGGTGGAGCCGGGGGAGACGCCGAACCTGGCGCCCGCGGCGATCACCCGTGTCACATGCTCGGGCGTCAGGATGGATCCCGCGCCCACGACGCCGCCCTCGACCTTGGCCATCTCGGCGATGACATCGAGCGCCACGGGGGTGCGCAGGGTCACTTCCAGCGCGGGCAGGCCGCCGGCCACTAGGGCCTCGGCCAGGGGGCGGGCATGGGCCACGTCATGCACGACCAGCACGGGGACCACGGGGGCCAGTTCACAGATCTTGCGGGCCTCGGCGGAGGCGGATTCAGGGGTCATGGACATCTCCTCAGACCACGTTGGAGGCACCGTCGCGGGCAGGCGAGGCGTTCTGGCGAAAGGTTTCGAACAGTTCGCGACCGATGCCGAAGCTGTTGGCCGAAAGGTCGGGCGTCACCGGCGTGCGGTTTTCCAGGTCGGCGTCGACGGTGATGGTGCCGTTCACGGCATCGAGCGTTACCACGTCGCCGTCCTGCAGCCGCGCGATCCAGCCACCGTCGGCGGCCTCGGGCGACAGGTGGATGGCGGCGGGCACCTTGCCGCTGGCGCCCGACATGCGTCCATCGGTCAGGAGCGCCACCTTCAGCCCCCGGTCCTGCAGCACCGCCAGGGTGGGCGTCAGGGAATGCAGTTCCGGCATGCCGTTGGCCTTCGGCCCCTGGAAACGCACCACGACGATGGTGTCAGAGGTGAACTCGTCACGCTTGAAGGCGGCCTTCACGTCGTTCTGATCGTGGAAGATGCGCACCGGCGCGGTGATGACATGGCGTTCGGGCGCCACGGCGGACACCTTCATGATCGCCGAGCCCAGCGGACCGGACAGCGATTTCAGCCCGCCCGATTTCTGGAACGGGTCGGAGGCCGGGCGGACGATCTTGTCGTTCTCGGATTTCCGCGCGCCCTCGGAATAGGTCAGGCGGCCATCGGCGCCGATCTGCGGCTCGCGGGTGTAAAGCTCCAGCCCGTCGCCGGCCACGGTCTTGGTGTCGTCGTGCAGCAGGCCGTCGTTCAGCAGCTGGTCGATCAGGTAGCCCAGGCCGCCCGCGGCGTGGAAGTGGTTCACGTCCGCCAGGCCGTTCGGGTAGACCTTGGCCAGCAGCGGCGTGACCGCCGAGATCGCGTCGAAATCCTCCGGGGCCAGGATGATGCCCGCGGCACGCGCCATGGCGGGCATGTGCAGCACCAGGTTGGTCGAGCCGCCGGTGGCCATCAGACCCACGATGCCGTTGACGAAGGCCTTCTCGTCCAACACCTCGCCCGCGGGACGGTAGTCATTGCCGAGTGCGGTGATCTCCAGCGCGCGTTCGGTGCCCGCCACGGTCAGTGCGTCGCGCAGGGGCGTGTTCGGATTGACGAAGGAGGCACCCGGCAGGTGCAGGCCCATGAATTCCATCAGCATCTGGTTGGAGTTCGCGGTGCCGTAGAAGGTGCAGGTGCCGGGGGAGTGGTAGGAGGCCATTTCTGCCTCCATCAGCTTGTCACGACCCACTTCG
The DNA here is from genome assembly GCF_020177265.1 of Pseudooceanicola marinus. Classification (GTDB taxonomy): domain Bacteria; phylum Pseudomonadota; class Alphaproteobacteria; order Rhodobacterales; family Rhodobacteraceae; genus Pseudooceanicola; species Pseudooceanicola marinus_A. The sequence continues at coordinate 74,847 of NZ_JAIVMC010000001.1, forward strand.
CCCGAGGCGAATTGCTGGCGCACCTTGGCCTTTTCGTCGTTGGGCAGGCCGGAGGGCATCGGGCCGGCAGGCAGGAAGATCGCCGGGATATGGCCGAAGGTCGCCGCGGCCATCACCAGCCCCGGCACGATCTTGTCGCAGACACCGAGGTAAAGCGCCGCGTCGAAGCAGTTGTGCGACAGGCCGATGCCCGCCGCCATGGCAATCACGTCGCGGGAAAACAGCGACAGCTCCATCCCCGGCTGGCCCTGGGTCACGCCATCGCACATGGCGGGCACGCCGCCCGCCACCTGGGCCGTCGCGCCCTTGGCGCGGGCCGAGGCGCGGATCAGCTCGGGGAATTTCTCGAAGGGTTGATGCGCCGACAGCATGTCGTTGTAGGCGCTGATGATGCCGATGTTGGCGGCCCGTCCCCCAGCCAGCGCGTCCTGGTCGGTCGGCACGCCGGCGTAGGCATGGGCCTGGTTGCCGCAGGTCAGGTGGGCCCGGACGGGGCCTGCCTCTGCCGCGCGACCAACCCGGTCGAGGTAGCCCTCGCGCCGGTCTCGGGAGCGTTCGATGATCCGGTCGGTCACATCGGCGATGGTCTGGTTGAGGGACATGGCTGGGGTCTCCGCTTTGGCGTCGTCCGGGGCGCCGGCCTGGGGAGGGGCCGGGGCCAATGAGTCGGCAGGAACTCTATCGCGGCCAGTTTAGCGCTAACAGCGCGGGATTCCACCCCGGTCGCACGGGGCAGTGTGGTTTGGGCCGATGCGCGCGGATACGGGGGCGCTACGCACCTGTACACAACTTCATTCCTATGCCCCCAGCCTGCCGCATTTCGGCCCCGTTTCCCATGCAAAAGCGTATGTGCGAAAAGCAGGGTCCCGGAAGGGCCCGAGGGAGAGAGATTTCAGGCCATTCAGGGTGCGGACGAAGGCGCGACGGGCGCGTCGGTCCCCCCGATCCGCCGCAGGGCCGCGAGAGCGCCGCCCGCTGTCCCGCAACGGAATTCGCGCGACCGGGCCGGAGAGGCCCCGCGACGCGCGTCCAGAGGCGACATTCTGTCGTTCCCGACTTCCCCAGACACGGGGAAGACTATAGGAGGGTGGCCATGCAGCCATCCTCCTCTTTTTTCCCGACGATCCGCCTGAAACCGAAATCCGACCCCCGGAAGATCCGGCACGGGTTTCCCTGGGTCTATGCCAACGAACTGGTCACCGACCGGCGCACCAAGGCGCTGACACCCGGCGCCGTGGCCCTGCTGGAGGATGCTGACCGGGCGCCCCTGGCGCTGGTGGCGGTGAACCCCGAAAGCCGGATCTTCGCCCGGGTTCTGGGCCGGCCAGATGCCGAAATGCCCCAGGGCGGGCCTGACCGTGCCTGGTTCGCGGCGCGTCTGCAACGGGCGCTGGACCTGCGCGAACGGCTGTTCGACGCGCCCTTCTACCGGCTGATCCACGCCGAGGCCGACGGGCTGCCCGGTGTCATCATCGACCGTTTCGGCGACACGGCGGTGGTGCAGCCCAATGCCGCCTGGGCCGATGCCCGGCTCGAAGCGCTGACCGAGGCGCTGGTGGCGGTCACCGGCGTGACCAACGTGCTGAAAAGCGCCTCGGGCCGCGCGCGCGGGCTGGAGGGGCTGGATGATGTCTCCGCCACCCTGGCGGGCACCGCGCCCGACGCGCCGGTGCCGGTGCAGATGAACGGCGCCACCTACATGGCCGATGTGACCGGCGGGCAGAAAACCGGGCTCTTCTACGACCAGCGCCCGAACCACGCCTTCGCCGCGCGGCTGTCGCAGGGCGCGAAGGTGCTGGATGTCTTCAGCCACGTCGGCGGCTTCGGCCTGGCCTGCCTGGCGGGCGGGGCCGACAGCGCGGTGGCCGTCGATGGCTCGGCCCCCGCCCTGGCCCTGGCCGAGCAGGGGGCCGAGGCCATGGGCGCCGGCGCCCGCTTCGAGACCCGCAAGGGCGATGCCTTCGCCCAGCTGGAAGCGCTGGCTGCCGAGGGCGCGCGCTTCGACGTGGTGATCTGCGACCCGCCGGCCTTCGCGCCGTCGAAACAGGCGCTGGAGGCGGGGCTGCGGGCCTATGAACGCGTCGCGCGCCTGGCCGCACCGCTGGTGACCGAGGGCGGCTTCCTCGGGCTTTGCTCCTGCTCGCACGCCGCCGACCTGTCGAAGTTCCGCGCCGCCTCGATCCGTGGCATCGGCCGCGCGGGCCGCGATGCGGCGCTGATCCACACCGGACAGGCGGGGCCGGACCATCCGATGCACCCGCAACTGGCCGAAAGCGGCTACCTCAAGGCGCTGTTCTTCCGGCTATGAAGGCGGTGCTGGACGCCTGCGTGCTCTACCCGACGGTGATGCGCGAAATGCTTCTCGGCGCGGCGCGCGCCGGGCTCTACCAGCCCGTCTGGTCGGAACGGTTGCTGGAGGAATGGGCCCTGACGGGCCGCAAGTTCGGCGCCGAGGTGGAGGCCCAGGCCCGGGGCGAGATCGCCCTGGCCCAGGCGGCCTTCCCGCAGGCCTGCCAGAAGACCCGGGCCGGGATCGAGGACTGGCTCTGGCTGCCCGATCCGGGTGACCTGCACGTTCTGGCGCTGGCTGTGTCCAGCTCTGCCGATGCCATCGTGACGGCCAATGCCAAAGACTTCCCGCGTCATATCCTGGCCGAAGAGGGCGTCAGCCGCGCGGACCCGGACGCGCTGCTGCAGGGGTTCTGCGACAGCGCGCCTGAGGCGATGCGCGCCCTCGGCGCCGAGGTGCTGGCCACCGCCCGGCGCCTGTCGGGCGAGGACTGGACCATGCGCGCCCTTATGCGCAAGGCGCGGCTGCCCCGCACGGGCAAGGCACTGGAACGCCTGTTCTAGGGGGATCCTCCTGCGGGGGTATTTTCAGCTTTCGGATGAGGAAAGAGCCAGCGCCCCTGACTATCCGACAGCCCTAAATACTCTGGGGGGAGACGCCGCAGGCGGCGGGGGGCAAGGCCCCCCTCCGTCCGTTCAACTGGCCTCGGCGCCGAGGGCCTTAAGTTGCTCGGCCGCGATCTCGTAGCTGCGGATCCGCGCGGCGGGGTCGTGGATCTGTGCGGCGGCGATGATCTCGTCGGGCTGGTAGGTCTCGATGAAATCGGCCAGTTGGCGGCGCACCATCTCGGGCGTGCCCAGGGCGGTGACACGGAACGCGCGTTCGACCTGCGCCAGAAGCGCGGGCGCCACGTGATCCTCGATCCGATCCACCGGGCGCGACAGCTTGCCAGGATTGCCGGTACGCAGCGCCGCGAAGGTCAGCTGCATCGAGGTCTTCAGCCGGATCGCCTCCTCTTCCGTCTCCGCCGCGAAGACGTTCATCGCCAGCATGAAATAGGGCTTGTCGAGCCATTCGGAGGGCTGGAAATGCGCGCGGTAGATCTCCGCCGCCTGGTCCAGCGCGTCAGGCGCGAAATGCGAGGCGAAGGCATAGGGCAGGCCCGCCTGGGCGGCCAGCTGCGCGCCATAGAGCGACGAGCCCAGGATCCAGACCGGCACCTTGGTGCCTTCGCCCGGGATGGCGTGCAGGGTCTGGCCCTCGGCCGGATCGCCCAGGTAGGCCAGCAACTCTCCCACGTCGCGGGGGAAGTGATCCTCGCCCGTCATGTGGCGGCGCAGGGCGCGGGCCGTCGGCATGTCCGTGCCCGGCGCACGGCCCAGGCCAAGGTCGATGCGGTCGCCGTGGATCGTGGCCAGCGTGCCGAACTGTTCGGCCACCGTCAGCGGCGAATGGTTGGGCAGCATGATGCCGCCCGCGCCCACGCGGATGCGTTTCGTCTGGCCGGCGATATGGCCGATCATCACCGCGGTCGCCGAGGAGGCGATGCCGGGCATGTTGTGATGTTCGGCCAGCCAGTGGCGGTGATAGCCCAGCTCTTCGGCGCGCTGTGCCAGCGTCACGGAGTTGCGGATCGCCTGGGCGGCGTCACTACCTTCGGGGATCGGGGCAAGATCGAGGAGGGAGTATTTCATGGTCGTCCTTTCTGGGCGCCTCGGGGAGGAGGGTCAGGCGCCGGTCCAGCGCGCGTCGAGGGCCTGGATGGCCGCGACGCGGTCGGGGGTCTTGGGGTGGCTCATCAGCCAGGCGGGGCGTCCTGCGCCCGCCGCGCCGGTGAGATGTTCCAGCTTTTCCAGCAGCGCCACCTGGGGGGCCGTGCCGATGCCCGCCTTGGTCAGCAGGGCGGCGGCATAGGCGTCGGCCTCGTATTCGTCGCTGCGCGACAGCCGCGCGGCCAGCAGCGACATGGCGGTATTGGCGATCAGGGGCCCGAGGCCGGGAATGAACCGGCCCAGCACCTGGGCCAGGCCGATGCGCAGGGCGTTCTGCCCGGAGAAGTCGATCATCCGGCGCCGGGAATGGCCCAGGGCGACGTGGCCCAGTTCATGCGCGATGACCGAGGCCAGTTCCTCGGCCGTCACGCGCCCTGCGCGGTAGGCTTCCAGGAAGCCGCGAGTGAGGAAGATCCGCCCGTCGGGCGCCGCCAACCCGTTGATCGCCGGGATGTCATAGAGATGCACCTTGATCCGTGGCAGGTCGAGGGCCTGGGCCAGCTGTTCCATTTGCCGCTTCAGCCCCGGTTCGGCCAGTTCGGCCGACCGTTGATCCAACTGCGCCTTCAGGCGCCAGGCGGAGAAGCGCCAGGTGACATAGCCGTAGAGCAGGGCCAGCAGGATCGGGGTGAGTTTCAGCATGTCACCGATATGTATGCAGCTTCGGGGCGGGACAAGAGCGGGGCGCGCGCATCATTCCGGCCCGCTGCGCGGCAGCGCGCCGCTGTCTTCGGGCGGGCCGTCGGATTGCGCCGTCCGCAGCCGGGCGCGGCGCAGGCTGCGCCGCATCCACAGCGCCATGCCGGCCATCAGCACCAGCCCCGCCAGGATGCCCGTCACGTCCGAGGCAATCTCTCCCAAAGTGGCGATCGAGGCGGCGAAACTGTAGCCCAGACCCACATAGGCGCTGACCCAGACACCTTCCCCCGTGACGCTGCCCAGGGTGAAGGCTCCACGCCGCATCCGCGCGGCCCCGGCGGCGAAATTCACGTAGGGGCCAAGCGGCGAGACCAGCCAGCGCGACAGGAAGACCGCCACCACCCCGCGCTGGTCGAGGAAATGCTGCGCCCGTGCCAGGGCCAGCGCGGTCTTGCGCCGACCCGTCAGCCGGGTCGACAGCCGTCCGTAGGCCGCCTGCGCCAGCTGGTAGCCCGCCTGATCGCCCACCACGGCGCCGAAGTAGGCCGCCAGGATGACCCCCGTCAGGTCGAGATCGCCCGAGGCGGCAAACCCGCCCGCCGACAGCATCATCAGCGACGACGGAATGGGCAGCGCCAGGCAGGACAGGAATGTCCCGATCCCCAGAAGGGGCAGGCCCCAGTCGACCAGTGCGGCAAGCAGCCAATCGGTCATGGCTCACCGGGCCGCGCCGGTGCGGGGGCCGTTGAGGCAGGGGCCTGGGCATCCAGCCAGCCTTCCAGCCGCGCCAGCAGCGCGGCTTCGTCCTCGCCTTGCGCGCGGGCAATCTCGGCCAGGGTCGGCGGCTTGCCCTCGGGCCGTTCCGTCAGGCCAAGCTGGGCCGCCACCTCTTTCACTGGCAGGTTCCAGGAATGGGCGACATAGCCCGGGGTCATCCAGCCCTCGGGCACGAGGCGACGGTGGTCGGGATCGGCCCAGTAGAAGGTGAAAAGCGCCAGCCGCACAAGGAAGACGAGCGTCAGGCCCAGCCCGGCCAGGAAGCCGAGACAGGCAAGCGGGTGGCGCCGCCAGAGCTGGGCGAGAAGAGACATGCGCGATCCTCCGGCCCGCAGCTAAGCCGATCCGGGGGCGGAGGTCGAGAGGGGATGGAGCCAGTGCGATCACGGCGCGGCGAGTGTGTCCACCGTGGCGCGACGCATAACGGCAAAGGGGCGCGACCGCGCCGCGCCCCTTCGGGATGATTTGCTGTGGGTGGCGATACCTCAGACCAGTTCGGCGTCCAGGGTGATGTCGGCGGCGGCCAGCAGGCGCGACACCGGGCAGTTTTCCTTGGCGGTCTTCGCGGCCTCGAAGAAGGCCTCCTCGTCGACGCCGGGGATCTTCGCCTTCAAGTGCAGGTCGACGCCGGTGATGGTGAAACCGTCGCCGTCCTTTTCCATCTTCACGGTGGCCTCGGTCGACAGCTCGTCGGCGACGACACCGGCTTGCTCCTGCAGGATCTTGGACAGGGCCATGGTGAAGCAGCCTGCGTGGGCCGCGCCGATCAGCTCTTCGGGGTTCGTGCCGGGGGCGTCCTCGAACCGGGTGTTGAAGCCGTAGGGCTGATCCGACAGCGCCCCGGACTGGGTCGAGATGTGGCCCTGGCCATCCTTGATGGTGCCGGTCCAATGGGCGGATGCGGTCTTGCGGATCATGGGAACCTCCTTCGGGGTTTGGGTCTTGGGGACCCAACGTGCGCCCCGGCTCGGGGTTCCGTCCTAGCGCACCAGCTCGCGCATGCCGCGGTCCAGCCCTTCCAGCGTCATCGGCACCATGCGGTCCTCGAAGATCTCGCGGATCATGGCGATGGAGTGGGTGTAGTCCCAGTATTTCTGCGGCACCGGGTTGATCCACAGGTGGTCCGGCCAGGCCTCGCGGGCGCGCTGCAGCCAGACCTGGCCCGCCTCGGGGTTCCAGTGCTCGTTCGCGCCGCCGGGGTAGGCGATCTCGTAAGGCGACATGGAGGCATCGCCGACGAAGATGCACTTGTAGTCCGACCCGTAGGTGCGCAGCACCTCGTCCGTGGGGGTCTGTTCCGTCCAGCGGCGGGCGTTGTCGCGCCACACGCCTTCGTAAAGGCAGTTGTGAAAGTAGTAGTGTTCGAGATGCTTGAACTCGGCCCGGGCGGCGGAGAAAAGCTCTTCGACCACCTTGATGTGATCGTCCATCGAACCGCCCACGTCGAGAAACAGCAGGACCTTGACGGCATTGCGCCGCTCGGGGCGGGTCTTCACGTCGAGGTAGCCATGCTCGGCGGTGGCGCGGATCGTGCCGTCGAGGTCCAGTTCCTCATGCGCGCCGTCGCGGGCCCATTTGCGCAGCCGTTTCAGCGCCACCTTGATGTTGCGCGTACCCAGCTCCTGCGTGTCGTCGAAATCGCGGAACTCTCGCTTGTCCCAGACCTTCACCGCGCGGCGATGGCGGCTGTCCTTCTGGCCGATGCGCACGCCTTCTGGGTTGTAGCCGTCAGCGCCGAAGGGGGAGGTGCCGCCCGTGCCGATCCACTTCGACCCGCCCTGGTGACGTTCCTTCTGTTCCTCCAGGCGCTGCTTCAGCGTTTCCATCAGCTTCTCGAAGCCGCCCAGGGCCTCGATCTGCGCCTTCTCCTCCTCGGAAAGGTGCTTTTCGGCCATGGATCGCAGCCACTCCTCGGGGATGTCCACGGCCTCCATCACCTGATCGAAGGTGATCTCCTCCAGCCCGGAGAAGGCGGCGGCAAAGGCCTGGTCGAAACGGTCGATGTTGCGTTCGTCCTTCACCATGGCGGCGCGGGCGAGGTAGTAGAACCCTTCGGGATCATAGGTGACCAGGCCGGCCTTCAGGGCCTCCAGGAAGGTCAGGTATTCGCGCAGCGACACCGGCACCGCGTGCTGCCGCAGGGCGTCGAAGAAGGGAATGAACATCTGGTCTCCTCCCGGATGTGTCCCCGCGGGGCGGCCCGGTGGTGACCGGGATCAGATCAGGCTGCGGTGGACGAAGAGCGTGATGAAAAGCCCGATCAGCGCGAAGAGGATGGCATGGGTGGCGCCGTATTGGAACATGTCCTTGCCGTTGCCGCCGCGACGTTTGGCGCGCAGGGCGCCGAAGATGGCGCCGATGATCAGACCTGCGATGACGAACATTGTTTTCTCTCCCGGCCGGACCGGCCCCCTTGGCGTCTTCCGGACATCCGCGCCGGCGCCGGGGCGCCGGGCCGGGATCAGCCGCCGCGCGGGGCCAGGGCGGCCACGTCGCGCAACCGGGCCTCGACGGCCGCGTCCGGGCCGAAGCCGTAGCGCGCCCAGCCCAGAGAGTCCAGACGGCTGGCACGGGCCGCGGCGGTCTGGCCGGCCAGGTCCTGGGCCTCGGCGCGCAGCATCTTGATATTGGCCAGCAGCACCGCGTTCTGGTAGCGCTCGGCGATCGCATCCTGCCCCTTCAGCAGCGCCAGGGCGCGGGCGCTTTCCCCGCGGGAGATCGCGTGGGCGGCCAGCTGAACGGCGGTATGGGCGGCGTGGATGCGGGTTTCGGGGTGCTGGCCGAAGAGGGAGTGGGCGCGCAGCAGCGCGGCCTCGGCCCGCTTCGGGTCGCGGATCTGCAGCAGCCGGCCCAGCACGTAGTTGGCAAAGGCGGTGCGATGATCATTCCACCCCTGACCCTCGGCGATCGCCACGGCGCGTTCGGCACCGCGCAGCCGGGTGGCCGGGGATCCATCGGGGCCAAGCGCCTGGGACAGGGCGCGCACCCATTCCACCGGTGTCTCGGCCATCACCCGCGGCGGCACGAAGCCCCCGTCGGGGTTCACCCGGGCCAGCACGCCGGGCAGGCGGGCCGCCACGGCCTTCCGGGTCATGCCCGACTGCAGTTCCGGCGCATAGGTGATCCGCAGGATCATCATGTCGTAGCCGGTCAGGACGGACTGGATGTTGTCGTCGTTGAAGGTACTGCCGGCCAGCCGGTAAAGATCGTTGAGCGGACCCAGCGACTGCGCCAGCTCCTCATGCAGGCAGTCGCGCATTTCCTGCGGCGCCGCGTCGGAGGGCACGAAGATCGCGATCTGGTCACGCTCCTTCAGGCGGGTCCAGTCGGTGCGGGCGCTGCGCCGGGCGCTGCGGTATTCCGACAGGCGCGAAATGCCGGGCACCACGAAGCAGGCGGCGGCGGGCAGTTCGCGGCGTATGCGGTCACCGGGCACGGCGTTGATGGTGATATTGCCGGTCTGGCCCATGGGCAGGCGGGTGATGTCGATCCCTGCCTCGCGGCGCAGCCGGCCGATCACGTTGTCCAGCTCGCGCGCCATGCCGGGCGGCACCTTGCCGGTCAGGCCGACGCGGATCGGCCCCTCGAAGCGGGTGAAGACGGGCATCTCGCGGCCCGATTCCAGGCGAAAGCTGAGGTCGATGAAATCGCGCGCCAGGTCGGCATTGGCGATGCGGGGGCGGGCCATGGGGCCGTCGCCGTAAAAGACCTTCATCGGGGGCAGCGCGGTCACCTTGCTGGTGTCGGCGCGGCTGGCCGCCGGGGCCTGGGTGGTGGGGGCCGCGGTTTTCGCGGCGCCGGTCGAGGGGCTGGCCGAGGGCGTGGGCGCCATGCAGCCGGAGGTGGCGACCATCAGCGGCAGCAGCATCGCGGCGGCCGCGATCCGGCGGGTGAGCAGGCGGGCGATGGTCGTCATGTCAGCTCCATCCGGTACTTGATGAAATCGGTCTTCTCCGCCAGCCGGTCGTACAGACGTTGCGCGGTGACGTTGTCCTGCTGCGTCATCCAGTAAAGGCCCGATGCGCCGGCCTCGCGCGCGCGGTCGCGCACCGCCTCGATCAGCGCCCGCCCCAGGCCGGCGCCGCGGGCCTCCGGGTCGGCGTAGAGATCCTGAAGATAGCAGACATCCGCCTCGGCCCAGTTGTGGGGGTGGAACAGGTAGTGGACCAGGCCCATGGGCCGCCCGTCGACGAAGGCCAGCAGGCCGTGCTGCGCCCGCGCGGGATCAAGCAGCCGGGAGAAGGTGAGGTCGTAGATCCCGGCCGGCAGCTCTGTCTTGTAGAAGGTGAGGTAGCCCTGCCAGAGCTCGGCCCAGCGGTCACGGTCCTGGGCAGCGACGGGGCGAATCTCGATCATCTTGGGTCCTTCGGTCGTTCCGAAGGAAAGGCTAGGGCAAGAGGTGGTCCTCGGCCAAGCCCGTGTTTGTGGGTAGGGCGCAAGTTGCGGCCCGACGCCGGGTCACATGGGTTGCGTGCCTGCGCACAAGGCAGGGTTTCGTCCGGTGGTAATGTGCGGAGGAGCGCGGATCCCGTCAGGGTTGCACAGCGGCGCGGACGGTCGCGCGCGGCAGGGCGCAGCCCGTCAGGCGGGGCAGGGCGCGTCGCGGCGCCTTGCCCCGTGGCATCCGGTCAGCGGCGCTGGCCGCGCGCCATGAAGGCCAGCCGTTCGAACAGGTGCACGTCCTGTTCGTTCTTCAGAAGCGCGCCGTGCAGCTTCGGCAGGGCGTTGGCGCCGTCACGCTTCAGGTCCTCGGCGGTCAGATCCTCGGCCAGCAGCAGCTTCAGCCAGTCCAGCACCTCGGAGGTCGAGGGCTTCTTCTTCAGCCCCTGCATCTCGCGCAGCTCGAAGAACTGGGTCAGGGCGGCGGTCAGCAGGTCGCCCTTGATGCCGGGATGGTGCACCTCGACGATCTTCTTCATCGTCTCCATGTCCGGGAAGCGGATGTAGTGGAAGAAGCAGCGGCGCAGGAAGGCGTCGGGCAGCTCTTTTTCGTTGTTGGAGGTGATGATGACGATGGGCCGGTTCTCGGCGCGGATCGTCTCGCCGGTCTCGTAGACGTGGAACTCCATCTTGTCGAGTTCCTGCAGCAGGTCGTTGGGGAACTCGATATCGGCCTTGTCGACCTCGTCGATCAGCAGCACCACGCGTTCCGGCGCGGTGAAGGCCTGCCAGAGCTTGCCCTGGCGGATGTAGTTCTTCACGTCATGCACGCGTTCCTCGCCCAGCTGGCTGTCGCGCAGGCGGCTGACGGCGTCGTATTCGTAAAGACCCTGCTGCGCCTTGGTCGTGGACTTGATGTTCCATTCGATCATCGGCGCGCCCAGGCTCTGCGCCACCTGGCGGGCCAGTTCGGTCTTGCCGGTGCCCGGTTCGCCCTTCACCAGCAGCGGGCGCTGCAGGGTGATGGCGGCGTTGACCGCCACGGTCAGATCCTCGGTTGCGACGTAGTCCGCGGTGCCTTCGAAACGCGCGTTCATGCGGGCCTCCTCCTGCCGTTATGCCCTGATGGGGTAAAAGGCGCGCGGCGGCTTGGCAAGCCGCAGGGGCGCGCCAGACGGGCCAAAGGGGCCGTGGCGCCCGGAAACATCGCGTCACGGAGCGCTACGTATGAGGGGCATTGCCGCGAAAGCTGCTGTTAAGCACGTAATTTGAGCAAATTCGCGGTGCCGCCGCGAAAACGCCCGCGCATGAGGCGGCCGGATTTGCGCCCGTATGACGCTGCGGCGTGCAGACGCTCCGGTGCGAAGGGCCGGGCGAATGGCGGCAAACCGGCTGAAATCGCAGCGTTTTCACTGATGCGTGAGGGCCCTCGGTGCGGCGCCCGGAGGGGGCGGGCCATGCCCGGCAGATGCGCAACAGCGTCGGCGCGGCGGGATTATTTCGTGACAAGGCGGACCGGAGGCGTTAAGGCCCTGCGCAGGGGATCCTGCCGCCCGGGACGGCTGTCTCGATCGCGGGCCAAGGACGAGTTCGGGAGCCGCTGATGAAAGCAGAAACTTTCCTAGAAGACGATTATCGTCCCGCTGAGGACGAGCCGTTCATGAATGAGCGGCAGACGGAGTATTTTCGTCGCAAGCTGCTGGCGTGGAAGGAGGAAATCCTTTCCGACAGCCGCGATACCATTGAGGGCATGAAGGACAGTACGCGCAATATCCCCGATATTGCCGACCGCGCCAGCGAAGAGACCGACCGCGCATTGGAGCTGCGCACCCGGGATCGCCAGCGCAAGCTGGTGGCCAAGATCGACGCTGCGCTGCGCCGCATCGACGAGGGGGAATATGGCTACTGCGAGGTGACCGGCGAGCCGATCAGCCTCAAGCGTCTGGACGCCCGGCCGATTGCCACCATGAGCCTGGAAGCCCAGGAGCGTCATGAGCGCCGCGAGAAGGTGCATCGCGACGACTAATCGCGCGGATCGGGGCCGGGTCACGCAGCGCAGGGCGCCGTGGGCCTGGCCTGAACCAAGCCTCATAAATTCTTTTCAACGCCGGGGATTTTCCCCGGCGTTGTTGCTTGCATCACCCCCCTATACGGGGCCATATCGCTGCGCCCGGGCTGACGGGACGGGCGATTCCGCCCTGTCGCTTCCGCCATCGGGCCTGATGACCAAAACGGGCCGCCCGGCCAGACCGGTGGCCCCATGCCGCCCCGGCCCGCGCGCCTGACGCGCCATGACGGGGGCCGCGAGCAGGAGAGTTCCCTTGCCGCTGACGGGCCAGAAAATCGCGATCATCGGGGCCGGAATCGGCGGGCTCGCCGCCGCGCGGGCGCTTGCGCTGCGCGGCGCCGAGGTCACGGTGCTGGAGCAGGCGGAGTGCATCCGCGAGGTGGGTGCTGGTCTTCAGATCAGCCCCAATGGCGCGGCGGTGCTGCGCGGCCTGGGCCTGCGGCCCGAGCTGTTCGGCATGGCCAGCGACGGGGTGCGTCTGGTCGATCACCACGGACGCACGGCGCTGCGCATGGATCTGGGCGGGCTGCCCGATCGCAACGGCTATTTCTTCTGTCATCGCGCCGACCTGATCGCCGCGCTGGCCCATGGGGCGCGCAAGGCGGGCGCCCGTGTCCGACTGCTGCAACGGGTCGAGGACGTGGTGACGGGCGAGGCGCCCGAGATCCACATTGCCAACCGGGCGCGCATGCGTCCGGCGCTGGTGGTCGGCGCCGACGGGCTGCATTCGCGCCTGCGCGCGGCGATTCTGGGCGACGGCCGGGCCAGCTTCACCGGCCAGGTCTGCTGGCGCGCCGTGGTGCCCGCCGCGCCCGACGACCCGAAGGGCGCCGAGGCGCGCGTCTACATGGGGCCGGGGCGTCACCTGGTCAGCTATCCGCTGCGCGGCGGGGCGCTGCGCAACATCGTGGCGGTCGAGGAGCGCCGCGAATGGGCCCCCGACAGCTGGAGCCACGAGGACAACCCCGACAACCTGCGGCGCGCCTTCGCCGGCTTCTGCCCCGAGGTGCAATCGCTTCTGGAACGGGTCAGCCGGGTCAATCTCTGGGGCCTGCACCGCCACGAGGTCGCGCCGAAATGGTACGATGGGCGCACCGCGCTTCTGGGGGATGCGGCCCATCCGACACTGCCCTTCCTGGCCCAGGGCGCGAACCTGGCGCTGGAAGATGCCTGGGTTCTGTCAGAGACATTGGCCGAGGGGCTGGGTGGTGCCGCGGGGCCGGAGGCGGCGCAGGCCGCTATAGGGCCGGCGCTGGAACGCTATCAGCAGGCGCGCCGCGACCGGACGCGCCGAGCGATTCAGGCGGCGAACCGCAATGCCTGGAAATATCACCTGCGTTTCCCGCCGCTGCGCATGGCGGCCCATGCCGCGCTGCGCCTCGGCGGCAAGGTCGCGCCCGGCGCGATCCTGCATCAGTTCGATTGGCTTTACGGCCATGACGTTACCGGCGGCCAGCGCCTGGCCGCCGATCTGGACTGCCCGGTGTCAGAGGGCGATCTCTGCCCATAGGGGCACGTGATCCGACGGCTTCTGCCGGCCGCGGATCTCGGCGTCGATGCCGCAATCGGTCACCAGATCCGCGCATTGCGGGGTCATCAGCATGTGATCGATGCGGATCCCGTCGTTCTTCTGCCAGGCGCCGGCCTGGTAATCCCAGAAGGTGTAGTGACCCGGGGCAGGGTGCCGGGTGCGGAAGATCTCGGTGAAGCCGAGGTTCTGGATGCGGCGGAAGGCGGCGCGGCTTTCGGGGCGGAACAGCGCGTCCTCGCGCCATTTCTCGGGCTTGGCGGCGTCCTCCGCCTGCGGGATGATGTTGTAATCCCCCAGCATCACAGCCGGTTCCTCGGCCGCCATCAGCTCCTCGGCGCGGGCGCGCAGGCGCTCCATCCAGGCCAGCTTGTAGGCATATTTGCCGCCCTCCACGGGCAGGCCGCTTTCCGTCAGCTCGACCGGGTTGCCGTTCGGCAGGTAGAGGCCGCAGATCCGCAGCGCGTCCTGCTCGCCCACCACCGTCGCCTCGATCCAGCGCGCCTGTTCGTCGTCCTCGTCGCCGGGCAACCCGCGCGTCACGTCTTCCAGCGGCAGTTTCGACAGGATGGCGACCCCGTTGAAGCTCTTCTGGCCATGGGTTTCGACCTGGTAGCCGCGCTCCTCGAACAACTCGCGCGGGAAACCCTCGTCCACCGACTTGATCTCCTGCAGGACGGCGACATCGGGCTGCGCCTCGTCCAGCCAATCCATCAGCGCCTGTGCCCGCGCCTTGATGCCGTTGATGTTGAACGTGGCCAGTCTCATGTCGGGCAACCCTTTTCTCTTTCCTTGCTGACGGGAAAGCGCAACTCTGAGGTCCATGTGTGGCCCCGAACCTGTGCGCCCGGCGCGCTGGCGGCCGGGCATCCCGTCTCTGCCGCTTTGTGGGTCTTTGTGCGGTCTCTGTCCAGACGGGTTGCGTCTGCGCCTGCACGGGCACGATTCGGCGCGGGCATATCGCCGCTCGGCGAATCCCGGTTGTGTGTTCTCCCAATGTTCCGAATTTTTCCGGCAAGTGAAATAACTTGTCAAAATTTCGGCAGTTCATTGTTGTTTATACCGAAACAATACCTTGGAACTCGAAGTTATTGTGAGTAACTTTCGCTTGACACGGTTAAATTGAAAATTGTGTTTTGCGAACACGAAATGCGTGCAAGCGTTCTGGCATCGTCCTTTCTTTTCAACGACTTGGAGAACATGATGTCTGCCGTTCGTAAAACTTCCGTCGCCACCTCCGCCGCTGTTGCCGCGTCCCACACCCTGCTGGAGGGCGATGCCGTCGAGATGTTCACCTCCGGCTCCGCTCCCGCGCTGCAGGGCGACCTGATGGGCGGCGAAGGCCTGGACATGTTCACCTCCGGTTCGGCGCCTGTGGCCACCGACACCACCGCAGGGGATGCCGTCGAAATGTTCACCTCGGGCTCGGCTCCGATGACCTCGGACGCCGTCGCCGGTGATGCGGTGCAGCTCTTCACCTCCGGTTCCGCCCCGATGGCGACCGATGCCGCCGCAGGCGAGGCGGTCGAGGCCTTCACCTCCGGGTCCGCTCCGGTGACCTCCGAGGCCGCCGCAGGCGATGCGGTGGAGATGTTCACCTCGGGCTCTGCGCCGGCCGCCGCCGCCGGCGATGCCGTCGAGGCCTTCACCTCCGGCTCCGCTCCGGCCTCCTCCGAGGTTGCCGCCGGTGACATGGTTCAGGCCTTCACCTCCGGCAGCTAAGACGCTCTGACCGAGCAACTTGCCCGGACCGGGCAGGGGAGCGGCAGAGAGGACGCCTTCCGTCTGATTGTTGCCGACCCGATGGCGCCGCCACCAGGTGCCGACGATCAGACGGAAAGGATCCGACCCATGTCGAATGTCGTTCAACTGACCTTCCCCGCCCGGAGCCAGGGCCGGGCCGCGCGCCGCGCGGCCCTGCTCGACCGTTTCGCCCGTGAACGCCGCTCGCAGGAGGACGTTTTCTGGCTGAAGGAAAATGCCGAGGTTCTGAACATCCTTGAAAGCACCGGTCAGACCCTGGCGTCAGGGGATCTGCCCGACGGGGCGCTGGCGCCCTACGCGGATATCTACGAGACGCTGGAAAAGCGCCTCGGGTTCTTTCCGCAATACTATCGCTTCTACCTGTCCCTGGCCCTCGACCTGGAGGCGCTCGGCATGGCCGGCGACAAGGCTGCGGCCATGGTGCACTGGGCCCGGGCCGAGGGTCTGGCAGAGGCCGAGCTGTCGGACCTGCAACGCGCCGAGGCGCGGCGGCTGATGCTGCGCCGGGGCATCGACCCCTCTGGCAGCCGCGCGGAGTCGGAGGCGCTGACGGCGCGGCTGATGCGGTTCATCTCGCGTCCCGCGACCTTCATGCTGCCCAACAAGAAGGCCGCCTACGAACTGACCCATATCGTCTTCTACCTCAGCGAGTATGGACGGAAATCCGTACAATTGCCCCGATCGGCCAAGGAAAGCCTTAACTTTGCCGGAACGCTCGCCTACCTTGACCTCAATGCGGACCTGCTGGCCGAGATCTGCGTGGCGATGCGCCATGCGGGGATGACGCCCCCGGACACCTGGGAAGGCTGGCTGAGCCGTGAAACGAACGGGTTCACCGTCGACGCATGGGAGGGCGCGATGGCGCATGATGGGTATCACGAGTTCCTCGTGAGCAACTGGGCGATGGCCACCGCCGGACGCGGAGAGGTCTTCCGCCAGGCCGTCCCGGAGGGGCGGGTGACCTTCCACGCCGCACCACGCCCGATCGGCCCGCTGCGCCGCATGTCGCAATGCCTGCTGGAGATGGACGCCGCCCGCTCCGCTGACTGGACCCGGATGGAGGCGCCGATCTGCGAGGCGCTGGCCGATGATGCCGCTCTTGCCCACCTCGACCGTGCCACCCGCGCCTGCGCCGATTTCGAGACCTTCTTCGCCGGCTTCGCCCGCGCTGGTCTCGTGGCGCCCCAGCAGAGGGCCCTTGCGTGACGGAACTGAAGACCCAGAAACTGACCCTGGCAAAGAAGGCGACCCTTGGCGGGGTCGCCCTTGTCATGATTTACACCGCGCTGATTTCCTCGGCCGATGCGATCACCAAGTTCCTGGCTGGCGGCTATGCCGCGCCGCAGCTTTACGTGATCTCCGGCATGCTGGTCGCCGCCTTCTGCCTGGTGACAGAACGGGTGAAGGGCGGCCGTGACGGCGTGATCCAGGCCATCCGGACCCTGCGCCCGGTGGAAATGGCCGTACGGTCCATCGCCACGGTGCTGGCCTCGGTCTGCTATTTCTATGCCTTCAAGCTTCTGGATTTCGCCGAGGTGTTCATCTTCATCGGCTTGATGCCGATCTTCGCCGGGCTGATGTCCGGCCCGATCCTGGGGGAGAAGGTGACGACCGCGGTCTGGTTCGCCCTGGGGGCCGGGTTCGTCGGTGTCGTCTGCCTTTTCCCGAACGGGATCCATGGCATGTCTCCCGGGCATCTGATCGCTTTCGGCGCCACCGCCTCGGGCACGCTTTCGATGGTCATGGCCCGGCGCATCGGCCAGTTTGAAAGCAACGCCTTGGCGCAGGTCTTCTGGCCGAATGCTACGCTGGCCGTGGTCATGGCGGTGGCGCTGCCCTTCGTCTACAGGCCGATGTCGGCTCACGACCTCTTCTGGGTCGGGGCCTATGCCGCCTTCCTGTTTTTCGCCCGCTGGGTGCTGGTGGTGGCCTTGCGCAACCTCGCGGCCTACGTGGTCACCCCGCTGATGAACCTGCAATTCGTCTGGATGGTGATCCTGGGCAGCGTCGTCTTCGGGGAACGGACCGGGGCCAATATCGTGTTGGGGTCCGCCATCGTCATCGGATCAGGGCTTTACCTGATATATGACCAGCTGGCGCGCGGCAGGGTCGTGCGCAGCGGTGGCTACAAGACCCTGGCCGCCGTCGACGCGGGCAGCAAACCGACCGCGCCGGCGGAGTAGACCCGGGTCACACGGAACTTTAAAACGGGCGCCACCATCTGGTTGGCGCCCGTTTTCATGTGTGACCCGTCTCTTTGCCGGATGAGGGGCGGGAGCGCCCCGCCTACGGGTGTCAGATCGAGAAGGAGGTGCCGCAGCCGCAGCTGGCGGTGACATTGGGGTTGTCGATGGTGAAACGCGCCCCGATCAATTCCTCGCTGAAATCGATCACGGCACCGGCGAGGAAGGGCAGGGAGGTCGGGTCGATCACCACGCGCTGTCCCTTGTCCTCCAGCACCAGGTCGTCGTCGGCCACGGCATCCAGTTTGATGTCGTACTGGAAGCCGGAACAGCCGCCGCCCTCGACCGCGACGCGCAGGGCCTGGCCTTCCGCGCCGATCTCGGCCAGGCGGTCGAAGGCACGCTCGGTGACTTTCGGGGGCAGGTTCATGGGTCGTCTCCTGAATTTCGTGTGGCCGCGACACTCTCGCGCGCCTGACATTTTGCATGTCGTCACCGCCCAATATAAGGAAGAGGGCAATAGGCGACAAGAAGCCCAAGGAACACGATCATGCGCGCGCGCTATGCCTCCGATCCCGCCCTCTCCCGCGGGCGCCTCTATCCGGAAGAGGAAAGTGCCTTCCGCTCCTGCTTCCAGCGGGACCGGGACCGGATCATCCATGCCTCGGCCTTCCGCCGGCTGAAGCACAAGACACAGGTCTTCATCGAGCATGAGGGCGACTATTTCCGCACCAGGCTGACCCATTCGATCGAGGTGGGCCAGGTGGCGCGCACCATCGCCGGCGCCCTGAACCTGAACCAGGAGCTGACCGAAGCCGTGGCCCTGGCCCATGACCTGGGCCACACGCCCTTCGGCCACACCGGCGAGGATGCCCTGCATGAGCTGATGGCACCCTATGGCGGCTTCGATCACAACGCCCAGGCGATCCGGATCGTCACCAACCTGGAACGCACCTACGCGGAATGGGACGGGCTGAACCTGACCTGGGAAAGTCTGGAAGGCATCGCCAAGCACAACGGCCCGGTCGAAGGGGCGGTGCCCGTCGCCCTGGCCGAATACAACGCCCGCCACGACCTGGAACTGCACACCCATGCCAGCGCCGAGGCCCAGGTGGCGGCGCTGTCGGACGACATCGCCTACAACAACCACGATCTGCACGACGGGCTGCGGGCGGAGCTGTTCTCGACCGACGAACTGGCCGAGCTGCCGATCCTGAAGGGCTGTTTCGCCGAGGTGGATCGCCTGTACCCCGGGTTGAACTACTACCGCCGCCGGCACGAGGCGCTGCGCCGGTTCTTTGGGGTTCTGGTGGGAGACGTGATCGACGTCAGCCGAGCCAACCTGGAGGCGCTGAACCCGGCCAGCGTGGAGGAGATCCGCAATGCGGGTCGCCCCATGGTGCAGTTCTCGCCGCACATCTGGTCGGACCTGAAGGTGATCCGCGAATTTCTCTTCCACCGCATGTACCGCGCCCCCGAGGTGGTGGAGATGCGCAAGAAGGTCACCCGGATCATCATGGAGCTCTTCCCGATCTTCATGGCCCATCCCGAGTACCTGCCCAAGCAATGGCGCAAGGATGTCGAGGAGATCGAGGGCGACGAGATGAAGCTGGCGCGCATCGTCTGCGACTACATCTCCGGCATGACGGACCGCTTCGCGATCGTCGAACATGCCCGCATCACTGGCATCGACCCGGAGCCGGGCCTGCGGGCCTCTGGCCCGGGCCATATCCGCTACGCCGACCGCGTGGCAGAGGACTGAGGCGAGATTTGACCGAATGGAAACGGGGGCGGGGCCACAGGCCTCGCCCCCGTTCGTTTCGCTACCTGTTGTCGGGCTGTGCCCGGACATTGCGCCGTCCCTTGTCCGAGATCCGGTAGGGGGAGGAGGCGCGGCTTTCGATCAGTCGTCGCCGTCGCAGCTTACCGAAGATGTCGAGTGTGCAATCGCTGAGGATCAGCCCGTCACGGGTGACGCAGGTCACTGCTGTCACCCTGCCGTTGGGCGCGCGTTCGTAGAGGATACGCCCACCCTGTGCCAGCGCGTGCAACACGCGCTGTTCGATTTTCGAGATGTTCATGATGAGATGCCGTTTGTGAAACCACGTCAGGCACGCGCGACTTCCCCTGCCGGATCATCTCCGGCGGGATCACGCGGCCGCTGGTCCCAGGAAGGGACCGTCAGCGGGTTCCGACAATCTCCAGCATCTACAATTCCCTGGCGTATGCTTTGCGGGTCGCAACTGACTTAGGCGTGGGCGCGGGCCGCTTCAAGAGGCCCGCTGTCCGCGAGGGCCGACACGCTGGCTGGCTGCGGCAATTGGGCCACGGTCGCCTCGCCCGGGGTGAGGGCCTGCGCCGGCTGCAACGGCTGGTGGTTCTTGCGATGACGTAGCTGCATCCGGCGACCGCGCTTACCCGCGACCAGAGGACGCGCGGCGGGCAGGCTTTCGCCCTCGGCCAGACGACGCAGCAGGTCGGGGAACAGGGCGGCCAGTTCCGCCCGCGCCGCCGGGCTGAGCGACCGCAGCGCCTGGGGGCCGAGGTAGAGGCTTTCGGCGGCGGCGCCCTCGGCCTCGATCACCTCGTGCCCGTCAAAGACCAGGTGGTGATAGCTGACCGCGCCCTCGGGCGTGCCCAGGGTGACGCCCGGCAGGCCGACCAGGTGCTTGGCGGCGATCAGGATCTCCTCGGCGCCGAACATCCGCTGGGCGATACGCGAGTGGACCAGCATGCGGTGTTGCTGGCTGACCGACAGGTCCCGGGCGGGCACACCGGGGCCGAGGGCGCCGGCGCGGATCTGCACCGGGCAGAGGTTCGGCTGTTTTGCCAGGCGGCTGGCGGCGACGTGCGTCGCGGCATGCCAGCGCAGGGGTTGTGGCCCGTGGTCCAGCGTCATCACCAGGTCACCGGGCGCCAGGTCTTCCACTGGGCGGGGGCCGTCGGGCGTGGCGATCAACGTGCCGGCGGTGAAACAGGGCGGCGCGGTGGAGGTGAAGGCCCCTTCGCCGATCATCAGCGCGGAATCGTATTTGGCGTCGTTGAAATCGGCCACCACGATCTTCAGCGTGTAGGTCTTGCCCGCCTCGACCTCCAGCGTCAGGTGCCCGGTCTTGATGGCGTTGAAATCGGTGTTGTAGCGCAGCCAGTCGTCGGTATCGCCGTTGTTGCGGTAGGGCCCGTTCTCCATCGAGTTCAGATTGAAATAGCCGCCCTCCTGGTGGCTGATCGGCAGCAGTTCCATGTTGTTGCCGTTCTCGTCGCCGAGGAAGACGGCGGCACTGTCCGAGTATTCGCTGCCGTAGTAGACTGGGTATTCATCGGTCAAAAAGGTCAGCGGCACGGTGTAGGTCCCGCTTTCGGTCGCGGTGAAGTTCAGCTCGATCCCCGCGGCGTCGTAGGACCGGGCGCTGCCCGGCACGACCTCCTCGATGTCGCGATCACGGCCCTGGTCCCAGTCCCAGTCATTGTGCATGTCGGTGCTGAGGTGGTCGTTGTGGTTGTCGCCCCAGCCCGCGTTGAAATCCTCGGCCCGCCCGGTGGAGAAGATCACGCCGGTGTCGCCCGGCGTCGCGTCCCGTGCGACGTCATCGCCATTGGAATAGGTGCGCGTCTGCGCCGAGGTTCCGATCAGGTCGGCCGAATTGACCTTGATTCCGCTGTCTGCGCCGAAAAGAAGCTCTGCGATGGTCTTGGCGCTCTCGGAGGAATAATCGAGATCCGACATGGTGACTGACTTTCTGCTCAGTAAAATTAACCATTTTGGCTAATTTCAATTTGACCTTCATTGTGTGTTTAATGTGGCGATGAAGGGGAAGTTTCGGTTCTTCTCATGCGTCTACGCCTAAACTGAGGAGTCTACCAGAGGGCGGGGCCACTCCCGCGCCGCGTCGCGTCAGGACGTCGCAATCGGCCGTCTCCGGGGGTGCGGACGGGCCGCCATTGACCTTGCGCGCCGGGCTGCTAAACCCGCGCGGAACACCTCAGGGATATGCCATGAACCTCTTTACCGATATTCGCGCCCTCGTTCTCGACAGCCTTGCTGCCCTGCAGGCGGAGGGGCATCTGCCGGAGGGCCTCTCCTTCGACAACGTCACGGTCGAGCCGCCGCGCGATCCGGCCCACGGGGACATGGCCACCAACGCCGCCATGGTGCTGGCCAAGCCCGCCCGCGCCAAGCCGCGCGATATCGCCGAGGCGCTGGCGCCGAAGCTGACGGAAGACCCGCGCGTGACCTCGGCAGAGGTGGCGGGCCCGGGCTTCTTGAACCTGCGGCTGGCGGGGGATGCCTGGGAAGGCATCGTTGCCGGTGTGCTGGGGCAGGGCGCGGCCTACGGACGTTCGGACATGGGCGCGGGCCAGAAGGTCAACGTGGAATACGTCTCCGCCAACCCCACCGGGCCGCTGCACGTGGGCCATACCCGTGGCGCCGTCTTCGGCGATGCGCTGGCCGCCCTGCTGGACTACGCGGGCCATGACGTGACCCGCGAATACTACATCAACGACGGCGGCGCCCAGGTCGATGTGCTGGCCCGCTCCGTCTACCTGCGCTACCTCGAAGCGCACGGGCACGAGGTGGAGTTCGCCGACGGCACCTATCCCGGTGACTACCTGATCGAGGTCGGCCAGGCCCTGAAGGAGAAGGTGGGCGACGCCTATGTCGACCAGCCCGAGGACGTCTGGCTGGAGGAGATCCGCAACTTCTCCACCGATGCGATGATGGACCTCATCCGCGAGGACCTGAAGATGCTCGGCGTCGAGATGGACGTCTTCTTCTCGGAGAAATCGCTCTACGGCACCGGCCTGATCGAGAAGGCGATCGAGCAGCTGCGCTCGCAGGGCCTGATCTATCGCGGCGTGCTGGAGCCGCCGAAGGGCAAGCAGCCCGAGGATTGGGAGCCGCGTGAACAGACCCTGTTCAAGTCGACCGAACATGGCGATGACGTGGACCGGCCGATCATGAAGTCCGACGGCGCCTGGACCTATTTCGCCCCCGACATCGCCTATCACTACGACAAGGTCAGCCGCGGTTTCGATCAGCTGATCGACGTCTTCGGCGCCGACCACGGCGGCTACGTGAAGCGGATGAAGGCGGCTGTCTCGGCCCTGTCCAACGCCCGGGTCCCGGTCGACATCAAGCTGTGCCAGCTGGTGAAGCTCTACAAGAACGGCGAGCCGTTCAAGATGTCGAAGCGCGCCGGCACCTTCATCACCCTGCGCGACGTGGTCGAACAGGTGGGCCCCGACGTGACCCGTTTCGTCATGCTGACCCGCAAGAACGACGCGCCGCTGGATTTCGATTTCGACAAGGTGCTGGAACAGTCGAAGGACAACCCGGTCTTCTACGTGCAATATGCCCACGCCCGGGTCTGCAGCGCCCTGCGCCGCGCGACCGAGGCGGGCATTGCCTGCGACGACGCCACCCTGGCCGCCGCCGACCTGTCTGGCATGACCCACGAAAGCGAACTGGCCGTGGCCCGCAAGCTGGCCGAATGGCCGCGCCTGGTGGAGATCGCGGCCCGCACGCATGAGCCGCACCGGGTGGCCTTCTACCTCTATGAGTTGGCCTCCGATCTGCACGCGCTCTACAACCGCGGCAACGAGGAAACCCAATTGCGTTTCGTCCAGGAGGACAATCCGGCGGTTTCCCAGTCGAAACTGGCACTTGCCCGGTCCGTGGCCGTTGTCATTTCCGCAGGTCTTGGTATCTTGGGCGTGAAACCGGCAGAAGAGATGCGCTAACGCACCGCTGCCGGCTGACGACAGGCACGACCCCTGATTTTCCAGCGAGACCGGGCAGCATAGCCCGGCGGGCAGAGGCATATGGCAGATTTTCCGGCGGACGGACGCTATGCGTCCTATGACGAGTATCCCGATGCACCCGGGCAACCGGCCTCCTTCGGGGGGCTTGTCACCTGGGTGGGCGGCGCCCTGTCGCTGGCCCTGATCGCGGGTGTCGGCCTCTGGGGTTACAAGATGGTCATGCGCGACGTCTCCGGCGTGCCGGTGGTGCGGGCCATGTCGGGCGAAAGCCGCCGCGTCCCCGACAGTGCCGGCGGACAGGAGGCGGAATTCCAGGGCCTCTCGGTGAACCATGTTGCCGCGACCCAGGGGGCCGAGGGCTCCGCCGGGACGGTCCGGCTGGCGCCGGCGCCCATGGGGCTGGGCGATGATGCCGTCACCGAGGCCGAGCTGGAGGCGCGCGCCCGGGCCGAGGCGGAGGCCGCGGCCCCCGTGAGCGCGCCCGCGCCGCTGGACCTGTCGAACCCCGATCGCATCCAGGACCTGGCCGCCCAGCTGTCGCAGGGCGCCGATCCGCTGACGGCGATGCAGCCGAAGACCGTGACCCCGCCCGAGACCTCTGCGGCAAGCGAGGCTGAGTCCGCCGCGCGCCGTCCCACGGGGGGCGTGGCCGTCGCCGTGCGCCCGAAGACGCGCCCGGACGAACTGCTGGCCAATGTCGCCGCGCGCCAGGTGGCGGGCCCCGTGTCCACCCCCGAAACCGTGCTGGACGTGGCACCGGAGGAGGTGCCCCTGGGCACCCGCATGGCCCAGCTGGGCGCCTTCGGATCGCATGACGTCGCAGTGCAGGAATGGGACAAGTTCGCCGCCCGCTTCGGCATCTACATGGATGGCAAGCAGCGGGTGATCCAGCGCGCCGAAAGCGGCGGCCGGATCTTCTATCGCCTGCGCGTTCTGGGCTTCGACGACCTCTCCGACAGCCGCCGCTTCTGCGCCGCGCTGGTGGCCGAGGGCGCCGACTGCATCCCCGTCTCGGCGAAGTAAATGGCCTTCGGCGCAACCATCCTGGACCCGACCGGCCTGCGGCTGACGCCGGAGGAAAAGGCGCTGTTCTCCGCGACGCAGCCCTTCGGCTTCATCCTCTTCGCCCGCAACATCGACAGCGCCGAGCAGGTCCGCGCGCTTTGTGACGAGTTGCGTGAGAGCGTCGGCCGCAACGCGCCCATCCTGCTGGATCAGGAGGGGGGCCGCGTGCAGCGCCTGCGCCCGCCCCTCGGCACCGACTGGGAGCCGCCGCTGGACTTCGCCGCGCGTGCCGGCGTCCACGCCGAGGAAGCGATGCGCCTGCGCTATGCCATCACGGCGGCGGAAATGCGCGCCGTGGGTATCGACGTGAACTGTGCGCCGCTGGTCGACGTGGCGGGCGAGGGCACCCATCCCTTCCTGTATAACCGCTGCTACGGCACCGATGCCGCGCAAGTGGCCCGGCTTGGCCGCGCCGTGGCGCAGGGGCTGATGCAGGGTGGCGTGCTGCCGGTGGTGAAACACATCCCCGGCCATGGCCGGGCGCAAGCCGACAGCCACCTGGAGCTGCCGCGTGTGACCGCCTCGCTGGAGGAACTGGACGACGTTGATTTCGCCCCCTTCAAGGTGCTGAACGATCTGCCCATGGGGATGACCGCACACCTGGTTTATGACGCGCTGGATCCCGACCGCCCCGCGACCCTGTCGCCGGTGGTGATGCAGGCGGTCCGCAACCGCATCGGGTTCGACAACCTGCTGATGACCGATGACCTGACGATGAAGGCGCTGGCGGGGGAGCCGGCCGATCTGGCATTGGCCTCGCTGGAAGCGGGCTGCGACGTGGCGCTGCTGTGCAATGCCGATCTCGACACGCGGACCCGCGTGGCGGAGGCCGTCGGCCTGATGACCCCGCCGGCACAGGCGCGGGCGGAACGGGTGATGGCCCTGCAGGCCCCGGCGCCCGCGCTTGACATTGACGCCCTGAAAGCCAAGCTGACCGCCTTGATGAACGGGTAAGCGATGGCCGCCGACGATTTCGAAGACGACACCCCGCTGCGGCGGCTGGAGACGGATGCCTCCGGCCCGGACGGGCAGGGGCGCATCACCGTGGCCGAACGGCTGGCGGCGGAGGCGCTGATCGTCGACGTGGAAGGCTTCGAAGGGCCGCTCGACCTGCTGCTGACGCTCAGCCGCACGCAGAAGGTCGATCTGATGAAGATCTCGATCCTGACGCTGGCGGAACAGTACCTGGCCTTCGTCGAGAAGGCCAAGACCCTGCGGATCGAGCTGGCCGCCGATTACCTGGTGATGGCGGCCTGGCTGGCTTTCCTGAAGTCGCGCCTGCTGCTGCCGCCCGACCCCGAGGAAGAGGGCCCGTCCGGCGAGGAACTGGCCGCCCACCTGGCGTTCCAGCTGGAACGGCTTCAGGCCATGCGCGACGTGGCTGCCCGGCTGATGGCGCGCGATCAGAAGGGGCGCGATTTCTTCGTGCGTGGCGTGCCCGAAACCGTGGAGCGGGTGCGCAAGGTGACCTATTCCGCCACCCTGCTGGAGCTGATGCAGGCCTATGCCCGCATCCGCACCAAGGACGAATTCCGCCCCTTCGTCATGGACCGCGACAACGTCTTCACCATGGAACAGGCGCTGGATCACATGCGCTCGATGGTTGGCTTCGCCGGAACCTGGACCGAACTGTCGGCCTACATGCCCCCCGGCTGGACCAGCGACCCGGTGCGCCGCCGCTCGGTCACCGCGGCCACCTTTGCCGCCTCGCTGGAACTGGCGAAGGAGGGCAAGGTGATGATCCGCCAGTCCGAGACCTTCGCCCCCATTCAACTGCGCCGCCGGGAGGACCGCAAAGATGGCTGACCCCGATCCCGAGACCCCCGAGGACGACGTGAGCGAGGCTACGCTGGCTGCCGAGACCCCCGAGGCCGATGGCCCGCGCGAGAGCCTTTTCGAGGCGCCGCCCCTGGGCGAGCAGGAACGCATGGTCGAGGCGATCCTCTTTGCCTCCTCCGAGCCGGTCACCGTGGCCGACCTGAACGCCCGCATGCCGCACGGCTGCGACGGCGCGGCGGCGGTGGAGCAATTGCAGAAACGCTATGAGGGGCGCGGGGTACGGGTGGTCCGCGTGGCGGAGGCCTGGGCGATCCGCACGGCGCCCGACCTGGGCTTCCTGCTGCAGAAGGAGACGGTGGAGACCCGCAAGCTGTCGCGCGCGGCGATCGAGACCTTGGCGATCATCGCCTACCACCAGCCCGTCACACGCGCCGAGATCGAGGAGATCCGGGGCGTCAGCGTGTCCCGCGGGACCATCGACCTGCTGTTGGAACTGGAGTGGATCCGCTTTGGTCGGCGTCGGATGACCCCGGGCCGCCCGGTCACCTTCGTGGTGACGCCGCATTTCCTTGATCACTTCGGGCTGGAAACGCCGCGCGACCTGCCGGGTCTGAAGGACCTGCGCGCCGCCGGCCTTCTGGACAGCCGCCCGCCGCCGGGTCGCGACGAGGAGGAGCGCGAGAGCGACGAGGAACAGGCCGACATGTTCGACGAAGACGCGGTGATCGAGCCCGACGAGGACGAATGAGACCCCGTGCTCTCACCTCGGTGTGAGGGGGCCATGCATTCTCCGCCGTTTGCTGTTACCTTGTGTCCGAACCCAAGGAAGGGACAGGACATGAACGCAGACAGATTGATCCGCATGCTGTTCAACCGGGTGCTGCGCCGCTCGGTCAACAAGGGCATGAACGCCGGGATCGACCGGATGGCCGGCGACAGCCCCGAAGGGCAGCAGCGCGCCAAGCAGAGCAAGAAGATGGCCCGCCAGGCCCGTCAGGCACAGCGCGTGGTGCGCAAGCTCGGCCGGTTCTGAGCGGCCGCGGTCAGATCGCCACCCGGCGCGGTGCCAGGCACTCGATCAGCGCCAGCGTCAGGCATGTGGCCGAGATCAGGTTGCACCAGGCGATCCCGCCGGCCTCGTAGGGCAGGCGGAAGGTCAGCGCACCGCCCAGCACGGCCAGGTAGGTGATCGAGGAATTCAGACCGAGAATCGCGCCGCGCTGGCTGGCCTCCAGCCCGGCCAGGCGGCTGACGACGAAGTTCAGCGCGAAGTGCTGCATGATCCCCCAAGCCAGCGCCAGCGCCAGCAGCAGGCCATAATGCGGGGCCGAGACCGAGAAGGCCAGGTAGACCATCAGCAGCCCGGCAAAGCTGATCGCGCCGGCGCTGATCTGTGGCAGCCGGTCGAAGTGGCGATCAAAGAGCGTCGCGATCCCGAAGCCGCTGCCGTAGCAGAGGATCACCAGGCCGGCCGCATCGGTCCCACGGGCCAGGTCGTCGGCCACATGCACCCCAATGAAGGCGAAGGTGCCGTAGAAGCCCGTCATCAGCAGCCCGGCAGAGGCCAGCCCGCGCCAGATCCCCGGCACCCGCAGCGCGGTCAGCGGCGAGGTGGCGCTCCCGACGCGGCGCACGGACAGGTCCGCCCGCATCAGCGCCAGGTACAGCAGCCCCATGAAGACCAGCAGCAACCCATAGACCGCGCGCCAGCCGACCCATTCGGCTACGAACCCCGCGCCCGCGACGCCCGCCACCAGGGCCAGCGTCCAGCCTGACAGCATCAGGCCCATGGAGCGTTTCTCCTCGCCCGGCGGCCCCAGCTCCGGCGCCAGCCCGTAGATCGCCGGAATGGCGATCCCCGCGCCCAGCCCGCCGATGGCCTGTGCCCCGATCAGCACCCATTTGCCCGGCGCCAGGGTGGAGACCAGCAGCGAGATCAGCAGCAAGACCAATGCCTGCATCAGCGCCGGACCCGGCCCGATGCGGTCCGCGCGCGGGGCCAGCAGCAGGGCCGACAGCGCAGTGGTGCCGCCGTAGGCCGCCGCGGCCTGAAGGATCTCGGCCGGTTCGGTGCCCAGGTCACGGGCGACGGCGGCGCTGATCGGGGCCAGCACCATGGAATTGGCGCCCACGACGGCGATGGCGCCGGTCATCAGGGCGAGGGGTTTGGTGATGAATGCCATGGGGTCTTCGTCTTGGAGCAGGGAGAGGGAGGGGGGCGCTGCGGTGCCCTCAGCCGCTGCGGAAATGCTTCGACAGCTTCAGACCCTGGCCCTGGTAGTTCGAGGCGATCTCCTGCCCGTAGAGGGTCTCGGGGCGTTCGGCCATCTTCTCGAAGACCAGGCGGCCCACGACCTGGCCGTCCTCCAGCACGAAGGGCGCCTCGTGACAGCGCACCTCCAGCACCCCGCGCGAGCCCGAGCCGCCAGCCTCGGCATAGCCGAAACCGGGATCGAAGAAGCCGGCGTAATGCACGCGGAATTCCCCCACCATGGCGAGGTAGGGGGCCATCTCGGCGGCATAGTCGGGGGGAATCGTCACCGCTTCACGGCTGACGAGGATGTAGAAGGCGCCCGGGTCGAGAATGATCTGGCGATCCTCGGTGCGCACAGTCTCCCAGAACTCGTGCGGATCGTACTGGCCGATCCGGTCCAGGTCGATGACGCCGGTATGGGGTTTCGCACGATAGCCCACCAGGCGGTCGGGGCCGGGCGACAGGTCGACGGAGAAGCCGAGGCCCTGTTCGATCACCGCGTGGCCGCTGACCAGCGGGGTTTCGGCATGCAGCGCGCGCAGGGCGTCATCCGACAGCGCCGCGTGGCCGGCGCGGAAGCGGATCTGGTTCAGGCGCATGCCGGGCCGAACGAGGACCGAGAAGCTGCGCGGGCAGATCTCCGCATAGAGGGGGCCGGTGTAACCGGCGGGGATTCGGTCGAATTCCGTGCCGCCATCGGTGATCAGCCGGGTCAGCAGATCCAGCCGCCCGGTGGAGCTCTTGGCGTTGGCCATCGCCGCGGTGCCCTCGGGCAGGGCGAGCGATTCCATCAGCGGCACCACGTAGACACAGCCCTTTTCCAGCACCGCGCCATCGCTCAGATCGACCTTGTGCATCTCGAACTCGGCCAGCCGGTCGGCCACGCTGCGGCCCTTGCCCGACAGGAAGGAGGCCCGCACGCGCCAGGCCACATTGCCCAGGCGCAGGTCGAGGCTGGCGGGCTGGATCTGTTCGGGGATGATCTCGGGCGTGCCCGTGACCTCGCCCGCGGCGATCATGCGTTTCAGGTGCTGGCTGGGCAGGATGCCGGTCATGGGCCATGTCTCCTTCTGGAGTGGCAGACTACGGCGTGCAGGGGACGAAGAAAAGCGCCAAGACCCGCCGGAGAAAGGGTTTTCTCCAGCGGGTCTTTGGTGACCGACGATTGGTATCGGGGATATTTGGTCGGGCTAGCAGGACTCGAACCTGCGACCTTCCGTCCCCCAGACGGACGCGCTACCAGGCTGCGCTATAGCCCGACGGTTCGCGCTTTCTATCCGATCTGAGGCTGGGGGCAAGGGGTTTTTCGCGCCTTTGGCCGCAAAAATTCGGGCGCCTTTTCAAGGGCTGCCCGGGCCGGTCTCAGCGCAGTGCGACGAGGTCTTGTGCCAGGGCCAGGGCGCGCGCGGCCGTGGCCGGGGGCAGGGGGCTGCGGCGGGAGAGGAGGCACGACAGGACACCGGATTCGGGCGCGAAGGCGTCATCCTCGGGGTCGTCCGGCACGGTGACCGGCGCAGGCGCGACAGGGGGCTCGGCGGCTGCGGCCACCGTCGCGGCGGTGGTCTCCTCGACCTCGGGTGCTTCCTGCGCGTCCAGGTCGGAGAAGAGATTGCGATCCTCGCTATCTCCCTCGTCCTGATTGTCCGACTCGGCCGCGACAACCGGCGTCTCGGTCAGGTCGGGCGCCCGGGGCGCTTCGGCGGCGACGTCGGTCGTCATCGTCGCGTGTCCGGGAAGCGGATCCGCGGGGGCATCCTCTGCCGGCGGGGCTACCGCGTCGGCGGCGGCGGCGGGACCGCTCTCGCTGCCGTCAGGCGGCATCATGGCATCGGGTCCGGCCTCGGGTGGGGCGCTGCGCGGCTTCAGCTGCACGACCTCCGCTTCCAGCGGCACGGCCAGATCATCCAGCGGCGGCGACATGGCGGCCACATGGGCAATGCCGCGATCCCGCAGCAATTTCTGCACGCCCTTGATGGTCATGCCTTCTTCGTGCAGCAACCGCTTGATCCCGCCCAGCAATTCCATGTCGGAGGGGCGGTAGTACCGACGCCCGCCGGCGCGTTTCACCGGGCGGACCTGGGTGAACTTGCTTTCCCAGAAACGCAGGACATGCGCGGGCGTGCCGAGCCACTCGGCCACCTCGGAAATGGTGCGGAAGGCATCTGCGGACTTGGGCATCTATATGCCCCTCAGCTGCCCTTGTTGCCGGCGGCGACGCGATCTTTCATCAGATGCGAGGGCCGGAAGGTCAGCACGCGGCGCGGGTTGATCGGCACTTCCTGGCCGGTCTTGGGGTTGCGCCCCACCCGGGCGGCCTTCTCACGGACCGAGAAGGTCCCGAAGGAGGAGATCTTGACCTGTTCGCCGTCGACCAGCGCGTCGGACATGTGATTGAGAACAGACTCCACCAGCTGCGCGGAGTCATTGCGCGACAGGCCGACCTCGCGGAAGACGGCTTCGCTCAGGTCCATTCTGGTCAGGGTCTTTTCACTCATCATCGATCCCTCTCTGGTTGGGTCAGCATAGGCACCGCGCAATTTCCGAGTCAACATCAATGGTCTGATACCAAAGGAGAATGCGGCTTTGCAGCAGGGGCTGCCCGGCTGTTACCAGCGGATCACGACCGATCCCCAGGCCAGACCGCCACCGATAGCCTCGGCCACCAAGACCTGGCCGGGGGTGATCTTGCCCTCGGCGACGCCCACCGAAAGAGCCAGGGGAATCGACGCAGCGGAGGTGTTGCCGTGATCTTGGACGGTCACGATCACCTGCTCCATCGGAACGCCCATCTTCTTGGCCGTGCCCTGGATGATGCGGATATTGGCCTGGTGCGGCACGATCCAGTCGACGTCCTCGGCGCTCAGCTGGGCCTTTTCCAGCGAGGCCTCGGCGGTCGCGGCCAGCTTGCCCACGGCCTGACGGAAGAGCGGGTTGCCCTGCATCCGCAGCTTGCCCGCCACGCCGGAGGTGGACACGCCGCCGTCGACATAGAGCATCTCGCGATAGCGCCCGTCGGAGTTCAGGTCGCAGGCCAGGATGCCACGATCCTGCGACGAGCCGGAGCCAGTGCGCGCCTCCAGCACCAGGGCACCGGCGCCGTCGCCGAACAGCACGCAGGTCGACCGGTCGGTCCAGTCCATGATGCGCGAGAAGGTCTCGGCGCCGATCACCAGGACCCGCTTTGCCTGACCCGACAGGATCATCCCGTTGGCGTTGGCCAGGGCGAAGATGAAACCGGCGCAAACCGCCTGCACGTCGTAGCCGAAGCCACGGGTCATGCCGAGGCCTTCCTGGACCATCGTGGCGACGGAGGGGAAGGTCAGGTCGGGGGTCGAGGTGGCGACGATCACGCAGTCGATGTCGTCGGCGGAAAGCTCTGCGTTGCGAAGGGCTTGCTCGGCGGCCTTGATCGCCATCTGCGAGGTGGTTTCCCCCTCGGCGGCGAAGTGCCGGCGCTCGATGCCCGAGCGCGTGCGAATCCATTCGTCGGTGGTGTCGAGGGTCTTTTCGAACTCGGCGTTTGGCACGATGCGTTCGGGAAGATAATGTCCGACGCCGGTTGCTACTGCGCGAATAGTCATTCGGTCTCCGTCCCTCGTTCCGCGGCATCCTGTGCCAGCGAAACGGCGGATGCAACCCGTGCCGCGATCTTCTCCTGAAAACCGCTGGCCGCCAGCTGATAGGCCAGTTTGACGGCGGCGGAAACCCCCATGGCGTCGGCCGAACCATGGCTTTTCACCACCGGCCCGTTCAGCCCGAGGAAGACACCCCCGTTGACGCGGCGCGGGTCGATGCGTTTCTGCAGGCGCCGCAGCGAAGTCAGCGCCAGCACAGCGGCAAAGCGCGACAGGGGCGAATACTTGAAGGCTTCCTTCAGCAGGTCGCCGATCAGCGAGGCAGTGCCTTCGCCGGTCTTCAGCGCCACGTTGCCGGTAAAGCCGTCGGTGACGATCACGTCGCAACGATCGCCGGGGATGTCACCGCCCTCGACGAAGCCGACGTATTCGAAATTCGCCTGCTCAGCCGCTTCGCTGATCAGCTCATGCGCGACCTTCAGCTCGGGCCGGCCCTTGTGCTCCTCGGTGCCGACGTTCAGCAGGCCGATGCGGGGGCGGGCCAGGTTCATGCCGTTGCGCGCATAGGAAGCCCCCATGAGCGCATATTGCAGCAGGTCCTTTTCGTCGGCGCGGATGTCGGCGCCGACGTCCAGCATGACGTTGAACCCCTGCGGGTTGCGCGAGGGCCAGAGCACGGCGATGGCCGGGCGGTTGACCCCCGGCAGCTTGCGCAGGCGCATCATCGACAGCGCCATCAGCGCGCCGGTGTTGCCGCAGGACACGCAGACCTCGGCCTCGCCGTCGCGCACGGCGTCCAGCGCCGACCACATCGAGGTCGACTTGCCATGGCGGACCACCTGGCTGGGCTTGTCGTCCATGGTCACGACGTCGCTGGCATCGCGCACGGTGACGCGGCCCGCCAACCCACGCTTGCGCGCGATCAGCCGGTCCAGCTCGTCCTTGGGGCCGTGCAGGATGAAATCGATGTCCGGGTTCTTCCGCGCCGAACGCGAAATGCCGGCAACAACAGTTGCCGGCCCGCGGTCGCCGCCCATGGCGTCGACGGAAAGAACGACGCGGCGCGCGGCCGCTTCGCCGGGAAGGGACTCGTTCCTGTCCTGATCTGACGGATGAGACGCAGACATTTAGGACAGATGCTCCCCGGCGTTCACGGCCTTATGCCGCGTCTTCGTCCAGATCGATCTCGTCGGCCAGCGCGACAACTTCGCGCTCGGCGTAGTGGCCGCAGGAGGGGCAGACGTGGTGGGGGCGTTTCAGCTCACCGCAGTTGCCGCACTCGTTGGGGTTCGCAGCCGTCAGAGCGTCGTGCGCACGACGGTTGTTGCGGCGCGACTTGGAGACTTTGTTCTGTTGGACAGCCATGTCACAACCTATCGTATTCGGGGGCCAAAGCATGAAACCCGGCCCGGTTTCTCGTGGATGCGAGGCTCTTAGTCGGACAGGCCCGTCGCATTCAACCCAAAATTCGGATGGAAGCGCGAAAATACTGCGAAAAAGATCCCTTGCAAGCGATTCTTTGGGGCTGGGCCGGACTGCGCAGGGGCAAGCCGGGCCAATGAGGACTGGCGCGGCACCCGCGCCGGTCCTCAGTTCTTGGTCCCGTCCGAGTCATCGCCCTCGTTGCGGCGGGCGGCCAGCAGGTCAGCAAGGCCCGCGAGGGGCTTGGTGTCCTCATCGGTCATCGCGGTCTTGCCGGGTTCGGTGAACTCCTGCTGCTCCATCTCGACGCCTTCGGCGCGCGGGTAAAGGGGCAGGGCCAGCGCCAGCGCCTCGGCCATGACGGCGGCCGGGTCGATGTGGCTGCCCAGCTTCTCCAGCGTTTCATCCTCGGGCATTTCGACCTCTTCGGACTCGACGTTGGTCTCATCGGGCAGATGCGGGGTGAAGCGACGTGTGACGTCTTCCTCGATCCGCGTGGTCACGGGGGCGAGGGTGACCGAGCAGGGTTGGACGACGGTGGCGCCCAGGTGGCCGGTCAGCAGCCAGTCGCGTTTGCCGGCGGGGCGGATCTCACCCTTGAAGACGACCTTGCGCAGGGCCTTCAGATCCAGCATCTCAGCCAGCCCGGACAGCTCTGCGGCCTCGGGCGTCAGCGAGAAAGGGGTCGGCGCGGTCTTGGGCAGGGCGGACACCCGCAGCGCGGTGGCGGAGGTTTCGGTCATGGGGGCCTTTCGTGCTTTCTTGCACCAGTGTAACTCGTTATGTAGGCGAGGTAGAAGCCTGTGCACTGGAAAACAAGAGGGGCAAGATGGCGGGGATCGGCAAGAAAGCAAGCGCAATCGTCATGGCAGTGGCCATGTTGGGGATTGCCGGCTGTACGGCACAGTATCGAAACCACGGCTACATGCCGGACGAAGAGATCCTGTCGCAGATCACCGTTGGCGTAGATACACGCGACACCGTCCTGGAGACCTTGGGCGCCCCGACGACCTCCGGCGTGCTGGAGCAGGGCGACTTCTACTACATCCGCACCCGGATGGAGCAATATGCCTGGAAACGACCCCAGCCGGTGGAGCGCACGGTCATGGCCGTCAGCTTCGACCAGCGGGACGTGGTCAGCAACATCGAGACCTTCGGCCTGGAAGAGGGCCGGGTGGTGACCCTGGAGAGCCGCGTCACCAGCTCCTCGACCGCCGACAAGACGTTCATCCGTCAGCTTCTGGGCAACCTGGGCCGGTTCAATGCGGCCTCGGTCCTGGGCGGCGAGTAAGCGCATCGGCGCGCGCGGCGCCCCGACAATAGTTTCCTGCGAAGGCCCGGAGCGTGACAGACGCGCCGGGCCTTTCATTTTTCGCTTTTGCGCGTTTTGTCGTTGGGCCTTTCCCCCTCGGACCTTGTGGCTGTCACGATGCGGTCACATCTGTCATGCTAGGCGAAGCGGAACCTGATCCGCCCCGCCGACGGAGAGCCTGACATGCTGTCGCTGAAGAAGGGGCGCTATGCCGCCCGCCTGGCCGAGACCCCCGCAGACATTCTTGCCGCGCAGCGGCTGCGCGCGCTGACCTTCCTCGGCGATGCCGACCGGCCCGACGCCGACGACTTCGATTCGATCTGCGCCCACATCCTGGTCGAGGACACGCGTAGCGGCACCCTGGTCTGCTGTTTCCGCATGCTGCCCCTGGCCGCCGGGCGCGAGATCGGGCGCAGCTATTCCGCGCAGTACTACGAGCTGTCGAGCCTGGAGAGCTTCGAGGGGCCGATGGTCGAGATGGGGCGGTTCTGCATCCACCCCGACTACCGCGATCCGGACATCCTGCGCGTGGCCTGGGGGGCGATGACCGCCTACGTGGACCGCAACGGGGTCGAGATGCTGTTCGGCTGTTCGTCCTTCAAGGGCACCGATGCCGAGGCCTACCTGGATGCCTTTGCCATGCTGAAGGAAAAGCACCTGGCGCCGAAGCGGTTCCTGCCGCGGGTCAAGGCGCCCAAGGTCTTCCGCTTCGCCCAGAAACTGCGGCGCAAGCCCGATGCGAAACGCGCCATGCTGGGCATGCCGCCGCTGCTGCGCACCTACCTGTTGATGGGGGGCTGGGTGTCGGACCATGCGGTGGTCGATCCCAAGATGAACACGCTGCACGTCTTCACCGGGCTGGAGATCAAGGCCATTCCCCCGGCGCGCAAGCGTCTGCTGCGCGCCACCGCCGGATAAGTCCCATTCGCGTCGGCCCGTTCAGGGGTAGTCGCGGCCCTTGCGGGGCCGGAAGGCCGGCAGGGTGAGGCTGCGTAGCAAAGCCGCCCCGCGCAGCGCGAAGACAAGGGCAAAACCTGTCACCGCAGCGGCCAGGCGGCTTTCCCCGCCGGCGGCGACCAGCACCGTTGCACTGGCGCCCAGGGCGGCGGCGGTCACATAGATTTCCCGCCGCAGGATGATCGAGGGCTCCTGTCCCAGCGTGTCGCGCAGGATGCCCCCGACGGTGCCGGAAAAGACCCCCATGATGACTGCGACCAGCCCCGCGACGCCCTGGTCCAGCGCCTTCAGCGTCCCGGCGATGGCGGCAAAGCCCAGCCCGAAACAGTCCAGCCAGAGGATCAGCACCATCCGCGACTGGACGAGGTGCGCGGTGAAATGCAGCACCACGGCGATGCCCAGACACAGGGCCAGTGGAAATGGGTTCTCGATCCAGAAAACGGGCACGTCCAGCAGAAGGTCCCGCAGGGTGCCGCCGCCGACCCCGGTGATCGCGGCGAACCACATGAAGCCGAAGATATCCAGTTCCTTGCGCGAGGCGACCAGCGCCCCGGTGGTGGCAAAGACCAGCGTGGCCAGCGCGTCGGCGGCAAAGAGCAGGGGATGGTCGATCATCGGGCAGGTCCATGCGGTGGCGAAAGGGGGCGGTCGGCCCGCCAGACGTGCCACGGGGGCAGGCCGTGCGGCAACACTTCACTGCGCATAGGGCTGGGCGCAGGGCGGGGCGGCCCCCTTCAGATGGGGATCAGGATGCCTGCGCAGACCGGGGACAGACCGCTCAACTGCACAGTTTTCGATCAAATGCCGCCCGTCACAGGGCTGTTTTACCCATGCAGGACAGCGTTTCCCGGGCCATTGTTGACTAAATGGTAAAAAATTGAGTTCCTGATGCCAATACACAGGCCCGACCACAAGGGCCAACCACAACAGGGGTGTGCCATGACTGTCTCGCTTAAAACCACCTTCACGGGTCTCGACTTCGTAAATCCTTTCATCCTTGCCTCGGCCCCGCCGACCGAAAGCAAGCGCAAGATCATGAAGGCCTTCGAGGCCGGCTGGGGGGGCGTCGTCACCAAGACGATCGGCCTGCATCCGGTGGAAAACGTCGCCGGGCCGAAAACCATCTACCAGCGCGCCAGCGAGGAGAAACCCTATGTCTCGCGGATGAAGCGGCCCGACACCGTGTCGCATTCCTCCTGGAACTGGGAACTGATCTCGGACCAGCCGCTGGAACAGTGGCTGCCGGACCTGAAGGAGATCAAGGAGGCCTACCCGGACCGCATGGTCATCGCCTCGATCATGGCGGGTGCCGATGGCGAGGAAGAGATGCAGAACTGGCGCAAGCTGGCCCGCGCCGTGGTCGATGTCGGCTGCGACGGGATCGAGCTGAACATGTCCTGCCCCCACATGGACCGCAAGGACATGGGCGCCCATATCGCCAATGACGAGGACATCATCCGCTCCGTCCTGGCGGCCGTCACCGATGAGGTCGATGTGCCGATCTGGGTGAAGCTGACGCCGGCGACCTCGACCCTGGTCGACGCCGCGGGGGCGGCCTATGCGGCCGGCGCCTCGGCGATCTCGCTGTGCAACACCTTCCCCTCGCTGCCGCTGATGGATCCCGAAACCCACAAGTTCGAGGTGGAGGTCGACGGCTACGTCACCTCCGGCGGTCTCGGGGGGCTAGCGATCCTGCACCAGGCACTGCAGCGCGTGTCCGACATTTCCCGCGCCTACCCGGATCAGTCGATTTCCGGCATCGGGGGCATCAAGGGTTTCCGCGAGGCCTTCAACTTCATCGCCCATGGTGCCGGCAACCTGCAGGTCTGCACCGCCGCGATGGAGGAAAAGGGCAGTGGCGGCGTCGGCGTGCAGCTGATCAAGGAGCTGTGCGACGATCTGGCGGCCTACATGGAAAGCAAGGGCTACACCTCGATCGAGGATTTCCGCGGCATCGCCCGCGAACGCATCGTCGAGCATTCCAAGATCCGCCGGAAGAGCGAGGACTACAACGGCGGCTTCATGAAATCGGCCTGATCGGCGGACTGCGGGGCGGGCTGCGGCGCGCCCTGTTCACCGCAAATCTCTGACGAGGGCGTCGCAGCCCCACCTTCGGGTGGGCGTTGCGGCGCCCTCGACCTTTCTGGGCAGTCGTATGGGCCGCGGCGCTGCCGTTCGTCCTGCCATCCCAGCTTGACGCCGCCGCGGCGCCTGATTAGCTGCGCGCCATGGCACAGGCACCCCTTCTCCAACTCACCTCGATCTCCCTGACCTTCGGCGGCGATCCGGTTTTCGACGATCTTTCCCTCTCCGTGCAGCCCGGCGACCGGGTGGCCCTGGTGGGGCGGAACGGGTCGGGCAAATCCACCCTGATGAAGGTCATGGCGGGCCTGGTGGAGGCGGACAAGGGCGAGGTCGTCCTCAGCCCGGGCACCACCGTGGGCTACATGGAGCAGGAGCCGGACATGTCCGGCTTCGCCACCCTGGGCGAATTCGCCATGTCGCGGCTGGACGTGTCGGAACAGTACAAGGTCGAGATCGCGAGCGAGGGGCTGAAGTTCGATCCCAACCGCCCGGTGGACACCGCCTCGGGCGGCGAGAGGCGCCGTGCGGCACTGGCCAAGCTGATGGCGGAGGCGCCCGAGCTGATGCTGCTGGACGAGCCGACCAACCACCTCGACATCGAGGCCATTGCCTGGCTGGAAAACGAGCTGAAGCAGACCCGCGCGGCCTATGTGCTGATCTCCCACGACCGCGCCTTCCTGCGTGCGCTGACCCGCGCCACCCTGTGGATCGACCGCGGGGCCGTCCGGCGGCAGGAGAAGGGGTTCGAGGATTTCGAGGCCTGGCGCGACAAGGTCTGGGAGGAAGAGGACATCGCCCGCCACAAGCTCGATCGCAAGATCAAGGCCGAGGCCCGCTGGGCCGTGGAGGGCATCAGCGCGCGGCGCAAGCGCAACCAGGGCCGGGTGCGCAACCTCCAGGCCCTGCGCGAGGAGCGCGGCAACCAGATCCGGCGCAAGGGCACCGCCGCGATGGAGCTGGAGGCCGGACCTGCCAGCGGCAAGAAGGTGATCGAGGCCAAGGGCCTGGCCAAGGGCTTCGGCGACAAGCGGATTGTGACGAAATTCGACCTGCTGGTGAACCGCGGTGACCGGGTGGCCTTCGTCGGCCCCAACGGGGTGGGCAAGACGACCCTGATCAAGATGCTGATGGGAGAGGTCGCCCCCGACGAGGGCGAGGTGAAGCTGGGCACCAATCTGGTGCCTGCCATCTTCGACCAGAGCCGCGCGGCGCTGGATCCGGAAATGACCCTGTGGGAAAGCCTGACCGGCGACAAGGAAATGCGCGTCTCGGGCGCCGCCGACCAGGTGATGGTGCGCGGCACGCCCAAGCATGTGGTGGGATACCTGAAGGAGTTCCTCTTCGACGAGGCGCAGGCCCGCGCCAAGGTCAAATCGCTGTCGGGCGGTGAAAAGGCGCGCCTGCTGCTGGCCAAGCTGATGGCGAAGGAATCGAACATTCTGGTTCTCGACGAACCGACCAACGACCTGGATGTCGAAACGCTGGACCTGCTGCAGGAACTGCTGGACGACTACGACGGCACCGTGCTGCTGGTCAGCCACGACCGCGATTTTCTCGACCGGGTGGCCTCGACGACGATCGCGATGGAGGGCAATGGCCGCGCGACCGTCTATGCCGGTGGCTGGACGGATTATCGCGCGCAGCGCGAGGAGCGGCTGGCAGAGCTGGGCGAGGGGTCGCCCAAGGCGTCTGCCAAATCCGAGGCGCCGAAGACGGAGGCCGCCAAACCCGCGCCCAAGGCCCAGAAGGCGGGCCTGTCCTTCACCGAGAAGCACCGGCTGGAGGAACTGCCGTCGGTGATCGAGCGGATCGAGGCGGAGATCGCCAAGCTGGAGGCCTTCCTGGCGCAGCCGGACATGTACCAGAAGGAGCCGGTGAAGTTCCAGAAGGGCACCGAGGCGCTGGCCGAGCGGCAGAAGATGCTGGCCGCCGCCGAGGAGGAATGGATGGAGCTAGAGGAAAAGGCGGCGGGTTGATCGCGCCCGACGCCTCTTCAGGGTTTGGTCCAGTTGCCGACATCTTGGGTGTTGACCGACTGGAAGTTGCTCCGCTGGGTCGCCGGGGAGACTTGGCAGGGGTCGGATTGAGCCCCTGCGCCGATTCTCGCGACTACCCTGCCTTGCCCGGTGCCGTGTTGAACCAGCCGCGCTTGGTCACCCAGCTCAGCTGCACCACGGTCAGGATGATGCGGTAGAGGTGGTGCAGGGTCACCACCGCCGGGCTGGCGTTCAGAGACAGCGCCACCAGGGCCATTTCCGTCACGCCCCCCGGCGCGAAGGAGATGAACAGCACGTCCAAGTCCAGACCGGTCAGCGGCGCCACGGCGAAGGACATGCTCAGGCCGATGGCCAGCATCGACGTGACCGACAGCGCCGACAGCCAGGTGGCGCGCAGCAGCCGGGTCCATTCCACGCCGATGAACCGGGTGCCCAGCGAGGTGCCGATGACCACCTGAGAGCCCGAAACGACCCATTGCGGCGCCTCGATCACCGCCAGCCCCGAGAGCGTCAGGATAGCGGCACAGATCATCGGGCCGATCAGCTGCGAGGCGGGCAGGTGCAGGCGGCGGAAGACGACAAGCCCCACCAGGGCCGCGCCGAAGACCTCCGGCAGGTGCTCCAGCCCGACGGCGTGGCCGTTGAAGCTGATGCCGGCGGATGAGCCGACGGGGTGGCCGTACCACAGCGACAGGGCCACCGGCAGGCCGGCCACCACCACGATGATGCGCAGGAACTGCTGCACCGCCAGGATGCGCACATCGGCCCCGGCCTGTTCGCCCGCGATGATCGAGTCGATCAGCCCGCCCGGTGCCCCGGCGTAGAAGGCCGTGGCACGGTCATAGCCGCCGAGGCGGCGGAAGATGACGAAGTTGACCGCCTGCGTCAGCGGCACGAAAAGCGTCAGCGCCAGGATCGAGGCCCAGAGCCGCGGCACGTTGCCGACCACCTCCCAGCTGATCTGCGCCCCGATGGTCGCCCCGATGGTGGCGATGAAGAGCGAACGGAAGCCTTCGGGGAAGCGGTAGTCGCGGGGCAGGGCGCGGGGGAAGACGGCTGTCAGGATCCCGACCAGGAAGAGCGAGCCCAGCATGTAGGGCAGGGGCAGATGCGCCAGGTGCGCCAGGTAGCCGCCGGTCAGCCCGACGAGGCAGAGAACGACGACGCGGGCGATTGTCCTGGGAAGATCTTGCAAGGGTCAGCGGGCCGGTGATCTGGGCGCCGCAGGGCGCCGGGCCAGAGCTTCGGAACGGTCCAAAGAAAGGGCCGCCCGGCACCGGGCGCGGGAATGGAAAACGCGCGAAAGAGATGGAGCGGGTAGCGAGCTCCGGTGGAGAGTTTTTTTCACTTTGAATTCAGTGAAGAGGTGTCCCGTAGCTCTTAAGCTAGCGGTTTATTGAAATCAATAGGTTGCAGCCAAGGTGTCCCACGAAATTCTCACCAATCCATGCGCTCAAGAGTTGCCATTGCGGTCCTTGCGAGATTCCAGCGATCCACGCCCTTAGTGTAGACTTCAGATGTCTGGGCCTGGGTATGCCCGTGGATGGTCATGATCTGGTATTGAGAGCATCCTTCCTGGGCGAGTAGGTTCCCGGCGGCCTTGCGGACGCCGTGGGCCGATCGGCCCTTAAGACCCGCCGCATCGCACCAGCGCCGGAACATGGTGCCCAGGGAGTCCGGGCTGGAGAACGGCGCGCCCTTGGCGTTAAGCAGGTAGGTCCGGCCTTGCACGGAACAGGCCCTGGTGGCCCTATAGAGGGGCGGCAGCATGGGAATGGTCACCTCGGCCGAGCCGCGCTTTGAAGGCTGCCAGCGGAGAGCCTGGACGCCCTGCACGTTGGTCTCATGATCTCGGCCGAGCCATATCGCATCACCGATCCGGCAGGCTGTGAACATGAGAAGGGTGAGGCAGAGGTGGGGTGTTGTCCCTGCCGGGTGCTTGTTTCGGAATTTCTTGAGGTCATCAGGGGACCACGGCACCGCGCCGCCCTTGCCGCTGTCTATCCGGCCGATGCCGATGGCAGGGTTCACGTCGCACAGGCCGCGCTCGCAAGCCCATCGGTACATCGACCGTATGCCCTCAATGATGCTGTCAGCGCGGGCCGGGGTGGCGACGAACTCGTCGCGCAGCTCGACCAGCTTCGCCTGCGGCATCGCCATGGCATAATCGCCGTAGCGATCTGTCAGCACCTTCATCACCCCGATGCGCTTTTTCAGGGTGAGGGGCGACGTGGCGCCGGCGGCCACGTCGCGTTCCATCGCCGCCAGGTGCTTTGCTGCAATCCAGCCGATGGAATGGCGGATAGCCCTCTCCTCCGGCGTGGACTCGGGCGTAAGGATCACGCCGGCTCGCGCTGCGTGGTAGATCTCAACGAACTGCGGGTGATCCGGTGCCACGGAGAGCCGAATGCGGCGCTTCTTGTCCCCCTCCACGCGCACCCGATAGCGGATGCTGCCGGAGGGTAGCTTTTCCGCCAAGAGGCCGGGGTATCGGATTTTCATCGCGGTCACGTCCAGGAGAGGGGCTGCCGCCTATCATCGAGGGCGTCCTTGCCCTGAGCAACCCTCTGGTCGCCGTAGGTAAATTTCACGCCTTCAGGTCCGACGGATGCGATACGGGCGTCGGGGTGGAACTTCCTGACCGTCTCGAGCGCCTCATTGATCTGGCGCGACGTGGGCATCGCAGGGGCGGGGGATTTCGCCATGTCAGGTCTCCGTGGGTTCGATGGGCTGATGCCGCGCATCGGCATGCGCGTTGCGGGGGTTCCCAGTGTCGTGTGCTGGCGGGCGATCTCGCGGGCCGAGAGGCGCTGCGATCTGCAGAATCGTGAAGCCATCCGCGACCATGGGGCTGGCATGGGCATGTGCGGACCGCCAAAGCGGGCGCAGCATCGTGTTCGTCTCAACCATGATGGCGAGGCAGACGCGGCGCATGGCCGGGCTGTCGCTGCTGTCGGCGTGCCGCTGCGCGCGGGCGCGCAGTGCGTTCAGTTGCTGGAGCTTCCGGGCGGCGTTGCTCATGCCATTTCCTCCTTCTCAGCCAGCTGCCCACAGTTCGCCTTCACCACCGCCGCGGCCACGGGTGGGCAGACAGAGTTGCCGACGCAGCTGACCTGGGTGTTCTTGGTGAAGCTGCGCCAATCCCATTCGCCATCGCTGTCCTGCTCCCAGACGCCCTCGATCACGTAGTCGCGGGGGAAGCCCTGTGCGGTGAAGAGCTCGCGCGGGGTGAGCATGCGCATGCCGATATCGGCGATGACGTAGCGGGTGCCGGCGATGTCGAGGGTGACCAGGTCGCCGCCGTCCCAGGCGCCATGGGCGCGCAGGAAGGCGGCCACTTCGCGGGCGCGGGCCTCATGCGCTTCGGTGAAGGGCGGAGCCTGCAGGGCGGCCTGAATGTGGGCCATGCGGTCCTTCACGGTGATCGTGTGGCAGGGCGCATCGGTGTGCGCGCCGTCCCCGGTGCCGTAATACTTGGCAAAGAAGGTGGCGACGGGCGTCTGGTGGCTGCCGCTGGCCGCGACGGTTGAGAGCGGTTCGCGGGCGTCGTGACCCGCGTGGATGCCCATGCGCGGCCCGCCGTTCTGCTGGGCCAGGAAGGCAGCGCAGGTTGCATGCTTGGCGCCGCCCGCGACAATGGTCCCGAGCGGCCTGCCGAGATCCAGCGCGCGCGGCGCCTGGCCGGGCCGCTCGCCATAGCCGGTCTGGATCAGGGTCGGCAGCAGGATGGCGTTCTGGTCCTTCCGGCTGGCGCAGATCGTGTGCAGCGGCAGCGTGGGCGCTCGGTTGTTCCCGCCCTGCTGGGCGTATGTCAGCACCGGGGCCACGACGGCCTTCTCGCCGCGACGCGCGGCGGTGATGGTGCGGAATGGTTCCTCTGCCGCCTCCACCCGGCCACCGTGGGTGAGGTTGACCAGGAAGGGGGCCTCGGCCTCCAGCACGTAACGGGCCACGCCGCGGGCGATGCGCGCGAGCGTGTTGTCGGCCAGGGGCCGCACGGCGCGCAGACCGAGGCGCGCGCGGATCTCCTCGGCGCTGTCGAAGATCGACGGGCAGGGACTGGACCAGTCGATGCACTCCGCGGCCGTGCGCCTAGGCTTCAGCGCGCCCGCGATCACGCGGGGATCGTCCGGCGCCCCGTGGGTCGGATCCGGCCAGGCAATCGGCTGGCCATCAAAGCGGATGATGACGAAGAGGCGCTTGCGGATTGTCGGCGCGCCATAGTCGCAGGCGCGCAGCTCGCGGGTCTCCATCTTGCCGCCCAGCCTGCGGATCGCCTTGCGCCAGCGCTCAAAC
Organism: Pseudooceanicola marinus; assembly: GCF_020177265.1. Lineage (GTDB taxonomy): Bacteria > Pseudomonadota > Alphaproteobacteria > Rhodobacterales > Rhodobacteraceae > Pseudooceanicola > Pseudooceanicola marinus_A. Next base: position 118,753 of record NZ_JAIVMC010000001.1, read on the forward strand.
GTCTCGCCGCGCCGCTGCGGGCAGGGCATCGGCCCGCGCGGAGTCTCGATCACCGGTCCCCAGGTCTTCCACTCCTCGACGTTCTCCATGATGACCACGTCGACCTGGCCGCCGCTCTTCTGGATGCGCTCGATCCAGCCGGGGATGACCCAGGCCAGGTCGCGGATGTTGCGGGCCACCGGGGCGCCGCCCTTGGCCTTGGAGAAGTGGCGGCAATCGGGGCTGAACCACATCAGGCCGATGTGGCGGCCGGCGAGGTGATCCAGCGGATCGACGCGGTAGACGTTCTCGCTCAGGTGCAGCGTGTCGGGATGGTTGGCCGCATGCAGGGCCAGCGCCGCCGGGTTGTGGTTGATGGCGATGTCCGGGCCGTGGCCCAGGGCCATCTCGATGCCGGTCGAGGCGCCACCGCCGCCGGCAAAGCTGTCGACGATCAGCGGCGGGCCGAGGGGCGCCGCGCGGGTGTCACCGGCCAGTTCAAGGTCGAGAAGATGCGCTCCGTCCATCAGAAGGCCTCCGGGGTGCAGACAAGGGCGTGGTAGGCGGGCAGCAGGGCGAGGGTGGCCAGCCCGGTGCAGAGCACCAGGGTCGCCAGCGAGGGGCCGTCCTGCGCCTGGCCGAACAGCCAGCCCGCGCCCGGCGCGGCGCCGAGTAGGTAGGGGCCGCAGGGGGCGAGCCGGCGCAGCAGGCGGGGCATCGGGTGCAGAGCGGGGGTGTCGCAGACCGTCCGTGCCGCGTCATAGGGCGCGATGGTCATGGCCAGCACGAGCGTCAGCTGTACCAGGTTGCCACCTTGCGCCAGGGCGGCGGCCGAGAGCGCGGCGACGGTCGGGCAGGCGAGGACGGGGGCACAGAAAAGCCAGCGCATCAGCTCATCCCCATGGCGTCTTTGTACATCTGCAGCACCGCCTCTTCCTCGGCGATGTCGTCGGGCTCGCGCTTGCGGAGCGCAATGAGCAGCCGCAGGACTTTCACGTCGTAGCCGCGCCCCTTGGCCTCGGCCATGACCTCCTTCTGCTGGTCGGCGATCTCCTTCTTCTCGGCCGCGAGCCGCTCGAAGCGCTCGATGAAGCTCCGCAACTCGGCCGCATGCACGCGATAGGCGCCGTCGCGGACTTGGCGGTCCGCCTCTGTTTCCTTGAGCCCGGCATCCTCCTTGGATGTCTTCGGGAAGCCCATGTCCTTCATCGCCCCGCCCCCTCAGTCGCGCATCGGCATGAGAATCCAGAGCGCATCCGGGTCCTCGGTGACGATGCGGGCGGGCTCTCCGCGGCCGGCGCTGGAGAGGGTGAAGGCCGGGGCGATCCGGGCGAACTCGGAGAGCAGGGCCAGGCTGTAGGTGGCGGTCTGGCCGTCCTTGGCAGCGTGGCCCTGCAGGGCGGTGCTCAGATCGACGCCATCGGGCATGCTGAGCGACATGCGTCCCGCGCCAGGATCCAGCCGCAGGGGCAGGCTGCGCCCGTAGCAGGTCGCACTGGCGATGGTGCGCAGGCGCGTGAGCGCGGCGGCCGACAGATGCGCGGCGAAGGCATCGGAGGCCTGCGGCGTCACGCGGGTGTAATCCGGATAGGTCCCGTCGATCCCCTGGATCACCAGGCGCAGCCCGGGCGCCGTCACCAGCAGATGGCGCGGGCCGGTATGGAAGGTCAGAGCCCCGTTCCTCGCCTTGCGCGCGATCGCGATGAGCAGATCGACGGCGCGCACGGGGACGATGAGGCCGTCGGGGCGGTCGGTTGCCTTGCTGCCGTCGGCGCGCGGCCCCTCGATGAAGCGGGCCGGCTCGGCGCAATCAATGATCGCCATGCGGTGGCCGTCGGTAGACACGGCTCGCAGAGTGCACGCGTCGGGCTTTGTCGTCAGGAAGGTGCCATTGAGATAATACCTTGTCTCTTCGCGGCTGACGCAGGACCGGCCCAGATCGAAGAGCCGTAGCGCCTGTGCGCCGGAGAGCGTGAACGTGCCCGCGCCGTGCATCCCGTCGGGGTCCGGGTCCTTGAAGGGCTGGGGGAAGTCCTCGGGAGGAATGCTCAGCTGCAGGGTCACCTGGATCTCGCCGTCGGACAGGCGGACACGGTCATGGTCCTCGCCGCGCATATGGGTGATGGTCACCGGGCCCCGGGCGGCCCGCAGGAAACCGGCAAGGGCACGGTGTGAGACGACTAGATCCGCATGCCCACTGGTCTGGGCCTCTAGGTCCAGCGCCAGGGTCATCTTGAGGTCGGTGGCTTCCAGGGTGAGCCGGTCGCCGGTGAACCGGATGCGGACACAGCCTAGGGCCGGGATCGTGTTCCAGCGCTCGACAACGCGCCCGAGGCGGTTGGCCGCTAGCCGAAGCTCGGCAAGGGCGACGGCGGCACTTGGCCCTTCGGACATCTCCGGGGCAGGCGCGGCGGCGCGGGGCATCTGGTGCAACATGGCAGGTCCTTTCCGAAGAGAGATCAGGAGCAGGCGGGCAGGGCGTCCGCCTCGGCTGCGGTGTCGGTCACGGCCTCGCGGGCGCGCGAGATCCAGGCGGCGATGGCCTCAGCCTCGGACGGACCGCTCGCGGTGATCCGGTAAAGCGTGAGAGCGGCGCGGCCCTCGGCGGGGATGTGAAGGCTGCCACCCCCTTCCAGCGCCGCGCAGACAAACGCCTCGTGCAGGGCATCGCCGCTCAGTGGCGCGACGCGCGCCAGGAAGGCGGTGATCGCGTGGCTGTCGAGGAGGCGCCCGGTCATGGCTGACCCCCGACGGTGGCGTCGGGCTGGAGCGCCCGGCGCGCGAGCGTCGTCGGCAGATCCAGCAGCGCGGCGGCGATCAGCAACGCGACCGCCAGCCAGCACAGACCTTCCAGCGCGAGGTGAACCAAAGAGCGCCGGTCGGTTCGGCGCGAGGTCATGGGCATCCGGACGCTCATGCTTCCGGCTCCACGGGCTCGGGCGCCGGGCGCGATTGGTCTTCGGCTTTCTGGGCTTCCTCCGGGGTGGAGGCCCGGCAGGCGCCGCTTTCGCGGTCGAATGTGGCCCAGCCGGTCGCAGTGACCGCGCGGTAGAAGCCCATGGTATCGGGGGCGATCAGGGGACGCGTCATGCCGGCGCCCCCGCGATCAGCGCCAGGGCAACGGTGGTCAGCAGCCAGCCGATCATGGCGACGGGGAGCAGGCTCATGCGGCGCCCTCCGGATGGGCGCGGCTGGCGATCAGGGCGCGGACCTTGCCGCGGCAGCGCTTGGTGATGTCCAGGACCTCGGCCATCTGGGACGACACGGTCGGCGCGCCGGCGAGGTGATGCGGCGTGAGCCGGGCCAGCCGGTCAGGCGAGATCGGGGTGCCGCGGGCGGCCTTCCGCGCCGCCCAGTCGGACCGCAGGCGCGCGCTTTCGTCAGGGGTCAGCATCGAAGCCTCCATCTGTGGTGATGGAAGTTAAAATCCACAAAACGTGGTTTATGGCAAGCTATAATTCACCAATGGTGGATTTTTTGATTCTAGCATCTTCCGTCCGTTCATGACCCTATGTAGCGTCATGGTCGGTGGGTTTGGCTCGGGTACGCCAGTGCGAGTGGGAGAGGGTTCGGCTTGAGTTGAATTGAGAACGCGAAGTCGGCCGCGTCAGGAGAGCGCGGGTTGGCGGGGTGTTCTAGGGACTGTGCTATGAAAGAAATAGATCGGCGCCTGGACCGCATGATTGAGATTGCGGATCAGTTGGACGTTCCGCTTGACCACGTGGTCAAGTACATGGGCCGCTGTAGTCAGAGAGCCTTCGAGGCGTTCTCAGACAATCCAGACCTTCTTCCACGATATATGAAATCGAGATCGAGGCCGTAAAGATCGGCCAGCACTACGGCCTCGTCGACGGGTATGCGACGAATCCCCGTTTCCCAGTTGTTGTATCTGGTCGCGCTGAAGCCGTGTCGAGCCGCCCAATCCTTCTGGGAAAGGTCGGAGAACGCGCGCCTGATAGCGAGCAAGCGCGAGCCGATTTCTGAGTAGGGAGCGTCCTCTGCCATGGGGTGATAATCCACCGAATGTGGTTTGTTCGGCAAACCACAGATTGTGGTATTGCAATCATCCACGAAATGTGGATTTAGATGATGCATGGTATCTGCGCTCCACATAGCAAACATCTTAGGGCGGGCTCGCTTGGCGTCTGAGCTTGGTGTCGGTGATAGCGCTGTGAGCAACGCCGTATCTCGCGGTCGCTTCCCGGCATCGTGGTTTCTTGTCGTCAACAGACTGGCTCTAAACGCAAACATTCCTTGTCCGCCGGAGCTCTTTGGCATGAGGGCCGCTGAGGGCGAGCCGCCGCAAGGGCATTCCAGGTCGCCTGAGCTTTGTGGCTCAGGGAGACAACCTTGTCCCGCGAAAACCCCCGGAGAGTTTCCCCATGCGTAAGGCGCGGCCCGCTTCGATCCAGTCGGCGGTGCAGACCGCCATTCGCGCGGCCGGCGGCCTGGAGGCCGTGGCCAATGACATCGGCGTCGGGGTCTCGACTCTGTCGCACGGGACGGAAGTCTCGGAGCAGCGTCCGGGCGGGCTTGGCGTCAACTACCTCGACCGCCTGAGCCGCATCGTGCCGGAAGCCGCCGTGCCGATCGCGGCCCACTTCGCCGCCCTGGGCGGCGGCACCTTCCACCCGCTGAACATCGAAGGCTCGACCGCATCGGATATTCACTGGATTACACGAGAGTTCGCGGACGTGCTGCAGCGCCATGCCGAGGCGCATTCCTCGGCGTCGGCGGTCCCGCACGACTATTCGCCCAAGGAGGCGCAGGACCAGATCGCCGAACTGGACGAAATGGTCACGGCCGCCATGCAGTTCCGCGCCACGTTGCTCGGCAAGGCGGAGCGGCGCGCATGATGGCTTGTCTCACATACTCCTCCCGCCGACGGGCGGGCGATCGTCGCGGGGAGGGTGCTTTCGTTGGCGGTGCGCTCCCCGCGCCGATCATTTCCCAGATCCACTCACGGACCCCGGCACAGGCGCCGGGCCGTGCGGAGCGCCGGCTGTCGGGCAGGGCAGGGCGCTTCCTGGCGCGGAGGGCCCATGTCCTCCAGTCCCTCCGCGCCGCCAGTTTCCCCGGACCTTGTCAGGCCGCCCCGCGGGACCGCGCGGCCGTCCGGGGCGTCGCGGTCCCGATCTGTCCGTCCCCGACTTGGGGCGCGTCCCTCCCGGCGCGCCCCGCCTTTTCCTTGGAGGGTTTCGCATGGACATCGTGACCGCAGAAGAGCGCCGTCTGATCGACGAGGCGCTGGAGCGTATCCCCGAGGAGAAGCGGCGCATCCCCACGGGCGTCAGCGGCATGGACCGTGACTACGTCTGGGACCCGAAGACCCAGTCGCTCATCACCCGCAACGAGGCCTTCAAGGGCGGCTTCCGGACGATGCAGCGCGCGCAGGTGCCGACCCTGGCGGACCGGCTGAAGGACCGCGAGATCGCCCAGGACATCAAGGACGGTCTGAGCATCAGCGAGATCATCCTGCTGCGGCATACGGCGCGCCAGCGCATTCAGCGGGTGGCGCGCGAGGACGGGCTGGAGATCGCCCGGCCGAAGCCCGCGCCGCTCCGGGGCGGGCGCGAGAAGTCCGTCTCGGGCGATGACGAGGAAATCACCCGGAAGATCCTGGCGCTGGTCGATGGCCAACGGGGGCTGACGGAAATCGCCCGGCTGGCGGGCTGCCACAAGGATGCGGTGCGCCTGCGCCGGGATCGGCTGAAGCTCGATATCCCGGCCGCCAAGCGGAGGAAAGTCGCGTGACGTTCAGACCCCCCGGATTTGGGCCGATTGACAGCGGATGGCGCCCCATGCGTTGCTTTGACCTGTCCGCTCAGGGGGAGAGGCGGGCGGACACCTGGCGCACCCCGCGCGCTGGCGTGGCCCGGCGCGGTGGTGATCTCTGCTTGGCTGCCGCGCCGTTTGGCGGGATCGCCACGCGACCTGCTCAGTGCCTGCATTCCGCGATCTGGTTGAGGCTATTGGCGTGCCAAATGGCGCGCCTCCGGTTCCGGGGGGTCGCCTCATGCGCTCGCTGACCTCTGCAGGCGCGGCGTTGCGCGCCGTCGAGACCGATGACCTCGAAGAATACCCGCTGTCGGGCCAGGAGCGCCTCGACAGCCATTACTTCATCGCCTGGCATCACCGCCGCTGGCTGAACTCGGAGATGCGCCTGAAGGCCACCGAGGAGTGTCGCGCGCTTTACTTCGATCTGATCTGCATCGCCCAGGAACAGAACCCCATCGGGACGCTTCCGGCGGATACCGAGCAGCTGGCCAAGCTCCTGGGCGTGGAACAGGGGCGGCTGCAGCGGCTTTGCGAAGGCAGCTTCGGTCCGCTTCACAAGTGGCGCCCCTGTCTCTGCGAGGGCGTGGTTCGCCTATATCACCCGATGGTGCTGGAGGTCGTCACCGATGCCATCGCGCGCAAGCACGACAACCGGGCGCGTAACGAGGCGGGCAATGCGATGAAGCGCCGGCAGCGCCTGCGCAGCGCCATCGCGGGCTATCACGTGGATCTCGCGGCCAATGACGCGGCCATCCTTTGGATGGACGAATGGCTCATGGAACAGGGCTGCGGCTATCGCGGCGCCTCCTGGATCGAGCGCGCCATCGGCGCCTGGTCCGATCATCAACTTCACATGCACACGCGGGGCGGCAGGCAACTGTCCTGAACTGTCCAGTGGACAGTGTCGGAAGTGTCCACCGGACAGTTCGGACAGTGTCCTGGACACTTTCAAACTGTCCGCTCCGATAGAGACATGGACAGAGACATCAGAAGACACAGGACGTTGCGCGGACAGTTCGAGCGGGGCGCCTGTGGATAAGTCGGACCTTGGCTGAGAAAGGGCAAGAGGATGCGGATCGAGCAGGATCACGAGACGAAGCGGGACCGGGTTCGCCGGCTGTTGCTGGGGCCGCTGGAGGGGATCGGGTTCCGCTTCCCGAAGGCGGTGGAGCCGGATGAAGGCCGCAAGCGCCTCGACCGGCTGGCGGATGAGCTGGGCTACATGAGCGACGCCAACCTGCGGCGTCTCTTCGAGGCGATGCGCTCGAAGGGCGAGGGCCGGGCCCGGGACTTCTGGCCCAGCCATGCGGCCTTCGTGGCCCTGGCGCAGGTCGCGCAGCCGCGCCCCCTCGAGGAGATGCCCGGACTGGCCAGCTGGTTCGGCAGCGCCGCCGGGCGCGCCGCGCTGGCCGAGGGGCGCCTGGTCGAGGAATACCGCTGGTGGCTGTCGAAACACCGCCCGCCGCTGAACCCGCAGGAACGCCGGATCATCGCCGACAGGGCCGGGGCGGCACAGTCGAAGGTGGCCCGCCTGCGCGAGCGCCTTGGCCTGCGCCTGCCGGTCGACGCCACGGACCGGGAATGGCTCCACGCCTATGAAGCGCATCAGGACGCCGCGCGCGAGCTGGTGCGACGCGGCCAGGCACAGGGGGAGGCGGCATGACCATGGCCCTCCGACACCGGCCCCGGGGCCTGAGCAGCGCGTCTCCGCGTGAAGTCAGCATCCTGCAGCTGCTCGACTGGGCCTTCCAGAAGGAGAAGGTCCGGATCGACTTCGACCAGGGCGCCAATGAACGGCCGCAGGGCGCGCTCAAGGGCTATGGCATGGAGCACATCCTGATGCGCCAAGCGGAACTCGGCTGCCGGGTCCAAGGCGGCGGCACCTCGGAGCCGCACCCTGACGCGGACGCGGTGGCCGATGCTCTGGCGCAGCTGCCGGAGGGCGTTGGTGGCCGGCGCATGGCGCTGGTGATCGCCGATCTCTGCCGCGCCGGCGAAACGCTCGGCTGGGGTTCGGACCTTGCGCCGCAGGTGCAGCCCATCGACTGGAAGCAGACCAAACACGGACGCTTTGCCGTCACAGAGACCTGCGGCAAGGCGCGCTACACGAGCCGCGGCAAGGTGCGGGAGGTGGATCTGCGCTGCTGCCCGATCACCATCGAAAACCACCCGCGGGATCAGGCGCGGGCGCGGCGGGACTACCTGCTTTGGTGGGCGGCACTGAAAGAGCTGCGCGACACTTTCCGGATCTACGGCGGGCTGACCGCACACCAGGTCACCGACGCGCTGCCGCCGATGAAGCCCTGGGAAGGGGAGAGGGCCAGGCGGGCGGCTTGAGGGCCGGGCAGGGCAGGGAGAAAGAAGGGCCGGGGCATTGCCTCGGCCTTCCGCTTTCAGGGGCGCCGTCAGGTCAAAAGCGGACCTTCCTAACGCAATGCTTCAATGGTAGCTTTGCGCAGGGAGCGGACACGCCGGGCGGGCTGTCTCTAGCTTCACCTTCAGGCGCTTTCGGCCCTGAGCGGACATTCGAACCAGGCGCGGTAGATGACCGGTCCCAGCCCTTCGCGACTTTTGTCCAAGCCGCAGCATGACGTCGTGTTCGGGCACGAGGCCAGTGAGCAGCCGTTCGCTGCATCCTGGACGGACAACAGCGAAGCGCCGGAAGCAACCCCTACCATTGTGTCTGGACCGTCTCGCAAGTTAGCACTGGGAAAGCCAGATGACCTGAGACCCGACACTCCCCGGATGAATCCCGATCAGCCAAGCCAACTTACTTTGGCGCTATACTAAGCGCCTCTGAGAACTCGCGGGTTCGCTGAGACCAGATCGAAATCCACATGGACAAAGTCCCTGTCATGCGAAACGAAAATTAGATCGTTGGACAAGCAGCTAGCGACGAGAGCCGCGTCAGTGAAGTCAAGAAGACCCTTCGCGGCCTCATTTAGTTGCAGCTCAATTGCCTCAACGTCGTTGGTGTCAACGATCAATTCACAATCTTCTAGGATGGATAAACAAGTGTCACGCACGGATTCAACGCGCTCGAGATAGTCCTCGTCGCTCTTTCTTCTGCTTTTCAGAAGGTGGTACTCACCTCCACCAAATAGGAGCTCATACTCGATCTTACACATCCGGTTGAATAGCTCAGATATGACGTTTGCGCAGGTGACAATCGTGTTCCCCTTGGAGAGAGCGCTGGCGTAGAAGTTACTATAGACGGCGCGTTCGCGACTCGGATCGTTGCCATATATGGAAATCCAAACATTTGTGTCGAAAAGAATTTCTCTGCTTTCAAAGGCACACTCCGAGCCAGCATCATATACTCGCGCCATTTTAATCATCCAAGTTGTCTTTGAAGATTTCCTCGACTCGCTCCTGATCCGAGAAGTACAGCTTCGCCCTGTCAACCACGAGCTTCAATCTTCTCAAATGCCACTCCTCGAAATCCACAGGTGGCAATAAGCGACTCCTGAGAACACTTTCTTCGAACTCCCCATACAGCTGACCCACTGCTGCGTTTAGAAAAGCCGTGGTCATTCGTGTAACGCCAAAGAAAGAAATCTCCGCTCGATTACCTCCTTGAATGACGTCATACAAAAACTGATGAACTTTCTGCCCATCAGAAGCCGCCACGCAAATCCCTCCGCCCACGATCGTCGATATGGAGACTCTTATAACTTTTGACATTTCACCATATCTCCTTGGGATTGACGCGCGACTTCATATGGTACGACCTTGTATCTCTCGTGTTAATTTCAAGTGAAACCGCCGTGCCCGGATAGGACGCCCTTATGTTGTGCATGGAGACACGTCCCGCTCTCATCTCCCAGTATCCTGTTTGAGAGCAAACAATCAGACTTCCCTCGTTTAGCCGAACGAACTCCTGCAAGATACCCAACCCTAACCCCCCGGGAATATCCCCGCTTCTGGCGCTATTATTCATCTGCATCGCCCATTCAATTGAGTTTGCGACTGTCGGAAATCTGAATCCTGCAGCTTCAAGTGATCCATTTATTCCCCTCCCGCCATCCGAGATGACAAATGTCAATCTGTCCCTGTTGGGGAAAAACTGCCCCCCCGAGAAGACCGGTATGCTGGATTTAGAGTGCAGGGAGCTATTAGCAAATAGCTCATCCAATCCTTCGAGGAACTTCTCCCTCAAACCTTTGCTCATCTTCGGGACTTCTGGACGCAAAAGGTGGGCGCTGCAGTACTTTGAGAACTCCACTTCGGCATCGAGTTCGAACTTTGTCACTGGAATCGTGGTTCCGTACCGATCAGCAACTGATCCCGTGAGGGTTTTGTTCTTTTGAAGAATTGTTTGCACCTTTGGTGAAATGCCGTAGAGAGATATTTCATTGCCTCTTTTCCGAGATAGATTGACTATCGTGAGCAGACAGGTGCCGAGCTGCGCATCGATCCATCGGAGACGCGAGCAGTCGATGCCTACCTTTCGGTGGTCGAAAGTCTCCAGTTGCTCATGAAGTGTTGCTAGTGCTTGAAAACCATACACATCGGCGGAAATCTCGCTTGCGCCTAACACCACCATGAATTCGTCAGTCACTCTGCCGGCTCGCCTTCAGCTATTGGGGGCTATTTGTGTCTCGTGGTTTCTGCCTACAGCAGAGACTTGACGGTGTCACGATCGGATACCTGTTGAGCTAAGGAACTTAGGAGGTCGTCTCCGTCAGACAAGCATTCAGCGTATTTATGCGTACATTTGACCTCTGAGTACGATAGCATACAGACGGTGATGATTGTGAGACATCTATGAGACAGTTCCGCGCGCGGTCTTTGACTTTTCGGACTATAGGCATCGGGCATGCCCTCGCCACAGGGCATGCCGAGCACAATGTCCCACTAGGGTTGTGACCGGCCATCTACATCGCCCTGCAGCAAGGTCGTCTGTGGGCCGAAAGCGACAGCCGCTCCAGGTGCGCCCCTGTCGATTGCCACGTCCGCTATCCTGCGCACAGCAGCCTTTCGTCCAGCACGCGGCGAACGGCAGCTCTCCGCCCTTCGTGTTGTCGCCTGGTATGATGCTGCGCCAGGCAGGAATGTCGCGGAAGGGCTGGCTCCGGTCATTCGCTGCGCCTGGCGCGAAGGTCAGCTTCGGGCTGGGAGCGGTCATCCGCCCCGACCGGGACAAAGGTTCGCTGTGGGCGATGCCCGGCCCTTCCGCCTTTTCGGCTCAAGAAGCTGACCGCCGCTACGTCATCCCTGGTCGACGGCACCACACTGATTGCTGACTTCGCCTACGGCCAAAGCCGGCGTCACCGCGCTCCTTCAGCCGCCTGCGGGACGGCGAGCGCATCTTCATGGACGACATCCGCTGCCCAGTCGTAGAGCTCGGACAGGATGGTGCGGAGAGCCTCTCCTCGCGCGGTCAGGCGGTAGGTGACTTCGCGCGGATAGGTATTCGTCTCTGTCCGTTGCACCAGGTTGCGGCGCGTCAGCCCGGCAATCCTGTCGGTCAGAACCTTGGGCGAGATCCGCGGCAAGAGCGCCTGGAGTTCGGAATATCGCCTTGGCCCGCCTGAAAGGTGCCACAGCAGCAGGGCGTTCCATCGGTGACCCAGAAAGGCCAGCCAGTCCTCGGCAAGGCATTCGTCGGGACGGCAAACGGCGGCCATGGCAGCTTTCGGTTCAGGCATCGGGCTTCCCATTTGGTTAGCCCAGAGTCGGCGTGTTCTAGGCGTTCGCGGGCACTCTAGCAGGTCCAAACGCATGAGGAACATGACATGGGACGAATACTCATTATCGGTGGCTACGGCCATGTGGGGCAGAAAATCGCGCGCCGTTTGGTGGCCGCCGGCAGACCGGTGATGCTGGCCGGGCGCGACGGTGCAAAGGCAAGGGCAGTGGCGGCTCGATTGGGCTGCGAGGCAACGATACTGGATCTCGAGCGCGCTGAAACCTGGACAAAGCCCCTGTCGACGGCCTCGGTGGTGATCTGTTGTCTCGACACGCGGTCGGCAGAGCTGGCACGGGCAGTTCTGGAGCGTGGGGTGCGCCTGATCGACATCTCGGCCACAGACTCGGTGCTGCGCCGGATCGAGCAATTGGATGGTCTGGCGAGGGGCACCGGTGCGCTGGCCATCCTGTCGGTCGGCCTAGCGCCGGGGTTGACCAACCTCCTGGTGCAGGAGGCGCGCGCGCAGAGCCCGGATGCGACCCGTTTTCGTATTGGTGTCCTGCTGGGACTGGGCGACAGCCACGGCCCGGCGGCGATCGACTGGACCTTGCGCAGTCTGGCGCCGCTTGCCCCCGGCGAGATCCAGCCACTGCGCTTCGGAGATGACCGTCGGCCCCTGCCATCGATCCCGTTCGACTTTTCCGATCAACACAGCCTGATGCGCCGGGGTTTCCCGGAGGTCGAGACGCGGCTGGCCCTGGCGTCACCGCTCATCACCCCCCTGACCTTGAGGGCGCTGGCATGGAGCTCGGGGCGACCTGCCCTGCGACGGGCCCTTGTGCACAGCATGCCCTTCCTCAGGATCGGCAGTGACCGGGCGGCGCTGGTTGTCGAGGCCTATGCCAAGGGCAGGGAGGCACCTGCATGTCGCCTGGAGCTATGCTGGAATCTGGGTGACGCGGTCTGATCAAGCGGCGCGGCTTTTGTCGGCATCGCGGCTGGCGACACCGTCGTTGAAGATGATGCCTTCGACGACGAGAGGCAACTGGTTGGCGCCCTTGAGCCTCCGCCATTTCCTGGCCGCGGCCTGAACCAACGTGAAGACCATGAGTTTCGCGGTCTTCTGAGACAGGGCGCCCTTGGTGCGGACCGTTCGATGCCGGACGGTGGCGAACACGCTCTCGATCGGGTTCGAGGTGCGCAGATGATCCCAGTGATCGGCCGGGAAGTCGTAGAACGTCAGCAACGCCTCCCGGTCCTTGGCCAGGCAGGTGACGGCCTTGTGGTATTTGGCGCCATACTTCTCGGTGAAGGTGTCGAGGGCGGTCTCGGCGACGGCGCGGGTCTCGGCCTGCCAGATCTCGCGCAGATCGGCTTTCACCGCCGGGTGCATCGACTTCGGGACCTTGTTCAGGACGTTGGACACTTTGTGGGTCCAGCACCGCTGATGGCGCGTGCTGGGAAAGATCTCCTCCATCGCCTTCCAGAACCCGAGCGCGCCGTCACCGACCGCCGCGTCCGGCGGCACCGAGAGGCCGCGGCTCCGGAGGTCCACCAGCAGTTCGCGCCAGCTCTGCGCGCTCTCGCGGACCCCGACCTGGAAGCCCACCAACTCCTTCTTACCTTCGGGGGTCGCCCCGATCATCACCAGCATGCACTCGGCCTGGGGCTCCATTCGGGCCTGGAGGTAGACACCGTCGGCCCAGACGTAGACATAGCGTCGCGCGGAGAGGTCGCGACGTTGCCAGCGATCATGCTCGCCCTGCCACTCGCTGGTAAGACGCGAGATCGCGCCCGGCGACAGGTTCGGCGCATCCGGCCCGACCAGCGCGCTCAGGGCCTCCTGGAAGTCCCCGGTCGAGACGCCCCGCAAGTAGAGGACCGGGAGCAAGGCATCGAGGCTGGGCGAGCGCCGCGCCCATTTCGGCAGGATGCGTGAGCTGAACCGGATCTTGCTCTCCGGCCGCACATCGGCAGATCGGTCGCGGATCTTCTGGCGCTGCACGGGGATCGGGCCGATGCCGGTCTGGATCGACCGCTCCGGCCCGGTTCCGTGGTGAACGACGCGCTGCCGGCCGTCGGGCAGGCGCTCCTCAGCAAACTGCGCGACAAAGCTCGCAGCCTCTGCCTTCAGCGCCGCGGCAAGCATCTGGCGGGCGCCGTCTCGCGCGATCTCGGTGAGTGGATCGATAACCGATCCGGGCTGGTGAAACGGGGTGATCGTGGTATCGTCTTCCATAGGCGTATCGCTCCTTCGGGAGGTTCTGGCAGGCTTTGACACCCGCCACGATACGCCGCCTTCTCAGGCCGTATCACCCAAATTCAGCCATAGCTCTGTCGCCTGTCCCTGGAGGGCCGCGAGGAGGCAGAGATTACGGCGCAGGTTGCTGCGGAGGTCGCGCTGCGGATTGAGGGCATGCGGGTGCAAGGCGTGAGGCATCTCGACGACGTATTGCGCCTGGCGGATATGTCTGGCGCGTTATTCGCGCAACAGATCACCTTCTCTGGGGCAAATTCGTAGGGGAGCCTTCCCGTCGAACTGACGTTTGAAGGGATGCATGAATCCGGATGCTTTGAGCAGGGACCGGACAGGCTCTTGGCCAGGCACGAAGGTCCGGTTCGGGCCGACACTAGGCGCGGTCAGCGCATGGCATGAGTAGCGGCTATTGGCTGACAAGGTCTTGCAGCGGGACCAATCGCATGTAGCGAAGGCCCGTGTGCGTTTTGGTGGGGGTGCATCGCCACCGACCCGGCTTTTAGTGCGGGTCGACCCGCAGTTCCCCGGCACTAGGATATTGGATGTCGACGACCTTGCATCGGCAGGGTCGCCTGTCCAGATATCCGAAGCTTGGGCCGCATGTGCCCGGAGGAGCGAACGAGATGACAGACGCCTGGATACCGTTGCTGGGGGGCTTGGTACTGTTGGTTGCGGGCGGAGAGTTGTTGGTAAGAGGGGCGGTGCAGGCGGCCGAGCGTCTCGGCATTTCGCCCTTGGTGGTCGGTCTGACCCTCGTAGGGTTCGGCACGTCGATGCCGGAACTGGTGACATCGGTCCAGGCCGGGCTGAACGGGTCTCCGGGCATTGCCTATGGCAACGTGGTAGGCTCAAATATTGCCAACATCCTGTTGATCGCCGGTGTCTCAGCACTGATCTGCCCGATCATCGTGGCGCGGTCGGCCCTACGCCGTGATGCCGCCGTGATGCTGACAGTGGCCGGGGGCTTCATGGCGTTGGCCTGGGCGGTGCCCCTGGGGCGTATGGCCGGGCTGGCGCTGGTGACCTTGCTGATCGGCTACATCACCTTCGTCATCCGGCAGGAGCGCGGCTCGGCCGGCGGTGGAGCGCTGAATGACAAGACCTTGGCATTGGCACAGGCTGATCCTGGACTTGCACGGCCCCATGCCCCCAAGCGGCTGGTGCTGCCGCTGCTCATAGCCCTTGCGGGGCTGGCGCTCGTCGTGCTGGGCGGGTCTTTCCTGGTCAACGGGGCGGTGGCGCTGGCGCGGGGCTTCGGAGTGTCCGAAACGGTGATCGGTCTGACCATCGTGGCTGTTGGCACTTCCATGCCCGAGCTTGTAACTTCGGTCATCGCCGCCCTGAAACGGCAGGGAGATGTGGCCTTCGGCAACGTCGTTGGATCAAACATCTATAACCTGCTGGGCATTGGCGGCGCCACGGCGCTCATTGCACCGTCCCGTGTTCCGGGCGAGATCGTTTCCTTTGATGCGCCGCTGATGGTCGCCGTGTCGCTGCTGCTGGTGCTCTTTGCGGCAACCGGCCTACGGATTGGACGACGGGAGGGCGTCGTGTTGCTGGGTGGCTATGTCGCTTACCTCTGGCTGCTCTGGCCGTGAAGATGAGCTGAGGCGCGACCGGCAGTCTAGGGCTGCGAGTGGGCTTAAGCTTTGCGGTGCAGGAACATACGCCCTCGCGCATCTCACTCCGCCTCTACCCCCCGGGGGGTACCCTGAAAATCTGGGCAAAATGATCCTGACCGGTGAGGGGACCGACGTTTTCGTGCTCGGCTAATTGGAGAAAAAAGCCCATGCCCTAATGAGATGAACTGCCTTCCCTACATGCCGCAGCTACTGGGGCGGGCATAATTTACGCCAGATCCTGTCCAAGAGACGGGGAGTAGTTCAGACCAAAGGCTAACAGGGTGTCTGATGGATACAGCTGCTAGATCAATGCTCCTAGTTGCCGCAGCTTCTCTTGCACTGCCTCCGTCGTTACCGAGTTTCCACCCTTCGCGCTGAGGGCTCCTGCGACACCTGCGGCCTCACCTGTGGCGAAGGCCGTCCCCATGACCCTGATCGATCCATAGGCGTAGTCATCCGCCCCGATGACCCGGCCCGCGTACCACAGGTTGTCCAGGTCGCGAGCGTGGATCGCGTCGTAGGGGACGTGGAAGTAGCCCTCGCCGCCGACATGTTCGTAGATCGGCTTGCCCGCTTCGGAATGCAGTTCGATCGGCCAGGCACCCCGGGCGATGCCGTCTTCGCGCAGGCGCCCCTGCAACACGTCGTCATGGGTGATGTCGTAACGCGCGGCCGGGTGGCGGGTTTCGCGCACACCGATCTGCGGGCCGGTCTGCGCCAGCCAGGCATTCTCGAACCCCGGCACGCGGGCGCGCAGGACCTCGACCAGGCCCAGGGACATCTCGCGCCCTGTCTGCTCGGCGCGGGTGAAACTGCCCGAGCTGAGGTCGGGCATGTCGCGGTCGACGACCAGCCACCAGAAATCGGTGGTGCCGGGAACGCGGGTGAAGATGCCCGCGTCGGTCCGGTGGATCTTGTGAGGCGAGCCCTCGTTGAATTCGGCAATCGCGGCCTGCATCAGCGCGCGGTCGATCTTCGTGTCGGGGGCCAGGCCGCCGACGCGGATCGGCATGGTATAGGCCTGGATACGCGCCCGGCTATCGCCGGTGCGCATGGGCACACCGGCCACAAGCGCCAGGTTCGCATCGCCGCTGGCGTCGACAAAGCTTTCGGCGATCAGGCGGAACCGCCCGTCCATGCCGGCCACGGTCACGCTTTCCAGTGCCCGTGCGGTGCGGCTGGCCGCAGCGACACGCGAGTGCAGGAAGACATCGACCCCATGCGCCGCCAGCACCCGGTCCAGTGCCACCTTCAGGCGCTCCGGGTCCAGCAACACGATCCAGTTGTTCGTGGTGGGGGAGCGGTAGGGATCGCAGGCGACGCCCATGGCGCGCATTTCCTCCAGCACCTGCTCTCCCGCGCCGGCGACGGCGCGCAGCGGGTCCTTGCCCTGGTGGAAGAAGCCGCAGTAGGCCAGCACCTGGGCGTTGGTCGCAGCCCCTCCAAGGAAGCCGTATTTCTCCACCAGCGCCACCCGGGCACCGGACTTCGCCGCGCCGAGGGCCGCGCCAATGCCGCCCGCGCCGCCACCGGCAATGACAACGTCGTAATCGGTTTCGTGACGGGGCATCAGTTTCTCCATCCGAGGAAGTGGTTTTCGAGGCGCGAGATCAGCCAGTTCACCGTCAGACCAAGCAGCGACAGGATCGCCACCCCCGCGATCAGCTGGTCCGTGGCCATCAGGTTGCCGGCCAGCAAGACGTAGGCGCCGATCCCGTATTCGGCACCGATCATCTCCGCCGCGACCAGCAGGATGATCGAGATCGAGGCCGCAATGCGGGTGCCCGACAGGATCCCGGGCAGGGCGGCCGGCAGGACGATCTTCCAGATGATCTGCGCCCGCGACAAGCTGAAGCTCTGGCCCATGCGGATCAGCGTGCGGTCGACGTTGTCGATGGCGCTGTAGGTAGCGATGACCATCGGGAAGAAGCAGCCGAAGAGGATCGTGGCGACCTTCGAACCCTCACCGATGCCGAACCAGATGATGAAGAGCGGCAGCAGCGCGATCTTGGGGATCGGGAAGATGGCCGAGACCAGCGGCGTGATCGCCGCGCGCGCCACCGAGGAGAGGCCCGCCGCCGTGCCGAAGATCAGGCCCAGGCTGACACCGCAGGCAAAGCCGATCACCAACCGTTGCAGCGAGGCCGAGAGGTGCCGCCAGAGGTTGCCGGAATTGGCCAGGTCCATGAAGGCGCCGAAGGCCTCCGAGGGCGCGGGCAGCACCAGCGAGGAGATCACCCCCGCGCGCGAGCCCAATTCCCACAGGGCGATCAGCACGACGAAGACGGCCAGTCCCACCAGCTTGCGCGGTTTCGGGGCAAAGCCGCCGCCGCGGAAGCTGACGGGTTTGCCGGATGCCGCGTCCAGGGCGGCAGGGGCCGGGGTTTGCTGGCCCGGTTGGGTGGAAATGTCACTCATGAAGGTGTCCTTTCACGAAAGGGAGCGTAGCGGACATCCTCGGCCCCGGATCGGTAGGGGCGGGTCTGTCCGGCTGCGGCCCGGGGCGG
Organism: Pseudooceanicola marinus; assembly: GCF_020177265.1. Taxonomy (GTDB): domain Bacteria; phylum Pseudomonadota; class Alphaproteobacteria; order Rhodobacterales; family Rhodobacteraceae; genus Pseudooceanicola; species Pseudooceanicola marinus_A. The sequence goes on from NZ_JAIVMC010000001.1 coordinate 136,528, forward strand.
TGGCGATGCGCCGCTCCCCCGATGGCCAGATGTCTGTGTCGGTCGGTCGCGCCCGGGCGATCAGCCCGCGGCCAGTTCCATGTCGGCGGTCTGCGCCTCGTCGCGCATCATCTCCCACAGCTGCTGTTGCAGCGCGGCGAGCTTGGGGTTGGACACGTCGCGCTCTGACAGCGGAATGTCGATGTCGACGATCTCGCGGATCAGGCCGGGACGACGCGACAGTACGACCACCTTGTGGCCCAGGCGCACCGCCTCGTTCAGGTTGTGGGTGATGTAGCAGGAGGTGAAGGGCTCCCGCTGCCACAGGCCGACGAGGTCATCCATCAGAAGTTCGCGGGTCTGGCTGTCCAGGGCCGACAGCGGCTCGTCCATCAGCAGCACGGCGGGGTTCACCGCCAGGGCGCGGGCAATCGCTACGCGCTGCTTCATGCCCCCCGACAGCTGCTTCGGCACCGCCTGGCGAAAATCGCTCAGGCGGGTGCGCTCCAGCACGTCGGCGATGCGGCGTTCCTTTTCCTCGGCTGACAGGCCATGCGGCTCCAGGACCAGCGAGATGTTGCCCTCGACCGTGCGCCAAGGCAGCAAGGCGAAGTCCTGGAACACGTAGGTCAGCGGGTTGAGCGAGCCGCTTGGCGCCTCGCCCAGTTGCAGGATCTGGCCCTTGCTGGGTTTCTCCAGCCCGCCCAGCAGACGCAGGAGGGTGGACTTGCCACAGCCGGACGGGCCGATGACACAGACGATCTCGCCATGCGGAATGGTCAGGTTGAGATCCCGCAGCACCTCGAGATCGTTGTAGAAATGCGAAAGGTTCTCGACGCGAAGGTCCATGTCATCAGCCTCGTTCAGGGATCAGTAGGTTTCGACGAAGCTGTCGTCGACCAGCTGGTCCACGGCCAGGTCGCTGTCGACCAGGTTCTGGTCCTTGAACCACTGCATTTGCGCGGCGACGTCGGTCATGTTCAGGGCCAGACCTTCGTTCAGGTTCATCGCGCCCTGCTGGATCGACGCCATCGCCTCTTCATAGGGTTTGTCCGGCGCCACGTATTTGGCGATCATCCGGGTCATCTCGTCCAGCTCTGCCGGATCGGGGTTCTCGGCCAGCATGACGCGGTTGAAATCGGCGATGCCTTTGGCGTAGGCGCGGATGAACCGCTCAACCATGTCGCGGTTGTTCTCGATGTTGTCCACCGAGGTGAAGAGCGTCGAGATCTGGTATTCGGCATAGTCGTAGAGCCAGCCCAGTTCCTTGGCGGCGCCCGCCTCGACCAGCGGCTTGGCGATATGCGGCACCATGATCATGGCGTCGACCTGGCCCGATTTCAGGGCCGCGACCATCGCGCCGACCTTTTGCAGGGGCACCAGGCGCACGTCGGAGATGTCGAAGCCCTCGGCGTCGGCGATCCGGCTGGTCATGTAGTGGAAGGTGGACCCGACCTGGGTCATCGCCATGGAATGGCCCTTGATCTCGGGCACCGTGTCCAGCCCGTCCTCATAGGCCTGGTTGGAGGCCATGACCATCATGCCGTCCACGCCCTTCTTCTCATGCAGGACGCCGCCGACGATGCGCACCGCGTCCTTCTCGGCCAAGTTCATCATGCCGCCGGTCACACCGGCCAGGCCAAAGTCCACGTCGCCGCTGGCGGTGGCCACGGCAATAGGCTGCGCCGCCTGGAAGAACTCGAAGGAGACGTTAAGGTTTTCCTCGTCGAAATAGCCCTTTTCAAAGGCCACGAAACCGGCCCCGTGGCTGGTGAAGCGCAGCGCGCCCAGCACGACGTCGTCTTTTTCCTGCGCGGTGGCAGCGGTCGCGGACAGCAGCGACAGGCCTGCAACGCCGGCCAGCCAGGCCCGGCGGGTCATGTTAGCGAAAGTCATGGAACTCCTCCCAGAGTCTTGTCGGTGCCAGGTCTCTCCAGAACCCGGCAGGGAGCCCAACTTTGGACTATGCCGTGGGGAACGAAAAGCAACTACTTGCTTGAAGGTCATAGCCTGGAGCTATGGGCGGGCCTCAAAACGGTGTCACTCAATCCATCCGAAGAGGCGCAGGACAAGCGGGATCTGTGCCAGAGCCATGGCGCTGCCGGGCTGGATGCGCGCGCCCAGGACCTCCGCTTGACGCAGGAAGGGGGTGACCGGCGGCTTGGTGACGACGTCTCCTGCCGTGGCCCCGGGGCGTAGGCCGGTCAATGGGTGCACGACCGACGTGCCGTCCAGTCCAATGGCGGTGGCATTGATGACCAGGTCATGGGCCTCGACGCTTTCGGGCACCGTCACAGGCTGTACCGAGGGGCCAAGCGCGTCGGCCAGCGTCCTCGCCCTGGCTGCGTCCGGATCCACCAGCTCCAGCCGGGCAACGCCGGCGGCTACCAGCGCCGCCGCAATCGAGGCACCGGCCCCGCCGCAGCCAAAGAGCAGGGCGTGTCGCCCAGACGGGTCGGCCCCGGCCTCTCTCAAGGCCGCAACGAACCCGGCCCCGTCGGTGTTGTCCCCGGTCAGCCTGCCATCGGTGTTGCGGATCACCACGTTCGCCGCGCCAACTAGGCGGGCCGCCGGGGTCAGATCGTCCACCAGCGCCGTCAAGGCGACCTTATGCGGGGCGGTCACCACCGCACCGTCGCAATTGGCGGTGCTGCGCAGCGCAGCGACAAAGCCTGCAAGGGCGCCGGGCGGCACGTCGACGGGTGCCATGAGTGCGTCGATACCGCTGTCATGGGCCCAAGTGTTGACCCCCGCGGGCATGGCCGTGTGGGCGATCGGATGCCCGATCATGTAGGCCAGGCGGGCGGCTGCGGTCGGAGAATTGGACATGTCGGGGCACCTCGGAATTTACTTCGCCGCGCAGAACGTCCTAATGTGACATCTCTGTCAAGACAGGGACTTTCCGCCACCACCTCGCAGAAGCGACAGCAGACGGGTCAAAAATTGCTTTCATTTCGACAGCTTGAGGTTTTCCGCGCGGTCATGCTCACCGGGTCCATCAGCGGCGCAGCGCAGCAGCTCGGGATCGCCCAGCCCACGGTGACCAACACGATCCGCAGGTTGGAGGATGTGCTGGGCATCCAGCTGTTCAACCGATCCGGAGCCCGCCTACGGCCCACGGCGCTTGCCCGACAGATCTTCGATGTGGCTGCCCCGTCGATGACCGCCTTCGAGCAGATTACCGATCGAGTCAACGACATGGTCCGCGGCAAGGGCACCATGTTCCGCATGGGCGTCTCGCCCTCCGTCAGCCAGGCTCTGGCGCCGCGTAGCCTGTCGATCTTCCGCCGTCGTCGACCCGAAATGAAGCTGCGGATGGACACCCTGTCGATGAAGCAGAACCGCGACTATCTCTGGATGGCGGAAGGGACCTGCACGGTCACCATCTTTCCCCTCGACGATCCCGGTATTAATTCATTCCGGATCTCCTCGGCCGGAATGGTCTGCGTGGTGCCAAGGGATCATCGGCTGGCGGCGAAAAGCGAAGTGACGGTGCACGACATCGCCGAGGAGCCGCTGATCTTTTTTCACCCCAACACGCCACACGGCGCACTGGTGCGCCAGATCTTCCAGGCGGCGGGGATTGAGCCCAATATCGCCATCGAGACCCGCTTTGCGGAAACCGCACCGCACTTGATGCGCGAAGGATTCGGCATCGCCCTACAGGATCAGCTTTCGGCCATGGGGGTCACGAACCCCGCGCTGAAGGTGTTGCCGCTGGCAGGCACGCCACGCCAGCCGATCTCTCTTCATTGTCGGTCCGACAACGTCGAGAACATCGAGGTGCAGGAGGCCCGGCGCTGCCTCCTGCAGGCCGCGTTGGAGCTGGGATTGCCGGATGAAACCGGGCTCGAGCCCTGACGCCATAGCTCGGAGCTATGGTTCGCCATAGTCTTCGATCTGGACGGCAGGCCGCGCTAGAGCGCAAGTTACCTCCCGACGAATGAGGAGGTTTCCATTGCTTATCAATGACATGCAGAGAACTGCCTGCACGCGCGCCAGCGCCGCCGGGCTGCCCTTCGCTCTGTGGCGCGATCCCTTTGGGAGAGCCTTCACCGCGCTGATCTCGACGACACAGCCGGAAAAAGAGCCCGTTTTCGGGGAACAAACCGCCCCCGCTTTCGTCATGGCCCCCTTTGATACCGAGGACGGCAGTCAAGCCTGGACATTGCCGGCTGATGTCGTGATTTCGGAAGACGGCCCTCTCTATCGTGACGGCATCGCGCTGGTCGATCACCCGGTGAGCACGGCCCAGGGGCAAATCACAGATCCGACAAGCACGCCTCCGTCGGCACTCAAGACGCCAGACGGCGAAAGCCCTGATCCGACTGATCGGGATTCCTACATGGGACGGGTTGCGCGCGCCGTGGCCAGTATTCGCGCGGGCGACTGTGACAAGATCGTTCTCTCACGCATTGATCCGCGTGCCCTGCCGGATGATCGCGACCTTCTGGATCTGGCTGAAGGTCTGGCCGAGCTTCACCCCCATGCCTTCGTCTGCCTGGTCTCGTCGGAAGCTACGGGCACTTGGCTGACCGCGACCCCCGAGATCTTGCTTGCCAATGACGAAAACGGGATTCGGACCATGGCCTTGGCCGGAACCCAGTGGCCCGAGCCAGACACCGATATTGCCTCGCTGACCTGGCCCCGGAAAATTATCGACGAACAAGCCCTGGTGGCCGACTACATCCGCGAGGCCTTTGCAGCCGAAGGTTTCGACGACGTCGAAGAAACCGCGCCATACACGGTACGTGCGGCCAACCTTTGCCACCTGCGCTCAGACTTCAGCGCGCCGGGTGGCAGCGAAGAGGCGCTCTGCCGGTTGCTGGGCCGACTGCATCCGACCTCCGCGGTCTGCGGCATGCCGAAAGCAGCGGCGCGGGCTTTCATAATGGAAGAAGAGGGGCCGACACGCCGTTTCTATACTGGCTACCTGGGGCCGCGCGGCCTGAACGGAGGCACCCAGCTTTATGTGAATTTGCGGTCTGCCAGCATTTCCGGCAATCAGATCTTCCTGCACGTGGGGGGCGGGATCGTCGAAGCCTCGGACCCCGCCACGGAATGGCAAGAGACGGTCGAAAAAGCCAAGACCATCAGTGCGGTTTTGTAGCCGAAGGCGGCCACAAGACAAGGGTCAGGCGTCGACTGTTCTGTCGTCACGCCTGACCCTGCGACTGCTGAAAGATCAGTTTTGCCAGGGAGACCCGAAGCCGACGTGGCTGCGCAGCACGGCTCACGGACACCCGTCGGCCTTGAACCGGCTCCGACCATTCGCTGCGTGGGCGTGGGCGGGCCGTTTGGCGCAGAGAGCCGCAATCGGGGGGCGCAACCAGAATGCAAGATCTCACAGCTCTCGCACCGTAATTTGCCATCATTCTGCGGCCTGTTCGGCTCGGAGTCTTCGGAAGCAAGCACAGGGGCAGGGTGCGCCTCTCGCAAAGGGTGATGTTGTCTTCGGTCGCCCCGCATGCTTCGATGCCTTAGTTCGTGACGCTATCGTCCGCCAACAAGAACCAACAGGACTTCCCCATGCTCTCCAGAACAGACATGTCTTTCGGTGCGCCGCTTGCGCGCGGCCGGGCCGCCCTTGCGACGCTGACGGCCGTTTCCGCCCTTGCGCTGTCCTCCGCCGCTGCCATGGCGCAGGACTACGACCCGCAGGCCGTAGTGAACATCGGATCGCTCTACGAGCCGCAGAACCTCGACAACACCCAGGGCGCGGGCCAGGGTATCAACGAGGCCTTCAACGGCAACGTCTACGAAGGCCTCTTCGTTCTCACCGACGACGGTGATGTCGAACCCAAGCTGGTGGACAGCTACGAGATCAGCGACGACGGGCTGACCTATACCTTCACGCTGAAAGACGGTGTGACCTTCCATTCCGGCGAGAAGATGACCTCTGCCGACGTGAAAAGCTCGATCGAGCGGGTCACCGCGGAAAATTCCGCCAGTTCGCGCAAGAAGACCCTGACGGTGATCGACAGCATCGAGACCCCGGACGACAAGACCGTGGTGGTGACCCTGAGCGCCCCCTCGATCTCGCTGCCCTACAACCTGTCCTATGTCTGGATCGTCAATGACGACGCCGGCGACATCAGCGCCAGCGAGGACGGTACCGGCCCCTACACGCTGCAGGAATGGCGGCGCGGCTCGGCCCTGGCCATGGTGCCCTTCGAGGACTACTGGGGCGAAGAGCCCACCAATGGCGGCGTGATGTTCCAGTATTTCACCGACGCGACGGCGCAGAACAATGCGCTGCTGACCGGCGCGGTCGACATCATCACCTCGGTGCAGAGCCCGGACGCGCTGTCGATGTTCACCGACAACCCGGATTTCACGGTGTCCGAAGGTGCCTCCACCACCAAGGAGCTGATGGCCTACAACGACCGCGTCGCGCCCTTCGACAATGCCCAGGTGCGGGCGGCCCTGTCGCGCGCCGTGGATAAGGAAAAGCTGCTGCAGGCGATCTGGGGCGACTATGGCACCCTGATCGGGTCCTTCGTGCCGCCGACCGACCCCTGGTACGTCGATCTGAACGACGTGAACGCCTACGATCCGGAAAGCACCAAGGAGATGCTGGCCGAGGCGGGCTATCCCGATGGTTTCTCCTTCACCCTCGACACGCCGGATTACGATCCGCATCCCGTGGTGGCGCAGTTCCTGCAGAACGAGCTGGCCAAGGTCGACGTGGACGTGAAGATCAACATCATCACGGCCAACGAGTGGTACACCAAGATCTACAAGGCGCATGATTTCGATGCGACCCTGCAGGAACACGTGAACCACCGCGACATCGTTTTCTACGGCAACCCGGATTTCTACTGGGGCTACGACAACCCCGAGGTCACCCGGCTGATCAGCGAAAGCGAGAGCGCGCACAGCATGGAGGAACAGACCGAGATGCTGACCGAGGCGAACAAGATCATCGCCGAGGATGCCGCCAGCATGTGGCTGTACCTGTACCCGCAGATCGTCGTCTCCACGTCGAACGTCTCTGGCTATCCGCTGAACGGCCTGAACTCGCAGTTCTTCGCGTATGATATCCAGAAGGCTGACTGAGGCCTCTGATCGCGCGCTATGAAAAGGGGCCGCGCCATAGGGCGTGGCCCCGAAACGTCCGGGGAACGGGATCAAAATGCTCAGATACATTTTGCGACGGCTGGTGATCCTGCTGCTGTCGCTGTTCATTGCCGCGGTGGTGCTCTTCGTGCTGTTGCGCCTGCTGCCGGGGGATCCCGCGAACGCGCTTGTCGGCGTGGGCGCCACACCCGAGCAGATTGCCGCGGCGCAAGCGCAACTTGGGTCTGATCAGCCGCTCGGCGTCCAGTTCCTGTCCTACCTGGGGGATCTTGCGCGGTTCGACCTCGGCAATTCCTTCGTGTCGCGTTCGTCGGTGCTCGACGAGATATCGCGGCGTCTGAGCGTGACGCTTCCGCTGACACTGGCCGCCTTCGTGCTGGCGCTGGTGATTGCCATTCCACTCGGGATCCTGGCCGCGGTGAAGGCCGATCGCTGGTACGGGCTGCTGCTGTCGGTGGTCTCGCAGGTCGGCATCGCGGTGCCGGTGTTCTGGCTGGGCATCCTGCTGGTCTATGAATTCTCGCTGAACCTGCGGCTGCTGCCTTCAGGGGGGTTCCCGCTGCGGGGCTATGCCGATCCGGGGCGCGCCATCGAGTCTATGGTGCTACCGGTGCTGACCATCGCCATTGTCATGTCGGCCTCGCTTATGCGCTACGTGCGTGCGGCGACGCTGGAGGTGCTGGGATCGGATTTCCTGCGCACCGCGCGGGCGCTGGGCGAGAGTCATACTGGCGCGCTGATGCGCCACGGGCTGCGCAACGCGGCGGTGCCGGTAGTCTCGGTGCTGGGCATCGAGCTGTCGACCACTTTCCTTGGGGCCGTTGTGGTGGAGCAGGTGTTCTCGCTGCCGGGCATGGGCTCCATGCTGTTGCTAGGGATCCAGCAGCGGGACTATCCGAACATCCAAGGCGTTCTGATCGTTTCAACCCTGCTGGTTCTGCTGACCGGGTTCCTAGCGGATATCCTGCAACGGGTACTTGATCCGCGTCTGCGCAAGGAGGCCCGCTGATGTCTGCTGAAAGCACCGAACTGCCGCCCCGGCGGCGGCGGGGCAACGCTACTTTCTGGCTGGGACTGATCCTGGTGGGGGTGATCGTCCTCGCTGGGATCGTGTCGTTCTTCTGGACGCCCTATGCGCTGTCGGACATGGCCGGCGGACGGTTGGAGGCGCCGAGCGCGGCGCATTGGGCGGGCACCGACCGCCTGGGCCGCGACCTGTTCACCCAGTTGATGATCGGGGCGCGGATCGCGCTGATCGTCGGCTGCGGTGCCGTGGCCATCGGCGCGGTGATCGGCGTGGCGACCGGGATCCTCGCTGCCTTTGCCACGCGGTTCCTAGATGATGCGCTGGCGGCCTTCTTCGATATTCTGATCGCCTTTCCGACGCTGCTGATTGCCATGCTGGTGGTGGCCGCGCGCGAAGAGGCCTCTCTCGGGACGGCGATCCTGGCGCTTGGCATCGGCCTGTCGCCCATCGTCGGCCGGATCACGCGGATCCTGACGAAACAGGTGCTGGGACAGGATTACATCACCGCGGCGCGGGTCTCGGGCACCTCCTGGGGGGCCATCGTCTACTGGCACATCCTGCCGAATATCGTGCCCTTCCTGGGCGTGAACCTGGCGTTGCAGTTCGGCCTGGCCGTGATGGCCGAGGCCTCGCTGTCCTATCTCGGGCTGGGCGCGCCACCGCCCAATGCAAGCTGGGGGCGGATGCTGCAGGAGGCGCAGGGCACGGTCTATACCGCGCCATGGGGCGCCGTGTTGCCCGGCCTGGCGCTGTTTGCGCTGGTGATCGGGATCAACCTGCTGGCTGACGGGCTGCGCGACCGTTTCGACCCGGCACGGAGGGATGGATGATGGGCGATCTTCTGACTGTGCGCGGCCTGACACTGGCCACCCCGGACAAGGTGCTGGTGGAGGACCTGTCCTTTTCCATCGCCCCAGGCGAGCGTTTCGGCCTGATCGGTGAGAGCGGTTCGGGCAAATCGCTGACCTCGCTGGCGGTCACCGGGCTGCTGGAACCATCGATCCGGCCCGCGGGCAGCATCACGCTGGCCGGCGAGGAGATCATCGGCGCGCCGGAGAAACGCCTTGTGCGGATGCGCGGCGACGCTGTGGCCACGGTGTTCCAGGAGCCGCTGACGGCGCTGGATCCGCTGATGCCGCTGGGCCGGCAGATCGCCGGGCCGGTACGTCGCCGCCTGAAACGCAAGGGGCAGGATGCCGGCCGGGCCGCTGTCGCGCGGGAGGTGCAGACCCTGCTGGAGCAGGTGCGGCTGCCCGAGCCGGAGCGGCTGATACGATCCTATCCGCACGAGGTATCGGGCGGCCAGCGGCAGCGGGTGGCGATTGCCATGGCGCTGGCCTGCCAGCCGCGCCTGCTGATCGCGGACGAACCGACAACCGCGCTCGACGTGACGACCCAGGCGGAAATCGTGCGCCTGATCACCGCGCTGGTCGAGGACCTGGGCATCGCCCTGCTGTTCATCAGCCATGATCTGGCCGTGGTGGGGCAGGTGGCCGAGCGCGTGATGGTCATGCGCGACGGACGGAGTATCGAGACGGGGCCTGCGCAGCAGGTGCTGACACGGCCAGAAGACAGCTATACCCGCAGTCTCGTGGCGGCCGCACGCCGGTTTGACCAGGCCTTGGAGGGACAGCCATGACATTGATGTCGTTGGAGAATGTCGGCTTTGCCTATGGCCCTGGCCGCCGTGTGCTGGAGGATATCTCCTTTACCGTGCCGCGGGGTGCCAACGTGGGCCTGGTGGGAGAGAGCGGATCTGGAAAATCGACGCTGTTGCGGCTGATGCTGGGGCTGGACAGCCCGCAGCAGGGGCGGATCCTGTTCGACAGCGCACCGCTGGAGGCGCGCAACCGGCATTACATGCAGGGCTATCGCAAGCGGGTGCAGGCGGTGTTCCAGGATCCGTATTCCTCGCTCAATCCGGCGCACCGCATCGGGCGGATCGTGTCGGAACCGCTGCGCTCGCTCAAGGTGCCCGGTGATCACCGCAGGATGGCCGAGGAGGCGATTGCCTCGGTCGGGCTGAGCGCGGATACGCTCGATCGGTTTCCGCACCAGTTTTCCGGCGGGCAGCGGCAGCGGATCGCCATTGCTCGCGCCATCGTGGCCCGGCCCGAACTGGTGCTGGCCGACGAGGCGGTGAGCGCGCTCGACCTGTCAACGCGGGTGCGGGTGGTCGACCTGTTCCAGGAAATTTCCGAGAAGATGACGATGGTCTTCGTGTCGCATGACATGGGGGTCGTCGCCGCGCTCTGTGACCAGATGGTGGTGCTGGATCGCGGTCGGATCGTGGAGGCGGGCGCCACCGCCGAGATCCTGCGCAATCCGCAGCATGCCTATACCCAAAGCCTTCTGGCCAGCATCCCGCGGATGCCGGAAGGCCCCGTGGCCCTCTAGTTTCAAGGATATGACATGACCGTTTCCCCAGAGTTCCAACAGGCGCATGCTGCCTGGTTCGAGACCCGCATGGCCAAGCTGACGGCCGAGGACGGCTGGCTGAACCTGCTGGGCCGTTGGTGGGTGACCCCCGGCACGCCTACCATCGGGCGCGGTGCGGCCTGTGACGTGCAATTGCCCGTCGGGCCAGAGTTGCTGGGCCGGTTGACCCTGAACGCCGACGATACCGGTCTCTTTGAAGGCATGGATGGCGAGGCAATCGCGCTCGACAAGGCGGCGGGTGCGTTTGCCTGGCGGGTAGATCGCTTTCTGCTGGAGATCACCTCCCTCAATGAGCTGCGCGCGCTGCGTATCCGCGATGCGGAATCCGAGGCGGCGGCACAGATGAAGCCAATCGCGTTCTTTCCGCTGGACCCGGCCTTGCGGATCACGGCCCGCTGGGAGCCGCTGCCCGAACCAATGAGCCTGACGCTCGACACGATCATCGGCGTGCCCACGCAGGTGCCGGTGACCCATGTGGCGAGATTCGAATTCGCGGGCCGCGAGATGGCCATGCTGCCGACCTATGGCACCGCCGACAGGCCGCAGTTCGTGTTCCGCGACCTGACCTCGCTCGACGATACCTACGCGCATATGCGCTTTGTCTTCGGCGAGGAGGTCACGGAGAACACCGTGGTGCTCGATTTCAACCGGGCGACCAACCCGCCCTGCGCCTTTACCGCCCATGCGGTCTGCCCGCTGCCTCCGCGCGAAAACCTCTTTCCGGTGCGGATTGAAGCAGGTGAACGCCGTCTCTGATAGACGGCGATCCCTATTCGCGCAGTTTCGATACTCGGATGATGCCGTGGCGATGCATACAGGCTCCGCGCGATGACACTGGTGCTTGGTCCCGCAGACCTGATACGTAACAGCAGCGTCGCTTCCAGCGATGCGATCAGGTCGACTTTGTAGTTCGGGTGCGGTTGTGGGCGAGCAAGGCTTGAATGTCCTCCGGCGCGGATAGCCGTAAGGCGATTGAACAACTCGACGAATGCTCCGTCTCGATCCGGCCGGTAGAAGTGCGGACCACTCAAGCATATCTTTCCGTACTGAACGGTATCGGCATCGGGTGTCTTCTTGGCAAGAGATGAGCGGAGGTCTTCGAGGCGGGGTGGTTATTGCGGAAGATGGGCGCTTGAACGCCGCTGCTTGCCTTGCTCTGCCTTTACTATCGCCGCCGCCGCAATCCGCTGGCCGGCGTCACCTGCTTTGTTGAACTTGTGGGGGAAATAGCGCGCTTCTTAAGACGTTCAGGCATGGCTTGTGCCTAGGGAACGGGTGCTGGGGAGGTGAGGAGTGCTCTAGTGGATTCAGGCGCCGACAATGCGGTTCATGCGCAGTTGAAAGGCCGGATGGCCGATCGGGCCTCGGGCGGCGCCTTATTCTGCGTACTGACGAACGTGGGCCAAGGCCGCTATTGTCCACTGGACGACTGATGCAGACCCGGAGGTTTGGCGGAGACGAGGAGAGACTATTTGACGTCGTCGATCCGAGGATCGGTCTGGGATTTCGCGTCGTTTAGCAGGGGCAAAGGGAAGTTCGATCCATCGGTCGCGTCCATCTCGCGGCCGTTCAGCGGCCGATGTGTCCCACGTGCAAATCCTGCATGGGACACTTTTGTACTTAAGAGACGGAAATATAATGATTTTGTGATCGGGAATGGAGCGGGTAGCGGGAATCGAACCCGCGCGTTCAGCTTGGGAAGCTGACAGGCTACCATTACATCATACCCGCCGCGCGAGAGTTGAGGTATGCCAAGCCCCCGGTCGCGTCAAGCGGGAAGTGAGAGGCGTCAGGCGGTTGGCGGTGGCGCTACGGGGAAATGGAGGAGGGGGCTCCGCCCCCGTCGCGCGGGGCGCGACTCCCCCCGGAGTATTTTGGACGAGGTGAAGCAGGGGCGGGGCGCGCGAGGCCGAGGCGCGCGCCCTTGGACGGAGGCGGGGCGAGATCCGGGCGCGGCCTCAGCCTCAGCCGCGCCGCCGCCTGCGCCGCCCGCCGCCGTCTGCGCCGCTGCCGCCGGTGTTGAAGCTGACATCGGGCAGCTGCACCACCTTGGCCAGTTCCGGGAAGGGATCGCTGGCGTGGGGCAGGGCGTTGGCGGCGACGAAATGGGCCTGGAAGGCCGGCGCGATGGCGGTCTCGATCTTGGTGATGCGGGCCACGTTGCCCTCGATCGCGGCGCGGGCCGCAATGTCGCACAGCGCGATCCGGGCGCCGGTGCCGGCGGCATTGCCGGCCGAGGTCACCCGCGCCAGCGGGACATCGGGGATCATGCCCAGCACCATGGCGTGTTTGGCGGAGATATGGGCCCCGAAGGCCCCGGCCAGCACCACGCGGTCTACACGCTCGACCCCCATCTCGTCCATCAGCAGCCGGGCGCCGGCGTAGAGCGCGGATTTCGCCAGCTGGATCGCCCGCACGTCGCCCTGGGTCACGGTGATCAGCGGCCCGCCCTCGGCGCGACCGTCGTGCAGCACGTAGGCATGCGTGCGCCCGTCTGGGATGCAGCGCGCGCTGCCGGTCTGTTCGGCCGATCCGATCAGGCCCGAGGCATCCATGATGCCGGCCATGCGCATTTCGGCCAGGGCTTCGATGATGCCGGAGCCACAGATCCCGGTGACCCCGGTGGCGGCCACGCGGGGGGCGAAACCGGGATCGTCGGACCAGCGCTTCATCCCGATCACGCGGAAACGCGGCTCCTTCGTCACCGGGTCGATCTCCACCTTCTCGATGGCCCCCGGCGCGGCGCGCTGCCCGGAGGAGATCTGCGCCCCCTCGAAGGCTGGTCCGGTCGGGGAGGAGCAGGCCAGCACGCGGCTGGTGTTGCCCAGAAGGATCTCCGCGTTCGTGCCGACGTCGATGATCAGCACGAGGTCCTCGGATTTCTCCGGGGCCTCCGACAGGGCGACGGCAGCGGCATCCGCGCCCACATGCCCGGCGATGCAGGGCAGGATATAGAGCCGCGCACGCGGGTTGATGGCGGCAAAGCCCAGCTCGGCCGCAGGCAGGGACAGGGCGGAGGAGGTGGTCAGCGCGAAGGGCGCCTGGCCCAGCTCCGTCGGGTCGATGCCAAGCGCAAGGTGGTGCATCACCGGATTGCAGACCAGCGTCGCCTCGACGATCAGCGCCGGGTCGATCCCGGCGTCACGCGCCAGTTCCGCCGCGAGGTCCGACAGGGCGCCGCGCACGGCGTTTGTCATCTCGGTGTCGCCGCCGGGGTTCATCATCACGTAGGACACGCGGCTCATCAGGTCCTCGCCGAAGCGGATCTGCGGGTTCATCAGGCCCGAGGCGGCGCGCACCTCGCCTGTTTCCAGATCCGTCAGATGCGCCGCGATGGTGGTGGAGCCGAGGTCGATGGCCAGCCCGTACAGCCCGTCTTCGTGCAGGCCGGGGAAGAGGTGCAGCAGGCGCGGCGCGGCGCCGGTGTGGTCGCGGTAGACCGCCGCCGTCACCCGCCAGTTGCCCTTGCGCAGCACGCCCTGCAGCGCCGACAGCATCGATAGGTCGGCGGTCAGCCCGGTGACGCCCCATTGGGCCTCCAGCGCTGCGGAGAGCCGCTCGAAATCGCCGGAGGGATCGTGCATGTCGGGCTCCGCCACCTCGACGAAGTGCAGCCGGGTGGCGGGGTTCATGGTCAGGGCGCGGGTCTCCGCCCGCTTGCGGATCACCTGGCGGTGGACCTGGCTTTCGGCCGGCACGTCGATGACGACGTCCCCCTGCACCTGGGCCTGGCAGCTCAGCCGCCGCCCCTCGGGCAGACCGCGGGTGCTGTCGTAACGCGCCTCGACGCTGTTCCAGGGGGACAGGGCCGTGTCGGTGACGTGCACCCCGTGTTTCGGGAAATCGCCATAGGCCGGCGTCACCTGGCATTTGGAACAGATGCCGCGCCCGCCGCAGACGGAATCGAGATCCACCCCCAGCTGGCGGGCGGCGGTCAGCACCGGTGTGCCCACGGGGAACCGTCCCCGCTTGCCCGAGGGGGTGAAGATGACGAGCGGGTCGGGATCGGTCATGGGGGCCTTCCGCGGGTTGTCCTGACCCCAGCCTAGGCGGTGGCGTGGGGCGGCGCGGGCCTGTCCCCGACGCGCCGGGGCGCAGTCCCGACATAGGCAGCCCGTGCAGGCCGGTGCCCGGGGCCGCCGGAACCGCCTCTCCGCATGCCCGTCATGCAAGCTCCGCAGGGGCATGATTTCGCCTTTCCCCTGCGTCCGAGACATGTAATAGGGAGGCGCCAAGTGATCTTGTCCATGGAGTGACCCGATGGAGATTCGCGAGGCTCTCACCTTCGATGATGTTCTTCTAGTTCCGGCGGCCTCGTCGGTCCTGCCCAGTACCGCGGATACCAAGACCCGCGTCACCAAGCGGATTTCGATGAACATCCCGCTGCTCAGCTCGGCCATGGATACCGTGACCGAGGCGCGCATGGCCATCACCATGGCCCAGGCTGGCGGGATCGGCGTGATCCACAAGAACCTCGACCTGGAAAAGCAGGCGCAGGAAGTGCGCCGGGTGAAGCGGTTCGAGAGCGGCATCGTCTACAACCCTGTCACCCTGACCCCGGATCAGACCCTGGCCGACGCCAAGGCCCTGACCGAGCGGTACGGTTTTACCGGCTTCCCGGTGGTGGATGAAAACCACAAGGTGGTCGGCATCGTCACCAACCGCGACATGCGTTTCGCCCAGAAGGACGAGACCCCGGTCAAGGTGATGATGACCAAGGACAACCTGGCCATCCTGCACGAGCCCGCCGACCGCGACCGCGCCATCGACATGATGCGCGAGCGCCGGATCGAGAAGCTGCTGGTCACCGATGGGACCGGCAAGCTGACCGGCCTGCTGACCCTGAAGGACACCGAGAAGGCCGTGCTGAACCCCACGGCCTGCAAGGATGACCTGGGCCGCCTGCGCGTGGCCGCGGCCACCGGCGTGGGCGACGCGGGTTTTGAACGCTCCGAGGCGCTGGTTGACGCGGGCGTCGATATCCTGGTGATCGACACCGCCCACGGCCACAGCGCCGGCGTGGTGGATGCGGTGGCACGCGCCAAGGCGCTGTCGAACGAGGTGCAGATCATCGCCGGCAACGTCGCCACCGCCGAGGCCACCAAGGCGCTGATCGGCGCCGGGGCGGATGCGGTGAAGGTCGGTATCGGGCCGGGCTCCATCTGCACCACCCGCATGGTCGCGGGCGTGGGCGTGCCGCAGCTGACCGCAATCATGGATTGCGCCAAGGCGGCGGGCGACGTGCCCGTCATCGCCGACGGCGGCATCAAGTTCTCGGGCGACTTCGCCAAGGCCATCGCCGCAGGCGCCAGCTGCGCCATGGTCGGCAGCATGATCGCCGGCACTGACGAATCCCCGGGCGAGGTGATCCTCTACCAGGGCCGGTCGTTCAAATCCTACCGCGGCATGGGCTCCCTTGGCGCCATGGCACGCGGCTCCGCCGACCGCTACTTCCAGAAGGACGCGGCCAGCGACAAGCTGGTGCCGGAAGGGATCGAGGGGCAGGTGCCCTACAAGGGCCCAGCCGGCGCCGTGATCCATCAGCTGGTCGGTGGTCTGCGCGCCGCCATGGGCTACACCGGTTGCGCCACGGTCGAGGAAATGCGCGCGAACTGCCAGTTCGTGAAGATCACCAACGCGGGCCTGTCGGAAAGCCACGTCCATGACGTGCGCATCACCCGCGAAAGCCCGAACTACCGTATCGGCTGAGGCTCGGACCTCACGCCCGTGACCCCGCAAAGGGCCGGTTGCGCGAAGGCGCACCGGCCCTTTTTCGTGCCGTGCAGCAAGGTCGAGCATGCTGCGCCTTTTCCCGATCAGGTGCTCTGAGGCGAGACAGCTGGAGGTGGCATGCCTTGGTCTTCTTGCCGGTAAGCCTTTGCACTTCGTACGGGTATACAGCATTGTTCCGGCGGGGACGAATATTTGACCGAAGGGTACCATGGGGACGGGATACGCAGAGGACGGGGACCGCACGCGCGATGATGATGCGGCGCGGGCGGCCTGGCTTTATTATCGGGGCGGGATGCGGCAGGACCAGATCGCGCGTGAAATGGGGATTTCGCGCCAGCGCGTACAGCGCCTGGTGGCGCGGGCAACGCAGCAGGGGCTGGTCCAGGTGCGGATCGAGCATCCGATCGCCGCTTGCGAGGAACTGCAGCGCGATCTCGCGGCGCGTTTTGATCTTAAACTCGTTCGTGTGGCGCCGGGGCTGGGGGAGGGCACCGATCCGGTCGCGGCCATCGCGCCCTTTGCCGCCCAGGTGCTGGAGCGGATCCTGGCGGACCAGACGCCTCGGGTCGTGGGTCTGGCCTGCGGCAAGGCCATGAACGCCATGGCCGAGGAAATGCAAAGCATGGACGCGCGCCATCATCGGCTGGTGTCCCTGGTCGGCAATGTCGCTCCGGACGGGGCGGCGGGGTTCCACGAGGCCCTGATGCGTGTCGCCGAACGGGTCGGCGCCCCGCCGCATCTTCTTCCGGTGCCGCTCATGGCGGGTGAAGCGGCGGAGGTGGCGCAGTACAGGGAGATGCCCCATGTGCGCCAGGCTCGGGATCTGGTCGCCACGGCTGGCACCGCCTTTGTCGGGGTTGGCGTGATTGCCACGCCGCTGCCCCTGGCTGACAGTCTGTCTCCGTCGGACGTCGAGAGCCTGCGGGCAGCGGGCGCGGTCGGAGAGCTCTGCGGTCATGCCTTCGATGCGGAAGGCCGCTACATCGACCATCCCTGCAACCGCCGCATGCTGAGCATCCGCATGCCGCTTGGCCGCACGCGGGTGATCGGCCTGGCGGCGGGCCCGAACAAGGTCGCCCCGCTGAAGGCGGCTCTGCGGGGCGGGTTGTTGCAGGGCCTGGTAACCGACGAGGCGACGGCGCGCGCGCTGCTCGACCACTGAACCGATCGCCGCCCCAAGCGGTTGGAAATGTTCAGAAAGAACAAGCGTCTCCTAGCCAGGGCAGGTGGCTGGGCTTGTCATTCCCGGCCGAAATGCCGGAAATGACAAGAGATCGGGGCCTGTCAGTCGAGCTCGGACCGCCAGGGCGGGTTCGCGCCGGCCCGAGAGACGGTGACAGCCGCGACCCGTGCGCCGAAGTCGAGCGCGGCGCGCAGATCGGTCTCGTCGATCGCAGCCAGGTCGGCCTTGCTGAGCCGGCCGCGCGCGGAAAGCTCTGCAAGGACACCGGCATTGAAGGTATCCCCGGCGCCCACGGTATCGACCATCTCGGCGGTGCGGGCGGGCACCTGGATCTCGCCCCCGGCGTGGAAGGCCTCGGCCCCGCGCGCGCCTCGCGTCAGGATCACCAGCGCGCCGGTCTGCGCCTGCAGGGCGCGGGCCTTCTCGCTGGACCCTTCGGCCCCAGGGTGCAGCCAGTCCAGGTCCTCGTCCGAAATCTTGATGATGTCAGCCTGGCCCAGCATCCGCTCCATGCGATCCCGGAAGGCGGCCTCGTCGCGGATGAAGCCGGGGCGGATGTTCGGGTCGATCATCACCACGCGGTCCGCGCATTCCCGGGCGCAGAGGGTGGCGTAGGTCTCCGCCCCCGGTTCGACCGCCAGGGAGATCCCCCCGAAGTAAAGCGCCTCGCAGGTCTCGGGCAGCGCCGGAAGGTCCTCCGGCGCGATCATTCGGCCGGCGGAATTTTCATCGTGAAAACTGTAGCTTGCGCTGCCTTCCTGAAGTGTCACATAGGCCATGGTGGTGGGACGGTCGGCACGGATCAGGCGGGTGGTGTCGACGCCCGATGCGCCCAGGGCCTCCTTCAGCCGCTCTCCGAAGGGGTCGGTGGAAATGCCCGAGATCATGCCGACCTCGGTGCCCAGGCGGCCGAGGGCGATGGCGGTGTTGAAGACGGCGCCGCCCACGTGGGGCACGTAGGCGTCCTGGCCGTCCTTCGTCTTCGCGGGGATCATGTCGATCAGGGCTTCGCCACAACAGATCAGCATCAGCGGGTCCTCCTCCGGGATGGTGTTTCGCGGGCAGGCATAAGGCATTCCGACGCGCGGGGCGAGAGAAAGCGTTATCGCTACCAAGCCGGGTCATCCCCACTTGGGAGAAGCCTGTGGATAACTCTGGGGATGAGCTGGTATGTTTTGGCAGCTCGACATGAAAAAGGCTGGCGGAACAGGGGGCTTGCCTGGATCGTCTGCGCCGTGGGGCCGCCGTTTTGTAGGCCTGAGAAGGTAGTGGCGGGGTGTTGGAAATCTCCGAATTGCAATGTGTTGTGACTATAACCTGTGGTGTCGCGTGAAGCTCCACGCGTCGTGGCCATTCAACTGGCGCCGGGGGCCTGGATCTGTGGACGGTCGCGGGACGGAGATGTGGAGACAAGGTGGATATGTTTTTTGCGGCCCTGGAAAAGGCTTAGGGGTGGAAAGCGCATCGACTTGTCGCGCCGGTGTGTGCGGCCGCGGAAGCGCGGAAAGGTGGCGGTGTTTGATGATGTTTGTAAGTTTTGTTGTTTAACTTCTTGAAATAGTGGGTGAAATGTCCGGCGTGTAGATTTCTTGAGGCTCGCACCGCTCTCCCGTCCGCGTTGGCGCTCAATCGTGGTGTACACGCCTCTGGAGGCCTGTGCGGGCGGTCCCGCTTGCCTCCTCCCGGCGGGCGGTTTAGGGGAAAGGCCTCTGGTCCCGCGCGCAGGCGGCCCGGCCCGCGACTGCGCCCGGTAGATCGTTTGCGCAGCGCAGGAGGCTTTGATGACCCAGACGGTACAACCGCGTGAAACCGCAATCGCCACCGTGCACGCGACCCTGGCCGAGGCCTTCGGCGACCGGCTTCAGACCGGCGCCGCGATCCGCGCACAGCACGCCAACACGGCGACGGGCCGCGGCACCCAGGCGCCCGACATGGTGGTCTGGCCGGAAAGCACCGAAGAGGTGTCGCTGATCCTGCGAACCTGCTGGGCCCAGGGCGTGCCGGTCATTCCCTTCGGCGCGGGGTCGTCCCTGGAGGGGCAGCTGAACGCGCCTCAGGGCGGGGTGTCCCTGGACATGAGCCGCATGGCCGCCGTTCTGGAAACCCACCCCGAGGATCTGCTGGCCGTGGTGCAGCCCGGCATCACCCGCAAGCGGCTGAACGAGGAATTGCGGGCCACCGGCCTGACCTTCCCCATCGACCCCGGCGCCGACGCCTCGGTCGGCGGCATGTGCGCCACCCGGGCGTCCGGCACCAATGCCGTCCGCTATGGCACCATGGCCGACAACGTGCTGGCGCTGGAGGTGGTCCTGGCCGACGGCACCGTCATTCGCACCGGCTCCCGCGCGGCGAAATCCTCCGCCGGATATGATCTGACGCGGATGATGATCGGCTCCGAAGGGACCCTGGGGGTGATCACCGAGGCGACCCTGCGCCTGCGCGGCATCCCGGAAACCGTGCTGGGGGGCATCGCGGCCTTCCCCGATCTCGACAGCGCCGTCTCCGCCGTCATCCTGCTGGTCCAGATGGGGCTGGACATCGGCCGGGTGGAACTGCTGGACGCCATGCAGATCCGCGCCTGCAACGCCTATTCCAAGCTGGACCTGGAAGAGACCGTAACGCTGTTCTTCGAATGCACGGGCACCGAGGTCGTGGCGCAGGACACCGCCGAGACCTTCGCCGAGATCGCCCGCGATGCCGGGGCCACCCATATCGACTGGTCGACCGATCCCGATACCCGCAACAAGCTGTGGGCGGCGCGCCACGACAGCTACTGGGCCGCGCTGGCGCTGCGGCCGGGCTGCAAGGGGCTGGTCAGTGACGCCTGCGTGCCGATTTCTGCCCTGGCGGAGAACATCTCCGCCGCGCAGGCGGACCTGCAGGCCAAGGGGCTGATCGGCACCATCCTTGGCCACGTGGGTGACGGTAACTTCCACGTCGTTCTGATGACCGACCCGGAGGATGCGGACGAGGCCGCGCGGGTCGAGGACTTCCTGCACGCCATCACCCTGCGCGCCCAGGCGGCAGGCGGCACCTGCACCGGCGAACACGGGATCGGGCAGGGCAAGATGGGCGCCCTGGCCGAAGAGGTCGGCCCCGCGCTGGTCGCCATGCGCGCGGTGAAGGCGGCGCTGGACCCCAAGGGCATCCTGAACCCGGGCAAGATCTTCGCCATGACCGACGGGGCCGCCTGATGCAGCCCGCCGCCCGTATTGCCGCCGCCGCCGAGATCCTCGACCGCGTGCTGGAAGGGGAGGCCGCCGAGAAGGCGCTGACCTCTTGGGCGCGAGGCGCCCGCTTCGCCGGGTCCAAGGATCGCGCGGCGATCCGGGACCACGTGTTCGACGCGCTGCGCTGCATGGGCTCCTTCGCCTTGCTGGGAGGGGCGCGGACCGGGCGCGGCCTGATGGCCGGGATGCTGCGCGATTCCAGGCAGGACCCGGCAGGGGTTTTCACCGGCGAAGGGCACGCGCCGGCACCGCTGACCGAGGCCGAGACCGGGCAGGGGCTGAGCGAGGACGAGGCCGGCTGGGCCGATATCCCCGACTGGGTCCGTCCCGACTTCGAGGCCTCTCTGGGCGACGACGCCCTGGCCGTGGCCAACGTGCTGCGCGCCCGGGCCCCGGTGCAGATCCGGGTGAACCGCCGTCTGACGACCCGCGGTGCCCTGCAGACGGAGCTGGCGGACGAGGGTATCACTGCGCAGCCGATGGAGCTGGCCAAGGCCGCGCTGGAGGTCACCGAGGGGGCCCGCAAGCTTCAGCGCACCGCCGCCTACGAGGATGGCCGGTTCGAGATGCAGGACGCGGGCAGCCAGGCCATCTGCGAAGCGGTGCCGCTGGCCGACGGGCAGCGCGTGCTGGACTATTGCGCGGGCGGCGGCGGCAAGTCGCTGGCCCTCGGCGCCCGGGCCGAACTGCGCCTGCACGCCCATGACGCGGCACCCCAGCGGATGAAGGACCTGCCGGCCCGCGCTCGCCGCGCCGGGCTGCGTGTCACCCTGCTGGACAGCGACGATCTGGCCGCCCATGGCCCCTTCGATCTGGTCTTCTGCGACGTGCCCTGTTCCGGCAGCGGTGCCTGGCGGCGCGCGCCCGAGGGCAAGTGGCGCCTGACCCGGGACCGGCTGGAAGAGCTGACGGCGATCCAGGCGCAGATCCTTTACGCGGCCGCGCCCCTGGTCGCCCCGGGCGGGCGGCTGGCCTATGCGACCTGTTCGCTCTTCGATGCCGAGAACGCCGCGCAGATCCAGGCCTTTCTGAACCGCACGCCCGGTTGGCGGCAGGACAGCGAACGGCGACTGACGCCGCTGGACGGCGGTGACGGCTTCTACGTATCGCAACTATTGCGCGACTAATGTCCCATCTCTGCGCGGTGAACGGGCGTGTTCCGCTCGGCGCGGCGACGTTACCCTGTGTCCTGTTAACCATCGCTTAAATCCTGCCGGCGCAAGCTGCGGAGCAGAGTTTGGCGACAGGAGGCAAGGTGGCCCAGACCGGCTTGGCAGCGGAACGGACAGAGCTGGCCCGGCGTGCCCTTGGCGCGCGGGCGCCGCTGCTGTTCGGGCTCAGCCTGGTCTTTGTCATCGTCGCCTCCGTGGTGCCCGACCCGATCCTGACCCTGGCCTTCCTGTTGAGCGGGGTAAGCCTGGCCCTGGTGCTGGGCTGGCTGGCCTTCTGGCCTCAGGGGGCGCAGGCCCCGGCGCTGGACGGGGCCGCCACGAGGCAGGGCCTCCGCGCCTCGGTCGAGGCGGTGCTGGAAAATGACCCGGCCGCGGTCCTGATCACCGGACCGGAAAACGATCTTCTCTTTGCCAACCGTGTTGCCCGGGACATGCTGCCCGGTGGCACGGCCGAGACGCTGGAGGCGGCGCTGGAGCCGCGTCTGGCCCAGCCGGCGGCCGTGCTGCGCCGCCTGCGGATGGAGCTGCAGGATCGCGGCTCCGTGCGCGAGGACCTGGTGGGCCGGGTCGGACACCTTCGTCTCAGCGCCCAGGTTCTGGACAGGGCGGCGGGGCGGGCCGCGCATCGCATCCTCTGGCGCCTGGAAGAATTGGGCGGGCCCCTGGCCGCGGAGGGCGGCGCCCTGCCGATGCTGTCGCTGGGGCGGGGCAATGCGGTGCTCTACATGAATGACGCCGCGCGGGACCTGGCCGGCGGCCGGGTACGGCACCTGGAAGATCTGGTGGTCGAGGGGCCGGAGGACCCGGAGCGCGCCGAGGGGCGCGTGGTGATCCGCACCGCCAGCGGCACGGAGGAGCGGTTCCTGCGCTCTGCCCCCCGCGTCGGTGGCCGGCGCGAGGTGCTGCTGCTGCCCGCCGACCGGGCGCGGCCCGTGGCGCGGGGCAGCGAGCTGATCTGGTCCATGGTCGACGCCCTGCCGGTGCCGATTCTGCGCCTGTCGGTCGAGGGGGAGATCGAGCTGGCCAATGCCGCTGCCTGCCAGTTGCTGTCCATCGGCCCCCGCCCTGACGCGGTGCTGGGGGAGCTGATGGAGGGGCTGGGTCGGTCGATCCCGGAGTGGCTGGCTGAGGCCGCCGGGCAGCCGGTGGACGGGCAGAGCAAGCCGCACTCGGAGTTCCTGCGCCTGTCGCATTCCGAACGTGAGGTCTTCGTTCAGGTGGCGGTGAAGCCGGTGGTGCACGAGGGGCGCAGCGCGCTGATCGCCGTGCTGTCGGACGCGACCGAGCTCAAGACGCTGGAGGCGCAGTTCGTCCAGAGCCAGAAGATGCAGGCCATCGGCCAGCTGGCCGGGGGCGTGGCGCATGACTTCAACAACCTGCTGACCGCGATCACCGGCCATTGCGACCTGCTGTTGCTGCGCCACGATCCTGGGGACCCGGATTACGCCGACCTCATCCAGGTCAACCAGAACGCCAACCGCGCTGCGTCCCTGGTCGGACAGCTGCTGGCCTTTTCGCGCAAGCAGACCCTGCGGCCCGAACCGCTGGACCTGCGCGACACGCTGTCGGATCTGACCCACCTGCTGAACCGCCTGGTGGGGGAGAAGGTGACCCTGTCGCTGAGCCATGATCCGCTGCTGCCGCAGATCCGGGCAGACAAGCGGCAGCTGGAACAGGTGCTGATGAACCTGGTGGTCAACGCCCGCGACGCGATGCCAGAGGGCGGCGAGATCCGCATACAGACCGAGCTGCTGCACCTCGACGGCGAAATGCGCCGCGACCGCGCCGTGGTGGCGCCCGGGGAGTATGTCCAGGTGCGGGTCAGCGACACCGGCCACGGCATTCCGCCCGACAAGCTGCCGAAGGTGTTCGAGCCCTTCTTCACCACCAAGCGCGTGGGCGAGGGGACAGGCCTGGGCCTGTCGACCGCCTACGGGATCATCAAGCAATCGGGTGGTTTCATCTTCATCGACAGCACCCCGGGCGAGGGCACCTGTTTCACGCTGCTCTTCCCCGCGCGGGAGGCGGAGGCGTCGTCCGATGTGGCCCCCGCCGGACCGGTCGAGGCGGAGATGCCCGCGCGCGCCGAGGGCGTGGTCCTGCTGGTGGAGGATGAGGCGCCTGTGCGCGCCTTTGCCGGCCGGGCCCTGCGCCTGCGCGGCTATGACGTGCTGGAGGCCGAAAGCGGTGAACAGGCGCTGGAGTTGCTGGCTGCCACCGACCGTGACATCGACATCTTCGTCACCGACGTGATCATGCCCGGCATGGACGGGCCCAGCTGGGTGCGCGAGGCGTTGAAAACCCGGCCCGAGACGCGGGTTGTCTTCGTCTCCGGCTATGCCGAGGACAGCTTTGCCGACTCGGCCCGGCGCATCCACGGGTCGGTCTTCCTGCCCAAGCCTTTTTCCCTGGCCGAATTGACCGAGACGGTGCAGCGCCAGTTGGCGCGTGGCGCCGTGTCGGGCGACTGACCAGGCCGGGCAGGGGCCGCCCGGGCGGTGCGCCCGCCGGGGTCAGGCGATGGGGATGCTGTCGTAGAGCGCGAATTCCTCGGCCTGCTTGCGCCGCAGCTTGGCCTCCACTTCGGGCGACAGGGCCAGGTCCATCTCGGGGGAGACGTTTTCCCGTGTCGTCTCGATCCGGGTCTCCAGCCGCTCTTCCAGCCAGGCGCGCAACCCGGCCTGATCCTCGTAGCGAAACAGCTTCGTGGCGCAGGTGCCGTTGCCGGCGGGTTCCAGGAACTTGGCCTGGCTGCCGACGTTGGCAAAGCCCGGGCGCTGTCCCTTGCAATAGCCCACGACGAAGTCGTCGAAGCTCAGATCATGGGTGGCATTGGGTTTGCCGGCCATGAAGGGCCGCTGCCGGAACCGATACCAGGAGCCGAGCCAGGAGATCGGCTCGCGCACCACGGCCAGAACGTCCAGATCTTCACCGACAAACTTCTCCAGCATGGGCCGGAAGAACCGATTGTAGCGATAGACGGGGGCGTGTTTCAGCTCGGGCGGATTCGACACCAGGATATCGGCCAGCGGGCCGAGGGCGGATTCGTAGGCGGTTGTTCCGGTTTTGGGCACCGACAGGAACACCAGCCGGGCCTTGGAAAATACCATCATTTCAACCCCCTTGGCCGTCCTGGCCCCTGCATTTGCGCACGTAAACTACTCCTTAACCCTGGCTCCGCAAAGTCGGAAGCTGAAGAATTCGATTGAAATGTTCTCTTTTTGCCCCCATACAGTGGGGAACAAGAGGCGAACATAAGCGCTCATTGCTGCCCCAGGCAGGGTGTGAAATAAGGAAGCAGAGAATGGCAACGGCAGATCTACTCTCCATGAACTCCAAAAAAGACCCCAACAAGCAGAAGGCGCTGGATTCGGCGCTGTCCCAGATCGAACGCCAGTTCGGCAAGGGCTCGATCATGAAGCTGGGGGGCAAGGACGCCATCCAGGAGATCGAGGCCACGTCGACCGGCTCGCTGGGCCTCGACATCGCGCTCGGGATCGGCGGCGTGCCCAAGGGCCGCATCGTCGAGATCTATGGGCCCGAAAGCTCGGGCAAGACCACGCTGACGCTGCATTGCGTGGCCGAGGAACAGAAAAAGGGCGGCGTCTGCGCCTTCGTCGACGCCGAACATGCGCTGGACCCGGGCTATGCCCGCAAGCTGGGCGTCGACCTGGACGAGCTGCTGATCTCGCAGCCCGACACCGGCGAACAGGCGCTGGAGATCACCGATACGCTGGTGCGTTCGGGCGCCGTCTCCATGGTCATCGTCGACTCGGTCGCGGCCCTGACGCCCAAGTCGGAACTGGAAGGCGACATGGGCGACAGCTCTGTCGGTGTCCACGCGCGTCTGATGTCCCAGGCGATGCGCAAGCTGACCGGCTCGATCAGCCGCACCAAGTGCACGGTGATCTTCATCAACCAGATCCGCATGAAGATCGGCGTGATGTTCGGCAGCCCCGAAACCACGACGGGCGGCAACGCGCTGAAGTTCTACAGCTCCGTCAGGATGGACATCCGCCGCATCGGCGCGATCAAGGACCGTGACGAGGTGGTCGGCAACTCCACCCGCGTCAAGGTGGTGAAGAACAAGGTGGCGCCGCCGTTCAAGCAGGTGGAATTCGACATCATGTATGGCGAAGGCATCTCAAAGACCGGCGAACTGATCGACATGGGCGTGAAGGCCGGCGTGGTCGAGAAATCGGGCAGCTGGTACAGCTATGGCGACGAACGGATCGGGCAGGGGCGTGAGAACGCCAAGACCTTCCTGAAGGAAAACCCCGACATCTCCTTCGAGATCGAGGACAAGATCCGTGCCGCCCACGGGCTGGAGTTCGGCGAGAACTTCTCCGAGGAGGACGATGGCGACGTGATGGAGGGCTGAGGCCCGCCGTCATAACGACCTGGTAGAGAGCGGCCCCCGGGCCGCTCTTTGCGTTTGCAGCCCTGTTGTCTGTGGCGGGTCGCGCGCCGCGCGCCCGGTGGCTGATGCGGCGGTGGCAGCGTCAGAAAACCCGCCGCCCCGGCCCGTGCCTGCAGGGAAGGCCCATGTCACCCGTCAAATCCGCGCGTGCGTCCCCGGGGGCGGTAGACACTGCCCCCTGCGCCCGTTAAATCGACGGAACCGTCAGGCAACCGGGACAAGGGCCGCCAAGAATGAAGACGCTGAACGAGATCCGCTCGACCTTCCTGAACTACTTCGAGAAGCAGGGACACACGATTGTTCCCTCCTCGCCGCTGGTTCCCCGGAACGACCCGACGCTGATGTTCGCCAACTCCGGCATGGTGCAGTTCAAGAACTGCTTCACCGGGGTCGAACATCGCGACTACACCCGAGCGACCACCGCGCAGAAATGCGTCCGGGCCGGCGGCAAGCACAACGACCTCGACAACGTCGGCTATACCGCGCGCCACCACACCTTCTTCGAGATGCTGGGCAACTTCAGCTTCGGCGACTATTTCAAGACCGAGGCCATCCCCTTTGCCTGGGAACTGGTGACCAAGCATTTCGACATCTCGCCCGAGCGTCTCTACACCACCGTCTATCACACCGATGACGAGGCCTATGAGCTGTGGAAGAAGATCGGCGTGCCGGAAAGCCGGATCATCCGCATCGATACCTCCGACAACTTCTGGCAGATGGGCCCGACCGGCCCCTGCGGCCCCTGTTCGGAGATCTTCTTCGACCATGGTGACAAGTTCTGGGGTGGCCCTCCGGGCAGCCCGGAAGAGGACGGCGACCGTTTCATCGAGATCTGGAACATCGTCTTCATGCAGAACGAGCAGTTCGAGGACGGCTCGATGCGGGCGCTCGACATGCAGTCGATCGACACCGGCATGGGGATCGAACGGGTGGCCGCCCTGCTGCAGGGCACCAACGACAACTACGGCACGGACCTGATGCGCGCGCTGATCGAGGCCTCGGCCAATGCGACCAGCAGCGACCCGGACGGGCCGGGCAAGACCCATCACCGCGTGATCGCCGACCACCTGCGCTCCACCTCCTTCCTGATCGCCGACGGGGTGATGCCGGGCAATGACGGGCGTGGTTACGTGCTGCGCCGCATCCTGCGCCGTGCCGCGCGCCACGCGCACCTCTTGGGCGTGCAGGATCCGCTGATGTACCGCCTGGTGCCGGAGCTGGTCCGCCAGATGGGCGAGGCCTATCCCGAGCTGCGTCAGGCGCAGCCGCTGATCGAGGAAACGCTGAAGCTGGAGGAAACCCGTTTCCGCCAGACCCTCGACCGCGGGCTGAAGCTGCTGGACGAGGAACTGACGGGCCTGCCCGAGGGCGCCGAACTGCCCGGCACCTCCGCCTTCAAGCTCTATGACACCTACGGCTTCCCCCTCGACCTGACCCAGGACGCGCTGCGCGAGCAGGGCCGCACCGTGGACACCGAAGGCTTTGACGCCGCCATGGCCGAGCAGAAGGCCAAGGCCCGCGCCGCCTGGGCCGGCACCGGCGAGGCCGCCGACCAGGCCGTCTGGTTCGACATCGCCGAAACCCACGGCGCCACCGATTTCCTAGGCTACGATACCGAAACCGCCGAGGGCCAGATCATCGCCGTGGTGAAGGACGGCGCCCAGGCCGAGGCTGCCGAGACGGGCGAGAGCGTGACCCTGGTGCTGAACCAGACGCCGTTCTACGCCGAAAGCGGCGGCCAGGTGGGCGACACTGGCGAGATCCGGACCGAGGGCGGCCGGGTTCGCATCACCGACACCCGCAAGATCGAGGGCGTCTTCCTGCACATCGGCGAGGTCGTCGAGGGGCAGGTGAAGAAGACCCAGTCCGCGATCCTCGAAGTGGATCACGCGCGCCGCTCGAAGATCCGCGCCAACCACTCGGCCACGCACCTGTTGCACGAGGCCCTGCGCGAGGCGCTCGGCGCCCATGTGGCGCAGCGCGGCTCGCTGAACGCGCCGGAACGACTGCGCTTCGACTTCTCCCACACCCAGGCGGTGACCCCGGAGGAACTGGCGCGCATCGAGGCCCAGGTGAACGCCTTCATCCGCCAGAACACGGCGGTCGAGACCCGGATCATGACCCCGGATGACGCCCGCGCCCTGGGCGCCCAGGCGCTGTTCGGTGAAAAGTACGGTGACGAGGTGCGCGTTGTCTCCATGGGCCAGGCCGACACCGGCAAGGGCCAGGACGGCAAAACCTGGTCGATCGAGCTCTGCGGGGGCACCCATGTCACCCGCACCGGCGACATCGGCGCCTTTGCCCTGACCGGCGAAAGCGCCAGCTCGGCGGGCGTGCGGCGGATCGAGGCCCTGACGGGCGAGGCTGCCCTGGCCGAACTGCGCGGCCGTGACGTGACCCTGTCGACCATCGAGGGCCTGCTGAAGGCCCAGGGGACCGAGGCGGTGGACCGCGTGAAGTCCCTGATGGAAGAGCGCCGCAAGCTGGAAAACGAAGTGGCCCAGCTGAAGCGCGAGATCGCCATGGGCGGCGGCGGTTCGGGTGGTGGTGCCGAGGCCGAAGAGGTCAATGGCGTCAAGTTCCTGGGCCAGGCCCTGCAGGGCGTCTCGGGCAAAGACCTGCGCGCGCTGATCGACGCCCACAAGCAGAAGCTGGGCTCGGGCGTGGTGCTGCTGGTGGCCGAGGACGACGGCAAGGTCGCCGTGGCCTGCGGCGTCACTGACGACCTGACCGACAAGGTCTCGGCGGTGGATGTGCTGAAGGCCGCCGTGCCGGCCGTGGGCGGCAAGGGGGGCGGTGGCCGCCCCGATATGGCCCAGGGCGGCGGCAAGGACTTTGCCGGTGCGGATCAGGCGCTGGCCGCGGGCCGCGCCGTGTTGGAAGCGTAAGGAGAGAGACGATGCCCCAGGCTTACTGGATTGCCCATGTGCATGTGACCGACGAAGAGGCCTATGGCCGCTACGCCAAGCTGGCCGGCCCCGCCATTGCCAAGCATGGCGGCAAGTTCCTGGCCCGTGGCGGTCGCTACACCTGGCTGGAAGGCAACGAGAAGTCGCGCAACGTCGTCGCCGTCTTCCCCTCGCTGGAAGAGGCCGAGGCCTGCTACCACGGCCCCGACTACCAGGAGGCGCTCAGCCATGCCCGCGGTGCCTCGGAACGCGACCTGATGATCGTCGAGGCCTTCGAGGAGTGATCCTCCGGCCCCGGCCCGATCTTCGAAAGACCCAGAGAAGCTGCGCCTCGGGCGCGGCTTTTTTCGTTTGTGCCCTCCTGCTACGCTTGGCCTGAGACAAAGGAGGGCACCATGCTGTCAGAGATCACCCTGGGCATCATAGGCACCGGGCAATTGGGGTGCGCCATGGCGCAGGGGCTGTTGATGGGCGGCTTGCCCGGATCGAACCTGTGGCTGGCCAATCGCAGCGGCACCACCGTCACGCTGGAAGGGGGCGCGGCGGTCACCCAGACCACAGACCTGGCGGCCCTCGGCGCGGCCTGCGACGTGGTGCTGCTGGCGGTGCCGCCCGCCGTGGTGCCTGCCCTTTCGCTGGATCTGTCGGACCGGCTGGTCCTGTCGGTGGTAGCGGGGCTGACGCTCGACGGGATGCGCCATGCCACGGGCGCCCACCGGGTGATCCGGGCCATGTCCAGCCCGGCGGCGGAGCGGCGGTTGGCTTATACCCCCTGGGTCGCGGGCGGCGCGGTCACCGCCCGCGATCGCGCCCTGGCCACGGGTATCTTCGGCGCCATCGGCGCCACGGATGAGATCGCGGAGGAGGCCCATATCGACGATTTCACCGCCCTGACCGGCCCGGTGCCGGGCTTTGTCGCCTATTTCGCCGACAGCATGATCCGCCATGCCACGGCCCAGGGCATTCCCGAGGAGATCGCGACTCGTGCCATCCGGCAGCTCTTCCTGGCCTCGGGGGAGATGCTGAAGGAGGGGCCCACGCCCGCTCGGCAGGTGCAGGAGATGGTCGACTACGCCGGAACCACTGCCGCCGGCCTGACCCATCTGCGCCGGGGCGAGTTCGATGCGGCCTTGTCGGAGGCGCTATTGGCGGCAACGGAAAAGGCGCGGACCATCTGACCCGCGCCTTTCTCTTATCCGAAAGCTGAAAATACTCTCGCCGAAGGCATGGCCGCGCGGTCGCGCGGCCAGACCCGATCAGGACTTCGCGGCGCGCTTGCGCTCATGCGGGTCCAGGAACCGCTTGCGCAGGCGGATCGCGTTCGGCGTCACCTCGACCAGCTCGTCGTCGTTGATGTAGGCGATGGCCTCTTCCAGCGACAGGGTGATCGGGGTGGTCAGGCGCACCGCGTCGTCCGAGCCCGACGCCCGCACGTTGGTCAGCTTCTTGCCCTTCAGCGGGTTCACTTCCAGGTCGTTCTCGCGGCTATGCTCGCCGATGATCATGCCCTGGTAGATGTCCGCCTGGGCGCCGATGAACATGCGACCGCGATCTTCGAGGTTCCACAGGGCATAGGCCACGGCCTGTCCCTGTTCCATCGAGATCAGCACGCCGGCGCGACGCCCCGGGATCGGCCCCTTGAACGGCGCCCAGGAGTGGAACACGCGGTTCAGCACGCCGGTGCCGCGGGTGTCGGTCAGGAACTCGCCGTGATAGCCGATCAGCCCGCGAGACGGCACATGGGCGATGATCCGGGTCTTGCCCGCGCCCGCCTGCTTCATCTCCACCAGGTCCCCCTTGCGGGCGCCGGTCAGCTTCTCGATCACCGCGCCGGAGTATTCGTCATCGACGTCGATGGTGGCTTCCTCGATCGGCTCCATCTTCTGGCCGTCTTCCTCGCGCAGGATCACCTGCGGACGCGAGATCGACAGCTCGAAGCCTTCGCGGCGCATGTTCTCGATCAGAACACCCATCTGAAGCTCGCCCCGGCCCGACACCTCGAAGGCCTCGCCGCCGGGGGTATCGGCGACCTTGATCGCGACGTTGGTCTCGGCTTCCTTCATCAGGCGGTCGCGGATGACGCGGGACTGCACCTTCTTGCCGTCACGGCCGGCCAGCGGGCTGTCGTTGATGCCGAAGGTGACGGTGATGGTCGGCGGGTCGATCGGCTGGGCTTCCAGCGGCTCGTCCACGGCCAGGGCACAGATCGTGTCGGCCACGGTCGCCTTGGTCATGCCGGCGATGCTGACGATGTCGCCGGCGACGGCTTCCTCGATGTCCTGCTGCATCAGGCCGCGGAAGGCCTGGATCTTGGTCACGCGGAACTGTTCGACCTTCTGGCCGATGCGGGAAATGGCCTGAACGGTCTGGCCGACCTTCAGCTTGCCGGATTCCACGCGGCCGGTCAGCATGCGGCCCACGAAGGGGTCGGCGCCCAGGGTCACGGCCAGCATGCGGAAATCGTCGTCCTGGTGCGCCTGCTGCTTGGGCTTGGGCACGTGGTTGACGATCAGGTTGAACAGCGCGTCCAGGTTCTTGCGCGGGCCGTCAAGTTCATTGTCGGCCCAGCCGGAACGGCCGGAGGCGTACATATGCGGGAAGTCGAGCTGATCCTCGTTCGCATCCAGCGCCGAGAACAGGTCAAAGACCTCGTCCAGCGCGCGGTCGGGCTCGGCGTCGGGCTTATCGACTTTGTTCAGCACCACGATCGGACGCAGGCCCAGGGCCAGCGCCTTGGAGGTCACGAACTTGGTCTGGGGCATCGGGCCTTCGGCGGCATCGACCAGCAGGACCACGCCGTCGACCATCGAGAGGATCCGTTCCACCTCGGCGCCGAAATCGGCGTGGCCAGGGGTGTCGACGATGTTGATGCGGGTGTTCTTCCATTCGACCGAGGTGGCCTTGGCGAGAATGGTGATGCCGCGCTCGCGTTCCAGGTCGTTGCTGTCCATGGCGCGTTCGGCAACGGCCTGGTTGGCGCGGAAGGCGCCGGATTGTTTCAGCAGTTCGTCAACGAGCGTGGTCTTGCCGTGGTCGACGTGGGCGATGATGGCGATATTGCGCAGATCCATGTGGGGTCCTCTTAGGGTCTCGCGCAGGCCCTAGCCCGGTATGGCCAGAAAAGAAAGGCCCAAAGCGGGGATCAGCCGAGACAGCGGCCAAGCGGTGCAGAAAACCGGCTATGGAACCAGGTATGGCCCGTATCCGCGACACGGGCGCCGCTGCCCAGCTTGAACCGCAGGAGGCCTGGGGCACGGTCGCGATCCACCGGGCCGAGGTCCAGCCGCGTGATGCCCCGCGCCGTCAGCCAGCGCATCGCGGTCCACAGCAGTAGCGTATGGGCCGACAGGCGGCGGCCCGTCTCTCCGCTCCACCCGATGTGGTAGCTGGCGCCGGGGGTGTGCAGCAGGAAAAGCATGGCGGCGATTGCCTCGCCATTCCAGGTGGCCGTGAACAGTCGCGTCTCCGGCCAGGTCAGGGCAAAGGCGGGGGGCAGGGCGCGATACCCGCGCGCGCGCTGTTGTGCGGCCTCTGCCGACAGCAGCCAGTGCTGCGGATCGCGGGGCAGGGGGCCGTGCCGCAGGCGCAGCCCGGACTTGTCTGCCCGGTTCAGGCGGTTGCGCCATTTCTGGGCCAGCCCTGCGCGTTGCCGGTCTTCGTCCTGCAAGAGGGTCAGAACCGCCCGCGATTGCGGCGTCATCACCCGGATCGCGCCACTGCCCCTGAGGGCGGTATCCATCGCGGCATCCCCGGCTGAGATCAGGGCCGGGCCGGGCAGGGAGCGCAGATCGGGCGGGACGGCGGGGTCAGGCAGCCACAGGATGCGCATCGGCCCCAGTCGGCGCGTCACTGCAAGCGCTCCATCGGGAGACCGCGAGACCTGCGCACCGATCTGGGTGAGCGTCGTGGCGTAATGCGGATGGCGGTGCATCCGCCAGCCTCCGCTGTTTTCCGGGGCATCCTCCGGGGCGGATGACTTCGGGGGCGCCGGGGGGACCAGCGCGGCAGGGGGGCGGGCGTGCAACATGACCCATGTTAAGGGCGTGAAAACCTATCTCAGGGTTAATGGCGGGATGAAACCGCGCGCCCGATGCCCGACGTCCCTGCCCGAAACGCAACAGGGCCGCCCGACGTGGCGGGCGGCCCTGCTGGTGTTTCTGTGTCTGGCGCCGCCGGTCTGGCTGGCGCTGACCCTGGCCGAGGCGCTGTGGCGCTAGGCCGGGCGTCGGATCAGAACGGGATCTCGTCGTCCAGGTCGCTGTTGCGGCCACCGCCGCCGCCGGACCCGCCGCCGAAGCCGCCACGGTCATCATAGCCGCCACCGGCGCCGCCGCGGTCGTCGTAACCGCCGCCGCCACCACCGTAGCCGCCGCCGCCCTGGCCGCCACCGTAGCTGCCGCCACCACCACCGCCGCCGCCTTCACCGCGACCGTCGAGCATGGTCAGCTCGGACTGGTAGGGACGCAGCACGACCTCGGTCGAATACCGGTCCTGGCCGGACTGGTCCTGCCACTTGCGCGTTTCCAGCTTGCCCTCGATGTAGACCTTCGAGCCCTTGCGCAGATACTGTTCCGCCACGCGGACCAGCGGCTCGGAAAAGATGGCGACCGAATGCCATTCGGTGCGTTCGCGACGTTCGCCGGTGTTGCGATCCTTCCAGTTCTCCGACGTGGCGATCCGCAGGTTGCAGACCTTGCCGCCGTTCTGGAACGACCGCACCTCGGGGTCGCGCCCCAGATTGCCGATCAGGATGACCTTGTTGACGGAACCTGCCATGGTGCGTCTCCCCTCGTGTTTCGTACTGTCCCGGGGAGCGTACCCCGCATTGGGGCCCCGAGTCAGGGCCGATGTTCAGAGCGTTACATCAAAGCGGGCGTGAAAGGGCAAGCCGCTTGCTGTGGGTGTTCGGGTTAACCCGGTGCCGGGCAGCGGTGATGCCGCCGGGGCGGGCAGGCCGGCGAAGGGCAAAGAGCCGCCGCCGGGGCAGGAAAGGGGTGCAAAACCCCTCCGCCGCCGCTAGGATCGCGCCGATTTATCAAGGTTTCGACAGTTTCCGGAGGGATGCCGCATGTACAGCCGCTTTCTTGCCACGCCACGCAGGCCCTCGGGACGTTCGGCCCCCCGCGTCGTGACCGTCGCCCTTGGCTGTGCCCTGGCCGCCGGTCTTGCCGCACCCGCGGCGGCGGATGTCCTGGCCTCGCAGGCCCGCAAGAAGCAGTTCGGCGCCCAGACCCGGCTGCTGGATCAACGTGCGGCATCGCAATATGCGGCCTCGGTCCGGCTGACGCCCCAGGCGATCCGCACGCCGACCAAGTGGGATGACGTCTGGGAGGGCGCCTATTCCGGGCCCTACCTGGACATGGCGCGTTCCGCCGCGCAGCGCCACAACGTGCCCGAAGGCGTCTTCCTGCGGCTGGTGCAGCAGGAAAGCAACTGGAACGCCGCTGCCGTCTCGCACAAGGGGGCCATTGGTCTGGCGCAGCTGATGCCGGGGACGGCACGGCTGCTGAAGGTCGATGCGACCGACCCCTACCAGAATCTCGATGGCGGCGCCCGCTATCTGGCAGAGCAATATCGCGCCTTCGGCAGCTGGCCTCTGGCGCTTGCGGCCTACAACGCCGGCCCCAAGGCGGTGCAGCGGCACGGTGGCATCCCGCCCTATGCGGAAACTCAAGCTTACGTGAAGACAATCTGGGGAAGCTGATTAGCTCCCTTGCAACCGTCTGAAAAGATATGATTTTTTGGATGCCCCGACTGGGGCGTCCTCTTGCGTTTGCGCGGCTTGGCGCCGAGGGCGGATAGAAATTTCGGTTCTTTCCGGAACCCGGGACAGGGGGCGGTGTTGTCTCTCCACATGACGGCGCCGCCGCAGACACAGCGCTCACTCAGGGCTGTTGGCGGTGTCACAAAAGGAAGAAAGAGAAAGGACACCATCATGCGCAACGCACTGATCATTCCCGCCATCGCCGCCGCTTCCCTGACCGCCATCCCTGCCTTCGCCTACGACGGCCCGATCTCCGAGATCGAAGCCGACGTGCCGGCCAGCGCAGTCGAAGAAGGCAATTTCCCCGCCGCCTATGTCCCCACCATCAACGAAGATGTTGAAGCCGCTCTGCGCGCCAAGTTCGACGAACCCGTCGACGGTGGCTTTGGCCTGCGCCTGGAGGCTTCGATCCTCGCAATGGACATGACGCCCGACATGGGCACCATGGCCGGCCAGGTTGCCGTCTATGAGCAGACCGGTGAAATCATGACGACCTTCAACGTCGCTCTGGAAGCCGATACGATCGCAGGCAATACCGATCCGGAAGCCTACTACGGCCCGATGGTCGAGAAGTTCGCTTCGGTCGCCGCAGAACACGTGGCCGAGCTGCCGGTCGTGGACGATGAAGCCGTCGTGGGTGAAGCCGCCGCCGACTGATCGGTCGCCACATCGCTAGGCAGAGTTCTCTCTGTTCCGGCCCCTGCCATAGGCAGGGGCCTTTTCCGTTTTTGGGGACCGTCGTTTCAGGGGCCCGTCATTCCGCGGCGATCTGGATCACTGGCTCCATCTCGGCGAAATCGGCCTCGCTGAGGTGGCACTTGATCTGGTGGTCTCCGAACTGGCGCATCGGGGGCACTTCGCGCTCGCACAGCCCGCCGGGCACCTTGTCCTTCCAGCGGCAGCGGGTCTGGAACGGACAGCCCGGCGGCGGGTTCACCGCCGAGGGAATGTCGCCCTCCAGCACCACGTGCTTCTTCCGGACCGAGGTGTCGGCAATGGGCACCGCCGACAACAGCGCCTCGGTGTAGGGGTGATAGGGCGGGGCAAAGACCTCTTCGGTGGTGCCCAGCTCGACCACGTGGCCCAGGTACATCACCATCACCCGGTCGCTGAGATAGCGCACGATGCTGAGGTCGTGCGAGATGAACAGAAGCGTGGTCTTCTGTTCGCGCTGGATCTCCATCAGCAGATCGGTGACGGCGGCCTGCACCGAGACGTCGAGGGCCGAGACCGGTTCGTCCGCCACCACGATGCGCGCATCCCCCGCAAAGGCCCGCGCGATTCCCACGCGCTGTTTCTGCCCGCCCGACAGCTGGCGCGGCATCCGGTCGGCGAATTCACGCGGCAGTTTCACCAGGTCCAGCAGGGTCAGCATGCGCTCCCGCCGCTCGGTCTCATTGGCGCCCACGCCGAAGACCTCCAGAGCGCGCATGATCTGGCGGCCGACGGTCATCGAGGGGTTCAGCGTGTCGAAGGGGTTCTGGAACACCATCTGCACGTCGGCCACCGTCTTGGTGTCGCGCGCTTCGATAGGGGTGCCCTGGATCTCGCGGTTGTCCAGCAGGATGCGGCCCTCGGTCGCCGTTTCCAGCCCCATCAGGACCTTGGCAAAGGTCGACTTGCCGCAGCCACTCTCGCCGACGATGGCCAGGGTCTCGCTTTCGCGGGCCTCGAAGGTCAGGGTTTCGTTGGCCTTCACCACCTTCTTCTCGCCGCCCTTGAACAGGGCGGAGGCCGCGACCTCGTAGTACTTCTTCAGGTTCTCCATCTTCAGCACCGAACGGCCAACCTCGGCCTTCTGGTGCTGGGCGCCGACCTGCGGCGGCGCGTCCCAGTCGATCTCCTCCTGGCGCAGGCAGCGGGTCTCGTGACGCTCGTCGCCTTTGACCCGCTCCATGCGGATGTCCTGAGCATCACAGCGCCCCTCGACGAAATAGTCGCAGCGCGGGCCGAAGTTGCAGCCGGGCGGGCGTTCGTGGGGCAGAGGGAAGTTGCCGGGGATCGCCACCAGCGGCCGTTCCGTCTTCGACGCGCCGGGCAGCGGGATCGAGCGGAACAGCGCCTGGGTATAGGGGTGGCGCATCTGGTCGAAGACATCCTCGATGGATCCGCGCTCCACCGCCTCGCCGGAATACATGACGCAGATCCGGTCGCAGGTCTCCAGCACCAGCCCGAGGTTGTGGGAGATGAACAGCATCGAGGTGCCGTATTTCTGGCCCAGATCCTTCACCAGCTCGACGATGGCGGCCTCGACGGTCACGTCCAGCGCCGTGGTGGGCTCGTCGAGGATCAGCAGGGCGGGTTTCGACATCAGCGCCATGGCGATGACGATCCGCTGCTGCTGGCCGCCCGACAGCTGGTGCGGAAAGGCCTTCAGGATGCGTTCGGGATCGGGCAGCTTCACGTCCTCGATCACCTGAAGCGCCCGCGCCCGCGCTTCGCTCTCCGAGATTCCCTCATGGATCATCGGCACTTCCATCAGCTGCTTGCCGATGCGCATGGCGGGGTTCAGCGAGGCCATGGGCTCCTGGTAGATCATCGCGATCTCATTGCCGCGCACGTGGCGCAGCTCGGCGTCCGACATCTCGGCCAGGTCGCGGCCCTTGAACTTGATCGAGCCGCCGACGACGCGGCCGTTCACGCCAAGGTCCTGCATGACGCCAAGCGCCACGGTGGATTTGCCGCAGCCCGACTCCCCAACCAGGCCCACGGCCTCGCCGGGGCGCACGGAGACGGAGAAATCCATCACCGCGGGGATCTCCCGCAGGCGGGTGAAGAAGGAGATCGACAGCCGGTCGATCTCCAGGATGGGTCCGTCATAGTCGGGCTTGTCGCTCATGACACCTCTCCTCGGAAGGCGCCGCGCCTCCCATATTTCGTGGCCATAAATATCCCGGGGGTCCGGGGGCAGCGCCCCCGGCTTTGCCCCGATTAGTCTTTCAGGCTTTCCTCGCGCAGCCCGTCGGCCAGCAGGTTCAGACCCAGCACCATCGACAGCAGCGCGACGGCCGGCACGATGGCGGGGTGGGGATAGATCGACAGCAGCTTGCGCCCTTGGTTGATCGTCGTCCCCCAGTCGGGGCTTTCGGGGGGCAGGCCCAGGCCGAAGAAGCCCAGGGTGCCCAGAAGGATGGTGGTGTAGCCGATGCGCAGGCAGAAATCGACGATCAGCGGCCCGCGCGTGTTGGGCAGGATCTCCCACAGCATGATGTACCACGCCCCTTCGCCCCGGGTCTGGGCGGCGGCCACGTAGTCGCGCGTCTTGATGTCCAGCGTCAGGCCCCGCACGATGCGGAAGACCGTCGGCGCATTGACGAAGACCACCGAGACGAAGACCACCAGGATGCCCCCGGGGATGTTGAAGAGGTCAAGCCAGGGCGGCAGGAAGGCCACCCGCGTTTCCGGGTCCGAGATCAGCGACAGGTAGGCCCAGCCCAGCACGAAGATCAGCACCGCCAGCATCACGTTCCGCTTCGGCGGTTGCGTGCGGTAGCGCGAGTTGATCAGCACGGCGAGGAAGATGATCGGGAAGAGGAACAGCACGATCGCCATGTAGCTGGGGATGCCCGTTTCCACCATTTCCGGCGTCACCAGCAGGTAGAACAGCAGGATGACGGGGAAGGCCAGGATCAGGTTCGCCAGGAAGGACAGCGCGCTGTCCAGCTTGCCGCCGAAATAGCCCGCCGGCAGGCCCAGCGTGATCCCCACCATGAAGGCAAACAGCGTGGCCAGCGGGGCGATGCGGATCACCACCCAGGCGCCGGCCACCATCCGCGAGAAGACATCGCGTGCCAGCGTATCGCCACCCAGCAGGTAATAGGCGAACTCGCCCTCGTCGGGACTGCGCAACGGCGTGCCGGGCGGTTCGTTCTTCATGCCCATGGCGGTGGACAGCGGATCATGGGTCATGATCATGTCGAAGACCCCCACGAACAGGGCCGTGTAGACCCAGAACATCACCAGGCCGAAGCCCACCATGCCGATGGTGTTGTCAAAGAGTTTGCCGTATAGCCCCAGCTTGCGCTTGTAGGCGATGGACAGGGTGAAGGTCACGATCAGTGCCACCCAGACGGGGACGAAGCGGATCGCGAGTTGCAGGGCGATCTGGCCCCAGGACAAAGGTTCCATGTGCCGCGCCTCCTCAGGAAATCCGGATCCGGGGGTTCAGGTAGACATAGCCGATATCCGAGATCAGCTGCGTCACCAGGACCACCAGCACCGAGACGACCGAAATGCCCAGCAGAAGGTCGATGTCATTGTTGCCCGCCGCCTGCACCAGCGCCCAGCCCAGCCCCTTGTAGTTGAACAGCGTCTCGACGACGACGACCCCGTTCAGCAGCCAGGGGAACTGCAGCATGATGACGGTGAAGGGCGCGATCAGCGCATTGCGCAGGGCGTGTTTCAGCACGATGTTGCGGAAACTCACGCCCTTCAGCCGCGCAGTGCGGATGTACTGCGCGGTCATCACCTCGGCCATGCT
This sequence comes from Pseudooceanicola marinus, assembly GCF_020177265.1. Classification (GTDB taxonomy): domain Bacteria; phylum Pseudomonadota; class Alphaproteobacteria; order Rhodobacterales; family Rhodobacteraceae; genus Pseudooceanicola; species Pseudooceanicola marinus_A. Next base: position 175,944 of record NZ_JAIVMC010000001.1, read on the forward strand.
CGCCCGGGTCATCCGCGCGATATAGCCCATGCCGTAAAGCGAGATGGTCAGCACCGGCAGGAAGAAATTCTCGAAGGTGGCGTTGTCCATCGCCGAGGTCGCCGTGCCCTTGAACCATTTCAGCCCCACGGCAGAGGAGGCGAAGACCGCGATCAGGATCACGCCGGAGACATATTCCGGCGTCGCCGTGGTGGCGATGGAAACGGTGGACAGGGTGCGGTCGGTCTTCGATCCCTCGCGCATGCCGGCCAGCACGCCGATGATCAGCGCCGCTGGCACCATCAGCAGCATCACCCAGAGCATCAGCTTGCCGGTCATCCACAGCCGCACCGCCACGATGTTGGACACGTCGTCGCGGAAGACCCGGCTTTCGCCCCAGTAGCCCTGCAGGATGCCGCAGCGCGCGGGGGCCGTCTCGGCCGTCAGGTCCCCCGTGATGCAGCGCCCGGTGACGCGCTCGCCCCGGTCGTTCGTCCAGCCCGGCACCACGCCCAGCCATTCACCGTAGCGCACCAGCGTCGGCTGGTTGAAGCCGTTGTTCTCCAGCCAGCCCGCGACCTCCTCGTCGGACATCCGGGCGTTGCCTTCGTACTTGGCGATCTTTTCCAGGTTGGGCGGAAGGTTGGTCAGGAAGAAGACGATGAAACTGAGGCAGAGCGCCGTCAGGATCATCACCCCGATCCGTCGCAGGAGGAAGAGAAGCATGGAATGTCCCTGTCAGTGGCGTCCGGGTGGGCCCGGCTTGTCGTTCTTGGCGGCCGCAGGAAGTGAAAGGGGCCATGGCCTGTCTTGCGCCATGGCCCCGGTCTGATCGCGGATCAGGTGTCGAGCCACCACTTGTAGTGATGCATCTCGAAGGTCGGGTGCTGGCCCGCATCCATCACGTAGTCCTTGGCGTGACGGAACAGCGAACGCCAGTAGGGCTGCACCATGACACCGTCATCCAGCATGATGGTTTCCAGCTGGGCCATGACCTCGCGGCGGCTATCGGCGTCGGAGATCGACAGCGCCTGTTCCAGCAGGCTGTCGAACTCGGGGTTAGCCATCGCCGTCTCGTTCCAGGAGGCGCCGGACTTGTAGGCCAGGGCCAGGACCTGCACGCCCAGGGGGCGCATGTTCCACTCGGTCGCGGAGAAGGGATAGACCAGCCAGTCGTTCCAGAAGGTCGAGCCGGGCAGGATCTCGCGGCTGATGTTGATGCCGGCGTCGCGCATCTGCGCGGCCACGGCATCACAGGTTTCCGACTGCCACTGGTCATCGATCGAGATCAGCGTGAACTCGGTGTCGGCCATCCCGAGTTCTTCCAGCTTGGCCATTGCGGCGGCGGGGTCGGTGGGGATGCCCGGCACCTCGGCATATTCGGGGTGGATCGGGCAGACGTGGTGGTTTTCCGCCACGGTGCCGTACCCGGCGTAGCCGAGCTCCAGGATCACCTCGTTGTCGACCGCCTGGATCAGCGCCTTACGGACCTCCGGGTCGGTGTAGGGTTCCTGGCCCTGGTTGAACCGCACGGCGATGGTCGCGGCAGTGACGGCCTCGGACTTCTTCCAGCCCATGGCGTCCAGCACCTCGATGAACTCGCCGGTCGACTGGTAGGTCATGTCGATCTCGTCGCTGTCGGCGGCGGCGACCCAGCTGGCCATGTCGGTGCCGAAGTCGATGAACTCGATCCGGTCGAGGTAGGCGCCTTCACCCCACCAGTCGTGCTCGGTGTTCTTCACCAGCACCTGGGTCACCCCGACCTCGTTGGTTTCGGGCAGGTAGGGGCCGGTGCCGATCGGGTTCTCCGCCGGATCCTCGCCGGCGTAGGACGGGTGCACCACGGCGGCCGGATAGTCGGCGAAGCCGGGAATGATGGTGATGTCGGGGGAGGCGCAGACCAGTTTCACGGTCAGATCGTCCACCACGGTCACCGCGCCCTCGCGCGCCATGCCGCTGTCGCTGTCGATCAGCGAGGACATGCGCGAGGCCATGGAGTTGCCTTCGACGCCCTGTTCGCACCAGCGGTTGATGTTGAACACCACGTCCTCGGCGGTGAAGGGATCGCCGTTGTTCCAGGTCACGCCGGGGCGGACGTGCAGGGTGTATTCGGTCGCGTCCTCGTTCACGTCCCAGCTTTCGATCAGCATGCCCTTGAAGGTGCCGTCGTTCTGGTACTCGACCAGGTATTCCAGCCAGCCGCGGGCGAAGTTCGCCATCTGCGACCAGTCGAAATTGCGCGGATCCTTCAGCGCCTTGGTCTCCATCTGCACGCGCAGGGTGCCGCCGGACTTGGGCGTGGCCTGGGCCATCGCCGGACGGTCCAGCCCGCCAAGCGCGTAGATGCCCGCCGAGGCGACGCCAAGCGCGGAGGTGCGGGCCATGAATTCGCGGCGGCTGAGCTTGCCGGCCTTGAATTCATCCGCGTACATGCGGGCCGCGGGGTGAATGCGGCCCTGCGGCGTGTCGTGATGCGTCATGTCGTTCTCCCTGTGACGTTCCATCCCCGGCGCAGCGAGCGGTCTCTGCCCGGATGCCGAAGACGAAGGTATCGGCCCGTCTGCTGACCCTCGCCGGGTGCGGACCTTGTTGTGAGGGGTATTCCCGCAGGAAAAGACCCGCCCGTCAATTCATGTCTCCGCCTTTTCATAGGTCAAAAACGACATGCCTTCCATCTGAAAGCGACACCGTCGCGTCTGTTTTAGCGGCATTCGTCGGCGGATGTTTCTAGGCAAATATCTGATCTTGAATGCAAAAATATGACGCAGCGGCGCCGGATGCCGATCCGGGCGGGCGACGTAGGGGCACCTTGCGGGGGCGCGTCAGCGGCGGCGGCGCAGCGCGGTCGGCGTTTTGCCGGTATGTTTCTGGATGAACCTGGTGAAATAGGCGGCAGAGGAGAAGCCCAGCATCTCGGAGATCAGGCCGATGGGCAGGCTGCCGTCCTGCAACAGGCCCCGAGCCTCGTGCAGGGTGCGGCCGGTCAGAATTTCCGCCGCCGTGATCCCGGCGGTCTGGCGCAGGGTGCGGGTCAGGTGGGTGGGCGTGACGCCCAGCGTGGCGGCGAAATCCGCCATCGACTGGCTGGAGCGAAAGTCGCGTTCAACCAGCGCGCAGAACGCGGCGGCCAGCCGGTCGGCGGCCTTGCCCGCGCCCACGGGGGCCGGCTCGGAGGCCAGCAGGCGGCGCAGCCAAACCGACAGCAGCCCGGCATGGGCCTGCAGCGCCTCGGCGCCGTAGGGGCGGTGGGTGGCCTGCTCGCGCTGCATGGCGTCGATGATCGCGATCAGCTCGGCCTGGGCCATGCTTTCGCGGACGCGCAGCTGCACCGGATCGCCGGGCAGCACCAGCCCCGCGTCGGCGGGGATCTGGACGACCTGACCGTAACTCTGCTTGCCGATGTCCAGCATCATCAGCGTGCCGGCCGGCACGAAGAGGACGGTGTTCATCGTCAGTCCGCGCCGCCGGCCCAGCACGATGGTGCGCCCCTGGCCCTTAGACAGGAAGAGGAACAGGTGTGTGCTGCGCGCGTGCGGCAGGGTCAGCCGCCAGTCCTCATGGCCGGACAGCTGTGAAAGGGTCTGACTTCTGACCGTTGGAGGCGTGTAATCAGCCAATGGCGAATAGCGTTCTGGTATGTGTCCCGAGTGTCCCTAGACGGGAATAGAACGGTTCAGTCGGGATAAGTAAAGCATCACGGAAGCGTGAGCTGCTGCCAGTCCCGCATGCGGGCGCGAAACCAGGTCCGCTGCCGCTTCGCGTATCTACGGGTTCCGATAATGGCGCGCTCCCGGGCCTCGTCCAGTGAAATATCGCCCTGGAGGTGGGCAATCAGCTCGGGCCCCCCGATCGCCTTGGACGAGGGCAGGGCAGGGTCCCAGCCCTCCAGGTTGGCGCGCGCCTCCTCCAGGGCACCTGCCTCCATCATCAGGTCGAAACGGCGCTCGATTCGCGGCGTCAGCCAGTCCTTCGGCGCCTCCAGCACCAGCCGCGTGGCCTGCTCGGACGGCAGAAGGGGCGCCGGTGTATCGTCCTGCCAGGCAGCCAGGCCGCGGCCCGTCGCGCGCAGCACCTCCCAGGCGCGCTGCACCCGGGCGGGGTTGGCCAGGTCGACGCGCGCGGCGCTCTGCCGGTCCAGATCCGCGATCATCGCGGGCAGGTCGGCCTCGCGCAGGGCGTTGCCCTCGGCACGGATTGCCTCGGGGATCGGCGGGATCTCTACCAGCCCCTCGGTCAGGGCGCGGAAGTAGAGGCCGGTGCCGCCGACGATGATCAGCCGCTCCGGTCCCTCCAGCAGCTCCGCCACCTCGCGCAGCCAGGCGCCGGTGGAGTAGGGGGCGAGGCGCCCGACATGGCCGAACAGGCGGTGCGGCAGGCTGGCCTCTTCCTGGGGCGAGGGGCGGGCCGACAGCAGGCGCCAGTTGGCGTAGACCTGCAGCGCATCGGCATTGACGATCACCCCGCCGTCGCGCGCCGCGATCTCCATCGCCAGGGCCGATTTGCCCGAGGCCGTGGGCCCGGCGATGAGCACATGGCGGGCACTATCCGTCACCGGCGCCTGTCTCATCCGCGTCCCCTTGCCAAGCCTGCCTGTTGTCCCAATTCGCGCATTGAACCCGCCCGCCTTTTCCGACATTTTGCGCGCGATCCTAGTCCCCCGCCGTGAAGGAGCGCAACATGGCCGAAACCGCTCAGGAGCCCAGCTACAAGCGGGTGTTGCTGAAGATCTCGGGGGAGGCCCTGATGGGGCCCCGAGGCTTCGGCCTGCATCCGCCGACGGTGGAACGTATCGCCGAAGAGGTCAAAAGCGTTCATGACATGGGTGTCGAGATCTGCATGGTCATCGGCGGCGGCAACATCTTCCGCGGTCTGGCCGGCAGCGCCCAGGGGATGGAACGCACCACGGCCGACTACATGGGCATGCTGGCCACGGTGATGAACGCCCTGGCGATGCAAAGCTCGCTGGAGGGTCTGGGCGTCTACACCCGGGTCATCAGCGCCATCACCATGAACGAGGTGGCCGAACCCTACATCCGCCGCCGCGCCGTGCGTCACCTGGAGAAGAAGCGGGTCTGCATCTTCGCCGGCGGCACCGGCAACCCCTATTTCACCACCGACACCGCCGCCACGCTGCGCGCCAACGAGATGAACTGCGAAGCCATCTTCATGGGCAAGAACGGGGTCGACGGGGTCTATGACAGCGATCCCAAGACCAACCCGGACGCCAAGCGGTTCGAGCATGTCACCTACGACGAGGTGCTGCAGAAGCATCTGAAGGTCATGGACGCCTCGGCCATTGCCCTGGCGCGCGACAACCACAAGCCGATCATCGTCTTCCCGCTGGACGAACCCAACGGGTTCAAGGGCGTCCTGGAAGGCAAGGGCACCTACACCGTGGTCCGCGACTAAACACGCGACCTTTACAGGTCAGACCTTCGGTTCAAAGACACTGGTCGCCCCACGGGCGGCCCTTCGTGCTATGATGGCAGCGTGGCCGAACGCGCCGAAGGTCATTCATGTATCCTGCTCATGAGTACCTTGATCTTTCCGGCGGTTTTCTTGTGGCATGTCCCGTCCTAGATCTTTGGGCAAGGAACAGGCGCATGCCGTGCTCTGCTGCCAGAGCCAAGGCGCGCCTGCCCGACGACAGGACCAACGCCGCCCTCGTCGCGCCCTTGCGGCAGACGTCGGCCCGCGGTGTCTGATCCGGGACATGATGCGGCTCGCAGAGCCCGAAAAGGAAAGGCAAATCTGATGATCTTGCAAGAAACCTCCACCCTGCCGAACGGCGTCGAAATCCCCAAGCTGGCGCTTGGCACCTGGATGATCGAGGACGATGTCGTCGCCGATGCGGTCAAGACCGCGATCGACCTGGGCTACCGCCACATCGACACCGCCCAGGCCTACGGCAACGAACGCGGCGTCGGTGAAGGCATCCGCAACAGCGGCGTGCCGCGCGACCAGATCTTCCTGCAGACGAAACTGGCCGCCGAAGCCAAGGATTACGAAACCGCCAAGGAAGCCATCCAGGGCTCTCTGGACACCCTGGGCGTGGACTACATCGACCTGATGATCATCCACAGCCCGCAGCCCTGGGAAAACTTTGCCGGCGATGATCGCTTCTTCGAAGGCAACCTGGCGGCCTGGAAGGCGCTGGAAGAGTTCTACGAGGCCGGCAAGATCCGCGCCCTCGGCGTGTCGAACTTCGAGAAGGAAGACCTCGACAACCTGCTGGAGAACACTTCGGTCAAGCCGATGATCAACCAGGTGCTCTGCCACGTGTCGAACACCCCGTTCGAGCTGATCGACTACTGCAAGTCCAAGGGCCTGCTGGTCGAGGCCTATTCGCCCATCGGGCACGGCAAGATCCTCGACAATGCCGAGATCAAGGCGATGGCCGAGAAATACGGCGTGACCGTCGCCCAGCTCTGCATCCGCTACGTGCTGCAGCTGGACGTGCTGGCCCTGCCGAAGACCGCGACCCCGGCGCACATGAAATCCAACGCCGAGCTGGACTTCGTCATCTCCGACGAGGACATGGACGCGCTGAAGAACATCGAGCCGATCAAGGACTACGGCGACGCCAGCGTCTTCCCCGTCTACGGCGGCAAGATGTAAGCGAGCCGGGCAAGCCGGTCCCTGCGGGGGCCGGAAAGCCGGATCAGGGGCGCATCGCGGGCCAGAGCCTGCGGTGCGCCCTTTGTCGTCGGGGCAGGGGGCGAATGCCGCGTCGAAAGCGGCGGCTTGCCGGGCATCTGTCGCAAATCACTATACATCCCGGGCCCGAAGACTTAGAAGGCTGCGGAAAGAAGAACCAGCTCAGCGGGCAAAATCACCATGTCTGAAGACTTCGAACTCGACACCGACGACCTTTCGCGCCGCATGGACGGCGCAATGGCGAACCTCAAGACGGAATTCGCCTCGCTGCGGACCGGCCGGGCCTCCTCCTCCATGCTGGAGCCGGTCATGGTCGAGGCCTATGGCCAGATGACGCCGATCAACCAGGTGGGTACCGTGAACGTGCCGGAACCCCGCATGGTCACCATCAACGTCTGGGACAAGTCGATGGTGAACAAGGTGGAAAAGGCGATCCGGGAATCGGGCCTGGGGATCAACCCCCAGATGAACGGCACCATCATCATGCTTCCGATCCCCGAACTGAACGAGGAACGCCGCAAGGAACTGACCAAGGTCGCCGCGCAATATGCCGAACATGCGCGCGTCGCCGTGCGCAACCTGCGCCGCGACGGCATGGACCAGATCAAGAAGGCCAAGGCCGACGGCCTCTCGGAAGATGACCAGAAGTTCTGGGAATCCGAGGTGCAGGAACTGACCGACACCTACATCAAGAAGGTCGACCAGGCGCTGGAGACCAAGCAGCAGGAAATCATGCAGGTCTGAGACCTGGCATGCGGCTGCGACGAAGACCGGAGAAAGGCGGGCCCGGGTCCGCCTTTGCCTGTGACGTACGGGGAGAGAGCACGCATGGCGGACAGTGAAGAGGCCATGGCCGAGGAAATCTCCCTTGGCACGTCGGGTGATCGCCCCAGGCCCTGCCACGTCGCGATCATCATGGACGGCAACGGACGCTGGGCCACGATGCGCGGCCGACCGCGGCTGTTCGGTCACCACGCCGGCGCCCGGCGCGTGCGCGAGATCGTCGAGGCCTGCCCGGATCTGGGCGTGAAATACCTGACCATCTTCGGCTTTTCGACCGAGAACTGGAAACGCACCCAGATCGAGGTGGCGGGTCTGATGTCGCTGTTCCGGTCCTACATCCGCAAGGAGGCGCGCGCGCTGCGCGACCGCAACGTGCGGGTGCGCTTCATCGGCGACCGTCCGGGCCTCGATGAGAAATTGCAGGCGCTGATGGACGAGCTGGAAGAGATGACGGCCGAGTGCACCGGCACCAACCTGACCATCGCCCTGAACTACGGCGGCCGCGACGAGGTGGCCCGCGCCACCAAGCGCCTGGCCGAGGACGTGGCGTCGGGTCGCCTGCTGCCCGAGAACGTCGACGAGGAAACCCTGCCGCGCTACCTCGATACCTACGTGCTGCCCGACCCGGACCTGGTGATCCGCACCTCTGGCGAGGCGCGCATCTCCAACTTTCTGCTGTGGCAGTCGGCCTATGCGGAATACGAGTTCATCGACACTCTCTGGCCCGACTTCACCCGCGAGGTCTTCGCCGGTGTGCTGGCCAATTTCGGCAAGCGGGACCGCCGTTTCGGCGGCGCGAAGGGCTAGGGGCATGGCGGATCGCAAGTGGTCGGATCTGGCGCCGCGACTGGTGTCGGGCATCGTGATGGTCCTGGGCGGGCTGGCCCTGATCTGGGCCGGCGGGCACTGGTTCCGCATCTTCATCGCCCTGGCCTGCGGCGGCATGGTGTGGGAGCTGGCGCGGATGTGCGCGCCGCTGCGCCGCGACGTGCCTCTGCAGATGGGGGGCGTGGCCGCCGGGTGCCTGGCGCTGGCGCTCTACCTGCCGGGGGGCTTCGCGCTGCCTTTCCTGCTGGCGCCCTCGATGGTGGGGCTGTCGCTGCTGCCGCAACGGCGCGCGCTGTTTCTGACCTTCAGCGCCATGATCCTGATCGCCGGCTACGGCATGGTCGGGCTGCGTGACGGGCAGGGCGCGCTGTGGCTGGGCTGGCTGGTCGCGGTGGTCGTGGTGACCGACGTGGCGGGCTATTTCGCCGGGCGCATGATCGGTGGTCCGAAGTTCTGGCCGCGTGTCAGCCCGAAGAAGACCTGGTCGGGCACCATCGCGGGTTGGATCGTGGCCGGCCTCGTCGGCCTGGCCTTCGGTCTGTGGATGGGCGAGGGCGTGCAGCTGGCGGGCGTTTCGGTCGCATTGTCCATGGCCTCGCAGATGGGCGACATTGCCGAAAGCGCGGCCAAGCGGCGCGTGGGCGTCAAGGACAGCTCGAACCTGATCCCCGGCCATGGCGGGCTGATGGACCGCTTCGACGGCATGCTGGGCGCCTCCCTCATGCTGCTTCTGACCGGCCCCTGGACCGGCCTGTTCTTCATCGCGGGGTAACATGCGCGGGATCACCATCCTCGGGGCCACGGGCTCCATCGGTCAGAACACCGTCGATTTAATCGCCCGGCGGCCTGATGATTTCACTGTCGAGGCGCTGACCGGCGGACATAATATCGACCTGCTGGCCGAGGACGCCCGGCGCCTGGGCGCCAGGCTGGCCGTCACCGCCCACGAAGACCGCTACGCCGATCTGAAGGCCGCGCTGTCCGGAACCGGCATCGAGGTGGCGGCGGGGCAGGGCGCCCTGATGGAGGCCGCCCAGCGTCCCGCCGACTGGGTGATGTCCGCCATCGTCGGCGCCGCAGGCCTGGCGCCCGGTCTGGCCGCGCTGGAACGTGGCGCAGCCCTGGCCCTGGCCAACAAGGAAACCCTGGTCTGCGCCGGGCCGCTGGTGCTGGAGACCGCCGCGCGGTCGGGCGCCGATCTGATCCCCGTCGACAGCGAACATTCCGCCCTCTACCAGGCCCTGCTGGGCGAAGACATGACGAGCGTGGAGCGGGTCATCATCACCGCCTCCGGCGGCGCCTTCCGTGACTGGCCGCTGGAGAAACTGGCGGCGGCCACGCCGGAACAGGCTTCCACCCATCCCAACTGGGCCATGGGGCAGCGGATCACCGTGGATTCGGCCTCGATGTTCAACAAGGCGCTGGAACTGATCGAGGCGAAGGAATTCTTCCACCTCGATCCGGAGATCATCGAGGTGGTCGTGCACCGCGAAAGCCTGGTGCATGCGCTGGTCGGTCATATCGACGGCGGCATCCTGGCGCACCTCGGCCCGGCGGACATGCGTCACGCCATCGGCTACGCCCTGAACTGGCCCGCCCGCGTGGATCTGCCGGTGGAGCGTCTGAACCTGGCGAAGATCGGCCAGCTGACCTTCGAGGCGCCCGATCCCGCGCGCTACCCCGCGCTGGCCATCGCGCAACGGGTCATGCGCCGGGGCGGTCTGTCGGGGGCGGCGATGAACGCCGCGAAGGAAGTGGCGCTGGACGCCTTCCTCGACCGCCACATCGGATTCATGCAGATGGCCGAGGTGGTCACACGCGTTCTTGACCGGATAGAGACCGATTCCGGTCTCATTGATGCCGCCTTCGACCTTGATAACGTCCTCTCAATGGACCAGATCGCCAGGGCCTATGCCTGGGAAAACGTCAATTCCGGCGTTGCGGCGGTGACTTGAGAGCTTTTCAAATAGGAAGACGTAGACCTTTATGACCAGTTTCCTGCCAGAGTTCGGCAACGCCCTTTACGTGATCATCGCCTTCGTCGTCGCCCTGTCGATCATCGTCGCGATCCATGAATACGGCCATTACATCATCGGCCGCGTGTCGGGCATCAAGGCAGAGGTCTTCTCCCTGGGATTCGGCCCCGTCCTGTTTTCCCGCGTCGACCGTCACGGCACCCGCTGGCAGCTGGCCGCGCTGCCCTTCGGCGGCTACGTGAAGTTCCTGGGCGATGGTGATGCGGCCTCCTCCGGTCCCGATGAGGAGGCGATTTCGCGCCTCAGCGCAGAGGATCGCCGGCACACCATGCTGGGCGCGCCGCTCTGGGCACGTTCGGCCACCGTGGCGGCGGGGCCGGTCTTCAATTTCATCCTGTCGATCCTGCTGTTCGCCGGTCTCTTCCTGGCACGGGGCCAGGTGGCCGAGCCGCTGGCCGTGGGAGAGCTGCGCCCGCTGCCGCCCGCGCTGTCGCAGGGCGCCGATCTGCGCCCAGGGGATGAGATCCTGGCCATCGGTGGCGTCGACCTGCCGGGAATGGACGATGCCGAGGGCATGTCCGGCTTCTCCGACGCGCTGCCGCAGGCGGCCCAGCTGGACTACCGCCTGCGCCGCGATGGCCAGGAGGTGACGGTGCCCGGCCCCTATCCCTATCCGCCCATCGTGCTGCAACTGGCGCCCAACTCGGCCGCCTATGACATCGGCATGAAACCGGGCGACGTGATCACCGGCATCGACAGCACGCAGATCTTCGCCTTCGACCAGCTGAAGACACGGGTCGAAGGCTCCGAAGGGGCGACTCTGCTGCTGGATGTCTGGCGGCCCGAGACCGGGGAGACCCTGGAATTCGCCCTGACCCCGCGCCGGGTCGATGAACCCGCGCCCGAAGGCGGCTTCCGCACCGAATGGCGGATCGGCATTGCCGGGGGCATGGCCTTCGACCTGGCGACCGAACGGGCCGGGGTTCTGGAGTCGCTCCGGGGCGGGGTGCTGCAGACCTGGGGCGTGATCACCAGCTCGCTGTCTGGCATCTGGCATATGATCACCGGGGCGATTTCGTCCTGCAACATGTCCGGCCCGATCGGCATCGCCAAGACCTCCGGCGCGATGGCCAGCCAGGGCACCACCAGCTTCCTGTGGTTCGTCGCGGCCCTGTCCACGGGCGTGGGCCTGCTGAACCTATTCCCGGTGCCGATCCTGGACGGCGGGCACCTGGTCTTCCATGCCTACGAGGCCGTGGCGGGCAAGCCGCCGTCGGACGGTGCGCTGCGGGTTCTGATGGCCGTCGGCCTGACCATCGTGCTGTCGGTTATGGTCTTTGCCCTGACCAACGACGTTTTCTGCCCCTGACGTCCGGGGGCGTCCCGACGGATCGGCGGCCCCCTCCCGGCAGAGGTCATTTCCTGACTCGGCAAGGGCGGGGGCGCTCCGCCTGATTTTTGCCGCATTCCGATGGGATAACTGTGCGCGATTGCGGGCCCGAGGGGCCCAAGTCGCGTACGGGAAAGGTTGGAACGAAATGACGCTTCTTCAGAAAAGCTACCGTGGCCTGTCGGTGCTGTTCGAACTGAACGTCGATCTGTTGCTCTACGCGGGGCTGACGGCGCTGGCGCTTTCGGCGGGTGCCTACATGGGCCAGATCCTGTTCTGAGCGGCCTTTGGCCGGGCCCTGGCGGGCGCTGAAACGGCCATCTCTTCCCCACTTCGGACCCGGGCCTAACCCGACGCGCGCGGCGACACGTCCCGCGCGTTTTCCTGTTTTGACAAGCGGTTATTAACCCGATACTCACGTCTTAACTGGGATGTCTGACTGGGTTTGGAATATGACGAATACCTTTGGAGCCGGGGCTGCCACCTCCGTTCGCCGCAACAAATTTTCCTTGCCTCTGGCAGCTGCGATTTTCGCCATTGTTTCAGGCGTTTCTCTCACCGCGCCGGACGCGGTGCTGGCACAGAGCTACCGGTTCAACGCGGTCGCCATCGAAGGCAACCAGCGGATCCCCGACGCCACCGTCGTCTCCTACGCGGGAATCGGGCGCGGTGAGGCCGTCACGGCGGCAGAGCTGAACGACGCCTACCAGAACATCGTCAATTCCGGTCTCTTCGAGACCGTCGAGCTGACGCCGCGCGGCGGCACCCTGGTCATCAACGTCACCGAATACCCGACGATCAACCGCATCTCCTTCGAGGGGAACCGCCGGATCAAGGACGATGCCCTGACGGAAATCGTGCAGTCGACCTCCCGCCAGGTCTTCTCGCCGACCCGGGCCGAGGCCGATGCCGCGCTGATCTCCGAGGCCTATTCCCAGCAGGGCCGGCTGGCGGCGCGCGTCACCCCGCGCATCATCCGCCGTTCGGACAACCGCGTCGATCTGGTGTTCGAGGTCTTCGAGGGCGACAACGCCGAGGTCGAACGGATCTCCTTCGTCGGCAACACCGTCTATTCCGACCGTCGCCTGCGCCAGGTGCTGGAATCGAAACAGGCCGGTCTGCTGCGGGCCTTCTTCCGCTCGGACACCTTCGTGGCCGACCGGATCGAGTTTGACCGCCAGGTGCTGAACGATTTCTACCAGTCGCGCGGCTACGTCGACTTTCGGATCACCGGCGTCTCTGCCGAGCTGTCGCCCGAGCGCGACGGCTACGTCCTGACCTTCAACGTTCAGGAAGGGCAGCCCTTCGAGTTCGGTCAGATCACCACGGTCAGCGAATATGAAGGCGTCGACGCGGCACCCTACCAGGAGGCCCTGCGCATCAAGCCGGGCCAGACCTATACCCCCACCGATGTCGAAAACTCGATCACCCGGATGGAGCGCCTGGCCGTGCGCCAGGGCCGCGACTTCCTGCGGATCGAGCCGCGCATCACCCGCAACGACCGCGATCTGACGCTGGATGTGGAATTCGTCCTGTCGCGCGGCCCGCGGGTCTTCGTCGAGCGGATCGACATCGAGGGCAACACAACCACCCTGGACCGCGTGATCCGCCAGGAGTTCCGCATGGCCGAGGGCGACCCCTTCAATCCGCGTGAGATCCGCCAGACCGCGGAGCGCATCCGCGCGCTCGGGTTCTTCTCGACCGCCGACGTGAACGCGCGCGAGGGCACCCGCCCGGACCAGGTCATCCTCGACGTGGATGTCGAAGAGGCGCCCACCGGCTCGCTGTCCTTCGGCGGGACCTATTCGACCACCGACGGTTTCGGGCTTCAGGTCGCCTTCCAGGAACGCAACTTCCTGGGCCGGGGCCAGACCCTGGGGGTGACGGTGTCGGGTGTCAGCTCGAACACCAACTACTCGATCAACTTCGTTGAACCGCGCCTGCTGGGCCGGGATCTGCGGCTGAACTTCGGCCTGTCCTACAGTGAGTCCGAATCCGATTATTCGGACTACAACGCGATCAGCGGCTCCTTCACCACGGGCCTGACCTTCCCGCTGAGCGAACAGTCGAGCCTGAACCTGAACTACAAGCTGAACGCGCGGGACATCAATCTCGACGACGACAGCGATGTTGGCCCGCTGCTGCGGGCCGAGGCGGAAGAGGATCTGCGCTATTCTTCCTCCGTGGGCTACACCTATGCCTATGACACGCGCCTGACGGGGCTGAACCCGAACGCCGGCATCCTGCTGGAATTCGGCCAGGACTTCGGCGGGGTCGGCGGCGACGTGGAATTCATCCGCTCCACCGCGCGGGCGATCGCGCAGACCGCCGTCTGGAACGAGGAAGTGACCCTGCGGGCCACCTTCCGCGCCGGCAACATCTCGATGCTGGGCAGCAGCGATTCCATCGCGACCGACCGCTATCGGATCGGGTCGTCGATCATGCGGGGCTTCACCCCCGACGGGATCGGCCCGCGGCAGTATTCGCCCGGCAACTACGACGATGCCCTGGGAGGCACCACCTACGCCGTGGCGCAGTTTGATGCCGAATTCCCGCTGGGCCTGCCCGAAGAACTGGGCATCACCGGTGGTGTCTTCTACGACGTCGGCTCCGTCTGGGGGCTGGATCAGTCGGCCAGCGATGTCTTCTACGAGGACTTCTCGCTGCGCCAGGTCGTCGGTGTCTCGCTGTTCTGGGATACGCCGGTCGGGCCGCTGCGCTTCAACTGGACGACGGCGTTGCAGAAGGAAGACTTCGACGAGGAGCAGACCTTCGACCTCTCCATCCGGACGGATTTCTGAGGACCGGCGTGTCGACATTTTCCACCTTTTTCGGGGCCCCGGTCCGGCTTGCGCTGGCCGGGGCCCTTGCGTTTTCCCTGCTGGGCGCAGCGCCGTCGATGGCGCAGGGCCAGGCCGCGCAGCAGTTGCGCTCCCCGGTGCTGGTCATCGACAGCGAACGGCTCTTTTCCGAAAGCGACTACGCGCAGCAACTGGCCGAGGAGCTGGAGGCCCGCGCCGCCGAGATCGCGGCGGAGAACCGGCGGATCGAGGCCGAGCTGGCGGAGGAAGAACGCACCCTGACGGAACGTCGGGCGGAGATGGATCCGCAGGCCTTCCGGGACCTGGCCGATGCCTTCGACGAGAAGGTGATCCGCATCCGCCGCGAACGCGACCTGGAGGCGCAGGGCCTTGGCGAGGACAGCGAGGCGATCCGGCGGGAGTTCCTGGTGTCCGTCGAACCCGTTTTGGATCGATTGATGCAGGAGGCCGGGACTGCGGTGATCCTCGAACGTCGCACGGTCTTCGTGACGCGGGAAGCGGTGGATGTGACCGATGAGGCCATCCGCCGGATCGATGCCGCCCTTCTGTCGCGGCCGGAGGACGGCGCCGACACGGACAGGGGCACCGACGCCGAGACTGACCCCGAGGCCGGGATCGGATCAGAGCCTGCGCAGCAACCCGGTGCCGCGCCCGAGGGGCCGACCGAAGGTGCGCTGACCGGCGGCAGCCTGACGGAAGACGGGCTGACCGAAGGCGTCACGGCGCCCGACGGCGGTGTCTTGCCGGAGGTGCCGGAGCAGGCGCCCGCAGGGGCGACCTCCGGCGACTGAGCTGCCCCACGGGTTGGGTGGCGCCGCGCATCCGCCAGTAGGGCGCCTGCCGCTTGCCGCCGCGCGGGTGACTTGCTAGGGACACAGGGACACGGGGCTTCCCCGGAGGCGCCCCAGGGGCGCGCCCCCGGGACCGCATGAGGAAAGATTTCATGACCGAGACGCTGCAAACCGCCGATATCGCTCGTATTCAGCGTATTATTCCGCACCGCTATCCCTTCCTGCTGGTCGACAAGGTCGTCGACATCGACGGCTACAGCTCGGGGCGGGGCATCAAGAACGTCACCATGAACGAACCGCATTTCCAGGGGCATTTCCCGGGCAAGCCGATCATGCCCGGCGTGACCATCGTCGAGGCGATGGCCCAGACCGCCGGCGTCATGGTGGGCGCGGCCCTCGGCCTGGAAGACAAGAACGCGCTGATCTACTTCATGTCGATCGAGAAGGCGAAGTTCCGCCGCATGGTCGTGCCCGGCGACGTGCTGGAGCTGCAGGTCGAAACCCTGCGCGGCAAGCCCGGCGCGAAGATGTGGAAATTCGGCGGCAAGGCGACCGTGGACGGGGACCTGGCCTGCGAGGCCGAGTTCATGGCCATGCTCGATCTGCCAGCCGACGCGGTCGAGGGCTGAGCCATGGCGATCAGCCACGAAGCCATCGTGCACCCCTCCGCCCATGTCGAGGATGGTGCCGAGATCGGCCCCGGCGCGCGGATCGGTCCCTTCTGCCACATCGGCGCCAAGGCCGTGATCGGCCCCCGGGTCGAGCTGATGAGCCATGTGGTGGTGCAGGGCCGGACCGAGATCGGGGAAGAGACGCTGGTGCATCCCTTCGCGGTGCTGGGCGGCATTCCCCAGGACCTGAAGTTCAAGGGCGAGGAAACCTCGCTGGTCATCGGCAAGCGCAACCGCATCCGTGAACACGTGTCGATGAACACCGGCACCGAAGGCGGTGGCGGCGTGACCCGCGTGGGGGACGATGGGCTGTTCATGGCGGGGTCCCACGTGGCCCACGACTGCCAGGTCGGCAACCATGTCATCATCGTCAACAACGCCGCCTTGGCGGGCCATTGCGTGATCGAGGACGAGGTCATCATCGGTGGCCTCTCGGGCGTGCACCAATGGGTGCGCATCGGCCGCGGCGCGATCATCGGCGCGGTGACCATGGTCACCAATGACGTGATCCCGCACGGGCTGGTGCAGGCGCCGCGGGGCCATCTCGATGGTCTGAACCTGGTCGGCTTGAAACGGCGCGGCGTCGCGCGGTCGGACATCACCGCTCTGCGCGCCGCCTTCCAGATGCTGGCCCAGGGCGAAGGTGCCTTCCAGGATCGCGCCCGCCGCCTGGGCGAAGAAACCGAAAGCGCCTATGTGCGCGAGATCGTCGATTTCATCACTGGCGAAAGCGACCGCTCCTTCCTGACCCCGGGCGGTTGAGATGGCGCTCTTCGGCAGGCGGGGCGGGGGCCGCGCGGCCCCCGCGCAGGACAGAACGGCGGCAGATGCGCCAGACGGGCGCCTCGCGATCATCGCCGGCGCTGGCGCGCTGCCCGTGGCCCTTGCCGAGGCCGAGCCAGAGGCCTTCCTCGTCTCCCTTGCGGGCATCGCCTGTGACCTGCCGGAAGAGCGGCTGACCCGCTACCGCTTCGAGAAGCTTGGCAGCCTGTTTCGTGGGTTGAAGGACGCGGGCGTGACCCGCGTGGTCCTGGCGGGCAGCCTGGCGCGACCCGATTTCGACAAGACGGCGCTGGACGCCAAGATGCTGATGCTCGCCCCGCGCCTGCTGAAAGCCATGGGGCAGGGCGGGGACGACAGCCTGTTGCGGCTGGTGATTTCCATCTTCGAAGAAGAAGGCTTCGCCGTTCAGGGCGCCCATGAGGTCCTGCCTGATCTGATCGCGCCCACGCCCGGCCTTCTGGCCGGTCCCGCGCCAGACGCCCAGCTCCGCGCCGATGCCACCCGAGGGGCGGAGATCCTAGCCCATATGGCGTCGCTGGACATCGGCCAGGCCTGTGTGGTGGCGGGTGGGCTGTGCCTTGGGATCGAGACACTTCAGGGCAGCGACGCGCTTCTGCGTTACGTGGCGACGACGCCCGAGCCCCTGCGGCGTGCGCCGGGCGTTTTCGTCAAGCGCCCCAAGGCCGGACAGGACCTGCGCGTCGACATGCCCGCCATCGGCCCCGCCACGGTCGAGGGGGCCCATGCAGCGGGCTTGGCGGCCATCGCCATCGCCCCGGGGGCCGTGCTGCTGCTGGACCGCGCGGCGATGCTGGCCCGGGCAGAGGATCTGGGCGTCACCATCTGGGTGCAGGAGGCATGATGCGCATCTTCGTCATCGCGGGCGAGCCCTCGGGCGACAACCTCGGCGCCGCCGTTATGGCCGGGCTGAAGGAGCTGACGGGTGGCCAGGTCACCTTCGAGGGCGTGGGCGGCCCGGCGATGGAGGCCGAGGGCCTCACCTCGCGCTTTCCCATGTCGGAACTGTCGGTCATGGGGCTGGCGGAGATCCTGCCGAAGTATTTCCACCTGAAACGCCGAATCCGGGAATGCGCCGAGGCGGTGCTGGCCGATCCGCCGGATCTGCTGCTGACCATCGACAGCCCCGATTTCTGCCTGCGCGTGGCCAAGCTGGTGAAGGCGAAGTCGGACGTCCGCACAGTTCACTACGTCGCCCCCACGGTCTGGGCCTGGCGGCCGAAACGCGCCGTGAAGATGGCCCGCGTCATCGACCAGGTCCTGGCGCTTTTCCCCTTTGAGCCGCCGCTGATGCAGGCCGCCGGGATGGAATGCGATTTCGTCGGCCATCCGATCGCCACCCAGCCGATCGCCACGGTCGAGGAGGTGCACGACTTTCGCGTCCAAAGCGGCATCGGGGACGCCCCGGTCCTGCTGGTGCTGCCCGGCTCGCGCAGCGGCGAGGTCGCGCGCCTGGCGCCGGTCTTCGGCCCCGTGCTGCGCGACCTGCGCGCCCGCCACCCGGAACTGCGCTTCGTCCTGCCCGCCGCTGCCCATGTGGCTCCGCTGGTGGAGGAGCTGACGCGCGACTGGCCCACGGGGCTGATGATCCTCGACCCGCGCGACGCCGACCCGGCGGAATTCGCCCGGATCAAGCGCGCCGCCTTCCGGGCCGCCGACCTGGCGCTGGCGGCCTCGGGCACCGTCTCGCTGGAGCTGGCCGCCAATGACACGCCGATGGTCATCGCCTACGACATGGCGCCGCTGACGCGGATGATCATGCAGCGGATGCTGATCACCGACACGGTGACCCTGGTCAACCTGGTCTCCGACACGCGGGTGATCCCCGAGTTCATCGGCGATGACTGCGATGCAACGAAGATCGCCCCGGCCTTGTCCGCCGTGCTGGAGGATCCGACCGACCAGTTCGAGGCCCTCGACGTCACGATGGATCGCCTGGGCCGCGGCGGCGAGGCCCCGGGCCTGCGCGCCGCTCGCGCCATCCTCGCCCGTCTCTAGGAAGGGGGCAGAGCCCCCCACGCCCCTTTTGCCGGGCCCCAAAAGGCAGAACGCGCGCCCCTGAGGGACGCGCGTTCCTTCGTTCCTCTGGCGCCAAGGTCAGTGCCCGCGCCAGATCCAGCCACCGCCAAGGATGCGGCTGCTTTCGGTTTCGTAGAACACGCAGGCCTGGCCGGGAGAAATGCCTTCCTCGGCACTCAGCAGCTCCACTTCCGCCTCGGTCTCGCTGATCGGGCGCAGGATGGCCTCGCGCGGGGGGCGGGTGGAGCGGACCTTGACCGAGATGTGATGCTCGGCCTTGTCGGTCATCTTGCCGTCGCCCAGCCAGTTGATCTCCCGCACCGGCACGCGGCGGGTGGCCAAGAGCTCCTTCGGGCCGACGATCACCTGCTTGGCGTCGACGTCCAGCTTCACCACGTAAAGCGGCTCGCTCAGCCCACCGATGCCCAGGCCGCGGCGCTGGCCGATGGTGTAGTGGATCACGCCCTCATGCGTGCCCAGCACCCGTCCGTCCGCATGGACGATCTCGCCCGGTTCCGCCGCGCCGGGGCGCAGTTTCTCGATCACGGACGCATAGTTTCCGTTCGGGACAAAGCAGATGTCCTGGCTGTCGGGCTTGTCCGCCACGGCCAGGCCGTATTGCGCCGCCAGCTCGCGGGTGGCGTCCTTCGACGGCAGATGGCCCAGCGGGAAGCGCAGGAAGGCGAGCTGTTCGGGGGTGGTCGAGAAGAGGAAATAGCTCTGGTCGCGGTTCGCATCGGCCGCGCAATGAAGCTCCGGTCCGGTCTCGCCCATCTTGCGCTGGATGTAGTGGCCGGTGGCCATGCAGTCGGCATCCAGGTCCTTCGCCGTCTCCAGCAGGTCCTTGAACTTCACCCGCTCGTTGCAGCGGATGCAGGGCACGGGGGTGGCGCCCGCCAGGTAGCTGTCGGCAAATTCGTCGATCACCGCATCCTGGAAGATGTTTTCGTAATCAAGGACATAGTGGGGGAAGTTCATCTCCTCCGCGACGCGGCGCGCATCGTGGATGTCGATGCCGGCACAGCAGGCGCCCTTCTTGGCCAGGGCCGCGCCGTGGTCGTACAGCTGCAGCGTCACGCCCACGACGTCATAGCCTTCCTCGGCCAGTTTCGCCGCCACGACGGAACTGTCGACGCCGCCGGACATGGCGACGACCACGCGGGTCTCGGACGGGGGCTTGGCGAAGCCCAGGGAATTCAGCTCGGGTGCGGTGTCCAGTGCCATGGGTGCTCCTGATCGGCCGGGGATGGGGGAGAGGGACGACTCGTCGGCCCGGCTCGAAGATCAAGAGAATATAGGAAAATGCGACACACTCTCAACCCGCCGTTTCACCAGCCGTTAAAACCCGCCCCAAAGAATGGCGGGGATCTACTGAGGGCCAGTGAGGGCCGGAGCGATGTATCTGAAGAAAGTCCAGGGGCCGCGGGCGGTGACCCTGCCGGATGGCCGGGTGATGACGCGGGCGGATCTGCCGCCGGCGACGACCCGTCGCTGGGTTGCCTCGCGCAAGGCGGCCGTCGTGCGGGGGGTGGTCCATGGTCTTATATCCCAGGACGAGGCGCTTGAGAGATACTCGCTCTCACCGGAGGAATTTCTGGAGTGGGTCAGCGCGGTCGCCAACCATGGCGAGGAGGCGCTGAAGGCGACGGCATTGCAGAAGTACAGACAATCTTAGGTTGTTGGCCGCAAAGGGTATTTCCCGGTAACCAGAGGTTAACCAAATGCCGTCACGATCCAAGGCAACCAGGGGATTAACGGAGAGAACTCGGCATGCGCGTGCTTTTGGTAGAAGATGATCCGACCACCTCAAAGAGCATCGAATTGATGCTGACCCATGCCAACCTGAACGTCTATACGACCGACCTGGGCGAAGAGGGCATCGACCTTGCCAAGCTCTATGACTACGACCTGATCCTGCTCGATCTGGGCCTTCCGGACATGAACGGGCATGAGGTGCTGCGCCAGCTGCGCCTGGCGCGGATCGAGACGCCGATCCTGATCCTCTCGGGCGCCGATGATACCGAGAGCAAGCTGAAGGGCTTCGGCTTCGGTGCCGATGACTACCTGACGAAACCCTTCCATCGCGAGGAACTGGTGGCGCGGATCCATGCGATCATCCGGCGCTCCAAGGGGCATTCCCAGTCGATCATCCGCACTGGCCGGATCGAGGTGAACCTGGATGCCAAGACGGTGGAGGTGGGCGGCAAGCCGGTGCATCTGACCGGCAAGGAGTACCAGATGCTGGAACTGCTGTCTCTGCGCAAGGGCACGACCCTGACCAAGGAAATGTTCCTGAACCATCTCTACGGCGGCATGGATGAACCGGAGCTGAAGATCATCGACGTCTTCATCTGCAAGCTGCGCAAGAAGCTGTCGACCGCCACTGAAGGCGACAACTACATCGAAACCGTCTGGGGCCGCGGCTATGTGCTGCGTGATCCCGAGCCGGAACAGATGGACGAGAAGAGGATCGCGCTCGGCGCTGGCTGACCCGTGCTCGACCGGAGCTCCTGCGACTGACCACCACTCACGGTTTGCGGATGGCCCGTCCATGTTGTGACCACAGCGCGGAGAGGGGCGTCGCTGGCCGGTTGGATCTTCGCAGGTCGCCCTTCTGTGCGATACCGCCGAAGCCCGACACCTATCCCGCGCCGCGACCAGAGACGCACTGGCAATAAGGCGGCGCAGGTTCGGCAGGCGATCCAGCCCTGGTAGGGGCGCGGTGCACGGCAAAGGTGCCTGCGGGCTGACGCTCCACCCCCGTCCCGGTCACGCAAGTCGCTGGACCTCGCTTTCCACCCCGCCTATCTCTTTCCCCAATCGGCCGGTCTGGCCGAGGATCAGGACAAGGGGATCGTGCATGACGGGTGAGACGGCGCAGAAGGCAGTGGAAACGCTGACATCGGCAGAGGCAGAGGGCGAACTGGCCCGCCTGGCCGAGGCGCTGAATGGGGCGAATCTGGCCTATCACCAGAGCGACGCGCCCGAGATATCCGATGCCGAGTATGACGCGCTAAAGATCCGCAACGCGGAGATCGAGGCGCGCTTCCCCGCGCTCAAACGCGCCGACAGCCCCTCCGACCAGGTGGGCGCGGCCCCCGCCGAGGGTTTCGGCAAGGTGCGCCACGAGGTGCGGATGCTCTCGCTCGGCAATGCCTTCGAGGACGGGGACGTGCGCGATTTCGATGCGCGCATCCGGCGCTACCTCGGCCTCGGCCCGGACGCGCCGCTGGCCTACACGGCGGAACCCAAGATCGACGGCCTGTCCCTGTCGCTGCTCTATGAGAACGGCGAGCTGGTGCGCGCGGCCACCCGCGGCGATGGCGAGGAGGGCGAGAATGTCACCGCCAACGCCCGCACCATCGCCGACATCCCGACCCGCCTCGACGGCGCCCCCGACCGGCTGGAGGTGCGGGGTGAGGTCTACATGTCCCACGAGGATTTCCAGGCGCTGAACGCGCGCCAGGAGGAGGCCGGGGCCAAGACCTTTGCCAACCCGCGCAACGCCGCCGCCGGGTCCCTGCGTCAGCTGGATGCGGAGATCACCCGCGCCCGCCCGCTGCGTTTCTTCGCCTATGCCTGGGGCGTCCTGTCGGACCCGCTAGCGGACACCCAGAAGGGCGCGATCGACCGGCTCGCCACCCTTGGTTTCCAGACCAACCCCCTAACCCAGCTTTGCGACGGACCGGAGGAGATGCTGGCCCATTACGCCCGCATCGAGGAACAGCGCGCCACGCTGGGCTATGACATCGACGGCGTCGTCTACAAGGTCGACGACCTGGCGCTGCAGGGGCGCCTCGGCTTCCGCTCCACCACGCCCCGCTGGGCCATCGCCCACAAGTTCCCCGCCGAACTGGCCTGGACCCGGCTGGAGGCGATCGACATCCAGGTCGGCCGTACCGGCGCGCTCAGCCCCGTGGCGCGTCTGCATCCCGTCACCGTCGGCGGCGTCGTCGTCTCCAACGCGACGCTGCACAACGAGGACTACATCGCGGGCCGCGACAACAAGGGGGAGCAGATCCGCGAGGGCAAGGACATTCGCCCGGGCGACTGGGTGCAGGTCTACCGCGCGGGCGACGTGATCCCCAAGATCGCCGACGTGGACCTGTCGAAGCGCCCCGAGGATGCGACCCCCTACAGCTTCCCCGAAACCTGCCCCGAATGCGGGTCCCAGGCGATCCGGGAGGAGGGCGACAGCGTCCGCCGCTGCACTGGGGGCCTGATCTGCCCCGCGCAGGCGGTCGAAAAGCTGCGCCATTTCGTGTCTCGCGCCGCCTTCGACATCGAGGGGCTGGGGACCAAGCAGGCCGAGTTCCTCTACGACATGTGCTGGATCGCGGAGCCTGCGGACATCTTCACCCTGCGCGTCCGGGACGCCGAGGACCGGCGCCTGGTGCGGGACCCGCAGGAGGTGACCGCGCGCTACGAGGACGACCCAGAGCGGCGCGCCGCGCTGCTGTCCGAACTGGCCGAGATGCTGCGCACCGCCGGTGTGCCGGTGGATGACACCGACCCCGCCCATGTGGGCGCCGCCATCCGCCACCTGGCCGAAACCCCGCTGGCGAAGATCAAGGGCTGGGGCGAGAAGTCGGCCGAGAACCTCTTCGACGCCATCGACACCCGCCGCGAGATCGAGCTGAACCGTGCGCTTTTCGCCCTTGGCATTCGCCACGTGGGGGAGGTCGTGTCGCAGGACCTGGCGCGCCACTTCGGCAGTTGGTCGCGGCTGACGCAGGTCGTCGACCTGGCACGCCCGGCGCAGGAACGTCACCTGCAGGCCGATGCCGCCGAGGCCGAGGAACGCGCGGCGGCGCGCGAAGCGGGGCGTCGGGCCAGCCTGAAGGCCGCGCGGGATGCGGCCTGGGCGACGGAGCCCCCCCTGACCAAGGAGCAGCGGGACGCCTGGGAAGAGCTGATCGGCATCGACGGCATCGGCGCCAAGGTCGCCGCCTCGCTTGTCGCCGCCTTCGGCCAGGAGGCCGAGCGCGCCTCCATCGACCGGCTGGCCGCCGAGCTGACGATCCTCGACGTCGAGGCGCCCGACGACAGCGGCAGCCCGGTCGCGGGGCTGACCCTGGTCTTTACCGGGACGCTGGAAAAGATGACCCGACCTGAGGCCAAGGCCCGCGCCGAGGCGCTTGGCGCCAAGGTGTCCGGCTCGGTCTCGAAGAAGACCGACATCCTGATCGCCGGGCCGGGCGCCGGGTCGAAGGCCACCAAGGCCGCCGACCTGGGTGTGCGAGTCATTGACGAGGATGGCTGGCTGTCGCTGATCGGTGACGCATGACCGGCCGGCCCGAAATCCTCTTCCCCCTCTTCGCGGGGCTGGAAACGCTGGAGGGCGTCGGGCCGAAGACGGCCAAGCACCTGGCGCAACTCGACGTGGAGGTGCCGCGGGACATGCTGTTCCTGCTGCCTCACGGGGTCATCGACCGGCGCCGACGCGAGACGATCCTGGGCCTGACCTTGCCGGCCACGGCGACGGTTGAGGTCAGGGTGGGCGCCCATCACCCGCCGCGCAGCCGGGGCGGGGCCTATCGCATCCGCGTGGCCGATGCGGAGACGGAGTTTGACCTGATCTTCTTCCACGCCCGGTCGAACTACCTGCAACAGATCCTGCCGGAGGGCAGCCGGCGCCTGGTGTCCGGCAAGCTGGAGATGTACGACGGGGTCGCCAACATGCCCCATCCGGACCATGTGTTGCCCCTCGACCAGGGCGACGAGATCCCGGATTTCGAACCGGTCTATCCGCTGACCGCCGGTGTGACCCAGCGGGTGATGGCCAAGGCGGCGGCCTCGGCCCTGTCCCGTGCGCCCCTGTTGCCGGAGTGGATCGACACCGGGCAGCGGGCGTCGAAGCTCTGGCCGGACTGGCTGTCGGCGCTGCGTCAGGCCCATGGGCCCGATGGGGTGGATGCCGTCAGTCCGGAAGATCCGGCGCGGGAACGGCTGGCCTTTGACGAGCTGCTGGCGCATCAGTTGACCCTGGCGCTGGCGCGCATGGTCGAGCGCAAGCGAGCGGGGCGCCCCAGTCATGGTGACGGGCACCTGCGCAGCAAGGTGTTGAAATCGCTTCCCTACAAGCCGACCGAGGCGCAGACTCGCGCTGTTGGCGAGATTGCCGCCGACATGGGACGCGAGGATCGCATGTCACGGCTGTTGCAGGGCGACGTGGGCGCGGGCAAGACGCTGGTGGCCTTCCTGGCGCTGCTGATCGCCGTCGAGGCGGGCGGGCAGGGGGTGATGATGGCCCCGACCGAAATCCTGGCGCGGCAGCACATGGAGGGCCTGGCGCCGCTGGCCGAGGCCGCGGGCGTCACGCTGGACATCCTGACGGGGCGCGACAAGGGCGCCGATCGCGCGGCCAAGCTCGCCAGGCTGTCGGGAGGTGAGATCGACATCCTGGTCGGCACGCATGCTGTCTTTCAGCAGGACGTGCATTTCGCCGACCTGCGCCTGGCTATCGTCGACGAACAGCATCGCTTCGGCGTCCGCCAGCGGCTGGAGCTGGGGCGCAAGGGGCGCCAGGCGGATATCTTGGTGATGACCGCGACGCCGATCCCGCGGTCCCTGTCGCTTGCGCAATATGGCGACATGGACATCTCGGTGCTGGATGAGAAACCGCCCGGGCGGACCCCGGTGAAGACCACGCTGAGTTCCACCGAGCGGCTGGGAGAGATTGTCGACCACCTGGACCGTGCCACGCGCGACGGGCGGCAGGCTTATTGGGTCTGTCCGCTGGTCGAGGAGAGCGAGAAAAGCGACCTGACCGCGGCCGAGGAGCGGTTCAAGCATCTGCGCGCCCGTCTGGGCGAGGGGCGCGTCGGGCTGGTGCACGGCCAGATGCCGCCAGAGCAGAAGGACGCCGCCATGGCCGCCTTCCAGCGGGGCGAGACCGATGTGCTGGTCGCCACGACCGTGATCGAGGTGGGGGTGAACGTGCCCAATGCCTCGATCATGGTGATCGAGCGGGCCGAGTTCTTTGGCCTGGCGCAGCTGCACCAGCTGCGCGGTCGGGTCGGTCGGGGCGAGGCGGCCTCGACCTGCCTCATGCTTTACCAGGCGCCGCTGTCGGAGGCAGGGATGAAACGGCTGACCCTGCTGCGCGAGACCGAGGATGGTTTCCGCATCGCCGAGGCCGACCTGGAAATGCGCGGCGCCGGCGACCTGATCGGTACGGCGCAAAGCGGGATGCCCCGGTTCCGCATCGCTGACCTGGAACGCCAGACCGCGCTGATGGCCATCGCCCAAAGCGACGCGCGCACCCTGCTGGCCAAGGATCCGTCGCTGGAAAGCCCGCGCGGGCAGGCGGCACGGACGCTGCTGTGGCTGATGGGCCAAGACGAGGCGATCCGCCTGATCAACGTCGGCTGAGGCGCCCCCCGTATTCGGAGACGATGCCGCCCGTCCTTTCGCCAGGAAGAGACGGCGCTCCCCTCTGTTCTGGTCTCACTAAGAACGGGCTAACACCTTGATGTTCCGATGAAACCCCTTTTGTTCTCAAATGTTCTTAAAAAGTTCTTTACGTGCGCCCGAGAATCTGAGAACAAAGGGGCAACTCAGAGGAATGACACCGATCGCAAGGAGCCAAGACATGCTGAAAGACTTCATCCAGGTTGCCCGCCGTTCGCCTTCGGCGTTGGTTCAGGATCTTTTCGGGGCCGCGGCCCTGGTCGTGCTTCTTCTGGGCTCACTCTACCTGCCGGCTCTGACCTGAGCCGTTTCTGCCTGCAAATCGCGAGGGGCGCGCCGGATCCCCATCCCACGGGTCGGATCGCCTGTCCGCCCGGCCGGGTCTGCCTCATCCCCCGGTGCGCGTCCCTCAGTCCCAAGCGATCTGCATCCTTGCCGCCGCCGTCCCTCGGGACGTGCGGCGGTTTTTTGTCTGACGCGCTTCTGCGCACGGTACTTTGGCCCGGGCGGGGCCATGGCGGTGCCTCGCAGCCGATCGGGGAGCGGCCAAGCCCCCGCTCAGAACCGGTAGGCCAGGCGCAGCCCGCCCCAGTGACGATTCTTGACGAAGATAGGCGCCGAGAGGTCCTTCATCAGTACGTAGTCGCCGCCGCCCATGTCGCGCCGGTAGACCTGCATCAGGAAGGGTTCCTTGTTGCGCCCGGCCTTCAGCCCGACGCGGTCGTCAAAGATGCGGCGGTTGCGGCAATGGGCCGTGTTCCAAACCGGATCGTCGGATTGCGGATGCGAGAACTTGCGGTTGTGGGTCGGCAGGTAGCCATTGCGATCCACCGCGGCGCAGAAGGCGACCTTGTCGTCCAGCGCCAGCGCCTCTTCCAGGATTTCGGGCAGCAGCAGGTCGGTCAGCCGCGTGAAGCGGGTGGTGACCTGTTCCGGGTCGCTGTTTGGCACCGGGCGATACTCGGTGTCGAAGAGATCGTCGAAACTGATACGTTCCTCGTCCACGGCCTCCTCGAAGGCGGCGCTGATGCGGCGCGCCCGCGCCTGCACATCGGCGATGAAGGGGCCATCCTCGGTGTCGCCGCCGGCCGAGATGGAATCCTGCACCAGCGCCTCGGACAGGTCGCGCAGCACCTGCAGGCGATGGTGAACATCATCCACACCATCGGCACTGTCCTGGACGCTGTTGAACATGCTCTCGATCCGCGGGGTGTAGTCGCGCAGGGCCGCGTCCGCCTCCACAGCATCGTCGCGCACCAGTTTCATGCGGGTGACGGAGCGGTCCATCGCCTCCTTCACGGCGCCATTCATCTCGGCCACCTTGTCGCCGGTATGCGACAGCTCCCGCGAGGTGGCGGAAACCTGGCCGGTTTCCTGTTGCAGCGTGGTGATCCAGTCCACGAGCCGCTGGATGTTGTCGCTGATCGTCTCGGCGGTGGCGCCGGTCTGCTGCGACAGCTGGTTGATCGCATCGGCCACGACCGAGAACCCCTGGCCGGCGGTGCCGGCGCGGGCCGCCTCGATCTTGGCATTGATCGCCAGCATGTTCACCTGGGCGGCGATGTCGGCGATCTGATCGTTGCTCTGCTGGACGTCCTCCAGCACGCTTTCCACGTCCTGGGTGCGGGTGGCCAGGGTCAGCACCCAGGTCAGAACCTCGCGTGACTGCCGGCCCGCGACATCCGCCATGCCGAGCGCCTTGTCGAAACTGGCCTGGGTCTCTTCCAGCTGGGCGCAGGAATCGCGGATCGTGGTCATCACGGCCGCATTCATCTGCAACACCTGGCCCGTGCCCTCGCGCACCGTCTTCAGTTGCCGCAACAGCTGTTCGGTCTGCTGGGTCAGATCCTCCAGGAAGCCGTCGACATCGACTATTTCCTGGCCGAGCGCGGAGGCATTGCGGGCCAGCCGGTCGAGGGAGACACCGGCGGGCCGGGGGGGATCGGCGTCACGGGAGGGGAAGCTTGGGTCGTGTTGCATCTGGGGCCGCTGCTGGTTGCGCGACCTCAGACCTAGGGGGCAAACCCTGCGATGCGGTTAAGCGCAGTCGCTGGCCTCGGCCTGCTCCAGGGCTTCGGACAGGGCCTCCAGCGCCAGCAGGATCGAGGCATGGCGGTTCTTGTACTCGCGCGCGGGCTGCAGCACCTCCAGCCCGTCGAAGGGCGCGTCAGGCACCGGGCCGCCGTCCTTCAGCATGGCGCGCAGCTGATCGCGGGCCGTCAGGATTTCCGCCTTGGTGCGGCCGATCACGGCGCCGCCCACGACGCTGGCGGACGCCTGGCCCAGGGCGCAGGCGCGCACCTCCTGGCCGTAGCGGGCGATCTTGCCGCCCTCGACATCCACGTCCACCGTCACGGTGGAGCCGCAAAGCGGCGCGCGTTTCTTCACCGTGGCATCGGGGTCGGTCAGCCGGTCCTGGTGGGGGATCTCGGCCGCCAGCGCCAGGATGCGCGAGGAATAGAGTTTGATCAGGTCAGTCTCGCTCATGGAGCATCCTTTCCGGCGCGGCACGGCGGCGCTGGTTCTTCAGGGCGTTTCCTCCTAGATAGGCCGCAACGGCCCCATGGGAAAGGGGCGGAAAGGACACCCATGCGCTTTGACCCGAGCAATCTGAAATTCGACGACAAGGGGCTGATCCCCGCCATTGCCCAGCAGGAGGGCACCGGCGAGGTGCTGATGATGGCCTGGATGAACGCGGCCTCGATCGAGAAGACGCTGGAGACGGGCCATGTCACCTACTGGTCGCGCTCGCGCCAGAGCTTCTGGGCCAAGGGCGAAAGTTCCGGCCACGTGCAGAAGCTGGTGGAACTGCGGGTGGATTGCGACCGCGATTGCCTGCTGCTGATCGTCGATCAGACGGGCCCGGCCTGCCATACCAACCGCCGCAACTGTTTCTACACCGCCGTGCGCGACGGCGAGGAGGTGGTGATCGCCGACCCGATGGTGTGATCGTGCCTCAGCCTGTCGGGGCTGGGGGCAGACCGACCATCTTCATGACCTCCGCCGGCGTCCGGCCGTCCTCCCGGTAAAGCCGGATGGCGCGGGCGTCGTCGCGTTTCGCCAGCCGCTTGCCGCCCGCGTCGCGGATCAGCCGGTGGTGATGGTACACGGGCGTCGGCAGGCCCAGCAGGCGGTGCAGCAGGGCGTGGATGGGCGTGGCCTCGAAGAGGTCCGCGCCGCGGACCACCTCCGTCACGCCCTGGGCCGCGTCATCCACCACCACCGCCAGGTGATAGGAGGTGCCCATCTCGCGCCGCGCCAGCACCACGTCCCCGATCTTGTCGATCATCCGGCGCAGGGCGATCTCCTGCCGGCCGTGCTCGCCATTGGGGCCGCGGCCGGTCTCGGTGAAATGCAGGGCTTCGTAGCGGCAGGCGCGTTCCATCGCGGCGGCCATGTCCAGGCGCAGAACGGCCTCGGGCAGGGGCCCTGTGGGCGGCGTCGCGGGGCGGCAAGTGCCGGGATAGACGATGCCGTCGGGGCCGACGACCGGGTCGCCCCCTTCCTGCGGGGCGCTGGCGGCGGCGGCGATGTCACGGCGGGTGCAGCTGCAGGGATAGAGCAGCCCCATGTCCCACAGCCGCTGCAGGGCCGCGCGATAGGCCGGCATGCGCTCGGACTGGCGCATCACCGGTTCGGGCCAGCTGAGACCCAGCCAGTGCAGGTCCTCGTAGATCAGCTCTTCCCATTCCGGACGCGCGCGACTCAGGTCGATGTCCTCGATCCTGAGCAGGAACGTGCCGCCCTCTGCCTGCGCCCGGCGGGCAGCGGTGAGCGCAGAAAAGGCGTGGCCCAAGTGCAGGGGGCCCGTGGGCGAAGGGGCAAAGCGGGTGATCATGGCGACCCACCCTAGAAAGCGGGCCGGCGCATCACAAGACGGGGCGGCTCACAATTCCGGAATTCCTCCATATTGGCACGGGTGCGGTCGGGGCAAGCTGGAGCGGGCCTCTCCCCCGCGCAAGGTGCGCGTCCCTTGGCCCATGCATTTAACGGAGTAATATCATGACTTTGAAACACATTTTAAATCCATTCCTCACCGCTCTCTGCCTGGCCAGCCCCGCCGCCGCGCTGGAGCTGACCAGCGCCGACATTGCCGACGGCAGCACCGTCGAGATGCCCTTCGTCTTTGATGGCTGGGGCTGCGAGGGGCAGAACATCTCGCCCGAGCTGAGCTGGTCCGACGCCCCCGAGGGGACACAGAGTTTCGCCCTGATGGTGCATGACCCGGATGCGCCCACGGGCGGGGCCGGGTTCTGGCACTGGATCGTGCTGGACATCCCCGCCGAGGTCACGGGCCTGGCGCAGAACGCCAGTGCCGAGGGGATGCCCGAGGGCACGCGGGTCATCGCCAACGACTATGGCGTCGAAGGGTGGGGTGGCCCGTGCCCGCCGCAGGGCGATGACCCGCATCGCTACAACGTGACGCTTTATGCGCTGCCCGAGGCGAAGCTGCCGGTGCCCGCGGGGGCGTCGAAGGCCGTGGTCGGTTTCACCGTCAACGCCACGGCCCTGGCCAAGGCCAGCTTCCAGGCAACCTACGGGCACTGAGGTGCCGCAGCCTTGCGCAGGAGGCCGGAAACAGGAAGGGCGGCCCCAACCGGGGCCGCCCTTCGTGCGTCGTTTCGATAGAGCGGACCAGCCGTCAGCGGCGGCGGATCACCATCACGCGCGAGATCGTGTCGAGCCCTTCCAGGTGCGGTCCGTCCTCGGAGAACTCCAGCACGGCTTCTGAGCTGTTCACGGTGCGGTCGAGGGCCTGCATGTATTCGTCGTCTTCCAGCGTGTGCTGGTTGTAGCTCAGCGCGAGGCGGCCGCCTGACGGCAGGGCCATGACGATCGCCGGCAGGCAGGAGGCGGGGGCGGCGCCATGGGAAATCGCGCCCACGGCCGTCACCAGGCGATAGCGGGACACCAGGCCCGGATCGGGGTTGCCGAAGGGCAGGGTCACCAGCTTCTCGTAGACGCCTTTCGCCTCGGCCATCTTCAGCATGCCTTCGGAGACATCGGCGCCGTGCAGGCGCTTGAAGCCGGCATTGGCCAGCTCCTCGCCGGAGATACCGGTGCCGCAGCCGAAGTCGAGGACCGGAGTGGTCAGGTCGCCTTCCTTGACGCAGGATTTCAGGGCATCGACGAGCCGACCAGGGGTCAGGTAGTTGTTCCGTTCGAGCTCGCTGTCGTAGCTCTCGGCCC
This sequence comes from Pseudooceanicola marinus, assembly GCF_020177265.1. Classification (GTDB taxonomy): domain Bacteria; phylum Pseudomonadota; class Alphaproteobacteria; order Rhodobacterales; family Rhodobacteraceae; genus Pseudooceanicola; species Pseudooceanicola marinus_A. Next base: position 207,264 of record NZ_JAIVMC010000001.1, read on the forward strand.
ACTGGTCGTAAACGTCGCGTTGCTTTTCGGCGTCATCAACGCCGTAGATTTTATCCAGATAATTTTGAGACATGCCCCCTATATGGCCCAAGAGGACGGAAAGTTCCACCCACAGGTCCGGCGCGTCGCGTGCAGGGATGCACAAGTCCGGCAAAAGGGGCTTGGAAACAAGGGCGGACAGGACGTGGCCGGGGCCCGAGGGCCTGTCGTCCGACACCCGGCGCGGGCCGGATGTCGGGAGGGGTCTTACTCGGCCGGGCTGGCCTCGGCGCCGGTCACGGTCGTCTGCAGCCAGTCGGTCCAGAGAGATTTCGCGCGGTCGGTGTAGGCCTTGTAGCGGTCCTTGCGGCCACGCCGCCCGCCCTTCAGGCCCTCGACCGGGGGGAACAGCCCGAAGTTCACGTTCATCGGCTGGAAGGTCTTGGCCTCCGCGCCGCCGGTGATGTGGGTGACCAACGCACCCATGGCGGTTTCCGCCGGCACGGGCGGCAGGGTCTTGCCGGTGATCTCGGCCACGGCCAGGCGCCCGGCCAGCAGGCCCATGGCGGCGCTTTCCACGTAGCCTTCGACGCCGGTGATCTGGCCCGCGAAACGGATGTTGGGACGCGAGCGCAGGCGCATCTCGCCGTCCAGCAGGGTGGGCGAGTTGAGGAAGGTGTTGCGGTGGATGCCGCCCAGACGCGCGAAGCTGGCGTTCTCCAGCCCGGGGATCATCTTGAACACCTCGGTCTGGGCGCCGTACTTCATCTTCGTCTGGAAGCCGACGATGTTGTAGAGCGTGCCCAGCTTGTTGTCGCGGCGCAGCTGCACCACGGCATAGGCCTTTTCGTCGGGCTTGTGGGCATTGGTCAGGCCGACGGGTTTCATCGGCCCGTGGCGCAGGGTCTCGCGCCCGCGCTCTGCCATCACCTCGATCGGTAGGCAGCCGTCGAAGTAGCCGGCGGTTTCGCCCTCGTGGAACTCGGTCTTGTCGGCGGCCAGCAGGGCGTCGATGAAGGCTTCGTACTGGTCCTTGGTCATCGGGCAGTTGAGGTAGGCCTTTTGCTCTTCCTCCGTTTCGCCCTTGTCGTAGCGCGATTGCATCCAGGCCGTGTCCATGTCGATGCTGTCCGCATAGACGATGGGGGCGATCGCGTCGAAGAAGGCCAGGCTTTCGGCGCCGGTCTCGGCGCGGATCGCCTCGGCCAGGGCGCCGGAGGTCAGCGGGCCGGTGGCGATGATCCAGTGGCCGTCCTTGGGCAGTTCGGAGATCTCGCCTTCCTCCACCGTCACCAGCGGATGGGCGCGCAGGGTAGCGGTGACCTCTTCGGAGAAGGGGTCGCGGTCGACGGCCAGTGCGCCACCGGCGGGCAGGCGGTGACGGTCGGCGGTCTGCATGATCAGGCCCCCGGCCGCGCGCATTTCCCAATGCAGCAGGCCGACGGCGTTCTGTTCGCTGTCGTCGGAGCGGAAGGAGTTGGAGCAGACCATCTCGGCCAGGTTGCCGGTCCGGTGGGCGAAGGTTTCCACCTGCGGGCGCATCTCGTGGATGACCACGGGGATGCCGGCCTGGGCGGCCTGCCAGGCGGCCTCCGACCCGGCCATGCCGCCGCCGATGATGTGAAGAACGTCTGAAGGGCTGTGTGTCATGGGCGCGATCTAGGCGAAGTGAGGGCGTTTGGCTAGTCCCCGGTTGCGGGAGGCCGAGCTCTGCCTCCGCGGCTGCTCGGCGACTCCCCCGGGATGTTCTGGGCAAAGGTAAGCAGGGGGGATGGTACCCGGCGGGCACGCGTCTGGGTGGGGCAGATGGTGAGCCGCGCAGCAGTCTTCGGGGGGAGTTGCGAGCGGGTCACCGGGTCCCTGGTCGAATGCCAGAGAGAGCTGGCCTGGAGGGGGGAGACGGTGACCCGAACTCGCGCGTTCGTGCGGCGCGTATCCCGCGCGCCTTGGTCCACAAGGGGTAGCGGATCCGCTTGCGGCGTGAAAGTGGCGAATCCGGAACAAGACTGGACGCGATACGGAAACGATCGGGGCCGACGGCCCGGGATCGGTGCGGAACCTGCGTCAAGGGGCCGTCTTTTCGCCCCGCTTGCGGCGGCAACCGCGCCGAAGCGGGGCGGGCGTCGTCGTGGTCTGTCGTGGGGGGTCAGTCGCGGGCCCAGCCGGGGCTGCGCTTTTCCAGGAAGGCCTGGATGCCCTCGTCGGTGTCGCCGTCCAGCATGTTCTCGACCATGGCGGCGCCGGTGAAGGCATAGGCGCTGTCCAGGTCCATCTCCATCTGGCGGTAGAAGGCCGACTTGCCGATGCGGATCGCGGTCGACAGTTTCGCCGCGACCTTCCGTGCCATGGCCATGCCTTCCTCCTCCAGCGCCTCATGGGGCACGGCGCGGTTGATCAGCCCCAGCTCGGCGGCGCGGGCGCAGTCGATCATCTCGCCGGTGGTCAGCATCTCGAAGGCCTGCTTGCGGGGGATGTTGCGCGACAGGGCCACCATGGGGGTGGAACAGAAAAGGCCGATGTTCACCCCGTTGACGCCAAAGCGGGTGCCCTCGGCGGCAATCGCCATGTCGCAGGAGGCAACCAGCTGGCAGCCGGCGGCGGTGGCGATCCCGTGGGGCAGGGCGATCACCGGCTGGGGCAGGTCGCGCAGCCCGGTCATCACCGCGGCGCAGCGGGTGAAGAGGTCGGCGAAATAGGCCGCGCCCGCGTCCTCGGCCTGGCGACCCGCCTGCATCTCCTTCAGGTCGTGGCCGGCGCAGAAGGCCCGGCCGGCGCCCGACAACAGGACGACGCGCGTCTCGCGGTCCTCCTTCAGCGCGGCGATCTCGGCGCTCAGCGCCGCCAGCATCGCATCGCTCAGCGCGTTCAGCCGGTCCGGTGCGTTCAGGGTCAGCCGGGCGATCCCGTCCGTGTCGTGACGTTCCAGAAGTGTCATCTTGTCTCCTCCCTCTCCTGCTGGAACTCTAGGGCGGTTACGCGAGGGAGGAAAGCATGACGCTGGCAATGACGCGGGAGGACCTGATGGCCTTCCTGAAGGAGGCCTTTCCCCAGGTCTCGGACGACTACGTGGTCGACCATGTGGAGGAGAAGCTGATCCGGGTGCGCCTGGTGGTGGATGACCGGCACCTGCGGCCGGGGGGCACGATCTCTGGGCCGTCGATGTTCTCGTTGGCCGATGTGACCGTCTACCTTGGCGTGCTCGCGATGATAGGGCCGAAGGCGCTGGCGGTGACCACGAATTGTTCGATCGACTTCATGCGCAAACCGGCGGCGGGGCAGGACCTGGTGGCCGAGGCGCGGCTGCTGAAACTGGGGCGGGTGCTGGCCGTGGGGGACGTGGTGATTTGGTCGGATACCGGGCCGGAGGCCGCGGAGGCGGGCCGCCTGTCCCCCGTGGCACGGGCCACGCTGACCTATTCCATCCCGCCGGAGCGTTAACGGGAGGCGATTTTTTGGGGTATCTTAATACCTAAATTTCAAGTCATTGATATGACGTGTGAAATTGGAGTTTGTGGCGCTTGACTGGACCGTTCGCGGCTGTATAACCCGCCCATCACTTCGCCCGCGGGTCTTTCGATCTCGCGGGCTGCCAATTTCCAAAGGGCACCCGACATGAAAACCTACTCTGCAACTCCGGCAGATATCGACAAGAAGTGGATCATCATCGACGCCGAGGGCGTGGTGCTGGGCCGTCTTGCCTCGATCATCGCCATGCGTCTGCGTGGCAAGCACAAGCCGTCCTTCACTCCTCACATGGACATGGGCGACAACGTCATCGTGATCAACGCTGACAAGGTCCAGCTGACCGGCAAGAAGCGCGCAGACAAGCGCTACTACTGGCACACCGGCTTCCCGGGCGGCATCAAGGATCGCACCTACGGCCAGATCCTGGAAGGCGAGCACCCCGAGCGCGTCGTGACCCTGGCGGTCAAGCGCATGCTGCCGGGCAACCGCCTGTCGCGCCAGCAGATGACCAACCTGCGCGTCTACGCCGGCTCCGAGCACCCGCACGAGGCGCAGTCGCCCGAAGTGGTGGACGTGAAGTCCATGAACTCCAAGAACACCCGGAGCTGATAACGATGGCTGATCAAGTGAATTCCCTGGAAGATCTGAAGGACGCCGTCGCCGAAGAGGGTGTGGTGACCGAGATCGAAACCCCGCGCGAACCCGTTCGGGACGAGCTGGGCCGCTCCTACGCCACCGGCAAGCGGAAGGACGCCGTCGCACGCGTCTGGATCAAGCCGGGCTCCGGCAAGGTCGTGGTGAACGGCAAGGAGATGAAGGTCTACTTTGCTCGCCCCGTTCTGCAGCTGATCCTGAACCAGCCGTTCCAGGTTGCCGGTGTGGAAGGCGAGTTTGACGTCTACGCCACCGTCAAGGGCGGCGGTCTGACCGGCCAGGCCGGTGCGGTCAAGCACGGCATCTCCAAGGCCCTGCAGCTGTACGATCCCTCGCTGCGTGGCGCCCTGAAGGCCGCCGGGTTCCTGACCCGCGACAGCCGTGTCGTCGAGCGTAAGAAATACGGTAAGCGCAAAGCCCGCCGTTCGTTCCAGTTCTCCAAGCGTTAATCGCTTCGGGATCGAGACTGCGAAAGGCCGCCCCCAGGGCGGCCTTTTTGCTTTGGCCTGGCGGGGGCTGTCCTCCGCAACCGGCTGTGGCGTCATGCACATCGATTTTACTTGTGCCAGGGGCGGCGGTAGGTTTGAAAACGCCTGACGCGCCCGGCTTTTCCCGGGGGCGCAAGTTGCCCGAAGGTCCTGCCATGTCCCCTGATCCCTCCGCCGGGTCCATCATCGACCCGGTCGCAGCCTATTACGACCTGTCCGATGTCGCCCCCCTGACCCAGGGCAAGAGCCGGATCGTCTACCAGCACCCGGCCTTCGACAGCCTGTTGATCAAGGTCGTCCGCCCCGGCTGCCGGGACGAGGAGCGGTTCGAGAACGCGCGCCCGCGCCGCTATTCGGTCTGGCGGTTCGGCGGCATGCGGGTCTGGGCGCGGGAATACGATGAATATATCGCCCTGCTCTGGCGTTCACGCGAGCTGCCCGACTACATCTCGCGCTATTTCGGTTTCTGCCAGACCAACTTCGGCCCCGGCATGGTGGTGGAAAAGGTCCTGGGGCCGGACGGATCCATGGCGCAGACGCTGGAGAGCCTGCTGAAGGAGGGGCGCCTGGAGGCGGATCGCCTGCACCGGCTGGTGGATCGCTTCTTCGATGACCTGATCGCCAGCGACGCGGTGGTCAGCGGGCTGCACCTGGGCAATATCGTCCTGCGCGAAGGGCCGAACGAGAAGTTCGTGCTGATCGACGGGCTGGGGGATATCGTGCTGATCAAGACGAAGATGTTCTCGCGCTGGCTGCGCACTCGGTCGCTGAACCGTCGGCGCGCGACCTTCCACCAGCAGATCGACCGGAAACTGGCCCGCGCCTGAGGCCGCGCGAGGGCCCTAGCGGTCGCCCTCGATCAGGCCCAGGCCGCGCAGGTAGACGCCGATCCCGGTTTCCAGCAGATCCTCGGGCGGGAAGGGGCTTTGCCGCCCCGGAGAGTTCCGTGCGAAAAGCTCGACGACGCCGTGGCTCATCGCCCAGATATGGGCGGTGAACATCGAGGCAGGCGGGCGTTTCTCCGGCGGGATATGCTGCGACAGGTCATGGGCGGCCTGTTCCATCACCTCCCAGGCGCGGCGGGCGACGGCGGCCAGTTCCGGCGTGCGGTTGACCGAGATGCCGCTTTCGAACATCGCGATGTAATGGCCCGGATACTTGCGCGCGAAGGCCAGGTAGGCGCGGCCCGTGGCCTCAAACGCTGCCAGGGCCGAGGGCTGGCCCTTCTCGTAGGCGTAGTGGATCACGTCGGCGAAGATCTCGTAACCCTGCCGCGCCGCCTCGGCGATCAGGTCCTCGCGGCCCTCGAAATGGCGGTAGACGGCGGCGGGCGTCACGCCGGCCTGCTTCGCCGCCTCCGACAGGGTGAACCCGGTCGGGCCCTTCGCCTCGATCAGGGACAGCGCGGCCTCGACCAGCGCCTGGCGCAGGTTGCCGTGGTGATAGCCGCGTTTCTTAGACATCCCAGATCTCGGGGCCTCCGACGATCTGGTCATCGGGCAGGCCGATCGCCTTCGGATCCTTGGAGGCGTAGGGCAGGTGCAGCAGAACCTGGCGGATGGCCGCCAGCCGCGCGCGCCGCTTGTCGTCCGAGCGCACGACGGTCCAGGGCGCGGCATGGCTGTGGCTGCGGCCCAGGGTTTCCACGATGGCGGCGGAATAGGCGTCCCAGCGGGCCAGGCCCTTCACGTCGATCTCGCTCAGCTTCCACTGTTTCAGCGGATCCTTCTCGCGATCCAGGAAACGGCGCAGTTGTTCGGCCCGGCCGACGTTCAGCCAGAACTTGAAGATATGAATGCCGTCCTCGGCCAGCATGGCCTCGAACTCGTTCACTTGGCTGAAGAAATGCTCGCGCTGCGCGGTGGTGCAGAAATCGAAGACATGCTCGACCACGCCGCGGTTGTACCAGGACCGGTCGAAGAAGGCGATTTCGCCAGCGGCGGGCAGGTGCGAGATGTAGCGCTGGAAATACCACTGCCCGCGTTCGGTGTCCGAGGGTTTTGGCAGCGCCACGACACGCGCCCCGCGCGGGTTTAGGTACTCGCGGAACCGCTTGATGGTGCCGCCCTTGCCGGCCGCGTCGCGCCCTTCGAAGACGCAGAGGATGCGCGCACCGCTGTCCTTGGCCCAGGCCTGCATCTTCACCAGCTCGATCTGCAGCGCCTCTAGCTCCTTCTCGTAGGACTTGCGCGGCATGCGTTCGCTGTAGGGGTAGGAGGGATCCAAGATGTCGTCCTTGTCCCCGCGCCGGATGGCGTTGCGCACGGGTTCGGGCGCGTCGGTGTCGTAGAAGGCGCTGATCGCCCCGTCGAAGGGAAGGTCCATCGGAAAAATCCTTTTCCCTCTATATGGCGGGCCGGGCTGCGCGGCGCAATCCGCGCGTTGCGGCAGGGCTGCGCGCGCGGTCGGTTGGATCGGGTCGGGGCAGAGCCGGGCTGCGCCCGCCGCGAGAGGGCGGGCGCATGGGGCCTCAGACGGGAACGTCGGCGGCCAGCTCGTCGTCGTATTCGGCAAAGCCGATCAGGGTCGGGTCATAGGGCGTGGTCTGGTAGATCTGGTTGATCCAGTTGCCGTAAAGCAGATGCGCATGGCTGCGCCAGCGGTTCAGCGGCTTGCGGCTGGGGTCGTCGCCGGGGAAGTAATTCACCGGGGTCAGGATACCTGCGCCGCTGGCCACGTCGCGCTCGTACTCCTGCTTCAGCGTGTCGCTGTCATACTCGAAGTGGTTGAAGACATAGAGGGCGCGGTGCTCCGGGTCTTCCACCAGGCAGGGGCCGGTGTCGGCATTGCCCAGCAGGGTGCGCAACCCGCCGCCCGCGGCCCGGATGTCCTCTTCGCGCATCTCTGTCCAGCGGCTGACCGGCACGACCAGCCGGTCGGAGAAGCCGTTGAGGAAGACCGAGGAAGGATCCAGGTTCTCCTGCGGGTAGCAGCCGAAGCTTTTTTCCGGCAGCAGGTGCTTGGGCACGCCGTGGAAGTAATGGATCATCGCCATGCCACCCCAGCAGACGCCGAAGGTGGCGTGCACATGGGTCTGGGTCCACTCGAAGACCCGGGTCAGCTCATCCCAGTAGGTGACATCCTCGAACTCCAGATGCTCTATCGGGGCGCCGGTGATGATGAAGCCGTCGAACTTCTCGCCAGAGGCCTCGATCTCCTCGAAGGTCTGGTAGAAGCTCTCCATGTGCTCGGCCGCGGTGTTGCGGCTGCGATGCTCCGTCATGCGGATCAGCGACAGCTCGATCTGCAGGGGCGTGGATCCGATCAGCCGGGCGAACTGGGTCTCCGTCTGGATCTTCTTCGGCATCAGGTTCAGCAAACCGATCCTCAGAGGGCGAATGTCCTGGCGGGCCGCCTGATCCTCCGACATGACCATCACGCCTTCTTTCGTCAGAACGTCGAAAGCGGGCAGGTCGTTGGGGATCTTGATGGGCATGCTGGCTCCTGTGGCTCGGTTGCACGCGGCGGGGGCCGCTCAGATATGTTCGCTTTCGCGCCGTTCAAGCGCGTCCGCGATCAAGACTTCGAAATCCTCGGCGCTTTTGACGGCGGCCACTTCGTCGGCCAGCACGGTCACGCCGCGGCGCGCCATGGCCGCGTAGCGCGGTTGCCGATGGGCCAGGGCACGGGCATATGTCCAGCGCACGAAGGCGTCCGGGTCGACCTCGTCCTCGGCCTCGCCGGTCTCGGCCCGGTATTGTTCCCAGGCGGCGCGCAGAAACACGGGGTCGTAATACATGGGTTTCGGTGCGCGGTCAAAACGGCGGACAAGTTCCTCCGTATGGGCGTCGTCGCCCTTGATCCAGACCATCAGCGCGGTGTCTTCGAGAACGTTCAGAAGCTCGTCCTCGGGATCCCAGGGGTCCACCACTTCACAGATCGAGCCGCCGCTGTCGCAAACGAAATTCGGATAGCCGTAGAGGTCGATGGCGCGCCGGGCGAAGCGGGGCGTGTCCATCAGCGAGTAGATCTCGGCCAGGCGGTGCTGCTCCTGCCGGATCATGTATTCCTCGAAGGGCAGACCGCCCTTGGCCGGGTCGCCGGGCTTGCCCAGGTAGGCCGACAGCGGCTTGAGGTTGTTGAAGGTGATGTTGGAGCCGATGAAGATCGAATCCGTCATCAGCAGGTCACGCAGGAAGGGGATCTGCATCGCGTGGCGCTTGGCATTGTCGGCGATATGTTCGCCCATGTAGCCGGTGCCGATGCGGTAATCGATCGAGAAGTGGAACCAGGTGCCCGCATCGCGCAGCAGGTTCGACACATGGGTCTTGCCCAGTCCCGACATGCCGAAAAGAAGAACGCGCTTCTCGGTGGCGTCCAGCCACTCCTGTCCGGATTTGTAAATCATTTCGCCCCTTTCGCGATCTTCTGCGTCGGCAGTGTCGTCTGGATGTCCGGTCGCCGCCTCCACCCGCCGGGGAATACGACCTGAAAATCGTTAGGGGAGAGCGTGGCGCGGGTCAAATCGGAAACGCCGGAAAGGGGACGTGTCAGGCCGCTGAACGCGAAAACGCCCCCGGCCCGACTGGACCGGAGGCGTCGATGCGCGGCAGGGCGCGATCAGAAGGTGTAGGCGACCTTCAGGCCGAAGGCCGTCGCGTCGTTGTCCTCAAACGGGGCCACCGGGGTGCCGCCGGGCGCGGCAGTTGCATCACCGACCCAGATCTTGCTGACACCACCGGAGACCTCGAAGGCCTCGGTGACCTTGTAGGACAATCCGATGGACAGGGAGGTCTTCCCGGTCGAAGGCGCCAGCGGCGAGACCAGCGTGTCGCCCTCCGCCTCGTAGCCCACCATGATCGAGCCGGCCAGTTTCGGGGTGAACCGACGGCCGATGCCGAGGTTGTAGGTGGTGGTATCGCTCAGATCCACGAGGTCGGGACCATAGGTCGGGTCGATCTTGAATTCCGAGTGCTTTACGTAGCGGATCGAGCCCATGATCAGCGTGTCGGCGGCGATGCCCGACTGGAACTCCAGGTTCCAGCTTTCGGGCGTCTTCACGTCCAGGGTGCTTTCCAGCGGGCCGGCGATCTGCGACCCCGGAGGGCCCGCGAGGTTCGGCACGTTGCGCTCGATCGTGTCGAAGTCATGTTCGATGGACGAATTGTAGGTCAGCGCCACGCGGAGGGCGATGTCCGGGATTTCATAGGCGGCCCCAAGGACGTAGCCGACGCCCGTGCCGTCCTCCAGCTTCACGTTGTAGCCGTTCAGGTTGGCGGGGTTCTGCGGCGGGTTGTAGGCGTAGGCCGCGCCACCCAGCGTGATGTCCCCGGTTGCCTTCTGGAAGCGCAGACCGCCGAAGACGCTGACGCGATCGGTCGCCTGGAACTTCGCCAGCAGGGTCAGCGCATCGACGTCCGCCTGGGCTGTCGTGCCGGCGAGAAGGGCGGGGGTCGTCAGGCCGCCTCCAGCGTAGTCGTATTCGATATCTGCGCCGAAGGGCTTGTCGTAGATCATCGCCACCGACAGCTTGTCGGTCACGTCCATTTTCAGCGCGAAGCTGGGCAGGGTGAAATCGCCTGCGACATTTCCGGTGGCGTTGCCGAAGGCGTCCGCGCCAGACAGCGAGGGGCTGGCCGAGCCGAAGCTCAGCTCGAAACGGTTGCCTTCGCCGTACAGCACCATCGCCGATTGCGGCGTGCGTTCGATGCCCCCGGCATAGGCCGAGGTGGCGGTGGTGGCGGCAAGCAGCACCAGCAGGGCGCTCGACTTGAATTTCATGGTAAACTCCTCCCGTTTGCAGAGTATCCTCTGCCTGGGGCCACTATTCGCGCCAAAGTGGACCCAATCAATCGGCTGTGCCAGATGACGTTGGGGGAAGCTTAGGTAAACTGCGGTTTTTCGGCGGGGCCTGTGGCCCGCTTGCAATAGGTCCGGTGTGGGGGCGGCGTTTTACCGTCCCGGGGGCTGCATTACCCGGCAGAGGTCGGGCGGACGGCAACGTCCTTTCCGCAGCGCAGCATCGTTTCATTCCGCGCTGCGGCGCCCGCCGTTTCCCGGCGGGCGCCCTGTCGGTCGCTAGCCTCAGAAGGTGTAGGCCATCTTCAGACCGACGCCGGTCAGGCTGTTGTCCTCGAACCGGCCCATGCTGGTGCCACTGACCGTGGCGTTGGCATCGCCGTAGAGGCGGTAGGTGATCCCGCCCGAGATCTCCAGCGCCTCTGTTGCCTTGTAGCTCAGCCCCAGCGACAGCTGCTTGTAGCCGTTGTAGGGCGACAGCGACGACACGTTTTCGCTGCCTTCCGGCTCAAAGGCATAGGTGACCGAGCCGGAGAGCTTCTGGGTGAACGCCCGGCCGATACCGATCCGGTAGGTCGTCGTATCGCGCAGACTGACAAGCTCCCGATCAAACACCTCGGGTCGCAGCTGGAACGCCGAATGTTCCACCCAACGGGCCGAGGCCATCAGCAGGGTGCGCTGGTTCAGGCCGGTCTGGAACTCCAGGTTGACCGACTGCGGCGTCACGCTCTTGGTCTGGCTGGTCGGTCCGGCCGAGGCGCCTCCAAAGCTCTCGTCGGTGTCGTAGCTGTGCTCAACCTCCGAGTTGTAGGTCAGGGCCAGGCGCAGCGCCATCTCCGGGATTTCATAGGCCGCACCGAGGACATACCCCGTGCCCCAGTCGTCGCCGAAGGACACCTCGTAGGGGGTCGGCGCCGGGGCGAGGACGAGGTTGTAGGGCGTGCCGTCCAGCACGGTCGAGCCGCCGGATTCCTGCACCCGGATCCCGCCGAAGACGCTGACCCGGTCGGTCGCCTGGTACTTCGCCAGGAAGGTGTAGGCCTTTGTTTCCGCCATGCCGGCCTGGCCGGACAGGAACACGCTGTCGCCGTCGTCATAGACCACGTCGGAGCCGAAGGGCTTGTCGTAGATGAAGGCCAGAGCGACCGTCTCGCTGACATCCATCTTCAAAGCGAACGAGGGCGAGGTGAAGTCGTTGGCGATATCGCCGGACCCCAGGCTGTCGTTCATCACGCCGGTCAGTTTCGGCATCACGCGGCCAAAGCTCAGCTCCACCCGGTTGCCGTCCGAGAACAGGATCATGGCCGATTGCGTGGTGCGTTCGATCCCGCCAGCCTGCGCGGCGGATGCGCCAAGAAGCGCCAGAAGGGCGCCTGTATAGAGTTTCATGGTTTTCCTCCCTTGACGGACATTGCTCCCGTGTCCGCCGTGGGGAAATATTATTGCGTGATTATTTTCCTATCAATTGTCCTGTGCGTAATTTGCCATTCGCCTGTGGTTGACGTAGCGGAATGCCGCGCAATATGTGGCGGCTTTGCAATAATCTCTGGAATGCAGCGGAAATAGATCTGCGCCATTTTCCGAAATGCGGAATGGCGAATGGTTTTGCCCGAATTGCACGTATTGATGGCAATCGCGTGTTTAACCGAGAATCTCCCATTTGACGCGCATTGGCGTCTTTTGAGCGTGGACCGTGACGCCGGTTAGGTGGCGTCGTCGCGCAGATTGCGCATTGCCGGTCACTGACGCGCGTCTCACCGCGCGCGCGTCTCGCCCCGAATGTTGAGGTAGTTGCCGACAAAGATGATCGCGGCTCCGGCCAGCACCCACAGATCGAAGGGTTCGTTGACGAAGATCGCCCCGAGGATCGCCGCCAGCGGCAGCCGGGTGAAGTCGATGGGGACGACCACCGTAGCCGGGGCGAAGCTGAGCGCGGTGGTCACGCAGAAATGCGCAAACAGGCCGCAGCATCCCACCAGCACCAGCAGCGGCAGCGTGTCCAGCGTGGGGAAGGCGAAGTCGAGGTCATAGCCGCCGCAGAGGAAACCGAAGACGGTCTGCGTCACCGTCATCCAAAAGATGATCGACAACGTTGGCACGTCGCGGGTCAGCCGTTTGGTAGTGACCATGGTGATGGCAAAAGCGATGGCCGCACAGCCCGCCGCGAGGATGCCGGGCGACAGGCTTTCGGCGCCGGGGCGGGTGACCACGAGGATCCCGATGAACCCCAGTCCGGCGGCCAGCACGCGCATCGGCGTCAGGCGTTCGCCCAGCACCAGCGGCGACAGCACCAGCACCCACAGGGGCGAGGTGAACTCCAGCGCGAAGACCTGGGCCACGGGGATGACCGCCACGGCGAAGAACCACAGGTTCTGGCCGGTAAAGTGGGCGATGTTGCGCCCGATGTGCAGGCCCATGCGCCGGGTGTCGATCAGCCCCCAGTCCCCGCGCAGGCTGATGACGGCCACCATGATGATGACCCCGGTGACGGACCGCCAGGTCATGATCTCGAAGGTGTCCAGGCTGCTGCTGAGGGCGCGCCCGGCAAAGGCCATGGTCAGGAAGCTGGCCACCGCGCCGCTCATCCACAGGACGGCACGCAGGATGTCTTGGCGGGTTGTCACGGGGGCGCTCCTTGAATGGTCAAGGGACCTTTTGGCCCGGCTGGGGCGGGGGTGCAAGCCTGTCGCCGCCCCGGCGCCAGGTCGCCGTCACATCAGGTCGGGCTGGCGGCCGACGCGGTTGGCCAGCTTGCCCACGGTCAGCCCCTGCACCACGATGGAGAAGATCACCACGCAATAGGTCGCCGTCAGGATCAGCGCCTTCCATTCGCCCTCGGGCAGCGACAGCGCCAGGGCGACGGATATGCCGCCCTTCAGCCCGCCCCAGGTCATGATCTGCACCGTGCCGGGGCCGAAACTGCGCAAGGGCCGCAGCAGCAGGATCGGGATCGCCACGGCGCCCAGGCGCGCCACCAGCGCCAGCCCCACGGCCAGGACGGCGGCCAGCAGGAAATCCTGTTCGAAGGCCACGGCGAAGACCTCCAGCCCGATCAGCAGGAAGAGGACGGCGTTCAGGATCTCGTCGATCAGGTGCCAGAAGGTCTCCACATAGTCGCGGGTGCGTTCCGACATGCCGTGGCGCGCCCCGATGTCCCCGATCAGCAGGCCCGCACAGACCGCCATGATCGGCGCCGAGACATGCAGCGCCACCGACAGCTCGTACCCGCCGAAGGCCAGCGCCAGGGTAATCAGAACCTCCAGTGCCGCGTCGTCGATGTGGCGCATGATGCGGAAGACCAGGTAGCCCAGGCCCAGCCCGATCAGCGCGCCGCCCAGAGCCTCGCGCGCGAAGAGCTGCGCTGCGGCCGCCACCTGCGACTGCTCTTCGCCCCCGCCGGCGCCATGGCCCGTCGCGCCGAAGGCCAGACCCACGAGGACCAGGTAGACGACATATCCCACCCCGTCGTTGAACAGGCTCTCGCCGGCGATGGTCGTCTCCAGGCTCTTGCGCAGTTCCGCCTCGCGCAGCACGCCCAGCACCGCCACCGGATCGGTCGGCGAGATCAGCGCGCCGAAGACCAGCGCGACCAGCAGGGGCATGCCCGTCAGCCAGGCAAAGCCAAAGCCGACGATCGCGGTGGAGACAGCCACCCCCAGCGTCGCCATCAGCAGAACGATCGCCCATTGCTGGCGCAGCTCGGACACCTTCACGTGCAGGGCGCCGGCAAACAGCAGCAGGCCCAGCATCCCCTCCAGCAGCGCGTCGGAAAAATCGATGCCCAGCACCATGTCGCGCAGCTGGTCGGCCAGGGCGAAATGCGGCAGCAGCTGATCGAGGCCCAGCATCGCCAGAGAGGTGACCAAGGCCACCAGAAGGATGCCGATGGACGACGGCAGGCGCAGGACGAAGTAGTTGATCGTGCCGAAGGCTGCGGCCAGCACGATCAGGAGAGAGGCGATTTGCAGGATGGTCATGGAAGGGGTCCGCGAATAGGGGGATGACCCGGGCCTAGCACGCGGGGGGTGACAAGGCTATTGCGCGTCGCTGTCGCGGCGCCAGATCTGCACCGTCACCGGCAGGTGGTCCGACGCGATGCGGGCGGGCTGGGCGCGATGGGCCGTCACCGGCCCGGCCATCAATCCGCCGCCGATACCGAAGCGGTCCAGCGGCGCCACGGCCCGTGGCGCCGGGTAGGAGGGCGGCGAGGGCAGCAGGTCTACCATGCCCAGTTCCGCGTCCAGGTCTGCCGCCGATCCCCAGGCGTTGAAATCGCCGGCGATCAACACGGGCATCGGCGCGCGATCCTCCAGCGCCCGGCGCAGCGCGGCGCATTGCATGCGGCGCGACCGTGCCACCAGGCCCAGGTGGGTGCCGATCACCCGCAGCGGGCCCAGGGCCGTGTCGAACTCGGCCAGGATGGCGCCGCGCGGCTCCAGCCCCGGCAGGTCCATGCGGTCCGTTGCCGTGACGCGGATCCCCTCGGGGCGGTAGAGCATGGCGTTGCCGTGCCAGCCCAGCGACTGCGCCGTGCCGAAGGGCACGATCTGCCAGCCTTCGGCGCGGATCATGTCATGGGGCAGGGCGGCGGGACGCGGCGGCAGGCGCTTGTCGGCCTCCTGCAGCACGACGATCTGCGCTTCGGTGTCCTCGATCACCTCCAGCACCCGCCGGGGGTTGCGCCGAAGGTCCAGTCCGACACATTTCTGCAGGTTGTAGGTTGCGATCCGCAGCGTCACGTCTTTCATGGGACATGATGTGACATCCCCCCGGCGGAGCTTCCAGCATGTTTTCCGAACAATCCCTCGTGACGCGGCTGATCTGGATTTCGCTGCTCTTTTCGATAGCGGAATCCCTGGTGCTGGGCCGATGGTCCCTGGCCTTCATCGCTGCCGTGACCCTAGGGCTGTCGATGACGCCGCTTTACGTCGCGCGCTGGATGCACGTGCGCGTCCCGCCCAGCTTCATGGCGGCGGTGGTGCTGTTCGTCTGGGGCACGATCTTCCTCGGGGAAGTCTTTGATTTCTATAACCGTTACTGGTGGTGGGACATCGTCATGCACGGCGGGTCGGCCATCGGTTTCGGCCTGATCGGCACGGTACTGGTGCTGATCATGTTCCAGGGCGACCGCTACGCCGCGCCGCCGATTGCCATCGCTTTCTTCGCCTATTGCTTCGCCGTGTCGATCGGCGCCAGCTGGGAGGTGTTCGAGTTCTCCATGGATCAGCTGTTCGGCA
Source organism: Pseudooceanicola marinus (assembly GCF_020177265.1). Taxonomy (GTDB): domain Bacteria; phylum Pseudomonadota; class Alphaproteobacteria; order Rhodobacterales; family Rhodobacteraceae; genus Pseudooceanicola; species Pseudooceanicola marinus_A. The sequence goes on from NZ_JAIVMC010000001.1 coordinate 222,826, forward strand.
CCAACATGCAGAAGTCCGGGTTGCGGGACACCATGGGCGACCTGATCGTCGACCACGTGGGCGCGATCCTTGGCGCCTCCGCGGGTTTTGCCTACCTCAAGGGGCAGGAACGCGGCGGGCTGACGCGGATGATAGACGACTTCGTCAAGCGGAACCCGCGCTTCTTCAAGAAGCTGAAGGACTGGCAGCACAAGCACGACGACACGTAGGGCTAGGCCGGCTCAGGAGCGTGCGGTGGGTCGCGACCGGCGCCACCTCCGATACGGGAGGCGGCGCGGCCCGTTGTCCCGCGGGAGGTCAACTCGGGCCACGTCGCTTCTAGGACTGGCCGGCGTCGCGCCTCAGGTCCCGCAGAAGGTCGTCTCGACCTCTTCACCCGGCGCCGCGGGCTGTGCCAGGTCGGCGTTCTCGCCCGACAGGGTAAAGGGCGTCTGAAGGACCTGGGTCAGCCGGTGGAAGGGCGCCATGTCGCCGATCTGGGCCGCGGCCAGGGCCTCCTCGACGCGGTGATTGCGCGGAATGACAGCCGGGTTGGTCGCCTGCATCCGCTCCTGCGGCAGGCTTTCGCTGGTGATCCGTGCCTCCCATTCCCTGCGCCAGGCGGCGAAACCGGCGCCATCGTCAAAGAGGCGTTCGGCCTGGGCCACGTCCAGTGACAGGGCGCGGAAGCTGTTGGTGAAATCTGCCCCCTGGTTCTGCAACAGTGCCAGCCAGGCCTCGATCAGCGGGCGATCCGCCTCACGCGCATCGGCCAGGCCCAGCTTCTGCCCGAAGCGCCGCAGGGTCGCCGCGTCGATCAGCGCGGGCATGGCATGCACGGCTTGGGTGTAGATCTCCACCATCGCTTCGGCGTCTTCTTCCAGCAGCAGCAGGGCCGAGGCCAGCTGCGCCATGTTCCAGGGCAGGACGTGGCGCTGGCTGTCGTAGGCATAGCGCCCCTGCCGGTCGATGGAGGAGAAGACGGTCTGCGGGTGGTAGGCCTCCATGAAGGCGCAGGGGCCGTAGTCGATGGTCTCGCCGGAAATCGTCGTGTTGTCGGTGTTCATCACGCCGTGGATGAAGCCAAGCGACAGCCATTGTGCCACCAGTTCGGCCTGCCGGGCGATGACGCCCTTCAGGAAGGCCAGCGGGCTGTCCGCCTGAGGATCGTGGCGGGCGATGGCATGGTCCAGCAGGACCCGCATCCGTGCAGCGTCACGGCGGCCCGCGAAGAACTCGAAATGACCGACGCGCAGGTGCGAACTGGCCACCCGGGTCAGCACGGCGCCGGGCAGGGCGGTTTCACGGTAGACCGTGTCGCCGGTGGCCACGGCGGCCAGCGACCGGGTGGTGGGCACGCCCAGGGCCGCCATGGCCTCGCTGACGATGTATTCGCGCAGCACCGGCCCCATGGGGGCCAGTCCGTCGCCGCCACGGGAAAAGGCCGTGCGCCCTGATCCCTTCAGTTGCAGGTCCCGGCGTTGGCCCTGGGTATCCACCACCTCGCCGATCAGCAGGGCGCGTCCGTCGCCCAGCTGGGGCGAGAAGCCGCCGAACTGGTGCCCCGCGTAGGCCTGGGCGATGGGTTCGGCGCCCTCGGGCAGGGCATTGCCGGAAAAGCACTGCGCCAGCTCCGTCTCGGTGGGGGTGCCGCCCATGCCCAGCTCGGCGGCCAGGGGGGCGTTGAAGGCCAGCAGCTCCGGAGCGGGAGCCGGGCGCGGTTCCTGGCGCAGGAAGAACCCCTCGGGCAGGGAGGCGAAGGAATTGTCGAAGGGGAAGGTGATGCTCATGAGGGAAAGCTAGGTCTTCGCTGTGCCTTTTGCCAGCCCGCCCGGGCAAACCCGGGCGCGTCAGGCGATCAGAAGGCGCGGGAGAAGCTCAGCGCGCCCTCGGTGGTGCGATAGCCCGCAGCGCGCGCCAGCCGCGCCAGGGCGTGGTCGGGGCTAGGCACCTGAAGGCGCAGGCGCCGCAGCCCGGCGGCCGAGAGGGCGCGGGGCAGGGTCGACAGGAGTTCGCCGCCGATGCCGCGTCCGCGGATCGCGGGGCGCACCCAGATTTCGTCCAGTTCCGCCGACAGACCGCCGGCCACCAGCGACCAGCCGAAGCTGATCGCGGCATAGCCGATGGGCGCCCGCGCCGGGCCGGCGATGTAGATCGCCCCGTGCGGTGCACCTTCGAGGATCGGCGCCATCGCCTCGCGCAGCGCCCATTCCTCGCTCTGCAGGCCCAGTTCCGTATGGCAGGCCCGCAGCATCGGCAGCAGCCGGGTCTCGTCGCCCTCACGGGCCAGGTGCAGCACCGTCACAGACGCGCCAGCCTTTCGGTCAGCAGATCGAAGAAACCTTGCGCGTCGACATCGCCGATGAACAGCGCATTGGCCGGCCGGTCGGTGACCCGCCACCAGTCGGCGACGGTCATGCCCAGGGTCAGCTCGGAGCGGGTTTCGATCTCGACGTTGATGTGGCGGCCGGTGAACAGCTCGGGCTTCAGCAGGTAGGCGGTGACGCAGGGGTCATGCAGCGGCCCGCCGTCGGAGCCGTATTTCTCGGTGTCGAAACGTTCGAAGAAGTCGATCATCTCGGCCACGCCGATGCCCACCTTGCTGCCCAACTCGCGGATCGCCTCGATCCGGGGCGGTGTGCAAAGCACCTTGTGGGTGACGTCCAGCGGCATGACGACGATCGGCACGCCGGATTTGAACACGATGTCCGACGCCTCGGGGTCGACCCAGATGTTGAATTCCGCCGCCGGGGTGATGTTGCCCACCTCGAAGTAGGCGCCACCCATCAGGACGATTTCCTGCACTTTCTCGACGATGTCGGGGGCCTTCTCGAAGGCGGTGGCGATGTTGGTCAGCGGGCCCATGGGGCAGAGGGTGACGGTGCCCGCGGGTTCGGTGCGCAGGGTGTCGATGATGAAGTCGACGCCGTGCTTGTCCTGCAGGGGCATGACCGGTTCAGGCAGCGGCGGTTCCGGCCCGTCGAGACCGGTCTTGCCGTGCACGTGCTCGGCGGTGTGCAGCGGCCGCTTCATCGGCGCGTCGCAGCCGGCATAGACCAGGATGTCGGGGCGGTCGGCCAGTTCACAGACCTTGCGGGCGTTCACGCCGGTCAGCGACAGCGGCACGTTGCCGGCCACGGCAGTGATTCCCAGCAGCTCGATCTCTTCCGGGCTGGCCAGGGCCAGCAGGATGGCAACGGCATCGTCCTGCCCGGGATCCGTGTCGATGATGATCTTGCGCGCCATGTGTCTTTCCTTGGTCGTCCTCGTGTCGCGCGGACCATGTGGCCGCGCGGCGGGATTGTCCATGGCATGTGCGCGGGGCCGGCGGAAATCCCTCTGGCCGGGTCAGAGGCCGCGGCGAGGCTGGGCGATCTGCGCCTTCAGCGGGCCGCGGCATAAGGAGGGCGCTGGCACGACGGAGTTCCGCCGCGCCAGCCCTGTGCGATCAGCCGTCGAAATCGACTTCCTCGATCAGACGCAGCGCGTCGGGGCGCAAGTTCGCCAGCTCGATCAGCGGCACGTCATCGGGGGTGAAGCTGCCCCAGCTTGCCACCAGCTCGGAGGCCTCGATGCCCGGCACGATCGGGTATTCGTAGTTCTTCTCGGCATAGATCTGCTGCGCCTCGGGGGAGACGAGGAATTCCATGAAGGTCAGCGCGTTGTCGCGGTTGGGCGCGGATTGCGTCATGGCGATGCCCGAGACGTTCACGTGGGCGCCGCCCTCCTCGAAGTGGGGGAAGACGATGCGCACGGAGTTGGCCCACTCCTGCTGCTCGGGGTCCTCCAGCATCTTGCCCATGTAGTAGGTGTTGCCCAGCGAGATGTCGCATTCCCCGGCCCAGATCGCCCGCACCTGGGCGCGGTCGTTCCCCTGCGGCTTGCGTGCAAGGTTGCTCTTCACGCCTTCCAGCCAGGTCTTCGTGGCCTCTTCGCCGTGATGGGCCAGGTAGGCCGAGACCAGGGCGACATTGTAGGCATGGGTGCCGGAACGGGTGCAGATGCGGTCATTCCACTTGGGGTCGGCCAGATCCTCATAGCTTTCCAGCTCGCCGTCAGCGACGCGCTCCTTGCTGGCATAGACGACACGGGCGCGGGTGGTCACGCCCCACCAATGGCCGTCGGGGTCGTGCAGAGCGGTTGGGATCGCCTCGCGCAGGACCTCGCTGTCGACGGCCTGGGTGACGCCGGCGTCAACGATGGCCGACAGGCGCGCGATGTCCACGGTCAGCACCAGATCGGCAGGAGAGCGCATGCCCTCGGCCTTCAGCCGTTCCACCATGCCCTGTTCCAGGTAGGCGATGTTGACGTCGATCCCGGTTTCCTCGGTGAAGGCCTCGGCCAGGGGGGCGATCAGCTCGGGCTGACGGTAGGAATAGATGTTCAGCTCGTCCGCCATGGCGGGCACGGTCAGGGCGGCAAGGGTCACGAGGGTGGTGGTGGAACGCAGGAACATGGGCCTCTCCGGGTCGCATACTGTTGACTGCGCCCGGTTATGGCGAAGGGCCTACCCGCCGGTCAATACCCGATTAAAAGAATAAGTTTTCTGACCTGACTCACTCGGCCGCCTTCGCAGCCTTCTCGGCGGCCTTGGCGGCGTCCCACAGGGCATCCATCTCCGCCAGATCGCTTTCGGTCGGGCTGCGGCCCTGGGCGGTCAGCGCATCCTCGACGGCGTTGAAACGGCGGGTGAACTTGGCGTTGGCGGCGCGCAGGGCCTCTTCGGGGTCGACACCCAGGTGGCGGCCGAGGTTTGCCATGACGAACATCAGGTCGCCGTATTCCTCCGCCACCTCGGCCTGGGTCAGCTCGTCGCGCGCCTCGACCAGCTCGGCGGCCTCCTCGGCGATCTTGTCGACCACCTCGCCAGTCTGCGGCCAGTCGAAGCCGACACGCGCGGCGCGCTTTTGCAGCTTCACCGCGCGCATCAGGGCGGGCAGCCCCATGGCCACGCCGTCGAGCACACGGGTTTCCTTCTTGGCGGCGCGTTCGGCGGCCTTGATCTTCTCCCAGTCGACGGTCTGCTGCGCCGCCGACTTGTCGCGGCTCTCATCTCCGAAGATATGGGGATGACGGAAGATCATCTTCTGGGCCACGGTCTCCGCCACGCGGTCGAAATCGAACAGCCCTTCTTCCTCGGCCATCTGCCCGTGGAAGACCACCTGCAGCAACAGATCGCCCAGTTCTCCCTCCAGCTCATCCCAGGCGCCGCGCTGGATCGCATCGTCGACCTCATAGGCCTCCTCGATGGTGTAGGGCGCGATGGAGGCGAAGGTCTGCTCGATATCCCAGGGACACCCCGCGTCGGGGTCGCGCAGGCGGCGCATGATCTCGCGCAGGCGGGGCAGCCCTGCCGGAACGTCATGGATGGGATCGCGGGCTTGATCGGCCATTGCAGCGCCTCGTGCTTTGGGATTTCCTGCAACCTGACGAGTGAACCCCAAGGAGTCCAGACCATGCCCGTGGTCAATCGCATCGCCGGTCTCGCCGAGGAAATGGAAGGCTGGCGCAAGCATCTGCATACCATCCCCGAGATCGGGTTCGACTGTTTCCAGACCGCCGCCTACGTGGCCGGCAAGCTGCGCGAGTTCGGCGTGGACGAGATCCACGAAGGCATCGCCAAGACCGGCATCGTGGCGATCATCGAAGGGCGGCAGGCGGGGCCCACCATCGGGCTGCGCGCCGACATGGACGCCTTGCCGATGCAGGAGGAAACGGGGCTGGACCATGCCTCGACCCACGAGGGCGCCATGCACGCCTGCGGCCACGACGGCCATACCACCATGCTGCTGGGCGCGGCGAAATACCTGGCGGAGACGCGCAACTTCGCGGGCCGTGTCGCGCTGATCTTCCAGCCGGCGGAAGAGGACGGCGGTGGTGGGGGCCGGATGGTCGAGGCCGGCGTCATGGACCGGTTCGAGATCGCCGAGGTCTACGCGCTGCACAACGCGCCCGGCGAACCGCTGGGCCGGTTCCGCACCGCACCCGGCGCGATGATGGCGGCGGTGGACACGATCCATATCCATATCACCGGCGTCGGCGGCCATGCGGCGAAACCCCATGTGACCCGCGATCCCATCGCCGCTGCCGTGGGTATCTACACCGCCATCCAGACCGTGCTGTCGCGCAACCACGACCCGCTTCAGGACCTGGTGGTCTCGATCACCCAGATCCACACCGGCTCGGCTGAGAACGTGATCCCCGAAAAGGCCTATATCAACGGCACCGTGCGCACCTATGATCCAAAGGTGCAGGACATGGTCGAGGAGCGCCTGCGCGAGATCGTGGCGGGGCAGGCGGCGGCCTATGGCGTCGAGGCGGAACTGATCTACGAACGCTGGTATCCGGCGACCATCAATACGGCCGACAAGGCCGAGTTCGCCGCCCGCGTGGCCCGCGACGTGGCCGGGGAGGAGGCCGTTGTTGTCAATGATGAACGCCAGATGGGGGCCGAGGATTTCTCCTTCATGCTGAACGCCCGCCCGGGCGCCTACCTGTTCCTGGGCCAGGGCGACACCGCCCCGGTCCATCACCCGAAGTTCGATTTCAACGACGCGATCGCGCCGGTGGGGGCCAGTTTCTTTGCCCGTACCGTGGAGACCGCGCTGCCCCTGAAGGAGGCGTGACATGGCCCTCGAAGATGCCAAAACCCAGGTGGACCAGGCCTTTACCCGCGAAACCTCACGCGGTTTGAGCTATGAAAACGCCTTCGGCGGCGCGCCCAGCTTCCTGCGGCGGCGCTACACCAAGGACCTGTCGGGCTTTGACCTGGCGGTGACCGGCGTGCCCTTCGACCAGGCGGTGACCAACCGCACCGGCACGCGCCTTGGGCCCCGCGCCATCCGCGAGGCGTCGACCCTGCAACCCTACGACCCGCCCTATGGCTGGGGCTTCGACCCGCTGGGGGAGTTCGCCATCGCCGATTACGGCGACCTGGCCTTCGACTACGCCAAGGTGGCGGAGTTTCCGGAAACCCTGACCAACCACATCCGCAGGATCCTGGCTCAGGGCGCTGGCTCGGTCACCCTGGGGGGCGATCACTACATTTCATTCCCGATCCTGAAGGCCTATGCGGAGAAATACGGGCCGCTGTCGCTGATCCATTTCGATGCGCATAGCGATACCTGGCGCGATGACGACATGGAGCGGATCGACCACGGCACAATGTTCTACAAGGCGATCAAGCTGGGCCTTATCGACCCCGCGCGCTCGGTCCAGGTGGGGATCCGCACGGTGAACGAGGATGGGGCGTTTGGGATGAACATCATCGACGCGCCGGAGGTGCACGAGATCGGGCCGAAAGCCGTCGCCGCCCGGGTGCGCGAGATCGTCGGCGATTACCCGGCCTACCTCAGTTTCGACATCGACTGCCTCGACCCGGCCTTCGCGCCTGGGACCGGCACCCCGGTCTGGGGCGGGCTGAGCTCCGCTCAGGCCGCCGCGATCCTGCGCCAGATCGCCGGCGTCAACCTGATGGGCGGCGACATTGTCGAGGTCTCTCCGCCCTTCGACACCACCGGGGCCACCGCCATCGCCGGGGCCCATGTGGCGATGGAGATCATCGCGCTCTGGTGCTGGACGCGGCGCAAGGACTGAGGCCGGGCAGGGGGCAAGGATCGGGGCATGTCCTAGCAAGGTGCGGCCCGGCACGGGCCAAGGCTTGACCAGGGCCGCGCTTTAGGGGACAGCTTCGCTCCATGATTTCCGAAGACAGGCTGGCCCGTATCATCGGGCGATACGAATACATCGAGGCGCAGATGGCCGAGGGCGGGGGCGACTTCGCCGCGCTGGCCCGCGAATACGCCGAGCTGAAGCCGGTGGTGGAGGCCGTGCGCGCCTACCAGGCCCTCGAACAGGAGCTGGCCGAGGCCGAGGCGATGCTCTCGGACCCGGAGATGCGGGCCCTGGCCGAGGAGGAACTGCCCGGCCTGCGCCAGCGCCTGCCAGAGATGGCGCAATCCCTGCGCATCGCCCTGCTGCCGCGAGATGCCGCCGACGCCCGACCCGCCATGATCGAGATCCGCCCCGGCACGGGCGGTGACGAGGCCGCGCTCTTTGCCGGTGACCTGCTGCGCATGTACCAGCGCTATGCCGAGGCGAAGGGCTGGCGCTTCGAGATCGTCGAACAGCAGCTGACCGAGCTTGGCGGCATCAAGGAGCTGACGGCGGCTGTGCGCGGCGACGGTGTCTTCGCCCGGCTGAAGTTCGAAAGCGGCGTGCACCGGGTGCAGCGTGTGCCTACGACCGAAAGCGGCGGGCGCATCCACACCTCCGCCGCCACCGTGGCCGTGCTGCCCGAGGCGGAGGAGGTCGACATTCGCATCGACCCGAACGACATCCGCATCGATACCATGCGCGCCTCGGGCGCCGGGGGGCAGCACGTGAACACCACGGATTCGGCCGTGCGCATCACCCACGTGCCCACGGGGATCGTCGTGACCTCTTCGGAGAAATCCCAGCACCAGAACCGCGCCATCGCCATGCAGGTGCTGCGCAACCGCCTGTTTGACCTGCAGCGCCAGCAGGCCGCCGACGAACGCGCCGCCGACCGCAAGGCCCAGGTCGGCAGCGGCGACCGCAGCGAGCGGATCCGCACCTATAATTTCCCCCAGGGGCGCATGACGGACCACCGCATCAACCTGACCCTCTACAAGCTGGAGCAGATCCTGCAGGGCGACCTGGACGAGGTGATCGACGCGCTGATCGCCGATCACCAGGCCCGGCTGCTGGCGGAGGATGACGCATGACCGAGACACGTCTGGCTTTGGCGCAGGCGGTGGCAGACCTGCGCGCCGCCGGTATCGACTATCCGGCCCGAGACGCCCGTTGGTTGCTGGCCCACGTCCTGGGGATGACGCCGGATCGGCTGTCGATCGACATGCCTGCCGATCTGGGCGCTGCAGAGCCCGCTTTTGGCGAGGCCATCGCCCGCCGCGCCGCGCGCGAGCCGGTCAGCCACATCACCGGCAGGCGGTTCTTCTGGGGGCAGCTCTTCCATGTCACGCCCGACGTGCTGGACCCGCGCCCGGAAACCGAGGAGCTGGTGGCCGAAGGGCTTTCCGGCCCTTTCACCCGCGTTCTGGACCTGGGCACCGGGTCGGGCTGCATCCTGCTGAGCCTGCTGGCGGAACGTGAGGCGGCGACGGGCCTGGGGGTCGATCTGTCGCCGGAGGCGCTGGCGGTGGCCGAGCGCAACCGCACCGAGCTGGAGCTGGAAGAGCAGGCCGAGCTGGCGGTGTCGGACTGGTTTGCAGACGTCGAGGGGACGTTCGATCTGATCGTGGCGAACCCGCCCTATATCACCGAGGCGGAGATGGCCGAGCTGGCACCCGAGGTGCGGCGCGAACCGGCCATGGCGCTGACCCCGGGGGGCGACGGGCTGTCGGCCTACAGGATCATCGCCGCAGGCGCGGGGGCGCACCTGGCCCCCGGCGGGCGGCTGGCAGTGGAGATCGGCTGGCAGCAGGGCGAAGACGTGGCGGAAATTTTTCGCGCCGCCGGCCTTGAAGAGATCGGCATTCGCACCGATCTTGATGGCAGGGACAGGGTCGTCAGGGCCCGGGCACCACATAGCCCGGTCTAAAGTCGCACAATCTGCGTAAAACTGTCACTTCCCCCTTGTCTTCATCATCCCGGCATGGTTAGTCGGGACTATCCGGGCCTGAGGCCGCGTCGTTTTTCCAACCGCGCCCCCCGGATGCCAAGCCAGAGAGAAGCCGCTCGCAAAGATCCGACGCAGGATGCGCCGAGACAGCGCAGCGGCACCTAGACAGAACAAGGCTGGACAGCTGACCTTATGAGATCTTCGAAATCACGTTCGCGCAGCAAGTCGCGCAACCGTTCCGTCGGCAATATCGTCAACCGCGTCTTCGACTCCTCGGGGCCGGAGGGCAAGGTGCGCGGCACGCCGCAGCAGATCATCGAGAAGTACAACCAGCTGGCACGCGATGCACAGCTGGCCGGAGATCGCGTCGCGACCGAGAACTTCCAGCAGCATGCGGAACACTACCTGCGGATGCTGGGCGAAGCCCAGAAAGAGCAGGACAACCGCCGCGAGCAGCAGGAACAGGAAAACCGTCAGCGCCAGGCCGAACGGGACCGTGAACGCGCCGCCCGCCAGGAGCAGCGCGACAACGGTGGCGACGATGGCAAGGGCGACGGGAAATCTGACGACCGCGGCCGCAAGGGGCAGGACAACCGCGCCGACGACGGCCAGAAGGGCCAGGACGACGGCAAGGCGCAGGACGGCAAGAGCCAGGACAAGCCGCAGGCCCAGCCCGAGGCCGCCGAGGGCGACAAGCCCGAGAAGAAGCCGCGCAGCTCGCGGTCGCGCAGCCGCAAGGGCGGTTCGGGCGACGACAACGTCGAGGCCGCGCCGAAGCCGTCCCGTGGGCGGAACGCCAAGTCCGGCAATTCCGACGACATCATCGAGATGAGCGGTGACGACAGCTCGATGCTGGTCGAAACCCCCGAGGATGCCGGCACCAAGCCCGCCCCGCGCAAGCGCAGCCCCAAGAAGCCGGCCGCCGATGCCCAGGTCGAGACGCCGAACGAAGAGGGGTCCGCCGCCGTCGAAGGCTGAGCGATCCGGATTACAGATGCAAAAGGGCGGTCCCGCGGGGCCGCCCTTTCTCGTGGGGTCAGGGGATCTTGCCGGCGCGGCGCGTCCCATCTTCTCTTTGCCGAAAATATCCCCGTGCGCGCGGGGGCTGGCCCCGCCGGTCACCACCGCTCAGACGGCGGCGACGTTCCGGGCCAGGGCGCAGAACTGCTCCAGCGTCACGGTCTCTGCCCGGTCGGTCGGCTTGATGCCCGAGGCCAGCAGCCTGTCCTCCAGGTCAGGCGCCAGCCCCTTCAGGGCCGCACGCAGCATCTTGCGGCGCTGATTGAAGGCCTTGGCCACCACGCGCTCCAGCACCTTGGGATCGGCGGGATAGCGGGGCTCGGGCAGGGCGGTCACATGGACCACGGCCGAGGAGACCTTGGGCGGCGGGGTGAAAGCCTCGGGCGGCAGCGAAAGCGCGATGCGCGCCTCGGCCCGCCAGGACACCAGCAGCGCCAGTCGGCCATAGGCCTTGGAGCCGGGTTGCGCCACGATGCGTTCGGCAACCTCGCGCTGGAACATCAGGGTCAGGCTCTCCCAGAAGGGTGGCCATTCCGGTGGGGTCAGCCAGCGCACCAGTAGTTCGGTGCCCACGTTGTAGGGCAGGTTGGACGCCACGCGGATCGGCGGCGTCAGATGCTCCAGCGGGTCGATCTCCAGGGCGTCGCCCTCGATCACCTGCAGGCGGCCCGGATACTGCGCCCCGATCTCGGCCAGGGCGGGCAGGCAACGGGCGTCCTTCTCGATCGCCAGCACCTTGCGCGCGCCCTCGGCCAGCAGGCCGCGGGTCAGGCCGCCAGGGCCGGGGCCGACCTCCAGCACGTCGCAGCCCTCAAGATCCCCGGCCTGGCGGGCGATCTTGGCGGTCAGGTTCAGATCCAGGAGAAAGTTCTGGCCCAGCGACTTTTTCGCCGCCAGGCCATGGGTCGCGATCACTTCGCGCAGGGGCGGTAGCCCGTCGATGGCAGCCATTTCTTACTCGACGATGCGCGCTTCGGAGCGCAGCTGAGCCAGGTAGCCCTCGGCGTAGGAGCCCAGGCGGGCGTTCTGCAGCTGGGTCCGCACGGCGTTGCGGTCGATCTCGTCCTCGTCCGGCACGCCTTCGGGGGTGCGGTTGCAGAGCATGAGCAGGACCAGGGTCTGGCCGTTGTTGCGCGTCAGCGCGGTGGACACCTCGTTGTCATCGAGCTTCGCCAGTTCCATGCCGATGTCCTGCGGGATCTCGGAGGGGGCGAGGGTCACACGCTCCAGCACCTCTTCAGGCTGGCCCTTGGCCACGCCGTAGAGGTCATCGCAGGTATCGATCTCCGCGCGGATCTTCGCGGCGGTGGACATGGCGTCCTCGGACCGGCCCCCGGCAATGTAGTAGCTGGCGTATTCGATTTCCGAGTAGCCCTGGCGGGAGGCGCTGGCCTCCTGGATGGCGCGCAGCTGGAACAGGGCCAGCGCGCCGTCGATCTCGATCGGCTGGGTGACCTGTCCGGGGCTGAGGGCCATGATCTGCGGCCGCAGGGCGGGCGGCAGGTTGGCGGCGCTCATCCAGTTGACGCGACCGCCCTGGTCCCGGCTGGGGGCGGCGGAATACTGACGCGCGGCCTGGGCGAAGGCATCGACGGTGGTGATCTGGGAAATCTGGTTGGCAACCTGCGCCGCCTGCTGCGGGTTGCGCGCGGTCGGCACGAAGATCTCGGAGATCAGCACCTGCACGCCGCTTTCCTGGCCGCGGGTGGCGATGGCGCGGTCAATCTCTTCCTCGGTCACCGACACGCGGCTGGCGAAGAGGCCGCGCACGACCTGGCGCCAGACCACATTGGAGGCGACGAAATCTCGGAAGGTCTGCTGCGATACGCCTTCGCCCGACAGTGCCTGGATGAACTGCGGCAGCTCCATGTTGGCGCGGCCGGCGAATTCGGTCATGCCGGCCTCGACCTCCTCCGCGTCGGCGGTCAGCCCGAAACGGTCGGCGGCGCCAGCCTTCAGGCGGTCCTCGATCAGCTGTTCGCGGGCCAGGTCCTGCGGGTTGCCCGGCGCGTTGAACACCTGCAGCATCCGTGCCCGCTGGTCCAGCTCGTAGCCGGTGATGACCTTGTCGTTGACGCGGATCACCGGGCCGAAGTTCTGGGCCTGGCCGGGCAGCACCTGGCCCAGGGTCAGGGCGAGGCCCAGCACCGCGGGACGCGCCAGGGCGCGGACCTGCGAAAGGGCCTTGCGGAGATGCGGGCGGGTCTGTGCGGATCTGATCATTGCCTCAAGTCTCTTTCTGCCCTGGCCGGGCCATCTGCCGGGACCGGCCGGGGCGCCTGCCGTGGCTGCGCTGGCCGTCTTGCCCTATCTATATCGTTTTCGCGTCTCGTCTCAATCGCTTCCTGCCCCGGACGTGCCGTTCTTCGCCTGCGTCTTTCTCCGGCGGCCTAGCTGCAGGATTTCGCCCGGGCGCTGCCGCCCGAGGAGGCGGAGAAGCCGCGCAGGCCGATGGTGAAGCTGAAGTCGGTGGAGGGCGACAGCACGGTGGAGGAGGCGAAGCTGCGCGACATGGCGACCGAGACATCGACGCATTCGTTCGACCAGGTCACGCCCAGCCCGGCCTCGGCCAGGCGGTCATCGGCCACGTCGTAGCGGAAGTTGGCGGAGGTCAGCCAGCTGTCGTTCCAGCGGTAGTCGCCGTCGAGCAGCCATTCGGAGATCACGTTGGGCCGGTCTTCCGCCAGATCGTTGCCCAGCCAGACATAGGCGGCGGCGATGGCGGCGCGATCATTCTCCCAGGCGGCGCGGGCCTCGGCCTTGGACGGGTCGAGCGCGTCGGAGAAGAGCCCGCGGGCCGCCAGCGACCAACCGTCCGGGCCCGCGATCTGCCCGGCCACCAGCAGGTCCGAGACCTCGCCGCTGAGACCGGAGGTGGTCGAGAAGGCCGGGTCGGGGTTTTCCTGCACCACCTGGCCCAGCACCAGCCGGCCTTGCCAGCCGGAGGGATCATAGTGGGCCCAGGAGATGCCGTAGGCGCCGCGCCAGCCCCGTTCGCGCCGGTCGGGCGCGGTGAAACGGGTCAGGCCCAGCAGGTTGCCTTCGTCGAATTCCAGCCGGGTGCTTTCGTCGTTGGCCACCTCCAGGTCGCTCCCGCCGGACCAGGCGATCTGGGCCACCGGCTCGATCACCTGTGTCGCCCCTGCGGCGGTCGACCGCGACATGGGCCAGCGCAGGGTCAGCGCGGTGGTCGGCGTCACACCGGTCTGATCGGAGGGCAGGGTCACGTCCTGCACGGTGTGGAAGGCGTCCGCGGCGACGCCGGTCATCACCTCGGCACGGATCCCGGCGGGCAGGGTGAACCAGCGCCGCCAGTCGGCGCTGACAGTCAGCCGGGTGACATCGCGCCCGTCGACCACGCTGTCGGCATCGGGCCCGTCGGTGTCATCGCGGGAATAGCGGACATGGCTGTGCGCCTCGGTGCGCAGTCGCAGCTCGCCCCCGGTGCGGTCGGGGAAGAAACGGCGTTCATAGCTGGCATCGCCGATGATCGAGGGCAGGGTGGAATTGTCCTCGTCCTCGCGCAGCGAATAGTAATGCGTCAGCGCCACCGAGGCCCATTCGTCGCGCCGCGCCCGTTCCACCGCCAGCCGGCTGTCCAGCCGGTCCTTGTCGGAATAGTTGTAGTCGTTCAGGTAGGCGTCATCCGCCACCGCCTCGATGTCGAAGCTCAGGACGTAATCCCGCGGCAGGTCGAACCGCCCCGCGGCCTCGATATACCCGCGCGCGTCCTCGTCGGTCATCAGGTCATCGCTGGACAGCGCCCCGGAGATGCCTATGGCGCCGGTGCGGAAGGCCTGGCGATAGCGGAACTCCAGCGTCTTGGTGTTCTGCGACACGTAGGGCGTCAGCAGCAGGTCGCGCTGGTCGTCGATGGCCCAGAAGTAGGGCAGTTTCAGCCCGGTCCCCAGCAGGGAGTTCCGCTTGATCGAGGGGATCAGGAAGCCCGTGGCGCGGGTCTGGCTGGGATCGGGCATGCGCAGGTGCGGCAGGTAGAGCAGCGGCACGCCCATCACCTCGAACCGCGCCTCGTCGAAATAGAGCTGGCCCTCCGCCTCGTCGTGGGTCACCCGCTTGGCGCGGATCTGCCACAGCGGCGGCTTGCCGGTCTCGCAGACCTGGCAGGAGGATACGGTGGCCTTGTAGAGCGAGTTGTAGCGATCCTCGCTGCGGCTCAGCTGCGCGGCGGCCAGTTGCACCTGGCTGGACAGCATCATGCGCGCGCCCGAGAGAAGCCCGTTGCGCAGCTCGGCGTCCAGTTCGGCGGCATCGGCCACGATCAGCGTGTCGCCCCCTTCCTCGGTGATGCGGATCGGGCCGTCGACCTGCAAGGTGCCCTCGGCCTGGTCGAAGCTGATGCGCGTGGCGGTCAGGCGGGTGCCGCCCTGAAGCGCCTCGACATTGCCCTCGGCCACGATGCGGTCGTTGCCCGCAAGATAAACCTGGTCGGCGATCAGCATCGCCGGATCGGCCGCCAGGGCCGGGCGCGGCAGCGTGGTCAGGGCCGCAAGGGCCAGCGCCAGGGCGGCGGCACGGGGAGCGTGGCGCAGGCGGGCAAAGGGGGCGGCCATCTATCCGTCCTCCATCTGTAGCAAAAGCCCTGTGGACAGCAGCAGCGCCGCCACAGGGGGCGCCCAGGCGGCCAGGAGGACGGGGATCTGCCCGTTCTCGCCCAGCACCTGCGCGAAGTTGCGAATGTAGTAAAGGGTGAAGCCCAGCAGGATGGCGATCAGCACCGATTGCCCGGTCTTGCCAAAGCGCGCGGGACGCATGGTGAAGGCCGCCGAAACCACGACCAGCGCCAGCAGGAACAGAGGGCGGGCCAGTTCCATGTTGAACCATACGGCATGTCGCCGGGCGGAGAACCCGGCCTGTTCGAGTTGCGAAATATAGGAGGGAAGCTCCCAGACCGGGATCGCCGACGGGTCGCCGAAACTGTCGCGGATGCGCTCCTCGGTCAGGGTCGAGGGCAGGGAGTAGTGGCCGTGGGTTTCAGCCTCGGCCTCGGGGTTGATGCCGTTGGCGAGAGGCCAGATCTTCACATTGTCCAGCTCCCAGGCGCCCTGCACCAGTTGCGCATGGCCGGCCTCGATGCGGCGCAGCGGGCCGCCTTCCTCGCCATTGGGGCCGAGCGGCGCGTAGGAGATCATGGTGACGTCGTAAAGTTCGGTCGCCTGCGGGTTGGACCGCGCGGCGCGGATCACCGTCTGCCCCTCGTCACCGCCCTGGCGCAGCCACAGCCCCTCGGCGGAGACCGACAGCGTGTCGCGCCCGCCCGAGCGGTAGCCCTCGGAGACGTCGTTGTAGCGTTTCGACGTGGAGGCGACGATCGGGTTGAACATGGCCACGGCCACGATGCCGATCACCAGCGCCACGCCCAGGGGCGCCAGCAGGGTCTTCAGCGCCGAGCGCCCGGTGGCGCGGGCCACGACCAGTTCCGAGGACCGCGACAGGCTGATGAACAGCGCCACCGTCGCCAGGATCATGATCAGCGGCAGGATTTCATACAGGCCGCGCGGCGCGTTCAGCAGCACCAGGCCAATGATCTGGCCCAGGTTCACGTCATAGCTGGACATCCGCCGCACCTGTTCCGCCAGGTCGATCATCGACGACAGCAGGAAGAAGATGCCGAAGACCATGGCAAAGCTGCGGGCGAAGCGGCGGGCGAAATAGGCGTGCAGGATCATGCGGCCGCCCCCAGCCCGGTGTCACCCCGCGGGCGGCGCGGACGGCGGGCGCGGCCGGCCCACCACAGCAGCAGGATGGAGATCACCATCCCCGTGGCCGAGGGCAGGTACAGCAGTGGCCAGAGCGTGCCATCCCGGCGCACGGTGTCGGTCACGTTGCCCTCGACGAATTTCACCACCACCAGCAGCAGGATGGCGAAGATGATCTGCCGCCAGACCCCGAAGCGGGAGAAACTGCCGATCTGCAGCGCCGAGAATCCGATCAGCGCCGCCACCAGGCACAGCAGGGCCTGGGCGATGCGGTCGTTGCCCTCCTCGATGGCGCGGCCGGGGGTGGACCTGGTGCGCAGCGCCGCCTCTTCCGGGGTCAGCAGCAGCTCGAAGGTCGACAGGTCGCGCAGCCCGTAGCGTACCGCGCCCGAGGTGTCGATCAACGCGCCGAGATCGTAGGCGAAGTCCTGGAAATGGGTGGTGTAGAGGCGATTGGTGGCCAGGGTCAGGCTCTGCGCCAGCCCGTCGATCATCACCAGCTTCGGATCGGCCGGCAGCTCCGGGTCCTCGTTGGCATTGACCAGGTAGGCGCGGGCGGCGGAGAAGGTCTGCACCTCCTCGCTGTCGCGGCGATCGGACAGGAAGACATCGTGCAGCGTGCCGTCGGCGTCGATCGCCCGGATGTAGAATGTGATGCCCGCCGCCGGGTGCAGGAAGGTGCCCTCCGTCAGCATCCGCGCGGTGACGTTCTGCGAAATCTCCTGGTCGCGCCGCTCGATCTCCGCATGGCTCATCGGCACCAGCAGATGGGTCAGCATCGACATCATCAGCGCGGTGATCAGGCCGAACCACAGGACCGGGCGCGCCAGTCGCCAGGGAGAGAACCCGGTGGCCTGCATCACCACCAGTTCGGATTCGGAGCTGAGCCGGTTGGTCACGTAGACGGCGGCGGCGAAGACGGCCATCGGCAGGATCTGCCGGATCACGTTGGGCAGGGTCAGCGCGGTGTATTCCAGGAAGACGGCGGCGGATTGCCCGTCCGCGATGAGCTGATCGAACAGACGCACGGCCGAGTTGATCCAGTAGATCGCCACCAGGACCAGGGCGAAGAACCCGAAGAGCATCATCAGCTGCGACAGGATATATCTGTCGAATCGCGCCACGCGCACCCCCCAAGGCGGCCGCGTCTCGTCGGCCCTTCGTTCTTTGATCTATTCGGTCCGCCGCAGCAGACACAGGCAGCAGCGGGTCGCCCCCCGGCGCTCCGCGTGGAGGAAAGTCTAGCGGGTTTCCCCGGCCGGGAAAACTGCATTCTGGTCATTGCGGCAGTGGCAGGCTAGCTTCGCCGCAAAGCCGGGGACGGCGGGCGCCGGGCGGGCCGGGACGCGGCCCGCGTCTTGCTGCCGTCCGCCCAAAGACCCGGCCGCTCACCTGATCCGGAAGGAAGACACCCGTGACTGATCCCGTTGTCCTGACATTCGCCGAAACCGATCTGACCGACCTGGCCACGCGTCCGGGCCGCATTGCCCTGGTGATCGAACCCGAGGGCAAGATGACGGCGCCGGTGCGGCGGGTGAACAAGCTGACGCGCGGCGCCATTTCGCGGCTGACCGAGGCCGAGAGCTGGGCCGATCGCAAGCCGGGGGAGGTGATCACCCTGGCATGGCCCCAGGGCCTCGCCGCCGAGGCGCTGGACGTGGTGATCCTGCCGAAGAAGCCTGAGGCGGCGCTGGCACGACGCACCGGCGCCAAGCTGGGCAAGTTGCTGGACAAGGCGGGCATGCTGGTTCTGGCGGGCAACCTCAAGGCGCCCGAAGAGCTGGCCCTGGGCCTGAGCCTGCGCGCCTACGATTACGACGCGCAGAAGACCACCAAGGCCGATCCCAAGGGCGCCGTCACAATGA
This sequence comes from Pseudooceanicola marinus, assembly GCF_020177265.1. GTDB lineage: Bacteria > Pseudomonadota > Alphaproteobacteria > Rhodobacterales > Rhodobacteraceae > Pseudooceanicola > Pseudooceanicola marinus_A. The sequence goes on from NZ_JAIVMC010000001.1 coordinate 241,011, forward strand.
TGTGCGCCGCGCCGCTGCCGGAGGCGGGGGCCGTGGACGCGCTGGCCCAGGGCGTCTTCTTCACCCGCGATCTGGTCAATGCCCCGGCCAACGTGCTGACAACGCAGGCCTTTGCTGACCAGCTGGCCGAGCTACACTCTCTGGGTCTGGAGGTCGAGGTTCTGGAGGAACCGGCCCTGCGCGAGCTGGGCATGGGCGCCCTGCTGGCCGTGGGCGAGGCCTCGGTCACGCCGTCGAAGGTGGTGGTGATGCAGTGGAAAGGGGGGGCAAAGGATGCCGCGCCCCTGGCCCTGGTCGGCAAGGGCGTGGTCTTCGACACCGGTGGCATCAGCCTGAAACCCGTGGGCGGCATGGAAGACATGACCATGGACATGGGCGGCGCGGGCACCGTCGCCGGCGTGATGAAGACCCTGGCCTTGCGCAAGGCCCAGGCCAATGTCGTGGGCCTCGTGGGGCTGGTCGAGAACATGCCCGCGGGCAATGCCTATCGCCCCGGTGACGTGCTGACGACGATGAAGGGCGACACGGTCGAGGTGATCTCCACCGACGCAGAGGGGCGCCTCGTCCTGGCCGACGTGATGTGGTACGCGCAGGATCGCTTCAAGCCTGCGGGGATGATCGACCTGGCCACGCTGACCGGGGCTGCGATCATCGCCCTGGGTCATGAGATGACAGCGGTCTATGCCAACGAGGACGACTTCTGCGGTGAGTTCCTGAAGGCGGCGGGCAGCGAAGGCGAAGGTGCTTGGCGGATGCCGCTGGCGCAGGGCTACGACGACCAGCTGAAAAGCCGCATCGCCGACATGAAGAACCTCGGCGGGCGCCCCGCGGGCTCGGTCACCGCGGCGCAGTTCCTGAAACGCTTCGTGAAGGACGAAACGCCCTGGATCCACCTCGACATCGCCGGCACCGCCTCGATCAAGGCGGGCACGGATCTGGCCCCCGCCGGGGCCACCGGCTGGGGTGTTCTGGCGCTGAACCGGCTGGTTGCCGACGCCTTTGAACGCGGGGAGGGCTGAGCCCTTGGGCGAGGTCTATTTCTACCACCTGACCCGGTCCACCGTGGACGGGGCGCTGCAGAACCTGCTGCCGCGCGCGCTGGCCGCCGGCTGGCGCGTGGCGGTGCGCGGGCAGGATGCCGACCGGCTGAACTGGCTGGACCAGAAGCTGTGGCTGGGGCCCGAAGAGGGGTTCCTGCCGCATGGCCAGGACAAGGATCCCCATGCAGAGCTGCAACCCGTCCTGCTGACCCTCGGCCAGCCCGCCAATGCGCCGGATTGCCTGGTGACCATCGACGGCGCCGCGCTGGAACCCGAAGAGGTGAGCGGCGTGAAACGGGCCTGCATCCTGTTTGACGGGCATGACGACCCCGCGGTGCAGCAGGCCCGCGTGCAGTGGAAAGCCCTGACCGGCGCGGGCTGCGCCGCCGTCTACTGGTCCGAGGAATCCGGCCGCTGGGAAAAGAAGGCGGAGAGCGCGGGGAAATAGGCATCGCGCGCCCTCAGGCGGCGCGCTCCGCCGCCAGCGCGATGTAGACCCCGTTGCTCCATCCGAAACCGTCCTGAAGCTCGTATTCGCCGCCCCCGCTGGGGGCCAGAGGGTCCAGGACGTTGTATTTCTCGACGAACTTTCCGGTGGCGTTGAAGACGGCATCGCAGGTCGCCAGCCAGCGGTCGCGGAGCGTGTCCGCCAGCCCATGATGGCCGTAGTGGCGCAGCCCCTGCACCGCGATCCATTGCAGCGGCGCCCAGCCGTTCGGGCTGTCCCATTGCTGGCCACTGTCGATGTCGGTGGTCACCAGCCCGCCGGGCCGCAGCAGATGCGCCTCGGCCCAGGCGGCGGCTTGGTCGGCCTGGGCCTGGCTCGCGGCCCCGGCCCAGAGCGGGAAGAGACCGGCGGCACTGGTCACCGACAGCAGCCCCTCGTCCCGGTGCAGGTCGAAGAAATAGCCACGCTCGGGGCAGAAGCAATGATCGCGGATCGCCGCCGCGCGTCGCTCGGCCGTGGCCTCCATGGTCGCCGCGTCCTCGTCGCGCCCCGCGGCCCCGTAGGCCTCTGCCAGCAGCCGCTCCATCTCCAGCAGGATCGCGTTCAGGTCGACGGGGAAGATTTCCGTCGTGCGGATCGTGCCCAGGTCCATCGGGTCCTTCAGCCAGCGGGAGGAGAAGTCCCAGCCGCTTTCGCAGGCGGCGCGCAGGTCGCGGAAGAAGCCTAGATGGCGGCTGGCGTGTTCGGTCCAGTCCAGGTCGGTGCCGTACATCTCGATCCGGGGGCCGGTGCCCTCGTCCCAGTAGGTCGTCAGATCGCCGGTGCCCCGGTGCGGCGCGCAGAAATAGGCATACTCCCGGGCCATGGGCGCCAGGTAATGTTGCAGCACGCCCGCCCGGTCGCCGATGGCGTCACCGTAATCGGCGACCATGCTGGCGAAGAAGGGCGGCTGCGAGCGGGTGAGGAAGTAGCTGCGGAAGCCATTGGGGATGAAGCCGAACTGCCCGATGGCATGGGCGAAATTGTCCAGCATGTCGCGCACCAGCGCCTGGCGCCCGCTGCGCAGCAGGCCGAGGCAGGTGAAGTAGCTGTCCCAGTAATAAGCCTCCTGGAACCGCCCGCCGGCGATCACGTAGGGGTGCGGCAGCGGCACGCGGGTCGAGCGTTCGGCGGGGTCGTCGGCGGGGCGGGTCAGATGCGGCCAGACCGCCTCTAGGTGCTGCGCCGCGCCGTGGGCCGGATCGGTGCGATAGCTTTCGCCCGCGGGCGTCGCGGGGCGGAACCAGGCGGCGTAGAAGGCGCGCAGGTCCGGTGCGCCACTTGCCGCAGCCTTCGCCGCGGCATAGGCGGCGCGGATCTCCTCGGCGGGGGCCAGCAGGATCGAGTCGGAGATGACCTTTTCATCCGGCCAGAGGCCGGAGACATGCAGGTCGACGAACAGCTCCTTCAGGCTCTGGTCGAGGTATTCCATGGGGGCTCCTGTGGCTCGGTTGCGTGCCGGAGGGGCGGTAGCGTGTGATCCGAGCCTATCGGCTGCGCGGGCGGAAGGGCAACCGAGGGCCGGGCGGAGGGCGGCTCGGCACCACGGGGCCGGCGCGTGATGCCGGCGCAAGAGGCAGGACGCCCGCAGCCTTCCGTGCGGGCTGCGGGCGTGCCAATCGTTGTGTGAAGATCAGGCCGGCGGCCGGGGTCTCACAGCGCCCAGAACCGCTCCGCCTGGCGTGCGGTCCACAGCAGGTCCAGCTCCACCCCGTCCTCGGTTTGGCGTTCCGCCTGCACGATGCCTTCCTTGAAGGCCCAGGCGCGGCGCTTGCCGTCGGAGTAGGGCAGGACCACCGTCTCGCGCCGGCGGTCGGCGTCCAGCGCGCGGGTGACCTCGGTCAGCATCGCGTCGAGGCCCGCGCCGGTGATGGCGGAGATCGGCAGGATCTTGGGATCGCGGTCGGCCGCCGTCAGCAGCCGCGCCTCTTCGTCCTCAGGCAGCAGGTCGATCTTGTTCCAGACCTCCAGCACCGGCACGTCCTCGCTGAGGCCCAGGTCGGTCAGGATGTCCTCGACATCGGCCTTCTGTTCGCGGGTCTCGGGGTGCGAGATGTCGCGCACGTGCAGCACCAGGTCTGCCTCCAGCACCTCTTCCAGCGTGGCGCGGAAGGCCGCGACCAATTGCGTGGGCAGGTCGGAGATGAAGCCCACGGTGTCGGAAAGGATCACCTCGGCCCCGGTTTCCAGCTTCACCCGGCGCATGGTCGGGTCCAGCGTGGCAAAGAGCATGTCCTTGGCCAGCACGTCCGCCCCGGTCAGCCGGTTGAACAGCGTGGATTTCCCGGCGTTGGTGTAGCCCACCAAGGCGACGATCGGGAAGGGCACCTTGGCGCGCGAGGCGCGGTGCAGCTCGCGCGTCTTCACCACCTTTTCCAGCTGGCGGCGCAGGCGCACCATCTGGTCGTCGATGGCGCGGCGGTCCGCCTCGATCTGGGTTTCGCCGGGACCACCGACGAAGCCGAGGCCACCGCGCTGGCGTTCCAGGTGGGTCCAGGCGCGCACCAGGCGGGTCCGCTGGTAGCCGAGGGCGGCCAGTTCCACCTGAAGCACGCCCTCGCGGGTGCGCGCGCGGTCCGAGAAGATTTCCAGGATCAGCCCGGTGCGGTCCAGGATCTTCACGTCCCAGGCCTTCTCCAGGTTGCGCTGCTGCTTCGGCGACACGGGGCCGTCGATCAGCACCAGTTCGGCCTCGGCCGCCTTCAGCGTCGCCTTCAGCTCTTCGACCTTGCCGGATCCGAAAAGGGTTTTGGGTTGGGGCGTTGCGATCCGCACCAGCTGTTCGCCCACCACGTCGAGTCCGGGCAGGGCATGGGCGAGGCTCACGGCCTCCGCCAATGCGTAAAGGGGCGCGTGACGCGCCTCTTCTCCCTTGAACTCGGGATGGATCACGAAGGCGCGGGTCGGCGCCGTCTCATGTCCGATCAATTGTCGCCGTCGCCTTCATAGAGGGAAATGGGCTGCGAGGGCATGATGGTCGAGATCGCATGCTTGTAAACCAGCTGTGCCTGGCCGTCGCGGCGCAGCAGCACGCAGAAATTGTCGAACCAGGTGATCACGCCCTGAAGTTTCACGCCGTTGATCAGGAAAATCGTTACCGGAACCTTGGTTTTCCGAACGTGGTTCAGGAATGCGTCCTGAAGGTTCTGTCTATCGGAAGCCATTCTTGTTACGCCTTTTTTTCGTTTATTATTTGCCGTTCGCGGCTCTTGCAGAATTAACGCATCGAGTATGGGGGCCATACGGGGAAGATTCCACCCCCGATCTTTGGGTTTTCAACGCCCGAACGCGCGATTGCGTCAGTCCCGCCACAGGTCCGGGTTGAAAAGCGCCAGAATGGCCAGCAATTCCAGCCGCCCCATGATCATCACCGCACAAAGCGTCAGCTTGGCGGCGCTCGACAGCTCCAGCAGGGCCACCGGTTCGGCGCCGCCCGTCACCGTCAGCTGCCCGGCATTGGCCAGGGCCGCGACCGACAGCACCGTGGCCTCCTCGAAGTTGATCCCGAAGAGCGCCAGCAGGGTCATCGAACTGGCCAGCACGATGGCGAAGAGCATGAAGAAGACCCAGGCCTGGAAGGCGCCGTGGCGGCGGATACGGCGCCCGGTTATGCCGCTGCCCGAGACCGAAGAGGGGTGCACAAGCCGGTCCATCTCGCGCCGCCCCTGGAGGTAGAGCGTGTAGACCCGCAGCAGTTTCACGCCCCCCGCGGTCGTGGCCACGCCGCCGCCGATCATCGACAGCCCCATCAGGACCATGCCCGGCGTCGTCAACCCCGACCAGTCCTGCGCGGTCTGCCACTGCTGGCTTTCCCAGCCGGTCGTCGTCAGGAAAGACAGCACGGTGAAGACCGCGCCCCAGAGCGCGCCGAAGCCCAGCCCCAGATCATCGGCGGCCTGCACGTCGAAGGCCCCGATCCAGTGACGCAGGAACAGCAGCAGCGGCACCACGGCGACCAGCGACAGGCCGACGCGGAACTCCGGGTCCTTGTGCAGGCCGATGCGCGCCGTCACCGTGTCCGAGGAGAACGCCACGCGTGACAGGGCAAACAGCAGGAAGAGCGCGATGAAGACCTCGCCAAGCACGCCCGAGCCCGAGTGCGACGGGCCGCCCACGGGGCTGATGCCCGAGGTCGACATGGTGGCCATGGCATGCATCAGCGCGACCAGCGGCCGGTCGCCGGCGATCAGCAGCAGCACGCAAAGCGCGAAGGTCAGCCCGACGTAGATCGGCCCCAGCTGGATCGCGCCGCGGATCACCCGGCGCATGACGCCGGCGCGCTGGAAGCGGGCCATGCGGGTCGTCGTCTCGTCCCGGCCGGCGGCGGTGATCTCGAACCCGCCGAGCGACAGCGGCGCCATCACGGCGGCGGCGCAGACCCAGATCATGAAGCCGCCCATCCAGGCCACCTGGGCTCGCCACAGGTGTAGCGGCGCGTTCAGCCGGCGCGGATCGTCGAAGAAGGTCATGCCGGTGGTGGTGAAGGACGATACCATCTCCACGTAGGCGTTGATGAAGTGAGTGTTCGGCAGGCTCTCGGCAAAGGGCACGGCCAGCAGCAGCGGCAGCACCAGGAAGGCCGCGAAGAGCGACAGAAGCGCCAGCAGATCGGCGCGGCCCGTCGTTTCCTCGGGGCGGGCGCCGCGCGCGAGACCGATCATCACCGCCAGCGCGGTGCCCAGAAGCGCGGTGTAGAAAAAGTGCCGCGCGGTGGAGAAATCCTCGACCCCCAGGGCCAGGCCCGCCGGCACCAGCATCGACAGCGACAGCAGCGCGAACAGGACGAGGAACAGGGGCTGCCCCTCCAGGAGGGGACGCAGCCCGCGGGCATTGGACGGGGAGGCGGCGCGCACCGGCCCGGTCCTAGAAGTAGTCGATGGAGACCTGCAGCAGGCGCTCCACCTCCGGCACGTCCGCCGACAGCGCGAAGAGGACGATGGTGTCGCCCTCGTCGATCACCAGATCGGCCTGCGGGCGCAGGACCTTCTCGCCCTTCAGCACGGCACCGACCAGCACGCCTTCGGGGAAGGCGATGTCGCGGATGGGTTTGCCGGACATGGGCGAGGTCGACAGCACCTCCGCCTCGATGACCTCGGCCTCGGCGTCGCCGATGGAATAGACGCCGCGCACGCGCCCGTGCCGGATGTGGCGCAGGATCGAACTGACGGTGGTGGCGCGCGGGTTGATGTAGGCGTCGATGCCCAGGGGACCCATCAGCGGCACCAGGGTGGGGTCGTTGATCAGGGCGATGGCCATCGGGCAGCCCAGGTTCTTGGCCCGCACGGCGGCCAGCATGTTGGTCTTGTCGTCATCGGTGATGCACAGCACCGCGTCGGCGCGGGCGATGCCCGCCTCGGCCAGCAGCGCGCTGTCGAGCCCGTCGCCGTTCAGCACGATGGTCCGTTCCAGCACGTCGGCGGCCCGTTCGGCCACCTTGCGGCTTTTCTCGATCACCTTGGCGCGGATGCGGCGGCTCTGGCTTTCCAGCCGCTTGGCCACGGTCTGGCCGACGTTGCCGCCGCCCAGGATCACCACGCGGTCCTGTTGCTTGTTCGACTTGCCGAAGACCTCCAGGCAGCGCGACACGTCCTCGGAATGGACGCAGACATAGCATTCGTCTGCGGGGAAGATCTGGTCGTCGGCCTCGGGCGCGAAGAGGCGCCCGTCGCGGCGGATGCCCACGACCACGGCCCGCAGGGTCGAGAAGAGGTCGGTCAGCTGGCGTAGGGGCGTGTTGACCACCGGGCAGTCGCCGTCGATCTGGATCCCAAGAAGCTGCGCGCGCCCGCCGAGGAACTGTTCCACGTCGAAGGCCGCCGGCGCCGCCAGGCGCTGCAACGCGGCCTCTGCCACCTCCAGCTCGGGCGAGATCACAACGTCGATCGGCATGTGGTCGCGGCGGTAGAGGTCGGAATAGATGGCGTCGAGGTAGCTGCGCGCCCGCAGGCGGGCGATCTTGCGCGGCACCGAAAAGACCGAATGCGCCACCTGGCAGGTGACCATGTTCACCTCGTCCGAAAAGGTGGCGGCGATGATCATGTCGGCGTCGCGCGCGCCGGCCTGGTCCAGGATATCGGGGTAGGAGGCAAAGCCCGCGATCCCCCGCACGTCCAGCGTATCCGTTGCGCGCCGCACCAGGTCGGGGTTGTTGTCGACGACGGTCACGTCGTTGTTTTCACCGGAAAGATGCCGCGCGATCTGCCAGCCGACCTGGCCCGCACCGCAGATGATGACTTTCATGGGTCCCGATCCCGTCTTGTCGCTCGTGTCGCCGAACGTCCGTTCTGAATGACCTGCATGGCAGGTTGCCCCAAAAGGGTCAATTCAATTCCCCCGCCGCGGCGGGCGGGGGCGGCGGCAGGGCCAATGGATGGGCCGCGATGGGCCGGAAACGGGCGCGGGGCAGGGCGCAGGAGCGCAGGCCGTGGGGGCGGTTAGCGCGCCGGGCGCAGGCGGGTGACGCCCACGGCGGCGGCGCGCGCCAGTGCCTCGTCCAGCGACATGGGGATGTATTCCCCGCGCCGCCAGCGTTCGCCGAGGTCGTCGTAGTGGCGCGACAGGAAATGCCCCGACTGTCCCGTGGCGGTGATGAAGACCGAACTGTCGGGATCGGCGAAATCGTAGACCCCACGGTAGCCCGCGCCATGCACGTTCAGGTAAGGGTTCGGCCCGGTGCCCTTGGTCAGCCCGCGCATCAGCGTGTTGTCCCCGCCCGAGGTGCTTTGGCGGATGTTGACGAAATGGCGCAGCACCGGCACCTCGCCCAGGACCGGGTGGTCGTGGGTCGCCTGGTGCAGATCACCCCAGCGGAGGCTTTCCAGGTTCTCGCCGTAGCGTTCCGAGATCTCCAGCAGGGCGGCATCCAGCGCCTGGCGCGAGACGTCGGCGCAGGTTTCGGTCACCGTGGATTGCAGGACGTCGCACCAACGCGCGGCGCCGTCGATGTCGCGGAAGACCCGCTCGATGAAGACCGGATCGACATGGGTGAAGTCATCGGCCACCGGGCCCAGTTCGTCGCGGATCAGCTTCTCCTGCAGGGTGCGCAGCCAGGTGGCGTACAGCAGCGGCTCGGGCAGATGTTCGTTCATCTCGCCGTTCCAGTTGGCCAGCAGGGTCAGCGCATCCTGGCGCAGCCGTTCCGGCGTGCCTTCGGGGGCCGCATCGCCGGTGAACCACAGGTCGCGGCCGATGAGCGGCAGCAGCGACCGGGCGGTGAAGGAGACGGTATCCAGCTGCGCCTCGATGAAGCTGTCGCGGGTGTGCACCTGCCGCGTCTGCATCAGGCGCTGCCAGCGATGGATGCGCTGCGTGTCGCCCCAGTCGAAGCTGACGTGCTCGGGGAAGGGGCGGTCGACGAACTTGTTGTTGGTATTGCCCAGCAGGCCACCCTCGGGGTCGATGAACTCCGGGTTGTCCTCGTAGGGCAGCAGGCCTTGCCAGCGGTTTTCCGGCTTCCAGCCCAGTGACGGCAGGCGGCCCTGGCTGTCGTGGCGGATATCGCGGGCGGGCATGGCGCCGATGGTCTTGAACCCGATCCCCGCGGCATCGGCCAGCGTCAGGTTCTGCGACGGAGCGATGTGATAGCGCCCGGCGTCGATGGCCTCCTCGACATTGCGGGCATACATCAGCTCGACCCCGGCGGTGACCGTGGTGTCATCGGGCGACAGCGCCGTCCAGGCGACGGAGGCGACGTGGCCTGAGGGCGTGACCGAGGCCAGCTTGTAGTGGCTGCCGGGCATGACGGGGCCGTTTTCCGTCCAGCGCAGGGTCAGGGTGACGGGCGCGGCGTCCTTCACGTTGATGATCGACTGCCGGGTGCGGAAGGGCGCCCAGCCGTCGGGCGTGCGATATTCCTCCGGGTTTTCGGGGTTCACCTCTTCCATGTAGACGTCGAGATCGTCGAGGTAGGAGGAGGTCAGCCCCCAGCCCAGGAAATGTGACCGCCCCGACAGGATCGAGGGCAGGCCGGGGATGGTGGCGCCGATGACGCCGCCCTGTTGCAGCTCCATCCGAGCAAGATACCAGATCGCCGGCGCGGTGAAGCCCAGGTGCGGGTCATTGGCCAGCAGCGTGCCGCCGGTGGCCGAGCGCGCGGGCGCGGCGGCAAAGGCGTTGGAGGCGCCGGCCATGTCGCGGGCCGGGAAGGGCGAGAGGCCAGTTTCCGGCAGGCCCTGGGCGGTCATCCCGGGCACGGGGGCCTCCAGTGCGGCGAACCGGGTCAGGCTGCCCTCGGGCATCAGCGAGGCATAGTCGGGCGCGGCGATCGCGGGCCCCGGCGCATCGGGCAGGATGTCGGCGAGCATGTCGGCCTCGGGCAGCGCCAGGGAGACGCGGGCACGTTCCACCTCGCTGTCCAGCGCGCCGGACAGCTGCACGGCCATCAGCTTGCCGATCGCGATGGAATCGGCGGGCTGCCAGGGGGCGACGGGGGCGTTGAACAGGAACATCTCCGGCGCGCCGCGGCCCAGGGCATCCTCGTTGATCTCGGTCAGCCGGGCGTTGACGCCTGCTGCATAGGCGGTCAGGGCGGCGCGGGTGCGCGCGTCCTGGTCGGGGACCGACTCGATCGCCAGCCGGTAAAGGTCGAAGCGGCGCATGATCCGGTCGACGGGCAGGGTGCGCAGGCCGAAGACCTCCGACAGGCGCCCCTGGGCGGTGCGTCGCAGGGTCATCATCTGCCACAGCCGGTCCTGCGCATGGGCGTAGCCCAGGCCGAAAAAGACATCCTCGTCGCTTTGCCCGAAGATATGCGGCACGTCCGCTGTGTCGCGCACGATCTCCAGCGGGGCGGACAGCCCCTCGACGGTCAGCGTCTTGTCGTATTCCGGCAGAGATCGCGCGGCGAGATAGTAGATCCCCGCGATCACCACGACGGAGAGAAAGACGAGGCCTCCGGCCAGGCGGAGCAGCCAGCGGAACAGGAGTGTCATGCGATCTTCAGCCCTTATGTCCTTGTCCCGTCCCGAAAACCGGTCCGGTCTGCGGCCTGCCTCGGCCCTTGCCTTCCGGCAGGCAGCCGGACAGTGTGGCGTCAGATGAGAACAGACCTGCCGGGGGATGACCCGGCGGGGGCACCAATACAGGGGAATGAGCCATGGTGAAAGTCGCCTTTCTGGGATTGGGCGTGATGGGCTATCCGATGGCGGGCCACCTGGCCGCCAAGGGCCATGACGTCACCGTCTACAACCGCACCAGCGCCAAGGCGGAGGCCTGGGTGGCCGAACATGGCGGCGCCTTCGGGGCGACGCCGGCCGAGGCCGCGACGGGCGCCGAGATCGTCTTCACCTGCGTCGGCAACGACGATGACCTGCGCGCCGTCTGCGCGGGTGAGGATGGCGCCTTTTCGGGCATGTCCGAGGGCGCTGTGCTGGTCGATCACACCACGGTCTCGGCCAAGGTCACGGCAGAGCTTTACGCCCTGGCCGCCGACACCGGACTTGGTTTCGTAGATGCCCCCATTTCCGGCGGGCAGGCGGGGGCCGAGAACGGCGCCCTGTCGGTGATGTGCGGCGGCGACGAAGATGTCTTCGAGCGGGTCGCGCCGGTGATCGACGCCTACGCCAAGATCTGCCGCCTGATGGGACCCTCGGGCGCCGGCCAGATGACCAAGATGTGCAACCAGATCGCCATTGCCGGGCTGGTGCAGGGCCTTTCCGAGGCGCTGCATTTCTCCGAGAAGGCCGGGCTGGACGGTGAAAAGGTGGTCGAGGTCATCAGCCAGGGCGCGGCCGGATCCTGGCAGATGGCCAACCGCTACAAGACCATGCTGGCGGATGAGTTCGAGCATGGCTTTGCCGTCGACTGGATGCGCAAGGACCTCGGCATCTGCCTGTCGACGGGCGACGAGATCGGTGCGCCTCTGCCCGTCACCGCGCTGGTCGATCAGTTCTACAAGGACGTGCAGGCCATGGGCGGTGGCCGCTGGGATACCTCAAGCCTCATCAAGCGCCTTAAGGCTTTCGAGTAAGTATCTGGCAGAAAAAAGAAAAGGGGGCTTTTTCGCCCCCTTTTCCGTGTCCGCCAAACAGGCCGCTCAGTGTGGCGAGGCGTTGGAGAAGACCTGGATCACCACGATACCCGCGCCGATCAGCAGCATGCCAAGCACGGCCGCCAGGTCGAGCTTCTGCCCGAAGACAACGAAGCCGATCAGCGCAATGAAGACGATCCCCATCCCCGACCACAGGGCATAGACCACGCCCACGGGCATGTGCCGCAGGGTCAGCGACAGGAAATAGAAGCTGGCGCCATAGGCCACGACCGTGACGATGGCGGGCACCAGCCGGGTGAACTGCTGGCTGGCGTGCAGGGCCGAGGTGCCGATGGTTTCCAGCGCCACGGCGATGATGAGCGTGAGGTAGGCGGGCAAGGGCGTTGTCCTGGATTGGGGAGAGGCGGGCCAGCTGGCCCGTCAGGTGGCGACGTACCAGTCCTTGCGGTGGTTGATCGCGATGACGAAGTTGACCACGATCGCCCCCAGCAGGGACCAGAGGAAGGCGCCGCCCGGCAGCACGAAGAAGGCCACGGTGAACAGGCACAGGTCGAAGGTCAGCTGGGTCCAGCCGGCGCGGAAGCCGATCTTGTCCTGCAGGTAGAGCCCGAGGATACCGATCCCGCCCAGCGAGGCGCCGTGCCGGAAGAGCGCCAGCAGGCCCGAGCCGGTGACGAAGCCGAAGAGGATGGCGCCGACCCAGGGCGTCAGCTCGGCGAAGAGGATCTCGGTGCCGAGGAACTTCGACAGCAGCGACAGCATGGCCACCGCGATGAAGGTCTTGATGGTGAACCGCAGGCCCATGCGCGAATAGCCCAGCCAGTAGAAGGGCAGGTTGACCACGAAGAAGACAGGGCCAAAGCTCCATCCGGTGATGTAGGAGATCAGCACCGCAAGGCCGGCGGTCTGGCCCGTCACCAGCCCGAGATGGGTCAGGATGACGATGCCGAAGCCGCACATCGTGGTGCCGTAGATCAGCCCCTGCGCATCTTCCAGCAACGTGTGATTGCCCTTGCGCACGGCCACCTGGGCCTCGGCCTCGGTCGCGGTTTCCGTCCCGTTGCTCATGCAGTTCTCCCCGTCGGCCCCTCCCGCGGGGCGCCTGTCGTCCCGTCCGTCCTAGTCCGGGGTCGGAGGCCTGTCCAGAGCCTGTCCGGCCCGCAGGTGGACGGGTCAGTCCGCGATATAGCGGTCGCGGCGGTGGTTGAAGGCGATGACGGTGTTGAGGATGACGGCCCCGAAGAGCGAGTAGAGCACGGTGCGCGTGTCGAAGAGGAAATAGGCCACCGCGAAAAGCACCGCGTCGATGATCAGCTGCACATAGCCCGCGCGGAACCCGGTCCGGTCCTGCACCATCAGCGCAATCACCCCCAGGCCGCCCAGTGACCCCTTGTGGCGGAAGACGCCCAGCAGGCCATAGCCCGTCAGCACCCCGAAGATCGCCGTGCCGAGGATCGGGTTCAGGTACTCGAACTGCAGTCCCAGGGGGATGTAGTCCACCAGCAGCGACAGCGCGGTGACGCAGAAGAAGCTCTTCAGCGTGAACTCGGCCCCCAGGCGTTTCCAGGCGAAGGCGTAGAAGGGCAGGTTCACCAGGAAGAAGACCGTGCCGAAGCTCCATCCCGTGACATAGGCGATGATCAGGGCCAGCCCCGCGGTCTGGCCGGTGATGAAGCCCAGCGAGGAGATGAAGACGATCCCCGTCGCCGTGGTCAGAAGCGCGATGGCAAAGCCCTGCGCATCTTCAAACGGCGTATGGGACTGGCGGTATTCGGTCGGGATCGGAAAGGGGGCCGGCATGGTCAACTCCGTGTTCGGACGGGTGAGAGACGACGATATAGGTCAGTAATGCTTCCTTTCTACCGTGCCTTCGGGGGAAGAGACCAGAGCCCAAGCGAGCCTGCCCGCCAGAACGGCGCGTCACCTGGCCGATCTGACCGGATCTGCCCAACAATCGGCCCCGGACATTACGGGTGGCGGCTTTCCTCCGGCCCCGGACCGCGATGGAACCCGGGCCGGGGGGCTGCGTGTTGGTTGGATGAACGGGGACGAGACGTCCCACCGACATGAGCCGAAAGGAGACATCCCGATGCCTAACATCGCACAATCCCGTATCCTGATCCTTGCCACCGACGGTTTCGAGCAATCCGAACTGGAATTCCCCCGCGACAAGCTGCGTGAGTGGGGCGCTGACGTGAAGGTGGCCAGCCTGGACGGCAAACCGATCCGTGGCTGGGACGACAAGACCTGGGGCAACGAGGTCGAGGCCGACCTGTCTCTGACGGACGCCCGCGCCCCTGATTTCGATGCCATCGTCCTGCCGGGCGGCCAGATCAACCCCGACGTGCTGCGCACCAAGCCCGAGGCGGTGGAGCTGGTGAAGGCGTTCCATGATGCCGGCAAGATCGTCGCCGCGATCTGTCATGGCCCCTGGATGCTGGTCGAGGCTGGCGTGGTGAAGGACCTGCCCGTCACGTCCTTCCCGTCGATCCGCACCGACCTGGAAAACGCCGGTGGCATCTGGGAGGACAGCGAAGTCGTCTGCGAGAAAGGGATCGTCACCTCGCGCAACCCCGGCGATCTGGAGGCCTTCGTGTCGAAGATCGTCGAAGAGGTCCGCGAGGGGCGTCACACACGGCGGGCTGCCTGATACAGGCGCTCTCTACAGCCCGACCGTGGGGCCGGTCCTTCGGGGCCGGCCCTTCTGTTTGCGCGGTACCTTGAATGGCAATGCTTTCAATTTTCGTCATTTGAGTTGTCCGCTTAACCGCCCGGCAAGGGACGCCCCTTAGCGTCGCCCCGGTCAGCGAGCGAGAGGGCAGCATGATCCAGATTTTCGGCGGCAAGCGCGGTGAGGCGGCGGCGACCTGTGCCGACGAGATTGCGGCGATCGACGGCTCGCATCTGTTGGTGCGCTACGACATGCAGGGCACGATCCTGTCGGTCAACGATACCTTCTGCCGGGAAACCGGCCACCGGCGAGAGGAGGTCGTCGGCCAGCCCTACCTGACTCTGGTGCGCCAGAAGGATCATGACCTGCCGGAGGTGCGCAACCTCTGGCGCGACATGGCCGAGGGCAAGGTCATCAACCGCATCGTGCCCCGGCTCAACGGCGAGCAGGAGGAAGACTGGTTCGATGTGACCTATGCCCCCGTCGCCGCGCCTGAGGGTGGCTACAGCCATGTGATTTCCGTTGCGCGCAAGATATCGGCGCATCATTTCCGCCGCCGCGACAACCGCAGCCAGGTGGATGCGGTGAAACGCTCCATGGCCGTGGTGGAGTATGACCTCGACGGCACGATCCTCGACGCGAACGAGATATTCCTGAAGCCCATGGGCTACGATCTGGGCGACGTGAAAGGCAAGCATCACCGCATCTTCATGGCGCCCGAAGAGGCCGGGGGGGCCGACTACAAGGCCTTCTGGGAGCGGCTGCGGCAGGGCTCCTCCGAGAAGGGCCAGGTGCAGCGGCGCGACCGCATGGGGCGGATCCGCTGGCTGGAGGCCACTTATGAAACCCTGATCGATCCCGAAGGCCGTCCGTTCAAGGTCGTCGAATATGCTTTCGACGTGACCGAGGCCAAGAATCTGGAGGCCGATGCGGCCAGTCAGATCGACGCGATCCAGAAGGTGCAGGCGGTCATTTCCTTTGACACCACCGGCAAGATCCTCAGCGTCAACGACCGCTTCTGCGAGGCCATGGGCTATAGTCGCGACGAACTGGTCGGGCGGCCCCATTCGATGTTCGTGCCCGCCGACTACGCCCGGTCTGATGACTATCGTCAGTTCTGGGAAGACTTGCGCGCCGGGCGCGAGAACGCGGGCAATTTCCAGAGGATCGGCAAGGGCGGGCGGATCGTGCATATCCGTGCCAGCTACAACCCGATCCTCAATGCCGCCGGGGAGGTGGTGAAGGTGGTGAAATACGCCATCGACACCACGGCGCTGCAACTGGCGGTGGACACGATGCAGCAGGGGCTGGACCGGCTGGCCGCCGGCGACCTGTCGGTGCGGCTGGAACAGAACCTGGGCGACCTGGACATGATCCGGCAGAAGTTCAACGAGGCGGTCGGCAAGGTCGACGAGGTGATCGGCCAGGTGCTGGCGCGGGCCAGCGATGTCTACGGCGAAACCGGCGCGATCACCGGGGCCACCACGGAGCTGTCGCAGCGCACCGAACAGCAGGCGGCAACGCTGCAGACCACGGCCGCGGCCCTGACCGAACTTTCGGCCTCGGTCCAGCATGCGGCCGAGGCGGCGAGCGAGGCGCAGGACAAGGCGGACCTGGCGAAGAAGAGTACCGAGGAGACGGGTCGCGTCGTCGGCGACGCCGTGGGCGCGATGACGGAGATCCAGGAAAGCTCCAACCGGATCACCTCGATCACCAATGTCATCGACGACATCGCCTTCCAGACCAACCTGCTGGCGTTGAACGCGGGCGTCGAGGCGGCACGGGCGGGCGATGCCGGGCGCGGCTTCGCCGTCGTGGCGCAGGAGGTGCGGGCCCTGGCGCAACGGTCCTCCGATGCGGCGCGCGAGATCGCCGAGCTGATTGCCATGTCGACGCGTCAGGTGGGCCAGGGGGTCGACCTGGTGGGCCGGGCCGGGCGCTCGATCGAGGAGATCGACAGCCGCTTCGGCGAGATCAACCGTATCGTCGCCCAGATCGCCACCTCGTCGCGGGAGCAGGCCATGGGCATCTCCGAGATGAATTCCTCGGTCAGCGACCTCGATCACGCCACGCAGGAAAACGCCGCCATGGCAGAGGAAACCAGCGCGGCTATCCAGACCTTGGCAGAGGGCATTGCCGACGTTCAGCAGGCAGTCAGCTATTTCGCGGGCGCTGCCCAAGCGGGGGCACCGCGCGGACCGTCCCTGCGCCGCGCCGGCTAGAGGCGGGAGCCGGGAAGCGGCGATCCTCGGCCCCATGCGGCGCAAAGACCTGCTGCGGGAGAGGCGGCCTTGTCGGAAAGGAGGGGTTCGTCCCGGAAGTCCTGCCGACCACCGTCGCGGCGACGCGTGCTGTCTGTCTCTGACAGGGCGCGGCGTCTTGGGGTGGGCAGGACAAGCCGGCCAGTGGCTTGGAGAGGGCATCGCAGAGCAGGCCGGGACACAGTCGGTCAGGCGTGGGACGCGCCGCACCAGAGCCCCGAAGGCACAGAGCTTGGCTTGGGGCCACGGGGCGCTACGACGCCGGTCTCTTCTCGCAGAGTGAGTCCACCCAGGGCGATCTGCGCCGGCGTCAGCCGTCATGACGCGATTATTCATCTTCCAGAGTTTGAGTAACTTTGATTTGCCCCGTAATCTGCCTTGGGACGTGCCCCGGCCGTTGCCAGCCTGGGGCTGTCCAGAGAGGGAGTTCTATTCAATGGCATTTACTTTACGGCGGTTCTCGCCACCCCGCAGTTTGCTCGGGCGCGTTGTCGCGTCGGTCTTGCTGTCCACCTGCATCGCGGGCGCCGCCGCGGCCTCTTGCGACGGCTACTGGGATGAAGGCGACCGCCAGTATGATCGCGCCGATGCCCTGTACCTGCGGGTCGAGCGCGGGATCGAGAGCCTGAGAGGCGCCTCGGTGGATGCCGCCGCCTGCAATGCGATCCGCAGCTACCAGGGAATGATCGGGGAGGCCCGTGGCGCCTTCCGTGACTCGGCCGAAAGCTATCGGAAGGCAATTTTCGCCTGCGCCGATGCTTATAACTCGACCCGGGACGGCTACTACCTGCAACTCAGCGAGGATGCCCGCTACAACCGGGATGTGTCGATGGAGTCCGTGGACTATTCTGGCGACCTGCGGGACTGGCTGAGCCGCGAGGTCCGGCGCTGCGACTGATCCGCCGGCGCCAGTTCCGGTCCTGACGCCCCCCTGAACGACAAAGGCCCGCGCGGGGCGCGGGCCTTTGCATCTCTCAAGCCGCGCGGCGGCCTCAGCCGGCCAGCGCCTTGTTCAGGTTCTCGTCCACCTTTTCGAGGAACTGCATGGTTGTCAGCCAGCCCTGGTCGGGGCCCACCAGCAGCGCCAGATCCTTGGTCATGAAGCCGTTCTCGACCGTCTCGACCACGACCTTTTCCAGCGTGGTGGCAAAGGCCATCAGCGCGGTGTTCCCGTCCAGCTTCGCACGGTGCTTCAACCCGCCGGTCCAGGCGTAGATCGAGGCGATCGAGTTGGTGGAGGTCGACTTGCCCTCCTGGTGCTGGCGGTAGTGACGGGTCACCGTGCCGTGCGCTGCCTCGGCCTCGATGATCTTGCCGTCCGGCGTCATTAGCTGCGAGGTCATCATGCCCAGCGAGCCGAAGCCCTGGGCCACGGTGTCGGACTGCACGTCACCGTCGTAGTTCTTCAGCGCCCAGACGAACTTGCCGTTCCATTTCAGCGCGCAGGCCACCATGTCGTCGATCAGCCGGTGTTCGTACCAGATCTTCTTGGCCTTGAACTGCTCCTCGAACTCCTCCTCGTAGATCTCCTGGAAGATGTCCTTGAAGCGGCCGTCATAGGCCTTGAGGATGGTGTTCTTGGTCGACAGGTAGACCGGCCAGCCCAGGCTCAGACCATAGTTGAAGGAGGCACGGGCGAAGTCGCGGATCGACTGGTCGAGGTTGTACATGCCCATGTAGACGCCGGCCGAGGGCGCGTCATAGACCACCTTCTCGATCTCGGTGCCATCGTCGCCGACGAATTTCATCGTCAGCTGGCCCTTGCCGGGGAAGGTGAAATCTGTGGCCTTGTACTGATCGCCGAAGGCATGGCGGCCCACGACGATGGGAGAGGTCCAGCCCGGCACCAGGCGCGGCACGTTGCGGCAGATGATCGGCTGGCGGAAGACCACACCGCCCAGGATGTTGCGGATCGTCCCGTTGGGGCTGCGCCACATCTTCTTCAGGCCGAATTCCTCGACCCGACCTTCGTCGGGGGTGATCGTGGCGCATTTAACGCCGACGCCCACTTCCTTGATCTTGTTGGCGGCGTCGACGGTGATCTGGTCGTCGGTTTCATCCCGGACCTGGATCGACAGGTCGTAATACAGCAGGTCGATGTCGAGATAAGGTTCGATCAGCTTCTTCTTGATGAAATCCCACATGATGCGGGTCATCTCGTCGCCGTCGAGTTCGACGACGGGGTTCTCCACCTTGATCTTCGTCATGGGCTGGCTCCCTGCGATATCTGGAACGGGCTGGAATCAAGCCGCGCGCGGCTTTCATCGCCTCTGTAGACTAAAGAGACGTTAGCGGGAACCCTAGGTATGCTGTTGTATACAGAAAAGTGAGCCGGGATCTGCGTCCCGCCGGAACGGGCGGGGCGGATCGGCGTCAGACGTCGCGCTTACGCTCCAGCCGGCGCATGCGCAGCAGCATTGGCATGGCGATGCTGCACAGCACGATGGTGGTCAGAAGCTGCGGCAGGATGGTGCCGTTGAAGGCCTGGGCGACGAGGGTGGAGATCACCGCCGCCACGATGGTCGAGATCGCGCCGAGGACCGAGGCCGCCAAGCCGGCGATATGGCCGATGGGTTCCATGGCCAGCGCGTTCAGGTTGCCGATCGACAGGCCCATCTGGAACATCGCGGCGCCCTGCCAGATCACGTAGACGAAGAAATAGGGGCTGTAGCCAGGGGTATGCGGCAGCACCAGGTGCGCCACCAGTAGGGCCAGGGACATGGCGAGGAAGATCGCCTGGGTCGTGGTGATGATCAGGCGCATGCCGAACCGGCCGACCAGGGCCGCGTTGACCATGGAGGATGTGGCGCAGAACAGGCCGATGCCGAAGAACCAGACGGGGAAGACCTCGCCCAGCTCGAAGATGCGGCCGAAGGTCGGCTCGATCATCGAGATCGAGGTGAACATGACCGAGAAGATCGCCGTCTGCACCATCACCGACAGGCGCACCATGGGGATCGCGAACATCTCCTGCAGGGCATGCCAGAGGGCGACGACGCGGAACTTCTGGCGGCGTTCGCGGGGCAGGGGTTCCGGCAGGCGGGCCATCAGCCAGGTGGAGCCGACGATGGAGAAGAGGAAATAGGCCAGGAAGATCGAGCGCCAGCCGCCGGCGGAGATGATCCAGTCACCGATCATCGGCGCCATGGCCGGGAAGACGGTGAAGACGATGAAGACGAAGGAGATCAGCCGCGCCATTTCGCGGCCCGCGTAGAGATCCCGGATGATGGCGATGGCCACCACGCGCGGTGCCGAGGCGCCCAGCCCCTGCAGGACGCGCCCGATCACCAGCCATTGCAGCGACGGCGCCTGCCAGGCGATCAGTGCGCCCGCGATATAGACCACGGCGCCGAACAGGATCACCGTCTTGCGCCCGAAACTGTCCGACAGCGGCCCGGTGAACAGGGTGCCTACGCCCATGCCCACCATGAAGGACGACAGCACCAGCTGGGCATCCTTGGCGTCGCCCCCGGCCAGTTCGCGCCCGATCTCCGTCAGGGCCGGCAGCATGGAGTCGATGGAGAAGGCCACGGTCGCCATCGTCATCGCCATCAGCGCCACGAATTCGACGGGGTGCAGGCGTTTGGGCATGGGAAATGTCTTTCGTCTGAGGGATCTCGTCTTGATGCATGCCGCTAGCACGTTTTCTGCGGGGGGGCCAGTTGCCCGCCTGCGCATTCCCGCACAGACGCATCTGCCCGCCACCGGGGCGGGCAGGCTGTCTCTCCTGTGCAGAGGAACCGAGCGTTCGCGCCCTGGCGGATCAGGCCTCGGGCGCGTCGCCCTCGGCCAGCTTGCCGGTGATCTCGTCGATGACCTGCAGCCACAGCTCCACCGGCTGGGCGCCGGGCACCGCGTGCTGCTGCGCGACGATGAAGGTGGGCACGGAGTTCACGCCCATCTTGCGCGAATGCGCATCGCGGTCGCGGATCGCCTGTTCGTCGGCATCGCTCTCGAGCAGGCGGCGGACCACGGCGGCGTCCATGCCGGCGCTGTCGGCGATATCGGCCAGCACCTCATGATCGCCGATGTCGCGCCCGTCGCGGAAGTTGGCGGCAAAGAGCGCATCGACAACCTTGTGCTGCACCTGTTCCAGCCCCGCCCAGTGGATCAGGCGGTGCGCGTCCAGGGTGTTCGGCGTCCGGGTGATCTGGGTAAAATCGGCCTCGACCCCGTCAGCCTTCGCCCGCTCAGCGATCTGGTCATAGACCTTGTCGGCCGTTTCCTCGCCGAACTTCGACACCAGGTAGGCACGCCGGTCCATGCCCTCACGCGGCATGTCGGGGTTCAGCTGGAAGGGATGCCATTCGATGACGAAGGGGTGGCCCGGACGGTCCGCCAGGGCGCGGTCCAGAAGGGTCTTGCCGATGTAGCACCAGGGGCAGATGGGGTCGGACAGGATGTCGATCTTCACGGGGGTGTCGGTCATGGCGTCTTCTCCCAGAGCGCGCGAAGAGCCGGGCGCTGCAGTTTTCCGTTCGAATTTCGCGGCAGCGCGTCGCAGTGCTGCCAGATGCGGGGCTGCTTGTAACGGGCCAGTCTTTGGGCCGCCAGTGAAGACAGCGTGAGGGGATCCTGTTCGGTGCCGGTGTAGAAGGCGGCGATGACGCTGGCGTCTTGCTTCACCTCGATCTCGGTGACGGCGATCTCGGTCACGCCGGGCAGGTCCGACAGGGCGGCCTCGACCTCGGCGGGCGATACGCGGTAGCCTCCGGCGTTCATCATGTCGCCCGAGCGTCCGCGATAGGTGATCGCGCCGTCCTCGTCCATGCGGCCCAGATCGCCGGTCAGGAACCAGTCGCCGGACATGCGGGCGGCGGTGGCCTCGGGTGCGTTCAGGTAGCCGCGCATCAGCCCCGGGTCGGCGCGGTCCACGGCGATGATACCGTCCTCGCCCAGGGGCACCGGCGCGCCGTCCTCGCCCAGGATCGCCACCCGGCGGCCCGGCTGCGGGCGGCCCAGGGTGCCGGGGGCCGCGGGGTCGGCGGGGCTGCCCGACAGGAAGGTGGATATCTCGGACATGCCGAAGGCCTCATGGATCGTGAGCCCGGTGGCCTCGCGCCACTCGTCCCGGATGCGGTCCGACAGTTTCTCGCCCGCCGCCAGCCCGTGGCGCAGCTTGGGCAGAGGCAGGGTCGGGTGATCCGACAGGAGCTTGCGGTACACCCCCGGCGCGGCGGCAAAGAGCGTCGCCTCGTGCCGCTTCAGCAGCAGCGGCAGGGAGGTCAGCGGCACGCCCTCGGCCGGGATCAGGGCGGTGGCGCCCGCGGTCCAGGGGTCCATCAGCCCGGTGCCCAGGGTGAAGGTCCAGTTGAAGGCGCCGGCGTGCAGCAGCCGGTCGTCAGGGCCCAGCCCGTACCAGCCCGCGTGCATCATCTGCCGCGCCCAGATGGCGCGGTGCGCATGTTCCACGGCGCGCGGCGTGCCGGAGGTGCCGGAGGTGAAGACGATGTAGGCGGGGCGATCCGGATCGCCCATGTGATAGTCTGCGGCGGGTAGGTCGCGCATCGCCAGCAGCGCCGCCTGGTCGAGCACCGGCAGCTCTGTCTCGGGGCAGACCACGCCGTCGCCCAGCAGGATGGCGGCGGGGCGGGTGATCTTGATCAGCCGGGCGACCTCGGGCGCGGTCAGCTGGGCGGAACTGGGCACGGGCACCAGACCGGCGGCGATGGCGCCTAGGTAGGCTAGTGGAAACTCCACTGTATTGCCGAGGCGCATCAGCACGACATCCCCCGGCACCAGCCCCGCCTGTCGGAGGCCCGTGGCGGTGCCGCGCACGGCGGCCTCCAGCCGGGCATAGGACCAGCGTTCGGCGCGGCCAAGGCCGAGGATGGCCAGCGCCACCTTGTCGGGCGTGGCCTGGCCCTTGGCCAGCACATGGGCGGCCATGTTGAACGGTGCGGGGCAGGGTGCGGCGGGGCCGCGATCACAGATCGAAAGACGCGTCATGGATCCTTGCTAGGGGGACGGGGACGCCCTGGCAAGCGCGGGCGTTGCAAGCGGGGCCGGGCGGGCCTATAGACTGCGCCATGAGCGAGAGTGACCCCCGCAAGCTGATCCGCATCGCCCGCGAGACGGGAGAGGACATCGGTGCCGAGCCGCTGGATCTTGGCACCCGCGTGCGTGAATTGCGCCGGGAACGGGACTGGACGCTTGAACAGGCCGCCGTGAAGGCCGGCATGGCGCGTTCGACCCTGTCGAAGATCGAGAACGGCCAGATGTCGCCCACCTATGACGCGCTGAAGAAGCTGGCGACGGGGCTGGGCATTTCCGTGCCGCAGCTGTTCACCCCACCCAAGGCGCAGCAGGTCATGGGCCGCATGGCCGTTGACCGGGAAGGCGAGGGGCAGGCCTATGCCACCGCCACCTATGAACACGATCTGCTGGCCGCCAACCTGACCCGCAAGCAGATGCTGCCCTACCGCGCCCGCATCCGCGCCCGGTCAATGGAAGAGTTCGACGGCTGGGTGCGCCACGACGGAGAGGAATTCCTGTATGTCCTCACCGGGGTCATCAAGCTTTACACCGAATTCTACGAGCCGGTTGAGATGCGCCGGGGCGACAGCGCCTATTACGATGCCTCAATGGGGCACAACGTGATCTCGGTCAGCCCGGAGGATGCGACGATCCTCTGGGTGACCTCGTTGAGCTGAACGCGAGTGGTGATCAGCCGCTGCGCCCGATGGGCTGGTCGGCCATCTGTTCATCGCCGAAAGCCGCGTCGTCATCCGACGGGTCTTCGCCCGCGGGCACGTATTTGCCCGACTCCTTGATCGCCTCCATGTCCTCTGCCTCGTCCATGCGGACATCGGCGGGCATGGCGCCCTCGCGCCAGGAGGCGATCTCGTCCTGAAGGTCGTTGTAGTCGCGTCCCGTGGCCTGAGCCAGGTAGGCCGCCAGCGCGTCGCGCGAGCCGTCGAGGGCCAGCAGGTCCTCTTCCTCGGCCTCGGGCCATTGATCCATCACGGCGGGGACGTAGGCGGTCCAGTTGCGGGCGATGTCGGGCCATTGCATGGGGGCACTCCTTTTGTCGTCTGTCAGAAACAAAACGCCGGGCGATGGCCCGGCGTTCCGTTGTGGTCGGAATGTTGTCGTCTGGATGGGGCAGGCGATCAGCCTTCTGGGTCCATCCACCAGACCTCCGGCAGCCAGTAGACGCCGTCACCGTAGATCGGGATCTCCTCGGGGTATTTCAGCGCCGCATCATGGGCCACGCGACCCTTGTCGAACATGAAGATCGGGATCACGTAGCGGCCCGTCGTCAGGATCCGGTCCAGCGCCCGCACGGCGGCAGTGAAATCCTCGGAGCTGCGCGAGGCCAGCATCGCCTCGACCATGGCGTCGATCGCCGGGTTCTTCACCCCCATCAGGTTGCGCGACCCGGGCTGGTCGGCGGTGTCGCCACCCCAGTAGATGCGCTGGTCATTGCCCGGCGACAGGGAGAACTGGCGCCGGATGTCCGTCATGTCGAAGTCGAAGTTCTCGATCCGCATGGCGTATTGCGCATTGTCCACCGTGGTCACGCCGGCCTGGACGCCCAGCCGTTCCAGGGCGTTCATGTAGATGTCGATGATCGCCTCGTTCTGCTGGTCGCCCTGGCGCAGCAGGATCTCGAACCGCAGGGGATCGCCGGCGGCATTGCGGCGCACCCCGTCATCGCCGGTGACCCAGCCGGCCTCGTCCAGAAGACCGGCGGCGGTACGGATGTTGGCGCGGTTGCGGGCGGAGCCGTCACCGGCGGGCAGGGCGTAGCCCTCCAGCGCGCCGGGGGCGAGGCGGTCGGCGAAGGGCGCCAGCAGCTCGCGCACGCGGCCCTCGGCCGGGCCTTCGCGCATGCCCAGCTGGGAATGCGAGAAGTAGGAAGTGATCCGGGGCTGCTTACCGCCCGTGATCGTCTCGTTGATGTATTCGAAGTTGAAGGCGTGGATCATCGCGTCGCGCACGCGGATGTCGTCGAAGGGCGCGCGGCGGGTGTTCATCACGAAGCCGGTGATGCCCGAGGGGCGTTCGGAGGGGATCTCCGCCTTCACGATGTCCCCCGACCGGATGGCCGGAAAGTCGTAGTCCCGGTCCCATTTCTCAGCGTTGAATTCCCGGACGAAGGAAATTTCGCCGGCCTTGAACGCCTCGAACAGCGCGGCCTGGTCACCGAAGAATTCGATCCGGATCTCGTCAAAATTGGCGATGCCCTGACGGATCGGCAGGTCGTTGCCCCAGTAGTCTGGGTTCCGTTTCAGCACCACGTTGCGGCCCGCGTCGAAGCTGTCGATCACGTAGGGGGAGGACCCGATGGGCACCACGTCGAGTCCTGAGCGGGTGAAATCCTCATCCGCCCACTGTGCCTTCTTCAGCACCGGCCAGAGGCCGATCACCAGGGCCTGTTCGCGGTCGTCGCCGCCGAAGGTGAACCGGACCGAACGCGGGCCGGTCTGTTCCATGTTCTCGATGCTCTGCCACAGGCCGAGGTAACGGGCGTTGCCGATGGTGCCCAGGGTTTCATAGGTCCACATGACATCCTCGACTGTCACCGGCGATCCGTCGGAAAACGCCGCCTCCGGGCGCAGGGTGAATTCGACCCAGCTGCGATTCGGATCCGTTTCCACCGATTCGGCCAGCAGCCCGTAAAGGGTGAAGGGTTCATCCTGGGTGCGGTACATCAGGCTCTCATGGGTCATGAACCGCAATTGCCAGGGCACGGTGCCGCGAATGATGAAGGGATTGAGGCTGTCGAAGCCGCCGGTATTGCCGGTGACGAAAGTGCCGCCCTTGGGCGCCTCGGGATTCGTGTAGGGCAGATGGGTGAAATCGGCGGGAAGGGCCGGTTCGCCGTACATCGCAAGCCCGTGGGAGGGCTCCGCCAGGGCGGGAATCGCTGCCGCGACGCAGAGAATCGCCCCCGCCGAAAGGCGCGTGACAAGCTGTCTTGCTTGCGCTATCGGGGCCGGTTGGAGACGACGTCGGAAGGGTTTCATTTTGGCACTGCTCCCTGGAAACCTTGTTTTCTTGGGCTTCACGGTAACCGCGGACCTTCGCCTTTTCAAACTTTTAGCTTTCATGACGGCGCCGGATTGCTTATAAAGAAGCCACTGCTCGATAGGTTTCTTGCCTGTATGAAACCTGCCTCAATAACTGAACGCCGGCTTCGTGCCGGCGTTTTTTTTATCCGCATTGCGAGCAGGCGCCGGGGCGGCTTTTCCGGGGGAACCGGGCCGAAGTCCACACACGGACCCATCAGGAAATCTCACGAGACTGAGGGCGCGCCGCGCCTTTCCCTCGCTTTTTGCAGACGCAGCATTATTGTCGGCCTCGACCGGGTTGTCCCGGAGAGAAGAGGAGAGACCAATGAGTGTGAGCGGCAAGACGGCGATCGTGACCGGGTCGAACAGCGGGATCGGCCTGGGCGTGGCCGAGGAACTGGCGAAGGCCGGCGCCAAGGTGGTGCTGAATTCCTTCACCGACCGGGACGAGGATCACAAGCTGGCGGAGGAGCTGGCGGCGAAATACGGCACCGAGGTGCGCTATATCGCGGCGGATATGTCCAAGGGTGACGATTGTCGTGCGCTGGTCGAGAAGGCCGGGGGCTGCGACATCCTGGTGAACAACGCCGGCATTCAGCACGTCGCCGCCATCGACGAATTCCCGGCGGAGAAGTGGGACGCGATCATCGCCATCAACCTCAGTAGCTCCTTCCATACCATCGCCGCCGCCCTGCCGGGCATGCGCGAGAAGGGCTGGGGCCGCGTGGTGAACATCGCCTCGGCCCACGGGCTGACCGCCAGCCCCTACAAGTCGGCCTATGTGGCGGCCAAGCATGGCATCGTCGGCCTGACCAAGACAGTGGCGCTGGAAACGGCGGAACAGCCGATCACCTGCAACGCCATCTGCCCGGGCTACGTCCTGACGCCCCTGGTCGAGGCGCAGATCCCCGACACCATGAAGAAATACGACATGTCGCGCGACGACGTGGTGCGCAACGTCCTGCTGGAACGCCAGCCCTCGAAGGAGTTCGCCACCACCGAGCAGATCGGCGGCACTGTCGCCTTCCTCTGTTCGCCGGCGGCCGAACAGATCACCGGCACGACGATCAGCATTGACGGCGGCTGGACCGCCCTCTGATCCCCGGACAGGCCCCGCATCGCGGGGCCTTCGCCTTTCCCCTGGCCACACCGGAGCGGACCCATGGCGCAAAAGAAACGGATCAACCTGGCCCTGCAGGGCGGCGGCGCCCACGGGGCCTTCACCTGGGGCGTGCTGGACCGCCTGCTGGAGGACGAGGACCTGGAGATCGCCGGCATCTCAGGCACTTCGGCAGGGGCGATGAACGGGGCCGCCCTGAAGGCCGGCTGGGCCAAGGGCGGGCGCGACGGCGCGCGGGAGGAGCTGAACTGGTTCTGGTCCCAGATGGGCGCGGTGGAGGAGCAGGGGTTCTGGCCCTGGTTCATGGCCGGCATCCCGGTGCCCGGCACGCGCGAGATCGGCATGGCGGTGGAATATTCCATCGCGGGGCAGGTGGCCGACATGCTGTCGCTGATGTCCACGCCCTATGCCCTGGGCCCCTTCTACCGCAACCCGCTGCGCCCGGTGGTCGAACGGTTCGATTTCGAGGCCGTCTGCGCGGGCGAGGGGCCAGAGCTCTATATCTCCGCCACCAAGGTGCGCGACGGCAAGATACGCGTCTTCGAGGGGCCGGAGGTGACGGCCGACGCGATCCTGGCCTCGGCCTGCCTGCCGACGATCTTCACCGCCATCGAGTTCCACGACCCCAGGTCGGACCGGATGGAGGCCTTCTGGGACGGGGGCTATTCCGGCAACCCGGCGCTGTTCCCGCTGTTCAAGGCGCATCTGCCGGGCGACGTGCTGATCGTGGCGCTGAACCCGCTGGAACGGGACGAGCTGCCGATGCTGCCCAACCAGATCCAGAACCGGATCAACGAGATCAGCTTCAACTCTTCCCTGCTGCGTGAACTGCGCGCCGTGGATTTCGTTCAGCGCCTGCTGTCGGAAGGAAAGGTGTCGACCGCCGAGAAGAAGGAGGTGCTGGTGCACCTGATCGCAGAGGACAGCGTGATGCAGGATCTGTCGGTGGTGACCAAGATGTTCCCCAACAGCTACGTGCTGACGTCGCTGAAGGCCGCCGGCCGGGCGGCCGCGGATCGCTTCCTGGGCGAGAACCGCGACGCGCTGAACGAACGCTCGACCGTCGATCTGCAGGAAATGTTCGGCTGACGCGCGCGGGTCAGGCCTTGGGAAGCTTCCGCGGGTCGACCCCGTTGGGGTAGACGAGGCCCGCCGAAATCACCAGCTTCGCCGCGTCCTCGATCGACATGTCCAGCTTGATGACGTCCTCTTCGGGGAAGAACAGCAGGAAGCCCGAGGTCGGGTTGGGCGTCGTCGGCACGAAGACCGACAGCAGCTGCGATCCGGTTTCGGCGCGCTGCGCCACCTCGCCCCGCGCCTCGGTGGAGACGAAGCCGATGGCCCAGATCCCCTTGCGCGGGTATTGCACCAGGCAGGCCTCCTCGAAGGAGCGTTCGGACTGGGCGAAGACCGTTTCGGCGATCTGCTTTGCGCCCGAGTAGATCGAGCGGACGAAGGGCATCCGGTCCACCACGTTCTCGCCGTAGCGGATCAGCGAGCGGCCGATCAGGCCCTTGGCGATCCAGCCGATGAGGATGGTGAACACCAGGAAGAAGATGATGCCGACGCCGCGCAGGTTGATCCCGATGTACTGCTCCGGCTGGAAGCGTTCGGGCACCAGCGGCAGCACGAAGCCATCGACCCAGCCCAGCAGGGACCAGAGCAGCCAGATCGTCAGCGCGACAGGCAGGATCACCACGATGCCCGTCAGGAACGACGAGCGCAGCCGGGCCAGGACGCCCGGACGCTGGGTGGAGGAGGAGGTCTCGGACAGGGGGTCGTTCATGGCTCGCCGCAAAAGAGGGTTTCGGCTCAGGAAGGTAGGCACGAAATCGCTGGCCCGCAATGGGCCAGCGTCAATTCAGTGAGGCAAATTGCGGTGAGGGCGCGGCGCGGGGGCGATCCGCCTGCCTGCGGGCAGCGCGGCTCGCGGAGAGGGGTCAGAATGCGGTTTCGCCCGACACGTAGCGGGCGGCGGCGCGCAGCGCGCGATCCAGTGCCTCCTGCCGGTCGCAGCCCTCGGCCTCGGCCACGATATGAGCCGCCATGAAGGTATCGCCGGCGCCGGTCACCCGGGTCACCAGGACCTCGGGCGGACAACCGGTCACCAGGCCTTCGGGGCTGCCATCACAGGCGGGCCTGTTGCCGTCGGTCACCAGCACGCGCGCCGCGCCCCGTTCGATCAGCCCGGCGGCGGCGGCCTCTGAGGTGTCGAATTCGCGCTGGCACAGCAGCCCGGCCTCTTCGAGGTTCACGTAAAGCAGGGCGCGGCCATGGGCCAGGAAGGGGCGCAGCCGTTCGGCCTTGCCGGGCGAGGCCGGCGCCACGCGCAGGTCGGCGCGGGCGAAGGCGGGAGAGGCGGCGATCTCTTCCAGCAGCATCAGCGTCAGGTTGCCGTCCAGCGCCACCGGCCCTTCAAACGGGGCGGCCTCGCTGGCGAGGCTGCCATCGGTCAGCGGTCGCAGGATCTTGGCGCCGGCGGCCTCCAGGGAATGGGCGTCGGCGATGGCGGCGATCAGGCCGTTGGCACCCTCGATGGCCATGTAGCGGTCGGTCGGCAGGTCCTCGGACCGGTAGACATGGGCGGTTTCCATCCCCAGCTCATGACAGGCATGGATCAGCTCGTCGCCCTCGGGGTCCTGGCCCACGGCGGTCAGCAGGACGGGGCGCATCCCGAAGCGGGCCAGGGTCATGGCGATGTTCATCGCCACGCCGCCGGGCAAGCGGGTGATGCGGCCGGGCACGTCCGAGCCCTGGCGCATGTGGCTGGCGGAGCGGCCGATGATGTCCCACAGGACGGAGCCGATGCAGAGGATCTCGGGCAGGGGGGCGGTCTGTCTGGTCATGCGCTCTTTTGGCGGCGTTGCGCGGGCCGCGCAAGCCTTGGCAGGACGCGCGGGGCGGGATATTTCCTCCCTGCCGCAAGCTTGCGCGATGGCCCCCGGACCGGGCCAAGACAAGCGGGCTTGCGCCCCGGCGCGTTTGCCTCTATGAGAGCGCCACTTAATCCCGCAGGCGGGGTCGGGCCTATGGGGGAGACATCCCCATGCGTCCACCGGTTGACCAGATGGTTCACACCCCCGCCAAGGCGCAAACCGGAAAGGATAGAAGCATGGCTCTTCCCGAGTTCTCCATGCGTCAGCTGCTCGAAGCTGGCGTCCACTTTGGCCACCAGACGCAGCGCTGGAACCCCCGCATGGGCGAGTTCATCTACGGCGCCCGTAACGGCATCCACATTCTCGACCTGACGCAGACCGTCCCGATGCTGGACGCCGCGCTGAACGTGATCCGCGAAACCGTTGCCAAGAACGGTCGCGTGCTGTTCGTCGGCACCAAGCGCCAGGCCTCCGGCCCGATCGCCGAAGCCGCCGAGAAATGTGCGCAGTACTACATGAACCACCGCTGGCTGGGCGGCACGCTGACCAACTGGAAGACCGTCTCCCAGTCGATCAACCGCCTGAAGGAAATCGACGAACGCCTGGACGGCGGCGCCGAGGGCCTGACCAAGAAAGAGCGTCTGGGCATGGAACGCGAGCAGACCAAACTGCAGGCGTCGCTGGGCGGTATCCGTGAAATGGGCGGCGTGCCGGACCTTCTGTTCGTCATCGACGTCAAGAAAGAGCAGCTGGCTATCGCCGAAGCCAAGAAGCTGGGTATCCCGGTCGTGGCCGTGGTCGACACCAACTGCTCGCCCGAGGGTGTGGACTACATCATCCCCGGCAACGATGACGCCGCTCGCGCCATCTCCCTGTACTGCGACCTGGCTTCGCGCGCTGCCCTGGACGGCATGACCGCCCAGCTGGGCGCCGCTGGCGTCGACGTCGGCGAATTCGTCGAGGGCCTCGAAGAGGAAGCCCTGGCCGAAGAAGGTGCCGAAGCCCAGGCGTAAGCCCGCGCTTTACAGAACTGTCACCGGCCGCATGTTAACGGCGGCCGGACCCCATTTCAGACCGTAAGGAGATCTCCCGATGGCGATCACTGCTGCACAGGTTAAAGAACTGCGCGAGATGACCGGCGCAGGCATGATGGATGCCAAGAAGGCGCTGACCGAAACCGACGGCGACATGGACGCCGCCGTTGACTGGCTGCGCACCAAGGGCCTGGCGAAAGCCGCGAAGAAATCCGGCCGTACCGCCGCCGAGGGCCTCGTGGCCGTCGAAGTTTCCGGCACCACCGGCGTCGCCGTCGAGGTGAACGCCGAGACCGACTTCGTCGCCAAGAACGCCGAGTTCCAGGACATGGTTGCCGGCATCGCCAAGGTTGCCACCGGTGTCGACAGCGTCGAAGCCCTGGCTGACGCCGAGCTGGACGGCAAGAAGGTCTCCGAGGTGGTCACCGACAAGATCGCCAAGATCGGCGAGAACATGACCCTGCGCCGGATGGCCAAGGTCGAAGGTGACGTCGTGGCTTCCTACGTCCACAACGCTGCCGCGCCCGGCCTCGGCCAGATCGGCGTGCTGGTCGCCCTGAAGGGCGGCGACGAAGCCTTCGGCAAGCAGGTCGCGATGCACATCGCCGCCGCGAACCCCGCCGCGCTGAACGAAGCAGAGCTGGACCCGGCCGTCGTCGAGAAAGAGCGCCAGGTGCAGATCGACATCGCGCGCGAATCCGGCAAGCCGGAGCAGGTCATCGAGAAGATGATCGTCGGCCGCATGAAGAAATTCCTCGGCGAAGTGACCCTGCTGGGTCAGGCCTTCGTGGTGAACCCCGACCTGACCGTCGAGGAAGCCGCCAAGGAAGCCGGCGCCGAGATCCTGGGCTTCGTCCGCCTGCAGGTCGGTGAAGGCATCGAGAAGGAACAGGAAGACTTCGCAGCCGAAGTAGCCAAGGCCGCTCAGGGCTGATCGGTCCGGGCGCCACGGCGCCCGCTGGTTCCGCAAAGATCCGGAAAAGGGGTCGGGATTTCCCGGCCCCTTTTTCATGCGCGCCCGGTAGGCTCTTTACAACATATTGGAACGGCTGGCGCTTTTGCGCTTGTCCTCGACCTTGGTCGAGGCGTTACCTTCGCCTTGGTATTGTTCGGGGCCCGGGGGAGGGACGCAGGCATGGCAGGCAGACAGGGGCATTTCCATCGCTTCCTCGCGGCGGGCGGGCTCACAAACCTCGGGGACGGGGTGGCGACGTTGGCGTGGACCTGGCTGGCCACGCAGCTGACCCGGGATCCCTTCCTGATCTCGCTGATGCCTGTGGCGCTGCGGCTGCCGTGGTTCCTCTTTGCCATTCCCGCCGGGCTGGTGACCGATCGTGTCAGCCGCAAGAAGCTGTTGCTGACCATGGATGTGGCGCGCGGGTTGGCCTTTGCCCTGGCGGCGGCGGCCATCTGGCAGGCCCTGCCGCTGGCAGAGCCGCCCGAGGACGGCGTGGCCGAGGTCGGGCTTTTCGTCACCCTGGCGCTTTGTGCCGCCGCCATCGGCCTGGCCGAAGTCTTCCGTGACACCGCCGCCCAGACGGTGCTGCCCTCACTGGTGGACCCCGACCGCCTCGAAAGCGCCAACGCACGCTTTTCGGCGGTGGAGATCCTGGGCAACACGCTGCTCGGGCCCGCCGTGGGGGCCTTCCTGATCGCCGCCGCGCTGCCGCTGCCCTTCCTGCTGAACGCCGCCGCCTACCTCGCGGCCACCGTTCTGGTGGCCGGGGTCGGCATTCACCAGCGCCGCGCCGCAGGCCCGCGCCGACACTGGCGGCATGAGTTCACCGAAGCGGCCGGGTTCCTGATCCGGCAGCCGACCCTGCGGTTGCTGGCGATTTTCACCGGGGTCTTCAACGGGTTGCACCAGATGGTTGTGGTGGGACTCGTCCTCTTTGCACAGGAGGTGCTGGGCCTCGGTGCAGGCGCCTATGGTCTGGTCCTGTCCGCCGGGGCCTCGGGGGGGCTGGTCGCCGGTCTGGTCGCCGCGCCCCTGATCGCGCGCTTTGGCGGGGCGCGGCTGGCGCAGCTGTCGTCGGCGGTCATTGCCCTGGCCTTCCTGGCC
Organism: Pseudooceanicola marinus; assembly: GCF_020177265.1. Lineage (GTDB taxonomy): Bacteria > Pseudomonadota > Alphaproteobacteria > Rhodobacterales > Rhodobacteraceae > Pseudooceanicola > Pseudooceanicola marinus_A. The sequence goes on from NZ_JAIVMC010000001.1 coordinate 273,567, forward strand.
GTGCCGTTCGCGGGCGGTGGCGTGGGGGTGGCGGCCTGCCTGATGGTGTTCTCCTTCCTCGGGCTCTTGTGGGACACCGTGTCGATCTCTTACCGACAGCGCGCCGTGCCGGACGAGATGCGTGGGCGGGTCAACGCGCTCTACCGGATGGCGTCCTGGGGGATGATGCCCGTGGGGCTGGCGGTGTCGGGGATAGTCGTGGACCTGGGCGAGCGGATCGTGCCGCGCGAGGTGGCGCTGACACTTCCCTTCCTCGTCGCCGGCGGCGGGGTTGCGGTGATGACGCTTCTGGCCTGGCGCGGGATCGGTCGCGGCTTTAGCCGTCCGCCCGGTGTTTCTTCGGCGTGAAGGAAAGGCGAGCGCCCAAAACGGTGCCGGTCGGGACAACCGACACCGCCTTTGGCAGGTGCTCGTCTAATGGGGATGGCACGAGATCCTAGCCAGACTGCCGGATGGGAGGGCGGATCAATACGCCCCCCAACCGACTCCGGTCTCCCGGCCAACCCGCAGGGCCCTGAAATCACAGGGGTGCAGGCCGGATGCTCCATGGCTCAAAGCCACCACTCACGGAACATCTGAAGAATGCGTTTTTTACCGCGTGATAGAAAGTAAGGGAAACCTTACCTAATCACAGAGACTTAGCGAAAATGGCCTAAAAGGCTGGTATTCCATACCTTTGCCGCAAGACGCCAAGCGGCGTCAAGCGTCCAGGATGAACATCTGGTTCAGGAAGGCGGCTTTCAGCACAGCCTGGGCCGTGGTTTCCACGTTCAGGTTCTCGCGGGCCAGGCGCAGGTGCTTTTCCACGGTCGCTGTCGTCAGCCCCATGAGCAGGGCGATGTCCTGTGTCGTCTTGCCGTCGCCGACCCATTGCAGTGCCTCGCGCTGGCGTCGGGTCAGTTCCCGCGCGGGGCCGGAATAGGGCAGGGTCAGGATTTTCAGGTGGGCGACGTTGTTCATGATGACGATGTCGCGGCCATGTTCGGCCCAGACAGCATCCACTTCATCCTGGCTCATGTCGGCGCAGGCGGTCAGGGCGATGGCGCCCTTGGTGCGCGGCGAGATGCTCTTGAACGAGATCGAGTAGCCGGCGCGCACGCCCATGGATCGGTTGAACTCGATCACCTTCCGCTCACTCTCGGTCAAGACGCCCGAGGCGGTCATTTCCCCGAGGATGCGCCAGGAACAGGCGCCCTCGTTGTCCAGCGCCCAGCGGACCATGGGCGCATGGAAATAAAGCCCCTTGCCCAGGAAGGCGTCGCGGTAGGTGGCCGAATGGTTGGTCAGGATGACGAAATCCTCGGGGTCGCCCAGCGAGGTTGCGGTTCGGTAGCGGGTGAACCCATAAAGCAGACGGTCGAAGCCGAACTCTGCCATGCGCCTGCAATGCAGATCCCAGAGCGCCTCGATCGACGGGGCGTTGGTGAGCTGTTCCAAGTATTCGCGGCGCATCATTCTGGTCGTCTCCCCCCGGTAGACATGGCCCTGAAATGCGGGGTGTCGGAGATGCGGGACGGCGCGACAGAGGTCCGGCATTCACGACAACACTCAGCGGGTTTAGCCCGAGTGATGCTGGTTTGTCGAGCGTGGGATTGACGCGTTGACCGCTCGGACAGTTGGGTGGAGCTACCTGCCTGCGCGACGGGCGTCGTGCATTGGCCTGCGGTGGCCGCGAGGCAACGCGTGTCGTCGCGGCCGTAGACCGTTCGCGGTCCGACAGGCTCCGAGACGCCTCGCGTCCGCGCGCCTCAGCCCGCCGCGACATTGCGGCCCTGGGGGGCTTCCAAGTCATGTCAAATCAGGGTCATCACCAGAGATCAAGGTCGCCAGCGCCGTGGGACGGCGGATGATCCTCTGCCCCGGTGGGTCCCGTGCCTTTCCTCGATGCCGTCAGGATGGGGGCGATGGACTCTTTCATGTCGACCGTTTCCTGCAGAGCGGCGTGGGTCAACCGCTGCCCTTCGGCCCAGCCCAGGGCCGGGCCGAAGCGGAGCAGGATCCCCTCCAGGTCCTTCAGCGCCTGACGCATGTAGTCGATCCGCTGCAGGTTCAGAACAGCGTCTTCTGCCAGGGGCTTGCAGGTGCAGAGGCTGGCGGACAGCGCGTCTTCCAGGCCGATGGTCAGCGCCCGCAGTCCGGCGACCTGTCCCGCGAGGATCTCGGCCAGTTCCGGGGCCTCGATCTCGATATGGTCGGTCGGAGGATCGCCGGGGCGGTCTGGGGCGCCGGTCTGCATCACAGTCGCCCGACAACAGCCTCGATACAGGCGCGCAGATCATTGGGCTCGAACGGTTTCTTGAGGAAGTTGTTCATCCCGAGTTGCTTGCCCTTGTCGATGATCGCCTTGTCCGCCTTGCCGGTGATCAGGATGAAACCGACGCCCTTGGTCTTGGCGCCGCTGCGCAGGTGCTGCAGTAGTTGCAGACCATCCATACCCGGCATGTTGAAGTCGGAGATCACCAGGTGCACCGGCTTGGTTTCCAGGGTCTTGAGCGCCGAGGGGCCGTCCGACGTGCTTGCGACGTTGGCAATGCCGAAGGCATCCAGCGCCTGGGTGATGAGCCCGCGGCTGGTCGACATATCATCCACCACCATGATTCTGATCTGGTCTCTCAGGGCCATTCAAGCATTCCTTCCCGGCTTAGCGTGTCGCGGAGGCGGCCGCCCGGTAGGCCGTCATCCCGTTAGGGTCAAAGAGGGTCATGGCCGAGTCCGAGATCCGCTCGGAATGGCCAAGGAAAATCCAGCCGCCGTCGCCAAGGCGCTGGCGGAAACGGGGCCAGAGCGAGGCCTGGGTGGCCGCGTCGAAATAGATCACCACGTTGCGGCAGAAGATGGCGTCGAACTGCCCCTTCATCGGCCAGTCGCGGAGCAGGTTCAGTTCGCGGAAGCGGACGATCCGTCTGATCTGCTCGCTGACGCGGTACTGGCCGGCCGCGCCGTCGCGTTCGAGATAGCTCTTCCGCATCTCTGCGGGGATCCCGCTGACCTGCTGTTCCGAGTAAGTGGCCGCTTGTGCCTTGTCGAGGATCACCGGATCGATGTCCGTGCCCAGGATCAGGATATCGCGGGTGAACAGGTCCGGGGCCGCCTGGTGGAGGCACATGGAAATCGAATAAGGCTCCTGCCCGGAAGAGCAGCCGGCAGACCAGATGCGTATCTTCTGTCCGTTGCGCGCCTTCTGCTGAAGAACCGGCAGAACCTTTTCGCGCAGGATGTCGAAGTGATGAGATTCACGAAAGAAATGCGAGACATTGGTGGTCAGGGCCGAGATCATCTGGCGCCGTTCCTCGTCTCCAGCCGCGGAGGCAACAAAGCGGCAGTAGCTTTCGTAGTTTGGCTGGCCAGTCGCCATCAAGCGTTTGCGCAGGCGCGACTGAACCATGGTCATCTTGCCTTCCGGCAGGACAAGCCCGGCCTCTTTCTTGGCCATCTCGGCGATGGCGGCGAAGGACTTCGAGTCCATCACCGTTGCCGAACTTTCCGAGGCGGTGCGCGTCATGCGACCTCGTCACTTGCTGCGGGCACGACGGCCCTAAGGTCGAGAACCCGGATCATGCGATCGTCGATCACGGTCAGCGAGCGAACCACCGACATCTGGGGATCGGTGGACATGTCGGGAGGCGGTTGCAGGTCATCCTCGGTGATGGCGACGATGTCGGAGACCGCGTCGACCAGCAGGCCGGTGAGTGTGCCGTTCAGGTTGACCACGATGATCACGTTGCGATCATTGGTTTCCTGAGAGGGCAAATGCAGGCGCCGTGCCAGATCCATCACCGGCAGGACCGTGCCCCGCAGATTGATGACGCCGCGCATGTAGTCGGGTGCATGGGGCATCGGCGTCGTGCGTGTCCAGCCCCGGATTTCCCGGACCGACATGATGTCGAGCGAATATTCCTGATCCGCGACCCGGAAGGTCAGCAGCTCAAGATCGTTGTTCTGGCCCTGTTCACTCATTGGCGATCATCCTTTCCGAAAGCATGAGATCTGCACCGCGCATATGGCCCATTCCGGCTATGACATCGGCCGGGTCGAGGATCAGTGCGATCTGCCCATCCCCGAGGATCGTTGCCGCAGCGATGCCCGGCGCGCGATAGAAACTGTCGTCCAGGCCCTTGATCACGACCTGGCGCTGGTCCTGGATCCCGTCGATCACAAGGGCTGCCCGCGTACTGTCCTCCAGGACGATCAGCAGGACGATGGCACCGGCCTCCGTCTTGCGCTGCTGGCGATAGCCCAGCATCACACCCAGGTCGTAGAGCGGGACAAAGCCGCCCCTGACCCGAACGACATAGTGCCCCGGGCGCAGCATCTGTACGTCGTCGGGGCCCAGGGACAAGGTTTCGACGACCACGTTCAGAGGCAGAACCAGCGTTTCGCCCGCAACGTTCACCACCATCCCGTCGAGGACAGCGAGGGTCAGCGGGAGGCTGATCGAGAATGTCGTCCCCTTGTTCGGTTCCGAATTGATGGTGATCCGCCCGCCGAGGCTCTGGATCGCGGTCTTGACCACATCCATGCCGACGCCGCGACCGGAGAGGTTCGAGACCGTCTTGGCGGTCGAGAAACCCGGCAGAAAGAGCAGGTTGTCGATCTCGCTGTCGCTGAGCTGGATGTCGGGCGGGATCAGCCCTTTGTTGACCGCGATTTCCTGCACGCGTTTTCGATTGATGCCGGCGCCGTCGTCGGCGACTTCGATGATGACGCGGCCCGAGCGGTGAGCCGCGGTCAGCTTCACGGTGCCAGCGCGAGGTTTTCCGGCCGTTTCCCGGTCCGCTGCGCCCTCCAGCCCGTGATCCACCGCGTTGCGGATCATGTGGGTCAACGGGTCGGACAGCCGCTCGATGACCGTCTTGTCGACTTCGGTGCCTTCGCCTTCTGTGATCAGGCGGACGTCCTTGTCGACGGCGGCGGAGGCCTCGCGGACGATCCGGGACATGCGCTGGAACAACGACTTCACCGGCTGGGCGCGGATCATCATCACGCTGTCCTGGATGTCGCGGGTCAGCCGCTGAAACTCTTCCAGGCCATTCATCGCGTCGGAATGGGGAGAGAGGCCAGCCTCATCCAGGCTTTGCGACAGCATGGCCTGATTGATCACCAGTTCTCCGACCAGGTTTACCAGCCGCTCGATGCGCTCCAGATCGACCCGCACGACGGATTTCGCTGCGGCCGCGCCGCCCTTGCGGCCCTCGCCGGTTTCCTTCGCGGCCTCTTTGTCCTCGGGCTTCGCACCGGCAGGCGGAGGTGGGGCGACCTGCGGCTCCGGCATTTCGGTAAGGGCTGCCTCAGGCTCGGCCTCCTCGGATGGCGCCTCGGGCAGGGGGGCACTGTCGGTGGTTTCAGGCTCGGAGGCTCCGCCGGTGATCTCGATCTCGCAGAGTCCATCAACGAACTCGAAGACGTCGCGGATCTCCGGTTCGGCGGCTTCGGTTTCCAGCTCGATCAGCCATTCGATATAGGGGGTCTCGGGCGCCAGATCCTCCAGCGCGGGCAGGTCGGTCAGGTTGCAGCGAACGCTTGAGGTGCCCAGGTCGCAAAGGTTGCGCAGCAGCATCAATGGCTCATTGCCCGTTGCGAACAGCTCCTGCTCGGGCTTGAACCGAATGGTGAAATGATTGGCCGTCGGCGCGTCGAGATCGGGCAGATCCAGGCCCAGGCTCAGCCCCATGGGCTGGAAGTCCTCCGGAGCGACTTCCTCCGCGCCGCCCTCATCGCCCAGAAGGGCGTCGAGGCGGGTCAAAAGTTCCTCGCTGGTCTCCTCCGGCAGGGGCGTCTCATCCCGGCAGGCTCGGACGAGGTCAGACAGGTGGTCCGCGGCCAGGAAGAACAGTTTCATCGCGTCGCTGTCGGGATGCAGGACGCCGTTGCGCACCTCGTCCAGAACGGTCTCGTAGCGGTGCGCGAAGCGAACGAGGGCTTCCAGGCCGAAGGCCCCGGCGCCGCCCTTGATGGAATGGACCGCCCGGAAGACGACGTTGATGGTCTCGGGGTCCTCGCTGCCGTCCTCGGCCTCATCCATTTCCTGCAGGCCATCCTGCAGGGCTTCGAGCAACTCCTCGCATTCGATGAAGAAGGAGGCGCGGATTTCCGCCATCGGGTCGTTCTGATCGGACATTCCAGGCTCTCCTCTTAACCGGCGACCATCTGCAGGGCCTTGACCAGCTTGGCGGGATCGAAGGGTTTGACGATCCAGCCCGTGGCCCCGGCCTCCCGCGCCCGCATCTTCAGTTCCGGTGCGCTTTCGGTGGTCAGAACCAGGATCGGCGTGGCGCGGTGCTCTTCCTGGTCGCGGACGGCATCGATGAAGCCGAAGCCGTCCATGCGCGGCATGTTGATGTCGGTGATGATCGCGTCGGGGCCGAGCCCGTCGAGCACCTCGATCCCATGCACGCCATCTTCGGCCAGGTGCACCTCGATCCCGGCGGGCATCAGCGCCATGCGGATCATGTCGCGCATCGTTCGGCTGTCATCCACCGCGAGAACTTTCATGCTCATCCGCGCCCCTCCGCGAGGGTTTCGGGGGAGAACCCCATCTGGGCGAGCTGTTCGACCACCTTGTCGCTGAGGTTGGTCAGTGACATCGCGTGCCCCTTGCTGCGCAGGGAGGTGGCGGCGGAAAGCATCACCTGAAGGCAAAGCGCGCCGACCTGGGTGACCTGGCTGCCGTCGAGGACCACATCGCCGTCGAGCCGCCCACGCAGCGCCTCGGCCAGGGGGGCCGCCGCTGGCAGATCCAGCTTGGGTTGAAGGACCAGCGGCTCAGTCATGGCCACCTGCCGGGGTTCAGAAGGCGGAGCGATTGCATGCCGGTCTCCCATCATTCCATTGCGTCGTGATGGTGATAGGGCCCGCCCCGTTAAGACGAAGTTACGCCGCATGGGCTTTGACGGGCTTTTTGGTTCCGGCGCCTGTCGGGGCCGCCAGCGAACGGAAACAAATCTCTGAAAATGCGTCGAAAAAGAGAAAGCCCCGCGTCGGGTTCAATCGACGCGGGGCAGGTGTCTGGGCCGGAATGGTGGTCTGGGCGGAGCCGTCAGCCGCGGCGGCGCCGGCGTGCGCCGCGCCCTGTTCCGGCGCTGGCGGAGGCGCGGGCCGCGTCGGCGAAGGTGCTGCCTTCTGCCACGGCATCGACCACGCGCGAGAAGCGGATCCAGTCGCCCCCGTTGGGGTCGGCGTTCATCAGCAGGTTGGCGGCCTTCACCGCCTCCATTTCGACCTGGCGCACCGGGTTCATGATGGCCGAGGTCATGCCGGAGGCGATGGCCATGGGCAGGAAGGCGGCGTTCACCCCATGGCGATGGGGCAGGCCGAAGGAGATGTTGGAGGCGCCGCAGGTGGTGTTCACTCCCAGTTCGTCGCGCAGTTTCCGCACCAGCTCGAACACCTGGCGCCCGGCGGTGGCCATGGCGCCCACGGGCATGACCAGCGGATCGACGACGATGTCATGGGCCGGGATGCCGTAGTCCGCGGCGCGTTCGACGATCTTCTTCGCCACGGCAAAGCGCACCTCCGGATCCTCGGAGATCCCGGTGTCGTCGTTGGAGATGGCCACCACGGGCACGTTGTATTTCTTGATCAGCGGCAGGACCAGTTCCAGCCGGTCTTCTTCCCCGGTGACGGAGTTCACCAGCGGGCGGCCCGTCGCGGCCTCCAGCCCCGCCTCCAGCGCCCCGGGGACCGAGCTGTCGATGCACAGCGGCACATCGACCAGCCCCTGGACCAGCTCGACGATGGAGCGCATCAGCGGCGGTTCGGTCTCGTTCGGGTTGGGGTTCGAATTGTAGACCACGCCCGCGTTGATATCGAGAACGGCCGCCCCGCAGGCCACCTGTTCCAGCGCGTCCTTCTCAACGGTGGAATAGTCGCCCGCCTCCAGCTCGGCCGCCAGCTTCTTCCGGCCGGTGGGATTGATGCGCTCTCCGATCACGCAGAAGGGTTCGTCGAAGCCGATGGTGACGGTCTTGGTGGCCGATTCCAGTGTCGTGCGGGTCATGGTGTGTCCCCTTGAAAAGACGCGAGAGTGAAAGTCAGGCCTCGGCCTGGACGGGGGCGAGGACGCCGGCACCGTGGCGGGCGGCGAACTCGGCGGAGGCACGGATGCCCCCCAGCGGGAAGACGTGGATCTGTTCGATCAGCCCGAGGTCGTCGGCGCTGGCCAGATCCGACAGGATCTCCACCGGCTCGTAGGGCATCATCAGCTTGGTCACGTCCATGGCGCGTTTCTGCAGCACCTTCAGCGAGGGGCCGACGCCGCAGGCGATGGCGAACTTGATCAGCGTTTGCAGCTTTGCCGGGCCGGCGATGCCGAGGTGGACGGGCAGGGTGATCCCCTCGTCGCGCAGACGTCGGGACCAGGCCAGCACCGGCGCAGCGTCGAAGGCGAATTGCGTCGCCATGGCCATCTGCGCATCGGTGCGTTCTGAAAACGCCTGCTTCCAGCGCAGGGCCTCCATCACGTTGGCGTCGGATCCATCCGGGTCGATGTCCAGGTTGCCCTCGGGATGGCCCGCCACGTGCAGACGGGTGAAGCCCGCGCGGTCGAACAGCCCGGTTTCCAGCAGCTGCATGGAACAGTGAAAATCGCCATGGGGCGCCTTCACCCCGCCCGCCAGCAGCAGCGCCTGGCGGATGCCGGCCTCGCCCTGATAGCGGGCAATCCAGTCTTCCAGCACCTGGGCATCGGCTATGATGCGCGCCGGGAAATGGGGCATCACGTCAAAGCCGTCATCGGACAGCCGTGCAGCGGTCTCGACCATTTCCTCGATCGGCGTGCCCTCGATATGGGCAATGTAGACGCGAGTGCCTTGCGGAAGCAGCGCCTTGAAATCATCGACCTTGGCGGCGGTGCGGGGCATCACCTCGATCGAGTAGCCAGCCAGCAGACCGGAGATGTCGGTGGGCTGACCAACGCCACCATCGGCGGCTTGCTTGCGGCGGAAGGGAAGGAGGGCCATGGGCGGCTCCGCATCTGGGCGCCGGGGCGCCGGGTTGGCATCAGGCGAGCGCGTGGCCGCCGTTGGCGATAAGCGTCTTGAGTCTGTCCTGATCGTAGTCGGCGTCGAGCCGGGCGATTGCGTCATCTGCGACCTGTTGTGGATCGCCATCGACCTCCCGAGGGTCACCCTTGCGCCATTCGGCCAGGTAATCGTCGGTGCCGGCCGCGCCGGAGGCCATGGCGGCCCGGTCGATCGCCTGTTCGAACCGTTCCGGCAGCGGCGCCTTGGCCGCACGCCGTCCCTTGCCGACGATGACCTGGGCGGGGATGTCGCGCCAGTAGAGGATGGTGAGCTGGGGCATGGGTCCCTCCTGTCTTTCTCCGACCCTGCGCGCAAATGTGCCTTGTGGCGTGCCGGGCCGCGACCTGCGCGCAGGGGAATGCGACCTCGGCGGCGCTTGTGCGCTCTGTTCCCGGGAGGGGTCGTGTCGGTCCGCTCTGCCGGTTGTGCACGTCCTGCTGTGCAAAAGAGACTGGCGTATGGTGCGCAGAGGCACGGTTTCGGCAGGTCACCTTGATAGAGGTGCAAAAAAGTTGGAAACACGGCCGCGCCTGTAAATTCAGGGTCCTGCGGCCTGACGCGTGGCTGAACGGGCGTTTCGCGATCACGGCATGGTGAGCAAGCATCTTGCGCCTCGGGCCCCGACACACTACCTTCGACCCCAACACGATATAGGAGGGCGCAAAGATGGCGCCCAGGCGTCCCAAAGGTGCGGGCGCATTCCCGAAACCGGTCGAAGGCCCCGCATCCAACGCCCCAGACCCGGCGGAGCTCTATGCTGCGCTGGACCTGGGCACAAATAGCTGTCGCATGCTGATCGCCCAGCCCAAGGGCTCTCAGTTTCATGTGGTCGACAGTTTTTCGAAATCGGTTCAGCTCGGTTCCGGGCTGGAACGCTCTGGTCGGCTGTCCCGGTCTTCGATGGCACGGACGGTGCAGGCCATGCGGATCTGCAAGCAGAAGCTTCAGCGCCACAAGGTGTCGCACATGCGGCTGGTGGCCACCGAAGCCTGTCGGCGGGCCTGCAATGCGAAGAACTTCATCCAGCAGGTGCGACGGGAGACCGGTCTGCGGCTCGAAATCATCGAGCCGGAGGAAGAAGCACGGCTTGCCGTGATTTCCTGCGCGCCGCTTGTCAGCACGCGCACGGAGCAGCTTCTGGTGGTCGACATCGGTGGCGGGTCCACGGAGCTGGTCTGGATCGACCTGACCTCTGTCCCGCATCGCGACCGGCCCAAGGCCATCATGCGGCTGCACGCGGGGTTCCACCCGCCCGAAAGCCCGTTTCCGGCGGCCAAGGTCGTCGACTGGATCTCCGTGCCCCTGGGCGTGGCGACCCTGCGCGACCAGTTCCGCGACGTGGAGGACGACAGTGCGCGCTTCGCGCTGATGTCCTGGTTCTTCGAGGAAAGCCTGGCGGAGTTCGCGCCCTACAAGGACGAACAGGCGCGGGAAGGGTTCCAGATCATCGGGACCTCCGGCACGGTGACCACGGTCGCGGCCAGCCACCTTGGGCTGAAACGCTATGACCGGACCAAGGTTGACGGCTTGCGGATGACCTCCGACCAGATCGATCGGGTGATCCGCGGCTATCTGGATGCCGGTCCCGAAGGGCGCCGGCGCGATCCGCGCATCGGCCAGGACCGCCAGGCCCTGATCATGTCGGGGGCTGCGATCCTGCAGGCGCTGCTGCGCTGCTGGCCGACCGATCGGCTGAGCGTGGCCGATCGTGGCCTGCGCGAAGGCTTGCTCTATGCGCAGATGAGCGCCGACGGCGTGCTGGAAGACGGTCCGTTCTAAGCCCGGATCAGACCTCGGCGAAACCGCCCCCTTTGACAGCGGGGCGGTTTTGCTATTCTAAGCGGGACTTCCGTGCGAACGGGGAAGGGGGCGCTGCCTCCGTCGCGGCATGCCGCGACTCCCCGGGATATTTTTGGCAAAGAGAAGAGGTGGGCCGTGGCCAAGAAACCGACCGGCAAGAACACATCGGGGCGTGGCCAGCGGGATCTGACCGTGAAGGTGAAGACCGCGCGGGGGCGCAAGCTGTCGTCGACGCGCTGGTTGCAGCGGCAGCTGAACGATCCCTACGTGGCCCGCGCCCGGGCCGAGGGCTATCGCGGGCGCGCGGCCTTCAAGATCATGGAGCTGGACGACAAGTTCCGCTTTCTCGTGCCCGGTGCGCGAGTGGTCGATCTGGGCTGTGCCCCCGGTGGCTGGATCCAGGTGGCCGTGCCCCGGATCAATGCCCTGGGCGAGAAGAAGGGCAAGGCCGTGGGCACCATCCTGGGCGTCGACCTGCAGGAGGTCGATCCGATCCCCGGCGCAGAGATCCACGTCCTCGATTTCATGGCCGATGGTGCCGACGACCAGGTTAAGACCTGGCTGGGGGGCGAGGCCGATGTGGTCATGTCCGACATGGCGGCCTCGTCCTCGGGGCACAAGCAGACCGATCACCTGCGGATCATCGCGCTTTGCGAGGCGGCCGCCTATCTGTCCTTCGACGTGCTGGCCCCCGGTGGCACCTTCGTCGCCAAGGTCCTGGCCGGCGGCGCCGAGGGGGATCTGCAGCAGCTGCTGAAGCAGAAGTTCACCAAGGTGCACCACATGAAGCCGCCCTCGTCGCGCTCGGACAGCTCGGAGAAGTTCGTGGTCGCCACGGGCTTCCGCGGCGGGCGCGTGGCAGAGCCCGAGGAGGACGAGGATCCGGAGGCCGGTCCGCTCGGCTGATCCCGACAAGGGGCGGTTCCCCCGATACCCCACCGTTCCCCGACGGTTCACCATAGGGAGTGATCGGATGACCTTGCAGAACCGGGTGGATCCTTTCGGCACGATCCGCGCCGTGCCTGCGCGCGGCCAACTGATGGGGAACCGGGGCATCCTGCACGACGACCGGCGTGTCGTGCGGCGTACCCACGCCCACCAGGCCTGGGTCGCCTGCGCGCTGAGCTACAAGGGGCGTGATCGCAAGCCGCTGATGTGGCCGGGACGCTATACCGAGCTTTTCTTCCTCGATGAGGCGACGGCGCTGGCTTCCGGGCATCGCCCCTGCGCCACCTGTCGCCGCGATCGGTTCAAGGCCTTCACTGCAGCCTGGAAAGCGGTGCACGGCGGTCCGGAAGAGGGGCGCAGCCTGCCGCAAACGATCGACCGCGCGTTGCATCGGGCGCGGATCGCGCGGGGCGGCCGGAAGGTGACCTCCGAAGCCAGGGCCGCCGATCTGCCCGACGGGACGATCATCGCCCGGGGCGAGGACGCCTTCCTGATCCTGAAGGGATCACTGCACCTCTGGGGGTTCGAGGGGTACGGCGAGGCCCTCCCGCTGGGCGAGGGACCGGTGACGGTCCTGACCCCGGCGCCGCTGCTGAAGGTCTTGCGCCACGGCTATCGGCCCGAGGTGCACCCCAGCCTCACGGGTGACAACGTCTGAGGGCAGGGCGCGCGCCGCTTTCGCCCTTTCGGCCACTCACCAGCGAGCTATGGTGTCGGCGCAGGCCCCGTGCCGACCCCGTGCAGTCCCAGCGGAAGGAGCAGACCATGATCCCCCTTGCCATCACTCTCGGTGATCCCGCCGGAATCGGTCCCGAGATCGCGCTGAAAGCTCTGGCGGGTGCGGGCACCCAGGCCGGTGTCCTGCTGGGGCAGCGCGCGGTGGCCGAGCGGGCCTTGGCCCTTCTGCCCGGCAGATGGACGCTGCAGGAGATTGAAAGCGCATCGGAGCCCGCCAAGGCCCCCAACGCCTTGCGCCTGATCGACACCGGCCCGGCCATCGCGACTCCTTCGCCCTATGGTGCCGTTGCCGCCGAGGCCGGGCAGGCGGCCTATGCCGCGATCCGGCGTGCCATCGCACTGGCCATGTCGGGGGAGGTCTCTGGCATCGTCACCGCGCCCATCCATAAGGAAGCCCTGAGCGCCGCCGGTGTGCCCTTCCCGGGGCATACAGAGATGCTGGCTCATCACGCGGGTGGGGTGCAGGTGGCCATGATGCTGGCCAACGACGAGATCCGCACGGTGCTGGTGACGATTCACGTCTCTCTGCGTGACGCCGTGGCGTTGGCGGATTTCGATGCCAACCTGCGGGCGATCCGGCTGGCTCATGAGGGCTGTCTTGCCTTCGGCATTGCGCAACCGCGCATCGCGGTTGCCGGTCTCAACCCCCATGCGGGGGAAGGCGGATTGTTTGGCCGTGAAGAGATCGAGATCATCGCCCCCGCCATTGCCGCAGCACGGGACGAGGGGATGGAGGTCTCCGGCCCCTGGCCCGGGGATACCGTCTTCATGCAGGCGCGCAAGGGGCAGTTCGACGTCGTCGTCGCGCAATACCATGATCAGGGTCTGATCCCGGTGAAGTACATGGGGCTGGAGGAGGGCGTGAACATCACGCTGGGTCTGCCCTTCGTGCGGACCTCCCCCGACCATGGCACCGCCTTCGACATCGCCGGTACTGGCAAGGCCGATCCACGCTCCATGTCACTGGCGCTGTCGCAGGCGCTTCGTATGGCAGAGGCCCGGCGCCAAGGGGCGTAGTTGCAGCGGATTTGCGAACCCGATGTGATGGTTTGCAAATGCAGGTCTGCGAAGTGTCGTTTGCATAAAGCGATATGCAAATCTCAACTTTGCATTTTGCAAAGCGGTTAGGGACATCGTGACTTTCCTTGAGCCTTGAGCCTTGAGCCTTGAGCCTTGAGCCCTCGATGGCCGGACAGATCACCGCACCTGTCGGCGCGGAGCGTTTAACGGCGATTTAACCAACCTATGCCGAGAGTGACACCACCGGGCGGTCCACAGGGCGCTGGCCTGTGCCTGCCGTACTCGGTGGTCGGAGCGGCCTGAGAAATACGCCCGAGGGCCAAGGCCCGGGGTTGCCTGGGTGAGCTGGTGGCTTGTCTCCGGGCGTGACGTCACCGGGACGCATGCAGGAGAGTGGCCCCTCGGGCCGTGGCTGGCGAGAGAGGAGAGACAGATGGATCTAGAGACGAGCCTGGGGCGCATTCGGGCGCAACTGAGCGGGATGGAACGGATGACGCGCATCCTGCGGGCCGAGATCGAGAGCCAGATCAGCGGTTTCGCCCCTGGCACGATGGAACATGAGGAAGAGGTGCCATCGGGCCTCGGCTCGCTCTTTCGCGCGGCTTCACCGCTCGCCTCGATGGCTGTCGACCCCTACGGCCACTTCGCGCCCGACGTCTGGATCGGGCTGGACCATGAGACCACGGATGCCGGTGCCACGGTCGCCATGAAGGCCCTGCGGCGACCGGGGCCGGGCGGCGAGGGTCGCGGTGTGGCGCGTCTCAGTGTAAATCCCGTGTTCCCGCTGGCGCGCAAGCCGCGCTGGGTCACGCTTGAAACCGCCGTCTCGGTCGAGACCCTGCGCCAGGCCCGGGCGCTGCGTATCGACACGATCAGCTTCTTTCAGATCGGCCCTGGCAACACCGCCGAGATCCCGCGCAGCGTCACCATGAATCTGCGGCTGCATCGCGCCGGCGGCAAGACCTCGGATCACCTGGGCCACCGCATCCCGGTCTCCACCATGCCGTTCGAGCATGCCGCGCGGGTCTCGCGCGCCACCCTGGCGGAGATTGACCTAAAGGACGTCAGCGAGGCCACGATCATACTCGAACTGCCGCTCGCCGGAAACTACACGCTGCACCTCGATCATTTCGCGCTGCTCGCGATCGACGAGGGCTGAGCGATGCGCATCCTCTACGTCTCCCGCGAGACGCCCCTGGCGCCGGCCGGCGGCATCGCGACCTACCTGGAGTACATGGTGCCGGCGATGGAGGCGGCGGGACATGAGGTCTTCCTGTTCTCCTGGACCGAGGCAGACCGGCCGGCCCGGCCGCTGCGCCATGCCCCCTTCAGGGCCGACCGGGTGCATATCGAGGCCGTGGATCCACGAGAGGTCTGGCGTATCTGCCCGGTGCCGGCGCACAATCTCTTCCTGTCCACCTGGCTGTCGGACCGCATCGCGGAAAAGGTCCGGGATTGGGACATCGACGTGGTCGAGGCCACGGATTTCCTGGCCCCCTGCCTGACCGCCTTTCAGGCGATGCAGGCGCGGCGAGGTGCGGCCGACCGGCTCTTCGTCACCTACAATCACGGCCTGATCGAGGATTTCTACGAGGCCGACCAGCTGTCCCTGACAGCGGCGGCACGGCACAACAACCTCTGCGAACGACAGCAGCTGCGCGGCTCCGACCTGGTGATCGCGCCCTCCCATGCGGCGGCGGCGCGGCTCTCCAGCTACGGCATATCGGACCGGGTCGAGGTGATCCGCGAACCCTACGTCTTTCGCAGCGACGCCGCCGCTCCCTGGCCGGGACTGCGGGACGAGATCCAGTACATGGGTCGCCTGGCCCTGTCGAAGGGTATCGACAAGCTGATCTATCTCGCCAATCTGATGCAGGATGTGCACCCGCTGCGCCAGATTCGCCTTGTGGGCCGGGTGATCGACACGCCGTTCCGCCAGTCCGACATGCGCGCCTATGTGCGCGCCCGCCTGCGACCGGAGCTGCGTGATGCGGTCTTCTTCAGTGACTACCTGCCGCGCGAGAAGGCGCTGGACCTGCTGGAGCCGGGGGCGATCTGCCCGCAGCTCGGCTCGGCCGAGACCTTCTCCTACGCCTGTGTCGAGAGCATCGACGCCGGCCTTCTGCCGGTGGTGCGCGACGGGACCCCGATGGCGGAGTTCTTCCCCGAGGACATGCTGCACCACTTGCTCGATCCGCGCATGCGGTCGGTCCGGGGGATGCAGCAGCAGATGGAACGGATGTTGGCCGAGGCCGGGGAGATCTCCGGCCGGGTGCGAGCCCATTGCCGCGAAACACTGGATCCGGCACGGATCGCCGAGAACATGGGGCGTTGCTACGACAGGACGCTGGAAGAGAAGCGGGGGCGGCGGCTCTACGGCGCGCCACGCCGCCCGGCCACGCGGGGCGACGTTACGGTGCTGATCCCGGCCTACAATCCAGACGCGGAGTTCATGGAGACGGTCGACAGCCTGGCGTGGCAGAAGGGCGGCCCGCCCCGGGTCCTGATCTGCGATGACGGCAGTCCCGAGGCCTCCCGCCCCTGGTTCGACTACGCTCGCGCCCTGCTGCCCGAATGTCGGGTGGTCCAGCAGCCGAACGGCGGTCTTCTGGCGGCGCGCAACACCCTGGCGGAGGCCTGCGAGACCGAGCTGGCGCTGTTTCTGGACACTGATGACGTACTGGCGCCGGATCTGCTGGAACATCTGCTCGAGGCCTGGAACAGCCACCCCGCGCGCCCCGATGCGATCCTGCCGCAGAGACGCAACTTCGGCGAAAGCGCCGAGCTGGTGCTGAACCATCTGCTGGGGGATCACCTGCACCTGCTGGAAAACGACTACCGCATGACGGCGCTGATCCCGACGCGCCTCCTGCGCGAGATCGGCTTCGACGCTACGCGCCGCAACGGCGAGGGGGACGACTGGGCCTTCTGGCTGGAGTTTACCGCGCGCGGCCTGACCGGCGCGCTGCTGCCCGAACAGGGGTTCCTCTATCGCTTCCGCAAGGGATCCATGTCCTGGCCCTGGTCGCAGGGACAGAACGCGGGCAGCCGGCAGATGGTGCGGGACGCGGCGCTGGAGATGTGCCGCAACGATCCGCAACAGGCGATGACACTGGCGCGGGCGCTCTATGTCGCCGGGGTCAGCCGGTGAAGGGCAGGGCGCAGGACAGGAAAGGGCGACGCCGATGGATTTGACAAGAAAGCACAGAGCCGGAGCGGGTGAGGTATTGCAAGCGGAGAACACGGCGCCCGCACGCCCGTCCCGATCCCCGGCGCAGCAATGGGTGGCGCCGGGGGAGAGCACGTTGACGCAGGCCCAGGCCGCGCAGCCGGTGGCAGGGGGACAGACCGCAGGCGTCGTGGCTCCGGAGGTTCAGCCCGCACGGGACGGCGGCGCAGGCCGCGATCTTGTCTTCATCATCGGGCGCCAACGCAGCGGCACCACCGTCTTCCGCAACCTTCTGGTGCGCGCCGGCGCGATGAATGCCGATGAGATATTTCATGGCGATCTGGCGCCGAAGCATCGGTTCTACGCCTACCTGCGCGACCGGATCGCCGAGGAACCGCGCTTTGTTCATCCGCAGACCCACCCCACCGTCTTTCGCCAGTTCGTGGGCGAGCTGCGGCGGGTCGCCGGCGGGCGGCCGATCGCGCTCGACGTGAAATACTTCGGCCTGAACCTGATCCCCGCGCGCGAGGACGTGGATGCGCAGTCGCCCTTCCTCATGCGATTCATGCGCGAGCAGGGCGCGCATGTGGTTCATATCGTGCGGCGCAACAAGCTGAGGGTGCATGTGTCGGAGCAGATCTCCATCGCCACCGGTCGCTGGTCGGCGGAGAAGGACCATCAGCTGTTGGCGGAAAAGCCACGGCTGGAGCTGGACCCCGAGGAGGTTCTGAACGTCATCGCCCGGCTGGAGGCTCAGGATGTCCGCGTGGCCCGGATGCTGGCGGCGGGGCCGGGGGCGGCGCGGCTGGACTACGAGGAGATGTTCACGCCCGAGGGCCTCTTTGCGCCCGCGGTCACGGACCTGGCGGGGCGAATCTTGGCGCCGCTGTCGGTGGATTCGCTGCCCGGAAACCTCAAGATGAACCCGGAACCCCTGTCTTCGCTGATCGGCAATTTCGACGCCGTGGCGGCGGCCCTGCGCGGCGGTCCGCATGAGTGGATGCTGACAGGACCGGGCTGAGAGGATCCGGGCCCGGATGCACGGCCCACGACCGAAGCGGGCGTCCGGGCGCGTTGCGCGCGCTCGCCAGGGTGATCGTAGGATTGGTCGCGATGCCCGGTTCCTAGGCCCGGCGGGCCAGACCGAAAAGAACGTGCCGACACCCCCTTGCGGGGGCTTTGGGCACTGTTCTCTTGGGAATAGTGGCGGAGAGACAGGGATTCGAACCCTGGGACCCCGTGAAGGGTCAACGGTTTTCGAGACCGCCCCGTTCGACCACTCCGGCACCTCTCCGCGGGGGTCGTGGAGGGCCGTCTAAAGAGAAATTCCGGGGGGTTCAAGAGGGGTTTTCATCGCCGGAGGGCAGAAATGTCATAAGCTTGGCCGGGAGGGCGCGCCGACGGCCGATGCCGGGGCATGCCGGATCCCGCCGCCCATGTCTTCGGGGCCTTGTCCTGTGGGCCATCGGCGGATCCCGTCGCGCGCGGGGACGTGACCGCGCCGGCCCTTGAAATTCTTCTCCGTCGGGCCTCATTCTGAAGAAGACCATATGAGGAGTGACCGGATGACCTATCCCCAGAGAGATCGCGCCCCGCGCTCGCGTGCCGTGGCCGCGACGCGGAAGATGCCGGACCTGCGCGCCCCGATCCTGAGCTTGCTGCTGGCCCTGGCGCTGGTGCTGAGCCTGGCCCTGCCGGGACGGGCCGCCAGCCGCGAGGAGGTGCGCGATTTCCTGACCGTGACGGGATTCGATGCGGCCATCGATTCGATCTCGCTGTCGTCGGATCGTGGCCCGGCGATGCTGGGGCTCGACGATCCGGGCTTTGCCACCGTCTGGAACCTGATGGCGGCCCCGGTCTTCGATCCGGCGCAGATGCAGGAGATGGCGGTGACCATGTTGCAGGACACGCTGGACGAGGAGGCGATCCGGACCGCTCATGAATTCTACGGCAGCGAGTTGGGCCGTCGCCTGGTCGAGGTGGAGAATGCCTCGCACATGGATGAAAGCGAGGACCGGCCGGAGCTGTCGGATGCGCTGCTGGCGCATCTGATCGAGGAACGCGAGGTCGATCGCATCGCCGCGCTGGATCGGCTGGTGTCGGCGCTGGACGATACCTCGGACGGGGTTGCGGCCATGGCCGAGGTGCAGACCCGCTTCATGATCGCTGCGCGCGACGCCGGGGTGATTGAGTTGCGCGTTGGCGACGAGGCGCTGCGCGACCTGATCACCCAGCAGTTCCGCGAGATGCAATCGGACAACGGCTCGCAGGACGCCGTGGCCCATGCCGCCTGGACCTATCGCGATTTCACCACCGAAGAGATCGACGCCTATGCCGAGGCGCTGGAGGATCCGGGGATGCAGCGTGTCTACGAGCTGATGAACGCGGTGCAATACGAGGTGATGGCGGACCGTTTCGAGACTGCGGCTGGCCTGCTGGAAGGCGCACAGCCGGGCCAGGAGCTCTGATCGATGCGCACGCGCGCCCTCCTGGCGCCGCTGCTCTGCGGCCTCTGGCCGTGGGCCGCGGGGGCCGGGACGGGCGTGCCTGTCGCGCCACCGGCGCCGGGAGGCGCGGAAGTGGCCGAGGAGGCGCGTGTGTTGGCGCCTGGCCGGGCCGAGGCCGACCGTATCTATGACCTGATGGGCCTGCCGCGCCTGGTCGACACCATGCGGGCCGAGGGCCTGCGGATGAGCGAGCAACTGGCCGAGGACTACCTGGACGCGCCCGCCACGCCCGCCTTTCACGACATGGCCACCCGGATCTACGACACGGAGCGCATGAATCGCGTGATGCGTCGCGCCTTCGTCCGGCGCCTGGGCGAGGCGGCGCCCTGGCAGCTGGACCATCTGGTCGCCTATTACGACAGCCCGCCGGCGCAGCGTATCGTGCGCGCAGAACTGGGCGCGCGGCGTGATTTCCTGGATCCCGAGGTCGAGACGGAAGCTGGCCGCGATGCCGAGATCGCGCGGGTGGAGGAGCCGGACCTCTACGCGGCGGTCGGCGCCTACGTCGAGGCCGGCGACCTGATCGAGATGAACCTCGGCGGCGTGCTGACCGCGAATTACCACTTCTACCTCGGCCTGATGGACGGCGGCGCCTACACCATGACCGAGGAGGAGATCTTGGCCGATGTCTGGCAGCAGGAGGAGGCGGCGCGGCTGGACATCGAGCTTTGGCTGCGCGCCTTCCTGACCTATGCCTACCAGGATGTGCCGGATGCGGCCCTGGACGACTACCTCGCCCTGGTCCGCAGCCCCGAGGGTCAGCGGCTGAATGCGGCCCTGTTCGAAGCCTACGGTGTGCTCTACAATGATCTCTACCGTGCACTCGGTCGCGGGGTGTCGACCCTGCTGAGTGGCGAGGAGCTTTGATCCGCGTGGATCCTCCCGGCCTGACGACAGGCGCCCGCGGGACTGGATTTCCCGATGGGGAAGGGACGCAAGGCTTGACAAGCAGGACACTTGCCTCGATATAGCGCCCATCCCGGCGGGTCTCGTACCCTGCCGGGCGTTTCAATTTCGCCCGAGAGAGGGCGCGCAGTTCGAAGGCGAGCGGGCAGGGCCCGGTCAGGAACACCCGATGCAGGGGGCCGCAGGACGCGACAGAAAAAGGAAGAGCACATGTTTGCGGTTCTGAAAACCGGCGGCAAGCAATACAAGGTCCAGTCTGGCGACCTGCTGCGCGTCGAGAAGCTGGCGGCTGACGCCGGCGAGAAAATCCAGTTCAACGACGTTCTGATGCTCGGTGGCGACAAGGTCACCGTGGGCGCGCCCTTCGTGGCCGGCGCCGCCGTCCAGGCCGAGGTCATCGACCAGATCAAGGGCGACAAGGTCATCAACTTCGTCAAGCGCCGCCGGAAGCACTCTTCCAAGCGCACCAAGGGTCACCGTCAGCAGCTGACCCTGCTGAAGATCACCGAGATCCTGGCCGAAGGCGCGGACAAGTCCGGCGTGAAAGCCGCTGTTGGTGCCGGCTCGATCGACGGTGTCGCCGCTGCCGCTCCGGCCCCCAAGGCCGAGAAGAAGGCCGCAGCACCGAAGGCCGAAGCAGCCGCCGGCGCTGACGACCTGAAGAAGCTCTCGGGCGTGGGCCCCGCACTGGAGAAGAAGCTGGTTGCCGCCGGCATCACCTCCTTCGCCCAGATCGCTGCCTGGACCGACGCCGACATCGAAGCCCTCGATGACGCGTTCAAGGGCAAGGCTCAGTCGAACAACTGGGTCGCCGAAGCCAAGGAACTGGCCCAGTAAGGGCCCCGTTAACAGGAGACACGCAAGATGGCACACAAGAAAGCTGGCGGTTCTTCCCGCAACGGTCGCGACTCCGCGGGCCGCCGCCTCGGGATCAAGAAGTTCGGCGGCGAAGCCGTTCTGGCCGGTAACATCATCGCACGTCAGCGCGGCACCAAATGGTACCCCGGTGAAGGCGTCGGCATGGGCAAGGATCACACGATCTTCGCCACCGAAGATGGCGCCGTGAAGTTCCACAAGGGCCTGAAAGGCCGGACCTTCATTTCGGTTCTGCCAGTGGCCGAGGCCGCCGAGTAAGCCGACTGCCCTCGCGACAGACTTTAAGGGGATCGGCAAGCAGCCGGTCCCCTTTGCCGTTTCGGTGGTGAAAGGGGCCCGACCCTGAGAGGAGCACCCCCATGGACGACGCAGACATCAAGGATCCGTTGAAATCGCGCAGCAGCGCGATGATCGCCGCCGCGGATCGCAAGGCCGCAGGCGACGCGGAGGCATTCGACCAGCCGGTCATCGAGGCCGATGGCATGGTGCTGCGTCCGCTGACCTACGCCGATGCGGGGATGATCGAATTCTACGCCAGCGATGCGCGGGTGGCCGAGATGACCACCTCGGTCCCGCACCCGCTGCCGCCGGGCACGACGGACAGTTTCGTGGCCCGGGCCCTGAAACCCTCGCC
Organism: Pseudooceanicola marinus; assembly: GCF_020177265.1. Taxonomy (GTDB): domain Bacteria; phylum Pseudomonadota; class Alphaproteobacteria; order Rhodobacterales; family Rhodobacteraceae; genus Pseudooceanicola; species Pseudooceanicola marinus_A. The sequence continues at coordinate 295,185 of NZ_JAIVMC010000001.1, forward strand.
ACGCGAGGTGATCTGGGCGATGGATGCCTCCGCCGAGGGCGGGGCGGACTTCAAGGGCGTCATCAGCCTGAAACGCATGGACGGCGGGCAGAGCGAAATCGGCTACTGGGTCGCGCCAAGCTGGTGGAACGGCAATGCGGCCTCGGCCGCGGTTGAGGCACTGGTGGCGGCGAACCCGCTGGGGGACCGGACCTATTTCGCCACCGTCTTTCAGGACAATCCCGGTGCAGCCCGCGTGCTGACCAAGACCGGGTTCGAATACGTGGGAGACGCCGAGGCCTTCTCGGTGGCACGGGGCGCCAAGGTGGCGACCTGGACCTATATCAGAAAACTCGATTGAGCCGCCGGCCCGCCTGAGATAGAGCGACCTTTGCGGCAGGGAAAGAACCATGAAATTCCTCGATCTCGCAAAGGTCTACATTCGCTCGGGCGCAGGCGGGAACGGGTGCATCTCGTTCCGGCGTGAGAAGTTCATCGAATACGGTGGGCCCGACGGCGGCAATGGCGGACGCGGCGGTGACGTGATCGCCGAGGCGGTCGAAGGGCTGAACACCCTGATCGACTTCCGCTACCAGCAGCATTTCTTCGCCCAGAACGGGCAGGGCGGCATGGGCCGCCTGTCTACGGGCCGGGATGGTGACGACATCATCCTGCGCGTGCCCGTGGGCACCGAAATCCTGGAAGACGACGAAGAAACGGTGATCGCCGACCTTACCGAGGTCGGCCAGCGCGTCGTGCTGGCCAAGGGCGGCAACGGCGGCTTTGGCAACGCCCATTTCAAGACCTCGACCAACCAGGCGCCGCGCCGCGCCAACCCCGGCCAGGACTGCGTGGAACGGACGATCTGGCTGCGGCTGAAGCTGTTGGCGGACGTTGGCCTGCTGGGCCTGCCCAATGCCGGCAAGTCGACCTTCCTCGCCGCGACGTCCAACGCCCGGCCCAAGGTCGCGGACTATCCCTTCACCACGCTGCACCCGAACCTGGGCGTCGTCGGCGTCGACGGGGTGGAGTTTGTCGTGGCCGACATCCCTGGCCTGATCGAAGGGGCCAGCGAGGGCCGCGGTCTGGGGGACCTGTTCCTGGGCCATGTGGAACGCTGCGCCGTGCTGCTGCACCTGATCGACGCCACCGCCAACGAGGTGGCCGAGGATTACCAGACCATCGTGAACGAGATCGAGGCCTATGGCGAAGGCCTGGCCGACAAGCCGCGGGTGACCGTGCTGAACAAGGTCGATGCCCTGGATGAGGAGCTGCGCGAGATGCAGCGCGAGTTTCTGGAGGAAGTCACCGGCGGGCCGGTGATGTTCATGTCCGGCGCCTCGGGCGAAGGGGTGACAGAGGTACTGCGCGCCCTGCGGGCCCAGATCGACGAGGATCGCCTGCGCCGCAAGAAGGAAGAGGGCGGCGATGAGGAGGATGCGCCGTGGCATCCCTGACGACCCCTTCGATGGCAGGCGCGCGCCGCCTGGTGGTGAAGATTGGCTCGGCCCTGTTGGTCGACGCCGCCACCGGAGAGCTGAAGGCGCGGTGGCTGCAATCGCTCTGCGATGACGTGGCGGCGCTGAAGGCGCAGGGGACCGAAGTCGTGTTGGTCTCCTCCGGCTCCATCGCGCTTGGCCGCGGGGTGCTGGGGCTGGGCCTTGGCAACCTGGCGCTGGAACAGGCCCAGGCCGCTGCGGCCGTGGGCCAGATCGGCCTGGCCGCGGCCTATGACCGGGCCTTGCGCAGCCACGGCATCACTGTGGCGCAGGTGCTGGTGACGCTGGAAGACAGCGCCAACCGCCGCCGCTACCTGAATTCGCGCAACACGCTGGAAACCTTGCTGGGCTTCGGTGCCGTGCCGATCGTGAACGAAAACGACACGATCGCCACGGATGAGATCCGCTATGGCGACAACGACCGCCTGGCGGCGCAGGTCGCCGTGACCGTGGGCGCGGACCACCTGGTGCTGCTGTCGGATGTGGATGGTCTCTATACCGCCAATCCGAACGAGGATGAGACCGCCCGCCGTTTCGACGTGGTCGAGCGCATCACCCCCGAGATCGAGGCGATGGCGGGTGACGCGGGCTCCGGCCTGTCGAAGGGAGGCATGAAGACGAAGCTGATGGCCGCCAAGACCGCCACCGGCGCGGGCTGTGCCATGGCGATCACCCTGGGCTCGCGGATGAACCCGCTGGCGCGGCTGGCCGAAGGCGAAACCGCCACCTGGTTCACCGCCGAGGGCGATCCGGCCCATGCCCGCAAGGGGTGGATTGGGTCGATGAAACCGCAGGGGCGGATCATCGTGGATGCGGGCGCGGTCGGCGCGCTGGAAAGAGGTCGGTCCCTGCTGCCTGCGGGTGTCACCGGCGTGGAGGGTGTCTTCGGCCGGGGCGAGCCCGTCGAAATCCTCGGCCCAGGCGGGATCTTCCTGGGCCAGGGCCTGACCCGCTACACGGCGGAAGAAGCCCGCGCGCTGGCCGGCCACCAAAGCGGAGAGATCGAGGAGATCCTCGGCTATCCGGGCCGGGCCGCGCTGGTCCATCGTGACGACATGACTTTGTTTGCACGGGCAGGCTGACCGCCGCAGGCGCCGCCGCCCAAGGAGGACGGGATGAACGACACCCTGACGATCGAAGAAGTGATGACCGGCATCGGCCGGGCCGCCAAGGACGCCGCCGCCGAGCTGGCCTTCGCCCCCGCCGAGGCCAAGGCCAAGGCGCTGGAGGCTGCCGCCGACGCGGTCTGGGCCGCGCGCGCCGATATCATCGCTGCCAATGCCGATGACCTGAAATTCGGGGAAGACAAGGGCCTGACGCCGGCCATGATGGACCGGCTGAAGCTGGACGAGACGCGCATCAAGGGCATCGTCGACAGCCTGCGCGCCATCGCAGCCCAGGCCGACCCGGTGGGCGAGGTGATCGCCGAGTGGGAACAGCCCACGGGGCTGAAGATCCGCCGCGTGCGCACGCCCCTTGGCGTCGTCGGCGTGATCTACGAAAGCCGCCCTAACGTGACGGCGGATGCCGGCGCGCTCTGCCTGAAAGCCGGCAATGCGGTGATCCTGCGCGGCGGCTCCGAGAGCTTCCACAGCTCTCGTGCCATCCATGCCTGTCTGCTGGAAGGGTTGCGCGCCGCGGGTCTGCCCGAGGCCTCGATCCAGCTGGTGCCGACCCGGGACCGCGCGGCGGTGAGCGAGATGCTGACGGCGACCGACTACATCGACGTGATCGTGCCCCGGGGCGGCAAGGGCCTCGTGGGGCTGGTGCAGCGCGAGGCGCGGGTGCCGGTCTTTGCCCACCTCGAAGGCATCGTGCATATCTACATCGACAAGGCCGCTGATCCGCAGAAGGCGCTGGACGTGGTGCTGAACGCCAAGACCCGGCGCACGGGCATCTGCGGCGCCGTGGAATGCCTGCTGATCCACCGCGACGTGGTGGCGACGATCGGGCAGGGCGTGCTGCGCGCGCTGGCCGAAAAGGGCGTCGAGGTGCGCGGCGATGCCGAGCTGTCGAAGCTGCCGGGCATTTCCGCCGCCGAGGAGGACGACTGGGGCCGTGAATACCTCGACAGCATCGTCGCGGCCCGCGTGGTGGATGACGTGGACGATGCCATCGCCTATATCCGCAAGCATTCGTCGAGCCACACCGAGGGTGTCATCACCGAGGATCCGGAGGTCGCGGAACGCTTCTTCCAGCGCGTCGACAGTGCCATCCTGATGTGGAATGCCTCCACCCAGTTCGCCGATGGCGGCGAGTTCGGCATGGGCGCGGAGATCGGCATCGCCACCGGCAAGATGCATGCCCGAGGCCCCGTGGGGGCGGAGCAGCTGACCTCGTTCAAGTATCTGGTGACCGGAGACGGCACGACCCGCGCCTAGGCGCGGGCCGGCCTCGGAGGGAAGCCCGGAAAGAGACGGGCCGCCAGAGACAAGGATCGGGCAGGGGCCTCGCCACGGCGGGGCCCTTGTCGCAGCAGGGGATCAGAACTGCAGGGTCAGGCTGTCGCCCTGTTCGGTGACGGTGATCTGCCCGTGCCGTTCGGCCACCAGCGAGGGCAGCAGGGCGAACTGCACATGGGCGGGCATGACCGTCTCGGTGCCTTCACCGCTGGCAAGGATCTGCCACAGCTCCGGATCGGGGCGCGTGCTGCGCGCCGGGCCCGAAACCTCCCACCCTGTGGGGTCGTTATCGGGCCGGGTGACCGAGATCACGCCGCCATGAGGCATGGCGCTTTCCAGGCAGAGCAGCGCCAGGAAGACCTCCTGGATGCGGCGGCGCTGGAAATCGCCGGTCGGCGTCCAGTCGTAAGTCTGCCGCCCCGACCGGCTGAGATCGTCGAGCAGGTCCGACACCTCCCGCGAACCGATGCGCTGTCCCTCGCCGGCCAGGCCGAAGGCGATCCGCATGAAGCGGATCTTGGCGGAGGCGGCGGAGACCGAGTCGGAGATCAGGCCCATTTCCGGCCCCTGCGCCGCACCTTCCAGCGACAGCAGTTCCAGACCGTTCTGGATCGCGCCGACCGGAGAAATCAGGTCGTGACAGATCCGCGACCCTATGAGCGAGGCGAGAAGATGCGTAGACTGCAATGTGACATACCCTTTACCCTGACTGTCGAAAGCCCCGCCATGTCCGATCTGAACGCCCTGCTGGAACCTGGCATGCTCGTGCGCCATCCCATGGAACCCGACTGGGGCACGGGGCAGGTGCAATCGAACATCGGCGGCCGGATCACGGTGAACTTCCCCGAGGCCGGCAAGATCGTCATCGACGGGTCCAGAATCGCGCTGATCCCGGTCTTCGACCACTGAAACCGTTAAGTGGTATACAGGAGGTTAATACAGGCCAGGGTTGCGCCGAAAGACCAAAGAGCTACGTGCCCGCGCTTGCCTGTATCGCCCCTCTTGCCTACAACGCCGCAAGGTTGGGACATGCCCGACCCGACAGGATGACCGCAGGACCCAAGCGCCCCTCATGACCCAGACCGCCGCCCCGCAGTTCGAGACCCGCCTGGCCGCGAGCGAGGAGGACCTGCGCGCGGCGCAGCACCTGCGCTACAAGGTCTTCGTCGAGGAACTGGGTGGCAGCGGCGCCATGGTCGACCATACGGCGGAGCTGGAGCGGGACCGTTTCGATCCGCATTTCGATCACCTGCTGCTGATCGACCACGCCCGCCCTGGACCGCTGCGCGAGCAGGTCGTGGGCGTCTACCGCCTGCTGACAGATGACGCTGCGGCACGGATTGGCCAGTTCTATTCCGCCGATGAATACGACCTGTCGAAGCTGATCGCCTCGGGGCGCAAGTTGCTGGAACTGGGCCGCTCCTGCCTGCACGCAGATTACCGTGGCGGGGCGGCGATGATGCACATGTGGGCCGCCCTGGCCGACTACGTGATCGAGCGCGGGATCGAGGTGCTCTTCGGTGTGGCGTCCTTCCATGGCACGGATGTCGAGGCGCTGGCCGGGCCGTTGTCGGCCCTGCATGCCCGCCACCTGGCGCCCGAGGCCCTGCGCGTGCGCGCTCTGGAAGACTCCTATCAGCGGATGGACCTGATCGCCGAGGGCGAGCTGGACCGTGTCGCGGCGATGCGCGCCGTGCCGGCGCTGATCAAGGGGTACCTGAAGCTCGGCGGCTTCGTCGGCGAAGGCGCCTACATCGACTATGCCTTCAACACCGTGGACGTCTGCCTGGTGCTGGACACGCAGCTGCTGAACGAAAAGCAGAGCCGCCTGTTCCGGCGCGAGGGCTGAGGACATGAGCGCCACCTGGTACGCGCCCGAGCCGCCCGCACCGCCACCGCCGCTGGACGGCGCCGCGAAGTGGCGCATCGCGCGCCGCGCCGGGCCGCTGGCGCTGTTCCTTCTGCTGTGCCTCGCCTTGCTGCTGCTGGTGCGCCTGGTCGAGCGCGCGCTGTGCGGGCTGCGCCGCCCCGTCACGCCGATCTTCCAGCGCCAGGTCTGCCGGGCCTTCTTCCGCTTGTCGGGCATACGGCTGAAGGTCACCGGCACGCCGATGCGCGAACGCGGCGCGATAGTGTCGAACCATGTCAGCTGGCTGGACATCTTCACCCTGTCAGCGCCGCGCCCGGTCTTCTTCGTTTCGAAATCCGAGGTCCGCAGCTGGCCCGGCATCGGCTTTCTCGCCCGGGCCGCCGGCACCGTGTTCATCACCCGCAAGCGTGGCGATGCGAAGGCCCAGCAAGACGTCTTCCTGAACCGGCTGCGCGCCGGTCAGCGGCTGATGTTCTTCCCCGAGGGCACCTCGACCGACGGCAAGCGGGTGCTGCCCTTCAAGACCACGCTGTTTGCCGCCTTCTTCGCGCCGGAGCTGCGGGACTTCTGCCACGTGCAGCCGGTGACGCTGCTGTACCGCGCGCCTGAAGGAGAGGAGCCGCGATTCTACGGATGGTGGGGCGACATGGACTTCGGCGCGAGCTTCCTGAAGATCTTCGGGGCGAAGCGCCAGGGCGGGGTCGAGGTGATCTATCACCCGCCGCTGGCCGTGGCCGATTTCACTGACCGCAAGGCGCTGGCGGCCGAATGCGAACGGCGTGTGCGCAGCGCCATGCCCTGGGATTGGCAAAAGGACGCCTGAGGCGCCCCTTGTCCGGGATCAGAAGCGGTCGGTCAGAGCCTTCAGCGCCGCGACGGCGTCGTCTTCGCGCCAGATCTCTTCGCCCACGCCGAAGAAATCGGTGACGGGCGAAAGGCGCGCCACGACCTCGGGGCTGAGCCCGCCTTCGGCGACCACGGGCAGTTCGATCATCTGCGACCACCATTCGAAGATCTCGAAATCGGCGGTTTCGCCATCGGCCAGCGCAGTGGCGCCGGCAGGCCCGAAGGAGATGTAGTCACAGCCCGCTTCGCCCGCGTTCATGCCCTCATGCCGGGAGGTGCCGCAGAAGGCCCCGACGATGGCATCCGCGCCAAGCGCCTTGCGGGCCTTGCGGACCGACCGCGCGCCGTCATCCAGGTGCACCCCGTCGAGCCCAAGGCGTTCGGCCAGCACGATATGCCGGTCGATCACCAGCGCCACGTCGCGCGGCGTCGTCACTTCGCGCAGGGCATCGGCGGCGCGACAGATGCGATCCTCGTCGTGGCTGGCCAGGGTCAGGCGCACGCAGGCGACCTCCTGCGCGTCCAGCACCGCGGCCAGGCGATCGGGGAATTCCATCAGGTCGAATTCCGGCGGGGAAATCAGATAGATCTGCGGCTGCTCTTCCTGGGACATTCCGGGGCCTCTCACGTTTCGGGCCGATATAGCGTGCCACCGGCGCTGGTGCAAAGGGATTGCGACGGCGCAGCAGGCCGGACCTGTGCGGGCTTGCCGGGGGGCAGGGGCCTCGACAGCGCTGCCCGGCGCGTCTAGGAGGGGCCAGTCTTTCAAGGAGCCTGACCCATGTCGCAACCCGCTTTCGTGCTTGTCCGCCCCCAGATGGGGGAAAACATCGGCGGAGCCGCGCGGGCGATGTGGAATTTCGGCCTCGACCGGATGCGCCTGGTCAGCCCGCGCGACGGCTGGCCCAACCCGAAGGCAGTGGCCATGGCCTCCGGCGCCGGCCGCCTGCTGGACGAGGCGAAGCTGTGCGAGACAACCGCCGAGGCGCTGGAGGATTGCTCCTACGTCTTCGCCACCACAGCCCGGGCCCGGGGCCTGACGAAACCCGTGGTGACGCCCGAACGCGCGATGGAGATCGCACGGGAGAAGATCCTGGCGGGCGAAAAGGTGGCCGTTCTGTTCGGTCCGGAACGGGCCGGGCTGGAGAACGACGACATCGCCAAGGCCAACGCCATCATCAATGTGCCGGTGAACCCCGAGTTCGCCTCCCTCAACCTGGCGCAATGCGTGCTGTTGACGGCCTATGAATGGCGCCGCCAGGCTGTCGACATCGAGGCCGAGCGGATGGAGATGGCCGGGGCCGACTGGGCCAGCCAGATCGAGATCGAGAAGCTGGCGGATCACTACGAGGGGCGGCTGGAAGAGGCCGGGTTCTTCTTCCCCGAGACCAAGGCCGAGGGGATGAAGCTGGTGCTGCGCAACTTCTGGTCGCGCATGCCGCTGACCCGGCCCGACGTGCAGATGATGCACGGCATCCTGCGCCAGATGGTGCGCTGGAAGGAACGCGGCGACTGAGCAGCCCGCAGTCGCTCTCTGCGCCCCTGCGCCGTCTTGCCCCCGGGTGCGCCCGGGGCTAGGGTCCGCCGGCCAATCAGAGCCAGCGAGGGCCGCATGAGCGAGAAACGCAGCATTTTTGAAGAGGTGGGCAGCGACGACGCGCGCCCCGAGATCCGCAAGGGTGGCATCGACGCCGGGCGCCGGGGATCGCGCAAGGGATTGCGCGCCTGGCTGATCGTCCTCTTCCTGATGGTCGCCGTGATGATCGTGGTGGGCGGGCTGACGCGGCTGACCGACAGCGGGCTGTCGATCACCGAGTGGAAACCCCTGTCGGGTGCCCTGCCGCCGATGACCCAGGCTGACTGGGAGGCGGAATTCGCCCTCTACCAGCAGATCCCGCAGTTCACCGAGATGAACTCCTGGATGGAGCTGTCGGACTTCAAGCAGATCTACTGGTGGGAATGGGGCCACCGCCAGCTGGGCCGTGCCATCGGGCTGGTCTGGGCGATCGGGTTCCTGGGCTTCTGGGTCTCGGGCCGGATGCCGGCGGGCTGGGTGAAACGCTCGGTCCTGATCGGGGCCATGGGCGGCGCACAGGGTGCCATCGGCTGGTGGATGGTCTCCTCGGGCCTCGGGGAAGGGATGCTGAGCGTCGCCTCCTACCGGCTGGCGGTGCACCTCGGCCTGGCCTTCGCGATCCTGGGTACCATCGCTTGGTATGTCTTCCTGTTGAGCCGCGAGGAACGCGACCTGATGCAGGCCCGCCGCGTGCGCGAGGCGAAACAGTTCGGCCTGGCCACCGGCTGGATGCATTTCGCCTTCCTGCAGATCCTGCTGGGCGCGCTGGTGGCGGGCATCGACGCCGGGCGGTCCTTCACCGACTGGCCGACCATGGGCGGGCAGTTCTTCCCGCCCTATGCCTTCGACATCGAGCCGGTCTGGCGCAACTTCCTGGAAAACCCCGGCCTGGTGCAGTTCATCCACCGCATGTCCGGCTACCTGCTGCTGATTTTCGGCACCGTGGCCTTCCTGCGGGGGCGGCGCAGCGCGAACCCGGCCACGCGGCGCGCTTTCACCGCGGCCTATATCGCCCTCTGGGGCCAGGTGGCCCTGGGCGTGGCCGCCGTCATGACCGCAGCACACCTGCACGTGGCGATCACTCACCAGGTCGTCGCGGTGCTGCTGTGGGTGCTGATCCTGCGCGCCCGCTTCGCCGCCGCCTATCCCGTTGCCACCAGTGTCCGAGGCTGAGATGACCCAGACGAATACCCCCCTGGCCGAGCTTCTGGCCTATCAGAAACAGACCGAAGCCCTGGCGCAGGTCGCAGGCCGCCTGGGCTGGGACCAGGAAACCGTGATGCCCCGTGGCGCCGCGGACCAGCGTGGCGAGGAGATGGCGGCGATGGAGGCCGTGCTGCACGCGCGCCGGACCGATCCCCGGCTGGGCGACTGGCTGGGCGCCTGCGAGGGCGCCGAGATGAGCGAGGCGGATGCCGCCAAGCTGCGCCACATCAGCCGCGATTACGACCGCAGCCGCAAGATCCCCGCGGACTTGGCCGCCGAGCTGGCCCGCGTGACCTCGGTCGCGCAGGGGCAATGGGCCGAGGCCCGTGCCGCCGATGATTTCGCCGCCTTCGCCCCGGTCTTGTCCCGGGTGATCGAACTGCGCCAGCAGGAGGGCCAGGCGCTTGCCGCTGGCGGGGATGTCTATGACGCCCTGCTGAACGATTATGAACCCGGCGCCACCGCAACTCAGCTGGAGGCGATGTTCGCCGAGATGCGCCCGCGCCTCGTCGATCTGCGGGGCAAGGTCCTGGAGAAGCCGCAGCCCGCCGGGCTGTCCGGTGACTTCCCCGCCGAGGCGCAGATGGCCTTTGCCCGCAAGCTGGCGCTGGCCTTCAACTACGATCTGACCCGGGGCCGGATTGACAAGGCGGTGCATCCCTTCAGCTCCGGCTCGGGCGCAGACGTGCGCATCACCACCCGCACCGCCGAGGACGACCCCTTCAACTGCTTCTTCTCGACCATCCACGAGGTCGGCCACGCCTGCTATGAGCAGAACATCGACGCGGGTTATGCGCTGACGCCCCTGGGGCAGGGTGTGTCGATGGGGGTGCATGAAAGCCAGAGCCGGATCTACGAGAACCAGTTGGGCCGTTCGCGCGCCTTCACCGGCTGGATCTACGATCAGATGCGGGCCGATTTCGGCGATATCGGCGTGGACAGCCCCGAGGCCTTCTATGCCGCCGTGAACCGGGTGCAGAAGGACTTCATCCGGACCGAGGCGGATGAGTTGCAGTACAACCTGCATGTCATGCTGCGGTTCGACCTGGAACGGGCGTTGATCTCGGGCGATCTGAAGGTGGCCGATCTGGAAGGTGCCTGGAACGAGCGCTTCGAGGCCGACTTCGGCTATGCCGTGCCGCGTGCCTCGCTGGGCTGCCTGCAGGACGTGCACTGGTCGGTGGGGCTGTTCGGCTATTTCCCGACCTACAGCCTGGGCAATGTCTACGCTGGCTGCCTGGCCGAGGCGTTGCGCGCGGATGTGCCGGATCTGGACGCGGAACTGGCGAAGGGGATCACGGCGCCGGCGACCGACTGGCTGCGCGAGAACGTGCAGCGCCATGGCGGGCTCTACGAGCCGCGCGAGGTCATCACCCGGGCCTGCGGCACAGCGCCCACGGCGGGGCCGCTCCTGGAGTACATCGAGGCGAAGTTCAGCGATCTCTACGATCTCTGAGCGGCGACGGCCGGGACAAGAAAAAGGGGCCGCGCGGATGCTGCGGCCCCTTTGTCGTCGCGATGCAAGCCCGGGTCAGTAGCCGGGGTAGAGCTCCATCGTGTCGCGGGCGCGGAAGGTGGCGCCGCGGCCGAAGGTGAAGGTGGCCAGGGCGGTGACGATGCCTGCTCCGTCGTCGGTGCTGCCGGCGGTCATGCCGATGTCGATCCCGTCGCGGACCTCGTAGCGGGCACCGAGGTAGCCGAAGCCCTGTTCGACCGGCGCGCCATCATCGCTGACGCCACCCGCAAGCAGGGTCCAGCGCGGCGCCGTCGGCAGGGCATAGGTCACGTCCAGCCCGTAGCGGCCGCCATCGGTGCTTTCGGCGATGTCGTCGCGGTAGGCGGCAAAGGCCTCGATCCCGAAGGCATCACCCTGATAGGCGACCTCGGCCCCGTAAAAGTAGGAATTGCCCGGGCGACGATCCTCGGCGGCGAGAAAGACGCCGTAGGACAGGGTCTCATCCACGCGGTAGTAGCCGTGCAGGGCGGCCGAGGGTTGGGTGGATTCGTGGTGTTCATGCTTGCCGACGCCGATGTCGAGCTGCAGCCCCATGTCGTTCCAGACCAGACCGTCGAAGGAGCCGCGGAACCGCTTGGTGTTGACCGACGTGTCCTCGTTATGGGCCAGTTCCAGCCGCAACGTGCCGTCCAGGGTCAGCTGGGCCTGGGCCGGTTGGGCGGTCGACAGGAGCAACGCGGCGGCCGGCAGGGCGGCGAGGGCAGAGAGAGAAGCGCGCGACATATGGCTTGTGAACATGGCTAAAGGTCCGTTTCTGGTCCGGTGGAGGCCGGTCAATCGTGAAAAAGGCGCCGCAGACGCGCTGTGGAGGCTGGGTCGGCAAGCCTTGGCTAGCCGATAATTGTAAGCTTTGCGTTGAAAGGGAAAGGCCGTGAGCGCCCATTAGACCTGCGCTGCTGCACAAATGCCGCGGTGCGGAACGGCGACGAGGGCTCCGGGACGGCCAGAAAGAAAAGGGGCCGGCTGTTCGGGCCGGCCCAGTGAAGGGTTTGACGGGGTAGAAGCGTCAAGCCTTTGGTTGGATGTGGCTGCGAACCGAGGTTCGCCGCTGAACGGGCGCGTCGAGCCACCTCCAGGGACACTGTCGTCTGATGTCGACGTTCCATCGTCTGTTCGAGCGGACAAACGGAACGTCGACACGTCTCTCTACCTTAAGGCGAAAAAAGAAACCCGGGAAGGAGGCCATTCATACGTCTGCGAAATTTCTGTACCCGGACTATGCGGTGCAGCCGAAACGCGCACAATATCTTTGCGCCGCATACCTGTGCTTGCATTCCTGCAAGGCCGGTCAAACGTTGTTATATGCGTTGAAACGATCTGCCACCCAGTCAGCAATCATCTGTACAAGGGGATCCTTGCGCCGGGTCTCATGAAAACACAAATAAAGAGGGGTCTGCATGGGCCGGCTTTCCGGGTCGAAGGGGATCAGCTCGGGGTCCTCCTGCGCGGCGCCTACGGGGATCGCGCCGGGCAGGCGGGTGGCGCGGACCGTGCGGTAGGCGTCCATCAAGGTCTCGACCCGTATGATCGGATCCCGTCCCCCCATGATTGTGCGACAGTGCTGCGCCGGGGGGTAACGATCGTGCAGATTGTGAAGTCCGACCCAGCGACCATCGCGCGGGCTGTCGGGATAGCAGTAGAGGTTCGTCGCGTACTTGCCGACGAACCGGACCACCAGGCGCCCCTGTTGCGGGCGGACCGCCGAGATGAACAGGTCGTTGTCGCCCAGGGCATCCTGGTAAAACTGGCTGGTGAGGGTGATTTCGAGGTCGGGGTTCTCGCCGATCAGATCCTTCAGCCCGGGCAGCAGCACGTGATTGGACACCGTGGGGGCGCAGCCGATGTTCACATGGCCCGCCACCTTGGTCCCGTCGCTGTCCCGGGTGTTGAGGTAGGACTCGATCTCGTTTTCGAAGGCCGTGATCGACTCGATGAGGTCACCAACGGCCTCGTTCGCCGTCCAGCCTTGCGGCGTCTTGAGAAACAGTTCGAAACCAAGGGTTTCCGACAATCGTCCCAGTCTTCGGGAAACGGTTGCGGGGTTGGTATCAAGCAGTCTCGCTGCCGCACTCATCGAGCCCGTCTTGTGGACCGCGACCAGGTAGCGAAGGTCGTCCCAGTTCTTCAATTCACTTTGCTCCCAAGCGGCCGATGTCCCCGTCAGCCAGTCTCGCCGTCGCCGTCCTCCTCTTCTCCCTGCTCGATGATCCGGGCGACGGAGACGACGTGTTCTTCTTTACCTGTATTAAACACACGAACACCACCCGCGCTACGGGAGCGGAAGGAAATACCTTCAACTGGCACGCGGATCGACTGACCACGCGAGGTTGCGAGCATAATCTGGTCATCCATATCGACCGGGAAGGCCGCGATGATCTCACCGGTGCGCATGGATTTCTCCCATGCCGTCACGCCCATGCCACCACGGCCCCGAACGGGGTAGTCGTGGGAGGAACTGATGTGACCCGCGCCGCCGGCGGTGATGGTCAGCAGCAGCGTCTCGGCGGCCGACATCTCGGCGTAACGCTCCTGGCTCAGCGGCATGTCGGCGTTGCCCTCTTCCTCCTCCGTGGCCTCGGTGTCGCCGGCCATGGCGCGGCGCATCTTCAGGTAGGAGGCCCGTTCGTCGCTTTCGGCGGCGAAGTGGGGCAGGACGAACATCGAGGCGACCTCGTCATTCTCGTTCAGGCGGACACCGCGCACCCCGGTGGAGTTGCGCGAGTTGAAGACCCGCACGTCATCGGCGCGGAAGCGGATCGCCCGGCCGGAACGGGTGAACAGCATCACGTCGTCCTCGGGGCCGCAGATGCGGGCGTTGATCAGGCGCATGCCCTCGTTCTCGCCCTCGAACTTCATCGCGATCTTGCCGTTGCGCATGACGTTGGTGAAGTCGGACAGGGCGTTGCGGCGCACCGTGCCGGCGGAGGTGGCGAAAACGATCTGCAGATCGCCCCATTCCTCTTCCGGACGGTCCACCGGCATGATGGCCGCGATCGACACGCCCGTCGGGATCGGCAGGATGTTGACCACCGCCTTGCCCTTGGAGGTGCGTCCGCCGACCGGCAGGCGCCAGGTCTTCAGCTTGTAGACCATGCCCTCAGTGGTGAAGAACAGCAGCTGCGTATGGGTATTGGCGACAAACAGCGTGGTGACCGCATCGTCATCCTTCATCGCGCCGCCCGACAGGCCCTTGCCGCCACGCTTCTGTGCGCGGAAGTCGGCCAGCGGGGTCCGCTTGATGTAGCCGCCCGCGGTCACGGTCACGACCATGTCCTCGCGTTCGATCAGGTCCTCGTCGTCCATGTCGCCGGCCCAGTCGACGATCTCTGTCCGGCGGGGCACGGCGAAGAGCTCGCGCACCTCGCGCAGCTCATCGGCGATGATGCCCATGATGCGATCGCGAGAGCCCAGGATCTCCAGGTATTCCTTGATCTTGCCGGCCAGCTCCTGAAGCTCGTCCGTCACCTCTTTCACGCCGATCTGGGTCAGACGCTGCAGGCGCAGCTCCAGGATGGCGCGGGCCTGGGTTTCGGACAGGTTATAGGTGCCGTCCTCGTTCATCTTGTGGGTCGGATCGTCGATCAGGCGGATGTAATCCGCAATCTCCGCCGCCGGCCACTTTCGGGTCATCAGCTTCTCGCGCGCCTCGGCCGCATCGGCGGAGGAGCGGATAGTCGCCACGACCTCGTCGACGTTGCTGACGGCGACGGCCAGACCACACAGGATATGCGCCCGCTCGCGCGCCTTGCGCAGCAGGTAGGCGGTGCGGCGGGCCACCACGTCTTCGCGGAAGTCGACGAAATGCGACAGGAAGCCATAGAGGGTCAGGGTTTCCGGACGACCACCGTTCAGGGCCAGCATGTTGCAGCCGAAGGAAGTCTGCATCGGCGTGAACCGGAAGAGCTGGTTCAGCACCACCTCAGGCGTCGCGTCACGCTTCAGCTCGACCACGACGCGGACGCCGTGCCGGTCGCTTTCGTCCTGAACGTGGGCGATGCTCTCGATCTTCTTGTCGCGAACCTGTTCCGCGATCTTCTCGATCATCGCCGCCTTGTTCACCTGATAGGGGATCTCGTCGATGACGATGGCATAGCGATCCTTGCGCAGCTCCTCGACGTGGGTCTTGGCGCGGATGATGCAGCTGCCGCGCCCTTCCAGGTAGGCCTTCCGCGCGCCGGAGCGGCCCAACAGGATCCCGCCCGTGGGGAAGTCGGGGCCGGGCACGTACTGGATCAGTTCCTCGACCGACATGTCGGGGTTTTCGATCAGCGCCAGGGTGGCGTCGATCACCTCGCCCAGGTTGTGCGGCGGGATGTTGGTGGCCATGCCAACGGCAATACCGCCGGCGCCGTTCACCAGCATGTTGGGGAAGCGGACGGGCAGGACCGAGGGTTCCTTGTCCTTGCCGTCATAGTTGTCCTGAAAATCGACCGTGTCCTTGTCGATGTCGTTCAGCATGTAGGCCGCAGGCTTGTCCATGCGCACCTCGGTGTAGCGCATGGCGGCGGGTTTATCGCCGTCCATCGAACCGAAGTTGCCCTGGCCATCCAGTAGCGGCAGAGACATCGAGAAATCCTGCGCCATCCGGGCCAGCGCGTCGTAGATCGCGCTGTCGCCATGGGGGTGGTACTTACCCATCACGTCGCCGACGGGGCGCGCGGATTTCCGGTAGGGCTTGTCGTGGGTGTTGCCGACCTCGTGCATGGCGAAGAGGATCCGCCGGTGCACAGGTTTTAGGCCGTCGCGCAGATCCGGGATGGCGCGGCTGACGATGACCGACATCGCGTAGTCGAGATAGGAGGAACGCATTTCCTCCGAAATCGAGACGGTCGGGCCGCTGGCCGGCGCAGACGGGGTTTCCTGTTCGTTTTCAGGGGGTTCCGGTGTATCGGTCACTGAGTCTGCCTGTCTGGGGATGGCTTCTATATCTTGTTGGCGCAACTATAGCACCGCCATGATCTGGGGTGCAATGCCTGCACCCCTTCGTCTGTTGACGGGGTCGCGGGCTGCAGGAGTTGGTGGCAGAGCTAAACTGAACGAAGCGCAAAATCTATTCTCAGATGATAGATTTAATTCTAGCTTTTCTTCAGTGTTCAGCTATGCCCAGAAACATTAATTCTTTACGATCATATTTATATATCCATCAATTGGAGCTTTGGTATGTCAGGATTTGAGGTTCTAGTAGTCTCGACGGTTGGTGTCGTTAGCGCAATCCTCGGTGGGTGGTTCGGGTTCTGGGTGTCGCGTCGCGCAGACAAGAGAAGCAGAGGATTTCAACTGGCCTTAAGTCTCTATTCGGCTGAAATGTCTCACGCGCGTTTGAAAGCTAGATATCTACTAGAAGAATTCTCCATAGATACAGAGAATTACGCAGAGCTCGCGAACTTCAAGTGCACAGCAAAACGTCCACAAAGGGTAGAGATACTACACCTTTTCAACTTCTACGATTTGGCGTGCGACACCTACTTAGCCGGAGACCTAGATAATAGGACATTTACGACCTACATATCACCATTGATCCTTGAAGACTGCAGGCTGGCCGAGCCGTTCTTTGCTGCGATGGAGTCGTTTAATGTTGTGAACGGCGACGGCGACCGTCGTCCGTTCTTTCCGAATCTTACGCCTGCTCTGAAGCGGGTTGAGAAATACAGGAACTAGGTCTGCCCATGCGATCAGGGGATGATGCGCGAGTATTTCAGACCTTCGATCGTCGCGCCGACGCGCAGGCCCGCCTGGGCGAAGATCACTGCGACGACCGGCGCCAGCGAGGTGGTGGTTTCGGCCCGCAGGTTCTCGCCCAGGTTGTTGAACACGATGTCGGCGTCCGCGGCGGCGGCCCAGCCGTCATTGATGCGGAAGTCCTGCAGGGCGTCCTCGGTCATGAAGAACAGCACGTGGGCATATTGCTGCGCCCCGATCTGCAGGCCGGCGCTGGCGCGGGTGGCGGAGTAATAGTCCACCGTGGCGCCACCAACGCGCAGGGCACCGCGGCCATAGCCGCCGCCCAGGCCCAGGCCCGCCTCGGTCAGTAGCGGCATCACCAGCATGCCGGTGGATTTCGCCGCCAGGTCTCGGGTCTGCGGATAGTCGGAATACATCTGCGCCAGGGTCGCATCGACCCGCGCGTCGATCGTGGCCGCGCCATTGTTGCCGTAGCCGTTGCCGGAACAGGCCGCCACCGCCGGCACGGCGGCCAGCGCGGAAAGGGTGAATGCGCGTCGTGTCAGTTGGCTCATGTCTCTGCCCTCATGCGGCGCCGGGGCGCCTGTCTACTGCCTCTGCCGGTGGTCCGGCTTGTTGCTCTGCCGGTGGCCCGGCTTGATATGCGCCCTTTTCTAGCCTCGGCCCGCGGGGGTGTCATCCTCTCAGACGTGTCAGGCCGGGGATAAAGCGAAAAGGGGCCGATATCGGCCCCTTTTTCCTTGTCTCCGCAGGCGAATTGCCTTGCCTGCCGTGCCTTCCGATGCGCGGCGCGCAGCCGCCCCTCAGCCCGCGAGGCGGGCGAAGGCGGGGGCGAAGTAGCTCAGCACCCCGTCGCAGCCGGCGCGTTTGAAGGCCATCAGGCTTTCGATCATGGCCTTCTCGCCGTCGATCCAGCCGTTCTGCGCGGCCGCCTGGATCATCGCGTATTCGCCGGACACCTGGTAGGCGAAGGTCGGCACGCCGAAGCTGTCCTTCACCCGGCGGCAGATGTCGAGGTAGGGCATGCCGGGCTTCACCATCACCATGTCGGCGCCTTCGGACAGGTCACGGGCCACGAGGCGCACGGCCTCGTCGGAATTCCCGGGATCCATCTGGTAGGTCTTCTTGTCCCCCTTCAGCGCACCGGAGGCGCCGACCGCATCGCGGAAGGGTCCGTAGAAGGCCGAGGCGTATTTTGCCGCATAGGACAGGATCATCACGTTGTGATGGCCGCCGGCCTCCAGCGCGGCGCGGATGGCGCCGATGCGGCTGTCCATCATGTCCGAGGGCCCGATGATGTCGGCGCCGGCCTCGGCCTGGCTGACGGCCTGTTTCACCAGCGCCTCCACGGTCAGGTCATTGACGATCTCGCCGTCGATGACGAAGCCGTCCTGGCCGGTGTCGGAATAGGGATCCAGGGCCACGTCGGTCATCACCAGAATCTCCGGCACGGCGGCCTTGATGGCGCGGGTGGCGCGGTTCGACAGGTTTTCCGGGTTCCAGGCCTCGGAGGCATCGGCGCTGCGCTTGCCGTCGGGGGTGTAGGGGAAGAGGCAGATCGCGGGAATGCCCAGATCGAAGGCCTCGCGCGCGGCCTCGGCCACCCGATCGACGGAGCGGCGGTAGACGCCGGGCATGGAGGGCACGGGGTCCTCGTGGTTCTCGCCCTCGCAGACGAAAACCGGCCAGATCAGGTCCTTCACGGTAAAGACGTTTTCCTGCACCAGGTCGCGGATCGCGCCGGATTTGCGGGTGCGGCGCAGGCGGGTTGCCGGGAAGGGGGCTTGGATGGGCTGCATGATCTCAACTCCGAAGGTCTTCCCTCAGGTGGCACGGATCGCCCGTCAAGCTCAAGTCCTTCCGCAGACGTGGCTTTCTGCGCCGGTTCCGGCCCTGCGGGGGGTGGGCAAGGCCGGGTTGCGGGGCTATATCCGGAAAGAAGTGGAGGTGAGCAGAAAGGACGGGCGCCCTTGGGGTCTTTGGCCACAACTCTCGAACTGATCGACCTCCGGTCCTTCTCGAACCTCTGGTTCTGGATTGCCCTGGCGGTCGTCTGGTCCTCCGCCAGCCATTGGGTGCTGGGCGTGCCCTTTGACCTGGTGCTGCGCGCGCATCGCCGTGGCGGCTCGGTCGAGGAGGATCTGCGCGATCTGATCCGCATCAACGTCAACCGGATGCTCTACATCGCCGACGCGGCAGGCGAGATCGCCGTGGGCGTGATGAGCTTCCTGCTGACGGTGCTGGCGATCCTCGGGTTCTTCTACTGGGTCGAGTTCGCCCAGGCGCTGCTGCTGATCGGCCTGCCGCTGACCATCGTCTGGATCCTGTCGGTGCGCACCGCCCGGAAGATCGCGCTGGCGCCGCTGACGACGGCGGAGCTCTACCTGCGCCTGCGGCGCCTGCGCTTCGTCATTCAGGTGATCGGCATGCTCTCGGTGTTGACCACCTCCTTCTGGGGCATGTACGTGAATGCCTCTGTCGGCGTTCTTGGAGGCTAAGTTCTTGGCAGATGACAGCCATTTCATCCTCGGCGGGGCGCCGGAGGGCTATGATGCCGCGCTCCTGCTGAAGGAGATCGCGAAGACCGGGCGGCCCGTGCTGCACGTGGCGCGGGACGACAAGCGAATGGCGGCCATGGCCGACGCGCTGCATTTCTTCGATCCCGCGATGCCGGTGCTGACCTTCCCGGGGTGGGATTGCCTGCCCTATGACCGCATTTCGCCCAATGCCGACATTTCGGCCACGCGGATGGCCACGCTGGCAGGGCTGGTGCACGGCATGCCGGACCAGTTCATCCTGCTGACGACGCTGAATGCCGCGACCCAGCGGATCCCGGCGCGCGAGGTGTTGCAGGAGGCCTCCTTCACCGCCCGGGTGGGGGAGCGGATTGATGAAGCTGCGCTGCGCAACTTCCTGGTGCGCATGGGCTTTTCCCAAAGCCACTCGGTCACCGAACCAGGCGACTACGCCATTCGCGGTGGCATCATCGACATCTTCCCGCCGGGCCCTTCGGGACCGGTGCGCCTCGATATGTTCGGGGATATCCTCGATGGCGCACGCAGCTTTGACCCCGGCAGTCAGCGCACCACCGACAAGCGCGAGGTGATCGAACTGGCCCCGGTGAGCGAGGTCATCCTGGACGAGGCGGCGATCACCCGGTTCCGTCAGAACTACCGTATCGAGTTCGGCGCCGCGGGCACCGATGATCCGCTCTACGAAGCGGTCAGTGCCGGGCGCAAGCAGCAGGGGATGGAGCACTGGTTGCCCTTCTTCCACGAGCGGCTGGAAACGTTGTTCGACTACCTGCCGCAGGCCACGATCACCCTCGACGACCAGGCGACGCCGGCGCGGCTGGCCCGCTGGGACACGATCGCGGATCAATACGAAAGCCGCCGCATCGCCCTGGCCGACAAGGCGCGCCTGGGGTCGGTCTACAAACCCGTGCCGCCGGGGCTGCTCTACCTCGACGACGAGGCCTGGCAGGCCCAGACCAAGGGGCGCCGCCTGTTACAGCTCTCGCCGCTGGCGCAGAGCCCCGGCCCGGGCGTTCTGGATGCCGGCGGGCACATCGGGCGCAATTTCTCGCCTGAGCGTCAGCTTGAAAATGTAAGCCTTTTCGGTGCCCTAGCGGATCATGTGAAGGCAAAACTTCAGGACGGGCCCGTTGTCATCGCCTCCTATTCCGAAGGTGCGCGGGAGCGGCTGGAAGGGTTGATCGCCGACGAAGGCCTGAAGGAAGCGATCCCGGTCACTGACGCGCAGCGCATCGGTCGCAGGGGGCTGCATCTGGCGGTCTGGGCGCTGGAACACGGGTTCGAGGGCACCTGGCAGGACCGGCCGCTGACGGTCATCTCCGAACAGGACGTGCTGGGCGACCGGCTGATCCGCTCGGCCCGGAAGAAGCGGCGGGCCGAGAACTTCCTGACCGAGGCACAGAGCCTCAGCCCCGGTGATCTGGTGGTCCATGTCGACCATGGCATCGGCCGCTATCATGGCATGGAAGTCATCACTGCCGCCGGGGCCGCGCACGAATGCCTGGTGCTGGAATACGCCGAGAACGCGCGCCTTTACCTGCCGGTCGAGAATATCGAACTGCTGTCCCGCTATGGCCATGAAGAGGGGCTGCTGGACAAGCTGGGCGGCGGCGCCTGGCAGGCCAAGAAGGCGCGGCTGAAGGAACGCATCCGCGAGATGGCGGACCGGCTGATCCGTGTGGCCGCCGAACGCGCCCTGCGCCGTGCGCCCATGCTGGAGCCGCCGGAGGCCGAATGGAACGCCTTCCTGGCCCGCTTCCCTTACCAGGAGACGGACGATCAGCTGGGCGCCATCGACGACGTGCTGGGCGATCTGGCTTCGGGGCACCCGATGGACCGGCTGGTCTGCGGTGATGTGGGCTTCGGCAAGACCGAGGTGGCCCTGCGCGCGGCCTTTGCCGCGGCCATGTCCGGGGTGCAGGTGGCGGTGATCGCGCCCACCACGCTGCTGGCCCGTCAGCACTACCAGGGATTTGCCGAGCGGTTCCGGGGTTTCCCTATTCAAGTCAACGCCTTGTCGCGCTTTGTTGGTGCAAATGATGCAGCCCGGACGCGCAGCGGGATCAGCGATGGCACGGTGGATATCGCCGTGGGCACCCATGCGCTTCTGGCCAAGAACATCAAGTTCAGGAACCTCGGCCTGCTGATCGTGGATGAGGAGCAGCGGTTCGGCGTCGGCCACAAGGAACGGCTGAAGCAGCTGCGCACCGACGTGCACGTCCTGACCCTGACCGCCACGCCGATCCCGCGCACCCTGCAACTGTCGCTGTCCGGCGTGCGCGATCTGTCGATCATCGGCACGCCGCCCGTCGACCGCCTGGCGATCCGCACCTATGTCAGCGAGTTCGATCCGGTCACCATCCGCGAGGCCCTGCTGCGGGAACACTACCGCGGCGGCCAGAGCTTCTTCGTGGTGCCGCGCGTCAGCGACCTGCCGGAGATCGAGGAGTTTCTGAAGGAGCAGGTGCCCGAGGTCAGTTTCGTCACCGCCCACGGCCAGATGGCGGCGGGGGAGCTGGATCGGCGCATGAACGCCTTCTATGACGGGCAATATGACGTGCTGCTGGCCACGACCATCGTGGAATCGGGCCTGGATATTCCACGCGCCAATACGATGGTGGTGCATCGGGCAGATATGTTCGGCCTCAGCCAGCTCTATCAGATCCGGGGCCGCGTCGGTCGCGCCAAGACCCGCGCCTATGCCTACCTGACGACCGAGCCGCGCGCGAAACTGACCGATACCGCGCAGAAACGTCTGCGGGTGCTGGGCTCGCTGGATACTCTTGGCGCAGGCTTCACCCTGGCCTCGCAGGACCTCGACATTCGTGGTGCCGGCAACCTGCTGGGCGAGGAGCAGTCGGGCAACATGCGCGACGTGGGCTATGAACTCTACCAGTCGATGCTGGAAGAGGCGATTGCCAAGATCAAGTCGGGCGAGGCCGAGGGGCTGACCGAAACCGAGGAGACCTGGGCGCCGCAGATCAACCTTGGCGTGCCGGTTCTGATCCCTGAGGACTACGTGCCGGACCTCGATCTGCGCCTGGGTCTCTACCGTCGTCTGTCGGGCCTGACCACCAAGGTGGAGCTGGAAGGTTTCGCCGCCGAGCTGATCGACCGCTTCGGGAAATTGCCGAAGGAGGTCAATACCTTGCTGCTCGTTGTTCGGATCAAGGCCATGTGCAAGCGGGCGGGCATTGCCAAGCTGGACGGCGGGCCGAAGGGGGCCACGATCCAGTTCCACAACGACAAGTTCGCCGCGCCGCAGGGGCTGGTCGAGTTTATCAAGGAACAGAACGGCCTCGCCAAGGTGAAGGACAACAAGATCGTCGTGCGTCGCGACTGGAAGGGCGACGCGGAGCGGATCAAGGGCGCCTTCGCCATCGCCCGCGACCTGGCGGCGAAGCTGGTCGAGGCGGAGAAGCAGGCCAAGGCGAAGAAGTGAGGCTCAGGCGCGCGGCCTCTGTCGCTGCGCGCCCCGTGCCTCAGAGGTGTTTCTCGAAGAAGTGGTCGGGGTAGGGATCGTCGTTGAACCTGTCGATCTCGGTCCAGCCGAGGCCGCGGTACAGGGCCACGGCCTCCGGCAGGGCGGAATTGGTGTCCAGCCGCAGCGTCGTGATGCCGAGCGGCTTGGCGCGCGCCTCGATCTCCGCCATCAGCCGCTTCGACAGGCCCAGGCCGCGGGCCGAGGGGGCGATCCACAACCGCTTGATCTCGGCCACCGGGCCGCCCGATCCCTTCAACCCGACGCAGCCCAGGGGCAGCCCGTCGGAGAAGGCCACGAGGAAGGCACCGCGCGGGGCGATCATGTCCGTGGCCTCCGGGTCGCGCGACAGCTGCGGGTCGAACCCGGTGTCGAACCGGCGCGCCAGTTCGGCGTAATACTCCTGCAGGCAATAGCGTGAGGTCTCGTCGCGCGGATCGCGTTCCTCCAGGGTGATGCGGTCGCGACCCAGGGCCGAGGCCACCAGGTCCATCGCGGCGAGCAGGGCCTCGGGGCGGGGGTGCCGCGCCAGGGTGTCGGCGGCGCGTTGGTCCGACAGGGCCTCGTAGGCGGCGAACTCGGCCTCGCCGTCGGGTGTCAGCGCCGCGACGCGAGCACGGGCGTCCTCCGGGTGCGGTCCGGTGGTGACCAACCCTTCGGCTTCCAGCCCGCGCAGCAGGCGCGACATCAGCCCGGAATCGAGCCCGAGGTAATCGCGGATCGCCGCCACCTCCGTCCGGCCCTGGCCGATGGCGTTCAGCACGCGGGCCGTGCCCAGGGGGCGGCCCCGTCCCAGAAAGGATTGATCGAGCGCGCCCACCTCGGAGGTGACGGCACGGGAGAAACGGCGGAATCGGGAAACGGGATCAGGTGTCATGTAGCTGACTTTTGTCTGATACCGCCCCACCGTCAAGCTATTGCCTGACTTTTGTCAGGGAAATTCGTCGCAAGTGGATGCGCTTTTCGGTGCTTCGATGGCGCGGTGCGGCGGACGATCGACGCCCTTTCCATTTGCGAACAAAACTGCACGACGCCCCCACAATCACGCGGAAATCGTTGCACATACTATACGTTTGCGGTCGGTGCCGTCGAAACCCGCGGCGGACTGTCAGCCCAGGAAGGCGCGGATACGCGGGGCGATGTGATCCCAGAACGCGGGCATGGAGCGGGCGATGGCGCGCCCGACGCGGGCCTCGACCATCTCGAAGGTCGCGTTATGCGCTAGCCAGGATACGCCGCCCGAGGCGAGGTTCTGCAGGGGCGGCTGGAAGCGGTCCAGCGCCTTGGCGAAGCGTGCGTCGGGCGTGGTGGCTGCTTCAAACTCCTGCCAGAGGGCCAGGAGGGGCGCGCCCTCCGCCTCGGGCAGCAAGCCGAACAGCCGTTCCGCCGCCGCCAGCTCCGCCGCCTCTGTTTCGGCCTGGCCTTCGGCGGTCTGGGCGTAGATCGGCACGTCGCCGGCGTCGATTTCCACCAGGTCATGCAGCAGCAGCATGCGCAGCACCCGCGACAGGCTGACGCCTTCAGGCGCATGTTCACCCAGCACCAGAGCATAGAGGGCCAAGTGCCATGAATGTTCAGCAGAATTTTCCTGTCTTGAAGCATCGCACAGGGTCGTGGCGCGCTCGACCCGCTTCAGCCGATCGGCTTCCGCCAGGAAGGCGGAGCGTGCGGCGACCTCGGCGGGGCCCTCGGTCAGTTCGGAATGCAGATGAGCGTAAAGATCCGGCCGGGTTTCCGCGATCAGCCGGGCGCGGCCCGCGGCGGTGTTGTCCCGTGCGATCGCTTCGTGATCGGCGCGCCGGGGCGCGGCGGCCCAGACCTGCAGGACGGGAATGGCGAAATCCACCGTCTTTGCCAAGCGCGCGTCTTCGCTCTCCATTGCCTCAAACTCTTCCCAAAGCGCGCGCAGGCGCGGCCCCTGGTCGGCGGGCAGCAGGGCGAACAGCCGGTCGGCGCCGGCGCGTTCTGCGGCGGCCAGGGCCTCGGCGTCATGGGGCAGGTCGATGGGCTGGTCGCCCGCGTCGATCTCCACCAGGTCGTGCAGCAGCAGCATCGACAGGATGCGGTCCATCCGTGCCGCCTCGACCTCCGGCAGCCAGATCAGCGCGCCCAGGGCGGCCTGCCAGGAATGTTCGGCCGAGTTCTCGGCGCGTGACTGGTCGGTCAGGGTGGAGGCGCGAGTGACGCCTTTCAGCCGGTCGGCCTCCTGCAGGAAAGAAAGCTGCGCGTCGAGCCTCTGGGCATCCATGGCGAAATCTCCGGTGGGGGAACAGGCCCGGCCTAGCCTCGGCGTGCGACGGGTGCAAGGGGTGGTCCTGCGCGGTCCGAGAGCCCGAAAACCTTTCGGGGCGGCGGAATGCAAACGGGGGGCCGAAAGCCCCCCGGTGATATGTTCTGAAGATAGACGCGGCGATCAGTCGTCGCGCGCTGCTTTCAATTCCTTCACGCGGCGGATCAGGAAGTCCCGCGCGGCGCGTTCGGCCAGACGGACCCGCACCTCGGTCAGGAAGGCCTCTTCGAGGGTCTGCGATGCCGCGCCCAGAACATGGCCGACCTCGACGAAAAGGCGGTCCTCGCCGGTGGCCTTCATCGCCTTCAGGCAATCCTCGGCCAGGGCGGCGGCGAGCGTGTCGACGGAGGAGGCCATGGCGTGTCCCTCAGCGGGTGGTTTCGGTCAGGCGACGCTTCACGTAGTCGCTGACGGAGCCGAGCATCGACTGCATCTGGTCCTCTTCCTGGAAGAAGTGGCCAGCGCCGTCGATTTCCTCGTGGGTGATGGTGATTCCCTTCTGCTCCTGCAGCTTGCCCACCAGGGACTGCGTGTCGGCGGGGGGCGCGACGCGGTCGGCGGTGCCGTTGACGATCAGGCCCGAGGACGGGCAGGGCGCCAGGAAGGAGAAGTCGTACATGTTCGCCGGCGGCGATACCGAGATGAAGCCGGTGATCTCGGGGCGGCGCATCAGAAGCTGCATGCCGATCCAGGCCCCGAAGGAGAAACCGGCGACCCAGCAGTGCTTCGAGTTGGAGTTCATCGACTGCAGGTAATCCAGCGCGGAGGCCGCATCGGACAGTTCGCCCACGCCCTGATCGTATTCGCCCTGAGACCGGCCCACGCCGCGGAAGTTGAAGCGAAGAACGGTGAAGCCCATGTTGTAGAAGGCATAATGCAGGTTGTAGACAACCTTGTTGTTCATCGTCCCGCCGAACTGCGGATGCGGATGCAGCACGATGGCGATCGGCGCGTCACGGTCCTTCTGCGGGTGATAGCGGCCTTCCAGGCGGCCTTCGGGTCCGGGAAAGATGACCTCGGGCATTCAATACGTCCTCAACCTTGGCGCGGTCCGCTGCGCGGTCCGACTGTCCTCTTGCGTGCCAAAGTCAGGCCCAAATCCGCCCCGGGCCCGGGCCGCGCAGTCCGCGCGGCTGAACCTTCATTCTTGACGAATATTATCGGGCACCTTAGAAATGTTCTAAAGAGGCTGCTGCCTCTGGCGACGCGCTGCAAAGCGGGATAATCCGGGCGGCGACCAAGGTCAATGAAATCAACCGTCGCGGGCGGCCTTGCCAGGCTCTCCGTGACCCCTGATCCGCAGCTCCGCCGACCGATACGGCGAGCCACGAGTGAGAAACCGTGACAGGCGCCGAGATGACGGGCGCGGCAATGGGAGACAAGGCGCATGAAACTCAGCACCAAGGGACGTTACGCCATGGTCGCGCTGGCCGATATCGCGCTGCAGCCGGATGGCTGCCTGGTGGCTCTTGGCGATATCTCCAAACGGCAATCGGTGTCTCTGCCTTATCTGGAACAGCTTTTCGTGAAGCTGCGCCGCGCGGGCCTCGTGGCCTCCGTGCGGGGGCCGGGCGGCGGGTACAAGCTGTCGCGCCCGGCGACGGAGATCCGCGTGGTCGATGTCCTCGCCGCGGTCGATGAGACGGTCAGCGCCATGCACAAGGGCGCGGGCGTTTCCGGCGGCCTGTCGGGGTCTCGCGCGCAGTCGGTGACGAACCGCCTGTGGGAGGGTCTGTCGGCCCATGTGTACGTCTTCCTGCACCAGACGACCCTGGGCGACGTGGTGAAGAACGAGCTGGCCCCGTGCCCCGCGGTGCCGAACCTCTTCGAGGTGGTGGACGAGTGAACCTGCGTGTCGCATATCCCTCGGCCGGTCTGCGGACCCGGGCAGGTGCCGCATGAGCCGCGTCTACCTGGATCATAACGCCACGACGCCCCTGCGCGCGGAGGCGCGCGCCGCGATGATCGCCGCGATGGACGTGACGGGCAACCCGTCCTCGGTCCATGCCGAGGGGCGGGCGGCCAAGGCGCTGGTCGAGCGCGCGCGCGCCCAGGTTGCCGCCGCCCTCGGGGCGGAAGGCGCCGATATCGTCTTCGTCTCCGGCGCGACCGAAGGGGCGGCGCTGGCCATGGCGGGGCGCGAGCTGCGCGCCGCCGACATCGAACACGACGCGGTCCGGGCCTGGGGCACCGACGATCCGCTGCCCGTCGATCACGACGGCCGGGTCACGGTCGCCGATCCGACGCACAGCGCGCTGCAGCTGGCCAACAGCGAAACGGGCGTGATCCAGCGGCTTCCCGAAGGCCTGGCGGTCAGCGACCTGACCCAGGCTTTCGGCAAGCTGCCCATTGCCTTCAACTGGCTGAATTGCCACATGGCCCTTGTGAGCGCCCATAAACTGGGTGGCCCGAAAGGTGTCGGCGCGCTGGTAATGCGGCGCGGCACCGATCTGCCGGCGCAGCTGAAGGGCGGCGGGCAGGAAATGGGTCGCCGCGCGGGGACCGAGAACGTGATCGGCATCGCGGGCTTCGGCGCCGCCGCCGAGGCCGCCGCGCGTGACCTGGACGCCGGCAAATGGGATCGCGTCCGCGTCCTGCGGGACGGTCTGGAGGCGCAGCTGCGCGACGGGCTTCAGGCCATGGGGCTGGAGGCCGAGATTGCCGGGGCAGGGGCAGAGCGCCTGCCCAATACCACCTGCCTGGTGACGCCCGGATGGAAGGGCGAGACCCAGGTGATGCAGATGGACCTGGCCGGGTTCGCCGTCAGCGCGGGATCGGCCTGTTCCAGCGGCAAGGTCCGCGCCAGCCAGGTGCTGCGCGCCATGGGCTACGACGAGGACGAGGCCATGGGCGCCCTGCGCGTCAGCCTCGGCCCCGAGACGACCGAGGAAGAGATCACGCGTTTCGCCACGGCCTGGCTGACGCAGAGAGAGAAACGGCGCGCCAGGGCAGCGTGACACGCCCGGAGCCTGCGCCCCCGAGGACGCCCCGGACCATGACCCCCGGGCCTCCATTCCTGAAGACACGAGAACGAGCCGCGACAAGCCGGACAGGATGAGATCATGAGTAAGATGGATACCCCCGAAGTGAAGGAAGGCGTGGATCAGGAAACGGTCGATGCCGTCGCCAAGATCAACACCTACAAATACGGCTGGGAGACCGATATCGAGATGGACTACGCCCCCCTGGGCCTGTCCGAGGATATCGTCCGCCTGATCTCCACCAAGAACCACGAGCCCGAGTGGATGACCGAATGGCGCCTGGCCGCCTATCGCCGCTGGCTGGAGAAGGAAGAACCCGACTGGGCGATGGTCGAATACCCCAAGATCGACTTCCAGAACCAGTACTACTATGCCCGCCCCAAGAGCATGGAAGAGAAGCCGAAGTCCCTGGACGAGGTGGATCCCAAGCTGCTGGAAACCTACCAGAAGCTGGGCATCCCGCTGAAGGAGCAGATGATCCTGGCGGGCGTCGAGGGCGCCGAGGAAATCAAGGATGAGGCCGCCCCGGAACGCAAGGTCGCCGTGGATGCGGTCTTCGACAGCGTCTCTGTCGGCACCACCTTCCAGGCGGAGCTGAAGAAGGCGGGCGTCATCTTCTGCTCCATCTCGGAAGCGATCCGCGAACATCCCGAGCTGGTGAAGAAGTACCTCGGGTCGGTCGTGCCGGTCTCCGACAACTTCTATGCCACGCTGAACTCGGCCGTCTTCTCCGATGGCTCCTTCGTCTACGTGCCGCCGGGCGTCCGCTGCCCGATGGAGCTGTCGACCTATTTCCGCATCAACGCGGAAAACACCGGCCAGTTCGAGCGCACGCTGATCATTGCCGACAAGGGCAGCTACGTCTCCTACCTCGAAGGCTGCACCGCGCCGCAGCGTGACACCGCGCAGCTGCACGCCGCCGTGGTCGAGATTGTCGTCGAGGAAGACGCCGAAGTGAAATACTCCACGGTGCAGAACTGGTTCCCCGGCGACGACGAGGGCAAGGGCGGCATCTACAACTTCGTCACCAAGCGTGCCGACTGCCGCGGCGACCGGGCGAAGATCATGTGGACCCAGGTGGAAACCGGCTCTGCCGTGACCTGGAAATACCCGTCGTGCATTCTGCGCGGCGAGGAAAGCCAGGGCGAGTTCTACTCGATCGCCATCACCAACAACTACCAGCAGGCCGACACCGGCACCAAGATGCTGCACCTGGGGAAAAACACCCGCTCGCGCATCGTGTCCAAGGGGATCTCCGCCGGCAAGGCGCAGAACACCTACCGTGGCCAGGTCGCCATGCATCCCAAGGCCACCAACAGCCGCAACTACACCCAGTGCGACAGCCTGCTGATCGGATCCGAATGCGGGGCCCATACGGTCCCCTATATCGAGGTGAAGAACAATTCGTCCCGGGTGGAGCATGAGGCGACCACCTCGAAGGTGGACGACGACCAGATGTTCTACTGCCAGTCGCGCGGCATGGACGAGGAAGAAGCGGTGGCGCTTATCGTCAACGGCTTCTGCAAGGACGTGCTGCAGGCCCTGCCGATGGAGTTTGCCATGGAAGCGCAGCAACTGGTGGCGATCAGCCTCGAAGGCTCGGTCGGCTGATGAGCGAGCCGGTGAAGCTCTACTGGTGGGCGGGCAAGCCGAATTTCGGTGATGCCATCTCGCGCGCCATCGTGGCCCATGTGTCGGGCCGCGAGGTCGCCTGGGCGAAGCCCGGCGCCGTGGATGTCTTCGCCATCGGCTCGATCATGCATGTGGTCCGGCGCGGCAACAAGGACCCGCGCGAGGGCGCCCGGCCCGTCGTCTGGGGCTCCGGCTGCATGAAGCCGGTGAACACCGACTTCGTCGCCAACGTCGATTTCGCCCTGGTCCGTGGCCCGATCACCGAGAGCCTTCTGGGAATAGAGGTGCCGGGCTACGGCGATCCCGGCCTGCTGATGGCCGAGATCCTGGGCGAGGTGCCGCGCGGCGATCGCATCGGGCTGATCCCGCATTACGCGCAATTGGCCGATCCGGCCTTCCGCGCCATGGTCGAGGCCCATCCGGTGCTCGACCTGATCGACGTGCGGGGCGACGCCCTGGAGGTCTGCCGCCGGATCGCGGGCTGCGCCCACGTGGTCAGCTCGTCCCTTCACGGGTTGATCGTGGCCGACAGTTTCGGGGTGCCCAACACCTGGCTGTCGCCGGAGGGCATCCACGCCGCGCCGAAGCTGAAGTTCCTGGATTACGCCGCCGGCATCGAACGGGCGCTGCCGCGTCCGCTGGCGCTGGCGGATCTGCCGGGACGTCTGGCGTCGCTGCCCCAGGGCGATCTGCCATATGCCGAGGGCGTGGCGCGGTCGAAATCGGATCTGCGGGCCTCTTTCCCGGCCCGGCTGACAGCAAGCGAGGAGGTGACGCAATGATCGTCACGACGACGAATACCATCGAGGGCCGCCGGATCACCGACTACCGGGGCGTGGTGGTGGGTGAGGCCATCATGGGCGCGAATATCGTCCGTGATTTCTTCGCCAACATCACCGACGTCATCGGGGGCCGTTCGGGCGCCTACGAGACCAAGCTGCAGGATGCCCGCGACATCGCCATGCGCGAGATCGAGGGCCGTGCCGCGGCCCTTGGCGCCAATGCCGTGGTCGGTGTCGACCTCGACTACGAGGTGGTGGGCGACAGCATGCTGATGGTGTCGGTCTCCGGCACCGCCGTGGTGGTGGAGTGACGTGAGCGACCTGTCGCCCTCCGACGCGCCGATGACGCGCCCCGAACTGACCTTCCCCGAGGCGGAGGCCGAGGCCGTGCGCCTGGCCTACGGCGAGGCGGAGGTGATCCTGGAATACGGATCGGGCGGCTCGACGGTGCTGGCGGGCGACCTGGGCAAGCGGGTGACCAGCGTGGAAAGCGATGGCGCCTGGGCGCAGATGATGCGCGACTGGTTCGCCGACAACCCGCCCAAGGGCGCGGTGGAGGTGATCCATGCCGACATCGGGCGGACCAAGGAATGGGGCCACCCGAAGGATGACAAGGGGTGGCGTCGCTACGCGGCCTATCCCCTGGCGGTCTGGGAGCGGCGCGAGATGCCGCACCCCGACCTGGTGCTGGTGGACGGGCGGTTCCGCACGGGCTGCGTGCTGGCGACCGCCTTTCACATCTCGCGTCCGGTGACCCTGCTGCTGGACGACTACAAGCACCGCGAGCAATACCACGAGATCGAGGATTTCGTGGGCCAGCCAACCCTGATCGGCCGACTGGCCGTGTTCGACATAAACCCCATGCCGGTCCCCGCGACCCGGCTTCTGGATGTGATACGGATGATGACGCAGCCCTGATGCGTTGCGTGAGGAAAGGTAATAAGATGTTGGAAATCAAGAACCTGCATGTGAAGCTTGAAGAAGAGGATAAGCAGATCCTCAAGGGCGTGGACCTGACGGTCGAGGCCGGCAAGGTGCATGCGATCATGGGCCCGAACGGGTCGGGCAAATCCACCCTGTCCTACGTGCTGTCCGGCCGTGGCGGCTACGAGGTGACCGAGGGCGAGGCCTCCCTGCTGGGCGAGGACCTGCTGGACATGGATCCCGAGGAACGCGCCGCCGCCGGTGTCTTCCTGGCCTTCCAGTACCCGGTGGAGATCCCCGGCGTCGGTAACATGACCTTCCTGCGGACGGCCGTGAACGCACAGCGCAAGGCCCGTGGCGAAGAGGAGATCAGCGCCGCCGACTTCCTGAAGCTGGTGCGCGAAAAGGCCAAGACCCTGAAGATCGACGCCGAAATGCTGAAGCGCCCGGTGAACGTCGGCTTCTCCGGTGGTGAGAAAAAGCGTAACGAGATCCTGCAGATGGCCATGCTGGAGCCCAAGCTCTGCATCCTCGACGAGACCGACAGCGGTCTGGACGTCGACGCGATGAAGCTGGTGTCGGACGGTGTGAACGCCCTGCGTGACGAGGGCCGTGGCTTCCTCGTGATCACCCACTACCAGCGCCTGCTGGACCACATCAAACCCGACGTGGTGCATATCATGGCCGATGGCCGCATCATCAAGACCGGCGGTCCCGAGCTGGCCCTGGAGGTCGAGCAGAACGGCTATGCCGACCTGCTGGCGGAGGTGCAGTAATGACGGCGATCCTGTCGGAAACCATCAAGACGAAGCCCTCGGCGCGCCGCGATGAAGAGACCGCCGCGCGCCTGGCGGTGATGTCCGCCGGTGCCACCGAAGGCTGGAGCGTCGCCAACCGCGAGGCGGCGCTGGAGCGGGTGAAATCCATGGGCCTGCCGCAGCCGCGCGACGAATACTGGCGCTGGACCCGCCCCGCGAGCCTGATCGCGCCCGAAGCCCCCACGGCCGCGGTCTTCGATCCGGCGGAAACGCCGATCTTCGATGCGGTGGACCGGGTGAAGGTCGTCTTCATCGACGGTGTCTTCTCCGCCGAGGAAAGTGATCCGCTGGAACTGACCGGTGTCTCGATCGAGCGCCTGGCGGACTCGACCAGCGACATCCACTGGGCGTCCGAGCTGTACGGCAAGCTGGAGGCCCGCGGGCAGAGCCCGGTGGAACGTCCGCTGGCCGCTCTGAACACCTGGGCCGCCACCGACGGCCTGCTGATCCGCGTGACGGGCAAGGCCGAGAAGCCGGTCAGCCTGATCTACAAGCACGCCTCCGAGACCTCGGACGCGACGCTGCACCACGTGATCAAGCTGGAAGAGGGCGCCGAACTGACCCTGCTGGAGAACGGCCCCGCCGCCGCGCGCTTCAACAAGGTGATGGAAGTGGACGTGGCCGACGAAGCGCGCTTCCACCATGTCCGGGCCCAGGGGCGCGACCACGAACGCCGCGCCGCCACCCACATCTTCGCCCGTCTGGGCCGGGAAAGCCTGTTCAAGAGCTTCACCCTGACCGCCAACGGCGTGATGACCCGCAACGAGGCGGTGATCGAACTGCTGGGCGATGACGCCATGGCCCACGTGGCCGGCGCCTGCATGGGCGACGGCGATTTCCACCATGACGACACCGTCTTCGTCACCCATGACGCGCTGAACTGCGAAAGTCGCCAGGTGTTCAAGAAGGTGCTGAAGAACGGCGCCCAGGGCATCTTCCAGGGCAAGATCCTGGTGAAGGACGGCGCGCAGAAGACCGACGGCTACCAGATCAGCCAGTCCCTGCTGCTGGATGGTGACAGCACCTTCCTGGCCAAGCCGGAGCTGGAGATCTACGCCGACGACGTGGCCTGTTCGCACGGCTCGACCTCGGGCGCGATGGACGAGGAGGCGCTGTTCTACCTGCGCTCGCGCGGGGTGCCGATGGCGGAGGCGCAGAACCTGATGGTCATCGCCTTCATCGCCGAGGCGCTGGACGAGATCGAGGACGAAGGCCTGCGGGCCGAGTTGCTCGACCGGCTGACCGGCTGGCTGGACCGTCGTCGCGGCTGATGTCGCTGGTAGCCAATATCGCTGCCAGCTATCGCCGGCCCGGCGACGTGCTGGGCCGGATGCTGGCGGAGGGCGCGCGGGAGGACCGCGCGCTGGCGCTTTGCATGGGCGGCTGTATCGCGATGTTCGTGGCCCAGTGGCCGCGTCTGTCGCGGGAGGCCTACCTGAGTGGGGATGACCTTCAGATGCTTCTAGGCGGGTCGCTTCTGGGGGTGGTGTTCATCCTGCCGCTGGCGCTTTATCTGCTGGCCGGGCTGAGCCATCTGCTGTGCCGTCTGCTGGGCGGGCAGGGGACTGGCTTCGGCGCACGGCTGGCGCTCTTCTGGGCGCTGGTGGCGGCGACGCCGCTGATGCTGCTGCATGGTCTGGTGGCTGGCTTCATCGGGCCGGGCGCGGCGAAGAGCCTCATCGGCCTGGCCTGGATCGTGGGCTTTGGATGGATCTGGATCGCCGGGTTGCGGCGGGCCGAGTTTGGAGCCGGGACGGGCGCATGATGAAAGACTGGCTGGAGCTGATGCGGATCAGCGTGATCGACCCGCGACGCGGCGCGGCGGAACTGATGGCGACTCCCTGGCCGGAGGCCGCCACGCCCGTGCTGCTGGCGCTGGTGGCGGTTCTGAACGGCATCCTCTACACCCTGATCCTGCCGCCGGGCATGGTGTTTTCGCCGATCGCCATGGCGGTTGTCGCGGGGGGCATCATCTGGCTCAGCGCCTGGCTGCTGACGAAGGTGGGCCAGTACATGGGCGGGGGCGGCACGCTGCCGGCGCTGCTGCGCATGGTGCTGTTCCTGCAGGTGATCCGGATCTTCGCGCAGGTGGCTCTATTGGTGCTCAGCGTGCTGGTGCCGCCGATCGCGGCCATCGTCAGCCTGGTGGCCGGGGCCTGGGGCATCTTCATGATGGTCTGCTTCCTGACCGAGGCGCATGGCTTCGACAACCGGCTGAAGGCGCTTGGCACACTGGGCGTCGTCTTCGTTGCCACCATCGTGGCCGCATCGGTGCTGTTGTCCCTGGTGGGCGGCGCCGCGCTGACCGAAATGTAGGCCCTGGTGGGGCCGACCAGATAGCACCCTCGCTGGCCCTCGGGCCGGGGGGGACCCCGGACGCCCGCAGGGCCTCCGGACCGCTAACCAGAGATGACCACAGGGCCGCAGGGCAGGCCCGGAGGACCGACTATGTATGACGTGAACGAGATCCGCGCCGATTTCCCCATCCTCTCGCGAGAGGTGAACGGCAAGCCGCTGGTCTATCTCGACAACGGCGCCTCGGCGCAGAAGCCAAGGGCGGTGATCGACGCGGTGACGCGCGGCTATGCCGAGGAATATGCCAACGTCCACCGGGGGCTGCACTACCTGTCGAACCTGGCGACCGACAAGTATGAGGCCGTGCGGGGCAAGATCCAACGCTTCCTCAATGCCGCCCATGAGGACGAGATCGTCTTCAACACGGGCACCACCGAAGGCATCAACCTTGTCTCCTACGGCTGGGCCGCGCCGCGCCTTCAGGCGGGCGACGAGATCGTGCTGTCGGTGATGGAACACCATGCCAATGTCGTGCCCTGGCATTTCCTGCGCGAACGCCAGGGTGTCGTGCTGAAGTGGGTAGAGCCAGAGGCCGACGGGTCCCTGGACCCGCAGAAGGTCATCGACGCCATGGGCCCGAAGACCAAGCTGGTGGCCCTGACCCATATGTCCAACGTGCTGGGCACCGTGGTCGACGTGGCCGCGATCTGCGCCGCCGCGCGGGCGCGCGGCATCGCCACGCTGATCGACGGCAGCCAGTCCGCCGTGCACATGCCCGTCGACGTTCAGGCCATCGGCTGCGATTTCTTCGCCATCACGGGGCACAAGCTCTATGGCCCCTCTGCCTCCGGCGCGATCTACATCCGCAAGGAGCGCCAGGCGGAGATGCGTCCCTTCATGGGTGGCGGCGACATGATCAAGGAAGTGACCCGCGACGGCGTCTGCTATGCCGACGGCCCGATGAAGTTCGAGGCGGGCACGCCGGGCATCGTCCAGACGATCGGTCTGGGCGTGGCGCTGGACTACATGATGGACGTCGGCATGGAGGCGATCGCCGCCCATGAGGCCGACCTGGCCGCCTATGCCAGCGAACGCCTGCACGGGCTGAACTGGCTGAACGTGCAGGGGCAGGCGCCGGGCAAAGGGGCAATCTTCTCCTTCACACTGGACGGCGCGGCCCATGCACATGACATCTCCACCATCCTCGACAAGAAGGGGGTGGCCGTCCGCGCAGGCCACCACTGTGCCGGGCCGCTGATGGAGCATCTGGGCGTGACCGCCACCTGCCGTGCGAGCTTTGCCATGTACAACACCCGCGACGAGGTGGATGTGCTGATCGAGGCCCTGGAGCTGGCCCACGATCTTTTCGCCTGAGGCGGTGCGCTATTCCGGCGGCGGCACTGGCTGAACGGGCAGGACTGCCTTCGGCGAGAGTATTTTCGGCCAACGTATGAGAGAGGGCGTCGGGTTTGTCGGCCCGGCGCCCCTTTTCGGTTTCGGGGTCAGCCCATGCCGGCGCCTTCTGCTGTGCCCTGCGGCGTGCCGAAATGGCGATAGACCAGGTCCGCCGGATCCGGGCGCGGTGCGGTCGCGTCCTGGACCGCCCCCAGGCGTTCAGC
The DNA here is from genome assembly GCF_020177265.1 of Pseudooceanicola marinus. GTDB lineage: Bacteria > Pseudomonadota > Alphaproteobacteria > Rhodobacterales > Rhodobacteraceae > Pseudooceanicola > Pseudooceanicola marinus_A. Next base: position 331,117 of record NZ_JAIVMC010000001.1, read on the forward strand.
CAGGCGGCGGGAGCGGTGGTTCCCGGCATCCACATAGCTGACCAGCGTCGGCAGGCGCCGCGTCTCGCGGGCCCAGTCCCGCAGGGCGGAGGCAGCCTCGAACGCCAGCCCGCGCCCCTCGGCCGCGGGGTAGAGCAGCCATCCCAGCTCCCATTCCGGAAAGAGCGGCCCGCCGTTCACTGCCACCTGGCCCAGGGCCTGGCCGGTGGTGCGATCCTCGATCATCAGGGCGCCGCAGCCCAGCAGATCCCATTGCGCGTGATCGGCGCAGAACATCCCCCAGGCACGCGGCCGATCGAAGGGGCCGCCCATGAAACGCGCGCGGTCCGACATCATCAGGGCCGCGTAGGCCGGCCAGTCGGCGCGGGTCATCGCGCGCAGGCGCAGGCGTGGCGTGACCAGCTGCGGGATCTCCGGGTGGGGCATCACGTCTCTCCTGAACGGGCGGAGCACATCGGCCCCGGCTGCTAGTGCGTTCATATGACAAGATAATGACAAAAGCGCCCGGGAAACGCCGATCCTCCGACCAGTTGCATGGCTCTTGGGCGTTTACGACCCGAAATATGTCGCTTTTCGCCCTCATGGGTTTCGCTCAGCAACTGAGGCGTTAGGGTGCAGCCACTGAAACAAGACTAGGAGAGCCACATGACATTGCTGACCGAAGCCGACCAGATCTCGCAGATCGCGTTTGGGTTCATGGGCTCAAAGGCGCTGTTCGCAGCGCTGGAGCTCGATGTCTTTTCGCGTCTGGCCGATGGCGCCAAGAGTGCCGAAGAGCTGGCGGCAGAGGCCGGAGTTCACGAGGATCGCGCCATGACTCTGCTGACCGCGCTGGCGGGCATGGGACTGGTGTCGGTCGCTGACGGCAAATTCAGCAATGCCCCGGCATCGCAGGCCTTCCTGGTGAAGGGCGCGAAGTACGACTTCGGCGATTACCTGCGCCTGCAGGTCGGCAAGCAGATGTATCCGCTGCTGGACCAGATCGAACCGGCCCTGAAGGGCGAGCTGTCCGACGATGACACCGGCTCCTACGCCGACTGGTTCTCGGATCCGGAAGAGGCACGCCTCTACTCCGAAAGCCAGCACGCCGGCTCCCTCGGCCCGGCGCGGGCGCTGGCCAAGTCGCTGGATCTCGGCGGCAAGACCAAGATGCTGGACGTGGGCGGCGGCACCGCGGCCTTCGACATCGTGCTGTGCGGCAAGAACCCCGAGCTGACCGCCACGGTGCTGGAGTTTCCCAACGTCGCCAAGCTGGGGCGTGAATACGTCGAGAAGGCGGGCCTGACGGACCGGATCACCTACCTCGACGGCAACGCTCTTGAGACCGAGTTCCCGGGCGATCAGGACATCGTGCTGATGTCCTACCTGTTCTCCGGCGTGCCGGGCGATACCCATGACGATCTGATCGCGCGGGCCAAGGCGGCGCTGAAACCCGGTGGCATCCTGCTGATCCACGACTTCATCGTCGAGGCGGATCGCACCGGCCCGGCGCTGGCCGCGCTCTGGCAGCTGCAGCACACCGCCTTCACCCCCGAGGCGCGCTCGCTCGACGCGGGCTGGCTCTCTGACACCCTGTCGGGGGCCGGGTTCAAGGACGTCGGCGTGCGCACGATGATTCCCGAAATGACCATGCTGGCCACCGGCACCAAGGCCTGATCCTTTCCGTGGCCCGCCGACAGGTGTCTGGCGGGCCACGGTTTTCGCTCTCCTCCCGTCTCGCGCCCCTTGCTGGACGGGGCAGGGTGGGGCTGACGCGAAAAGTTGCCCTCGCGCCTTCAGCCCCCATTGCGACCCGCGCGCCAAGCCGCTATAGGTCCGCGACAGGCACCCGTAGCTCAGCTGGATAGAGCGCTGCCCTCCGAAGGCAGAGGCCATAGGTTCGAATCCTATCGGGTGCGCCAATTTCCAATAGTTTAATTTCGTTCAGTATCTTGCGGGCCGCTTGGGCTGGCTTACCCATCTGGGTTGCCAAGATCACCGCTCTTGTTCGCGCGATCTAGGTCAGGCTGTCATGACCTTTCCTGGCGTCGATTTCGATCGCGGTGCATCTGTGCGCACCAGGCACGCAGACTTTGATGAATCTGGATGGGTGCTTCGCGAAAGAGCGGGACTTGGTGCTCTGAAGGGGGCTGTTCTGGCAATCACATGCGCACCAGAGTGCGGACGCCTTCTCACGTCACGATTGCATATCTCGCTGCCCTGGGTCAGTTTGTTGCAAATAGCGAATGGGTGGCAAGACAGGTGAATATCAAGGGGTTGCGTCTCTTCCGGCTGGTCGTCGCCACCGGATCGCTGGCAGAAGCGGCGGAGAAGGTGAACCTGTCGTCTTCCGCCGCCAGCCGCCTGCTGTCGCAGTTGGAGGAACAGGTGGCGCTCACGCTTTTCTCCCGCTCGCGGCGCAACCTGTCGCTGACAGAGGAGGGGGCGCTGTTCTATCAGCAGATTTCCAACACGCTGGACGGGATCGACGAGATCCCGTTGATTGCCCGCGACTTGCGCGACCGTAGCCGCAACTGGCTGTCGGTGGTCACCGCCGCGCCGCTGGCCAACGGGCTGGTGGTGCCCACCATCGCCGAGATCCGCAAGCTGAACCCCGACATCCGCTGTACCCTGCACGTCGAAACCCGCTTCGAGATCGAAAGCAAGGTGGCCGCGCGGGGCTACAACATCGGCCTGATCTCCCTGCCGATGGAGAACCGGATCATCCCGGTGGATGCCATGCCGGTGCTGCGGTCGCGCCTGTCCGTGCTGATGCCAGCGGATCACCCGCTCGCCGTCCAGCGGGAGGTCGGTCTGAAAGCCCTGTCGGAGCAGCCGCTGGTGACGCTGGCGGTGGGACAGCGTTGGCGCGACCGGCTGGACGAGGCCATGGGCGAGGCGGGTCTGCGCCCGCGCGTCGCCTTCGAGACCGGCTCGACCCTGGTGACGGTGGAAATGGTGCGCCACGGGCTGGGCCTGACCCTGATCGATCAGCTGACCCTGCCGGCCTCGGCCCGTGACGGCCTCGTCCTTCGCCCGCTGGAGGGCGATCACTGGATCACCTATGCCAGCCTGCACGCCAAGGGCCCCCGGGCCGAGCTGTGCGAGGTCTTCCTGGATGCGCTCAGCGCCCATGTGGAGGCCCGCCGCGCCGAGGATCCCCAGTTCGGCGAGATGGTCTACCTGATCTGAGCGCGCAGCCTTGCGGCATGGTCCCGGGCCAGCCCCGCCGCCTCCAGAGCGATGCGGCGGCTGTCACCGCAATAGCCCGCCGGGTCCAGCGCGGCGGTGACCTCCTCCGCCGAGAGCAGCGCGGCGATCTCGGCATCGGCCAGCAGGGTCTCGGCCAAACTGCCACCCGCGGCAGAGTTTTCAAGCGCATGGTGGATCAGGTCATGGGCACGGGCGCGGCCCGTCCGGGGGGCCAGCAGCATCATCAGGTTCTCGGTGGCGATGGCCCCGCCGGTCAGCGCCGCGTTCTGCGCCATGCGCGGTGCGTTGACGGCGATCCGGCCCATGAGCGCCTCGAACCGTTCTGACATCTCCCAGGCCAGCGGAATGGCACGATCCATGATCGAGCTTAGCAGGTGGTTCGTGGCGCTGTCGCCTTCGTGGCTGGAGCGTCCGGTTTCCATCGCAGGCGCCGCCAGGCCGCGCAGCTCGGCCGCGTCGGCCAGCACCCGGACCACGTATTTCGGGTTCACCTTGTGCGGCATGGTCGAGGAACCGACGGTGCCCGCATCCAGCGTCTCGGAAATCTCGCCGATTTCTTCGGTCATCAGCAGGTAGAGCTCGGAGGCGATGCGTTCCAGGGTCATGGCCAGCAGCGAGAGCTGCACGATGTAGTCGGCGAAGATGTCGTTGATCGTGCGCCCCGGCACCAAGAGCGGCTCCAGCCCGAAACGGGCGGCGAGGCGGGTGTTCAGCTCTTTCCCCGCAGGCCCGAAGGCGTGCATGGCACCGACCGCGCCACCGAAGGGCAGGACGAACTGCCGCCGCCCGCCACTGTCCAGACGGTCGAGGGCGCGGGTCAGCTCCTCGATCCAGCCGGCGACCTTGAAGCCGAAGGTGATGGGCAGCGCATGCATCCGGTTGGTGCGCCCCGCCATCAGCGTTTCGGCATGGGTTTCGGCCATCTGGCCCAACTGGCCAAGTGCCCCCGCCAGCGCCCGACGGATCGCCTGGTCGGCCTCGCGGATCAGCAGGATCCGGCCCGTCTGCATCACGTTCTGGGTGGTCGCGCCCCAGTGGACGTAGGCGCCGGCTTCGCCCGCGGCCTGGGCCAGCAGACGGGTCAGCGACAGGATCGGCGCATGGGTTACGGCGATATCGGCCTCCAGCGCCGCGATCCCGATCCGGTCCAGCCGCGCGGCCGCGCGGATGCCCTCGGCCGCCGGGGCCGGGATGACGCCCATGTCCGCCTGGACCTCGGCCAGGGCCGCCTCGACGTCCAGCCAGGATTGCCACAGGGTTTCCCGGGCAAAGAGGGTCCGCGGGGTCAGTTCGGGGGTGTTCAGCTTCATCGGGCCACCTGCCTGTCTTCAGCGGTTTCACCGAACCGCGGCGCCGCGGCCAGAAGCCGGGCGGTGTAGTCGTTGGAGGGGTTGGACAGGACGGCCTCGGCGCTGCCTTCCTCGACGATCCGGCCCCGGTACATGACCGCGATCCGGTCGGCCACCTCGTGCACCACGGCCATGTCATGGGTCACCAGCAGGCAGGTCAGCCCCATGTCGCGGCGCAGCTCGTCCAGCAGATCCAGGATCTGCGCCTGCACCGAGACATCAAGCGCCGAGGTCGGCTCATCGCAGATCAGCGCCTGGGGGCGGGTCACCAGGGCGCGGGCGATGGCCACCCGCTGACGCTGGCCGCCGGACAGCTGCGAGGGGTAGGCGTGCAGCAGCCGTGCAGGCAGGCGGACGCGTTCCATCGCCTCTTCCACGGCGGCCAGGCGCGAGGCCCGGTCGCCCTCGTCGCGCAGCACCAGCGGGCGGGCGATGATCTCGGCCAGGCGGCGGCGCGGGTTGAGCGAGGTATAGGGATCCTGGAAGACCGGCTGCACGAAGGCGGCGCGGTCCGTCGGCGCCAGATCGGCCACGGGGCGGTCCAGCATCCGCACCTCGCCCGCGTCGGGCTGGTCGAGGCCCAGCAGGATGCGCGCCAGGGTCGACTTGCCAGAGCCGCTTTCCCCAATCAGTGCCAGGGTTTCCCCGCGTTTCACCGACAGGCTGACGCCGTCGAGGGCCAGCGTCTCGCGTTTCGGGCCGAACAGCCCCTTGCGGGAGGTGAAGCGCCGTGTGACGTCGCGGGCGGCGATGACCTCGTCCGTCGCGGCGCTGTCGCCCGCGTGGCGGGGCGGGCCATCCAGGCGCGGGATCGCGGCCAGCAGGGCCTTGGTGTAATCGTGCCGGGGCTCGAACAGCACGTCTTGCGCGCTGCCCTGTTCGACCAGTTCGCCCATGTACATGACCGCCACGCGGTCGGTGCGCTGTGCCACCACGGCCAGATCGTGCGAGATCAGGATCAGGCCCATCTGGCGTTCCCGCCGCAGGTCGTCCAGCAGGTCGAGGATCTGCGCCTGCACGGTCACGTCCAGCGCCGTGGTCGGCTCATCCGCAATCAGAAGGTCCGGGTCCAGCATCAGCGTCATGGCGATCATCACCCTCTGGCGCTGGCCGCCGGACAGCTGGTGCGGGTACTGCGCCATGCGGTCCTGCGGATCGGGGATGCCGACACGGTCCAGCAGCGCCACGGCCTTCTGCCGGGCCTCGGGGACCGATAGCAGACCACGGGCCACCGCCGCCTCGGTCATCTGGCGGCCGATGGTGTAGACCGGGTTGAGCGAGGTCATCGGCTCCTGAAAGATCATGCCGATCTTCGGACCGGGGATCGCTGCGGTGAAGGCGGGGCCATCGAGTGCGGGCAGGTCCTGCCCGTCGAAGGCCATGCGGGCGGCGGTGCAACTGGCGCTGCGGGGCAGCAGCCGCATCAGCGCCAGTGCCGTCATGGATTTGCCCGAGCCGCTTTCGCCCACGATGCCCAGGGCTTCGCCCTTGGCGAGGCTTAGCGATACGTCGCGGACCACATGCAGCGGCCCATTGGGCAGCGACAGGGTGATGTCGAGGTTCTGGATATCGAGAAGCGTCATTCGTTGCGGCCCTCCGGCGAGGTGATGTCGCGCAGTCCGTCGCCCATCAGGTTGGCGCCGATGACCAGCAGGAAGAGGCAGATACCGGGCAGGATCACCAGCCAGGGGCGATAGAACATGGCCTGTTTGCCCTCGGCGATCATCAGTCCCCAGCTGGGGGTCGGGGGTTGGATACCCACGCCGAGGAAGGACAGCGAGCTTTCGGCCAGGATCGCGATGCCCAGCTCGAAGGTGAAGATCACGATGATCTGGCTCAGCAGGTTGGGCAGGATCTCGTGCCAGATGATCTGGCGAGAGGTCGCGCCCGAGGCCGCGGCGGCGGCGACGAAATCCTGGCTTCGGATGCGCTGTGTCGCGGCGCGGGTGACCACCAGGTAATAGGTCCAGTGCAGCACGCCGACGATGCCGATCACGACCCAGATCGAGGGGCCGATGATGAAGACCAGCGCCATGGCCAGCAGGAGGCCCGGGAGGGCTAGTTGGGCGGTCAGAAGGAAGCTGATGCCATGGTCGATCCAGCCGCCGAAATAGCCCGCCAGCACGCCCAGGGTCACGCCGATCAGCATGCCCACGGTGGCGGCGCCCAGCCCGATGGTGATCGACACGCGGGTGCCGTAGATCAGCCGGCTGAGGTAGTCGCGACCGTTCTGATCGGTGCCGAGGATGTAATCCCAGTTGCCGCCCTCGGACCAGACGGGGGGCAGCATCCGGGCCGACAGGGTCTGCGTAAAGGGATCATGGGGCGCCAGCAGCGGCGCGAAGATGGCGATCAGGACGATCAGCAGCATCAGCCCGGCGCCAAGCAGGAAGCCGCGATGGCCGAACATGCGCTGGCGGAACATTTCGGCAGGGGTCATGCGGCGTTCGGCGGTGACGGGGGGCAGGGTGGTGTCGGTGGTGCTCATCCGATCCGGATCCTCGGGTCCAGGGCCGCGTTCAGGATATCGGCCAGAAGGTTCATGGCGACAAAGACGATGGCGAAGACGAAGATCAGCATCTGCACGGTCGGAATGTCCGCCCCCAGAATGCTTTCCAGCGCCAGCCGTCCCAGGCCGTTGATGGCAAAGATGCTTTCGGTGATGACGGAGCCGCCGAACTTTTGTCCCAGCTGGACCGCCAGCACCGAGATGACCGGCAGGATGGCGTTGCGCAGCGCATGGCGGCGCAGCAGTTGCCAGCCGCGAAAGCCCTTGGAGCGTGCGGTGCGGATATAGTCGGCACCCATCACCTCGATCAGCCCGGTACGCGTCAGTCGCATGACCGCCGGCACGGAGGAGGCGCCCAGAACGAAGGCCGGCAGGACGAAGTGGCGCCAGCTGTCATCGCCGGAGACCGGAAAGATCGGGACCATTACCGCGAAGAGGATGATCATGATCAGCCCCAGCCAGAAATTCGGCACCGCCTGTGCGGAGACCGCGACGCCAAGCGCCAGGCGGTCGATCCAGGAATTCGGGTTCAGGGCGGCCAGTGCACCTAGGGGAATGGCAATCAGGATGGTCACGGCCAGGGCCGAGAAGGCCAGGGTGATCGTCTCGTCCGCGCGGTCGGCGACGAGGGAGGCGACGGGTTTGTGCCAGTAGTAGCTTTCACCGAAATCGCCCTGGACAACGCCGCCGAGCCAGTCGGCGTAGCGCACCGCCAGCGGCCGGTCGAGGCCATAGCGGGCACGGATCGTCTCGACCACCTCGGGGGTGGCGTCTTCGCCGGCGATGGCCTGGGCCGGGTCGGCGGCGACGTTCAGCAGCAGGAAGGCGGCCAGGGAAACGGTGAAGGCCACGAGCAGGGCCAGGAGGCCGCGCAGGGCGATGTATCGCAGCATTAGGATGTCCTCGGGTCAGAGGTGGGGGCCGGGAAGGCCCCCACCGTCAGGTCATTTCCAGCTCGAATTCTGCAGCCGGGGCAGCCCGTCAGGGTCCAGCGGGAAATCAAGTTCAGGCGAGACCAGGTAGTTGGCCGAGTAGGAGAAAAGCGGCGCCCAGTAGGCCTGATCGGCGATATGCCCGAGGGCTTCGGAATAGATCGCCTTGCGCTTCTCCTGGTCGGCGGTCTGTTCCGCCGAAAGGACGAGCTCCGCCAGATCCGCGTCGCCGGACATATTGCGGTCCGATTCCGCGTCAAAGTGGATCCGGGCGATGGCTGCGGTATCCGCCGTGCCGCCGGACCCCCAGGTGCCGAAATAGGCCGGGATCTCGCGCGCGGCGCGGGCCTGGTTGAGGCTTTCCAACTTCACGTAGCGCAGGTTCACGTCGATGCCCACGGCGGTCAGGTCGGAGGCCACGGCCTCTGCCACCGGCTTGTCGCGATAGGCCCACAGCTCCAGCGGGAAACCATCGGCGAAGCCCGCCTCGTCCAGAAGGGCCTTGGCCTTCTCGGGATCGTAGTCATAGGCCGTGACGGACTGGTCACAGCCGAACTGCGCCGGGTGGCAGGCGGTGTGGATCGCCTCGGCCGAGCCGCCGATCAGGTATTTCGCCATCTCGGGGGTGTTCAGCGCGTGGTTGATCGCCTGGCGGACGCGGACATCGGTCAGCGCGCCTTCGGGATCGGTGTAGCCGTTGGCATCCAGCACCAGGAAGCCCACGCGCAGATCGGGACCGGACAGATGGGTGGCCATGGGCGTGGCGCCCAGGCTTTGCGCCAGATCCAGCGGGACCTTGAACATCCAGTCGATGCCGCCCGACATCAGCTCTGCCTGCTGGGTGCCGACATCGGGGATGTTGCGCACCACGATGGTCTCGATCGCGGGGGCCGTGCCGAAGAAGCCGTCATAGCGTTCCAGCACCAGCTCGGTGCCCGGTTCGAAGCTGCTGACCTTGTAGGGGCCGGTGCCGATCAGGTCGCTGGCCATGGCGTCGCGGTCGATCTCGGCGCCCGCGCCATAGGTGCCCTTCTTGCGGATCATGATCCGGTTGGCCATGTCGCGCAGCACCAGCGGATAGACGGATTTCAGGTGGAAACGGACCGAGGTCGGGCTGGTGACCTCTGCGGTGTCCAGCCAGCGGTCGACGACGCCGGTGGCGTTGGACTCGCTCTCGGCACTGCCGATCCAGTTGTAGCTGTAGGCCACATCGGCGGCCGTCAGCGGCGTGCCGTCATGGAAGGTCACGTCGTCACGCAGGGTCACGTCCAGCGTCGCGTCGTCGACCCAGTCGTACCCCGTGGCGATCGACGGCTTGAACTCCTGCGTTTCCGGGTCGAGATCGAACAGCGTCGCGTCGGTCAGCTGGGCCAGGATGATGTATTCGCGTTTGGTGGTGTAGTTGTAGTCGAGGTTCAGGATTTCCTCGGCCATGGCGACACGTAGGGTGTCGTCGTCAGGACCGGCAAGGGCAGGGGCGCCGACCGCGCAGACGGTCAGCACGCCCGCAGCACGCAGGGCGCGCCAGAGCTTCGTGTTCATGATGTTCCTCCCTATCAATGCAGAAAGCGTAGCAGAGGGGGAGAAGCCCGGAAATTTCAAAGATGGGCGCGACTGTTGCAGTTTCCGCAACTCAGCGCGAGCCAGGCCACGGCTTTCGGGATCGGCCAGGGGCGCCTGCATCAGGGTTGTCTAGAGCGTATCACCGCTTCCTTGCCGTAGCCGGGAAACACGTGAAGCACCTGAAACCAAAGAGGACTGGCGTCAGGACCCGGGGATGTTGTCTTGGGGAAGGGGGAGAGGCAATCGACCGCGCGCTTTGTCTGTCGCCTGTCTTCTGGCGCGGCCGCGGACAATTGCCGGCAGACGGTTCGGGCTGTGCGCCCGAACCGTCATTTTTGCAGCACTTCAGAGGTCGTTGATCGCCTCGAGCATGCCCTCGGGCCAGCTGTCGGACAGGGGCGAGTTCAGGTACTGCTCCTGCGCGTAGGTCTGGAATGCCTCCAGGTCGGGCTCATAGACGGTCAGGCCTTCGCCTTCGAAGAACTCCACCAGCTCGGCTTCCTGGTCCAGATACTGCTGATCGGACCATGCGGTGGCCTTGTCGGCGGCGGCCTGCATGGTGGCCTTCTGCTCGTCGCTCAGCTCATCCCAGACCATCGAGGACACCAGCAGCATGCCGAAGCCGACGTTGTGGCCGGTCAGCACGATCTGATCGGTCACTTCGTGGAACTTCATCTGGCGGTTGTTGGGCAGCGGGTTGTCCTGGCCGTCCACGACGCCCGATTGCAGCGCGGTGTACAGCTCGGTGTAGGGGATCGGCACCGGGTTGGCGCCCAGGGACTTGCCCAGGAACTGCCAGCTTTCGCCGCCCGGCATGCGCAGCTTGACGCCCGACAGGTCGGCCGGGGTCATGTACTCGGCATCGCCCTTCAGGTTCAGGTGACGGGTGCCGTAGTAGAAGGTGCCGAGGATCTCGACGCCCAGCTCTTCACGCGCCAGCGCCTTCAGCTCTTCGCCCACTTCGCTGTCGAAGATGGCCTTCAGGTGTGCCTGGTCGCGCACCACGTAGGCGGCGCCCAGGATGTCGAACTCGGGCACCTGCTGCGCCAGGTCGGACGGCGGCAGGCCCGCCATCTGGATGTTGCCGCGCTGCAGACCGATCAGCTCGGTGCCCTGCTTCATCAGCGTGGCGCCGAAATAGGGCTGGAAGTCGAAGTCATCACCCAGCTCTTCGGCGAAGATGTCGGTCATCGCTTTGGAACGCGGCACCTCGGCCGGGTTCACGTCCGAGAAGATCAGCTCGACCTGTGCCGAGGCGGCACCGGCGAAGGCGACCATCGCCACGGCGGCGGCGGTCATGTTGCGGAAGCTCTTGTAGATCATGGTTTCCTCCCTAGGAAAGCTTCAGAGTGCAAAGTGGTTTTCCGCCACCCCTTGTCCAACCCCGTCGATGGCGAAGACGGATCCGGCCAGAGGCTCGGCCGCAAGCTGCGCGTCGGAGAGGAACTTGAAGGCGGAGGTGACGAAAAGGGTCTTCAGATCCCGCCCGCCGAAGCAAAGGCAGGTGGGATTGGTGACCGGCAGGGCAATCTGCCGGTCCAGCCGGCCGTCGGGTGCATAGCGCACCACCTGGCCGCCCGCGAAGAAGGCCTGCCAAAGACAGCCATCGGCATCGACGCAGGCCCCGTCGGGGCGAATGCCGCTGCTGCTGTAATCGGCCAGGACCTCGCGGCTGGTGATCTCGCGCCCGGTCTCGTCCAGACCAAGACGCCAGGTCACGTGCCGGCGGGTATCGGTGAAATACATGCTGCGCCCGTCCGGGGCGAAGGCGATGCCGTTCGACACGATCACGTCGTCGAGCATGCGGGTCATCGTGCCGTCGGGATCGACGCGGTAGAGGCCGCCGAGCCCCTGTGAAAGGCCATTGTCCATGGTGCCGATCCACAGGCTGCCGTTGGCGTCGACCCGGCCGTCGTTCAGGCGGGTGGCGGGCATCGCCTCGCCCGGGGTGACGGCAAAGGGCTGCCAGTCGCGGGAGTGCGGCGCGCGGTGCACGAGTTCCAGGTCCCGCGCGGCCAGCATCCCGCCCGACCGGGTCAGCGCGATGGAGCCCAGGTAGGTGCCAGGGTGGGCCTCCGCCTCGGCGGCGCCGCTTTCGGGGTCCAGCTGCCACAGGGTCGGCTGCTCGATGTCGATCCACCACAGCACGCCGCGTGCCGCATCCCACAGCGGGGTCTCTCCCAGGCGGGCGTCCACTTTCTGGACCAGTTGAACGTTCGGCTCGGACATCCTGTTTCCTGTTCTTGATCTGGGGGCGAGGGCGACGACGGTCATGCCCGGGGCATTCCGACCTGCCGCGCGAGACGGCGCTGCGCGGCGATGCGGAAGGGCGCGTTCGGGGCACCATAGCCCGCGTAGCCGCCCTTGCGCTGGCAGATCTCGATGAAGATCCCGTCGCCGACGGAGCGCGAATATACCTGGAAGAAGGCGCCGCCCTGGCCGTCCTCGTCGTAGAGGATGTGAGCCGCCTTCAGCCGTTCGGTGAACCCCGGGGAGAGGGACAGGCGCGCGGCGAGATCGTCGTAGTAGTTCTCCGGCATCGGCAACGGCTCGAACCCGCAGAGCTTCAGCTCGGACACGCAGGCGAAGATGTCGTCTGTGGCAAAGGCCACGTGCTGCACCGAGGAGCCGAAGCTGTCGGCGATGAAACGACCGGCGAAGGTGCGGTGCGTCTCGGCCCCGTTCAGCGTCACGCGCAGCGCGCCGTCAGGGCTTTCGATCGCTTGGGACCGCACCAGCCCGCCCGGGTCCACCACGTCGACCGTCGCCTGTTTCTCCACCTCGAAGAGCGACAGGTAGAAGAGCGACCAGGTCAACATCTCCTCGTAGTTCATCGTCTGGCCGATATGGTCGATCCGGGTCAGCCCGGCCTCATGCGGGGCGCCGCCCGGGGAGGGTTCGAACTCGATCTCCCAGACCTTGCCGAGGTCGGAGCCATGATCGATGAAATGCAGCAGCCCCGAGCCCACGCCGCGGATGGCGGGAATCTCCAGCTCTCCGGGGCCGACGGGCTGGCTGAAGGGCGTGGCGCCCAGGGCGCGGGCACGGGTCACCGTGGCCTCGGCGCTGTCCACCAGCAGGCCCACGTCACAGATGTTCAGGCCATGGGCGATATGGGCGGTATGGGCGAAGCCTTCGGGGTCGGTGTTCAGCACGATGCGGATCTCGCCCTGTTTCCAGACCTCGACCTGCTTCGCGATATGCTTGCCCGCCCGGTGGAACCCGAGCGAGCCCAGAAGCTTGCGCAGGCCTTCCGCCTCTGCCTCGGAGGCGGCGAATTCGACGAAGGCCACGCCTTCGGTGGGCACGCGGGCAGGGATGTCGGGCAGGTCCTGGCTCAGGCCCGGCTCGGCGCGTTTCACCTGGTCCATCAGGTAGACAAGCGACCGGTGCCCGTCCTGGGCGATGGCCTTGGGGCTGCCGCCCCGGAACTGGTCGTTGAAGACCTCCAGGCTGATCGGCCCGTCATAGCCGGTGGCGGCGACGGCGCGCATGAAGCCGGTCACGTCCAGATCGCCCTCGCCCGGCATGTTGCGGAAGTGGCGCGACCAGTAGAGCAGGTCCATCTCGATCAGCGGCGCATCGGCCAGCTGCACGAAGAAGATCTTGTCGCCGGGGATGCGGCGGATGCTGTCGGGGTCGAGCTTGCGGCCCAGGGTGTGGAAGCTGTCGACGATCAGGCCGATGTTGGGATGGTCGGCGCGGCGCACCACTTCCCAGGCATCGCGGTGATCCCAGACATGGGTGCCCCAGGCCAGCGCCTCGTAGCCGACGCGCAACCCGCGCTTGCTGGCGCGGTCGCCCAGTTCGGCGAAATCCCCCGCCATGCGGTCAATGCCGCCAAGGGCCTTGGGGTGCACCGAGGAACAGACCAGCACCAGGTCCGTGCCAAGCTCCTGCATCAGGTCGAACTTGCGTTCCATGCGGTCGAAGGCGCGGCCCCGTTCGGGTTCCGGCAGGCCCTCGAAATCACGGAACGGCTGGAACAGCGAAATCTCCAGCCCGTGATCGCGGACCATGGCGCCCACTTCGCGCGGAGAGGCGTCGAAGGTGATGAAGTCCTGCTCGAAGATCTCGATCCCGTCGAAGCCCGCCGCCGCGATGGCGGCGAGCTTTTCCCGGAGATCCCCTGCGATGCAGACGGTGGCGATCGAGGTTTTCATGGTCGCTTACCCCCCGTAGCCCAGCAGACGCGGCAGCCAGAGCACGAAGTCCGGCACGAAGGTGATGATCCCGAGCGCCACGAAGAGGGCAAGCAGGAAGGGCATCAGGTCGCGGATGATCCGGCCAAGCGGCTGCTTGGTGATGGATGAGACGATGAACAGCAGCAAGCCATAGGGCGGCGTGATCAGCCCCACCATGCCGTTCACCACGCAGATCACGCCGAAATGCACCAGGTCGATGCCCAGGGCCTGGGCCGTGGGGATGAAGATCGGCACGATGATCAGAAGGATCGCGCTGCCTTCCAGGATGCAGCCAAGCGCCAGGAACAGTACGTTGATTGCCAGCAGGAAGCCGATGGGACCCAGGTCGTACTGGGCGAGGAAGGCTGCCAGCTGATCCGGCACGTTCTCGCGGGTGACGACGTACTGCAGGGTCAGCGCGCCGGCGATCAGGATCCCGACCGTGGCGGTGGACCGCGCCGAGGAAACGAGCGTCTGGTAGAACTGCCCCGCGGTGACGGAGCGGTACAGGACGACGGAGATCACCAGGGCATAGAAGGCGGCGACGGCGGCGGCTTCGGTGGGGGTCATGATGCCCCCGTAAATGCCACCCAGCAGGATCACCGGCAGCAGCAGGGCCGGGATCGCGCGGAAAGTCACGCCGGGGATCTCGCGCATGGGGATCGCTTCATCCACCTCGAAGCCGCGGCGATGCGCGATGATCAGGTTCATGACCATCAGCACCACCCCCATTAGAAGCCCGGGCATCATGCCGGCGGCAAAGAGGTAGCCCACCGACTGGTCGGAAACGAGCGCATAGAGCACCATCGGGATCGACGGCGGGATGATCGGACCGATGGTGGCGGAGGCGGCGGTGATCGCGGCGGCGTAGCTGGCGGTATATTTGCCGTCCTTGGTCATCATGTTGATGATGATCTTGCCCATGCCGACCGCATCGGCCACGGCCGAGCCCGACATGCCCGAGAAGATCAGCGAGGACACCACGTTGACGTGGCCCAACCCGCCGCGGAACCGGCCCACCAGGGCCTGGCTGAACCGCAGCAGACGGTCGGCCAGCGAGCCGATGTTCATGATGTCGGCGGCCAGGATGAACAGCGGGATCGCCAGCAGGGTATAGCTGTTGAACAGGCCCTGCAGCAGCGTTTCGGAGGCGATCGAGGGATCGAAGCCCCGCATCATGAGGTAGACGGAAGAGCCGCAGATCATCGCCAGCCCCATGGAGAGGCCGCCGAAGGCGAGGAAGGCGATGAGGATGATCGAGACGGTAAAGGGATCAGTCATAGTCGTGGGTTCCCGCCGATTTGGGAGTGTCGAAGCCCGGGCCGGCGCCGGTCAGACCGCGCCAGATGGAGATGCCGCAGCGCAGGACGACAGAGATGACGAAGGGAACGTAGATCGCGAAGACATAGTCGAAGCGCAGCTTCATGTAGGAAGTGCTCTCGATCGACATGAACTCGATGTAGCCCCAGACCTGCGGCAGGGTCCAAAGGAAGATGGCCGCGCAGATGGTGCCGGTGATCACGTCCAGCGCACGCCGGGCCCAGCGGGGCAGGGCGGCATAGAGGATGTCCAGCCGGATCACGTCGCTTTCGCGCACCACGAAGGCATAGCCGAAGAGGATTCCCCAGAGCCAGGCGATGGAGACGAACTCGACCGTCCAGCCCAGCGGGAGGTTCAGCAGATAGCGGAACACGATCTGGATCAGGAAGCTCAGGAAGAGCGACCCGAGGATCAGGGCCAGAACGACTTCCGCTCCGCGCTCTCCCCATCGTGCGAGTGATTTCAAACGCTCCATGTTCTACCTGTTCATCATAGCTTGCGTGGTGGTGTGTCGTTCGGGGTCTCCGGCGCGGCGCATCCCGTGCCGGAGGGGTGTGGCTCAGGGCAAGCCGGCCCTTCGGCGGAGGCCCGCAGGCCGGGCGTCGAAGGTGCGAAAGGCCAAGGGGGAAGGCCGCCTGGTCAGCCTGGCCCAGATCAGGTCAATCTGAACTGCCAGGGCCGAAACCGTGCCGGCCAACTGCACCGGGGCCGAGGCGACCGCCATGTCATTCGCTGTCATGCTCATGCGCTCCTCCCTATCACGCATCAGACGAGTGCGGCGGGCCGCTCTCGGTTACCCTCAGTTGAAGGACTCGAATGCCTCCTGCATCCGGTCCACGTCCGGTTCGCAGCCGGCGAACAGCTTGAAGGCCCGGACCGCCTGGTAAAGCGCCATGCCCGACCCCGGCAGCACCGCGCAGCCCTTGGCGCGGGCGGTGGCCAGCAATGCCGTTTCCAGCGGGAAATAGACGATGTCCGCGACCCAGTGGTCGGGCCGGATCGCCTCTTCCGGCAGGGGCAATCCCGGCAGCTTTTCCATCCCCACGGGGCTAGCGTTGACGATCCCCTGCGCGGTCTGCGCCGCGTCGGCGATGTCGGTGACCACCTCGGCACGGTCGGGGCCATAATGCTCGCCCAGCAGGGCCACCAAGTCGGCGGCCACCTGGTCGTTGACGTCGCGCACGGCCAGGCGGCCGACACCGGCGTCCAGCAGCGCGTGGGCCACGGCCCCGCCAGCGCCGCCGGCGCCCAGCAGAAGTACCCGCTCGCGCGGCGCCCCGGGCAGGCCGCGGCGCAGGCTCTCGCCGAAGCCCCAGTGATCGGTGTTGTGCCCGGACCGGCGCCCGTCCCGCAGCACAACGGTATTCACCGCCCCCACGTTGCGCGCCGCCGGCGACAACTCGTCCATCAGCGGCAGCACCGCGCGCTTGTAGGGGTAGGTGACGTTCAGCCCGTCGAAGCCCTCGGATTCCAGCAGGGCCAGGATCTCGGCTGGGTCGTCCGGCAGGCTGCGCACCTGGGAATCGACCAGGTGGTATTCATAGGGCAGCCCCGCCGCCTCGGCCGCGGCCAGGTGCATGCGCGGCGTCCGGGATCCCCCGATGCCGCTGCCAAGCAGTCCGATCTTCAATGCCCGTGCAGAGCTCTCGCCCGCCCGCGCTGTCACAGTGTCGTTCACGTCCGGATTCCCTCCCAGGCTCCCCGTCTCTTGACGACACAATGGACGGGGTGGTTAATTTAGTCAATACTATGTTCGCGACGGTTAAATTCCGCAGCGCAGCACGGGCGAAGGATCCGGTTTCCCGCAGGCGGGCCAATAGGTTATAGCCTAGGCGAAACCAGGAGAGGGAGGACAAGGCAGATGGGCGAGGTCGACCAGACCGGCAAGTCCGGGGAATCGCAGCGCGGCGGCTGGAAGCAGAATCCGGATGCCGTGCGCGACAACATCCTGCAGGTCGCCCGCGCGGTCTTTGCCCGCCATGGGTTGTCCGGGGCCCGCATGGACGAGATTGCCCGGAGCACCCGCACATCCAAGCGGATGATCTACTACTACTTCTCCGACAAGGAGACGCTCTATCAGGCTGTCCTCGAAGACGCCTATGCCGGGGTACGTCACGCGGAAGACGCGCTGGATCTGGGGAAGCTGCACCCGGTCGCCGCCCTGCGCGAGCTGGCCGAGTTCACCTTTGAACACCACCGCCACGCCCCCGATTTCGTCCGCCTGGTGATGATCGAGAACATCCACGAGGGAGAGCACATGTCCCGGCTGAAGTCGATCTCGGGGCAGAACAGCTCGGCCATCTCCCTGCTGGAGGACATCTACCGCCGCGGGGTCGAGATGGGGCTCTTCCGCCGGGGCCTGTCGGCGCCCGAACTGCACTGGCACATTTCGGCGGCCTCGGTCTTCAACGTCTCCAACCGTGCGACCTTCTCGCATATCTTCGGCGATGATCTGTTCACCGAGCGGGGTCAGCAGAAGCTGCGCCGCCAGGTGGGCGACATGATCCTGGGCCTGGTGATGAAGCCGGGCCTCTCGGCGGAAAGCGGCGTGCCGCGACCGAAGGAGGAGGCACGCAATATCAACGCGGATATCTTCCGGTTCCTGGAGGTCTGGGAGGACAAATGGTCCACCCTGAGCCCCGATGCGACACCGGCTGATCGGCGCCTGCATTTCGAGGGGCTCGCCCGGGACATGCGCCTGTCGACGCCGCCCGATGTCGAAGCCGATGAGGAATACTGGATCGACAGCGACGGCGGCCCGGTCCGGGTGCGTCTCTTCCGCCACGCCGGCGGGGGCCGTCAGCCTGCGCTGATCTACATGCACGGCGGCGCCTGGATGCAGGGCAGCCCGGAAACCCACTGGGACATCACGGCCCGGATCGCGGCCTGGGCGCAGCAGACGGTGATCTCAGTCGACTACGCGCTGGCCCCGGAACACCCGTTCCCGGCCGCCTACCTGCAGGTGCTGGCGGTGGCCAGATGGGCGCGCGAGGAGGCCGGGATGCTGGGGATCGACCCGGCCCGGATCTCCATCGGCGGCGACAGCGCCGGCGGCAACCTGGCCGCGGCCGCGGCCCTCGCCTGTCGCGACGAGGAGCTGCCGCTCTGCGCCCAGCTCCTGATCTATCCGGTGTGCGATTTCGACCGCACGCGCCCGTCCTATGTGGAAAACGCCGAAGGGCCTCTGCTGAAGGTGGCCAGCATGGCGGCCAGCGACGCCCTTTATTGCGCCGACGCCGATCAGTTGCGCACGGATCCGCGCATCTCGCCCCTTTCTGCCGCAAGTCACGCCGGCCTGCCGCCGACCTACGTGGCGGTGGCGCAATATGATCCGCTGCGCGACAGCGGCCTTGCCTATGCGCAGACGCTGGAGACGAGCGGGGTGCCGGTGACCACGCATGTAGGTGACGGTCTTATCCATGGCTACTTGCGCGCGATGGAATACTGCCCCGATGCCCAGCTTCGCTTGCGCGACATCTGCGCCTGGCTGAGGGGCATCTCGGACGGGTGACAGGCGGCCTCTGATGCGGCTGGCGAGGTGAAGTCCGGGGGGGCGCAGGGCGGTGACGTGCCTTGGCCGCGCGATCGTCCGCTGGCGCGTTGACAAGACCGTCATCTCGGCCCCTGTAACAACTTTTGCCGATGCCCTCAGCGATCCATCTGGTATTTCAGGGGCATGGACATTGTTCTGATCACGACCGTCATCTCCTCGCTGTTCCTCGTCATCGGCTTCGCAGAGCCCCTGGCGGCGCGGTTGCGCCTGCCGTTCAGCGTGATCCTGGCCAGCCTTGGCATCTTGATCGGTGTCGGCGCGATCTTCCTGTTGCGGACCGAGCTGACCGACGCGCTGAACCCCGTGGCCGAGGCGATCCTGGGCCTGCCGATCCGGTCCAACGTATTCCTCTACGTGTTCCTGCCGACGCTGCTGTTCCAGGCCACGCTGGGGATGGACCTGCGCCGGATGCTGGACGACTGGGTGCCGATCCTGATGCTGGCGGTGGTGGCCGTGGTGGCGGCAACGCTGTCGGTGGGCTACGCGCTGTCCTGGGTCAGCACGCTGCCGCTCGCGGCCTGTCTGCTGGTCGGCGCGATCATCTCCACGACCGATCCCTCCGCCGTGGTCTCGATCTTCCGCTCGATCTCGGCGCCGCGCCGCCTGTCGCGGATCATCGAGGGCGAGAGCCTGCTGAACGACGCCGCTGCCATTGCTCTCTTCGGGCTCTTCATGGGCTTTGTCATGCTGGGCGTGCCGGACCCGAAGCTGGGGGATGCGCTGGCGCGGTTTCCCTTCCTGATCGGCGGCGGGGCGGTCACGGGCTGGCTGGCGGCGCGGATCGCCCTGGGCATCATGGGCATGTTCGGGCGACATGAACTGGCGCAGATCTCGATCTCCGTGTCGCTGCCCTACCTCGCCTATATCGGCGCGGAACAGAGTGTCGGGGCGTCGGGGGTCATCGCGGTGGTGGCCGCCGGTCTGACATTGAACCTGGCCGGGCCCGGGCGCCTGCCGCCGCAGGCCTGGACCAACCTGCGCGAGCTTTGGGACGTGCTGGCGCATTGGGCCGGCGCGCTGATCTTCATCCTGGCGGCGCTGCTGGTGCCGCGTCTTCTGGAGGAGGTCCGGATCGAGGATTTCGTGCAGGTCGCCGTCGTGATCCTGGCGGCCATCTTCGCCCGGGCGCTGATCCTCTTTGTCCTCCTGCCGTTGCTGTCGGCCCTGAAATTGTCGCCGAAGGTCGAGCAACCCTATCGGGTCGCGATCCTCTGGGGCGGGCTGCGCGGGGCCGTCACCCTGGCGCTGGCCCTGGCCGTGACCGAAAGCTTCCGCGTGCCGGACGATGTGCAACGCGTGGTCGGTATCCTGGCCACCGGCTTCACGCTGTTCACGCTGCTGGCCCAGGGGACGACGCTGCGCTGGATCATCGGCAAGCTGGGGCTGGATCGCCTGTCCCCGATCGACGAGGCGCTGTCGCGGCAGGTGGTTGCCGTGTCCCTGCAACAGGTGCGCGAGGATCTGGCGCGCACCACCGAGAACTACGAGCTGGGTCGCGACACCGTCCGCGCCGAGGCAAAGCGGTTCGGCGACCGGCTGCAGGAGGCCGTGCGGCTGGCCGAGGACAGTGCCGATATCCTGGACCGGGACCGGATCACGCTGGGTCTGATCGCGCTGGCGGGGCATGAACGCGACACGATCCTCGCCCGGGTGCGGGAGCGGACGATCTCCGCCCGGATGGCCGAGCGGGTGCTGGCGGATGCGGACCGCCTGATCGAGGGCGCGCGCTCCAACGGTCGGAACGGGTACAATCGCGCGGCCCGCCGCAGCGTGGCCTACGGTCGTGCCTTCCGCGTGGCCGGGGTCCTGAACGCCCGGTTGCGCCTGTCGCGACCGCTGGCGCAGATGACCGCGGCCCACTTCGAGCTGCTGCTGTCGCAACGGCTGGTCCTGCGGGATCTCGGCAGTTTCATCACCGGGCGCATCCGCCGCATTCACGGCAAACGGGTCAGTGACCTGCTGTCCGGTCTGCTGGCACGCCGGATCGAAATGGTCGAAACCGCCCTGGAGGGGCTTCGCCTGCAGTACCCGGGCTATGCCGAGGAGCTTGAACGGCGCTTCATCCGCCGGACCGCGCTGCGTCTGGAAGAACGCGAATATGCGGCAATGCGCGAGGACGCCCTGATCGGCGCCGAGGTCTACACCAAGCTGATGACGGATCTCGACCTGCGCCGGGCCGCGGCAGAGGAGCGTCCCAGCCTGGACTTCGCGCTGCGCCGCGTCGAGCTGGTACGCCAGCTTCCGCTCTTCGCCGGTCTGAACGAACGTGACCTGAAACGGCTGAGCCGCGTGCTCCGTTCCCGTTACGCGAATGCCGGCGATGTCATCGTCCGACGGGACGGGGCGGCGAAAAGCGTGTTCTTCATCGCCTCCGGGGCGGCCGAGGTCGAGACGGCGGGCCAGACCTGGCGCCTGGGCCGGGGCGAGATGTTCGGCCAGATGTCGATCCTGATGAAGAAGACGCTCCGGTCGGAGGTGCGCGCGATCGCGCCGTCGACCCTGCTGGAACTGGACGAAGTGCGGTTCCGCCGTCTGCTGAGCCGCAGCAAGCCGCTGCAGGAGGCAGTACGCGCCAGCGCGAAGAAGCGCGGGATTTCGCCGGACGAGCTGTTCGGGGAAACACAGGCCGCTTGAGGCCTGCCACTCTGGGTCGGACCCGGCCTCGATGCTGCCCCGTCTACGTCCCGAAAGGGGCGTAGGTTGGCCCATCGATATCGCCAAAGGCCGGGCCGAAGAGGTGGCGATGTGGTCCCGGATAGAGACCCCGTTGACGGGGGCGCAGTGACGGGTCATACGCGCGCCGGCGGTGAGCGGATCGCCTCCTAGTCGGGAGGGTATGGAGGCAGAAATCTGCGCAAATCCCCTGCGGGGGATGTAAGGCGATGCCAGCGCCGCGCGAACTGGATTACCAGCGCCAAAAAAGAAGAAACGGCGCGGGACAATCCGCGCCAGAGGACGAGAGCAGGAGCACATTTCACGTGCCAACACATCAGACAAACGGCCGAAGCGGGCGCGCTTCGGTAGCGGCGCGGCCTTTCCAGCTGCGCGGCAGGTTCATCACCGCGGTCGGGCTGCGCCTTGAGGCCGAGAGCCTGGACGAGGCCTTCTACGCGGTGCTGGACGAGCAGCTGCGCAGTGCGCCCCAGCTCCTGCTGGATGCGCCGATGCTGCTGGATCTGGCCAAGGTTCCGGGGCTGACCGACACGCATCAGGTGCGGGCGCTGGTGGAGGCGCTGCGGGCGCGCAATCTGCAGGTCTTCGGCGTCGAGAACGCCACCGATCCGCAGCGCCGAATGGCGGAGGAGCTGGGCCTGATCCCGGTCCTGATTGGGCGCGACGCCCCGGTGGAGAAGGTCGGCGCCGATCGGCGGCGCAAGGCGGACAAGCTGCTGCCCCCCGACAACGTGGTGATGACCCGGCCCATTCGCTCGGGCCAGGTGATCGTGGCCGAACGGGGCGACCTGACGGTGATCGGATCCGTCTCCTCGGGGGCCGAGCTGATCGCTTCGGGCAATATCCATGTCTACGGCACCCTGCGCGGGCGCGCCTTTGCGGGTGCCTACGGGGACGAGACGGCACGGATCTTCTGCCAGCGGCAGGAGGCCGAACTGCTGGCCATCGCGGGGATCTACAGGACCAGCGAGAGCCTGGGCGATGACATGCGCGATCAGTGCCTGCAGGTATTTTTGAAGGATGACGGTTTGAAACTGGAGGCGGTCACATGACGACGCAAATGAAGGAGGAGGCCCCGCTGGGGAAGATCATCGTGATCACCTCCGGCAAGGGTGGGGTCGGCAAGACGACATCGGCCGCGGCCATCTCCGCCGGGCTGGCGAAGCTGGGGCACAAGACGGTCGTGATCGACTTCGACGTGGGCCTGCGCAACCTCGACATGATCATGGGTTGCGAGCGCCGGGTCGTGTTCGATTTCATCAACGTGATCCAGGGGGATGCGAAGCTGAAGCAGGCCCTGATCAAGGACAAGCGCCTGGATACGCTGTCGATCCTGCCCACGTCGCAGACCCGCGACAAGGATGCGCTGACCCAGGAGGGCGTCGAGGCGGTCCTGGACGAGCTGAAGCAGGAGTTCGACTACATCATCTGCGACAGCCCCGCCGGGATCGAGCGCGGCGCGCAGCTGGCGATGTATTTCGCCGACGAGGCCGTGGTGGTGACCAACCCCGAGGTCTCCTCGGTGCGCGACAGCGATCGGGTGCTGGGCCTTCTGGCCAGCAAGACCCGGCGAGCCGAAAGCGGATCCTCGGAGCCGGTGAAGGCGCAGGTCCTGCTGACCCGCCATGACCAGGGCCGGATCGACCGGGGCGAGATGATGACGGTGGAGGACGTGCTGGAAATCCTGGCCGTGCCGCTTCTGGGGATCATTCCCGAAAGCCAGGCGGTGCTGCGGGCCTCCAACGTCGGCACGCCGGTCATCCTGGACGACCCGTCCAACGCCAGCCGGGCCTATGGCGACGCCGTGGCCCGTCTGACCGGAGAGGACGTGGAAATGCGCGTCGGTGACGAGCCCAAGCCCGGCCTGTTCCAGCGGCTGTTCGGACGGTCGGCATGAGCCTGTTCGGTTTCGCCTTCAAGCCCCGCCGCGCCAAGTCCGCGCAGACCGCCAAGGACCGCTTGCAGCTGCTTCTGGCGCATGAGCGCGCCAGCGGCGCCCCCGACATCGAGTTCCTGCCGCAGCTTCAGGCCGATCTGCTGGCGGTGATCCGCAAATACGTCAAGGTCGACGACGACGATGTCGAGGTGAAGATGCAGCGCGAAGACGATGTGTCGAGCCTCGAGATCAACGTCGAGATGCCGGCCCGGGCCAAGGACGACGCCAAGGCAGAGTCCGGGACCGGCAGCGCCAAGAAGGCCTAAGGGCCCCGCGCGGAGGCCTCGCCGGCCTCCCGCGGAACCGCAAATGAAGGGCAGGCCGTCGCTGCGGCCTGCCGCAGGGCTCAGGCCCGCTCCGGCACCGGCTGGCGGTCGAGCGCCCAGTACCTCGGGCCGCGTTCCTCTTCGAGCTTCGCCAGCAACTCGCGGTGGATGGCGTGGATGCGCTCCGCCGTGATCGCCTCGGCGGGGTCCACCTCCTCGATCTCCAGGCTCGTCTTGTCCTCGTAGAGATGTTCCCCCTTGAGCAGGCCGCGTTCATCGTAGGGCCAGATGAAGGCCTGGCGGCTGGAGACGTGGTAGAGGGTGTCATCCTCGGGCAGGTCGTAGCCCGCCGCCTTCAGATCGGCCCCGCGGCCGAGCTGGTGGAAGGTCAGTTCGTCCGCGATGCCCCAGTCGTTCACCGCAATGCAATCGTCGGAGTTCCACAGCACGGCATCGCCCACGCTGCGGTAGAAGTTCACGACGGCCTCGCGCCCCTCGACCACGGCCTGGGATGCGCCCCAGGCGACCCGGTAGACCGGCGTCTCCACCATCATGTCGTCGGCGACGATGGCCTCGAACTGGGCCGATCCTTCCAGGTGGACGTGGCGCCAGAAGTTCAGCAGCATCGCGCGGTGCAGCGGATCCGTGGTCTTTTCCAGCAGCGCGGCTGTCGGTTTCATGCAGTCATAGACCGCTTGTTCGAACCTGTTCATGATGTTCCTCCCATCGTGGCTGAAAGCTGCGGCGCCGGGCGGGCCCGACGCTGCGGCAACCCTAGCCGGGTCCTGCGGGGCGGGCTTGGACCCGGGCGCAGGGCGGTCGGAACGAGGGCGCAAGGGCGGCGAGCCTGTTGACCGGCGTGCAAGGGGTGCTCAGATTGAAGGGCAAGGAGGCCCGCGGCCATGGGAGAGGCCGCGGCGGAGCGAGCAGGGAGGAGGAGACGCCGTGAGCAGGATGGAGCGGTTCAGCACGTCCGGGGTCAGCCAGAGACGAAGGCTCGATTTCTGGAACAGGATCTGCACGGAGACACTGGCGGAAACCTGCATCGACACGCGCGGCGACCGGTTCGATGCCGTCATGCGCCGCTGGACCGTCGGTCCGGTGACCATGGTACGGCCCAGTGCCGGGCCGTCGAGCCTTCTGCGCGCGCCCTTTTCCGAACCACAGGGAGAGGAAGGCGCCGTCGTGCTGCATTTTCAGCACCACGGGTACAGCTGCTTTGCCCAGGACGGGCGCCGGGCCGAGCTGGCGCCGGGGGATTTCGTCCTGTCGAACGCGGCGGAAGGCTACGCCTTCGATTTCCCCTCTGCGCACGAGTTCCTGGTGCTGCAGGTGCCGCGCGCCGAGTTGGCCCGGCGGATCCCGGCGTTGGAGGACCAGTTGTGCCAGGCCCTGTCGGGGCGGACGCCCGCCGGCCAGTTGCTGCATGATTTCCTGCTGTCGCTCTGGCGCAACGGGGAACAGGGCCACGTCGAGGACGCCTGGATGGAGGGCGCCGCGCAGGTGGTCTGCGATCTGGTGGCCCAGGCGGTGACCGGGGCCGAGGGGGCAGGCCCCACCGACGGGGCCGAGGAGGCTACGGCGGAGGCGCGCCAGGATGTCCTGCGATTGGTGGAGGCCAGGCTGCGCGAGCCCGGGTTGCGCACCTCGGATCTGGCGCGGGCGGTCGACTTGTCGGAGAGGACGATCCAATACCTCTTTGCCCGAATGTCGACGACGCCCTCGCGCTACATCATGGAACGACGGCTGGTGCTGGCGCGCGACCTTCTGCGGTCAGAGCCGACACGACCGGTCACGGACATCGCGCTGGAACTGGGGTTCGCCGACAGCTCTCACTTCGCCCGGCAGTTTCGCGCCCGCTTCGGCATGTCGCCCTCGCAGTGGCGCAGGGCATGAGACACGGCGACCGCCTTGGCGCCGCATCCTTAGGGCTGAGGTAAAAAGGGCGGGCCACTGGCCCGCCCCGTCGTTCAGATCGACGGCAAGTCGTCGAGGACCTTGTCCAGGGTCACCGGGTAGTCCCGGACGCGCACGCCCGTGGCATTGTAGACCGCGTTGGCCACGGCTGCCGCCACGCCACAGATCCCCAACTCGCCGACGCCCTTCGCCTTGAGCGGCGTCGATTTCGCGTCGAGCGTGTCGAGGAAGATCACCTCCTGCTCGGGGATGTCCGCGTGAACGGCCACCTCGTAGCCGGCAAGGTCATGGTTGGCGAAGAGCCCGCGCCCGGTGTCTAGCGCCATCTCTTCCGAGAGGGCCGCGCCGACGGCCATGGTCATGCCGCCGATGACCTGGCTGCGGGCGGTGATCGGGTTCAGGATGCGCCCGGCATCTGCGGCGGCCAGCATGCGGCGCACGCGGATTTCGCCAGTGCCGACATGCACGCCCACCTCGACGAAATGCGCGCCGAAGGTGGCCAGCACGTAGTCGCTTTTGAAGTCGCCCCATTCCATCGTGTCCGTCGCTTCCAGCGCGCCGTCCAGATCGGCCAGGGCCATGTCGGTGCCGTCGCCGGTCACGCGCCCGTCGTGGAAGTCGGGATCTTCCAGGCCGAGGCTGTCAGCGATTTTCTGGCGCAGGCCCATGCAGGCCGCGTAGACCCCGGCGGTGGAACTGGCGGCGCCGAACTGGCCGCCCGACCCCGACGAGACGGGATAGGCGCTGTTGCCCAGCCGGACCTCCACCGCGTCGAGGGGAAGGCCGAGGCATTCCGCCGCCGTCTGCGCCAGGATGGTGTAGGAGCCGGTGCCGATGTCGGTCATGTCCGTCTCGATCACCAGCCGGCCATCCGACAGCCGCGCGGTGGCCCCGGACGCCAGGGTCGGCGCACCGCGATAGGCGCCGGCCATGCCGTGCCCGATCAGCCACTGGCCCTCGCGGCGCGCGCCGGGGGTGGTGTTGCGATCGGCCCAGCCGAAGGCCTCCGCCCCGCGTTCCAGGCATTCGACGAAATGACGCTCGGAAAACTCCTGCTCCGGGTTCGACGGGTTCACCTGCGTGTCGTTGACGATCCGCAGCTGCACCGGGTCCATGCCCAGGGCCTCTGCCATCTCGTCCATCGCCACTTCCAGCGCCATCAGCCCGGAGGCCTCGCCGGGGGCGCGCATGTCGGAGGCTTCGGGCAGGGGCATCTCCACGATGTGATGCTGCACCCGGCGGGCGGGTGCGGCGTAGAAGAAGGGCGTCTGAGCCGTGGCATTCTCGCCCCGGCCCCCGGGAAGGGAATGCGACGCCGCCTCGTGCCAGATGCCCTGAAGGTGGCCGTCCGCATCGGCGGCCAGGCGGATTCGCTGGACCGTGGCCGACCTGTGGGTGGCGTTGTTCATCATCATCGGACGGGGGATCGACAGCTTCACCGGGGCGCCGACCTCGCGCGACCCGAGGGCGGCCAGAACCGCGTCGCAACGCAGCCAGAGCTTCCCGCCGAAGCCGCCGCCGATGTAGGGGCTTTCCACCCGGATGCTGTCCGGATCGATGTCGAAGGTGGTCGCAAGCGCCTGCCGGTTCCATTCGATCATCTGGTTGGAGGTCCAGACAGTCATCTCGCCGCCATCGGACCAGTCGACGATGGAGGCGAAGGGCTCCATCATCTGGTGGCTTTCCGAGGGGGTGTGATACATCTGGTCAACCACGGCCGCCGCATCACGGAAGGCCGCGTCGACGTCGCCCACCAGGGTGCCGGGCTCGCCCGAGCCTTCGAGCCGCCCGAAGGCCGCATCGAGGTCGTAGTCCGCCGGATCGCCGGGTGCGTAGTCCACCTCGATCAGGGCGGCGGCTGCGCGGGCCTGCTCGAAGGTCTCGGCCACGACCACGGCAATCGCCTGGTGGTAGTGCTGGATCTCGTCGCCGCCGAAAAGGCGGGCGACGTTGTAGTTCCAGATGCCCAGGGGCTCGATCTCCAGCGTGGTGACCACGGCACGCACGCCGGGGGCGTTGCGCGCCGCCTCGGCGTCCATGGCGGTGATGCGCCCGTGGGAAATGCCGGCCATGACCGGGTAGCCGTAGAGCTGGTCCGGAACGACGTCATGCCGTTCGTAGGCATAGGGAGCGGTGCCGGTCACCTTAAGAGGACCGTCCACGCGATGCGTGGGCTTTCCGATGGTGCGGGCGGTGTCGAATAGGTTCTGGCCTGCGGGTTCGTCGAACTGCATCGGGTTACTCCTCTGCCAGCATGGCGGCGAGCGTGCGCTCGGCCAGGGTGATCTTGAAGGCGTTCTCTTCCGTCGGGCGCGCGCCCTCCAGCAGGCGGGCCATCACGGCGCGGGCGCCGTTCGGCAGCTCCGCATCGGCGGCGGCGGAGCGCCAGGGTTTCGGGGCGACGCCGCCCAGGGCGACACGGCCCGTGCCGTCGGGCTGGCGGATCAGTGCCACGGAGACCAGCGCAAAGGCGTAGGACGCCCGGTCGCGCACCTTGTGATAGGTCTGCGTCCCGCCGACGGGGGCGGGCAGGGTGACATGGGTGATCAGTTCGCCCGGCATCAGCGCGGTTTCCACCTCGGGCGTATCGCCCGGCAACAGGTGCAGATCCTCCAGCGCGATGCGGCGGGTCATGCCCGAAGGCGTCACCGTCTCGACCGTGGCGTCGAGAACGCGCATGGCGACGGCCATGTCGGAGGGATGGGTGGCGATGCAGGCATCCGAGGTGCCGATGACGCCGAGCTGGCGCGAGAAGGCGCCCTCGGTCAGCGCGGCACAGCCCGATCCCGGCTCCCGCTTGTTGCAGGGCATGGCGCCGTCATAGAAATACGGGCAGCGCGTGCGTTGCAGCAGGTTGCCCCCGGTCGTCGCCTTGTTGCGCAGCTGGCCCGAGGCACCGGCGGCCAGGGCGCGCGTCAGCACCGGGTAGTCCCGCCGCACGCGCATATCGGCCAGCAGGGTGGTGTTGGACACCAGCGTGCCGATGCGCAGGCCGCCCTCGTCGGTTTGCGTGATCTCGTCCAGGCCCAGCCCGTTGACGTCGATCAGATGGGCCGGCGTCTCGATCTCCAGCTTCATCAGGTCCAGCAGGTTGGTCCCGCCGGCGAGGAATTTCGCCCCGTCCACCTCGGCGGCGCGGGCGGCGGCGGCGGCGACATCGGTCGGCTTTTCGTAGGAAAACGCTCTCATGCCTGGTCCTCCGCGACCTGGGTGATGGCGGCGAGGATGTTGGCATAGGCCCCGCAGCGGCAGATGTTGCCGGACATCCGTTCCCGGATCTCAGCGTCGGTCAGGGCGATCTCGGCGGTCAGGTCATCGGTGACATGGCTGGGGATGCCGGCGCGAACCTCCTCGATCACCTGGCGGGCGGAGGAGATCTGACCGGGCGTGCAATAGCCGCACTGGAAGCCGTCGTGCTCGACGAAGGCCGCCTGCATCGGGTCCATCTGATCCGGCGTGCCGATGCCCTCGATCGTTTCCACCTCGTCGCCGTCATGCATGACAGCAAGGCTGAGGCAGGAGTTGATGCGGGTGCCGTTGACGGTACAGGTACACGCCCCGCACTGGCCATGGTCGCAGCCCTTCTTGGTGCCGGTCAGCTGCAGATGCTCCCGCAGGGCGTCCAGTAGCGTGACGCGGTTGTCGACGGTCAGTTCCTGCGGGGTCCCGTTCACGGTCAGGGTGACCGTGGTCGTCTCGGACCCGGCGGGCGCGGCGGCGTCGGTCGTCTGGGCGGTGGCGGCGCGGCCGGCCCCGGCCCCGAGGGCGGCGGCGGCGGTCCCGACGAGCAGGGTCCTGCGTCGTAGTTCGAATTCGATGGGGGGCGGGGTCATGAGGGTTCCCTTCCTGGCCTGTCGCGAAGTAGGATCCCTTTTCAGGTAGCCCGCTTTGCCTGCTGGAAAGGCCAGGCGGCGAAATAGCGTCAATGAACTTGGCTCATGAATGCCTGCCGCGCGGCGCCCCGACCTCTGCGTCAGGTGATCCTGAGGGCGATCTCGCTGGCGCCACCGCCGGTCTTGGTCACCTCCAGCTGCACCGGGATGCGGTCCTTCATCGCCTGGACGTGGCTGATAACGCCGATGGTGCGACCCTGGGCCTGCAATCGCTCCAGTGCGTCGATGGCCAGGTCGAGGGATTCCGCGTCCAGGCTGCCGAAGCCCTCGTCGATGAACAACGTGCCGGCCAGCGCGCCCCGGCTGCCCATGCCCGACAGGGCCAGCGCCAGCGACAGCGAGACCAGGAAACGTTCCCCGCCGGAGAGCAACCGGCTGGGCCGCGTGTCGCCCGCCATGTCGCGGTCGATCACATGCAGCGCCAGGTCCTGATCGGCCACCGCCAGTTGGTAGCGCGGCTTCAGCTGGTCGAGGTGCAGGTTGGCGCGTTCCACCAGCATTGCCAGGGTGACCGCCTGGGCGATCTGGGCGAAACGGTCCCCGCGGGCGGAGCCGATGGCATCGTTGATCGCCGCCCAGGTGTCGGCCACCTTGCGCGCTGCCTCGATCTCCGCCTCCAGCCCCGCCAGTGCCTCACGCGCGCGGGTGTCAGCCTTGCGCCGTTCGCTCAGCGCGCCGAGCTCTTCGGACAGGGTGGTGGCCGTGGCGGCCAGCTCGTCCTTGCGGGTCTGCAGATCCTCGCGCGGCGTCTCGGGCAGCCCGTCGGCCTGCAACGCGTCCCACTCCTGCTGGCGTTCGTCGCGGGCGCCGAGGGCGCTGGTGCGCTCCGTCTCGGCGGCATTGAGCGCGGCACGGCGGCTTTCGATCACGTCGGCCTCGGTCGCGTGCAATGCCTGGACCCGGTCGAGGTCCAGACCTGCGGCGGTGCAGGCCTCGGTAAGGGCTTTTGCGGCCCTGTGCCGGCGGGCCGTGGCGCGGGTTAGCGTGGTTTGTGCAGCCTCCAGGCTGCCGGCGATCTGCGCCAGTCGGGCGCGGGCCTCGGCGTGCTGGCGCTGCGCCTCGCTGGCCGCCGCTTGCGCGGCCTTGCGTGCCTCGTTGTGGCGGGTGCGGTGCGGCCCGGTGGCCTCGCCCCCCAGCAGTTCGGCGCGGTCGGCGCGCAGGCTTTCCAGGGTTGTCTTGCGGCTGTCCCGGGTCTCGATTGCCTCGGTCACCCGGTTCGTGGCCGTTCGGGCGGCGCTGCGTGCTTCGGTCAGAGCGGGCATCTGGGCGGTGCGGGCGGTTTCGGTCTCCTCGATCGCCTTCAGCAGGGCCCCGGCACGGCCGGCGGTCTCGCGCAGGGCGTCGAGGGCGGGCTGGCCATCGGCGTCGAATGCCTCGGGCGAAAGGCCGAGGGCGGCGAGGGGATCGACCAGCCGGGGGGCCAGGGCCGCGATCTCTCGCTGCGCGGTGTCGCAGTCGCGGGCCAGGTCCTTCGCGCGCGCCTCGCTGTCGGCCAGGGCGGCGGTCAGGGCTGCCGCCTGCTCGGTCCGGGCCGTCAGCTGCGCCTGAGCCGTTTCGATCTCCTGGCCGAGGCGCTGATGGTCGCGTTCCTGCAGCGCCAACCGGTCGCGGGCCTCTTCCAGCGCGGGGCGGCGGGCCTCCAGCGCCTCAAGAAGGGTGGCGAAGGTAGAGTCGGCGGCGCGGGGATCTGTTGGGAGATCCGGCAGGGCGCTGACCTCCAGCGCGGCCCATTGGCGGGCATGGTCCTCGATCCGTTCGGCGAGGCGCTCGGTGAGGGCCGGGGCCTCGGCCTCCTCCCGGGCGATCGTTGCGGCTGCCTCGTCGCGTCGTGTGGTGGCGTCGCGCAGGGCCGCCTGTGCCGTGTCGCGCGCCTCGGTCGCCGCCTGCATCTGCTGGCGCAGCTCCGTGGCGAGGCGCGACAGGGCACTGTCGTCCAGCACCGGATGTTCGGTCGCATGGCAGACCGGGCAGGGGCGTCCCGGTTCCAGGTGCTGGCGCAGGTGATCCGCCTCGGCGCTGACCGCAGCCTCTGCCGAGGCGACGGGGCGGGAGAGCGCGTCGATGTGGTGGCTGGCCGTCTTCAGCTCCTCTGCCAAACGCTGGCCGTCCGTTTCGGCCTGCTCGCGGGATTCCAGGGCAGCTCGCTGCCGGGCCGCGCTCTCGGCGATCGCATGGTCGGCCTCGCGGACCTGGGCGGCGGCCTGACGCAGGGCGCGCAGGTCGATCAGCTGCTGGCCCAGGGTGGCCAGCGCTGTCGCCGGGGCGGCGGCCTGCAGGCGCCGGCGTTCCGGTTGCAGGTCGGCCTGCTGTTGGCGCAGATCCGCCAGCCGGGCGGTCAGCGCGGCGGTCTCGGCGTTGGCCTCGTCCCGGGTCCGGGTCTGCGCGGCTGTGGCCTCCTTCAGCGCCGCGCGTGCCTCTTCCGCCTCGCGCAGGCGGGTCGCTGCGGCGATGCGGGCCTCCAGCCGCTCTTCCAACGCGCTCCAGTCGCGGCGCAGACCCTCGTGGCCGGGGATCTGCTCAAGCGCGGCCTGTGCCTCGGCCCGCGCATCGGCCAGACGCCGGTCCTCTGCCTCCAGCGCCGTCTGTTTGTCCTCGGCAGCTCCGGCGTCTGCCTGGCGCCGGGTCAGCTCTGCCTCGGCGCGGGTCAGCTCCTCCGTGGCGCCAACGATCCGACTGTCGAACTGTTCGGCCTTCGTCCATTCGGGGCCAAGAGCCTTGAACGCGGCCTCGACCTGATCGAGCCGCGCCTGTGCCGCAGCGGCGGTCTCCGCCAGCGCCTCAGCGGCCTCGCCTTGCTCCCGCTCCGCTTCGGTCAGCTGTGCCTCGGCCTCGACCGCCTCGCGCAACGCCGCTTGGGCGGCCTGATCCTCGCGCAGCTCGCCGCGCAGGGCCTGGGCGCGGTCCCAGTCGGCCAGCCAGGCCTGCTGGTCGGCCATCGCCGTAAGGGCCGCCTCTGCTGCGCTGACACGCGCCTCGGCCCGGGTCAGCGCGGTCTGCGCGGCCTCCTGCGCGGCATAGCGCCCGAGGTCCGCCGTCACCTGGGTCAGCTCTGCCTCGGTGGCTGTCTTGCGGGCGCGCAGGGCCTCGCTCTCGGTCTCCAGCGCGGCGCGCTCTTCGGCACTCAGCAACGGATGCTCACCGCGCCGGATCTCCAGGGCCTCAAGCGCCGACTGGGCGCCTGTGTTCCGCTCGTAGATGCGGCGCGAGATGTCGCGGTAGACCTGTGTGCCGGTGACCTTCTCCAGGATCGCCGCCCGTTCGCCGGTCTGGGCCGACAGGAAGGCGTCGAAGTCGCCCTGGGCCAGCAGCACGGTGCGGCGGAACTCGTCATAGGTCAGGCCGGTCAGCTCGGTCACCCGGTCGTTGACGCGCGACAGCTGGCTTTCCAGAACCTGGCCATCGGAGGCACGCACCAGGCTGCGGTCCACGGCCTGCAGGCGCCCGTCGATGCGGTCGCGCGCCCGACGGGCGGACCAGCCTGCGGTGTAGACCTCTCCGTCGGTGGCGCGGAAGGTGACCTCGGCCAGGCCCCGCGCCGCGCCCCGGCGCAGCACCATGCGCGCGTCGGTGGCGCGCAGGGCCGAGCCGTCGACATCCTCCACCGCCTCGCGCGTGCCGCTGCCCGACAGGCGCGGGCAATCGCCGTAAAGCGCCAGGCACATGGCATCCAGCAAGCTGGACTTGCCCGCCCCTGTCTCGCCGGTGATGGCAAAGAGGCCAGCGCTGGCGAGCGGGCCGTCGTCCAAGCAGATCTCGAAAGGTTTGGCGAGGCTGGCGATGTTCTCGCCCCGGATCGACAGGATCTGCATGGCTCAGACCTCCGCCAGGACATCGCGGAAGGCCGCGAGGTGGCGGTCCTCCGGGGCGAAGCCGTTCTTCGTCTCGAAGGCCCGGGCGAAGAGGTCCTCGGGGCTGGTCTCACCCAGCGAGGGCGCGGACGCGGGCGGCTCTGCGCTGTCCTCGGCGGCGCGATGAATGCGGATGCCAGCGGGGCGGACGGGCGCCTCGCGCAGTAGCGCCTCGGCCCGGCCCATCATCACCGATGGCGCCTCCTCGGCCAGCAATTCGACATAGACCAGCGGGCGCAGGTTCACGTCCTCGACCGGGGCGATCTCGGCCAGGGCAGCCTCCAGCTCGGCCAGGGTCAGGGTGCCCGTGGCGGGCAGACGCAGGACCGGGGCGGGCAGGGGGATCGCGTGGTGGGTGGCGCGGATGTCGCGCCCCTCGATGTCGAGGATCGTGACCCCGTGGGTATAGCGGATCTCGGAGGCCGAGAGCGGGAAGCACGAGCCTGAATAGCGCACCCGCCCGCCGTCCAGCGACTGCGGCCCGTGCAGGTGGCCGAGCGCAACATAGTCGATGCGGGGCGGATAGATCTCGGGCGGCACCGCATGCGAGCCGCCGATCAGGATCCGCCGTTCCGCCCCTTCGGCCTCCAGCCCGCCGGTGCAATGCAGGTGCCCCATGGCGATCAGGGGCAGATCCCCCACGCGGGGCAGGGCGGCCTCGGTCAGCTCGGCGTGGAAGCGGCGGGCGGCCTCGATCACCGTATCCTCGCCCTCGTCCCTGGCGAAGCTGAGGCCGGAGAGGTCGGCGGCGCGCAGGAAGGGGATGGCGAGGACGTAGAGCGCGGGCACCCCGTCGGGGCCGGGCACGGGGATCAGGTGGCGGTCGAGGTCCACGGCGCCGTCCTTGCGGAGCACCGTGCCGATGGTGTGGATGTCGAGGCTGCCCAGCACATCGCCCGGCGCCTCCAGTCGTAGGGCCGGATCGTGATTGCCGCCGGTGAGGATGATGCGCAGGTTTGGCAGGCGGGCCTTCATCGCCGCCATGGTGCGGTAGAACAGCCGCTGGCTCTCGCCCGAGGGGTTGGTGGTGTCGAAGATGTCGCCGGCCACCAGCAGCAGGTCGATCCGCTCGGCAACCATCAGGTCCGTGAGCGCCGCGAAGAAACGCGCATGCTCCGCCTCGCGGGACCAGCCGTTCAGGGTCTGGCCGATGTGCCAGTCAGCGGTGTGCAGCGCGCGCATGGGGGGCTCCTTCGATACTGCGCGCAAAGTCGCGGGGACGAGCGGGAGCGTCAAGCGTCAGGTGACTGCGGAAGTCGTTCGGGCGTTCCCGGCCACGGTTGCCTTGCCGCGACAGTTCGCCGAGAGAGGCTGAGGTGACGCTGCGATCCTGGCGGTGACGGGGAAGTCGGCCGAGTTGCAAGCGTTCGGTCGCGCGCAAAGCGTCAAGAACGGCTTTCACAACAACGGAGCCGGGTAGGCGGTGGATGTTGCGCTGTAGGAGGCTGCCTCGATGCCTAAGCGAGGCACGACGGGTCGCGTGGACATGGCAAGCCACGCAAAACCAAGTTGGTACCCAAGGCCGGACTCGAACCGGCACGCCTTGCGGCGGGGGATTTTGAATCCCCTGCGTCTACCATTCCGCCACTTGGGCCCGGAAGCCATCGCTTCGGGTCTTCGGTTTATCGCTGTGGCCGGGCGGCGTCCAGTGGGAATGCGGAGCCCGGGCTGACACGGCGGGGAGGGGACTCGACCCGTACCATTGTCCCCGGCTAGCCTGCGGCCAATAGACAGGGGACACGCGATGGCACGACATGGCTATGAGACGGGGCGGCTGAACCTGCCCTTTGTCGGGATCTGCACCTTCGGGAAATACCCGCTGGTCGAGGACTGGAACGAGATCGATGCCGACGTGGCCGTGATGGGGGCGCCCTTTGACGCCGGCACCCAGTGGCGTGCGGGCGCCCGCATGGGGCCGCGCGGGGTGCGCGAGGCCTCGACGCTGTTCAGTTTCGGCCACGCCGGGGCCTATGACCACGAGGATGACGTGACCTACCTCGACCCGGCCAAGGTCAGCGTGGTGGACATCGGCGATGCGGACATCGTGCATACCGACACCATACGCAGTCATGAGAACATCGAACATGGCGTGCGCCGGATCCTGGCGGCCGGGGCGCTGCCGGTGGTGATCGGCGGGGACCATTCGATCAACATCCCCTGCATCAACGCCTTCGAGGGGCAGGAGCCGTTCCACGTTGTCCAGATCGACGCCCACCTGGATTTCGTCGATGAACGCCACGGGGTCCGCTACGGTCACGGCAACCCGATGCGCCGTGCCGCGGAGAAACCCTATGTCACCGGGTTGACCCAACTGGGCATCCGCAACGTGTCATCCACGGCGAAGGACGGCTATGACGACGCCCGTGCCATGGGATCGGACATCCTGTCGGTGCGCCAGGCGCGTACTCTGGGGACCGAGGCGCTGCTGCGCCGGGTGCCGGAAGGGGCGCGGATCTACCTGACGATCGACATCGACGCCTTCGACCCGTCCATTGCGCCGGGCACCGGCACGCCGAGCCATGGCGGCTTTCTCTACTATGAGGTGCTGGAGCTGCTGGATGGGCTGGCGCGGCGCAATGAAGTCGTCGGGATCGACCTTGTAGAGGTGGCGCCGGACTATGATCCGAGCGGCTCGACCACGACCCTGGCTGCGCAGATCCTGATGAATCTGATCGGCCGTGTCCTGCATCATCGTGACATCGGCTAGGGCGGATCTGCGCGTCGAATCCTCCCCGGTGAGCGATTCGGCGCTTAACTACCTTGTCGCTCAATTTTGATTGGAATTCCCGCTAAAGCTGTGTGTTGGGAGCGGAATCTGCCCGTCTTGCGAGCGTGGTTTGCGGCAAAGGTGGTCTAAATATGGACGGATTGAGGCCATTTACCCCTGCGTCAGTGTTTCTGATGAGGAAACGGCGCTTCGGTAAGATCGCAGCGTTTTCCTCCGCATATTCCGGCGTAAAGGCGTTTTTTCAATTATGTAGGCGCTGATCCGCGTCAGATTGAGTGTGAACAATCAGGCGGGTGATAGGCCTGAATGTGGCGAAAATTTGGCATGCTCTGCAGTATGTCCGCCTTGTCTCCGCCACTTTCCTGCCTCTTTTTTCTCTTTGTCGCGCCATGGGGAAGAGGTATCACCTGTCTTGCCCGACTGGGATGGGCACCTTTCTGGACCATGGGGCGGTCCTTCGAATTGCATGCATCGTGGAGATGCAGGACCGGGCGTCGGCCCGGAACCCGGCTTCGGCCGGACGAGGCACTTATGTCCGGTGATCAACACCGGCGCGCCGCGCGTCTCCATGGTTCGGGTAGAAACAGATTGCCGTGTGCTGGCCCACCGGGCCGGGTACGGGCCGGGCCAGTCCCGGATGCGATGGAAGGGTGACGACATGACCGGGAAGTATTACGGCGGGTACGGCGGCCACGACGACGACGATTGCGATCCCTATGGCGGCACGTCCCCTGATGGCTACGTCGACGGCACCGCGGGCGGCGACCTGATCGACACCGCCTATTCCGGCGACCCCGATGGCGATTACATCGACAACAACGACGCGCTTCTGCCCGGCGAAACCGGCGACGACGACATCGTGCGGGCCGGGGGAGGCAACGACACCATCCTCGCCGGGGCAGGTGACGATGAGATCTTCGCGGGCTCCGGCGATGACAGCGTGTCCGCCGGGTCCGGCGATGACGAGATCTCCGGTGGACGGGGGGACGATGACCTGTCGGGCGACAGCGGCAACGACGTCATCTACGGCGACAGCGGCCAGGCGCCGGACAGCCCGCGCGAGAGCTTTGAATGGGACAAGCTGCCGGACCCGCACTACCACGGCGGGCAGATCGACCATAACGATCCGCTGTACGGCACGCTGCACCAGGACACGGGCGAGGTGAATGTCACCTTCACCCAGGAGACCACCGGCACACCCGAGACGACCTATTACGAGGTCAACGGCAACACCGACGGTATCGTCGACGACGGCAACGGCGTGGACCGCAATTCCACCATGTCGTCCTACCTGAACGCCGATGGCGAAAGCGCGACCTACAAGCTCGACTTCTCGCAGGACGTCGACGACGTCTCCTTCCGGATCAACGACATAGACTATCTGTCGCAGGTGACCATCCGCGCCTATGACGCCGAGGGCAACCTGGTCGACATCGACATCGACGCAGGCTCGCTGATCACCGCCACCGACGAGGACGCGGCCGGCGGGACCGAGACGCTGATCTCCTCCACACCCAATGGCGGGGCTTCGGACGACAGCGCGCAGTACTCCGCCCTGGTCAGCATTCCGGGCCCGATTTCGCGGATCGAGATCACCCATACCCAAGTGGGCCACGGCACCACCGGCATCACCGTCAGCGACATCTACTACGACGTGGCGCCGGACTACGAAGGCGGCTCGCAGACCCATTGGTCCGACGGCGACGACGTGATCGACGGCGGCTCAGGCGAAGACACGCTGTTCGGCGAGGGGGGCGATGACACGATCATCGACGGCGCCGGCGCGGACCTGTCCTATGGCGGCGCAGATCGCGACACCTTCGTCGGCGGCTCGGCCGGGGACCACGTGGACGGTGGCGAGGCTGGCGTGGACGAGGATACGCTGGACCTGCGCGGCATGAACGTGGCGGTCGAATACGAGGACGACGACCCCGAGGCGGGCACCGTCAGCTTCCTGGATGACGACGACAACGTCACCGGCACGATGACCTTCGAGAATATCGAGACCGTGCTGACCGATCCGGTTGATCCCGGCCCGCAGCTCGACGGCTATGTCGAGGGCACGGCCGGCGGCGACGTGATCGACGCGGGCTATGACGGCGATCCCGATGGCGACATGATCGACGCCGACGATGCGATCCTGCCCGGCGACAGCGGTGACGACGACGTGGTGCTGGCCTTCTCCGGCGACGATACGGTCATCGCGGGCGAGGGCAGCGACGACGTCTATGGCGGTGCGGGCAACGACAGCATCTCCACCGGATCGGCGGATCAGGTTAACGACCACGAGACCTTCCCGGGAATCCCCTTCGAGACCGGCGATGCGCAGCTGGATGACACCGATTACGTCGAAGGCGGCTCGGGCGACGACACGATCTCGACCGGGGACGACGCGGATACGATCTACGGCGGCGACGGCGCCGACAGCATCGACGGCGGACTGGACGACGACGAGATCTACGGCGGCGCTGGCAATGACACCGTGGACGGCAGCCTGAACGGCATCGTCGATGGAACGCTGGGCAATGACCTGATCTTCGGCGGTTCCGGCGATGACAGCCTGGTGGCCGGCGTCGACGCCTTCTCGGACTACGAGGGCGATGATCCGAACCTGCCCAATCCCTATGATGCTGACGGCAACCTGTCCGATCCGAACACCGCGGACGGCAAGGACACCGTCTATGGCGGCATCGGCGATGACACGATCATCTCCGGCGATGATGCCGACGCGCTCTACGGTGGATCCGGCGAAGACAGCATCAACGCGGGCATCGACGACGACTATGTCGAAGGCGGCCAGGGGGCGGATGTCATCCTCGGCGGCCATGGCTCGGACACGATCCTGGGCGGCTCCGGCGACGACAGTATCGACGCCAGCGCGCAGACCAGCGGGATGGACTATCCCAACGCGCCGGACGACAGCGATCCGGTGCCGGAAAACGACCGCGACGAGGTCTATGCGGGTCACGGCAACGACACCGTCTTCGGCGGTGACGATGATGACATGCTGCACGGCGGCTCGGGCGATGACGTGCTGGACGGTGGCATCGACGAGGACACGCTGGTTGGCGATTACGGCAATGATGAACTGACCGGCGGCGCGGGCCAGGATCTGCTCTACGGCAACCAGGGGGCAGATACGCTCTATGGTGGCGACGAGGCCGATGCGCTCTTCGGCGGCTCGGGCGACGATGTGCTGGATGGCGGCCAGGGCGCCGACAGCCTGTCGGGCGGTGACGGCAACGACAGCCTGACCGCCGGCAATGGCGAGGACACGCTGGAGGGCGGCGCCGGCAACGACACGATCATCGGCGGATCGGGCGCCGACACGATCTTTGGCGGCTCCGGTGACGACAGCATCCGCGGCGGCACCTCGGGCGACAGCATCGAAGGTGGGGACGGCAACGACTTCATCGCTGGCGATGCGGGCGACGACCTGATCGAGGGCGGCGCCGGCAATGACGAGATCTACGGCGGCTCCGGCCTCGACACGATCCTGGGCGAAAGCGGCGATGACCTGCTCTATGGATCGGATCAGGAGGATGAGGTCTACGGCGGTATCGGCGCCGACACGATCTTCGGCTCGGCCAATGCCGACGAAGTCTACGGCGGCGCCGACCGCGACAGCATCGTGGGCGCCACCACCGGCGACTACATCGACGGCGGCAGCTCCGGCGACGACTACGACACGCTGGACCTGCGCGGCTACGGCGTGCCCGGCGGCCATATCAAGATCAACTACACCTCCGCCGACCGCGAGGACGGCATCGTCGAATTCTACAACCCCGACAGTACCCTGGCCGGGACGGCGGAATTCCACGAGATCGAGAACGTGGTGCCTTGCTTCACCCCCGGCACGCTGATCGCGACGCCGCGCGGCGAGGTCCCGGTGGAAGAGCTGCAGGAAGGCGACCGGGTCATCACCCGTGACAATGGCATGCAGCAGATCCGCTGGAAGGGCAGTCGCCATCTGAAGGGTGGGGAGCTGCTGAAGGCCCGTCACCTGCAGCCGGTGCTGATCCGCAAGGGCGCGCTCGGCTATGGCCTGCCGGAACGCGACATGGTCGTCAGCCCGAACCACCGGATGCTGATCAACAACGACAAGACCGCGCTTTACTTCGAGGACCGCGAGGTGCTGGTTGCGGCCAAGCACCTGACCGGCCTCGACGGGATCGAGCGGCTGAAGGCGAAGAGCACGACCTACGTGCACTTCCTCTTCGACCAGCATGAGGTGATCCTGTCCGACGGCGCCTGGTCGGAAACCTTCCAGCCGGGGCATCAGACCATGGACGGCCTGGGCAACGCGCAGCGCAACGAGATCTTCGAGCTGTTCCCGGACCTGCGGGCGCGCAAGGGGCTGGAGGATTACCACGCCGCGCGCAAGACGCTGAAGAAACACGAAGCGGATCTGCTCGCCCTGAGCTGACCCGAGAGAGGTCTGCCACGCCTTCGGGGGAGGCGTGGTGCTGCGCCGGGGTGGGACCCCCGGCGACGCCGGCCGCCCGGGACAGCGCCGTCAGGGATGGGGACCGTGCCCTGACGTGTCGCAGCCTGTCCCGGGCGGTGCCGGACCATCACCCGAACCGGGCCCATCGGGGGCGGCGGGGCGCGCAGACCGCAGGAGATCTCCGCCGACCGTGTTTCCCGAAATGCGACAATATCGCGACGGAACTTTGCGGCAGTTCGGGCAAATCAGAGTTGGATCTGAGGTAAATGCGAATCATCTGGCGGCGTCCGCTTAGCGTGGGTTGCTTCGGTCGCATGGCCGGGCTGCGCAAAAGTGTAGCTTGCGGTCACGCACTGCAATCAGCGGATGAGTTTTCGTTTCCATTTGGGAAACATATGTTGTTTCTGTACCCGCATTGCGCTGCTCTGCAGCGACATCGTCAGCAAGTGTTTGTCAGCGACTACTTTCGTGAGCTAACAGACGGTCGGGGGCGCTGTGACCGGGCGCCGTCGATGCAAGTCGACCCACCGGTCCTGCACAGAATTTCGGGACGGCGAGTCGATCCATCGGGGGTCGGCGCATGAAATGGCGTTTGAGAGGTCGAAATGACGACATATGGCGGCGGATCCGGCAAGGGTGACAGCATCAACGGCACCTATCGGGACGACAACCTGTATGGCGGCTGCGGCGACGACACGATCACCGGCTACCAGGGGAATGACGATCTCTACGGGAAACGCGGCGACGACGTCCTCTATGGCGGTGACGGCGATGACGACCTGCATGGTGACAGCGGCGACGACTACCTCGACGGCGGCACCGGGCACGACGACCTCGACGCCGAGGACGGCAATGACACGCTGATCGGTGGTGACGGCAACGACAAGCTCGACGCGGATTCCGGCGATGATCTGGTCTATGCGGGCAGCGGCAACGACACGGTCTACGGCGACGACGGCCATGACGAGATCTACGGCGGCGATGGCGACGACAAGCTGATCGGCGACAGTGGCGATGACACCATCTATGCCGGCTACGGGCGTGACACCATCGAAGGCGACAAGGGTGACGACGAGCTTCACGGCGAGGGTGGCGAGGACCTGATCGAGGGCGACGACGGCAACGACACGATCTTCGGTGGCGAAAGCCGTGACACGATCTATGGCGGCGACGGCAACGATTTCATCGACGGCGGTGACGGCGAGGACCTGATCAAGGCCGGGAAAGGTGACGACACCGTCTACGGCGGCCAGGGCCAGGACACGATCTTTGGCAATTCCGGCGACGACTTCCTGGAGGCCGGTGACACCGCTTGGAACCGCTCGACCGACACGCTCTACGGCGGCCAAGGCAACGACACGCTGCGCTCCAATGGCAACCAGGACAAGCTCTATGGCGGCTCCGGCGATGACCTGTTCACCGCGATCGCCGATGAGGGCAACCTGAACAACCTCTACGTCTATGGCGGCGAGGATCCCGGCGATACCGACTGGGACGTGCTGGACCTGTCGGAGTTCAAGGAACGCTATCCCGACCTGGAACTGCACTATTCCAACGTCAGTGACGATGGCGAAGACGGCACGATCCTTCTGAAGACCGGCGACGGGCGAGAGTTGGGCCGGATCTACTACAAGGACATCGAGGAGATCACCACCACCAGCCCCGAGGGTGCGATCTGCTTCGCCGCCGGGTCCCTGATCGCGACCATGCGCGGCGAGGTGCCGGTGGAACAGCTGCGCGAGGGCGACCGGGTCATCACCCGCGACAACGGCATGCAGGAGCTGCGCTGGATCGGCCGCCGGGACCTCAGCCCGAAGGAGCTGGCGACGATGCCGCACCTGCAGCCCGTCCTGGTCCGCGCCGGTGCCCTGGGCCACGGCCTGCCGCATACGGACCTGGTGGTCAGCCCGCAGCATCGGATGCTGATCCGCTCGGACCGCGCGTCGCTCCTCTACGAGGAAAGCGAGGTTCTGGTGGCGGCGAAGGACCTGGTGGGCATGCCGGGCGTTGAGCGGCTGACCAATCGCAAGGTGACCTATTTGCACCTGCTGTTCGACCAGCACGAGGTGATCCTGGCCAATGGCGCCTGGTCCGAGAGCTTCCAGCCCGGCGACTATTCGATGAAGACGCTGGACCGTGCGCAGCGCGCCGAGATCCATTACCTCTTCCCCGAACTGGCCGCACCGCGCGCCCTGACCGGGTTCAGTGCCGCGCGCCGCAGCCTGAAGAAACATGAGGCCGAGGTTCTGCGCGCCGAGGGCGGGATCGTCAGCCGCCCCGCCGGCGGCGCCATTCTGCCCATGCCTCGGGCGCATCGAGGTCGGTAAGCGCATGGGCCCCGGGCAGGGGCACCAGCCTCAGTCGAGAGAGATTGGCGGCGATCACGGGGGCAGCCCCGCGATCGCCGCCAAGCGTTTCAAGGTCCGGGAAAAGATCCGCTGGGAAGAGCGCCGGGTGGCCCGGCGTCTCCCCACTGGAGCCGCGCAGGATGGGGGCGGGGTCGCCTGTCAGACCGTCGGCCACGCTGCGCAAATCCTCTGCCGTCAGGTCGGGCATGTCGGCGGGCAGGATCATTACGCCACGCAGGTCCGGGGGCAGGGCGGCCACGCCTGTCCGGATCGAGGCGCCCATGCCCTCGTCCGCGTCGCGCACCGGCACCGACGTCACCTGCAGCCCGTCCAGCGCGCGGCTGCGTGGATGATCGAGAGCGGGGAGCGTCACCAGCACAGGGCCGATACCGGCATTCAGCGCGCGGCGCAGCTGCCGACGCAACAGCGGTTCCCCGTCGATATCTTCCAGCAGTTTGTCGCGCCCGCGCATTCGCCGCGAGGCGCCGGCGGCCAGCACCAGGACGGCGATCATGGGGCGTCGTCCTGCACCGCCGCCTCGCGTTTCAACGCGCGCAGTACGTAAAGGCGGATGGCCGAGGCCAGGCCCAGCTCCAGCCCGCGGTCGGCGTCGATCTCGGCGGCCAGCTGGTTGATCGGGCGTCCCTTTGACTCGGCGAGACGCCGGAACTCGGCCCAGAACTCATCTTCCAGCGAAACCGAGGTGCGGTGCCCGCGCAGAGTCAGCGAGCGTTTGACGGGACGGCCGCTCATGCCTCGGGGGTGTCTTCGTCGCGGCGATGCCCGTCGAGGTGACGGCGGGCCGTGTCGGCTTCGGTCTTCTCCGCCGCCTTCTGCGCGCCGGTCCGTCCGAACTTCACCGCGTTTTCATCGCCCCGTGCGCGTTTCTCGGCGCGGGCCTTCTCCTTGCGGAAGCGGTTGAGGTTGGTGACATTCGACATGAAGCCATACTGCCAGCGCCCGGGGGGCGGGGCAAGCGCCCTCAGAGCGCCAGAACGGGGCCTTCGAGCAGCTCCATGATATCCCCGAAATAGCCGCCCGAGCGGGCCGGGCGCAGCGGGTCCGAGGTCAGCGCCACCGACAGCCCGCGTTCCGCATGCCAGGCGATGACCTGACCGCCATAGCCGCGCGCGAGGGTATAGCCGCTGTCGGTCATGAACCAGCCATAGCCGTAGGACATGCCCGACCAGG
This sequence comes from Pseudooceanicola marinus, assembly GCF_020177265.1. Classification (GTDB taxonomy): domain Bacteria; phylum Pseudomonadota; class Alphaproteobacteria; order Rhodobacterales; family Rhodobacteraceae; genus Pseudooceanicola; species Pseudooceanicola marinus_A. The sequence continues at coordinate 374,966 of NZ_JAIVMC010000001.1, forward strand.
GCGAGCGGGTCAGCGGCTCGGTCGAGCGTGCGAGCCAATCCGCCGGGATGACCTGGGCGCCGTCATGGCGGCCGCCGTTGCGCATCATCTCTGCCACCCGCAACATGGCGCGGGGCGTCAGGGCCATCTCGTTGCCGCCCATGTAGTAGCCCTGCGGATCGCGGGTCCAGGGGGGCACGTCGATGCCCAGCGGACGGCCCAGGCGCGCGCGCATCTGCGCCAGAAGGCTGTCGCCCGTGGCCTCGGTCAGGGCGGCGCCCAGGACATGGGTGGCGCCGGTGGAATAGATCATGCGCCCGCCGGGCTCTGCCTCCATCTCCCGCGTCAGGGCGTAGCGGATCCAGTTGCCGGAGTTCACCCAGGCGCCGTAATTCGCACCCGAGGTCGCCTCCAACCCGCCGCGCAGGCTGGCCAGATCGCCCAGGGTGATGTCGGCCACGCCTTCGGTCGCGCCTGAGGGGATCAGCCCCGGCGCCACGTCGCCCAGGCGCGCATCGACGCCGGACACGTCGCCCCGGTCGATGGCCTGGCCCAGCATCAGGGCCACCAGGCTTTTCGAGCAGGACTTGATGTTGGCCAAGCCGTCGAGGCCGGGGCCACGGAAGGCGCGGGAGAAGACGTCTTCACCGTCCTTCATCACCATCAGGGCGTGCATCTGGTCAAAGCGGTCGCCGGCCTCGGCCAGCGGTGCGGTGGCGGCCATGGCGGGGCGGATGAAGGGCAGGGCGAGGGCGGAGCCGAGAAGGGCGCGTCGGGTGATCATGAGCAAGATCTGAGGGCAAGCTGCCCCGGCGGCAAGCGCGGGCGCCTCACGTTCACGTGGGACAAAGGGCGGGCAGGTCAGAGGGACATGCAAAAGGGGCGCGGCCCTGCGGCTGCGCCCCTTGCAATCATCCTGCCGAACTGACGGGTCAGTCCTTCGGACCGATCATCTTCTCCGGGCGCACGACCTCGTCGAAGGTCTTCTCGTCAACGAAGCCAAGCGCGATGGCCTCTTCCTTCAGCGTGGTGCCGTTCTTGTGCGCGGTCTTGGCGACCTTGGTGGCGTTGTCGTAGCCGATGGTCGGCGCCAGCGCTGTCACCAGCATCAGGCTTTCATGCAGCAGCTTCTCGATGCGCGGCTCGTTCGCCTGGATGCCCGCCACCATGTTGTCGGTGAAGGCCGAGGCGCTGTCGCCCAGAAGCTGCATCGACTGCAGCACGTTGTAGGACATCATCGGATTGTAGACGTTCAGCTCGAAGTGGCCCTGGCTGCCGGCGAAACCGACGGCGGCGTCGTTGCCCATGACATGGGCGCAGACCATGGTCAGCGCCTCGGCCTGGGTCGGGTTCACCTTGCCCGGCATGATCGAGGAGCCCGGCTCGTTTTCCGGCAGGATCAGCTCGCCCAGGCCGCAGCGCGGGCCGGAGCCCAGCAGGCGGATGTCGTTGGCGATCTTGAACAGCGAGGCCGCGACCGTCTTCAGCGCGCCGGAGAACATGACCATGGCGTCATGGCCGGCCAGCGCCTCGAACTTGTTCGGCGCGGTGACGAAGGGCAGGTCGGTGATTTCCGCCATGTTGGCGGCGACCATTTCGGCCCAGCCCTTCTTGGTGTTCAGTCCGGTGCCGACGGCGGTGCCGCCCTGCGCCAGCTCGTAGATGTCGCCAAGAGCGGCCTCGACCCGTTCGATGCCCTTGGCCACCTGGTGGGCGTAGCCACCGAATTCCTGGCCCAGGGTCAGGGGGGTGGCGTCCTGGGTGTGGGTCCGGCCGATCTTGATGATGTCCTTGAAGTCTTCCGACTTCTGTTCCAGCGCCGCGTGCAGCTTGCGCAGGCCCGGCAGCAGGGTGTCGCGGGCGGACATGGCGATGCCGACGTGCATGGCGGTCGGGAAGGTGTCGTTGGACGACTGGCCCATGTTGCAGTGGTCATTTGGGTGGACGGGGGATTTCGACCCCATCTCACCGCCCAGCATCTCGATCGCGCGGTTCGAGATCACCTCGTTCGAGTTCATGTTCGACTGGGTGCCGGAGCCGGTCTGCCAGACCACCAGCGGGAAGTTGTCGTCGAACTTGCCCTCGATCACCTCACCGGCGGCGGCGATGATCGCATCGGCGACCTCGGCCTCCATGTTGCCCAGCTCCTTGTTGGCCATGGCGCAGGCCTTCTTGATCACGCCGAGCGCGCGGATGATCGGAACCGGCTGCTTTTCCCAGCCAATGGGGAAGTTCATGATCGACCGCTGCGTCTGGGCGCCCCAGTACTTGTCAGCGGGAACTTCGAGCGGGCCGAAGCTGTCGGTTTCGGTGCGGGTCTGCGACATTTCAGATCTCCCAAAAGGAACGTCGCGCCCGGTTTACCGCAAAGTGGCCCAGTTTCAATGCCGTTCCCGCTAACGCGGCCGGCGCAGGGGTGCATTTGTGCACCGTCGTATGCCGCACGGCGCGCATCACCATGGCGAGAGGGGCGGGCGGCGCCGCATGATCCGCCTTGAAGCCCGCGGTCATCGGTGCATGTCTAGTCTCAAGTCTGAACGATCAAGAGGTGCGATCATGGCCGGGTTCTGGAAGAAGCTGTTCGGTGCGGGGCAGGATCCGGGGCCGCGCGCGCGGCAGGTGACCCCCACGGTCAACCCGAAGACCGCCCTGGCGCAGCATCCAGTCGTCGATCTGGAGCCCAAGGGGCAAAGCCTCGCCCTGTCACTACCGCTCTGGGTTGAGGAGCCGGCGGAGTCCGAGACGCCGCCCACCTATGAACACATCCTCTGGGAGTCCCGGCCCAAGGGCGAATACCTCTACTACCTCGCGGGGAACTTCGAGAAGAACGAGAAGGGGCTCCTGCGTTTCGGCACCGCGCCGGAGGAGTTCCGCGTGGTGCGCAGCCATGAGACCGATGTGCTGGAACAGGCCCGCACGGAGCTGCCCGACAGCGAGGGGCGCGACTGGCGTCAGCTGTTCGACGGTGAAACCTGCGGCAGCCTGGTGGACCGGATCGCCCGCGTGGCGCCGGAGCCGGGCGAGGGGGGCTGGACCCTGGCCCATGTCACCGGCGTCGATCCGGAGGTCGGCATGGCGCTGATGCGGGTGGAGCCGGGCGCGGGCCTCGACGGGGCGCCGCGCACCTCGCTGATCTTCCGCAAGATCGTGCCCGAAGGGCCGGAGGTGCCGGTGGAATACGGCGTGCAGATTCTGGCGATCTCGCGCCGGGCCGAGACTTCGGTGATCGAGCTGATGGACGGTTTCCGCCGCCTGATCGACCGCTATCGCGACATGCCCTACACCGAGGTCCGCGGCGCGGTGCGCGTCTGAGCCGCGGTGACGATCGAAGATGTCAGAAGGCCGCGCCAATGGGGACGCGGCCTTTTTCATGTGTCCTCGACCCGTTGGGCCGCGACGCCTTCAGTTCGGGCGGCTGCGGAACTCGAAGACGCGCGCCGGGGGCAGGTTGGCCCAGACGGTGCCGCGCTTGCGGGCGGTGATGCCCATCTCGGCCTGCACGTCTTCGGGGATCGGGGCGTTCGGGCTGTAGGTGATCTGGACGAAGACCCCGTCGGGCGCCATCACCTTGAAGGCGTTGCCCACCACCTCGCGCTGGATCTGCGGCCGCGCCAGGACCGGCACGCCAGAGATCACGCAGCCGAGGTTCTCGACGCCGATGCTGCCGATCTGCTGCGCGGGCTGGTTCAGCACCCGAACCCCCGGGAACCGCTGCCGCAGTTCCTCGCAGAAGCGGGTGTTCAGCTCCATCAGGATCAGGCGTTCGGGCGCGATGCCGCGCTCCAGCAGGACCTTGGTGAAGGAGCCGGTGCCCGGCCCGATCTCCAGGATCGGCCCCTCGACGGTCTCGACACCGTCGGTCATCATGCGGGCCACCGCAGCGGAAGAGGGCGCGATGGCCGACACCTCCTTGGGTTTGCGCATCATCTGTCCGAGAAATACTGCGAAGTCGCTGGCCACCGGTCTGTCCCCTTGAATGCCTGCCGTTCGCAGATGGTTTGGCAAGCCGGTCGCCTCCGGACAAGCCTGATACTTTGCATTTACAAAAAATTCACCGGACGCTTGGCCCGCTGTTACACGGCGCCGGTGCCCCTGCACAATTCGGGATCCATCCGCGGACGAGCCTGGCGTCTTACGTAGCGCCCGGAACGAAAACAGCCCGGGCAGTGGCTGCCGGGCTGTCTTGAAGGCTGTCACGGGCGCGTGCTGCGCGCCGCGAGAAAGGCGATGTCAGATCACTTGCGGAAGGCGTCCAGGCTGACGACGTCGGCCTCCTTGCCGGTCTTCTCGTCGGCTCCATCCTCCGCGTCGCTGTCGTCGCCCTCACCGGAGGCGTCGGGCGGCGTGGGCTCGTCGTCATCCTCGTCCTCGTCATCCTGGCCCTGGGTTTCGAACCGCAGGCCGAACTCGACCGAGGGATCGACGAAGGTCTCGATGGCGTCGTAGGGGATGAACATCCGTTCCGGGCTGTCGCCGAAGTTCAGCGTGACGGCAAAGCCCTCGTCGTTGACCTCCAGGTCCTCAAACCAGTGCTGCATCACCACCGTCATCTCGGTGGGGTAGCGGTCGCGCAGCCAGGCGGCCAGTTCCACGTCCTCATGGGTGGTGTCGAAGGTGATGAAGAAATGATGGGCGCCCGGCAGTCCGTTGGCGGCAACGTCGCTCAGCACATCCTGGATCAGGCTGCGCATGGCGCGGTGCATCAGATTTCCGTAGTCGATAGATTGGGCCATGTCTGTCTTCCAGGGGGCAAACTTTCGGCTGAGCATAGGGGATTCTAAGCAAAACGGAAGGTGATGCGGGAAGATTCTCTGCAACCGGCGGCGGCGGCCTGCCGGGGAGATGTCACAGGCCAAGCTGCGCTGCGGCAAGCCCGAGAGCAGCCATCGCGACCAGGTTCGTCAGAAGCCCGGTGCGCAGGACGAAGACCAGCGCCAGGGCCAGGGCCACGAGGGCCGCGGCAAGGGGCTGGAAGCTCTCCCACACCGGCAGCGGCGGCACGCCCGCCCCGCGGATCGTGTCGAACAGGACATGCAGCGTGAACCACAGCGCCAAAGAGGCGATGACGCCGACGACGGCGGCGGTCACGGCGGCGAGCGCGGCCTTCAGCCGGGGTAGGGCCAGCAGGCGCTCGACATGCGGCGCCAGCACGAAGATGAAGAGGAAACAGGGGACGAAGGTCACCCAGAGGGTCAGGGCCCCGGCGGCCAGACCCAGCTCCGGCCCGGCACGGACGGCGCCGGCCACCATGGCCACGAACTGCGTCACCAGGATCAGCGGCCCGGGCGTGGTTTCGGCCAGCCCGAGGGCGTCGATCATCTGCCCCGGCGTCAGCCAGCCGTGCTGATCCACGGTGACCTGCGCCATCCATGCCAGCAGAGCATAGGCGCCGCCGAAACTGAGGACCGCAAGGCGCGCGAAAAAGGCGCCGAGGTCGGCGAGGAAGGTGGCGCCACTGAGCCGCAGCAGAAGGACGGGCGCCAGCCAGGCTAGGACCCACAGCGCGGCGGTGACCAGGCTGCGGCGCCAGCTCGGCGCGGCAGTCGTGAAGGTAGGCACGGGTGGGGCCGGGGCCCCCGCCTCTCCGCCTCGCCACAGCCCCCAGAGCGCGGCGGCCAGGATCAGCAGCGGGAAGGGCACGTCCAGGGCGAAGATCGAGACGAATCCTGCCACGGCCCAGCCCCGTTGCGCCCAGCCCGGAAGCGCCCGCTGCGACAGACGCCAGAGCGCCTGCAACACCAGAGCCACCACCAGCGCCTTGATGCCCATGAAGGCCGCCTGCACGCCCGGCAAGGTGCCCCATTGCACGTAGGCCAGAGCCAGGGCGGCCACGACGGCGGCGCCGGGCAGCACGAACAGCAGGCCCGCCATCAGACCGCCCGCGACGCCCCGCAGACGCCAGCCGGAATAGGTCGCCAGCTGCATGGCCTCAGGCCCTGGCAGCAGCATGCAGAAGCTCAGCGCGCCGAGGAAGCTGTCCTCGCTCAGCCAGCGGCGGCGGTCCACCAGCTCCCCGTGCATGACGGAGATCTGCGCCGCGGGGCCGCCGAAACTCATCACGCCGATACGGCCGAAGGCCTGGAACAGCTCGCGCCAGGCAGGCGCGCGGGGATCGCTCGGCATGGGCACCTCTTCGCTTCAGCCGGGCGACTGTCGCGGGCCGCGTCGGGTGGGTCAAGCCAAGCTTTGATGACGCGCGATGCGCGGCTCAGCGCAGGGCGGCGGTCTGGTAGAGCTTCACCGTCAGCCCGCCATGGGCGACGGGCGGGCCGGGGGGCAGGAAGGGCAGGCCGGTCGCGCGCGCCAAGCCGCCGTCGGAGGTGACGATGGCCGCACGCCAGCCGCCGAACCGCTCCTTCAGCACCGTGCCCAGACGCCCGTAGAGCGAGAAGAGCTGCTTGCGGTCGCCGATCCGGGCGCCGTAGGGCGGGTTCACGATCACCAGGCCCGGCGGGCCGGCGGGGCGTTCGAGGTCCGACACGGCCCGGTGCGCCAGGGTCACCGCGCCGCCCAGCCCTGCGGCTTCGGCGTTGCGGCCCGCCATCTCGATGGCGCCGGCGTTGCGGTCCGACCCGAAGAGACCCGGCAGCTCGTCCAGCGGGCGCGGCTGCGGCGCCTCGGCCCGGATCCGGGCATAGAGGTCGGGGTTGAAGGTGGCGAGATCCTCGAAGGCGAAGCGGCGGTTGCGCCCGGGCCAGAGATCCGCGGCCATCTCACCCGCCTCGATCAGGAAGGTGCCGGAGCCGCACATCGGATCCAGCACCGGTTCTTCGCCGGTGAACCCGGCCTGGCGCAGGAAAAGCGCGGCCAGGGTTTCACGCATGGGCGCCTTGCCCACGGCAGGCTTGTGTCCGCGCTTGTGCAGGCTCTCGCCGCTGGTGTCGACGCTGAACTGGACGTAGTCGCGCTGGATCCGCGTCTTGAGGACCACGGCGGCGTCGGGGTCGATGGGGGCGCCGAAGCTTTCGCTGAGCGCCCGTTCGATCCGTTCCTGGGCCGCGCCCGCGTGGTAGATCTTCGACTTGGCCGAGGCCGACACTTCGACCTTCACCGGCACATCCGGGCGCAACACGTCGCCCCAGGGGAAGGCGCGCGACCGCTTGTCGAGCTGCGACAGGTGGCTGGCGGGAAAGCCGCCGATGCGGGCCAGCACGGCACCAGCGCCGCGCAGTTTCAGGTTGGCCCGCCAGACGGTGGTCCATTGCCCCTGGAGGGTCGCGCCGCCGGGGACGGCCTCGGCCTTGGCGAAACCGGTGGCACGGGCCTCCTCGGCCAGGGCCTCTTCCAGACCCGGGGTGCCTTGCAGGAATATCTCGAATGCGGCGCTCATGTGGGGGCTGATACAGGCTTTCCCGTGCCCCCGCGAGGCGGAAATGCGCGCCGCGCGCCGATCAAACAAAAAGCCGCCCGGGTGGACGGCGGCGTGGCATCGGAGATGGGGAAGGGAAGTGCAGGTTTCTGTTGCCAGGTACCTGCGAACCCCGCCTTACACTGCTAGGCGCAAGGACTTAGATTTCGGTCTTGTTACTGCTTACGCAGCAACTGCAACCGGAGCACGATTGTTGTTGGCAATTGTACTTAGCGAACCGATAACGGTGGTATCTCACCGGGACAAAGCTACATCTTTACACGTTCGTCGATCCTATTTCGGCCCCATGATCCCCCAACAAGGGATGTTTGGTGGAGCCGCCGGGTACCGCCCCCGGGTCCGATCCGCTTATTACATGCGCGTTTATGCCCATAGTCGCCGAAGCGACAACATGAGATATAGGACGGCGGCAGGCGGATTTGAAGGGGGATCTGCGGGAAATTCTCACTGCTTTTCGCCGTTTGGGCGACGTGGCAGGGCACGCAGGGAGGGGCCCCATGCAAACGGGCCCCGTGGGGCCCGTCCGTTGATCCTAGAAAGAAACTGCAGGCTGGATCAGTCGGCCAGCTTCACCAGTGCGTGGCGCTTCTTGCCCGCCGACAGCTTCACCGGAGAGGCGAGCGCGGCGGCGTCCAGCATCAGGCCCGCGTCGGTCAGCGGCGCGTCGTCGATCTTCGCGCCATTGTCGGCGATCAGGCGCTTCGCCTCCTTGCCGGTCTTGGCCAGGCCCGAGCGCACGATCAGCTGGGCCACCGAAATACCGTCGCCCACTTCCTCGGCCGTCAGCTCCAGCGTCGGCAGGTCGCCGCCCACGCCGCCCTTCTCGAACACCTCGCGCGCGGTGGCTTCCGCCGTCTCAGCAGCCTCGCGACCATGCAACAGCGCGGTCACCTCGTTGGCCAGGATCACCTTGGCTTCGTTGATCTCCGACCCGCCGAGGGCGCCCAGGCGCTCGCATTCCTCGACCGGCAGCTCGGTGTAGAGTTTGGCAAACCGGCCGACGTCGGCGTCGGTGGTGTTGCGCCAGAACTGCCAGAACTCGTACGGGATGAGCATGTCGCCGTTGAGCCAGATGGCGCCGTTGGCGCTCTTGCCCATCTTCTTGCCGTCCGAGGTGGCCAGCAGCGGCGTGGTCAGCCCGTAGATCTCGTGATCCAGCACGCGGCGGGTCAGGTCGATCCCGTTGACGATGTTGCCCCACTGGTCAGAGCCGCCCATCTGCACCAGACAGCCGTAGCGCCGGTTCAGTTCGAGGAAGTCGTAGGCCTGCAGGATCATGTAGTTGAATTCCAGGAAGGACAGCGATTGTTCGCGGTCCAGCCGGGATTTCACCGACTCGAAGGACAGCATGCGGTTGACGCTGAAATGCCGGCCGATGTCGCGCAGGAATTCCAGGTAGTTCAGCCCGTCCAGCCATTCGGCGTTGTTAAGCATCAGGGCGCCGGTGTCGCTTTCGCCGTAGTCGAGGTAACGGGCGAAGACCTGGCCCATGCCGTCGATGTTGGCCTGGATCTGATCCGGACCCAGCAGGGGGCGTTCATCGCTGCGGAAGGAGGGATCGCCCACCTTTGTCGTGCCGCCACCCATCAGGGTGATCGGCTTGCCGCCCAGCTTCTGGAACCAGCGCAGCATCATGATATTCATCAGGTGCCCGACATGAAGCGACGCCGCCGTGGCGTCGTAGCCGATATAGCCCGGCACCACCCCGCTGATCAGCGCCTCGTCGAGGCCCTGATAATCCGTGCAATCGGCAACGAAGCCGCGTTCCTGCATCACGTTGAGGAAGTCGGATTTGGGGGTGTATGTCATCACTCTTGTCCCTCTGGGGTTTGCGCGGCACTCTATAGTCGCCACAGGAGCCAAGGGAAAGACCATGACGCGCCACACCACCGACAAGCCCGTGCTGCGTGTCCTGGGGGCCATGTCGGGCACCTCGCTCGACGGGGTGGATGCCGCCGTGGTGGAGACGGACGGGCAGGCGATCCGCGCCTTCGGGCCCTCCGCCTACCGCCCTTACAGCGACGCCGAACGCGCCACGCTGGCGGACGCGCTTGGCCTCTGGCCCGGGCCTGACCCGGATCCGCGCATCGAGGCCGCGCAGCAGGTGGTTCTTAGCGCCCATGCCGATCTTCTGGCCCAGTTCGACGACATCGACCTGGTGGGCTTTCACGGTCAGACCTTGGCGCATGAGCCACGCGGGCGCGGCACCTTCCAGACCGGCGACGGGGCGACACTGGCCGACCGGCTGGGCGTGCCGGTGGTCTGGGATTTCCGCTCCGCCGATGTTCAGCTGGGCGGGGAGGGCGCGCCGCTGGCGCCCTTCTATCACCACGCGCTGGCTCGGCACATGGGGGCCTCGGCGCCGGTGGCCTTTCTGAACCTGGGCGGCGTGGGCAACATCACCTGGGCGGATCCGCGCCTCGCGCAGCCCGAGGCGCCCGGGGCGCTGCTGTCCTTTGACACCGGCCCGGCGAATGCGCCGCTGAACGACCTGATGCAGGCGCGCCGGGGCCAGCCCTTCGACCGCGACGGGGCGCTGGCGGCACAAGGCTCCGTGGCCGAGGGCACGCTGGAGGCCTTCCTAGACAATCGGTATTTCTACCGCATTCCGCCCAAGTCCCTGGATCGGAACCAGTTCGGGGATCTGCCCGGGCTGGTGGCCGGGCTGTCGGACGCCGATGCCGCCGCCACGCTGACCGCGATCTGCGCGGCCTCGGTCCTGCGCGGGATGGAGCATCTGCCGGAACCGCCGGCGCAGCTTCTGGTCACCGGGGGCGGGCGGCTGAACCCGGTGCTGATGGAAATGCTGGCGGTGTCGCTGGATTGTCCCGTGCGCCCGGTCGAGGACGCAGGCTTTGACGGTGACATGCTGGAGGCGCAGGCCTTTGCCTTTCTCGCCGCGAGGGTGCTGCACGGGCTGCCGACCTCCTGCGAAGGCACGACGGGGGTGCGGATGGCCGTCGGCGGGGGGGAGATCTCGCGTCCGTCGACGCCCGCGCGGACGCCGGCGTGACCGCAGCGGCAAGGGACGGCCGTGAGGTGAGTTACCGCTAACATCCCCCATTGTCGGCCACGGGTTCTCTGCTATGCTGCGACTGAACGAAAGCGCCGCAATGCGGCATCGGCCTGCGGGCCGGCAGAGACGCAAGGGGCCAAGGCCCCGCACAGCAACAGGCGAACCGCCGTGGCCCGGCCTGGCGGAGGACAGCCAAGCGGAAAGGAACCCCGATGGTCTCTCGCGTGATTCCCGTCGATCCCTTCGACCTCGTCATCTTCGGCGGCACCGGCGATCTGGCCCGGCGCAAGATCCTGCCGGGTCTCTATCGCCGCTTCTGCTCGGGCCAGATGGAAGACAACAGCCGCATCATCGGCGCCGCCCGGTCGGAACATTCGACCGAGGAATTCCGCCAGATGATCGCCGACGCCATCGCCGAGTTCGATCCCAAGAGCGGCACGCCCGAGCTGCGGGCGGAGTTCCTGGAACGGCTGGAATATGTTCAGGTCGACGCCCTGGGCGACGGCGGCTGGAAGGACCTGGCGGCGCTGATGTCGCCGGGCCGCGTTCGCGCCTTCTACTTCTCCGTCGCGCCCAGCCTCTTCGGCGCGCTGGCGGAACGGCTGCACACCCATGGCATCGCCGATGACCAGACCCGGATCGTGGTGGAAAAACCCTTCGGTCACGACCTGGCCTCGGCCAAGGCGCTGAATGCGGATCTGGCGGCGCATTTCGACGAAAGCCAGATCTACCGGATCGACCACTACCTGGGCAAGGAAACGGTGCAGAACCTGATGGCCGTCCGTTTCGGCAACATGCTGTTCGAACCGCTGTGGAACGCCCAATACGTCGACCATATCCAGATCACCGTGGCCGAAACCGTGGGTGTCGGCGGGCGTGGCGAATACTACGACAAGTCCGGCGCGATGCGGGACATGGTGCAGAACCACCTGATGCAGCTGCTGTGCCTGATCGCGATGGAGCCGCCGGCGAAGTTCGACCACGACGCGGTGCGCGACGAGAAGCTGAAGGTGATCCGCGCGCTGGAACAGGTGCCCCTGCAGGACGTGGTGCGAGGCCAGTACCTGGCCGCCGGCGCCGACCAGCCCGGCTACCTGGAGCATGTGGAGAACCCCGACAGCAAGACCGAGAGCTTCATCGCGATGAAGCTGCGCGTGTCGAACTGGAGATGGGCCGGCACGCCGATCTACCTGCGCACCGGCAAGCGCCTGAAGGCGCGCAGTTCGGAGATCGCCGTGGTCTTCAAGGAAACGCCGCATTCGATCTTCGGCGCCGATGCCGGGCGGCATCGCAACGTCCTGACCATCCGGTTGCAGCCGAACGAGGGGATGGATCTTTTCGTCACCATCAAGGAACCGGGGCCGGGTGGCATGCGTCTGGTCGATGTGCCCCTCGACATGACCTTCGCCGAGGCGCTTGGTCCCGATGCCGAGGATGTGCCGGACGCCTACGAGCGCCTGATCATGGACGTGATCCGTGGCAACCAGACGCTGTTCATGCGCGGTGACGAGGTCGAGGCCGCCTGGGCCTGGGCCGACCCGCTGATCGCCTCCTGGGAGGAACGGGGCGACAAGCCGGTGGCCTACGAAAGCGGCTCCACCGGGCCGGAAGAGGCGCTGGCGCTGATGCACCGCGACGGCCGCCGATGGCGCGAGATCCGCGCCTGAGGCAATCTGGCCTCACTGAAAGACCGGGCGCGCCCAGACGGGCCGCCCAGAATGGGAGAGGACCCGAAAGGGGCAAGCTCATGGAATTCAAGGAATATCCCGATCGCGACCTGCTGGCGCTGGACCTGGCGGACACGCTGGCCTCGGAACTGGGCGCCGCGCTGCGCCACGATGACCGGGTCACCTTCTGCGTGCCCGGCGGGACCACGCCGGGGCCGATTTTCGACGCGCTGACAGCCGTCACGCTGGACTGGGATCGGGTCGACGTGGTGCTGAACGACGAACGCTGGGTGCCCGAAAGCTCTCCGCGGTCGAACACCGCGCTGCTGCGCAAGCGGCTGCTGACGGGCCATGCGGCGAGCGCGACGATGCTGCCGCTGCACACCGAGACCGAGGAACCCGATCTGGCGCTGGACGCCCTGTCGGAGGGGCTGCGCCCGCATCTGCCGATCAACGTGCTTCTGCTGGGCATGGGCACCGATGCCCATACCGCGAGCCTGTTCCCCGGCGCCGATCGCCTTGCCGAGGCCCTGGCGCCCGACGCGCCGATCCTGCTGCCCATGCGGGCCGAGGGCGCGGGCGAGCCACGCATCACCATCACCGCGCGCTACCTGAAGGGCGCGCTGTCCACCCATGTGGTCATCATGGGCGATGAAAAGCGGCGGGTGCTGGAAGAAGCCCAGGGCAAGAAGCCCGAGGAGGCGCCCATTGCCGCCGTCCTGCCCAATGCGGTGGTCCACTGGGCGCCGTGACAGACCTGCCCCCGGTCGCCCGCGCGTCCGGGGGGCGTCTCTGCCGGGGCCCCGTGCCGCCGGTCCATTTCATTTCAGCAACGGGACCCTGATCCATGTGGCAAGACATTTCCGCCCTGGCCGAACGCCATCGTGACCGTTCCATCCTGTCGCTCTTCGACGCCGACCCGGCGCGGTTCGACCACTTCTCGGCCCGCGCCGGCGGGCTGCTGTTCGACTACTCGAAGACGAACATCTGCGACGAGGTGCGCGACGCGCTGCTGTCGCTCTGCGACGCGGCGGGACTGGATCAGAAGCGCGAGGCCATGTTCACCGGCGCCAGGATCAACGAGACCGAGGGACGCGCCGTGCTGCACACCGCGCTGCGCAACCTCTCCGGGGATCCGGTGAAGGTCGACGGGCAGGACGTGATGCCCGGGGTGCTGGCAACCCTGCGCCGGATGGAGGATTTCGCCGAAGCCGTGCGCACGGGCGACTACCACGGCGCCGGTGGACGGATCAGCGATGTCGTCAACATCGGCATCGGCGGCTCCGACCTTGGACCGGCCATGGCCGAGCTGGCGCTGAAACCCTATTGCGACGGGCCGCGCTGCCATTTCGTGTCGAACGTGGACGGGGCGCATATCCATGACGTGCTGAAGGGGCTGGACCCGGCGCGGACGCTGGTGATCGTCGCCTCCAAGACCTTCACCACGATCGAGACGATGACCAACGCCGAAACGGCGCGCAAGTGGATGGCGGCCAAGCTGGATGATCCCGGCGCGCAGTTCGCCGCGCTCAGCTCCAACGCCGAGAAGACGGCGGAATGGGGCATCGACCCCAGCCGGGTTTTCGGGTTCGAGGACTGGGTCGGCGGGCGCTATTCCATGTGGGGGCCGATCGGCCTGGCCCTGATGATCGCCGTAGGCGCCACCGATTTCCGTGGGTTCCTGGCCGGCGGGCACGCCATGGACAAGCATTTCCGCGAGGCGCCTGCCGCAGAAAACCTTCCGGTGCTCCTGGCGCTGACAGGCATCTGGCACAATCAGGGGCTGGGCCATGCCACCCGCGCCGTGCTGCCCTATGAACAGCGCTTGGCGCGCTTCCCGGCCTACCTCCAGCAGATGGAGATGGAGAGCAACGGCAAGCGCGTCGACATGGAAGGGCGGGACCTGACCATCGACAGCGGCCCCGTCGTCTGGGGGGAACCGGGCACCAATGGCCAGCATGCCTTCTACCAGTTGATTCACCAGGGGACCCGCGTGGTGCCTTGCGAATTCATGCTGGGCGCCGAGGGGCATGAACCCGATCTGGCGCATCAGCACGACCTGCTGGCCGCGAACTGCCTGGCCCAGTCCGAGGCGCTGCTGCGCGGCCGTTCTCTGGAGGAGGCGACCGAGATCATGGCGGCGAAGGGGCTGGAGGGGGCCGAGCTGGAACGCCAGGCACGGCACCGGGTCTTCCCGGGCAACCGTCCTTCCACGACACTGCTCTATACCAAGCTGACGCCCTATGTGCTGGGCCAGCTGGTCGCGCTTTACGAACATCGGGTGTTTGTCGAAGGGGTCATTCTGGGCATCAACTCCTACGACCAGTGGGGCGTGGAGCTGGGCAAGGAACTGGCGGTGAAGCTGTCGCCGATCCTCGCGGGCAAGCAAGGCACCGAGGGCAAGGACGGTTCGACCGCGGGCCTTGTAGCGGCGCTGCGCGCGTCGCGCTAAGCGCTGGCTTCGGCCTTGATCCTGTCCGACTGTCAGAACTGATTGTCCGAAAGGGCCTGCGTTTGTCCGCGGGCCCTTTTCGCACACGTGGTGGGAATATGCGAAAAGGGCCAACCGTCAGCCGCGGATCAGGCCGTCGGGAATGCGCCAGGGACGAGGCGCACGACCAGACCCCACGACTTTCGGACCGAACCACCGGGTGGGCCGGTGATCCGCGCAGGAGGGCATTTGCCCCAGGCTCGGTAAAGCCTCTGGACAGTCACGATAGGTCTCTGGGGGAAGTTTCAGAAAAATGTGGCGCGGAGTCGTTTTTTCTCCCGCCGGCCCCGCGACCCGGAGAGCGGGCAGCGGCAGACCGTGGAAAGCGTGGCCGCGGCGCCGGTCGGGGCAGGTCCCCTGGAGGGAAGTCACCGACGCGCAGGGCCACGCAATCTTGGGAACGGACGCCAGCCAGGCCGGCGTCGAGGGGAAACAGTCCACTCACTACACAACTGTCTCCGCGGGACACCCACACAACAGGACCGGTACACACACACCGTCCCGCGGAGAACTCGATGGAGGTACGTAAGGTCTTCGGGGGAGTTTCACCCTCTTGCGAGAAAAATGCGGTTCGGGCGAAAAAACTTTCGCGGATGACGGGGGCGGGCGTCAGGCGGAGGGGATATCGAAATCCTCGGGCGCCAGAACGAAGCCTTCGAAGTTGAACGCGGGCGAGACGGTGCAGCCGACGAGGGCCCAACCGTCCAGAGCCTCGGCGGCCTGCCAGTGATGCGGCGGCACGATGCCCTGGGGGCGCTCTCCCTTCGCCAGGTCCTTGCCCAGGGTGACCTGCCGGGCCGGGCCGTCGTCTGTTTCGCAGATGCGCAGCAGGACAGGGGCCCCAGCGTAGTGATGCCAGATCTCGGCACTGTCGACATGGTGCCAGTGACTGCGTTCGCCGGCCTTCAGCAGGAAGTAGATACAGGTGCCTGCCGGGCGCGCGCCATCCTCCGTCTCGGCGATCCAGGTTTGCCTGTAATGGCCCCCCTCGGGGTGCGGTTCGAGACCCAACAGGGCGATGATATCCTCGGCAGTCATCCAAATTTCCTTTCTTTACTTAGGGATAAGATTGGTCCGTCTGAGAAAATTTTGGAACCTCTGCCGAGAGTGCGGTGTTGCATCACTGAAGACAAGTTAAGGAGGACACTTCATGACCCGCAACATCCTGATGGCCACGACTGCTGCTTTCACCCTGATCGGTGGCGCTGCCTTTGCCGACAATCACGGCGACGAGATGTCCGAAACCGAGACCATGAACCAGGGCGAAACCGCGATGCAGACGGAAGGCTCGGAGATGAACGAGTCCATGTCCGACACCCGGAAGATCGCTGACGCGGAACTGATCCGCACCCGCGACATCACCGGTGGCGACATTTACACCACCGGCGACCCGCAGGAATGGTCCGCCGACACCGAATTCGACATGGTCGAAGAGGGCTGGAATGACATCGGCGAGATCGAAGATGTGGTTCTGGACAGCTCCGGCAAGATGATCGGCGTGGTTGCCGAGGTCGGCGGCTTCCTCGACATCGCGGACAAGCACGTGATGCTGGAACTGAACGACGTGCGCCTGGTTCCGGTCGATGACCAGAGCTATGCCGTGGTCGTCTCCCAGACCGAGGAAGAGCTGGAGCAGATGGAAGGCGTCGACGAAGGCTTCTGGAACTGAGGTCTGACTGAGACAGCTTGAGGCCCCTCTGGGGTCACGGGGCCCGGAGAGTTTCTCCGGGCCCTTTTTCGTTGCGCGGCCCGCGTTATTCCGCGAAAGCAGGGCAGGCTTTCGCAGCGCGGCGTTGACGGGCACAGGGTGCCCGCGCTATTCGAGCCCAGCCGAAAGACGCAAGGCCGGTTTGGTTAGCCCGGTCACGGTCACCGCAGGGCTGCGCCAGGGGCGCGCCGCGGAAACCGCAAGTTTGTCGATCCTCGATTCCCGGCGCCCTTTCATCGGGCGCTGTGTATCGGATCTCCTCCGGACGCAACGCCCCACGTGACCGTACCGGAGTTGACCATGACCCAATCCGCACCCCCTGCCGCCGCGCAGTCCAAGGCGTTCATCCTGATCGCGCAGCTGTTCATTTCCTGCCTGATGGCGCTGATGATGACCTTCCTGATGTCGATCCTGCCCATGGGCTTCGGCCCCGGCTGGTTCGGCATCTGGATGGGCCGCTGGCTGACCGCCTGGCCGGTGGCCTTCATCCTGTCCCTGGGCGTCGGGCCCCTGGCGTTCAAGCTCTCGGGCCTGGTGCTGTTCCTGCGCGCCCGCGTCGCGGGCCGGGCCTAAGGCGGCGGCCTCGCCACCGGCGTCCCCTCAAACGCGACGCGCGCCCGCAGCCAGGGGCCGGGGCGCGCGCGCATCGTCAGGGCAGGGCCCTTACTTCAGGATCGAGGTGCCCGCGTATTCGGCGGTCTCGCCCAGCATTTCCTCGATGCGGATCAGCTGGTTGTACTTCGCCAGCCGGTCCGAACGGGCCAGCGAGCCGGTCTTGATCTGACCGCAGTTGGTCGCGACGGCGAGATCCGCGATGGTGGCATCCTCGGTCTCGCCCGAACGGTGCGACATCACGTTGGTGTAGCGCGCGCGATGCGCCATATCGACGGCCTTCAGCGTCTCGGTCAGCGAGCCGATCTGGTTCACCTTCACCAGCATGGAGTTCGCCACGCCCTGTTCGATACCCATGGCCAGACGCTCGGGGTTGGTGACGAAGAGGTCGTCACCGACCAGCTGCACCTTCTCGCCGATGGCGTCGGTCAGCAGCTTCCAGCCCTCCCAGTCGTCCTCGGCCATGCCGTCCTCGATCGAGATGATCGGATAGGCGTCGCAGAGGCCTTTCAGGTACTCGGCGTTCTCGGCGGAGGTCAGCGATTTGCCTTCGCCCTTCATCTCGTACTTGCCGTCCTTGAAGTACTCGGTCGAGGCACAGTCGAGAGCCAGGTAGATGTCCTTGCCGGGGGTGTAGCCGGCCTTCTCGATGGACTTCAGGATGAAATCGAGCGCCTCGGTGGTCGAGCCCAGCTCGGGGGCGAAGCCGCCCTCGTCGCCGAGGCCGGTGGACATGCCCGCGGCCGACAGCTCTTTCTTCAGGGTGTGGAAGACTTCCGAGCCCATGCGCACGGCCTCGCGGATGTTTTCCGCGGCCACCGGCATGATCATGAATTCCTGGATGTCGATCGGGTTGTCGGCATGTTCGCCGCCGTTGATGATGTTCATCATCGGCACCGGCAGGACGCGGGCCGAGGTGCCGCCGACGTAACGATAGAGCGGCTGGCCGGTGAAATCGGCAGCGGCCTTGGCCACGGCCAGCGACACGCCCAGAATGGCGTTGGCGCCCAGGCGGCCCTTGTTCTCGGTGCCGTCGAGCTCGATCATCGCCATGTCCAGGCCGACCTGATCCAGCGCGTCGAAGCCCACGATGGCCTCGGCGATCTCGCCGTTGACGGCCGCCACGGCCTCCAGCACGCCCTTGCCCATGTAGCGGGCCTTGTCGCCATCGCGGCGCTCGACCGCTTCGTGCACGCCCGTGGAGGCGCCCGAGGGCACGGCGGCGCGGCCCATGGTGCCGTCTTCAAGGATCACGTCGACCTCGACCGTGGGGTTGCCGCGGCTGTCCAGGATCTCGCGGGCGTGGATGTCGATAATGGTGCTCATCTGGAAATATCCTCTGTCCAGGGGCCTTTGTCGGGGTTGTAAGCCGCCCACGCGCTCTTGGAAAGGCGAGCGCCGAAAGAATAGCGCAAACAGGGCGATCTTTGCCCGAACGGCGCCCCGCCGCGCCCGTCCGGGGGCGGCGGCGGAGCGGGCCGTCGGGGCGAGACGGCGATCAGGGCAGCGGCGTCGCGCGGGCCTGGGCGAGGTTGACCCGGGCCAGCCTCCGTTCGCGCAGGAAGGTATAGATGCCCGAGCCCAGGATCAGCGCGGAGCCGAGGTAGGTCAGCGCGTCCGGGATCTCCGCAAAGATCAGCGCGCCCATGATCAGGGTGAACAGAAGGCGGGTGTAGCGGAAGGGCGTGATCGCCGAGGCGTCCCCGATCCGCGTGGCCAGCAGCATGAAGTAGTATCCGGCGGCCATCGACAGGAAGGACAGCAGCATCAGCAGGGCTTGCAGCCCGTCCATCGCCACCCAGCTGTCGCCGAGGATCAGCATCAGGATCCCGCCCGCCGGCATCAGGGCGCCGAAGGCCAGGAAGGCCGCAACGGTGGAGGGTAGGGCGGGCGGCATGCGGCGCGACAGCAGGTCCCGCGCGGCTACCGCGACGACGGCGCCCAGCACCAGCAGCGCCTCCACCTGGAAACCCGCCATGCCGGGGCGGATCACGATCAGGACGCCGAGAAAGCCGACGGCCACCGCCGACCAGCGCCGCCAGCCCACCTGTTCGCCCAGAAACAGCGCCGCGCCCAGGGTGATGGCCAGCGGCATCGCCTGGAAGACGGCGGCCACCGTCGCGATCGGCACCAGCGCCAGTGAGGTGATGAAGAAGAGCGTGGCAAAGCCTTCGGAGACGGTGCGGAAGATCACCGTCGGACGGCGGCTGTCGGCGCCGAAGATCGGGTAGCCCCGCACCAGGCAGATGCCTCCGAACAGCACCACGCCGCCCACGCCCAGCAGGACCATGACCTGCCCGGGCGGCAGGTCGCCGGTCAGGTACTTGTTGAACCCGTCCTCGATGGTGAAGAAGAGCATGGCGAGGATGACGAGGGCGATGCCCCTGACGTTCTGCATCTGGAAATTCCGTAGTAACGACGGGTCCCGCTATCACCGCGCCCCGAGGCGGACAAGCTTTGTCGCCGGTACCGCGTCTTCAGCCCTTGGCAGGCTTGCGGTGGACCGGCACGCCGTAAAGTTCCAGCCGGTGGCCCTGCAGGCGATAGCCCAGCTTCGCCGCGATCTTTTCCTGAAGAGCCTCGATCTCCGGATCGACGAACTCGATCACCTGGCCGGTGGTCACGTCGATCAGATGGTCGTGGTGTTCGCGTTCCGCATCCTCGTACCGTGCGCGCCCGTCGCCGAAATCGACCTTCTCCAGGATCCCGGCCTCTTCCAGCAGCTTCACCGTGCGATAGACGGTGGCCAGCGAAATCCGCGGGTCGCGCGACGCAGCCCGGGCGTGAAGCTCCTCGACATCGGGATGGTCCCGAGCGCCGTCCAGCACGTCCGAGATCACCCGGCGCTGCTCGGTCATGCGCAGCCCCGCCGTCTCGCAGCGATGAAGGATCGTGTCGCGTTTGGCCATCGTCTTCCCGGGTCCCTTTCCTCCTTTTCTCAAAGCGGGGCGAGGGCGGCAAGAGCTTTGCGCGTGCAGGTCCTGTCGGTAGGCGGTCGAAACGGGGCGGGGAATTGTCATGCCACCGTCACGCCCCTGTTACCTTGTTGCGGCAGTGCCAGCGGACATGCCTTGCAAGACCACAGGAGCCTTCATGCCCCGCGCCCTTTCGCACGTCTCCCTCATCGCCCTCCTGGCCGCCATGCCCCTTGCCGGGCAGGCCCTTGCCTCGTCCGACCCGTCCGCCTGCATCCCGTCGTCGCCGGCCGATGATGACGTGGTGACCTGTTCGGGCACCGGCAGCGGGTTCACCGACGACGATCTGGACGGCGTGACCGTCACGGTCGCGCCCGGCGCCCAGATCAGCGGCGACAGCGACCGCGCCTTCGAGGTGGATGATGATCTGACCCTGACCAACCACGGCAGTATCACCTCGGCCGGGGATCAGGCGATCAAGGCAGACAAGCGCGCCACGCTGACCAACAACGGCACCATCACCTCGACCGCCTGGTACGAAGACGATGGCGAGATGGTGGGCGAAGACGCCGTCAACGTCGATGACGATGCGCTGATCACCAACAACGGCAGGATCATCGGCACCGACGAGGGCGTGCAGGTCGGTGACGACAGCACCGTCCACAACTACGGCGCCATCACCGGCACGGATCGCGGCGTCGACACCGGCGCCCGCACCACCGTCATCAATCATGAGGACGGCACGATCACCGCGCTGGACAGTGACGGCCTGCGCATCGACGGCGCAGAGGGCGTGGTGACCAACTACGGCGAGATTTCCGGCGCGGACGAGGGCATCCAGACCGGGGCCGATGCCACCATCCACAACTACGGCACGATCACGGGCGAAGACCACGCCATCGACACCAGCGGCGAAGATGACGGCGATCCCAACGCCACCACCATCGTCAACCACGAGGGCGCCCTGATCGAGGGGATCGACGGTGACGGCATCCATTTCGAGGGCACCGGCGGGTCGATCACCAACCGCGGGACGATCCTGGCCGGTGACGAGGGCATCCAGGCTGAGGACGAGGTAACGGTCCGGAACTACGGGCTGATCGACAGCGCCGACAAGGGCATCGCGGTCGAGGACGACGCGACGGTGGTCAACGAGGGCACGATCCTGTCGCTGACCGAGGGGATCGAGGCCGAGGACAATGCCGTCATCACCAACCGGGGCAGCATCGAGACGCTGGACGATGCGATCAACGCCGGTGAAAACGCGACCATTTTTAACTACGGCGACCTGCTGGTCACCGGGCCGCAGGACGGCATCGACATCGACAGCGGCGCGGTGACCAACTATGGCAGCATCGTCTCCGAAGGCGGCGAGGACGGCATCGACTTCGACGCCTCTGACGTGGCCACCTCCACCATCACCAACCACGGGCTGATCGAAGGTAAGATCGGGATCAACGTTGAACTGGGCGGCGACGATCCGGCGAATACCCAGTCTCAGGTGGTGGTGAACCATGGGACGATCATCGGCCATTCCGGGACGGCGCTGCAACTCGGCGCAGGCGACGACACGCTGGATGTATATTCGATGGACCTCCGCGGCGTGGTGGATCTGGGCGAGGGGACGGATACACTGATCGCCCGCTCCACCGTGCAGGCCGGGGCCGTCCGTTTTGTCAGCGACCCGGAGGTGATCGACCTGTCAGAGGCGCCGCAGGCGGTTTATGGCAACCTGACACTTGCGGTGGCCGATCCCGATGCCTTCGCGGGTATGGACAGCGTTGCGGCAGGCCAGACCCTGTCGCTGGGCAAATCCGTCCTGCTGCCACTGGGCGAGGGCGCCGGCAGCGCCGGGGCCTTCTCCTTCGCCGAGGGCACCCTGGGCGCGCCGGCCTGGTGGGTCTCCGGCTCCGCCGCTGTCTTCGACGGGGACGGATCGGGGCGCCTGACCCTGGGGCGCGATTTCGACGGGGTTGGCCTGTTCCTGTCCTATGGTCGTGCGGCCACCACGGTTTCCGCCGGGCATGACCTGACCAGCGATGCGGTTCTGCTGGGCCTGACCTCGGCGGCGGCGCTTCCGGGCGGCACCACGCTGGCCGGGATGGCCTACCTGGGCTTCGGCACGCTGGATCTCGACAGCGCGGCCACGGCCAGTGGTGACGGCTCTGCGGACACCCGCAGCTTCGGCCTGGCGGGAGCGGTTACCACGGCGGCGACGGCAGGTGGACTGGCCTTCACAGCGCGCGCCGGGATCGAACGCCAGAGCATCGACGCCTTCCGCGTGTCGGGCCTGGGCGGCGCGACCTTCGGGGACCGCGATGTGACCACCGGCTACGTTTCGGCCGAGGCGCGGCTGACCCGTACCTTGCCGGACGGCACGGCGATCACGCCCTTCATCGGCGCCGACGTGCTGTTCACCGACGGTGAGGACGTGACGATGACCCTGGGCGACGGCACCACCCGCTTTTCCACCGGCGCGGACGGTTCGGTCGCGCAGCTGACCCTGGGGGTCGAGCTGGCCGGCGCGGATCGCCCCTGGGCGCTGCGCATCGAAGGGCAGTACGACGAGAACGACAAGGCGGGCCTTCTGCTGACCGCCGGCATGCGGTTCTGACCTCGCGCCCCGACCATCGCACCCAACCTTGGACGCCCCGTGCCACCGCGCGGGGCGTCTGCATTTTGCCCACCCGGTGCAGTTCCGCCTGGCCCGTTCCCCTCATCCGGTTGTCTTTTCCGACCCTTGATGGTCTGTTGCCGACAAACTCAGGGAGAGGATTGGACAGACCATGACCATTGAGACCACCCATGTCGGCAGCCTGCCACGCGGCGACGCCCTGTCGGCGCTTCTGATCGCCAAGGACAAGGGCGAGGCCTATGACGAGGCCGAGTTTGAGGCCGCCGTGCAGGCCGCCATCGAGGAGGCGGTGCGCCACCAGCGTGAGGCCGGCGTGTCCATCGTGTCGGACGGCGAGTTGGGCAAGGTGGGCTATTCCACCTACATGCAGGAACGCCTGTCGGGATTCGGCGGCCATATCGACCGCAAGCCCGCCAAGGACCTTGCCGCGCATCCGAACCTGGCCAAGAAGCTGAGCGCGATCATGGGCAGCCAGGAGTTCACTCGTGCCTCCTGCGTGGGCGAGATCAAGTTGGTGAACCTGCAGCCCGCGCTGGATGACATCCGCCGGTTCAAGACCGCGCTGGAGGCCGAGGGGCAGGGCACCCGCGCCTTCATGAACGCCGCCTCGCCGGGGCTGATCACCGCCTTCCAGGTGAATAAATACTATCCCGACCACGAAGCCTACCTGGCCGCGCTGGTCGACGCGATGCGCCCCGAATACGAGGCGATTCTGGACGCGGGGCTGGACATCCAGTTCGACTGCCCCGACCTCGCCATGTCGTCGCACACCGGCTACCAGGACATGGACCAGGACGAGTTCGTCAAGATCGCCGCGATGAACGTCGAGGCGCTGAACGCCGCAACCGAGGGCCTGCCCGCCGACCGGATGCGGATGCACCTGTGCTGGGGCAACTACGAGGGCCCGCATGACCACGACATCCCCCTGGAAAAGGTGATTGACGTGGTGCTGTCGGCGCGGCCCTCGACGATCCTGTTTGAGGGCGCGAACCCCTGCCACGAACATGAATGGACCGTCTGGCGCGATGCCGACATTCCCGAGGACAAGATCCTGGCGCCGGGCGTGATCGACACCTGTTCCAACTATGTCGAACGCCCCGAGCTGGTGGCGCAGCGCCTGCAGCGCTTCATCGACATCGTGGGCGAAGACCGCGTGGTCGCCAGCACCGACTGCGGCTTCGGCACCTTCGCGGGCTACGGCAAGATCGACCCCGAGGTCACCTGGAAGAAGTTGCGCAACCTCCGCAAGGGCGCGGAGATGGCGTCGACCCGCTGATCGGCCACGCGCCTCAAGCTGACATGACAAAAGGCGCCGCGGTTTCCCGTGGCGCCTTTTGCGTTCCGGTGTCCCGGATCACGTCATTCCAGCTCGATCGTCCCCGGGGGCTTCGAGGTGCAATCGTAGAAGACACGGTTGATGCCGCGCACTTCGTTGATGATCCGGGTCGAGGTCTCGCCCAGGAATTCATGGCTGAAGGGGTAGTAGTCTGCGGTCATCCCGTCCACGCTCGTCACGGCTCGCAGTGCCAGGGCGTAGTCGTAGGTGCGCCCGTCGCCCATCACGCCCACGGTGCGCATCGGCAGGATCGCGGCGAAGGCCTGCCAGATCTCGTCGTAAAGACCGTGCTTGCGGATCTGGTCGATGTAGACGGCGTCGGCCTTGCGCAGGATCTCCAGTTTGTCGCGGGTGATCTCGCCGGGGCAGCGGATGGCCAGGCCCGGACCGGGGAAGGGGTGGCGGCCGATGAAGGACGCCGGCAGGCCCAGCTCGGTGCCAAGGGCGCGGACCTCATCCTTGAACAGCTCGCGCAGCGGCTCCACCAGCTTCAGGCCCATCTTCTCGGGCAGGCCGCCGACGTTGTGGTGCGATTTGATCGTGACCGAAGGGCCGCCGGAGAAGCTGACCGACTCGATCACGTCCGGGTAAAGGGTGCCCTGCGCCAGGAAGGTCGCGTTCTCGATCTCGCCCGCGTACTTCTGGAAGACGTCGATGAAGAGACGGCCGATGGTCTTGCGCTTCACCTCCGGATCGCTGACGCCTTCCAGCTCGCCCAGGAAGAGGTCGCTTTCATCGGCGTGGATCAGGTTGATGTTGTAGTGGTCGCGGAACATCGTGACCACTTCCTCGGCCTCGTTCAGCCGCAGCAGACCGTGGTCGACGAACACACAGGTCAGCTGTTCGCCGATGGCCTCGTGCAGCAGGATCGCCGTGACAGAGCTGTCAACGCCGCCGGACAGCCCGCAGATCACATGGGCGTCGCCGACCTGTTCACGGATTGCGGCGATCATTTCCTCACGATAGGCCGCCATGGTCCAGTCGCCGGAGAAGCCCGCGTCCTTGACGAAATTCTCGTACAGGGTCGCGCCGTTCGGGGTGTGATGCACCTCCGGGTGGAACTGCACCGCGTAGAAGCGGCGCTCGAGGTCGGCGGTGATGGCGAAGGGCGCACCGGGGGAGGTGCCGTAGACCTTGAAGCCCGGGGCGAGCTTGCTGACGTGGTCGCCGTGGCTCATCCAGACCTGCTCGCGGCCCGAGCCTTCCATGAACCAGCCGTTCAGCAGGTCGATCCGCTCTTCCGTGGGCTGCACGTAGGCGCGGCCGAATTCTGCCGTGTGGCTTTCGCCCGCTTCGACCATGCCGCCCAGGTCCTGCATCATGACCTGCTGGCCATAGCAGATGCCGAGGATCGGCACGCCGAGGTCATAGACCTCCTTCGGGGGGCGCGGGGACCCGTCGCGCACGACGCTGTCGGGCCCGCCGGAGAAGATCACGGCCTTGGGCGCGAACTCGCGCAGCGTGTCGGCGGTGACCTTCTGGTAGGGGTGGATTTCGCAATAGACCTTCAGCTCGCGCAGGCGACGCGCGATGAGCTGCGTCACCTGGGATCCGAAGTCGATGATGAGGAGGCGGTCATGGGATGTCTGGCTCATGGCCGTGCCATAGAGCGGGTCGCGCGCTCTGGCAAGCCTAAGCGCGCATGCGCGGCGCCCCTGCGGCGACAAAGCCCCGCGAAAGGCGTTTGAGCCACGGGGCGGAGCGGTTAGTCTGGACCCGTAGAACCCCGATCCAGACCCCGAGGAGGAGAGAGATGCGCCGGTCCATCCTGATTGCCACCGACCTGTCCATGCGGTCCGAACGGGCCCTGCGCCGCGCCTACCGGCTGGCCGCCGAACAGGGCGCGAAACTGACGGTGCTGACCGTGGTGGACGAGGATCTGCCGCCGGGCATGGCCGCGCGGTCACGCGAACTGGCGGAAGAGGAGCTGCGGATGCTCTGCGACGCCATCGCGCCCGATCAGCCCGCCGAACTGCGGGTGGAGATTGCCGATCCGCTGCCGCATATCCTGACCACGATGAAGGACGTGAAGGCGGACCTGCTGGTCCTGGGCGTGCACAGGCCGCGCGCGGTCTGGGACCTGTTCTACGGCACCACGATGGAACGGATCGTGCGCGCCAGCCGCGTGCCCGTCCTGCTGGTGCGCAACGCGCCGGTGGCACCCTATGCCCGGGTGCTGTCGGGGGTCGACATGTCCCCCGCCAGCGCCGCCGCTCTGCACCTGGCCGCGGAACTGGCCCCCGAGGCGACCATGCACGCCTTTCATGCCGTCCACGTGCCCTACCGCGGGCTGGTCGCCCGGTCGGGCACGCCCGAGATGCTGCATCCCTTCCTGGAGGAGGCGCGCGATGCGCTGGACAGCTGGTGGGAGGAGACCGATCTGCCCCAGGCCGTCGCCCGGCCCGAACCCCAGCCCCATGGCCGCTATGAGATGCTGTCGCGTCTGATGCACAGCGAAAAACCCGACCTGCTGGCCATCGGCGCCCATGGGCGGGGCCCGCTGTCGCCAACGCTTCTGGGCGGTTTCACCGAACAGATCCTGCGCGACCCGCCGACCGACGTGCTGGTCGTCCGGCACTGACCGGCCGCCACACTGGCGATGGCCCGGTCAGGCGGCGTGGTCGGGGTGGCGCTCCTCGGTGATGGCCAGCGACAGCAGGCCGGCGGCCAGGACCGCGCCGGGGATGACCAGCATCGCCGGGCCAAAGGCGCCGCCCGCGAGGTCGATCAGCCAGCCCAGCAGGGGCTGGAACACCAGCGCGCCGCCGATGCCCACCATGTTCACCACGGCGATCAGCGTGCCCGACACTTCCTGCGGGTGGCCCTCCTTCGCCATGGCGAAGGTCAGCATCTGCGCCCCGTTGGTCAGCCCCGCCAGGAACAGCAGCACCGCCAGAGGCCCCAGCGTCAGGCCGGGCAGAAACAGCGCCAGGGCGTAGAACAGCGCGGTCAGCGCGATGGCCCCGCTAAGCAGCCACTTGCGGTGCCCCAGCAGGTCCGACAGCCAGCCTGCGGCGATGCTGCCTGCGGCCATGCCCCAGAAGATCATCGAGACCGCCAGTTCCGCCGCGGCATCGGCCAGCCCGCGATCGGCCTGGATCTCCGCCTTGCCCCAGAGGCCGCCGTAGACGTTGATCGGCATGTAGAACAGCGCCCCTGTCAGGGCCACGAGCCAGATCCGGTGGTCGCGGATCAGTGGCTTCAGCGGGGCGAGGGGATGGGCGCCGGGTTTGCGTTCCGGCGCATCGTCGCCGTCGTGCAGGGCCACCAGAGCCAGCAGGAAAAGGCCCCCGCCCGCCATGGCCGTCCAGGTGAAGACGGGGCGCCAGTCCGCGACGGCGACCAGCTCGCTCAGCCAGACGGCGCCGATGGCGGTGCCCAGCATGCCCAGGGCGTTCACGACGCCCGACAGCAGGGCAAAGCGGGCAGGCGGAAACCGGTGGTTCACGATGTAGAGGGCGCCGACGAAGGCGAAGGAGGCGCCGAAGCCGGTCAACAGGCGCCCCGCACCGGCCAGAAGGGCTGAGTCGCTTGCCGCAAAGAGCGCCATGCCGCCCGCGCAACAGGCGATGGCCGGCAGTACCAAACGCCGCGCTCCGAAGCGGTCCAGCGCCAGGCCGACCACGATCTGCATCGGCGCGTAGATCCAGAAGAAGAGGCTGGACAGGGTGGAGAACCCGCCGCTGCCCAGCCCGAAATGCGCCGCGATCTGGGCGGGCGCGAGGCTGGGGCTGATGCGGGCCACGAACTCGTAGAGGTAGAATAGCCCCGCCACGATCAGCGCCGCCCAGGCGCCGGCCCTTGCCTTGTCTCCGGTGATCATCGCCTGGGTCCTCTTCGTCGCCCGTCGTTGCGGCGGAGATTTACCCGCCCCCCGGCCGAGGGCAAGAGGCGCCGTGCGCCCTCGGCGGCCCCCCGCATTCCGCGCCGGTTATGTCGTTTTTGCCCCGCCGATGCCGCTTGCAGCGGGCGCCGGGCGCGGGCAGAGAGCTACAAAAATGGGGACACCGGGAAAGAGGAACGGCGCAATGACCGAAGCATCCACGCGCAGACGGGGCCGCGGCGGCGGCGGGGCGGCCAGACGGGCGGCCCGCACGGCGGTCAGCATGGATTGCGCGCCGGTGATCCAGCGCGGCATCCCGGTGATGGAGATGCTGTCCCAGGAGGCGCTGGAGACCATCGAGGCCAACGCCGAAACGGTGCTGGAGGAAATCGGCGTCAACTTCGTCAACAACCCCGCTGCCCTCGACCGCTGGCGCGAGGCCGGCGCTGACGTGCAGGGCGAACGGGTGCATATCCCCCGTGGCCTGGCGCGGCAGCTCTGCGCCACCGCCCCCAGCAGCTTCACCCAGCTGGCCCGCAACCCCGAACGCTCGGTCGAGATCGGCGGCAAGGGCCTGGTCGTCGCGCCGGTCTACGGCCCGCCCTTCGTGCGCGACCTTGATGGGGGGCGCCGCTATGCCACGATGCAGGATTTCCGCGATTTCGTGAAGCTGGGCTACATGTCCAAGTGGCTGCACCATTCGGGCGGTACCGTCTGCGAACCGACCGACATCCCGGTGAACAAGCGGCACCTGGACATGCTGCACACCCACATGACCCTGTCGGACAAGCCCTTCATGGGCTCGGTCACCGATCCCAGCCGGGCCCAGGATAGCGTCGACATGTGCAAGATCCTCTTCGGGGAGGAGGTCGCGACCAGCCAGCCGGTGATGACGTCGCTGATCAACATCAACTCGCCCCTGACCTTTGACGACGTGATGATGGGCGCGCTGGAGGTCTATGCCTCCAACATGCAGGCCTGCATAATCTCTCCCTTCATCGTCGGCGGCGCCATGGCGCCGGTCTCGGTGGTGGGTACGCTGACCCAGGTGCTGGCGGAAACGCTGGCGGGGGTGGCCTATTCGCAGCTGGTGCGTCCCGGTGCGCCGGTCATCATGGGCGCCTTCGTCACCTCGATCGACATGAACTCGGGCGCGCCCACCTTCGGCACGCCGGAGGCCAGCCAGATCCTCTACGGCGCGGGCCAACTGGCGCGGCGCCTCGGGCTGCCGTTCCGGTCGGGCGGGGCGCTCTGTGGCTCGAAATTGCCCGATGCGCAGGCGGCCTATGAGACGGCCAACACGCTGAACGCGGCCCTGATGGGGGGCGTGAACTTCATGCTGCACGCCTGCGGCTGGCTGGAAGGCGGGCTGGTGGCGTCCTTCGAGAAATTCGTGCTGGATGCCGATCAGCTGGGCGTGCTGCACCGGCTGGGGGCCGGGGTTTCGCATGACGAGGAAGCCCAGGCGATGGACGCGATCCGCGAGGTCGGCCCGGGCGGGCACTACCTCGGCTGTGGCCATACGCAGCGGCATTTCCAGACCGCGTTCTGGCGCTCGGAGGTGCTGGACAACAAGCCCTTCGAGACCTGGTCGGAAGAGGGCGCGCGTGACAGCCAGATGCTGGCCTCGGAACGGGTGCGCAAGCTGCTGGCCGATTACCAGCAACCGAGCATGGAGCCCGAGATCGCCGAGGCGCTGGCCGCCTTCGTTGCGCGGCGCAAGGCCGAGATGCCCGACGCCTTCGCCTGATCAGGGGCGCCTGATTGTGAGTGCGAATTGCGCGCATCCGCGCAGGGCCGTCCCGTCGGGCGGCCCTTTTCTGTTCTAGCTCTGGCCGCGGGTCTCCAGCAGGCGCGCCTCGCCGATCAGGGCCGACAGGATCCGCACGTGACGCAGCGACGAATAGGTCGCGGCGCGATCACGGCGCAGCCGGTCGATCTCGGTCTCATGCTCCATCAATGCCAGCGCCGCCGCCCCGTGGCGGGCGGGCATGGCCTGTCCCAGCAGGGCAGGCAGATGTGCCTCGCGCCGGTAGTCGTCTGCCGCGATGCGGGCCGCGCGCACCAGAAGCGGGGGGCGGCGAAGCTGGGAAAGCATGGCGTGGATATCCTGCATGTCGGTCCTCGTGGTCATCGATTGCGATGCCCGAGAGTGGCACAACCGCAGCGGGTGTTGCGTCCTGCCACCGTTCCGCGAACGGTCCGGCAAGAATAGTTTATCCTTTAGAAACAATCATTGCGGAAGTGGTTAACCATTAACCTCTATTAAACCTTAACGCCGTTACCTGTGGATAAGTGGGCCATGCCCCCTGACGCACCGACTGCCTGCGAGACCGACATGAGCTCGAACCAGCCCTGTGAAGGATCGGCGCCCAGCCGGCTGCCCCGATGGCTGCCGGATGCGGCGCGGCACTACCTTGTCCATACCGAACGCGGCGTTCCCATCCGCCAACTGGCGCGGGAGGCGGGCTGTGCGCCCTCCACCATCCTGCGCCAGATCCGGCGCCTCGAAACCCTGCGTGACGACCCGCTGGTCGATTGCGCGCTGGCCCGTCTCGGCGGGCCGGGGGACGGGGCCCTGCCGGGTCAGTCAAAGGGACGTTCCATCATGACCGCTGCCGCCCAAGACGATCTCCAGACCCCGATCACCGAACCCACCCTGCGCCGCGAGGCGCTTCCTGTTCTGCGCCAGCTGGCGCGCAATGGCACCGTCCTGGCGGTGGCCCAGGACATGCAGAAGGCGGTGGTGGTTCGCGACCGCATCGACGGCACGCCGGAACGCCTGGACGTGATCCCGCGCGAACTGGCGGAGGCCATGGCCCTCAAGGACTGGATCACCTGCAAGAGCCCGGGGCGCATCTCTCGCTACGCCATCACCTCCTCGGGTCGGTCGACCCTCAACACGCTGATTGCAAAAGAGGAAAACACGGCGCGGGGGTTCGCTGAAGGGATCGCTCCCTTCGAGATGCGCTCGGCTGCGCAGGCGGCAGAGGACGTCGACCGGCCGCGCGGTCGCCTCTGTGTCAGTGACAGCCCGCTGGCCGCGTTGGCCCGTCGCCGGGATCGGAACGGAACCCCCTTCCTGCGTCCGGAACTGGTCAGGGCGGGCGAACGGCTGCGCGAGGATTTCGAGCTGGCCCAGATGGGTCCCAGCGTGACCCAGGACTGGGACCGGTTCCTGACCGCCGGCACGGCAGGCGCGCCCGGAGCCCGCGGCCCGGCCCGTGGACCGGAGGCCGCCCGCGCCCGCGTCGCGCAGGCCTTGCAGGATCTCGGACCGGGCCTGGCCGACGTGGCGCTGCGCTGCTGCTGTCACCTGGAAGGGCTGGAGACGGCAGAGCGGAAGATGGGCTGGTCCGCGCGCTCCGGCAAGATCGTCCTGCGGATCGCACTGGAACGGCTGAACCGGCACTACGGCGCCCAGCCCGGGGAAAGCCGCCTGATCGGCTGATCCCGTCCAAGGGGCGCAGTGGCGCCCCTTGCGTTTCCTTAACCTAGCTTAACACCGGGCTGCGGATGATCGTGGCCCGGTCTTTCTTTGTCCCGTCCAACGAAACAAATTCCCGAAAGCTTTATCCCGTAGCACCTGGGCGCGACGATCCCGGACCGCAGCGTTACCCGACGAGCAGACCCACGACATAGGCCACCACCGCGCAGGTCGTCCCGACCGCCAGCGTCTCCGTCAGCGACCGCAGAAGCCGCTCTCCCGTCGCGCTCCACCGCAGCAGGCCGAGGGCCATGAGCGCCGCAAGAGAGGTACAGATCGAGCCGATGAAGGTGCCCGAGGTCGCAGGATAGAGGAAATAAGGCACCAGTGGCGCGGCGCCGAAGAGGATGAAGCTGCAGAAGGTGAACACGCCGTTGATCGCCGGGTTCTCCTCTGCCGGGTCGTGCATGCCGAATTCATAGGTCATCATCAGGTCGGCCATGATCGGCGGGTGGTTGATCATGATCTCCGCCGCCGCATGGGCCTCCACCGGGTTCAGCCCGCGTTGGCACAGGATCACTTCCAGCTCCGCGCGCTCCTGCTGGGGGTTCTCGGCGATCTCGCGCAGTTCCATCTCGCGGCGCGCGCGGTAAAGATCGTGCTGGGCGCGACCCGACAGGAATTCCCCCAACCCCATGGAAACGCCATCGGCGAAGAGATTGGCCAGACCGAAGATCAGCACGGCCAGCCCGCCGATCTGCGCCACGCCCTCGGCCTGGGCCCCGGCAAACCCGGCGACGATGGCAAAGGTGGTGACAATTCCGTCGTTGCCGCCGTAGACGATCTGGCGCAGGAACTCCTGCGATCTTCCCAATTGGTGTGCCTCGCGTCGGTGCTGGGCCCAATCCATCGCCGGTCTCCTCGTGTCTTCCCTCTGCTCCGGGGATAGCGCCACAGGCCGCCCGGTCAAAGCGCGAACGACTCGCAGGCCGGCCGCGCAGTCCGCGACATAATGAAAACTGGCGGCAAGGCCGCGCTTTCGCTAAGCCTGCCTTATGAACATCACCCTGCGTCAGCTCACCTATTTCAAGTCTCTCGCGCGGCACCGCAACTTCGGCCGGGCGGCCGAGGCCGTCCATGTGTCGCAACCCGCCTTGTCGGTCCAGATCCGGGAGATGGAGCAGAGCCTGGGCGCGCAGCTGGTCGAACGCCGCGCGCGGGAGATCGAGCTGACGCCATTTGGCCGCATGGTGCTGTCCCAGGCGGATCGCATCATGGCGGAGGTTCAGGTGCTGCACGACCTGGCTCGCTGGAACGGCGGGCTGGCGGGGGAGTTGCGCCTGGGCCTGATCTCCACCATCGCGCCCTACCTGCTGCCCTCGGCCCTGGCGGCGATCCGGGCCGAGGACATCGGGCTTTCGGTGCAGGTCCAGGAGGGAAAGACGGCCCGTCTGATGGACGACCTGCGCGCGGCGCGCCTGGATGCCGCGGTGATCGCGCTGCCCTATGACGAGATGACGGGCCTGGTCGCGGAACCTCTGTTCGAGGATCGCTTCGTCCTGGCCGGCACCCAGCCCCGGCTGGACGCGCTCGGCGATCGCCACGACCGGCTGCGGCCCGATCACATCGGCGCGGCACAGCTGATGCTGCTGGAGGACGGGCATTGCCTGACCGACCAGGCGCTGGAGGTCTGCGGGCGGGGCAGGGGGCATGCGCAGATCAATACTGGCGCGGCCTCGCTGGCCACCCTGTCGCGGCTGGTGGCGGCGGGGTTCGGCCTGACTCTGCTGCCGGAACTGGCGATCGACCGCGAGGCCACGGGGCTGGCGCTGCGGCGCTTCTCGGCCCCCGAACCCTACCGCCAGATTGCCCTGGTGCGCCGCGCTTCCTCCCCCGACGATGGTTGGTTCCGTGCCCTGGCGGAGATCCTGTCGGGCGTCGGCGCCCGGCTGACCGGGGAGGTGCGCGCCCGGATCTGACCCGCCGACGGGATTTGGGCCGGGCGCAAAGCAAAAGGGCGCGGTCGCCCGCGCCCTTCGGCAAATCATCGGAAAAGAGGCGAGGCCGATCAGGCCGCGGCTTTCTTCTCTTCCAGGTACTTCAGCAGGTTCTCGGGGGAGGATTCGCCGTAGGGGTCCTCACCGTGGTTGTCGCAGATGCCGGGCTCTTCGAACCAGGCTTCGACGACGCCGTCGTTGATGACGGCGGCATAGCGCCAGGAGCGCAGGCCGAAGCCGAGGTTGTCCTTGTGCACCAGCATGCCGACGCGGCGGGTGAATTCACCCGAACCATCGGGGATCACGTCGACGTTCTCGATGCCCTGGGCCTTCTTCCACTGGTTCATCACGAAGCTGTCGTTGACCGACATGCAGTAGATGTTCTCGATGCCGAGGTCCTTGAACTTCTCGAAGTTGTTCTCGAAGCCGGGCAGCTGGTAGGTGGAACAGGTGGGGGTGAAGGCACCGGGCAGCGAGAACAGGATCACGCGCTTGCCGGCGAAATAGTCGGCGGTGGTCTTGTCTTCCCACTTGAAGGGGTTGTCGCCGCCGATGCTTTCATCGCGAACGCGGGTGCGGAAGGTGACGTTGGGGAGCTTGGATCCGGGTTGCATGGCATCATCCTTTATGAGGAGGTCTCGGTTTTCCCGGATTTCCTAGAATGGTTCCAAGTGCCGTGCAAGGCGCTTTCCGCGCTGCGGCGGAATACCTTGTGGAAATTGTCGAGATTGAGCAGGGTCTTGCGGGTTTCCTGTGCAGCGGGTTTCTGCATCTGCATGGCCCCCTTGCATGTGCTGCAACGAAGCCATGCACTTCTGGTTCTTTCATCATGGCTCAGATATGCTACCTCCCAGCCCGGAGAAGGAGCAAGAACCCATGCGTGATCTCAAGATCCCCGAGCAGCGTCATCCCGAGAAGGCGCATCGCCCGGACAATGCCCAGCCGAAGAAGCCGGACTGGATCCGCGTCAAGGCGCCGACCTCGAAGGAATACATGGAGACGAAGAAGATCATGCGGGAAAACCGCCTGGTCACCGTCTGCGAAGAGGCGGGTTGCCCCAATGCCGGTGAATGCTGGAGCCAGGGCCACGCCACGATGATGATCATGGGTGACATCTGTACCCGTGGCTGCACCTTCTGCAACATCGCCACGGGCCGTCCCGAAAACCTCGACGTCTTCGAGCCGGGCCGCGTGGCCCATGCGGTGGAGAAGCTGGGGCTGAATCACGTGGTCATCACCTCGGTGGACCGCGATGATCTGGACGACGGCGGCGCCGATCACTTCGCCCAGACCATCCGCGCGGTGCGCCATCGCTCGCCCGGCACGACGATCGAGATCCTGACCCCCGACTTCCTGAAATGCGCCCCGGAGGTGCTGGAAGTGGTGGTCGAGGCGAAACCGGATGTCTTCAACCACAACCTGGAAACCGTGCCCGGCCTCTACCAGGAGGTCCGCCCGGGCGCGCGTTACTTCCATTCGCTGCGCCTGCTGCAACGGGTGAAAGAGCTGGATCCGACGATCTTCACCAAGTCCGGCATCATGGTCGGCCTGGGCGAGGAACGTCCGCAGGTCCTGCAGGTGATGGACGACATGCGCGCCGCCGATGTGGATTTCATGACCATCGGCCAATACCTGCAGCCGACGCCGAAACACCATGCGGTGGCGAAATTCATCACGCCCGATGAGTTCAAGTCCTACGAGAAGGCGGCCTACAACAAGGGCTTCCTGATGGTTTCTGCCACGCCGCTGACCCGCTCGTCCTACCACGCCGGCGATGACTTCGCCCGTCTGCGCGAGGCGCGCCTGAAAAAGCTCGGCCTGGGCTGAGACCCGCTTCAGACCACTGATGCGACAGGGCCGGCCCATGGGTGCCGGCCCTTTTTCTATACTTTGGCTGGAAATACTCCGGGGGTGAATGGCGCGCCTCGCGCCAGAGGGGGCAGCGCCCCCTCCGCTCACTCCACCGCCGGCACCGTTTTCAGGTAGCGTGCGATCGCCAGCCGGTCGTCATCCGTCAACTGGCTGGTATTGGCCACCACATCGGCCATCTCACCGCCCACGACGTCGAAGTCGGGGGTGAAGCCCGACGACAGGTACTCCGCGATATCCGCCTCGGACCAGTCCAGCGCGCCGGAAGTGATGTTGGGAATGCTGCCCTGGCCCGACGGGTTTTCCGCCCCGCCCAGCCAGCGCGCCCGATCCATCCCGCCCAGGGCATTGCGTGGCGTATGGCATTCGGCGCAATGGCCGAGCGCCTCGACCAGGTAGCGCCCGCGCGCCAGGGTGTCGCTGTCGACGACCTCCATCTGGTAGTCCTCGCGGAAGAACAGCAGCTTCCAGACGCCAAGCGCCCGGCGGATGTTGAAGGGAAACCCGACGTCATGGTCCCGGTTGGGCGTGTCGGCCGCGGGCAGGGTCTGCAGGTAGGCATGCAGATCCACCACGTCCTCGGGCCGCGCCCGCGCGTAGGAGGAATAGGGGAAGGCGGGGTAGTAGTGCTGCCCCGAGGGCGAGGTGCCCTTGATCATCGCGTCGGCCAGCTCCAGCTCGGTCCAGGCGCCGATGCCGGCCTCCTCGTCTGGGCTGATGTTGGGCGCGTAGAAGGTGCCGAACTGCGTTTCGAAGGCGCGCCCGCCGACCAGCAGCAGCTTGTCCTCGCCCTCCGCCCCCGGTGCGGAATGACATGAGGCACAGCCCCCGGCGTAGAAGATCGCCTCGCCCCGCGCGGCATCCCCCGTCAGCCCGGCGAAATCCTCGGGTTCGACATGGTCGGGGGCGGTCAGGATCCAGCCGGCGCCGGCGGCCACCACGGCAAGGGCGATGACGGATGTAAGGGCTTTGCGCATGCATGGCTTCCTTGTCAGGGGGCGGGCGCCAGGCCCTTGACCAAGGGTTACTCCAGTCACCGGCTCAGGCAAGCCCCTTCGCCTGACGTTCCCGTGACCCGCAATACGCCGCCGTAGCGACAGCCCCCTCAGCGCAGGGCGCCACCGCCGCGCACATGCTCTGGCACCAGCCAGTCGGGGAAGCCGAAGAGCTGTTCCAGACCCCAGATCGCCAGGCAGATCGCGACCACGGCCAGCACCAGCAGCACGCGCTTTTCAGATGGCGGATTGCGTGCCCAGCGGACCGCCCGGAGGAGCCAGGTGTAGCTCACCGCCCGATCAATCCGTGAACCGCACCTTGCCGATGCAGGGCAGGTTGCGATTGCATTGCGCGTAGTCGATTCCGTAGCCCACGACGAATTCGTCAGGGATCTCGAACCCGGTCCAGTCGGCCTTGAAATCCACCTCGCGGCGCGACGGCTTGTCCAGCAGGGCCACGGTCTTCAAACGCTTGGGATGGCGCGATTGCAGCAGGTGGATGACGTGGCTCAGGGTATAGCCCGTATCGACGATATCCTCGACCACCAGCACGTTGCGCCCCTCGATCTCGCCGCGCAGGTCCTTCAGGATGCGCACCTCTCGCGAGCTTTCCATGGAGTTGCCGTAGGAGGAGGCCTCGATGAAATCGACCTCCACGTCGCGGTCCGAGAGTTCCCGCACCAGATCCGCGATGAACACGAAGGAGCCGCGCAGCAGCCCCACCACCACCAGCCGCTCATCCGCCGGGAAGGTCGCGCGAATCTCGCGGCAAAGTTCCTCGATCCGGGCGGCGATTGCCTTTGCGGAAATCATTTCGTCGATGACATATGGACGCGACACGGTCTTCCCCCTTGAATGTCCCGCCCTAGTGTAAGACAGGAAACGACCAGTAAAAACCCGAACCGTGCCGCAATCGCCGGGAAGATATGCCGACCCATTCCGAGACCCGCAAACTGCCCTATACCGCCCAACAGATGTACGATCTGGTGGCCGATGTGGGATCCTATCCGAAATTCCTGCCCTGGTGCGCCGCCGCGCGGATCCGGAAGGTGACGCCCAAAGGCGATCACGAGGTGATGGACGCCGACCTGGTGATCTCCTTCAAGGTCTTCCGGGAGAAATTCGGCAGCCGCGTCGTCCTCTGGCCGGAGCAGATGAAGATCGACACGGAATACCTCGACGGTCCCTTCCGCTACATGAAGTCGAACTGGGCCTTCCGCGACGCAGACGGCGGCGGCTGCGAGGTCGATTTCTTCGTCGATTTCGAGTTCAAGAACGCGGTCCTGCAGGGGATCATCGGCGTGGTCTTCAACGAGGCGATGCAGCGCATCGTGCGCGCGTTCGAACGTCGCGCCGCCGAACTTTACGGCTGATCGGCGCGGCTGGCCCTCAACGGGCCAGCTGTTCGACCGTGTCCAGCAGCATGTGCAGCGCATGCGCCGTGGCCTGGGCGCGCACGGCCTCGCGCCCGATGGCGCCGAAGTCGACCGTCTCCGTGCGGGTGTAGACCGGGCCGGAGACCGCGAAACAGACGCGCCCCTCCGGATCGTCGCCCGAGGGGCCGGGGCCCGCAACGCCCGTCGTCGCCACCCCCAGGTCGGCGCCCAAATGTGACCAGGCGCCCTCGGCCATTTCCTGTGCGACCTCTTCAGACACCACGCCAAAGTCGTCGAGCGTCTGCGCCGAGACTCCGAGGACCTTCCGTTTCACCGCGACCGAGTAGCTGACGACGCCGCCCTCGACCACGTCGGAGGACCCGGCGATGTCGGTCAGCGCGGCAGCGATCAACCCGCCAGTGCAGCTTTCGGCGGTGGCCAGTTTCAGCTCCGCCGCGCGGCAAGCGTTCAGGACGCGAACGGCGAGGTCACGACTCATGCCATCAGCACCAGATGAGAGAAGGCGGCCAGCGCGATCACCAGCACGGCGGTGAAGATCCCCGCGATCACGTCGTCCAGCATCACGCCCAGGGCGTCGTTGCGCCGGTCCGCCCGGCCAACCAGCCAGGGTTTCCAGATGTCGAACAGGCGGAAGCCCAGGAAGGCCGCGACCCAGCCGGGCCAGAGCGCGGTCAGCGGTGCGCCCACATGGGCGGCGCCGATCGACACGGGCAGGAAGGCGATCCAGATGCCCACCACCTCGTCCACCACGATCTCCGACGGGTCGTGGTTTGCCTTGCCCAGGGTTTCGGCCTTCACGGCCCAGAGGCCCGCGAACCAGACGAAGACCAGCGCGGCGATCAGCAGGGCCGGCCCGCCCAGGGCGTGCAGCCCCCAGGCCAACAGCAGCCCGGCGGCGCTACCCCAGGTGCCGGAGGCCGGTTTCAGGTGGCCGGTGCCACCCACGGTGGCGATCAGGTGGGAGGTTTTCATCAGATACTCCTGTCAGGCCTTGATCAGGCAAGCGGTGGCGATGGAGGCGATGCCTTCCTTGCGGCCGGTGAACCCCAGCCGTTCCGAGGTCGTCGCCTTGACCGAGATGCGCGCGGGATCCAGCCCCATGATCTCGGCCATGCGGGCCTGCATCGCCGCGGCATGCGGGCCGACCTTGGGCGCCTCGCAGACCAGCGTGCAATCGACGTTGGAGATGGCGAAGCCCTTCTCGGCGGCCAGTTTCACCGCGTGCTCAAGGAAGATATGGCTGGCAGCGCCTTTCCACTGGGGATCGCTGGGCGGGAAATGGCGGCCGATATCGCCCTCGGCGAGGGCGCCATAGATCGCGTCGGTCACCGCGTGCATGCCGACATCGGCGTCGGAATGGCCCAGCAAGGCCGCGTCGTGGGGGATTTTCACGCCACAAAGCCAGACATGATCGCCCTCGGTGAAGGCATGCACGTCGTAGCCATTGCCCAGTCGAATATCCATCGTGCCTCTCAGTATCGCTTCGGCCCGGTCGAAGTCGCCGGGGTGGGTGATTTTCAGGTTGTCCTCCGACCCGGGGGTGATGGCAACCCGGATCCCGGCGGCGCGGGCCACCTCGACGTCATCCGCCGCGCCGCCCGGATGGGCCGCATGAGCGGCCAGCAGCGGCTGCAGCCGGAACCCCTGCGGGGTCTGGGCGCGGAACAGACCGTCCCGCGGGGCAGTGCCGGTCACATGGCCCGCGTCGCCGTGCCACAGGGCGTCGGTGACGGGCAGGCCGGGGGCCGCAGCCTCGGCGCCGGCCTCCAGCGCGGCGATGACCTCGGCGATGACGGGGCCGGGGACGCAAGGGCGCGCGACATCGTGGATCAGCACGTTGGCAGTCGCTGCCGGGTCCAGCGCGGCCAGGCCTGCGCGGACCGAGGCGTCGCGCGTGGCCCCGCCCGCCACTCTCACGACGTCCGCGGGCAGGGGCAGGTCCATATCGTCGGGGTGCAGAACCACCACGATGGGCGACAGCCCCGCGCGGATCATCGCGTCAAGGGTCCAGTCGGCCACCCGTCGCCCGGCCAAGGGCTGCCATTGCTTCGGCAGGTGCCCCCCGGCGCGGGTGCCGCGCCCGGCGGCCACGATGATGGCGGCGTTGCCCATCCCGGCACCCCTTCTTTTGCTATTCCTGACGCGCAGGAATAGGCTCTGGGCCCGGTCGGGGCAATGGGGCGCCCCGCAGGGTCATGCTGAAAAAACTGGCATTGGACGCCCCGGTCAGGCGATATTTCGGCGTGATTTGTTGTTTGCCCCGCAGTTCTGGTCTAACGCATAAGCTGTTGCTCAAGGTTTAGGCATGTCCGTCACCGCACTCTTCCACAGCGATCACCCTCCGGTTTGCCTGGCCCCGCTGGCCGGGATCACCGATCGTCCGTTCCGTGACCTGGTCGCCCGGTTCGGCGCCGATCTGGTCGTGTCCGAGATGGTGGCGAGCCAGGAAATGGTCCAGGCCAAGCCCGGCACCCGGGAACGGGCCGAGCTGGGTTTCGGCGATGCTGCCACCTCCGTGCAGCTGGCCGGGCGCGACACCTACTGGATCGGCGAGGCCGCGCGGATGGTCGAAGGGCAGGGCGCCCGGATCATCGACATCAACATGGGC
This sequence comes from Pseudooceanicola marinus, assembly GCF_020177265.1. Classification (GTDB taxonomy): domain Bacteria; phylum Pseudomonadota; class Alphaproteobacteria; order Rhodobacterales; family Rhodobacteraceae; genus Pseudooceanicola; species Pseudooceanicola marinus_A. The sequence continues at coordinate 414,810 of NZ_JAIVMC010000001.1, forward strand.
TGTCCGGCGAAGAAGGTCGTGGGCGGCCTGTCGGGCTCGGCCTTGATGCGCGATCTGGATCACGCGCTGACTCTGGTCGAGGCGGTGGCCGAGGCGGTCTCCGTCCCTGTCACCCTGAAGATGCGCCTGGGCTGGGACGACGACACGATCAATGCGCCCGAGCTGGCGCGCCGGGCCGAAGCGGCGGGCGTGCGCATGGTGGTCGTCCACGGGCGCACACGGTGCCAGTTCTACAAGGGCCGCGCCGACTGGTCCGCGATCCGCGCGGTGAAAGAGGCCGTGGCGATCCCCGTGGTGGCCAACGGCGACATTACCGATGCCGACAGCGCCCGTGCCGCGCTGCGCCTGTCGGGCGCCGACGGCATCATGGTGGGACGCGGCGCGCAGGGCCGTCCCTGGCTGCTGGCGCAGTTGCAAGACCTGCTGGCTGGGCGCGCCCCGCGTCCGGCGCCGGAAGCCTCCGCCTTCATCGACATGGTCGCCGCCCACTACGAGGCCGGCCTCGACTTCTACGGCACCGATCTGGGCCACCGGGTGCTGCGCAAGCACCTGGGCTGGTACATGGACACCGCCGACACCCCCGCCGACCTGCGCGGCCGCGTCCTGCGCGAGCCTGACCCGGCAGCGGTTCTTTCCCTTTTGCCGGAGGCGCTGGCCGACGGCCCCCGCCCCCAGGCCCAACCGGAGGTACGCGCCGCATGAATACGCGGTCCAACCCGTTCGATTCCGAGGAAACCATCGCCGCCATCGCCGACGTGGAAGACACGCCCGTCTGGGCCTCTCTTCCCGTCCCGGCGCTGCTGCTGGATCCAGAGGATGCCATCGTCTCGATCAATGCGGCAGCCGAGGGGTTCCTGAACACCTCTGCCAAGTCCATCCGCGGCCAAAAGGTCTGGGAACGGGTGATGATCGACAGCCCGCTGGAAGAGGCCTTCCAGCGCGCCCGCACCACCGCCTCGCCGCTTTTCGTCAACGACGTGGACGTGGGCACGGGGGAGCGGGCGCCGCTGCATTGCAACCTGCAGATCTCGCCGCTGAACGACCGGGCGGGCTACATGATCTTCCTGATCAGCCCGAGAGAGCTGGCGGGGCGGATGACCCAGGATCACAGCGTGAAATCGGCCGCCAAGTCGGCCATCGGCATGGCCGAGATGCTGGCCCATGAGATCAAGAACCCGCTGGCGGGGATCACCGGCGCGGCGCAGCTGCTGTCGATGAACCTCTCCAAGGAGGACATGGAGCTGACGGACCTGATCGTCAGCGAAAGCCGGCGCATCGTGAAGCTGCTGGAGCAGGTCGAACAGTTCGGCAACCTGACCATGCCCAACCTCAAGGCGGTGAACCTGCACGACGTGCTCGACCGCGCGCGTCGCTCGGCCCTTCTGGGCTTTGGCGCCAACATGAAGATCGTCGAGGAATACGACCCCTCGCTGCCCCAGGCCTACAGCGACCCAGACCAGCTTCTGCAGGTGATCCTGAACCTGCTGAAGAACGCCTCCCAGGCGGCCGGACCAGAGGGCGGGCGCATCCGGCTGCACACCTATTTCGAACATTCCTTCCGCCTGCGGCGCGCCGATGGCACGGGCAAGAGCTTGCCGCTGCAGATAGAGATCGAGGACGACGGCCCCGGCCTGCCGGAAGACATTGCCGGCGACATCTTCGATCCCTTCGTGTCGGGGCGGGAAAACGGCACGGGGCTCGGCCTCGCGCTGGTCAGCAAGATCATCTCGGATCACGAAGGGTGGATTTCCGTCACCTCGGTTCCGGGCAAGACGGTGTTCCGCATCTCCCTGCCGCGAGCACCCAAAGACGTCCTTGAGAAGGAGACTGAGTGATGGATGGCACGGTTCTGGTTGCAGATGACGACCGCACGATCCGCACGGTTCTGACCCAGGCGCTGACGCGCGCGGGCTGCAAGGTGCACGCGACCTCGTCGCTGACCACGCTGATGCGGTGGGTCGCCGAGGGCAAGGGCGACGTGGTCATCTCGGACGTGATGATGCCCGACGGCAATGGCTTGGAAATGTTGCCGAAAATCGCCCAGGACCGGCCTGGCCTGCCAGTGATCGTGATCTCGGCACAGAATACGATCATGACCGCCATCCAGGCGGCCGAGGCCGAGGCCTACGACTACCTGCCGAAGCCCTTCGACCTGCCGGACCTGATGAAACGCACCGCCCGCGCGCTGGAACAGCGCCAGCGGATGCCGGCCAAGGGCGCGGGCGAGGACGAGACCAAGGAACGCCCCGATGAGCTGCCCCTGGTCGGGCGCACGCCGTCGATGCAGGCGCTCTACCGCCTTGTTGCGCGGGTGATGAATACCGATCTGCCGGTGTTGATCGCGGGTGAAAGCGGCACGGGCAAGTCCCTGATCGCCAAGGCCATTCACGACTTCAGCGACCGCCGGAACCTGCCCTTTGTCGCGGTCTCCGCCTCCGACATGCAGGACCTTGAGGGCCCGGCCCGGATCCTGGCGCGGGCCAAGGGCGGCACGGTGCTGTTCGACGAGATCGCGGATATCGACGGCGAGGTGCAGGCGCGCATCGTGCGCATGATGGACGGGCCCGCCGACACGCTGCCGCGGTTCATGGCGACCTCCCAGACCGATCTGAACCGCGCGATGGAAGAGGGGCGCCTGCGCCAGGACTTGTTCTATCGCCTGACCGGCGCCACCATCAACGTGCCCGCCCTGCGCGAGCGCGTCGACGACATCCCGCTGCTGGTGGAACATTTCCTGCAAAGGGCCGAACGCGAAGGCGCCATGCGCCGTTACCTCGCCGAGGACGCTCTGGAGATGATGCGCACCTATTCCTGGCCCGGCAACGTGCGCCAGCTGGAAAACGCGATCCGCCGCCTGGTGCTGACCGCGCGCACCGACGAGATCAGCCGCACCGAAGTCGAAAGCGTGCTGGGCAACCAGCCCGAGACCGAGCCGCTTCTGGGTGGGCAGGGCGAGAGCGAGAAGCTGTCGGGCTCCGTCGCGCGCCACCTGCGCCGCTATTTCGACCTGCATGGCAACATGCTGCCGCCGCCGGGTCTTTACGCCCGGATCCTGAAGGAGGTCGAACTTCCGCTGATCGAGATCGCGCTGGAAGCCACGGGCGGAAACCAGGCGAAATGCGCCGACCTGCTTGGCATCAACCGCAATACCCTGCGCAAGAAGATCACCGATCTGGATATTCGCGTGACACGCCGTCGGAAGTTGATGTAAAAACGCCACAGAACCGTGGCCGCCGGGGGACAAACCCTCGGCAGAGCCACTATATATGGCGTTGGCGCCAACGTGCGCCACATCAGGGTGGGAGTGGCCTGTGGCCTCTCGGGCACGACAATTGAACTGGAACCGGCTGACGCGCCTGCGTCGACAACGCCGTGTGCAGAATATCGCCACCCTCGGGCTGGTGCTTCTGGGGCCGGTTCTGGTGCTGTCCACCTTCCTGGTGCTGGGGCCGCTCGATCAGGGCGGCTCTTCCATGTCGCTGCGGCTGATCCTGCTGGCCGATTTCGTCTACGTGATGGTCGTGGCCGCACTGGTGGCACAGCGCGTGGCGCGGATGATCGCGGCACGGCGGGCGCAATCAGCGGGCTCGCGCCTGCACCTGCGGCTGACCGGGGTCTTCACCCTGATGGCGCTGATCCCCACGGTTTCCGTCGCCATCTTCGCCGCGCTGACCATCAACATCGGGCTGGAAGGCTGGTTTTCCGACCGGGTGCGCGAAGTGGTCGGCACCTCGCTGGCCGCCGCGCGCGCCTACGAAGAAGAGCACCAGCAGGACCTGGCGCAGGATGCGCAGATCCTGGGTGCGGCGCTCGACTCGATCCGAGATGCGGATTTCTTCGTCGGCGACGGCGAATTGCGGCAGGCCCTGTCCTCGGGACAGTCGCAGATCCAGCGCGGTCTGGAAGAGGCCTATGTGATCGACGGCACCGGCGAGATCCGGGCGCGCGGCGAACGCAGCTATCTCTTCAACTATGAACAGCCCACGCCGGAACAGTTCCAGATCGCTCGGGACGAGGGCATCGCCATCATCAAGGACTGGGACAACAACGAATTCCGCGCCCTGGTCCCGTTGCGGCGCTTCGCCGACCGGATGCTCTATGTCACCCGGGCGGTCGACGGGTCCATCCTCAACCTTCTGGACGACACGCAGGAGACGGTGCAGCTCTACCAGCAGCTGGAGAATGAACGCGGTCGGGTCCTGTTCGAATTCGCGCTTCTGTACCTCGGCTTCGCGGTGATCCTGATCCTGGCGGCGATCTGGCTGGGCCTGTGGTTTGCCGAACGGCTGTCCCGGCCCGTCGGGCGTCTGACCTCGGCCGCCCAGCAGGTCGGCAGCGGTGACCTAGACGTGCGCGTCTACGAGGAAAGTGGCAACGACGAGTTCTCTCAGTTGTCGCGCTATTTCAACCAGATGACCCGCGAGCTGAAGAGCCAGCGTGAGGAATTGCTGGAAAATACCGCCCAGATCGAGGCACGGCGGCGGCTGTTCGATTCCGTTCTCAGCTCCGTCACTTCCGGGGTTGTCGGGCTGGACGTGGAAGGTCGGGTCACCTTCGTCAACCGCTCCGCCGAGACCCTGCTGGGCTGGGACGAGCAGCATGAGGCTCGGCCCCTGTCGGTCGCGGTGCCGGAGTTCGGGCCGCTCTTCGACACGCTGCGCAAGAGCCGCGGCCAGGTGGTGCAGGAAGAGATCAAGGTCAGCCGCAACGGCCGGCTGGAGAACCTGCTGGTGCGCATGTCCACGCGGCGCAATGCCAAGGGCAAGCGCGAGGGCTACGTGGTGGCCTTCGACGACGTGACCGACCTCGTGTCGGCGCAGCGCATGGCGGCCTGGGGCGACGTGGCCCGGCGCATCGCCCATGAGATCAAGAACCCGCTGACCCCGATCAAACTGTCGGCGGAACGCATCAAGCGCAAGTTCGGCCGCCACCTGGAACCGCCGCTGGACGCGGATCTGGACAGCCTGACCCAGGTGATCGTGCGCCAGACCGACGACCTGCGCCGCATCGTCGACGAGTTCAGCAAGTTCGCCCGCATGCCGGAACCGACCCGCCGCGACGAGGACCTGACGGAGCTGCTGCGCGGGGCGGTCCTGTTGCAGCAATCCGGACAGCCGCAGGTCGCGATCTCCGCCGATCTGCCGGATGAGCAGCTGCGGGCCGAACTGGACGCGACGATGATCAGCCAGGCGCTGACCAACCTGATCAAGAATGCCGGCGAGGCGACCGAGAGCCTCGTCGAACGCGGGGCCCCCGATGGCTGGTCCCCCGAAATCCGCGTCAGCCTGACGCGGGAAGACCAGAGCGGCCAGCCCGTGGCCGAAATCCGCATCGCCGACAATGGGATCGGCCTGCCGGAGGACCGGGCGCGGCTGTTTGAACCCTACGTGACGACACGGGACAAGGGCACGGGTCTCGGCCTGCCCATCGTGAAGAAGATCATTGAAGAACACGGCGGCACCTTGAGCCTCGAAGACGCGGCGCCCTTTGGGGATGGGGCGCATCGCGGGGCCATGGCTGTGGTCCGGTTGCAACTGCAACCGGTGCCGGAGGCCGCCGAATGACAGGCAAGAGGACAAGATGAGCGATATTCTCATTGTGGATGACGAGCGCGATATCCGCGAACTGATCTCGGACATCCTGCAGGACGAGGGCTATGCCACCCGCATGGCGGCCAATTCCGACGAATGCATGGGCGAGGTGACCGAAGAGGCGCCGGCGCTGATGATCCTCGATATCTGGCTGAAGGATAGCCAGATGGACGGTATCGACATCCTGAAGACGGTGAAGCGGGATTACCCCGACGTGCCGATCATCATCATCTCCGGGCATGGCAACATCGAACTGGCGGTCGCGGCGATCAAGCAGGGCGCCTACGACTTCATCGAGAAGCCGTTCAACATCGACCAGTTGCTGGTGGTCATTCGCCGGGCCATGGAAACCAGCCGCCTGCGACGCGAGAATTCGGCGCTGAAGCGCGGCGGCGGTGAGGCCGCGGAGATGATCGGCACATCGGCCGCCTTCCGCGCCATGGTCAGCCAGCTCGACAAGGTGACGAAATCCAACGGCCGCGTCATGCTGACCGGCCCGTCCGGGTCGGGCAAGGAGGTGGCGGCGCGCTATGTCCACGTCAACTCCGCCCGCGCCGATGCGCCCTTCGTCGTGGTCAACTGCGCCCAGATCGAAGCCGACCGGATGGAAGAGGTCCTCTTCGGGCGCGAAAGCAGCGAACGGGGCATCGAGCCGGGGCTGCTGGAGCAGGCCGATGGCGGCATCGTCTACCTCGACGAGGTGGCGGACATGCCGAACGGCACCCAGTCGAAGATCCTGCGCGTGCTGGTCGACCAGCAGTTCCTGCGCGTCGGCGGGGCCGAGAAGATCAAGGTGGATCTGCGTGTGCTCTCCTCGACCTCCCGCGACCTGGAGGCAGAGATCGCGGCAGGGAACTTCCGGCAGGAGCTCTATCACCGTTTGAACGTCGTGCCGGTCGCCGTGCCGGCCCTGGCAGAGCGGCGCGAGGACATCCCGCTTCTGGCCGCCCATTTCATCGAGGCGCTGCATCGCACCCAGGGCCTGCCCAACCGGGCGCTGTCGGACGAGGCGGCGGCGCTGATGCAGACGCTGACCTGGCCCGGCAACGTGCGCCAGCTGCGCAACGTGATCGAACGGATCCTGATCCTGGGCGAGGGCACGGCCCCGATCGACGTGGCCGAGGTTCCAGCCGATGAGGAACGCCCGGGCGACGGCGACAGCCGCGTGGTGATGTCCGGCGCCTTGGCCATGCTGCCGCTGCGCGAGGCGCGCGAGGCCTTCGAGCGGGAATACCTGCTGACCCAGATCAACCGCTTCGGGGGCAACATCTCGAAGACCGCCCAGTTCGTCGGGATGGAGCGCAGCGCGCTGCACCGCAAGCTGAAGAGCCTGAACGTGGTCACCACCAATCGCGCCGGCTCGCGCTATGCCCGGATCGAGGACACAGAGACCTCCGCGGCGGAGTGATCCGCCGGGCCGGCCATGCGGATCACCGGGTCAGGCGCAGGGCGCCACCGGTGATCTCGATATGGGAAAAGCGCGACAGGTAGGACATGCCCAGAAGCGGCATGTCCTGTTCGCCTTCGTTGACCATCGCCCGCACATCGCGATCCGTGACACCACCCAGGGTCACCGTCTCCAGCCGTACGGGCGCGGTGCGCACCGTGCCATTGGCCGTGCCCGCGCGGCCCGAGTAGATCAGCCGATCCATGTCGATCCCCGCCGCCTGCGCGGCCTCACGGGTCAGCACGACATCGGTGGCGCCGGTGTCGACGAGGAAGGTCATTGGTGCGCCGTTCACCTCCAGCCGGGCATAGTAATGCCCGTCGGCCTGTTGCGGCAGGGTGATCTGGCGCCCGCTGTCGGCCACGGTCTGCGCCGGGCGGATCGTGGTGCGGACCTGATCCCAAAGCCCGATCCCGGCGATCACCGCGACGAAGATCAGCGCCCAGAGCACGGCATGGCGCGCCATCTGTCCGATCCGATCGCGGTTCGAGACGAAGAAATAGCCGCCAATGGCGGCCAGCATCAGCCCGAGATAGGCCAGGTTACCGATGTCGATACTACTCATAGGCAGGATATAGGGGGGCAGGGCACCGCTGTCACCCGGCGCCGGCCGCGAAACCGAAAGCCTTCAGCCCGTCGAGGACGAACTGCACCGACAGCGCGGCCAGCAGCATGCCCAGCAGGCGGGTCACCACGTTGATTCCCGTCCGCCCCAGCAGACGCTCCAGCAGGCCCGCGGTGAGCGCCAGAACGAAAACCGCCGCGACCACCACCAGCGTCACCGCAAGCGTCAGGCCCAGCCCGGCCCAGCCGGGGTTCTGGCCCGCCAGCAGGATCACCGTGGCGATGGCACCGGGCCCCGCGATCAGCGGGATGGCCATGGGAAAGACCGACGGGTCGGCGTCGTCATCGGGGTGGCTGTCGTGTTCGGCCTCCGCCGCCTCGCTCTGATCCTCGCGCCGCTTGGTACGGCGTTCGAACAGCATGTCCAGCGCGGTGAGAAACAGCAGCATCCCGCCCGCGATGCGGAAGGCGGGTATCGAGATCCCGATGAATCCCAGCACCTGTTCGCCGAAGACGGCGAAGACCGCCAGGATGCCGAAGGCGATGAGACAGGCGCGCAGCGCAATCTCGCGCCGCCGTCGTGCAGTCTGCCCCTGGGTCAGCGCCGCGAAGATTGGCGTCAGCCCGATGGGATCGATGATCACGAATAGCGTGACGAAGGCGGTGATCAGAAAGGCGCTGTCCAAGATGCTCTCCCCTTTGGTCCGCGCAGGATGTCAGGGGCAGGGCGGCGGGGCAAGCCGCCCCCGGCGTCAGGCCTCTGCCGCCTCCAGTTTTTCCAGCGCGCTGATCCAGAGGGTTTCCGCCTTGTCCATGGCCTCGCGCACCTCGGCGTACTTCTTGTTCCAGACCTCCAGCTCGCCGGCCTTGCCGTCCTCGTAAAGCGCGGGATCCGACAGCTTCTTCGACAGCTTGTCGGCCATCTCCTCCAGCTTCTTCACCCGATCCTCGCACTTGCGCGCCTCGGACCGCAGGGCCAGCACCTGATCGCGCGACGGGCGCTTCGGCTTGGGCTTCGCCGCCTCCTTCTTTTCCTTCTCCGCAGGTTTGTTGCCCTGCAGCAGAAGCTGGCGGTAGCTTTCCAGATCACCTTCATAAGGCGCCACGCGGCCGTCCTTCACCAGCCACAGCCGGTCGGCCACCAGCGACAACAGGTGCATGTCGTGGCTGACCAGGATCACGGCGCCGGTGTAATCGGTCAGCGCCTCCACCAGGGCCTCGCGGCTTTCGATATCCAGGTGGTTGGTAGGTTCATCGAGGATCAGCATATGCGGCGCGTCCAGCGTCGCCAGCAGCAGCGACAGCCGCGCCTTCTGCCCGCCCGACAGCTTGCCGACCAGCGTTTCCGCCTGTTCCGCCCCCACGCCGAAGCCCGCCAGCCGCGCGCGCAGCTGTGCCGGCGCCTCGTTCGGGCGCTCGCGCCGGACGTGGTCGATGGGGGTCTCGTCCAGGTGCAGCTCCTCGACCTGGTGCTGAGCGAAGAACCCGATCCGCAGTTTCGAGCTTTTGACGATATCGCCGCCCATGGCCTCCAGCCGGCCCGACAGCAGCTTCGACAGGGTCGACTTGCCCTCGCCGTTGCGGCCCAGCAGGGCGATCCGATCGTCCTGGTCGATCCGCAGATCCAGGTTCCGCAGAACCGCCTTGCCGTCGTAGCCGACCGAGACCCCCTCGGTCTTCAGGATCGGCGGCGACAGCTCTTCGGGCTGGGGGAAGCTGAACCGACGCATCGCCGCTTCCTGCGGGCGGGTGATCGGCGTCATCTTCTCCAGCGCCTTGACGCGGGACTGGGCCTGCTTGGCCTTGGACGCCTTGGCCTTGAACCGGTCGACGAAGCTTTGCAGGTGCGCGCGACGCGCCTCCTGCTTGCTGGCCTCGGCCTCGGCCACGGCGATCTTGGCGGCGCGGGTCTTGGCAAAGGTGTCATAGCCGCCGGTGTAAAGGGTCAGCTTCTTGTCTTCCAGGTGCAGGATATGGCCCACGGCGCGGTTCAGCAGGCCGCGGTCGTGGGAAATGACCAGCACCGTGTGAGGATAGCTGGCCAGGTAGCTTTCCAGCCAGAGCGCGCCTTCGAGATCGAGGTAGTTCGTCGGTTCGTCCAGAAGCAGCACGTCAGGCTGGGCAAAGAGCACGCCCGCCAGCGCTACGCGCATCCGCCAGCCACCCGAGAAGGCGGAGCAGGGCATCTGCTGTTCCGCGTCGTTGAACCCCAGCCCCTTCAGGATGCTGGCCGCGCGGCCCTCGGCGGACCAGGCGTCGATATCGGCCAGCCGGGTCTGGATGTCGGCGATGCGCGTGCTGTCGGTGGCGGTTTCCGCCTCGGCCATCAGCGCGGCGCGTTCCGTGTCGGAGGCCAGCACCGTGTCGATCAGGCTCACCTCGTTGCCGGGCACCTCCTGGGCGACACCGCCGATGCGGGCGCGGGCGGGCAGGGTGATCTCGCCCCCGTCCAGGGTAAGCTCGCCCCGGATCAGACGGAACAGCGTGGTCTTGCCGGTGCCGTTGCGGCCGACGATGCCCACCTTGTGGCCTTCGGGAATGGTGGCGGAGGCCTCTTCGAGAAGGGGACGGCCGGCGACGGAATAGGAAATGGAGGAGATACGCAGCATGGACGCTCTGTGACACCCGGCGCGAGGGGCGTCAATCGGCTGCGCGCAGGGCAGCCGCGAAGAACCATGCTTTCGCGACGGCGCCTGCGGTTTGGCCCGCCATCCGGCGTGGGCAGACAGGACAGGGGGCCCGTCGCCCGTTCCGGGCGATGCCTCCTGCGGGAGTATTTTCGGCCTGCGTATAAGGTGGAAGAGGGCCTTGGCGCAAAGCAGGCCCAAGGCACGCGCCTTCCTCCCATACCTTGGCCCGAAATACTCCGGGGGGGCTCCGCTTGCGGAGCCGGGGGCAGCGCCCCCCTGCCACGGAGGCCGCCGCGCCCACATACACGCTTTTCAAAGCGGCATCCTCATGCTACCCGGACCCGGATTTTACCGGCGGGGCGCAAGGGCGCCTTGCCCGACTGACAAGAGGACAGTGACATGGCCATCGAACGCACCCTTTCGATCATCAAGCCCGACGCCACCCGCCGCAACCTGACCGGCAAGATCAACGCCAAGTTCGAAGATGCCGGCCTGCGCATCATCGCGCAGAAGCGCATCCAGCTGACCGAAGCCCAGGCTGGCAAGTTCTACGAAGTGCACAAGGAACGCCCCTTCTACGGCGAACTGTGCGAGTTCATGGCCTCCGCCCCGGTCGTCGTGCAGGTCCTGGAAGGCGAGAACGCCATTGCCAAGAACCGCGAAGTGATGGGCGCCACCAACCCCGCCGACGCGGCACCGGGCACCGTCCGCGCCGAGTTCGCCGAGTCCGTCGGTGAGAACTCCGTGCACGGCTCCGACGCGCCGGAAACCGCGGCAGAGGAAATCGCCTTCTACTTCTCCGGCCTCGAACTGGTCGGCTGAACGACGCGATCTGATCGCCAGACATGAGAAAGCCCCGGCGCATCGCTGCGCCGGGGCTTTTTCTTTGCCGCGGCCGGTTAGGTCCGCGCGCCGAAGTCAAACCCCTTCAAGGTGACGGCGGATCAGGGCCACGTTACGCAGGTTGCCCTTCCAGCCGACGTCGAAAAGATCACCGACGAGGGGGATGGAGCCCACGATCCAGTCGATCCCGGCATTCCCCACCATTTGCGCCACGCTGTGGCGGGGCAGCCCCAGGCGATGGCCTTCCATGATGATCCAGGCAGCCGGGGCAAGGGTCGCCGTATCACCGATACCGGGCAGCAAACCCACAATGGAATCCCAGCCGAAGCGGATGTTCGTGCCGGGCAGGCGAAAGGCGCGGTCCATCCGGTCGGCCAGCCGTTCGAGACGGCGCAGCCGGGCCAGGGCCTCGGCCCGGCTCGGCCCCTCCATAATCTGTGCGGCGGTCGCTGTCATGTCAGTCCCGCAGGATGACGTAGAGCGCGTGGATGATGCCGGGGATCCAGCCCAGCAGGGTCAGGATGATGCTGAACCAGAAATGCTTGCCCAGGCCCACCTGGAAGAAGACGCCAAGCGGCGGCAGGATGAAGGCCAGGATGACGCGGATGATATCGCCACCCACACTGTCGGTACGTTCCATGGTCATGATCTTGGTCTCCCGAATGCGGTGTTTCGTTCGTTGGGAAGACAACGCGAAACCCTGTCGGGAGTTCCGTTCTGCATCGGACGCGGGCCTGAGCGGCCGCATCCTGCCCCTCAGCGGTCGAGGCCGATCTCGCTCATGAACCGGCGCAGACCCAGGGGCAGGCCCTGGGCGCCTTCGCCCTCCGCCGGGTCCTCCAGCCGGGCGCGCACCGCCTCGTACCGGGCGCGCAGGGCGTCCTTCTCGGCGCCGCGCGCGTCCTGCCAGGGGCGTCCCTGCAGCCCCATGACCAGCGACAGGTAGGCGGCGAAATGCGCCGTCATTCCGGCGCGGAGGGCCGCGAGGTAGGCCGCATCGGCCCCCGCCTCGCGCAGCGCCTCGGCCGAGGTAATCCCGGCCCGGCCGAAGGCGGTTTCCATGGCCGAGCCAAGGTTGCGGATGCTGCGAATGGGCGTGCTCATGGGGCGATGCTGCGCGCCGGGTGGGGCGTGGTCAAGCTCTCACTCCCCGCCGGATCTCGAAGAGATGGCCGTCAGCCTCCTCGCGCGCCTCCAGTAGGTCATGGCCGGCCTCGCGACAGAAATGCGGCATGTCGATCTGCGCCATGGGATCGTCGGCCCGAAGCCGCAGGACCGCCCCGGGCGCCATGGCCCGCAGCGCCTTCTGCGCCCGAAGGACTGGCAGGGGGCAGCGCAGCCCCCGTGCATCTATCTCGACGATCTCGCTCATCCCGCCTGCCTAGGCCGCCCCGGTCCGCCTGTCCAGTTCTCGACTGCAGGCGACGGGGGCGGAGCGCCCGTGTCAAGCTCACACGCCCCTGTGACAGGATGGCAGGTGACGGCCCCCGCCGAAGACGCTAGGCAGGTCCCATGTTCGGAATCGAGATCATGGACGCCGCGCTTTTGCCGGCGATGCTGGTGGCGGCAGTAGCGGGGATCATTTCCTTCCTCAGCCCCTGCGTCCTGCCCATCGTGCCGCCCTACCTGGCCTATATGTCGGGGGTATCCCTGGGCGAGTTGGGCCAGCGGGGGTCCCGGGCGCGGGCGCTTCTGCCGGCGCTCTTCTTCGTGCTGGGCCTGTCGACGGTCTTTCTGTTCCTCGGCTTCGCGGCCTCGGCCATCGGCACCGTCTTCCTGCGCTACCAGGAATGGTTCAACGTGGTCGCGGGTATCGTGGTGATGATCTTCGGGGCGCATTTCGTCGGCGTCTATCGCATCGGTTTCCTGGATCGAGAGGCGCGGCTGGACGCGGGCGACCAGGGCGGATCGGCCTTCGGCGCCTATGTGCTGGGCCTCGCCTTCGCCTTTGGCTGGACGCCCTGTATCGGGCCGCAACTGGGCGCGATCCTCAGCCTGGCCGCGCAGGAGGCCTCGCTGGCCCGGGGCACGGCGCTGCTGGCGGTCTACGCGGCGGGCCTCGGCATTCCCTTCCTGCTGGTGGCGGCCTTCCTGCCGCGGCTGACCGGCCTCATGGGCTGGATGAAACGCCACATGGAACAGATCGAGCGGGTCATGGGCCTGCTGCTGTGGACCATCGGGCTGATGATGCTGACGGGCGGCTTCTCCCGTTTCTCCTACTGGCTGCTGGAAACCTTTCCTGCCCTCGCGCTGCTCGGTTAACGCCTTACACCGGCCCGATTCCTTCGCTATCGTGACGCCCGGAGAGGCGACATGAGCAGCAACACCGAAACCGTGCCCACGACCGGCGCCGTGCCCCTGGGCCAGGTGCGCCGGCGTCATGTCTTCTACATCCCCGGCTATGACCCGATCCACCCGCGCCGCTACCGCGAACTCTACCGCAAGGAAGGGGCCGACCAGGCGCGCATCTCGGGCTACGAGATCGACCTGCGCGCCCGCACCGCCGGCGACGGCCCCTATGGCTGGGAAGTGACGGGTCGGATGGAGGGGGCCGAGGTCGAGGCGCGGATCGACGTGCTGATCTGGTCCGACATCGTGCGCGACTCCATGGGTCACGGGATCGCCGCCACCTACCTGCAGCTTCTGCGCACGGCCTGGGCCTATATCTCCACCGGAGCGCTGTTCCGGCTGATGCGGCTGCGCAAGGGGCCGGTGATCGCCGCGCTTTACCCGGTGGGGTTCCTGCTGCTGCAACTTGTGCTGGCCCTGGGCGTCGGCTGGGGCCTGGGCGCTCTGGTCAGCGAGGCCGCGCGGGCTCTCGGAGCAGGGGGCGTGGCCCCGGTGGCCGGGATCGTTGCGGGCGTCGCGCTGGCCGCCGCGATCCTGCGCTGGTTCAAGCGCAAGGATGGCAAGTTCTTTGCCTATTACCTGATGCACGACTACGCCTTCTCGGCCCGCTACCGCGGCGCCAACCCGCCCGCGCTGGAGGCGCGCATGGCCAACTTTCGCGCCCAGATCGCCGCGGCTCTGCAGGGCGAAGTCGACGAGGTGCTGGTGGTCGGCCACAGTTCCGGCGCGCATCTGGCGGTATCGATCCTGTCGGACCTGGTCCGGGCGGGCGAACGGCCCGAAGAGGGGCCGGCGCTGTCCTTCCTGTCCCTGGGACAGGTCGTGCCCATGGTCAGCTTCCTGCCGCGCGCGGTACGCCTGCGCGCCGACCTGGCCTTTCTCTCGGCCCGCGACGATCTGTTCTGGCTCGACGTGACTGCGCCGGGGGACGGCTGCGCCTTCGCGCTCTGTGATCCGGTGGCGGTCTCCGGCGTCTCGACACCGGACCAGCGCGGGCCGCTGGTGATCTCCGCCGCCTTCACCCAGACGCTCAGCCCCGAACGCTGGCAACAGCTGAAACGCCGCTTCTTCCGGCTGCACTTCCAGTACCTCTGCGCCTTCGACCGGCCCGGCGACTACGATTACTTCCGCATCACCGCCGGGCCGCGGACGCTGGCCGGCCGCTTCGCCGGGCGGGCGCCGTCGAAAAGCCGGATCACCCGGCCCGTGAACCGCTTCCGGAGCCTGTCATGAGACCGCCGAAGCCCCCGTCGCGCCCGCATCGCGTCTCGCTCTGGCGTTATGCGAAGCTCTTTCGCGCCGACATCCTCTCGGCGCAGCCCGCGCGCCTCTACCGTGCCTGGATGGCCGAGTTCCGCACGCCCTTCTTCCGCTCCTTCCTGGCGAACCAGCCGGAGTTGGTGAAGACGGTGCTGAAGGACCGCCCCCGCGATTTTCCCAAGTCGAACCGCGTGGGCGAGGGGCTGCGCCCGGTGCTGGGCAACTCGGTCTTCCTGACCAACGGCGCGACCTGGGAACGTCAGCGCCGGATCATCGACCCGGCCTTCGAAGGAGGCCGGCTGCGCGATACCTTTCCGGCGATGCAGGCCGCCGCCCTGGCCTGCGCCGACCGGCTGGCGGCGCAGGCGGGGCAGGAGGTGGAAATCGAGGAGGAGGCCAGCCACGCTGCCGCCGACGTGATCTTCCGCACGCTCTTCTCCATCCCGATCGAGCATGAGGTCGCGGCCCGCGTCTTCCGTCGCTTCCGCGACTACCAGCGCGCCCAGCCGATCCTCAACCTGGCCGCTTTCGTGCCCCTGCCGCGCTGGATGCCGCGGTTCATCCCGCGCGAGGCCAAACGCGCAGGCGCCGAGATCCGCGCCCTGATCCGCGGGCTTTGCGAGGCCCGGCTGCAGGAGATCGCCGTCGGCACCGCCCCCGACGATCTGGCCACCAAGATCATGACCACGCCGGATCCGGAAACGGGGGAGATCTTCACCACCGAGGAGATGGTGGACCAGGTGGCGATCTTCTTTCTAGCGGGGCACGAAACCTCGGCCTCGGCGCTCGGCTGGACGCTCTACCTCCTGGCGCTGTTCCCTGACTGGCAAGATCGGGTGGCGGAGGAGGTCGGACAGGCGGGGGATCTGGAGTTTCCGGAAATGGCGAAGTTGCGCCTGACTCGCGACGTCTTCCGCGAGGCGCTGCGCCTCTATCCGCCGGTGCCGATGATGGTGCGCGAGGCCGCCTGTCCCGAACATTTCCGCGACCGCGACGTGCCGAAGGGCAGCCAGATCGTCCTCAGCCCCTGGCACCTGCACCGTCACGAACGCCTGTGGGAGAAACCGGACGATTTCGACCCGGCCCGCTGGCAGACGGAGAATGGGCGCAGCTGCCTGCGCGAGGCCTTCATCCCCTTCAGCGCGGGCGCCCGGGTCTGCACGGGCGCGGGGTTCGCCATGTTGGAAGGGCCGTTGCTGATGGCCGAGATCCTGCGCCGGGTCCGCGTCGCCCCTGTTGCGCGACGACCGCCGGAGCCGGTGGCGCATCTGACGGTGCGCAGCCGCACGGGGATCTGGTTGCAGTTGGACCGCAGGTAGGGGGCTGCCGCCCCCGCCCGCCTGCGGCGGACTCCCCCGCGAGTATTTTTGCCGAAGTGAAGATAGGGGAACTAGACCCTAGTTCGGTGCCTGGAAGGCGTCTGACTTTTCTCATAGGATGGTCGCAACGGCTCTTCATCCGAAGCAGGCCACCAAAAGGGCGCCCTCCCTCCTGTCTTCACTTCGTCCGAAATACTCCGGGGGGAGCCGCAGGCGGGGGACAGAGCCCCCCCCTCCGCCCTCAGCCTCTCATGCGCTGTGCCTCCGGGTCGAAGTCGGTCTGGCCAATCGCCGTCGCGCGGCACATTTTCCCCAGGATCTCGATCTCGACCTCCGTCCCCGGCACCGCCTGCGCCGTGGGTAGGAAGCCGAGCGCGATCGAGCGGCCCAGGTGGTGCGAGTAGCCGCCCGAAGTGCAATAGCCCACGACCTCGCCGCTCAGCCAGATCGGCTCATAGCCATGCACATCGCAATCCTCGGCCTCGACGACGAAGCCGATCAACCGGCGCGCGGGCCCCGTCGCGCGTTCGGCCTCCGCCGCGGCACGTCCGATAAAGTCGGCCGCCTTCGACCAGGCGATGAAACGGTCCAGGCCAGTTTCGGCGGGTGTGTAGTCGGGCGAAAATTCCCGCAGCCAGGAGCCGAAGAGCCGGTCAAGGCGCAGCGACATCATCGCCCGCATCCCGAAGGGCCGCATGCCCAGAGGTTCGCCGGCCGCCCAGAGCGCCGACCAGAGCGCGCGCTGCGCCATGGGATCGCAGTAGATCTCGTACCCCAGATCGCCGGTGTAGCTGACCCGCTGCACCATGCAATCGGCCATGCCCACGGTCAGCCGACGGACGTCGAGGAAGGCCATGTCCGAGATGTCCGTGCGGGTGCAGGCCTGCAGCACCTCCCGCGCCTTCGGCCCCGCCACCTGGAACCCGGTGGAGCGGTCCGAGATGTTCTCGACCGTGACCCCGTCATCCAGGTTCTGGGTGAACCAGCGCAGGTGATAGGCCTGCGCCCCGTAGGAGGCTGTCAGGCGGAACTCCGTCTCGCCGAGGCAGGCGATGGTGAAATCACCGATGATCTTGCCCGAGGGGGACAGCATGGGCGACAGGGAGATGCGGCCCGGTGCGGGGATCCGACCCGCCATGATGCGATCCAGCCAGGCGCGGGCGCCCGGCCCGGTCACCGCGTATTTGCCGAAGTTCTGCACCTCGTTGATGCCGCAGGCCTCGCGCACCGCCTTCACCTCCCGCGCCGCTGCCGGGAAGGCGTCGGAGCGGCGGGTCGAGGGCGTCTCATAGCGCGGCTCGCCCGGTTCGGCGAAGTAGTTGACGACCTCCAGCCCGTACTGCTGGCCCCAGACGGCGCCCATGGCGTCGAAGGTGTCGTACATCGGCGTGGTGCGGAAGGGGCGCGCCGCGGGCAGTTCCTCATTCGGGTAGGAGACCGAGAAGCGGGTGCGGTAGTTCTCCATCACCTTGGGCAGGGTATAACCGGGAGTTGTCCAGGTGCCGAAGCGGGCCACGTCCATGGCCATGGTATCGCGTTCGCATTCCCCTTCGATCATCCACTGCGCCAGCATCAGGCCCACGCCACCGCCCTGGCTGAAGCCCGCCATGACCGCGCAGGCGGACCAGTAGTTGCGCAGCCCCGGCACCGGACCCACCAGCGGGTTGCCGTCGGGGGCGAAGGTGAAGGGACCGTGGATCACCGTCTTCAGCCCGGCGGTCTGCAGAACCGGGAAGCGGTTGTAGGCGAAGGTGATGCTGTCGCCGATCTTGTCCAGGTCGTCGGGGAGCAGTTCGTGGCCGAAATCCCAGCGGGTGCCGTCGATCGCCCAGGCACGCGGTTTCTTCTCATAGAAACCGATGCAGAGGCCGCGCCCTTCCTGGCGCAGGTAGCTTTCGCCTGCCGGGTCGACGACATGCGGGTGCTCGCTGTCACGCTCATAGATCTCGGGGATGTCGTCGGTGACGATATAGTGGTGTTCCATCGGCATGAGCGGCAGGTAGACGCCCGCCATGGCCGCCACCTCCCGCGCCCAGAGCCCGCCGGCGTTGACCACGTGTTCGGCATGCACCGTACCCTTGTCCGTCACCACGTCCCAGGTGCCATCGGGGCGCGGGTTCGTCTCGATCACCTTGGTATGGGTGTGGATCGTGGCCCCGCCCAGGCGCGCGGCCTTGGCATAGGCGTGGGTGGTGCCCGAAGGATCGAGGTGCCCGTCCAGCGGATCCCACAGCGCGCCGATCACCCCGTCGATATTGGTGACCGGGCAGCGTTCCTTGATCTCCGCCGGTGTCAGGATCTCCGTGTGCAGGCCCATGTGCCGGTGCTTGGCCCGTTCCGCAAGCATCATGTCGAACCGGTCCTGGGTGTCGGCCAGGGTCAGCCCGCCGGTCTGGTGCAGCCCGCAGGAGAGGCCCGTGATCTCCTCCAGCTCCTTGTAGAGGCCGATGGTGTAGCCCTGCAGCGCCGCCATGTTGGTGTCGCCGTTCAGCGTATGGAACCCGCCCGCCGCGTGCCAGGAGGAGCCCGAGGTCAGCTCGGACCGTTCCAGCAGCATGACGTCGGACCAGCCAAGCTTGGTCAGGTGGTAGAGGACGGAGCAGCCGACGACGCCGCCCCCGATGACCGCGACTCGCGTGGTGGTTTGCATGGAGGCCTCCTGTGGTTGCCCGATGCTGGCGGCGGAGCCGCGCGTGCGGCTTGCCGGAAACCGACGCCGCATGTCGCAAATGGGCAAGGGCAGGGTGCCTGCCGTTGAAACCAAGGCAGCCAAGAGGTCCCGTGCCGGACAATTGCGCAAAGCTGCCTGGGGCAGCGGCACCGGGGGCGGGCCTTACTCTTGGCTGCGCCTGCGACGGCTGACGCTTTTCCCGCTGCGGGGCCGCGCTAGATCAGGTTCAAAGGAGACCCGTTCATGTTGCCCTCGCTGTTGCGCAAACTGCACGAATTCTCGCGCCGGCTGGTGGTGCGCGTGGTTCTGATCGCCTTGCTGGCCTTCCTGGCCCTGGGCCTGGCCAAGCTGGGCGCCCGGCTGATCCCCGACGGGATCGACCCTTTCGTGGGCGGCGACGCGGTGGACAATATCCTGTCGGTGATCGCCAATTCGATGCTGACGGTCACCACCTTCTCTCTGACTGTGATGGCGGCGGCGCATCGCATGGTCTCGACCAGCTGGACACCGCGCGCCCACCAGATGCTGCTGCAGGACACCACGACGCATACGGTGCTGGCGACCTTCGTCGGCGCCTACCTCTATGCGCTGTCGGCAATCATCCTGCGCGATCTCGACATCTTCGCCGGGCCGGGGCTGGTGGTTCTCTTCGGGATGACCCTGCTGGTGGTCGGGCTGATCGTCGTGGCGATCATCCGCTGGATCTCCCACCTGGAAATGCTGGGCAGCCTGATCAACACCGCCCAGCGAATCGAGGACAGCACCCTGGCCGCATTGCAACTTCGCGCCGAGGCGCCCTGCCTGGGCGCCCATCCACTGGATCCCGACGCCGTGCCCGAGAGCACCGTCCCCCTGCGCGCGCCGGAAAGCGGCTACGTCCAGACGATCTACCAGGACCGGCTTCAGGCGGCGGCGGAAGAGGCCGGGGGGCATATCTGGCTGATGCACCCCGTGGGCAGCCACATCCACCGCGGCGACGTGCTGGCCCGCTACGACGGCGATGCCGAGGCGCTGGAACAGGCGATCACGACCAACGTGGTCATCGGGTCGCTGCGCAACTTCGACCAGGATCCCGGTTTCGGCCTGACGTGCCTCAGCGAAATCGGTGTGCGGGCGCTGTCCCCAGGGGTCAACGACCCGGGCACCGCGCTGGACATGCTGCACCGGATCGCGCGGGTCCTGCTGGCGGTCGACGGCCCCTTCACCGCCCCCGAGGAGGCGCGCCATGACCGGCTGTGGCTGCCGCCCCTCGATACCGCCGGGATGACGCGCGAAACCCTGGCACCAATCCTGTCGGACGGCGCCGACCGACGAGAGCTGACGCAGCCCATCAAGAAGGCGCTGATCGCCCTCGCACGTCATGAGGATCCGGGCATCGCCCGCGCCGCCCGCGACCTCCAGCCCGATCAAGACAGCTGACAGCCCACACCGGCCACAGGCCGGGGCGCCAAAGCCCCTGTCTTCACGTCGTCGAAAATACTCCGGGGGAGCCGCCCGCAGGGCGGCGGGGGCAGAGCCCCCTTTCCCGTCATTTCGCCGCCGTCCGGCGGCGGGGGCAACGCCCCCCGCTTCAGCCCGCGTTCAGCGGCCGGATCCGCAGGCGCGTCAAGCGGTTTTCCTTCCGCGCGGCCACCTCGAAGCGGAAGCCGTGGAAGGAAAAGACCTGGCCCACGGTCGGGATCGTCTGCGCCTCGTGGATCACCAGGCCGGCGATGGTGTTGGCCTCTTCGTCCGGCAGGGACCAGTCCATCGCGCGGTTCAGGTCGCGGATGGTCATGGCGCCGTCGACGACGAAGGTGCCGTCCTCGGTCTTGCGCACGGTATGCTCGGCCGTGGCGGGGTCGAATTCGTCGGTGATCTCGCCGACGATCTCTTCCAGGATGTCTTCCAGCGTGATCAGCCCCTGCAGGGCGCCGTATTCATCCACCACCAGGGCGAAATGGGTGCGCATGTGCAGGAACTGGCGCATCTGCTCGTCCAGCGAGGTGGTGTCGGGGATGAAGTAGGGCTTCATCATCACGTCGGTGATCTTGAAATCCTTCAGCGCCTCGGCCGGGTTCTCGGAATTGGTCGCCAGGGTATAGGTGGCGCGGAACAGGTCCTTGGCGTGGATCGTGCCGACGATGTTTTCCGGATCGCCCTCGTAGACGGGCAGGCGGGTGTGGTTGGAATGCAGGCATTGCGACAGGATATCCTGCGCGCTGTCGGCGGCGTTGATCATCTCGATCCGCGAGCGGTGCAGCATGATCTCTTCCACCGTGCGTTCGCCCAGATCCAGCGCGCCGAGGATCCGGTCGCGGTCCTCCTTCTCCACCACGCCTTCGGAGTGGCCGAGGTTCAGCGCGCCCGCGATCTCCTCGCGCACCGCCAGGATCTGGCTGTCGGGGTCGGTTCTAACCCCGAAGATGCGCAGCACGCCTCGCACCAGCCAGCGGACCAGGGCGACGACCGGGGCGAAGATGGCGATGACGAAGGCAATGGGGCCCGAGACGCGACTGGCCGCGGTTTCCGCATTGGTGATCGCATAGGTCTTGGGCAGCACCTCGGCGAAGATCAGCACCAGCAGGGTCATCACAAGGGTGGCGATGGCCACGCCGCTGTCCCCGAAGACGGAGGTGAACAGGGCCGTGGTCAGCGAAGTCGCCAGGATGTTGACCAGGTTGTTGCCCAGCAGGACGGAGCCGATCAGCTTCTCATTGTCCTCGGTGATCTCCAGCGCCCGTTCCGCACCACGCGATCCCTTGTCGGCGAGCCCCCGCAGCTTGCCGCGGCTGGCGGCCGTCAGCGCGGTTTCCGAGCCGGAGAAGAAGGCGGAGAAGACCAGAAGCCCCAGGATCGCCGCGGCGGTGATCCAGAAGGCCGCATCCATCGCGGCCACGCCCATCAGTGCAGAGCTAGCGTCGTCCATGTTTTCTCCTGTGCTGTGGGCTGGTTATGGGCACCGCGGGCGCCGGGTTCAAGGGCGCGGGCCGCCGAACGCGCGTCCCTTGCGGCGGATGCGGTGAAAAGGCGACGACAGGGGCGATCAGGTCGTGCCGTCCGGATCCTTCGCGCGGGATCCTGCGACCAGCGGGTGGTGATCTTCGACCAGTTCGCGCAGCCGCTCTTCCAGGACGTGGGTGTAGATCTCGGTGGTGGCCAGGTCGGCATGGCCCAGAAGGCTCTGGATCGCGCGCAGGTCGGCGCCGTTCTGCAACAGGTGGGTGGCGAATGCGTGGCGCAGGCGGTGTGGTGTCACCTTCTCGGGGGAGATACCGGCGGCCACCGCGATCTCCTTGATCAGCAGGTAGAACCGGTGCCGTGTCAGATGCCCCTCGGCCGAGCGGGAAGGGAAGAGGAACCGCGATTCCGGCACGCCCTTCAGCCGCGCGGCCTCCTGTTCCGCGTCGCGCGCCCGCAGCCAGTCGCCGAGCGCCGCGCGCGCGGGCGCCGAGAGCGGCACCAGCCGTTCCTTGCCGCCCTTGCCCCGGACCAGAAGCATCTCCGGCGTGCCGCGAGCCGCTGCGACGGGCAGGGAGACCAGTTCGGTCACCCGCATGCCGGTGGCATAGAGCAGTTCCATCAGACAGGTGTTGCGGAGCCGGTCTTCGGCGCGCCGTCCCTGCGTGGGCGCCGCGGCCAGAAGGGCGTCGACCTCCTCCAGCGACAGGGTCTTGGGCAGGCTTTTCGTCCGGCCCGGGCCCTTTATCTGGATCGCCGGGTTGTCGGCGCGCAGCCCCTCGTCATAGGCGAAGCGGTAAAGCTGGCGGATCGCCGACAGGCGCCGGGCGCGGGTCGCGCGGGAGAAGCCCTGAGCGTCACAATGCACCAGGTAGGCCTCCACATCGGCGCGGGACGCCATGGCCCAGTCCAGGCCGCGCCGCTGCAGCCAGTCCTGCACATCCTTCAGATCCCGCCCGTAGGCCAGCAGGGTGTTGTGCGCCGCCCCCGATTCCGCCGCCTGGGCGTCGAGAAAGGCCGAGATCCAGTGATCCGCAGACGCCATCGCCTAGCCCCTGTCGTCCAGCAGCAGGATCTGCAGGGCGGCGGCGCGCGCCGTCTCCTCCAGTCCCAGGGCGCGGAAGGCGGCAATGGCCGGGGCGGTGTCGCCGACGTTGCCCTCCATGGCGAAGCTGTAGAGCTGCATCGCCTCCAGGATCGCCTCGCCCAGACGGCCGTCATCGATCAGCCGCGCCAGCCGCGGCGGCAGCTCGGTTTCGGCGGAAAATCCGCGCGCGACGATGCGGGCGCGTTCCGACGGCGCCTCGACCTGGTCCGGGCGGCCCCGGGCCAGGGCCAGCAGGAAAGCCTCGGTCGGCGTGCGCGGGCTGAGCGCGTCCAGGTGATCCGTCGGGTTGGGCGCCAGCAGAAGCGTGCGCAGGGCGATCCGGCCCGGCGCGTCGCCTTCTGCCGCATAGGTCGCCAGGCGACCGGCGTAGAGGGCGGCGAAGGAGGTTTCCAGCCGTGCGACCTGCATCGCCTCCCAGGCGGGGGGCAAGGTTTCGCGCACCGACGCCCTGTCTGGCCGGGGCGCGCCGATGGCCGCGTCGAAGGCCTGCAATGCCGCCACCCGGTCCCAGATTCCGCCCGAGGCCGAGGGGCGCCCTCCGGAATAGAGACCAAGAAGTCGGTTTTCCGGCAGGGCGCCGGTGCGGGCCAACCGCTCGGCGGCCTCCAGCGCGGCTTTCCAACCGGCCCGCCCACGCAGGTCGTAATAGGCATAGGCGCGCGGCAGATCGGAGGTGGGCAGCGGTTCCCCGATCGCCTCCGACAGGCGGAAGAGCAGGGGCGTCACCTCGGTCGGCGGCGGCAGGGGCACGGCGCCGTCGTCCAGATCGACGTGCAGGAAACGGGTCAGCAGCCGTTCTTCCGATGCCTCAAGCGTGCCAAGCGCGCCGGCCGTCTCCAGCAGCAGCGCGGCGGTGTCCCAGTCGCTGTTGCGCGCCATGCAGAAGATCCGGGCGGACTGGCTTGGGGCGATGTCGGGATCGGTTGCGATGCGGCGGCAGGGCTGGCTTTCCAGCCCCGACAGCAGCGACAGGTCGAACCAGCGCGAAAACAGCGCCGGGCTGCGGGTCTGGCCCGCCCGTTCGATCAGCGCCATCGCCGGGTCCAGCGCGCCAAGATCGGCCAGCTTGTCGATGCGCGCCAGCAGCAGCGGGTCGTCCTCAGTCTGCGGCCCGCTGGTATCTGGCGGATCGGCCTCGGCCAGCAGAAGGGTATAAAGCAGCGATTGCATCGCCGGCAGCCGGTCCACCTCCAGCCGCTCGATCCGGCGGATCAGCGCGGCGGTTTCGGCGCCTTCCCAGAGGGACGTCGGCAGGCCGGTGACGGAGGCTGGCAAAAGGCCCACGGCGCCCGCGTCGGAGGCCGACAGGGTCAGCGTGCGCACCTCGGGCGCCAGGGCGCTTTCGGCGATGTCACCGCTGTCATCGAAAGGTGCGGCCCCGTCCGCGCCGGGACGGGCGATGCCGGCCTGGGGCAGCGCATCCAGCCAGTCGATCGCGGACATCGGCGCGGACGCCTCGCCACCCGTGCCCCGCACGGCCTGGGGGCGGCGGTCGGGCTGCGTTACCGGCAGGCTCTGCGTCATGTCCAGAGGGTCGGCCCTTCGCATCTGCTCCAGCCCGTAGGCCGGGGCGGGACCGCTGCCGAGGCGCGGATCAGCCGCCGTTCCCTGTGCCGCGACGGCAGCGGGCAGGGCGATCAGCCAAGGGGCCAGACAGAGCGCAAGCACCCCGCACCGGCGGAAGACCGCTGGGTCAGCCCGCATCCAGCACCAGGGGGGCGCGGATCTCTTCCACGGGCGGGGCGAAATCCGCCCCGAGCCAGGGTCCGAGATAGGCATAGGCCACCAGCGCGATTCCGCCCAGAAGGGCGAGATAAAGCAGCCATTTGAGGATGCGCAGCATGAATTCGTTGTCCCGTTCGCCTGTCGTTTCGGCAACTTATAACTGGCCTTTTCCGCAAGATCACGTCATTCAGGCGCGAAAATATTCAAAAGGCAGTGCGGCGCCGAAGAGCGCTCCCTTGCCGTCAAGCACCCCGGTGGAGGTTATGGGCTGGAAGCTGCGTAAAAGCGTCGTGATGGTGGGCATGATGGGCGCCGGAAAGACCGCCGTGGGCAAGGCTGTGGCGCAGATCCTGGGCGTTGGCTTCCGTGATTCAGACGCCGAGATCGAGGCCGCCGCCAACATGACCATCGCCGAGATCTTTGCCCGCGACGGCGAGGATTTCTTCCGCCAGAAGGAACGCCAGGTGATCGCCCGGCTGCTGGAGGAAGCGCCGGCGATCCTGTCCACCGGCGGCGGCGCCTACATGGCAGAAGGCAATCGCGCGCTGATCTCCTCCCGTGGGGTGGCGGTCTGGCTGGACGCGGACCTGGACCTGCTGTGGTCGCGGGTCCGCCACCGCGATACCCGCCCGCTGCTGAAAACGCCCGACCCGCGCGCCACCCTGCGCCAGCTCTACGAGACGCGGGTGCCGATCTATGCGCTGTCCGACCTGTCGGTGAAGGCGCAGGCCGACTATTCCGTGCATGACATGGCGGAAAAGGTGGTGGAGGCGCTGACCGCGCGGCCCGACGTTCTGGAGGCGAAATGACCGAGATCCAATCCCCCCGCGAGACCCTGACGGTCGAGCTTGGCGCGCGCGCCTATGACATCCAGATCGGCCCCGGCCTGATCGCCGAGGCGGGCACCCATATCGCCCCTCTGCTGCGCCGTCCCCGTGTTGCCGTCATCAGCGACGAGACGGTCGCGGGGCTGCACCTGGAGGCGCTGCGCGAGGGGCTGGCGGCATCCGGCATCGAGATGGTCGCCCTCACGCTGCCAGCCGGCGAGGCGACGAAGTCCTGGCCGCATTTCACCCGCGCAGTCGAATGGCTGCTGGAACAGAAGGTGGAACGCTCCGACGTGGTCGTGGCCTTCGGCGGTGGTGTGATCGGGGACCTCGCGGGCTTTGCGGCTGCGGTGCTGCGCCGGGGCGTGCGCTTCGTGCAGATCCCGACCAGCCTGCTGGCGCAGGTCGACAGTTCGGTCGGCGGCAAGACCGGGATCAACAGCGCCCAGGGCAAGAACCTGGTAGGCGCCTTCCACCAGCCATCTTTGGTGCTGGCCGATACCGCCGTGCTGGGCACGCTGACCCCGCGCGATTTCCTCGCGGGCTACGGCGAGGTGGTGAAATACGGCCTGCTGGGCGACCTGCTGTTCTTCGAATGGCTGGAGTCGATGGGGCCCAAGCTGGCCTCGGGCGACATGGCCGCGCGGGTCATGGCGGTGAAGCGCAGCTGCGAGATGAAGGCCGCCATCGTGGCCCGTGACGAGACGGAGCAGGGTGATCGGGCGCTGCTGAACCTCGGCCATACCTTTGGCCACGCCCTGGAAAGCGCAACGGGCTATTCCGACCGGCTGCTGCATGGTGAAGGGGTGGCCATCGGCTGTGCCCTGGCCTTCGAGCTGTCGTCGAAATTGGGCCTGTGTTCCCAGGAGGCGCCCAGCCGGGTGCGCGCGCATTTGCGCGACATGGGGATGAAGGTGGATCTGCGCGACATCGAGGGCGATCTGCCGGACGCCGAAGGCCTGCTGGCGCTGATGGCGCAGGACAAGAAGGTCGTCGACGGCAAGCTGCGCTTCATCCTGGCGCGCGGGATCGGCGAGGCCTTCGTGACCTCCGATGTCCCGGGCGAGACGGTGAAGACGGTACTCGACGAGGCTCTGGCACTGCGCTGACTGCACCTCAAGTTTCGCTTGAAGGGCGGCGAAAGTAGTCGTGTTTTCATATCGATACAGGGCAAACCTCAGCGGTCTCTGGAATGAGCGGCCCCGGCTGCGTGCCCAGTCTGCACACGATGCGACCTGAGGGGCGAGACCGCCGGGCCTTTGCGCGGCCCGGTCTTGCATTCGGAGCATTTGCGGGCTGTTATCCCGTCATGGGATGACCCGAGAGGCCGTGACGCGATGATTACCCCCGCCTATTGCCAGACCATGGCGCGCTACAACACCTGGCAGAACGATCAGATGGCCGAGGCGATGGCGCACTTGTCGCCGGAGGCGCTGAGCCAGGATCGGGGCGCCTTCTTCGGGTCGATCCTGGGCACGGCCAATCATCTGCTCTGGGCCGACGCCATGTGGCTGTCGCGGCTGACCGATCTGCCTAAGCCTGACGTCGGAGTGGCAGAAAGCCCGAAGATGGCACCGACGCTGGCCGCCTGGCAGGCGGAGCGGTTCCGCATGGACGGACGGTTGCGGCTCTGGGCGGAGGGTCTCGGTGCCCTCGATCTGACGGGGGATCTGACCTGGTTCTCGGGCAGCACCGGCCGAGAGGAGCGCCGCCCCATGGCCGGGATCGTGATGCATATCTTCAACCACCAGACCCATCATCGCGGACAGATCCACGCCATGCTGACCGCCGCCGGAGAGGACCCTGGCGCGACGGACCTCTTCCTGATGCCGCAGGCCTGAGGGCCGCATGGAGTCTTTCACGGCCCCACAGACTTGGCCCATGACACATCGCGACCGCGATTTTCCTGCTTTTCTCTGTTAACCTCCCGTTAGGCTCTTTCCTTTTCGGGGGCCGGACTAATTTGCCTATGACAACCAGACGACTCTGAAAACCGACATGCGAATGTCGTTTTTGCACCCAATCGCATCGGCTTTCGATCACGCACGTGTTAACGAGTCGTTACCTTTCAGGGAGGCGGGGCCCCAGGGGCCTGCCAGGAACCGCGGGACTGCATGAGGGCGCGCGAGGGTGTCACAGAAACACCTGCCATCCATGTCCCGCCGAACAAGGAGGCGACAATGTATTCCAAGATCATGGTCCCCGTGGATCTGACCCACGCGGACCGTCTGACGAAATCGCTGGAGGTGGCCGCCAAGCTGGCCCAGACCTTCGGGGCGGAGATCGTCTATGTCGGCGTCACCTCGGCGCTGCCGGGCTCCATCGCCCATACCCCGGACGAGTACCGGGGCAAGCTGGAGGCCTTCGCGAAGGAGCAGGGCGAGGCCAATGGCCTGACCGCCTCGGGCCACATGATGGTGGGTCACGACGTTGCCGTCGAGATCGACCACGAGCTGATCAAGGCCGTTGACGAAACCGGGGCCGACCTGGTGGTCATGGCCAGCCATATTCCCAACATCACCGATTACGTCTGGCCGTCGAACGGCGGACGTGTGGCCGGACACGCCAAGTGCTCGGTCATGATCGTGCGCAGCTGAGGGGAGCAACGCGATGAGCGACAACAAAAACGAGAATGACACCTCGACCGACATGGAAGAGATGGGCATTCCCGCACCCGAAGGCGCGGCGGATATCATCGACACCGAATACGAGATCGGTCAGGACAACATCGACGGCCAGCTCGGGCCGTTCGGCTTCGACATCCACAACCCGGTCTTCCTGATTTCGGGCCTGTGCATCGTGGCCTTCGTCTTCTACACGCTGGCCCTGCCGGAACAGGCCGGCAGCGCCTTCTCCTGGCTGTTCAGCACCGTGACCGAGGGCTTCGACTGGTTCTTCATCGGTGCCGGCAACCTCTTCGTGCTGTTCTGCCTGCTGCTGATCGTCACCCCGCTGGGTTCGGTCCGGCTGGGGGGCGCGGATGCCACGCCCGACTACACCTACCTGGGCTGGTTCGCGATGCTCTTTGCCGCCGGCATGGGTATCGGCCTGATGTTCTACGGCGTCTCGGAGCCGATGAGCCACTTCTCCAGCTCGATGGGTGGTGTCTCGATGGGCGAAAACGGGATGCGCAGTGACTGGGCGCCGCTTGGCGGGGCCGAGGGCGATTCCGATGCCGCCACCCGTCTGGGCATGGCCGCGACGATCTTCCACTGGGGCCTGCACCCCTGGGCGATCTACGCCGTCGTCGCACTGGCGCTGGCGCTGTTCAGCTACAACAAGGGTCTGCCGCTGACCATCCGCTCGGCCTTCTACCCGATCCTCGGCGATCGCGTCTGGGGGTGGTGGGGTCACATCATCGACACCCTGGCGGTCTTTGCCACGCTCTTCGGCCTGGCGACCTCTCTGGGCTTCGGTGCGACCCAAGCCAACGCCGGCCTGAACGAGCTGTTCGGCATCCCGATCAACGACACCGTCGAGGTGCTGCTGATCTCCGGCATCACCGCCGTGGCGCTGGTCTCGGTCCTGCGCGGTCTCGACGGCGGGGTGAAGATCCTGTCCGAGATCAACATGGGCCTGGCCTTCCTGCTGCTGCTCTTCGTGCTGATCGCAGGGCCGACCATCGCCATCCTCACCGGTTTCCTCGACTATCTGGTGGCCTACATCGAATACCTGCCGGCGCTGTCGAACCCGGTGGGTCGTGAAGACGTCAACTTCATGCAGGGCTGGACCAGCTTCTACTGGGCCTGGTGGATCTCCTGGAGCCCCTTCGTCGGCATGTTCATCGCCCGCGTGTCGCGCGGCCGGTCGGTGCGCGAGTTCATCATCTGCGTGCTGCTGATCCCCTCGCTGGTCTGCGTGCTGTGGATGTCCGTCTTCGGCGGCGTGGCCATCGAACAGGTGGTGCGCGAAGGCTATACTGCGGCCCAGGACGCCGATCTGCCGATCCAGCTGTTCAAGATGCTGGACAACCTGCCGCTGGCGGGGATCACCTCGCTGATCGGTATCGTGCTGGTCATCGTGTTCTTCGTCACCTCCTCGGACTCCGGGTCGCTGGTGATCGACACGATCACGGCGGGCGGCAAGGTCGACGCGCCGGTGCCGCAGCGGGTGTTCTGGTGCCTCTTCGAGGGCGCCGTGGCCATCGTGCTGCTGCTTTCGGCAGGCGGTCTGTCCTCGCTGCAATCCATGGTCATCTCGACCGGCCTGCCCTTCACCATCGTGCTTCTGCTGATGTGCTGGGCGATCTGGCGTGGCCTGGCGGCGGAGCGGCGCGAGCTGTGACGCCCCGCGACCCGCGGGTCGCGTGAGCCAAGACGAAAATGAGGGGCGTCCGGAGTGATCCGGGCGCCCCTCGTGCTACGTAACCCCCTGAACAGACGACGAAGGGGGCCAAGATGCCTGCACCGACCCTGCTCTGGATCCGCCGGGACCTGCGCACCACCGACCACGACGCGCTGGAGGCCGCCGTGGCGCGCGGCGGGCCGGTGATTCCCGTGGTGATCCGGGACAAGAGCGTGACCGATCTGGGTGCCGCGCCCGCCCTGCGGCTGGAGCTGGGGCTGGAGGCTTTTGCCAGGCGGCTGGAGGAGAAGGGCGCGCGCCTGATCCTGCGCACGGGCAAGGCGCTGGACGTTCTGCGGGAGCTGATCGCGGAGACCGGCGCCGAGGCTGTCTTCTGGCATCGCCTGTACGATCCGCAGGCCGTGGACCGCGACCGCAAGGTCAAGGCGGCGCTGCACGACGACGGGATCGAGGCGCGCAGCTTCGCCGGGCATCTGCTGTTCGAGCCCTGGGAGGTGGAGACGGGGCAGGGCGGCTACTACAAGGTCTACTCGCCCTTCTGGCGTGCCGTGCGAAACCGCGACGTGCCCGCAACCCTCACCGCCCCCGCCGAGATCCCCGCGCCCGACAGCTGGCCCGACAGCGAGGCGCTGGCGGACTGGAAGCTCTCGGCCCCCATGCGGCGCGGGCGTGACGTGGTCGCGGGCCACGTCGAGGCAGGCGAGGAGGCTGCCCAGACCCAGCTTGGCAGCTTCATTCGTGACCGGATCGAGGGCTACAAGGCCGGGCGGGACGTGCCCGCCAGCGGCGCCACCTCGGACCTGTCGCAATACCTGACCCTGGGGGAGATCAGCCCGCACCAATGCTGGCACGCCGGGCGCCGCGCGATGGAGGACGGCAAGGCGGGCGCCGAGACCTTCCTGAAGGAGGTCGTCTGGCGCGAGTTCGCCTATCACCTGATGTACAACGCGCCGCAGATCCTCGACCGCAACTGGCGCGAGGAATGGGACGGCTTTGCCTGGCGCGAGGAGGAGGACGATCGCGTCCTGGCTTGGAAGCAGGGGCGCACGGGTGTGGATTTCGTCGATGCCGCCATGCGCGAGCTGTTCGTGACGGGGCGGATGCACAACCGGGCGCGGATGATCGTCGCCTCCTACCTGACGAAACACATGCTGGTGCACTGGAGGGTCGGACAGAAGTGGTTCGAGGACTGCCTGGTTGACTGGGACCCGGCCTCCAACGCCATGGGCTGGCAATGGGTGGCGGGCAGCGGGCCGGACGCCGCCCCCTATTTCCGCATCTTCAACCCGGACACCCAGGCGGAGAAGTTCGACCGCGATCAGGCCTATCGCCGCCGCTGGCTGGCCGAAGGACAGGGCAACCCGGGCGAGGATGCGCTGGCCTTCTTCGAGGCCGCACCGCTGTCCTGGGAGCTGTCGCCCGATGACGAGCGGCCAAAGCCGCTGGTCGATCTGAAGGCAGGCCGGGAGCGGGCGCTGGCAGCTTACAAGGATCTTAAGGATGATGTGTGACTTTAATTTGCCCACTTAAGCATCAGATATGAAGTTACTTTCTTCAACTTCTAATCCAGCATCTCTCCGCGCGGCTTACTCTGCCGCGTGGGCCTGAGACCGCGCCACGAGGGCATTGCCAGCTGCCCGCACGGCAGGCAATCGCCATCGGCCCGCGCACCTGCCCCCAAAGTCATCTGGCGCGTGAAGAGAGTGGCTTAATGGCGCATAGTCAAAGTGATAGAGTCTGATGCTAATCCCGCGCGCCAGCAGAGGTATGCGCCAAGCGCGCTGCCATGAACGCTTGCCATCCAGACAGCGAAAATGCGAAGCCTAGGAGAGGGTTAACGAAGAAGGACGGCAGGGCATGCTGACCATGGGCAAGGTCGCCGCGGCGGCCACGCTGGCCGGGACGGGGTATCTGGTATCGACCCAGGTCATGCAGGTCTGGGAAGAGAACTTCGACTTCGGGCTTTTTCCCTGGGTCAGCGCCGCGATCGGCGCCTGGGCCGGCTGGACCATCATCGGTCGCCGCGTCACCCGCCGGTCGAGCGTATCGCAGGTGATCAGCTACGGGGTGACCGGTCTGGTCATGATGCTGTTGGTGGCCTTCTTCGTCTTCGCCGGGAACGAGGCGCTCCGCAAATCGCTGGCGCGGCGCTATGACGGGCCGATCGAGGCGATCCTCGACATGATCCCGATCTCGACCAACTGGGGCGCCAACCTGCTGCACCCGCATATCCTGGCAACGCTGCTTGCAGGCGGCCTGCTGTCGGCCGTCATGGCCCGCCTCGTCGACCGCATCTGGAAGTGATCCCATGAGCCGAACCCTGTTCCTTTACGGCCCGCTGTGCATGCCGGTGATGATGCAGATCGTGGCCGACGGTCGCCCGGCGGAAGAGCCGGCCCGGCTGGATGGCTATCG
The DNA here is from genome assembly GCF_020177265.1 of Pseudooceanicola marinus. Taxonomy (GTDB): domain Bacteria; phylum Pseudomonadota; class Alphaproteobacteria; order Rhodobacterales; family Rhodobacteraceae; genus Pseudooceanicola; species Pseudooceanicola marinus_A. Next base: position 446,804 of record NZ_JAIVMC010000001.1, read on the forward strand.
CGCGGCGCCGCGGGAAAGCGATGACTGGCCGGTCCTGGTGCAGGATCCGGGCGCGGTGACGCAGGGCATCCTTCTGCGCGATGTCTCGGAAGGGATGACAGCGCGGATCGCCCATTATGCCGATGCCTACGGGCTGGTCCCCGCAGAGGTGGTGGTGGAGGCCGACGGCCAGCCAGTGCCCGCGCGCGCCTTCCGGCCCGAGCACAGCACCCAGGCTGTGGCCCCCGGTCGCTGGTCGCTGGAGGGCTGGGCCGAGGCGACGGGCGAGGAGGCCTGTCACGCCGCCCATGAGATCATGAAGCTGCGCGGCCGCTACCACGGCGGCGCCCTGCGGTTCCGCCTGGGCCAGATCCGGGCACGGGCCGCCTCGCGCGTGGCAGCAGAGCGGTTCCCCGCCAAACACGCCCTGGCCAGCGGCCCGTCCGATGCCTGGGTGCAGGAATTGCACCAGCAGGACGACCACGCGGGCTATTTCATCGCCCGCACCTACGACCTGCGGCACCAGACCTTCGCCGGCGGCCCGTCCGAGCCGATCCGGCGTGAGGTCTTTCTGGCCCCCGATGCCGCCATCGTGCTGCCCTACGATCCTGCGCGCGACCGCATCCTGCTGGTCGAGCAGTTCCGCATGGGACCCTACGGCCGGGGGGAGGGGGTGCCCTGGATGCTGGAGCCTGTCGCGGGCCGGGTCGATCCCGGCGAAAGCCCCGAAACCTGCGCCCGCCGCGAGGCGCGGGAAGAGGCCGGGCTGGACCTCGACGCGCTGCACCATGTCGCCTCCTGCTACCCGTCGCCCGGCTGCCTGAGCGAGTTTCACCATTGCTATGTCGGCCTGTGCAGCCTGCCGGACATCCAGCGTGGGCACGGCGGGCTGGACGAGGAAGCGGAGGACATCCGGACCCACGTCCTGAGTTTCGAACGCGCCATGGAACTGGTGTCCAGCGGCGAGGCCAGAAACGCGCCGCTGGTCCTGACGCTGCTCTGGCTGGCGTCCAGGCGTTCCGAGTTGCGGGGCGCCGCTTGAGTTGCACGGTTCCGACGGATACATCTGTGCCAACTCGAATTTGGAAGGATGACCCGATGCATATCGCTCAGGACCTGGCGCAAGCCGTCGGAAATACGCCCATGATCAAGTTGCGGCGCGTCAGCGAGGAAACGGGCTGCACCATCCTCGGCAAGGCGGAGTTCCTCAATCCCGGCCAATCGGTCAAGGATCGCGCGGCGCTTTATATCATCCGCGACGCCATCGCGCGCGGGGAACTGGCGCCCGGCGGGACCATCGTCGAAGGCACCGCCGGCAACACCGGGATCGGCCTGGCGCTGGTCGGCGCCTCGATGGGATTCAAGACCGTCATCGTGATCCCCGAGACTCAGAGCCAGGAAAAGAAGGACATGATCCGTCTGGCCGGGGCCGAGCTGGTGCAGGTGCCCGCAGCGCCCTACAAGAACCCCAACAACTACGTCCGCTATTCCGAGCGCCTGGCGCAGGAACTGGCCAAGACCGAGAGCAAGGGCGTGATCTGGGCCAACCAGTTCGACAACGTGGCCAACCGCCAGGCCCATCTGGAAACCACTGGGCCGGAGATCTGGGAACAGACCGACGGCAAGGTCGACGGTTTCGTCGCCGCCGTTGGCTCGGGTGGCACACTGGTCGGCACCGCCATGGCGTTGCAGCCGAAGGGCGTGAAGGTGGCCCTGGCCGACCCGATGGGCGCGGCGCTGCACAGCTACTACACCACGGGCGAGCTGAAATCCGAGGGCGGCTCGATCACCGAAGGCATCGGCCAGGGCCGGATCACCAAGAACCTGGAAGGCTTCACGCCCGATTTCTCCTACCAGATCCCGGACCAGGAGGCGCTACCTTACGTCTTCGACCTGCTGGCGCAGGAAGGGCTGTGCCTGGGCGGGTCCTCGGGGATCAACATCGCCGGCGCCGTCCGCCTGGCGCGCGAACTTGGGCCGGGCCACACGATCGTGACTGTACTCTGCGACTACGGAACCCGATACCAGTCGAAACTGTTCAACCCTGACTTCCTGCGCGAAAAGGGCCTGCCGACACCCTCCTGGATGACGGAATCCCCTCGCTCGATCCCCGGTGTCTTCACCGACGCCTGAGACCTGACGACCTAAGGAGAGGCTATGAGCCTGAGCCGGATTTTCCCCGATCTTACAAGGCTCTGCGCCTCTCTTTTTATCCTCTTTCTGAGCATTGTTGCGCTGCCCCTGGACGGGGCGGCGCAGTCGCCGGGCGAGGCGGGCGAACCGCCCGCGCTGGTCGCTTCCGACTACGATGAATGGGAAAGCATCGCGCAACGCGCGGAGGATGCGATCGAAAGCGACCGCGCCTCGCAGGAGGCCTTCGATCAGCTGCGCGCCGAACTCGTCGACTGGCGCAGCCGGTTTGAAACCGCGCAATCCGCGAACTCCGCCGCCATCAGTGCCGTGCAGGCGCAGCTGGACACCCTGGGGCCAGCCCCCGAGGAGGGGGAAGAGCCGGAAGCCCTGGCGGAGCAACGTTCCGAACTGACTGCGCGCCTTGAAGAGCTGGCCAGCCCGGCACGGCGAGCCGAGATCGCCTATAGCCGGGCCGACGCGCTGATCCGCTCCATCGATGCAAACCTGCGCGCGCGCCAGACCCAGGCGCTGATGGAGATCGGGCCGTCGCCGCTGGATCCCAGCCATTGGCCCGGCGCGCTGGAGGATGTTGCCACCTTTGCCGCCTCGCTGGCCGGCGACGTGATGGACAACTGGAATGACCCGAACCAGCGCCAGGTGTTCCGGCAGAACCTGCCGGTCATCGCCTTCCTAGTGCTGCTGGCCATGGTGCTGGTGCTGCGGGGGCGTGGCTGGATCGAACGGCTGGCTTTGTCGGTGCTGGACCAGAAGCAATCGGCGGCGCGCTGGCTGTTCTCCTTCATTGTTTCCCTGGGGCAGATCGCCCTACCGGTGACCGGACTTGCGATCTTGGCTGCGGCGGGCACCACCAGTGGGCTGCTTGGCCTGCGGGGGGAGACCATCGCGCGATCCATGGTGGGGGCGGGGACGCTCTTCTTCTTCACCCGCTGGCTGGCCGCCTATGTCTTCCCGGTGTCGGAACGCGCCGGGCTGATGCTGCAGATCAGCCAGACACAGCTGCGCGAGGGGCGGGTCTATGCCAACGTCCTGGGCCTGGTCCTGGCGCTTTACGTGCTGACCCGCGAAGCGATCACGCTTGAAGGCTGGGACGCCGCCACCCGCAGCGTTCTGCTCTTCCCGCTGATCGTGGTGACGGGGCTGTTCCTGCTTCGCGTGGCGCGTTTCCTCATCCTGCATGGCCGGGCGGAGCCCGACGATGAGGACGGCGCCCGGTCCTTCCGCCAGCAGATCGTCCTGGCTCTGGGACGGACGGTAGCCCTGCTGGCCGTCCTTGGCCCCGCATTGGCTGCCGTGGGCTACCTTCAGGCAGGGCAGGCGCTGACCTTCCGCATGCTCTATTCGCTGGAGCTGCTGTCCTTCCTGCTCATCCTGCAGAAGCTGGTGGGAGAGATCTACGTCGTCTTCACCGGCGACCGCGAACGCGCCTCCGAAGCGTTGCTGCCGGTTCTGCTCAGCTTCGCGCTGACGGTCGCGACGCTGCCGGTCTTCGCGCTGATCTGGGGCGCCCGTCGCACCGATCTGGGCGAGGCCTGGGCGCAGTTCCGCGCCGGCTTCGATATCGGCGATACCCATATCTCGCCCGGTGACTTCCTGATCTTCGTGCTGGTCTTCGTCGCCGGCTATGCGATGACGCGGCTGCTGCAAGGGGCCATGCGCACCTCCGTCCTGCCTAAGACGAAACTGGACAAGGGCGGCCAGAATGCCGTGATCTCCGGTCTCGGCTACGTCGGCATCTTCCTTGCCGCTCTGATCGCGATCACTACGGCGGGCATCGACCTCAGTTCGCTCGCCATCGTGGCCGGTGCGCTGTCCGTCGGTGTCGGCTTCGGCCTGCAGACCATCGTGTCGAACTTCGTCTCCGGGATCATCCTGCTGATCGAACGGCCGATCTCGGAAGGGGACTGGATCGAGGTGGGCGGCCAGATGGGATTCGTCCGGTCGATCTCCGTGCGCTCGACCCGGATCGAGACCTTCGACCGGACGGACGTGATAGTGCCGAATGCCGATCTGATCTCGAACCAGGTCACGAACTGGACCCGGGGCAACTTGATCGGCCGGCTGATCGTGCCCGTGGGGGTGGCCTATGGCAGCGACACTCGCAAGGTGCAGAAGATCCTGCAAGACGTGGCCGAGGAACAGCCGCTGGTGCTGCTGAACCCGCCGCCCGGCGTGGTCTTCACCGCCTTCGGCGGCGACTCCCTGAATTTCGAGATTCGCGCGATCCTGCGTGACGTGACGCAGATCCTCGATGTGCAGACGGAGATGCACCACCGCATCGCCGAACGGTTCCGCGAAGAGAAGATCGAGATCCCCTTCGCCCAGCGGGACATCTGGCTGCGCAACCCCGAGACCCTGCGCGAGGCGTCGCAACCCCTGGCCAGTCAGCCGGTTGCCCCCCAATCGCCGCGGGACAGCGAGGCAAAGGCAGAGCAGACGCCGCTGCGACCCTCCCACCTGACCCAGGACGATTTGCCCGATGGCAGCGCCGATACCGATGGCGATGGCGACGGGGGCGGCGGCGACCGCTGACCCCGCGTCGGATCCGACGAGCCCCGCAAATGTCTCATGATCGCCCCTTCGGCAGAGGCCAGGATGGGCCGGGGCCGGGTCTTCCGGGGCATGTGCGCAGGGCCTCCTGCAAGGGACTGAAAAAACCTGCGGTTTTTTGTCTTTCGCCCCTTGCACCCGGCGCCGCTTCCCGGCTAAAGACACCGCCACGGAGAGGTGGCCGAGTGGTCGAAGGCGCACGCCTGGAAAGTGTGTAGGCGGGAAACCGTCTCCAGGGTTCGAATCCCTGTCTCTCCGCCATAATCCCCACGAAGTGTGGGTCGATGTGGCAAATCATCCCGAAAGAATGAGATCAGCTCGTGCTTGGCTCGCGTGCGCTTGGAGCCTTTTGTTCGCTCAACGCGATCTGCCATCGGGGCCGCACAAAGGCAGCCCCGGGCAGAGGTGGATGGGGTCAGCGTGCGGGCTCTCGGGCCAGCAGGGTTTTGTAAACCCTTTCCGCAAGCTCTGACACCGCATCCCGCAACGGGCCAGACGGTAGGCGCCGCTCAATATCCGAGGTGAAGACGAGTTGACCGCGCATCGCCTGAACAGATCGCCGCCGCACCTTGATCCTGCACACCAGATCCTCCAGCGGTTCGGTCTTGGGGAAGGTTGGCTGCTGTTCCAGCCCGGCACAGACCATCGCCAGCCGGGTGCGGACGCACTTCTCGCAGCGCCCGCAGTTTCCACCCGTGGAGGTGTCATGGTAGCAAACCGAAAGGTCGGTCATCAGTGCCGAGTCGTGGGCTGCGATCACCCCGACCTTCTGGACGCGCGTGACACGTTCCCCCAGGGGCCGGATCGGCAGCGCCTCGGAGGAGAGGGCGGCGACCATCTCCGAGTTGTTTCCCCAAGGGTGCCGGGCCAGCTGCTGCGTCAGGCTGTTGTCCATGGCGACGGCGCCTTCCGCCACGCGGTCCTGCAGCGCGTTCAGGCACATGGCCAGGTTCACCGTATGGAGCATGTTCCAGTTCATCTTCAGCTGCCGGATATTGGTCTCGACCACCAGCAGCTCCAGCCCCAGCCGGTCCGCGATGCGGGCCACCCGGTCTTTCAGGTCGATGAAGCCAGGTTCTGCCGCCCCTGCGTAATCCGCTCCAGCCACCAGCAGACCGTGGGTGTATCCATGGCCGGTCACTGCTTCGATCGCCGCCTGGGTGCTGTCGACGCCCCCGCTTAGGCACAGGATCTTGTCACGTCGGCCCGGAGCCGGGGGCGGCGTCTGTCCGACCTCGTAGCGCAGCCGCAACGGGGCGTTGCCCGGCATCATCCACAGGTATGTCGCGTATTCCAGGCGTTCGATCACACCCGCCGCAGCCGGGGATATCGGCTGCTCCAGCGTGAATTCGATATTGTGCGACATCGACAAGATCGCCAGCCCCAGCACCGCGGCATCGGGCATCGTGTCCCCTGGCACGAAGGGATCCGCCCTGCGGATGAAGAAGCTCCGGTTGCCGAAACCTACGGTAAGCTCGGCCCCTCTGACTTCGGCGCTGGCGCTCAGGGTTTCCCGTGGGGTTGCCGTCCTAGCGTGATCGCGTAGGCGTTTGTTGTAAAGACGTTTCAGGCCAAGCGGCATGGTGGGCATTCTGGGTCGTTCCTTTGTCTGCAGCGCTGGCTCGGCCAGGCGGGGCGCGCCCCTAGGTGCGTCACACGAGCCTATCCGGCAAGTCCCTTTTTCGGCGCTCGTGCCTCGCCAGCGGCGTGCGTCAGCTGTGTCAGAGCAGGCCTTGGCGCAGTGGTGTCGAAGCTGGGAGAGCTTCCGGGCGACGCAGTCTGTCATGCAGTAGGCCGGGCGTTCCTCGCCGGGTTCTCTGATAACGGCGCAGGCCTCGCGGTGTGACCGTGACTTAGGTCGAAGACCGCTCCTGCCGGTGCGCGCCTCGGCGCAGCCCCATGTTGCTCCGCCTAACCTTCGGTCGCGTTGTCCGGTGGCGCTGTCGGTCGGCCGGGGCGTGGTGCCTCCTGCGGCAAGGTCAGACGGCGCGACGGACCTCGTGCGCCCTGGTGGTCGGCCAGCAGGCGCCGGATGACCTGGGCGCGGATCGGTTTGGCCACCACGTCGTCGAGACCCGCGGCGCGCAGGCGCTCGGTCACCTCCTCTCCGACATGGGCGGTCAGCGCGACGATGCGGGTCGACCGGTTCGGTCCGGGGGCGGCACGGATCGCAGCGGCGGCCTCGAACCCGTCCATAACCGGCATCGAGACATCCATCAGGATGATGTCGAAAGCCGCCTCTGCTGCCGCCGCCACGCCTTCGCGCCCATTCGCGGCCTCGGTCACGCGGTGCCCGTCGCGTTCCAGAAGCCGCCGGGCGACGAAGCGGTTGGTGGCATTGTCCTCCACCAGCAGGATCTGCTGCGGTGGCGCCTGGCGCGGCGCGGGCTCGGTATCGGAGGTGGTTGGCCCGGCGGGGGGAGTGGCCGCCGGAAGCGGCAGGGACAGAGTGAAGACGCTGCCCTTGCCGGGGGCCGAGGCCACCTCGATGTCACCGCCCATGGCGCGGGCAAGTTGGCGCGCGATCCCCAGGCCCAGGCCGGTGCCCTGGATTTGATGACGGATCGCCCCATCGAGCCGGACGAAGTCGTCGAAGACCCTCGCGGCTTCTTCCATCGTCATGCCGATGCCGGTGTCGCGCACCAGGATCTCCACCTGGTCCGCCTGTCGGCGCGGCTCGACGCTGATAGAGCCGAAGCGGGTGAACTTCACCGCGTTGGAGACCAGGTTCAGCAGGACCTGGCGCAGGCGTGTCGCATCGCCCGAGACCCAGCCGGAAGGCCCTGCGCCGATGCGGACCAGCCGGTTGTCCTGCGCGCGCGCCCGCGGCATCTCGCTGGCCAGAATGTCGTCGATCAAAGCGTCCAGGTCGAAAGGCGCGCGCCGGATCGCCACGTCGCCGCCTTCGATCTGGGTGATGTCCAGCACGTCGTTGACCAGTTGCAATAGGGTCTGGGCGGAGCCGCGCACGACCTCCAGGAACCGACGCCCCTCTGCCGGATCGTCGTTTTCGGCCATCAGGTCGATCGCCCCCAGGATGCCGTTCAGCGGCGTGCGCATCTCATGGCTGATGACCCCGAGGAACCTGGCCTTGGCCCGTTCGGCCGCCAGGGCCTTGTCGCGGGAGGCTTTCAGCTCTGCCTCTGCCGCGACCTGGTGTGAAATGTCACGGATCACGCAGACCAGGATCGGAGCGCCCTGGCTGTCGGAACTGTCCATCGAAAGTTCGACCGGAATGCGTTGCCCGTCGCAGCGTCGGGCGATCAACCGATAGCCGGTGCGCGGGCCAACGGCGCAGGCGTCGAAGAGGGCACGACCGGAGATCGCCGTGCTGCCGTCTGTACCATCGCGTCGCAACAGCCGGCCGACCGGCTGACCGATCACCCGTTCGGTGGAGATCGCGAACATCTCTGCCGCGGCCCGGTTGGTGTCGATGATCCGCCCGCGGGAGTCGAGCATCAGGATGGCATCCCGCGAGGTCGAAAAGATGGTTTCGAGGCGCGCCGAGGCCACGCGCTTCTGCTCCAATCTCTTCTGCGAGACACGCGCGAGGGAACGGAAGAGCACCACCATCGCCGTCAGCGCAGCCAACAGGACAAGGCTGGCCGCCGCCAGCCCCTTCAGGACCGAGAGAACGTCCAACCGTGCTGTATCCGATTGCGCCACCAGCCGCAGGTTCGCCATGGAGAGCATGCGGCGCAGGTCCGGGCGCATGTCCTCCAGCCGGGCATCAAGGACCGCAAGCGCCTCGGTCAGCGCCGGGTCGTTGCCGTCGATCAGCGGCGCAAGCGCGTAGACTTCGGTGCGGATGCGGTCGAAAGTGCCCCCCAGGGCCGGGTGGCGCAGGGCACGGTTGTAGAGAGGCGCCGTCCCCAGGGTTTCAAACCGGGCGTAGAGGATGTCATAGCGTCGCCGCAATTCGCGCAGCGCCGATGGCAAGGACTGGATCTGGCCCGCAGAGCCCGAGACGTCCCCCTCCGTCTCCCGCGCTATCGGTGTCCCCGGATCGCGTGTCAGTTCTGCCAGACGGGCCCGGGAGGTAGCGTCCTGCAACTTCAGGTACTCGACCTCAAGCTGCGCCAGGCTCCATTGCATGTTGTCGGCGGGCGAGGAGGCAAGCTCATCCAGTTTCTGGCGCACCTCGGTCAGCAGATAGACGATGACGACGAGGCAAAGCGCGGTGATCGCCGCCAGGACCGCCAACCGGATCACCCCGGCATCCAGGCTAGCCCGCGGCGCCTCTGCTGCGGTGCCGGACTGGGTCTCTTTCGGTGCGCTCCTGGGGGCCATTGCCACCTCCGACAGAGCCGCCGTCCGCACCGGCCTGCGGCGCGTCACGGGCCTATTTCACGATGATCCGGTCAAGCTGCCAGATCGAGTTGGAATAGATCACCTCGGACCGGAAGTCGGACGATGAATCATAGGGATAGACGAGCCACAGCGGCCCCTTGCTGCGCAGGGTCATCGGCGTGCCGTTGCGTTCATAGGCCAGGATCGCCCCGTCAGGTCGGAAGCTGTCCACGGGGATCTCGATGGCGTAGTCATTGGCCGCGATCAGCTGAAGCACGCCTCCCTCAATGCCGTGACGCGCCAGGAAATCGGTCATCCGGATCCCGCGGAACGCCTGCACACCTTCGGTCCAGATCGTCGTGGTCTCGAAACCGGTCGTCGGCATCTCCTGCAGGGTCGCCAGATCGTAGGTGATGACCTCGTCGCCCAGGGTCAGGCGCAGCAGGGGCGCGTCCTCGGCTTTGGCGTCGTTCGGGGGCAAGGCCGAGAGCAAAACCGACAGGCCCAGCAACAGCGTGGCGAGGACGGGGCGCAGGGCGCGACGCAGGCGTGGCAGCGGGCACAGGGCGGGCGACAGGGGCATCAGCGATCTCCTCGTAGGAATGATGGACCGGCATGAACCGGCGCAGGGCGGAACGGGACGACGGCATGGGCCTGACGCCCGCTGAGCGCCGTTAAGGGAATGGCTAACCCCAATACCTTAATGTTCCCTGTAGTGCCGGCCGGATTGTCGGCGGCCACTGGCAAGGGATCGGCCCGTGACGAAGGAAAACGCAGCAGGCGCGGGGCAGGGCGGTACACCGCTGCGTCTGCTGTTCATCGATGACCACGCCCTGCTGCGAGACACCCTGGCTGCCTGGCTGGCCGCACGCGGCCTGGATGTGACCTGCGCCGACAGTCTGGCGAGGGCGACAGGCTTGTCCTGCAGACCGGATCTCGTGATGATTGATCTGCGGCTGCGGGATCTGACCTTGCCAGAGGGTATCTTCAGGCTGCGATCGGCCTTCGGGCCGGTTCCCGTCCTGCTGACCGCAGGTGCGCATGACGCCGAGACGGCCAAAAGGGCGCGCGACGCCGGTGTGACGGCGATCCTTGGCAAGGCGCTGCCGCCCGCGGCGGTGCTGGACGAGATCCTGCGCCATGCCCCTGGCCGCCCGGCCGGTGACGTCGCGCTGAGCCCACGCGAGAGGGAGGTTCTGGCCGGTCTCGCGCGCGGGCAATCGAACAAGGAGATTGCCCGCGCGCTGGACCTGAGGGAGGTCACGGTGAAGCTTCACATGCAGCGGCTGAGCCGCAAGCTGGGCGCCCGCAACCGCACCCATGCCGCGCTTCTGGCGCGTGACCGCGGACTGGTCTAACCCGCGAACCCGCCGCCACATGGCGCCTCACTTCCTGCAATTGTCACTACTTCGCCGCGGACGGCCAGCCGCTGGCGGACCCGGATTAAAGCAATTTTCACGGCTGGGCGCCAAACCTGCCCCCGGCGAACCGTTCCCCGGGGGCGGTTGCCGTGGGTTCGAGCGACAAGCCGCACGGGCCGCGACCAAGACAACCAGGGGAATGACATGGGTCTTTCGAGTATACGCATCGCCTTTCGCCTGCCGGCGGCCTTCTTTCTGATCGTCGCGCTGTCTCTGGCGGTGCTGGTGGTCTTCTCCTACTCCTCTGCCAAGCGAACGTTGATCGCCTCGGGCGAGGAGGAAATCCGGCAGATCGCGCGTACCCGCGCCGATGAGCTGGAAAACTGGGCCGCGGAATTGCAGACCGACCTGGCGCTGCAGGCGAACAATCCCCTGGTCTACAATGCCCTGCGAAGTTTCCATGCCGCCTGGCAAACCCTCGGGCCGTCCGCCAGTGAAGACATGCAGGCGCTTTATGCCACGGGGCAGGGCGCAGAGCTGATCGATGCCGGTGACGGATCGGTCTATTCGCGCATCCACAGCCGTTTTCACGAGCATTTTCGATCCGTTGCGCGGCGCGGAGGCTATGCGGACGTCCTTCTGCTAAACCCGGCGGGCACCGTGATCTACTCGGTCAACAAGGGGGCAGACTTCGGGGTCGACGGGACCGACTTTGCCGGCGACCCGATGTTCGCCCAGGCTCTCGACCTGCTGGCCGAACATGATAGTGGCACGACGGCCTTTGTCGACTTCACGCCGCATGACCTGTCCGGCGAAGCCTCGGCCTTTGTCATGGCGCCGGTGGCCCATGGCAGCAACGTGACGCTCGGGGCGATCGTCTTGCGTCTCAACGCTGCGACCATCACCACCAGTCTCGGCGCGGCCGGCGGATTGGGCGAAAGCGGCCAGGCCTTCATCATCGGCAGCGACGGAGCTGCCCGCACGTCCGCGCCAGGCTGGACCGACGCTGCGCTGGATCCCACGAGCCATCTGGCCCGTGCCCTGGAGGGAGAAACGGTTCTGGTCGAGGAGTCGCTGCCGCAGATGGACCGGCCGGGCATGATCACGGCCGCCGCCCCGGCCGAGGTCATAGGCGCCTCCTGGCTGTCCCTGGTCAGCAAGGCCGAGGCTGAAATGCTCCTGCCGGTATCGGACTTCCTCTCGAACACTTTGCTTTACGGCGGGATCATCCTGGTCTTCGCCGCCGTTGTCGGCACCCTTCTCGCGCTGAGCGTGACACGCCCCCTGCGGGACCTGACCCATAGCATCTCGGCTGTCAGCCAGGAGGACTACGATACGCCGGTGCCCCATGTCTCACGACGCGACGAATTGGGCACCATATCGCGCTCGCTCGAAGAGCTGCGGGAGACCTTGTCGAAATCCCACGCGATCCAGGTGGAATCCGCCTTCAAGAGCGCGGCATTGGCCTCCACCTCGGCGGCGCTGATGATCACGGACGAGGATTTCAACATCACCTACATGAACCAGGCGGTGCGCGACATGATGCACGCCCAGGTGAGCGAATTCCGAAAGATCCTGGCCACCTTCGATCCGGACAACCTGATCGGGGTGAACATGGACATCTTCCATGCCCATCCCGGGCAGATCCGCGCGCTGATCACCCAGCCGGACAAGCTGCCGTTCCGCACTGACATCCGCGTGGGAGATGCGCGCATCCAGATCGAGCTGAACGCCGTTTTCGCACCCGATCAGAGCTTTGCCGGGCTGGTCGTCGAATGGGTCGATGTCACCGAGGAACGTCGGCGCACGTCCGTCCTGAACGCCATCGACAGCGGGCAGATCTTTGCCGAATGCGATGGCGCGGGCCGGTTCCAGCGCCTGAACGACAACTTCCTGACGCTCGCTGGCTGTACGGCCGCGGAGCTTCAGGGGCGCGATATGGCAGATAGGATCCGACTGGACGGCGCCGAGGCTGACACCCCGCTTCTGGCACGGCTCCAACAGGCCGAAGCGGTCCAGGGTCGCTTCCTCATCGCCCGTCCGGGCCGCGACGATGCTCTCGTCGAAGGCGGGCTCTATCCCATCATCGACAGGCGCGGAGAGGCCACGGGGATGACCCTGATCGGGTCGGATGTGACCGCGGCGCAACAGCAGCTGCGCGAAGCGGAGGCGCGTCAGCAAGCCATGCAGGCCGCCCAGGAGAAGGTCGTGGATGCGCTGCGCATCGGCATGCGGGACATCTCCAACGGGGATTTGACCGGCCGGTTGAACGATGCCTTCGCGCCCGAGTACGAACAGCTGCGCACCGACTTCAACGACGCCCTGGAAAACCTGACCCGCGCCATGCGCAACATCGCCCAGCAAACCAGTGAGATGCACAGCGAGACCGCGGAAATCGTGAAAGCGGCCGACGACATGTCGCAGCGCACCGAGCGACAGGCCATGACCCTGCAGGACACCGCGGCCAGCCTGGACGAACTGACGACCAACATCGCCCAGACCGCGGATGGCGCGGCCCGTGCCAACCAGGTGGTAACCGAGGCGCGCGCCCGTGCCGAGCAGAGCGGGTCGGTCGTGGATGAGGCGGAGACGGCAATGGCCGAAATTTCCAGTTCCTCGAAGGAAATTATGAAGGTCATCTCGGTGATCGACGACATCTCGTTCCAGACCAACCTTCTGGCCCTCAACGCCGGGGTCGAGGCCGCGCGGGCAGGGGAGGCTGGTCGGGGGTTCGCGGTCGTTGCCACCGAGGTTCGCGCCCTGGCACAGCGATGCGCCAATGCCGCGGCGGAGATCAACCAGCTGATAACGGTTTCCGGTCAACATGTCTCCCGAGGGGTCGAACTGGTCGGCGTGACCGGTGAGACCTTGAAGAAGATCGTCAGCTCGATCTCGGAGATATCCGACTACATTGCCGAGATCGCCCAGGCTGGAAAGGAACAGAGCATCGGCTTGAACCAGGTCAATTCCGCGGTGAACCAGATTGATCATGTGACCCAGCAGAATGCCGCCATGTTCGAGGAGACGACCTCGGCCAGTCATCAGCTGGCGCAGCGGGCAACGAACCTTACGGAGACCATCGGGCATTTCCGCGTGGCCGGTGCTGCGGGGAAGGAGCACGACACACGACGTGGCACGACCGTCCGTCCGGCAAGTCGAGGCGGCACCACAGCCGCAGCGGCTAGGCAGGGCAATCTCGCCGTTGCCCCGCGCCCCGCACCGAGCGCCAGCGATTGGGAGGACTTCTAGGCGCAAGACTCACGGCTTCCGACAGAACCACCGCGCCCTGATCACCACGCTGCATCAGGCCACCAACACAGCTTGAAAACGGATCCGAAATGCCGACGTCGCCGTCCTCTCAATCCCACTCTGGTGCTGGCTCCCCGATCACACGGGTTCTGATCGTTGATGATCAGCCTTCGGTTCAAACCCTGATCCGTCACGCGCTGAGCCGGGATCCCATGATCGAGGTCGTGGGAGTGGCGAGCGACGCCTACATGGCGCGAGAGATGATCAAGAAACTGAACCCGGATGTACTGACCCTTGATGTCGAAATGCCCCGGATGACCGGGTTGGAATTTCTCGAAAGGCTGATGCGCCTGCGGCCAATGCCGGTGGTCATGTTCTCCTCCGTCACGCAGCAGGGCAGCGAGAATGCGGTGAGGGCCTTGGCGCTCGGCGCGGTCGATGTCCTGCCCAAACCGATTGCGGGCATGACCCAGGACGCGCTGGAGAAGCTCGTCTCCCGCGTCCGCACCGCTAGCCGTGTCCGACGCGATGCTAGCCCGACCCCTTTTCAAGAGGATGAGCCGCCGCCGGAGACGGCCCAGTTCGGACGTTGGAACGGAAAGGTCGTGTTGATCGGCGCCTCGACCGGAGGTGTGGCCGCGGTCGAGGCCGTGCTGCGCAGGATGCCGAAAACCTGCCCGCCAATCGTCATTTCGCAGCATATGCCAGAGAGCTTTTTGGTCAGCTTTGCCCGCCGGCTCGATGACCTGTTGCCGCAGCATGTGCAGTTGGCGCGCGACGGGACAGAGGTCGAAGCGGGCCAGATCTACCTGGCGCCCGGCGGCGCGGAACATACGGGGATCCGACGCGCGGGACGAAAAATTCAGATTGCTTCGATCGCCGCGCCGAAACGCAACGGTCACATCCCGTCGGTTGACGAGCTGTTCATGTCCGGGGTGGAAACTGCGGAAACCGTCGTGGCGGTCATCCTGACGGGAATCGGCAAGGATGGCGCTGAGGGCATGGCACAACTGAAGAGCAATGGAGCCGTATGCATTGGCCAGGATGAAGACACCAGCGTGGTCTATGGCATGCCGCGTTCGGCTGCGGAACTGGGCATCCTCGACGCGCAGCTACCGTTGCCTCAGATCGCCCAGGCCATCTGTACGGCCTGTGACGCCGCACGCCGAAACTGAGGGAGCCTGAGGTGAGAGAAGCCAGGGGCAGGGGCCCACATATCAACATAACGCAGGGCGAGTTTGCCGTTTCGGATACCGCCGGAGGCATGATCACCACCATCCTTGGGTCCTGCGTTGCCACCTGCATCTGGGATCCGGTGCGTGGCTGCGGCGGCATGAACCACATCCTTGTGGCGCGATCTCATACCGCCCTCGGCGTCAACGATTTTGCCGGGGTCAACGCGATGGAGCTGTTGATCAACGGACTGGTGCGGCTCGGCGCGGTCCGGTCGAGGCTGCAGGCCAAGGTGTTCGGCGGCGCCAACATGATCAACGGGCTCTCAGACATCGGCCACACCAATGGGGCATTCGTGGTCGAGTTCCTGGAACGTGAGGGCATTCCGCTTCTGGGCAAGAGCCTGGGGGGAACATCGGCCCGACAGATCCGCTTCATGGTGGCCGAGGGTCGCGTGATGCAACGCACTGTCGCCGCGGCACCGGACGTGGTCCAGCCGGCGCCGAAACCCGAGCCGGTCGAGCGCAACGGAGTGGAACTGTTTTGAGCGCTTGCTCAGGCGTCAACTTGGCGCCGGCCAACACTTGGTTACGACGAACACGGCCGGATCTGATCGCTCTTCTGGCGCAAGATCGGCCACTGGACGGCATGTGCCAACTGATTTCGCTGACGACAGGTCTGAGGGAAAGCCGGCCCATGACACTCGAGTGGTAGGTGGTCGGGATCCTGTCGAAGATCACGCAGATGGCGACGTGACGTCTGAGAACAGCACTCGCCGCGGCCGAAGAAGAGCGCGTCCGAGCGTCGCTCGTCTGGTGATGAATGGACCTGTCGGCAGCGGGTCCACACAAAAGAGGTGCTGGATAAGCCCTGGACGCGGTGGGGCGATTAGGGCGCGTTTGACGAAGTCGGCTCACGCTTTCATAAAACATGACCGCCCAAGACTCTGATATGACAACGGTTTGGCTCCATCAGCTCACGGACACGCGATTAGCAATATATTTACATAATACTGATTATAGCATTTATAGAGGCGACAAATCTGAACCCAAGATGTAAGCCTGCCCACTAGTAAAACGACTCCCCTCGAGAGCAATGCTGCTGATCGCCGCCAGCTCACCGGCCTTCATCTAAGATCGCGTGGCGGTCAGCGGCAAACGAAACTACCGCACCAACACCGCTCTTACGCAGCCATCGGCAAAGTGCGGTCACGTCGGATCACGCACCGACAACCCGGATCACACTGTGTCGCACACCTGTGTGACCAAGGGCGCGTCGCGAAATGCGCCGTCCAGCCGCCCCACAAACAGCGCTAGAGCGGATGCCCGCGCCCTGTCCCCGCTATCCCCAGCCGACCCAAACGCGAACCGCGCCACGAGGTCCGTGGCGCGGTTCTGTTGTCGACCGCAAGCCGTCGGCCAGTTCAGCCAAGCGCGTAGCCGGCCCCGCGGACGGTGCGCAGCGGGTCGTCGCCACCATGAGCACAGAGCGCCTTGCGCAGCCGGCCGATATGGACGTCCACCGTGCGGGTGTCGACATAGATGTCACGCCCCCAGACCCGATCCAGAAGCTGTTCGCGCGACCAGACACGGCCCGGCTTTTCCATGAAGGTCGAGAGCAACCGGAACTCCGTCGGGCCCAGCTTCAGCTCCTTGCCCGTCCGGGTCACCCGGTGGGTTTCCGCATCCAGCACGATGTCTTCGTATTCCAGCCGTTCACCCATCGACGCCGGGCGCGTCCGGCGCAGCTGCGCGCGCACCCGGGCCATCAGCTCGATCACCGAATAGGGTTTCACCACGTAGTCGTCGGCGCCGGTTTCCAGCCCGCGAACCCGGTCCACTTCCTCGGACCGCGCCGAGAGCATGATGATCGGCACGCCCCGCGTTTCGCTGCGCATCTTCAGCTGGCGGCACACTTCGATCCCCGACAGGTTCGGCAGCATCCAGTCGAGCACGATGATGTCGGGGGCCACCTCATCCACCAGGAGGATGGCTTCCTCGCCATTCTCGGCCCGGCTCACCCGGAAACCCTCGGCCTCCAGGTTGTAGGCCAGAACCTCCCGCTGGGCCGGCTCGTCTTCGACAACCAGGACCGTCGGTTGCTGATCTGCGGCCATGTCACGCATCTCCGCTGCGGGGCACATCGGGCGCCACCGAGGGGTCGGTCGAGGTTTTGTCGCCCTTCACCCGCATCTCGTCCGGGGTCTCACCGGTCACCAGGTAGACCACCTGCTCGGCAATCGAGGTCACGTGATCGCCCATCCGCTCGGTGTTCTTGGCGATGAAATGCAGGTGCATGCAGGCGGTGATGTTGCGCGGGTCTTCCATCATGAAGGTCAGGAATTCGCGGAACAGAGCGTTGTACATCTGGTCGACATCACGGTCGCGGGCGATGACATCCTTGGCCAGGGTCGCATCTCGCTGAATGTAGGCGTCCAGCGAGTCGCGCAGCATGCCCTCCACCTCGCGCGCCATGCGGCGCAGCGCGGTGTGGGCACCGGAAATCGGCTGCATCTGCACCAGGACCGAGGTGCGCTTCGCCATGTTCTTGGCATAGTCACCGATGCGTTCCAGGTTGCCGGCGATCTTCATGATCGACAGGACGATCCGCAAATCGCCCGCCGTCGGCGCCCGCAGCGCAATGATCCGCGCGCATTCTTCCTGAATCAGCGCCTCCAGGTCATCGATGGCCAGGTCGTCGCGGCGCACCTTTTCGGCCAGTTCCTCGTCGCGCGCCTCCAGCGCCTCGGAGGCCTCCAGGATCGCCTGTTCGACCAGGCCTCCCATTTTCATGATCCGCGCCTGCACCGCTTCGAGATCGCGGTCGAATACGCTTGCAATATGCTGTTCTTCCATCATTTTCTGGGCTCCTCACCCTTGCTCCGGATCAACCGATCCGGCCCGTGATGTAGCTTTCGGTGCGGCTGTCGACCGGGTTCGTGAAGATCTGGCTGGTCTCGCCGTATTCCACCAGGTTGCCTAGGTGGAAGAACGCCGTCTTCTGGCTGACGCGGGCGGCCTGCTGCATCGAGTGGGTCACGATGACGACGCTGTAGCTGTCGCGCAGCTCGTCGATCAGCTCCTCGACCTGGCCGGTGGCGATCGGGTCGAGCGCCGAGCAGGGCTCGTCCATCAGCAGGACCTCGGGTTCGGTGGCCACGGCGCGGGCGATGCACAGACGCTGTTGCTGACCGCCGGACAGACCGGTACCGGGCGCGTGCAGGCGGTCCTTGACCTCATCCCAGATGGCGCCGCGGCGCAGGGACTTCTCGACGATCTCGTCCAGGTCCGCCTTGTTCTTGGCCAGGCCGTGGATGCGCGGCCCGTAGGCCACGTTGTCGTAGATCGACTTCGGGAAGGGGTTCGGTTTCTGGAACACCATGCCGACCTTGGCACGCAGCTGCACCGGATCGACGCGCTTGTCGTAGATGTCTTCGCTGTCCAGCAGGATGTCCCCTTCGACGCGGCAGATGTCGATGGTGTCGTTCATCCGGTTCAGGCAGCGCAGGAAGGTGGATTTGCCACAGCCCGAGGGGCCGATGAAGGCGGTCACGGTCTTGTCCTGGATCTCGACGTTCACGTCCTTGATGGCGTGGGTGTCGCCGTAGAAGACCTGGACGTTCCGGGCCGCGATCTTGATGTCTTTGTTGGTCACTTTGCTCTCCAGGGCGGGCTCGTCGTACATGGATCTGTCCCCTATCCTATCTCTTACCAGCGGCGCTCGAAACGGCGGCGCAGAATGACGGCGATGATGTTCATGGTCAGAAGGAAGACCAGCAGCACGATGATGCCCCCCCAGGCCTTTTCATAGAAGATCTGGTCGGCGCGGGCCGCCCAGGTGTAGATCTGCGCCGGCATGGCCGAGTTGCTGTCGAGGAAGCCGCTGGCGATCGTGTCCGGGTAGCGCAGGGCGACGAAGCCGACCATGCCGATCAGCAGCAGCGGCGCGGTTTCGCCCAAGGCCTGCGCCAGGCCGATGATCGTGCCGGTCAGGATGCCCGGCAGGGCAAGCGGCAGCACGTGGTGGAAGACCGACTGCATCTTCGAGGCCCCTACCCCAAGCGCCGCATCACGGATCGACGGCGGCACGGCGCGCAGCGAGGCGCGGGTCGAGATGATGATCGTCGGCAGGGTCATCAGCGTCAGCACCAGACCACCCACCAGAGGCGCGGAGCGCGGCAGGCCGGCGAACTGGATGAAGAAGGCCAGGCCCAGGATACCGAAGACGATCGAGGGCACTGCCGCCAGGTTCGAGATGTTCACCTCGATCAGGTCGGTGAAACGGTTCTTCGGCGCGAACTCCTCCAGGTAGATCGAGGCGGCGACACCGATGGGCAGCGACAGGGCCAGCACCACGAACATCATGTAGAACGAGCCCACCACCGAAACGCCGATCCCGGCCGCCACGGGGTTGTCGTCAGAGGCTTCGGCACCGGTCAGGAATTGCCAGTTGAACTCGCGCTTGATGATGCCCTCTTCCTGCATCCGGTCGGCCAGATCCAGGTCAGAGGGTGTCAGGAAGGTCGAATTGGCCTGGCCTTCGCGGGTGATGCGTCCCTTGAAGTAGCCGTCGACACGGCTGGCCGTCGGCAGCTCGAACGCCACGGTGGTGCCGATGGCGTCGGGGTTGGCGGTGTAGAAATTGCGCAGCATCGCGCCCGGGTTGCCGACGATCCGTTGGATGGCCTCGGGTTCCACGTCGCCCAGGACCTCGCCGAGTTCCGCGATCATCAGGTCGCGGTAGGCACCGGTCTTCAGCAGGGTGCTTTCGGCCTCGTCGATCTGTGCCTGTGTCAGGGTCAGCTCGACCTCGGCCACCGTGCGGGTGAAGGCCGGCAGGCCCTTCGACAGGATCGAATAAACCAGGAAGCACAGGAACAGCAGACCCAGCAGGATCGCGGTGATGCCATAGGCCTTGAACCGGCGTTCGGAGGCATTGCGGCGGCGGGTGCGCGGGCTGACGGTAAAGAGCGAAGATTTCGCCGTCTCGCTGCCCTGCCCCGGCTGCGGCGTATGGGATGCGGTTGCGTCGGTCATTAGTCGTACTGCTCCCGGTATTTGCGCACGATGTAGAGCGCGAAGACGTTAAGCGCGAGGGTGATGACGAAGAGCGTCATGCCGAGCGCGAAGGCGACCAGCGCCTGAGCCGAGGTGAAGTCCGCGTCGCCGGTCAGCTGGCTGACGATGCGGGTGGTGACGGTGGTCATCGCCTCGAAGGGGTTCATCGACAGCCGGGCTGCGGCCCCTGCCCCCAGCACCACGATCATCGTCTCGCCGATGGCCCGCGAGGCCGCCAGAAGGATGGCGCCGACGATGCCGGGCAGTGCGGCGGGCATGACCACCTGCTTGATGGTTTCCGACGGCGTGGCGCCCAGGCCGAGGGAGCCGTCGCGCATCGCCTGCGGCACCGCGTTGATGATGTCGTCCGACAGCGAGCTGACGAAGGGGATCAACATGATGCCCATGACGACGCCCGCGGTGATGACGGCGGTGGCGCCCGACATCCAGTCGACCCCGAAAGTTCCGCCCGAGCCGAAGACCCGCAGCAGGAAGGGCCCGACGGTCAGCAGCGCGAAGAGGCCGTAGACGATGGTCGGGATCCCGGCCAGGACCTCCAGCGCGGGCTTGGCGAAGCTGCGCACGGCCGGGCTGGCGTATTCACTGAGGTAGATGGCCGCGAAGAGGCCGATCGGCACAGCGACGATCAGCGCGATCACCGAGATGTAGAGCGTGCCCCACAGCAGCGGCAACACGCCGAGCTGGCTGGTGCCGTTCCAGCGGGTGCCGAAGAAGAAATCGGTCGCCGGGTAGAGACGGAAGAATTCGACCGTGTTGACGATCATCGACAGGACGATGCCCACGGTGGTCAGGATGGCGATCGAGGCCGCGGCGATCAGCAGCGCCATCGTGACGCGCTCGACCGCAATGCGCGCCCGGAATACGGCGGAGGTGCGCACGAAGGCAAAGGCCGTGCCCAGCACCGAAAGCGCGATGACCAGCACCGTCTTCAGCAGGTTGCCCGTCTGCGCCATGGCGACGAAACGCTGCGCCGCATCCAGGTCGCGTGGCGTCACGTCCGAGCCGACGGCGACGCCCATCTCGCCCAGAAGCGGCCGCACGTCGGTGACATCGGCGCGCATGTCCATCACCTCGTCCAGGTCCAGCCGGCCGCTTTCGATGGCCAGTTCCAGACCCGTCGCGATCCGGCGCACATCGGTCATGGCCAGGCTCAACTGGCCGTCGCTCAGCTCCTGATCGGCCTCGATGATATGGGTGACCGAGGACTGGATCACCAGCGGCTGGAACGCGGTCCACAGGGCCAGGACCACCAGCGAGGGGATCAGACCGGCCAGCATCGCGTTCGTGCCGTAGAAACTGGGAAGGGAATGAAGGTTTCGGATGTCGCCCTGTCCGGACGAGAGCGCACGCTGGCGAGCTCCGACGAAGCCCATGACGGCGACGACGCCGATAATGATGAGGATCCAGAGATTTGGCATGGAAGCTTTCGCGACTGTAGGGCGGAAAAGAAACGTCTCGGGAAGGAAAACGGGTGGCGCCGTGGCGCCACCCGCGCTGTCATGAAACCCGGGGGTTTACATGGTTTCTTCGTTCTCGATCATCGACTGGGTGCCGGCCAGCTCGGGGTCGGGCACCAGGCCGTAGTTGGCCAGCGGGCCGCCGGGGCCAGCGATCTCGTCAGCCATGAAGAACTGGGCGTATTCCTTCACGCCGGGGATCACGCCGATGTGGGCCTTCTTGACGTAGAAGTACAGCGGACGCGACACCGGGTATTCGCCCGAGGCGATGGTCTCGGTCGAGGGAGCAACGCCGCCCATGGTCGCGACCTTCAGGGTGTCGGTGTTGTTCTCGTAGAAGGCCAGGCCGAAGACGCCGACACCGTTCGGGTTGGAGCTGATGCGCGCCAGGGTCTCGGTGTAGTCGCCGTCGATGTCGACGGAGACGCCGTCGGTGCGGACGGCCATGCAGGCGTCTTCCGCGTCATCTTCGGACATGCCGTGCTCGACGAAGGCTTCCATCGCGCCGGTGGCTTCGCAGCCGGCGGCCAGGACGTTCTCTTCGAAGACTTCACGGGTGCCGTGACGGGTGCCCGGGATGAAGGTCAGGATCTCTGCTTCGGGCAGGTCCGGGTTCACTTCGTTCCAGGTGGTGTAGGGGTTGTCGACCACTTCGCCGTCGACGACGACCTGGGCGGCAATGGCCTTGAACCAGTCGGCCGGCTCGAAGGCGGTGAACTCGGGACCGTCGATCTGGCTGGCGAAGACGATGCCGTCATAGCCGATGCGGACCTGCATGATCTCGTCCACGCCGTTGGCGGCACAGGTTTCGATCTCGCTGTCGCGGATGGCGCGCGAGGCGTTGGCGACGTCGATGGTGCCTTCGCCGACGCCTTCGCAGAAGCGGGCCAGGCCGGTCGAGGAGCCGCCGGATTCGACGACGGGGGTCGGGAAGTCGGTGTTCTCGCCGAACAGCTCGGCAACGATCGACGCGTAGGGCAGGACGGTGGACGAACCGGCAACCTGCACGGTGTCACGCGACTGGGCGGCGGCGCCGGCGGCGGAAACGGCTGCGACGGCCAGGGCCGAAGCGGTCAGTTTCATGAAGGACATGGAATGCTCCTGTTATCTGAGAGACCGCCATCCCCCGGCGGCCTTGGCCCCCCTGCTAGAGACCGGGCACGATGCTTTTGCGACAATCACGTAACAGTTTAATGACAGTCATTGTCCTTGTGCGGAGGGACCTTAGCGCCACGGCGCGCGGCGATGCCCACGGAAAGTAGACAACTGCCTGCGGTTGTTGGGAAATCGTTAGGAAAACGTAACAGTGCGGGTCAGTCGACCGGCAGCAGGATGCGGATCGAGGTCCCCTCGCCCAGGGTCGAGGAAATCCGCATGCGGCCCCGGTGCCGTGTCACAATGTGCTTCACGATGGCCAGGCCCAGCCCGGTACCGCCCATTTCACGCGATCGGTGGCTGTCCACACGGTAGAATCGCTCGGTGAGTCGCGGGATGTGGATCTCGTCGATGCCGGGGCCGTAGTCCCGCACGACCAGCGCAACGCCCTGCCCCTGCAGTTCGGGCATCTCCCCCGGGGCGCTCAGGCCCAAGCTGACCCGTTTGCCCGACCGGCCGTACTTGATGGCGTTCTCGACCAGGTTGGTCAGCACCTGGCGCAGCTGGTCCGGGTCCCCCTGCACATGGATCTCCGGCACGGCAGTCTCGATCTCTATCTCGACCTCGGCATCCCGTGCCAGCGGCGCCAGAGCCCCGGCGACCGATCGCATCAATCCGGCCAGCTCGACCCGTTCCGTGGGCCGCATCCGGGCCTCGCCCTCGACCTGGCTCAGCGACAGCAGGTCCTTCACCAGCCGTTCCATCCGGCCCGCCTCGCGCGCCATGATCTCCAGGAACCGTTCCCGGGCATTGGCGTCGTCCTTTGCCGGGCCGCGCAGCGTCTCGATGAAGCCGATCAGCGCGGTCAGCGGCGTGCGCAATTCATGGCTGACATTGGCGACGAAATCGCGCCGCATCTGTTCGGCCTGGGTCAGCATGGTGACATCCTGGAACACCACCACCGCGCCCTGCCCAAGGGGGGTGTCGACATAGGAACAGGTCACCTCGAAGGTGCTCTCCGTTCCGCGCCGGGTCGACAGGTATTGCGTCTTGTGGACCTGCCGGTCGGCCAGGCAATGCTCCACCGCGTCCAGCACGTTGGGCTGGCGGATCACGGTGATGAAATGCCGCCCCGAGACCGCGGGCCCGAACAGCGCCGTCGTCATCGGGTTGGCGGCGATGATGCGTTCGCCCCGCCCCACCAGAAGGGCCGGCAGGGGAATGGCGCTCAGCAGCGCGGTGATCGAATGTTCGGTCATGGAGGTGTCCGCGTCCCGTTCGGGCCCACGGTCTCTGGCTGGGACAGGAAGCGCGTCCGCGACGGTCCGCGGGCGCGCGGTTCTCCGAGCCGCCCGCGGGCGGCCGACAGGTTACAGGGCGCGCAGCCCGTCGCGGTAGCGCCGCGCGTTTTCCTGGTAGTGCAGCGCCGAGGCCGCGAGCCGCTGTTCCCACTCCGGGCCCAACTCCTTCACCACCTTGCCGGGCGCGCCCAGCACCATGGAGTTGTCGGGGATCTCCTTGCCTTCGGTCACCAGGGCCCCTGCCCCGATCAGGCAGTTCTTGCCGATCCTGGCGCCGTTGAGCACCGTGGCGCCCATGCCGATCAGGCTGTTCTCGCCGATGGTGCAGCCGTGCAGCATGGCCTTGTGGCCCACCGTCACGTTGGCGCCGATCACCAGCGGGAAACCCATGTCGGTGTGGCAGACCACGTTTTCCTGCACGTTGGCCCCTTCGCAGACGCGAATTTCCTCGTTGTCACCGCGCAGGGTGACACCGAACCAGACGGAGCTGTCGACCTCCAGCACGCATTTGCCGATGACATTGGCGTCCGGCGCCACCCAGGCACTTTCGGCGATCAGCGGCGCCACGCCATCCAGGGAATAGATCGTCATGCCTTGCTCTCCTCCTCGTATTCGGCGTTCAGCTGGCGCACCACCTCCACGACGCCGGGCTGCTGGCTCAGCCGCAGCCGTTCGGCGCTGATGATCGTGCGCAGCCGGTCCTCGGTCTCGTCCAGGTTGTCGTTGACCAGAACGTAATCGTATTCGGGCCAGTGGCTGATCTCGTCACGGCTTTGCGCCATGCGTTTCTCGATCACATCCGGCGCGTCCTGGGCGCGGCTGACCAGGCGCCGTTCCAGTTCCTTCATCGAGGGCGGCAGGATGAAGATCGACAGCACATGCTTGCCGAGGGCGGAGGCGCGGATCTGCTGGCCGCCCTGCCAGTCGATGTCGAACAGCAGGTCGCGCCCGGCATTGATCGCCTCTTCCACCGGGCCGCGGGGGCTGCCGTAGCTGTTGCCGAAGACGGTGGCATGTTCCAGCATCTGCCCCTCGTCCACCAGCCGCTGGAAATCCTCGTGGCTGTGGAAGAAGTAATGCAGCCCGTGTTCCTCACCGGGACGCGGCGCGCGCGTGGTGGCGGAGACGGAGAACCGGATGTTGCCGTCCCAGTCCAGCAGGCGGCGCGACAGGGTCGACTTGCCGGCCCCCGAGGGCGAGGAGATGATGATCAGAAGGCCACGCCGCTGTGTCATGTCGGGATCTTTCCAGGTCGCAGGTCGGGTCGTTCAAGCGTTAAGCAGGTTTCGCGGCGCCGGGCAACCCGCGCGGCCCCGTCAGGGTCGGCCAGCCCCCCTGCCCCTTACTCGATGTTCTGTACCTGCTCGCGCATCTGGTCGATCAGCGTCTTCAGCTCCAGCCCGACGGCGGTCAGACCCTTGTCCTGCGCCTTGGAACACAGGGTATTGGCCTCGCGGTTGAATTCCTGCGCCAGGAAATCAAGCTTCCGGCCGACCGCGCCGGGCTCATCCAGCAGGTCGCGCGCCGCGTCGACATGGGCGCGCAGGCGGTCCAGCTCCTCGGTGACGTCGGATTTAATGGCGATCAACGCCAGTTCCTGCGCGATCCGGTCCGCGTCCTGCCCCGGCGCGCCCTCCAGAACCCGGGCCATCGCGCTGCGCAGCGCCTCGGCCTGACGCGGGCTGCGGGCCTCGGCGGCGGCTTCGGCGCGGTTGACCAGCCCCGCGATGGCGTCCAGCTGCCCGTTCAGGACCTCGGAGACCGCGGCGCCTTCGCTGCCGCGCATCGCCAGGAAGTCCGCCAGCAGCGGCTCGAAATCCGCCAGCAGGGCATCGCGCAGCGCCTCGCCGGCCTCCTCGGGCTGCGCGGCCTCCAGCACACCGCGCATCGCCAGCACATCGGCCGCGCTCGGCACGGCCAGGGTGATGCCGCGGGCCTCGGCCGCCGTCTCGACCTCATTCAGGGCCACGAGCATCGCGTCGAGCTGGCCACGGTTGACCTGCATGGCCCCACCCGTCTCTTCGCGCGTCAGCCGCAGATTCAGCGTCACCGACCCGCGCGCCAGCGCCGCGCCAAGGCGCGCGCGCAGCGCCGCCTCCAGCCCCGGCACCCAGTCCGGCAGGCGCAGCCGCAGATCCAGCCCCTTGGCATTGACCGACCGCAGCTCCCAGCTCCAGCCATGGCCGAGCCCCTGGCCCCGCCGGGCCGCAAACCCCGTCATCGAATATATCATCGCCCCGCCCCTTCGGTGTCGTCTGTCCCCATGCCCCGGCCAACCGGCCCCTGGGCGCACGCTGCGCTCGGCAGCGGTTAACCATTGCCTCAGAAAACAGGGAAAATTGCAATCAATTGTGGCATATTAATGGATACGTAACCTCTGTGAAGAATGCTTTAACCAAGCCAGTTCATTCCCGGGTCCGCCCGGGATCATCGCCCCGCACAGGCGGCCTCCGGGCCCTCCTGTGCCGCGCGGTGCACCGGCTTTGGCGCTCAAACTCTGATGGCGGAGGCTGCGATGACACAAGCTGGAGTTTCGAAATGCCACAGGACGGGGACGGCAGCACCGTCATCACCATGGCGGGCTACGTAGACGCGGCCCGCTTCAACGCCGTGCAGGAGGTCGAGGCCTACTGGGAGGCCATTCGCGCCGGGCGCCTGGTCCCGCGCCGGTCCGACATCGACCCGCGCGGCATCGAACGGGCCCTGGAATACGCCTTCATCCTGGAACGGGTGGCCCCGGGCATCGCGCGGATGCGCATCGCCGGGTCGCACCTGTCCGATCTGATGGGCATGGAGGTGCGCGGCATGCCGCTTTCGGCCTTCATGACGCCCCAGGGGCGCAACCAGCTGGGCGAGATCCTGGAAGAGGTCTTCGACAGCCCGGCGCGGGCGGTGGTCGACCTGCATGCGGAACGCGGCATCGGCAAGCCGGAGATCGCCGCGCGGCTGGTCCTGTTGCCGATGAAAAGCGATCTCGGGGACATTTCCCGCGTGCTGGGCTGCCTGGCCACCAATGGCGAGATTGGGCGCGCCCCGCGCCGCTTCGACATTACCGCCAGCCAGGTGACGCCGCTTCTGGGCGACTTCATGCGCCCGCCCGAAGAAGATCCGCGCGAGGAGCAGGCGCCCGAGACGACCGGCACCCGCCCCGAACCGACGACGACATACCCCGGCCTGCAGGAGCCTTCCGCGCGCTACATCCCGGCTCCGGCCGGTCCGTCGGGACAGGGCGATCGGCCGCGACGGGCGCCGAAGATGAAGCCCGGTCCACGCCCCTACCTGCGCGTCGTTCAGGACGACTGACCGCGCACAAAGAGACGGATCCCGTGACATCCTCCGATGGATGCGGCGCTCCATGAGAAAAGCCGCCGAGGGGTCCCCCGGCGGCTTTCGTGTTCACAGATGCGCCGCAGTGGCGGTTCAGCCGCTGGCCGCCATGCGGGTTTCGCGCAGGCTGACCAGCTCTTCGGCCACCATGAAGGCCAGTTCCAGGGCCTGGGTCGCGTTCAGGCGCGGATCGCAGGCGGTGTGGTAGCGGTCGCTCAGGTTCTCTTCCGACACGGCATAGACGCCACCGGTGCATTCGGTCACGTCGTTGCCCGTCATCTCGAAATGCACGCCGGCGGGGATGGTGCCGTGATCGCGATGGACTGCGAAGAACTCCTGCACCTCGGCCAGAACGGTGTGCACCTGGCGGGTCTTGTAGCCGGTGTTCGACTTGATCGTGTTGCCATGCATCGGGTCGCAGACCCAGACCACGTTGGCGCCTTCGGCCTTCACCGTCTCGATCAGGCGCGGCAGATGTTCCGCCACCTTGCCGGCCCCGAAGCGCGCGATCAAGGTCAGGCGTCCCATCTCGTTGTTCGGGTTCAGCTTGCGCATCAGCTCCTTCAGGTCCTCGGAGGTGGTCGATGGACCGCACTTCAGCCCGATCGGGTTCAGCACGCCGCGGCAGAATTCGACGTGGGCGCCATCCACCTGGCGGGTGCGGTCACCGATCCAGATCATGTGGCCCGAACCTGCCAGCCATTTTCCGGAGGTCGAATCCATCCGGCACAGCGCCTCCTCATACTCCAGCAGCAGCGCCTCGTGGCTGGTGTAGAATTCCACCTGGCTCAGCGTGTGCGCGCTTTCGGGGGTGACCCCGGCCGCCTTGATGAAGTCGAGCGTGTCGCCGATCCGGTTCGCCATGTCGCGGAATTTCTCCGCCTTGTCGGAGGCGGTGAAGCCCAAGGTCCACTGGTGGACCGAGTTCACGTCGGCATAGCCCCCGGTCGAGAAGGCGCGCAGCAGGTTCAGCGTGGCGGCCGCCTGGGTGTAGGCCTGCAGCATCTTCTGCGGGTTCGGCACGCGGGCCTCGGCCGTGAAGGGCAGATCGTTGATGATGTCACCGCGGTAGCTGGGCAGTTCGACGCCGTCCACCGTCTCGGTCGGGGCGGAACGCGGCTTGGCGAACTGGCCCGCCATCCGGCCGACCTTCACCACCGGCACCTTGGCGCCGTAGGTCAGCACCATGGCCATCTGCAGCATCACCTTGAAGGTGTCGCGAATGCTGTCCGCGCTGAACTGGTCGAAGCTCTCGGCGCAGTCGCCGCCCTGCAACAGGAAGGCCTCGCCGCGCCCTGCGGCGCCCAGCTCTTCGCGAAGACGGCGCGCTTCGCCCGCAAAGACGAGGGGCGGATACTTCGAAAGCTGGCCTTCGACGGCATGCAGCGCTTCCTGATCCTGATAGTCAGGCATCTGCACCCGCGGCTTGTTGCGCCAATCGGACTTCTGCCAGGTCCCCATCTTATCCTCCGGGTTTACAGCTTCTTGAGGGGTCAAGCCTATAGCGGCTTGGACCCCAAAGAGCCACAATTCTTTTGCGACGCTTGACGTCGCGCCCCGGCTCTGCGCTTCATTATCCCCACTTCGGTGCGGCCCCTCACCGCCCGGATCGCAAAAGACCACGTCAGCCAAGTCAGGTTCGCCCATGCCGGAGCCCCGCCCCCCGCTCTCTTCGGCCCCCACAGCCGCCCCGCGCCAACGTCGCTTCATCTTTGTCCTGCTGGACCAGTTCACCCTGTTGTCCTTCTCCTCGGCCCTGGAATGCCTGCGGATCGCCAACCGCATGTCGGGCCAGTCGCTTTATGCCTGGACGCTGCAAAGCGAGGATGGTGAGGCGGTGACCTGTTCGGGCGGCGTCTCCTTCAATGTCGACGGCCCCCTGGGCGAGGTCGGTCGCGAGGATTTCGTGATGATCTGCGGCGGCATCGGCGTGAAGGAGAAGACCACCAAGAAGTTGATGAACTGGCTGCGCCGCGAATCCCGCAAGGGGGCAGCGATCGGCGGCCTCTGCACCGCCGCCCATGTCCTGGCCAAGGCCGGGCTGCTCGATGGCAAGCGCGCCACGACGCACTGGGAAAACCACGACGGCTTCGCCGAAGAGTTCCACGAGGTGACGCTGACCAAGTCGGTCTTCGTGATCGACGGGAACCGGATGACGACGGCCGGCGGCACCTCGTCAATCGACCTGATGCTGAAACTGATCGCGGACCAGCAGGGCGAGGATCTGGCCAATGCCGTGGCCGACCAGCTGATCTACTCCTCGATCCGCACCGACCAGGACACGCAGCGCTTGTCGGTGCCGACGCGGATCGGGGTGCGCCATCCCAAGCTCAGCCAGGTGATCCAGATGATGGAGGCCAATATCGAGGAGCCGATCAGCCCCGCGATCCTGGCCAAGGAGGTGGGCATGTCGACCCGCCAGCTGGAACGCCTGTTTCGCCGTTACCTGAACCGCTCGCCCAAGCGCTACTACATGGAGCTGCGCCTGTCGAAGGCGCGCAACCTGTTGATGCAGACGGATATGTCGGTGATCAATGTGGCGCTGTCCTGCGGCTTCGCCTCGCCGTCGCATTTCTCCAAATGCTACCGGGCGCAGTACCAGACGACCCCCTACCGCGAACGCGGCACCCAGGGCACGCGGCTGTCGATCTGACACCGGTGGGGCCGCGCAGGCCTCAGTCTACAGCGCCCTTCCGGTTCAAACGATAGTCCAGCTTGGCCCGCGTGAGGCCAAGCAGCCGGGCGGCGGCGGAGGTATTGCCCCCGGCCTCCTCCAGCGCATGCCGCTCAAGGGCCGAGACAACCTGATCCAGCGTCAGGCCGTCCTGCAAAAGCGGGCGCAGCTCCTCCCAGAGCGGCGCGACCCGGGCCGCGCCCTGTTCACCTGCCGCTCCCGCCTGTTCCGTGACGCTCGGCGCCGCGTCATCCGTGGCCGCCCGCAGGTCTGCCGCCGTGATCCGGCCCGGCGTCTGCGCCAGCATGGCGGCGCGCAGCACCGTGCTCTCCAGCTGCGGCAGGTTGCCGGGCCAGGGCCGCGCCTTCAGGGTCGCGCGGGCTTCTTCCTCGATGACCGGGGCGGCGGCCGAGCGGCGCTGCGCCGTCCGCGCCAGGAAAGCGTCGGCCAGGGGCACCACATCTTCGGGCCGGTTGGCCAGCGGGCGCAGGGCCACATGGGCCACCGACAGGGCAAACAGCAATTCCGCGCGCAGCCCGCCCTGCCCCTGCAAACGCGACAGCGGCAGGGTGGACAGGCCGACCAGCAGGACCTTCTCCGGTCGCGCCCGGGCGGTTTTCAGCAGGGCCAGAAGATCGACCTGCACCGGCTCGGGCAACGTCTCCAGCGCGTCGATGATCAGGACTTGCCCCCCCGCCGTACCCTTGGCGAGCGCCTGGGTGATCGCCTCCAGCACCCGGGGCAGCGTTGACGACGCGCCATGGACCCGATGGACCTCCGCCGTGCGAAATCGCTTTGCCGTCAGCCAGTTGGCCACCGCGAACCGGCCCGATCCGTCCGGCCCGGTGATCAGCGCGTTCAGTCCCTGTTCCGCGATCCGCTCCAACGTCGGGCGCAGGGGGGCGACGATCAGGTCCTCGGCGCGCGCGGCGGGCCCGGGGGCATCGTCGGCCTCGATCCGGGGCAGGCTCTCCGCCCGGGTGACCAGCACCTCCTCCAGGAACATCCGCACGAAGGGATCGTCGCGCCCCCAGTCGTCGACCGTCTTGCCCACCACCCGACAGGACTTGTCGCCCATGGCCGCACAGCTGACCTCCTTGTAGAGGATCAGCTTGCGGAAGAAGACGCTGGCATAGCCGGCGGCATAGCCCGTCTGGGCCCAGCACACGGGCTTCGTCGCTCGCCCGTGGCGACGCGAATACTCGGTCGCCTCCACCGAGTCATGCCACAGGAAATCCCCGGAAAACCGGTCGTTGCGGAAGTCGAAGTCGTTGTGCAGCGTCTCCACCCGCACGGTGCCGGTGACCATGTGCAGCCGCGTCCCGGCGGTGAAGGCATCACCGATGTCCAGGTTCGGCCAGGCGCGGCGAACGAACTCCGCATCCTCCCGCCCGCTGCGGTAACCCAGGCGCAGCAGCAGCACCATCGCCTCCCGCTCGCCGAAGCGACGGATCAACTCGTCCTGAAGATCCGCCCCGAAGGTCGCCCGCGACAGAACCATCCGCGCGCCGTTCAGTTCGATGCTGCCGCGCGTCGGACTGAAGGTCATCTTGTCCAGCATGTCCGCCAGGGTCGGTCGCCCGCCCCGGTCCAGCAGGCTCAGTTCATCGCGTGAGATTCTCATGCCCGTAGTTAATCATATGATGCAGCCATTTCAGCAAATGATTGAGCCGCGATGCAGAGAAACCGACCCCATGACCGGACAGACAGGAGACTTCTCAAGGAAATTTCGCCCTGTTACGTCGCGGAAATAAAGGCCCTGACCAGGTACGCTGCCACGCAGCATGAAAAAAAGATTTTGACGGGATACAGCTATCGGCGGCCTCCTTGGTGCCGCCCCTGAAACCGGGGCAAAGGGAGGATCACATGACCAAGCAAGACCTGATTACCAAGCTGCCCGATGAGCCCCACGAAGCGATGATCAACCGCTTCGGCAAGGAGGGCGCCTTCATCCCCGGCGACGACAAGAACAACCCCTGGGTGCCCTTCGGCGAGGCCGCAGCGATTAAGCACCTGGCCTTCGACATCCGCCAGAACTCGGCCGCCAACATCCTGTGGGTGAAGGGCGGCGGGCGCATCGGCACCCACAAGCACCGCGGCGTCGTCTCCGCCGTGACGCTGGAAGGGTCCTGGGGCTATTACGAATACGACTGGGTCGCCCGCCCCGGCGATTTCGTCTACGAGCTGCCGGGCACGGCCCACACCCTCTATTCCGACGATCCCAACGGCATGAAGGCGCTGTTCTGGCTCAATGGCGCGATCGAGTTCTACGACGACGACGCCAACTATGACTTCACCGCCGACGTCTTCTGGTTCATCGACCACTACGTCAGCTACTGCGAAGCCAACAACATCCCGATCAACAACGACATGTTCATGTGAGCCGGACCGGGGCACATGAGGGAGGAGAGCATGTCGCTAGACAGGATGTTCGACGTGACGGGAAAGTCCGTCATCGTCACCGGCGCCGCCTATGGCCTGGGCCGCGCCTATGCGGAGATCATGGCCAGCCGGGGGGCCGATGTCACCCTGCTGGACATCAACGGCGATCAGCTGGACCGGACCGTCGGTGAGATCCGCGAGAGTGGCATCGCGGGCCAGGTAGCGGGCGCCGTGGTCGACGTGACCGACCGCACCGCGCTGGCCGACGCCTTCGACGCGGTGGCGGCGCGCCAGGGGGGCATCGACGTGGTCTTTGCCAACGCCGGCGTCGACGCGGGCCCCGGGTTCCTGACCCCAGAGGGGCAGCGGAACCCGGAAGGACAGATCGACGCGTTGGACGATGCCCATTGGGACAAGGTGATCGGGGTCAACCTGACCTCGATCTACAACACCATGAAGCTGGCCGCGCGGCACATGAAGGCGCAGGGGCGCGGCGGGTCGATCATCGCCACCTCGTCCATTGCGGCCTTCTACGTCGATGGCATCGTCGGTACCCCCTACATGCCCGCCAAGGCCGGCGTCAGCCACCTGGTCAAGCAGCTGGCGATGGAGCTGGGCCGCTTCCAGATCCGCGTCAACGCGATCTGCCCCGGCCCCTTCATCACCAATATCGCCGGCGGTCGCATGGCCAATGTCGAGGACCGGCAGGCCTTCATCCGCTGGTCTTGCCTGGGCCGCGTGGCCGAGACCGACGAGATCAAGCCGCTGGCGCTTTACCTGGCCTCGCAGGCCTCGGGCTATGTCACCGGATCGCAGATGGTGATCGACGGCGGCCTGATCCTGCGACCCGCCCAGGAAATCGACTGACAACGGGCCTGGCGGCACGCCGCCGCCAGCCGCGACCCGTCACGCCCCGGGCAGGAGGAGGCCCGCCGTGACGCCATCAGGGAGGAGAAGACCATGACACTGACCATCAATCCGAAGGACCATCTTGACCGCCGGAGCCTGCTGAAGGGCCTGGGCGCGGTCACCGCCGCCACCATCGCCCTGCCCCATGCGGCCCGGGCCCAGGGGGCCAAGACCATCAAGATCGGCGTCATCAGCCCGATGACCGGCCCGCTTTCGCTGTTCGGCGAGACCGACGAATACACCACCTCGAAGATCATGGAGCTGGTGGCCGACGGGCTGGAGATCAACGGCGAGACCTACAACATCGAGATCCTGCTGCGCGACGCCCAGTCGAACCCCAACCGGGCGGCCGAACTGGCGGGCGACCTGATCCTGAACGACGAGGTGGCGCTGATGCTGCCGGCCTCGACCACCGACATCAACAACCCCACGGCGGACCAGTGCGAGCTCTACGGCGTGCCCTGCATCTCGTCCAATTCCCCCTGGCAGGCCTTCGTCATGCCGCGCGGCGGCGGCGAGGCGCCGTTCAACTGGACCTACCATTTCTTCTGGGGGCTGGAGGACGTGCTGGGCACTTTCACCGGCATGTGGAAGTCGATCGAGACCAACGGCAAGGTCGGAATGCTGTTTCCCCGCAACGCCGATGGCGAGACCTGGGGCAACGAGGATTACGGCCTGCCCCCGGCGGTGCGCGAGGCAGGCTTTGAGGCCTTCGCGCCCTCGATGTTCGAGCCGCGCACCAACGACTTCTCGGCCCAGATCTCGACCTTCAAGGCCAATGACTGCGAGATAGTCGGCGGCATCACCTACGTCGCCGACCTGAAGACCTTCATCACCCAGTGCAAACAGCAGAACTACAAGCCGAAGGTGGTGACTGTGGCCGCCGCGCTGCTCTTCCCCTCGGGCATCGAGGCCATGGGCGAGTTGGGCGAGGGCATGTCGTCCGAGGTCTGGTGGACCCCCGCCTTCCCCTACACCTCCTCCCTCACCGGCCAGACCAGTCAGGAGATTGCTGACGCCTGGGAGGCCGAGACCGGCAAGCAGTGGACGCAACCCCTGGGCTATTCCCATGCCCTGTGGGAGGTGATCCTGGACACGCTGCAACGCTCTTCCGATCCGCTGGACCGCGAGGCCAACCGCGACGCGCTGGCGGCCACCAACCTGGACACGCTGGTTGGGCCGATCAGCTTTGCCGACGGGCCACACCCCAACGTCTGCAAGACGCCGATCTTCGGCGGCCAGTGGGTCGAGGGCGAGACCTGGCCCTTCGATCTGAAGATCGTCGACAACTCGCTCTATCCGGACGTGCTGGAGCCGGATGCGCAGATGAAGCCGCTTGACTGGTCGTGAGGGGCGGCATGTCTGAACAGGTGCTTTTGTCGGCCCGCGGCCTGACCAAGCGTTTCGGCGCCGTCACCGTGGTGGACGACGTGACCTTCGGCGTGGCCCGGGGCGAGGTCCTGGGGATCCTGGGGCCGAACGGCGCCGGCAAGACCACGCTATTCAACCTGATCAGCGGCGATCACGCCGCCAACGGCGGGGAGCTGTCACTGGACGGCTCCCCCCTGCGGGCCGAACCGCCGTTCCGGCGGTGCCAGCGGGGTATCGGGCGCACCTACCAGGTGCCCCAGCCCTTCGGCGAGATGACGGCCTTTGAAAACCTGATGGTCCCGGCGATGCTCAGCGCGAAGATGAAGGAGGCCGAGGCCTCCGATCACTGCGCCGAGATCCTGACCGATTGCGGGCTTCTGGCGCGGGCCAACACCCTGGCGGGCGGCCTGACCCTGCTGGATCGCAAGCGGCTGGAACTGGCCCGCGCGCTGGCCGGGCGGCCCAAGCTGCTGCTGCTGGACGAGATCGCGGGCGGTCTGACCGACGCCGAGGGCGCCGAACTGGTGGCGCTGATCCGCCGGGTCCGCGACCGCGGCGTGACCATCATCTGGATTGAACACGTTCTGCACGCCCTCATGGCGGTGGCCGACCGGGTTATGGTGCTGAACTTCGGCGTGAAGATCGCCGAAGGCACCCCCGACACCGTCATGCAGGACCCCGAAGTGCAGCGCGTCTACATGGGGATCGAGGCATGAGCACACCCATTCTGTCGACCCACGCCCTGACCGGCGGTTACGGCGATTTCCAGGCCCTTTTCGGGATCGACCTGGAGCTGCACGAGGGCGAGGTGATCTCGCTGATCGGGGCCAATGGCGCGGGCAAGTCGACCTTCCTGAAATCCGTCTTCGGCCTGCTGCCAGTGGCGCCCGAGATGGTGCGCTATGACGGCGCGGCCGTCGGCGGCACCCCGGCGCATCGCATGGTGCGGCGCGGCCTGGCCATGGTGCCCGAGGGGCGGCGCTTGTTCGTCGGCATGACAGTCGAGGAAAACATGCGCGTGGCCATCGACAACGCCCGCCTGCCCGAGGGCGAGGGCCAATGGACCCGCGAGCGGCTGTTCGAGCTGTTCCCGATCCTGGGCGAGAAACGCCGCCAGCCCATCGAGGACCTGTCGGGCGGGCAACAGCAGATGGTCGCCATCTCCCGCGCGCTGCTCTGCCAGCCGCGGGTCCTTCTGTGCGACGAGATCAGCCTGGGCCTCGCGCCGAAGGTGATCCGAGAGATCTACGCGATCCTGCCCGAGATCACCGCCGCCGGCACCTCCATCGTCCTGGTGGAGCAGGACGTGACCCTCGCCCGCGAGGCGTCGAACCGGCTCTACTGCATGCTCGAAGGGCGGATCACGCTGACCGGCGCCTCCAGTGACATTTCCCGCGACGATATCGCCGCGGCCTATTTCGGAGCGACAGATGCAGTGGCTTGATGCAATCATCCAGGGCGTCCTGCTGGGCGGCATGTACGCACAATACGCGCTTGGCATGGCGCTGATGTTCGGCGTGATGCGGATCGTGAACATCGCCCATGGCGACGTGATGATCCTGCTGTCGCTGATCGCCGTCTCGCTGGCCGGCGTGCTGCCCGTGGGCAATATCGGACTGATCGTGGTCATCGTGCCGATTGCCGTGGGTATCGGCTGGGCCCTTCAGACCTTCATCCTGAACCGCGTCGTGGGGGCCGACCCCCTGCCCTCGCTGATCGCCACCTTCGGGCTGTCCATCGCGTTGCAGAACCTGATGCTGGAGGTCTGGTCCGCCGACACCCGCAGCCTGCCCAATTCCGGCATCGCCAGCGAGTCCTTCCAGATCGGGCCGATCTATGTCGGCCTGCTGCCGGTGATCGTGCTGATCTGCGCCTTCGTGCTGACCGGCGGGCTGGACGCGGTGATGCGCTACACCCGCTTCGGGCGGGGGCTGCGCGCCGCCGCCGCCGACACCGAGGCCGCGGCCATGACCGGCGTCGATCCCAAACGGATCTATGCCACGGCCACCGCCATCGCGGTCGGCATCCTCGGCCTCGCCGCCGTCTTCGCCGCGCTGCGCGCCACCGTGTCGCCCTCGGACGGCTCAGCCCAGCTGATCTACGCCTTCGAGGCGGTGATCATCGGCGGCATGGGATCCATCTGGGGCGCCTTCCTGGGCTCGATGGTGCTGGGCGTGGCCCAGGCCATCGGGCTGCGGGTCGATCCCGGGCTGGGCATCCTCTTCGGGCACCTCGTCTTCCTTCTGGTCCTGGCGACGCGACCCGAAGGCATCATGGCACGCAAGAAATAGAGTCTGGACATGGAAACGATCAAACACATGCGCGTGGCCCGCGCCACGACCTCCAGCCGGATCGCGATGACCTTGGGGATCGTGGTGCTCGTCGCCCTTGTCGCCATGCCCTGGTGGGCCACCTCGGGCAACATCCGCTGGGCCATCGAGCTGTGCTGCTACATCGCCATCGCACAGATGTGGAACCTGCTGGCGGGCTACGCCGGGCTGGTCTCGGTCGGGCAACAAGCCTTCATCGGGGTGGCGGGTTACCTTCTGTTCGTGTTGGCACAGAACTTCGGCGTGAACCCCTTCGTCGCCGTCTTCCTGTCGCTGATCGCGCCCGCCGTGCTGGCGGTGCCGACCTACCTGCTACTGCGCCGCCTCGACGGGCCCTATTTCGCCATCGGCACCTGGGTGGTGGCCGAGGCGGTGCGCCTGGCGACCTCCAACATAGATTACGTGAACGCGGGCGCCGGGATGACCCTGAGGGTGATGACCCAGTACAGCCAGCATGAACGCGAGGTGGCCTTCGTCCTCCTCTGCGCCGTGCTGCTGCTGGCCACCATCGGCGGCAGCTACTGGCTTCTGCGTTCGCGTCACGGTCTGGCGCTGACAGCGATGCGCGACAACCCGGTGGCCGCGGCCAGCCAGGGGGTCAACGTGGGCCGCTTGCGGTTCTGCATCTTCGTGGCGGCGGCCGTGGGCACCGGTCTGGCCGGGGCGATCTACTACATGGCGCAGCTGCGGATCACCCCCGGCGCGGGCTTCGATCCCTTCTGGGCCTCCATGTCGATCTTCATCGTCATGGTGGGCGGCATCGGCTCCATCGAAGGGGCGATCCTGGGCGCGCTGATCTACTTCTTCGCCGACCGGCTCTTTGGCGAGTTCGGCTCCGCCTACCTGATCGTCCTGGGCCTTCTGACCCTCGTCATCGCCCTTTACGCCCGCGGCGGCGTCTGGGGCCTGTTGCAGAAACTGGGCGACCATCCCTGGTTCCCGGTGCGCCGCAAGCTGATCGTGGAGGAGTAAGCATGAAAGCCGCCGTTTTCGACCGTTTGGGCCAGCCCCTGCGCGTGGCCGATGTGGACACGCCCGAGGCCGGGCCGGGCCAGGTCCTGCTGAAGGTCTGCCGCTGCGGCATCTGCGGGTCAGACCTGCACATGACCGAGGATGCCACCTTCGGTCTGCAGGGCGGAGAGGTGATCGGGCATGAGTTCTCGGGCGAGGTGATCGACGTGGGCCGTGGCGTGCAGCACCTCAAACCCGGCGATCACGTCTCGGCGGCGCCGTTGCGAGGCTGCGGCAGCTGCCCGGCCTGTCAGCGGGGCGAGCCCGCCTGGTGCAGCCGGTTCGAGCTGATCGGCGGCGGCTACGCCGAATACGCCGCGCTGGACGAGATCCAGTGCCGCAAACTGCCCTGGGGGATCACAACGACCGACGGCGCCCTGGCCGAGCCGCTGGCGGTGGCCTTGCATGGCATCCTGCGCGCGGGGCTGCGGCCCGGCGCCCGGGTGCTGATCATGGGCGCCGGCGCCATCGGGCTGGCCGTCGCCTTCTGGGCCCGGCGCATGGGCGCGGCCCATGTGGTCGTCGCGGACCTGCACGACCACCAACGCGACCGGGCCATGGATCTGGGCGCCACCGGATTTGTCCTGTCGGGTGAGGACATGGCCCCCCGCGTGGCCGACGCCTGTGGCGGCACGCCGCCCGAGATCGTCTTTGAATGCGTGGGCAAGCCGGGGCTGATCGACCATTGCATCGACCTGGTGGCCCCGCGCGGCAAGGTCGTGGTGCTGGGCCTGTGCACCGCGCCGGATCATCTGGACAGTTTCCGCGCCATCTCGAAGGAGGTGGACATCGTCATGTCGGTCTTCTTCACCATGCCGGAGTTTGAAACCGCCATCCGGGCCCTCGACGGCGGGACCTATGCGCCGCAGCACCTGATCTCCTCTCAGGTGTCCCTGCAAGGGATGCCCGAGGCCTTCGAGGCGCTGCGCCGCCGGACCACCCAGTGCAAGGTCCTGGTCGATCCCGGGGCGCTGGCCTGACCAGCGCGGATCAGGCGGCCTGACGCGTCTCCAGATCCAGCAGCATCGTCGCCATGCCCTGGCGCCGCGACAGCTCCTCGTAGCCGGCGGACAGATAGGCGTTATGCGCCGGTGCATTGTCGACCTCGACCTTCAGGGTCAGGGTCAGCGCGCCCAGGTCCCGGGCCGCCTGCTCCACCCGCTCGGTCAGTTCCGCTGCGGCCCCGCCACGCGCCTCTTCGACGAGGTAGACATAGGTAAGGTGCCGCACCTCCGGCCCGACACCGACGCGCAGGGCGAAGAACCCCACGTCGCGCCCCGCCGCATCCTGCAGGTAGAAGGACACGTCGTCCTGCTCTCCCAGCCATTTCAGGCGCCATTCCCGTTCGTCGAAGGGCACCTTGGCATTGGGGTTGAGCAGGGGGATCTCGGCGTCCGGCAGCATCCCTGCCAGGGGCACCAGATCGACGTCGTAATTGCGGCGGAGTGTTAGGGACATGGGTCCTTCCTTCGGCTGGTCCCGGCGCCCGCGCGCCGGCGTGCATCATTCAACCCGCGCCCGTGCCATAGCCGCCCCCCGCGCGTCAACCGGACGCCGGCGTTCGGTCCGGCAGGTCCCGTTCCCGCCCACGGGGCGCACATTCTCTGGGCAGTCCGGGCCGTATCCCCGCGCCGCGTTCTGGCGAAGCCGGGGCAGCGAGGGCGATATGGCTCCCCGAGACACGCCATAGGTTGACCCTAGGGCAGTGGCAGGCGGTGCGATCACCAGGACCCGCGGGCCCCGGCCCCCAGGGTTCCGCTGCTGCCGAGCCTCGGCGGGTCGACCAGAGCCGCGCCGCCGCGGGAGGACGAGGTCGTGCGCGTCAGTGACCTGTCCATCGACGTGGCGCTGGCGGACCGTGCGCCGAGCGACCTGCTGCGCCAGGTGTCCTTCCAGACTTCCCAGAACTCTTGCGACGGCGCGCTGCAACTGCGCCACCGCTCGGGCGAGGTGATCGACGTGGCAGACCAGGACGAGGACAGTCTTCAGGCCTACGCCCTGTCCATCGACGGGCTGCGCCGTGTCGGAATCACCGATCCCGAACAGCGCGTCGATGCCTTCCCGCATGAGAACTCGGGCGGCATGAAACAGCGGGTGATGATCGCCAAGGCCCTCGTGCTGTCGCCCAGGCTGCTGATCGCGGATGACCCCACCACCGCGCTGGATGTGTCCATCCAGGCGCAGATCCTGAACCTGATCAGCCGCATCCGCGACAAGGTCGTCATCTCGATGCTGTTCATCAGCCACGACCTGTCGGTCGTGCGCTTCATCTCCGACCGGATCATCGTGCTCTACATGGGCCGGGTGATGGAGGTCGGGGTGGCCGATGACGTCTTCTTCGACCCCGCCCATCCCTACAGCCGGTCGCTGGTCGCCGCCGAACCCACCCTGGGCAAGGCGCGGTAGGAAACGGTGCGCCTGACGGGCGAGATGCCGTCGCTGCGCAATCCGCCCTCGGGGTGTCCGTTCCGGACCCGCTGCCCCTTCGCCCTGCCCGCCTGCGGCGAGGCCGTGCCAGAACTTCGCCGACGCCCCGACAATCGTCACGTCGCCTGCATCCGCGACGACATCTGAAAGCCCGCACATGACCGACAAACTTACACTGGCCGAGCAGACCTCGGAGGAGGCCCGGCGCGCGCTGACCGCCGACAGCTTCCTGATCCTGCCCATGGGATCCCTGGAGGACCAGGGCACCCATGCGCCCATGGGGGACTACCTCTTCGCCGAGGCCCTGGCGCTGTCCTATGCCACGCTGGACGACATGATCGCGGGCTTCCTGCGCCACGGGCTGGACCGGATCTTCATCGTCAATGGCCATGGCAACAACGTCGCCCCGATCAACGAGGTGACAATGCGCTGACGACAGAGCGACGGCGTGATGATCCCGGCCCCTTCAACCACGTCACCTATGACGACATCGACATCCAGTGCCCCATCGAAGCGGCCGAGACCACGCCCGACGGCATCTGGACCGAGGATCGCGCGCTCTGTTCGCCTGAAACGGGGCGCCTGCTGGCCGAGCGGCTGACCCGTGTGGCTGTAGGGTTCAGGCGCGATCACATGCGCGATCCCGCCTATGCCGGCTGAGCCGGCCCAAAGTCTCAAACCAAGGAACCATGACCATGCACAGACCGATGAACGGGTGATCAGGGGCGGCACCGTCGTCACCGAGGGCGGCATGCGCCGCTGCGACGTCGACCAGCTGCGCCCCGGCAATGGCCAACAGGCCGAATGCTTCGACACAGGCACCGCGCCACGCTGGCGGGCGGCACCACCTCCATCATCAGCTTCCTGTCGGACCTGCGCGACGCCTCCGTCACCGAGGTCTTCGACGCAAGCCTGCGGGGCGGTGGCCGGGCGCGTGCAACGACGCGGCCTGAAGGTCTGGGGCGAGACCTGCCCGCAATACCTCGTGCTGCGGGACAGCGACATGGATCGCCCCGGGGTCGAGGGGGCGAAATTCATCTGCAGCCCGCCGCCCCGCGACGGACACGCGCTGGACGCCTTCTGGGACGACATCCGCCGCGGGGTGATCGACGTGATCTCGTCGGATCACAGCGCCTATTTCGCCAGCGGCCCGGAGAATTCGAAGGACATGAACGGGGCCGATGCGCCCTTCCCGGCCATACCGAACGGCATCCCGGGGATCGGCGCCCGCATGCAGCTGTTGTTTTCCGAAGGGGTGGCGAAGGGGCGGATCGACCTGGAGACCTTCGCCCGGCTGAGCGCGACCAACCCGGCGAAGATCTTCGGGCTCTACCCCCGGAAAGGCGCCATCGCGCCGGGCGCGGATGCCGATCTGGTGCTATGGGACCCCGAGGCCCGCGACCGGATCACACAGGCGACCCAGCAACATGCCGTCGACTACACACCCTACGAGAGGATAGAGGTGACCGGCGCGCCCGTGGCCACCTACCTGCGCGGCCAGCTGGCCATGCGGGATGGGCAGGTCCTGGCCGAGCCCGGCCAGGGCCGGTTCCTGGCGCGTGATCCCTACGAGCTTGCCCGCCCGCGAGGCCGGCACGCCAATGATTTCGACCCGACGGCGGCGCCGGTCCCCCCCGGCTGACCGCCCGCCCCGCCATTCCAGACGAGAGACCCCGAGAGGCCCCATGCCCAAGCTTGAATACCACCGCCGCATCCTGCCCGACAGCGCCCCCACCGTCGCCCCCGGCGCCACCGCCTATTCCCGCGGTGTCGTGAAACGCAACTATGCGCTGGTGCCCCCCGATGGTGTGCTGCCCAGCCGGCTGCCCGACTACCGCGATACCACGGTGAACTTCCTCGCCGCTCCGCAGATGGGGGCACGTTTCGCCCAGACGATGCTGCTGATCGAACCGGGCGGGGGCACCATGGCGCCGCGCAACGACGGCAATCAGCACTTCCTGTTGCTGCGGGAGGGCCAGCTGCGCCTGAAGATCGACGGCCTGGACGAGATCGTGCTGGAGGACGGCGGCTTTGCCTATGTGCCTGCCGGTCTCGGCTTCGAGGTGACCAACGACACTGGCGAAACCGCCCGCCTGCTGGAGTTCTACAAACCTTACGAGGCCCTGCCGGGCGTCGACACCCCAGCCCCGATCATCTCGTCGCTCGACGCTACCCCGGTGGAGAACTTCTCCGGCCAGGAGGGCCGCGGCTGGCAATGTCTGCTGCCGCGCGGCGACATGGCCTTCGACATGGAGATGAACGTGCTGGCCCTGGCCCCCGGCACCCATTTCCCCTCGGTCGAAACGCATATCATGGAACATGCGCTGTTCATGCTGCGCGGCGGCGGCATGTACATGCTGGACTGGGATTGGCACGAGGTCTGGACCGAGGACTTCATCTGGATGGGGCCCTGGGTGCCGCAGCAGTTCTACGCCGGCGGCTGGGAGGAAAGCGCCTACCTTCTCTACAAGGACGTGAACCGCGACGTGCGGTTCGACTGACGGCAGCGCGTCAGAGCCGGGCGGCCTGCTAAGGCCGTCCGGGGCAGTCCACCCGCGCCGGGGCCCGCGCTTCCCGCACAGGACAAGGAAAAGACATGACACAGAGCCTGATGAACACCGAGGACATCCTGCGCGGCCTGCTCCGCTGAGTCGAGGTCGACACGCCCTCGGGCGCGATCGAGCCGCTGGGACAGTTGCAGGACATGATCGCCGAAGAACTGATGCCCATGGGCGCGACGCTGGAACGGATCCCCGGGCGCGACGGCATGGGTGACCACCTGATCGCGCGTTTTGCCGGGGGCGACGGTCCGGGCGTGCTGGTCTCCAGCCACATCGACACCGTCTGCCCGCCGGGCAGCGTGGCCCTGCGCCGCGACGGCGATCACATGCACGGCCCGGGCATCGCGGACATGAAGGGCGGCGCCTACCTGGCGCTTTGCGCCATCCGCAATCTGCTGCACGACGGCGGCGGCCTGCCCGACCCGGTCACCATAATCTTCAGCAGCGACGAGGAAATCGGCTCCCCCACATCGCACCAGATGATCCAGGCCGAGGCGCGCCGTCACGGCAGCGTGCTGGTGACCGAACCGTCGCGCTAGGACCAGGTGGTGACTTTCCGCAAGGGCCGGTCCAAGTACAGGCTGGACATCCACGGTCAGGAATCCCACGCCGGATCCGCCTTCCACGAGGGGCATTCGGCGATCCTCGAACTGGCCCGAGTGATCGGCAAGCTGGAACAGGTGACCGACCGCGACCGGGGCACCACGCTGAACGTCGGGCGCGTGCGCGGTGGCACCGAACCCAACGTGGTCGCGGGCCATGCTGCCTGCGACATCGACCTGCGCTTTGCCGAGAACCCGGTGGCCGGAGAGGTCGAGACGATGCTGAAGGCGCTGCAACCGGAAGACCCCGGCGTGCGCTTCGCCCTGTCGGGCGAGATGGAGAAGCCCTGCATGCAGCGCACGCCGCAGATCGTCGAGATGTTCGAACGCGCCCGCGCGATCAACGCCCAGATCGACACCCCGCTGGAGGAAATGCACTCGGGCGGTGGCAGCGACGGCAACTTCACCGCCGCGGCGGGCGTGCCGACGCTGGACGGGCTGGGGGTGATCGGCAACGCCTGGC
This sequence comes from Pseudooceanicola marinus, assembly GCF_020177265.1. Lineage (GTDB taxonomy): Bacteria > Pseudomonadota > Alphaproteobacteria > Rhodobacterales > Rhodobacteraceae > Pseudooceanicola > Pseudooceanicola marinus_A. The sequence continues at coordinate 490,545 of NZ_JAIVMC010000001.1, forward strand.
ATTCGCCCAACGAGTACCTGGTGATCTCAGCCCTGGCCCGGCGCGAGTTTCTGCTGCGCGGTCTGATCCGCTCGCTGGCGGCCGAGGCCCCGGCCGGCTGATCCCTGTCGCCGGGACGGCCCCGGCCATCCCCCCGAAAACGACAAAGGCGCGGCCCTCCGGGGTCGCGCCTTTTCCCATGACCGTGCCGGCGCGCCCTGACAGGCGCGCCCCGCACCGCATTGCGGCCTCAGTAGCCTGCGGCGACATCCACCAGGTGCGACCACTCGCCGGTTTCCTCGAAGCGGCGCACGTTCTCGGCCACGATCACCGCCCCGGTCTCCGGATCGGCAATGGAGGAGATATGCGGCGTGATGGTGACACCGGGATGCGACCAGAAGGGGCTGTCTTCGGGCAGCGGTTCCTGGCGGAAGACGTCCAGCGTCGCATGGCTCAGCTGGCCTGCGTCGAGGGCCGCCAGCAGATCCTCCTCGACCACGTGGCGCCCACGTGCGGTGTTGATGAAGGCCGCGCCGCGCTTCATCTTGCCGAGGAAGGCGGCGTCGACCATGTCCTCTGTCGCCGGGGTCAGGGGCAGCATGTTGACCACGATATCGGCCTGGGCCAGCACCTCGTCCAGGCTGTGCGGCCCGTCGAAACACTCGACCCCCTCGATCTGCTTGGGCGAACGCGCCCAGCCCAGGGTGCGGAACCCCGTGCGCGACAAGTGTCGGGCCACCTCGGCACCGAGGTTGCCCAGGCCAAGAACCGCCACGGTGCAATCGCGCGCCAGCGGGGTTGAAACCTGTTACCACTTGCCGCGCGCCTGCGAGGCGATCAGTTCGGGTATGCGGCGGTGCAGGCGCAGCACATGCAGCAGCACGTATTTCATCATCCGCTGACGCAGATCGGTGCCGATGGTCCGCATCACCGGCTCCAACACGGTGCTGCAACGGCAGGCTGACGCCGGCGGCCTCGATCTGGCCTTCCGGGCCAACGAACCGGGCACCGAGGCTTCGCTCAGCGATCACGAGCTGCGCCGCCTACCCCTCGAGCTCTACCCCCGGCACTCCCCGATCTATCGCAGCTTCGCGCCACTTATCGCCTCGGAAGACGACGGGGATGAAGCCAGACCGCGCCATTTCTGCGATTCCCAGATCACCATCGAGCAGATGCTGCTGGCCGGCTTCGGTGTCTCCGCCCTGATCCTGGCGCGGGTGCAGAACAGCCTGCACAGTGGCGAGTTGATCCGTGTGCCGACCCATACCCCTGTGCCATCGCTCGACATCACAGCGACCCACCTGAACCGTGCACGGCGGAAGTATTGCTTCCAGCTTCTCGATCTGGCCCGCCAGGCGGCGGAGACCTGGGCGCGAGACTTCGACGACGTCGTCAGCATCCAACTGCACTAGCGCGCCGACACTCCGGCGGTGCCGAAGCGCCCGGTCCGACGTTGCCCCGGCCCGTCCCGGTCTGGCTCGATCCAGTCAGGTCTGGCGCCGAGGCCACAGTTTTGCGCGGGCTCGATACATGCACTTGCATATTAAATCCGACCAAATTAGTCGTCGACTTGCAAGCCACGCCCCGGATGGGCGCAGCCAACCATACTCAGACAGCATCCGGGGACATCCATGACACTTTCCGCGCTTCGCCCGCGTCACCGCGCCTCCTGCAGCATCATCGCGCTGCTGACCCTCTCGGGCCAGCCGCTGCTTGCCCAGGACACGACCACCGCATTCGCCCTGGATCCGATCGTGATCCAGAGCCAGGATGACCTCGGCGCGGCCGCGGATCGCGCCACCTCGATGTATGTCTCCGAACGGGAACTGGAGCAGGCGCGGTCCGGGGACCTGAAGGATGTCTTCTCCGGCATCGCCTCGGTCTCGGTCGGGGGCGCCCTGCCGCTGACGCAGAAGATCTTCGTCAACGGTGTCGACATGCTGAACCTCGGCGTGACCATGGACGGCACGCCGCAGAACAACCGCGCCTTTCACCATGTCTCGGCCAATGCCATCGACCCCGGCCTGCTGAAACAGGTGCGTGCCGACGCCACCGTCTCGCCGGCCGATGCGGGCCCGGGCGCGCTGGCCGGCTCCGTCGTCTTCGAGACGGTCGATGCCTCCGACATCCTCGATCCCGGCGACGCCTTCGGCGGCAACCTGCGGCTGTCCTTTTCGGACAACGGCGAGACCCTGCAATCGGGGCTGACGCTGGCGGGCCAGGGCGGCGGGTTCGAATGGCTGCTCTACGGCAAGATCGCGGATGGGTCGGACTACGACTCCGGCGCGGGCGAGCGCATTTACGGCACGCGCGCCGACCTGCAAAGCTACCTCGCCAAGGCCGCCTACCAGGCCGGCGACCACCGGTTCGAGTTTTCGGCACAGCGCCTGGAAGACAGCACGCTGCGCCAGGAACGGGCAAACTTCGGCGGCCGCGGCGGTGTCACCGATGCGCTGCTGCCGTACGACACCACGCGCGAAAGCTACGCCTTCACCTATGAAACCCCCGAAGCCACCGGCCTCTGGGATCCGCGGGTGCACCTGGGCTATTCGGAAAGCCAGATCGACAAGCCCGAACCCTGGGACAGCAACGGCACCTCCGATACGACCTCCGCGACCATCGAGAATACGTTCAACCTCAACGCCGAGGAGAGGGTGACCGCCGGGATCGACTTCCAGCGCAAGTCGGGCCACTACTACAGCGAGGATGCCACCTACCCGGGCGATGACAGGGAGACCTCTCGCAACTTCGGCCTCTTCGCCCAGGCGCGCCTGCAGCCCACGGACCGGCTGAAGGTGTCCTTCGGCGCGCGCTACGACCGTCAGCGGTTCACCGGGGTCAACGGCGCCAAGGAAACCTTCGACGGGGTCTCGGGCAATGCCTCGCTGACCTACCAGCTGACCGAGGAGCTGGCTCTGCGCGGCGGCGTTTCCTCCGTCTTCGGCGGGCTGGTGATCGAGGACAACTACCTGTTCGAGGGGCTGCGCGGCGCCACCGCCTATGACGACCTGAAGGCCGTGCGGGCCGACAACGCCACCCTGGGCTTCGACTGGACCCGGGGCGATCTGACCCTGTCGGGCGAGGTCTTCGTCACCGAGATGTCCAACGCCCGGTCCGGCACCTCCACCTTCGATTTCGAAAGCCGCGGCTTCAACCTGGGTGCCACCTACGGCTGGTCCAGCGGCTTTGCCCGGGCCACCCTGTCGCACAGCACGGTCGAGGTCGACGGGGAAACCGCCGGCAGCTACGAGGCACAGGACTTCGGCGCGCCCCTGGGCACCATCATGGCCGTCGAGTTCGAACAGCAGACCGGCGTCGAGGGGCTGACCGTCGGCGGCGGGCTGGACATCGCCCTGGACGAGGACGCGCCGGATGACAGCCTGAACGACTACGAGGGCTACACCGTGGTCAATGCCTGGGCGGAGTATGTCCCCCCGCGCCTGCCGAACCTGACGCTGCGCCTCGGGGTCAACAACCTCTTCGATGAGGAATACGCCGACCGCGCGACCTACGGCGCCGAATACGGCTCGATCACCACGCTGAAGGAGCCGGGGCGCACCGTATCCCTCGTGGCGGTCTCGCGCTTCTGATGCGGGCCGGGCCAGCCCATGGCCCCAACCGACGTCGCCGGTCCCCCGGGGTCGGCGGCGTCACCGGTGCGTCAGGGATAGAGACGGATCAGATGACGGGCCAGCGCATAGGCCTCTTCCGTGCTCATCCGTGCGCCCAGCTCCTCCGCGATGACCTCGCTGTAGACCTCCCAGATACGGTCGTGCATGCCCAGGCCCGCATCGGTCAGCACCAGCCGCTTGCTGCGCCCCGGCCCCGGCGAGGCCTCGCTGCGGATCCAGCCCTGGGCCTCGATCCGCGACGCGTGGCGCGACAGGGCATATTGCCGGGTGAACAGCTTGCGCTCCAGGTCCGCCATCACCATGCCCTGCGGCCCGGCGCGTTCCAGTTCCAGCAGGATCTCGTACCAGATCGGGTCGCCGATCCCCTCGGCGCGCAGCCGACTGGCGATCCGGGCCCCGACACTGCGCTGCACCCGCAGCAGGTTGAACCAGACACGGTTCGCCCCCATGCGCGGATCGTCATCCCCCGCAAAGGGATCCAGCTCCGTGTCCTGACTGTCAGCTGCCATGTCGGGTCGCCCGTTCCTAGTTCCGCACCTTACCTACCCCGACCACTGCCCCAACACCATAGGAGGACCACATGACACGCGTCGCCATGCTTGCCCTTTCCACCTGCCTCGGCCTTGCTACCGCCGCACAGGCCGAAACCATCTCCGTGCGGACCTTTCCCGGTCCCGTCGAGGTGGAAACCATGCCCGAGACGACCTTCGTCTACGACATGGCGGCGCTGGACACGCTGGACGCACTCGGCGTGCCCGGCCTGACCGCGATCAGCGACACCTACTTGCCGTACCTTTCGGACTACGCGGGAGACATCGGCACCCTCTTCGAGCCCGACTTCGAAGCGATCAACGCCGCCCAGCCGGAGCTAGTGATCCTCGGGGGCCGGTCGCAGCCGCACCTGGAGGACGTGCAGCGCATCGTTCCGGCCATCGACATGACCATCTGGGGCGATGACATCATTGGCCAGGGTCTGGAACGGCTGCAGGCCTATGGCCGGATCTGGGGCCTGGAAGACGAGGCCGCCGCCCTGCACCAGCAGGTGGAAGATGCCATTGCCGCCGCGACACGGGCCGCGGAGGGCAAGGGCGACGCGCTCATCGTGTTGACCAACGGCCCCAAGGTCTCGGTCTACGGGCGCGGGTCGCGCTTTGGCTGGCTACATGACCTGACCGGGCTGGAGGAGGCCGCCGGCGATCTGACCGCCGAGACCCACGGCGAGGCCGTGTCTTTCGAGTACCTGCGCGAGATCGACCCGGACTGGCTGCTGGTCATCGACCGGATGGCGGCGATCGGCGGTGAAGGCCCGAACGCCCGCGCCACGCTGGACAACGCGTTGATGCACGAAACCAAGGCCTGGCAGTCGGACCAGGTGATCTACCTCGACGCCGGGCCGCTCTACATCGCCGGGGGTGGCATCCAGTCAACCCTGCAGACCCTGGAAACCCTGCGCAGCGCCCTCGCCGCCGGCGGAGACTGAGGGGACTGAGGGGCGGCCGGCGCCACGTCGTGCGCCGGACTGTCGCCCCTCGCCCTGCCCTGCTATTGCCAGACCGACACCAGCGCCCGAGGCCAGATGCTCCGCCAATTCTTCGACTACTATCGCCCGTGGAAGCGTCTGTTCTTCCTCGACTTCGGCTGTGCCGTGCTCTCCGGTCTGCTGGAACTGGCCTTTCCGCTGGCCGTGCAGGCCTTCATCGACCGGCTGCTGCCTTCGGGCAACATGTCCCTGACGGTGCTTGCGGCCCTGGGGCTGATGGCGATCTACCTGCTGAACGCCGGGCTGATGGCGGTGGTGATCTACTGGGGTCACATGCTGGGCATCAACATCGAGACGGAGATGCGGCGCCGCGCTTTCGATCACCTGCAGAAACTGTCGTTCTCCTATTTCGACCGGGTCCGCACGGGCAAGCTGGTGGCGCGGGTGACCCGCGACCTGGAGGAGATCGGCGAGGTCGCCCACCACGGGCCCGAGGATCTGTTCATCGCCGTGATGACCTTCGTCGGGGCCTTCCTGCTGATGCTGACGATCAACCTGGAACTGGCGCTGATCACCGCCGCCGTGGTGCCCGCCTGCGTGGCCATCGTCGCGATCTACGGCGGGCGCATGACCCGGACCTGGCGCGATATCTATGCCCGCGTCGCGGCCTTCAATGTGCGGCTGGAAGAGAACGTCGGCGGCATGCGTGTCGTTCAGGCCTTCGCCAACGAAGAGCATGAAAGCGCGCTCTTCGCCCGCGACAACGCCGCCTACCGCGATACCAAGCTGTCGGCCTACAAGGTGATGGCCGCCTCCAGCTCTCTCAACTACATGGGCATGCGCCTGATCCAGGTGATCGTGATGGTGGCCGGGGCGATCTTCGTGCTGAACGGATCGCTTTCCACCGGGGGTTTCGTCGCCTTCCTGCTGCTGGTCGGGGTGTTCTTCCGCCCGCTGGACAAGATCGCGGCGGTGATCGAGGTCTATCCGCGCGGCATCGCCGGGTTCCGCCGTTACCTCGACCTGATGGGCACGCAGCCCGAGGTGGCCAATGCCCCTGACGCGCGGCCCGCCGCGCCATTCCGGGGCGAGGTCAGCTTCGAGCGGGTCCACTTCGACTACGGCGACGAGCGGCCGGTGGTCCGCGACATCTCCCTGACGGTGCCCGCCGGCCAGACGGTGGCCTTCGTCGGCCCCTCCGGCGCGGGCAAGACCACGCTTCTGTCCCTGCTGCCGCGGTTCTACGACGCGACCGAGGGGCGGATCCTGATCGACGGCACCGACATCCGCGACGTCACCCTGTCCTCGCTGCGCCGCCAGATCGGGCTGGTCAGCCAGGATGTCTTCCTTTTCGGCGGCACCCTGATGGAAAACATCGCCTATGGCCGCCTGGACGCGAGCGAGGCGGAGATCCGCGAGGCCGCGGAGCGCGCCCAGTTGGGGGCGATGATCGACGCCATGCCCGAGGGGCTGCACACGGTGGTCGGGGAACGCGGCGTGATGCTGTCGGGCGGGCAGAAGCAACGGGTGGCGATTGCCCGCGCCTTCCTGAAGAACCCGCCGATCCTGGTGCTGGACGAGGCGACCTCGGCGCTGGACACCGAGACGGAACGCCAGATCCAGGCCGCCCTGACCGAGCTGGCGCGACATCGCACGACCCTGGTCATTGCGCACCGCCTGGACACGATCCGCGAGGCCGACCGCATCGTCGTGATGGACCACGGCCGGATCGTCGAGATGGGCACCGATGCCGAACTGCGCGCCCGCGCCGGGCGCTACGCCAGCCTGAACGGCGTCTGAGGCGCCGGGGGCGAGGGCGCGTTGGCGCCGTCGCTCCGGGATCACGGTCAGGCGGCGGGGGCTGCGGCCTGCGGACGGCGGCGCAGGTGAAGAATGACCCAGCTCACCGCAAGGCCGGAGATCGCCACCGCCAGCCAGAACAGCACTGCGTAACCCGCCGCATCGGCGATCTGCCCGGCCAGCACCGCGCCCAGCTGATAGACCAGCAGCTGCGCGCTGGCGAGGATGGTGAAATCCGTCCCCGGCTGATCGGAACTGCAGGCCGCCATGAACAGGCTGTAGAGCGCCACGATCTCCATGTAGCGGATCAGGGTCTGCGCCACCGCCGCCGCCATGGCCGGTGCAGCCGCCGTCCCCAAGAGCCCGGTCGCATGGGCGGCAAAGAGCGCGAAGACCAGCGTCCGGGCGCAGCCCAGGGTGATCAGCAGCCCCCCGGCCCCCAGGCGACGCTGGGCCAGGGCAGCGACGGCGGCCCCGATCAGCCCCGCCGTGGCGGCAGAGCCGCCGGACAGCAGGCCGATGGTGTCCAGGTCCAGGCCGATGTCCACCAGGTAGGGCCCTTCCATCGCCTTCACCAGCCCTTCGGAGGCGCGATAGATCAGCGCGAGCGCGAGAATGCCGAACATGCCGGGCCGGGCGAAGAAAGCGCGCAGCGACGGCCGGCGGCGGGGTGCGGCGTCGCGTGCCACCGGCGCCTCGCCCATGAAGGGCAGCGCCAGCAGGGGCAGGCACATCACCCCGGCAGCAGCCAGCATCATCACCTGCCAGCCGGCCACGGAGTACAGAAGCAGCGAGGCCGAACCACCCGCCAGAACCCCAAGCGCGACGCTGCCGGCCTGGATCGCATTGCCGATCTCGCGCTGGCGCGGCGCCAGACGCAGCGTGGCATAGCCGTCGGTGGCGACATCCTGCGTCGCCAGGGCCAGGGCGACGGCAAGCCCGGTCAGAAAGATCGCCAGCAGGTTCTCCGGAGGGAAGAAGGCCAGCGATGCCACCGCCAGCACCGAGATGCCCTGGCACAGCAGGATCCAGCCGCTGCGTTGACCGAGACGCGCCAGCGGCGCGATGCGGTCGACCAGCGGCGCCCAGAGGAACTTGAACACCAGCGGCAGGGCCAGCAGCGACAGCATGCCGATGGACGCGCGCGACACACCCTGCTCGCGCAGGATCGGCGGGATGGCGGCGGCAAAGAGATAGGTCGGCACGCCCTGCGCCAGGTAGAGGGCGGCCAGAACGCCATAGAGGCGCCAGGGATGCGCAGCGCGGGCAGCGGTCATGGGCGAGCCTCCGTTTCGACGGTCGGGGACAGCAGGAAGGACAGCGCCGCCGCGCGGCTGTCGCTCAGCAGGACGGGCGCATCGAACAGGCGCGCGAAGGACTGCTCGGCCCGCGGCGTCGGGCGGGACATCACCACCGCCGCGGCGCAGAGCCTGGCGCGCAATCCGTCGCGGTTCTTCTTCAGCCAGCGCGCCTCCTGCCGCCGCAGCTCCGGTGGGGCCATGCCGGCGCCGGCCAGGTCGAGCAGAAGCAGGAAGGGCGCCTCCTGGGCGCCGATCCGTTCCAGCGCGGCAAGGTAGCGCGCGGCGTCTTCGTCGACCCGTGGCGGGCGAAAGGCCAGGTGCATCAGCGCGAGGCCCGGCCGGGCGTCGGGTCGGATCTCCAGGGTGATCATCCTCAGAAGGTCATCGCGTAGCCGACGCTGACCGTGCGCCCGTCGCCGCGCACCGGCAGGTTGCGCGTCGCGGTGGCCGTGGGGTTGAGGTAATCCTCGTCGAAGAGGTTCTCGACGGCCACCGAAAGATCGCCGCGCCCCAGGGGCATCGACGCCTGCAGGTTCACCAGCGTGACGTCCTCCAGCTCGGTGGTGGCCCCTGCGCGCTCTGCCTGCCTGTCGCGCCCGCCGAGGTAGACGGCCTCGCCACGCAGGCTCAGCCCGTTGTCGAACTGGTGGGCCAGCCCCAGCACCGCGCGCAGCGGCGTGGCGATGCGGTTGTTGGGCAGCCATTCGTCGACCGAGCCGCTGTCGTCGCTGTCGAACTTGCCCTCGCGCCAGGCCAGAAGACCGTCGAAGGTCGTCGCGGCGCCCAGATCGACGGAGCCCGACAGTTCGACGCCCCAGATCTCCTCGCGCTGCTGCTGCACGCGGTTGCTCGCGAAATCATAGGTCACGCCATTTTCCGACACCGAGTAGAAGGCCGTGGCCTGCCCGCTCCAGCTGGCACCGCGGTGGCGCAGGCCAAGCTGGTAGGTGTCCACCAGCTGCGGTTCCGGCGCGATGTCGCCATAGGCCAGCGCGAAGGTCGGCGGCGTGCCGCAGGCCGGGCTGTAGAGCGTGCCGTAGGCCGCACAGGCCTCGGCCACGGAGTTCAGCCCCGCGCGCCGGGTGAAGCTGCCGATGTCGGTCAGCGAATAGCCCTGACTGAACCCGCCGAACAGCTGGGTTTCCTCGGTCAGATCAAAGGTCGCCCCGGCGTTGAACGTCCACTGGTCATAGTCAAAGTCGCCCCCGGTGACCGAGATTGCCGGGAAGACGCTGCCGGCCACATAGGCGTCGGGCCGGATGAAGTCGCGCACCGTCAGATCGAACCGCTCGTAGCGCGCGCCGCCCGACAGGGTCAGCCGCTCGCCAACCGGCAGGGTCAGCTGCGCGAAGGCGGCGCGGGTGGTCTGTTCCATCGGCGCGATGGCATCGGCGCCATTGACCAGGGTCTGGCCGGTTTCGTCATGGCTCCAGTCGATGCCCCAGCTCAGCGAGGCGCCATCCCGCGCGCCGAAGTTCAGCGGCGTGTCGATGGCCACCGTCAGCGCGGTGCGCTTGCTGGTCAACGTGGTCTGGTTGAAATCGGCGATGGGATCGGCAGGATCGCCCGAATAGTAGACTTGGCTGTTGTAGCTGCTGTAGGGCGTGAAGCCGAAGCCCTTCTCGATATCCGCAAAGCTGAGCGTTGCGCTGAGCGCGCCGATCGCCAGCGTGTCGTCGAAATAGCTCAGCCGGTGGTAGTCCGAGGTCTCGGTGATGTCCTCGCCCGTGTAGGGTGCGGAAGGATCCTGGGTCACCGCATCGGCCGAATAGCGGCTGAAGTAGTCCGGCGACTGGGTGTAGCGGACCGCCTCAAACCCGTATTCCAGGCGCCGCCCCTCGGCCAGGTCCCAGCCCAGCACGAGGCTGCCCGATAGGTTGTCCGCCCGATCGAGCCCGCCCTGTCCCAGCATCGGGTCCGACGGCAGCTCGGCCCCGTCCCCGCCATAGGTCCGGTTCGACCGCGATCCGCTGAGCGTGGCCGCATAATCGAAGGCGCCCAGGTCCTGCGAGATCCCCAGCGACAGTTCGCTGCGCAGCGAGCCGCCCGGATCCTCGGTATAGGCCTTCAGGCGGCTGTTCAGCGTGACGACAGGGGCGGTGCCCGCGTTGTGGCCGCTTTCGGTGATGATGTTGATCGTGCCGCCCGTAGCCCCGGGGCCGTAGAGGCTGGAGGCCCCGGACACCACTTCGATCCGGTCGACACTGTTCAGGTCGATCACCGACAGGATGCGCGAGACGTCCCGCAGCGGCGTGTTGCGCGGCACCCCGTCGACCATCACCAGAAGGCCGCGTCCGCGGAAGGTTTCGGAGGCGCCGGACAGCGACTGGTTCGGGGCCGAGAACCCCGGCACCAGCCGCGCCAGCAGCGCCGTGGGGTCATTACCACGCGTCAGTTGCTCGCGGATCCGGTCGCCCTCGATCACCTGTACGGCGCCGGGGATGCTGCCGATCTCGCGCTCGCTGCGGGTGGCAGAGAAGATCGTGATCGGCTCCAGCTCGAAGGCCTGCGCCTCGGTCCGGTGAGGCAAGGCGGCAGCCGTCAGCAGCAGGGCAGCAAGAACGGGGCGGCGGGGACGCAGGGGCAAGGGCACGGTCGGTCTCTCTCTTGATGGCGGCAGGAGGAAAGAATCCGCTGGCGACGGCGTGCGGAAATCAATTGCTAAGTAAAATTGTCGCCTTTATGCCGGAGCTGCAATTCACGCGACTGTAAATCTCGCGCATAAGACCGGAAGGACCGCGCATGCGCCAGGACGCGCCCCCGTTCGACCCTAGCGAAGACCTGCTGCACGCGACGCTTCTGCGGCGCCTCAAACCCGCGCGGCTGGCCGAGGTGTTGCGCGCGCAGGATCTTCCGCTGTGTGTCGAGGGCGCGGGCGAGGTTGATGCCACGACCCTTGACCTGGGGCGGCTGCAGCTGCTGTCGCTGCGGTTCCGCAGCCACCCGGTGCGCCTGACTGTCGAGCCGTCCACGGCTTCCGCCCTGCTGCTGCGCGCGCCCGCCAACGGCATGGCGCTGTCAGCGCAGAAGATCGCCCCGCAGAGCTTCACCGGCGGTGACATCGCCATGATCTCTCCGCGCGCGACGACCACGGTCCTGCTGGAGACCGGCGGACGGCTGGACGTTGTCCTGCTGAAAGGGCCCGGCCCACGGGCCGAGGCGCCTCTGGCCGTCCTGCCCCTGTCGCTGGCCTCGGTTAAGATGCTGATTTACTTCGGCGGCTACCTCCTGCGCGCCGCGCCGCACCGACGCTCCGATGCGCAGATGCTGCAACGCCAGTTCATCGAGACCCTTCAGATGGCGATGGATCACCTCTCCCGTGACTGGGCCTTCCCCACAGAGATCGAGCGCCTCAGCTTCAGCATGGAGGCCGCGCTTGGCGACCGGGACCTGACCCTGACCAGTTTCGCCCGCCAGGTCGGCATGAGCAGCCGGAAGGTGCAGGCGGTCTTCGCGGCCAGTGGACTGACCTTCTCCGACGTGCTGCGGGACAAGCGGCTGGACCGGGCCCGCCGCGCGCTGTGTGACGGGGGCGCCGACCTCAAGGTGGCCCAGGTCGGGTTCGACAGCGGGTTCAAGGATGCGTCCTATTTCAGCAAGTGCTTCCGCGCCCGGTTCGGGATCAGCCCGACCGCCTGCCGTCGGGCGGCCCTTGCGCAGGCGAACCCGGCAGAGGACGCGAAGAGCCGGAACGGCGAGGCCTGAACCCGGGCCCGACCGCGCGACAGGCCCGCGCCCGCACACAGCGGCAGATCGTCGCGAAGGACTTCGCGAGGCCCCTGAGGCCGGCTGTCATCCTTGATGTCCGGCACGGCGCCCGGTATCGCCTGGACGTCGGGGAGCCCACTGTACGCCCGCCAGCTCGGCATCAGTGCGCCCCGAAAGATCAAGCGAATTCAAGGAACTCCGCAAATGACCTGGGTCCCCATTCTCTTCGGTGTTTTCAAGGTCAGCATCGTCGCTGCCACCTTCGTGCTCTGCGTCAGATCGCAGCGGGAGGGGGAACGGGAAGACCGCCAAAGACGCGAGGCCAGCCGGTCCGCAGCCCAGCCGTCGGAACAACCCTGACCGCCTGGCACCTCGGGGCAGACCGCAGGTTCTGAGCAGCGTTGCCCCCCCGCGCAGGAGGTCCACGACGTCTCTGCCGGAGTTTCGAGGGAGCGATTTGTGTCGGAGGTCGCATCTCCGGCTCGGAACGCGCGAGCTGCCGGGTCCCGAACGGCCCCCGCCGCGCTGTGCGGCGGGGGTAACTCGGGTCAGTACTTGTAGGACTGCCCACCGTCGATGTTGATCACCGCGCCGTTGACGAAGACGGACTCGCCGGACAGCAGGAAGGCGGTCAGGGCGGCCACTTCTTCGACCTTGCCGAAACGCTTCATCGGGTTGACGGAAACGAACTCTTCCCCGACCTTTTCCCAGTCGTCGCCGCCCATCTGGCGCAGCGACCCTTCGACCATCGCGGTCATGATCGCACCGGGGGCAATGGCGTTGATCTGGATCCCGTACTGGCCGTACTCCACCGCGCTGTTGCGGGTCAGCCCGACGACGCCGTGCTTGCTGGCCGCATAGCCCGACTGGTTGCCGACGCCACGGATCCCCCCGACGGAGGCCGTGTTCACGATCGAGCCGGAGCCCTGCGCGCGCATGACCTTCAGCACCTCGGCCATGCCGAAGAACACACCGTCGAGGTTGATCGACACGACCTTGTGGAATTCCTCCGCGCCGAAATCCTCGGTCAGGTTCTGCTTCCCCTCGATCCCGGCATTGTTGAAGAAGCCGTCGATGCGACCGAATTTCTCCACCGTTTTGGCGACATAGGCCTTCACGTCATCCAGCGAGGCGACATTGGCCTTCACCGTCAGGACCTCGCCGCCCAGCTTGCCGGCGACCTCGGCCAGGGCGTCCTCGTTCAGATCGACGAGGACCAGTTTCGCCCCCTCCTGCGACAGACGCTCGGCCGTGGCCGCGCCAAGGCCCGAGGCCGCACCCGTGATAATGACGACCTTGTTTTCAAAACGTTGCATAGGACAGGCTCCTTGATCTACGTGTTGCGACTAATATGAGTTGATGCGTACCACAAAGGTGCGAAGGAACAAGCGTGCGCGGCGCGGATGACCGTGGCCTCTCCGAAAGGTGAAAGGGGATCAGCGGGTTGATCTGATTTGTGGCCGGTCGCGAATTCCCTGCGGGCCTCCCCCCGGTTTTCTGCCCACCCAGCCCGAGATTGCACGGTCGAGGGGGAAAATGCGCTGCGCGATCAATCTGCGCTCTCCGACGAGCCATTGCGTTTCAGGCATCCGCCTCTCGGAACACGCGGCCCGGTGTTGGCGACCCCGTTCATTCCGAGAACCTGTGCCGTGCGGGCCGAAACCGGACAGTTCTCGAAAGCCCCCGGTCCGCTCGAAAGCGTCTGCGCATTGACACCGCCACCAGCCGCCTGCACGGTGCGAGCACAACCAGGGGTGCTCCGACACGGGGGCTGAGATGCGCGGCGCGGCGCGAACCCTTTCAAAGCTGATCCGGATAATGCCGGCGGAGCGAGGTCCCATGTTTCACGACACTCTGATGTCGCATCCCTTAATGCTGTCGAGCGCGCTGGACGCCCTGGTGCGGGGCCCCGCGCCCCTGCCCCCGCAACCGGCGAAGGGCCAAACCCCATGGGTGCCGGGAGAGGTCCTCGTTCGCGGCGAGGTGGCGCAATGATCCTCAATGCCGTGGTCTTCGGTTACGGCAGCCATGAGGCCGCCTGGCGCCATCCTGACATGGAGCCGACAGCGCCTCTGACCCTGCCTCACTGGATCCAGTGCGCCCAACAGGCAGAGGCCGCCGGGTTCGACGGGCTCTTCCTCGGGGACATCCTCTGCCTGCAGGACCGGCCCGAGGATCACCCCTCGGAAGCGCTCGACCCCTTCATGGTTCTGGCCGCAGTCGCTGGCGCAACCAGCCGGCTGAGGTTGACCGGCACCGCCTCGACCAGCTTCAACCATCCCTGGCACCTGGCCCGGCGCATCCTGTCCCTGCATCACCTGAGCGCAGGTCGGGCGGGCTGGAACATCGTCACATCCTCCTATCCGCAGGAGGCGGAGAACTTCGGCTGGTCCGAGATGCCTGGCACCGAAGACCGCTACGCCCGCGCTGAGGAGGTGGTGGGGGCCGTCCGCGCCCTCTGGGGCGGCTGGGACGGGATCACCCGGCTTGCCGATCAGGCGGCGGGGCGCTGGCTTGACACGACGCCGCCGCGGGTGGACGCCACGGGCAGGTTCGGCGCCATCCATGGCGCGCTGAACCTCTCCCCCGCCCCCTGGGACCGGCCGCTGCTGGCGCAGGCCGGGTCATCGCCCGCTGGTCTGGCCTTCGCGGCGCGCCACGCCGACCAGGTGTTTACCGTGCAGTCCGACATGGCCGCAGCCAGGGCGTTCCGGGATCGCGCAAGGGCCCTGGCCGCAGCCGCCGGAAGAGACCCCGACGAGATCGCGGTGCTGCCCGGCCTCATTCCCTTCGTGGCCGAAACGGCGGAGGCCGCCGAGGCGGAATTGGCAACGCTCACGCAGCGCCTGAACCTTGATCACGCCACGACCAAGCTGGAGCGGTTCCTGGGGCTGTCCCTGGCCGGTCTTACCCTCGACGCGCCGGTGCCTTTCGGGCCGGGCGACCTGGCGCCCAATGCCTTCAGCAACTCCCGCGCCCACGTCCTGCTTGGCGAGGCACGGCAAAAGGCCCTGACGCTTCGCCAGTTGCTGGCCCGGTTCGCCGCCGGGCGCGGCCACCTCCTTGTCGTCGGGACGGGAGAGCAGGTCGCCGGAGTCATGCGACAGTGGGTCGAGGCCGGCGCGGCCGACGGTTTCAACGTGATGCCGCCCCTTCTCCCCCAAGGGATCGAGAGGTTTGGACAGCTGGTTCCCACCGTTGGCCGGATCTGATCCCGCACGCGAAGGAAGAATGGCCCAGCCTGCCGGATGGTTTAGCATGCCATAGAAGACCTGTCCCCGCGCTGCATTACTGACAAGTCACTTCGCCCCTGCCTGCCCTCCCCGTTTCGCAGGCGAGCGACCCGATGCGCGCAATCCAGGGCGCCGTGAAGCGAAAAAAGAGTCGGAAGGCACGACGAATTCGGTTCGAAATCAATTGCATCTTGGACTAAGCCTTGTGTAAGTCTTCCTGAGGCATACACGCTCTTGTGGCACATGATTTCGAAGATTGAGATCGTCGCTTCATTTTTCCGGAAGCGCGGCGGCGACGGGGCGTGGACGCCAAATAATAATCCATGCGGGGAATTCATGAAAAAACTACTTGCAGGCGCTTCTACGCTGGCCATTCTCACCACGCCGGCGCTCGCTGATTGTACGCCGACTTCGCCTACCAGCGTTGAATGTGTGGCCCCCGGGACGGGCGGATTCAGCGATGCCGGTTTCAATGACGGTACGATCATCGTCCGGGACGGGGCAACCGTCTCCCCGCCGGGTGACGCGATCCTCTTCGGCGACAACACCTCACTCACCGTCGAAGAGAACGGCGTCGTATTCTCGGGCGCCAATGGCGTCGCGGCCGGGGACGGCTTCGAGATCGACAACGACGGATCGATCACCGGCGGCACCGGGATCATGGGCGGCAGCGGCACCGACGCCGATCGGGCCACCATCGACAACACCGGCAGCATCACCGGCACGCCGGCCAATGCGATCGACGTCGACGATTACGTCACGATCACCAATGGCACCGCGGCCGACGGTGACGCAGCGGCCAGCATCACTGGCGGCGCGCATGGTATCCTGGCCGGCAGCAACCTGACCCTGACCAACCACGATGACATCGAGGGCACGATGGGCAGTGGTGTCTTCGCCACCGACGACGCCTCGATCGACAACTTCGGCAGCATCACCGGCGGCATGGGCGACGGCCTCCACCTCGGCAACGGCTTCGACGTGGAAAACGACGGCAGCATCGAAGGCGGCAACGGCATCTTCGGCGGCAGCGGCACCGACGCCGATCGCGCCACCATCACCAACACCGGCAGCATCGACGGCACGATCAGCCACGGCATTTCCGTCGGCAATTTCGTCACCATCACCAACGGCACCGCAGACGACAGCGATCCCGACGCGAGCGTCACCGGCGCCTCGATCGGCATCCTTGCCGGCGCCGACCTGACCCTCACCAACCACGACGAAATCGAGGGTGAAAACGCAAGCGGTGTGCAGGCCACCGACGACGCCACGATCGACAACTTCGGCAGCATCACAGGGGCCAACGGCGACGGCCTGCACCTGGGCAACAACGCCGTTGTCACCAACGGCAGCTCCGATGCGTCCGATCCGGCCGCGTCCATCACCGGCAGCGCGAACGGTATCTTCGCAGGCACCGGCCTTGATCTGACGAACTACGGCGAGATCGAGGGCACCACCGGGGTCACCACCACCGGCGCGAACGCCGACATCGAAAACTGGGGCAGCATCACCGGGACCGGTGGCACCGCGCTCAACCTCGGCAGCGGCAGCGACGAAGTGGTGAACCGCGGCACGATCACGGGCGACGTCAACATGGGCTCGGGCTCCGACAGCCTGCTGCTGGCGGCTGGGTCGACTGTCGATGGCAACATCGACATGGCCCAGGGCAGTGACACGCTGGAGCTCGAGTTCGGGTCCTCCGTCGATGGTGACATCGACATGGGCGTGGCCACCGATACGTTGATCCTCAACTCGATCAACGTGTCCGGCACCGTGGACATGGGCTCCGGCGGCGCGACCGACACCCTGCGGGTGCTGGGCGACATCGGGCCGGGCGTCATCGCCTTCTCCGACAACGTCGAGGTCTATGATGACGACGAAGCGCCCGACACCGCGCTCTTCACCGGCGACTTCCTGATCGTCGCGGACCGGACGGTCTTTGCCGGCCAGGACGCCCTGGCCACGCGCCAGACCTACCAGCAGAGCACCAGCATCATGAGCGCCTCGGCGACCCCCGGCTGGTACGGCAGCGGCTCCATCTTCGGCGGCGATGCCGAGTTCAACGGTGGCGACGTGCTGATCGGCTACAACGCCGAGACCTTCGGTGGCTTCCTGTCCTTCTCGAAGGCAGACGCCGACGCGGACATCTCCGACAGCGACTTCGAACGTCACAACTTCCTGCTGGGCGTCAAGGGCTTCACCCCGATGGGCGCAGGCGTGGTCAGCGGCATCGCCTACATCGGCCGCGGCGATGGTGACATCAAGAGCGCCATGGACGTGACCGGCCAGGCCGCCGTCGATGACACCTCCTTCGGCATGGCGGCCCGCTATGACCTGAAGCCTGCAAGCGGCGAAGGTCTGGGCTTCTCCGCCGAAGCAGGCGCCAGCCGCATCACCTTCGACAGCTTCGACCCCTCGGGTCTGGCCGATGCGACCATCGAGGAACGCGACCTGACCGCCTCCTACGTGTCGCTGGAAACCGGCTACAGCCTTTCCCTGTCGGGCGGAAACACCATCCGTCCCTTCCTGGGGGCCGTGGCGCTGTTCTCCAACGGAGATGACGTGACCATGTCCGCACAGGGGACGAACAACTCGAATGCCCCCGGCTCGACGAGCTTCAGCACCAGCGGCGACGATCTGACCATGCTGCGCCTCGGCGCCGAACTGGGCGGGTCCGCCGGCTGGACCGCCAAGGTCGAAGGCCAGTTCGACGACAACGGCGACACCACCGGCATCGTCAGCTTCGGCATGGCCTTCTGAGGTCAGAAGACCACAAGACACAGGAAAGGGCGGCCCGCACAGGGCCGCCCTTTTTTGCATTCCGGTCGCCTTTCCGCAGATTTGTGAAGAGGCCCCGCTGGTCCCCCGGCACATTCTGCGTCACTACCAGATCCAAAGCCCTTCAACAGAGTAGGACCCTCCCATCCGCTTCTCCGTCGCAATTGCCCTCACGCTGGTCATGTCCGCCGTCGGCCTGACCTACGAGATCGCCGCCGGGCGCGTCCTCGCCCCCTTCTTCGGCACGTCGCTGCTGACCTGGACCACGGTGATCGCCACCGTGCTGGGCGGGTTTTCCCTCGGCAGCGCCCTGGGCGGTATGGTGGCCGAACGGCCCCGGGACCAGGCGCTTCGCAGGGTGCGCGGCGCGCTGGTGACGACGGCGGTCCTGATGACCGTCTCTCCGGCGGTGCTGGGCATGCTGCATTCCTGGGGCGCGCGGGGCACCGGCGGCATGGTCCTCAGCGTGATCGTCGTCTTCTTCCCCGCCTCGGTCTTCATCACCCTGCCCTCGCCGCTGCTGGCCAAGCTCGCGATCGAGGCACGCCCGGGCCACGAAGGATCGTCCCTCGGGTTCGTCATGGCCGCCGGGTCGATCGGGGCGATCTTCGGCTCGATCCTGTCCGGCTTCGTCGCGCTGCCGCTGATCGGGGCCACGGCCACCTTCGCCGCCTGCGGCGTGCTGGCGCTGCTGTGCCTGCCCTTCCTGCGCGGGGGCGTCGCTGGCCCCCCCCGTGGCACCACCGTCGCCGCGGCCGGTTTCGTCGCCTTCGCCGGGTTGGCCGGCACCCCGGCCTGCGAGTTTGAATCCGGGCAATCCTGCCTCGATGTGGATCAGCGGGGCGCCCAGGTCCGGCTGTTCTCCGACGGGGTGCTGCAGGCGGCCGAGCCCAAGGCAGCAGCCGCGGAGGGCACGAACGACCTGGCACTGTCCTACACCAGCTGGCTGTGGGAGCGCCTCGACACGGACCTCGGCGCAGCGCCCGAGGTTCTCTTCGTCGGCGGCGGCGGTTACACCCTGCCCACGCAGCTTCTGGCCTCACGCCCCGAGGCGAAGGCCGTCGCGGTGGAAATCGACCCGCTGGTGACGGACGTCGTGCGAGCGCACCTGCCGCGCGCGGCGGCGATGATCGCCCGGACGGGATATGACGCGGCCGCTCCGTCGGGCGCGACCGAGGGGCGCCTGGGGATCGTGCATGCCGATGGCCGCACCTACCTCAACGAAACCGATGCACGCTTCGACGCGGCGGTGATGGATGCCTTTTCCTCAGGGTCGGTCCCGGCGCATCTGGTCACGGTCGAAACCTTCGAGCGACTGCGACAGATCGTCGACGGGCCCGTCTACGTGAACCTGATCGACCGCCCCGACGGCCCCCTGGCGCAGGGCGTTCACGCCATCCTGACGCAGCTTTACCCGGAGGTGCAGGCCGTCCTCGGCTCCCTCGGGGCCTCCGGACGGGGCAACATCCTGCTGGTCGCGTCAGAGGCGCCCCTGCCCCCGCTGGCGGCCATGCCCGAAGGCTACGCTCCGACACGGATCTCCGAGGCGCGCGCCTTCACGGACGACCGGGGCTGGGTCGGGCACCGCTAGGTCCCCGCATCGTCGGCCCCGGATCGTGCGAAGCTGTCTAGCTCGGGGCGCGTCCCGACGTTCACGTGGTCGATGTCTTCCTGCGCGAACCCGCGGATCAGCGAGGGGATCATCATGCTGCACAGGATGAAGATCGGCAGGCCGACCACCGTGATCACCTGTTGCAGGGCGGTCAGCCCCGCCTCTCCGGCCAGCACGATCAGCATCGCGGCGACCAGCCCTTCGGCCGCCCCCCAGAATACGCGCTGATGCGTCGGGCCGGGGGTTGGCGTGCCGGTGCAGAGCATGTCAACCACCAGCGAGGCCGAGTCCGACGAGGTAGCGAAGAAGATCGCGACGATCACCACCGCAAGGCCCTGGACGACCGGGGTGAAGGGGAAGTGTTCGAAGAAGGCGAACATGGCCAGCGGGATGCTGTCGGCCACCGCGGCGCTGATCTGGCCCGCGCTGTCGCCCAGGGCCTCGCGCGCGGCCAGGCCGATGCCGTCGAACTCCATCGCCTGCCAGCCGAAGATGGCAAACCAGACCAGGGTGAACAGCGACGGCGCGCCAAGGACACCGAAGACGAACTCCCGGATCGTGCGCCCGCGCGAGATGCGGGCAACGAACAGGCCGATGAAGGGCGACCAGGTCACCGTCCAGGCCCAGTAGAAGACCGTCCAGCTGCCCTGCCAGCCCCAGTCGTCATTGCCCGGGTTTTCATTGGCCAGCATGTCGTTCCAGAAGGCCAGCCGCGGGAGGTTTTCGAAGTAGAGGCCGAAGGTCTCCACCAGCCCGCGCAGGAGGAACAAGGTGGAGCCGGTCACCAGCACGAAGACCATCAGCGCCACGGCCATGCCGATATTGAGGTTCGACAGCAGCTTCACCCCCTTGTCGAGCCCCGCGACGATGGAGCCAATGGCGACAAGAGTCAGGACAGCGAGGATCGCAACCTGCACCACGGTCCCGTCCCCGGTGCCGAAAAGCGCGTCGAGCCCTGCCGCGATCTGGCTGGAGCCGAGGCCGAGCGACACTGCGACGCCGAACAGCGTGCCCAGGATCGCGACGATGTCGATGGCCTTGCCGATCGGACCATGGATGCCATCCCGCAGCAGCGGGTAGAAGACCGAGCTGACGCGGACCGGCAGGTCGTAGCGGTTGATGAAATAGGCAAAGGCCAGCCCCGGCAGGGTGAAGATCGCCCAAGTGTGCAGCCCGAGGTGATAGATCGCGATGGAAATCGCATCGCGCGCGGCCTCTTCCGTGTAGGCCTCCACCCCCGGCAGCGGCGGGGCGGAAAAATGGCTGATGGGTTCCGCAACGCCCCAGAACATCAGGACCGTGCCGATGCCCCCGGCAAACAGCATGGTGAACCACGAGAGGTTGGAATACTCCGGCCGCTCGCCCTTGGGCCCGAGCCGGATATGCCCGTGCCGCGACGCCGCCGCCCAGATCAGGAAGCCCAGCCAGACGTTGACCCCGAGGATGAAGAACCAGCCCAGGTTGGTCACGATCCAGGATCGCCCGGCGGCGAAGGCGTCTCCGATCCCCTCGGGGAACAGGACCAGCGCAATCACGAAGACGATCGTGACCCCCGCTGAGATGAAGAAGATCGTGGGGTCCGTGCGGAGGCCGAGGCGGCGGGCCAGGTGTTCCAATGGACAGGCTCCTGAGCGTGGGTCACTGTCACCCAACTGTGAACGGGGCGCGATGTTCCATCGGTGCGCGTTTCTCTTTGCGAAACACGTCCGCCTGCGCCGCGTGGCAGGGACCGCGACCGTCTAATGCCTCGTCCATCACCGCGATAGGTTTGACCCAGACCCGCAGCTACGCCCTTGGCCAGCCTTTTCTGCCAGTGCGATTGGGAAATAGATCGCGACGCCGAACAGAATAAAGATCGCCGTGCGTCAGAAAAGACGCACGGCGACCGGGGACGAAAGGTCGTACATTCTGAAAAATGTTTCTCCACTCAGGTAATGCGCAGAGCGTAGCGCAGAGCCAATGGGCCGCGCCTCCCCTATTCAGAGGAGGGAATGGCGGAAAGTGCCAGCAGCAATGCCACCAGATCGGTTTGACGATGGGTTTCCGTCTTGGCGAAGACGCTCTTGAGGTGGCTGGCCACGGTGGTCGGCGACACGCCCAGGGTTTCGGCGATGGCATCGCTGCGCAACCCGCTGGCCAGCAGGCTGGAGATGCGCGCCTCGGTCGGCGTCAGACCGAGGGCACGGCGCAACAGATCCGGATCGGGCACCGCGCGGCGGGCGGGATCGACGATCAGCACCATCACCGCAGCTCCTTGCCCGGAGCTGCCGTCCAGTCGCGACAGCAGCAGGATCGGCCCCTGCCCCCGATCCGGCCGGACCAATGGCACCGGCGCCACGGCGGTCGATGCCCCGCCGGACAGCGCCTCCGCCAACGCCTCGCGCAGCCGCGCGGGCTCGACCTCGGCGCGCAACCCCTCGTCCAGCCGCAGCCCGGACCCTGGCTGACACAGCGCGCGGGCGATGGCGTTGGCGTGCAGCACATGGCCCGCCGGGTCGAGCAGGATGATCCCCTGCGACAGCCGGTCGAGCGCGGCCCAGGCGCCAGACTCGGCCTCGGCCAGCGCCGTTCGTGCCGCCTCCACCGCCTTCTCTGCCGGCCGGGCGGAGGCCACCCGCCGGACCTGACGCAGATGGGCCGCGATGGTGGCCAGCAGCACCTCGTAGTCCACCGGCTTGACGATATAGTCGTCCGCCCCGCGCATCTTGCCGTCGATGATATCGGCCCGGTCTCCGAAGGCCGTGAGGAAGAGGAAGGGCACCGCGTCGAGCGCGCTGTGCTCCGCCCGCAGGGTCTGCAACAGGGCCCGGCCGTCCATACGCGGCATCGCGATGTCGCACAGGATCAGGTCGGGCTGCGTGTCCTTCAGCATCTCCAGCGCCTGCAGCCCGTCCCCGGCACAGAGCGCGAGATAGCCGGCCTCGGACAACTCCTCGCAGATATCGTTGCGCAGGTGGCGTTCGTCTTCGCAGACCAGGATCGTGGCGGGGTCGCTCATTCCGCGTCCTCCTTTTGATTGGGCGGCGTTTCCGGCATCCACAGGGTGAAGAGCGTCCCGCCGCCGGTCCGTGGCTGCACGGCGATCCGGCCCTGCAGCAGCAGCGCCAGCCGCTGCGCCAGCCACAGCCCGATCCCGGTCCCCGCCGCCGGCGCATCCTCGCCACGCTGGAACCGGGCGAACAGCTTCTCGGCCTCCGCATCGCTGAGGCCGGGTCCTCGATCCGCGACGGTACAGGCCACCTGTTCATCCTGCCGGAAGAGGGTCAGGTCCACGGCCGTGTCGGGCGGCGAGTATTTGACCGCATTGTCGATGAGGTTCATCAGAGCGTGCTGCACCAGCTTGGCATCGCACCAGGCGTGCAGTTCCGGCTCCTCGACCGCCAGCGAGATCCGTCGCCCCGGGTGCCGCCGCCGCATCTCCTCGACGATGCTGCGCACCGGCGGCGCCAGGTCGACGATCACCTGCTGGGGGCGCACGATCTGATGGTCGATCCGGCCGATCAGCAGCGCCGCGTCCACCAGCCTGTCGAGCGAGCCGACCATCTCGCGGATCGTGGCCTGCTTGGCCTCCAGCACCTCCGGCGCGGCGGGCTGACCACGGCGGTACATGCGCTGCGCGGCGCTGTCGATCACCGCCAGCGGCGTGCGGAACTGGTGCGAAACCACGGCGGCGAAGTCGCGCCAATGGGCGACGGTGGCTCGTTCACGGTCCAGGTCCTCTTCCAGCCGCTGGGAGCGTTCGCGCAGGATCTCCGCGTCAAGCCGCGCACGCCGGTCCGCCAGGATCCGCCAGCCCAGGTAGATGGCAAGAAGCACCCCGACGCCCAGCGAATAGGCCACCTGCGCCACCGCCGTTCGGTAGCTGCCTAACCGGTCGGACAAGACCCGCCATTCGCTGACCATTGCCCGGTTCGCGGCCCTGTTCAACTCGCGCACCAGCACGCCCATCTCACGGCTCAGCGCCTGCTCCTCATAGGGCGCCAACTGCCGCACGGCCGGGTCGAGCCGCTGCGCCGCGCGGGCTGCGCCAACCACTGGCCCCGCCACCTCCAGCCGCTCCAGGAACCGCAACTGCGGCCCCTGGGTCAGCATGTCGATGCGGCTGCGGAAAAGGTCGTACTGCTCCCCGATCCGGCCTGTATCCCCGGGGCTTTCGGCCAGGACCACCTGCAGCTCCAGCGCCTCCACCTGGGTCTGGCTGATGACCCAGACCATGTTGGTGGCATCGTCCAGCCGCATGGAATCCTCGATCGCCCGCAGGCGCAGGAAGCCGTAGACCAGAAGGCCCACGCAAAGCATCAGCAGCAGGACGGGCACCGTGGTGCGCCAGAAGGTGGCCTGGTTCATTTTGCCTCGATGCGCGTCAGCTGCCAGACCCAGCGGTAGTCGAAATTGATGTCCTGCAACTCGCGGTGCGCGTCACGCGGATAGACGATCCAGATCGGGCCCTTGTCGCGGGGGCTCATGGCCTCGCCGTTCATGGTCAGCGCGGCGATCACGTCATAGCGGGTGAAATCCTCCACCGGCAGGTCGATCTCGTAATCATTCAGCGCCAGGGCCAGCACCGTGTCGGAGGTGACCCCCGCATCCGCCAGCAGGTCGCGCATCAGCGGCCCGGTGAAATGCTGCGGCCCGTCGGTAACGGTGGTGTGGGTCGTCAGTTCGACCTGCGGCAGCGCCTCCAGTCGGGCGCGGTCATAGGTTTCGATGCCCTGCCCCGTTTCGATCGTCAGCAGAACCTCCTCGGCCCAAGCGAGGCCTGCGGAAAGAAACAGAAGTGCGGCGGTCAGAAAAATGCGTCTGGAAAATTGGGTCATGACAGAAAAGCCCCCGATGATGGCCGCAGGATAATCCGCGCCCACGCCTGGATGCAATTGTCACCCACCGAAGGGCCCGCCCCGACAAGGTCTTGCGCAGGGAAAGACCGCGAATTGGCCTTGCCCGGGATCTTCTCCGACCGCGACAATGCGCAGCTGCCGCGTAAACCGCCCGGCCAAAGAAAAGGCGCCCGCCGGTCACAAGACCCGCGGGCGCCCCCGGTTTCCCCAACTGATGCCTGGGCTCAGGCCGCGGCGCCGGATTCACGCGGCACCAGGGCGCGCATGATCTCCGCCATGTCGACATAGCCCAGCGTTTCGCCGTTGCGGACGACGCGGTAGGCCCGGTCCACCGCGCCGCCCGCCCGGGCGATCACGCTTTCCAGGTTGTCCGCCGGATCCACATCGCCCGCGATCTCACCGGCAGGCGCCGCCTCGGTCATGATGGACCGGACCCGCAGGACCCGGGCGCGGTTGATGTCGGCCACGAAGTCCTCAATGTAGGGGTCCGCCGGGTTCAGCAGGATCTTCTGCGGCTCGCCCTGCTGCACCACCGCGCCATCCTTCAGGATCACCAGGTGATCAGCCAGCTTCAGCGCCTCGTCTAGGTCGTGGGTGATGAAGATGATGGTCTTGTGCAGCTCTTCCTGCAGCTCCAGCAACAGGTCCTGCATATCGGTGCGGATCAGCGGGTCGAGAGCGGAAAATGCCTCGTCCATCAGCATGATGTCCGAGTTCGACGCCAGCGCGCGCGCGATGCCCACACGCTGCTGCATCCCGCCCGACAGCTGGTGCGGATATTGCTCGTCCTGGCCGTCCAGCCCGACGCGTTCCAGCCACTTGCGGGCCTCGCCCTCGAACTCGTCCCGCTTCTTGCCGCGGGTGGCCAGCGCCATGCCGGCGTTTTCCAGCACGGTCCGGTGCGGCAGCAGCGCGAACTTCTGGAACACCATCGACATCTTCTCGCGGCGCAGGGTGCGCATCTGGGCCTCGTTCCACGCCAGGATGTCCTCGCCGTTCACCAGGACCTCGCCCGCCGTCGGTTCGATCAGCCGGTTGAGGTGGCGGATCAGCGTCGACTTGCCGGAACCCGAAAGGCCCATGATGACGGTGATCTCACCCTCCTTCATGTCGACGTTGATGTCCTGCAGGCCCAGGACATGGCCGGTCTGCTCCTGCAGCTCGGCCTTGCCCATGCCCGCCTTCACCTTTTCCAGCGCGCCCTGAGGGTCGGCACCGAAGATCTTGTAGAGGTGGCGGATGGAGACTTTCACGGTCTTGTCGGTCATTCTCTCATCCTCCTCAGCGCGACGACTGGCTGGCGTCGATACGGGCCAGCGATGCCTTGGTGACCCGGTCCAGCGCGATGGCCAGCACGACGATGCCCAGGCCCGCGATCATGCCCACGCCCAGTTCCAGGTTGCGGATGCCACGCAGCACCAGGATGCCCAGGCCGGGGGCCGAAACCATGGAGGCGATAACGACCATGGCGAGCGACATCATGATGGTCTGGTTCACACCGGCCATGATGTTGGGCAGCGCCAGCGGGATCTGCACGCCGAACAGCTTCTGCCGCTTGGTCATGCCGAAGGCATCGGCGGCCTCGATCACGTCGGGATCGACCAGGCGGATGCCGAGGTTGGTCAGACGCACCACGGGCACGATGGCATAAAGGATCACCGCGATGCCGTAGAGTTTCGGTTCGGTCACCGAGAACAGGAAGATCAGCGGGATCAGGTAGACGAAGGGCGGCAGCGTCTGCAGCAGGTCAAGAACCGGGGTCAGGATCCCCTGCAACTTGTCACTGCGCGACATGGCGATCCCTATGGGCACCCCGAACAGCACGCATATGAAGGCACAGACGAAGATGATCGCCAGGGTCTGCATCGCCACCTCGTAGTGGTCGACGAAGGCCAGCAGGCCGAGGATGATCGCGACGAAACCCACGACCTTCCAGTTGCGGGCCACGGCCCAGGTGATCAGCAGCAGAATGGGGATCATGATCCACCACGGGGTTTCCGTCATCACCCACAGCGCCTCGTTCAGCATCCAGCTGAGGGGTTGGGTGATCGGATCCACCACGACGCGCAGCACGTCCCGGGCGGACATGAATGCGGCCTCGACGCCATTGGTCAGGTCCCGGGCCTGCGGGATCTTCGAGCAGGCCTCGTTCAGGGCATCGAGGGAAGGAAAGGGAAGTTCGGTCAGCGGGGTCTGCGCGCTGTCACCGGACGTCTGGGCCAGAAGATCGGCCATCGACATCGGGCCGTCACTGGCCCCCTCGTCGCACCACTCTCTCAGGCCGACGGTATCGAATACGCCGTCATAGGTTGCCATCTGTTCTTTCGGACCGCTTCTCCGGGCCCGCCCTTGTTGTGAAACCAAAAGAACGGGACCGGTGACCGGCCCCGTTCAGAGGGAGACGCGCGGAGCGTCTCAGTTCGTTCGACTTACTGCAGCAGCGCCGAGAGGTTCTCGGTCGCCGTGTCGTTGACCCAGTCGGCCCAGATGTCGGTGTTCTCCGTCAGGAAGTAGACGGCGGTTTCCTGGGCCGAGGCGTTGTTCTCTTCCGACCAGGCCAGCAGACCGCTCATGGTGTCGGTCGGGAAGGACATCTTGGTGAAGAACTCGGTCACCTCGGGGTTTTCATCCGCGAAGTCGGTGGTCACCGTGGTCAGGATCGGCGCGGTCGGGAATTCCGAGACCTGCGGATCGGCAAAGTCGGGGGTGGAGAGGTCGATGATCGCCTCTTCGTCCACTTCGCCGATTTCCACGCGGGTCATGTCGTACATGCCCATGGGCACGGTCGGGCCCCAGTAGTAGCCGAACCAGGGCTCGCCATCGGTCACGGCGGCGCCCATGGAGGTGGCCAGCGTTTCACCCGAGCCGTGGTTGAAGATCTCGATGCCGTGGTCTTCCATGTCCAGGGCGCGGATCAGGTTGTCGGACACGACGCGGCAGCCCCAGCCGTCGGGGCAGTTGTTGAAGCGACCGCCGACCAGTTCGGGGTTTTCGAGAATGCCCTCGATGGTGGTCAGCTCCGGGTGTTCCTCGGCCAGCGAGGTCGGGATCCACCAGCCTTCGACGCCGCCGGGCGTCAGGACGGAGGTCAGCTCCTTCATGGTCCCCTGCTCTTTCAGCGTCTCGTAAGCGGAGCCGGCGGAGTTCGGCCAGAAGTTGGTCAGCACGTCCGGCTCACCGTTCTCGGCGACCGAGGTCACGGCGGGCACGGTGTCGGACTGAACCAGCGACACGTCGCAGCCATAGCCCTGTTCCAGCAGGAACTTGGCGATCTCGGTGGTCACCTCGGCGGCGGCCCAACCCATCTGGGCGATCGAGACCTCGCCGCACTGGCCCGCCTCGTCCTGGGCCTGGGCGGCCATGGGCAGGGAAAGCGTGGCAACAAGTGCGGTGGAAGCAAGCGCAATGGAACGCATGGAGTTCTCCTTCGTATTGTGAAGTAAACTGGTGATGAAAGCAGACCTAGGCCGGAAATGGCCAATGTAAAATCAAAGCTCTACTGGAGGCTTCAGGATGTATTTTGCTTTCGACATCGAAGGGGTTCCTAACAAGGATGATCCGGGAACGCAAACGACCTTTTGATGACGGTCCGCGACATGCCCCCAAGGACAAGCCTGCAAGGGCGAAGCCGAGGCCCACGGCCCAAATTGCCTCCAAACCCTACGGCGCCGCCCGCCCCGGTGACCGCGCCAACGGCCATGACCACGCGAAATGCAGAACAGGATTTCGCAAAAACAACGCTTGCGCCTCTTGACCTTCGCGCGCCGATCCGCCCCATTCAGGAACAGACGGGAGCCCGCCTCCCTGTCGGAACGAACAAATAGCCGGGACCGGAAAAACCGGATCCCTGGAGGGAGATCGCAATGAAGAAAATCCTCATGACCACGGCCGCCATCGCGCTTGGCGCCTCGGCCGCCGGCGCCGAAGAGATCAAGATGGGCGTCCTGCTGGGCTTCACCGGCCCGCTGGAATCCCTCGCCGGGCCGATGGCCCAGGGCGCCGAGATGGCGATGAAGGAAGTCTCCGACAGCGGCATGCTGCTGGAAGGCGACACCGTGACGCCCGTGCGCGGCGACAGCACCTGCATCGATTCCGCCGCCGCCACTGCCGCCGCCGAAACCCTCGTCACCTCCGACGGGGTGAAGGGCATCATGGGCGCCATGTGCTCGGGCGCGACGACCGCCGTGCTGCAGAACGTCGGCATGCCGAACGGCGTGGTGATGATCTCGCCCTCCGCCACCTCGCCCGCGCTGTCCAGCATGGAAGACGGCGGGTTCTTCTTCCGCACCGCCCCCTCCGACGCCCGCCAGGGCGAGGTGATGGCGCAGGAGATCCTGGACAAGGACATCTCCTCGGTCGCGGTGACCTACACCAACAACGACTACGGCAAGGGTCTGGCCGATAGCTTCCAGTCCGCCTTCGAAGAGGCCGGCGGCACGGTGACCATCTCCGCCGCCCATGAGGACGGCAAAGGCGACTACTCCGCCGAGGTCGGCGCGCTGGCCTCCGCGGGCGGCGACGCGCTGGTGCTGATCGGCTATGTCGATCAGGGCGGCTCGGGCGTGCTGCGCGGCGCGCTGGACACCGGCGCCTTCTACACCTTCGTCTTCCCCGACGGCATGGTCAGCCAGGCGCTGGAAGACAACTTCGGCGCGGAGCTCGAAGGCTCCTTCGGCCAGCTGCCCGATTCCGAAGGCGAAGGCATGACCACCTACCTCGGCATGGCCGAAGAGGCCGGCTTCGACGGCTCCTCCGCCTACTCGGGCGGCGCCTACGACAGTGCCGCTCTGATGCTGCTGGCCATGCAGGCCGCGGGCTCCACCGATCCCAAGGTCTACAAGGACATGATCATGGAGGTCGCCAACGGCCCCGGCGAGAAGATCTACCCCGGTGAACTGGCCAAAGGCCTGGAACTACTGAAGGCGGGTGAGGCCATCGACTACGACGGCGCCACCGCGGTCGAGCTGATCGGGGAAGGCGAAGCCGCCGGCACCTTCCGCGAGATCCTCTTCGAGGACGGCAAGATCACCACGGTCGGCTACCGCTGATCTCGCGTCACGGCGAAGGTTCGGCCCGGGGCGCAGTGTCCCGGGCCGTCTTTCTGTCGGAACGACACCTGCCGGCCCGCGCGGCCGGCCCAGTCGGAGAACCCCATGATCCGGGTCGAGAACCTAGTCAAATCCTTCGGCGGCTTTCTGGCCGTCGACCATGCCAGCATCGAAATCGCCACGGGATCCATCACCGGTCTCGTCGGGCCGAACGGCGCCGGCAAATCCACCCTTTTCAACGTCATCGCCGGTGTCCACGCGCCCACCTCGGGCCGCGTCACCATGGATGGCGAGGACATCACCGGCCTGACGCCGCACCAGCTGTTCCACAAGGGCCTGCTGCGCACCTTCCAGATCGCTCATGAGTTCCCCACCCTCTCGGTGCGCGAGAACCTGATGATGGTACCCGAAGGGCAGTCGGGCGAAACGCTGTGGAACACCTGGTTCGGCCGTGGCCGCATCCGCGCCGAAGAGGCCGCCCTGCGCGCCAAGGCCGACGACGTGCTGGACTTCCTCACCATCAGCCACCTGGCCGACGAGAAGGCCGGCAACCTCTCCGGCGGGCAGAAGAAGCTGCTGGAGCTGGGCCGCACGATGATGGTCGAGGCCAAGATCGTCTTCCTCGACGAGGTCGGCGCCGGCGTGAACCGCACCCTTCTGAACACCATCGGCGATGCCATCGTGCGCCTGAACAAGGAACGCGGCTATACCTTCTGTGTCATCGAGCATGACATGGATTTCATCGGCCGCCTCTGCGACCCGGTCATCGTCATGGCCGAGGGCAAGGTCCTGGCCGAAGGGCCCGCCGATCATATCATGGAGAACGAAGCCGTGATCGAGGCCTACCTGGGCACCGGGCTGAAGAACAAGGTCGTGGCGGAGGACGCCGCCGAGGCCGCCGCCGGCGAGGACCTGGGCGCGCAGCCCGGTCTGGGCGACCGCGCCGGCAAGGGAGACGCGACATGAGCTATCTCGACGCCTCGAACATGACCGGCGGCTACGGCAAGGCAGACATCCTGCATGGCTGCACCCTGACCGTGGAGAAGGGCCAGATCGCCGTGATCGTCGGCCCCAATGGCGCGGGCAAGTCCACCGCCATGAAGGCCGTCTTCGGCATGCTGCCCCTGCGCGGCGGATCGGTCACGCTGGACGGCACCGACATCACCGCCCTGTCACCCCAGGACCGGGTGAAGAAGGGCATGGGTTTCGTGCCGCAGGTCAACAACGTCTTCCCCACCATGTCGGTGGAGGAAAACCTGGAGATGGGTGCCTTCATCCGCGACGACGACTTCCACGACACGATGGAACAGGTTTACACGCTCTTCCCGATCTTGAAGGACAAGCGCCACCAGAACGCGGGCGAGCTGTCGGGCGGGCAGCGTCAGCAGGTGGCCGTGGGCCGCGCGCTGATGACCCAGCCGAAGCTCCTGATGCTGGACGAACCCACGGCGGGCGTCTCTCCCATCGTGATGGATGAACTGTTCGACCGTATCATCGAGGTCGCCCGCACCGGGATCTCGATCCTGATGGTCGAACAGAACGCCCGTCAGGCGCTGGAGATCGCCGACCGCGGCTATGTCCTGGTGCAGGGCGCCAACCGCTACACCGACACCGGCAAGGCCCTTCTGGCCGACCCGGAGGTCCGCCGCACCTTCCTGGGGGGCTGAGAACAGATGGAACTCATCAACGCATTGGTGGCGCTGACCAATTACGTCATCATCCCGGCCACGGCCTATGGGGCGCAGCTGGCGCTCGGGGCGCTCGGGGTGACGCTGATCTACTCGATCCTGCGCTTCTCCAACTTCGCCCATGGCGACACCATGGCCTTCGGTACCGCCGTGGTGATCCTGATCACTTGGGGCCTTCAGGCCATGGGCATCTCCTTCGGGCCGCTGCCAACGGCGCTGATCGCCCTGCCCTTCGGCATTGCGGTGACGGCCCTGATGATGCTGGGCACCGACCGGGTGGTCTATCGCTACTACCGTCGCATCCGCGCCCAGCCGGTGGTGCTGGTCATGGTTTCAGTCGGCGTGATGTTCGTGATGAACGCCCTGACCCGCTTCCTGATCGGCGTCGACCAGATCAACTTCGCCGATGGCGAACGCTTCATCATCTCCGCCCGAACCTGGAACCAGATGACGGGCATGCGCGAGCCGCTGACCCTGCGCACCACCCAGGCGATCACCGTCGTCACGGCGGCGATCACTGTGGTGGCGCTGTTCTGGTTCCTTAACCGCACCCGCACGGGCAAGTCGATGCGGGCGTTTTCCGACAACGAGGATCTGGCGCTGCTGTCCGGCATCGATCCTGACCGCGTGGTCAAGGTGACCTGGGTTCTGACGGCGGCCCTGGCGACGATCGCCGGCACGCTCTACGGGCTCGACAAGTCGTTCAAGGCCTTCACCTACTTCCAGATCGTCCTGCCGATCTTCGCCTCCGCCATCGTCGGCGGCATCGGCAACCCGGTGGGCGCCATCGTCGGCGGGTTCATCATCTCCTTCTCGGAGGTCGGGCTGACCTACGCCTGGAAGAAGGTGGCGGGTTACCTGGTCCCCGCGTGGGAGCCCGACGGCCTCGTCCAGCTCCTGTCGACCGACTACAAGTTCGCGGTCAGCTTCGTGATCCTCATCCTCGTGCTGATCTTCCGTCCCACCGGTATCTTCAGGGGGAAAGTGGTATGAGCCCAACTCGTCAACCGGGCGACACCAGCCCGCTGCGCGCACCGCTGTTCTTTGCCATCCTCGCCCTGCTGATCCTGCTGGAGGGGCTGACCACGGGCTGGAACTCCGCCCTAGGCATCCTCAACATGGGGCTGATCTCGGCCATCATGGCGCTTGGCATCAACCTGCAATGGGGCACCGCCGGGTTGTTCAACGCCGGCGCCATGGGGTTCCTGGCGCTTGGCGGCCTGGCGCCCGTGCTGATCTCGATGCCACCGACGCCCGGAGCCTTTGCCGCGGGCGGCATGGGCATCCTCACCGCCTTCGTCGTGGCAACCATCGCCCTGGTGTTGTCGGTCGTCACCTGGCGCCGCATGCCCAAGGGCCGCGCACGGGGGCTGGCGGTCACGGGCATCCTGCTGGTCGGCTTCTTCGTCTATCGCGCCCTCTTCGACCCGGCCGTCACCGCGATCGAGGCGATCAACCCTTCCGCCGCCGGCAACCTCGGCGGGCTGGGTCTGCCCACGCTGATCTCCTGGCCCGTGGGCGCCCTGCTGGCCGCCGGCGCGGCCTGGCTCGTCGGCAAGACAGCCCTCGGCCTGCGCTCGGACTATCTCGCCATCGCGACCCTGGGCATCGCCGAGATCATCGTCGCCGTGCTGAAGAACGAGCAATGGCTGGACCGGGGCGTGCTGAACGTCAACGGCATCCCGCGCCCCTGGCCGGTGCCCTACGAGATCGACCTGCAGGCGCGCCCGGGCTTTGCCGAGAAGGCCCAGGCCTGGGGGCTGGATCCGACGCTTGCCTCGACCCTGCTGGTGAAGCTGGCCTTCCTGGCGCTTTTCATCGTGGTCATCCTGCTGCTGATCTGGGCCTCGGAAATGGCGTTGAAATCGCCCTGGGGCCGAATGATGCACGCCATCCGCGACAATGAGATCTCGGCGGCTGCCATGGGCAAGAACATCACCCGCCGTCACCTTCAGGTCTTCGTGCTGGGCTCGGCGGTGATCGGGCTGGCGGGCGCGATGATGATCTCTCTCGATGGGCAGATGACACCCTCCTCCTACAATCCGCTGCGCTACACCTTCCTGATCCTTGTCATGGTCGTGGTCGGCGGCTCGGGCAGCAACTGGGGCTCGGTGCTGGGCGGCGTGCTGATCTGGTATCTCTGGGTCAAGGCCGGCGACTGGGGGCCGGAGATCATGCAGGTGGTCATGGGTCCGGTGCCCGAGGGCGATTTCAAGACCCACATGATCAACTCCGCCGCCCATATGCGGATGCTGTTGATGGGGATCCTGCTGCTGCTCGTGCTGCGCTTCAGCCCGCGCGGTCTGCTGCCGGAGAAGTGAACCGCGCCAGCGCATGAACAAGAAAGGGGCCTACCGGATCGGCGGGCCCCTTTCTCTTTTCCACGATTGCGGCTCTTACCAATAGGCGGCGGCATAGACCTCGCGCTTGCCCAGCCCAGCCTCGGTCAGCCCTTCGCGCAACCCGGCGATGGCCGCACGGGGACCGGCCGCGAAGACGAAGCGATCCTCGGCGGGCACCTCTGCCCCGGCCAGGGTCGCGGCGAAATCGGGCCCCTCGGTCACGACCCACTGGACCTCCAGCCCCGCCGGATGATCCAAGGCCTGACGATCACCTGCGTCGGGCACAAACAGCACCGCGCGCCCCCGCGTCTCCTCGGGCAGCAGCGCCAGAAGCCGCGCGATGACCGGCACGGCGGTCGCATCCCCCATGAACAGTTGCCAGCCTTCGGCCCGTCGGCCCTGATCGCCGCCCGGGCCGGCCAGGATGACCTCGGCTCCTGGTGCCAGCTGCGCCGACCACTCCGTCACCGTGCCGCCCTCGTGCAGCACGATGTCGAAATCGAGATGCGGCACGCCGCCTTCGGTCCACAGGTTGCGAACCGTGTAGACCGGACGATGCCAGGCGGCGGCCCCTCCGGGCCAGACTGTGACCCCGTTGTCGTCGACCCCAGGCCAGCCGGCGCCCTCGGGGCCGAACAGCAGGCGAAAATGGAACCCCTCCGCCTCATCGAAGCGCGCCAGCTCAGGTCCCGCCAGCGTCACCCGCCGGAAGGTGGGCGAGATCCGTTCGACCCGCGCGACCCGTGCCAGCGACTGGTTGGCCGGGCGCGACACGGGGCGCTCCCCTTCCCATTCCGGGTTCAGCCCGCGCTCCATCAACTCCTCGGTCAGGTAGTCGCGCAGCGCCTGCAGGTCGGAGGCGGTATCCGATTCCACCCGCATCCGTGCCGCTTTCCCCTGCCCGCTGACACTGAGGACACCGCCGATCATCTGCACGCGCAGCCGGTTCTCCGTCTCGGTGAAGGCCATGTCCCACTCCTGCGCCTGGGCGCGGATCACCTTGCGCAGCGCCTGCGCCGGCACCTTCAGGTCGGTTTCCACATGGATCATCGGCGTGCCTCCTCTCGTTCGTTCGCGCGCAGGCCATGGCGGCCCAGCGGGATCATCAGCGGGCGCCCGCTGACCGGATCGTCCATCACCCGCGCCTCCAGGTCAAAGACGGCGCGCAGCATCGTTTCGGTCAGGACCTCCCCGGGGGCACCCTCGGCATGGATCTCGCCCGCGCGCATCGCCACCAGCCGGTCGGCATAGCGGGCGGCCAGGTTCAGCTCGTGCAGGACCATCACGATGGTCGTGCCGCGACGGCGGTTGAGGTCGGTCAGCAGGTCCAGAACCTCGACCTGGTGATTGACGTCCAGGTAGGTCGTCGGCTCGTCCAGCAGCAGCACCTCGGTCTGCTGGGCCAGGGCCATGGCGATCCAGACCCGTTGGCGCTGACCGCCCGACAGGGCCGCGACCTCTCGCTCGGCCAGGGCATCGGTGCCCGTGAGTTCCAGCGCCTCGGCCACGGCGGCCTCGTCCTGGGCCGACCAGCCGCCAAAGATACCCTGGTGCGGATGGCGCCCCCGGCTGACCAGATCCAGCACGGTAATCGCCTCCGGCGCCTGGGGGGCCTGAGGCAGCAGACCGAGCCGGCGGGCCAGCGCGCGGGGGGCCGTGGCATGGACGGAGGTCCCGTCCAGCAGCACCTCGCCCGACTCCGGCGTCAACAGCCGAGACATGGCGCGCAAGAGCGTGGACTTGCCGCAGGCGTTGGCGCCGACGATGGCGGTGATCTGGCCCGGCGCGATCTCCAGGTCGATCCCCTTGAGGATGCGCGCGCCGCCATAGCCTGCGGCCAAGGCGCGGATGGACAGGCTTTCGACGCTCACAGGCCACCTCCGGTTCGATTGCTGCGGATGATGAGGAAAAGCAGGTAGGGCGCGCCCAGCACGCCCGTGACGATGCCGACGGGATAGCGCGCGGGCAGCCAGAACTGCCCGGCGTAATCCGCCGTCAGCACCAGAACCGCCCCGACCAGCGCGGCCGGCAGCAGCAGCGATCCGTCCCGCCCAGTCATCCGCGCCGCGATCGGCCCCGACAGGAAGGCGACGAAGGCCACCGGCCCGACCATGGCGGTGGCCACGGCCACCAGCCCCACGGCGGCCACCACCACGGCGGCACGGACCGCGCCGGTGCGCACGCCCAGCCCCGCGGCCGTTTCGTCGCCCATGCGCATGACCTCCAGCGCCGGCGCGGCGATCAGCAGCACGCCGCCGCAGATCGCCAGGGCCGCCAGCAGTGGCAGCGCCTGCTCCAGCTGGACGCCGTTCAGGCTGCCGGTCATCCAGCGCATGGCGGCCTGCAAGGTCCAGCTTTCGGCCTGGGACAGCATGTAGGCGGTCAGGCTTTGCATCATGCCCGACAGCCCGATCCCCACCAGGATCAGCCGCGCGCCCGCCACGCCCTGGCGCCAGGACAGCAGGTAGATCAGCAGGGCAATGCCCAGACCGGCGGTCACCGCGACCACGGCCACGGGCAGCCCCGCAAGCCCCAGAACGGTGATGGCAAAAACCGCCGCGGCGGAGGCGCCGGCGCTGATACCGATAATGTCGGGGCTGGCCAGCGGGTTGCGCAGCAGGGTCTGGAAGGCGGCGCCCCCCATGCCGAAACTCAGCCCTGCCAGCGCGCCCACCACGGCCCGCGGCAGGCGCAGTTGCAGGACGGTGAAACCCGCACCGGGCACCGCCTCGCCTCCCAGCACCCGCAAGACCGTGGCGGGCGGGGTGAAGCTCTGCCCGAGCGACAGGATCAGCGCGCAAAGCGCCAGCACCAGCATCGCGCAGAGCCCGAGGAACCGCAGGCGCCGCGTCAGCCGCGCGCGGCGCTGCCGCTGGATACCCGCCGCCCCGCTCACAGCGCCGCCACCCGGCCGCGCCGCACGATCCAGATGAAGACCGGCCCGCCGATCAGCGCGGTGACGATGCCCACGTCGATCTCGGACGGGCGTGCGACGAGGCGGCCCAGCACGTCGGCGCCCGTCAGCAGCGCCGCGCCGGTCAGCGCGGAGGCAGGCAGAACGCGGCGATAGTCGCCGCCCAGGATAGCGCGGCAGGCGTGCGGCACGACGAGGCCCACGAAACCGATGGGTCCGCAGGCCGCCGTTGTAGCCCCGCAGAGCAGGATCGCGCCGCCCGCGGACATGGCCCGCGCAACCGCCACGCTTTCGCCGAGGCCCGTCGCCGCCTCCTCGCCCAGGGCCAGCAGGTTCAGCCGCCGGGGCGAGGCCAGCACGATCACCCCGCCCAGCACCAGCGCGGGCAGCACCGGGGTGATCTGCGAAAAGGTCGCGCCGCCGACGCCGCCGACCAGCCAGGATTGCACCAGCCCGCCGATGTCGGCCCGCGGCAGGACGACGGCGGTGGTGAAGGACACCAGCGCGGCGGTGACAGCCGCCCCCGACAGCGCCAGCTTCAGCGGTGTCGCGCCCCCGGCGCCAAGCGCCGCGATCAGGTAGACGATGATACCGGCGCCCCCCGCGCCCAACACGGCGGTCCCGATGTACAGCGCGGCACTGTCGATGTTGAACCAGGCGATGCCGATGACGATGGCCAGCGCCGCACCCGCATTGACCCCCAGAAGCCCCGGGTCGGCCAGCGGGTTGCGTGTCACGCCCTGCATCGCGGCCCCGGCCAGCCCAAGGGCTGCCCCGGCCAGCAGGGCCATCAGCGTGCGCGGAATACGGGCGGCGACGGCGGCCTGGCCGATGGTCTCAACCTGGCCTTGCAGCGCCGACAGGATATCGGCCAGTGCCACGCCACGCGCGCCCAGCCCCACCGACAGCATCGCCGTCAGCAGGACCAGCGCGGCGATGCCCAGCATCGCCCTGCGGCTCTGCGTCCGCGTCCCTGTCATCGCTGCACCCTCATGCCGGTCGGATCACTCCGCCCCGGCCAGCGCCGCGGAAAGCTGCGCGGCGTAGTCGTCCAGCACCCAAGGCAGCGATAGCGGCGTGGGATTGGCCGCCGTGCCCATGGCATCGTTGCCCAGAAGAACAAGCCCGCCCTTGGCCACCGCCGGCAGATGCGCCGTCAGCGCATTCTCCGCCAGTCCCGCGCGCAGATCCTCGCCGCCGTAGGTCACCAGCAGGTCCACGTCGTCCAGCAGGTCGATCCGCTCGGCGCTGATCTCGCCCGCGAAGGCGCCGCTTTCGGCGGTCTCGGCGATGAAGGCGGGCGACGTCAGCCCCAGGTCATGGAAGAAGCGCACGCGCGGGTCGTTGTCGGTGTAAAAGGAGATCCGGCTCAGGTCCGTCGGCGCGAGGTGGGTGACGAACATCGCGGTCTTGCCCTCGAACTCGGGATGGGCGGCACGGGTCGCGGCGATCTCCCCCTCGATCCGGTCGATCAGCGCAGTGCCCTCCTCGGCCATCCCCATGCCGGCGGCATTCAGCCGGATCATGTCGCGCCAGCCGGTGGCCCAGGGGCCTTCGGGAAAGGCGACCACCGGGGCGATCATCGACAGGGTGTCGTAGTCCTGCCGGCTGAGCCCGGAATAGGCCGCCAGGATCACGTCGGGCTGGGTCGCCGCCACGGCCTCGAAGTCGATCCCGTCGCCCTCATCGTAAAGGCGCGGCACCTCGGCGCCCAGTTCATCCAGCGCGGCCTTCACCCAGGGCAGCAACCCGTCGCCATCCGCATCGCCGAAATTGGCCGCCGCCATGCCCACGGGCACGACGCCCAGGGCCAGGGGCACCTCGTGGTTGGCCCAGCTGACCGTCGCCACGCGCTGCGGCCTGGCCGGGATCACCGTCTCGCCGTAGGCATGGGCGACCCGCAGCGGAAACTCCTGCGCCATGGCGCCCGGCGCCAGGGCGGTCAGACCAAGGGCCAGTGAAGACAGGCAAAGGGCGCGGCGAGACAGGCGCATGAGGGGGCCTCCAATGTTTACTTTTTCGCTCAGATACGTGCCAAACCCCAGCATAGCAAGCATCTGGCGCGCCCCGGCCAAGGGTTTCCCGGCGCTTAGGCGGTAATTCCGACAAAATGCGTAAGTTTCTTCTATACGGGCTGAGATCCAGTCGCTAGATCCCCGTGCCGTGACCGACGGCTTCACTCCCGCTTCGGCCCGCAGCCATTCCGACGCCTCCGCCTCGGCCAGCCATCCTGCCCTCTCATGTCACGAAGGAGCTCCCCGAGTTGACCCTGTTCCCCGTTTCCACAGCCCCGAGCCGCGCCACGCTGCTGCGCGCCGGCTGCGCCACCCTCGCCCTTCTGGCCGCCCATCCCGCGCTGGCCCAGCAGGCCGCCCAGGACGATGACGGCGCCTTCCGCCTCTCGCCCATCCACGTCGATGGCACCGCCGAGGCCGATGACGACGCCGACAACACCGTCGCCCGCGAAATGTCGGTGGGCGGCAAGGTCGCGACCAGCATCCAAGACACGCCCGCCTCCGTCTCGGTCATCACCGAGAAGGAGATCGAGATGCGCGATGCCGACACGCTGGAAGAGGTGCTGCAGTATTCGCCCGGCATCCACACGGACTATTACGGCACCGACGACCGCAACGACTACGTGCAGATCCGCGGCTTCGCCGCCACGACCTATCGCGACGGCATGACCCTGGGCACGATGCGCGGCATGCGCGAAGACCCCTATGCCTACGAGCGGGTAGAGGTGCTGCGCGGCGCCAACTCCACCCTCTTCGGGCCGGCGGATCCGGGCGGGTCGATCAACTTCGTCTCCAAGACGCCGAAATTCGAGAGCTTCGGCACCGGCTACCTGACCTTCGGTTCCTTCGATCACAAGGAGGTCGGCGTCGACTTCGGCAACGTGCTGAACGAGGCGGGCACGCTGGCCTACCGCGTCACCGCGCGGCGCCAGGACAGCGATCTGGAATACGATCACTCGCAGGACGACCAGACCCTGCTGATGGGGTCCATCGCCTGGGAGCCGACCGACTACACGCGCCTCAGCCTGGTGATCGACCACGTCGATCGCGACGGCACCCCGAACAGCGGTGGCTACCCGCTGGACCGCGAGTACAGCCGTGACGACTTCTTCGGCGAGCCCAATTTCAACTTCCACGAAGTCGAGCGCACCAGCGGCACCCTGATGTTCGAACATGAGTTCATGAACGGGCTGAAGCTGAACGCCAACCTGCGCTACAGCGACTACGACAACAACTTCGGCTACGTCTACCTGACCGATGAGGCCGGGCGCGTCGGCGACATGGTGGATCGTGATTTCTTCGGCACCGACAGCCATGCCGAGGAATGGATCGGCAACGTCATCGTGCAGTACGACGCCGCCTTCGGCCGTTTTGAAAGCAACACCCTGGCCGGCCTGGAATTCCGCGAGGCCGAAACCAGCTCCTCGTCGATCTACGGCGATGCCGGCGCCATCGACGTCACCGACCCGGTCTACACCGGCGGTCCGGTGAACCCCGTGCCCTATACCTCGGACGAGACCGAGCAGAGCACCCGGGCGCTCTTCGTGACGCAGAACCTGTCCTTCGATGATCGCATCATCGGCACGATTGGCCTGCGCCGCGACTGGCTGGACCTGGAAAGCGCCACCGGCAGCGACGACTTCGACGAAACCTCGATGCGCGCGGCGCTGACCTACAAGTTCACCGATGAGGTCTCCGCCTACGCTTCCTACGTGGAATCCGTGGCACCGCCCTCGATCGGCACCACCCCGGAACGCGGCGAGCAGTACGAGATCGGCGTGAAATACGCCCCCCTCGGCTCCAACGCGCTGTTCTCCGCCTCGGTCTACGACCTGACGCGCAAGGACGTGACCATCGCCGTGGTCCAGCCCGGCGGCGGGATCGAACGGGAAACCGTCGGCGAGAACCGCGTGCGCGGCCTCGACCTGGAAGCGCGGATGGAGATGACCGATCGCTTCACCCTGATGGCCTCCTATTCCTACCTCGACAGCAAGGTCACCGAAGGGACGCTGCGTGACGGCACGCCGCTGGATGGCAACCGTTTCACCCAGGTGCCGGAAACCATCGCCTCGATCTATGGTACCTACACGATGCCCGGTGCGGGCCGTCGTGGCGACATGACCCTGGGACTGGGCGCGCGCTACATCGGGTCCTACTACTACGATGCGGCCAACACCGGCAAAAGCGATGACGCGCTGCTGTTTGATGCCTCGGTCAGCTACGAGGTGGCCGATCAGACCGATCTGCGCCTGAACGTGTCGAACCTCTTCGACGAACAGCACGTCGTGGGCTCGGGCACCGCGGACTACTACAACCCGGGCCGCGAGGTCGCGGTGACCCTGGCGAAGTCCTGGTAACACGCCCCTGCGCCAACAGATCGGGCCCATCCCTCCGGGGGTGGGCCTTTTTCGTTTCAGCGAAAGTAGGCGGGATCAGCGGGCGCGCAGGTCGCGCAGCCAGGCGGCAGGGGTCGTGCCCTCATGCTGGCGGAAGACGCGGGTCAGATGCGCCTGATCGGAGAATCCGAAACGCGAGGCCACCTCGGTCAGCGAGCAATCCTCGATCAGCAGCGCTTCCTTGACGCGGCCTATCCGGTGTTCCTGCTGCCACTGCACGGGGGTCTTGCCGGTGGTCTTCTTGAAGGCCTGGCTGAACCAGTTGGGCGACAGGCCGACGGCATCGGCCAGGGTGGCATTGCTGATGCGCGCGCCGCCCTCGGCCTCGAACAGCTGGCGGATGCGGCGCATCTGTGCCGGCGTCAGGCCGCCTGCGTGCAGGACCTGGCGGTCTTCCTGTTCGGGCAGTTCCACCAGCCCGGTCAGCAGGGTCAGCGCCAGGTTCTCGGCAAAGACCGGGTGGCGTGACGGCGCGAAGACTTCGTCCCGCAACGCCTCACCAATGGCGGCAAGGGCGCCGATGTCCTGCACCTCGACCGGGTGGGACAGCACCGACAGGGTTTCCTCCGCGCCGATCAGCGGCGTCAGCCGTTCGATCAGCCAGCTGCGTTCCAGGTGCAGATCGAGGTGGGAGAAGTCATGGGCGGAGGTGAAACGGGTCCACATCGGCGTGCCGGCGGGGGCGAAAACCGCGCGCAGCATGGGGCGCGACGCCTCTGCCTGCGTCCGCTTCCCCTCGCCCATGCGGATATGGCCGGAGACATCGTTGAAGAACAGGATGATGCGCGGATCGGGCGAGGTGTAATAACCCGTCGCGCCCGCGTCGCCATGGGCCTCCCAGAAGACCGCACACATGCCGTCAAAGGCTCGCCACCGCACCGGCGCGGTGCTGTGGATGCCTTCGGTGCGACA
Organism: Pseudooceanicola marinus; assembly: GCF_020177265.1. Taxonomy (GTDB): domain Bacteria; phylum Pseudomonadota; class Alphaproteobacteria; order Rhodobacterales; family Rhodobacteraceae; genus Pseudooceanicola; species Pseudooceanicola marinus_A. The sequence goes on from NZ_JAIVMC010000001.1 coordinate 532,224, forward strand.
GGTCATGGCATGCAGAAACGGCATCGGACGGGTCCTGGGGACAAGGCGGAGGGAGGACATCGGGGATGGCTGCCGGTGCGATCACGCCGCGCCCGGTGGCTGGGGACAGAGAGTTAGACCAATGCGGCGGGGCCCGCAAGCCATGCGGGCCGGACCGCCCCGTCAGAGAAGCGCGATCAACCCGAGGGCCAGAAGGATCAGCCCCGACAGCGACAGCACGACGGCCGCCACCACGCGCGGCCCGGCGGCCAGCACGGCGCGGGCATCCACGCCCAGACCCAGCCCCGCCATGGCCAGCAGCGTCAGGGCCGAGGCCCCCTGTTCGAGCGGTGGCAGTGCAGCCGCAGGGATCGCCCCCGCAGAGCGCAGGCCGGCCATCGCCAGGAAGCCCAGGATGAAAAGCGGCGGGATCAGGCGAGACGCCATCGAACCGGCGGGCGCCGCGCCGCGCGTTCCGGGCAGCAGGGACAGGACCAGGCAGATCGGCCCCAGCATCACCACCCGCACCAGTTTCACCAGCGTGCCGACCTGCACCGCCGCCGCCCCCAGGGGCGCCGCCGCCGGCAGGACCTGCGGCACGGCGTAGACCGTCAGGCCGGACAGGATCCCGTAGTCCACCGCGCCCAGGCCGGCCATGTGCCCGACCAGTGGCAGGCCCAGCACCACCGCCACCCCCAGCACCGCGGTGAAGGCGATGGCCGCGCTGACATCCTCGCGCCGGGCGCCGATCACCGGGGCGACGGCGGCGATGGCGGAATTCCCGCAGATGCCATTGCCGCAGGCGATCAGCAGCGCCATGCGCCAGGGCAGGCGCAGCATCCGACCCAGCAGGAAGGCCCCCGGCACCGCCAGCACGACCAGCGCCACGATCCCCGCCAGCAGGCCCGGCCCGACAGACAGCAGGGTCTGCGCGCTGACCGAGGCGCCCAGCAGGACGATTGCCAGCTCCAGCACCCGCCGCGCGGCGAAATCGCTGCCTGCCTGGGCCCGCGCGGGCAGTCCCCAGACGGCGCGAGCCAAGGCCCCCAGCAGGATCGCCAGCACCAGCGGGTCCAGCCATTGCATCCCGAACAGCGCCGCTTCGGCCCATCCGAGAAGCGCCGCGACCCCGGCCACGACCGCCGCCAGGCCCAGCCCCGGAAGCACGGCCCGCACCCGACAGGGCGCGGGTGCCTCGGGGACAAGGAAGGTCAGGGCATGGGACAAAGGGACGGCTCCTTGGCTGCGGACATGCCCAAGAATGGCGCCGGAAGATCAATCCTTCAAACGAAATGGTTTTGTGATAATGATCGGGCATTGCGATGAATGAGGCCCGACATGACCCCGGAACAGCTGCGCGTCTTCGTCACCGTGGCGGAGATGCAGCATGTCACCCGCGCCGCCCGCGCGCTGAACATGACGCAATCCACCGCCTCGGCGGCCATCGCCGCGCTGGAGGCGCGCCATGACGTGACCCTGTTCGACCGGATCGGGCGCGGCATCGTCCTGACCGAAGAGGGGCGCGCCTTCCTGCCGGAGGCCCGCGCCGTGCTCGCCCGCCTGGCGGAGGCCGAGGCGATGCTGGCGGACACCCGCGGCCTGGCGCGCGGCCACCTGCGGCTGGTGGCCAGCCAGACCATCGCGGGCTACTGGCTGCCGCCGCGCATCGCCGCCTTTCGCGCCCGCCATCCGGGGATCGAGATCAGCCTCGACCTCGGCAACACGCGCGAGGCGACGGCGGACGTGCTACAAGGCCGTCTCGACCTGGCGCTGGTGGAGGGAGAGGTTGACGACCCGCGCCTTGAAAAGCGCCGGATCGGCGAGGACCAGCTGCGGCTGGTCTGTGCCGCCGATCTGGCCGGGCAGATCACGCCCAAGACGCTGGACCGGGCCGACTGGGTGCTGCGCGAGCCTGGTTCCGGCACCCGTTCCAGCGCCGAGGCGGCACTGGCGGCGCTTGGCCTCGACCTGCCCCGGCGCAGCGCCGGGCTGGTGCTGCCCTCGAACGAGGCGGTGATGTCGGCGGTGGAGGCCGGCGCCGGGGTGACGATCCTGTCGGCGCTGGTGGTGGCGCGGTCCCTGGCGACCGGGGCGCTGCACGACTGCGGCCTGGCGCTGCCGCCGCGCCCCTTCTTCGCCCTGCGCCACCGCGATCATCACCTCAGCCGGGCGGCGCAGGCCTTTCTGGACCAGCTGGACGGGGCGCCGGGCGCCACGTCCTGAGCCGGATCAGACCGCCAGGAAGCCGCCATCGACGGGCAGGACCGCGCCGGTGACCATGCCTGCGTCGGAGGACAGCAGCATGGCGATGCTTTCAGCCACCTCTTCCGCCTCGGCGAAGCGGTTGACCGGATGGCGCACCATCATCGGTTCGGATTTCACCGGGTCCGCCCAGGCGGCGGCGGCCAGTTCGGTCAGGGTGATGGTGGGCGCGACGCAATTCACGCGGATGCCATGCGGGCCCAGCTCCTTCGCCATGACGCGGCTGGCGCCTTCCAGCCCGGCCTTGGAGGCCGCGTAGCACAGGTGATCCGGGAAACCGCGATGCCCGGCGATGGAGGTGATGTTGACGATGGCCCCGCCACCGCCGGCGGCAACGCGGGCGCGTCCGAACTCCTGACAGGCGATCAGGGCGGCGCGCAGGTTGATCCCCATCACCGCCTCGTAGCCCGCATCCGACATTTCCAGCGTGCTTTCCAGGACGTTCACCCCGGCGCTGTTGATCAGGAAGTCCGCCGGCCCGGCCTCGGTCATGGCGGCGCGGGTCGCCTCCGGATCCTGCAGGTCGACCTGGACGGAGCGGCTGCCGACCTCCGCCTCAAGGCTGTCGAGGTCGGCCTGGGTGCGGGTCAGGGCGACGACTTGGGCGCCGCGAGCGGCCATCAGGGTGGCGCAAGCGCGGCCAATGCCCTTGCCGGCCCCGGTGATGATGACTGTCTTGCCGGAGAATTGCATGATCTCGGATCCTTGTGCTGTGGCGGACGCGGGCGAGGCGTCCCTTATGCGAAAACCTTGTGCGAAAGAGGCGCGGCGGGTCAGCCCGCCTCGGCCTGGCGGATTTCACGGGCGGTGCGTTGCAGGGTCAGAAAGGCGTCGTTGCGCGCGCCGTGCAGGGCCGCGATGGCGCCGCCCGCAGGCTGGCAGGTGGCGGCGATGCGTGACATGGCGGGCATGGCCGTCTGCAGATCCGGCTGCGCCCCGGCGGCCACGGCCCCCAGCATGGCCGAGCCCAGCAGAACCGGCTCGGCGCATTCGGTGACCTCCACCGGGCGGCCCGTGGCGTCGGCCAGGATCTGCCGGGTCAGCGGATGGGTGCCCGCCCCGCCAGAGACGGAAATCGTGTCGATCGGCGCGCCCTGCGCCGCCTGCGTCTCGATGATCTGGCGCAGGCCGTAGCCCAGCCCGCAGACACCCGCAACGTAGAGCGCAACGAGGCTGTCGACGCCCTGTTCCATTCCCTGCCCCGCGATCACCGCCCGGGCCTGCGGATCGGCGAAGGGCGCGCGGTTGCCGAGGAACTCGGGCACCACATGCAGCCCCTTGGCCAGGCGCACGGCCTCGGACGGGTCGCCCGCCAGTTCCAGCGCGCGGTCCGCGAGGTAGGGCACCAGCCCCTTGCCCGCGGCCTGCGCCAGCCGTTCGGCCTCCGCAGTGGCGGGGTGCAGGGTGACCAGCTGGGCGATGGCGGCGCCGGCGGCGCTCTGCCCGCCCTCGTTCAGCCACATGCCCGGCACCATGGCCGAATAGTACGGCCCCCAGACGCCGGGGACGAAGGCCGGATCGGCGGTGGTGGTCATGGTGCAGGAGGACGTGCCGAAGACATAGCCCAGGCAGCGGGTCGCATCCCCTGCCCCTCCGCTGGCCGCGACCGTGCCGATCCCGCCCGCGTGGGCGTCGATCAGGCCGGCGGCCACGGCGGTGCCGGGCGCCAGGCCCAGGGCAGCGGCGGCCTCCTCGGTCAGCCCGGCGCCGAGCGCGGTGCCCGGATGGACGACGCTGGCACCGATGCGCGCGAAGTCCTCGTCGGCCAGGTCGCCGAGGCCGATGGCGCGGAAATAGTCGGGGTCCCAGCGATCCTCATGGGCCAGGTAGGTCCACTTGCAGGTCACCGTACAGGCCGAACGGTCCAGCGCCCTGGTGGCGCGCCAGGTCAGGAAATCGGTCAGGTCAAAGAAATGCCGGGCCGCGTCGTAGACCTCGGCACGGTTCTCCTTCAGCCAGAGCAGCTTCGGCGTTTCCATCTCGGGGGAGATGCGGCCACCGACGTATTTCAGCACGTCATGCTGGCCCGCGTTGATCCGCGCGGCCTGATCCAGCGCCCGGTGGTCCATCCAGACGATGATGTCGCGTTCCGGGTGATCGGGATCGCCCACGGGCAGCCCACCCTCGGGCCCCTGCACCACCAGCGAACAGGTGGCGTCGAAGCCGATGCCACGCACTGCGGACGGCGCGGCCCCCGCCTGCCCCATGGCCTCGCGCACCGAGGCGCAGACGGCCTCCCAGACCTGGGTCGAGCTTTGCTCGACGTGGCCCGCATCGTTGCTGTGCATGTCGATGTCGCGTTTCGCGGTGGCCAGCAGTGCGCCCGCCGCGTCGAAGACCCCGGCCCGGGCGGAGCCGGTGCCCACGTCAACGCCGATGAACAGATCCGCCATGGATCTTCCTCCTCAAGTTCACGGGGCGGCGCGGGGGTGAGGCTCCCGCACCGCCCCTATCCCGTCTGCCCGGGGGATGGACCCGGGCGCGGCAGGATCACATCCGCTCGAAAGCGGTCGGCATGATGATGATGTCGCGCGCGGTCACCTGGCGCTTGCGCGTCAGCATGAACTCAAGCGCCTCGGCCACCTCTTCGGGATCCATCAGCGCGCCGGCCTCCTTGGCCTTGCGCAGGTTCTCCTCCGGCCAGTCGGCCAGCAGGGCGGAGACGACGGGACCGGGCGAGATCTGCGCGACCTTCACACCATAGGGGATCATCTGCCGGCGGATGCCCTGCAGGAAGCTGGTGATCGCCCATTTGGACCCGGAATAGACCGGTTCCCAGTAGGCCGGGTAGTGGCCGGCGATGGAGTTGGTCACGACGATGTCGCCGGTCTTGCGCTCCATCATGTGGGGCATGACCGCGTTGATGTTCTTCATCACCGCGTTGACGTTGAGGTTTAGCATCTTGTCGATGGCCGCGCTCTCCGCCTCCCAGAAATCACCACCGAGGTAGGCCCCGGCGTTGCAGTAGAGGATATCGATGTGATCGACCTTCTGCAGGATCTCGGGGACCATGGCGTCGCAGCTGTCGGCGTCCAGCAGGTTGGTGACCTGGGGGATGGCCCGCTCGCCCAGGCGGGCGACCAGATCGTCCAGCGCCTGCTGGTTCCAGTCGACCATGACGACGGTGCAGCCGCGACCCAGAAGCATTTCCACGGCAGCCAGCCCGATGCCGGAGGCCGCCCCGGTGACCACGGCGACCTTGCCGTCCAGAGATTCAGACATTCGTTTTCTCCTAAGACAATGAGAAGCTCAGCGCGCGAGACGGCCGCCCCGTAGGCCAGGCCCCGGGGCGTGCCGCCTTACCATTCGCGGCCGATGTAGATGGCCAGCAGGATGATCGCGCCCTTGATGACGTCCTGCATGTAGGGGTTGATGCCCATCAGGTTCAGGCCGTTGTTGAGGATCCCCAGAAGGATCGCGCCGATCAGCGTACCCAGGATCAGGCCGCGCCCGCCGGCGATGGCGGTGCCGCCTAGGACCACCGCGGCGATGGCATCCAACTCGAATCCCACGCCGGCATTCGGCTGGCCCGACATCAGGCGGCCCGTCAGGATGATCGCGGCCAGGGCCGAGGTCAGCCCGGAGATGCCGTAGACGGCCAGTTTCACCCACTGGGTCTTCACGCCCGACAGCTTCGCCGCCAGTTCGTTGCCGCCGATGGCGTAGACATGGCGGCCGAAGGGCGTGCGTTGCAGCAGCACCCAGGCCAGGGCGTAGATCACCACCATGGCGATCACCGGCACCGGCACGATGCCGACGCGACCGATGCCGAACCAGGAAATCCAAGACGGGATGCCCGAGATCGGGTAGCCGCCCGAGTACAGAAGGCCGAAGCCGCGGGCGATGCCCATGGTGGCCAGGGTCACGATGATCGCGGGCATCCGGCCCCAGGCGACCAGGGCCCCGTTGAACAGGCCAAGGCCCATCCCGACGCCCAGCCCGGCCAGCAGCGCGATCCACCCCGGCAGCCCGGTGTTGACCATCAGCCCTGCGGCGATCGTCCCCGACAGCGCCATCACGGCGCCCACAGAAAGGTCGATCCCGCCGGTCAGGATGACGAAGGTCATGCCGACGGCCAGGATCCCCACGATGGAGACCTGCCGCAGCACGTTCATGATGTTGGACACCGAGAAGAAGTTCTCGGAGGCGAAGCCCATCAGGATCGAGACGACGATCAGCCCGATCAGCGGCAGGGCCAGCGGAGAATGGAGGATCCAGCCGAAGCTGATCCCCCCCTTCTTGCCGCTGTCGGCGGTGTTTGCGTTATGCGACATTCTGGACCCTCCCGGTCGTGGCATGGGTCATGATTTCCTCGGAATTGATACTGTCGCCCTCGACGGTGGCGACGATGCCGCCCTGCCGGAAGACGCAGACCCGGTCGGACATGCCGATCACCTCGGGCAGTTCGGAAGAGATCATGATGATGGCGTAGCCCTTCGCGGTGAATTCGCGCATGAGCTGGTAAATCTCGGCCTTGGCGCCGACGTCGATGCCGCGCGTCGGCTCATCGAAGATCAGCACCTTCATCTGGTGGTTCAGCCAGCGGGCAATGACCACCTTCTGCTGGTTGCCGCCCGACAGCGTGTCGACGCGCGCCGTGGCGCCCTGCGCCTTCACGCGGACCTGGGCCATGGCGGCCTCGCTGTCGGCCATCTCCTTCTTCAGGTCGATGAACCAGTGGTACTTGCGGTACTTGCCGTAGTTGTTCAGCGAAATGTTCTGCAGGATGGAGAAGCTGGTGATCAGCCCCTGTTCCTTGCGGCTTTCGGGCAGCAGGCCGATGCCGTGGGCCAGCGCCTCGGCGGGTTCGCGGAACCGCGTCTCCTCGCCGTCGACCAGCACCTTGCAGCGGGTCGCTGGGAAGGCGCCCAACATGGCCAGCGCGGTTTCGGTGCGGCCCGACCCGACGAGGCCGGCAAAGCCCAGGATCTCGCCCTCGCGCAGCTCGAACTGCGACACGGGGCCGTTCTTGCGCAGCTGCACCTCTTCGCATTCCAGCATCACCTTGGCGCCGGGCCGCGGCCCGGGCTTCTCGGGGAAGCTGTTCTCGATCCGGCGGCCCACCATCATCTCGACCAGCCGGTCGTTGTCCACGTCCGACACGTTGCAGTCGCCGACAAACTCGCCGTCGCGCAGCACGGTGATGCGGTCGCAGATCTCGAAGATCTCTTCCAGGTGGTGGGAAATGAAGATGATCGCGACGCCCTGCTTGCGCAGCTCGCGCATGACCTTGAACAGGTGCTCGACCTCCGACGGGGTCAGCGTGGCGGTCGGTTCGTCCAGAACCAGGATGCGGGCGTTCAGCGACAGCGCCTTGGCGATCTCGACGAACTGCTGTTCTGCCACCGACAGCTTGGTGATCGGCACGTCCAGCGGCAGGTCGACCTCCAGCCGGGCCAGGATTTCCTTCGAGCGCTCGCGCATCGCGCGGCGGTCCAGCAGGCCCAGCTTGTTCTTCACCTCGCGCGCCAGGAACATGTTCTCGACCGCGGTCAGATGCGGGATCAGGCTGAATTCCTGGAACACGATACCGATGCCGGCCTCGATCGCCTCGTCGTAATTGGCGAACTTGCGTTCCTCGCCCTCGATGCGGATCGTGCCCTCCGTGGGCTGCAGGATGCCGGTGAGGATCTTCATCAGCGTCGACTTGCCGGCGCCGTTCTCGCCCAGCAGGGCGTGCACCTCGCCCGCGCGGACGTCCAGATCGACGCCGTGCAGCACCTGGATATTGCCGAACTTCTTCTTGATGCCGGTGAGTTGCAGCATGACGCCTCTCCGCTTGGGTCTTTTTGGGGAAAGCCCCCGCGCCTGGGCACGGGGGCTTCCGGGAAGCTCAGCTTACCAGCTGAAGTCTTCGGCGTTGGAGGCGTCGACGACCCGCACGTCGATCGGCACTTCGGTGGGAACCACGCGGGCGCCCCATTTCTGGGCCAGCGCCATGGCCAGGCCGACGCGGACCTGGTCACGCGGGAACTGCGCGGTGGTCTCGATGAAGGGCGTGCCCTGGGCAATGGCGGCCACCGCTTCGGGGGCACCGTCGACCGACGTAAGCTTGATGTCGCGGCCCGAGCCCTGGATCGCGGCCAGCGCGCCCATGGCACCACCGTCGTTGACCGAGAAGATGCCGGCCAGGTTCGGGTTGGACTGGATCATGTTCTCGACCACGCCAAGCGCGACCGAGCGGTCCTGACGGCCGTTCTGGGTGGTGACCAGCTCGATCCCTTCATATTCCGCGAAGGCCGCTTCGCAGCCCTCGACGCGCTGCAGGATCGGCACGACGGGGATGCCGTCGAGGATCGCCACTTCGCCCTCGCCGCCCAGCTCTTCGGCCAGGTACTTGCAGGACTGGTAGCCGGCGTCGCGGTTCTTGGAGCCGACGAAGGTGTCGACCGGGCCGTTGGCATTGGCGTCGACGGCCACAACGATCACGCCGGCGTCCTTGGCCATGCGCACCGCGGCTTCGATGCCGGCGCTGTCGGTCGGGTTCAGAAGCAGGATGTCGATGTCCTGCTGCAGCATGTCCTCGACGTCCGAGATCTGCTTGGCCACGTCATGACCTGCGTCGGTCACCACGACCTCCGCGCCCAGGTCGTCGGCCGCTTCCATCAGGGCTTCCTGCATGGAAACGAAGTAGGGGTTGTTCATCTCCTGGAACGTCATGCCGATCTTCAGGCCATCGTCCTGCGCCATGGCGGGGGCGGCGGCGGTGAGGGCGAGTGCGGTTGCCGAAACAGCTCCGAGGTATTTTTGCATCTGAGTTTCCTCCCAAGGTGGCGGCAGGGAAGACCTGCCTGTTTCCGGGCGGCACCTCGCCACCCGAATTCGTGAAAATCGTTTGTCGGACAGGCCCTGCCCGCGGCCCCTACTCCGTCGTCGAGAACACACCGTTCGCGGCGAAGGTGGTGCGGAATTGCGAGGGCGACATGCCTTTCAGTTTCAGGAAGTGACGGTTGAAGTTGGAGAGGTTGGAGAAGCCGACATCGTAGCAGATCTCGGCCACCTTGGCCTCCGGCTGGGTCAGGAGCATCTGGCAGGCCAGATCCACCCGAAGTTGGTTCTTGTAGCGCACCAGGGTCGATCCGGTGTGCCGCTTGAAGGCGCGGGAAAAGGCGCTCTGGCTCTGGTTGACCAGCGCCGCCAGGTCCCGTTCGTCGATGTTCTCGGTCAGGTTCTCGCGCAGGTAGGCGATGGCGCGATTGACGCCGCTTTCGTTCAACTCGGCCAGGTCGAGCTCGTAGCTCAGGCTGGCCAGCACCTCCGGCTCCGGCGCGCGCGCCAGGATGTCCAGCACCTGCCAGAAGAGGCTGAGGCGGCGCAGGCCGGTGGCTTCAATCAGGTCGACCATCAGCGGCTTGACCCGCGCGGCCGTCGCCTCGTCGAAGAGCAGGCCGCGGTGACTGCGGTCCAGCAGCGGGCGGATCGCCTCCATCTCGGCCATGGCGTCCATCGCGGATTCGATGAAGGCCTCGGGAAACTGGATGACCAGCGAGCGTTCGGGCACCACCTGCCCCGGCTCGATGTCGGAAATCCAGTTCTGCGGCAGGTTGGGCCCCGTCATGATCAGCTGACCGGGGCCGAAGCTGCCGATGTGATCGCCGATGTAGAAGGTGCCGTGGGTGTCGACGACGAGATGAATTTCGTATTCCGGATGGTAGTGCCAGCGCACCGTGCGGAACGGGTAGCCGTGCATCCACGCGGCGAAACTCTCGCCCTTGCGCACGTGCACCAGTTCCAGATCGGGTTGCATCCAGGTCTCCTCCGGGCGGCCTTCCGGTCTCCTCCGGGCGGCCCTTTCGTACAGGACAGGGTAGCTGCCAGCAGACCCGGCCTCTACATCAGTTTGAAACCTTCACCGATACTTTTTTGAGTCGCGGCACCGTGGTTTTGAGCAGACTGGCGGGCCAGACGCAAAGCGGCGTCACCGGAGTGACGCCGCATCGCAGCGGAAATCCGCCGCTTTTCAATAAAGAAGGAAATTCAATCCCTTGAGAACTCAGGCGTTCAAGGCCTTCAACGCCGGGTAAGCGGCACGATAGACCTCATACTTTTTCGCATAGGCCTCCGTCAGCCTGGCATCAGGCAGGATCTCCTCGCCGACCTCGGGCGGACCGAAGACCGTGGCGTCGTGACGGCCAAGCGCCGCAGCCGCCGCCAGTTTCGCCGCCCCGAAGGCCGCCCCGTAGTCGCCGTCCCGCGGCAGCAACAGGTGCAGCCCGGTGATCGAGGCCATCAGCTCCAGCCAGGCGCGGGACCGGGCGCCACCGCCGACGGCATAGGCCGCCTCCAGCCCGGTGCCGGCCTTGCCCAGCACGCGCACGCAGTCGGCAAAGGCCATGGCGACCCCTTCCATCACCGCCTGCACCATCTCGGCGCGATCCACGTCGCGGCGCAGCCCCAGGAAGGCACCGGAGGCCGACGGGTCATTCAGCGGAGTGCGTTCGCCCGACAGGTACGGCAGGAAGGTGACCCGCGCGGGCGCCTCGACCTTTTCCGGCACCAGGGCCGCCAACTCGGGCACCGGCGTGCCGGTGATCTCCGACAGCCAGGTCAGGGAATCGGTGGCCGACAGAAAGACCCCCATCTGGTGCCAGGTGTCGGGAATCGCATGGCAGAAGGTATGAACCGCGTCGCCCGTATTGGGCTGGTAGCGGTCGGTCGCGGCGAACAGGACTCCGGAGGTGCCAAGCGACAGGAAGCCGGTGCCCGGCTCCATCACGCCCATGCCGCAGGCGGTGGCGGCATTGTCGCCGGCGCCACCGGCTACGGGCACCTGCCCCACGCCCCAGGCCTCGGCCAACTCTGAACGCAGGTGGCCCGACACGTCGGAGCCTTCGACCAGCCCCGGCATTTGCGACCGCTCCAGCCCCGTCGCGGCCAGCAGCTCATCCGACCAGTCGCGCGCGGCGACATCCAGCCAGAGCGTCCCGGCGGCGTCGGACATCTCGCTCATGTATTCGCCGGTCAGCCACAGGCGAAGGTAGTCCTTGGGCAACAGGACCTTGGCGGTCTGCGCGAAGATCTCCGGCTCGTTCTCGGCCACCCAGAGGAGTTTCGGCGCGGTGAAGCCGGCCATCACCAGGTTGCCCGCGATGCCGTGGAAATCGGCCCGTTCGGTCAGCGTCTCGCATTGCGCGCCCGAACGGCCGTCGTTCCACAGGATGCAGGGACGCAGCACCTTGTCGGAGGCGTCCAGCAGGGTCGCCCCGTGCATGTGGCCCGACAGGCCGATGCCCTGCAGCTTCGCCAGGGCGCCGGGGTGATCGCTGCGCAGCTTGCCCAGCACGGCCTCGGTCGCCGCGATCCAGTCGGCCGGGTCCTGTTCGGACCAGCCCGAATACGGGCGCGAGACGGTCAGCGGCGCATGGGCCACGGCCACCATGTTGAATTCATCGTCCACCAGCATCGCCTTGATGCCGGAGGTGCCAAGATCAAGTCCCAGGTACATGGCGTTACTCCGGCATCGCGATCTGAAGCTTCACGTCGGTGTCGCGCGCCTCGACCGCGCGGTCAAACCCGGCAATGCTGTCCTCGAAGGGGATCGTGCCTGAGATCAGCGGCGTCAGGTCGACCTTGCCCGAGGCCATCAGCGCGATCGCCCGGTCATAGACATTGGCATAGCGGAAGACCGTCTCGACCCGCAGCTCCTTGGCCTGCAGGGCCACGATATCGACGGGCACCGGATCGACCGGCATGCCGACCAGGACGATGGCGCCCCCGGGCCGGGCCAGGTCGGCCACGCCCAGGATGGCCGGCGCCGCGCCCGAGCATTCGAAGACCACGTCGGCGCCCCAGCCGTCGGTGGCCTGCGCCACAGCCTCGGCCGCCGGCGTGTCGCGGATGTTCACCGTCTCGATCCCGTCATAGGCGCCGATGATGTCCAGCTTGGGCTGCGCCATGTCGGTGACAATCACCTTGGCACAGCCGCCGGCCAGCGCGGCCAGGGCCACCATCATCCCGATGGGCCCTGCCCCGGTGACCACCGCGACGTCCCCCGGCTGGATGCGCGCGCGCAGCGCCGCCTGCATGCCGATGGCAAAGGGTTCAACCATCGCCCCTTCGGCGAAGCTGACGCTCTCGGGCAGCTTGTAGGTGAAGGCGGCTGGGTGGATCACCTCGGGCGTCAGGCAGCCATGGATCGGGGGCGTGGCCCAGAACCGCACCGCGGGGTCCACGTTGTAGATCCCCAGCTTCGACGCGCGGGAGGTCGGATCGGGAATGCCCGGCTCCATGCAGACGCGATCACCCGGCTTCAGATCGGTGACCTCGGCGCCACACTCCAGCACCACGCCGGAGGCCTCGTGTCCCAGCACCATGGGCGCGTTCACCACGAAGTGACCGATCTTGCCATGGGTGTAGTAGTGCACGTCGGACCCGCAAATCCCCACCGTGTGGGTCTTGATCCGCACATCCTTCGGCCCGAGCGTGCCGGGAATGTCGAATTCACGCAGGGCCAGCTTGCCCTTCTCTTCAAGAACCAGAGCCTTCATTCTGGCCTCCTCCCTCTTGTCGTCCAGACGCGGGCGAGCCGCGCAGCCCCCCGCACCTGTGCTGAAGGCCATGGCGGGGGTTGTAAATCAAAACCCGACGACTGCGCCATCTTTTGCACTGCGGCGGAAAAATCCTATCAGCCAGCCCGCGGGATCCGCGCAGAACCGGCGATTTCCGGGGTTTGCCTGCGACCTTCGCCGCACAGCGGCTGGTACGATTCGCGCAAGGTGCCCGCCGGCAGCGCATAGATCGAGCCGGGCGCCCTCGGTTGCCCGACGGGCCATCCGCGCCTGCGCGGCCCGCCAGCGCCCCGGCGGCCTTGCCCGAACGGGCATGCGCCCTATCCTATTGCTCCACTGTGACAGCTGGCCGAGCGCGCCTTGCGCTTGATCTAGCCCCTCCGGACAGGTCATAATGACCGCCGAGACCAGACCTAGCCGTGGAGGCCTGACCGATGCCAGCCCAGACCATGAAACGCCGCGTGCAATTCGTCTGCGCCGTGTTCCTGCATATCCCGCTGGTGGCCATTGCCGCCTATGCGCTGTCGCAGGACGTGATGGCGCATGTGCAGATCCTCGGTGTCGCACTCGTGGCCACCCTGATCGGCACCATGCTGATCGTGCCCTACATCGGTCGCGCCCTGGACGAGGGTGGCACCCCGGCCCGCAGCCAGGGCTGAGCGCAGGTCCTTTGGGGTCTTTTCCGACAGAGTGACATACAGCGTCGGTGCCTGCAGGGGCCAGGCGGATGATCCGTGGCGAGTGACCTGAGGGTTGCTCGGCGTGTCGCCCCGGTGCGTCCGGATCGGCCTGCCGGCAAAGCCTCCGACCGAAAGCGCAATCGTCACTGGATGCGCTCTAGGACGTCGTCCTAGAGGAAGAGATATAGGATCCAGGCCAGCAACGCGACCTTGGCCGCGCCCACGGTCAAAACCAGCCCGCGGTTCTCGGGCGCCCGCAGCCAGTCCCACCAGCTGTGCCCCTGCGCCTCCGCCTCATCAGCGTCACCGAACAGCGTCGCCTCGATGCCCGCAAGAACCTGCGGCCCGGGCACGGGGTCCGGCCCCGGCTCACGCAGGACCAGGCCGGCGAAATGCTCCGTCCAGCGTCGGTGCGCCTCGCGCATCTCCGGATCGACCATCACGGCAGTTTCCACCTCGTCACGCTCGGCCCCCTGCAGGAGGCCGAGGGCAAGCTCGGCGGACAGAATGGTCTTCTCGTCAGAGGTCACGTGACCTGCGCTCCTTCCCCAGTTTGCCGATCCACGGCCCTTTTCTTCGCGGTCTCCGGCCCCAGTTTGATGGGGCCGGGCATGGTCGACGGATCCTCAGCGATACATCGCGCCGGATCAACCCGGCCCTGAGGCCGTACGACCATCTGTACGCGCACATACGCAGCCCGCGCCAAGGGAGTTTCCTTTTTTCCGGAAAAATTCTTCACTTTCTCTCCAGCGGCGCGCCGACGGCGGGTCATCGGGCGCGGAACAGGCTGCCCAGGATGCCCCGCACGATGCGCTTGCCGGTGGTGCCCGACAGTTCGCGGATCACCGCCTTCTGCAACGCCGCGCCCAGGTCCGCGCCCAGGCCCCGGTCGCGCGAGGACCGCGATGACCTGCGCGAGGTCGTGTAGCGGCGACGCTCTCGCTCTTCGCGCTCTCGCGCTTCCAGCTCCGCCTCGCGACGTTCGGCCGCCTCGGCCTCTTTCGCCGCGGCGGCGGCCCGGCGGGCCAGGATCTCATAGGCGCTTTCCCGGTCCACCGCGCGGTCGTATTGCGCCGCCACCGGCGAGACGGCCATCACATCGCGCCGCTCGGCCTCGGTGATGGGCCCAAGCTGCGAACTGGGCGGGCGGATCAGGGTCTTCTGCGCGATCCCCGGCACGCCCTTCTTTTCGAGGAAGGAGGTCACGGCCTCGCCCGTCCCCACCTGGGTGATCGCCTCTTCGATGTCGAACGCGGGGTTGTCGCGGTAGGTCTGGGCAGCCAGACGCAGCTCCTTGCGATCCTTGGCGGTGAAGGCGCGCAGAGCGTGCTGCACGCGGTTGCCCAGCTGGCCCAGCACGTCGTCAGGCACATCGGCCGGGTTCTGGGTGCAGAAATAGACGCCGACGCCCTTCGAGCGGATCAGCCGCGCCACCTGTTCCACCTTCTCCAGCAGCGCCTTAGGCGCATCGTCGAACAGCAGATGTGCCTCGTCGAAGAAGAAGACCAGCTTGGGCTTGTCGGGGTTGCCCACCTCGGGCAGCTCCTCGAAGAGCTCGGACAGCAGCCACAGCAGGAAAGTCGCGTAGAGGCGCGGGGTCTGCATCAACTTGTCGGCGGCTAGCACCGAAATCGCGCCGCGCCCGTCGGTGTCGCGGCGCATCAGGTCGCGCAGCTCCAGCGCGGGTTCGCCGAACATCTGCGCCGCGCCCTCCGTCTCCATCACCAGCAGCCGACGCTGGATCGCCCCGATCGACGCGGTGGAGATGTTGCCGTAGCGCAGCGACAGCTCCTTGCGGTTCTCCCCCAGCCAGACCAGTAGTGCCTGCAGGTCCTTCAGATCCAGCAGCGCCAGCCCTTCCTCATCGGCCACCCGGAAGGCAATGTTCAGGATCCCCTCCTGGGTGTCGTTCAGCTCCATCAGCCGCGCCAGCAGCAACGGCCCCATCTCGCTGACCGTGGTGCGGATCGGATGGCCCTGCGCGCCGAAAAGATCCCAGAAGATCACCGGGAAGGCGGCATAGTCGAAGTCGTCGAAGCCGATGGAGATCGCCCGGCTCATAAAGGCATCGTGCAGCTTGCCCGCCGGATCTCCCGCCTTGGCGAGCCCCGACAGATCGCCCTTCACGTCCGCGAGGAAGACCGGCACCCCCTGGGCGGAGAATTCCTCCGCCATGATCTGCAGCGTGACGGTCTTGCCCGTGCCCGTGGCGCCGGCGATCAGCCCGTGACGGTTGGCATAGTCCAGGCCCAGGTACTGCGGGTCACGCCGCTCCGGGCCCGCGCCCCCGATGAAAATGCCATTCAAGTCGTCCATGCTTTTCCCCCGCATTTCCGGACAAAGGCGCCGACGGCGCACGGTTGAGAATATTCGCTTAACCAAATGATGCCAGCCTGTCCTCCTGTTCTTCGTCTCATGTCCTTTGGGCGAGGGACAGACTTCCTCCCTGTCAGACTGGCCGCGCTCCTCGGGGCGCGGCTTTTTTCCCTCCCGCCGCCAAGCCGTGGCATCGCGTCCTGCCCGCAATTGAGGCACCGCACCGCGGGCTCACGGGCTGCCATCGGAGTGTCATATTTCCGTGTTGACTACCCCCCGCAAACCGCCTAGCGTGACTTCAAATACAAGTCGGCCAGTCCGACGGGGAGCATAAAAATTGGGAAAAGGGGTCCATTTCGGGCCCCTTTTTCCGGCTCCCGCACCCTTTCCGCAAATGGACCGTTCCGGACGCCGCAGCCTGCGTCACGCCGCCCCTGCGTGCCAATACGCCGGCGCACCAGCCGGAGCGTGCCCAATTCCGCGGCACCGGCCCGGAGGGGGGACTGACAACCGGCCGCGCCCGTGCTAAGCGGGCGACGAAGCAATTATCGAAACAGGACCCGTCATGCGTTCTATTACCAAATTCTCGACCGCCCTGCTGGCCGCGACCCTGCTCGCCGGCCCTGCCCTGTCCCAGGATGACCTCGACATGGGCGCCGAGACGGCCCCGGCGGAGCCGCAGGTCGGTCAGAGCTACGCGAAGGAAGAAGTCGGCGACTGGACCGTCGAGTGCATCAAGACCGAAACCGGCGAGGATGAGCCTTGCCAGATGACCCAGCTGATGACCCAGGAAGACGGCAACCCGATTGCCACGGCCTCCTTCTTCAAGACGCCCGAAGGGTCGCAGGCCGTGGCCGGCGCCAACATCATGGTGCCGCTGGAAACCCTGCTGCCCGCGGGTCTGCGCATCAATGTCGACGGCAACGAGGACAAGGTCTACAACTTCACCACCTGCAACCGCGCCGGTTGCGTGGCGCGCGTGGGCTTCAGCCAGGCCGATCTGGACGCCTTCAAGGCCGGCAGCACCGCGAACCTGACCATCCGCCCCTTCGCCGCCCCTGACGTCGATGTGCCGATGAGCCTGTCCCTGACCGGTTTCACCGCCTCCTTCGAGCAGGTGACCGTGCCCACGGCCGCCGCCCAGGCCGCAGCGCCGTCCGAGAACTGATCGGATCTCCGGACACCCGGACCCGGAAACGCCGCGCCTATATCGGGCGCGGCGTTTTTCGTTCTGCGCCAGATGCAAGACACGGGGTCAGACCTGACGCCGGACCAGCCCGAAGCCTGATCGTCCCGGTGGCCTGCATGCCCTGCGGGCACGCTATCTGGATCATAAATGTAGAGAAGATGCGCAGGCGCCGGGCGCAGGTGCTCCCTTGCGTGCGCGCCGCGCTCAGACCCGCTTCAGGGCCAGAACGGCGTTCAGACCGCCGAAGGCGAAGGCGTTCGACAGGGCCACGTCGACCTTGGCCTCGCGAGCCTCGTTCGGCACCACGTCCAGTGCGCATTCGGGGTCGGGTTCTTCGTAGTTGATCGTCGGTGCCACGACGCCATCGCGCAGGGCCATGATACAGGCCAGCAGCTCCACCGCGCCGGTGCCGCCAATCAGGTGGCCGTGCATCGACTTGGTCGAGGACAGCATCACCGTATCCGCGTGACGCCCGAAGACATCGGCCACCGCCGCGCTTTCGGTCTTGTCGTTGGCCGCGGTGCCGGTGCCATGGGCGTTGATGTACTGCACGTCTTCCGGATTCAGCCGCGCATCGCGCAGGGCCCCGGAAATCGCCCGTGCCGCGCCCTGTTTCGACGGCATCACGATGTCGGTCGCATCCGAGGACATGGCGAATCCCGCAACCTCTGCCAGGATCTCCGCGCCGCGCGCGCGGGCATGATCGTAATCCTCGAAAACGAAGACGCCTGCCCCCTCGCCCTGCACCATGCCGTTGCGATTGGCGCTGAACGGGCGGCAACCGGATTTCGACATGACCCGCATGCCTTCCCATGCCTTAACGCCCCCGAAACAGAGCATGGATTCCGACCCGCCGGTGACCATCACCGGGCTCATGCCCGTGCGCACCATCTGGAAGGCCTGGGCCATGGCGTGGTTCGAGCTGGCACAGGCCGAGCTGACCGTGAAGGTCGGGCCCTTCAGGTTGAACTCCATCGACACATGGCTTGCTGCGGCGTTGTTCATCAGCTTCGGAACGACGAAGGGGTGAACGCGGTTCTTCCCCTCCTCGTAGACCGAGCGGTAGTTCTCGTCGATGGTCGTCATGCCACCACCCGAGTTGCCCAGGATCGCGCCCGTCTTGTGCGCCAGTTCCCCGGCAAAGCTGAGGCCCGACTGCGCGATGGCCTCGCGCGCGGCGACCAGGGCGAATTGGGTGAAACGGTCGTACAGCGCCATCTGCTGACGATTGAACAGCCCCTCGGAGGAAAAGCCCTTCACCTGGGCGCCGATGTTGACCAGCAGGCGGTCGGCGTCGCGCACGTCCAGCTCGGCAATGCCGCAGCGGCCCTCGCGCATCGCCTCGAGGGTTTCGGGCACGTCATGACCCAGGGCATTGATCGTGCCCGCGCCGGTAATGACGACCCGCTTCACGCCTTCTGTTCCGCCACCAGCTTTTCAACGCCCGCGACGATGGCAGCGACATTGGAAATGTCGAAGTCGCTTTCCTCGGGTTCGTTGGCGTTGAAGGGCACCTGGATGTCGAAGGCTTCCTCGATGGCGAAGATGCTTTCCACCAGACCGAGGGAGTCGATCCCCAGATCTTCCAGCGTGCTGTCCATCTTGACGTCGGAGGGCTCCAGCACGGCCTGCTCCGCGATGATCTCGATGACCTTCTGCCTGATGTCCGCCATGGACCCGATCCCCCTCTGGATGGCTTGCCGCTGATCTAGTCGTTCTGACCCGGCTTGAAAACCGCTTTCTGCAACTCGGATACCTGTTTCAGCAGCCGTGGCAGGCGGCGCAGCGCCTTGTAAGTCTCGACGTGGGTATCCATTTTCACTGCCGGATAGCCCATGACCACGCGACCTGCGGGCACGTTCGTCAGGATGATCGAGGCGCCGCCCGCAACCACCCCGTCTCCGATGAAGATGTTGTCCGACACGCCCACGCGTCCGGCCAGAACGACGTTGTTGCCGATCCGGGTGGAGCCGGCGACCGCCACGCCGGAGGCCATCAGGCAATCGCGCCCCACGGTCACGTTGTGACCGATCTGGCAGAGGTTGTCGATCTTGCAGCCGTCGCCGATGCGCGTGGCGCGCACCGTGCCCGCGTCGATGCAGGCGTTGCAGCCGATTTCCACGTCGTCGCCCACCTCGACGGCCCCGAGGCTGTGGATGCGTTCCCAGGCCTGCGCCTTGGCATGGCTTTCGCCGCCAAGGGTGCCCCGCGCCTCTTCCACGGCGCCGGCTTCGGGCGTGACGAAGCTGAACCCGTCGCCGCCGATCACCGCGCCCTGGTGGGCGGTGAACCGCGCACCGATGCGGGCGCGCGGCCCGATCTTCACGCCGGCATGCAGCAGCGCCCCCGCGCCGATCCGGGCGTCCCAGCCCACGTAGACCTGCGGCCCGATGACCGATCCCGCGCCGATCTTCGCCCCGCGGGAGATCACCGCGAAGGGGCCGACGCTGACGTCCTCGCCCAGCTCGGCGCCCTCTTCGATATAGGCCATGGGGTGGATGCCAGAGCCGTACCCTGCACCCGGATCCAGCAGTCGGGTCACGGCGGCCAGCCCCATCCGGGGCCGCGCCACGAGGATGGCGGCGTCGAGGTCATGTTCGGTCCAGTCCGCGCCCTCCCACAACAGGGCGGCACGGGCCTGGCCCTTGGCCAGCCCTTCGGCAAATTCGGGTTTCATGGCGATCGCCAGATCGCGCGGGCCGGCCTCGGCGGGCTCTGCCACGCTGTCGATTTCGAGCGTGCCGTCGCCCAGGATCTCACCGCCCAGGGCGCGGGCGATCTCTTCCATTCGATAAGCCATCAGGATCCTTCCCGCCTTTGCGGGCCGGTTTAGCTGTTCCCCTGATCCAGCACCACCCCTTCCGCGGCCAGCGCGGACCAGACCTTTGCGTCACGGCCATAGACATCGTCGCGGTAGTGGACCCGGCCCCGGGTGTCGGTGAAGGCGGTGCGATAGACCAGGTGCACCTGAAGCGGCTCGCGCAGGTCGACCTGCGTCTCGCGGCCCGTGCGCAGCTTCGACTGGAAGACGCCCTGCGGGTCGCTTTCCTGGTAGGACAGCAGGGTATAGGCGAAATCGAAGGGATCCTGCAGGCGAATGCAGCCGTGGCTGAAGGCGCGGACCGTGCGGTTGAACAGGCTCTTCGAGGGCGTGTCATGCAGGTAGATGTTGTTCGTGTTGGGGAACATGAACTTCACCAGGCCAAGCGCGTTGCGGTTCGACGGCGGCTGCTTGATGTCGAAGGGGAAATTGGCCCGGGTGAACTGGGTGAAATCCACCGCATCGCGCGGCACGACGCGGCCGCGTGCATCGATCAGGTTCAGGTGCCCGGCGGCATAGGGGTTCTGCTGCATCTGCGGCAGGTATTCGTTCACGGCGATGGACCGCGGCACGTTCCAGGTCGGGTTGATGATCATGTGTTCCATGACATCGCTGAACTCGGGGCTGCGGCGGCCATCCATGGCGCGACCAATGACCGAGCGGGTGCTGAACACCACTTCGCCGTGGTCGATCAGCTTGGCGTGCATGTCGGGCAGGTTCACCCAGACGTGCCGCTCGCCCAGGGGGCGGTTGATCCAGCGCTCGCGCTCCATGGCGACGGTGATGGCGCGCAGGCGTTCTTCCTGGCTGACGTTGATCGCCTTCAGCGTGTTGGCGCCGACCACGCCGTCGGGCTCGATGCCCGCGTCACGCTGGAACTGCTGCACGGCGGCCTCCAGCACGGCGTCGTAGCGGGCCGAGGCGCGCGGCGCGAGGTAGCCCATGCGAACCAGCCGATCCCGCAGCGCGATCACGGCGCGGCCCTGATCGCCCGGCTCCAGCTTGCTGGCCTGCACTATGGGGCCGTAGCCCCCGGCGGCCATCTCTGCCTGCATCTTCAGGCGGGCGCGCAGCAGTCGACGGTATTCATCGCGCTGCGGCGGCAGGCCGGCGACGAAGCTCAGCGGCGCCGGGCCGGTGATCCCCTGCAGGTATTGCGAGGCATCGCGCAGCGGCACCTCGCGCACGATCTCGCTGTCGACCCGTGCCGGTGTCAGGATGCCGGTCTGCAGATCGGTGGCCACGTCCAGCCAGATCCGGCTCAACTCCACATCCAGAAGACCCCGGTCACGGTCGCTGACGGCAGCGGCCATGCGCGCCATCAGGTCGTCGGGATCCACCTTGCCGCCCGGCAGCCCATGCAGCGGCATCATGCGGATCGCTTCCAGCAGGGCGGCGCGGCGGGCGGTGAACTCGGCCCCTGCCCCGGTCCAGATCGGGGTGAAATCGCGGGCGCGGTAGAAGGCCGCCAAGTCTCGATCACGGGCGGCCGCCTCGGCCACGGCGGTCTTGAACCCGGTCAGGGCGAACCCCTCCATCGCGGTGGCGGAGGGCGCCGGCAGAGACAGCGCAGCAGCACCGGCAATCAGCGCGGCCGCAGTGGTGCGGCGCAGGAAACGGGCAACGGTTTGCCGAGACGTCATGAAAAGAACCCTCCGGGCCAGGCGAAAAATCTGTTTAAACAAAGCTGTGGCAGGCTCTGCCACCTGTCCATTCACTTTTCGGTCAGGCAGTTAATATACCTCTGCCGCGATGCATAGCGGAAACGCTTTGCGCCTGCCACTGCGGAAAACCTGACTCGAAACCGGCGGATTTGCGCCAAAATCCGCCGATTTTCCACAGGGATGGAACCGGCCGGGTTCCAGAAAAAATGGAACCGTGTCATAAAAATCGCGCATCTGGGGACGATGGCACATACCGCCAGCAAGGCGGAACAGACGAAGCGACGGGACAGCGCTACATGACCAAAGGCAATGCGAGCATCTCGCGACGCGCCCTTCTGGGGGCCTTCGCGGCAACTGCAATCACCGCAGCACCGACTTTCTCGAAGGCTGCAGGGTTTCTCCGAAACGCCGGAGATATCCGGCGCATCAAGATGTATTCCGCCCGGACGGGCGAGCATCTGGACATGATCTACTGGATCGAGGGCGAGTATCTTCGCGACAGCCTCGACGAGATCACCCACTTCTTCCGCGACTGGCGCGACGATCAGACGAAGACGGTCGACCTGCGCACCATCGACATCATGGCGGCGTCGCATTCGCTGATGGACTGCGATGAACCCTACCTGTTGCTGTCGGGCTACCGCACCCCGCACACCAACGCGATGCTGCGCTCGAAATCGCGCGGCGTGGCGCGCAACTCGCTGCACATGGAAGCCAAGGCCGCCGACCTGCGCCTGGCGACCCGCTCGGTCAACCAGATGGCCGCTGCCGCCGAAAGCTGCCGCGCGGGCGGTGTCGGGCGCTACTCCGGCTCGAACTTCGTGCACATGGATTGCGGCGCCCTGCGCCATTGGGGCGCCTGAGCCCCGGCCCTACCGGCACCCTGCCGCGGGCGACCGCCTGTTCCGCACCCCCGCCTTCGGGCGGGGAACGCGGCCCGAAGAACCGCCCCGCCGAGGGCGGTTTTTTCTTGCCCTACCCCCGGTCCGGGCCGCGCATGAAAAAGGGGGCGATGCCGTGCACCACCCCCGATCTCTCTCACGCTGCTGCCTCGGTCAGCCCAGCACGTTCTTCACGGCCTTCGCGGTGGTGGCGACGATGGTGTCGGCCTCCTCGCGGGTCAGGCAAAGCGGCGGGGCAAAGCCCAGGATGTCGCCCTGCGGCATGGCCCGCCCGATGACGCCCATCGAGGCCAGCTCGGCCGCCACGGCGGCACCGACCTTCTTGGACGGATCGTAGAACTTGCGGCCTGCCTTCTCTTCCACGAACTCCACCGCGCAGAGCATGCCTTCGCCGCGCACGTCGCCCACGTGGGCGTGCCCGGCCAGCGCATCCCGCATGGCCCCTACGAAATAGGCTCCGGTTTCGCCGGCGTTCTTCACCAGGCCCAGCTCATCAATCAGGCGCAGGTTGGCGACACCGGCGGCGGCGCCGATCGGGTGGGCGGAGTAGGTCCAGCCGTGACCGATGGGCCCGTTCTCATCGGTGCCCTGCTCCAGTACCTTCCACATGCGGTCGCCCACGATGGAGCCCGACAGCGGCGCATAGGCGCTGGTCAGACCCTTAGCGATGGTGATCAGGTCGGGCTTCAGCCCGTAGTGATCCGACCCCATCATGGTGCCCAGGCGACCGAAGCCTGTGACGACCTCGTCCACCACCAACAGGATGTCGTGCTTGGCCAGCACCTTCTGGATGGCGTCCCAGTAGCCTGCGGGCGGCGGCACGATGCCCCCGGTGCCCAGCACCGGTTCACCGATGAAGGCCGCGATGGTGTCGGCGCCCTCACGCTCGATCAGCGCCTCAAGCTCCGCCACGCAATGGGCGGTGAAATCTTCCTCGCTCATGTCCAGATCGTCGCGGCGGAAGTAATAGGGCGCTTCGGTATGGATGATGGGCGCGCGCGGCAGGTCGAACTTGTTGTGGAAGGTCTCCAGCCCGGTCAGCGAGCCGGTCATCACGCCGGACCCGTGGTAGCCACGCCAGCGGCTGATGATCTTCTTCTTCTCCGGCAGGCCGCGGATGTTGTTGTAGTACCAGATCAGCTTGATGTTGGTCTCATTGGCGTCGGACCCCGAGAGGCCGAAGTAGACCTTGCTCATGTTCGCGGGGGCGCGTTCCATGACCATATGCGCCAGTGTCACCGAGGCCTCGGTGCCGTGGCCGACATAGGCGTGGTAATAGGCCAGCTCCTTGGCCTGCTCGGCGATAGCCTCGGCGATCTCCTGGCGGCCGTAGCCGACGTTGACGCAGTAGAGGCCCGCGAAGGCGTCCAGCAGGCGGTTGCCGTCACGGTCCTGGATGTGGACGCCCTCGGCGGTCTTGATGATGCGGTTCGGGCTTTCGCCGCGCGCATGCTGCGCCAGATGGGTGGAGGGGTGGAAGAAGGACTCGCGGTCCCATTTGTCGAGCTGGTCGTTGGTCAGCATGTCAGGCTCCTGTATCGGATCAAAAGCGGCACGTAATCCGCTGAAAATATGTATTCTTTCCTGGAATCTCCGGTGCATGCACCGGATTCCGGATCAGGTCGTGATGCCATGGGCGCGACTGCGCCCGGGGACCTCCCGTGACCTGAACGCACCAGCGGATCGCCGAAAGGCACGCGTCTCTCTGCCCGCGCTCGGGCCGGTTTGCCCGGCCGGAGCGGCCATTCCGCCCAAGACGCAGGCATGCGGATCAGCGGTGATGACGCTTTTCATATCTCTGCTCCTGATTCCGGATTGACGACTCGGGCGGGGTTCCGGCTTCTGTTGTGCACAACATGATCCGAGTCGCAAACAGGGATCCTGCAATCGGCGCGATTTTCGCGAAAGATGGCAGGGCGGACCAGGTGGCGGCGATCATGCTTGCCCATGATGTGTACAAATCGGATGGAACCAGATGTCCGCCAGCAAGGCCCCCTTCTCCGCCGCCGAATATGACCGTCGCATCCGCATCACCCGCCAGGCCATGGCGGAGGCCGGGATCGACGTCCTGTTCATCACCAACCCGTCCAACCAGAACTACCTGACCGGCTATGACGGCTGGTCTTTCTACGTGCATCAGGGCGTCATCCTGACGATGGAGGGCGCCCCCTACTGGTGGGGCCGCCTGCAGGACGCCAACGGCGCCAAGCGCACGGTCTGGATGGAGCATGACCATATCCTTCACTACGCCGACCGCTACATCCAGAGCCCCGATGTGCACCCGATGGAGGACCTCGCCAGCCACCTGCGCATCATGGGCCTCGGCGACAAGCGCATCGGCGTGGAGATGGAGACCTACTTCTACACCGCCAAGGCCCATGCCGTCCTGCTGGACGGCCTGCCCGAGGCCGAAATCTTGGATGCCTCCACGCTGGTCAACTGGCAGCGTCTGATCAAGTCGGACGAGGAATTGGCGTTCATGCGCCGGGCCGCGCGGATCTCTGAACTGGTGATCTCCCGCGCCGTGGAACTGGCGGAACCGGGCATGCGCAAGCACGACCTGGTGGGCGAGCTCTACAAGACCGCCGTGCAGGGCGAGGAAGACAGCTGGGGCGATTACCCGGCCATCGTGCCCCTGCTGCCCTCGGGCGAGGATGCAAGTGCGCCGCACCTGACCTGGAACGGCGAGGCCCTGAAGAAGGGCGAGGCGACCTTCATCGAGCAATCGGGCTGCTACCGCCGCTACCACGCGCCGCTGTCGCGCACGCTGTTCCTGGGCAAGCCGCCGCAGTTCATGATCGACGCCTCCGAGGCGCTGACCGAAGGGCTGAACAATGGCATCGAGGTGGCCCGCGCCGGCAACCGCGCCTGCGACATCGCCCGCGCCCTGGATACCGCCCTGCTGAAGGTGGGCATCGAACGCCCGAACCGCGCGGGCTATGCCGTGGGCCTCAGCTACCCGCCGGACTGGGGCGAACACACCGTGTCGATCCGCGCCTTCGATGAAACCGTGCTGGAACCCGGCATGACCTTCCACTTCATGCCCGGCCTGTGGATGGACGACTGGGGTCTGGAGACGACCGAAACGATCCTGATCACCGAGGACGGCCCGGCGGAAACCCTGTGCAACATCGAACGCAAGCTCTTCGTGAAGGACTGATGACCGACCTGACCACTGCCAAGCAGATGCTGGGAGAGCTGATCGGCTTTCCCACCATCTCCTCCGACAGCAACCTGGATGCCATCGCCTACATGGCCGAGGTGCTGGGCCGCGCCGGCGCGCGGGTCGAGATCCTGCGCGACGAGAGCGGGCAGAAGGCCAACCTCTGGGCCACCATCGGCCCTCAGGATCGCGACGGCGGGCTGGTCTTTTCCGGCCATTCCGACGTGGTGCCGGTGCAGGGCCAGGACTGGTCGCGCGATCCCTTCGACATGTACGAACACGACGGCCGCCTCTACGGGCGCGGAAGTTGCGACATGAAGGGCTTCATCGCCTGCGTTCTGGCCATGGCCCCGCGCCTGTCCGAGACCGTGGGCGACCGGCCCTTCCATTTCGCCTTCACCCATGACGAGGAGGTCGGCTGCCTTGGCGGGCGGGCGCTGGTGGAGGAGTTGGCCAAGCGCCCCGTGCGCCCGGCGCTTGCGCTGATCGGCGAGCCGACGCTGATGCAGGTGGTCGATGGGCACAAGGGCTGCTGCGAATACACCGTGCGCTTCACCGGCACCGGCGGGCATGGATCCTCGCCGGAGGCCGGGGTGAACGCGGTGGAATATGCCACCCGCTACATCGGCAAGCTGATGCAGCTGCGGGCTGACCTGAAGGCCCGCGCGCCCGAAGGCTCCCCCTTCGACCCGCCGCATACGACCATCAACATCGGCGCCCTGCACGGCGGCACCACCCATAACGTGATCCCGTCGGCGGCCATGCTGGACTGGGAAATGCGGCCCATCAACGATGCCGACCAGGCCTTCGTCAAGGACGCCGTGGCCCAGTTCATCGCCGCCGAGATCCTGCCGGAGATGCGTCGCCTCTCGCCCCAGGCCGACGTGGTGACCGAGGTGGTGGGCGAGGTCTGCGGGTTGCTGCCCATGCCGGAGAACGAGATCCGCGACATGGTCCAGCATCTGACCGGCGCCAACGGCGCCTCGGTCGTGCCGTTCAACACCGAGGCCGGGCTGTTCCAGCAACTCGGGATGCAGGCGATCATCTGCGGCCCCGGGTCGATCGAACAGGCACACAAGCCGGATGAATTCATCGAGATCGACCAGATGGCCCAATGCCTCGACCTGATCGGCAAGCTGGCGGTCCATCATGGATGACATCAGCCAGCTTTCCGCACTGGACCGCGCCGATGCGCTGGAGGCGGAGCTGCGCGAGCGGATCTGCCTTCTGGACTACACCCCCGGCCAGCGCCTGTCGGAGACGGAGCTGGCCGAGGAATTCGGCATCTCCCGCACGCCTCTGCGCAAGGTGCTGGCGAAGCTGGAGGGCGCCGGGCTGGTGTCCTCGCGCCACGGGGTCGGCACCTTCGTCACCGAGCTGGCGGACGAGGAGCTGGACCAGATTTATCGCCTGCGGCTGGAGCTGGCGCAGCTGGCGGCGAAGCTCGATCCGGTGGCGCCGGCGCCCGAAACCCTGTCGCGCTTTCGCCGCCTGGCCGAACGCGGGCGCGCCCTGCGTCCCGACCCTGACAGCCCCCGCCCACTGGCGCGGCTGATCTACGACTTCATCCAGGCCCAGGCCGAACTGTCGGCGAACCGACCCCTGATGGATTTCGCCACCCATCTCTATTCGCAGACCGCGCGGCTCTGGGTGCATTCCCTCTATGCCTCGGATCTGGACCTGGGCGAGGAAATCGCCATCTTCGCCCGCGAGGTGGAGGACATCCTGCAGGCGTTGGAAACCGGCGACATGGAGGCGGCGGCGCTGATCCACCGGGCCCATGTGTCGATGTCCTGGCGCCGGCTGCGGGCGCGACGGCTGACCCGATCTTAACGGCGGCGTAAGGCGCCGCTGCGATGCTGCGACGGCATCAGCAGCGGAGAGGCGCATGGCGCAACACGATCTCAACGTCTTCGACATGGCGACGATCAGCACCAGCAACCCCTCGGGTTTCAACAGCGCCGGCGGAGAACAGTTCTGGCTGGGCTGGGACACGATCACCATCTCCGAGGGGGCTCGCTCGGACGTCGTGGTGATGGAGGATGATGGCGACTTCTTCGACGACGACGACATCGACCAGCGCGTTGCCTACGACCAGGTCGTGCACGGCTATGACGTGCCCGGCGGCACCCTGCTGGAAGCGGAATACGAGCTTTTCGTGCGCGACAGCTGGGGACGGGTCTACACCATCCAGCTCATCTCGGTGAACGGCGATCCATCCACCATCTATGGCTATTCCATCGTCGGCGATCCGCCCCCTTCGGCGAGCCGCTGATCATCGTCGGGCGCGCCGACGGGTTGCACGGCTTCTACCGCTATTCCGACAGCGCCGCCGTGGCCTGTTTCACCGCCGGCACGCGCATCGCGACAGCCACAGGCCACGCGCCCGCCGAAACTCTGCGCCCCGGCGCCCGCCTGCGCCTGGCCGACGGCGGGCTGACGACACTGCGGTTGGTTCTGACGCAGCAGGCCCGACCGGGACCGGAGGCACCGGCGGCGCCGATCCGCCTCCAGAAGAACGCCCTGGGCCCGGGCCGACCGGCCCGTAGGCTGGTGCTGTCGCCGCAGCACCGCGTTCACATGCCTGATCTGGGCGGGCTGGTGCCGGCAAAGGCCCTGACTGTCCTGCCCCGCATCGGGCCGCTGCGCGACGGGCGCGCCCAACTCTACATCCATCTGGTGCTGGACCGCCACGCCATCCTCCTGGCTGAGGGCCTCCCCTGCGAGAGCTTCTGGCCCGGCGCGCAGGCGATGAAGGCGCTGGCTCCGCAGGAACGCCGACGGGTCCGGGCGATCATGGGGACGCGGCCGGAGCCTGCCCTGCCTCTGATACGCGTGCAGGAGGCGCGACGCCAACTCGCCGCGCTATCGGCCCAGCCTAAGATGCGCAGCCCTTCCAAGATCGGCACGCGCAGCCTCGGCAGCGGCGACAGCACCGATGTGCGCGAGTGGAAAATCGCGGCCAGCCGGATCTCCCCAAATCCGAGCGATGCGCACATCAGCACGTCGGTACGCGCCAACAGGATCTGAGACAGTCCCGCTACGCGCCCCTTCGTGCAAAGCACGGATTGCGCGAAATTCGGGGACGGCTACCTGCCGCCGTCACGCACATTCCTGACCTTGGCGGCGCTATGCGGATAGCACCCCAGGGGCAGCGCCTGTCGCCGGAGATCAGGACGAGATCGCGTAGCGCTCAACTCATTCTTTGATGATGGCTTCTTCTCGCCCTAATCTAAAAGGCAAAGAGAGCCTCGGAACATTCTGATAAAATTAAAAAACCCGACCCGGCACAGGCCGAATCGGGTCATGGTCACGTTGCGGCCTTCCTGCAAAGGCCACCCTCAGGGATCAGGCGTCGTCCCAGAGCTCCTGGCTGACCTTGATGACCAGTTCCAGCTTGCGGCGCTGGTCGTCCATGGTCACGGCGTTGCCTTCCTCGGTGGAGGAGAAGCCGCACTGCGGCGCGATGCCCAGCTGGTCCATGTCGGCGTATTTCGACGCTTCCTCGAACTTGCGCTTGATGTCGTCCATCGGCTCCAGCTCGGGCGTCTTGGTGGTGATGAACCCGGCCATGACGCGCTTGTTGCCCTTGGGCAGCAGGCGCAGCGGTTCCAGGCCGCCGGCGCGGTCGGTGTCGTATTCCATGAAGTAGATATCGACATCGGCCTTGTTGAAGATCGCGTCGGCCGCGGCCTCGTAGCTGCCTTCGGCAGCGTGGGTGGAGCGGAAGTTGCCGCGGCACATGTGCATGCCGATGGTCATGTCCTCGGGGCGGTCCTTGATCGCCTCGTTCAGCATCCAGGCATAGCGGTCGATCAGCCAGTCGGGATCCTGGCCGCGGGATTCCCACAGCGCGCGGTGCTTCGGGTCGCCCAGGTAGGCGAAGAAGATGTCATCCAGCTGCAGGTAGCGGCAGCCCGCGTCGTAGAAGGCGCCGACGGCTTTCTTCCAGCACTCGGCCAGGGCCGCGGTGAAGACCTCGGGGTCCTTGTATTCCTCGACGAAGATGTCCTCCGGCGCGGTGCGGAAGTGCGCCGCCGACGGGCCGGGGATGGAGATCTTCGGGCAGACGCTGGTGTGGTCCTTCACGAACTTGAAGTGCTCCAGCATCGGGTGATCGGCCGGGAAGTCCAGCTTCTTGGTGATCGTCGACACGGTCGGCGGGGTTTTCACGCCGTGGAAGGCGATACCCGCGTCGGGGTCGCGCTGCACCAGGTCGAGACCGTCCAGCATGCCCATGTAGTCGAAGTGCCAGAAGGCGCGGCGGGCTTCGCCGTCGGTGACGACCTTCAGGCCGACCTCTTCCTGCATCTTGATCATCGCCGGGATCTCGCGATCCTCGATCTCGCGCAGCGCATCACCGGTGACGCCGGCCTTGCGGGCCTCGGCGATGGCGGTCGGGCGCAGCAGGCTGCCGACGTGGTCGGCGCGGAACGGCGGTTTCAGCGTGCTCTTGGTCATCTCGTCTTTCATCCAGTTTCCTTCCCTGAAATGTGCGATGCGGCGGCGCCGCATCCTGTCTCAAGCGGATGAATACATTTGACCAGACTTCCCGCCGGGTTGGAAGGCGATACCCCGGAAAATCGGCCATTTTTCGCTATTTTACAAAAACTTATGCATACATAGGCAGCGACGTACGGCAACGGCGAAAGCCCCCGGGCGCGGAACGCCGGGGGCCATGGAATTTTACCAGTAACACCCCGGGCCAGAGCCCGGGGCGCAGATCATTCCGCCGCGATCGCCTTCGGGTCCTTGCCCGGTACGTAGTTCAGAATCGGACCCAGCCAGCGTTCCACCTCGGCCACGTCCATGCCCTTGCGGGCGGCGTAGTCGGCGACCTGGTCGCGCTCGACCTTGGCGACACCGAAGTAGTAGCTTTCGGGATGGCCGATATAGAGGCCCGAGACCGAGGACCCCGGCCACATGGCATAGCTCTCGGTCAGCTCGACGCCGGTCGCGGCGGTGGCATCCAGCAGATCGAACAGAGTCGTCTTCTCCGTGTGATCGGGCTGCGCGGGATAGCCCGGCGCGGGACGGATCCCGGCGTAGGGTTCGCCGATCAGCTCCTCCGGCGCATAGGTTTCCTCCGCCGCGTAGGGCCACAGCTCCTTGCGGACCTTCTCGTGCATCCGCTCGGCAAAGGCCTCGGCCATGCGGTCCGCCAGGGCCTTCACCAGGATCGAGCTGTAGTCGTCGTTCTTGCCCTCGAAGGCCTCTGCGATGGCGATCTCCTCCACCCCGGCGGTGACGACGAAGCCGCCGATGTAGTCGTCGACGCCCTTCGGGGCGACGAAATCGGACATGGCGACATTGGGCCGGTCGCCGCGTTTCGAAGTCTGCTGGCGCAGGGTGAAGAAGGTGGCCCACTCTTCGTCGCGGCCCTCGTCCTTCCAGACCGTGATGTCATCCCCCTGCCCGTTCGCCGGCCAGAACCCGACCACGGCGCGCGGCGTGAACCACTTCTCGTCGATGATCCGCTTCAGCATCTCCTGCGCGTCCTCGAAGAGCGCGCGGGCGGCCTCACCCTGTTTCGGGTCGTCCAGGATCTTGGGATAGACGCCCTTCATCTCCCAGGTCTGGAAGAAGGGGGTCCAGTCGATGTAGCGGGCCAGTTCCGCCAGATCCCAGTCCTCATAGACCTTGGTGCCGAAGAAGGCCGGTTTCGCGGGCGCGTAGCCGTCGAAATCTATCTTCAGCGCATTGGCACGGGCGGCCTCCAGCGGCAGGCGGGTCTTGGCGGCCTCGGCGCGGGCGTGTTTCTCGGCCACCTCGGCGTATTCGTCACGGATGTTGGCGACATATTCCGCTTTCACCTGTTTCGACAGCAGCGAAGAGACCACGCCGACCGCGCGGCTGGCGTCAGTGACGTAGATGGCCTGCCCCTCGTCGTAGCGCGGGTGGATCTTGACGGCCGTGTGCACCCGGCTGGTGGTGGCGCCGCCGATCAGCAGCGGGATGTCGAAGCCCTGCCGCTCCATCTCGGACGCGACATGCACCATCTCGTCCAGCGACGGTGTGATGAGGCCCGACAGGCCGATGACGTCGACGTTTTCCTCCTTGGCCACCTGCAGGATTTTCTCGGCCGGGACCATGACGCCCAGGTCGATGATCTCGTAATTGTTGCAGGCCAGGACGACGCCGACGATGTTCTTGCCGATGTCGTGCACGTCGCCCTTCACCGTGGCCATCAGGACCTTGCCCGCGGCCTGCTGCTGGTCCCCACCGTTCAGGCGCTTTTCCTCCTCCATGTAGGGCAGCAGGATGGCGACGGCCTGTTTCATCACGCGGGCGGATTTCACCACCTGCGGCAGGAACATCTTGCCCGCGCCGAACAGATCGCCGACCACGTTCATCCCCGCCATCAGCGGCCCTTCGATCACATGCAGCGGACGTTCGGCGGCCTGGCGCGCCTCCTCGGTGTCGTCGTCGATGAACTCGGTGATGCCGTTGACCAGCGCGTGTTCCAGGCGCTTCTCCACCGGCAACTCGCGCCACGACATGTCCTTTTCGCGCCCCTTGGCGCCGCCCTGCCCGCGGTAATCCTCCGCGATCTCCAGCATGTTCTCGGTGGCGGAGTTGCCGTTGGCCGGCGTGCGGTTCAGTACCACGTCCTCGCAGGCCTCGCGCAGCTTCGCGTCGATCTGGTCGTAGACCGCCAGCTGGCCGGCGTTGACGATCCCCATGTCCATGCCGTTCTGGATGCCGTGGTAGAGGAAGACGGCGTGCATCGCCTCGCGCACCGGTTCATTGCCGCGGAAGGAGAACGACAGGTTCGACACCCCGCCCGAGATATGGACATGCGGGCAGGTCTCGGTGATCCGCTTCGTCGCCTTGATGAAGTCGACGCCGTAGTTGTCGTGTTCCTCGATGCCCGTGGCGACGGCAAAGACGTTCGGGTCGAAGATGATGTCCTCGGGGTCGAAGCCCACCTCCTCGGTGAGGATCTTGTAGGCGCGCTGACAGATCTCGACCTTGCGGTCCTCGGTATCGGCCTGGCCGGTCTCGTCAAAGGCCATGACCACGACGGCGGCGCCATAGGCGCGGCACAGGTTGGCCTGGTGGCGGAAGTTCTCCTCGCCTTCCTTCAGCGAGATCGAGTTGACCACCGACTTTCCCTGCACGCATTGCAGGCCCGCCTCGATCACCTCCCACTTGGAGCTGTCGATCATGATCGGCACCCGGGCGATGTCGGGTTCGGCCGCGATCAGGTTGAGGAACTCGATCATCGCCTGTTTGGAATCGATCAGACCCTCGTCCATGTTGATGTCGATGATCTGCGCGCCGTTCTCGACCTGCTGGCGGGCCACGTCCAGCGCAGTGGCATAGTCGCGGTTGGTGATCAGCTTGCGGAACTTGGCGGAGCCGGTGACGTTCGTCCGCTCGCCCACGTTCACGAAGGGGATGTCCTTGGTCAGCACGAAGGGCTCCAGCCCCGACAGCTGCATCAGGGGCTGATGCTCGGGGATGGCACGCGGGGCATGCGGGCTGACGGCCTCGGCCACGGCGCGGATATGGTCATAGGTGGAGCCGCAGCAGCCGCCGACGATATTCACCAGCCCGTCACGGGCAAAGCCCTCGACCAGGGCCGCCATTTCCTCCGGCGTCTGGTCATATTCACCCATCTCGTTGGGCAGGCCGGCGTTCGGATAGGCGCAGATCAGCGTGTCGGCCACGCCCGACAGTTCCGCGATATGCGGGCGCATGGCATCGGCGCCGAGCGCACAGTTCAGGCCGACGGTCAGCGGCTGCGCATGGCGCACCGAATGCCAGAAGGCCGTGGGGGTCTGCCCCGACAGGGTCCGTCCCGACAGGTCGGTGATGGTGCCCGAGATCATGACGGGCGTGCGTTCGCCCCGCGCCGCGAAGACCTCCTCGCAGGCGAAGATCGCGGCCTTGGCGTTCAGCGTGTCGAAGATCGTCTCGATCAGCAGGATGTCGGCCCCGCCTTCCAGCAGCGCCTCCGCCTGCTGGCGGTAGGCGACCCGCAGGTCGTCGAAGCTGACGGCGCGGTAGCCGGGGTTGTTCACGTCGGGGCTGATCGAGGCGGTGCGGTTGGTCGGCCCAAGCGCGCCGGCGACGAAGCGTTTGCGCCCGACCACCTGTTCGGCGCGGTCCATCGCCTGCCGCGCCAGCCGGGCGCCGGCGACGTTCAGTGCGTGCACCTGATCCTCCAGCCCGTAGTCGGCCTGGGCGATGGTGGTCGAGGAGAAGGTGTTCGTCTCGGCGATGTCGGCGCCGGCCATGGCGTACTGGAAATGGATCTCCTCGATCGCTTCGGGCTTCGTCAGGTTCAGAAGGTCGTTGTTGCCCTTCTGCGGCTTCTCTTCGCCGCCCTCGACCGCCGCATGGGCGCCACAGCCACAGCCGCAGCCCGCGCCGTGCCCGTGGAAATCCTCCTCCGACAGGCCAAGCTGCTGGATCTGCGTCCCCATGGCCCCGTCGAGGATCAGGATGCGCTCACGGGCGGCGCTGCGGATCTGCTCGAAGACCGGGGAAAGACGAAGTTGGGAAGAGGACATGAAACCAGGGACCTGCTGAAAGTTAGGGCAAAGGGAGACGGACTCCGGGGGAGGTTTCTGCCTACCGCAGCGCAGAAAGATCATCCACTTCATATAAGGCATGGAGAATATGAGGCTCATTCACATTGTAGCCCGATCGAGGTGGACCAGGCCTTGATTCTGCGCCGCAGAAGGGCCGCCACCCCGGGCGGCGCTGCAAATCGCGTCGCATCCTGCAGGGTCGATGGCGCATTTCGCGCTTTGGCCGTGGCACGGATTTGCCCGAGGTCTGAAACGGCGCACACCATGTCGCAATTGCATGATCGTACCGGCGCTCCGTGCCTATTTTCCGGAAGAAGATGTTGGGTGCGTCGCCTCTTGGGGGGACGAGAATTGGGAAGCCGGTGCAAGACCGGCGCTGCCCCCGCAACGGTCAGATCCGCAAGGCCTTTCGCCAGCGGCCACCGGACAGGACGGGTCCGGGAAGGCGGCGGAAGGTCGGGGCCATTTGCCCCGGGCGGGCCGAGCCCGGAAACCAGCCCGACATTGCGCCGAACCGCGGGTGGCGGTGGTGGCGGCACCCGGTCCCCGTGCGTCCTCGCGGGGCCTGTGCCGTCCTGCCGTGGCCCAACCCCATTTCCCCGGGTGCGTCCCGGTCAAGGAGGCTAGCCATGGACGTTCAGGCCAAGGCACGAGACATGCTCAGCCGGCGCAAGCCCGGCCACTCCCTCGAGCAGGGTTTCTATACCGATCCGGAGATCTTCGCTCTGGACATGGAGAACATCTGGTATCGCGACTGGCTGTTCGCGACGCCGGCGGCCGCCATGCCCAAGGGCGGCAGCTATGTCACCCACAAGGTCGGCCCCTACCGCGTGATCATCGTGAAGGGACAGGACGGCGAGATCCGCGCCTTCCACAACACCTGCCGCCACCGCGGCTCGATCCTGTGCAAGGCCGACAAGGGCAACGTGGCCAAGCTGGTCTGCCCCTACCACCAGTGGACCTATGAACTGGACGGCCGCCTGCTGTGGGCCCGCGACATGGGCCCCGATTTCGACGCCGCCGCCCATGGGCTGAAGCCGGTGAACTGCCGCACCGTGTCGGGTCTGGTCTATATCTGCCTGGCCGACGAGGCGCCCGATTTCGACGCCTTCGCCGCCACCGTCGCCCCCTACCTGGACGTGCATGACCTGGGCAACGCCAAGGTCGCTCACCAGTCCACCATCGTCGAGAACGGCAACTGGAAGCTCGTGTGGGAAAACAACCGCGAGTGCTATCACTGCGCGGGCAACCACCCCTCGCTCTGCCGCACCTACCCCGAGGATCCCACGATCACCGGCGTGGCCAAGGACGGCACCTTCCCGCCCAAGGTCGAGGCGCATTTCCAGCGGCTTGAGGCCGGCGGCGCGCCCTCGCGCTTCCAGATGGCCGAAGACGGCCAGTACCGGATCGCCCGCATGCCGCTGCTGGACGGCGCCGAAAGCTATACCCTGAACGGCAAGATCGCCGTGCAGAAACGTCTCGGCCGCGTGCCCTTCCTGGATGCCGGCACCCTGCTGAAGTTCCACTATCCGACCACCTGGAACCACTTCCTGTCGGATCACTCGATCACCTTCCGGGTGACCCCGATCAGCCCGACCGAGACCGAGGTGCAGACCACCTGGCTGGTCAACAAGGACGCGGTCGAAGGCTTGGATTACGACCTGGAGAACCTGAAGACCGTCTGGGAGCATACCAACGACGAGGACCGCCAGGTCGTGGAGGACAACCAGCAGGGCATCAATTCCCCTGCCTATGTCCCCGGCCCCTACTCGGAAACCCACGAGGACGGCGTTCTGCAGTTCGTCGACTGGTACTGCACGACCCTGGGCAACCGGATCGACCCGGTCAGGCTGGCGGCGGAATGAACGTTCCCAACCGCTCCCTCGCCCAGCCGATCAATACCTGGGACGGCTCCGCGATGCTGGAATGCGTCGCGGTGCTGCCCGAGGCGCCCAATGTCGTGACCTTCAGCTTCGCCGCCGAAGACCGGTCGATCTTCTCCTACCTGCCCGGCCAGTTCGTCACGCTTGAACTGCCGGTGCCGGGCGGGCCGCTCTATCGCACCTACACGATCTCCTCCACGCCCTCGCGGCCGCTGTGCCTGACGGTGACGGTGAAGGCGCAGGAAGGGTCCATCGGCACCCGCTGGATGCTGGACAACCTGAAACCGGGGATGAAGCTGAAGTCGACCGCCCCGGGCGGCACCTTCACCAGCCATCACCACCGGGCGGAGAAGTACCTTTTCATCTCCGCGGGCTCCGGCATCACGCCGATGAAGTCGATGACCACCTGGTTCTACGACACAGGGCGGCCCTCGGACATCGTCTTCGTCAACTGTGCCAAGCGCCCGTCGGAGATCATCTTCCGCGAGACGCTGGAACACATGGCCTCGCGCACCGACCAGCTGAAGCTGAAGTGGGTGGTCGAGGAAAGCGACCGCTTCCGTCCCTGGGCGGGCTACGAGGGCTTCTTCAACCAGCTGATGCTGGGCCTGATTGCCCCCGACTACCTGGAGCGGGAAGTGTTCTGCTGCGGCCCCGAGCCCTTCATGCAAGCCGTCCGCGAGGCGCTGCAGGGCCTGGGCTACGACATGGAGAAGTACCACCAGGAAAGCTTCCAGGCGCCGACGCCCGCACAGGCCGAGGACTACGCCGAGGACGACGTGATCCCCGACGAGGACACCAAGGCGCAGGTCCACTTCGCCAATTCCGATGTCACCGCCACCTGCGCGGAAACCGACACCATCCTGTCGGCGGCGCGCGGTGCGGGCCTCAACATTCCCTCGGGCTGTACCTTCGGGGTCTGCGGCACCTGCAAGATCAAGAAGACCAAGGGCGACGTGCACATGGTCCACAACGGCGGCATCACCGACGACGACATCGACGAGGGCTATATCCTCGCCTGCTGTTCGCATCCCATCGGCGAGGTCGAGGTCGAGGTCTGATCCCGGACCGGTATCTGCTGACCCCCGGCCCTTCTGATCCACTTGGCGGGCGGCCCTTGGGTCGCCCGTTTTCCGTTTCGCACCGCCCTTCCACCTTTGCCCCGCCCGGCCGAGCGCCTATAGCGGGGGCGTGACGACGGGGGCGCCGCCCGCCCCCGACAGGCAGGCAGGAGGCAGGACATGGATGCACCCCACTTCGAGGAACGCGCGCCGCACGAGGCGGGCTTCGCCCGGCTCTACGAAGGGGAGATCCTGCCCCTCTACCGCAGCAGCCGCGAGCAGGCCCGGACCAAGGCGGGCAAGGCCCGGCTGCAATCGCGGGTGGTGCTGGGGCTGGGCGTGGTGGTGGCGGGCCTCCTCGTCCTGGTCCATCCCTTCGAGGGGGACACGCCCCGCTGGCTTGTGCCGGTGATCGTCGCCGTGGTCTTCGCCATCATCGCGGGCGTGATCGTCCAGCAGGCAAAGGCCAGCTTCAACCGCCGCATCAAGGCGCAGGTGGCCCCGGTGCTGGCGCGCCACCTGGAGGTGGCCGAGTTCATCGCCAAGCCTTCTCACGGCTACCTGGACCTGCACGGGCTGCACAGCCTTCAGATCCTGCCGCGTTTCAGCGACATCCGCATCGAGGACGGCATGGCCGGGCGTTGGCGCGAGGTCGGCTATCGCCTGGCCGAGGTCACCCTGCGCCGGCGCCGCCACAGGACCAAGGACGACAATGGCCCCAGGTACGAGCGGGTCTTCAAGGGGTTGGTCCTGGAGGTCGAAACGCCCGTCGACATGCCCTGGACCATCTTCGAGGCCGGACCGCGCGGCATGCTGGGCGGTTTCAAGAAGGCACTGCTGGCGGCGCGGGGTCTGCGCCCCGTGGACTACGGCCTGGGCGATACCGCCCCCTTCCGCGTCTATTCCGAGGCCCCCGAGCGCGCGCAGGACCTGGTGCCGCCGCTCTTCCTCGATACGCTGGTAGAAATCGCCTCGGACCAGGGCGCGCAGGCCCGCCGGATCGAGGCCGGTTTCCAGGGGCGCACCTTCCACCTCTGCCTGCGCCGCAGCGAGGATTTCCTGGAGCTGAACGCCTATGACACCGACCCGCAGGCCTTCGCGCAAAGCTGTCGCGCCGCACTGGCGGACATGGCCCTGCCGCGGCGGGTCATCGACCTGCTGATCGACGGACCCGCACGGGGCTAAGGCCGTGGCTGAGGAGGCTCAGTCTGCGGGGAAGCGACGGCGCGTGCGGTTGGCGAAGGCCACCAGCGACAGCATCACCGGCACCTCGACCAGCACGCCCACCACCGTGGCCAGCGCCGCGCCCGAGCTGAGACCGAAGAGCGAGATCGCCACGGCCACGGCCAGTTCGAAGAAGTTCGAGGTGCCGATCATCGCGCAGGGCGCGGCGATGCGGTGCGGCACCTTCAACAGGAAGGCCGCGCCATAGGCCAGGGCGAAGATGCCGTAGCTCTGGATCAGGATCGGGATGGCGATCAGCCCGAGGATCGACCAGGGTTTCACCCGGGCGGAAAACGCCTCCACCGCGTCCTGGCTGCCCAGCATCCGCCGTGTCGCCAGCCCCGCCAGCAGCGGCAGCACCACATAAAGGACGGTGGCCAGCAGCAGGGTCTGCCAGGGCACCGTGATCTCGGTCACGCCCAGCAGGAAGGCCACGATGGGGGCGAAGGCCACGATCATGATCAGGTCGTTCACCGAGACCTGCACCAGCGTGTAGGTGGCATCGCCCCGCGTCAGCTGCGACCAGACGAAAACCATGGCGGTGCAGGGCGCCGCGCCCAGCAGGATCAGCCCGGCGATGTATTGCGACGCATCCTCGGGCGCGATCCAGGGCGCGAAGACATGCTCGAAAAACAGCACTGCCAGCAGCGCCATGGTGAAGGGTTTGACCAGCCAGTTCACCACCAGCGTCACCAGCAGGCCCTTCGGCTGGCGCGCCACGCCGGCGACGGCGCCGAAATCGACGTTGACCATCATCGGATAGACCATGGCCCAGATCAGCACCGCGACGACGAGGTTGATCGAGGCGACCTCGGCCCCGGCGACCAGCTGCACCAGCCCAGGCGCAAGAGCGCCGATCGCGATGCCCGCGACCATGGCCAGGAAGACCCAGAGGGAAAGGTAGCGTTCAAAGGCGCCCATGGCGCCCTCCTGCGGCTCGGTGGTGCGGGTCACGGGCGAGGTCTCCTACGGGATACGAAAAAGGCGGCTGCCCCGGAGGCAGCCGCCTTTGTGATCATGAAGTTCGACCCGAAGGTCAAGCGGCCTTGGCCGCTCAGGCCTGGGCGCCGCCGCCCGCACGCCGACGGGGCCGCCGGCGCTTGGCACCGCCCGGCTTGGCCCCAGGCGCGCCGTGGCCACCGCCCGACGCACCGCGCGGCTTGCCACTGGCGCCACGACCGCGGCCGCGACCACCACCGGACTTGCCGCCCGGTTTCGGCGGCGCCACGCGGGGCGAGCCCGGGGCGACGCCCGGATGCGGTTCGCCCGCGGCGACAGGGATGTCGATCTTCATCAGCTTCTGGATCTGGCGCAGCAGATCGGCCTCTTCGGGCGCGCAGAAGGTATGCGCCTCGCCCTCGCGACCGGCGCGCGCAGTCCGACCGATGCGGTGCACGTAGTTGTCGGGCACCTCGGGCAGTTCGTAGTTGATGACATGGGCCACGCCCGGAATGTCGATACCGCGCGCCGCCACGTCGGTGGCGACCAGGATGTTGATCGACCCGTCACGGAAGGCCTTGATGGCACGGTCGCGCTGGCCCTGGCTCTTGTTGCCGTGGATCGAGGCGGCGTTGTAGCCATCGGCCACCAGCCCCTTCATCAGCTTTTCCGAGCCGTGCTT
The DNA here is from genome assembly GCF_020177265.1 of Pseudooceanicola marinus. Lineage (GTDB taxonomy): Bacteria > Pseudomonadota > Alphaproteobacteria > Rhodobacterales > Rhodobacteraceae > Pseudooceanicola > Pseudooceanicola marinus_A. Next base: position 572,037 of record NZ_JAIVMC010000001.1, read on the forward strand.
CGTACGCCCGAAGACCAGCGTCAGCGCGCCGGGATCGCGGTCCAGGATCTCGCGCAGGCGGGATTGCTTCTCGGCCTTCTGCAGGAAGTGGACCGACTGGGTAATCTTGTCGGCGGCCTTGCCCGGGGGCGTCACCTGCACCCGCTCGGGGTTGTCGAGGTAGGCGCGCGACAGCTCTTCCATCTGCTTCGGCATGGTGGCCGAGAACAGCATGGTCTGGCGCGGCGTGCCCAGGTGCGGTGCGATACGGCGCAGCGCATGGATGAAGCCCATGTCGAGCATCTGGTCGGCCTCGTCCAGCACCAGGTTGCGGGCGGTCGACAGGTCCACCGCGCGGCGGTCCATCAGGTCGATTAACCGGCCCGGCGTCGCCACCAGGATGTCACAGCCGCGTTCCAGCATGTTGATCTGGCGGTTGATCGACTGGCCGCCGACGACGGTGCGCACCTTCAGGCGGCTGCCCTCGGCGTAGATCTTCAGGTTGTCGGCGATCTGGTTCACCAGCTCGCGCGTCGGCGCCAGCACCAGCGCCTTGACGGAGCGCGGCTGCGGCTTGCCCTGCTGTTCCAGCAGGCGGTGCATCAGAGGCAGGCCGAAGGCCAGCGTCTTGCCGGTGCCGGTCTGCGCCAGGCCCAGCACGTCACGGCCTTCAAGGGCCAGCGGAATGGCCTTTTCCTGAATGGGGGTCGGCGCTTTCAGGCCGGCTTCGGCCAGGCGCTCGGTCAGTCCCGGCGCCAGGCCGAGATCTTCGAATTGGGTCACGTATGATCCTTTCACCCGCGGCGGGCGATCCCGCGCGGAAACGTTGGATCCCCGCCCGGACCGGGCGAGGCATGAGGGTGATGCGGATCCGTACATGAGCGCCTTCGCGCCTCGTGGCCCGCGTCGAGAACCCTGCGTGATGGGGAACCGGGGGAGATACGGCTGATGCGCCCCTCGTTGGGCGCGGCATGCTCACGCAGCTGCGCAGCCGTGACGCTCAAATGGCGGCTTCTGGGCCTTTTGTCAACTCGCCGCGGTGCGGAAAGCGCGAAGTGGGCGGCGGGGCCCACCCTGAAAACATGACATTTCCCATTTCACAAAGGTGCAACTGAGAGGCAATTGATACCCATTAGGTATCAACACATGCCTCCCCGATCATTGTGTTTGCATCTTTCCGCGGTCACCTTCTGCAGCGACCACGTAGGGAGGAACCTGATGCGTAATATCACACTCGACAACATTACCGACGCCGTCATCAAATCCATGGATGGCGACATTCCCGCGCGCAACCGCGAGATCATGCAGGCCGCGCTGAAGCATATGCACGCCTTCATGAAAGAGGTGAACCTGACCTACGACGAATGGCTGGGGGCCATGGAATGGATGCGCCGCGCCGGCGAGATTTCCAGCGAGGCACGCAACGAATTCATCCTGATCTCGGACATCCTGGGCGTCGAAGTGCTGGCCGACATGCTGGACAAGAAACCCACCCATGACGAGACCATCTCGACCGTGCTGGGCCCGTTCTACCGCGAAAACCCGCCCGTGCTGCCGAAGGGCGCCTCGATCATCCAGAAGGATTTCGAAGGCCAGGAAACCGTCCGCGTCTCCGGCACCATCTACGACACCGAAGGCAACCCCGTTCCGGGCGTGACCATGGATGTCTGGGAAGATGCGCCGAACGGCCTGTACGAACAGCAGGACCCGGATCAGCCGGACTTCAACCTGCGCGGCCGCTTCGAGACCGACGAGAACGGCCAGTACGAGTTCGTCGCCATTCGCCCCGTGCCCTATCCCATCCCCTATGATGGCGCCGCGGGTGAGCTGCTGAAGTACATGGGTCATCACCCCTGGCGCCCCGGTCACATCCACTTCATGATCTCCAAGGACGGCTACAAGGGCCTGATCTCGCAGATCTACGACAGCGAGACCGAATACCTGGACAACGACAGCGTCTTCGCCGTGAAGGAAGACCTGATCGGCAAGCTGGAGAAGGCCCCCGAGGGTGCCGACACCGATCTGGTGATGACCTTCGACTTCAAGATCCGCTCGAACGCGCTGGTCGACAGCGTCGCCGCCGAGTGAGCCCTTCGGGCAGGCGTTTCCCCTTCGCCTGCCCGTCCTGTCGCCGCGCCCCCTTCGGCGCGGCGTCTTTTTCTGATTTCCCCGATTTTTCGAGCCCGGAGCCGCCATGAACAGCCCCCGCATCGCCGCCCCCGATCCCGCCGCCGCCACCGGCGACCTGATGCAGGCCACGGCCGTGCGCCGGATCACCGCGCGGATCATCGAGGCGCCGACGCGGCGCAAGCACAAGCTGTCCAATACCTCTGTCGCCCACCAGGGCTATATCTTCGTCGAGGTCGAGCTGGAAAACGGCGTGACCGGCCATGGCGAGGGCTCGACCCTGGGCGGTCCCCGCTGGGCGGAGGAAAGCACCGAGGCGATGAAGGCCAATATCGACGCCTATCTCGCCCCCGCCCTGCTGGGTCATCCCGCCTGCAACCTGGAACAGGCCGCCACGCTGATGGCCCGGGCCTGCAAGCGCAACTATGCCGCCAAGTCGGCTATCGACATGGCACTGCTGGATGCCACCGGCAAGACTCTGGGCCTGCCCGCCCATGTCCTGCTGGGCGGCGCCCGCGCCAGCTCCTTCTCCGCGATCTGGGCGCTGGCCTCGGGCGATGCGGGCCAGGAGGTCGAAGAGGCCAAGGGCATGATCGAGAAGGGCTGGTTCAACCGCTTCAAGATCAAGCTGGGCTTTGCCGATCCGGCCACCGACCTGAACCGCCTCGCGGCGCTGCAAAAGGCCCTGCCTGCCGGCACCGACATCATCGCCGACGTTAACCAGGGCTGGTCCGAGGGCGATTTCATCCGCTACCTGCCGCGCCTGGTGGATCTGGGCGTCAGCCTGGTGGAACAGCCCCTGCCCGCCGACCAGATGGCCGGCATGGCCCGCGCGGCCGATCGCTCTCCGATCCCGATCATGATGGATGAGGGCGTCTTCACCCCCGCCGAGGCCTTCGACGGCTGCACCCGCGCCGCAGGCTCCGTGCTGTCGCTCAAACTGTGCAAGCACGGCGGCGTCCACGCCCTGAAACAGGTCGCGGGCATCGCGGATGCGGCGGGCGTGCAACTCTATGGCGGCTGCCTGCTGGAAAGCTCCATCGGGGCGGCGGCGCATCTGCAGGTCTTCGCCACCCTGCCCAAGCTGCACTGGGGGACCGAGCATTTCGGCCCCAAGATCCTGATCGAGGATCTGGTGACCGATGGCCTGCGCTACGAGGACTTCCGCGTGCATCTGCCCGAAGGCCCCGGCCTCGGCATCACCCCCGACCCCGAGCGCATCGAGCGTTACGCCCGCAAAGACTGAAGGGACATCCGATGACCAACACCCTTGCTGCCCGTTTCACGGAGATGGGGCAGATGCTGGCCGCGAAACCGCATCTGCTGCGCCTCGGCGCGCTCTTCTCCGAGACCCTCCTGATCGAGGTCGACGGCAACGAATACTACCTGACCTTCCACCGTGGCCAGCTGGAGCGCGTCACCGAAGGCCCCAGCCGTCAGACCCCCTGGCGCTTTGCCCTGCGCGTCGATGGCGAGGCGCTGGCGAAATTCTGGGAGCCGGTGCCCGAGCCCTGCTTCCACGATATCTTCGGCTTCGTCAAAACCGGGCGCGGCCGCATCGACGGCGACATCCTCGCCCTGGTGAAGAACCTGCGGTTCTTCAAGGAATTCATGGCCCTGGGCCGCAGCCAGGAGGTTTCCGCATGAGCGTCGCATATGAGCCGATCACCGGCCGTTACCTGACCATCGAGGTCGCAGGCCGTCCCGTCCGCATCTACATCGAGGAAGCCGGTCAGGGTCAGCCCGTGATCTGCTTCCACACCGCCGGCGCCGACAACCGCCAGTGGCGGCATATCATGAACGATGCGGAACTGACCGCGAACCACCGCTTCATCGCCCCCGACCTGCCCTGGCACGGCAAGTCGCTGCCGCCCGAAGGGTTCGAGGAAGAAGAATACCTGCTGACCACCGAGGTCTACGTGGAAACCGTGTTGAAGCTGGTAGAGGCGCTGGAACTGGAAAACCCGATCTACGCGGGCTGTTCCATGGGCGGGCGGATCGCCCTGCAACTGGCGCTGCACAACCCCGACCCCTTCAAGGGCTTCATCGCCATCGAGGCCAGCGACTTTCAGCCCGCCTGGTACGACATCGACTGGTTCCACCGCCCCGACGCCCATGGCGGCGAGATGGGCGCGGCCCTCGTCAGCGCCAATATCGCGCCGCAAGGTCCGGCGGCGGATCGCTGGGCGACCCAGTGGATGTTCATGCAGTCCGGCCCGGGCGTTTTCCGGGGCGATCTGAACTTCTACACCCGCGACGACAGCCTGGTGGGCAAGCTGGGCGGGATCGACACCGCCAAGACGCCCGTGCACATCATGGTCGGCACCTACGACATGACCTGCACGCCGGAGGATGCCCGGCGCACGGCCGAGCAGATCCCCGGCGCCACGCTTGCCGTGATGGAAGAGATCGGGCATTTTCCGATGAGTGAAAACCCGGCCACCTTCCGTCCGCATTTCGTCGAGGCTCTCGCGAAGATGGGCTGAGGCGGCGAAAGCAGCTACCCTTGGACTTCAAACGTCTGAAATACTTCATCGCCGTGGCCGAAGAACTCCACTTCGGCCGCGCCGCCGCACGCCTAGAGATGGCGCAGCCGCCGCTGTCGCGCCAGATCGCGGCGCTGGAGGACCAGCTGGGGGTGAAGCTGTTCGATCGGGCGCGCAACCAGGTGCGCCTGACGGACGCGGGCGCGGTGCTGCTCGATCGTGCGCGGGAGATCCTGGCGGACCTCGACAGCGCCTATCGTGAGACCCGCCAGGTCGGCCAGGGGCGCGCCGGGCGGCTGCGCATCGCCTTCGTCGGCTCTGCCACCCACGGGCCGCTGCCGACCTTCATCAAGTCCTACCGCTCCCACTACCCGGAGGTGGACCTGTCGCTGTCGTCGATGAACAATGCCGAGCTGGAACGCTCGCTGATCCAGCGTGACATCGACATCGCCGTGGCGAGGCCCCGCCTGAAGGGGGATGAGTTCCGCTCCGCCCTGCTGATCCACGAGCCGCTGATCCTCGCCCTGCCCGACAGCTCGGAGGCGGCGCGCAAGACGGGGAAGCTGCAGCTGTCCGACGTGGCGGGCGAGACCTTCGTCCTCTACCCTCGCCGCCCGCGCCCCTCCTTCGCCGATCATATCCTGCAGACCTGCGCCGATGCGGGGTTCGTGCCCGCCGAACAGGTCTTCGCCCAGGACTACCAGACCGCGATCTCGCTGGTGGCCGTGGGGGTCGGCGTGGCCATGGTGCCGCGAAGCGTCTCCTTCTCGGCCCGGTCCGGCGTGACCTACCGCGACTACGAGGGCAACAACCCCGGCACCTCGTTGACGGTGCAGGCGCGGCTGGACAACCGCAAACCGCAGGTGACCAACTTCTTCACCCTGCTGGCGCAGTTCACCCGCAAGGCCCGCCTGCCCGAGGCCGCGAAGCCGCCGCAGGCGTAACCCATCAGGCTTCCCTGATCGTCACCCCCTTGGGTGTCAGGGCACCTGCGCGCGCTGGAAGGCATCGCTCCATCGCGTCAGGAGCTGGGCGCGGCGATTGCGATCCAACGCCACCAGGAGCGCGGGCGTCAGCGGGATCGACCGGCGCGCAGAAGGCGCCAGCCCGGTTTCCGGGGCCGCCATGTCCGCGACCAGCCCCGCCGCAGCCAGCATGCCCTGCGCCTCGGGCGTCAGCAGGAACTCCAGCAGCCGCCCCGAGGCCTCGGCGCGGTCTGCGCCCCTGGGGATCATGTAGCCGCGCGACAGGACCAGCGTGTAATCCTCGGGCAGGATGGTGCCCACCTCGTCGCCGGCCGCCGCCGTGGCCACGTAGGAGCCCAGCACGTTGTAGGCGATCAGGTAGCGCCCCTCGGCCACGCCGCCGATGATCTCCGCCGAACAGCAGGTGGCGACGGCGCCGACGCGGGCGAAAGCCTCCAGCATGGAGCCGAAGGTCGTGGCCTCCAGGCTGTCGGCATAGGCGAAAAGAAAGCCCAGGCCGGATTCGGCAATGTCGTAGGTGGCGATGCGCCCCCGGTAGCGGTCCGGCTCGGCCCGCAGGGCGTCCAGCAGGGCGAAACGGCTGCGCGGCACCTCGTCGCCAGCCAGTAGCCGGGTGTTGTAGACGACCACCGCGGGCTCCATCGTCACGCCCCAGAGCTCGTCCCGCCAGCGTCGCGTCTCGGGCAGCGCCTCGGTCGCCGGCGAGCGATAGGGCGTGGCGCAGGCGGCGTTCACCAGCCAGACCATCTGTTGCACGGCGGAGGAGAAGACCGCATCGGCCACCGGCCCCTCGCCCCGACAATCGGCACGGGAACGGTCGAACAGCGCGTTGGATCCCCATTGTTCATAGGTGACGGTGAGCTCCGGATTGCGCTCCGCGAAGCGGGCGATGACCGGACCCAGAATGGCGATGTCGGTGGTGGAGCGCAGCAGGAAGGGCGTGTCTCCGCGTCCGAAACGCGCCGTCGCCTCCTGCGCGGCAAGCGGTGCGGGCAGGAACGACAGGCAGGTCAGGGCAAGCATGGCAAGACGGGCGATCATGGGGTCTCCTCCCCGGGGGCGGCGGGCAGATCCAGCGTGGCGCGGAAACCGCTATCGGTCTGCCCCAGATCGACGCGCCCGCCAAAGGCCTCGGCCACTGCCGTCACGATGGAAAAGCCGATGCCCGTGCTGCGCTCGCCACTGCCCGACGAGCGGTTGAACCGCGTGCCAAGCTTCTCGACGACCTCCGGCGCGGGCCCCGGCCCCGCATCCTCGACCCAGAGCTGGGCGCGCGCGCCTCCGCCCGCCACGCCCATGGTCACCGGCGCCTGCCCATGGGCCAGCGCATTGGCCAGCATGTTGCGCGCCGCCTCCCCCAGGGAGAAGGCATCGGCCATGACCATCACCGGGTCCTCGCCGATCTCCAGCCGCAGGTCGGCCCCCGGCGACAGGGTGGCATGGTCGTCCTCCTCGAAGATCTCCAGCGCCACCTCGCGCAGGTCCACGGCGACACGCGGCAGGCTGTCGGTGCGATGCACCACCAGCGCCCGGCTCAGGAGCTGGTCCAGCAGCCGACCCAGCGACCGCGTACGGATCAGCAGCCGGTCCAGCGCGCGCTCGCGGGTGGCACCGTCGCCCTCGGCGCGCGCCGTTTCGGCCTGCACCCGGATGGCCGCGACCGGCGTGCGCAGCTGGTGCGCGCTGTCGGCGATCAGGTTGCGCATCGCCGCGAACTGCCCCTCCAGCCGGCCCATGAAACGGTTCATGGCCCCCACCATCACCTGCAATTCCGACGGCAGACCGGCGACAGGCATCGGCGTCAGGTCGTGCGGGTCCCGTCCCGCCAGGTCCTCCGACAGGGCCTCCAGCGGGCGCAGGGCGCGGCGCAGGACCAGGGCGGCGATCCCCATCAGGACCAGCCCCGCCAGCGCCATGGGCAGCAGGGCATTCAGCATCAGCTCGGTGGTCATCGCCTTGCGGGCGCGCAGGGTCTGGCCCACCGTCACCTCCACCGGGCCGGAGAAGTCGCGCTCGACAAAACGCCGGGTCAGGCGGACGAAACGCGCGGGTTCACCGTGCAGGCTGGCCTCGAAGTAGCTGACCCCGGGCTCGCCGGCCTCCGGCACCGCCACCGGCGCGCGGGCGTCGAGCCCGGTCACCAGCTCTCCGCCCGGGCCGTGGACGGCGTAGTAGATCCGGTCGTCCGGGGCCTGCGCCAGCAGCTGGAAGGCGGACACCGGTAGATCGACGAAGGGTGCGCCATCCTGCACCCGGATCGCCTCCGCGATGTCGCGGGCGGCGCCCAGCAGGATCCGGTCATAGGATTGCCGCGCCGCCTGCTGACCGTTCCACCAGATCGAGCCTGTCACCAGCACGCCGCCCAGCAGGAGGATCACCAGCACCGCCCCCAGCACGCGGGAGGCCAAGCTGCGCGGCGGGGCCAGCAGGTCAGCCATCGACGGCGATCCGGTAGCCGACACCGCGCTGCGTGGCGATGCCCACCCCGCTGCCGGCGAATTTCTTGCGCAGCCGCGCGATGTAAAGCTCGATCGCGTTCACGCCGACATCGGTGCTGTCGAAGCCGTAGAGGGAATCGTAGAGCCGCGCCTTGGACAGGTATTGCCCCTGGTGGCGGATCAGCATGTCCAGCAGCGCCGCCTCGCGCCGGGTCAGGTCCAGCGGCCGCCCGTCCAGCGTCGCGCTGCGGTCCTTGGGCGCGTAGCACAGCGCGCCCAGCTCGATCTGGCCCTCTTTGCGGTCCGCCTCGCGGCGCACCAGCGCGCGCAGCCGCGCCTCCAGCTCTCGCTGATCGAAAGGCTTGCCCAGGTAGTCGTCTGCGCCCTGGTCCAGCGCCTCCACTCGATCGTCGACCGAGGTCAGCGCGGTCAGCATCAGCACCGGGGTGCGGTCGGCGGTGGCGCGCATCCGACGCAACAGCGACAGGCCGGACCCGTCGGGCAGGTTAATGTCTAGGATCAGCGCGTCATAGCGCTGCACGGCGCGGAAATCCTCGGCCTCCTCCAGGCTGGCCGCCAGGTCGCAGACCACCCCCGACCGGCCCAGATGAGCCACCACGCCCTCCGCCAGATCCTCGGCATCCTCGACCATCAATACGCGCATTCACACACCTTTCACACCTGCGGGCCTGGGGGCGTTTGTCGCCCCGAACCGTCGCCCTGCCCTTCCTGTCATGATGACAGGTTCATGACAGGTCAATCAGTTATTCATGTCCGGCCCGCAGGAAGAAGGTCCAGGCCTCACCTTCCTGGCGGGCGAAAATGCCGGCGCAGGGAGAGTGCCGGCAGTTCTGAGGAGACACACATGAAATTCTTCGCCCCCCGTGGTGCCATTGCCGCCATCGCCCTGTCGCTGAGCGCGGTTGCCGCCCAGGCCCAGGAAAACCCCGAGTGCATCGCCCCCGCCAACCCCGGCGGCGGCTGGGACTTCACCTGCCGCCAGGTCGGCAAGTCCATGCAGGACCTCGGCCTCATCGACAAGACCATGCAGGTCGTCAACCTCGCCGGTGGCGGCGGCGGCGTGGCCTTTGCCGAGGTCGTCAACAAGCGTGGCGATGACAACGACCTGATCGTTGCCGCTTCCTCCGCCACCGCGACCCGCCTAGCCCAGGGCGCCTACCCGGGCAACACCATGGACGAGGTCCGCTGGCTGGCCTCCATCGGTGCCGACTACGGCGTGGTCGCCGTGGCCGCCGACAGCGAGATCGAAACGCTGCCGCAGCTGCTTGACGCGATCAAGGAAGACCCGACCTCGACGTCGGTCGCCGGCGGCTCCGCCGTGGGGGGCTGGGACCACCTGAAGGTGCTGATCGCCGCGGATGCCTATGGCATCGAGGACGTGCGCCAGGTGAAATACATCGCCTTCGATGGTGGCGGCGAGGCCGTGACGCAGCTGCTGGCCGGCTCCGTCCAGGCCTTCACCGGCGACATCTCCGAGGCCAAGGGCTTCGTCGACAGCGGCGACATCAAAGTCATCGCGGTTCTGGCGCCCGAACGTCTGGATGGCGAGTTCTCCGAGATGCCGACCGCCCGGGAACAGGGTGTGGACGCGATCGGCGCCAACTGGCGCGGCTTCTACGCCCCCGGCGGCATGAGCGACGAGGCCTACGACGCCTGGGTGTCGAAGATCGCCGACCTCTACGCCTCGGACGAGTGGAAAGAGATCATGGCCGCCAACGGCCTGGCCCCGCTGGACCTGCAGGGCGCCGACTTCGAGGCTTTCGTCTCGGACTCGGTCGCGCAGATCCAGTCCATCTCGCGTGAAATCGGGATCATCAAGTAAGATCCCGTCCCGCCGGCCCTCCCCCCCTCTCGGGGCCGGTCCCACGGGCGCCGCGTTCCTCCCGCGGCGCCCAATCCCTTCGCTTCCTTCCCTCCCTGACACCCGCAAAGGAGACCGCCATGAGCGATCGCATCTTCGGTGTCGTCGGCATCCTCCTCGCCATTGCCTTCGCCCTCTCGGCGCTGGCGATCGAGGAAAGCTTCCTGTCGGACGCCGTCGGCCCCAAGGCCTTTCCCCTGATCATCGCCGCCGTGCTGGGCCTGTCCAGCGCCGCCATCGCCCTGCGCCCGGACCCGGAACCGCAATGGCCCGCCCTGGGCCGCCTGGTCGAGGTCGGCGCCGCCGTCGTGGTGATGATCCTCTACGCCGAACTCCTGCCGGTCGCGGGCTTCGTCATCGCCACCGCCTTCGCCGCCACCTACCTGGCCTGGCGCCTGGGGTCCGGCTTGCTGGGCTCGATCGCCACCGGCGTTGGCACCTCGCTGGGCATCTACGTCATCTTCCACCTGGTCCTGGGGCTGTCGCTGGCCCGCGGCCCGCTGGGTTTCTGAGGAGCGCACAATGGACATTCTCGCATCCCTCGGCGACGGCTTCGGCATCGCCCTGACCTGGCAGAACCTGGCACTGGCCCTGCTGGGCTGCTTCCTGGGCACGATCATGGGCGCCCTGCCGGGCCTCGGCCCGTCGAACGGCGTCGCCATCCTGATCCCGCTGGCCTTCACCATGGGCCTGGGCGCCACGCCCTCGCTGATCCTGCTGACATCGGTCTACTACGGCGCCATGTACGGGGGGCGGATCAGTTCGATCCTGCTCAACATTCCCGGCGATGAACCGGCGATGATGACATGCCTCGACGGGCATCCGATGGCCAAGAAGGGCCTCGCCGGCGAGGCGCTGTCGCTGTCGGGCGTTGCCTCCTTCGTGGGGGCCTTCATCGCCACCTGGGGCCTGATCCTGCTGGCCCCGCAGCTGGTGAAGATCGCGCTGCTGTTCGGCCCGGCCGAATACTTCGCCCTCTTCGCCCTGGCCTTCATGACCCTGGGCGGCGTCAGCTCGACCAACCAGGCGAAATCGGCCTTTGCCGCGGCCCTGGGCCTGGGCCTGGCCACCATCGGCGTGGACACCCAGACCGGCGTACCGCGCTTCACCTTCGGCGAGGTGCACCTCTACGACGGCCTCGACTTCCTCGTCGCCATCGTCGGCCTCTTCGCCCTGTCCGAGGTGTTCATCTTCCTCGAAAACCGCCATGGCGGGAACGCGGACGGATCCAAGCTGAAGATCGGCAAGCTGTACCCGCCGATGTCGATGCTGAAGGCCTGCACGCCGACCATGCTGCGCACCTCGGTGCTGGGCTTCGTCGCCGGGGTCCTGCCGGGTGCGGGCGCCTCGCTGGGCAGCTTCATCAGCTATTCGATGGAAAAGCGGCTGGTCGACAAGGAGAAGACCTTCGGCACCGGTGATCCGCGCGGCGTCGCGGCTCCCGAGGCCGGCAACAACGCCGCCGCCGGTGGCGCCTTGGTGCCGATGCTGGCGCTTGGTGTTCCGGGCTCCGGCACCACTGCCGTCCTGCTGGCCGTGCTGCTGTCGCTGAACATCACGCCCGGGCCGCTGCTCTTCTCGCAGAACCCGGATGTGGTCTGGGGCCTGATTGCGGCGCTTTTCATCGCCAACTTCATGCTGCTGGCGATGAACATCCCCATGGTCGGCCTGTTCACCCGCATCTTGATGGTGCCCTCGCGCGTGCTGATGCCGATCGTGGCCATGGTCAGCTTCGTGGGGATCTACGGCATCTCCGGCTCCAGCTTCGACCTGCTGGTGATGATCGGCTTCGGCGTCATGGGCTGGGTGCTGCGCAAGCTGGACGTGCCGCTGGTGCCGATCATCCTCGGCACGCTCCTGGGCAACTCGATGGAGAACAACCTGCGCCGTGCCGTGACCATCGACAACGGCAACTGGTGGACCCTGTTCGACAGCCCGCTGTCGCTGGGCCTCTGGGCCATCGCCATCGTGGGCTTCGTCCTGCCGCTGTTCTTCGGCCGCAAGGTCAAGGCCAGCATGCACGAGCGCCGCGACGAGGAAGGCTCGATCAGCGACTGAGGCCCCTCGGTCCGATTTGAAAACCGCAAAGGGCGGGAGCGCGCAAGCCTCCCGCCCTTTGTCGTGCGCCTGCTGTCACGAAATGCCCTTCAGAAAGACCGACAGGCCCAGCTCGAACCTTTGGCGCCAGGCCTCCGTCTCGGGGCGGAAATTGGGATCGACCAGCGCGTCGATGATCGGCAGGTGCAGCATGTCCATCAGCAAAGCCGCCGCGGCCTTCGGGTCGCTGACCTGCAGCTCTCCCCGGTCGCGCGCGCGTTCCAGCTCCGCCAGCAGCAGAGCCTGCTTGCTGCGCGGGCCCTCCTCCAGGCAGCGCCGGGCCAGGCGCGGGTGCTTCGGCGCCTCGACCACGGCCAGCCGGAACAGCGCCACCGGCAGCTCCCAGGCCTCCGCCGGGGCATCGAACCGGAACAGCAATCGGACACGTTCGGCGAACCCCAGGCTTTCATCCGGTGTCTCCTGCGCCTGCATCAGACAGGCGAAACGATCATCCAGGTAGGCCTCGAACAGGGCGTCGCGATCCTGGAACAGCATGTAGAGCGTCTGTTTCGACATCCCGGCGCGCTGCGCGATGGCCGCCATGGTCATGCCTTGCAGGCCGACCTCCTGAAAGTGGCTGTCCAGCGCCTCCAGAATGAGCGAGCGGCGCTTGTGCGAGTCAATGACGACCGGCCGCCCCTTGCGCGGGCGCTCAGGCTCTTGGCCTTCCCCGTTGCCGGTGTTCTGATCGCTTTCTGCCACACTTCCCTCCTGCACAGCCCTCTGTGCCTTCCTACAGACGAAAAGCACTTGTGAACCGCCCCGTTCAGTATTTATGAGACTGCGGAGTCTTGTATGAGAACTACCGGCACGCGCCAAGCGCTTTTCCCGGCACATCGAAAAGGAGCCGCAAATGGCCCAAGTGAGTAAAGCATCGGTCCGCGCGATCGCCTCGGCCCTTGCCCTGTCCGCCGCCCTTGCCCTGCCCCCGGCGGGGCTGATGGCCCAGGAAGGGGGCGGCGGCCAACCGCCCGCCGCCGTCACCGTCGAGACGCTGCATCCGCAGTCCCTGACGCTGACCTCCACCCTGCCCGGCCGCGTGCGCGCCGTGGCGGAGGCCGAGGTGCGGCCCCAGGTCAACGGCATCATCCTTGAACGCAACTTCAAGGAAGGCAGCATGGTCGAGGAAGGCGATGTCCTCTACCAGATCGATCCGACCACCTACGAGGCCGCGCTGGCCCAGGCCGAGGCCTCGCTGACCTCCGCCCAGGCGCAGCTGCGGGCCGCGGAACGCGATTTCGAGCGGGTGCAGGAACTGGCAGATCGTGGGATCAACAGCCAGCAGGCCATGGATGACGCCACCTCCGCGCGCGACATCGCACAGGCTCAGGTGAAGATGGCCGAAGCCGCGCTGCGCACCGCCCAGATCGAGCTGGACCACACCCAGATCCGCGCCCGCCTGTCGGGCCTCGCGGGCCTGTCCGAAGTGTCGCAGGGCGCGCTGGTCACCGCCAGCCAGTCCACGCCGCTGACCACCATCCGTCAGCTGGACACGGTGCATGTGGACGTGACCCAGTCGGCCGCCGAGCTTCTGGCCTGGCGCCGCGGCGCTGCCGACATCGGCGACGGCGCCGAGGCCGAGGTGTCGCTGACCCTCGCCGACGGCTCCGAGTTCCCGCACACCGGCCTGCTGACGGCGGCCGAGCCCCACGTGGACGAACAGACCGGCGTCGTCGTGCTGCGCATCGAGTTCCCCAACGACGAGATGATGCTGCTGCCCGGCATGTACGTTCAGGTCGAAATGCCGACCAATGCGATGGACAACGTCTATCTCGTTCCGCAGGAAGCGGTGACCCGTGACCGCCGTGGCAACCCGCAGACGCTGGTCGTCACCGCCGACAATACCGTCGAACAGCGCAGCCTGACCGTCCTGCAGGACCGTGGCAGCGACTGGGTCGTGACCGAGGGCGTGAATGATGGCGACCGCGTCATCGTCGCCGGCCTGCAAAGCGCCTCCCCCGGCGCCACGGTCTCCCCCCAGGAACGCGCCGCCGACGGCGAAGACGCATCGGAGTAAGCCGACACCATGGCACGTTTCTTTATCGAAAGGCCCATCTTCGCATGGGTCATCTCCATCATCATCATGGGGATCGGCGTCCTGTCGATCCTCACCCTTCCGATTGCGCAGTATCCGCAGATCGCCCCGCCCTCGATCGCCGTGCGCGCGGTCTATCCGGGCGCCTCGGCGCAGACGGTGGCCAATACGGTGACACAGGTCATCGAACAGCAGATGACCGGCCTAGACGGCATGCGCTACATGTCGTCGAACTCCTCCTCCGCGGGGTCGGCATCGATCACCCTGACCTTCGAGACGGGGACGGATCCGGACATCGCCCAGGTGCAGGTGCAGAACAAGCTGTCCCAGGCCACGCCGCTGCTGCCGGAATCCGTGCAGCGCCAGGGTGTGACGGTGCAGAAATCCGCTGCCGGCTTCCTGATGGTGATCTCGCTGATCTCCCCCGACGGGACCTATGACGAGACCGACCTGGCCGACTACATGCAGACCAACTTGGTCGACGACATGTCGCGGATCGAGGGGGTGGGCTCCATCCAGGTCTTCGGCTCGCAATATGCAATGCGGATCTGGCTGGACCCGGCAAAGCTGACGTCCTACGGGCTGACGCCCTCGGACGTGACCAATGCAGTCAGCCAGGAGAACTCGCAGATCTCCGCCGGCGCCTTCGGCACCCGCCCCACCTCCGAGGGGCAGATGCTGAACGCGACCATCACCGCGCAATCGCTGCTGCAAACCCCGGAGGACTTCCGCCAGATCGTGCTGCGCGCCGAGGAAAATGGCGGGCTCGTCCTTCTGGGCGACGTGGCAGAGGTCGAAATCGGCGCCCAGGGCTATGACTTCTCGGCCACCTACAACGGCCAGCCCGCCACCGGCATGGCGATCAGCCTGGCGTCCGGCGCCAACGCGCTGGACGTGTCGGAGCGGGTCTACGAGCAGATGGAGGAATACGCCGAGTTCTTCCCCGAGGGCATCGACTACGTCATTCCCTATGACACCACGCCCTTCGTGGAGATCTCCATCGAATCCGTGATGCACACCCTGATCGAAGCCATCGTGCTGGTGTTCCTGGTGATGTATCTGTTCCTGCAGAACTTCCGCGCTACGCTGATCCCGACGCTGGCCGTGCCGGTCGTCATCCTGGGCACCTTCGGCGTGATGGCGGCCATGGGCTTCACCATTAACACGCTGACCATGCTGGCCATGGTGCTGGCCATTGGCCTGCTGGTCGATGACGCCATCGTGGTGGTCGAGAACGTCGAGCGGATCATGGAGGAGGAACACCTCTCACCGCTGGAGGCGACGCGGAAATCCATGGGCCAGATCACCGGCGCCCTGATCGGCATCGCGCTGGTCCTGTCGGCGGTGTTCGTGCCGATGGCCTTCTTCGGTGGTTCCACCGGGGTGATCTACCAGCAGTTCGCCATCACCATCGTCTCGGCCATGACCCTGTCGGTGATCGTCGCGCTGACGCTGACGCCGGCGCTTTGCGCCACGATCCTGAAGCAGGGCCACGGCACCAAGCGCGGTCTTTTCGGCGTCTTCAACCGCGGCTTCAACGCCACGACCCGTGGCTATGGCGCGCTGGTCGCCGGCATCGTGAAACGGCCCTTCCGCATGGTGCTGGTCTATGCCGCACTGGTGGCCGCCATGGCCTTCATGTTCATGCGCACCCCCACGGGCTTCCTGCCCGAGGAAGACCAGGGGATCATGTTCGTGATGATCCAGGCCCCGACCGGCGCAACGCTGGAACGGACCGAGGATGTCATCGACCGGGTCGAGGCGCACTTCCTCGAAAACGAAAGCGAGGCGGTCGAGGCGGTCTTCGGCGTGGCGGGCTTCGGCTTTGCCGGCCAGGGGCAGAACATGGGCCTGGCCTTCGTGCGGATGAAGGACTGGAGCGAGCGGGAGAATCCCGCGCTGTCGATCCAGGCCGTCGCGGGCCGTGCCTATGGCGCGCTCAGCCAGATCCAGGACGCCATGGTCTTCCCGATCGTGCCGCCGGCGGTGACGGAACTGGGTAACGCCTCGGGCTTCGACATGTACCTGCAGGCCCGTGGCGGCCAGACCCACGACGAACTGGTTGCCGCGCGCAACCAGCTTCTGGGCATGGCCTCGCAGAGCGAGCTGCTGACCGGGGTCCGTCCCAACGGGCTGGAAGACGCGGCGCAGTTCAACCTGGACATCGACTGGCGCAAGGCCGGCGCCATGGGCGTCTCTGCCGCTGACGTGTCGAACCTGCTGAACATCGCCTGGGCCGGGAGCTACGTGAACGACTTCATCGACCAGGGCCGGATTAAGCGGGTCTACGTCCAGGGCAACTCCGACAGCCGGTCCACGCCCTCGGACATCGACAAGTGGCGGGTGCGCAACGCCTCCGGCGGCCTGGTGCCCTTCGCCAACTTCGCCGAAGGCTCCTGGCAGATGGGCGCACAGGGTGTCTACCGCTACAACGGTGTGCCCGCGATGCAGATCCAGGGGAACCCGGCCGAGGGTGTCACCACCGGCGAGGCCATGGCCGAGGTGGAACGCCTGGTCGAGCAGTTGCCCGATGGCTTCGACCTGGCCTGGACCGGCCTGTCGCTGGAGGAACGGGAATCGGGGAACCAGGCGCCGCTGCTCTACGCGCTGTCCCTGGCCGCCGTCTTCCTGTCGCTGGCCGCGCTTTACGAAAGCTGGTCGATCCCCTTCGCGGTGATGCTGGCCATGCCCATCGGTGTGCTTGGCGCGCTGATCGGCGCCTGGGTGGGTGGCTTCGAAAACGGGGTCTTCTTCCAGGTGGGTCTGCTGACCGTGATCGGTCTGACCGGCAAGAACGCGATCCTGATCGTGGAATTTGCCCGAGACCGGATGGAAATGGGCGAGGATCTGATCCACGCCACGGTCGATGCCGCGAAACAGCGTTTCCGTCCGATCATCATGACCTCGATGGCTTTCTCGCTGGGCGTGGTGCCGCTGGTGCTGTCCACCGGCGCGGGCTCCGGCGGTCGGAATGCCATCGGCTCCGGCGTGCTGGGGGGCACCATCTCCTCCTCCGTGCTGGGGATCCTGCTGGTGCCGCTGTTCTTCGTGGTGGTGATCCGCCTCTTCACCCGGAAAAAGCACAAGCCGAGCTGACCCCGGCACTGACAGACCAGACATGCGAAAGGGCCGGTGATTTCACCGGCCCTTTTGCTTTGCGACAATCGCCCCGGGTACTGCCCGATCCACTCGGTCGGCGCCCCAGGGGGGGCGCAGGCGACGGCCACGAAAAAGGCGCGGCCCCCGAGGGGCACCGCGCCGATCCGTCATTCCGCAATGTCGCGCGCCTCAGTCCTTGCGGCGCGGCTTGTCATTGGCCCCGACGAAGCCCTTGCCCTTCGGCTTGCCGCCCCCGGGCTTTCCGTCGGCCTTGCCGCCCGGCTTGCCCCAGACACGGCCTTCGGATTTCGGACCGGGCTTGCCACCGAACTTGGCGCCACCGGGTTTGCCACCCGGCTTGCCGCCGAACTTGGCACCGCCGGGCTTACCTGCGGGTTTGCCACCAAACTTCGCCCCGGGCTTGCCGCCCGGCTTGCCCTTGCCGAAGACCGCGCCCTCGGTCCGTTCGCGCAGCGCGTCGGACTTGGCACCATCCTTGTGGCGCGCTTTGCGGTCCCGCGGCGGGCCGGCGCGTTCGGAAGGATTGGAGAAGCTGGCCGACTTGCGCGGCGCCGCGTCACGATCCTCGCGCGGCTTGCGGGGCTTGTCGTCGAACCGGTCGCCCTTGGGCTTGTCGAAGCGGGGTTTGTCGCCACGCGGCTTGTCCCCCCGGGGCTTGTCGAAACGATCACCGCGCGGCTTGTCGCCGAACCGGTCACCCTTCGGCTTTCCGCTGAACTTGCCGCCACCCTCCGGGCGCGCGCCGCTGTTGCGCTGGCGCGGGGCGAAGGTCGGCACGCCCTCCACGGTGCGGACGCTGACGCCCTCTTCCAGGACATTGTCGGCGCCGAGGCTGGACAGGAAGCCCTCGACCGCAGGCTCGGCCAGCTCGACGAAGGTCTCGCTGTCCTGCACACGGATGGCCCCGATCTGGGTCTTGTCCAGGCCCCCGGCACGGCACAGCAGCGGCAGCAGCCAGCGGGCCTCGGCGCGGTCGTTCTGGCCGACCGACAGGGCGAACCAGCGGCTGGGACCGAAGTCCTGCGCCGGGCGCTTTTCGGGCTTGGCATCGGGCGCGCGCAGCTCTTCCGGCGCGGCCTGACGTTCCTGGTAAAGACGCAGGTAGGCGGCGGCGATGGCTTCCGGCCCGTGGCGTTCCAGCAGGCGCGCGGCAAAGGCGGCCTGTTCCTCGGTCGGGGCCTGCGCCCAGGCGGGATCGTCCATCAGGCGGGTCTCATCCGCCGCCTGGATATCCTCGGCCGAGGGCGCCTCGGTCCATTCGGCGGTGATCTTGGCCCACTTCAGCAGGCGCGTCGCCTTGCCGGTGGCCTTGGGCGGCACGATCAGGGCGGAAATACCCTTGCGCCCGGCCCGGCCCGTGCGGCCCGAACGGTGCAGCAGGCTTTCGGTGTTCGTCGGCAGGTCGGCGTGGATCACCAGTTGCAGGTTCGGCAGGTCGATGCCGCGAGCGGCCACATCGGTGGCCACGCAGACGCGGGCGCGGCCGTCGCGCATGGCCTGCAGGGCATGGGTCCGCTCGCTCTGGCTCAGCTCGCCCGACAGGCTGACGGTCGCCAGGCCGCGGTTTGTCAGCCGCGCGGTCAGGTGATTGACGGCGGCGCGGGTGTTGGCAAAGACGATGGCGCCCTTGTCGTGGTGGAACCGCAGCAGGTTGAAAATGGCGGCCTCGCCGTCACCCTGGGCCACGCGGACCGCCTCATAGGCGATGTCGGCGTGCTGGGTGGCGCCGGTCAGGGTGCTGACCCGCTGCGCATCGGTCTGGAACTGCTCCGCCAGCTTGACGATCATCGGCGGCACGGTGGCCGAGAAGAGCAGCGTGCGGCGCCCCTCGGGCGCCTCGCCCAGGATGTATTCCAGGTCATCGCGGAAGCCGAGGTCGAGCATCTCGTCGGCCTCGTCCAGGACCACGGCGCGGATGTCGCCGAGATCCAGCGAGTTCCGCTCGATATGGTCACGCAGACGCCCCGGGGTGCCGACGACGATATGGGCGCCGCGTTCCAACGCGCGCCGTTCCTGGCGCATGTCCATGCCGCCCACGCAGGAGGCCACCACGGCGCCGGTCTTGGCGTAAAGCCACTCCAGTTCGGAGCGCACCTGGAAGGCCAGTTCGCGCGTCGGCGCGACGATCAGCGCCAGCGGCAGCGCGGCGGGGCCGAACCGTTCGGCCTCCCCCAGCAGGGTCGGTGCGATGGCCAGGCCGAACCCCACCGTCTTGCCCGAGCCGGTCTGAGCGGAGACGAGCAGGTCGGACGCCACCAGCTCGGGCGCGCTGACGGCCTCCTGCACGGGGGTCAGCTGGTCGTATCCGCGCTCGGCGAGCGCTTCGGACAGGGAAGAGATCATAGGGAGAGGTCCATGGGCAGAGCGACGGCACGAGGGCGTCGCGTAAAAGAGGCCTGTTGGGGCTGAAGCTCCGCCCTATAAGGCCCCGCGCGTAACAAGTATATGGGTAAAGCGCGGAAAATCGGCCTTTTCTGCCGCGACGCGGCGGGAAAAGGGTCCGATCCCGGTAAAATGGCCCTTTCGGGCGCCCGGGGCGGGCGCCATCCCGCGCCCAGCCCCAGCCGACGCCCGGTCAGAAGCCGCTGACGCCCGGCAGCCAGGTCGACAGGATCGGCACGAAGGTAATCAGCATCAACGCCCCGAAAAGCGCAACGAAGAAGGGCGGCATTTCCCGGATCAGCGCCGAGGGTTTCAGCTTCACCGTCGAGGAGACGACGAAGATCAGGCTGCCCACGGGCGGCGTCGTCAGGCCAAGCGTCAGGTTCACGATGACGATGATGGCGAAATGGTTCGGGTCGATGCCAAGCGCCAGCGCGATCGGGGCCAGGATCGGCACCAGGATCATCACGCCGGGCAGCGGATCCATGAACAGGCCGAAGATCAGCAGCAGCACGTTGACGGCCAGCAGGAAGACGATCGGCGACAGGTCCCAGGCGATGATCGTCTCGGCCAGGAACTGCGGCACGCCCTCGATGATCAGCACCCAGGCGAAGGCGCGCGCGGCGCCTAGGATCAGCAGCACGGCAGTGGCCGTCAGCGCCGCGCGCAGCACGATCTGCGGCAGGTCGCGCAGTTTCAGCGAGCGGTAGACGAACATGCCCACGACCAGGGCGTAGAAGACGGCGATCACCGAGGCTTCGGTCGGGGTGAAAATGCCGAAGCGGATGCCGCCGACGATCAGCACGATCAGCAGAAGCGCCGGGATGGCATAGACGAAGATGCGGAAGATCTCGGCCAGGCCGGGCATCGGCGCGCCGCTGACATAGCCGCGGCGGTGGCTGACATAACCGTTGGCCAGCAGCACCAGCAGCGTGATCAACACGCCCGGCAGCACACCCGCCATGAACAGCGACCCGACGGAGACCTCCTGATCCTGCATGGCGTAGATGATCATGGTGATCGACGGCGGGATGATCGGCCCCACGACGGAGCTGGCGATGGTCAGCGCGCCCGCATAGCTGCGGTCATAGCCGCCCTTTTCCATCATGCGGATCATCATCGAGCCGGGGCCCGCCGCGTCGGCCAGGGCCGAGCCCGAGATGCCCGCGAACATGGCCGAACTGACCACGTTGGCGTGGCCCAGACCGCCCTTCAGGTGGCCGACCAGCGATTGCGCGAGGCGCAGCAGCGCCATGGTCACGGCGCCGCCGGTCATGATCTCGGCCGCGAGGATGAAGAAGGGCACGGCCAGCAGCGGGAAGCTGTCGAGGCCCGAGAACATCTCCTTCACCACCACCAGGTTGGGATAGGAGGAACCGAAGCTGAGCGCGACGAAAACGGCGATGGACATGGCGAAGGCCACGGGCAGGCCGAGCGCCAGCAGGATGAACAGCGCGGGAAAGAGGATCTCAGCCATTGGCGCCCCCGGGAAGGGAGGCCTCGCCGGCCTCCTCGTCTTCAAGATGCTTGTAGGCGCCCGCCGTGATGAAGGGATGCGCGATCAGCAGCAGGTGCAGGATCATCAGGCCGAAGCCCACGGGCATGGCGGCGTAGATGTAGAGGAACGGCAGGCGCAGCGCCGGCGTCACCTGGTATTGCATCCGCTGGGCGTATTGCATCCCCACCCAGACCATGAAGCCGAAGAAGATCAGCAGGCCCAGCACCAGCAGGCCGCGCAGGATCTTCTGGCCCATCTGCGGCAGCGCATCCTGCAGGTTGGTAATCGCCACGTGGCCGCCGGTGCGCAGCACCAGCCCCGCCCCGCTGAAGGTCATCCAGATCATCAGGTAGCGCGCCGCCTCGTCCGCCCAGGGCAGCGAATGGCCCGTCAGGTAGCGCAGCGAGATGTTGGCGCCGACGATCACCGTCATCGCGGTCAGCATCAGGATCAGCGCCCAGCCGTTGAGGGCGACGAAGATATGTTCCAGCTTCTTCACAGGGGGCCTCGGGCAGAGATGCCGGCGCCCCGGAGGGCGCCGGCGATCAGGGTTACTCGTAGTTCACGATCGACTGGACCAGGTCCTCGCCGTAGGTTTCGTAATAGCCTTCGTAGGCGGCTTCGATGGAGGCCTGGAACGCGGCCTTTTCCTCGGCCGTCAGCTCGTTCACTTCCATGCCACG
Source organism: Pseudooceanicola marinus (assembly GCF_020177265.1). Classification (GTDB taxonomy): domain Bacteria; phylum Pseudomonadota; class Alphaproteobacteria; order Rhodobacterales; family Rhodobacteraceae; genus Pseudooceanicola; species Pseudooceanicola marinus_A. The sequence continues at coordinate 593,750 of NZ_JAIVMC010000001.1, forward strand.
TTCCTTCAGCGTCTCGACGCCGGAGGTTTCGACCTCATCGACGAAGCCGCGCATCGCGGCGCCGGCTTCGACCGCCGCCTTGTCGAACGCGGCTTTCTGGTCATCATCCAGGCCTTCCCAGAAGGGACGCGACACCAGGATCATGGCAGGCGAATAGACGTGGCCCGACAGGGTCAGGTACTTCTGCACCTCGTTCAGCTTCACCGAGACGATCACCGACAGCGGGTTTTCCTGACCGTCGATCACGCCCTGCTGCAGCGAGGAGATCACCTCGGGCCAGGCCATCGGGGTCGGCGCCGCGCCCATGGCGTTGAAGGCCGCCAGGTGCACCGGGTTTTCCATCGTGCGGATCTTCAGCCCGGCCACGTCCTCGGGGGTGTGGATCGGGTTGCGGTTGTTGGTGATGTGGCGGAAGCCCTGCTCGCCCCAGGCCAGGCCGTGCAGACCGACGTCGTCGAACTTGGCCAGGATCTCCTGGCCGATCGGGCCGTCCAGCACGCCGCGCGCGTGGTCGAAGCCGCTGAACAGGAAGGGAATGTCGAAGACACCGGTTTCCGGCACGAAGTTGGCCAGGGTGCCCGAGGACACGATGGTCGCCTCGATGGTGCCCAGTTGCAGGCCCTCGATCACTTCACGCTCGCCGCCCAGGCCGGAGGACGGGAAATGGGTGAAGGTGAAATCGTCGCCGGTCTCTTCCAGCACCACCTCTTCGAAGGTGGCAGCGGCGACGCCGTAATGGCTGTCTTCCGCCAGGGCGTAGCCGATCTTCACCTCGGTCTGGGCCGCAGCCGGCAGCGCGAAGGCAACAAGGGCGCTGGTGGCAAGCAGCCCGCGGGTCACGATGGTCATTGGGTTTCCTCCCTTGGAACTCTGCTCTGCAGCGCCCGGAGGGGCGCCGCAGATCCGACGGGATACGTACCACACCGGACGGCGAGGAAAACCCCGCCGTTCAGGTTTTCGGCAACTTTCGAAAGAATTTTACAAGCTCCGGGACATAGGCTTGCGCATGACCCGCCTCCACGGTTGCAGAAAGTGCCGAGGAAATGCCGTCCGCGATGGTCTGCTGGGCGCCTGCGGCCTCGGACATGGCGCGGTAGTAGTCGATGTCCTTCTGCGCGTTGGCCACGGCGAAGGGCAGCGCGTCGCGGTTGCCTTCGGTGATGTAGGGCGCCAGCCGGTCCAGCGCGGCGGAGGCGCCGCCGCCGGTGGCCAGGACATTGACGAAGGCCTGCGGGTCGACGCCCGCATCCGCGGCCTGGGCCGCAGCCTCGGCCAGCAGGGTCATGAAGCCCACGGAGACGTAGTTGTGCAGCAGCTTCATCCGGTGGCCGTGACCGAGCGGGCCGACATGCTCCACCGCCTCGGTGAAGGACGCCAGCACGGGGCGGACCTGCTCCAGCACCTCGACCTCGCCGCCGACCAGCAGGTTCAGCGTGCCGGCATGGGCATGGGTGGCGGTGCGCGTCATCGGCGCGTCCAGGTAGTGGGCGCCGGCCTTGGCCACGATCTCGCCCATGCGCTGCGTCGACTCGGGCAGCGCGGTGGAGCAATCGACGACCACGGCACCGGGTTTCAGCGCCTCGACCAGACCGTCCTTGCCGCTGACGATGGCCTCCACCTGGGGCGAGCCGGTCACGCAGAGGATGATGACATCCGACACCGCCGCCACCTCGGCCGGGGTGGCGCAGGGCGTGGCGCCCATCCCGGTGATCTCGTCTACCGGCTGATTGCCCGGGTGATCCAGGAAGCTCAGGGGGAAGCCGCCGCGCCCCAGGACGTTGCGGGCGATGCCATGGCCCATGAGGCCGACGCCGATGATACCGACATGCATGTGATTTCTCCTCGTTCTGGCGCGGGTTCCCGGGGCGTCCCGGGGCCGGCGCGATCGGGGGCGCGCCGCTTCGGCCCGCCCCCTGCTGTCTTGCGGCAGGGCGGTGCTCCTGCCCGGATCCCTGTGCGCGCAGCCGCGCCAGGGCGGCGATCAGTCCGCGTTGATCCAGATCGCCTTGGTATCCAGGTACTCCTCCACGTGCTGCAGCCCGCCTTCGCGGCCATAGCCCGACATCTTCATGCCGCCGAAGGGCACGGCGGGGTCGATGGCGTGGTACATGTTCACCCAGACCGACCCGGCCTTCAGGCGGTGCGCCAGCTTGTGCGCGGTGCCCAGATGGGTCGAAAAGATCCCGGCGGCCAGGCCGTAGGGCGTGGCATTGGCGCGGTCCACCACCTCATCCAGCGTGTCGAAAGGCATGGCGGAGATCACGGGGCCGAAGATTTCCTCCCGCGCGATGGTCATCTCGTCCGTCACGCCGCCGAAAACCGTCGGGTGGAAGAAGTGTCCGCCGGCGAAGTCGTCGCCCGCGACGCGGTTGCCGCCCGTCAGGATCTCGGCGCCCTCGTTCGGGCCGACCGACAGGTAGCCCTCGATCCGTTCCGCCTGGCGGGCGGAGATGATCGGGCCGATGTCGGTGCCTTCCTGGATGCCGTGGCCGATGCGCAGGTTCGCGGCATAGTCGGCGACGCGGCGGGTGAACTCGTCATGGATCTCGCGCGCCACGAAGAGGCGCGAGCCCGCGATGCAGATCTGGCCCGAGTTGGCGAAGACGGCCATGGCGGCGACCGGCACGGCCTTCTCGATATCGGCATCGCGGCAGACGATCACGGGCGACTTGCCGCCCAGCTCCAGCGAGACGTGCTTCAGGTTGCCGGTGGCGGCACGGGCGATGGCCTGGCCGGTGGCGGTGGAGCCGGTGAAGACGATCTTGTCGACGCCCGGGTGTTCGGCCAGCGCCGCGCCCGCATCCGCGCCGTAGCCGGTGACGATGTTCAGCACGCCGTCCGGCAGGCCGCACTCCTGCATGATCCGCGCGATCATCAGCACGGTCAGCGAGGCCTCCTCGGAGGGTTTCAGCACCACGGTACAGCCGGTGGCGATGGCCGGGGCGATCTTCCAGATGGAGCCGGCGATCGGCGCGTTCCAGGGGATGATCGCGCCGACGACCCCGATGGGTTCGCGCACGGTCTGGGAATAGATCTCTCCGGGGAAGGAGTTGCCGATGGTCTGGCCATGGATCGACACCGCCTGGCCCGCGTAGAAGCGCAGCATGCCCAGCACCCGGCGGCTGTTGCCCAGGGTCCGCTGGATCGGCATGCCCATGTCGAGGGTATCCGACAGGCACAGGCTTTCCCACTCGGCCTCGAACTTCTCGGCGATCTTCAGCAGGAGATTCTGACGCTCGAAGGGGGTCCACTTGGCCCAGGGGCCTTCGAAGGCGCGGCGCGCGGCGCCGACGGCCGCGTCGATATCAGCCTTGCTGCCCTTGGGCACGGTGGCCAGCAGGGTGCCATCGGCGGGGTTGCGGGCGTCGAAGGTCTCGCCCGTCTGCGCCTCGATCCATTTACCGTCAATGAACATCGGGCGGAAGCCGCCGTCGTAAAGCTCTGCTGCCGCAGTGGTCCAGTCTTTCATCGTCTTTCCTTCCGTCTCGCGACGCGCCCGGCGTGCAGGCACCCCGCCGACGGACGCCGGACGGGGTCGTATGCACACGGGGCTTCTCCGCGTCATCTCTAAGCAGAGCGGCGACAGATTGACCAGAGCAAAGCGGGCCCCCGGCCCGACCGCCCTGCCCCTCAGCCGCGCGCGGCGCGCCAGGCGGCCAGGGCTTCGGGCTCGTCGGTCTGGAAGACGGTCACCCCCGCCTCCATCAGCGCGCCCCAGATGCCGTCGGGGTCGGTCAGCGCCGCCGCGTCGGTCAGCCCGCATTGCGCGACGGGCGTCAGCGTATTGACCCACAGGGTCAGACCTGCCGCCTCAAACGCGGCGCGGTTGTCGGTGATGGTGGACAGGGCGTCGAACTCGGTCTCGACGATGCGGGCGCCGGTGCGGGCCAGGCGGGCGATGTGCCGGGCCACCGTGTCGGCGGTGAAGCGGGTCATCGGCATGACCATCACGCCGTATTGCGCCTCCAGCGCCGCCAAGCGTTCGGCGTCGGCATCGCTGTGCAGGGGGACCTTGATGTCGACGTAATCCTGCATGCCGGCGGCGGCGATGGCGGCGCCTGCGGCCTCCATGTTCTGCTCGGGCGATTTCACGTCCACGTCCAGGTAGATGCGTCCGTGCGCGGCCACCAGCGCCTCTTGCAGGGTCGGGATCCGGTGCGCGGTCGGGCCGGCATCGCCCTGCCCGTCGCCTGCCCGAAGCGCCAGGGTGCTCAGCTCGGCCCAGCTCAGCGACTGGGCCGCCACCTCGTGGCCGGTCATCCGCGTCAGCGCCTCGTCATGCATCAGGAACAGCACGCCGTCGGCGCAGCATTGCACGTCGATCTCGACCACCTCATAGCCCGCCTCGGCGGCCCGAAGGATGGAAGCCACGCTGTTTTCCGGCGCCAAGTGCCAGGCGCCCCGATGGGCGATGATGGCCGGGCGAAGCGGCAGGTCGGACACGAAATCACGGTAGGTTTTCACGGGCTTTTGCTTTCGATGGGAGTGATGGAGGCGGGCGGCAGCTCAGCCCAGGGTGACCCAGAGGGGCCAGTGGTCCGAGCCTGTGGCGTCGGTGTCGATCCGCGCGCTGCGGACCTGCGGCGCCAGATCGGGGGTCAGCAGGCAATGGTCGATCCGTGTGCCGCCCTTTTGCGAGGTCGCGCCGGACGCCTCGGGCTGACCGGCGGCGACCCAGGCATCGATAAGACCGTCGCGCGGGCTGAGGCGGCCATGGCGCGGCACCACGGGACCGCAGAGCGCGGCATATTCGGCGCTGTCATGGGTGAAATTCAGATCGCCCATCAGGATGGCGGCAGCGGGCATGGGCGGCTCGGCCTCCTCAATCCAGCCGCCGTCAGAATCGGGATGGCCGCCACACCATGCGCCCCCCTCGGCGGGCGTACGGGCCAGGATAGCGCGGATCGCCTCGACCTGCGGCAGGCGCGTGACGGCGCCCAGATGGCTGAGGTGGGCGGAATAGAACCGAATGGGGCCAAGGGGCGTGGCGATCACCGCCTCCAGCATCCCCTGCTGGATCGAGTGGTGCCGCCGGTCACCCCATTTCGGCAGCAGGTGGTTGCGGCTGGACAGGATGGGCCAACGCGACAGGATCATCGTGCCGAACTGCTTGCGGCGGGAGATCACGCGGGTGCCGTCATCCTGGCTGGCATCCATGTCGAGGTTCGCCCCGTAAACCCAGTGGTGGCGCGGCAGCGCGTCGGCCAGAACCGCGGGCCCGTCCACCATGCCAGAGCGTTGCCAGAAGCGATCGACCTCCTGCAGGGCGATCACGTCGGCGCCCGCGACCTCACCGGCGATGCGGGCCAGATCGTAGCGGCCATCGGCGCCCAGGCCGTACTGGATGTTGTAGGAGACAAGCTTCACGTTCGGGGTCCCGGAATGAAAACGCCGCCCGAGCCAGGGACACGGGCGGCGCAAGGAGTCTTAGCGTTCGAGCGCGACGTGCTCGATGAAGGCCTGGCGCAGTTCGGTGTTGAACGGGTTGGCCGGCGAGCTGACGGCGCGGGCGCGCATGTCATTGGGGATCAGCGCGTGGCTGTCGTCAGCGGCAGAGTTCATCGGCGCGGCGCCGAAGACCTCATTGAAGCGGGTCTGGGTTTCCGGGCTCGACACCCAGTTCAGGAAGACCAGCGCGGCGGCAGGATGCGGCGCGTTGGCGGGGATCACGTTGATGTTGCCACCGCCGGTCATGCCGAACTCGGGGATGTAGAACTTGATGCGGTCCGACACTTCCTTTTCCCCCTGCAGCTTGAACAGGTGGTCTTCCCAGGCGGGAACCAGGGCGAACTCGCGGTTGGACAGGCGGATCAGGCTGTCGGTGTTCGACGCGGTGATGATGTAGCCGTCGGTGTGGTCGAGGAAGAAATCCCAGGCCGGTTGCAGCGCGTCCATCTTCTCCTCGGTGACCTTACCGGAGGTGAAATCGGCGTCGGTCAGGTTGCGCGCGACATGGGTGAAGAACGAGGGGCCGGAGCCGCCGTTTTCGTAGTTGAAGCCGAAGCGGCCCGGGTTGGCGTCCCAGTAGGCGGCGAAGTCCTCGACGCTCTGCGGCAGGTCGGCCTCGTCGATTGCTTCGGGGTCGTAGGCGATACCGGTCTGGTTGCCCCAGTAGGCCCAGCCATAGCCCTGGCCGTCGAAGCCACCGACCTCGGTGGTCATGGTGGCGGCATTGGGCAGCACGTCGTTCAGCGGACCGACGAGGTTTTCCTGCTTGAACAGCTCGATCCGGTCGGCGCCCATGGCCAGCAGGTCGACGTCACCGCTCTCGCGGCCGGTTTCGGCCAGCACCTTGTCGATGTTGCCCTCGTGGGTGCCCTCGGGGATCATCACCTCGATACCGTATTCGGCGGTGAAAGCCTCGGCCAGTTCACGGTAGCGCGGCTGGAAGTACCAGACGAACCAGTTGACCGAACCTTCGTCCTTGGCCTGGGCGACGATGTCGTCCCAGGATTTGGACAGCAGGTCGTTCTGGTCCTGGGCCTGGGCGCCGGAGGCGAGGCCAATGGCGGTGGCGGCGACAAGAAGTTTGCGAAGCATCAGAAAGGTCCTTTTCAGACGGTTTGATGAAGTGTGGTGAAGGAGGCGGGGGTCATCCCTTGACGCCGGTCTGCGCCGGGTTGGCCGATTTCAGCAGCCGCTCCAGCCCGAGCATCAGAAGGACATTGGGGATCACCAGGACGAGGCTGACGACAGCCGCGTTCGGGCGAACGAAGTTGTATCCAAGGTAGGAATAGAGGATCGACGGAATGGTGGTGAAATTCGGCGCGCCGACGACGAAGGCCACGGCGAACTCCTCGATCGACTGGATGAAGACGATGATGAGAGAGGCCAGGATGCCCGGTGCCAGCGCGGGCCAGTAGGCCACGCGGAACCGCGCCCAGGGGCTGGCGCCCAGATCGCGGGCCGCATCCACCAGATCCAGGCGCACATTGGAAAAGGCCACGGTCATCAGCCGGATGGCGTAGGGCAGGAACAGCACCGAATGGGCCAGCAGGATCGACAGGAAGCGCGAGTAGATCCCCAAAGAGAAGATCAGCGCCGAGAAGAAGATCGCCAGCACGAAGCCCGGGATCACCAGCGGCAGCAGGGTCAGCACCTGGGCCGCGCCCTTGCCCGGAAAGTCGTAGCGGGCGAAGGCATAGGCCGTGGGAGAGGCCAGGATCAGCGTGGTCACCGCCACCGTCGGCGCTAGGATGTAGGAATTGCGCAGCGCCATGGGCAGCGAGGTGGTGTTCCAGACCTCGATCCAGCGCGCAAAGGACAGCGCCGGGGGCAACACGTCGGGGTATTCCCAGCGAACCGAGGGATCCAGCAGCGACCACAGCACGGCCATGCCGAAGGGCACCACCAGCCAGATCACGCAGACCAGCAGCAGGATCGCGATCAGCACGTTGGAGATGGTGAACCGGCGGAAGGCCGGGCGGCGCGGGCGCCGGGACGCGACGGGTGCGGTATCGGACAGGCTTACCATTTCAGCCCCCTCAGGGTCAGGCGGGCCAGCCCGGCCAGACCCAGGGCACCCACCAGTGCCAGGCCCATCAGGGAGACCCCCACCACGGCCGCCTGGTTCCAGCGTCCGAAGCTCGTTTTCAGAAAGACCATGTACTGCGCCATGGACTGCACGTTGGTCGGGCCCGCGGTGACCTGGAAGGCAAAGTCGCCGGCCGCGCCGATGAAGATGATGATCAGCGCCGCCTGCATGGCCTGCACCGTCAGCGGCGCGATTACCTTGCGAAAGCGCGCCAGCGGCCCGGCGCCCAGGTCGCGCGCGGCATCGACGACCTCGTCCGAGATCCCCTGCACCGCGCCGGTCAGCAGCAGCAGCGCCAGCGGCATGTTCTTCCATAGCTGCAGGAAGATGACGCCGAACCCGTTGCGGTCATTCTGGAACCGGATCGGCGCATCGGTCAGCCCGGTCCACATCAGGAACTGGTTCAGCACCCCGTGATAGGCGACCACGTTCAGGAACAGGAAGGCCGCGACCAGACCGGGCACGAAAAGCGGCGCCTTCAGCAGCGAACCGACCACCAGCGAACCACGAAAGGGTTTGCGCATCCAGATCGCCAGCGGATAGGCGATGGCGATGGAGCCGAGCGCGCTGATGATGGCGATATAGGCCGAATAGCCCAGGGACCGGCCGAACTGCTTCGACCCCAAGACGTCGCGCCAGTGGTCCAGCGAGAAGGCGCTGTCGCCCGACAGGTTGTAGTAGCCGAAGCTTTGCGCGACGGCGATGTAGAAAACCGAGCCGACCATGACGAGGATCAGCCCCAGCCCCGGCGTCAGCAGCGCCGCGATGGTGAGGGTCCGGCGCAGGGTCATGTCAGCGCGCCCCGGACGAAACGGATCTGGTCCGCGCCCAAGCGGAAGGCCACTTCGGCGCCCTCGGCCGGCGCAGCGCCCGCGACATGCAGCCGTTGCAGCCCCAGGTCGGCGTCACCCGTCGCCACGTGCAGCTCGGTATGGGCGCCCTGATAGGCCCGGTCCCGCACGACGCCGCGGATCACGTTCTCACTCGCGGCGCCGGCCTCGACCAGCTCCACGTCCTCGGGGCGCCAGCAGATGAAGGTGGCGTTGCCCGCGGGCGGCACGGCGGCGCGCAGATCTCCCAACGGGGTCTTCACCCGGCCACCGCCCATGTCCTCGAAGGGCACAAGGTTGGCTGCGCCGATGAAATCCGCGACGAAGGCGGTTTCGGGACGGGCGTAGATCTCTTCCGGGCGGCCCACCTGGTCGATGCGTCCGCCCTGCATCACCACCACCCGGTCCGACATGGCCAGGGCCTCTGACTGGTCATGTGTGACGTAGATGGCGGTGAACCCGATCTCCTTCTGCAGCGCGCGGATCTCGCGCCGGACCTGTTCGCGCAGCTTGGCATCGAGGTTCGACAGCGGCTCATCGAACAGAACCACGGCAGGCCGCATCGCGAGGGCGCGCGCCAGGGCGACGCGCTGTTGCTGGCCGCCAGACAGGCGATTGGGCAGCTTGTCACGGTGCGCCTCCAGGTCCACCTGGCGCAACAGGCCTTCCAGCCGGTCGCGGCGCTCGGCCTTGGGCACGCCCGCCTGGCGCGGACCGAAGTCGATGTTCTCGGCCACCGTAAGGTGAGGGAACAGCGCGTAGGACTGGAAACACATGGCCGTGTCGCGCTTTTCCGGCGGCGCGGCGGTGACATCGGTGCCGCCGATCTCGATCGTGCCGGTGGTCGCGTCGTAGAACCCCGCCAAGGTCTTCAGAAGGGTGGTCTTGCCACAGCCCGAAGGCCCCAGAAGAGTGACAAATTCGCCGGGCTCGACCACAAGGTCGATGTCGGTCAGGGCCTGGAACCCGTCCTCGAACACCTTGCTGATCCCCTTGGCTGCCAGTGACGCCATTTTCTCCGCTTTCCTGTCCCGGAACCAGCTTCCCAGACGGGGCGATTCCAATTAACTTCACGGCGTGAATAAAATTGGCGGGTAACCCCTTGGTGACAGCGACACGAAAGATTTGTGACCCCGGGTCGATGGCCGCGCTGGCCGATCTGACCCTGTCGGAGCGGGCGATCCTGTCGCTGATCCGGCGGCGTCCGGGGGCCAGCCGCGCGGGAATCGCCGCGCAGCTGAACCTGTCGCCCGCCATGCTGACCAAGGCGATCGCGACCTTCCAGGCCGAGGGACTGGTGGCAGAGGAACGTGACAGCGCCCCGCGCGGGCGCGGCCAGCCCGCACGCCACCTGCGCCTGCGCCCGAAACAGGTGGCCGGGCTGGGGGTCAGCCTATCGACCCGGGGCATCACGGTCGCGGCGCAGGATCTGGACGGCACGCCGCTGGCCCACCGGTCCCTGCCGGTCCCGGCCACCGACACGCGCGCGGCGCTGGCGGCCACCACCGCCGCGCTGGAGGAGCTGCGCGGGCTGACCCGCAGCGTCGCGGGGATCGGTCTCTGGCTGCCCGCCCTGCAGGACCTCTCCGGCGCGGTGGTCGAGGTGACGCCCTCGCAGCGCGGCATCGACCACGCAGCTTTCTGCGATCACCTCAGCCGCCAGTTCCAAGCCCCGCTCTGGCTGGAATCCAAGGCGCCCGCCTACCACGAGGCCCTGCAACCGGGCGAGGAAGAGCGGATCGTCTACATGCTGTTTCTCGACTACGGAATCGGCGGCAGTCTGATCGACCAGTTGCGCCTCTATCGCGGCAGTTTCGGCGAGGCGTCGAACATCGGCGCCATGATGCCCGACGGGACGCCGCGTCCGTCGCTGCCCGACCTGACCGCCCATCTTGGCCTGAGCCCGGACGAAATGACCGACAGCGCGCTGGAGGCGCTGGCGCAAGCGCCAGACCCCGCCCTGACGGAGTGGATGGCCACGCGCGGCGCGGTGCTGTCGCTGCCACTGTCGACGGTGGTGCACCTGCTGAACCCTGCCACGATCATCATCGGCGGACTGTTTCCGCAGGCAATCCTGGACGGCCTGGCGCGCCATGTACGCCTGGACCTGCTCGATCATCAGGGCCGCCGCCCCCTGACCAAGCCGGAGTTGCGCGTGGCCCGCGCCTGCGGCCCCGGCGCCATGGCCCTGGCCGCCGCGTCGGTGCCGCTGGTCCATCGCCTGGCTTCGGCCCCGCATCCCCGCCCCTGGGGCGCCGCCTAGCTTTGCAAACCACTGCGGGCAGACTCTTTGCAAAATTGCGCCTGCCCGGGTTGCGAAGCCCCCGGCAACCGTCAGCCTGCCCGGTCATCGGGCGCCGCTGCCACGAATGGCCTCCCTACGGAACCGGCTGGCCCGCGATCTCGTTGTAACCGGACGGCCGAGCGGTTAGGCCGAAAGGACCGCGCCGGCCCCTGCCCCCGCTTCGGGCCTGCCGCGCAGACGACACGATGCCACCAGTACGACCCAGTTACTTCAGCTCGATGGGACCCCGGATGCGCTTTCAGATCGACATTGCCCTGCACTACCAGTTCGGCCTCGCCAACACGCTGTTCCTGGCGCTGGAGGCCGCACACTACCCCGGCCAGACGGTCGAGCAGGAAGAGCTGCTGATCGGGGACGCCTGGATCACCCGGATCGAGGGCGACGATAGCGTCGGCCAGCGCATCTGGGCGCAGGTCCCCGCGGGAGACATGCAGCTGAACTACCGTGCGACTCTGGACGTGACCCGGCCGAACCTGCCGCTGGAAAACCTCGCCGCGGTCGACCTGCACCAGATCCCCGGACGCGTCGCACCCTACCTGCGCCCGTCGCGCTACTGCCAGTCGGACAAGTTCATTTCCTTTGTCAACAAGCGGTTCGGCCATCTGGCCGGGGGCGCCAAGGTCGCCGCGATCCGTCAGTGGATCCAGGATGAGCTGTCCTACGTGCCGGGCAGTTCGGACAGCGACACCAATGTGCTGGAAACCTTCGCCAGCCGCGAAGGGGTCTGTCGCGACTATGCCCACCTGATCTGTGCCATGGTGCGCGCCGCAAACATTCCCGCACGCATGGTCGCCGTCTACAGCCCCTACGTGACCCCCCAGGACTTCCACGCCGTGGCGGAGGTCTGGCTGGACGGTGCCTGGCACCTGGTGGATCCCACCGGCATGTGCCTGCCCGCTGACCTGGCGGTGATCGCCGTGGGCCGTGACGCCTATGACGTGGCCTTCATGGAAAGCCAGGCCCCGGCAACGCTGATGTCGCAATCGGTGCAGGTCACGCTGACCTGACCGGGACGCCAGCGGTTACCGCGCGTCAGAGCTCCTACGCCCGCTTCGCAGAGACGCAAAAAGGGGCGCCCGAAGGCCCCCCTTTCCGTTCGTCCCCTGACGAAAGACCGCCTGGCAGGGCGGCCCCACTCGCGGTGCTCGGCACAGCCCCGCGATTAGCCCCTCAGGCCGCGCAAAGCGCCCGGTCGCTGACCTGTTCGCCATGCGACAGCACGGCAACGCCACCGCGGCGGCGCAGAGCCAGCCGGGCCGACACGACACCGCTGTCCCGCAGCACCTCGTCCGCAGAGCCGGCATCCCCTGCCGACAGCTGTTCCATGGCGGCATCCACGGCAGCGTGCAGGTCTTGCAGGTTTGCGGAACGCTTGCGGGAAGTCGGGGTCATGCGCATCGGTCGTTTCCTCGTGTCGGTCTCAGGGGCGGCGGCGGCCCCGTCTCTCTCTCGGGCCCCGCTCTGTTACAGGTCTTTTACATGGGCCGATGGCTGTATGCAGGCACACAACAGGACACTTCGGGGCACTTCTGGATACCCCGCTATCCCTTCGGATAGGGGCACCAACCCCGGCGGGGCGGATGCCGCAAGGAAGGGTTGTGCGGGGCGCGGATCTGACATGCGTTGCGCGTCCGGGCCCCGCCAGAGGGGACACCGGGCGACTCGCCCCGCGCCCAGCCTGCCCGCAAATAGGCCGTCCCAAGGGGCGTCGCCCATTGCGCGGGCGCGGCCCGGCGAACAGTGGCCCCCGGGCCGGTGCGATACTTGACCGCCCCGGTCGCCCATGGTCTTTGGCCCCGGAACGGCTTGCCGAAAGGACCCCGCCCCGTGATCAGACGGCTTTACGACTGGACCATCCGCATGGCGGATCACCCCCATGCGCTCTGGGTTCTCGCCCTGGTGTCCTTCGCGGAAAGCTCGGTCTTTCCGATCCCGCCGGACCTGCTGATGATCCCGATGATCCTGGCGCGCCCCTCGCGGGCCTTCATCGTCGCCGCCGTCGCCATGGCGGCCTCGGTCGCGGGCGGCATGCTGGGCTATGCCATCGGCGCCTTCGCCTTCGACAGCATCGGCCAGCCGATCCTGGAAAGCATGGGCAAGGCCCACGCGATGGAGGAGTTCAACGCCACCTTCAACGGCGCCGGGTTCTGGGCGGTGCTGGGGGCGGGCATCACGCCCTTCCCCTACAAGGTCATCACCATCATGTCGGGCTGGACGGGGATGCCGCTGACGACCTTCGTCATCACCTCCCTGGTGGCGCGGGGCCTGCGGTTCTTCATCGTGGCCGGGCTGCTGTGGAAGTTCGGGTCACCCGTTCGTGACTTCATCGAGAAACGGCTCGGCCTTGTCTTCACCGCGTTTTTCGCCATTCTGATCGCCGGTTTCCTGCTGGTGAGATACCTATGAACTTCAAGATGACGAGCGCCCTCGCCGGGGCCGGATCCGCCGCCCTGCTGCTTGGCGCCTGGGGGTCGCAATACATCGGCGGGCTGGCGCCCTGCCACCTGTGCCTGGTGCAGCGCTGGCCTCATGCCATTGCCGTGCTGATCGCCCTGGCTGCCGTCGCCACAGGGCAGCGTTTCCTGGCCCTTCTGGGCGCCCTGGCCGCGCTGGCCACCGCGATCGTGGGGATCTATCACACGGGCGTCGAGCGCGACATCTTCGAGGGGCCCACCACCTGCACCTCCGGCAGCGCGGGCGCGCTGACCCCGGACCAGATGTTCGACCAGATCATGAACGCCCCGCTGATCCGCTGCGACGAGGTGGCGTTCGAGTTCCTGTCGCTGTCCATGGCCAGCTGGAACGCGCTTCTGTCGCTGTGTCTGGTGGGTGTCTGGCTTTGGGCCTGGCGCCGGGGCTGACCCGACCGACCGGTGGCTGACATCAAAGCCCCGCCCATGCTGCACTGGTTACCAAAAAAACTGGGACCTGCATGAACGGGACCGAGCGTTACCCACTCGCCCCAAGACCTATGGCGACATGACGCCAAGGCAAGTCACATGGACCTGCCCTCACGCCATCGCGATTTCATGTGACGTCGCCCCGGCGCAAAGAAAAAGGGGAGGCTTTCGCCTCCCCCAAGGGTGATCTGACCGGGCTCTCTTATTTTCCTGCTCGATTATGACTTGCCTGTCCCGGTCAGCGTACCGTGTCGGGTCGCGCCTTAGCATGGGCACGCCCCAGATACCATTGCTCAACTGCAGCCGGAGGTGCCGCCGCAGGTGTTGCATTTCATGCAGGTCCCGTTGCGCACCAGCGTGTAGTTGCCGCATTCGCCGCAGGCCTCACCCTCGTAGCCCTGCATCTTCGCCTTGGCGCGGGCATCCATGGTCGTGGTGGCCGCGCTGACGGCCGTGGCCGAAACGCTGGTGACGCTGGCGCGACTGACGCTGCCGTTCGGATCCACGCGGGTGCCTTCGCCGAAGGTGCCGTTCATCACCAGCAACTCCTGCGGCACCCGCTTGCGCAGGTAGCCGGTCGAGGAGATGTGCTTCAGCACTTCCAGCGACTTGCTGGCCGCGGTCTCGCTCACCTCGCTGACGTTGGCCTCCTGCTGCTCCTCGCGCTTGTCCAGCTCGTCGAAGGAGGCACCCTGCGGCTTCACATGCGCAAGGTCCGTGCGGTCGAGGTAGCTGACGGCCAGTTCGCGGAAGATGTAGTCGAGGATCGAGGTGGCGTTCTTGATGGTCTCGTTGCCCTGCACCATGCCCGCCGGTTCGAACTTGGTGAAGGTGAAGGCGTCGACGAACTCCTCCAGCGGCACGCCGTATTGCAGGCCGACCGACACGGCGATGGCGAAGTTGTTCATCATCGCGCGGAAGCCGGCGCCTTCCTTGTGCATGTCGATGAAGATCTCGCCCAGGGAGCCGTCTTCATACTCGCCCGTCCGCAGGTAGACCTTGTGCCCGCCCACGCTGGCCTTCTGGGTGTAGCCCTTGCGGCGCATCGGCATCTTTTCACGACCGCGGGCCACTTCCTTCACGATGATCTTCTCGATCACCTTCTCGGCCAGCACGGCGGCCTTTTCCTGGGTAGACCCGCTTTCCAGCACCTCGGCGGCCTCGTCGTCATCCTCCACCAGTGCGGCGGCCAGCGGTTGCGACAACTTGGACCCGTCCCGGTAGAGCGCATTGGCCTTCACGCCCAGGGAATGCGACAGCTCATAGGCCGCCTTGCAGTCCTCGATCGTGGCATCGTTGGGCATGTTGATCGTCTTGGAGATCGCGCCCGAGATGAAGCTTTGCGCCGCCGCCATCATGTGGATGTGGCTGTCCACCGAGAGGAAGCGTTTGCCCTTCTTGCCGCAGGGGTTGGCGCAATCGAAGATATGGTAGTGGTCCGGCGACAGATGCGGCGCGCCTTCCAGGGTCATGGTGCCGCAGACGTGGTCGTTCGCTGCCTCGATCTCGGCGCGGGTGAAGCCCAGATGCCGCAGCATGTCGAAGCTGGGATCGGTCAGCTTGGCCGCCGGGATGCCCAGGGTCTGGGTGCAGAATGCCTCGCCCAGGGTCCACTGGTTAAAGACGAAGCGGATGTCGAAGGCCGATTTCAGCGCGCCCTCGATCTTCTTCAGTTCCTCGGGGCCGAAACCGTGGCCGACCAGCGCGGTGGTGTTGATGCCCGGGCAGTTACCCAGAGAGGCATGGCCGACGGCGTAGGAGACGATCTCCTCCACCTGTGCGGGGCTGTAGCCCAGCTTGGTCAGCGCCGCCGGGACAGAGCGATTGATGATCTTGAAGTAGCCGCCGCCCGCCAGCTTCTTGAACTTCACCAGGGCGAAGTCGGGCTCAATGCCGGTGGTGTCGCAGTCCATGACCAGGCCGATGGTGCCCGTGGGGGCGATGACGCTGGTCTGGGCGTTGCGGTAGCCGTGCTTTTCGCCCAGGCGCACCGCCTCGTCCCAGCTGGCCATGGCGACCTTGGTCAGCTCCGGCTCGGGGCAGTTCACCAGGTCCAGCGGCACAGGCTTCACCGCCAGGTCCTCATAGCCCTCGGTGGCGCCATAGGCGGCGTTGCGGTGGTTGCGCATGACGCGCAGCATGTGCTTCGCGTTGCGCTCGTAGCCCGCGAAGGCGCCCAACTCTCCGGCGATCTCGGCCGAGGTGGCGTAGGCGACGCCGGTCATGATCGCGGTCAGCGCGGCGCCCATGGCGCGGCCCTCGTCGCTGTCGTAGCCCAGCCCCATGTTCATCAGCAGACCGCCGATATTGGCATAGCCGAGGCCAAGGGTACGGAAGTCGTAGGAAAGCTGCGCGATCTCCTTCGAAGGGAACTGCGCCATGGTGACGGAGATTTCCAGCGTCAGCGTCCACAGGCGCGTGGCGTGGATGTAATCCTCGGTCTGGAAGGCGCCGTCCTTCA
Organism: Pseudooceanicola marinus; assembly: GCF_020177265.1. GTDB lineage: Bacteria > Pseudomonadota > Alphaproteobacteria > Rhodobacterales > Rhodobacteraceae > Pseudooceanicola > Pseudooceanicola marinus_A. The sequence goes on from NZ_JAIVMC010000001.1 coordinate 609,780, forward strand.
GGAAGGTCAGCAGGTTCATCGACGCCAGGTTGCAGGCGGTATCGTCGAGGAACATGTACTCGGAACAGGGGTTCGAGCCGCGGATCGCCCCGTCTTCCGGGCAGGTATGCCAGGCGTTGACGGTGTCGTGGAACTGGATGCCGGGATCGGCACAGGCCCAGGCGGCATGGCCGATGTCTTCCCACAGGTCACGGGCCTTGATGGTCTTGGCCACCTTGCCGTCCGTGCGGTTGATCAGCGCCCAGTCGTCGTCGTTCTTCACCGCCTCCAGGAAGGCATCGGTGACGCGGACGGAGTTGTTGGAGTTCTGGCCCGACACGCTGGCATAGGCCTCGCTGTCCCAGTCGGTGTCATAGGTGGGGAACTCGATGCTCTCGTAGCCCTGGCGGGCGTAATCCAGCACGCGCTTGATGTAGGTCTCGGGGATCGAGGCCTTCTTTGCGTCACGGATCGCGGATTTCAGCGCGGCATTCTGCGCGGGCTCGTACTGATCGCCATCGGCGCCGTCGAAGCTGCGGATCGCGGCGAAGATGCCGTTCAGCTTCTGCTCATGCATCTTGGACCCGGCGACGATGGAGGCGACCTTCTGCTCCTCCTTCACCTTCCAGTTGATATATTCCTGGATGTCGGGGTGATCGGCATCGACGATGACCATCTTGGCCGCGCGCCGCGTGGTGCCGCCAGACTTGATCGCCCCCGCCGCGCGGTCGCCGATCTTCAGGAATCCCATCAGGCCCGAGGATTTGCCGCCACCCGACAGGCGCTCGCCCTCCGCCCGCAGGCTGGAGAAGTTGGTGCCGGTGCCGGAGCCATATTTGAACAGCCGCGCCTCGCGCACCCACAGATCCATGATGCCGCCCTCGGACACCAGATCATCCTTCACCGACTGGATGAAACAGGCGTGGGGCTGGGGGTGTTCATAGGCGGACTTGGACTTGGTCAGCTTGCCGGTCTTGTAGTCGACGTAGTAGTGGCCCTGCCCCGGGCCGTCGATGCCATAGGCCCAGTGCAGGCCGGTGTTGAACCACTGCGGCGAGTTCGGCGCGGCGCGCTGCGTGGCAAGCATGTGGCGCATCTCGTCGTAATAGGCGCGGGCGTCCTCCTCGGTGGAGAAATAGCCGCCCTTCCAGCCCCAGTAGGCCCAGGCGCCGGCCAGCCGATCGAAGACCTGCTTCGATGAGGTCTCCCCCCCCATCTCGGCGCCCTCGGCGGGAACGGAGCGCCACAGGAACTCCGGCACGTCCTTCTCGCGCACTTTCTTCAGCGCGCTCGGCACGCCGGCCTTGCGGAAGTATTTCTGCGCGATCACGTCGCTGGCGACCTGGCTCCAGGACTCCGGCACTTCCAGCTCATCGAGGTGGAAGACCACGGTGCCGTCCGGGTTGCGGATCTCGCTGGTGGTGGTGATGAAGGAGATGCCCTCGTAGGCGTCCTGCCCTGCCTGCGTAAACTTGCGTTCAATCTTCATTCTTTGCGCCCCAAAAAGCTTTTCACCTGACACTTCCGGGGACGCCCGCCAACGTGCATCCGGCGGCTTCCCCTCGGGCCGAGAGCGCGCAAAAGGACCGTGCAGACCGCCCGAGGGCGGCCCTGACGCCTCGAAACGAGGCCCTGCCTGATCTGTCCACTTTGCCCGCGAGGCCACTATATCTAGTGCATCCTCAGCCCGCTGATGCAGTCTGTGGTAAAGCCGGCAATTTTTCAACGCGCTTTTTGGTCTAAATTTCTCTTGACGCGACAGGACCCGTGGCCTGCGATTCCCGTCATGCGGGCAGAGCGCCGAAAAGCCTTTTCTGTCAGGGAACTTGGCCGAAACGCTCAGGCAAAGGCTGAACTCCCGCAGTGTCGCAAAGATGTTGCACAACCAGCGCGGGCGGGCGGATTGGCTACCATATGCCCAGGGCTTTGGCAGCTTTGCCACCAGATATGGTAGGAACCGCCCTTGCGAAAATGCCCATTGGCGCCCGCCCTGCCCGCGCACGAAGAATCGCGCGAGGGCGACCTGGTACGGCACCGTCGCCGGGCAGCGCGATCAGCCGACCATGCGCGCCATGACGTCGTCCTGCTTCACCCGCTTGTGCCAGACGGCAGCCCCGGCATGACCCAGGATCAGCAGCAGAAGCAGCAGCGACAGCGGCCCATGTGCGGCGGCCGGGACCATCGCCCAGTCGATGGCCACCTCGCGCGGGGCGAAAACCTGCAGACCGAAGAGCTCCAGCCCCCGGGTTCCGCCCCAGGCCCGCAGCAGGGCCACCGCCGGCACCGCCAGCATCAGCAGGTAAAGCAAACCGTGCCCGGCCTTCGCCAGCAGGCCCATGGCGCCAGCCTCCTGCGCGGGCCGACGCCCGGCATTCATCGCCGCCCAGAGCAGCCTCAGCAGCACCAGCACGAACAGGCTCACCCCCAAGGGCTGATGGATCGGCCCCATGAATTGAGCCACCGCGGACTCGCGGCCCAGGGCGTTGCTGGCCACCATGCCCAGGATCTGGAACAGCAAGAGCGCGGCCATGGCCCAGTGAAACAACCGGCTGACCAGGCCGTAGCGGGCGGGATCATCCATCAATCCCGTTGGTCTCGTTGTGGCAGGCATACTATCCTCCATGCCGATTTTGCGCGCGTCCGGGAGTGATACGAACCCAATGGCAGAGTCCGTCGCGGAGAATTGGCACGGGAACCAAAGCGCGCGCACTGGGCCGGCGTGACGCAGGGCGGACCGTAAGATCCCTTTGCGCATCCGGCTGCAAGCGGGGGGCAAACAGAGGCGTCGGGCCTGGATCGCCGTCGTGCCGTTACGGGCACGATGATCGTCCAATGGGCTCTCACATCAATCCGCTCCCTTGCCTTGGGCCGAGAAGTTCTGTGACTAGGCTGCGTGCCCTGACTGGACCCTGTGCCCATGCCTGCTATCCCGCTGCCGTTTCTCGTCTCCGGCGTTCTGGTGCTCGTCGCCCTGCGCCTGCTGAAACGCCCCAAGCGAGATCGCCTGTTTCTCATCTTCGTAGGTGCCTGCGCGGTCCAGACAATGCTGGTCGGCCTGCGTTGGAGCATCGGTCTCGACGGGGTTCGCTTCATCCAGCCGCTGTTTGCCGCCTGCCTTCCGCCCCTTGCCTATGCGGCTTTTGTCTCGCTCCGCGGTGGTGCGATGTCGCGCCTGCATCTCCTCTGGCCCGCAGCCGTGGGGATGTCCTGGTGGACCCTGCCTGCGGCGATCGATCTTCTGCTGATCGTGGAGTTCACGGCATACGGCATTGCGATCCTTGCCCTGCGCCTGCCCGAAGAGGTCCTCACGCAGGTGCGGATCGGCAATGAATGGGCAATCTCCTACGCCCGCACCGGGATCGCGGCCCTGCTGCTTCTGAGCGGACTGTCCGACACGATCGTCGCGATCTCGTTGAGCAAGGGAGACAGCGGTGTCGCAGCGCCGGTGATTGCGGCGATGCTGAGCGTCGTCCTGCTGGGACTGGCTGGCGGGGTGCTGGGCTGGGCGACCGAGGCTTCGCCTGACAGCGCTGATGTGCCTCTGCAAGTCGAAGACCCGGGGGTCGCTTCGGGCACCGAAGAGGAACAGGCCATCCTGAAGCAGGTGGAGACCATCCTGTCGGAGGGGCTCTATCGCGATCACGACCTGACACTGGAGCGGCTGGCGCGGCGCACGCGGATCCCGGCGCGGAAGATCTCCCGCGCCGTGAACCATCTTCGGCAGTGCTCGGTGACCGACCTGGTCAACGGCTACCGCACGCGCGAAGCGATGCGCCTGCTGCGCGACAGCGACCTTCCCGTGACTCAGGTCATGCTGGACGCAGGGTTCCAGACCAAGTCCAACTTCAACCGGGCCTTCAAGGCGATTGCAGGGCAAACGCCAAGTTCTTACCGTTCCTCAGGAAATTGAGGACCATTCGGGCCATTTCGGCGTGTAGATCCGGTCGTGGCGCGGTTTCGCCCTCGCAGACGAAGGCCTCTTCTCCAAGCAGCTGCACAGCGCCCTCCTTGCAAGTGCTCATGAAGGAGAAATGCGTCGCACCGGGGATTTCGGCATATCGGCTGATCGCGGCGGGCAACCGGGCCGCTTGTGTCCGACCTTCCCAGCCCAATGGCAGGGCGGGGTCTTCCACCCCGGAAACCAACGCCAGAACCGGAACGGCAAGTTGCGCGAGGCTGTCCCGGGGAAAGGCGTGGATCCCCTCCATGTCCAGGAGAACCGCCGCTGAGATCCTCGGGTCCCGGGCCGAAACCGGCGCCATTTCCTGTCTCAGCCCGCCCGCGCGGTAGAGCGTGCAGAGCAGCTTGCGCGTATCATCGCCGCAGGCGTCGACCAGCAAGGCCGGGTCGAACACGCCGCCTGACAGAAGCAGGGCCGTGGATCCCCCAAGCGAATGACCGATGACCGAGATCCGCTGGTGGTCGATGCGCGGTCCCAGCTGCGGGTCCGCCAGTACCGCGTCGAGCACGCGCGAGACCTGCTGCGGTCGTGCGGCAATATCCATGGCCCAGTCGGGATCCATGTCCCCGAAGGTTGTGCCAGGGTGGTTGACTGCAACGGCAATGAACCCGGCGCGGGCCAGCCGTGCGGCAAGCCAGGCCTGGTTGCGCCAGAGCCCGCTGTAGCCATGCGAGAGCAGCGCCACCGGACGCGCGGTTCCGGCTATCGCCGCATTCCTGACGACGGGCACCCCGACGAACACCCTGTTGTCTGCCACCAGCGATACCGGTGCGGACTGTTTGGTCGGATACCAGACCACTGTTTCAATGCCGGCGACGTCCAGCGTGCGAAAGCCGACCGGCGAGGGGGCGACAGATGCCGGGTCGGCAGGCGCGGTCGTCGCCGCAACCAGTGTGAGGATGAGAATGGCAAGAAAACGCATGAGACCTCCTTTGCGAACTGATGCCGTCTCATTGCACCGGCGGTGCGGTTGCGAGACCTCGAACGCGATATAGGACCCGGAAAGGTCCTCGATCCAGCAAGCCGCCCATCACGACCCGCGCCGCAATCGGTCGCGTCGTCCGCCCAGGCGACGGTCCGCCCTACAAGGATCTTGCAGCAAAGCTGAGTGGCCGCTCTCGCGACGCTGCGGGCTGCATCGGCGGTCAGGTCAACACGCCACTTGAGGTCGGCGTGCTATGGTGTCCGGCTCGCAGGCCGCCCTGTACGCGGCAGCGACCGACTTGGCGCGATCAGGCCCCCACCTCGCGACGCGACGCGGCGACCAATGCGGGATGGGCTTGTCGGACCTCGGCGGGAACGGCCTCCGCCCCGAAGCGTCGGATCACCAGATCAAGCGCATTCCGTATCGCGTTGTCCCGATGCTCCCGGTGCGCGAAGAGCCGGGCCGAAACATAGTGTTGATTGGCCAGCATGCCGACTAGGAAGGGCCGCCGCATCGCGCGCGCCGCCAGGCGGCCGCGGATCGTCGGGGTCGCGGCACTGCCGAAGAACGGTTCGAAGAACAGCGGCGCGAGGGCCGATTGCGCATAAAGCGCCGCCTGCGCCTCGGCCAGCCGCGCCGCATCCCCCGCCGCGACCAGGGCCTGGCATTTCAGGACCAGCGCGTAGAGATGCGCTTGCGACCCCGCTTCGGTGAGGCGCAGGGCCTGTTCCAGACAGGTCAGCCCGGCCTCGGTATCGCCGAGAAAGACCCGCAGCTGGCCGATCACGGGAAGCGAGCCGGCCACGTCGAGACTGCGGGCATGGGCCTCTTCCGCAAGGCCCCGTACCATGGCGCCCAGCGTGGGGGTGACGAAATGCAGGAGCTTCGCCGCCATCAGGGTGAACTGCGGCTCGCCACTGACCCCCGGCAGCGCTTCGGTCACCAGGATCTCGATCCGGGCCTCGTCCTGCGCCCGGTCGTCGACCCCCGCCGCCAGCAGCTTGTGCCCCAGCAGGACATGCTTCGTGTGCAGATGCACCGCCTGCAGGATCTTCAGATGCGGATCGTCGGGCCGTTCGGCCCTCAGCTGGTCGATCCGTGCCTCGGCGCGCCGCCAGCTGGCCAGGCTGTGCCGCTCGCGACGGTCCAGCCGGCTTTTCAGCAGCTGCGTGCCGTCGGCGGCGCGCACGTCATCGCCGCGTTCGACCACTAGGTTGGCCGCCTGCATCGCCACCGGCAGCGGCCCCTGCAATTCGGGGGCCGACACCAGCCCCAGCCAGGCGTTGTCCAGGATCTGCGCTGCGGTCTGCTGCGCCACCTCCGCAACATCCGCAGCGGGCTCCAGCGCGTGGCGCCGCATGGTCAGGACCCGCCCGCTTGCATGATCGCGGGCCACAAGGACGCAGTGCAGCACCCCGCTCTCGACCAGGAAGACCAGCTCGACGCGGTAGCGTGGCGCGTCGACGGTCGGCCCCGCCCCACTATCGCCGGCGGGGCGGAAGGAGACCCGGCGCCCCTGCCCCATCTCCCGCCGCAGGCCCCGCAGCAGGGCGTCCGTAAACGCATCCGCCCGCGGCCCGAGGCCATCCAGCAGCTCGGTACCCCGCACCGGCCCCAGCACGATATCCGCCCCCTCCAGCGGCTCCGCGGTCACTGGCGGCGCCCCGACCCAGGCGTAGCCCTCGCCGTAGCGCGTGGCGATATAGCGCGGCGCCCGTGCGTCGTCGCCCAGCTTGCGCCGCAAGCGGTTGATCACGAAATCCACGCTGCGATCGCCCCGTTCGCCGCGCAGATCGCCCGCTGCCTCCAGCAGCGCCTCGCGCGCCGTCACCCGGGGGGCGTGGCGGGTCAGCAGGGCCAGGGTCCGCGCCTCGGCGCGGGTGAAGGTCAGCGCCTCGCCCGTGCCAACGCGGGCCGAGCGGAAATCCTCGGCGAAGATCAGCGTGTCCCTGTCGTCCGTCATGCCAGATCCTTCCCCCGACGGGCCGTCGCGCGCCGCGCCTGCGATCAGCGCCCGGGAAACCGTCGCGGGCCCGCGCAAAGGGCCCGAACTGCCCTCGTGGCGGCGCTAAATCGCGTTTTCAAACAATTGCACAACAATCTCCGCACATCCTGCAAGCGAAGACAACCATGCTCCCCCATCCGGCCGCTGCGCCGGCCGGTTCCGCGCGCCCACTTTGGGCAAACGCCCGGCCTCCCGGCACCAGCGGGTCGCGGCGCCCGGCGCCGGCCCGCGCGATCCGGCGGGGAGGTGGTGCGACCAGAAAGGACGACAGAGGATGACACCAGACACCACCCGCCGCCCCCGGCCCAGCCTTCGGGGGCCTGCGTGCCCTGCCTTGCGCGGGATCCTGATCGCCCTGGCGCTGTTGTTCGGCCTGCTGACCGCCCCGGCGCAGTCCCAGACCACGCCCGAAGCCGACAGCCGCTGCTATGCCCCCGCCAACGCCGGCACCGTGGGCGAGGGCGACTGGACCGGCTGCGCCGACATGTACATCGTCCCCAACCTGGCCGAACTGCGCGCGGCCGCCCAGGACGGCAGCTTTGCGATCGACCACGGCGGCGTCAGCTACACCTTTGAAGACGGGGCGAGCACGGTCTTCACCGGGCAGGTCACCAGCTTCTTCCAGCTGTTCCCCCGCACCTCCCCCGGCGCCATGGACCTGAGCCACTGGGACACCTCGCGGGTCACCAGCATGGAGGAAACCTTCAGCAACTCGAACTTCTCCGGCGACATCGGCAGCTGGGATGTCTCGAACGTCACGACCATGGCCTACATGTTCAACCGCAACGATGACTTCAATCGGGATATCAGCGGGTGGGATGTCTCGAATGTGACGAACATGGCCGGCATGTTCTACAATGCCGTGGCCTTCAACCAGGATATCGGCGGATGGGACGTCGCCAGCGTGACGGACATGCGCTTCATGTTCACCGGCGCCGGCGCCTTCAACCAGGACATCGGTACGTGGAACGTCGCCAGAGTCACGAACATGCGCTCCCTGTTCTACGCCGCCTACACCTTCGATCAAGACATCGGTGCGTGGAACGTCGCCAGCGTTACTGACATGGGCTCCATGTTCGCAGTCGCAAATGCCTTCAACCAGGACATCGGTGCGTGGAACGTCGCCAACGTGACGAACATGTACAACATGTTCAACACCGCTATTGCCTTCAACCAGGACCTCTCGGCCTGGGACGTGCGGCAGATCCTTTCGGAGCCCGAGTACTTCGACGCCGACACTCATGCCTGGACGAACCCCGACTGGCGGCCGCAGTGGGGCACCGCGGGGGCCGTGCCGACCGTCACCGATGTCATCGCCCTGGGCGAGCAGCAGGTCTATGGCGTGGGCGACACGATCGAGATCGCGGTGCAGTTCAGTGCCGACATCCAGCTGACGGGCAGCGGCACGCCGACCCTGACCCTGGGCCATGCGGACCCGGGCGGGGCCACCGCGCGGGCCGTCTTTGACCGGATCGAGGGCAGCCGGATGGTCCTGGGGTACACCGTTCCCGAGGGGCTTGAGCTTGAGACGCTGGAATATGCGGGCGCCGACGCCCTGGTGCTGAACGGCGCTGCAGTGGCCGGCGCCAACGGCAGCCCAGCCGACACGACCATGCCGCAAACCGGGGCCGTGATCCGCGGCCCGGTCCTGGTCGCCATCGACGGGACCGCGCCCGAGGCGGGCTTTGCCGATGTGCCGGACCTGTTCGTCGCCGGCACCGCCTTCACCGTCACGCTGACCTCGACCGAAACAATCACGGATTTCGACGCGGCGCAGATCACCGTCACCGGGGGCACCCTGTCGTCCGCGACGGACACCGACAGCCAGTCCCGCAGCCTGACGATCACCCCCGACAGCGAGGCGGAGCAGATCACCCTCGCGCTCGCCCCGGAGGTCTTTACCGACCTGGCCGGCAATGCCGCGGTCCCGCCGCAGGACCTGGTGATCACCGCCGACACCACCGCCCCGGTCTTTGCCGATGTGCCGGAGGATATCGCGGTGGCGACCGAGCCCGGCCAGGACAGCGCCGAGGTCACCTGGACGCCGCCCACGGCCACCGACGACCTGGACGGCGCGATCACACCCCTCACCGCCAGCCACCAGCCCGGCGACCGCTTCGACCTGGGCCAGACCACCGTCACCTACACCGCTACCGACAGCAGCGGCAACGCGGCGCAGGCCAGCTTCACCGTGACCGTCACCGATGGCGAGGCCCCGCAGATCACCGGCCTGCCCGAGGACATCACAGTGCCCACCGACCCCGGCGAGATCACCGCCGTGGTCACCTGGGACGCGCCTGTGGCCACCGACAACAGCGGCAGCGTGACGCTGAGCGCGGATCACGCGCCGGGCGACACCTTTGCCCTGGGCGACACGCTGGTCACCTATACCGCCACCGATGGAGCGGGGCTGGAGACGCAGGCCAGCTTCACCGTCACCGTCGAGCGGCGCGATTACGTGGCGGGCGAGACGCAGGTGACCAGTTCCCCCGACCGGATCCTCGCCAATGGCACCGACCAGTCGGAGATCACCGTCACGCTCTACGACGACGTGGGCTATCCCCTGGGCTACGGGGGCGCCAGCGTCGTGCTCGCCACCACGCTGGGCCAGCTCGGCCCGGTCAGCGACCGGGGCGACGGGCGCTACACCGCCACGCTGACCTCCGGCATCCGCTCGGGCGAGGCGGAGATCGCGGTGACGCTGGATGGCGAACCGGTCGCCGAGGGCCTGGTGACCTTCGAGGTCGACACCGCCTTCGTCGTGGCCGAGGTGACCGAGCGCACCCGCGCCTTCAGCCAGCGCCGCCTGACCCGCACCTTTGCCTCCCAGCCCCGGGGCCTCGGCCTCGACCGGCGCCGCAGCGAGACGCCCGGCCTGCGCTATGCCGCAGGCATGAACGCCCGGGGCGGCGGCTTTGCCGGCAGCCTGTCCTTCTCGGGCCGCGACCGTCAGCGCCCCTCGGGCAGCTTCTCCCTGGTCGACAGCTCCGGCGCGGGCCTGTCGGGCAACACCTCTTTCGACGCCAGCTGGATCGATGCCGAGGGCCGCTGGCACGGCTGGGCCGAACTGGCCTGGAGCCGCCACGAGGCCGAAGCGGTCAGCGGCAGCTACGGCGTGCTGCACCTCGGGGTCGACCGGCTGGTGACCGAGGATCTGGCGATCGGCCTGATGCTCAGCCTCGACCGGATGGAGGAGGATGACGGGCCCAACGACCGCCAGGAAGGCACCGGCTGGCTGGCCGGCCCCTACCTGCTGGCGGAGCTGCGCGAGGGGCTGTTCGTCAGCTCGCGCCTGGCCTGGGGCCGGGCCGAGGACAGCGGGCGCTTCGACATCTACGACAGCGGCTTCCCCTGGACCGGGGACCGCAGCACGCGCCGGGCGCTGGCCACGCTGGCCCTGTACGGCAGCACCGACTGGCGCGCCCTGACCCTGACGCCGCAGGTCGAACTGCTCTGGGGCCGCGAGCGCATCGGCGCCTTCACGGTCACCGACGGCTTCGGCACCGCCCGCGTCCCCGAGGCCGAGGTCTGGGCCGCCCGCCTGGCGCTGTCGACCCGGGTGGAATGGGCCACGGAGGCCCTGAACGCCCCCGCCCTGGCCTTCGTCACCCCGACGCTGAACTGGGACACCGGGTCGGAAACCTCCGGCACCCGCCCCTCCGCCGCGCTGGAGCTGGGCCTGCGCAGCACCGGCCGCGGCCCCTGGTCGGGCGAGATCTCCCTCGCCGCCGACGGCCTGGGCGACGACAACCTCGACGCCTGGACCCTCCGCCTCAGCGCAGCGCGACGGTTCTGAACTCGGCCGTGATTCTCGATCATGACCGGGCCGCAGCGCAAATCCGTCTCGTGACACCTGCCATCAGCAGGTATCACGGGCCTTGCCGCATCGGACCGATGATCAAGTCGGAGGAGACCGGGCTGACCTGCGCCAAGCACGGCTGGATCCAGGTCCTGCGCCGGTTTCGGGATAGCCTGAGCCTGACGACGGCGCTGACTGTCATGGACACCCGCGCCGGAGTTCTAACCGAGCCCGAAAAGACACCGGTCGCCCCGTTCGATTGGTGCGATGCCGGTCAGCATTTGCAGATCGCGACCACAGATCGCTTTGCCTGCCGCAGGAGCGAAGAGATTGCGAAACTAGTGAAACTGCGGAATCGCTGAAAAGCGGCTTGTCTCAAGTCCCGTTCAACACACGACCCCCCGGTCAAAGGAGATGCGTCGCAAGTGATTGAGAGTGTGGTCGGGGCGGCGAGATTCGAACTCACGACCCCCTGTACCCAAAACAGGTGCGCTACCAGACTGCGCTACGCCCCGGACCGTGCGCCTCTCTAGCGGCTCGGGACCGGGTTGAAAAGGGCCTGTTGCACCCTAACCGCCCGGCCGGGCGTGAAAGCGCGCTGCGGTCTCAATCGCAGGGGGCGGCGGCCAGGTCCTGATCGACCGCCGGATGGCGCAGGACGGAGCCTTCGCCGATGCCCATGCGCTCGGCCAGACCGCCGTTGATTTCCAGAACGTACTGGCTGTCGCCGCCCGGAAGGCTGGTCTCGTCCAGCGGCTTGCCATGCTGGATGACGTTCAGCGCACCGGTCTCGTCGAAGAAGATGATATCCAGCGGAATCAACGTGTTGCGCATCCAGAACGCCAGCGGGCGCTGCTGCGGGAAGACGAAGAGCATCCCCTCGCCCAACCCCATGCTTTCGCGGTTCATCAGGCCCTGCTGGCGCTCTGCGGGCTCATCCGCGATCTCGACGCGGAAGGCCGCGACAGCACCCTCGGGGCCGACGATCTCGGCCCGGTCCGCCCGGCAGGCGGCATTGGCCAGCCCGGTCGCGGTCAGAAGCACCGCCAGGGCGGTGGCAGAACGTGCAAGAATTCGAGGCAACATCGGAGCTCCTTTCGCGACACGAGATCGAGCCTGCCACGCGGTGGCGGCTAAGGCCAGCAGCGGGTGCAGAATGGACGGGGCGAAACGCCCGCCCGGCGCCCCGGTCAGCTAACGCGCGGCGGCCTCCCAGGCACAGATCTCGGTGGCCATGCGGCCCCGCTTGCCGTCGATCACGCGCATCGCCACCGCCTCGCCCGGGGCCAGGTCGGCCAGGCCGGAGGCGCGCAGCACCTCGACGTGAATGAAGACGTCCTCGGTCCGGCCGAAGACATTGGCGAACCCGAACCCCTTGATCTTGTCGAACCACTTGACCCGGGCCGGTTCCATCGCGATGGACTGCAACACCTCCGGGTCCAGCGCCTGGAAATCCTCCAGGACAGCGGTTCCTGCGCCTTCGGGCGGCGCGATCTCGAGCACCTCAATCGCCTGCACGCCACGCTGCGTCTTCTGGATCAGGATCTCTACCTTGGCGCCATCGGCGACCGAACTCTGGCCGAAATTCCGCAGCACGTTCGCGTGCAACAGAATATCGGGTCCCCCTTCATCGGCGACGACAAAGCCGAACCCCCTCGCCGGATCGAACCATTTCACACGGCCCGACAGCTTCCGGGTGCTATCGTCAAGCTGATTCACAACATTCCCCGCAATTTACCACGGCGGCCCGTCCCCACAGCGACCACCCGGCACCCACATCGTCCTTAACAACTCCAACCACGTACCATTGGCAAGGGGCGCCTTGCCACACATTTCCCATCACTTCGGGCGCTTTTGCTTGCGCCCCGGTGCGTCACGGGTTCAACCGTTGCACCTGCCAGGCACTGGCCTCGTCCTCTCGCGTCCAGCGGAACCGGTCGTGCAGACGAAACGCGCCGTCTGCCCAGAACTCGATTTCCACCGGGCGTATCTTGTACCCGCCCCAGAACGGCGGCCGTTTCGGGTTGGTCCCATGGGTCGCGGTGACTTTCGCCACCTCTGCCATCAAGGACGCCCGCGACGCCAAGGGGCGCGATTGCCGCGACGCCCAGGCCCCCAGTCGGGATTTCAGCGAGCGCGATTCGTAGTAGGCGTCTGCCTCGGGCCCGTCAAAACGGGCCACCGGACCACGCACGCGAATCTGCCGCCGCAAGCTTTTCCAGTGAATGACAAACGCAGCTTTCCCCGCCGCGTCAAGTTCATTGGCCTTGCAACTTTCGTAGTTCGTATAAAAAACAAAGCCATCCGCCAGAATTTCCTTCAACAGGACCATTCTGACGTTGGGTAAGCCGTTGCTGTCCACGGTGGACAGGGCAATGGCGTTCGGGTCGTTCATCTCGCTGGCCTCGGCCTCGTCCAGCCAGTGACGCGCCAGGACGAACGGGTCCTCCCCGGCGAAAATACCCTCACGATCCGACATTGCGTGCTCCTTCTCGAAACAGGACCGCCACGGTGTTTCCGCTACGGTCGCGGGCAGGCTTGAAGCGCCCTGACCTATCGCTTAAGGGAGTTTGACCGAAAGTTACAGGGCGGAGCGCGATATGCCGAACACTCTCATGGCGGGCAAAAAAGGTCTGATCATGGGCCTGGCCAATGACAAGTCCATTGCCTGGGGCATCGCCAAGGCCCTTGCCGATGCCGGGGCCGAACTGGCGTTCACCTACATGGGTGACCAATTCAAGAAGCGGGTGATCCCGCTGGCGGACCAGCTGGGCTGCAAGCATCTTTACGAATGCGACGTGGCCGACGAGGCCAGCATCGACGCGGCCTTCGACGCCGTGAAGGCGGACCTGGGCGAGATCGACTTCATCGTCCACGCCATCGGCTTCTCCGACAAGTCGGAGCTGCGCGGCCGTTACATCGATACCAGCCGCGAAAACTTCAAGATGACGATGGATGTCTCCGTCTACAGCTTCACCGCCGTTGCACAACGCGCGGAAAAGCTGATGCCGAACGGTGGCTCCATGCTGACCATGACCTACTACGGCGCCGAACAGGTGATGCCGCATTACAATGTCATGGGCGTGGCCAAGGCCGCGCTGGAGGCTTCGGTGAAATACCTGGCCGAGGACCTGGGCAAGGACAACATCCGCGTCAATGCGATCTCGGCCGGCCCAATCAAGACCCTGGCGGCCTCGGGCATCGGCGATTTCCGCTACATCCTGAAATGGAACGAGCTGAACTCGCCGCTGCGCCGCAACGTGACCATCGACGACGTGGGCAAATCGGCCCTCTACCTGCTGTCCGACCTGGCCTCAGGTGTGACGGGCGAAAACCTGCACGTCGACTCGGGCTACCATATCGTCGGCATGAAGGCCGTCGACGCGCCCGACATCGACAAGACCTGATCGGCCCACCCGGCCGGTCCCGGATGAACGGAGGGGCCATGGCTCCTCCGTTTTGCGTTTCACCGGGTCCACGCGCCCTTGGCCCGCGTGCCCAACACACGAGAGGCCCCCGATGCTCTCCGTCCTGCTGTCCGTCTTCGCCGTGCACCTGGTGGCCGCGATCTCTCCCGGCCCGGCCGTGCTGATGACCATGCGCACGGCGATCACCGGCGGCTTTGCCCGTGGCGGCGCCTTCGCTGTCGGCGTGGGGATCGGCGCGGTCGCCTGGGCCGCGGCGGCGGTGCTGGGGCTGGCCACGCTGTTCGAGATCGCGCCGCGCCTGCTGATCGCGCTGAAGATCGCAGGTGCCGCCTACCTGCTTCACCTGGCCTGGAAGATGTGGCGCGGCGCGGACCAGCCGCTGACGCTGGCCCCCGACGCCGCCAGCGGGCTGGCCCCGGTTGGGCCGCAGACGCCCCGCCTGCGCGACCTGGCCCGCCTGACCCTGCGGGGCGTGACCACCCAGCTGGCCAACCCGAAACCGGCGGTCTTCTTCGGCGCGGTCTTCGTCACCGTGGTGCCCCATGATGCCGGACCCGGCCTTTTCGTGGCGATCCTCGGCGTGGTCTTTGCCAATGAAACCCTGTGGAACCTGGCGGTGGCGCGGATTTTCTCGCTTGATCGCGCGCGCGCAGGCTATACACGACTAAAATCCGCGATCGACCGCGTGCTCGGCACCGCCCTGGCGGCGCTCGGCATCAAGGTCGCCGCCTTCTGAGAACACGCGCGCCCCGGTCCGCCGGAGCCCAAGACGAAAGGATCACCGATGGTCGACAACCGCCTGCCGCATGAAAAGGGCTTCCACGTTTCCTGGGACCAGATCCACCGCGACTCCCGGGCCCTGGCCTGGCGGCTGGACAACCACGGCCCCCTCGAAGGCGGCGCATGGAAGGCCGTGGTGGCCATCACCCGCGGCGGCATGGCCCCGGCGATGATCGTCGCGCGCGAACTGGACATCCGCACCGTCGACACGATCTCGGTGAAATCCTACCACTCGGGCGGCGGCAAGGCCGACCAGCGCCGCGAGGCCGAGGTGCTGAAATCCCCCGACCCGGAGATGATGGGCGACGGGACCGGCATCCTGATCATCGACGATCTGGTGGACACCGGCAAGACGCTGGAACTGGTCCGCACCCTCTACCCCAAGGCCCATGTCGCCACGGTCTACGCCAAACCGCAGGGGCGTCCGCAGGTCGAAACCTTCATCACCGAGGTTTCCCAGGACACCTGGATCTTCTTCCCCTGGGACATGGCGCTGCAATACGTCGAACCCTATCGCGGCACCGAGTGATCCGCACGCCGGGCGGCCCCGGCGCAGACGTTCCCGCATACGACGACGGGCGCCCATGCGGGCGCCCGTTTTCCATATGCCGCCGCGGCGAAGGGCCGGATCATCGCGACCCGGCTCCTCTTTACCTCGTGAAAAAACTCCGGGGGGCGGTGCCCCCTTCCTGCCCGGCTCAGGCCAGCGCGGCCTTGACCGTCTCCTGCCAGGGCGTCGACTTGCGCCCGATCAGCGCCTCCAGGTCGGCGCCACTGCCTTCCAGATCGCCCTTGGCGGCATGGGCGGAACTGTCGGCCAGCATATGCGCCACGACCTCCGGCAGGCCCGCGTCCATGTAGACCGCCTTCAGCTCGGCCTCGGGCATATCGGCATAGACCACCTCGCGCCCCGCGACGCGGCTGACCTCAGCGGCGAACTCGGTCATGTCGAAGCTCTCGCTGCCCGCCAGCTCGTAGGTGCCAGCGGCGTCGTCCTTCACCAGCACGGCGGCTGCGGCCTCGGCGTAGTCGGCACGCGTGGCGGGGCTGTAGCGGCCCGCGCCGCTGGCGCCGATGATCGCGCCCGCTTCAAGCGCCTGGCCCAGGCTGCCGGTCAGGTTCTCGGTGTACCAACCGTTGCGCAGCAGGGCGACCGGCAGGCCGCTATCGGCCAGCATCGCCTCGGTCGCGCGGTGATCCACGCCCAGCCACAGCCCGCTCTCGTCGGCGCGCAGGATCGAGGTATAGGCAATCAGCTCCACGCCCGCGTCCTTGGCGGCGTCGATCACGCTCTTGTGCTGCGCGGCACGGTCATTGCCAACCTCGCTGGAGGAGATCAGCAGCACCCGAGAGATCCCCGACATGGCACGCGCCAGGGCGTCCGCATCGCCGTAGCTGGCCAGGCGAACCTCGACGCCCTTCGCCTCCAGGGGCGCGGCCGCTTCGGCCCGGCGCACCATGGCCACCACCCGCTCCGCCGGCACCTTCGCCAGCAGGCTGTCCACCACCAGGGCGCCCAGTTGGCCCGATGCGCCGGTCACAAGAATCTTGTCGCTCATGTCGTTCTCCAGTGTCTCGATCCCCTGCCGATGGCCTTTCCACCGGTCTCCTGTCGGGGTATGGTCTCAAATGTAGACCGACGACTGCAGCCCGTGAAGGAGGCACTAATAAATGACAAGGGAACATCCGGGTAACCCCGTCGTGCTGGACGCCACCGCGCGCCAGGTGCTGCAGGTCTTCTCGGAGAAATCCGCGGCGCTTTTCGCACCCGAGGCACCTGCGCCGGACATGGACAATTGCCCGGTCCGTGACGTGCTGGCCCGCGTGGGCGACAAGTGGAGCCTGCTGATCCTCGTGGCCCTGTCGCAGCAGCCGCACAGGTTCTCGGCCCTGCAGCGCCAGGTCGGCGACATTTCCAAACGGATGCTGACACAATCGCTGCGCATGCTGGAACGCGACGGGCTGGTCTCGCGCCATGTTTTCCCGACGAAACCGCCCTCGGTGGAATATGCGCTGACCGCGCTTGGCGAGGCCGCGCTGGTGCCGATCGCCGCGCTGCTGGACTGGGCTGCCGGTGCACATGACGACATCCGCGCCGCGCGCCTGCGCTACGACGCCGAGGCAGGCTGACCCTCCGGCCCCTGCGGGCCTAGTCCATCAGCCAGGCGAAGGACCGGTGTAGCAACCCGCGCGCGCCCTGGCTGATCAGCGGCCCATGGGCCATCAGCAACTGATCGGCGCGCCAATCCAGCACGTCCGTGACCGCACAGCGCGCCGCCTTGCGGTCCATAAAGGACAGACGAAACCGCCAGGGCACGCGAGGTTCCTCGCCCAGGATCCCGTCCAGCCGGGCGATCTGTTCCCGCCAACCGCCGAACCAGCCCGCCGGCAACTGCTGCATCAGGTCCGCGACCAGCACCGTCCGGCTGAGGCGATGAAAGAACAGCACCTCGGTGGTGTAGATATTGCCCGGCACGGGCACCTGGTCGATCTGCCCGGCCCAAAGCGGCGGCGGGTCAGCGGACAGCTCATGATTCCGGGGCAGATCGGGGTGGCGCCGGGCCATGCCCGGAGCCATGTAGAGCTCTGCCTGCGGATAGACCTGCGCCCATTCCGCCATCCAGCGTTCGTGAAAATGGTTCGGCGACACCAAGGCGCGCACCTCTCCCAACCGGTCGACCTCGCGGCGCATCTTGTCGGTCATCGGCGTCGGCGACCAGACCCAGAGACTGCCGTCGGCCAGCTGTGCCACGGCCATGCGCGTGGGATAGACGAACCCGGCGAGCGCCGGGGCGACCGGCCCCTCGTCCGTCCAAAGACCACGACCAAACGGCACAAGCATGCCAGATTCCCCTAGGTCACCTAATCGAGTTACTTTCCACTTAGCGCCTTTTGCCGCGACGCGGCAAGACGCCAGCGCAGGGAACCGGCGCAACCCCGCCAGCCACTTCCCCTGCTGGGCCAGCCCTGCTAGCGTCCGCGCGAACCATGCGCCCTCCGCAGGGCACATCATCCTTGATCATTGCCGACGTGCCTGACACGTCCGACCGGAGGGGCCCAGATGTCATCCACCACGCGCACCAAGGCCACCTTCCTGCCCCCCGTGATGGAGGCAAGGCGCTGGCTCGACGGCGTCGATTTTCCCGCCGACCGCCCGCTGATCAATGTCTCGCAGGCCGCGCCCGTCGCGCCGCCGCCGCCGCCCCTGATCGCGGCGATGAAAGAGGCGATGGACCGGCCCGAGACGCACCTCTACGGTCCCGTGCTAGGCCTGCCGGGCCTGCGCGCCCGCATCGCCGCCGACTGGTCGGCGGCCTACGGCGGTGAGGTTTCGGACGCGCAGGTGGCGATCACCGCCGGCTGCAACCAGGCCTTCTGCGCCACCATCGCCGCGCTGACCGGTGAGGGGGACGAGGTGATCCTGCCCACGCCCTGGTACTTCAATCACAAGATGTGGCTGGACATGCAGGGTGTGCGCGCCGTGCCCCTGCCCTGCGAGGCCGACATGCTGCCCGATCCCGACCGCGCAGCGACCCTGATCACGGAGCTCACCCGCGCCATCGTCCTGGTCACGCCCAACAACCCCGCGGGCACCGAGTATCCGCCCGAGCTGATCGCGGCCTTCCGCGACCTGGCCCGCGCCCGGGGGATCAAGCTGATCCTCGACGAGACCTACCGCGACTTCCACAGCTCGGACGCGGCGCCGCATGATCTGTTCACCGATCCCGACTGGGATGACGTGCTGATCCACCTCTACTCTTTCTCCAAGGCCTACCGCCTGACCGGCCATCGCACCGGCGCCATCGTCGCCTCGGTCAAGCTGCTGGAGGAGATGGAGAAGTTCCAGGATTGCGTCGCCATCTGCGCCCCGCAACTGGGCCAGATCGCGGCGCTTTGGGGGATGGAGAACCTCGGCCAATGGCTCGCCGGCGAACGGGCGGAGATCCTGGCCCGGCGCGCCGCGATGCTGGCCGGGGCCGAACAGCTGGCCGCGGCGGGCTGGACCCTGCATTCGGCGGGGGCCTATTTCGCCTACCTGTCGCATCCCTTCGCCGAAAGCTCTGCCGCACTGGCGCCACGCCTGGTGCGCGATGCAGGTCTGCTGATGCTGCCCGGCACCATGTTCACGCCCCCCGGCGACGGGCCCGGTATGCGCCAGATGCGCGTCGCCGTCGCCAATCTCGACCAGGCCGGGATCACCACCTTTCTCGACCGCGTAAGCGCCTTCGCCAGCGCCTGAGGGCCATGCTTGCCCCTTGCGAGGCAAGTCTTTAACAAGGCCGCAACGCTTCGGGCGCACGCCCGGAGCCCCATTTCCGCACGCCCGCGCAAAGCCTTGCGCGCGCAGCAAAAACCGGAGGTTGCCGCATGGCGAGCAAGAAATCCAAGGGGGCCATGTGGATCATCATGGCCCTGCTCATTCTCGGGCTCGGGGGCTTCGGCGCCACCAGCTTCACCGGCTCCGTCAGCCGGGTGGCGACGGTGGAGGGCAAGCCCGTGCGCATCGACAGCTACTCGCGCGAGCTGCAGAACCAGATGAACCAGCTGGGGCAGCAGATGGGCCAGGCGATGACCTTCGAACAGGCCCAGGCCTTCGGTCTGCCCGAAGGGGTTCTGGCGCGGCTGGTGTCGAACCGCGCGCTGGACGCCGAGGCCGACCGGCTGGGCCTGTCGGTGGGCGATGGCACCCTGCGCGACCAGATCCTGCAGATCCAGGCCTTCCAGGGCCCCGACGGCAGCTTCTCCCGCGACAGCTACACCTTCGCGCTGGATAACGCCGGCCTGACGGAGGAGGAGTTCGAGAGCGACCTGCGCGCCGAAACTGCCCGCTCGATCCTGCAGGCCGCCGTTGTGTCGGCCACCGAGATGCCCGCGACCTACTCCGACACGCTGGTCGCTTTCCTCGCCGAAACCCGTCAGGTCAGCATGATCCGCATGGGCGTCGATCAGCTGGACGCGCCGATCCCGGATCCGACCGAGCAGGAGCTGCGCGCCTTCTACGAGGAAAACATCGACGACTACACCGCGCCGGAGAAGAAGCGCATCACTTATGCGCTTCTGTCGCCCGATGCGCTGGTGGACACGGTGCCCGTCGATGACAGCGCCATTCGCCAGGTCTATGAGGACCGGATCGACCAGTTCGAACAGCCCGAGCGGCGCCTGGTCGAACGCCTGCCCTTCGTCGACGAGGCCGCCGCCCAGGCGGCGCGGGACCAGATTGAGGCAGGCGAGACCGATTTCGAGACCCTGGTCGAGGATCGCGGCCTGACCCTGAACGACGTGGACCTGGGCGACGTGTCGCGTGATGACCTCGGCACCGCTGCCGAGACCGTCTTCGAGGCCAACAGCGGCGCCATCGTGGGCCCGGTCGACAGCGACCTCGGCCCCGCGCTCTTCCGCGTCAACGGCGTTCTGGCGGCCACCTCGGTCGACTACGGCACCGCCTCTCTGATGATCCGCGAGGAGCTGGCCGCCGACGCCGCGCGCCGCGCCGTGCAGGCCCAGGCCGAACCCGCCGAAGACCTGTTGGCCGGCGGCGCCACGCTGGAAGACCTGGCCGCGGAAACCGAGATGGAGCTGGGCACGGTCGACTGGTACCCGGGCCTGTCCGAGGGAATCGCCGCCTATGCCGATTTCGAGGACGCGGCCACCGCCCTGTCGTCGGACGACTACCCGGAGATCCTGCAGCTGGACGATGGCGGCATCTACGCCATGCGCCTGGACGAGGTCCTGCCCCCCGCCCCCGAGCCCTTCGAGGACGTGGCGGAGCGCGTGGCCGACAACTGGGAAGCCGCCCAGACCGATGACGCGCTGACCGAGAAGGCCCAGGCGATCATCGACCGTGTGGAAGCCGGCGAAACGCTGGAGGACGCGGCCACCGACATGGGCCTGACCGTCATGGTCGAGCCCCAGGTGACCCGCAACGGCGCCGTGCTGGGCACGCCGCGCGGCTTCAACGCCGAGGTCTTCGAGATGGAAGAGGGCGCGCTGACCGTGTCGCAGGGCTTCGGCGCCGTGATCCTGGCCCGCCTCGATGCGATCACCCCCCCGGCAGAGGATGATCCCCGCGCCACCGAGCTGCGCCAGCAGGTCACGGCCCAGGTCTCCAACGCGCTGTCGCAGGAGATCTACAGCGCCTACATGACCGATGTGCGCAACAGCAAGGACGTGCGGATCGACCAGGATGCGCTGAACGCGATCCACGCCCAGTTCCGCTGAGGCGGGGCGCCCCCTCCGGGGCACAAAGGCTGCAACGAAAAAAGGCGGGGGCCGGTTGGCCTCCGCCTTTTTCGTATCTCCGAGGGGCTGCTACCAGCCTCGCGTTGCCTGCACCTGGCGTTTCGGGGTCATGCCTTGGAGGCCGCGCCGGGTGCCTACTCTGGCAGGGCGTCGGTCAGGACCGCCGAGGCCGGGACCAGGTGCACCTGGTTGGCGCGCTCCGCCAGCCCCCAGACCAGCAGCGCCGAGACGGTCTCGGGGCGCAGACGGCCCACCATGATGACCCCGCCCTCCTGTTCGGATTTCAGCGCGGCGTAGTCGAGGAAGCGTCGGATCACCCGCGCGTCCTCCCCCTGCGCGTCAAAGTCGCGGAACAATGTGACAGCCGGCACGCCTTCTCGCACGGCCAGCTTGCGCGCAGTGTCGAGCCCCTCCGGGTAGAGCAGCAGGCCATGACCACTGTCGGCCAGCACCTCGGCCAGCTGTTCCGAGGTCTCGCTGCCCCGTTGCAGCAGGCCCGGCCCCTCTTCCATCACCGCCACCGCCTCGGGCACCTCGGCGAACCAGGTCTGGGCGGCGGTTTCCACGTCGCCGGGGGTCGAGCCCTCGGGCAGGTCGGCGCGCAGCAGCACCTCGAACCCGGCGGCGCGGTAGGCCTGCATCGCCAGCGCCGCGTCGGGACGGCTGGCATCCACGGCAAAGCTCAGCGGATAGGGGAAGCTGCGCAGGGAGTTCATGCTGACCCGGTCATCGCCCTCGTCGATCAGCACGATGGCCATCCGCGGTCGCGGGTCGTCGGCGTCGTAGTCGGCGGCAAAGGCCTCGATCGGCGGCAGGTCGGGCGTGGCGGCCTCCGGCGCGGTGGCGCTCTGCGCACCGCGCTCGGTCAGCGGGCCGGTGCTGCCCTGCCCCGGCAGGCGCGGGGCGGTGGTGGCGACCTCGGGGGCCACGTCGCTCGGATCGGTCGACTCGACTGCCTCCTCCTCCGCCCCGATTTGCGGCAGCCGGGGGCGTGCGGCAGGCTCCTCTGCCGGGGTCGGAAGACTCTCCGGCGGGAGGGTGCCCGCCCCCTGGGGCGCTGCGCCGATCGCGTCCAGATCCCCCTGCGGGAAGCCTGCGGCAGGCAGGTCGATCGCCTCACCCGCGGCGGGTTGATCGGCGCCCTGCTCTGCCTGCGTCTCCGCCGGGGCTGCGACGGTCGGCGTCGTCGGCGCCTCGGGCTCCACTTCGGCGACAGGAGCGGACACCTCTGGGGCCTCGCCTTCGGGGCGGGCCGGATCGGCAGCCCCATCCAGCGCCGGGGCCACCTCGCCCGCGCCGTCCTCGACACGGGGTTGCGACAGGGCCTGGGCCACATCGGGCGCCGGGGCGCTGTCGGATTGCGTGGCCGGGGCGGCACCGCCCGCATCGGCGGCGGGACGCGGGGCGGCCGGTGCGCCGGACGTGGCCGGCTCGCCACGCGGCAGATCGGGCAGCACATCCCCGGCGCCCCGGTTGAACTCGGACTCTGCCGGGATCTCGGCGGCCCCGGCCTCCGGCGCGGCGGCCTCGGCGCTGTCGGGGGACGGGGCGTCCTCGACCGACGGGGTGTCGGTGGCGGCGCCGGTCTCGGCCGGCGCGGCGCTGCTGTCGGGGGCCTCGGTGGCCGTCTCCTGCGGATCGTCCGCCGGCGCCTCTTCCGACCCGCTGTCGTCCGGGGCAGGCGCCGGCGCGGGATCAGGCGTGGTGGCCGGGCTGGCCGGGGCCGCCGGCGGCGACCAACCCGGCGGCGGCGCCGTCAGCGATGCGGTTGCCAATGCCATGCCCGAGAGCAAGGTGCCCCAGACAAACCCCGAAATCGTGCCGCGTGCCACGTTGTCTCTCTCGCTCTCTCCGGGTCTTGCGCCCGGGCCTCTGTCGGACCGCCGTCACGGGCCCCTACCTCACGGGCCCCTACCGTCACGGGCCCCTGCCCTGTTGCTTGCCCCGCACGTCGGCCCCGAACGGCTCTTGACGCTGCCGGGCTGGCGCGGGATCTATGCAGGGCCCCGTCCCTTGGGGCCCGCCGAAACTATACCACCATATCCGCCCTCGGAAAGGGGGTGAGGAGAGCCCGAATGTCCGACGCCCTGAAGCCCCTCATCTCCGCCGCCGCAGACCGCGCCCTGAGCCGGGAGGAGGCCGGACAGGCCTTCCAGATCCTTTTCGACGGCGAGGCGACACCGGCCCAGATCGGCGGCTTCCTGATGGCGTTGCGCACCCGGGGCGAGACGGTGGAGGAATATACCGCCGCCGCCGCCGTGATGCGCTCGAAATGCCACAAGGTGACTGCGCCGGCCGGCGCCATGGACATCGTCGGCACCGGCGGTGACGGCAAGGGCACGCTGAACATCTCCACCGCCACGGCCTTCGTGGTGGCGGGCGCGGGCGTGCCGGTGGCCAAGCACGGCAACCGCAACCTCAGCTCGAAATCCGGCGCGGCCGACGCGCTGTCGCAGATGGGCGTGCAGGTGATGGTCGGCCCCGAGGTGGTGGAAAAGGCGCTGACCGAGACCGGCATCGCCTTCATGATGGCGCCGATGCATCACCCGGCCATGGCGCACGTCGGCCCGGCGCGAGTCGAGCTGGGCACGCGCACGATCTTCAACATCCTCGGGCCGCTGACCAACCCGGCGGGCGTCACCCGCCAGCTGACCGGCGCCTATTCCCGCGAGGTGATCCGCCCGATGGCCGAAACCCTGGGCGCCCTCGGCTCCGAGAAGGCCTGGCTGGTGCATGGCTCGGACGGCACGGACGAGCTGGCAATCTCCGGCATCTCCTGGGTCGCGGGGCTGGAGACGGACGGCACCGTGCGCGAGTTCGAGCTGCACCCCGAAGAGGCCGGCCTGCCCATCCATCCCTTCGAGGAGATCATCGGCGGCACGCCCGCCCATAACGCCGCCGCCTTCCGCGCGCTGCTGAACGGCGCGCAATCGGCCTACCGCGACGCGGTGCTGCTGAACGCCGCTGCCGCCCTGGTCGTCTCGGGCCGCACAGACGACCTGAAGGAGGCGACCGGCATCGCCGCCGAAAGCATCGACAGCGGCGCGGCCCTGGCCAAGGTCGAGGCGCTGGCCCGACTGACCTCCGCCGCATGAGCGACACCCTCCCCGACAGCCAGCCCACCCCGCCCGGCCCCTGGGCCGATCTGCCCTTCTTCGCCGACGACTACCCGCGCATCGCCACCGCCTTGGCGGCGGAGACGCGGCAGATCCTGCCCCCCGCGCCACAGCGTTTCGCCGCGCTGGCGGCCTGCCCGCCCGACGCGACGCGCGTGGTCATCCTGGGCCAGGACCCCTACCCGACCCCTGGCCATGCCCACGGCCTTGCCTTCTCGGCGGAGCCCCATGTGCGCCCGCTGCCGCGATCTCTGGGCAATATCTACAAGGAAATGCAGGCGGATCTGGGCGGCTGCCCGGACAGCGCCGACCTGCGGTTCCTCGCCGCCCAGGGCGTGCTGCTGCTGAACACCGCGCTTTCTGTCCCGGCGGGCGAGGCCGGGGCGCATGCGAAACTCGGCTGGTCCCGCCTGACGCAACAGGTGCTGGAGCGGCTGTCGGACCGCCCGCGCGCCTTCCTGTTGTGGGGGAAACCTGCGCAGGGGTTTGCGCGTTATATTGCCGGGGACGATCATTTGATCGTGATGTCTCCGCACCCGTCACCGCTCTCCGCACGCCGGGGTTTTTTCGGCTCACGCCCATTTTCAAGCGTGAACAAGTGGCTTAGAGCGAGAGGGGAAGGCGAAATTGATTGGACCGGCGCCAGGTCCGCGACCGAGGGAGCCCAGAGATGAGCGATACCGTGCTGGACCGCATCAAGGCCTACAAGCTGGACGAAATCGCCGCCGACAAGGAGGCCAAGCCCCTGGCGGAGGTCGAGGCCGAGGCCAAGGACGCCCCCGCCGTGCGCGGCTTCGCCGACGCGCTGCACGAGGCCTCACGCTCGGGCTATGGCCTGATCGCGGAGGTCAAGAAGGCCTCGCCGTCGAAGGGTCTGATCCGCGAGGATTTCGACCCGGCCAGCATCGCTGCCGCCTATGCCGAAGGCGGCGCGGCCTGCCTTTCGGTGCTGACCGACACGCCGTCGTTCCAGGGCGCCAAGGAATTCCTCGTGCAGGCGCGCGAGGCCTGCGACCTGCCCGTCCTGCGCAAGGATTTCATGTATGACACCTACCAGGTGGCCGAGGCCCGCGCCCTGGGCGCGGACTGCATCCTGATCATCATGGCCTCTGTCAGCGACGCCCAGGCGCTGGAGCTGGAAGATGCCGCCCATCACTGGGGCATGGATGCGCTGATCGAGGTGCACAACGAAGAAGAGCTGACCCGCGCCTCTTCGCTGAAAAGCCGCCTTCTGGGGATCAACAACCGCGATCTAAAAACCTTCGAGACCTCGCTGGACACCACCCGCAAGCTTTCGCGCCTGGCCCCGGAGGATCGTATCCTGGTGGCCGAAAGCGGGCTGACCGGACCCGACGACCTGGCCGACCTGGCCCGCTTCGGCGCGCGCTGCTTCCTGATCGGCGAAAGCCTGATGCGCGAAGACGACGTAGCCTCGGCCACCCGGCGGCTGCTGGCGCAACCTGCCGGCGGCGGGCTGTAAGCCCCTCCCCGGACCCGTCGGGCCGACGGCCTGACCAACGACCCACGAGAGGAACCGCGCCGATGGCTCTGACCCATTTCGACGGCAAGGGCGACGCCCATATGGTCGATGTCTCCGACAAGGCGGTGACGGCACGGATCGCCACCGCCGCCGCCTGGGTGAAGATGCAGCCCGAAACGCTGCGCCTGATCACTTCCGGCGAGACCAAGAAGGGCGACGTGGCCGGCATCGCTCGGCTCGCGGGGATCATGGGGGCGAAGAAGACCTCCGATCTGATCCCGCTGTGTCACCCGCTGCCGATCACCAAGGCGAGCGTGGAGATCACCCCGGATGACACCCTGCCCGGCCTGCGCATCGAGGCAACGGTGAAGACCTCCGGCCAGACCGGCGTGGAGATGGAGGCGCTGACCGCCGCCTCCACCGCCGCGCTGACCGTCTACGACATGGTCAAGGCCGCAGATCGCGGCATGGAAATCGGTGGCCTTCGGGTCGTGCTGAAGGACGGCGGCAAATCCGGCCGCTTCGAGGCGCAATGATCTCCGTCGAAGCGGCGCTGGACGCCCTTTTCGCCCTCGTCCGTCCGCTTGGCACCGAAGAGGTGCCCCTGCGCGAGGCCGCGGGCCGCGTCATGCGCGCTGATGTCCACGCCTTCCGCGACCAGCCGCCCTTCCCCGGGTCGGCCATGGACGGCTACGCGGTGATCGCCGAGGAGGCCCAGCCCCACGCCATGTTCCGCGTCATAGGCGAAAGCGCCGCCGGCCGCCGGTTCGAGGGCCAGGTGAAACCGGGCCAGGCCGTGCGCATCTTCACCGGCGCCCCGGTGCCCGAGGGCGCGACACGTGTCGTCCTGCAGGAGGACGTGACCCGCACCGGCGACATCATCACCCTGACCGATCCGCTGGACGCCGGCCCGCATATTCGCCCCGCCGGGGTCGATTTCCGCCAGGGCGACACCTTCGCCGCGCCGCGCCTGCTGCGCCCCGCCGACGTGGCCCTGCTGGCGGCGATGAACCAGCCCACCGTAACGGTCTCGCGCCAGCCCACGGTCGCGCTGATTTCCACCGGGGATGAGCTGGTCCTGCCGGGCGAGGATCCCGGCCCCGACCAGATCGTCGCCTCCAACACCTTCGGGCTGGAGGCGCTGTTCCGCACCCTCGGCGCGCGCCCCCGCATCCTGCCCATTGCCCGCGACACCCGGGCGTCTCTGGAAAGCGCCTTCCACCTGGCGGCCGACGCCGACCTGGTGGTGACCATAGGCGGCGCCTCGGTGGGAGATCATGACCTGGTGGGCCGCGTGGCGGGCGAGCTGGGCATGGAGCAGAGCTTCTACAAGGTGGCGATGCGGCCCGGAAAACCGCTGATGGCGGGACGCATGTGGGCCGACCTGGGCGGCGCGATGATGATCGGCCTGCCCGGCAATCCCGTCTCGGCCATGGTCTGCGGCCATGTTTTCGCAGCCCCCGTCCTGCGCGCCTTCCAGGGTCTGGCCCGGGAGCCAGCGCCGCTGGCGCATGCCCCGCTGCTGGCGCCCCTGCCCGCCAATGGCCCGCGCATGCACTACATGCGGGCCCGCCTGTCGCCCGAGGGGCTGCGCGCCTTCGACAGCCAGGACAGCTCGCTCCTGTCGATCTTGTCGGAGGCCGGTGCGCTGATCCAGCGCCCGCCGCACGCCCCTGCCGCCCAGGCCGGCGAGATCCTGCCCTACCTGCCGATCTGACGG
Organism: Pseudooceanicola marinus; assembly: GCF_020177265.1. Lineage (GTDB taxonomy): Bacteria > Pseudomonadota > Alphaproteobacteria > Rhodobacterales > Rhodobacteraceae > Pseudooceanicola > Pseudooceanicola marinus_A. Next base: position 637,213 of record NZ_JAIVMC010000001.1, read on the forward strand.
ATCTTCGGTTTTGTTCTCCTGCCGGGCAGCTGTTGACACAAAACGGGAACAGCAGTAGAACACACCCCAAGATATTGTGCAGGAGCGCCCCATGCTGACCCGGAAACAGCTCGACCTGTTGGAATTCATCCACAAGCGGATGCAGCAGGATGGCGTGCCGCCTTCCTTCGACGAGATGAAGGAGGCGCTGGACCTGCGGTCGAAGTCCGGCATCCACCGGCTGATCACGGCGCTGGAAGAACGCGGGTTCATCCGCCGTCTGGCGCACCGCGCCCGGGCGATCGAGATCGTGAAACTGCCCGACAGCCTCGCCGCCAAGGAGGCCGCCGGCAGCAGCGCATCCAAGCCCAAGCCGATTGAGAGCGGCGCCGAACCGGCCGCCGCCGCACGCCCCGCCGCCAGCGCCGCGATGGAGGTGATGCATGCGATGGAACTGCCCGTCATGGGCCGCATCGCCGCCGGTGTCCCGATCGAGGCGATCTCCGAGATCTCGTCGCATATCGCCGTGCCCCAGGCCATGCTGGCCCGCGGCGACAGCCATTTCGCGCTGGAGGTGAACGGCGACTCGATGATCGATGCCGGGATCAACGACGGCGACGTGGTCATCATCCGCGAAGGCGCGACCGCGGATGACGGTGACATCGTCGTGGCCCTGGTCGAAGACCAGGAAGCGACGCTGAAGAAGATCTATCGCAAGTCCGGGTCGGTGGATCTGGTGGCGGCGAACCCCGCCTATGCCACCCGCACCCTGCCCGCCAATCAGGTCCGCGTGCAGGGCCGCCTCGTCGGCCTGATCCGCACCTACTGATCCGGCTCGACGTCTCTGAGATGCAGCACAGGCCCCGCCGGCAACGGTGGGGTCTTTGTCCATCGGCCTCTGTGAAACCATCGACGGGCCCGGCGCACGCGCCCCTGCAGCGATCTTCAATCCGAGGAGTTGACGGGCCCGAAGCCGTCACCCTTGCCACGCCAGACAGCGCGGATGTCCCAGCGAGGCCGCTCCAGCGCCGCGCGGCGCAGGGCTTCGGTGTTCCACAAACGCGCCCCGCTCCGCTCCCGCGCCGTGACGACGCGACTGTCAGCGCCCATGCCCAGGACTGCCACCGAACCGGTTCGCCGGAGGCGCGCGGGATCGTAGATGTCGCAGCCCGACGCGTCCGGAGCCTCCGCAGAGGGCACGTTCAGCACCAGGATCTCTCCGGCCCCACAGGGACCTTCGGCCGCCGCCGCCCGCTTGCCGGTCGCATGGCGGATCCCAGGTGGTGCCGACCAGCGCGCCGCAGCGTCCTCCTGCGGGGCGGCATCGCCATCATTCTCCAGCCAGACCCGGGCGGCGAAGCTTTCCGAGCGTTCACGGGATAGCGCCCGTCCCGCCTCCGTCAGCACGCCGACCAAACCGCCGGTTTCCGCGATCAGGACCTGGGGCCGCTCCGCCCGGACCCACAGCAGCGCCGCCAGCGCCATCGGCGCCAGGCCGAGCCATCGCCCGCGCCCGACCCAGAGCATGACTGTCAGCGCCCCGAGCGCCAGCAGCGGCAGCGTTGCCGGGGGCGGCGTGGGGACGGTGCCGCGCGCGCCCTCCAGCCCGGCGACCATCTGTGCCACCCAGAGGATCCAGTCGAGGCCCCAGCCCATGACGAGGAGCGGCAGCGCCTCCAACCCCAGGGGCATGAGCAGGACCGCGATCAGCGCCGCCGGCATGACGAAGGTGCCCATGATCGGCACCGACAGAAGGTTGGCGATCAGCCCGTAGTGCGCCACCTGGTTGAACTGTGCCGCCGCCACCGGCGCCGTGGCCAGCCCCGCGACCGCCGAGGAGAGCACCAGGGTGATCGCCCGGCCCTTCCAGCCGCGTCCCGGCCAGTCGCGACCCTTAAGCAGGGAGAAGACCCAGACCAGCGACAGGGTGGCGGCAAAGGACATCTGGAAGCCCGGCGACAAGAGCGCCTCCGGCCGAAGCCCCAGCACCACCAGCGCCGCCAGGGCCACGGCCCGCAGGGTCAGTGCCCGGCGGAGCGCCATGGCGGCGACCAGCGCCACGGCGACCATGACGAAGGCCCGTTCCGTGGCGATCGAACCGCCCGACAGCGCCAAGTAGACACAGGCCACCGCCAGCGCCGCAGCCGCCGCCATGCTGCGCACCGGCCAGTAGAGCGCGGCATGGCGCGACAGCACCAGCACCCTCCGCACCGCCATGAAGACGAACCCCGTCAACAGCCCCATGTGCAGACCCGAGATCGCCAGCAGGTGTGCCAGGTTCGACACCCGCAGATCCTGCAACGTTTCCTGGCCCATGGCCGAGCGGTCGCCGGCGGTGATGGCGGCGGCAAAGGCCCCCGTCTCGCCCGGAAGCCGCGCCCGGAAAGCCGCCGAGATGGCCATGCGCGCACGAAAGACCCGCGCCTCGCCTGGTTCCGGCGGGGCGACGGACAACAGCGGGACGCGGGTATAGCCGACGCCGCCGAGGCGCTGGAACCAGGCATGACGACGGAAGTCGAAGCCGCCGGGTTCCACCGGACCGCCGGGCGGCGAGAGAAAGGCCGTGGTCATCACCCGTGCGCCGGGGCGCGGCAGGGTGCCCTCGGGCCCGTGCAGGGAAATCCGAACCCGCGCCGGTATCTCCTCCGGCGCCATGCGGTCCAGCCTGACCCGATCCAGCGTCAGCCGGGGCGCATCGGAGGCGGAACGGTCAATCCCGACGATGCGACCCTCCACAGGCCCGTAGTAGCGCCAGCCCAGGACCGGCCCGGCGACCGTCTGCGCCCGGACCGAGGCCAGCGCCACGCCCCCCGCCAGTAGGGCCAGCCCGAAACAGGCCGGCTGCAGCAGGGCACGGCCGCGACGGCCCGCCCGGATCCCGAGAAGACAGAGCACCGCCGCCAGCGCCCAGAGGCCTGCGCGCAGACCCGGCGCGGGTTCGATCCGCAGGGCGAAATAGGCCCCGATCCCGCAGGCAAGGGCCACCGGCGCCCAGTGAAACAGGTGCCCGCGCTGCGCCAGGGCTGCGCCGCTGAGGATTTCGCCAAGCTGCCGCACTTGTCTCGCCTCCGGCCCACCGATAGACAATGCCCGGAACGCTACACAGCGCATGGTTAATCAAACGTTAGGATCGTCGTCTTGTCCGACCAGATCGTCACCCGCTTTGCCCCTTCGCCCACGGGTTTCCTGCACATCGGCGGCGCGCGTACCGCGCTGTTCAACTGGCTTTACGCCCGCGGTCGCGGCGGCAAATTCCTGCTGCGGATCGAGGACACGGACCGCGCCCGCTCGACCCCCGAGGCGACCCAGGCGATCATCGACGGCATGACCTGGCTGGGTCTGGACCACGACGGCGAGATCGTCAGCCAGTTCGACCGCGCCGACCGCCACCGCGAGGTGGCGCTGGAGATGCTGGAGAAGGGCCAGGCCTACAAGTGCTTCTCCACCCAGGAGGAGATCGAGGCCTTTCGCGAGGCGGCCCGGGCCGAGAAACGCTCCACCCTGTTCCAGAGCCCCTGGCGCGATGCCGATCCGGCCACGCACCCGGACGCGCCCTACGTCATCCGCCTGAAGACCCCGCTGGACGGCCAAACGGTGATCGACGACCAGGTGCAGGGGCCAGTGAAGATCCGCAACGATCAGCTGGACGACATGATCCTTCTGCGCTCGGACGGCACGCCGGTCTACATGCTGGCGGTGGTCGTGGATGACCACGACATGGGCGTCAACACGGTGATCCGGGGCGATGACCACCTGAACAACGCCGCCCGCCAGATGGGCATCTACACCGCCATGGGATGGCCCCTGCCGACCTATGCCCATATCCCGCTGATCCACGGCCCAGACGGCAAGAAACTGTCGAAGCGCCACGGCGCACTGGGCGTCGAGGAATACCGCGATATGGGTTACCCGGCCGCGGGCGTTCGCAACTACCTGGCCCGCCTCGGCTGGTCCCACGGCGACGACGAATTCTTCACCGATGCCCAAGCGATGGAGTGGTTCGGCTTCGACGGGATGAACAAGGCACCGGCCCGGTTCGACTTCAAGAAACTGGCCAATATCTGCGGTCAGCATATTGCCGCAGCGGAAGATGCTGCACTGCTGCAAGAACTGCAGGGTTTCCTGGCCGCCACCGGGGCCGAACCTCTGACGGAACAAAAATTTTACCTTCTGGAACAGGCCATGCCCTTCCTGAAGGAGCGAGCCAAGACCTTCCCCGAACTCCTTGAAAAGGCTCATTTCTGCCTGGCAGAACGCCCCCTGGAGATCGAGGAGAAAGCGGCCAAGAACCTGGACGCAGTATCCATCGGTATACTGACTGAATTGACGCCGCACTTGCAAAGTGCTAGCTGGACCCGTCAGGATCTGGAGGGGATACTGACCGTATTCGCCGAGGATCGTGAGATGAAATTCGGCCAGCTGGCAGCGCCCCTGCGCGCAGCCCTGGCCGGGCGCACCGCAACCCCGAGCGTCTATGACATGATGCTGGTTCTGGGCCAGGAGGAAACGGTCCTCCGGCTGCAGGATGCCAGCAAAGGTGCCGATTAACCCTTCGTTGAGAAGCACCGTGAAAAGAAGGGGCGCCGGGCGGCTGACGCGGGCCGGTGCGGGAACAGAGGAAGGGATATATAATGTCTGAACCTACCAAGACGGCGACTCTGACTGTCGACGGCCAAAGCTACGAATTCCCGGTGCTTTCGCCCTCCGCCGGACCCGATGTCATCGACATCCGCAAGCTTTACGGCACCACGGGCATGTTCACCTATGACCCGAGCTTCACCTCCACCGCGTCCTGCGACTCCACCATCACCTACATCGACGGTGAAAAGGGTGAGCTGCTGCACCGCGGCTATCCGATCGACCAGCTGGCCTCGAAGTCGCATTACCTCGAAGTCTGCTACCTGCTGCTCTACGGCGCGCTGCCCGATGCCGCCCAGCTGGAAGATTTCGAAAGCCGCGTCACCAAGCACACCATGGTGCATGAACAGATGCACCGCTTCTTCACCGGCTTCCGCCGCGACGCGCACCCGATGGCCATCATGGTCGGCGTCGTCGGTGCCATGTCCGCCTTCTACCATGACAGCACCGACATCAACGATCCCTGGCAGCGCGAGGTCGCCTCGATCCGCCTGATCGCCAAGATGCCGACCATCGCCGCCATGGCCTACAAGTACACGATCGGCCAGCCCTTCGTGTATCCGCGCAACGACCTGGACTATGCGTCCAACTTCCTGCGCATGTGCTTTGCCGTTCCGGCCGAGGACTATCAGGTGAACCCGATCCTGGCCCGCGCCATGGACCGTATCTTCACCCTGCATGCGGACCACGAGCAGAACGCCTCGACCTCGACCGTGCGTCTGGCGTCGTCCTCGGGTGCGAACCCGTTTGCTTGCATCGCCGCCGGCATCGCCTGCCTCTGGGGCCCCGCCCACGGTGGCGCCAACCAGGCCTGCCTGGAGATGCTGAAAGAAATCGGCACCCCCGATCGCATCCCCGAGTTCATTGCCCGCGCCAAGGACAAGAACGACCCGTTCCGCCTGATGGGCTTCGGCCACCGCGTCTACAAGAACTTCGATCCCCGCGCGACGGTGATGAAGGAATCCGCCGACGAGGTGCTGGAACTGCTGGGCGTCGAGGACAACCCGATCCTGGCTACCGCCAAGGAACTGGAAAAGCAGGCCCTCGCCGATCCCTACTTCGCCGAGAAGAAGCTGTTCCCGAACGTCGATTTCTATTCCGGCGTCATCCTGGAGGCCATGGGCTTCCCCACCTCGATGTTCACCCCGATCTTCGCCCTGTCGCGGACCGTCGGCTGGATCTCGCAGTGGAAGGAACAGATCGAGGATCCGGGCATGCGCATCGGTCGTCCGCGTCAGCTTTACGTTGGCGAGACCGCACGCGACTACGTGGATGTCGAGAACCGCTGAGCGGCGGATCTTGCGAGATGCGAAAGGGCGGCTCCTCGGAGCCGCCCTTTTCCGTTTGTCGCCGGGTGCTGTGCCGGATCAGACCGCATCGCCCATGGCACGCGGGTTCACCGCGACCAGAGCCGCCATCGCGGCCATGACCACGGCCACCGCCAGCAAGGCCAGAGGCAGCGACGTCAGCGCCAAGAGGCCGCTGGCGAAGATCACGCCGATGGCATTGGCCGTCCGGATCATGGCAAAAGCCTCCGCGCGGCGGTGCCGGGGCACCAGGCGGTCGACGACCAGCATGTAGGTCGTCCCGAGGGGCGGCAACACCGCGCCGACCAGCATGGCGCCCAGGATGGTCAGGGGCAGGGACAGGCCCGCGGCCACCAGCCCGATGCCCGCCGCCATGACGCAGAGCTGGGCCACCACCACCGGATGCCGCGCCATGCGGTTCCGGAAACTGACCCAGAGCCCGCCGCAAACCGACGCCGCACAGAGCGGCACGGTAAACAGCACGGCCATGGTCGGCGCCTGCTCGAACCGCAGGGCCAGGGCCACCGCCCCCACCTCCAGCGCCGCCACCGTCGCCCCGCCGGCCGCCGCGCAGGCCAGCCACAGCTGGACCCGCCCGGTCAGCAACCGCGCGCCGCCCTCGGGCATCTCGGGCGTCTCGACCTCGACGTTGGGCACCAGCAGCGCCGGCAGCGCGCCGGCCAGGGTCAGCGCCAGCACCGCCCAGACCGGGTCGATCGCCCCCAAGGCCGAGGCCGCGACGGGACCGGTGACAAAGGTCAGCTCGTTCAGGGTCGAGGCAATGCCGAGCGCCCGGGGGAAACGCGTCTCGGGCACCAGGCTGCCCAGCAGGGCCCGCAGGTAGCCATAGGCCGCGCCGTTCACCGCCCCTGCCGGCACCGCCAGCAGGATCAGCCACAGGAAGGGCGCGCCGGTCAGGGCCAGCGCGGTCACACCGGCGAAGGCCAGGGTCCGCGCCAGGATCAGCCAGCGGATTACCCGGACGGGCGACAGGTGCGCCGTGGCCCGGGTGATCGGCACGGCACAGAGGATCTGCGCCACGGTCATGACCATCATCATCGCCGCGCCCCCCTGAGCCGCGCCGGTCAGCGACAGCGACAACAGGCCGAAGGCCACCGGGGCGGCCGCCTGGGGCATCAGCAGCATCGACGAGGCCCCGAACCAGCCTATCAGCGGCCAGTCGGGGCGCCGCCCCCCCTGCCCCGCAGCGGTCTGCGTCCGGTCCTGGCCATCCGCCTGCGGACCCGTTTCGACCTGCGGGGAATGTCGTTCCATTGGCGTCAGCTCCGTTGCCCAGGGCGAACGCGAAAAGGGCGCCCTCCGGCGCCCCTGCTATCCTTCCCCGACGACAAGTGCCAGAGGCCGTCGCCGGTCTCAGCGGCCCTCGAAATGCGGCGGGCGCTTTTCCAGGAAGGCCACCACGCCCTCGCGGAAATCGCGGCTTTGGCCGCAGCGGCCCTGGGCCTTGCCCTCGGCGTCCAGCTGGCCGTCCAGATCCGGCTGTTCCCAGGATCCACGGATCAGCGCCTTGACCTCGGCGTAGCTGGCCGTCGGTCCCTGGGCCAGATGCGCCGCGCGTGCCTTCCAGGTCGCCTCGAAGGCGTCATCGGGCACGGCCTCCCAGATCATGCCCCAGGCATCGGCCTGGGCGGCGGTGATCTTCTCGGCGAAAAGGGCGGCGCCCATGGCCTTCTGGCTGCCGATGGTGCGCGGCAGGAAATAGGTGCCGCCGGCGTCGGGCACCAGACCGATACGGGTGAAGGCCTGCAGGAAATAGGCGCTTTCGGTGGCGATCACCACGTCGGCACAAAGCGCCAGGTTGGCCCCGGCCCCGGCCGCCGCCCCGTTGACCGCGCTGATCGTCGGGATCGGGCAATCGACGATGGCCTTCAGCATCGGCACGTATTCCTCGCGCAGCGTGCGTTCCATGTCGGGCAGCGCGGCGGAGGCCCGGTCGCTCAGGTCCTGGCCCGAACAGAAGGCCCGCCCGTCGGCGGTCAGCACCAACACCCGGGCCTTGCCCCCGGCCTCGCGCACCGCATCCGCTATCTCGGCGCGCATGCGGGTGTTCAGGGCGTTCATCACATCGGGGCGGTTCAGCCGCAATACGGCGATGCCGTCCTCGATCTCCAGCGTGATCGTCTCATAGCTCACGGCGTGGCCTCCTCCAGTCTTCCGTTGGCCCAACAGAAGACGAAGGCGGCCCCGCCGTCAAAGGGGAACATCACGTCAGTTCTTCAGAATTTCCTTCAGCCGGGCCTCTTCCTCCGCCGAAAGCGTGTCGGCCTCGCCCGCCGCGCGTGCGCGACCGCGCCGGCGGATATAGCCCAGGCCGATGCCCCCCCCCAGCAGGAGCATGGCCGGCCCCGCCAGCCACAGAACCAGGTTCGAGCCCCCCGCGCGGGGCTGCAAAAGAACATATTCGCCGTAGCGGGCAACGATGAAATCAACGACCTCCTCGTCGCTGTCCCCAGCCACCAGGCGTTCGCGCACCAGCAGGCGCAGATCGCGGGCCAGGTCGGCGTTGCTGTCGTCGATATTCTCGTTCCGGCAGACCAGGCAGCGCAGCCCGGTGGAGATGTCCCGCGCGCGTTCCTCCAGTGCGGGATCCTCCAGGATCTCGTCCGGTTGCACGGCCTGGGCGGGCAATGCCAGCGCCAGCAGCGACAGGCAGAGGAGCGCCCGCAGGGGTTGCACGATCCGTCTCATTCCGCCGGCACCCCCTGCTGCACGCGGGCCTGTTTCGCCGCGCCTGCCGCAACCCGGTAGCGTCGGTCGCTGAGGGACAGAGCGCCGCCCAGGGCCATCAGGAGGGCCCCGCCCCAGATCCAGTTTGCCAGCGGTTTGACGTAGCTGCGCATGGCCCAGCCCCCGCCCTGCTGCGGATCACCAAGGGCGATGTAGATATCGCGCAGGAATCCGTTGTCCAGCGCCGCCTCGGTCGTCGGCATCCCGGCCACCGGGTAGACGCGTTTTTCCGGATGCATCGTCCCGATCTCGCGCCCGTCCTTCGACAGCCGCACGTCGGCCATGGTGGAGACGTAGTTCGGTCCCTGCACCTGGTTCACCGCCTCCAGCGTGATCTCGTAGCCCGACAATTCGACCGTGTCGCCGATCTGTACCACGCGGATGTCCTCGCTCTGCCAGGCCAGCATGCCGGCGATCCCGGCCATGGTCACGCCCAGCCCGGCATGGGCGACGACCCGACCCCAGTCGGCGCGCGGCAGCCGCCCCAGGCGGGCAAAGCCGCTGTTACCCGTACGGCTCCACAGGTCGACGACACTGCCGGCAACCAGCCAGGTGCCCAGCATCAGACCGACGGGACCAAGGGCCGAGCGCCCCTCTTCCATCGCCCAGATCAGTGCGCCCACGGCCACCGCCAGCACCGCCGCCGGCACCAGCTTGCGCGCGATCCGACCCAGCTTGGCCCGTTTCCACGGCAGCATGGCGCCGAGCGGCAGGATGACCCCCAGGGCCACCATGAAGGGAGTGAAAGCCATGTTGAAGAAGGGCGCGCCGACCGACAGCTTCCGATCAAAGGCCATCTCCGACACCAGCGGCCAGATCGTGCCCACGAAGACCACGAAGGCCGCGACGCCCAGCAGGATGTTGTTGAACACCAGCGCGGATTCGCGGCTGATCAGGCCGAAGACCCCCTTCGACGCCATGATCTCGGACCGGGCCGCGAAGAGGGTCAGCCCGCCCCCCATGAAGGCCGCGGTGATCGCCAGCAGGAAGACGCCGCGTTCCGGGTCGGTGGCGAAGGCATGGACCGAGGTGATGATGCCCGAGCGGGTGATGAAGGCGCCGATCAGGGAGAAGCCGAAAGCGATGATCGCCAGCAGGATGGTCCAGCTTTTGAGGCTCTCGCGTTTTTCCACCACGATGGCCGAATGCAGCAGTGCAGCGGCCACCAGCCAGGGCATGAACGAGGCGTTTTCCACCGGATCCCAGAACCAGAAGCCGCCCCAGCCCAGCTCGTAATAGGCCCACCAGGAGCCGAGCGCGATGCCGATGGTCAGGAAGACCCAGGCGGCCAGCGTCCAGGGCCGCACCCAGCGACCCCAGGCGGCGTCGACCCGGCCTTCCAGCAGCGCGGCGATGGCAAAGCTGAAGGACATAGAAAGGCCCACGTAGCCCAGGTAGAGGAAGGGCGGATGGAAGGCGAGGCCCGGGTCCTGCAGCAGCGGGTTCAGATCCTGCCCGTCGAAGGGCGGCACCGCAAGGCGCAGGAAGGGGTTCGAGGTGAACAGCAGGAAGGCCAGGAAGGCCGCGCCGATCATCCCCTGGACCCCCAGCACCCGCGCCCGCAAGCTGGGCGGCAGGTTCGTCCCGAAAAGCGCCGCCGCACCGCCGAACAGCGCTACGATCAGGATCCACAGCAGCATCGAGCCCTCGTGATTCCCCCAAACACCGGTGATTTTGTACAACATCGGCTTGGCGGAATGGCTGTTGGCCCAGACCAGGCGCAGCGAGAAGTCCGAGGTCACGAAGGCCCATGTCAGCGCGGCGAAGGAGACGCCGACCAACACCGCCTGCACCAGAGCGGCCGGTTCGGCGGCGGCCATCCAGCCGGGCCAGCGCCTCCAGGCACCGACAAGCGGCACCACCGTCTGGAACAGGGCGACCGCGAAGGCCAGGATGAGGCAGAAGTGACCGAGTTCAGTAATCATGGCCCGGTTATAGGGGAAGGGTCCGGGGCGGCTCAATTCAAATGAATGCAAAGAGGGCGCGACAGATTTGCCGCGCCCCCATTCGACGTGTTTTCGGCCCCGTGGCCGATCATCCGGCCCGGCGCCAGTCCTCCAGCGCCGGATTGGCCTCCCGGCCCTCTGTCACCGCCGCGTCCCCTGCCCCGGCTGCCTTCGGATCCAGGCTGCGCAGGTCGCGCAGGTTGGCGACCACCTGCGGAGTCTGTGCCATGGTGCGGGCGATCTCGCGCTGAAACTCCTGCCCTTTCACCTGGTGCCGCGCCCCGAAATAGAAGCTAACGACAGCGCCAAGAAGCCACCAAAGCGCCTCTGGCACCAGGGCCAAGCCCTGCATGCGTTCCGAGAACCAGATCGGGTCGGTCATGGCCGCAACGAAGAGCCCGATCGCCCCCAGGGCCATGGCGGGCCGCGGCAGACGGTTCAGCCCGTCGATCACCCGATCAAACCCCGAGCGGTTGTCGCGAAACTCGGCCCCGTGCTGAGCCAGCGCCGCCTGGTAGGCGGCCAGGTCACGCTGATCCGTGGCCTCGGCATTGACGCGAAAGACCTCCGCCGTTTCGCGGATCACGTTGCGACCGCCGCCAAAGATCGCTTCCAAGAACCCGGTGATCAGCCCCATGCCGCAACCCTCTCTTCAAACTCCGCCTCGGTCAGGTGGTAGCGCGGCGCGATGAACTCCTCCGCGCGGCGGATCCAGCCACCCTTGCCGCCCGCCCGGGTGCGCACGTATTTCCGGCTTTGCACCCGTCCGTCAGCCAGGCGGAAGTAGTAGTTGCGCCGCGCGATCCCGTAGGCATCAACCATGTGGTCCGCCGCCGAGGCGAAGGCCTCCGCCGTGGCGCCGATGGTCTGGGGCCCGATGGCACCATCGACGCTGACCGACCAGCCCATGTCGCAGAGCAGGCGCTGCAGAATTTTCACCGCGCTGTTGCCGGAATTCACATACATGTCGAAGACCGTCGACCAGAGCGGTTCCGGCAGGTCCGCGATACGCGGACCGTGGAAGTAGTGTTCGAGAAAGATATCGAGAGCCTGTGCCCGGCTCAGCCGCTTCACGTCACCGGCATCCACGTCGCCATCCCCGTCCAGGTCCAACCCCAGACGCCGCATCGTGTGGATCGTCACCCCGTGGTTCGTCGCCCCGCCCGGGTCGTCGGGGTCATTCACGTAGCCACCTTCGCGGGCCACGATTTCTTCGGCGATCTGCCGCACGTTCAACGCCATATGCCTGCCTCCTGATGCTGCTGCTCAGGAGGAAGCCTGCCGGGCAAAAGATTAAGGCTGCGCTCGGGGACCGAACGCAGCCTCTTGTGGGTCGTCTCGAAGGAGGACGATCAGCTTTCGGGGGCTTCGTAGACGCCCTGTTCCTTCAGCGCGTCCATAACCTCCTTCGGCATGTAATTCTCGTCATGTTTTGCAAGAATTTCAGAGGCTTCAAAAACACCATTCACGTAGCGGCCCGTGCCGATCATGCCCTGGTTTTCGGCGAAGAGGTCCGGCAGGATGCCGACGAAGGTCACCGGCACGGAGGCGCCGCCGTCGGTCACGACGAAGCGGATCATGTCACCCCGCTCCAGCGAGCCTTCCTCGACCAGCCCGCCCAGGCGAAAGACCTCGTCCGGGCCCGGGGGTTCCTCGGCCACCTGGCTGGGGGAACGGAAGAAATTGATCCCGTCCTGGAAGGCATAGCCGATCAGCCCAGCAGACAGCGCAAGCGCCGCGAAGGCCAGGACGATGATCTGGATGCGTCTCTTTTTCTTAAGGCCTTTCATGACCTTACCCCCTAAACCTCAAGCATCACGGGAAGACGGGCGCGCCCATCAACCCGGTGGTTTCCTCCAGGCCCAGCATCAGGTTGGCGTTCTGCAACGCCTGCCCCGAAGAGCCCTTGCACAGATTGTCCAGCGCCGTGATGACGATGGCACGCCCGGCAATGCGGTCGCCCGTCACCCCGATATGGACGAAGTTCGAGCCCCGCACATGGTGGGTGGAGGGCGTCTCGCCGAAGGGCAGCACCTCAACGAAGGGCTCGCCCGAATAGGCCTCGGCCAGCGTCGCGTGGATCTCGGCCGCATCGCCCGACACATACCCCGTGGACAGGATGCCCCGGTTCGCCGGCACCAGATGCGGGGTGAACTGGATCTTCACCTCACGGCCTGCGAGGGCGCTGAACTCCTGATCGAACTCCCCCTGGTGCCGGTGCGTGCCGCCGACGGCATAGGCGTTGTAGCCTTCACTCAACTCGGCATGCAGCAGGTTTTCCTTCAGCGACCGGCCCGCGCCGGAGACGGCGCATTTCATGTCCAGGATGATGTCGTCGAGACCGATGACGCCCGCGGCGATCAGCGGGCGCAGGGTGAACTGCCCGGTGGCCGCGTTGCAGCCCGTGCCCGCCACCAGCCGTGCCGCGGCGATTTCGTCCCTGTAGAATTCGGTCAATCCGTAAACGGCTTCCGCCTGCATCTCGACCGCGGCATGGTCATTTCCGTACCATTTCTTGTATTCCGCCGGATCGCGCAGCCGGAAATCGGCCGACAGATCAACGATCTTCAGGTCCTTCGGCAGCGTGCTGATGACCTCCTGGCTGGTCTTGTGCGGCAGGGCGCAGAAGGCCAGGTCGATCTGGGAGAAGTCGATCTGATCGACCGTCACCAGGTCCGGCAGGTCGAGATGGCGCAGGAAGGGAAAGACCTCGGCCATGGACTGGCCGGCCTTGGAATTGGCGGCAAGCGCGGCGATCTCGATCTGACCATGGGTCGAGATCAGCCGGATCAGCTCCGCCCCGGTGTAGCCCGAGGCCCCGATGATGGCGATTTTCTTGGTCATATGCGTCCTTTCGTCGGGGTCGCGCGCCCGCCCGTCTGTCTATCTAAGGAAGATGGCCCATTTCCGGAATGAGCGAGATCAAATTGTCGCGGGTGCGCTGACCCGCCGCGGCCCGACCGGGATCAGGCGGCGTGGAAATCGATGCGTCGTCGCAGGAACTGCGTGGCGTGGTCCGACACGCGCCCGGGATCGCCCGTCGTCAGGAACATCGGCACCTCGCCGGGGCCACGTTTTTCCGGATGACGGCCCAGGTAGTGCTCCAGCGAGGCGGCCACGAGATTGGCTTGGGAATAGACAGTCACATCCTCCCCCAGGGCCTTCTGAAAGGCCTCTTCCATCAGCGGGTAGTGGGTGCAGCCCAGGATCGCGGCCTCGGGGTGCGGCATCTTGCGCTTCAGCGCCTCGACATGCGACCGCACCAGCGCCTCGGCCAGGATCATGTCGCCGTCCTCGATCGCATCGACGACACCGCCACAGGCCTGCGCCTCGACATCGACGCCGATGGCGCGGAAGGCCAGTTCGCGCTGAAAGGCCCGGCTGGCCACCGTGGCGGGGGTGGCGAACAGTGCCACGTGTTTCACGGCCACTTCACGGGGCGGCGAATTGTCCCCCCACTGGCGTTCGGTCAGCGCCTCGATCAGCGGCACGAAGACCCCCAGCACCCGCTTGTCCGCCGGCACCCAGCTTTCCTGCATGCGCCGCAGAGCCGCCGCGCTGGCGGTGTTGCAGGCCAGGATCACCAGGTCGCAGCCCGCATCAAACAGGCGTTGCGTACCGGTCTTGGTCAGTTCGAAGATGTCTTCGGCATCGCGCACGCCATAGGGGGCATGGGCGTTGTCACCCAGGTAGACGAAGGGCACGTCGGGCAGACGCTTGGTGCAGGCATCCAGCACCGTCAGCCCACCCAGACCTGAATCGAAAATTCCAACCGCCATGGCCTTTCGGGCCCCGATCCGGGTGCCCGCCCCTCATGCCGCCGGGTCAGCCCCGGTGCTTTGCATCAAACTCGTAGCCGTAATCGTAGGATTTCAACGGCTTCGGGGAAAGCTCATACGTCGCTTTTCGCAGGAAATCCATCATTGCTTTGGTATCGCCCGCGCGCGCGGCTAGGGCGTCGGCGGCAACCGGCTCGCCCACCACCACGCGGACCGGGCCATCGACGCGGCCGCGGAACTCCTTCAGCAGCAGACCCATGCGAAGGGTCTGATGCAAATGGCTGGCCAGTTGGAACAGGCGCGAGGTCGTGCCGTCGAAGAAGATCGGCACCACGGTCGCCCCTGACTTGGCGATCATCCGCGCGGTGAAGCCGCGCCAGCCGGGGTCCATCGGGTGCGAAAATGGCGTGGCGGAGGTCGACACCGTACCGCCCGGGAAGACCCCGATGCAGCCGCCGTCGCGCAGGTAGCGCAGCGCCTCACGACGGGTTTCTATATTCGTTTCAACAGCTTCGCGCGTGGTGTCAAAGCTGATCGGCAAGATCACCCGGTCCAGATCGCTGGCCTTGCGGAAGACCCGGTTGGCCAGGATACGGAAATCGCCGCGCCGTTCCTGCAGGATATGGCCCAGCATCAGCCCGTCGAGGATGCCGTAGGGATGATTGGCCACCACCACCAACGGCCCCTCCTTCGGCAAGTTGCCGAGGCTGCCGCCGACAACCGACAGCTCCAGTCCGTAGCGTTTGACGATGACCGACCAGAAATCGCGCCCCGCGCCGACATCTTCGTCATACCCGTCGGCCCGCCGGATCAGCGCCGGACGCCCCAGGGCATTTTCCATCAGCCGGATCACCATCCGACCCGAGCGGGTCTGCGCGCTGGAGGCATAGGAGATGTCGCGCGCGATCTGCCGCCGGCTGGGCGGCAGCGGATTGTGCTGAGACGGCAGGATATCGGCAGTCATGGCAAGGGTCCCCGGTGTTGCGCCTCCTTAGCTACGCCCCCGGATTCGATCCAGAGCCTTGCGCCGGCGGCGCGCCTGTCGCGCCAGACAGTGTCCTGCGCGCGACGCCGCCCGCATCCAAGCGCGGCGGCCTTGCCATCCAGTTAAGAGCAAAAGGCCCGGATCCCAAAGGAACCCGGGCCGACAGAGCGGCAACCTGCCGAAGAGGTGCCGGGAGGCGCGTGTTTTCGCGCCGCCCCGATGCTGCTGTGCTTATTCAGCCGCGGCACGCACAGGGCCGTCGCGCAGCACCGCCAGGTAGGCCTCGCGCTGCTTGGCGGCCTTCGCCTCGTTCTCGACCTTGACCGGGCCGAAGCCGCGAATGGACAGGGGCAGCTCCGCCAGGGCGATCACTGTTTCGATCAATTCCGGGTCGTAACCCTTTGCGATCTCTCCCATATCCGCCTCATACTGAGCCAGGAGCGCGCGTTCCATCTTGCGTTCGGACAGATTGCGGAACGGGTCCAGAATGGTGCCACGGATCCCCTTCAGGTGGGCCAGAAGCCAGAAGGACCGCCCCATCCACTCGCCAAAGCTGCGCTTCACCGGGCGGCCATCCTTGCCTTCCTTCTCGAAGATCGGCGGCGCCAGATGATAGGTCATCTTGAAGTCGCCATCGAACTGCTCGGCGGCCTTGCGGCGGGTGTCGAGGTGCAGCCGCCCGACCTCATACTCGTCCTTCACCGCCAGCAGCTTGTGATAGCCCTTGGCCACGGCCTCCTTCAGCGCGGGATCCTCGAACTGATCGACGAAGGCACGGTATTTCTTCGCCAGGCGCTTGTTCTGGTACTTGGCCAGGTGATCGGCGCGATAGTCGATGATCTCTTCCAGGGTCCGCGGCTTGGCCTCTTCGACCTGGGGCGTCACCAGACGCTCCACCTCACGCGGGTTCAGCGCGGCCCAACGACCGATCTCGAAGGCCCGCTGGTTCTTCGGCACGGCGGCGCCATTCAGCTCGATCGCCTGGTAGATCGCGTCATGGGCGATCGGCACCAAACCGCGCTGCCAGGCCGCGCCCAGCACCATCATGTTGGAGAAGATGGAATCGCCCATGGTCGCCCGGGCCAGTTCGCTGGCGTCGAACAGGGCCACATCATCCTTCAGGCGCGCCTGAAGTTGCAGCTCCAACCTGTCGGACGGAATGGCAAATTCGGTGTCGCGGGTGAAGTCACCGGTAACGATGTCGTGGTTGTTCACCACCGCGCCGGTGCGCCCGCCGCGGGTCAGGCCCAGGGTCTTGGACCCGGCGCTGACCACCAGATCGCCGCCGATCAGGGCGTCCGCCTCGCCGGTGGCAACGCGGATGGCGCTGATATCGTCGGGTTTCTCGGCGATCCGCAGATGGATATGTACCGCGCCGCCCTTCTGGGCGAGGCCCGCCATTTCCATCATGCCGGCGCCCTTGCCGTCGATCTGCGCGGCCTGGGCCAGAACGGCGCCGATGGTCACAACGCCGGTGCCGCCGACGCCGGTGATGACGATGTTATGGGTGCCCTTGATCGCCGGCAGCGCAGGCGCCGGCATATCCTCCGGCAGATCCAGATGGGTGCCACTTTCCTTCTTCGGCTTGGCCCCTTCCAGGGTCACGAAGCTGGGGCAGAACCCCTTCAGACAGCTGAAGTCCTTGTTGCAAGCCGACTGGTCGATGGCGCGCTTGCGGCCCAGCTCGGTCTCCTCGGGGACGATGGCGACGCAGTTCGACTGCACGCCGCAATCGCCGCAGCCTTCGCAGACATCGGTGTTGATGAAGACGCGCTTGTCGGGATCGGGGAACTGGCCGCGTTTGCGCCGGCGGCGCTTCTCGGCGGCGCAGGTCTGCACGTAGATGATGGCCGAGACGCCTTCGACCTTTGTCATTTTCTCCTCGACAGACAGCAGATCGGCACGTTCGGAAATCTCAATCCCTTGCGGGAATTGCGAAAGATCAATCTCTTCCTTCTCATCGTGCACCACCGCGATCTTCGACAGGCCCATGGCCTTCAGCTCCTCGGCGATGCGGTAGGCGGTCAGCCCGCCTTCGTTCGCCTGGCCGCCGGTCATGGCGACCGCGTCGTTGAACAGGATCTTGTAGGTGATGTTCGTCCCGGCGGCCTGGGCCGCGCGGATCGCCTGGATGCCCGAGTGGTTGTAGGTGCCATCGCCCAGGTTCTGGAACACGTGGTCCCGGGTGGAGAACGGCGCCTCACCGATCCAGTTCGCCCCCTCGGCCCCCATGTGGGTGTAGCCAGAGGTTTCGCGATCCATCCACTGCACCATGTAGTGACAGCCGATCCCGGCGTAGGCGCGGCTGCCTTCGGGCAGCTTGGTCGAGGTATTGTGAGGACAGCCTGCACAGAAATAAGGCAGACGTGCCGCGATATCGGTGACATTATCATTGCGACGCACTTCGCCCAGGGCCGCCATGCCGGATTTGATGCCGTCGGTGTCGCGCCCTTCCTCCACGAGGATACCGCCCAGTTTCTCCGCGATTTCAACGGGATCCAGGGCACCCTTCGTCTGGAACAGCTCGGGCGAGCCAAGGCCGCCCTTGCGCGCACCATAGACCCGGCGCCCCTGGCGGTCGTCGAAGATCGCCTCCTTGATCTGCACTTCCAGCAGCTTGCGCTTTTCCTCGACCACGACGATCAGGTCGAGCCCTTCGGCCCATTCGCGGAAGCTGGTCATGTCCAGCGGCCAGACCTGCGCGACCTTGTAGGTAGAGATGCCCAGACGCTCGGCCTCGGCTTCGTCGATGCCCAGCAGGGACAGGGCATGGACCACGTCGAGGTAATTCTTGCCGGCGGAGACGACACCGATCTTGGCGCCCGGCTTGCCCCACATGCGGCTGTCGATGCGATTCGCCCGGGCGAACGCCTCAGCGGCGAAGCGTTTGTGATCGACCATCCGCGCTTCCTGCTCGGGCGGGCTGTCGCCCAGGCGGATGTTCAGACCGCCTTCCGGCATCTCGAAATCGCTGGGCGTGACCAGCTTCATCCGCTGCGGATCGCCATCAACGACGGCGGTGGCCTCCACCGTGTCTTTCATCGTCTTCAGGCCCACCCAGACACCCGCATAGCGGCTGAGGGCGTAGCCGTAGATGCCCAGATCCAGAATCTCCTGCACACCCGCCGGGCTGACGATGGGCATGTAGGCATCCACCAGCGCCCATTCCGACTGGTGCAGCACGGTGGAGCTTTCGCCCGTGTGGTCATCCCCCATGGCCATCAGGACGCCGCCATTGGGCGAGGTGCCGGCCATGTTGGCATGTTTCATCGCGTCGCCTGACCGGTCGACGCCCGGTCCCTTGCCGTACCAGAGGCCAAAGACCCCGTCGTACTTGCCCTCGCCGCGCAACTCGGCCTGTTGCGCGCCCCAAAGGGCGGTCGCCGCGAGGTCCTCGTTCAGGCCCTCCTCGAAACGAATCGACTGCTCCGCCAACAACTTGCCGGCGCGCCGCATCTGCATGTCGACCGCCCCAAGGGGCGAGCCGCGATAGCCTGTGACGTAACCGGCGGTGTTCAGCCCCGCCGCTTTATCCCGTTCCTTCTGCGCCAGCATCAGGCGCACCAGGGCCTGGGTGCCGTTCAGCAACACCGGGCTTTTGGTCAGGTCAAAACGGTCGTTCAGCGATATCCGTGGCTGGGTCATTGGGGGCCTCCTTGCGCCTCAATATACGGCAGGATCAGGTCAGACCTTATGACCTTCAGCGGAAGATTCCAAATTTCACCTGTCGCTCGAAACAGGCTAACGTTAAGACGAGCGCCACGAAAACCGTGGCAGACACTTATTTAAAGGCCCTTCCGGGGCATGGCACGAAAGACAGGCAGGCAGGGTCACGATGGATTGGGACAAGCTCAGAATTTTCCACGCCGTGGCCGATGCGGGGTCGCTGACCCATGCTGGGGATTCGCTGCATCTGTCACAGTCGGCGGTGTCGCGTCAGATCCGCGGGCTGGAGGAAAGCCTGAACACCACGCTGTTCCACCGCCACGCCCGCGGGCTGATCCTGACCGAACAGGGCGAACTTCTGTTCGACGCCACCCGCGCCATGGCCAAACGCCTGGAAACCGCGACCGCGCGGATCCGCGACAGCGAGGAAGAGGTCTTCGGTGAACTGCGGGTGACCACCGCCGTCGGCTTCGGCACGCTCTGGCTGGCCCCGCGCCTGCCCAAGCTCTACGAGAAATACCCCGACCTGAAGATCGACCTGATGCTGGAAGAGCGCGTGCTGGACCTGCCGATGCGCGAGGCCGACGTGGCCGTGCGCATGAAGGAGCCCAGCCAGGCCGACCTGATCCGCAAAAAACTGATGTCGATCCGCATGCGCTGCTACGCCTCTGCCGACTACATCGCGCGCTATGGCAAGCCCGAGTCGCTTGACGACCTGTCGACGCACCGCCTGATCTGCCAGACCCCTGCCGCGCCCCAGGTGGCCGCCGGCGCCTCGCTGGTAAACCAGCTGATGAGCTCGGACGTGCGGTCGACCCTGACGGTGAACAACTACTTCGGCGTGCTGCAGGCGGTGATCCACAACCTCGGCATCGGCGTGCTGCCCGACTACATCGTCGAGGATTTCCCGACCCTGGAACGCATCTTCCCCGACATCGAGTCGGGCGAGGTGCCCGTCTTCCTGGCCTTCCCCGAAGAGCTACGCCATTCGAAACGCGTCGCCGCCTTCCGCGATTTCGTCCAAGACGAGATCATGGCGCACCGCCGCACCATCCGCGAATTGCGCGACCGCGACGCCGACTGATCCGCGACCACAGGCGACCGGCGATCCACCGCCGGTCTCTCAAACTGCCGCCTCGCGCCCGAATAGGTCGCGGGGCGCGTCGTTTTCAATGCCTCATGCGTCGCCTGCAGGTGACAGGCGAAAGGCCCTGCAGTGTCTGCATAGCAGCAATGAACAAGGCGCGGCAATTTGGGGCTTGATCGTTTCAACTCCGACCAATATCTGAGCACTCGATGATGATCGCGCTTACCGGCGCATCATCTTCATACCTCCCTGTTGGACTTGGCCGGACCTTGTGTCCGGCCTTTTTTTTGCGCCCGCCCCACAAGGCTCCGGCAAGCGCCATATTCGCCGTCCACGGAAGGCACAGATCCCCGGCTCGGCTCGACGCCCCCTGACCTGCGCGCCCCATGCACAACGGGCCGCGCGAAATCCCGCAGCCCCCCTTCCCCAAAGCCGCACAGTCGCGTAAATCCCCCCCAACGTCACCCAGGGGGACCAGCATGCAAGAGCCGGACATTACCGAAGACCTGATCGCAAGCCACGGCATCAACGACGAGGAATATGCCGAGATCCTGCGGATTCTGAACCGTGCCCCCACCTTCACCGAGTTGGGCATCTTTTCGGCCATGTGGAACGAGCATTGTTCCTACAAGTCGTCGAAGAAGTGGCTGCGCACCCTGCCGACCGAAGGCCCCCAGGTGATCTGTGGCCCCGGCGAGAACGCCGGCGTGGTCGACATCGGGGATGGCCAGGCCGTCATCTTCAAGATGGAAAGCCACAACCACCCCTCCTACATCGAACCCTACCAGGGCGCGGCCACCGGCGTGGGCGGCATCCTGCGCGACGTCTTCACCATGGGCGCCCGGCCGATCGCGGCGATGAACTCGCTGTCGTTCGGTGAGAAGGACCACCCGAAGACCCGCCAGCTGGTGCATGGCGTCGTCGAAGGTGTCGGCGGCTACGGCAACTGTTTCGGCGTGCCCACCGTGGGCGGCGAGGTCCGCTTCGATCCGGCCTACAACGGCAACTGCCTGGTGAACGCCTTTGCCGCCGGTCTGGCGGACACCGACAAGATCTTCTACTCCGCCGCCTCCGGCGTCGGCATGCCGGTCGTCTATCTCGGCGCGAAAACCGGGCGCGACGGCGTCGGCGGCGCCACCATGGCCTCGGCCGAGTTCGACGAGACCATCGAGGAGAAGCGGCCCACCGTCCAGGTCGGTGACCCCTTCACCGAAAAGCGCCTGATGGAAGCCTGCATGGAGCTGATGCAGACCGGCGCCGTGATCTCGATCCAGGACATGGGCGCCGCGGGCCTCACCTGTTCGGCCGTGGAAATGGGCGACAAGGGCGGCTTGGGCATTCGTCTGAACCTCGACGACGTGCCGCAGCGCGAGCCGAACATGACCGCCTACGAGATGATGCTGTCGGAAAGCCAGGAGCGGATGCTCATGGTGCTCGACCCCGCGAAGGAGGCCGAGGCGCGCGCCGTCTTCGACAAGTGGGACCTCGACTTCGCCATCGTGGGCGAGACCATCGACGAGGACCGCTTCGAGATCATCCACGGCGGCAAGGTCTGGGCCGATGTGCCGCTGTCCAAACTGTCCTCCTCGGCGCCCGAGTACGACCGTCCCCATGTGGAAACCCCGGCGCCCGAGCCGCTGACCGATGAGGACATCCCGTCGGTCGATCCCATCGACGGGCTGAAGGCGCTGATCTCCTCGCCCAACTACTGCTCGCGCCAGTGGGTCTATGAACAATACGACAGCATGGTCATGGCCGACACCGCGCGCGGCCCGGGCTTCGGCTCCGGCCTCTTGCGCGTGCACGGCACCGACAAGCTGCTGGCCTTCACCTCCGACGTGACGCCCCGCTACGTGAAGGCGAACCCGGTCGAGGGCGGCAAGCAGGCGGTGGCCGAGGCCTACCGCAACCTGACCGCCTCGGGCGCGAAGCCGCTGGCCTCCACCGACAACCTGAACTTCGGCAACCCCGAGAAGCCGGAGATCATGGGCCAGTTCGTCGGCGCCCTGCAGGGGATCGGAGAGGCCTGCCGCGTGCTGGACATGCCCATCGTGTCGGGCAACGTGTCGCTCTACAACGAAACCGACGGCTCGGGCATCCTGCCCACGCCGACCATCGGCGCGGTTGGACTGGTCAAATCCGCCGACCATGCGATCATCGGTCATGCGCGCGAGGGCCATGTCGCCCTGCTGATCGGCGACACCGAGGGCCACCTGGGCCAGTCGGCCCTGCTGGCCGAGGTTTTTAACCGGACCGACGGCGACGCCCCCCACGTCGATCTGGAGGCGGAAAAGCGCAACGGCGACTTCATCCGCGACAACACCGACTGGATCAAGGTCTGCACCGACCTCAGCGACGGCGGCCTGGCGCTGGCCGCCTTCGAGATGGCCGAAGCCGCGGGCGTCGGCGTCACCCTGGACGAGACCGACCAGCGCCAGCTCTTCGGCGAGGACCAGGCGCGCTACCTCGTGGCCTGCAACTTCGACCAGGCCGAGGCACTGATGGTCAACGCGGGCAAGGCCGGCGTCACCGTGACCACGGTGGGCAAGTTCGGCGGCGACCAGGTGACCATCGGCGGCGTCTCCGCGCCCTTGGCCGAGCTGTCGGCGCTCTACCGCGGCGCCTTCGAAGAGCACTTCGGCTAAGCCACGCCACGCGCGGCCCCGACCGCGCCCTGATACTTCCAACTGCCCCCGGCGCGATCCCGCCCGGGGGCAGTTGCATTTCGGCCCCCGCGCCCCGATGTTACAAAAACTTCATCACCCCCGCAGATCCAGGTGCCCCGATGCCCGACATCATCTCCGAGACGATCCACCTGTCCGACCAGCGCCCGCTGGCCGAGGGCAAGGAAAGCATCGTCTATCAGCACCCGGAGTTCCTGAACGTCCTGCTGAAGGTGCCGCGCCGGCAAAGCCGCCATTTCCGCGCCTTCGCCAAGCCCGGACTGAAACGCTACGCCGTCTGGCGCTATCGCGGGCTGATCAACTGGTATCGCGAGTACGAGGAATACCTGGCCGCCGTGGCGCGCAGCGGCGACCTGCCCGGCTTCCTGCCCCGCCTCTTCGGCTTTTCGAGCACCGACCTGGGCCCCGCCTTCGCCGTTGAACGGATTTCCGGCCCCGACGGACAACCGGCGCCAACGCTGACAGAACTGGCCCGCGCGGGTCGCATCGACGATCACATCCTGGGCCTGGTGGACGAGCTGTTCGACCAGATCGCCGAAAGCGGCCTGGTGACCCAGGATCTGCATGCCGGCAATATCGTCTGGTCCGGCGATCCCGACCGGCTGGTGCTGATCGAGGGGCTGGGTGACCGGGTGCTGATCCGCGTGCGGGTCTTCTCGAAACGCGCGCGGCTGCGCGCCCTTGCGCGCGACAAGCAGGCCCTGCTGGCCAAGCTGCGGGAGCTGTCGCCCGAGTGATCGCCTCGGCCCCGCACCGGACCGCGAAAGCCGCCTGTGTACCCGGTGGCTCCGGTCATCTTGAAATGCAGATCGGCCGGAACGCCCTCGGGCCTTCTGTTTTCCATTTCCCCTCAGATGCTTACGTCCCCTTTCGGCACCTCCGCACATCGCCTTCGCCGCGCGCGCCCTGACCCCTCCTCTTGCGAGGCCGGGCCCCCTCGCATACATTCCTGCCGAACGACCAACGGAGCGACACATGACGATTCAGGCCTCGGACATCGAAGCCCTCATCCGCGAAAGTTTCCCTGACGCGAAGATCATCGTCCAGGGCGACGACGGTCAGCATTTCTCGGCCGTGGTCGAGGATGAGAGTTTCCGCGGCATGAACCGTGTGCAGCAACAGCGCGCCGTCAACGCGGCGGTCAAGTCAAAGCTGGACACCGGAGAGCTTCACGCCCTGGCCCTGACCACCCGGGCGCCCTGACCGACCTATGCAGCCGTGGCTCGACACCCTGATGAGGTGTCCCGATGTCGACGGCTTTCTGAAACACGGCCCGCGATATTGGCGGGTGCGGCGCGCGATAAGACGACGCGCCTACCGAAGGAGCAGAACATGACCGACGCGAAGACCCGTATCGACGACACCGTCAAGGCGAACGACGTGGTGCTTTACATGAAGGGCACCAAGTCCATGCCGCAGTGCGGCTTCTCCAGCCGCGTCGCCGGCGTGCTGAACTACATGGGGGTGGACTACACCGACGTGAACGTTCTGGCCGATGACGAGATCCGCCAGGGGATCAAGGAATACTCCGACTGGCCGACGATCCCCCAGCTCTACGTGAAGGGCGAGTTCGTTGGCGGTTGCGACATCATCACCGAGATGACCCTGTCTGGGGAGCTGGATGGGCTGTTCGACCAGAACGGCGTCACCTACGACAAGGACGCTGCCGACAAGATCCGCGCCGCGAACGCCTGAGACAGCGGCCCCGACGGGCCGTCCCGATCTCGATCATATAAAATGAAACCGGAGCGAAGGAGACCCTTCGCTCCGGTTTTCTTTTGGGGGCAATGGCAGAGGGCAGTTGCCGCCGCGATCCAAGGGGCGACAGGGCATGTCGCCGCCCCGGGATCACGCCATGCGAGTGGTCAGCTGTCGTCGCCGGACTGGCCGGCGGCCTTTTCCTCGACCGTATCAGCCAGGGCTTCGGCGCGGGCGGCCAGTTCGGCCAGGGTGTCCCCGACGCTGTCGGGCACGACGGGCACCTCGACCACGCGCGGCTCCGGCGGCGGGGCATTGCGCAGCGCCTCCAGCTCCGCCTGCATCTCGGCCAGTTGGCCCTGCAGAGCGTCCAGCTTGTCTTCCATCCCGGCGGTGCGATCGGCCAGCATCAGCCCGGCCATCAGCAACATGCGGCTTTCGGGGATGCGCCCGGTCTGCTGCACCAGGGTCGAGGCCTCACGGTCCAGAAGGCCGGCGGCCATCTCCAGGAAATGTTCTTCGCCGTCCTGGCAGGCCACCTCGAAGCGGCGACCGCCGATGGAAATTCCGACCTCGGGCATCAGGCCTCTCCTTTTTCTGCGGCGACGTCGGGGGCCTGCTCGATCATCGCGACCAGCGCCGCCTTGATCGTCGCGGCCTCGGCTTCGGCGGCGGCATGATCGGCGCGCAGCGCCTCCAGCTCCGCGGCCAGGGCCTCGTTCAGATGCTCGGTGGTGGCCGCGCCCTGCGCCTCGCGCAGCAGGCGGTTGTTCTCGCGCAGGGCCGCGTTGGCGGCGCGCAGGCGCGACATGTCCTCATCCATCTGGATCATCGCCTCGGCCACCTGCGGGTCAGGCTCCCCGGACGCCTGGGGCGCGGCTTCGGCGGCGGCCAGCGCCTGTTCCAGCTCCTCCTGGCGGCGGTGAAGCGCCTTCACCCGCTCTTCCAGCTGTGCATTGGCGGTCCGTTCATCCTCCAGCGCCCGCTGCAAGGCTTCGGGGGTTTCCCCCTCGGCCTCAGCGGGGCGGGCAGGCTCCAGCCTGTCCAGACCGGCCCCGATCCGCTCCATCGCGTACAGGATCCGGCCCTGCAAGTCTTCCAGATTACTCATCAGCTCGTCTCACATTGCCCGTTTGCGGCGCCTTGCGGCCCGTTTTACTGCCCCGGAAGCCGTGCCACCCCGGCGCGGCCCCTTCCTGCGCATGCCCGCCCGCCGACGTCCACCCGAAAACCCGTTCAGGCGCAGATCGGCGCGGTCGTGCCCGGGTTCACGTGAACCCCTCGGCACAGGCTATTGGCTTTACAGGCGAATCATAGTTTCAACCGTGTCGGGGGCAAGTGTAGCGAAACCCGCGAACTTTCCCAAACACGGCGCGAAAATCGGCGCATTCCGCCTGCCACGCTTGCCTTTCGCGTGACGGCTGCTATGAGCGCGCTAACATCCGATGCCTGACATGCGAGAGGAACCCGACGTGGATATCGACGCCCTGCGCACTGCACACCCTGACCATTGGTCCAAGGCCACCGCGATCCGGGCCCTGACCCTCGACGCCGTGGCCGCCGCCAATTCCGGCCATTCCGGCATGCCCATGGGCATGGCCGATGTCGCCACCGTGCTGTTCGAGAAACACCTGAAATTCGATGCCACCCAGCCCAACTGGTTCGACCGCGATCGGTTCATCCTGTCGGCCGGCCACGGCTCGATGCTGCTCTACTCGCTGCTGCACCTGACCGGCTACGAGGAGTTCCCGATCGAGGAGATCAAGAACTTCCGCCAGTGGGGCGCCCGCACCGCTGGCCACCCGGAAAACTTCCTCGCCAAGGGGATCGAGACCACCACCGGCCCGCTGGGTCAGGGCATCGCCAACTCCGTCGGCTTCGCCATGGCCGAGGAAATGCTGCGCGCCCAGTTCGGCAAAAAGCTGGTCGATCACCACACCTACGTCATCGCCGGTGACGGCTGCCTGATGGAAGGCGTCTCCGAAGAGGCGATCTCGCTCGCCGGGCGCCACCAGCTGTCGAAGCTGATCGTCTTCTGGGACAACAACAGCATCACCATCGACGGCAAGGTCGAGCTGTCCTCCACCACCGACCAGGTCGCCCGGTTCAAGGCGAACGGCTGGCACGTGCAGGAAATCGACGGCCACGACCCCGCGGCCATCGACGAGGCGATCACCGCCGCCAAGAAGGCGGGCAAGCCCTCGATGATCGCCTGCAAGACCCACATCGCCCTGGGCCACGCCGCGCAGGACACCTCGAAGGGTCACGGCGCCCTGACCGACGCCGACCAGCTGGCCGCCGCCAAGGCCGCCTACGGCTGGGAGTACGGTGCCTTCGAGATCCCGGCAGACGTGAAATCCGCCTGGGAAGAGATCGGCCGCCGCGGCGCCGAGGAACGCTTTGCCTGGGAAGGCCGCCTGGGCAACCAGAGCGAACGCCGCCAGCAGGAGTTCCAGCGCCGCATCGACGGCGAGACGCCGAAGAAGCTCTCGGCCGTGATCCGCGCGCTGAAGAAGCAGGTCTCGGAAACCCAGCCCAAGGTCGCGACACGCAAGGCGTCGGAAATGGCACTGGAGGTCATCAACCCCGTGCTGCCCGAAACCATCGGCGGCTCGGCCGACCTCACCGGGTCGAACAACACCCTGACCGGGGACCTGGGCATCTTCGACACCGACAACCGCAAGGGTCGCTTCGTACACTGGGGCATCCGCGAACACGGCATGGCCGCCGCGATGAACGGCCTGGCCCTGCACGGTGGGATCAAACCCTACTCCGGCACCTTCTTCTGCTTCACCGACTACGCCCGCCCCGCGATGCGCCTGTCGGCCCTGATGCAGATCTCGCCGGTCTACGTCATGACCCATGACAGCATCGGCCTGGGTGAAGACGGCCCGACGCACCAGCCGGTGGAACACCTGGCCATGTGCCGCGCCACGCCCAACACCCTGGTCTTCCGCCCCGCCGACGCGGTGGAAACTGCCGAAGCCTGGGAAATTGCGCTGAGCCAGAAGGGCACGCCCTCCGTGCTGTCGCTGACCCGCCAGGGCCTGCCGACCCTGCGGACCGAGCACAAGTCGAAGAACCTGGTCGCCCAGGGCGCCTACGTGATGGCCGACGCCGAGGGCAAGCGCCAGGCGATCCTGCTGGCCACCGGCTCCGAGGTTGCCATCGCGATGGAAGCCAAGGCCCTGCTGGAGGCCGAAGGCATCGGCACCCGCGTCGTCTCGATGCCCTGCTGGGAGCTGTTCGAGGAGCAGGACGAGAAGATCCGCAAGCGCGTCCTGCCCGCTGGCCCCGTCCGCGTGGCGGTCGAGGCGGGCGTGCGCCAGGGCTGGGACAAGTGGCTGCTTGGCGAGCGTGGCCGCGAAGCCAAGGCCGGCTTCGTTGGCATGTCCTCCTTCGGCGGCTCCGCCCCGGCGGACGAGCTCTACGAGAAGTTCGGCATCACCGCCCAGGCCGTGGCCGAGAAGGTCAAGTCGCTGCTCTGAACCCTACGAGACTGATTGCGAAGGCCGGACGCCCCCGTGGCGCCCGGCCTTTTTTTTGCCCATGCGACAGCTCCCGCCCCGACACCCAGGTGCAGGTGTCAAAACGGGGCGCTCCCGCCCTCTGATCCTATACGTTGGCCAAAAATACTCCGGGGGACGCGCGGCACGCGCGGGGGGCAGCGCCCCCTCCCCGTCCTCCCACGGGCGATTCCCTCTCCCATCGGGCTGACGCTGCACCGCAGAACCTGTTAGCGCGAACCCGAACCCCGGTTAGCGCAACCACGGGCAGGCTCCCGAATGTTTTCGCTAACATACTGGCTGAAAACACTTTTCTCCCTACCCCTGCGATCTAGCTTCGGCTAAGGACAGCGCAGGTTTTCTATCAGGAGATATCGGCATGACGGTCACGCTCGGCATCAACGGTTTCGGTCGCATCGGGCGTTGCACGCTCGCCCATATTGCCGAGGCCGCCCGCAATGACGTTCAGGTCGTGAAGATGAACGCCACCGGCCCGATCGAAACCAATGCCCATCTCCTGAAGTACGACAGCGTGCACGGTCGCTTCGGCAACGAGGTGAAGATCGCCGGCAACACCATGGACATCGGCCGCGGCCCGATGGAGGTCATGTCGACCTATGATCCGCAGGAGCTGGACTGGGAAGGCGTTGACGTCGTTCTGGAATGCACCGGCAAGTTCAACGACGGCGAGAAGGCCAAGGTCCACATGGAACGCGGCGCCAAGGCCGTGCTGATCTCCGCCCCGGCGAAGAACGTGCAGAAGACCATCGTCTACGGCGTCAACCACCGCGACCTGGTGGCCGGCGACACGATGATCTCCAACGGGTCCTGCACCACCAACTGCCTGGCGCCCCTGGCCAAGGTGCTGAACGACGGGATCGGCATCGACAGCGGCATCATGACCACGATCCATTCCTACACCGGCGACCAGCCGACGCTGGACCGGCGCCATGGCGATCTCTACCGCGCCCGTGCCGCCGCGATGAGCCAGATCCCCACCTCCACCGGCGCCGCCAAGGCCCTTGGAGAGGTCCTGCCCGAACTGAAGGGCAAGCTGGACGGCTCGGCCATCCGCGTCCCCACCCCCAATGTGTCCGCCGTCGACCTGACCTTCATCGCCAAGAAGGACGTGACCGTCGAGGACGTGAACGAGGTGGTCCGCGAAGCCGCCGCCGGTCACATGGGGCAGGTCCTGGGCTACGATCCGGAACCCAAGGTCTCCATCGACTTCTGCCACACCGAGCAGTCCTCGATCTTCGCCCCCGACCAGACCAAGGTCACCGGCAAGCGCCTGGTGCGCGTGCTGGCCTGGTACGACAACGAATGGGGCTTCTCCGCGCGCATGGCGGACGTGGCCGCCGCCCTGGGCCGCCTGCAGAAGTAACATCGGCGCCCGCAAGGGCCGCGATCATCGCATCGAACCCGTCGGAGAAATCCGGCGGGTTTTTCGCATTGTCGCATCCCTTCCCTTGACCTTTTCGACGGGGAGGTAGAGTTTACAGGGGAAGTTAGCGCAAACATTCCTGACGCTCCAACGACCTTTCGTGACCCTGGCGTCACGCTTCCCAGCAAAGGATCCCGGATCATGGTAACCACAGTCGCCATCAACGGTTTCGGACGCATCGGCCGCAACGTCCTGCGTGCCATCGCCGAAAGCGGTCGCACCGACGTCGAAGTCGTCGCCATCAACGATCTCGGCCCCGTCGAGACCAACGCCCACCTCTTCCGCTTCGACAGCGTGCATGGCCGCTACAACGGCGAGGTGATCACGGGCGAGGACTGGATGGACGTGGGCATGGGCCGGATGAAGGTCACCGCGATCCGCAACCCAGAGGAACTGCCCTGGTCCGGCGTGGACATCGCGCTGGAATGCACCGGCATCTTCACCAAGCGGGAAACCGCGGCGCGCCACCTCGAAAACGGCTCCTCGCGCGTGCTGGTCTCCGCGCCCTGCGCGGAGGCGGACGTGACCGCCGTCTACGGTGTGAACCATGATGCGATCACCGACGAGCACAAGGTGATCTCCAACGCGTCCTGCACCACCAACTGCCTGTCCCCGGTGGCCAAGGTCCTCAACGATGCCATCGGCATCGAGAAGGGCTTCATGACCACGATCCACAGCTATACCGGCGACCAGCCGACGCTGGACACGCTGCACAAGGACCTCTACCGCGCCCGCGCCGCCGCGATGTCTATGATCCCGACCTCGACCGGCGCCGCCAAGGCCGTGGGTCTGGTGCTGCCGGAACTGAAGGGCAAGCTGGATGGCGTGGCGATCCGCGTGCCCACCCCCAACGTCTCCTGCGTCGACCTGACCTTCACGGCGAAGCGCGCGACGACGGTGGAAGAGATCAACGCCGCCATCACCGCCGCCGCCGATGGCCCGATGAAGGGCGTGCTGGGTTACACCTCGGCGCCCAATGTCTCGATCGACTTCAACCATGACAGCCACAGCTCCACCATGGCGCTGGACCAGACCAAGGTCATGGACGGCACCATGGTCCGGATCCTGACCTGGTATGACAACGAATGGGGCTTCTCCAGCCGCATGGCCGACATGGCGGCCACCATCGGCAAGACCCTCTGAGGCACGCCCCAGGATAGCAGACCGGCAAAGGGCCGCGCGGATCTCCGCGCGGCCCTTTCCGCATCCACCGGCGACAAAACGCCACCTGACGCGCCCGGGCATCACAGTGGACCGCAGGCGCCCCGCAAACCCTTGAAACGCAGGGCATCCTCGGGCATAGGAAACCGAAGTCGTCGCAGCGGAGGAGCCAGCGTGACCAACCGCATCGCGATTATCATTGGCGTTATCATCGTGACGCTCCTGGTGCTGGACAACGGTGTCGGAGAGGGGAACAATACCTTGTTCCTGATGCGCAAGCTCGCAGATTTCGTAGAGTGGCTAGCCTTCTGGCGCTGAGGCGTCGCATTCGGCGGGGATGGGTGGCCCTGCCGCAACCTGGGTCTGAGAAATGTACGTTTTTCTGGGGCTTCTGAGCCTTCTTATCCTTTGCGGTCTGGGCCTGGCCCTGAACACCCTCCTGTGGAAGCGTCGCGCCGAGCAGACCGTGCCGCCGCGCGGGGCCTTCACCCGTATTTCCACCGGCCGCCTGCATTACCTCGACGTCGGCGCCGGCCCCGAGATCCTTCTGATCCACGGCCTCGGCGGCCAGATGGGCAATTTCGATTGCGGGCTGATCGACGACCTGGCGCGCGACCACCGGGTCATCGCCATCGACCGCCCCGGCATGGGCTATTCCGACCGGCCGATGACGCACCCCTGCGCCCTGGCGGACCACGCCGAACTGATGTTCGAGATCATGGACAAGCTGGAGATCCACAACCCGCTGGTCGTCGGGCATTCCCTGGGCGGCGCGATCGCCCTGGCGATGGCGGTGCAGGACGCCGAGCGCCTGCGCGGTCTGGCTCTTCTGGCGCCGCTGACTCTGCGCGCTGGCACCCCCGCCGAGGTCTTCGACGGGCTGCGGATCCGCTCGGACTTCCTGCGCTGGCTGACCGCCTGGACCGTCGCTACCCCGGCATCGCTGCGCCAGGCGGACGCCGTGATCGACCAGGTTTACGGCCCCGAGGAGATGCCGCCGAACGCCCCCACCCAGGGGGGCGCCATGCTGACCCTGCGCCCCAGCCATTTCTACAACACCAGCCGCGACTACATGCAGTCCGGCGATGGCCTGGACGAAATGTCGCGCAAGTATGCCGGGCTGACCGTGCCCGTGCGCCTGCTCTACGGCACCGAGGATCGCATCCTCGATCCGCAGATCCACGGTGCCAAACTGGTCGGGCGTCACCCGCAGATGGGTCTGAAACTGGTGCCGGGGGGGCATATGCTGCCGCTGACCCAGCCGAAGGTCTGCGCGGAGTTTATCCGCGACGCCTCCGACAAGATGCGCGGCAGCCTGACGATCAGAAGAGCTTCGCCCGAAGTCTATCGTTGACGTTGGGGGTGACAAATTTCGACACGTCCCCTTCCAGCCGGCAGATCTCCTTCACCAGCTTGGACGCGATCGCCTGATGGCCTGCGTCGGCCATCAGGAAGACCGTCTCGACCGAGGCGTCCAGCGCCCGGTTCATGCCGACCATCTGGTATTCGTATTCGAAATCGGTGACGGCGCGCAGGCCGCGGATGATCAGCGAGGCGCCGACGTCATGGGCGCAGTGGATCAGCAGGTTCTCGAAGGGATGTACCACGATCTCGGTGCCGCTTTCGCGGGCCAGCGGGCCGATCTCGGCCTCGATCATCTCCACCCGCTCCTCCAGCGAGAACAGCGGCCCCTTGTCGCGGTTGATCGCCACGCCAATTACCAGCCGGTCGACCAGCAGCGTCGCCCGCCGGATGATGTCGATATGGCCCAGCGTGACGGGGTCGAACGTCCCAGGGTAAAGACCGATACGCATGTGGCTGCTCCTCCGCTTGCACTTGCAGCGCACGCAACAATATTGCGTCCGGGAATGCAAGCGGGAAGCAAGTGATTTCTGGCCCGAACGCCGGTCCGCGCCGATGCTGCACGCGCAAACATCGGCAACGGTGCCCGGCCGTCAGTGACCCATGATCATGCCTTCCAGCGCATCCTTCTCGGCCGCCAGCTGCGACAGCCGCGCCTTCACGACATCCCCGATGGTGACGATGCCGACCAGCATGCCGTCCTGCACCACGGGCATGTGGCGGAACCGGCCCTCGGTCATCTTGGTCAGCACCTCGTCCGAGTTCATCTCCAGCGAGCAGCAAATGGGATGCTTGGTCATCAGGTCCGCCGCCGTCAGTTCCATCAGGCCTTCGCCCCGGCTGGCCAGCGCCCGCACGATGTCGCGCTCCGACAGGATCCCCTCGGCGGCCTCTCCGTCGCTGCTGACCACCACGCCACCGATCCGCTTCTCCCGCAGGATCTGTGTCACTTCGCTGATCGTCACCTCCGGCTTCACAGTGAAAACGCCTTCGGTGTCCTTGGCCTTGAGAATCTGCTGAACCAGCATCGGGTCTCCTCCCTGGGTTGAACCTGTCTCCTCACCCTCAAGCGTCCCCCGGTTGCCCCAACCTGTCAAGAGAGCCCTTCCTTGCGGTTAATCTCGGCCCGCAGCCGCTCGGACAGCAGTGCGGCGAAGCGGTTGAGCCGTTCCAGGCGCGCATCGTCCTGGTGCCGCACCAGGTAGAAGCTGCGTGTCAGGCGGGTCAGATCGGGCAGGATGCGGCAGAGGTCCGGGTGGTGCGGAAGAGAGAAGTCGTGCAGCACGCCCAGGCCCGCTCCGCCCGCGACCCAGTGGTACTGCACCGAGACGGAGTTCGAGGCCAGTTTCACCCGGTCCACCCCGATCTCTTCGAGGTAGTCCAACTCCTTGTCGAAGATCATGTCGGGGATGTAGCCGACCATGCGGTGACCGCGCAGATCATCCAGGCTGCGGATCGGCGGATGCCGGTCGAGATAGCCGCGTGTCGCCGCCAGCGTCAGGTGATAATCCGACACCTTCTGCACCAGCAGCCGCCCGGCGGTCGGCGCGCTGACGGTTACCGCCATGTCGGCCTCGCGGCGGGAGAGGTTGAACAGCCGTGGCAGGGCGACGATCTGGATTTCCAGGTCCGGGTTATCGTCGAGGATGCGCGCACAGACATCGGGCAGCAGGAAGTTCGCCACCCCGTCGGGCGCGCCGATGCGGATCTGCCCCGACAGGCCCTGCGCCCCCTGCCCGGCCACCTCCGCCTGCCCGGCCAGCAGCGCGGCCTCGGCCTGCACCGCATGGGCCATTAGGCGCGCGCCCGCCTCGGTCAGCGCATAGCCCTGGGGTGATTTCGCAAAGAGCGCGGCGCCGGTTTCCTCCTCCAGCCGGGCGATGCGGCGACTGACCGTTGCCGGGTCGATGCGCAGCCCGCGCGCCGCCGCCGACAGGCTTTCGCGGCGGGCCACGGCCAGGAACACCCGCAGATCATCCCAGTTCATCGCCACCCACCTTTCATACCTGCATTTCTGCAAAACCTCTTTGCCGATTTTCCTCTTCAACCGGCATTTGCGCAAGGGTAACCTGGCCGCAAATTCTCAGGAGGATCCTATGCAGGAACTGACCCATTTCATCGACGGCGCCCATGTGAAGGGCACCTCGGGCCGCTTCACCAACGTCATGAACCCCGCGACCGGCGAAGTGATCGCCAAGGTGCCGCTGGCCACCGTGGAAGAGCTGAACCACGCCGTGGAACGCGCCGCCGAGGCGCAGGTCAAATGGGGCGCCACCAACCCGCAGCGCCGCGCCCGGGTGATGATGAAGTTCGGCGCCCTGATCAACGAGCACATGGACGAGCTGGCCGAGCTTGTCTCGAAAGAGCACGGCAAGACCCTGCCCGATGGCCGGGGCGACGTGCAGCGTGGCCTGGAAGTGGTCGAGGTCTGCATGGGCGCGCCGCACATGCTGAAGGGCGAATACATGAACGACGGCGGGCCGGGCATCGACCTCTATTCGATGCGTCAGCCGCTTGGCGTCGTGGCTGGCATCACGCCGTTCAACTTCCCCGCCATGATCCCGCTGTGGAAGATGGCGCCCGCCCTGGCCGCCGGCAACGCGATGATCCTGAAGCCCTCGGAACGCTGCCCCTCCACCTCGCTGCGCCTGGCGGAGCTGATCAAGGAAGCGGGCCTGCCCGACGGCGTGCTGCAGGTCGTCAACGGTGACAAGGAAGTGGTCGACGCGATCCTGGACAACGAGACGGTGCAGGCCGTCGGCTTCGTCGGGTCGACCCCGATCGCCCAGTACATCTACGGCCGGGCCGCCACCAACGGCAAGCGCGCCCAGTGCTTCGGCGGCGCCAAGAACCACATGATCATCATGCCCGACGCGGACATGGACAAGGCCGCCGACGCGCTGGTCGGTGCGGGCTTCGGCGCGGCCGGCGAACGTTGCATGGCGATCTCCGTCGCCGTGCCCGTGGGCGAGAAGACCGCCGACACCCTGATCGAGAAGCTGATCCCGCGGATCGAAAAACTGAAGGTTGGCCCCTACACCTCCGAGGATGAGGTGGACTACGGCCCCGTCATCACCGCCGCCGCGAAGGAGAGGATCGAGGGGCTGATCTCCTCCGGCGTGGACCAGGGCGCGACCCTGGTGAAGGACGGCCGCGGCTTCTCCCTTCAGGGCTACGAAGACGGCTTCTACGTGGGCCCGACGCTGTTCGACAACGTCACCGCCGACATGGACATCTACAAGGAAGAGGTCTTCGGCCCCGTCCTGAGCCAGGTGCGCGCCGAGACCTACGAGGAGGCGCTGAAGCTGACGATGGACAACCAGTACGGCAACGGCACCTCGATCTTCACTGCCGATGGCGACACCGCACGCGACTTCGCCAACCGGGTGAACGTGGGCATGGTCGGCATCAACTTCCCGATCCCGGTTCCGCTGTCCTACTTCACCTTCGGCGGCTGGAAGAAGTCGGCCTTCGGCGACCTGAACCAGTACGGCCCCGACGCCTTCCGCTTCTACACGAAGACCAAGACCGTCACGGCGCGCTGGTTCTCGGGCATCAAGGAAGGTGGCGAGTTCAACTTCAAGGCAATGGACTGATCCAAGGGGGCGGCTTTCGGGCCGCCCCATTTGGTTTGCCGGCCCGGACCCGGCCGGACACAGGGAGGAGGACCAGCACAAATCGCCACCAAGGTTGGCAAGTCGGCCGAAATCGACGCCATGCGACCATGCGGCATCGTAGACGGGCACGGCCGCGATGATACAGACTTCGGGCACGCTGACTTGTACTTGAGGTAGCCTGCATGTCCTGTGACTACACGATCCTGACGTCCTTCGGACTGGCCTATATCCGTCTGGCCGGCATCGTCCGCCCCGGTGACAGCCTGCGATCCCTCACCCGGTTCGCGCGCGATCCCGAGGCCACGCCGGACCTGAACCAGCTGATCGACATGCGCGACGTGACGGGGATGAAACTGGACGTGCTGGACCTTCTGCGGATGCATGCCCGCAAGGCAGAGATCTTCGCGCCGTCTGAACATGACCGGCTGTTCGTGCATCTCGCGGATACCCCGATCGCCCGAAAGGTGGCAGGCTATGTGGTGAAGAGCTGGGACAAGGTGCCCGGCATCACCCACAGGATCGTCCCGGATGAAGAGCAGGCGCTGGACATCCTGGGATTGAGACAGAGAACGATTGAGGCCCTGATCCAGCAGCAACGCGCCTGAGGAGAGGCGCGGCGCCAACCGCGGACAGGGCTGGAACTAAGGGGGAGGAGAACCCATGGATTTCGCGCTCAGCGAGGAACAACAGGCCATTTTCGACATGGCCCGCAGTTTTGGCCAGGATCGCATCGCGCCCAATGCGCTGGCCTGGGAAGAGGCCGGGGACATCCCGAAGGACCTCTGGCCCGAGGTGGGCGAGCTGGGCTTCGGCGGGCTTTACGTCAGTGAGGAGAGCGGCGGCGCGGGGCTGACCCGGCTGGACGCCACGCTGGTCTTCGAGGCGCTGTCGATGGCCTGCCCGTCCGTCGCGGCCTTCCTGTCGATTCACAACATGTGCGCCAAGATGCTGGACGCCTTCGGCAGTGACGCCCTGAAGGCCGAACTGCTGCCCGACGTCCTGTCGATGCAGCGCGTCCTGTCCTACTGCCTGACCGAACCCGGCAGCGGATCTGACGCCGCCGCGCTGAAAACCCGGGCCGCGGCGACCGAGGGGGGCTATGCCCTGACCGGCACCAAGGCCTTCATCTCCGGCGGGGGCTATTCCGATGGCTACATGGTGATGGCCCGCACCGGCGGCGATGGCCCCAAGGGCATCTCCACCCTCTACGTGCCCGACGGCACCCCCGGCCTCAGCTTCGGCGGGCTGGAACGCAAGATGGGCTGGAAGAGCCAGCCGACCCGGCAGGTGCAATTCGACGGCTGCGAGGTGCCCGCCAGCAACCTGCTGGGCGAAGAGGGTCGCGGCTTCGCCTACGCGATGATGGGCCTCGACGGCGGACGCCTGAACATCGCGTCGTGCTCCCTGGGTGCCGCCCAGGCCGCGCTGGACGCCACCATCGCCTACATGGGCGAACGCCGGGCCTTCGGCAAATCCCTGTCCGAGTTCCAGGCCCTGCAGTTCCGCCTGGCCGACCTGGAGATCGAGTTGCAGGCCGCCCGCGTCTTCCTGCGCCAGGCCGCCTGGAAACTGGACCAGGGCGCGCCGGATGCGACCAAGCATTGCGCGATGGCCAAGAAATTCGTCACCGAGGCCGGATCGAAGATCGTCAATCAGTGCCTGCAACTTCACGGCGGCTACGGTTACCTTGCCGATTACGGAATCGAGAAACTGGTGCGGGATCTGCGCGTGCACGAGATCCTCGAAGGCACGAACGAGATCATGCGCCTCATCACGGCAAGGAGCCTTCTGTCCACATGAACGATCTTTCCATCCGGCGCGACGGACGCGCCGGGCGCATCACCCTGACGCGGGAAAAGGCGTTGAACGCGCTGTCGCATGACATGGCGCTGGAGATCGAAAAGGCGCTGCTGGCCTGGCGGGACGACCCCGAGGTCGCCTTGGTGCTGATCGACGCCGCGGGCGAGAAGGCCTTCTGTGCCGGTGGCGACATCCGCGAGATGTACGTGACCGGACGCGCCGGCGATTTCGACTATGGTCGCCGCTTCTGGCGCGACGAATACCGGATGAACGCCCTTCTGGCAGAATATCCCAAGCCCATCGTCAGCTTCCTGCATGGCTTCGTCATGGGCGGCGGCGTGGGCGTCGGCTGTCATGTCGCCACCCGGGTCGTCGGCGAAAGCGCGCGGATTGCGATGCCCGAATGCGGCATCGGCCTGGTGCCGGACGTGGGCGGATCGCTCCTGCTGGCGCGCGCACCCGGACGGCTTGGCGCCTACCTTGGCCTGACCGGCGCCCGCATGGGCCCGGGCGACGCGATCCACGCGGGATTTGCCGATCTCTTCCTGGCGGAGGAGGAATGGGAGGCCGCCAAGGCGGAGCTCTGCGCCAGCGGCAGCGTCGAGGCCCTGGAAGAGGCCGGTCATTACGCCCCCGCCTCCCGCCTGGCGGAGAACCAGGCCTACCTTGATGCGCTCTTCGCCGGTGACAACCTGCCCGAGATCGTGGAGGAGCTGGCCGCCGAGGACGGGGAGGAACTGGCCGACAAGGCGCTGAAGGCCATTCGCGCGGGCTGTCCCTTGTCGATGGCCGCCACGCTGGAGATGCTGCGCCGCCTGCATGACGAGGCCGACATCCGCGCCGCGCTGTCGCTGGAATATCGCTTCACCTACCGCTCGATGAGCGAGGGCGATTTCATCGAGGGCGTCCGCGCCCAGATCATCGACCGCGACCGCAAGCCGAAATGGAGCCACGGCCTCGACATCGCCGAGGAGGAGGTTTCGACGATGCTGGCCCCGCTGGACGCGGAACTGAGCTTCGACGGGCCCTGAGCCCGCGAGACAAGGACAAGAGGGAGGAGAACATCATGAAGATCGGGTTCATCGGTCTGGGCAACATGGGGTCGCACATGGCCCGCAACCTGGCCGCCGCAGGCCACGACGTCACGGGCTATGATATGTCACCAGTCCGCGTGCCGGGCGTTCCGCTGGCCAATACCGCCGCGGATGCGGCCCAGGGCGCCGAGGTGGTGATCACCATGCTGCCCAATGGCGAGATCCTGCGCCAGGTGTCGGAACAGATCCAGCCGGCGATGAAGGCGGGCGCCTGCCACCTGGATTGTTCCACCGTCGACGTGGACAGCGCCCGCGCCGTCGCAGCCAGCGCAAGCGACCGCGGCCTGTTGGCCATGGACGCGCCGGTCTCGGGCGGCACGGGCGGCGCCGATGCGGGCACGCT
This sequence comes from Pseudooceanicola marinus, assembly GCF_020177265.1. GTDB lineage: Bacteria > Pseudomonadota > Alphaproteobacteria > Rhodobacterales > Rhodobacteraceae > Pseudooceanicola > Pseudooceanicola marinus_A. The sequence goes on from NZ_JAIVMC010000001.1 coordinate 676,057, forward strand.
GACCTTCATGGCGGGCGGGCCGGAGGAAGCCTTCACGCTCGTCTCGCCGCTCTTCGAGATCATGGGCCAGAAGGCCGTGCATTGCGGCGGTGCCGGCAACGGCCAGGCGGCCAAGATCTGCAACAACATGATCCTCGGCGTGACCATGATCGCCACCTGCGAGGCCTTCGCCCTGGCCGATCAGCTGGGGCTGGACCGGCAGGCGATGTTCGACGTCGTTTCGACCTCCTCGGGCTACAGCTGGTCGATGAACGCCTATTGCCCGGCGCCGGGCGTCGGGCCAAAGTCGCCCGCCGACAACGACTACACCCCCGGCTTCGCCGCCGCCCTGATGCTGAAGGACCTGCGCCTGTCGCAGCTGGCGGCGCAAAGCAGCGGCGCCGAGACGCCCATGGGGGCCGCGGCAGAGGCGCTCTATTCCCGTTTCGTCGAGGAGGAAGGCGGCGGCGACAAGGACTTCTCCGCCATGCTGCCCCGCTTCTCACGCCTCAACGGCGCCTGACCTTGTCTCCCTCCCCTGCCCCCACTAGGCTTTGCCGGGGGGCAAGGGATCGGGCAAGGGACCGACAATGCTGAGATTTCTGGATTTCGACCGCGACCTGGCCGAGGCCTGCGCGGCAGAGTTCCTGGCCTCCGACGCCGGGCGCGCGGCCCTGCCCGGGGGCGCCACGGGGCGGCCGGATTTCCTGCGCCTCGACGGGGCGAAGGCGCCTGACCTCGACCGCAGCGTGCTGCGGATGGAGATCGGGGGCGGCAGTTTCGTGCTGAAGTTGAATCAGGTGCCGAAGCAGGCCGGGCGCATCGCCGAGGAATACCGGGCCCTGCGGCAGGCGGCACGGGTCTTCGCCCCGCATCCGGACCTGGGCGTGATCGAGGCCCTCTACCTGTCCCCCGGTGAAACCTTCATGGTGACGCGGTTCCACGATGTGCCCACGCTTCTGGAACAGATGGACGAGGGCGCCGATCCGCTGCCGCTCTGCCGCCAGGCGGGCCGCTGGTTGGCCGTGCTGCATGGGCAAAGCCCCGCGGAGGAGGCCCGGTTCTGGCCCAAGTGGATCTTCGCCCGGCTGGAGGAGCTTCGGGCGCGGGGGCCGCAGGCGCCCGCCGCCGATTTCCAGCCCCTGATCCGTGCACTGCGGCGGCAGGTCGAAGGGCTGCGTGGCTGCCCGGCGCCCCGCGTGCTGTGCCACGGGGACTTCCATGCCGGCAACCTGCTGGTCGAGGAGAAACGCCTGCTGGGCCTCGATCTCTTCGAGGAGAAGCGAAAGCTGGCGGTTTACGACATGGTGGATTTCCTCAAAGGCGACATCCGCGCCGATGCGCCAGAGGCAGAGATCGATGCCGGCGGCGTGCGGCGCCAGGTGCGCGCCGCGCTGTTGCAGGGCTATGGACAGCCCGTGAATGAGGACCTGCTGTCGTTCTTGCTGCGCGCGCAATTGCTGATCGACTGGCTGCACATCGACGCGGCACGCCACGCCGAAAGCCCCTTCCTGCAAGGCAAGTACAAGCGGCTGGAGAACCGCCTGTCGCTGGCCTTCGCCGCCGCCTGAAACGCGACGGGCCGGACGCCTCCGCCCGGCCCCTGTTTCCCTGCGGCGTGCCCTGCCCTATTCGGCAGCGACCTTCGCGCCTTTCAGCATGTCCTTGAGATAGCGCCCGGTGTGGCTGCGCTCGACCTCGGCCACGTCCTCAGGCGTGCCGATCGCCACCACTTCGCCACCGCCATCGCCGCCTTCGGGGCCGATGTCGACGATGTGGTCGGCGGTCTTGATGACGTCGAGGTTATGTTCGATCACCACCACGGTGTTGCCCTGCTCGACCAGCTCGTGCAGCACTTCCAGCAGCTTGCGAACATCCTCGAAATGCAGACCCGTGGTCGGCTCGTCGAGGATATAGAGGGTCCGGCCGGTAGACTGGCGCGACAGCTCCTTCGACAGCTTCACCCGCTGTGCCTCGCCGCCCGACAGGGTCGTGGCCTGCTGACCCACCTTGATATAGCCCAACCCGACCCGCACCAGCGCGTCCATCTTCGACCGGATCGAGGGCACCGCCTGGAAGAACTCCTGCGCGTCCTCGACCGTCATGTCGAGGACATCGGCAATGGACTTGCCCTTGAACTTGATCTCCAGCGTTTCGCGATTGTAGCGCTGGCCCTTGCAGGTTTCGCATTCGACATAAACGTCGGGCAGGAAGTGCATCTCGATCTTGATGACGCCGTCGCCCTGGCAGGCCTCACACCGCCCGCCCTTGATGTTGAAGCTGAAGCGCCCCGGCTTGTAGCCGCGCGCTTTCGATTCCGGCAGACCAGCGAACCAGTCGCGGATCGGGGTGAACGCGCCGGTATAGGTGGCCGGGTTCGACCGGGGCGTGCGTCCGATGGGACGCTGGTCGATGTCGATCACCTTGTCGAGGTGTTCCAGCCCCTTGATGCTCTCGCAGGGGGCGGGCGTCTGGCGGGCGCCGTTCAGCCGCATGGATGCCGTCTTGAACAGGGTCTCGATGGTCAGGGTCGACTTGCCGCCCCCCGACACGCCCGAGACGCAGATGAACTTGCCCAGCGGGAAGTCCACGGTCACATCCTTCAGGTTGTTGCCGCTGGCCTTCACCACCTGGATGGACTTGCCATTGCCATCTCGCCGGACGGCGGGCACGGCGATCTCACGGGTGCCCGACAGATACTGGCCGGTCAGGCTGGCGGCATCGGCGGCGATCTCTTCGGGCTTGCCCTTGGCGATCACCTGGCCGCCATGCACACCGGCGCCGGGCCCGATGTCGAAGACGTAATCGGCCTCGCGGATCGCCTCCTCGTCGTGTTCCACCACCAGCACGGAGTTGCCCTGATCGCGCAGCCCCTTCAGCGTGGACAGAAGCCGCCCGTTGTCACGCTGATGCAACCCGATGGAGGGTTCGTCCAGCACGTAGAGCACCCCGGTCAGACCCGAGCCGATCTGGCTGGCCAGCCGGATCCGCTGGCTTTCGCCGCCCGACAGCGTGCCCGAGGCCCGCGCCAGGGTCAGGTATTCCAGCCCGACGTTGTTGAGGAAGCCAAGCCGCTCGCGGATCTCCTTGATGATCGGCCGGGCAATTTCCGCCTTCTGTTTCGACAGGGTGTCCCCTGCGGCCCCGACCCAATCCAGCGCCTCGCGGATGGACTTCTCCACCACGTTGCCGATGTGATGGCCGTCGATCTTCACCGCCAGCGGTTCGGGTTTCAGCCGGTAACCGTTGCAGACGCCGCAGGGACGGTTGTTCTGATAGCGTTCAAATTCCTCGCGGACCCAGTTGCTGTCGGTCTCGCGATAGCGCCGTTCCATGTTGGGGATGACGCCCTCAAACGCGCGGGTGATGTTGTAGACACGCCCGCCCTCGTCATAGCGAAACGCGATCTCCTCCTTGCCGGAGCCGTAGAGGAAGACGTTCTGCACCTTCTTCGGCAGGTCCTTCCAGCGGCTGTTCTTGTCGAACTCGTAATGCCGGGCGATGGCGTCGATGGTCTGCAGGAAATAAGGCGACTTGCCCTTCCGCCAGGGGGCAATGGCGCCATCGGCCACTTTCAGCTGGGCATCGGGCACCACCAGCCGCTCGTCGAAGAACAGCTCCATCCCCAGGCCGTCGCAATGGGGGCAGGCGCCGTCGGGGGCATTGAAGGAAAACAGGCGCGGTTCGATTTCCGGGATCGAGAAGCCGGAGACCGGGCAGGCGAAGTTCTCGGAGAAGGTGATGCGTTCCGGCTCGCCCTCCTTCGGTGCAGTTTCCAGCACGGCGATGCCGTTGGCCAGGTCCAGCGCGGTGCGGAAACTGTCGGCCAGCCGGGTTTCCATGCCCTCGCGCACCACGATCCGGTCGACCACCACGTCGATGTCATGGCGGAATTTCTTGTCCAGCGTCGGCGGCTCGTCCAGCTCGTAAAACGCGCCATCCACCTTCACCCGCTGGAAGCCCTGCTTGCGGAGGTCGAGGAATTCCTTGCGGTACTCGCCCTTCCGGTCGCGGATCATCGGAGCCAGCAGGTAGCCGCGCGTGCCCTCCTCCATGCCCATGACCCGGTCTACCATGTCCTGCACCTGCTGCGCCTCGATGGGCAGGCCGGTTGCGGGACTGTAGGGGGTACCGGAACGGGCGAAGAGCAGGCGCAGGTAGTCGTAGATCTCGGTCACCGTGCCAACGGTGGAGCGCGGGTTCTTCGACGTGGTCTTCTGCTCGATCGAGATCGCCGGGCTGAGGCCCGAGATGTGATCCACGTCGGGCTTTTCCATCATGTCGAGGAACTGCCGCGCGTAGGCCGACAGGCTTTCGACGTAGCGCCGCTGGCCCTCGGCATAGATCGTGTCGAAGGCCAAAGACGACTTGCCCGACCCTGACAGGCCGGTGATCACCACCAGCTGGTCGCGGGGGATGTCCACGTCGATGCCCTTGAGGTTGTGTTCGCGCGCGCCGCGGACCTCGATAAACTTCTGCTCGGCCATATTCGCCCCCGGGAAAACCACTGCGGCTAGAGATAGGGGAGACAGCACGGCTGTCCAAGGAGAAAATGAGAACATTAAGGAAACATTAATCTGCAGCCATTCACAATGGTGGGTCCTGTCTCCCTCTTGGGACGATCTCAGGCAGTTCCGGGCGCCGCCCTTGGTCCATTTCCTTTCCCACCCCTCCGGCGGGCCGGTGAAACGGGACGGACGCCCTGCCGCCCGCGCCAGGCCGGCGAGTGCAATCGACTTGCCCGTCCCGCGTTCTCCCTCTAAGTCACGTCATGTTATATCATTACGCGATTCGAGAGGAGATCCCATGTCGTCCCTTCCCCAGACCTCCCGCGCCCTGGCGGCGCTGGCCCTTGGCGCCCTGACCATCACCGCCCTGCCCGCCTGGGCCGAAAGCCACGACCACGATCATGAGCACGCCCACGATGAGACCCATGATCACGACCATGACCATGCCCACGACGAAGACGCACAGCGGATCTACGATGGCTATTTCACCGACGCGGAAATCCAGCCGCGCCCGCTGTCCGACTGGCATGGCGACTGGCAGTCGGTCTACCCGCTGCTGCAGGACGGCACCCTGGCGCCGGTGATGGAAGACAAGGCCGCCCATGGCGAGATGTCAGCGGAAGAGTACACCGCCTACTACGATACCGGCTATGCCACCGACGTGGACCGGATCGAGATCGCGGGCAACAGCTTCACCTTCCACGGCCCCGAGGGCGCCTTGACCGCCGACTACGTCAACAACGGCTACGAGGTTCTGACCTACGCCAAGGGCAACCGCGGCGTGCGCTACATCTTCCGCAAGGTCGAAGGCGACGACGCCGCGCCGGGCTACGTGCAGTTCAGCGACCACGCGGTCTCGCCCACCGATGCGGGCCACTATCACCTCTACTGGGGCGACGACCGGGCGGCCCTGCTGGAGGAGGTCACCAACTGGCCGACCTACTACCCCACCGATCTGAGCGGCGACGAGATCGTCGAGGAGATGCTGGCCCACTGATTGCAGGGCCCGGACATGCGAAGGGGCGCCGGATCAACCGGCGCCCCTTTTGCGTGACAATAATCAGCAGCGATCAGATGTGAATCGCGCGCCCGTAGGCCTGCAGCACCGATTCATGCAGCATCTCCGACAGGGTCGGGTGCGGGAAGACTGTGTTCATCAGGTCCTCTTCGGTGGTCTCCAGCGCCTGGCCGACCACGTAGCCCTGGATCAGCTCGGTCACCTCGGCACCGACCATGTGGGCGCCCAGCAACTCGCCGGTCTTGGCGTCGAAGACGGTCTTCACCAGGCCTTCCTGTTCGCCCAGGGCCACGGCCTTGCCGTTGCCGATGAAGGGGAAGCGCCCCACCTTCAGCTCATACCCGGCTTCTTTCGCCTGCGCCTCGGTCAGACCGACGGAGGCAACCTGCGGGTGGCAATAGGTGCAGCCCGCGATGCTTTCGGGACGAACAGGGTGCGGCTTGTTGCCGGCCGCCAGTTCGGCCACCATGACGCCTTCGTGGCTGGCCTTGTGCGCCAGCCAGGGGGCCCCGGCGATGTCGCCGATGGCATAGACGCCCTCGACCCCGGTGCGGCAATATTCATCGACCACCACGTGGGTGCGGTCGACCTTGATGCCCTGCTCTTCCAGGCCAAGGTTCTCGACGTTGCCGACGATGCCCACGGCAGAGATCACGGTGTCGAACTCGTGCTTCTCGACCTTGCCGCCGACCTCGATATGGGCCGTGACCTTGCCCTTGGCGCGGTCCAGCTGCTTGACCATGGCCTTCTGCATGATCTTCATGCCCTGCTTCTCGAACTGCTTCTTGGCGAACTTCGAGATTTCCTCGTCCTCCACCGGCAGCACGCGGTCCATGACCTCGACCACGGTCGTGTCGGCGCCCAGGGTGTTGTAGAAGCTGGCGAATTCGATGCCGATGGCGCCCGATCCGATGACCAGAAGCTTCTTCGGCATGCGCGCGGGTTTCAGCGCGTGGCGGTAGGTCCAGACCAGGTCGCCGTCGGCCTCAAGCCCCGGCAGTTCGCGGGCCCGGGCGCCGGTGGCCAGGACCACGGTCTTGCCGGTCAGCTCTTCGGTGCCGTCCTTGGTCTTGACGCTGACCTTGCCCTTGCCGGCCAGCTTGGCCTCGCCCATGACGACGGTGACCTTGTTCTTCTTCAGCAGGCCGCGCACGCCGCCTTCCATCTGCTTTGCCACCCCGCGCGAGCGGTCGACCACCGCGTCGAGGTCATAGCCGATCTTGTCGGCGGTCAGGCCGTAGTCCTTGGCCCGCTCCATCAGGTGGAAGACCTCGGAGCTGCGCAGCAGTGCCTTGGTGGGGATACAGCCCCAGTTCAGGCAGATACCGCCCAGGTGCTCGCGCTCGACCACGGCCACGCTGAGGCCCAGTTGCGCGGCCCGAATGGCGGCCACATAGCCCCCCGGGCCGGCCCCGATCACCACGAAATCGAAAGACTTGGCTGCCATATGCCCCTCCGCTGCACCTTCGGTTTCCAGATAGTTTGACGTTAAACTATCTGCCAGCAGGCGACAAGCATGCGCGGAACCTCCGGCAAGGTTTGCGCCGAAAGGCCGCTATGCGTCCGGCGAAACCCGGATCGCCCTCACGCCGAACCTAGCGGGTCGCGGCGCCCTGTCAAACCGAGCGAAGGTCGCGGCCCGGCGCGCGGGCGGAGGACGGCCTGCCCCCGAATGCAAGAACGCCGCCCCGGTGGACCGGAGCGGCGCCTTTTCATCAACCCGTCCTGAGGCCTCAGCCGGCCGCGGCCTCGACACTGCGCACGGTCTCGCCGTAGCCGCCTTTCGACAGATAGGCGGTTTCCGAAGCGGTGCTGTGCCGTTGCAGCGCCTCGTTGCGATAGGGGAAGCGACCGAAGGTGCGGATCACCTCGCGGTGCGCCTTGGCATGCTTCAGGTTCGCCTCGCCGGTTTCGGGCATCCGGTCCAGCATCAGGCGCACGCAGCGTTCCTGGTCGCAGAGGTTTTCCGAATGCATCATCGGCAGGTAGAAGAACTGCCGCGCCGGTTCGTCGATCCGCATGTCGAAGCCATGATCGATCGCCACCTTGGCCGCCGCCAGCGCCACCTTGTCGCTGTCGAAGGCCCGGCCCTGGCCCCGGAACATGTTGCGCGGGAACTGGTCCATCAGGATGACATAGGCCAGGGCCCCGCTGGGATAGGTCAGCCACAGACCATAGGCGCCTTCGCAGGCATGGGCCCAGGCCGCGCCGAACCGGCTGCGGATCTCGGCATCCATCTCGTCGGTGGACTGATACCAGCCCTTGGGGCCGACCTCATCCAGCCAGTAGGACAACACGTCTTCGGGGGCAATCATGGCTATCTCCTCTTTCGCGATTGCGCCATTTCGTCCAGCGTTACAAAGTTTTCACAATATTGGAACGGGAGATTTTCGCCGTTACGGGATGTGAGCGCTCACGCGCCATTTTCGTCACGCGCGGCCTCTTCGGCCGCCTCTTCCGCGGCCTCATATGCCCATTCCTGCGCCGCCTCGACGGCCACGGAGGTGGCCGACATCAGCACCGGCGCGTAGGCGCCCGCCTCGTCCACGCCCACCGAGGGGCGTTGCGTCATGCGGTAGAAGGCATAGCCGGCGGTCGCCAACAGCAGCACCGCGATGAACAGGAAGAACCCCCCGGGCCCGGCCAGGGTCATGGCGTAACCGGTCAGCAGCGGACCACCGATGGCGCCCAGGCCGTTGACGAACATCATGCCCGCGCTGCCCGCCGCCATCTGGTCATGCTCCAGCAGGTCATTGAGATAGGCCAGAAGCAGCGAATAGAGCGGGTTGGTCATGCCGCCGATGAAGAAGGCCGCGATCAGCAGTGCCACGTAGCTGCCGCCGAAGATGAAGCCGAGGAAGGCGCCGGTGCCACCGATGATCGCCTCGATCGCGATCAGCAGACGCCGGTCCAGCCGGTCCGACAGCCAGCCCAGCGGATAGAGGGTGACCATGGCGCCAACGTAGAACATGGCGATAAACAGGGAGATCTGCGGCAGTTGCAGCCCGGCCTGGGTGCCGAAAACCGCCGCCATGCCGAACTGCGCCGAGAAGGCGCCGCCCACCAGGAAGACGCCCACGAAACTGAGCGGCGAGGTCTGGAACAGCTCTTTCAGCGACATCGGCCTGGTACTGTCGAAGGCCGGCGTGGGCGAGATGGACAGCAGAATCGGCGCAAAGGAGATCGAAACGAGGATCGAGGGTACGATGAACAGGATGAACCCGGCCGGGTCGCCCAACAGCAGGATCCCCTGCGCGGCCATGATCCCGGCCACCTGCACGAACATGTAAAGCGCCAGCGACTGGCCCCGCGTCTCGTTCGTGGCGGCGTTGTTCAGCCAGCTTTCGGCGACCACGTAAACGCCCGAGAAGCAGAAACCGATGATGACCCGTTCCACCGCCCAGGCCCAGGGATTGGGGAACGCGGGGTAGAGGATCAGCACGGCGGAAATGAACGAGGCCAGCGCGGCGAAGACCCGCACGTGGCCGACGCGGCGGATCATCTCCGGCGCCATGCGCGACCCGCCCAGGAAGCCGGCGAAGTAGGCCGACATGACCAGCGACATCTCGAAGGTCGAGAAGCCCTCGATCTCGCCACGCACACCCAGCAGTGTCCCCTGCAGGCCGTTGCCCAGCATCAGCAGCATGAGGCCCAGCAAAAGAGCCCAGGAGGTTCCCAGAACCTGAATCATTCGCGTGTCTCCTCTGGACGCTTCGCGGCGGCGGCGGGCACGGGGATCAGGTCCCGTGGCCCATGGATTTCACGTCAGGACGCGGGGATCAACAGCGAGGCATCGCCGTAAGAGAAAAACCGGTAGTTCCGCGCAATGGCATGGTCGTAGATCGCCCGCACCCGGTCCGTGCCCATCAGGGCCGAGACCAGCATCATCAGAGTGGATTTCGGCAGGTGGAAGTTGGTCATGAGGGCATCTGCCACGGCGAAGGTGAAACCTGGGTAAATGAAGATGTCCGTCTCGCCGCGCCAGGGGGCGATGGCGCCACTCTCCCGTGCCGCGCTCTCGATCAGGCGCAGGGCCGTGGTGCCCACCGGGATCACCCGCCCGCCGGCGGCCCTGGTCGCGGCGATTTCCGCCGCCGCAGCTTCGCTGACATGCCCCCATTCGGCGTGCATGCGGTGCTTTTCCACGTCCTCGACCTTCACCGGCAGGAAGGTGCCCGCGCCGACATGCAGGGTGACATAGGTCAGCTCCACGCCCTTCTCCTTCAGCCGCGCCAGCAACTCGTCATCGAAATGCAGCGAAGCGGTCGGCGCGGCGACGGCTCCGGTGTTGCGGGCCCAGACGGTCTGATAGTCCTGCTTGTCCTGGGCATCGGGGGCGCGCAGAGCGGCGATATAAGGTGGCAGGGGCATCTGGCCGGCCTCGGCCAAGGCCGCATCGAAATCACCCTCGGCCTCGAAGGCCAGGATGCCCTGGCCCTCCTCCTTGGCCTCCAGCCGGGCGGAAAGGCGCGGGGTAAATCGGATGACCTCGCCTTCACGGATCTTCTTCAGCGGTTTCAGCAGCGCCGCCCAGGTGCCCTCGGCGCGCGGCTCCAGCAGGGTCACCTCGATCCGCGCCTCGGTCTCGCCCTGGTCCGAGCTGCGCTTGCGGGTGCCCGACAGACGCGCCGGGATCACCTTGGTGTCGTTCAGCACCAGCCGGTCGCCGGGACGCAGGTAATCGCCCAGATCGCGCACGATGGCGTCGGTGATCCGGTCGCCCTCGGCCACCAGCAGCCGCGCGGAGGAGCGCGGGCGCGCGGGACGTGTCGCGATCAGCTCTTCGGGCAGGTCGAAGTCGAAATCGGAAAGCTGCACCTGGCGCTCCTGTGGTGGTCTCGGTTGGGTTTGCGGGCCTCGCGCAGAAGGCTGTCGCGGCGTCCGCTACACCCTCGGCCCGCCGGGCGCAATGGCGCCGCCGCGCCGCGTCACTGCCCGCCCGGGTCGGGCGGCGGACGGCGGAAGATTTCGCGGAACATCGCCGGGGTGAAGATCGACAGCGGGTTCACCCGCACGCGCGGCGCCGACGCCGGGCCGTCGATGTCGAAGTTGAACCCGATCAGCCCCTCGCCCTTGCGGGTCAGCAGCGCGCCGATACCGTTGAGCATGTAGAGAGGGGAGACCACCCCCTGCATCCGCAGCTGGTCCGCCGCCATGTCGTAGACCCCGTCAAGCGACACCCCCATGGAGGCACCGACCGCGCTGGCGCGGGTCACGGTCAGCCGGTCGGGAGACAGGCGGAACTCGGCCTCTACCGTGCCGAAGAGGATGCCGGGGCCCGAAAGCTGTTCCAGCAGCCCGACGATGCTCAGCGCGTTCAGCAGCTCGGCCACCGCACCGGCCTCCTGGATGCGGATGTCGGTGATGCGCAGGCTGCCGTCGTAGGTGCCCGGCGCGCCCGTGGGCACGAGATCCAGCACCAGGGCGCCACCGTTGCCGCGTTTGAGATACCCCGCGTCGGCCAGCGCGGCGCTGGCATCCGCCGCCTCGATGCGGATACGCCCGCCATCCAGCTGCGCGACAACCTCGGCGCCACCGTTGATGCGCCCGCGGAAACGGCCCTGCCCGCGCGCCGTACCGCCCGCCGACAGCGCCCCGCGCAGCCCGGTGACCGCCAGCGTGTCGGTGATCTGCAGCCGGTCCAGCGCCACGTCCAGCGCGCCTGATCCCCCCTCCTGCGGCAGGTCGGGCATCTGCGTCAGGTCGACCCGCCCGCCGGTCAGCGCCAGCCCCGGGGCCTGGCCGGCGCCGCGCGGCGTCACCTGTGCGGACACGTCCAGCCAGCGGCCAGCCGCCAGCCGGTCCAGGCGAACCGTCCCCAGCGTACCGCCCTGGGTGGCGGTCAGAGCCCCCGACAGAGCCAGCCCCGGGGCCTCCAGCCGCATCGCCTCCACCCGGACACCATCGGGGCCCATCTCGCCCTCGGCGCGGACCGTGCCCGTGGCGGCCTGCGACAGCGACCAGCCCAGCGACGGCACCGACAGGCCCAACCCCGCCAGGTCGCTTTCGATCTCGAAGCGCATCGGCGCATCGCGTGGCAGTTCCAGCGACAGGTCCGCCTGCGACGCGCCGCGCAGGGTGCCGGGCGGCAGGGCAAGGCCCAGCCCTTCGGCGCCCTCGGCATCCAGCCGCAGCCGTGCCGCGACCGTCGACGGCCCCGAGCCGGGGCCGATGTCCGTCTGCCACGCCCCGTCGAAGCCCACGCCGTCCAGCGTGCCCTGCCCAGCCACCCGCAGATGATCGTTGCCCCCCGTCACCTGCAACAGTGGCGCGCGCAGCACATGGCCCGGCGCCAGGGTGTCGCTTTCCACGTCGCGCACCTCACCCGCGTAGCTCAGCGAAATCGCCTCCAGCGGCACCTTCTTCATCAGCGGCAGTTTTAGAGACGCAGCAAGCCGGGCCTGCCCCTGCGCCAGGTCCGGGCTGCGCCCCGACTTGCTCAGCAGGTTCAGCGGATCGCGGTCGAGCAGGGTCAGCATGTCACCCAGGGCCCCGGTCAGCCGCAGACCCAGCTCGCCATCGGCGGGTTTCTGGCGCACGTTCGGCACCACAAACGTGCTGCCCGCGGCGTCGATGCGCCCGCCCCCCGGCACCTCGGCATGGCCGGCATCGGCCTGCACGGCGAAACGGCGGTTCGACAGGACCGCGCGCCCCCGGGCCTGCTGCAACGGCGGCATGGTTTTCATGAAGATCAGCGTGGTGTCGTCGAAATCGAACCCAAGCTGGATCTGCGGCGGGGCGTCCTGCGCCGCGCGCAGGCCGAACTGCAGGTTCGTCAGCCGCGCCTCCAGCAGGTTGCGCGCCACCCAGTCGCGGCTCTTGACCGCCACCGCCGGCGGCCAGAAGCCCAGCACATCGTCGGGCGACAGCGTGGCGCCGGGTCCCCCGCCCCCCTCCGCGTCCTGACCCGCAGCGGTCAGCGCCCCTTCCAGCCCCAGGCTCCAGCCCGTGTCGTCCGCCACCAACTGCCCGTCAGCCCGCATCACATGCTCGCCTTCGGTCAGGATCAACTCGCCGAGGGACAACTCGAAGGGATCGAAGCGCAGGCGCAGGTCCGCCTCCGCCCGTTCCAGCCGCAGGGGCGCGGCGAAGATGTCGGCGGGGTCCGCGACGATTTCGCTCGCGGCCAGCTGTCCCGTCATCTGCACCCCGCCGTCGGGCGCCGTGCCCAGGCGGAAGGCGCCCTCGGCCAGCAGCGACACGACCGGGCTGGCCACCGACAGCTCGCTGAACCGCAGCATCTGCGTCGCCGGATCGAAGGAGAAGTAGCTGCGCGCACTGTCGAAGGGGATCGGCCGCGTGCCTTCCGAGGGGCGCACCACCCCGCGCCCGATCTGCAGCGTGGCGTAGAGCGGGCCGACCGCGCCGTCCTCCTCCAGCGACAGGCGCAGCGCGCCCGACAGCGGCGCGCGCAGCACCCCCAGCCAGGCCAGCGCCGGGCTCTGGGTCGCCAGGTCCTCGGCCGGCATGTCCTCCACCGACAGCTGGAACTCGCCCGAATTGCTGTCGAGACGCGTGGTATAGCTGGTCTCGATCAGGGTGGCATAGCTGCGCCCGCCCAGCAGGGAGAAGTCACCCCGGATCACCAGCGCGGCGCCGTCCCGGTCCAGCACGATGCGCCCGCCGTCGACCGACCAGGACCGGTCGGCGCGCAGATCCTCGTAGACCAGGGTCAGGCCCAGCCCCTCGATCCGGTCCAGCGCGGCCAGATCGCGTGTCGCCAGCGAGGCCTTCAGCTCGGCCAGCACCAGGGCGATGTCGCGTTCACGTGCCTCGGCGCCCTGGTCCGGCGACATCAGGTCGAAGCGACCGTCGGCATTGCGCCGCACCCGCAGCTGCGCGCCCTCCACCGCGATCTCCTGCGGCTGCAACCGCCCCCGCAGCAGCGGGCCGGGCGCCAGCCGCGTCGTCGCCTGGTTCAGCACCACGCGCGAGCCGGTCTCGGGCAGGATCATGTTCAGGTCGCGCACCCGAAGGCGCGGATGCCAGGCCTCCTCGAAAACCACCGACAGCTCGCTGAAGGCGATCTCAAGCCCCGGCACCTGGGCCTCCAGCCGGGTCTCGATCCGCTCGCGCAGCCAGGGCGGTGCCACCAGCGGCTCTCCCCGCAGAAGGAAGCGCAACCCGCCGAGCCCCGCGCCCAGCCCCGCCAGCAGCACCAGCAACAGCAGCACCCGTGCCAGCCGGCTCAGCACGCGATGGTGCCTCGGCCTGGCTGCCAGAGCCTGCGGCTGCGGCTTCAGCTTGTGCATCAGGGTCCTGCGCCTCTTGGTGGATCGGCCGGGTTCGGGTGACGGGCGGATCGGGGCCGGGTTTTCGCACCCGGCACGTTTCATTCTGCTCTGCCTGCCGGTAATAGGGAAGGCAGCCCGACACGACAAGAAAGGCCAGGCCATGTCTCAAGAACTCGACGGCAAGAAAGCGCCGGATTTCACCCTTCCCCGCGCCGGTGGCGGCGAGGTGACCCTGTCGGCGCTGCGCCCCGCGCCGGTGGTGCTGTTCTTCTACCCCAAGGACGACACGCCGGGCTGCACCACCGAGAACAAGGATTTCACCACACTGGCGGATCAGTTCGAGGCCGCGGGCGTAAAGGTCCTGGGCGTCAGCAAGGACCCGGTGGCCAAGCACGAGAAGTTCCAGGCCAAGCATGAGCTGGCGACCGAACTGCTGTCGGACGCCGAGGGCACGGTCTGCGAGGACTACGGCGTCTGGAAGGAAAAGAAGATGTACGGCAAGACCTTCATGGGGATCGAGCGGACCACCGTGCTGATCGACGGCGAAGGCACCGTGGTGCGCGTCTGGCCCAAGGTGAAGGTCGCGGGCCACGCCGAGGAGGTGCTGGCCGCGGCCAAGGCACTGTGAGCCGGGAGACGAGCTGACGCGGGGGCCAGCCCCCGCACCCCCGGGATATTTCCGGCCAACAAATGACAGGGGCGCCGGTCCCGGCCGCGGGCCGGAGCGCAGGATGGGACAGGACGATGAAAACTCTTGCAGAGATGGCGGTCGAGGTGCTGACCACCGCCGATGGCCGGGAAAAGACTGCGCTGTCGCACCGGCACGCCGCCACCTGGTTTGCCGCGCGCGCCGCCGGTGAGGAGATCCCGATCGGTCAGGCCGCGCCACCGCTGCGCCCGGCCCGGCCCGAAAAGCCTGAGCTGCTGGACCCGCGCGAGGTGCCCCGCCGCCGCCCCGGCAGCCCGCAGGGGCGCATCGCCATCCTGCATGCGGTGGCCCATATCGAGCTGAACGCCGTGGATCTGCACTGGGACATGGTCGCGCGCTTCACCCACGTCCCCTTTCCCATCGGGTTCTACGACGACTGGGTGAAATCGGCGGATGAGGAATCGAAGCACTTCAACCTGATCTGTGACTGCCTGGAAAGCCTCGACAGCCACTACGGCGCCCTGCCTGCCCATGCCGGCATGTGGCGCGCCGCCGAGGATACCGTCGACGACATCTACGGCCGCCTGGCCGTGGTGCCCATGGTGCTGGAGGCGCGCGGCCTGGATGTGACGCCCAACATGATCGAGGTCTTCCGCAAGGCGCAGCTGCAGAACGTCATCGACGCGCTGGAGGTGATCTATGCCGAGGAAGTGGGTCACGTCGCCTATGGGTCGAAATGGTTCAACTTCCTCTGTGGTCGCGACGGGCTGGACCCGAAGCCGAAATTCCACGAGCTGGTCCGCCACTATTTCCATGGCGCGCTGAAGCCGCCCTTCAACGAGGAAAAGCGCGCCGAGGCGGGGCTGCCGCCGGACTTCTACTGGCCACTGGCGGATCAGCTCTGACCCGGCACACCCCCGAAACAGGTGCAAACCCGGGCGCGCGGACAGTCTCGATCGCCTGCCAGACCCTTGCAAATGAGCATTTTTCGGCAACTTCCCGCCAAGATCGGCGGATTTTCCCTGCTTCGGCGGGGGGGGGACCCAAACACCTTGCCCGACGGCAGACGCGCGGGTAACTGGGTTCAGGCGCCTGAGGTGGGGACCTCGCGACGGGCGCAAAAGGACGGGACAAAGAGGGATACGGGACCTCGTGAGAACCAGGCTAGAGATCCGCATGAGAGCGTTTCTGGAAAAGCATTTTCCGGAACGCAGGGTTTTTCTCCGCTCCGACGCGGACACACGGTTCATCCGGCTTCAGCCGATGACCCAGATCATCGCCGCGGCGGGCGGGACCATGATCGTCTCCTGGACGATCATCGCCACCGCGATCCTGCTGATGGACAGCATCGGATCGGGCAACTACCGCGAACAGGCGATGCGCGACCAGCAGACCTTCCGCGAAAGTCTGAACGCCATGGCCGCCGAACGCGACCTGCGCGAGCAGGAGGCGCTGGCGGCACAGGACCGGTTCAACACCGCGCTGGAGCGGATCTCGGTCATGCAGACCGAACTGCTGCAATCGGAGGCGCGCCGCGGCGAGCTGGAGACCGGCATCGACGTGATCCAGTCCACCCTGCGCAAGACGCTGGACGAACGCGACGAGGTTCGCGCGGAACTGGCGGCCCTGCAGGCACCTTCGGAAAACGGTGAGCGCGAGGCGCTGCCGGCCTATGCCGAAGACACGCTGAACGTGCTGACCGCCGCCCTGTCGGAAACCGCCGAGGAACGCGACGCCACCGAACGCGGCGCCCAGGACGCCCTGGCCCAGGCCGACGAGATGGCCGAGCGCATCGCGCTGATGGAAGACCAGAACGACGCGATCTTCCGCCAGCTGGAAGAGGCGATGACCGTTTCGGTGGAGCCGCTGGACAAGATGTTCCGCGCCGCCGGTATGAACACCGACACCCTGATCGACCAGGTGCGCCGTGGCTATACCGGGCGCGGCGGTCCGCTGACGCCCATCTCCTTCTCGACCATGGGCGAGGTCTCCTCGCCCGACACCGAGCGCGCCAACGCCATCCTCGAACGACTGGAAGAGCTGGACCTCTACCGCATCGCCGCCGAGAAGGCGCCCTTCGCGATGCCGGTGCATGGTCGCTTCCGCTACTCCTCGCAGTTCGGCACCCGTCGCGACCCGAAGACCGGCGGCATCCGCCAGCACTACGGCACCGACATGGCCGCCCCGGTGGGCACGCCCCTTTACGCCGCCGCCGATGGCGTCGTGACCCATGCCGGCTGGTCCTCGGGCTATGGCCGCCTGGTGAAGATCAAGCATGACTTCGGCATCGAGACCCGCTACGCCCATATGTCGCGCCTCGGCGTGAGCGTGGGAGAAAGAGTCTCGCGCGGGGAACGTATCGGTGATATGGGAGCTTCGGGACGCGTGACCGGCCCCCACCTTCACTATGAAATCCGTGTGGGTGGCAAACCCGTGAACCCCATGAATTATATCAAGGCGGCAAGAGATGTTTTCTAAGAGCAAAATCAACGAACCGGGTCCCAAGACCGCAGAGAACAGCGCCCCGGCAGCAACGGCCGATGCGGCTCCGAAGTCCAAGCCCGCGCCCGATTTCAAGCCCTCCGCCCCCAAGGCGAAGCCGCCGGCGTCGGTTCTGTCCTCGGATCTGCACATCACCGGCAACCTGAAGACCACCGGTGACATCCAGGTCGAGGGCACCGTCGAAGGCGACATTCGCGCGCATCTGCTGACCGTCGGCGAAAGCGCCACGATCCGCGGTGAGGTGACCGCCGACGACGTGGTCATCAACGGCCGCATCATCGGTCGCGTGCGTGGCCTGAAGGTGCGCCTGACCTCGACCGCCCGTGTCGAAGGCGACATCATCCACAAGACCATCGCGATCGAAAGCGGCGCCCATTTCGAAGGCTCCGTGCAGCGTCAGGACGATCCGCTGTCCTCCGGCACCAAGCAGCAGCAGGCCCCGGCCCGCAAGCCCGCCGCACCGGCCTCCGAGGGCTGACCCCCGCAAGGCCCGGATGGCCCCCAGATCCCGAAAGCCCCGGCGCGCCGCGACCGGGGCTTTTTGCTGTCCGACACCTCGGTTGCGCCGGTTCCCCCTCGCCGCGACCGCCGCCCGGCTGCCCGGTGCCACAGCTCCTGTTGCTGGACGAACCAACTGGACCGTCCGGGGCTGCAGATGCTGGAGAGCTACGACGGCGCGGTGGTCGCGATCAGTCACGACACCGCCTTCCTCGATGCCCTGCGCCCCAACCGGGGGTGATCTCGCTGAGGAACTGACCTACAGCGGTCTCATCCTGCCTAATTTTAGATCACTTCTTGCCGTCGATGGCGCGTCCGATCACCGGCAGCGGCCCGGGACCGGCCCCGCTGTCCCGTGGCACAGCCCCCTGACAACGCAGCAAAACAGATGCCGCAGCGGCAGTCCGGGCGCACCTCATAACATGTGCGCATAATCAAAGAAGGCATTGATATTTGCGTTATGGCAACCGAAACCGCCTAATCGCCCAAAGTTTTCCAGCGACGGTGCGAGCAAGGTGAAAGATCTGGGCGAATGGGATATCGTGGTGATTGGCGGCGGGCTTGTCGGCACGGCCACGGCGCTTGGCATGGCGCGCGACGGGGCGCGGGTGCTGATCCTCGACGCCGCCGACACCAGCTTCCGCGCCAGCCGCGGCAATTTCGGACTGGTCTGGGCGCAGAGCAAGGGCGCGGGCAGCCGCGACTATGCCACCTGGACCCGCAGCGCCGTGCGCGACTGGACCGCCCTTCAGGATGAGCTGCGCGAGCTCTCCGGGGTCGACACCCATTACCAGACCGGCATGGGCCTGCACCTGTGCCTGGGCGAGGCCGAATACGACAAGCGCGCCGCGATGATCGGCAAGGTCGCGGCGCATGACCTGCCGGGCGACGACGTGCACATGATCGACCACGACGAGGTGGCCGAGATCCTGCCCGGCATCGGCCCAGAGGTCACCGGCGCCTCCGTCTCCTCTCTCGACGGGGCCTGCCACTCTCTGTCGCTCTACCGTGGCCTCAGCCTCGCGGCGCAGGCGGCCGGGGCGACCCTGATCTCCAACGTGGCGGTCACCGCCATCAAGCCGCAGGATGCGGGCTATCTGGTGGAGGCGGCCGAGCTTTGCGCCCGTGCCGACCGCGTGCTAATTGCCGCCGGACTGGCGACCAACGCCCTGGCCGAACCCTTCGGCTTCCCGAAGATCGTCAAGCCGCAGAAGGGGCAGATCCTGGTGACCGAGCGCGCCGATCCGGTCGTGCCCGTCGTGACCTCCGGTATCCGGCAGACCCCCGAAGGCACGATCCTGATCGGAGACACGAAAGAAGAAACGGACGAGGACCGTTCCACCGGCGCCGGCATGAGCCAGCTGGCCCGCCGCGCCGCGCGGCTGTTCCCGGCCATCGGCAAGCTGCGGATCGTCCGGAGCTGGGCGGCCCTGCGGGTCCTGACGCCTGACGGCTTCCCCGTCTACGATGAATCCCCGACCCACCCGGGGGTATTCGTGGCCACGACCCATTCCGGGGTGACGCTCGCCCCGGCGCACCGTGGCCCCCTGGCCCAATGGATCCTCAACGGGCAGAAGCCGCCCGAGTTTTCCAGTTTCACGGCCCAGCGTTTTCAACAAGAAACCGAAGCACCAACAGGATGAAAGCAATGAAACAGACCCATCTCTCCCTCGTGGCCCTCGCCGCCGCCGGCCTGCTCTCCGCCGCACCGGCCAGCGCCCAGGTCAGCTGGACCTTCGGCGGCATCAACCCGCCCGGCGCGCCGGTCACCCAGGCCTCCAAGCGCTTCGCGGAGCTGGTCACCGAACGCACCGAAGGCCGCGTGACGGTCGATTTCTACGAAGGCTCGCAACTGGGCTCCGGCCCGGCCCAGATCGAGGCCATGGCCGTCGGCGCGCAGGAAGGCTACATATCTTCCGGTTCCAACGCGTCGAACCTGGTGCCCGAGTTCGGCGTCGTCGACATTCCCTTCGTCTTCGAAAGCCAGGAGCACTTCCTGAACTTCATGGAAAGCGACCTGGCGAGCGAGCTGAAGGACACGCTGCGCGACGATTTCAACGTGCGTATCTTGGCCACCAACTGGTTCCGCCTGCCGCGCGTATTCCTGACCAAGGATGACTGCGTCACCGGCCCCGAGGACATCGCCGGCAAGCGCGCCCGCGCGCCGGGTCTGCCGATGTTCATCGCTGGCTGGGAAGCCATCGGCACCGTGCCCGTCACCATCTCCTACGGCGAGACCTACATGGGCCTCAGCCAGGGCGTGGCCGACATGGCGGAAAGCGCCGGCGAACAGATCTATTCCTCCAAGTTCTACGAGGTCCTGCCCTACGTCACCGACGCGCGCATGATGTTCCCGCAGAACTCCGTCTACGTGGCCGAAAGCGCCTTCCAGATGCTGTCGGACGAAGACAAGGAGATTGTCACCCAGGCCGCCGAGGACGCGGGCGACTACTTCGTCGAGCTGGTGACCGAACAGACCGCGCCGAACCGCGCCACCATGGAAGCCGAGGGCGTGACCTTCTGCGAGATGTCGGACGAGACCCGCGCCGAATTCAGCGAACTGGTGTCGCAATCCGTACCGCACTTCGAGGAAGAAGGCCTGCTGCCCGAAGGATGGTGGGACGAAATCCAGGCCATGAAGTGATCGCGGCACTCGCCTGATCCCCCCGGCGTGCCGGCCCTGTGCCGGCACGCCCCCTTTTCTGCTAGCCGGAACACCTGACCATGACCCATCTGCTCACCGGTCTGCATCGCCTGACCCTCTGGCTGTGCACGGCCCTTGCCGTCGTGATCATCTGCGCCCTGACCGTCCAGATCACCTCGCGCTACGTCTTCAACGCGCCCGTCCACATGACCGATGACATCGCCGAGGTGTCGCTGATCTGGCTGACGTTCCTGGGGGCCGCCGTGGTCTATCGCGAAGGCGGCCATATCGGCCTCGACCTGATGAGCGACCTGAAGAACCAGGCCCTGCGTCGCGGTCTGCAGATCTTCCTGCACCTGTGTGTGATCGGCGTCCTGCTCTACGCGCTGACCCAGGTCCAGGCGCTGAAACCACTGATGTCCCGGCTCGACTTCGGCACCCTGCCCCGCAGCCCCTTCACCTCGAAGTTCGCGCTGATCGTCCTGCCCTACGGCATCGGAGCCGGGCTGACCGTGATCTTCGCCATCGAGGCCATCGTCAACGAATTGCGCGGCCGCAACGATACGCCCGGCACCAACAAGGCCGTCCAATGACCACTGCCATCTTCCTGATCCTCTTCTTCGGCCTGCTGATCCTCGGCCTGCCGGTCGCCTATACCATGCTGGTGACCTCGGCGATCTACATCCTGATGACCGGCCTGCCCGAGATCCAGCTGACCATGCGCGCCGCGGGCGGCATCGAGAGCTTCTCGCTGCTGGCGATCCCGATGTTCCTGCTGGCCGGCAACCTGATGAACGGCATGGGCGTGACCGAGCGGATCTTCAACTTCGCCGGCGTCCTGGTGCGCCACATCACCGGCGGCCTGGGCCACGTCAACGTTGTTGCCTCGATCCTCTTCGCCGGCATGTCCGGCTCGGCCGTGGCCGACGCCGGCGGCCTCGGCTCGGTCGAGATCAAGGCGATGGAGAACGCGGGCTATTCCAAGCGGTTCTCGGCCGCCGTCACCGCCGCCTCCGCCACCATGGGCCCGATCATCCCGCCCTCGATCACCCTGGTCGTCTATGGCTTCCTCGCCGAGGAATCCGTCGGGCGCCTGTTCCTCGGCGGTGCCCTGCCGGGCCTGCTGTCGGGCTTCGGCCTGATGGTCATCGTCTACCTGCTGGTGAAAAGCGGCCACGAAACCGCCCCGCGCCTGCCGCGTGCCAGCCGTCACGAGGTCTGCCGGGCCTTCTGGCGCGCCCTGCCCGCGCTGATGGCCCCGGTCATCCTGCTGGGCGGTATCCTGGGCGGTGTCTTCACCCCCACCGAGGCCTCCGTGGTCGTCGTGGTCTACATCCTCATCATCGGCACCATCTCGATGGGCTTCAGCCTGCCGCAGATCCGCAACGCCCTGCTGGGTACCGTGCGCACGGCCTCCTCGACGCTGTTCATCATCGCCGTCTCCGCCGTCTTCGGCTGGATCATCTCGATCCAGCGCCTGCCGGTCGAACTGGTGACGCTGATGGAAGACCTCTTCGTGTCCAAGGCCGCCGCCATCGCCGTGATCATCGTGATCCTGCTGGTCGTCGGCATGTTCATGGAGGTTCTGGCCGCGCTGGTGCTGCTGGTGCCGACGCTGCTGGCCATCGCCGCCAGCTTCGACATCGACACCGTGCACCTGGGCGTGACCGTGGTCGTGACCATGATGATCGGCACCATCACCCCGCCCGTCGGCCTCGTCCTCTATACGGTGATGTCGGTCTCGGGCGTGCGCATGGGCGAGCTGACCCGCTCCCTGGCGCCCTTCTACCTGGCGATGGTCATCGTCGCCCTGCTGGTCGCCTTCATTCCGCAGATCACGCTTTTCCTTCCGAACCTGCTGATGCCGACCGCTCAGTAACCAGATAATCAACCGATCCAAAGGGACCCAAGTACTATGTACCGTATTGGTTTCGACGTGGGTGGCACATTCACCGACTTCACGGCCCTCGAGGCCGGCAGTGGCCGCGCCATTCACTTCAAGACGTCCTCCACGCCGCATGATCCCTCCGAGGCGATCGAGACCGGCCTGCGTCACTATGTCGAAGAGCTGGGCGTCGCCCCCGACGCGTTCGAGTTTGTCGGCCATGGCACCACGGTGGCCACCAACATGGTGATCGAACGGCGCGGCGTGCCGACCGGGCTGATCACCACCAAGGGCGCGCGGGACGTTCTGGAGATCGGGCGCCAGACCCGCCCGCATCTCTTCGACTACGCGATCACCAAGCCCGAGCCGCTGGTCGAACGCTACATGGCGCTGGAGGTCAGCGAACGGCTGAACGCCGATGGCGAGGTGCTGGAGGCGCTGAACGAGGACGAGGTTCGTGCCGCCGCCGAAACCCTGCGCGACGCGGGCGCCGAAGCGGTCGCCGTCTGCTTCCTGCACGCCTACCGCGACGGGCGCCACGAACGCCGCGCCGCCGAGATCGTGCGCGAGGTGATGCCCGAGGCCTATGTCTCCATCTCCTCCGAGGTCCTGCCCGAGTTCCGCGAGTTCGAGCGGTTCTCCACCACCGTCATCAACGCCTATGTCGGCCCCCGCATGGACCGCTACCTGCAACGTTTCCTGCAGCGCCTGGCGGACATCGGCATCGAAAGCGCCCCGCGCACGATCCATTCCAACGGCGGCCTGATGTCGGTCGAGTCGGTGCGCAGCTTCCCCGTCCGCACCTGCCTGTCCGGCCCCGCGGCCGGCGTCGTGGGCGCGGCCAAGGTGGCCGGCGTCTCCGGCTATCCCAACATCGTCACCTATGACGTGGGCGGCACCTCCACCGACGTGTCGCTGGTCGAAGGCGGTCGCCCGGCCTTCACCACCTCGCGGCTGGTGGCGGACTACCCCGTGCGCTGCCCGATGCTGGACATCAACGTGATCGGCGCCGGTGGCGGCTCCATCGCGGCGCTGGACGATGCCGGCGCGCTGAAGGTCGGCCCCCGCTCTGCCGGCGCCTACCCCGGCCCCGTGGCCTATGGCCAGGGCGGCACCGAGCCGACGACCACCGACGCCAACCTGGTGCTGGGCCGCCTGGCCTCCGACACCCTGCTGTCGGGCCGGATGCAGGTCGATACCGAGGCCGCACGCAAGTCCATCGAAGAGGGCATCGCCACCCCGCTGGGCCTGACCGTGGAAGAGGCCGCCCTGGGTATCCTGCGCATTGCAGTGGCCAACATGGGCCGTGCGATCCGTGCCGTCTCCACCGAGAAGGGCCACCGACTGCAGGACTTCGCCCTCTTCGCCTATGGCGGCGCGGGTCCGCTGCATGCCGCTGCCGTGGCCGTGGAAACCGGCATGAAGTCGGTGATCGTGCCGGCCCAGCCGGGCACCATGTGTGCCCGCGGCATCCTGCTGTCGGACGTCGGCTTCGACTTCGTGCGCACCGGCGTCTCCACCGCGTCGCGGGACAGCTGGCCCGAGATCGGCGCCGCCTTCCACGAGATGACGGGCCAGGGCGACGCCTGGCTGGAAAACGAGGGCGTGCCGGCCGACCGCCGCTCCATGCTCTACGTGGTCGATGCGCGCTATGACGGGCAGAACCACGAGGTGCAGGTGCCGCTGGATGGCCCCGAGGCCAGCTACGACACCTTCCTCGACGGGTTCCGCGCCGCGCACCGCCAGGAATACGGCTACGACATCGAGGACCGCGCGGTCGAGATCGTCAACCTGCGCCTGTCGGTGAAGGGCGCCTCGGCGGCCTCGGCCGACAACGATCACACCCCCGAAGACCGCGACCCAGTGGTCGGGTCGCGCCAGGTCTATTTCGATGGCGGCTGGTACGAGACCAGCATCTACGAACGCGCCTGCCTGCCCGTCGGGCCCTACGTCGAAGGCCCCGCCATCATCCAGGAAATGTCCTCGACCACCATCGTGGAGCCGGGCCAGCGGCTGCGCGTGGATGCGTCGGGCACCATGATTATCGAGGTCTGAGCCATGACTGACACAAGCAAACCCGCCCTCTCCGATCCCATCGCGATGGAGGTCTTCACCAACCGGCTGCTGGCCGTGGCCGACGAGATCGGCACCTCGATGATCCGCGCCTCCTTCTCCTCCAACATCAAGGAGCGGAAGGACTGTTCGGTGGCCCTGTTCTCCGCCGACGGGCGGCTGATTGCACAGGCCAGCCACATCCCGCTGCACCTGGGCTCGCTCATGGGGTCTGTCGGTGCGGTGCTGAAGGCCTACCCTGCCGAGACGATGCGCGAAGGCGATGTCTTCATCTGCAACGACCCCTATGTCGCGGGTGGCACGCACACCCCCGACATCTCTGTGGTGACCCCGGTCTTCGCCGACGGGCGGCTGCGCTACTTCACTGCCAACATCGGCCACCATTCGGACGTGGGCGGCACCGTCCCCGGCTCGATCCACGGCGGCGCCACCTCGATCTTCGAGGAAGGCCTTCGCCTGCCGGTGATGAAGCTATTCCGCGAAGGCGTCCTCGACGAGGACCTGCTGCGGATGATCTCGCTCAACTCGCGCTCCTCCGAGGAACGCTGGCTGGACATCAAGGTGCAGGCGGCGGCGAACGAACGTGGCGCGCGGCTGATGCGCGAACTGGCCGACACCCTGGGCGCCGACAAGGTCGACGCGCTGGTCGAGGACCTCTTCACCTATACCGCGCAGCGACTGCGCAACCGCATCGCGGAGATGGAGGACGGCACCGCCACCTTCCATTCCAAGATTGAAAGCGACGGCCTAGGCCCGGTCGAGGTACCGATCCAGGCCAATGTCACCGTGAAGGGCGACCGCCTGATCGTCGATTTCGAAGGCACCGGCCCGCAGGCCCGCGGTGGTCTGAACGTGGTGGCCTCGGCGCTCAACGCCTCGGTCTACTACGTGGTGAAGACGCTGCTGGACCCCTACCTGCTGCCCAACTCCGGCATGTTCGACGGGGTGGAAATCTCCGCCCCCGAGGGCAGCCTGCTGAACCCGCGGCAGCCGGCAGCGACCGGCGCCCGCTCGATCACCTGCAACAAGGTGGTGCGCGCGTTGATCGGGGCCTTCTCGCAGCTGCTGCCCGAGGAACGCGGCCAGGCCGCCGGCCAGGACATCGTCCCGGTCATGGTCTTCGCCGGCAAGCGGCGCGGACGCGACGAGGGCTACGTCTACCTGGAATCCATCGGCGGCGGCGCCGGGGCCCGCGCCCTGGGCAACGGCATGGACGGGGTGCACGTGCATGTCACCAACTCCTCCAACCTGCCCATCGAACCGCTGGAGATCGAATATGACCTCCTCGTCGATGAATATGCCCTGGTCGAGGACAGCTCCGGTGCCGGTCGCTATCGCGGCGGCATGGGGATCGCGCGGCAGATCTCGGCGCCCAATGGCGGGGTGATCTTCACCGCCCGCTCCGACGGCCACCGTGAAGGCGCCCCCGGCGCCAAGGGCGGCACCGAGGGCCGCCCGGCGCGCCTGGTGAAGAACGCCGGCGGCGACCACGCCGAGGAGCTGAGCCCGATGATCGCCAACCTGTCGCTGGACGCAGGCGAGAACGTCCGGCTGGAGACCCCGGGCGGCGGCGGCTACGGCGACGTGGCGGCGCGCGACGCGGCGGCCCTGGCGGGCGATCTGCGCGACGGCCGGATGAGCCGCGAGCGTGCCGAGACGCTTTACGGCAAGGCCAAGCTGGAGGAGGCGCTGGCCCAGGTCTGATCCGACCAGCCCGCCCCAGAGAACATGGAAACGCCCGCCGCAGTCTCGCGGCGGACGTTTCTGTTTGTGCCGTTCCGTTGCCTGCAGGAGCCCCCTCCCCCTCGGCCATCCTGATACGAAGCGCCCACGAAAAAAGCCCCCCGCGCATGCGGGGGGCCCGTCGGGGAGAGGGGTCTGCGCCTTACTTGGCCGCGATCGTGGTGACCTCGACCAGGGTGCCCTCAGACAGCTCGGCGCCACCGATGTAGGCGCGGACGGGGAAGTTCTCGGCGTCCAGCCATGCCGTCCAGGCCTCGTTGAAGCCGGCCTTCTGGTCGTAGGCGGCGGAATAGATCATCACCTGCAGCAGCTTGTCCTTCGAGGTGCCGGCCATCGCCAGCAGCTCATCGAGCTTGCCGAAGATCTCCTCGGCCTGGCCCTTCATGTCCTTGCTCTTGTCGCTGGCGACCAGGCCACCGATGTAGACGGTATCCCCGTGTTCGACGACGCGGTGGTGGATCTTGCCGGGGATGTGACGGGTGATCATGAAACTCTCCTGTTCTGAGTTCGGGCTTCGTCGGGGATCGCGAAGCGGGTGAGGGTAAAGGGCGCGATCTCGGGCGGCATGCGCCCGGTCGCGATCAGTTCGGCCATCAGCGCGCCCGTCGCCGGGCCGAGCTGGAAACCATGGGTCGAGAAGCCGAAGGCGTGAAAGGCCGTATCGTGGCGCGCGGATCGGCCGATCACCGGCAGGCGATCGGGGGTGCGCCCCTCGATGCCGGACCAGCTGCGCTGGATCACGGCACCGGCCATGATCGGGAAGATCTCCCGCGCGGTCCGCGCGGTCTGGGTCATCTCGCGGAAATTGATGTCGGTGCGATTGCGGGCCGGGTCGGCCCGGCCCAGGCGCCCGCCGCCGATCACCACGGTGCCGTTCGGCATCTGCTTGAACGACAGCGGCCGCTGCGCGGTGCCGACCACCGCCGTGCAGAAGGGGCGCATGCGCTGCGTGACCAGCATCAGCGGCGCGACGGGTTCGAGGGGCACATCATCGCCGATGCGGGCCGCGATCTCTCCGCCCCAGGCGCCGGCACAGTT
Source organism: Pseudooceanicola marinus (assembly GCF_020177265.1). GTDB lineage: Bacteria > Pseudomonadota > Alphaproteobacteria > Rhodobacterales > Rhodobacteraceae > Pseudooceanicola > Pseudooceanicola marinus_A. The sequence continues at coordinate 702,828 of NZ_JAIVMC010000001.1, forward strand.
CAGCACGCGCCCGGCGGTCCAGGTGGCCTCGTCGGTCTCGGCGCGCCACAGCCCGGCCTCGTGCCGCAAGCGGCGCACCGGCTGGCCCTCGTGGATCCGCACGCCGGCCGCGCGGGCCTGGCGGGCGAAGACGCGGGTGGTCTGGAAGGGCTGCGCAAAGCCATCCTCCGACACCAGCGCCCCGATGCAATGCGCGGCCACCGCAGGCAGCAGGGCCCGCAGCTCGGCCCGGTCGATCAACCGCTCATGGCTGAAGCCGGCGGCGTGCATCCGCGCCACGCGGGCAGCGAGAACGGCCATGTCCGCCTCGCTTTCGGCCACCTTAACCTGCGGGACGGGCTGAAAGCCGCAGTCCTCGCCAGTGATGTCGGAAATACGATGCCACATGCGCATGGACCGCTCCGACAGAGGCACCTCCGCCAGGTCACGCCACAGGCGCCGCACGCCGCCGGCATTCACGCCCGAGGCATGGCGCGCCACGCTGTCCTTTTCCAGCAGCGTCACGCGCAACCCCGCCTTGGCGGCAAAAAGCGCCGCGGCGCAGCCATGCAGGCCGCCACCGATCACCAGGAGGTCGGACGCCGGGTTGGTCGTCATTCGTCGTCCGGCGTGAAGGCGGCAAGTTCGCTCAGCGGCAGCGGTTTCAGCGGCGGACGGATGCGGAAATAACCGGTGTCGCCCGGGCTGCGCCCGCTGCTTTCGGCCACCAGCCCCGTCACGGCGAGCCCGCAGACCCGGCCCTGGCAGGGCCCCATGCCTGTGCGCAGGAAGGATTTCACCTGGTTCGGTCCCGGCGCATTGGCGCGGGCCGCCGCACGGATCTGGCCCGCAGTCACCTCCTCGCAGCGACAGATCGTCGTGTCATCCGAGGGCGCCAGGGCTTGCGCCGACGGTGCATAGAGCGTTTCCAGGAAGGGCCGCACGGCCGCGTCCCGGGCCAGGGCGCGTTGCAGCGACGTGATTTCAGGCGAGGCCCGGCGACCGGCCTTCTCGGCCACCCGCAGACCCGTCAGCCGACCCGCCAGTGCGGCGGAGCGCGCCCCGCGGATCCCCGCCCCGTCGCCGGCCACGTAGAGACCGGGCACCGAGCTTTCGCCGTAGCTGTCGCAGACTGGCACGAAGGCCTTCTGCCGCCCGTCCCAGCGGTGCGCGCAGCGCATCAGCCGGGTGACCTGCTGGTTCGGAACGACCCCGTGGTGCAGGCCCGCACTTGCCGTCTCGATCCGGTGCGTCTTGCCCCGCGAGGTGAAGGAGACGGCCTCCAGCCGCTCGCGGCCCTCCAGCTCGATGTCGCGGGCATCGCGATAGATCGGCACGCCGGCGCGGCGCAACTTGGCCAGCAGCCCGGCGCCCTTGGTCAGGTAGCCCAGCCCGCGCAGCGCGCGCGGCAGGTGTTTCATCGCCCGGGCGTAGTTCGCCATGGGCACGGTTTCCACGATCGCCCTGGGCGGGCGCCCGGCCGCGACCAGCTGCGCCGCCAGCAACAGTTGCAGCGGGCCGCAGCCGACCAGCACCGGATCCTCGGCCAGCACCCCCGCACTTTTCATCAGGATCTGAAGCGCCCCGGTCGTCGTCACCCCCGGAAGGGTCCAGCCCGGCAGCGGCATCGGCCGCTCCAGCGCGCCGGTGGCCACCACCAGCGCATCAGCCTCGATCACATGCGACCGCCCGTCGTGGGAATAGGACAGGGCAAACCCGGCCTCGATCTCCTCGATATGCCAGACCGTGGCACCCGCCAGATGCACGGCTTCACTGGCGCCGAAGGCCCGGGCGAGATCCGCCCCGGCCTGGTAGTCGGGGCCAAGCAGGGTCTGCCGGGCCGCGGGGGCGCGGGTGACATCGCGGTAGATCTGACCGCCCGGGCGCGGCGCTTCGTCCAGCAACGTCACGCGCAGCCCGGCCTCGGTGGCGGCGACGGCGGCGGCCATGCCGGCGGGGCCGGCCCCGACGATGCAAAGGTCCTGACGTGTCATGCGGCACCCTTCTGGCGCTGAACCACCATGCCGTCCCGGATCTCGGTCATGCAGGCCTGACGGTTCGGCAGCCCGTCGATGGTGACCAGGCAGTCAAAGCAGGCGCCCATCATGCAATAGGGGGCACGGCTGTCACCGCTGACCGGCGTGCTGCGGAACGATCCGACGTTGCCGGCCAGCAGGGCCGCGGCCACCGTCTCCCCCGCCTGCGCCTGCATCGGCCTTCCTTCGAAAGTGAACTGGACCGGCGCCGTGACTGGTTCGCTACGCGTATACATTGCAGGTGGCTGGCTCTTCGTTGTGGTCGGGAAACTGTCGGTTCCGGGCCAGTTTCCTTGCAAGCCACCCTATAAATCAAATAACAATAGCACCGATCAGCATGCAGGAAAGTTATACAGATGTTGTCGCAGCGCGCGCTCGAAGCCTTTCACACCGTCCTTGAATGCGGCAGCGTCTCCGGCGCGGCAGAGATCATGCATGTGTCGCAACCCGCAGTCAGCCGTCTGATCCGCGACCTGGAGACCCGGACGGGCCTGCGTCTGTTCACCCGCTTCGGCGGCCGGATCGTGCCGACGACCGAGGCGCGGCAGCTGGCGGTGGAGGTCGAACGCGCCTTCGTCGGCCTCTCGGCGATCGAGAAGACGGCCCGCGACATCCGGCTGGGCAAGCAAAGCACGGTGTCCATCGCCGCCATGCCCGCCCTGGCCCACTCGATCCTGCCCGACACGATGGTGGACTTGCTGGCCAAGCGGCCCGATTTCCGCATCTCGCTGGAATCCATGCAGACCCACAACGTGATCCGGCGCGTTGCCACGCGGCAGAGCCAGCTGGGCTTCACCTCCCCCACGCGGCACGAGCATGACATTGACCTGATCCGGACGATCGAACTGCCCTACCTGTGCATCCTGTCGGCCGACCATCCGCTGGCGGCCCATGACCAGCTCAGTTTCGATGACTTCCTCGGGCATTCGGTCGTGGCCTTTGCCGACAATACCGCGACGGGCAGCATGATGAACCGCGCCTTCGCCCAGATGAAGCAGAGCCCCGATATCGTCGCACGTTCGCACCTGTCGACGATCGTCTCCGCGCTGGTGCTGCGCGGGCTGGGGGTGTCACTGGTCGACCCCTTCACGGCGCGGGTGCATGCCGATCACGGCGGCGTCGTGCGGCCCTTCCAGGGCACGCCGCCTTTCCGCCTGGCCATCATCCGTCCGCGGGGCATGGTCCTGGGCGCCGATCTGGAGGTCCTGCTGGAAACCTTCGAGGGCTGCCTGGCCAGCTACTAGGCCGCCGGTACGCTCGGTCTTCGCAGGTCACGGCCCTGGAGTTCAGGGGATCAGGCTTCCAGCTCGGCGTCCCAGTAGAGGAAGTCCAGCCAGCTGTCGTGCAGGTGGTTGGGCGGGAACCGGCGGCCCATGTTGCGCAGTTCCTCCGCCGAGGGCGGGCGCGGCGGCTTGCGCAGGCTCATCCCCGCGCGGCGCAGCGACTTGGACCCCTTGCGCAGGTTGCAGGGCGCACAGGCGGCCACCACGTTTTCCCAGCTGGTGATCCCGCCCGAGGCGCGCGGCACCACGTGATCGAAGGTCAGATCCCCCTTCGCCCCGCAGTACTGGCAGCAGAATTCATCCCGCAGAAAAAGATTGAAGCGCGTGAAGGCCACGCGCTTCTGAGGTTTCACGTAATCTTTGAGGACGACGACCGAGGGGATCCGTATCTCGGTACTGGGGCTGTGCACCCAGGTGTCGTATTCGGCCACGATATCGACCCGGTTAAGCCAGGCCGCCTTCACCGCCTCCTGCCAGGGCCACAGCGACAGCGGGTAATAGGAAAGGGGTCTGTAATCCGCATTCAGCACCAGCGCCGGGTGCTGTTTCAGGAACGCCGGTTCCCGTACGAATTCGCGTCTGAAGTCTCCGTCCATCGTCACAAGTGCTCCCGCCCTGCCTGCCGTCTTCAGCACCAGAGCGGGGAGACCCGCCCCAGCCATGAGTCAACTATATATCGCGTCCAGAACCTGGCAAGCCCCACGATCTGCAATTGACCTGCCTCTGCTCTACCGGGATTGCGTAACGCTGAAATGACAACCATCGGCGGTTATCCACAGGGCAGGCCCTGGGGCACTGGCCGGCGGCGCGGCGGGGGCTATCTTTGGGGCATGCAAGACGAAACGCCCCTTCCCCCCGCCCCGCCCGAGGCCCTGCTGGAAGCTGCGCTTTACGCAGAGGACCTCGACACCACCGCCCGCTTCTACGCCGATGTGTTAGGCCTGCCCGAAATCGCCCGGGTCGAGGACCGGCATGTCTTCTTCCGCGTGGGAAACATGGTGCTGCTGCTGTTCCAGCCGCTGGCCACCGCCGCCGGGGGCAGCAACCCCGAGCTGCCGGTGCCGCCCCATGGTTGCCGCGGTGAAGGGCACCTGTGCTTTTCCGCCTCCGCCGCCGAGATCCACGCCTGGCAGGAGCGGCTGGAGGCCGCGGGTGTGCCGGTCGAGGCCGACTTCCACTGGCCGAACGGCGCCCGGTCGATCTATTTCCGCGACCCGGCCGGCAATTCGCTGGAGTTCGCCGAACCGCGCCTGTGGTTCGATGAGGTCTGAGCTGGCGCCGGGGCGGCTTGGCCGCCCCGTCCGGGCTCAGGCTTGGCCCCTCAGAACCCGCATTTGTCGCGCATGAAGGCCAGCGCCACCGACAGGCCGTCGGGGGCAATGCCATGGGCGGTGCCTTCCATGATATGGGCAAAGACCTCGCGGAACTTCGCCTCTTGCAGGGCCTCGGCAGCCAGCGGCAGGGATTGCGGCGGCACCACGTCGTCCTGATCGCCATGCACCAGCAGCACCGGCATCCGCGACACTGTCTCATCCGCCAGCAGCTCCGGGTTCAGGATCCGGCCCGAGAAGCCGACGACGCCCGCGACCGGATCTTCGCGCCGGGGCGCCACGTGCAGGGCCATCATCGTGCCCTGGGAGAAGCCAAAGAGACAGACCTGTTCCGGCAGCAGGTCCTCATCCACCATCAGCGCATCGAGGAAGGCGTTCAGGTCATCGACCGAAGCCATCATCGAGCGTTCCGCTTCCTCGTCGGAAGATCCGTCCATCCAGGGGATCGGGAACCACTGGAACCCGCCGGGGTTCACCGCCATCTCCTCGGGGGCATCGGGAGCCACGAACAAGGTGTCGGGCAGATGTTCCGACAGCGGATCGGCCAGCCCCAGCAGATCAGCGCCATTGGCGCCATAGCCATGCAGGAACACCACCGCAGATCGCGTATCCCCCGAGAGCGGCGCGCGCCGCTCGGCATTCAGAACCCGTGTCATGTGACCCCTTCCCGTTTCTTCTCTCGCGCGTAGTGGCTCCACAGGAGCCTGGCGGCAACTCCGCGCCAGGGTGCCCAGGGGGCGGCCCGCGCGCGCAACGCGGCCTCGCTCGGCCGCTCGGACAATCCGTAGAGGAGGCGCGTGGCCTCCTGCAAGGCCAGATCGCCCGCCGGGATCAGATCGGCACGGCCAAGCGCCGTGGTGCCGTAGATCTCTGCCGTCCAGCGGCCGATGCCCGGCAGGGCCACCAGCCGGTCAATCAGCGCCAGATCGTCCAGCGCGGCCAGCCCGTCGAAGTCGATGCCCGCGCCCGCCAGGGCCAGGGCATAGCGGATCTTCGGCCGCGACAGCCCGCAGGCGCGCAGCCCCTCCTCGCCCGCGGCCAGGATCGGGGCCGGCTCGGTCAGCCCGGCCGCCTCCAGCCGTGCCCAGATCGCGGCGGCCGAGGCGGTCGAGACCTGCTGCCCGACGATCGCCAGCAAGAGCGTGGCAAAGCCCGGCGGCCTGCGTCTCATGGGCGGCAACGGGCCGCTGGCGGCGACCTGCGCCAGCCCCTCGTCACGGGCCGCCAGCCAGTCCACGCCCCGCGCCAGCACTTCTTCGCTTTCCAGGATCTCGGCCATGTCACCCCCGTTCGCGGCACAGCATAGGGTCCACCGGGCGAAGGGAAAGGGGGCTCTGCCCCCGCCGCCCTGCGGGCGACTCCCCCGGGATCTTCCCCGCAAAGAGAAGACGGGAACGCGGCGCAATGCCCCGGCAGCGCGCCCGGCGCCCTGCCTGGCGCCGCGATGGCGGCCTGTGGCGGGGGAGGAGCGCGGAACGATATTTGGGTCTGCGGGCGCGCCATGGAACGCCGGTTCGGGGGGCCAAGGGGCGCGCGCGACGGGGTTCTTATTGCCGCATGCCCCTAGGCCGGTGCCGGGGCGCGCGCGTATATTGGGCGCATGAAAGACATCGCGCTCCCCCCCTCGAACTGGCCTGACATGGAACCCGGATGGGTCTGGCTCTGCGGCGCCGGCCCCGGTGATCCCGGGCTGCTGACCCTGCATGCGCTGAACGCGCTGCGCCAGGCCGACGTGGTGGTCTATGACGCGCTGGTCAGCCCCGAGATCCTCGACTGGGCGATGAACGCCGAGCTGGTCTATGCCGGCAAGCGCGGCGGCAAGCCCTCGGCCAAGCAGCAGGACATCTCGCTGAAGCTGGTAGAACTGGCCAAGGCCGGCAAGCGGGTGTTGCGGCTGAAGGGGGGCGATCCCTTCGTCTTCGGGCGCGGCGGGGAAGAGGCGCAGACGCTGCTGGCCCATGGGGTCAACTTCCGCATCGTGCCGGGCATCAGCGCCGGCATCGGCGGGCTGGCCTATGCGGGCATTCCCGTCACGCACCGCGACGTGAACCAGTCGGTGACCTTCGTCACCGGCCATGACCACACCGGCCAGGCGCCCGGCTCGCTGAACTGGCGGGCGCTGGCGGAAGGCGCGCAGGTGCTGGTGATCTACATGGGCATGAAGCACGCCCGCCATATCGCCAATGAGCTGATGGCCGCGGGCCGCCCGGGTGATGAGCCGGCCGCCGTGGTCTGCAACGCCACCACGCCGGACCAGCAGGTGCTGGAAACGACCCTTGAGAACCTGGCCGACGACATCGAGGCGTCGGACCTGCAGCCGCCGGCGATCCTGTGCATCGGTCACAACGTGAAGATGCGCGAGGCGCTGGACTGGCAGGCGCTGGCCGAGGGCGCCGCGCCGCGCTCGCTGGACCCGCTGGGCGTCAAGACCCAAGGCGCCTGACCCGGATCCGCACCGGCGGTGCCCTTCGGCCCGTCAGGGTGCGAGCGTAGACGGCGGAGCACGATAGCGGCCGCGCGCCGCGCACAATCATCCACACGATCCCGCATGGCCCGCGTCATGCTGGCACTTGCCGCACGCGCGAAGCCGGGCTACGGCTTCGTCCATGACCGAGACGACATACTCCCCCGATACCGATGCCCGCGCCCGCCGCAACGTGGTGGTGCTGGTGGCGGCCCAGGCCATCCTGGGCGCGCAGATGCCGATGATCTTCACCATCGGGGGGCTGGCCGGGCAGAGCCTGGCGCCCAACCCCTGCCTGGCGACCATGCCGATCTCGATGATCGTGCTGGGGTCCATGCTCTCGGCCACGCCGATGTCGGCGCTGATGCAGAAACGCGGGCGCCGCTTCGGCTTCTCGGTCGGCACCGTCATCGGCGCCCTGGGCGCGCTGGTCGCAGCCTTCGGATTGTTCCAACAGAGCTTCGTCATCTTCCTGCTGGGCTCGCTGCTGACCGGCACCTACATGTCGACGCAGGGCTTCTTCCGCTTCGCCGCCTCCGACACCGCCAGCCCGGAGTTTCAGCCCAAGGCGATCTCCTACGTGATGGCGGGCGGGCTGCTGGCGGCGCTGATCGGGCCACAGCTGGGTAAGCTGACCAATGACGCGCTGATCGTGCCCTTCATGGGCACCTACCTTCTGGTGATGGGGCTGAACCTGCTGGGCCCGGTCCTCTTCAGCTTCCTCGACATTCCGCGCCCCGAGGCGCATCCCCCCGGCACCGCCGCCCCTGCCCCGGGTCGCAGCCGGTGGGAGCTGATCACCACGCCGCGCATCCTGGTGGCTGTGATCTGCGCCATGGTCTCCTACGCGCTGATGAACCTGGTGATGACCTCCACCCCGCTGGCCGTCGTCGGCTGCGGATTTGAGACCACTAATGCCGCCGACGTGGTCAGCGCCCACGTGCTGGCCATGTATGTGCCCAGCTTCTTCACCGGCCACGTGATCGCCCGCTTCGGGGTGGAAAAGGTCGTGGGCGCGGGGCTGGTGATCCTGGCCGCCGCAGGGGCCGTCGCCCTTCAGGGCGTGCAGCTGGAGAACTTCTTCGGCGCGCTGATCCTGCTGGGCATCGGCTGGAACTTCGGTTTCATCGGGGCAACGACGATGCTGGCACAAAGCCACACGAAGGAAGAGCGCGGCCGCATGCAGGGCCTCAACGACCTGATCGTCTTCGGCGGCGTGACCGCGGCCTCCTTTGCCTCGGGCGGGCTGATGAACTGCTCCGGTGCCTCGGCCCAGGCCGGTTGGAGCGCGGTCAACCTGGCCATGGCACCACTTCTGGCGCTTGCCGGTGGCGCGCTGATCTGGCTGGTGCTACGACCGAAGGATGAAGCGGAGGCCTGAGCGCCCCGCCCGAGCCCGAACCCGAGCCCTGCGAGGAGGACCGGATGATCTTAGAGGTTGAAACACTCTGTCCCGCCCGCGGCGTGGCCGACCGGATCGCCGCGCATCTGCTGGAGGCGCGGCTGATCGCCTGCGCCAACCGCTCGCGCACCGTGGTCAGCCTCTATCGCTGGGAAGGCGAGGTCCGCGCGGAGGAGGAATATTCCCTGCGCGTGAAGACCCGGATCGAGCTTGCGGATGCGGTCGAGGCGGCGATCGTGGAGTTGCATCCCTACGAGCTGCCCGCGGTGCTGCGCCATGAGGTGCAGGCCAATGCGGGCTACGAGGCCTGGGTCCTCGCGGAGACGCGCGAGGCCTGACGGCCCCCTGTCCCGCGCGGGATCACCAGCGCCCGAGGCTGGCCCGCAGCAGGCCCAGCCGGGCCGCCAGCGGCGCTGGATCGAGCGCCGCATGTTTCACCCGCGCCGGTTCCTTGCGTGCCAGTTTCAGCACCATCGCCGCCTCGGGCGCGAGGGACAAGAGCGGCGCCGCCGCCTTGCCGACCGCCCCCCGCTGCGCCCGCGCGGCGGCCAGTCGCGTCAGGGCCTCGTCCGCCAGATCCCGCACCGTGCTTTCGCGCCCGTCAGGCAGCGGCATCCGCTGTGCATTCTCCAGCTCGGGGATGGCGCGGAACCAGGCGGCCAGGCCCAGGGCAAAGCCCGCGTCGGCGGCCACGGCTTCGGGCAGGTCACCGCCCAGCATGCCGGCCCCGGCGCGCAGCAGACCGGCAGAGGTCGCATCCAGGTAGCGGCGGAAATGGGCGTCATCCTCGAAGGGTTCCTTCCAGATGTCCCAGCGACGCGCCTCGATCAGCCCATCCAGCACCCCGGCTCCCTCCGGCGTCAGGTAATGCGACAGGGGCGTCACCACCTCGTGCCGCCGAATGCCCTCGCCCTTGCCGATCTCCTCCAGCGCGTCGCGCCACCATTGCAGGCGCATCTCGGCGATCATCGGCTCCTGCGTGACCCAGGGGGCGCGGCTGACCTCGATGTTGAAGGCATAGAGCGCGAAAAGCGCCGGGCGGGCCGACACCGGCGCGGCCATGGTGGCGCGGAAGCGGGGCACGTCACCGCGTTCCACCAGTTCGGCACAGGCGGTCAGGTCGTCGGACCAAGGGGCGGCGGGGGAGGAAGAGGTCACGGGCGGTCTCCGGTCAGGCGGGCGGCGGCGCAGGGGAGTCGGGGCGCGCACGCCGCGTTGCGGCGGGAGGTATCAGAGCGGCAGGCGGCTGCCCAGCCCCCTGCCCTCTCGTCCCCCAAACGGATCACTCCCCGGCCCGCGCCTGGGCGGGCGGCGCCTGCATCAACCGCCAGGTGACGGCATCCACCAGAGCCTCGAAACTGGCATCGACTATGTTGGCCGACACGCCCACGGTGGACCAGCGGCGGCCCTCACCATCCTCGCTGTCGATGATGACGCGGGTGACGGCCTCGGTGCCGCCTTGCGTGATACGCACCTTAAAATCGACCAGCCGCATGTCGTCGATCTGGCACTGGTACTTGCCCAGATCCTTGGCCAGCGCCTTCCACAGGGCGTTCACGGGGCCGCGGTCATTGCCGTCCTCGTCCAGGCTTTCCGACACCGACAGGATCTTCTGCCCGTCGACGATGGTGGCGACCACGGCCTCCGACACGGTCACGCTTTCGCCGCGCGCGTTGCGGCGCCGTTCTATGCTGACGCGGTAGCGGTCGACCTCGAAGAAAGCGGGCAGCTGACCCAGCACGTGGCGCGCCAGCAGTTCGAAACTGGCCTGAGCGCTGTCGTAGGTATAGCCGCGATCCTCCCGCGCCTTCACCTCGGAGAGCATCTCCGGCAACGCCGGGTTACCCTTTTCCACGGTGATCCCCGTCTCCTCCAGCCGGCGGCGCAGGTTCGACTGCCCGGCCTGGTTGGACATGGGGATGATGCGTTCGTTGCCGATCACCGAAGGATCCACGTGTTCGTAGGTCGAGGGGTCCTTCAGGATCGCGCTGGCATGCAGGCCAGCCTTGTGGGCGAAGGCGGAGGCCCCGACGAAGGGCGCCTGTTTCACCGGCACGCGGTTCAGGATGTCATCCAGCTGGCGCGAGATCGGCGTCAGGTTCACCAGCGCCTCGCGCTTCACCTGCGTCTCGTAGGTCGACGCATAGGGCTCCTTCAGCAGCAGCGTCGGGATCAGCGTTACCAGGTTGGCATTGCCGCAGCGTTCGCCAAGGCCGTTCAGCGTGCCCTGGATCTGGCGCACGCCCGCATCGACGGCGGCCAGGCTGCCCGCCACCGCATTGGCGGTGTCGTTGTGGGTGTGGATGCCCAGCCGGTCGCCCGGCGCACCGGAGGCGATGACGTCGCGCACGATGTCCCCGATCTCCACCGGCAGGGTGCCGCCGTTGGTATCGCACAGCACCACCCAGCGAGCGCCGGCGTTCAGCGCCGCATGGACACATTCCAGCGCATACTCCCGGTTGGCCTTCCAGCCGTCGAAGAAGTGTTCGGCGTCGAACAGCGCCTCGCGCCCCTCGGCCACCATGTGCCCGACGGAGCGGGAGATGTTGTCGAGGTTCTCCTCCAGCGTGATGCCGAGCGCGGTGGAGACGTGGAAATCATGGGTCTTGCCCACCAGGCAGACGGCGGGCGTGCGGGCGTTCATCACGGCGGCCAGCACGTCGTCGTTTTCCGCCGAGACGCCCGCGCGCTTGGTCATGCCGAAGGCGGTCATGGTGGCGCGGGTTTCGGGTGCGGCCTCGAAGAAGGCGCTGTCAGTCGGGTTGGCCCCGGGCCAGCCGCCCTCGATGTAGTCGACCCCCAGCTCGTCCAGCATTTCCGCGATGCGGATCTTCTCGGGGGTGGAGAACTGCACCCCTTGGGTCTGCTGCCCGTCGCGCAGGGTCGTGTCGTAGAGATAGAGACGTTCCATCAGAGCCCTCCTCCGGCCCGTTGGCGAGCGAAGCTCGGGTGTCTTTGAGTGGTGAGGTCAGGTTTCGAGGACCCAACCGAGGCGCGCAGCGGCTCGGGCCGCGCCCGGCCGCCCCCCCGGGTGGTTTGCCCTGCATCCATTGGAACGCCCGTGATGCCTGCATCACGGGCAGCGCCCGACCCGCCGCCCCCCAGGGCGGGCGCTACACGCCCCCCCTCGGGCCGGGCGCTGCCCTCTGTTGAGCAGGGCCACATCACAGCAAACCTTCCAGCTTGGCCGCGTCGAAATCGGCGCCGGGCAGAAGCTCCACCCCAGCCTTTGACATGCGCACCTCGACCCCGGCGGCAATCAGCGCCTGTTTCATCGCGTCGACCTTGGAGAAATCCTTGGTCTGCAAGGCCTCTTCGCGGGTCGCGGCCAGTGCCTCAGCGTAGGTCGAAAGGTCCGCCTGCGGCGCCTCGGCCCAGCTTCCCAGCTCCTCCGTCAGCAGCCCGAGGAACTGCGCCGAGGCCTTCAGCTCCGCCGCATCGCCTGCGCCTGCCAGCTTGTGCAGCTCGGCCACGGCGCCGGCGGTGTTCAGGTCGTCGGCCAGCGCCGCCACGACGGCCTCCGAAACCTCGCCCGCCTCGACGCCCGCGACCAGACCACGCCACTTGCGCAACGTGGCCTCCGCCTCGGCGCGCTTCTTCTCGGTCCAGTCCATCGGCTTGCCGTAGTGCGTCCCGAGGAACACCATCCGGATCACCTCTCCCGGCACGCCCTGATCCAGCAGATCCCGCACGGTAAAGAAGTTGCCCAGCGACTTGGACATCTTCTTGCCCTCGACCTGCAGCATCTCGTTGTGCAGCCAGTAGTTGGCGAACTTCCCCTTCGGATGGGCGCAGCAGCTCTGGGCGATCTCGTTTTCGTGGTGCGGGAACTGCAGGTCGATGCCGCCGCCGTGGATGTCGAAACTGTCGCCCAGAAGCTCATAGCTCATGGCGGAGCATTCGATGTGCCAACCCGGACGCCCCCGGCCCCAGGGGCTGGCCCAGCCCGGCGTACCCTCGTCCGAGGGTTTCCACAGCACGAAATCCATCGGATCGCGCTTGTAGGGCGCGACCTCGACCCGGGCGCCGGCGATCATGTCCTCGACCGAGCGGCCCGACAGCCCACCGTAGGCCTTGTAGCTGTCGACGGAGAAGAGCACGTGGCCCTCGGCGGCATAGGCGTGGCCCTGGGCGATCAGCATCTCGATCATGGCGATCATCTGGCCGATGTATTCGGTCGCGCGCGGCTCATGGGTGGGGCGCAGGGTGCCGAGGGCGTCCATGTCCTCGTGATACCAGGCGATGGTCTCATCCGTGATATCGCGGATCTTGCGGCCCGTGGTCTCGGCCTTGGCGTTGATCTTGTCGTCGACGTCGGTGAAGTTGCGCACATAGGTCACATGCTCGGGCCCGTAAACATGGCGCAGCAGGCGATAGAGCGCGTCGAAGACCACCACGGGACGGGCGTTGCCCAGGTGGGCGCGGTCATAGACCGTGGGACCACAGACATACATCCGGACGTCGGCCGCGTCGATCGGCTCGAACGGCTCCTTCTTGCGCGTCTTCGAATTGTGCAGCCTGATCTCGACCATGTCTCGCTCCTCGACGGTCCCGTGACGGGGTTTGCCCGCGGGCGGCTTATCAGGATGTTCCGGATCAGGAAACGAGGAAGCGGCCCGCGAGAGAATTCTCAGCAGGGAATGATGCAGCCGGTAATGATGGCGATCATGTGCTTCATGCGCCGATCCTTAGCCTGTCGGGCCGGGCCTGCCAAGGGGGATGATGCACCCCGCGCGGTCAGAGATGCCCCAGGGTGACGGCGCGGGCCCAGTCCTCGCGCCCCTCGGCGCGGGCACGGGCGGCCATGGCAGTGCTGTCGTAGGGGACATGGCGATGGCTGACCTGCCACCCTTCAGCCCGGCGTTCGACCAGGGCATAGCTGGCCAGCGGGTGCCCGGCGGCCACCACATGGGGCACGGGCGCCGTGTCGTTGTAGGCCGGGCAGCCGACCGAGCCGGGGTTCAGGAGCATCTGGCCCGTGGACAATGCCCAAAGACCGGGCAGATGGGTATGGGCGCAGATCAGCAGGGGCGCGGTGGTGCCGCGGGCCTCCTCGGCCATGTCCTGCGGCGCGCGCAGCTGCACCTGACCGTCGTCATCCACCCCATGGGTCCAGTAGCGGTCATCGGCGCGGGGCGTGGCGTGCCAGGCCTGCACGTCACCGAAATCCAGCCCCTCGGGCAGCCCGGCCAGCCAGCGGAAGGCGGCGGCGTCGAGCGCCGCATGGGCGACCCGGTCCGACGGCCCCAGGGCGGAAGCTGGCCCTTCCAGAAGGTAACGATCATGGTTGCCACGCAGGGCGTGACAGTCCAGCGGCAGCAGCAGCTCGGCCGTGCCGGCCGCATCCAGCGGGCCGGAGAAATGGTCGCCCAGCACCAGCAGCGCCGCCGAGGCCGGCAGCACCAGCCGCAGATCCGCCAGCACCGCGCGCAGGGCGTCGCTGTTGCCGTGCACATCGGCCAGCACCGCGAAGCGGTCGGGCAGCGCGGGGCGGGGTTCCAGGGAAAGAAGCGGGCCGGTCATGTCAGCAGCCTGACCCGCGGACCCGGTCCGAGACAAGCGCAAAAACCCTTGCACCACGGCCCGCTCTGCCCGACGCTCCGCCCAAGAGCCGACAGGAGAGCCCGATGCACGACCCCGCCCCCGCCTTCCGCGCCCTGCACCGCAAGGGACAGCCCTTCGTCCTGGCCAACGCCTGGGACGCCGGATCGGCCCGGATGCTGGCCGCGCTTGGCGCCCAGGCCATCGGCACCTCCTCCGCCGCCTTCGGCTTCACTTTGGGCCGGCCCGACGGCAACGTCACCCGGGACGAGGCCCTGGCCCATGCCGAGGCGCTGGTGGCCGCCACGCCCCTGCCCGTCTCGGGCGATTTCGAGAACGGCTATGGCGACGACCCCGACACGGTGGCCGAAACCGTGCGCCTGGCGGCCGAGGCGGGGCTGGCCGGCATCTCGATCGAGGACAATCCGCCGGGCGGCGCGACCTCCTACGATCACGACCTGGCGGTGGAACGGATCCGCGCGGGCGCAGCGGCGGCGCGCGCCCTGCCCGGTGACTTCGTGCTGGCGGCGCGGGCCGACGGGGTGATGAACGGCACCTACGACATGGCGGAGGCGCGGGCCCGCTGCGCGGGCTACGAGGCCGCCGGCGCCGATGTCCTCTACGTGCCTGGCCCGCCCAGTTTCGAGGATCTGCAGGCCCTGGTCGAAAGCACCGACCTGCCCGTCAACGCCCTGGCCGCCGGCCACCTGGCCAGCTACGCGGCCGAGGATTTCGCCCGTATCGGCGTGGCGCGCATCTCCCTCGGCTCGGCCCTGGCGCGGGCGACGCATCGCGTCATCATCGACGCCATGCAGGAGCTTTACGAGGACGGCAGCTTCTCCAAGCTAAAGAAATCCGTGGCGGGCGACGTGGTCGACGCGCTGCTGCTGAAAGGCGCGCGCCCCGACTGAGACGCGCCCTCAGGCCTGGCCCGGCTGACGGCTGGCCAGCAGCAGCAGGCCGAACAGCACCATGCCGCCGCCCGAGGCGCGCTGGAACCAGTGCATGCGACGAGAGGCGAAGCGCGCGGCGAAACGGCCTGCCAGGGCGTAAATGGTGATCGCGCAGGCCTCCAGCCCCAGAAACAGGGCCCCGAGGGTGGCGTAGCTGGTCCAGTAGGCCTGCGTGTCCACGAACTGCGGGAAGAAGGCGGCGAAGATCAGGATCGCCTTGGGGTTGCTGACCGCCGCCAGCCCCTCGCGCCGGGCCGCCTGACGCAGGCTGGCGGGCACATGGCCCTGCCCCTGCGCATCCACCGTCGGACGGGTCCGCAGCAGTTTCACGCCCAGCCACAGCAGGTAGAGCGCGCCCGCCACCTTCACCACCCCGAACAGAAGCGCCGAGGTCGACATCAGCACGCCAAGCCCAAGGGCGCTGGCGGCAATCATCGGCACGAAGGCCGCCAGCCGGGCCATCGCGGCGGTCAGGGCGAATGCCACGCCGCGTTCCGCGCCGTGGGTCAGCGACAGCAGGTTGTTCGGCCCGAACGCCAGGTTCAGGGCGAAACAGGCAGGGATGAAGACCAGCAGGTCGATCATGGGGGCACTCCGCAGCAAATCCGCGCGTGATAGAGCATATCCGCGCGCCCCAGGCCAGACCACGCGCGCCCGCCCGACCGACCCCGCAGCCCAACCGGGCCACAGGCCGACACCGGAATGAAGAACGGCCCCGGCGTTTCCACCGGGGCCGCTGTGTCACGCCCGCAGGCGCCTCAGTCGGTGACGGTGACCGTCTGCATCATGTCGGGCTCGCCCGCGACCGCCCCGCTGCGGCCCTGGCCGCGCTTGATCTGGTCGACGACCTCCATGCCCGAGGTCACTTCGCCGACGACCGTGTACTGGCCGTTCAGCGAGGGATACTCGGTGAACATGATGAAGAACTGCGAGTTGGCGCTGTCGGGGTCCGAAGACCGCGCCATGCCGACGACACCCCGGGTGAAGGGGATGTCGGAGAACTCGGCCGGCAGATCCGCATAGTCGGAGCCGCCGGTGCCGGCGCGGCGCATGTCGCCCCCCTCGGAGGGGTTGCGCGCGTATTGCACGTCGCCGGTTTGGGCCATGAAGCTCTCGATCACGCGGTGGAAGTAGACGCCGTCATAGGCGCCTTCTTCGGCCAGGGTGGTGATCCGTTCCACGTGCTGCGGGGCAACATCGTCGAACAGCTCCACATGGACGGTGCCATTGGCCTGGCCCGCGATCTGAATGTCCAGACCGGTGGCCAGCGCCGGTCCCGCCAGCGCCACCAGGGCCGCGGAAAGGGCCAGCTTACGCATCGGCGGCCACCTTCACGGAGATCATCATGTCGGGATCCGCCGGCGGCTCGCCCTTGGTGATCGCGTCGACGTGCTCCATTCCCTCGATCACGCGGCCGTAGACGGTGTACTGGCCGTTGAGGAAGTGGTTGTCCTTGAAGTTGATGAAGAACTGCGAGTTGGCAGAGTTCGGGTTCTGGCTGCGCGCCGCGCCCAGGGTGCCGCGATCGTGGGGCAGCTTGGAGAACTCGGCCGGCAGGTTCGGCAGGTCGGACCCGCCGGTGCCCGCCATGCGCAGGTCGAAGCCCTCGTTCTTGTTGCCGTTCTTCACGTCGCCGGTCTGGGCCATGAAACCGTCGATCACGCGGTGGAAGACAACGCCGTCATAGGCACCGGCGCGGGCCAGTTCCTTCATGCGTTCGGAATGCTGGGGCGCCACGTCGGGCAGCAGCTCGATGGTGACGGTGCCGTTCTTCAGCTCCATCACGATGGTGTTCTCGGGGTCCTTGATCTCGGCCATGTGCCAGTCTCCTTCCGGTGTTTGCGCCAGCATTATGCAGATGTGACCCGATTGCCAAGGCGGGCTGGTTGACCATGGGCCGGGAAGCGGCCATCACTGGTCCGACCAAGACGCCAAACGCATCCGGGAGAACCTCTATGGGCTGGAAAACGCTTGATGACATGGACCTTGACGGCAAGCGGGTGCTGACCCGGGTCGACATCAACGTGCCCGTGGAAAACGGAAAAGTGACCGACGCGACCCGGATCGAGCGAATCGTTCCCACGGTCGAGGCGATCCTGGAAAAGGGGGGACAGCCCGTGCTGATCGCCCACTTCGGCCGCCCGAAGGGCAAGGTCGTGCCCGAGATGTCGCTGCGCGTCACCCTGCCCGCCCTGGAAGAGGCCCTGGGCCGCAAGGTCGTCTTCATCGAGACGCTGGAGGCCGCCAAGGCCCACACCAACGAACAGGACAAGGCCGAGGTGCTGCTGCTGGAAAACATCCGCTTCCACCCGGGCGAGGAGAAGAACGACCCCGACCTGGCCAAGGAACTGGCCTCGCTGGGCGATGTCTACTGCAACGACGCCTTCAGCGCCGCGCACCGGGCGCACGCCTCGACCGAGGCGCTGGCGCATGAACTGCCCTGCTGCGCCGGTCGCCTGATGCAGACCGAGCTGGAAACGCTGGAAAGCGCGCTCGGCAAGCCGCAGCGCCCGGTGGTGGCCGTGGTCGGCGGCGCCAAGGTGTCCACCAAGCTGGATCTGCTGGGCAACCTGGTCGAGAAGGTCGACCGCCTGGTGATCGGCGGCGGCATGGCCAACACCTTTCTTGCCGCCCAGGGCATCGACGTGGGCAAGTCGCTGTGTGAACACGACCTGATCACCACCGCCAAGAAAATCATGCTGAAGGGCCTCGACGTGGGCTGCGAGGTGATCCTGCCCTCCGACGTCGTCGTGGCGCGCGAATTAAAGGCGGGCGCCGAGAACGAGACCGTCTCGGTCACCGACTGCCCGGCCGACGCGATGATCTTGGACGCCGGCCCCGACGCAGTGGCCCGGATCGGCGCCGCCTTCGAGACCGCCCATACGCTGATCTGGAACGGCCCCCTGGGCGCCTTCGAGATCGAGCCCTTCAACGCCGCCACCGATGCCGCCGCCCTGAAGGCGGCCGAGCTGACCAAGGCGGGAAAGCTGAAATCGGTCGCCGGCGGCGGGGATACCGTGGCCGCGCTGAACGCCTCGGGCGCCGCCGATGATTTCACCTATATCTCCACCGCAGGCGGCGCCTTCCTGGAATGGATGGAGGGCAAGACCCTGCCCGGGGTGGCCGCGCTGGAAGCCTGATCCGCGACAGACGGGCCGATCGAAACACGCAGAAGCGCCGTCCCCTCGGGGGGCGGCGTTTCGCGTTTCGCCGTCCTTTTCCGCGGTGATCCGCCCGCCGGACGGGGGCCGCGGGCACGTTAGCGCAACCTGAATTGCCAGCGTTACACAGCTCGCCTAGGAAGGGGGCAGAGGGGGACCGCACCGCGCGGACCCGATTGGTGTAACCCAAGAATTTCAGGCGAAACACATGTCCGACACGATGCAGGCCGAGATGGTCAAATCCGATCCCGCTATGGCGGAACAGATGCGCTCCGGCGACGGGTTCATCGCCGCGCTCGACCAGAGCGGCGGTTCGACCCCGAAGGCGCTGAAGCTCTATGGCGTGAGCGAGGATGCCTATTCCAACGACGCCGAGATGTTCGCCCTGGTCCACGAGATGCGCGCCCGGATCATCAAGTCGCCGGCCTTCAACGGCAACAAGGTGATCGCGGCGATCCTGTTCGAGCGCACCATGGACGGCGAGATCGACGGCACGCCGGTTGCCGAATACCTGTGGAAGGAATGCCGCGTGGTGCCGCTGCTGAAGGTCGACAAGGGCCTGGCCGCCGAGGAGGGCGGCGTGCAGCTGATGAAGCCAATGCCCGACCTGGACGCGCTGTGCGAACGCGCCGTGGCCAAGGGGATCTTCGGCACCAAGATGCGCTCGGTGGTCAGCGCCGCCGCGCCCGAGGGGATCAAGGCCGTGGTCGCCCAGCAGTTCGAGGTGGGCAAGCAGATCCTGTCGCACGGGCTGATCCCGATCATCGAGCCGGAGGTGACGATCAGCATCCCCGACAAGGCCGAGGCCGAGGATCTGCTTCGCGATGCCATCCTGGCCCAGCTCGACGCCCTGCCCCAGGGCACCCAGGTGATGCTGAAGCTGACGCTTCCGGAGAAGGACAACCAGTACAAGCCTCTGGTCGACCATCCGGCCGTGATGCGTGTCGTCGCGCTGTCGGGCGGCTATGCCCGCGACGAGGCGAACGAGCGGCTGTCGCGCCAAACCGGCATGATCGCCTCCTTCAGCCGCGCCCTGACCGAAGGCCTGTCGGCGGATCAGTCGGACGAGGAATTCGACCAGACCCTGGCCACCTCGATCATCTCGATCTACGACGCCTCCGTCGCCGGCTAACCCCGGGTTTCCAGAAGGATTTCAGGGGCGTCCACCGGGCGCCCCTTTTGTCTGGCCCTCTCACGAATCTTTTTGCGTGATCGTCACGATTGGGGATTCACATCGCGAATCACCTGTGGCATGATTCGCCTACACCGCCCGACAGAGGCGGGTCATTGAGGCAAGCATGAGCAACGAGTCGCGCCCGGCATTCGGGCTGTTTCTTTATTTCGGCGCCATCCTGATGTTGGGGATGTATTTCACCTTTGCCGCCGTGCAGGGGGAATACGGTCTGTTCCGACGGGCAGAGGTGGTGGCCGCGAATGAAGATCTCAGCGCGGAGCTGGCGCGGCTCGACAGTCGCATCGAGGAGATGGCGAACAAGACCGCCCGTCTTTCCGATGACTACCTGGATCTCGACCTTCTCGACCAGCAGGCCCGCGATGTTCTGGGCCTGGTGCGCGTGGACGAGTTCGTCCTGCGCTGAGGCGCCCTCCCCTCCATCGACATGATTGATGTGCTGTCCGGATCGGACGGCCACGGGGCTCTGCCCCTAGAGCCTGCGGTTCAACACCCCCCCGGGACACTCCTACCAAAGAGAACTCATGGGTCCGCGCCTGCGCCCGTGCGCGCTCAGAGATTACGCGCGCAGTGGCGCGGCGCCGGACGGCCAGATCGGCGCCCGAGGCGAAAGGCCCATGGACAAGGGCGAAAACCCCTCTAGTCTTGCACTGACGGCAACCCGGCCAACTGCGGTGATTTTGACCCTCGCATCACGGGCGGTTATGCTGTAGGAGATAGTTTAGCGTTAAACTATCCAAGATTTGCATTTCGACTCACGGGGAGGACACCGCATGGCGACCCGCAAATCCGCAGCCAAGCCGAATGTTTCGGCGGATGAGCTGAAGAAATATTACCACGACATGCTGCTGATCCGGCGCTTCGAAGAGAAGGCGGGCCAGCTTTACGGCATGGGGCTGATCGGTGGCTTCTGTCACCTCTACATCGGCCAGGAAGCCGTTGTGGTCGGCCTGGAAGCCGCGGCGAAGGAAGGCGACAAGCGCGTCACCTCCTACCGTGACCACGGCCACATGCTGGCCTGCGGCATGGATCCCAACGGCGTCATGGCCGAGCTCACGGGCCGCGAAGGCGGGTATTCCAAGGGCAAGGGCGGCTCCATGCACATGTTCTCCAAGGAGAAGGACTTCTACGGCGGCCACGGCATCGTTGGCGCCCAGGTGCCGATCGGCACCGGCCTGGCCTTCGCCGACAAGTACCTGGGCAACGACCGCGTCTCCTTCGCCTACTTTGGCGACGGCGCGGCCAACCAGGGCCAGGTCTACGAGAGCTTCAACATGGCGGCCGTCTGGAAGCTGCCGGTGATCTTCGTGATCGAGAACAACCAGTACGCCATGGGGACCGCGCAGAAACGCTCGACCTCCTCGGCCGAGATCTACAAGCGCGGCGAACCCTTCGGCATCCCCGGCCAGCTGGTCGACGGCATGGACGTGCTGGCGGTCAAGGAAGCGGGCGAGAAGGCCGTGGCGCACTGCCGCTCGGGCGAAGGCCCCTACATCCTGGAAATCAAGACCTACCGCTATCGCGGCCACTCCATGTCGGACCCGGCGAAATACCGGACCCGCGAGGAAGTGCAGAACATGCGCGAGAAGCATGACCCGATCGAGCACATCCGCCAGATGCTGATCGACGGAAAGCACGCCACCGAGGACGACCTGAAGTCGATCGACAAGACGATCAAGGACATCGTCAACAACTCTGCCGATTTCGCCAAGGAAAGCCCCGAGCCCGCGCTCGAGGAGCTGTGGAGCGACATCTACGCGGATGAAATTCCGCAGCACGACGCCTGAGGGAGGATCGCAAATGCCTACTGAAGTTCTGATGCCCGCCCTCTCTCCGACGATGGAAGAAGGCACCCTGGCCAAATGGATGGTCAAGGAAGGCGACACCGTGTCGTCCGGCGACATCCTGGCCGAGATCGAGACCGACAAGGCGACGATGGAGTTTGAAGCCGTCGACGAAGGCACCATCGGCAAGATCCTCATCGAGGAAGGCACCGAGGGCGTAAAGGTCAACACCCCGATCGCCGTGCTGCTGGAAGAAGGCGAAAGCGCCGACGACATCGGCGAGGTCTCCGCCGCTCCCTCCGCCGACAGCTCCGACGACAGCGACGAGGAGGAGGCCCCGGCCCCCGCCAAGGCGCCCGCCGCCGCCAGCGCCCCGGCCGAGGTCAAATCCAACGCCTCACCCGACTGGCCCGAAGGCACGGAGATGAAGGAACAGACCGTCCGCGAGGCCCTGCGCGACGCCATGGCCGAAGAGATGCGCGCCGATGAGCTGGTCTATGTCATGGGTGAAGAGGTGGCCGAATACGAAGGCGCCTACAAGGTCACCCAGGGCCTGCTGGACGAGTTCGGTTCGAACCGCGTCGTCGACACGCCGATCACCGAGCACGGCTTTGCCGGTCTAGCAGTCGGTGCCGCCTTCGGTGGCCTGAAACCCATCGTCGAGTTCATGACCTTCAACTTCGCCATGCAGGCGATGGACCAGATCATCAACTCCGCCGCCAAGACGCTCTATATGTCCGGTGGCCAGATGGGCGCGCCCATGGTCTTCCGCGGCCCGAACGGCGCCGCCGCCCGCGTGGCCGCCCAGCACAGCCAGGACTACGCATCCTGGTACGCGCATATCCCGGGCCTGAAGGTCGTCATGCCCTACTCCGCCTCGGATGCGAAGGGCCTGCTGAAACAGGCGATCCGCGATCCGAACCCGGTGATCTTCCTGGAAAACGAGATCCTCTACGGCCGCTCCTTCGAGGTGCCGGTGCTGGATGATTTCACCATTCCCTTCGGCAAGGCGCGCATCTGGCGCGAGGGCAGCGATGTCACCATCGTCTCCTTCGGCATCGGCATGCAGTATGCCCTGCAGGCCGCCGACAAGCTGGCCGAGGATGGCATCAGTGCCGAGGTCATCGACCTGCGCACCCTGCGTCCCATCGACTACGACACGGTCATCGCCTCGGTGATGAAGACCAACCGCTGTGTCACCGTCGAGGAAGGCTTCCCCGTCGGCTCCATCGGCAACCACCTGTCGGCCACGATCATGGAACGCGCCTTCGATTACCTCGACGCGCCCGTGCTGAACTGCACCGGCAAGGACGTGCCCATGCCCTATGCCGCCAACCTCGAGAAGCTGGCGCTGGTGACCACGGATGAGGTCATCGCGGCGGTGAAGAAAGTCACCTACCGCTAAGGAGAGAGAGCAATGCCCACGGAAATCCTGATGCCCGCCCTCTCTCCGACGATGGAAGAAGGCACGCTGGCCAAGTGGCTGGTGAAGGAAGGCGATACGGTCAGCTCGGGCGACCTGCTGGCCGAGATCGAGACCGACAAGGCGACCATGGAATTCGAGGCCGTCGACGAAGGTGTCATCGGCAAGATCCTCGTCTCCGAAGGCAGCGAAGGCGTGAAGGTGAACACCCCGATCGCCGTGCTGCTGGAAGAGGGCGAAAGCGCTGACGACATCGACAGCGCCGAGGCGCCCAAGTCGGAAGCGAAATCCGAGGCCAAGGCCGACGACGGTGCCAAGGCAACGGACAAGGTTCCCGGCGCCGGTACCCAGGGCGGCGCGGCCGCAGGCACCGGCAAGACGCCGGACACCCCTGCCCCCGCAGCCCCCAAGGATGCCGACGGCAAGCGCATCTTCGCTTCGCCCCTGGCGCGCCGCATCGCCGCGCAAAAGGGTCTGGACCTGGCCAGCCTGAAGGGCTCCGGCCCGCATGGGCGGATCGTGAAGGCCGATGTCGAGGCCGCGGAGGCCAAGCCCGCCACCGCCAAGTCCGAGGCCGCCGCGCCGAAGGCCGAAGCCGCGGCCCCGGCCGCTGTCGGCACCGGCCCTTCGACCGAAGCCGTCCTCAAGATGTACGAGGATCGCGAGTTCGAGGAGGTGAAGCTGGACGGGATGCGCAAGACCATCGCCGCCCGCCTGACCGAGGCCAAGCAGACCATCCCGCATTTCTACCTGCGCCGCGACATCAAGCTCGACGCGCTGATGAAGTTCCGTGCCCAGCTGAACAAGCAGCTGGAAGGCCGGGGCGTGAAGCTGTCGGTCAACGACTTCATCATCAAGGCCTGCGCCCTGGCGCTGCAGTCCGTGCCGGATGCCAATGCCGTCTGGGCCGGCGACCGGGTGCTGAAGCTGAAGCCGTCGGACGTGGCCGTGGCCGTGGCGATCGAAGGGGGCCTGTTCACCCCGGTGCTGAAGGACGCGGACATGAAGTCGCTCTCGTCCCTGTCGGCAGAGATGAAGGACCTGGCGGGCCGTGCGCGCGACCGCAAGCTGGCGCCGCATGAATACCAGGGCGGGGCCTTCGCGGTCTCCAACCTCGGCATGTTCGGCATCGACAACTTCGACGCGGTCATCAACCCGCCGCATGGCGCCATCCTGGCCGTCGGCTCGGGCGTGAAGAAGCCGGTCGTGAACGACGAGGGCGAGATCGAAGTGGCAACGGTGATGTCCGTCACCCTGTCGGTCGATCACCGCGTCATCGACGGGGCTCTCGGCGCCGAGCTGCTGAAGGCCATCGTCGAGAACCTGGAAAACCCGATGGTGATGCTGGCCTGACGCCAGGCGCCCGTCGCGAATAACAATGAAACGCCCGCGAGGAGAGATCCTTGCGGGCGTTTTTTCATGTCCGGACGCCGGTTTGGTGACCTAGTCACAGACCCTGGCGCGCGCCCGGGTCTAGACCGGTCCAGCGGGAGGAGAACCGCACCGAAGGACCCGTCATGGACTGGAAAGACTACCTCGACGACACGTCGGACGCTTTGAACCGTATCCGCAAGGTCAAACCCCAGATCGGCGAAGGCTTCACCGCCCTGCACAAGGCCACCATGGCGCCCGGCGCCCTGTCGACGAAGGAGAAAGAGCTGCAGGCTCTGGCCATCGGCATCTCGCAACGCTGCACCGATTGTATCGGCTTCCACGTCCGCGCCGCGCAGCGCGCCGGCGCCACCCGCGAAGAACTGATCGACACCATCGGCGTCGTCGTGATGATGGGCGGCGGCCCCGCCTACATGTACGGCGCCAAGGCGATCGACGCCTGGGATGATCTGGGCTGACCGCCCCATCCTCCGACTTTCGCCGCCCCGGGCGGCGACCCATCAAGCGAAGGACACAGACGATGGACTGGAATGACATGCTCGGCGACACGACCAAAGGTCTGCGCGAGATCAAGAAGGTGAAACCGGAGATCCAGAAGGGCTTCGGCGCGCTGCACAATGCGGTTCTGGACGAAGGCGTGCTGTCGGTGAAGCACAAGGAGCTGCAGGCGATTGCCATCGCCGTCGCCATGCGCTGCAACGATTGCATCGGCTCGCACATCGTCTCGGCGATCAAGGCCGGCGCCACCCGCGAAGAACTGGTCGATACCCTGGGCGTCGCCGTCCTGATGGGGGGCGGCCCGGCCTATATGTACGCGGGTCATGCCATCGACGCCTGGGACGACCTGTCGGACTGATCCGGGCCCTGCGGCGCGGCCCCGCTGCCTCGCGGGCTTTCGCCCGTGCCCCCTTCCGGTTCCCGTCCGGGCGGCCTAGGGTCGCCCGGCACGCAAAGACCCGGAGGCCGCATGCCCATCACCCACTACGGCGTCTGGACCGGCACACCGGTACGGGTGGATGCGGAACGGGCCGACCAGGACGCCGAAAGCCCCCATATCCACCTCTACTTCGAGGATGGGACGCCGGGGCGTTTCGACGGGGCCAAGCAGGCGGCGATCAACGTGAAATCGCTGACCGCCGTGTCGGAACTGGTCTACTGGCACCTGCCCGACCTGCGCCACCCGCTGACCCAGGCCCTGGCCGAACTGCCCGATGGCTTTCGCCGGCTGACCAGCAAGCCCGGGGGCGCGGCGCTCGACTACATCCGCTCGAACATCCTCGATTTCAGTGCCGGGCGCGTGTTGCCCCATGACCTGCCCGGGCGGCAGCCCAACGACCTGATCGACTTCGTCCTGCCGGAGCTGCGCGCGGCCATCGCCCTGGGCGCCCGGGTGCATCTGCTGGGGGAACCCTATGACGATCTTCAGGGGCTGCACGACCTGCACATGAACCAGGGCAGCCATGGCCGCTTTCGCAAGGACAACGGGCCGTGGCAGGACGGCGCCGTGCTGCTGCACTACCCGCATGAAGACCGCTATGCCGGGCTTTTCTTCGCCTTCGTCAGCCAGGCCGTGCACACCCACGACCGTACCGGCCACCCCCTGCCCGGCGCCGAGAGCTTCGCCGATCTGCTGGGTTTTCAGGCCGCCGCGCCTGAGGCCGGCACCGCGGGCTGGCTGCCCGAGGCGCCGCCCGCCCTGCCCGACCGCCGCGTGGCGATCATGGGGGCGCTGGTCAATCCGCGCGGGTCCGACATCTTCCCCGAGGAGCTGGATCAGCCCGAAAGCGTCTACTTGGTGAACCGCTCGGCCGAGGGGCTGTCGCTGGCGGGCTGGTCGATCGTCAACACCATGGGCGAGGCCCGGGTGCTTTCGGGTGATGCCTGGCTGGCACCGGGCGCGGTGCTGACGGTGCCCATGAAGGGTGTCAGCCTGTCGAACCGCGGCGGCACGATCACCCTGCTGGATCCGGCCGGGCTGAAGGCCGATGGCGTCAGCTATACCGCCGCCGAGGGCAAGCCCGAGGGCCGCATCCTGACCTTTCGGCCAGGCTACTGATACCGCCGGGCCATCGCGCGTGAAAAAGGGCGCCCGGGGCGCCCTTTGCTCTTCGCTGTCGTGATCCGGCCGGGGTCAGCTGTTGCCCAGCAGTTGGTCCATGCTCAGCGCCGGCTGATCGCAACCCGCCTTGCCGACGATCTTTGCCGGCACACCGGCCACGGTCGTGCAGGGCGGCACCTCGTGCAGCACCACCGACCCGGCCGCAATGCGCGAGCAATGGCCGACCCTGATGTTGCCCAGCACCTTGGCGCCCGCGCCGATCAGCACACCATCCTCGATCTTCGGGTGGCGGTCTTCCTCTTCCTTGCCGGTGCCGCCCAAGGTCACCGAATGCAGCATCGAGACGTTGTCGCCCACCACGGCGGTTTCACCCACCACGATGGAATGGGCGTGGTCGATCATGATCCCCTTGCCGATGCGGGCAGCGGGATGGATGTCGATACCGAAGACCTCGGAATTGCGCATCTGGAAGAAGTAGGCCAGGTCCTTGCGCCCCTCCTTCCACAGCCAGTGCCCGATACGATGCGCCTGCACCGCCTGGAAGCCCTTGAAATACAGCAGAGGCTGGATGAAGCGATGGCAGGCGGCGTCGCGGTCATGGATCGCCACGATATCGGCCCGCGCCGCATGGGCGATGCCCGGATCGGAGGAGATCGCCTCATCGCAAATCTCGCGCAGAAGCTGGCCGGGCATCTCGTCCGAGGCCAGTTTCATCGCGACGCGGAAGGCCAGCGCGCGTTCGATGGAGGGGTGGTGCAGGATGGTGGAGTGGACCAGCCCGCCCAGGAGCGGCTCAGCCGCCACGGCCTCGTCGGCCTCGCGCAGGATGCGGTCCCAGACGGGGTCGAGCTCCGCCAGCTTGGGGTTGCTATGTGCCATGGTCTTTTCCCGTTGCGGGCCTGGGGACGGCCCTGGATATGTCTTGACCATAGCAGATAGGCGCGTCGGGGAAAATGCAAAGCCGTGACACACCCGATCACGAACGGGAATGCCACGGCTGAGGATCTTTCGATTGGCTGATGACAGCTTTTACGCCTGGAAGGCCAGCCGCGCCCCTGCGCCAGGGCCGAAACTGGCCGAGACCTGCGCCACCTCCAGTTCCGCCAGCCCGCTGAGGCCATCGGCGGATTGGGCAGCGGCGCTGTAGGTCCAGCCCGTCGCCTCGACCGTTTCCTCGCGTATCACGGCGCCGCCTTGGCGGATCCGCAGCAGGAAGGACAGGCTTTCCTCGCCCAGGGGCACCTCGGCCAGATCCCAGCTGTCGCCCTCGATCCGCGTGCGCCGCATCCAGCTGAAGGCGATGTCGCCGCCCCCTGCCGGTGTCGCCCGCAAATGACAGGGCGCATAGGGTTTCAGCCCGATCCCGTCGAAGGCCAACACCTCGTGCAGGTAACTGGGGTCATCGGGGCCGCGCTGCGCCGGGCCGATGCGATAGTGCCGCGCCAATCGCCGCTGGCTGGGCGCCAGGGTGATCTGTTCCGGCACCCCGTTCAGCAGCACCACCCAGGACCCTTCCGGCCAGACCTCGGGCATCAGCGCCTCCGATCCCAACTGCCCGCGCAGGCGGTGGCTCAGCAGATAGCTGCGTTCCCCGGTCAAGACGGCGTCGCGGAACTGGAACAGCTCCCAGTTGCCGGGCTGACCGTCCCCGATGGCCATGAGGTTCGCCCCCGACAGCAGGGCCTCCTCCACAACCGAAGCCAGCGCGCCGGAGGTCAGCGTGACCCCCAGGGGGGCGCCCCGGTCCACCCGGCCTGCCGGGCCGCGCGCCAGGTCGGTCGTGGTCACCCCGATGGTTGCCCGCGCCTCCAGCACCCGGTCCAGCTGATATCCCGCGTCAGAGGCCGAAGCATAGACCGCCGCCGCCCCTGGCCAGGGCTCCGCCGTCACCGCGATATGCGGGGCATGGGGCACCTCGTCGCCGCGCATCAGCGGCAGGTCCAGCCACAGGGGCAGGACCGGCAACGGCGGTGTGTAGGGCGTGACCCGGGGCACGGTTTCGACCAGAGCTCCAGGTTCGTAGATCTCGGCGGCGATGCGCACCGCCTCCACCTGGCTCAGGACGCCATGTTCGGCCCGGTCGATCCGGTAGAGCGCATGGCCCGTCTCCTCGGCCACCTCGACCACATCTCCCGCCCCGATCTCCCGCCGCGAGGGCGGCAGCGCAAAGCGCAGCGTGTCCCGCGCCACCCGCGCCTCCGCCAGCCAGCGTTCGACCACCTGCCGGCCCTCGCCCCGGCTCATCGCCAGGGGAATCTCGCTCCCGGCGACGCTGCGACTGTCGTCATCGGGCAGGATCGCCTCCTCGGTGATCGCCTCGAACTCGCCACCCGCCTCCACGAAGCGCAGGCGCACGCGGCCCGCCATCTCCGCCTCGGGCGCGCGCTGGCGTTCCAGCGTGCCCTCCAGCTCGGGTGAGACCGCAAGTTCCTCCGGCTCAACCCGCGCATCCACGCGCCCGTCGCGCATGATGAATCGGATCACCCCGTCGCGTTCCACCGCGTCGAATCCATAGCGCAGCATCAGCGGCTGAAGCGCGGCGCGCGGCGTGCGCAATTCATCGTCCAGATAGCCGCTGACAACACCGTAGAGACCGCTGACGTCGTAATGCTGCAGCCCGGCCGCCTCGCATATTTCGCTGACCACCGAGGCCAGGGAGCGCGACGACGCCCGCCCGGTGATCCAATGCCCCGCCGCATGGTTGCCACCGTCGCTCCACAGCTCGCGATTGTTGGGGAACACGGGATAGGGCCGCGCGTCCCAGGCCCAGACGAAGGCGCGCGTCATGTCCAGCATCGGCCCGCCGTATTCCACCGACAGCGGGTTGTGCGACGGGTCGGTCCAGTAGTCGAGCATGACCCGCAGGTACTGCTGCTGGATCAGCTCGTCCCGTGCGCCGGTCGAGTAGTACGGCACGGCACTTTCCGAGCTCTTCGGATCGAGGAACTTGTTCGGCTGGTTGGTGCCCTTGTCGACGGCCGCGCAGCCCAGTTCGGTGAACCAGATCGGTTTCGACTGCGGCACCCAGTCGGTCGGCACCTCCTGCCGCACCCCGTCGATCCTTTCGTGGTGATCGTTCAGCCACCAGTTCCGCAGGTCCTTCACCCGCCAGACCCAGGGCTCCCCATGGGCGCCATCCGTGATCGGCGTGCGGATCTGCGCCGCCCGGGCCTCCGGCGAATGGTAGTACCAGTCGTAAAGCTCCCCGCCCTCGATATTGCCCGCAAGGTAGGCCGGATCGTAGATCGTGGCGTGGTCAGCGGCATCCAGGTGCGCGTCACCCTCGCGCCAGTCGGACAGGGGCAGGTAATTGTCGATCCCGATGAAGTCGATCTCCGGATCGGACCACAGCGGGTCGAGGTGGAAGAACCTGTCGCCGGTGCCGTCCTGCGGCTGGTAGCCGAAATATTCGCTCCAGTCGGCGGCATAGCCGATCTTCACCTCCGGCCCGAGGATCGCCCGCACCTCGGCCGCCAGCGCCCTCAGCTCGGCCACGGCAGGGAAGGTGTTGTCCGCCCCGCGCAGTTGGGTCAGCCCGACCATCTCGGACCCGATGCAGAAGCTGTCGACGCCGCCGGCTGCCGCGCAAAGGGCCGCGCAATGCAGGATGAACCGGCGGAAGCCCCATTCGTTCGGGCCGCTGTAGCTGACATGCCCGCCCCAGGTGCTGAAATCCGAGGCTGACGCGGTGCCGAAGAAGTCTGCGACCTCCTGCGCGGCGAGGGCCGTGCCATCGGGCGAACCGGGCCGCCCGGGGCCCTGTGATCCGGTGATCCGTCCCCGCCAGGGCAGATGCGCCTGCCCCTCCTCGTCGCCGTAGGGATCGGGCAAGCTGTTGCCCGCGACCTGGTCCATCAGGATGAAGGGATAGAACATCACCGCCTTGCCACGGGCCTGCAGCGCCTGGATCGACTCGATCACCGAGGCATCTGCGGGCGTGCCGCCATACAGCAGTTCGTCCGCCTCGTCCCGCACTACCAGTTCCGCCGTTCCCCGGGTCAGCCCGGCCACGCGCCAGGGCATCTGCTTTCCGTCGAACTTGCGCTGTTCGACCTTGGGGCGGATCGTGCAGTCTCCACAGCGCAGGTCATCGCCGAACCAGCTGACGATCAGCGACACGGCCTCGCAGCCGGTCAGGCTGTCATCCAGCTGATCCAGCGCGGTGGCCAGATCACTTTGACCGGAGGCGGAGTTCAGATTGGCCTGGCCGACGTTCCCGGCGCCATAGTCATAGGTCACATGGCGGGTCGCCAGCGCATATTCGCCGCTGCCCGGCATCAGGGCCACGGCCCGCACAGCATGGGCCACCTCCTCCTCCGCCTCGGGCAGCGAAAGCGGGGCGGGCCGGATCACCTCGAAGGTGAACTGCGGCACCCGGTTGCCGAATTGCTCCAGCTCCAGGTCCTCGAAGACGACATAGGCCGTGCCACGATAGGCCGGCACCTTGCCGGCGCCCTCGACCGCCTCCATCTTCGGGTCCGGCAACTGGTCGGCGCTGCCCGTGTAGACGTGCATGCCCAGGTCCGCCGGGGCGACCTCGGCCCCGTCGGCCCAGATCCGCCCCACGCCCGAGATCTCACCCTCGCAGAGCGCGACAGCCAGGCTGACAGAATAGGAATAGCGGGTCACCTTCGGGCTGGCCGGGCGCCCGCCCTTGCCGCCGCCCCCGCCAGAGGTCTCGGCGGTCTCACGGAACTCCGAAGCCCAGATGACCTGACCGGCCACGCGCATCCGCCCGTAAAGCCGCGCGATCGGATCGCCCTCGCCCACGCCAGTCAGGCGGAACCGCTCCACCCGGCCCGTTTCCACCGCCTCTGCGCCCTGCCCCATGAGCCGCTGGTCGATGACACGCCCCAGGGTCGCGCCGACGAACCGCCCGGCGGCCACCGCCGAGAGCCCCAGGACGGAGCCGCCGATAGAGCCGCCGATGGCCGCACCGGCGGCGGAAAGAAGAACCGTTGCCATGAAAGTACCTCGTCAGGAGATCGGGTCGGGAAAGCGGAAGGCCGCCACGATGCGTCGGCGCCAGGGATCGCTCAGCGGGCTTTCGACCACCGCGTGGCCGGAATAGGCGTGGATGAACCGGGGCGCCTTGCCGTCCTGCGACAGGATGCCGAGGTGTTTGGCGACCGCATCCGCCCGCATCCGGAACAGAAGCACGTCGCCAGGCTCCGGCACGCCCGGGCACGGGTGCAGGTGCCGCAGGGCCGCGCGCCAAAGGCGCTCGTCCCGCTGCGGCTCGGACCAGTCGGGCGTATAGGCCGGCACCTCTTCCGGCTCCGCCCCCAGGACCTCCCGCCAGACCCCGCGCAGGAGGCCGAGGCAGTCGGTCCCCGCCCCTTGAACGGAGCCCTGATGCCGGTAAGGCGTACCGATCCAGCCGCGCGCGGCGGCCACGAAAACCTGCCCCCGGCTCATCGCCGCGACCCGCCGCCGGAGCCGCCGCTACGGGCGGGGTGAACGGTCAGCCAGTCCTCGCCCGGGATGTCCGGAAACCCCTGGTAGTTCAGAATGTTGTCGAACTTGGCGCCGCAAGTGTCGAACCGCTTGTCGCAGCCCGCCTCCAGCAGATATCTCGCCCCGTCGCCCGGGGACGTGGCCAGCGGGGTCCACAGCTCGATCTCCCGCCCCTCGCCGGTGTCACGATCACCCTTGATCGGCACCATCAACCCGGCGGCCGGTCCGCTTCGGACCTCCAGCCGCCCATGGGTGAACCACCCCTCGGCATACCCTGCCAGCGGCGGAAAGCGCAGGGTCGACAGGTCCGTGACCTCCACTGCTTCGACCTCCAGGCGGTAGCCGGGGTGATCCAGATCCACGGCGCAGCCCGCCCCGCCCAGCACCGCTCCGCAGGGCTTGCGATAGACCCGGCCCATCGGTTGGTTCAGCACCTCCGACAACCCGCGAAGCTCGGCGCGGAAGGCACCGGCGGCGCGGGTTATCTCTCCGATCGTCCCGCGAAACACCTGCTGGCGCTCCTCCGGGGCGGCCCAGTTGACCAGCCAGGCGACGATCTCCGCGCCGTCGAACCGGCCCGCCTCGATGTCCTCCTCGCTGAGGGCTGCGTCGCTGAGCGCGCCGATGGCCTCGCTATTGTCGACCGACAGGCCCGTGCCCTGTTGCAGTGCGGAGGCCGACAACCCGGTATCGGCACGAAAGGCGATCCCATCGAAACTCAGGTCGCGGTCATGGTCGGTGAACCCCATCACCGGGCCGTCGCGCCGGGTGATCGCCCAAGCGTGGCAGGTGGTCGTGGCACCGCTTTGGAGATGGGCTGAAAGCGCAGCATCAAAGGACATCAGACCCGCACCTCCACCACCGGCACATTCGGCACGTCGCCTGCCCGGAAGGAGGCGACCGAGGTCTGGATGCGGTCGGTGTCGAACCGCACCGGCACGTCGAACTCGAACCCGGCGGTGACCTCCATGCCCAGCTTGGGCGGCTCGGCGAAGGTCACGCTCCCGGTCGTCGTGTCGACCTCGTAGTGGATCCCCTCCTGCAGTTCGTCGTCCTCGACGCCCGC
This sequence comes from Pseudooceanicola marinus, assembly GCF_020177265.1. Classification (GTDB taxonomy): domain Bacteria; phylum Pseudomonadota; class Alphaproteobacteria; order Rhodobacterales; family Rhodobacteraceae; genus Pseudooceanicola; species Pseudooceanicola marinus_A. The sequence goes on from NZ_JAIVMC010000001.1 coordinate 735,351, forward strand.
GCGCACCGTCCCGGCCACCGGCTTGGTGATCGGCCGGGCGTAACTCTGCGCGCCCGAACGATAGACCTTCATCAGCGGAAAGGCCCGCGTCTCGCCGTCGCCCAGGGCAATGACCTGGTCGCGGAAATCCACTTCCGCACTCGGCAGGCAGGACCGGAAATCCGCCCAGTCCTTCCAGCGGAACCCATGCAGCTGGCCCTGACGCGCCTCGAAAAAGGCAATCAACACCTCGACATCGTCGAGCGAACGCATGGAAACCCCGGCATCATAGCGCCGCCGGGAATGGGCCCAGGGGGTGTTGCGCTCCTCGAAGCCGTTGGCAAGCGTCACCACCTCGGTGCGCCGCTCAGGCCCCCCGGTGGATCCGAAGGACAGGTTGGCGGGAAAGCGGACCTCGTGAAAGGACATGGCGACCTCCTCAGCGGTTGCGCTGGCCGCGCGACAGCGCCCGGCCCATCTGTGCGGCGATCTGGCTCTGGGACCGGCGGAAGCCCTCGACATCCGGGGTGGTCACGTTGATCACCACGTTCACCGGGCGCCCGCCACCTTCCATCCGCACGCCGAGCGACCCGTCAGTTCCGCGCGACAGCGGCATGATCGCCTCCGGCCCCGCCTCGCCCATCAGGCCGGTGGCCCCGCGCATTGGGAAATAGGTGGGGGAAGAAACGACGCCGCCCTTCGCAAAGGGCAGCACGCCCTGCACCAGACTGCCGACCCCCTGGGCGATCATTCCCCCGAAGTGGTCCGTGACCGGTTTCACAGCCGCCGAATAGGCCGCATTCGACATCGACATGGCGACGGTCCGCATGGCGTCCGATAGCTTCATCCCGTCGAACAGCACGCCGTCCAGCGCCCGGCGCAGCCCCCGGCTGAGGCCCCGCTCCAGGGTCTGCACATCCTTGCCGGTCTCGGCCAGGGCGGCACGCATCCGGCGCAGCTCACTGTCGAACCCGGCCGCCATGTCGGCGGCACCGCCCAGGCTGTCGTCCAGACTGTCCACCTGCGCCTGCAGCGCCTCCAGTCCGTTCAGTTGATCACTCATCTCGCTCTCCCTTGCCCATGGCGGACGTGCCATCCGGATAGGCGGCCAGCAATTCGTCCAGACGCGACCGGCCCAAGGCTGCGGCCGCCCCTTGCCGCTCTCCCAGCATCAGGCGCAACTCGGCAGGCGTCAGTGCCCAGAACTCTGCCGGGCGCAGACCCAGGCCGCGCAGACCGGCCTGCATCAAGGCGGGCCAGTCCAACCCGCTCACCCCGCGCCCTCCGGCAGGGCAAAGGCACGGGCCATCAGTTCGGCCGCCTTGCGCGCGGCCTGCATCGGCCCGCCCTCGATCTCGGCCTGCATCAGGTCCTCGGGCCGCCCCTGCCAGCCGCCACCGCGCAGGCCGGCCACAATCAGTGCCAGCACGTCGCGGGTGGAAAAGGCCCCGGCCTCGAACCGCTCCGCCAGCTCGACCAGACCGCCGGCCTCCAACAGCGTTTCCAGCTCCGCCAGCGCGCCCAGGGTCAGCTTCATCACGTGGCGCTGCCCGTCCAGGATCAGCGCCACTTCTCCGGCATGAGGATTGGCCATATCAGAGCGCCTTAAAGTTCAGCGCGCCAGCCGAGGCCATCGACAGCTCGTAGGTCGCCTCGCCATTATGGGCGCCGGCGTATTCGATTGAGGTCACCTGGAAAGGCCCCTCGATGATGCCGAAATCGGGGATCACCACCTGAAAGTTCGGCGTCTCCCCGTCGAAGAAGATCTGCCGCGCACGTTCGTCACTGCCCGCGTCCCGGAAGACACCGGATCCGCTCAGGCTCGCAGACCGCACGCCAGCTCCGGCCAGCAACTCGCGCCAGCCGCCCTGACTTTCCAGGCTGGTCACATCGACCGTTTCCGCGTTGAAACTCAGCCGCGAGGCGCGCAGCCCCGCCAGCGTCTCGAACAGACCGGCGTCGGTCATGTCCACCTTGATCAGAAGGTCCTTGCCATTCTGCGCCACCATCATCGTCACTCCGTCGAAAGGGTCAGGTATCGTGGACCCGCGCGCGATAGCGCAGGTCGATGCGGCGCAACTGCCCCGCTTCGTCGCGTCGTGCGCGGGCCTTCAGGAAATGCAGGCCCGCCAGGACGCCGCGCGACAGCGCCGGCAACGGCTGATCCAGCGCATCGCTGACCGCCGCCGCCACCGCCTTGGCCGTCTGAAACCCCGCCTCCGAGGTGACGACCGAGATCACCAGGTCATGCTGTGCGCCGCCGCCACACATGGTGGACCAGTCGCGCGCCTGCTCGGGCCCCAGGGCCACATAGGTTTCGGGGGCCGGGCCGGCGGGCGGCGCGTCGAAGATCGCGTTGCCTACAAGGGTCGAGAGACCGGGGTCCGCCGTCAGCCGGCTGTAGATCGCTTCCTGCAGCGCAGCGGCCATCGCATAGCTCATGCCAGAACCTCCTCGCGGGCACGGCACAGCAGGTAGCGGCCCGAGGCATCGCTTTCCTGCACCCCATCGATCAGGTAGATCCGGGCGTCGTCGCGAAATCGCTGACCCGGCTGCGGACGGCTTTCGGCCCCCTGGGCCGCGCCCCGCACTGTGATCTTCAGGCGCTGCTGATGGCTGGCCAGTCCGGCCCGATCCCGGGCTGCGCCCGATCCCGGCCGCACCTCGGCCCACAGCGTGCCCAGGGCTTCCCAGCTGCCGGTGTAGCCGCCGCTGCCATCGGGCTGGCGTACCTCATGTTCCAGCACCAGGGGGCGGGTCAGACGCGGGCTCATGCGCCACCTCCCAGGCCGATCCGGATCGGTCGGTACCGCTCCAGCAGCGCAGTGACCCCGAAGGGTGTACAGCCTTTGCCAAGCGCCACATCATGCCGGTACTCATAGTAATGCGCCGCCATCAACAGCACCGCCTGCGCCATGTCCGGCGGGACCGTGCTCCAGCTGCGTGCGGCCCCAGCAGTGACAAGAACTTCCGCGCGCCCGCCCTCGGACAGCTTGGGCAAGGCGCCAGTCACGGCACGCAGGCGAGGTTGCAAAGGATCCGGCTGCAGATCGTAATCCTCCTGCGCCTCCACCGTCTCGCCCCCTGCCGCGTCGATTAGCGTGACGCTATCCACCGAGACCACCGGCGCGATCGGGAACGGCTGTCCGTCGGGATGGCTCCAGGCGTGGACGATCCAGCGAAACTGGCGCTGGAAGATCACCTGCCCGGTGCGTCCCTCGATCGCCGACAGCGCCGCGCGCAGATACCCCTCCAGGATACCGTCCTGCGCGGTGTCCTCGGCGAACCCGCTGCCCAGATGCAGATGCTGTTTCAGCGGCGTGATCGGAAGCAGATCCGCATCCACCTGGCTGACTTCAATCAAGATCATGGTCGTACTCCGATACCCGGAACCTGCGCCCCAGCCGTTCACGGCGGGGCTGATACCCTCGACGCGTGCCTCCGAACGCTGCTCGGACGGAGGGAGCTGCTGGACAGCGCCGAAAGAGACACGCGCCCGACAGGGCCGGTCACCCGGCCCTGCCGATCCGTCACGCCTCAGGAAGTGGCGAACTTCAGCAGCTTGATCGCGGCGAAGTCACTGACGTCCCCGCCGACGCGCTTGGTCGCATAGAACAGCACGTGGGGCTTGGCGCTGAACGGGTCGCGCAGCACACGCAGGTCGGGGCGCTCCGCCACGGTGTAGCCGGCGCGGAAGTCCCCAAAGGCGATGGAATAGCTGCCGCCGGCGATGTCGGGCATGTCCTCAGCGATCAGCACCGGATAGCCCATCAGGCGCGCGGGTTCCCCGGCCGACAGCCCGTCCGACCATAGGAAGCGACCGTCGAGATCCTTCAGCTTGCGCACAGCGCCCGCGGTCTTCGAGTTCATCACGAAGGTCCCGTTGGCGCGGTAGCGGGCGCCCAGGGAATAGACCAGGTCAACGATCGCATCGGCCGGGTTGGTCGCGTCGAAATCACCCGAGGTACCGGTGACCACGTAGCCCAGGTTGCCCCAGGACCAGCTGTCCTCGGCCACCTTCGTCTGGGTCAGGAAGCCGGTCGGCTTGTCGGTGCCATCGCCGTTGATGAAGGCGTCGGCCTCGGCGCGGGCGAACTTGTCGCTGATGCGCTCGGCCAGCCAGCCTTCGACGTCGAAGGCGCTGTCATCCAGCAGCCGCTGACTTGCCTTAGGCAGGGCCGACAGCTCGAACAGCTCGATCGAAATGCGATCGACGCCCGGCGTCGTGGTCTCGGTCACGCTGGTTTCGTCGTTCCAGCCGGCGCCCATGTCCGTGGTGTCGACCAGAACATCGTAGGAGGTGGCATTCACATGCACCACGTTGGCGACTTGGCGGATCGACGCCGCGCCCAGCAGGGACGAGCTGATCTTGTCCGAGGTCTGCGGATCCAGCAGGTAGCCACCGTCACCGGTGACGGCCAGCGCCTTGCCCTCGAGTTCCAGGCCGCGCAGGCCGTCGTCGTCGCCGGTCCGCAGGTAGGCACCGATGGCCTTCTGATGCGGGGCCTCGGTCTCGGCAGCAGAGGCAAGCGCCGGACGCGCCGCGGTCAGGGATTTGCGATCAAGCATGGTCAGTCGGCTTTCCTGTTGTTGAAGTCGTGCATCAATATCGGAACGGAAGCCCTTGAACTCCCGCATGAAATCCGAAACTGCGGATTTCACCTCAGCCACCGGGGAGAGGCACTCCCCGGTCCGAGGACTGGTCTCGGTATTCCCCATCATCATCTCCTCCGATGGATCGTGGGAGAGCGCCTCAGCACTCGCCCAATTCGGTGCCCGCGGCCCGGAAGGCCGCCGCCACTTCACGCAGGGCATTGTCGGTCGGGGTGTCCCCCTTGGCCGCGACCCGCGCACTGGGCAGCATCGGGAAGGTCACCAGGGACACCTCCCAAAGCTCCAGTTCCGTCAGGAGCCTGCGGCCCCCCTCGTCCTTCGCGGCCCGCTTGGTGCGATAGCCGATGGACAACCCGTCGATGGCACCGGCGCGCACCAGGGCGGCGGCCTCCCGGCCCTTCGCCACGCTGTCCAGAAGACGTCCCTTCACCCACAGGCCGGTTTCGTCCTCGCGGATTTCGTCCCAGACGCCGATCGGCTGGGCCGGGTCGTGCTGCCACAGCATCTTCACCCGCCGCCCCTCTGCCGCGATCCGTGACAGAGAGCCCGCATAGGCGCCCTTGGCCACCACGTCACCGCCCTGGTCACAGGTGCCGAACCGCGAGGCGTAGCCCTCGATCTGCAGCCCGTCCGCATCCACCACCAGCTCGGCGTCGAAACGGTGGAACTTGCACTCCAGCCCAGTAAGCTCCTGAATATCCATCACTCTCTCCATCCCGCGCCGCATCACGGCAGCTGTTCGATGATTGACTGGAAGGCCTGAGCCAGGATCACGCCGACGATGCCGAAGACGGTCAGCCACAGGCGTTTTTCCAGCCGTTCCAGCAATTGCTCCAACCGTTCGATCCGGCCGTGGAGCCCCTCGATCTGCATCCGCGACAGGCGTTCATGCGCCTCCAGCCGCAGCGAGGGACCACACTCGAAGGCCTCGTAGCCGCCCGCACGCCGCGGATCGCGGGCCTCACTCATCGCCAGCGTCCTCGACCGGCAGCCCAAGCAGGGCGCGTTTTTCGGCCCGCGTCAGGAAGTCGGCATTGGCCACCCGGTTCCATTGCGCATCCCGCTCGGCCGCCAGGGCCGGGACGTGGTCCAGATCGGGACCCAGCCGCAGATCCTCCCCGCTGAACCGCTCCAGCCACTCGCCGATCGCGGCGGTGACGCGGGTTGCCAAGGGCAGCACCGTCAGCCGGTAGAAGGCCCGATGCGCCTCCTGATAGTTGGCATAGGTCGCCTCGCCGGGGATCCCCATCAGCATGGGCGGCACACCGAAGGCCAGGGCGATCTCCCGCGCGGCGGCCTCCTTGGTCTTCTGGAACTCCATGTCGGAGGGGCTGAACCCCATGGGCTTCCAGTCCAGACCGCCTTCCAGCAGCATCGGCCGGCCGGCATTGGCGGCGCCCTGATGGTGCATCTCCATCTCGCTGACCAGGCGGTCGTACTGGTCTGCACTCATGACGCCCTCGCCATCGACGCCGCTGTAGACGATCGCCCCCGAAGGACGCGCGGCATTGTCCAGCAGCGCCTTGGACCAGCGCGAGGCGCTGTTGTGCACGTCGACCGCCTGGGCCGCCGCCTGCATCGGCGACAGGCCGTAGTGGTCGTCCTGCGGGTGAAAGCTCTTCAGGTGGCAGATCGGCGACCGCGGCCCGGTCACGTCGAACCGGTGCTTGCGCCCGCCCACCTGGTACTCAAAGGCCACCGGCCAGCCATCGGCCCCGGGCACAAGGCTCATCCGGTCGGAACGCAGAACATGCAGTTCCACCGGAGCGCCCTCCTCTGCCGCGACCGCCTCCAGATAGCCGTTGCCCGACAGTAGGATCTGACCGTAGAGGCTTTCCAGCAGCTCGGCCCGCCCCTGCGCCGGGTTCGGCGCACGCAAGAGCCGCAACACGGGATGTTCCGCATAGCGGCGCTCTGCATCCTGCAGGACCAGCGGCAGGGCAGCGGCGGCCTCGGCGATCATCTTCACCGCGCGGAACCCCACCGGGTTACCGGCGAACCCGGTGCGGGTCAGCGAGGCCGCATCCCGCGGGCTCCAGGCGACCCGCCCGGCGGAATGATAGGCGATCACCCGTCCCGTGGCCGAAGCCTTACGCTCCGGTGCGGCGACCGGGCCTGCGCTGTCGCGACGGAAATAGTCGATGACCCCCATGCGTCTCTCCTTCATTGCCTTGCGGCCGTTGCCTGCCGGGCACCGCATGTCGGCGCTCCGTTGCGAAGAAATCTCTGATCAATTTCTTAAGAAGCGCCTCGGTCACCGTGCGCTGCCCCGGCCCTCACCTCTCAACACGCTGTTCCGAAAACGAAAAAGGGCGCCGACCCTGCCGGATCGACGCCCCTTTCGCACTTTGCTGCAAAGCCACGGAGGCTTTGCAAATCACCCTAAAGTACACGCAACTGCGGCTTCTTTCGCGGTGCGGCGCTCAGCATCAGCTCATGCAGCGCCCAGACCAGGGCATCCAGCCGGTCCGGGCTGCCCAGCCCTTCCCAGCCCTGCCGCGTCATCTGCGCCAGCTGGTCCTCCAGCGCGCCCAGACCACGGACGTGCAAGACGCGCCCCTGCTCGTAAAGCGCCGCCACGGGCTCTGCCCGGGCGGCCTTGCCCCGCACGGCACGGACCTGCTTCAGCGGCACCAACGGATCGACCTGGCGCACCACGGCCTCCACCAGATCGCCACCCTGGTTTACCTCGGCCACGATGCGATCCGCGCCATGGCGTTCCATCGCGGCAATCGCCGCCTCGGCCCATTGCACCGGACTGGCGGCCCGCAGGCTGGCATCTTCCAGAACATAGGCCCGCCAATCCTGCACCGGCCCCCGTGCCCGAAGGCCGGCCACCACGATCCCGCATTCGTCTGACCCGGCGTGTCCCGTCACCGGCGGATCGACCGCCACGACCACCCGGTCCAACTCGGGCACCGCATCAACCTTGGCCGCGGCCAGCATCGCCCCGGTCCAGAGCGCCCCCTCTGCCTCGCCGATCATCAACCCGTCCAGCTCTTGCCGCCCCATGCGGGTCCCCGCGTAGCGCGCGCGCACCTCCTCCAGGAAACTCTCAGCCAGGTTGGCTCGGTTGGCCTCCGTCGGCGCATGGGTCGTGACCGTTGACGGGCTGTCCAGCAGCCGCTTCAGCACGCCCACGTTGCGCGGCGTGGTCGTGACGCACACGCGGGGATCCTCTCCCAGGCGCAGGGCGAACTGCAGCATGTCCCAGGTGGCCTCCGCCCGCTTCCACTTGGCCAGCTCATCAACCCAGGCGCCATCGAACTGCGGCCCGCGCAGGGCCTCGGGATCACCGGCGGAAAAGGCCATGGCCTCCGCCCCGTTGGGCCAGACCAGCCGGCGGCGGCTGGCCTGCCACTCGGGCCGGCGGTCAGGTGGCGAGCAGGCCAGGATACCGCTTTCGCCGAAAATCATCACGTCGCGCACCTGGTCGTAGGTTTCCCCCACCAGAGCCAACCGGCTGCAGCGCCCCGGATCGCCGGGACGCGCCCCCTCGACCTGAGCGCGCACCCATTCCGACCCGGCGCGCGACTTGCCGGCCCCGCGCCCGCCCAGGATCACCCAGGACCGCCAGGCCCCCTCAGGCGGCAGCTGGTGCGGCATCGCCCAGAACTCGAACAAAAAAGGGAGAGCACGAAGCTCTCCCTCATCAAGGTCATCCAGGAACCGTTTCTGTACATCCGCATCTGCGGAGGCGATCCAGGCGGCACCCGATCGAAGCCCTTGCGGCATCGAGGTCGATCTCGTCTCCCCCGCTCCCTGTCCCATTCCGCTGTCGTACTCCATCGAGCTTTGCCTCCATCTCCAATACAAACCGGACCCAGCTCCGGATTTCCGTACACATCCGGGTGGCGTCCTTGACGCCGTCGACCTCTCCCGCGCGCACCCTGTCCTGCACACGTTCCAGATCTGCCGAGATGTCGCGCATTTGCCGTTCGACCGTCTCGACAGCGTCCCGCAGCCGAGCTTCTTGTTTTGCGATATTGTCCATCGTCTGTTCTTTGCCTCGCGCATTATCGTTGTCCCCCCGACACGAGCCGCACGAAAAAACGGCCCTGGGGATGACCCCGGGCCGTTCGCTCACTTGTTCCAGCATGTCACAACCTATAGGCGAGACCGTACGCTGTGTCAAACCGGGACAACGGGCGCAGGCTGCAAGGATCCGTTAAGACGCGGCCCTGAAAACGCGACAACCCGCTGCAATTGCAACGGGTTGCGCACAGCTCTTCACCTATCGCCGCAGCGGTCCGGACCTACTGGTTGGCCCGTTCCGCCTCGATCTCACGCCAGCGCGCGACGTTGCGGTTATGCTCGTCCAGGGTCTCTGCAAAGGCGTGACCACCGGTGCCATCGGCCACGAAGTAGACGTAGTCGGTGGCCTCGGGGTTCACCGCCGCCTCGATCGAGGCGCGCCCCGGGTTGGCGATCGGCGTCGGCGGCAGGCCGTCGATGACATAGGTGTTGTAGGGCGTCTCGCCGCGCAGTTCGCTCTGGCGCAGGCCCCGGTCCAGGATGCCCTGCCCGTTGGTCACGCCGTAGATCACCGTCGGGTCCGTCTGCAGGCGCATGCCACGCTTCAGCCGGTTCTCGAAGACGGAGGCGACGGCCCGGCGCTCGTCCGGCACGGCGGTCTCCTTCTCGATGATCGAGGCCATGATCAGCACCTCCTGCGGCGTCGCCAGCGGCAGGTCCTCCACCCGGTTCGACCAGGCTTCGGCCAGGATCGTGCTCTGACGCGCCTGCATCTCCTCGACAACCTCGGCCACCGGCTCGCCACGCGAGAACTCGTAACTGTCGGGTGCCAGACTGCCCTCGGCCGGGATCTCCTCGATGGTGCCCTGCAGCTCCTCGATGGAGTTCAGAAGCTGCACAACCTGCCAGGAGGTCACGCCCTCGGCCATCTGCAGGCGGAACCGCGTGTCGGCAGAGGCCTGAACCTCGGTGAAGGCCGCGGGCACCTCTTCCACTTCGCCGGGCACGAAACGGGCGCGCTCGACGAAACGGGTGGTGGCCGGATCCAGCTCGCGCACCAGGACGTCCGACTGGCGGACGCCGACGCGATAGACGATCTCGGTGCCACAGGTGGAGGCACCGCCCCGGGTCACGATGTCGACGATCTCTTCCATCGAGGCACCGGCGGGCACGAGGAAGGCCCCCGCCTTCAGGTCATCGGCCTTCTCGGCATAGTCGGCGCCGATCCGGAAGATCGAGGCATGGGTCACCGCGCCCTGCTCTTCCAGGTTGGCACTGACAACGCGCATGTTGGAGCCGCGATCCACCTGAAGGCAAATCGCCTCCGCCAGCGGACCCGGCTCCACGTATTGCCGCTGCCCCCAGATCAGGGCGCCCGCCAGCAGGAAGACGCCCACGATCAGCAGGGTGAAGCCGTTGGAGGCCACGGATTTCCACATGATCAGCGCACCTTGCCGAAGACCAGCGAGGCGTTGGTGCCGCCGAAGCCGAAGCTGTTGGACAGGGCCACGTCGATCTTGCGTTCCACCTTCGCATTGGGCGCCAGGTCCATCTTGGTCTCGACCGCGAGGTTTTCGAGGTTGATGGTCGGCGGCGCCACCTGGTCACGGATCGCCAGGATCGAGAAGATCGCCTCGATCGCGCCAGCCGCCCCCAGAAGGTGGCCGGTGGCGGATTTCGTCGAGGACATGGTGACTTCGGAGGCGTGATCACCCATCAGGCGCTCCACCGCGCCCAACTCGATGGTGTCGGCCATGGTCGAGGTGCCATGCGCGTTGACGTAATCCACGTCGGCGGCGGTCAGGCCTGCGCGCTTTAGCGCCATTTCCATGCAGCGCCGCGCGCCGTCGCCGTCCTCGGAGGGCGCGGTGATGTGGTAGGCGTCGCCCGACAGGCCGTAGCCCAGGTATTCACCGTAGATCTTCGCGCCACGGGCCACGGCGTGTTCGTATTCTTCCAGCACGACGATGCCCGCGCCCTCGCCCATGACGAATCCGTCACGGTCGGCGTCATAGGGGCGGCTGGCCTTCTCGGGCTCGTCCGGGCGCTTGGTGGACAGGGCCTTGCAGGCGTTGAAGCCCGCGATGCCGATCTTGCAGATCGCGGCCTCGGCGCCACCGGCAACCATCACGTCCGCGTCGCCCCACTGGATCAGCCGGGCGGCGTCACCGATGGCATGGGCGCCCGTCGAACAGGCGGTCACGACCGAATGGTTCGGGCCCCTGAAGCCGTACTTGATCGACACCTGACCGGAGATCAGGTTGATCAGCGCGCCGGGGACAAAGAAGGGCGACACGCGGCGCGGGCCCTTTTCTTCCATCATCACGGCGGTGTTGGCGATGGAGTTCAGACCACCGATGCCAGAGCCGATCAGGACGCCGGTGCGTTCCAGGGCCTCGGTGTCTTCGGGGGTCCAGCCGGCGTCCTCGACGGCCATCTGCGCGGCCGCCAGGCCGAACAGGATGAAGGTGTCGATCTTGCGCTGTTCCTTCGGGGCCAGCCACTGGTCGGCGTTGAAGGTGCCGTCGGTGCCATCCCCGCGCGGGACCTCGCAGGCATAGGTGGTGGCCAGGCCTTCGGTATCAAACTGGGTGATCGGACCGGCGCCCGATTTGCCTTCCAGGATCCGGCTCCAGCTTTCCTCGACTCCGCAGGCCAGCGGGGTCACCAGGCCCAGACCGGTAACAACGACACGACGCATGTATTCTGCCCCTTTGATTTGCTCTCCGCCCGCTCTTACCCGAGGGCGCGCCCCCGGGGCAAGACTTCCGCGTTTACCCTGACGGTTTTGGGCAGGCAAAAGCAGGGGATTGCGCCCTGGATCCGGCGTGGCGGGGGGCGCTGCTCCCGTCCCGGCCGGGGCCGCCCCTCCCCGGGATCCTTGGGGCAAGGAGAAGATCAGGCCGGCGGAGCTTCGGCCACGTAGTCGCGCAGGAAGGCGGCCAGGGCGGGCTGGCGGTCGCCGATGGCCAGGGCGATCTCACCGGCCAGGCGGCGGTCGGTCGCGTCGGGGGCGCCCTCCGCCCGGATCGCGGTCAGGCTTTCGCCGTCGGCCCACATCTGCATCGCATGCGGCAGATCCCGGGCCCCGTGCCAGCCGGCATGGCCGCCGGCCAGTTGCACCGCCACGAAGGGCCGCTCGGCCGGCACACGGTCCAGGCAGAGGCGGGCCAGACCGTCGCCCGCACCGTCCAGCCAGGCCCCCATGGCCGCCAGCGCCGCCATGTCCTCGTCCCGCAGCCGCCGGTCCGCCGGCAACCAGGGGTGAGCGTGATCCGCCGCCTCCAGCGACAGCCCGCGGAACCGCGCGCCCGCGTCGCTCTGGCGTTGCGCGCAGAACAGCGCCTGGGCGTAGAACTCCAGAACCGGCTCGCTCTGCGGGGCGATCTCCACCAGCCAGGGCAGCGCCGCGTAGCTGACGGGATAGAGCTCCTCCTGGTGGTGCAGCTCTTCCCAGAAGAGATGCTGCGCCTCTTCCGCGTCCCATCGGGCCGCCAGACGGCCCAGTTGCCCAGGCACATCGCGCACCCCGTAGGGGCCGTAAAGCCGGGTCCAGATCGGGTCAGACAGCTCAAGCCGCATGATCCCGCCCTCCTTCAAACCTGTTGGCAGACCTTTTGGTCCTGCTCATGCAAAAGGGGCCCCCACCATCGGCAGGAGCCCCTTTCGATCTTGCTGCGACGGCGGAATGCACGTCGCCCCCGTCACTGGCCTCAGGCCGCGTCGGAGATGAATTTCACTGCGTCGCCGAAGGTCTGGATGTTCTCGGCGGCGTCATCGGGGATCTCGATGCCGAACTCTTCTTCGAAGGCCATGACCAGTTCGACGGTATCCAGGCTGTCTGCGCCCAGGTCGTCGATGAACGAGGCGTTCTCGGTCACTTTTTCTTCTTCCACGCCGAGATGCTCGACAACGATTTTCTTCACGCGCTCTGCGACATCGCTCATAGGTCTTCCCCTCACGTCACATGGGCCAACGGCCCGTTTCTTGCCTCGCCCCGGCGGGGCAGCTTCCAATGCCCTTGCGGGCTCTTCCGCCCCGCATCGCGAGGCGCGGGGCCATGGCCCCGAAGGACCCTTACCCGCAAAATCTGCGCCGCCTATAGCACATGGTTTCGGTAACGCAAACGCTTTCGGGGCGTATTCCCCAGCTGGGACCTCACGCCCGGCTCCGCAAGACGTGAGGCCCCTGCAAATGCGTCGCTTCGCCTCCCATGCGCCCGGAATTTCAGCGCCAGGTTCAAGGCACACTCCCACACAACTCCTCACCACGCAAAAGAAAACCCCGGGCACGCGGCCCGGGGCTCGATCACGCGGCGCGGGGCCGGATCACAGCATGGCCATGCCGCCGTTGACATGCAGCGTGCTGCCGGTGACGTAGCCCGCCTCGGGGCTGGCCAGGTAGAGAACGGCGGCCGCGATCTCCTCGGGCGTGCCCATGCGGCCGGCGGGAATCTGCGCGTCGATCTTGGCCTTCTGGTCGTCATTCAGTTTCTCGGTCATCGCGGTGGCGATGAAACCGGGCGCCACGCAGTTGGCGGTGATGCCTCGACTGGCGACCTCATAGGCGATGGACTTGGTCATGCCGACCATGCCGGCCTTGGCGGCGGCATAGTTCACCTGGCCCGGGTTGCCGGTGGCGCCGACGATCGAGCTGATGTTGACGATGCGGCCCCAGCGGGACTTCATCATCGGGCGCATCACACCACGGCACAGGCGCATGGTGGCGGTCAGGTTGATGTCGATCACCGACTGCCAGTCCTCGTCGCTCATCCGCATGAAGATCTGATCGCGGGTGATCCCGGCGTTGTTGACCAGAATGTCGAGGCCACCCATGGCGGCGATGGCCGCCTTGGGCAGGTTGTCCACGGCTTCGGCGTCAGAGAGGTTGCAGGGCAGCACATGGGCGCGCTCGCCCAGTTCCGCCGCCAGCTCCTGCAGGGGGGCCTCGCGCGTGCCGCTCAGGCCGACCGTTGCGCCTGCACCATGCAGCGCCTTGGCAATCGCGCCGCCGATACCACCGCTTGCGCCGGTCACCAGCGCCACCTTGCCCGTCAGATCAAACATTCTTCAAACTCCTTTACCACAGGGCGTTGGCACGGGGCGTGCCACCCTGCCCATTGCTGGCTGAAATATACTCTGCGGCCCGGCGACTGATGCCCCCGGGCCGGTCAACTCACTCGGCGGGGGTCATCACCGCGCGTACCTCGTCGGGGGTACCGACCTGCTTGCAGGCGATGGACTTCTCGATGCGGCGGATCATGCCCGACAGGGCCTTGCCCGCGCCGATCTCCCAGATCTCGGTCACGCCCTGCCCGGCCATCCAGGCCACGCTTTCGCGCCAGCGGACCGACCCGGTGACCTGCTCGACCAGCAGCGCCTTGATCTCGGCGGGGTCGGTGACGGCCTCGGCGCGCACGTTGGCGACCAGGGGCACGGCGGGGGCGTTGAATTCCACGCCGGCCAGAGCCTCCTGCATCGCCTCGGCGGCAGGCTGCATCAGGGCGCAGTGGAAGGGGGCGGAGACGGGCAACAGCACGGCGCGCTTGGCGCCGCGGCCCTTGGCGATCTCCACCGCACGTTCAACGGCGGCCTTGTTGCCGGAGATCACGACCTGGCTGGGATCGTTGTCGTTCGCAGCCTGGCAAACCTCGCCCTGGGCCGCTTCTGCCGCAACCGCAGCGGCGGTGTCGAAATCGAGGCCCAGAAGCGCGGCCATGGCGCCTTCGCCCACGGGCACGGCGGCCTGCATGGCGCGGCCCCGGATGCGCAGCAGACGCGCGGCATCTGCGACGGAGAGGCTGCCGGCAGCGGCCAGGGCGGAATATTCGCCCAGCGAATGGCCCGCGACGAAGGCCGCGCTGTCCAGCGTCAGCCCCTCGGCCTCCAGCGCGCGGAAGGCGGCCAGCGAGGTCGCCATCAACGCCGGCTGGGCGTTCTCGGTCAGGGTCAGCTCCTCGGCCTCACCGGACCAGATCAGCGCTGACAGGTCCTGGCCCAGGGCCTCGTTCACATCGTCGAAAACGGCCTGCGCCTGGGGATAGCTCTCCGCCAGGGCCTGGCCCATCCCGATGGTCTGTGCCCCCTGCCCGGGGAAGACAAATGCACGGCTCATGACCGCCTCCTTCTTCCGTGTTTACGGTATTCTCTCGCGTTCAGTTGCGCCGCCAGATAGCCGCTGCGGCCCTGCATGGCAATCGAAAGCGGTGCCGCAGAGCGGCGAAGGCGGGCCTGCGCCGGGGCACCCGTTGACGTAGGGGCCTGCCGTGGCTGCGCCCTTCCGCGGGTCACGTGTTGCTCACGCCCCAGTCACGTTGGCAGCAGGCGAACCGGCATGGATGCACAACAGCTGCGCGGGCCATGGGAATTGTGCCATGCTGCACTGCAGATAAATTCGGGCTGAACCATCATTGCCATCCGTGCCGCCCCTGCCGCCGCCGGATCGAGATCGAGACCGAGGACAGCCGATGCCCCTTTCAGATTCCCCCGCTCACTACGGCGCGGTCACCCGTGCCATCCACTGGCTGACCGCGCTGCTGATCCTGCTGGCCTGGCCCCTAGGCCTTTACGCCCACGCCCTGGCCGAGGAGATCCCGCATCTGACCGGCGCCGAACAGGCTGCGCGGGTGACGCTGACCGCCACGCTGTTCTCTGTGCACAAGACCATGGGCGTGGCCGTGGTGCTGGTGTCGGTCCTGCGCCTGCTCTGGGCTTGGGTCCAGCCGCGCCCCGGGCTGGTCAACGGCGACCACAAGGCCGAGGCCCTGGCGGCGGAAACCGTGCACTACCTCCTCTACGCGCTGCTGATCGCCGTGCCGGTGACGGGCTGGATCCACCATGCCGCGACCGCAGGCTTCGCGCCGATCCTGTGGCCCTTCGGCCAATCCCTGCCCTTCGTGCCGCAAAGCGAGACCGTCGCGGCCCTGTTCACCACGCTGCACTGGGCGTTGGCCTGGGCCCTGGCGGTGGTGCTGGTGCTGCATATCGCCGGCGCGCTGAAACACCATGTGATCGACCGGGACGCCACCCTGCGCCGCATGCTGCGCGGCGCCGCCGTGGAAGGCAGCGCGGCCCAGCCCGGCCACGCCCTGCCCGCCGGGGCGGCCCTGGTGCTGCTGCTGGCCGTGGCCGGCGCCGGCATCGCCCTGCGCCCCTCCGCCCCCGAGGCCGCCGGCAGCACCCCTGCCCCCGCGCTTCAGCAAGCCGAGGGCGGCGACTGGCAGGTGACCGAAGGCGCCCTGTCGCTGGCGGTCACCCAGTTCGGCAATGTCGTCGAAGGCCAGTTCGCCGACTGGACCGCCGAGATCGAATGGGACGAGGACGCGGCCCCCGGCGTCGCGGGCCATGTCACGGTGACCGTCTCGATCCCCTCGCTGACGCTTGGCTCCGTCACCTCCCAGGCGCTTGGCGGCGACTTCCTGGCCGCTGAAGAGTACCCCACGGCCATCTTCGACGCCGACCTGGTGAAGCTGGAGGACGGCGGCCAGCGCGCCGAGGGCACCCTGGCCCTGCGCGGCGAAACCGCGCCCCTCGCCTTCCCCTTCAACCTGGCGATCGACGGCGACACCGCCACCGCCTCGGCCGACTTCACCCTCGACCGCCGCGACTTTGGCGTGGGCGCGGGGATGACCGACGAAAGCTCGGTCGCCTTTGCCGTCTCCGGCGGGTTCGAGCTGACCGCGATCCGCGACTGACCGGGGCCTCCCTCCCCCTTCTCAGCCTGCGATGGAAAGGGCGGCCTTCGGGTCGCCCTTTTTCCTGTCGGTCAGGGTCATGGCAAAGTCGTTCCAGTGTCGGCGCCGGCGGACCCTGCCGTACGGACGCGTCACGCGCAAAAGCCATGGCAACAACGCGGCACGGGCGTGCTGGTGCGCTGCCCCTGCCCCCCGTCACCGCCATGCAATCATGAGACATTCCGCGGCCCGCCCAACGACGGCCGCGGCGTCCGGGCAACCCTGGGATCTGTGAGCGAGGTCAGCGCGCCCAGCTTACCCAGGCCGAGCCAGCAGCAATCCAGGACCTGGCGCCGGTCCACTCTCGGCAAGGCGCCCTCGACGCCCTTGTCCTCAAACCAAAAGGGCCGCCCCTTTCGGGACGGCCCTCTCCGGCGGCCAGCAGTGGGGATGCACTCCCGACCGCCGGACCCTGATGTCAGGGGATCACTCGGCCTGCATGGCCTCGATGGAGATCTCGATTTCCACCTCGTCGCTGACGTAGGGGGCGAACATGCCCATGTCATAGTCGGAGCGCAGGACGGTGGTGGTGGCGTCGAAGCCGGCCCACTGCTTGCCTTCCATCGGGTGCTCGCCCAGCTGGTTCAGCTTGGCGTCCAGCACGACTTCGTTGGTCACGCCATTGATGGTCAGGTCGCCGGTGATCAGGCCGGTGTCCTCACCCGTCACTTCGATCGAGGTCGAGGTGAAGGACACGTTGTCGTTTTCGTCGGCGCCGAAGAAGTCACCGGTCAGGAAGTGCTCGGTGCGGGCGTCGATGCCGGTCAGCAGCGAGGAGGCCGGGAAGGCCACTTCGACGGAGGAGGCAGCGGGATCTTCGGCGTCGAACATGATCGTGCCGTCGAAGCCCGAGAACATGCCGAAACCGGTGGAGAAGCCCAGGTGGTTGTAGTGGAACACGATCTGGGTGTGGGTGTTGTCCAGCGTGTATTCCACCGGCTCCGCAACGGCGGCGGTCGCGGCGGCAAGCGTCAGGGCGGAGCCGAGCAGCAGTTTCTTCATGGGGTCCTATCCTCCTTCGGGGGATGCGTTTTTCGATGGGGCCAAGGTTGCTGCGATGCCGCGTAATCGCAATTCCACAGAACCCCACAGGGTCTGTGGATCTGTGAACATCGTGACGCGGAATGCCGCCTATTCGTGCGCCGCTTGCCACGGTTGTAGGCTGACGGGACGAACCGGGCGGGGCCAGCGCCCGCGCCCCCGGAATACTTCCGGCAAAAGAGGAGACATCGCGCCAGCGCCAGCGATCCGGCTGCCGCAGGTCACGGCGCTTGCCCTTTGGGTGGAAGGGCTGTAAGGGGAGGCCTCCTTCCGCAGGATATATGAACCGCGCAGTCTCTCGTGGACGGGTCGCGGAAGGACATGGGACCCGCCCTTTGAAATGCGCCTCGACAGAAACAGGAGTGCACATGCCGCTTTACGAGCATGTCTTCATCGCGCGCCAGGACCTTTCCAACGCGCAGGCCGAAGGTCTCATCGAACATTTCGGCGCCGTCCTTTCCGACAACGGCGGTAAGCTGGTTGATCAGGAATACTGGGGCGTCAAGACGATGGCCTACAAGATCAACAAGAACCGCAAGGGCCACTACGCCTTCCTGAAGTCGGACGCCCCGTCGGCGGCCATTCAGGAAATGGAACGCCTGATGCGTCTGCATGACGACGTGATGCGCGTCCTGACCATCAAGGTCGACGAGCACGCCGAGGGCCCCTCGGTCCAGATGCAGAAACGCGACGAGCGCGAAGAGCGCCGCGGTCGCCGCTGATCAGCCTGACAGAAAGGACATAAACCATGGCCGCAAAACCGTTTTTCCGTCGCCGGAAGGTCTGCCCGTTCTCCGGTGAGAACGCGCCCAAGATCGACTACAAGGACACCCGTCTGCTGCAGCGCTACATCTCCGAGCGTGGCAAGATCGTGCCCTCCCGCATCACCGCCGTCTCGGCAAAGAAGCAGCGTGAACTGGCCCGTGCCATCAAGCGTGCCCGCTTCCTCGCCCTGCTGCCCTACGCCGTGAAGTAAGGAGCGATACCAATGGAAGTCATCCTTCTCGAACGCGTCGCCAAGCTCGGCCAGATGGGCGACGTCGTCTCCGTCAAGCCCGGCTACGCCCGCAACTACCTGCTGCTGCAGGGCAAGGCGCTGACCGCCTCCAAGGAAAACATTGCTCACTTCGAAGCGCAGAAAGCGCAGCTCGAAGCGAACAACCTGGAGACCAAGAAAGAAGCCGAAGCCCTGGGCGAGAAACTCGACGGTCAGAAGTTCGTCGTGATTCGCGCAGCCTCCGACGGCGGCAACCTCTACGGCTCCGTGTCTCCGCGTGACGTGGCAAACGTCGCCACCGAGAACGGCTACACCGTCGAGCGCAAGCAGGTCATCATCCCCGATCCCATCAAGGAACTGGGCCTGCACACCGCCGTCGTGCACCTGCACCCGGAAGTGGAAGTCGAAGTGATCCTGAACGTCGCGCGTTCCCCCGAGGAAGCCGAGATCCAGGCACAGGGCAAGTCCATCCAGGAACTGGCTGCCGAGGAAGAAGCCGCCGCAGAGTTCGAGATCTCCGAACTCTTCGACGACCTCGGCTCCGCCGCCTCCGACGACGACGAGGGCGACGCCCCCGCCGCAACGACCTCGGAGGACGAGGACTGATCCTCGCCCGTTCGGCCCGTCACCGGGCAATCATCCAGACCGCGTCCCCCCGGGGGCGCGGTTTTTTCATGGGCGAGAGGCAACAGCCAGCCTGGCCCCTTCCCCTATCGACGCGTATTGATTTTCAGTGCGCAGCGGCACACAAACCTGCACGCCTGTGCAAATCACATTTTTTATTGTGCAATTTCAGTGCACTATAGATATGACTTGTTTAACGCAACATTTGACACTGACAACAAACGGCGCAACTCCCTGCGCAGGACACGCACAGTCTCGGGCCGCATTCCAGGCCTGACCTGCGACGGGTTTTGTGCAACCGGGGCCATTTTCCCTCGCCCCTACCGACGGAGTATTTCATGTCCGAACCAGAGCTCCCCCGCGCCTCGCGCGCCGGGGTCATATTCACAATCATAATCGGCGCGCTCTTCGCCCTGGCCGGGCTGGGCCTGGCCGTGGGCGGCGGGATGCTGATCGCGCGCGGCGGCAGCTGGTACTACCTGCTGATGGGTCTGGCCGTCCTGGCCACCGGGATCGAACTGATCCGCGGCAAGACCTCCGGCGCCGCCATCTACCTGGTCGCCTTCGTGGCCACCGTCATCTGGGCCTTCTGGGAAGCGGGCCTCGACTTCTGGCCGCTGCATGCGCGGATCTTCACCTTCCTCTGCGCGCTTTTCGTACTGTTCCTGATCGAGCCGATCATCGAACGCCGCGCCGGTCTGCGCGCGCGCAGCGGCACCTGGTACGGCGCCGCAGTGGTGGCGCTGGTCGCCATCCTTGGCATGGGCTACGGCATGTTCCTGCCGCACGGCAAGCACTACGCCGAGGCCCCCACGGGTCAGACCTCGGCCCCCGACATGCCCGGCGACTGGTCCAACTACGGCGGCACCCCGAACGAAGACCGGTTCGTCGCCGCCGACCAGATCAACCGCGACACCGTCGAGCAGCTGGAAGTCGCCTGGACCTTCCGGACCGGCGAGATCCCCGAATCCACCGGCGGCGGGTTGGAAGACCAGAATACCCCGATGCAGGTCGGCGATACGCTCTACCTCTGCACCGCGGCCAACACCGTGATCGCGCTGGAAAGCGGCACCGGGGTCGAGAAATGGCGCCACGAGTTCCCCACCGACACCCGCACCTGGGTGCGCTGCCGCGGGCTGGCCTATTTCGACGCCTCCGCGCCGCTGCCGGAACCCGAAGCGCCCGACAGCAGTCCTGTCACGCCCCTGGCCACCGATCCGGCCACCTGTGAACAGCGCATCTTCATGAACACCATCGACGCCGTTCTGGTGGCGCTGGATGCCGAAACCGGCGTGCTCTGCGAAGACTTCGGCGATGCAGGCATGATCGACCTGAAAGAGGGGCTGGGCGATGCCGAGGCGCCGCTCTACTCGCTGACCTCCGCGCCGCTGGTGGCAGGCACCACCGTCGTCGTCGGCGGCCGTGTCGCCGACAACGTGGCCCTCGACATGCCCGGCGGCGTGATGCGCGGCTTCGACGTGATGACCGGCGAGATGAAATGGGCCTTCGACCCCGGCAACCCCGAGGATCGCGATGCCCCGGCAGAGGGCGAGATCTTCACCCGCTCGACCCCCAATGTCTGGGCGCCGATGACCTATGACGCCTGGTCGAACACCGTCTTCATGCCCGTGGGCGGCGCGGCCATCGACCTCTGGGGCGTTGATCGCACGCCGGAGGACGAACGGTACGGCGCCTCGATGCTGGCCCTGGACGCCACCACCGGGAACGAGAAGTGGGTCTACCAGACCGTGCACCACGACCTGTGGGACTTCGACGTGCCGATGCAGCCGACGCTGATCGACTTCGACGGCACGCCCGCGCTGACCTTCGGCACCAAGGCCGGCCAGATCTTCGTGCTGGACCGCCTGACCGGCCAGCCATTGACCGAGGTCGAGGAGATCGACGTGCAGCCCGCCACGATCCCCGGAGAGCCCTATGCCCTGAAGCAGCCGCTATCGGTCGGCATGCCGCAGATTGGCGCGCAGACGCTGGAAGAACGCGACATGTGGGGCGCCACGCCCTTTGACCAGCTGATGTGCCGCGTGATCTTCAAGGGCTATCGCTACGAGGGTCTCTTCACCGCGCCGGACACCGATTACTCGCTGTCCTTCCCGGGCTCCCTGGGTGGCATGAACTGGGGCGGCCTGTCCTACGACCCGACGGCCAATACGCTGTATGTCAACGACATGCGCCTGGGCCTTTATGTCCATATGGAAGAACGTGACGCCAATGCCGAAGCGTCGGACGGCAACGAAGACGTGAACACCGTCATGGGGGCCGTGCCGCTCATGGGAACGCCCTACTCGGTGATCAAGGACCGCTTCCTGTCTCCGCTCGGCATTCCCTGCCAGGAGCCGCCCTTCGGCACGCTGACCTCCATCAACATGGACACCCAGCAGGTGAACTGGGAAGTGCCGCTCGGCACCGTGCAGGACACCGTCCTCTTCGGCACCAAGATGCACCTGCCGATGCCCGTGGGCATGCCCACGATCGGCGGCTCGCTGACCACCCAGGGCGGCCTGGTCTTCTTTGCCGCCACCCAGGACTACTGGCTGCGCGCCTTCGACAGCGCGACCGGGGAACAGGTCTGGAAGGCGCGCCTGCCCGTGGGCAGCCAGGGCACGCCGATGTCCTATGTCTCGCCCGAGACCGGCAAGCAGTACATCGTGATCTCCGCCGGTGGCGCGCGCCAGTCGCCCGACCGCGGCGACTACGTGATCGCCTACGCCCTGCCGGAGTGATCCGGGCCATCTGAGGCATCACCGCCTTGGTGCATGACAAGGGCCTGTCCGGGAAACCGGGCAGGCCTTTTCCGTCGTGCCACCAGGCCAGGGAGGAAGGGGGGCCTTGCCCCCCTCTTGAGCCTGCGGCTCAATTCACCCCCTGCGAGTATTTTCTCCGAGGTGAAGATGGAAGATCGCGGTCAGAGGGCAACCTGTGGTCCAAGCGCCGAGGCTGCACGCCCCTGGTGGAAAAGTCGGCCACGAGCAGGGCGGCCTTGCGCCTGTTTGTGGGGGACCGCCGGCTCTATTCCGCCTCTGCCAGCGCGGCGCCAAAGATCTCCAGCGCCTCTTCCAGTTGCGCTTCTGTGACCGTCAGCGGCGGCGCGATACGGAAGACAGAGGCCAGCCCCGGCAGACCCGCGATGTTCATCGACAGCCCCTCGCGCGCGCAGATCTCCATCACCCGCAGGCCATAGGCGTCATCGGGCCGCTTGCTGGCCTTGTCCTCCACCACGTCCACGCCCAGAAGCAGGCCCCGGCCGCGCACGTCGCCCACCTTCTCGTGCCGGTCGCGCAGCCGCTCCAGCCCGGCGCGGAAATGCGCGCCCAGGTGTACCGCCCGGGCGGGCAGGTTATCGCGCGTGACGATCTCCAGCACCTTGCAACCGACGGCGGCGGGCAGCGGGTCCGCCACGTGGGTGGTGTAGAAGAGGAAGCCGCGCTCATGGGCCCGGGCCTCGATCTCCGCCGAGGTCATCACGGCGGACAGCGGCAACCCCGCCCCCAGGGTCTTCGACAGGGTCAGCACGTCGGGCACCACGCCGTCGCGTTCAAAGGCGAACATCGTGCCGGTCCGCCCCACGCCCGTCTGCGCCTCGTCGAGGATCAACAGCATGCCGCGCTCCTCGCACTTGCGCTTCAGCGCTGCGAGATAGCCCTGAGGCAGGTCGATGATGCCCCCCGTCGACAGGATCGGCTCGGCAATGAAGGCCGCCAGGTTGCCGGTCGACATGGCATCGACCTGGGCAAAGGCGTCATCCAGCTCCGCCTGCCAGTCCAGCGCCACCCCGGCAAAGCGCGGGCGATAGCTGTTGGGCACCGGGATGGCGAAGTTGCCGGGGGTGACGGGGCCATAGCCCTTGCGGCCCGCGGAATAGGTCGCCGCCGAGGCACTGCCCGTCACCCCGTGCCAGCTCTGGGCAAAGCTGACGATCTCATGCCCGCCGGTCACCAGCTTGGCCATGCGGATGGCGGCGTCGTTGGCCTCTCCGCCGGTGGTCAGCAACAGCGCGCGATCCAACCCCTGGGGGGTGACCCCGATCAGCCCCTCGGCCAGGTCCAGCACCGGCGCCGACAGCATGCCGGAATGCAGGTGACACACCTTGTCGACCCATTCGTGCATCACCGCGCGGATCTCCGGGTGGGAATGGCCCAGCACCGCCGACATCTGGCCGGAGGTGAAATCCAGGATCTGCCGCCCCTCGGCGGTCACCACATAGGCATCATGGGCCGAGACGATCTCGCTTTCGAAGAAATGCGCGCCGTAGCGCAGCAGGCTGGCATCGGCGCGGGCCAGGAAATTGGGGCGGGTCATGGGCCTCTCCTCAGGTTGAAACCGGCGCGGGGCGCCTGGCGAAAGACTAGCCATCCCGCCGGCGCGCTGATCCCGAAAACGAGGCGAGTGACAGGAAAATATATCCCCCGGCCCACCGATGAGATAAAAATGTGCCTATCTGACGAAGCTGGAGAGAGAAATGCTCGACCCCAGAGACAAGCGGCTGCTGCTGGCCCTGCAACGCGACGCGCGCCGCACCAATGCCGATCTGGCCGAGGAGGTGGGGCTGTCGCTGTCGGCCTGCGCCAAGCGCGTGGCGCGGCTCTGGTCGGAGGGTTACCTGGCCCGGGCGGTGGCGCTGATCGACCGCCGCCGGTTCCGCAAACCCGTCTCGGCCGCGGTGCTGGTCACGCTGACCGCGCCCAAGGCCTCGGTCAGCCAGGACTTCGCCCGCCGGATCACCGCCTGCGAACAGGTCACCCAGGTGCACGCGGTCACGGGGGAATTCGACTTCCTGCTGATCGTGCAGGAACGCTCGATCGACGCCTACCACGACTTCGCCCAGGAGGTGTTCGGCGAATGGCCCTCGGTCGCCTCCTACAGGACGAACTTCCTGCTGCGATCCTTCAAGAACGAGAACACCCTGCCCGCCTTCTGCCTGACCGAGGTGGAGGACTGAATCCTACTCGGCCGCCAGCGCCGCCTCATGCCGCAGAGGATCTAGATCGGCCAGCAGGGGGAACCGCGCTCTCAGCAGGCGCATCTGGAAGGATTTCAGCGGCTTCTCGGGCTTGAAGATCCCCCGGCTGTCGTTGCTGCCATGGATCGAGCGCAGGTAGTAGAAGCGCATGTCATTCACCACCCGGCTGGGGTGATGGATGGCCAGTTTGCTATGCGACACCAGATAGACATTGCGCGGGCTGTCGGGGCGGGCCAGCAGGGTCAGCCCAAGGTTGGTGTAGGGCACATCCCGGGTGTAGTAGCCATAACCGCCCCCCTTCTCGCTGACCAGAGAGACCCCGCGAGAGAAGGACAGGAAGCAATAGGGCCGATGCGGCGGCACGCGCGGAATGGCCAGTTCGGCGTCGCGGCGCAGTTCGGTCATGAAATCGGCCGAGAGCGCGTCATCATCATCCAGAACGATCTGCGCCACATGATCGTGGCCATGGCCCGCCACCAGTTCCTGCTGGATCTCGCGAAACACCTCGCCGGCCTTGGCCGGGGGCCTGGGGTAGACGCGCGCCCGATCACCCAGCACATCACAGGCCGCTTCGCGCAAAAGCTTCAGGTGCTCCTTCGGCAGATCGTCGCTGGTCAGAATGCCCAGGACGAAATCCTTCTCCTCCTGGTCCCGCAGGGAGGCCAGAGCGATCTGGCGGAACATTCTGAACCGCTCGGCAAGACGGTCGGGGTCAAACAGGATTGCCTTGTCCCTGCTGGCCTTGGACCGCCAGGCCGATGTCCCGAAATAAGAATAGCGCATCTGCACAAATCGCAGCATCGGATCCGTCCCAGATCTGATTTGTCCCACGGCGCGCCCGGCGGCGCCTCACCCTGTCCCCAAGGTGTCTGACCAGGCGCCGGACAGACTGACGTTATTAGGCATCATTTGCCCGACCCCATCAAGTGACCCGAACGTAGACATAGGTACGCCAGGGTCCATCGCCTGGCGCGGCGGCGGTTTGACCTGTCCGGCATAAAACCAGCCTGCAGCGGGGGGGCGCTAATCCAAGCCTGTCCCGGAACGCAAAAAGCCGCCCCGAGGGGCGGCTTCCGTAATCCGGGAGGACCGGGGATCACTCGTCTTCGAGTTCTTCCACGGCTTTCTGCAGGTCTTCCTTGGTGGTTTCCACCTCGGACACCTCGGCCAGCTCGAAGACATAGTCGACGACCTTGTCCTCGAAGATCGGCGCGCGCAGCTGCTGTTGCATCTGCGGGTTCTGCTGAACGAATTCGAAGAACTGACGTTCCTGGCCCGGGTACTGGCGCGCCTGGTTCATGACCGCCTGGGTCATTTCCTGATCGGTCACTTCGACCTCGGCCTTCTGCCCCAGCTCGGCCAGCAGCAGGCCCAGTTTCACGCGGCGCTCGGCGAGCTTGTTGTGCTCATCCGTCGGCTCGATCTTGTCGTGGTCGTGGCCCTGGTGATCCGGGTGTTCCTCGTGCCACAGCTGGTGCGCGATCTGGCCGGCTTCGGCTTCCACCAGGCTCGGCGGCAGTTCGAAGGTCACGGTCTCGTCCAGAACGTCCAGCAGCTTGCGCTTCATGACGGCGCGGGCGGCGCCGGCGTATTCGGCTTCCAGGCGCTCGGCGATCTGAGCCTTCAGCGCGGCGAGGTCTTCAGCGCCGAACTTCTTGGCCAGTTCGTCGTCGATCTCGGCGGCCTTGGGGGCCTTCACTTCCTTGATCTTGCACTCGAAGACCGCGGCCTTGCCGGCCAGGTTCTCGGCGCCGTATTCCTCGGGGAAGGACACTTCGACGTTCTTCTCGTCGCCGGCCTTCACGCCGACCAGCTGTTCCTCGAAACCGGGGATGAAGCTGTTGGAGCCCAGGACCAGCGGGTAGTCCTCGGCGGCACCGCCATCGAAGGCTTCGCCGTCGATCTTGCCCAGGAAGTCGATGACGACCTGGTCGCCATCTTCGGCTGCGCCGTCCTTGGCTTCGAAGTCCTGCGCGGTCTCGGCCAGGTTGGCCAGGGCCTCTTCCACGGCGTCGTCACCGGCCTTGGCAACCATCTTTTCCAGCTTGATGGACTTCAGGTCGACCTCGGGGATCTCCGGCAGCTTTTCGTAGGACATCTCGACGACGACATCGTCGCCCTCTTTCCAGGTCTCGCCGTCAACCATGTTGACCGCGGGCTGCATGGCGGGCTTGTCGCCGGTCTCTTCGAAGTGGGCGTTCATGGCGCCGTCGACGCTTTCCTGCATCGCTTCGCCCAGAACCCGCTGGCCGAACTGCTTCTTCAGCAGAGCCATGGGCACCTTGCCCTTGCGGAAGCCCTTCATTTCGACTTCCGGCTGTGCTTCAGCCAGCTTCTCGTTGACCTTGGCATCCAGCTCATCGGCCGTGAGGGTGATCGTGTAGCCGCGTTTCAGCCCCTCATTCAGGGTCTCGGTGACCTGCATCGTCGCTTGTCCTTCCATACCGGGGGCCGCGTCTCTCGCACGGCCATCGAAATCAGACGCCCTTCTATGAGCAGGCCTGCGCCGTTGCAAGGTATAAGGCAGCGGAATCCGCCTCTCCCGGCGCCTTTCTGCGCTGGATCGGACCTTTTGGGCCTGGCTTCGATGGTACGGGGCCTGGTGCGCGGCCCTGGCAGCCGCCCAGCACCGTGGCCGCAGCGGCCCGGGCGGCTGGAACAGGGGCCGCCAAGGCGAATGATCCGGGGCAAATGCCGGGGTGGCGGGACCGATCAGCCGCTTTCGTAAAGCGTGACCGCCTGGTTCATCTCCCGCAGGGCGACCTCTCCGTGGTAGAGCAGCCGCGACAGCTGCTCCGTCTCCACCGGCCCGCCCTCGGCGATCTCACGCAGGATCGGGTCCATCCAGTCCCAGATCGCCTGGACCAGCTCCAGCTGCATGTCGACCTCGAAGGTGGGTGGGGGGATGATCCCGTCCCAGGCATTGCCCGCGCGCAGCTTGTAGAGGCTGGAGCTGAACAGGGCGACGGTGGACAGCAGCGCCTTGCGGTCCTCCTCGGGCGCGATGCCCCGCCCGACCATGCAGGCCTCCTTCAGGGCCTTCATGATCAGCATCCGCTGACGACCGGCGATATTCAGCGCCGTCGCAAGTTCCGGGGCGATCAGACCCTCACCATAAAGACGTTCCATCACCCCGACCGAGGCATTCATCTTTGCCAGGACGGCCGGGTTGCGCGCATGAATGGCCCGCAACGTGGCGCTGCGGCCGCGATCGACGTAGAGCGACACCGCCTGCCCGTAGCCGCCCCAAAGCTCATCCACCAGGGCGAGGCTGTCCAGTACCTCGGGTCGCGTCTCCACCGGCAGGCCGAGCTCCTCATCTCCGAACCGGAGGCCCCGCAGGGTACGGTCGAACAGGCCATGGGCGGCCTCGGCCCGGGCCAGGGCGTTTTCGGTCTGCACATCGGAATCGGCCATGCAGGCCAGCATCGCCATGCGCTGCGACAGCATGCGTTGGCGCCCGGCGAGGTTGATCTTGCGCTTCGCGGCCTCCGCCCCGATCAGCGTTTCCGCCTGCGCCGACGGCGCGGGCGGCAGCACCACGGCCCCCAGGGCCAGGCAGAGGGCAGACAGGACGGCGCAAAGGCGTCGGAACGGCAGGGTTGGCATCCTCATTCCCTCGGCTGCGGCAGGATGCCGGCAGAGAACCCCAGCCGGGTGGAGATTTCGTTAAGCCGCGCCGGCCCCTAGCGCAGGAAGGCGCGGAAGCGGACCAGGGCGAAGGCGAAAAGCCCTGTGCCGATGCCGGCCAGCGCCAGAAGCTGTGGCCAGACCACCGACAGCCCCGCACCGCGGAACAGGATCGCCTGGGCAAGGATCGCGAAATGGGTGTTGGGGGCGGCCAGCATGATCGTCTGGATCACCTCCGGCATCGACTCGCGCGGGGTCATGGTGCCCGACAGCACCTGCATCGGCAGGAAGACCAGCACCAGCAGCAGCCCGAACTGCGGCATCGATCCCGCCACGGTGGCCAGGAAGATCCCGAGCGCCGTGATCGCGTAAAGCTGCAGCGCCGTGCCAAAGATGAACAGCGGCAGCGACCCGGGGATCGGCACCGCCAGCAGCCCCTCCACCACCACCCAGATCGCCAAGGCCGAGGCCAGCAGCACCACTGCCCCCATCGACCAGATCTTGGCCACCATGATCTCGGTCGCGGTCACCGGCATGACCAGCAGGTGTTCCACCGTGCCGTATTCCCGTTCGCGGATCAGCGCCGCGCCGGTCAGGACGATCCCCAGCATCGTGATCGAGGTGATCACGTCAGAAATCGCGCCGAACCAGCTTTGGCTGAGATTCGGGTTGAAGCGCGCGCGCAGCACCAGATCGGCGGTCATCTGCGGCGCGTCGCGGTGGCGGCTGAGAAACTCGTTCACCTCGTAGGTGACGATGCTTTGCACGTAGCCGGTGCCGGTGAAGGCCTGGGTCATCCGCGTGGCATCGACGTTCAGCTGGATCACCGGCTGCCGCCCGGCCAGCAGATCACGCTGGAAATCCGCCGGGATGGTCAGGGCGAAAGTTTCCAGCCCGGCGTCCATGCGGGCGTCCATCTCGGCGGTGGAGATCATGTTGGGGGCGGTGAAATAGGGCGGATAGAAGGCCCCGGCGATCCGCGCCGACAGTTGTGACCCGTCCTCGTCGACGATGGCGATGGCCGCCTTGTTCAGCGTCTCGGGCATCGCCTTGGCCGAGGTATAGATCGACAGCGAAAACGAATAGACGATCAGGATCAGCAGGATCGGATCGCGCAGCAGACCGCGCAATTCCTTGATGCCGAGATTCCAGACATTGGCCAGCCGCATCGCCTATTTCTCCTGTTTGCGCAGCAGCAGGGTGCTGAGCAGGATCATCGCCGGGCCGATCACCGCCAGCGCCAGAACGTCCGGCCCCAGTGACGTCAGGTCCAGCGCCTTGGCGAAGACGCCGCGCGCGATGGTGACGAAATAGGAGGCCGGGAAGACCTGGGCGATCACCGCCCCGCCCCCTTCCAGCGAGGACACCGGGTCGATCATGCCGGAGTACTGCACCGAGGGGATCATGGTCAGCAGCGCCGTGGCGAAGATCGCGGCGATCTGGCTGCGCATGAAGCTGGACATCACAAGGCCGAAGCCGGTGGAGGCCAGGGTGAACAGCAGCGCCGCCAGCGTCAGCGTCGCAAAGGAGCCGGAGATCGGCACGCCGAAGACGGTGATCGCCGCCACCACCAGCACCAGGTAGTTGAGCATCGCCACGATCACGTAGGGCAGCTGCTTGCCCAGGATGAACTCCAGCCGGGTCACCGGGGTGACGTAGAGATTGACGATGGAGCCCATCTCCTTCTCCCGCACCACGCTGAGGGCAGCCAGCATCGCCGGGATCAGCATCAGCAGCAGCGGGATGACCGCCGGCACCATGGCCGAAAGACTGCGCATGTCGGGATTGTAGCGATAGCGCATTTCCAGGTCGAAGGCGCTGGCCACGGCGGCATCGCCGTAGACCTCCCGCGCCTTTTCCTGAAGATACCAGGCGTGGATGCCCTGAACATAGCCGCTGACCGTCTCGGCGCGCATGGGCATGGCGCCATCGATCCAGGCGGCCACGGCCACGTCACGGCCGCGTTCCAGGTCCGCGGCAAACCCGGGGGGCACCTCGATCGCCAGGCTGATCTCGCCCGTGCGCATCCGCTGGTCCATGTCCGCGTAGCTGGTCAGGTCGGGCTGCTGAAGGAAATAGCGCGAGCCGGCGATCTGCTGGACGTAGTCACGGCTGGTGACGGTATTGTCCCGGTCCAGCACGGCGAAGGTCAGATCCTCCACATCCATGTTGATGCCATAGCCCACCACGAACATCAGCAGGACGGAGCCGAGCACGGCCATGGCGGCGCGGATGCGGTCGCGGGCCAGTTCCAGCGCCTCGCGCCGCGCGTAGGAGAACATCCGACGCAGGCTGAAATGGCGCTGCGCCCCGCCCCTCGCGGCATGCAGCGGCAAAGCCTCGGAGGCGTCCTGCGGCGCGGGATCGGCGCCACTGGCGGTGGTCAGATGGCCGATGAAGGCCTCCTCCAGCGTTTCGGCGCCCGCCCCCTGCCGGATCCCCTCGGGCGTATCGCTGACCAGCACGCGCCCTGCGTGCATCAGCGAGATCCGGTCACAGCGCTCCGCCTCGTTCATGAAGTGGGTCGAGATGAAGATCGTCACCCCGTCGCCGCGCGACAGGTCCGACAGGATCTGCCAGAAATGATCCCGTGCCACCGGGTCCACGCCCGAGGTCGGCTCATCGAGGATCAGGATGTCGGGGGCATGGATCATAGCGGTTGCCAGCGACATGCGTTGACGGATCCCGAGGGGCAGCCCATGGGGATAGCTGTCGCCCACGCTTTGCAGATCAAACCGCTGCAGCATCTCTTCGACTCGCGCCGGGATTTCCTCGGGCGGCAGGGCGTAGAGCTTGCCGTGCAGTTCCAGGTTCTGCCGCACCGTCAGCTCGCGGTAGAGCGAAAAGGCCTGGCTCATGTAGCCGATGCGCCGCCGGGTGGTCAGATCGCCCGCCTCCAGCGGCTCACCAAACAGCTCGGCCCGGCCCTCGCTGGGGTCCAGCAGGCCGGTCAGCATCTTCATCGTCGTGGTCTTGCCGCAGCCGTTGGAGCCGAGGAAGCCGAAGATCTCGCCCTTGGGAATGCGAAAGCTGACATCCTCGACGGCGGTGAAATCGCCAAAGCGCATGGTCAGGTGTTCGGCCTCGATGGCATAGCCCGCCTCGTCGCCCTCGCGCGGCGGGATCGTCACCGCGTGATGCGCGCCCCGCAGCGCCTCCGGCAGCAGGGCGATGAAGGCGCCGTCCAGATCCGCCTCGCCGGTCCGCTCCAGCAGGGCCTGGGGCGTGCCGGTGGCCAGCACCCGGCCGTCATGCATGGCACAGAGCCAGTCAAAACGCGCGGCCTCCTCCATGTAGGCGGTGGCGACGATGACGCTCATCCCCGGGCGGCGGGCGCGGATCACGTCGATCAGGTCCCAGAACTGGCGGCGGGACAGCGGATCGACGCCCGTGGTCGGCTCATCCAGGATCAACAGGTCCGGGTCGTGGATCAGGGCACAGCACAGGCCCAGCTTCTGCTTCATCCCGCCCGAGAGCTTGCCCGCCGGGCGATCGCGGAAGGGCGCAAGGCCAGTGGCGCGCAACAGCTCGTCGATGCGCGCCTCGCGTTCGGCGCGGTCATGACCGAAGAGACGGCCGAAGAAATCCACGTTCTCGAAGACCGACAGCGTGGCGTAAAGGTTCCGGCCAAGCCCTTGAGGCATATAGGCAATCCGCGGGCAAGAGCGGCTGCGATGGGACCGCTTGCGCATGTCGCCCTCCAGCACCCGCAGCTGGCCGTCCTGCATCCGGCGGGCGCCGGCGACCAGCGACAGCAGGCTGGATTTGCCCACGCCATCGGGCCCGATCAGCCCGGCCATGACGCCCGCGGGAATATCCAGGGTGATGTCGCGCAGCGCCTCCGTCCGCCCGTAGGCCAGGCTGACGCCCTGCAGTTGCACCACCGGGGGCGACGTCCCCGCGCCCTCCGCCGGGGTCTGGGTCATTGCCCGTCCCCGTCGGCCAGGCCGGTGACATCATCGGGGCGGTGGTCGGGCACCAGGGGCGGCAGGTCGGCGGGCCAGTCGGCCTGCGGATCGACACGCACATAGGTCACGCCCGGCAGGCCAGTCTTCACGAACTCGCTGTATTCGTTCAGCAGATCCACGTCGACCTTAGCGCGCACGCGGAACATCAGCTTCTCGCGCTCGATCTCGGTCTCGACCGTTTTCGGGGTGAACTGCGCCACGTCCGCGACGAAGGAAATGGTGGCCGGAACGGAGTAGTTCGGCACCGCATCCAGCAGGATCCGTGCCTCCGTATCCAGGCCGATCCGGCCCGCCTGCGCCGTGGGCAGGAAGAAGGACATGTAGACGTCGCTCAGATCCACCATGTTGATGACGCGCCCCCCGGCGGCCACGATCTCCCCCTCGCGCGCCACCAGGTACTGCACGCGCCCGTCACGCGGGGCGACCAGATCATTGTCCTCGATCTGCACCTGTATCAGGTCGATCTGCGCCTGCGCGGCCTCGACGGCGGCCTGGGCATCGACGACAGCGGCCTGGGCGGAGTTGATTCCCGCCTCGGCAGCGGCGGACTGGGCCTCGGAGGCGGCAATGGCGGCCTTGGCGCTCAGCGCCGCGGCACGGGCACTGTCCAGCGTCGCATCCGAGACGGTCGCGTTCTGTGCCAGGACCTCGGTGCGTTCGTATTGTTTCTGCGCTGCGTCGTAGGAGGCCTGCGCCTCCTCGATCTGGGCATCCGCCGCGCGCTTTTCGGCTTCGGCCTGACGCACCCGGATGCGGGCGCTGTCGACGCTCAGTTCGGTGCGGGTCAGCTGCGCCTCGGCCTGTTTCAATGAGGCCTCCAGCTGGCGGCTGTCGAGACGCGCCAGCAGCTGCCCCTCGCTGACCAGTTCGCCCTCGTTCACCAGGATTTCCGCGATACGTCCCGGGGCCTTGGCGGCCACGTCGATCTCCACCGCCTCCAGCCGACCGTTGCCCTGGGCGATGCCGGGCGTGGCATCGGCGCCGTTCAGATCGGTCCACAGGACGTAGGCCACGACCGCCGCGACGACGACAAGGCCGGGGATCAGGAATTTCGAGGAAGACTTCGCCATGGGGGAGATCCTTTGCAGCGCGAGGTAGCCTCAGCCTAGCGCCTCTGCATTGCAGCATTCAACCGCGCAGGGGGTCGCAGGGGCAGATTTCCGAACCGCGCAGTTCAGCCACTCCCCCGCCTTGCGTCACCCCGGCGCCGGCCGGTCCCCGGCCTCCCAATCGGCCAGCAGCCGGCGCACTTCCCGCAGGAAGATCCGCGCGGCGGACCCCGCCTGCACCGGCCCCAGGGTCATGGCGTAGATGTCGAAGATCACCTCGGGCGCCAGGTCCAGCACCTCGAAGCCGGAGGTGTTCTGGAAGTGGATGGTGAACTCATCCGCCAGCGACGCGGTTTCCAGCGCCTGGCACAGCGGCGGCACCAGGCTGAGGGAATTGACCGTCACCTGGGCGGAGAAATCCACGTCATGGCCCGCCAGCGCCTGGGCCAGCACCTTGCCCACCGGACCGCGCAGGGTCGACCCCAGCAAAGTGACGCCCGACAGGTCCTCCACCGGGACCGGCCCCGGCCCGGCCAGCGGGCTGCCCGGCGGTACCAGCAGGCGCAGCCGCCCCTGCCCCAGCCGTTCCAACCGCACATCCTCCGCCTGCACGCGGCCCGCGACGATGCACAGGTCCACCTGCCCCGCGCGCAGCGCCGCCAGTTGTTGCGCCAGGGTGCCCACGTCCAGCGTCATCGCCAGCCCTGGCAGCGCTTCCAGCGCGTGGGCCACGGCGCGGGGCACGAAATGCGGGGTCAGCATGTTCACCGTCATCAGCGACAGGGTCTGCCCCTCCCCCTGGCGCAGGGCCTCGATGCGATTCTCCAACCGGGTGACGCCATCGAAGAGAAAGCGGCTCTCGCCGTAGATCGCGTCGGCCTCCGCCGTGGGCATCACCCGCCCCTTGTCCAGGACGAACAGCGACAACCCCAGCGCCGCCTCGAAATCGCGCAGGTGGCGCGACACCGTGGGCTGCGACAAACGCAACGACCGGGCGGCCGCCGAGATGGAGTCGTTTTCATAGACCGCGCAGAAAACCTGCAACCTTTGCAAGGTGATAGGCCGCATACCCTGGCGCCTCCTAAAGATGTTTTTCCAAAAACCTATAGAAGAACACTATGGGTGCTCCAAATCTTTTCTATTTTCCGGGCGGCATTGCTGGGCAAGCGTATGGTCCAGACAGAGGGCGCCGGCAGAGCGCCCGAAACGCGCCCCGCAATCACCGGGGCCAGGGAACGACAGGGACGCGACGTGCCAGCCGCCATCATACTCGCCTTCACCACGCTTGCGCTGCTTGCGGGATCGGCCATCGCCTATGTCATTGGCGCCTCGGCGATCCTGACCTTCATCGCCGCCGGGCGCGAGAGCTTCATGGCGGTGCTGCCCCAGCGCCTGTTCAGCCAGCTGGACAGCTTCGCCTTTCTCGCCATGCCGCTCTTCATCTTCGCGGGCGACCTGATGAACCGGGGCGGGCTGGCCTCGGCGCTGATCGACTTCTGCATGAGCTTCCTCGGGCGCCTGAAGGGGGGCCTGGGCCATGTGAACGTGGCAACTTCAGTCTTCTTCGCGGGGGTCTCGGGGTCGGCGGTCAGCGACGCCGCGGCACTTGGCAACTCGCTGGTGCCGGAGATGCGCCGCCGGGGCTATTCGCTCGACTATGCCGCCGCCATCACCGGGGCCTCCTCGATCATCGGGCCGATCATCCCGCCCAGCTCGATCCTGATCTTCTACGGCGCCCTGATGGAAACCAATGTCACCACGCTCTTTGCCGCCGGGATCGTGCCGGGCCTCTTGCTGGCGGCGATGCTGATGGCGATGAACGCCTTCTACGCCTGGCGCGACGACCATCCCGGCGGTCGCGATGCCGAGGTGCCGCGCTTCTTCCCCTCGCTGATCCGTGCGCTTCCGGCGATGCTTCTGCCGGTGATCATCCTGGGCGGCACGCTCTTCGGCTTCATGACCCCGGCCGAGGCGGCAGCGGTGGCGGTGATCGCGGCGCTGGTCATCGGCCTGGGCTACGGCAAGCTGGGCTGGCGCGACATCGGTGCCAGCCTGGAACGGACCGGGGTGATGCTGGGCGGGCTTTTCATCATCCTCTGCGCCATCTCGACCTTCAGCTACCTGGCCGCCCTGCTGCAATGGCCGCAGGCGATTCAGGCTGTGATCGAGGGCTGGGGCCTGGGCCCGATCCAGTACCTGATCCTGATCAACGTGATCTTCCTCTGCGCCGGCATGGTGATGGACGTGAAGGCCGCCGTCGCCCTTTTCGCTCCGATCTTCGTTCCCGTGGCCCTGGCCATGGGCGTGGATCCCGTCCACCTCGGCATCGTCATCTGTTTCAACATCACCATCGGGCTGCTTTCGCCGCCCCTTGGCGGTGTCCTGCTGATCCTCGCGACCACGGTAAAGATGGACTACTGGCGCCTGATGCGTGCCACCTTCCCCTTCTTCCTGGCCGAGGTCGTGTTGCTGATCGTGCTGACCTACATGCCCGATCTGACCCTGGCCCTGCCCCGCGCCCTGGGGCTGGCCCAATAAGCCTGAAAAACCGATCTCCCAACATCGCAACAAACCAAAGACCAACAGAGGAGCCTACAATGACCTTTTTCAAAGCCACTCTCGGCGCCAGCGTCCTGGCCCTGATCGCCGCCACTGCCCAGGCCAGCGAAGTGAAGATCGCCATGAACGGCGTCGACGATCCCGAAACCAATGCCGAGGCGGCCTTCGCCCATGGCTTCGCCGATGCGCTGGAGGGCAGTGAGTTCGACGTCTCTATCTTCCCCTCGGGCACCCTGGGCTCCGAGGATGAACGCTTCGACCAGGTGGCCCAGGGCCTGGTGGAGGTGAACCTGGCGACGGTGTCCACCACCTACGGCATGTCGCCTCTGGTCAAGGGCGTGGCCCTGCCCTTCTTCTTCGCCGACAACGAGGAATTCGACGCGATCATCAACGACACCGCCATCCTGGAGGAGATGAACGCACCGCTGGTCGAGAACGGCGTGCGCATCGTCGGCTTCAACTACATCGGCTCCTCCATCGGGATCCACAACGCCAAGAAGCCCATCGCCACGGTCGAGGACATGAGCGACCTTCGCTTCCGCGCTCTGAACAAGGAACAGCTGGCCTTCCAGGAAGCTCTGGGCGCCACCGGCACCATCGTCGCCTGGTCGGAAGTGGCCAATGCCATCCAGACCGGCGTCGCCGACGGCTACTTCAACGCGCCCAACAGCGCCATCCGCACGGGCCACACCGATTTCCTGACCCATTTCACCCCCGCCGGCATCTCCCCCTCGACCCGCGTCGCGCTGATCTCCGAAGATTGGTACGCCAGCCTGTCGGAAGAGGAGAAGACCGAGATCGACGCCGCCATCGACGCGGGCATCGAGGCCAACCGCGCCTGGGTCGCCGACTGGTCCGTGTCGGTGCGCGAAAAGCACGAAGGCCTGGGCGTGACCTACACCGAGCTGGCCGAGGGCGAGCGCGAGAAGATGGCCGACCTGTCGGAAACCGTCTGGGAAAGCACCATGACGGCTGAGGACCTGGCGGCCTGGAAAGACGCCAAGGCCACGGTCACCGAGTAAGCGACAACGAAAGAGGACGGCTCCCATGCAGAAAACGGCGCGTGTCATGATCGGGATCTCCAACGGGCTGGACCGTGTCGCCACGGTCCTGTCGGGGATCGCCATCGTCGTGCTCGTGGGGGCCGTCATGTTGCAGGTGGTGGCGCGCTACATCTTCCAGCAGCCCCCCGCCTGGACCGAGGAACTGGCGCGCTACGCGATGATCTGGGCGGGCCTGCTGGGCGCCACCATGAGCTTCAAGCGGCGGTTCGACCCGGCCCTGTTCAACGGCACCACCACGACGAAGGGCCTGCTGGCCGTCGCCGCCGAGATCATGAAATCGGCGGTGGTGTTGATCTACCTGCTGCCGATCCTGTGGCACGTATTCTACGGCCCCGGCATGAACCCCGCGCGCGGTTTCCTGCTGCGCCACAGCCGGTCGATGGCCGATGCCCTGCCCTTCTCCACCGTCTGGGTCGCCGTGGCCGTGCCGCTGATGATCCTCTTCACCCTGTTCCACCTTGTCGCACGCTGGTGCGGCGAGGATGGGCCGCCGCAGCCGGACAACGACGCGACGTAATTCCCCAATCCTTTCAAGGAGTTTCTCCATGCACGCAGATCAGATCATCCGCGGGGCAGAGATCATCGACGGCACCGGCGCCCCGCGCCGCCGCGGCGATGTCGCGATCACCGACGACCGGATCGTCGCCACGGGCCCCCTGGACCACTGGACCGCCGGCCGCGAGATCGAGGCCCATGGCCGTATCGTCGCACCGGGCTTCATCGATCCCCACGTGCACCATGACGCCGCGCTGTTCACCCAGCCCGACATGGAATTCATGACCAACCAGGGGGTGACCACCGTCATCAACGGCAACTGCGGCTTTTCCATCGCGCCGGTGAAACGGCCCGAGAACCTGCCCGAACAGCTGCGGATGATCGCCGAACGCCCCGATCTGGTCTTCGGCACCTACGGCGAATACCACGCCCGCATCGCCACCGAGCCGCCGGCGGTCAACGCCGCCTGCCTGATCGGCCAGTCCACCCTGCGCGCCAATGCCCTGGACGACCTGACCAAACCCGCCACCCGGGCCGAGCTGCATGTCATGGCCGCCCTTCTGGACGAGGCCCTGGGCGAAGGCGCCATCGGCGTCTCCACCGGGCCGTTCTACCCGCCGTCCCGCGCCTCCACCACCGAGGAGCTGATCGAGCTGGGCCGCGTCGCCCAGCGCCATGGCAAGCTTTACGTCACCCATATGCGCGACGAGGGCGACCGGGTGGTCGAGGCGCTGGAGGAAACCTTCGAGGTGGGGCGGCAAAGCTGCTGCGGCGTACATGTCTCGCATCACAAATGCGCCGGGCTGGCCAATCACGGCATGTCCGAGACGACACTGAAGATGATCGACGATTTCATCGCGGATCACGACGGCGGTCTGGACACCACCCCCTGGGTGGCCTCGTCGACCATCCTCAACTCGGGCCGGCACAAGCAGGCGACCCGCGTCATCGTCGCCGAAAGCGAACCCTACCCCGAAATGGCTGGCCGTGATCTCGATGACATCGCCCGGGAATGGAACACCGATCTGGACGGCGCCATGGAACGGCTGCTGCCCGCCACCGGCATCTTCTTCATCATGGCCGAGGAGGACGTGCAGCGCATCCTCAGCTATGACCGCACAATCATCTGTTCCGACGGCATTCCCACGGGCAAGCACCCGCACCCCCGGGTCTGGGGCACCTTCCCCCGTGTCCTGGGCCACTACGCCCGCGATGTCGGCCTGTTCAGCCTGGAGACGGCGGTGAAACGCATGACCTCGATGCCCGCCGACCGGTTCGGCCTGGGCGGGCGCGGGCGGATCGCCGTGGGCGCTTTCGCCGACCTGGTGATCTTCGACGCCGCCACGATCCGCGAGGGGGCCACCTTCGACAACCCGATACAGCCGGCGACGGGGATCGACCGGGTCTTCGTCAATGGCACGGAGGTCTTCGCCTTCGGCCAGAAGACCGGCGCGCGCCCCGGTCGCCCGCTGACCCAGACCGCGCCGACCCAGGTGGTCTGATCCGGGTGGTCTGACGCGACGGGACGGGCCGCCCGCTCGGCGGCCCAACCCCGGCATATCCCCGCGCCGGGGGCCGGGTCGTCCCGTTTGCGCAAAGTCAGGCCCGCGACGCCCCGACCTCATCGGTCACTACAGCCGAGACATGCCCGGTATTGAGATCACTTCCAACTTGACCCCCTCCTGTCTTTCCCGGCACTAGGCACCCCGATCAAGACAGGCGGTCCATTTCGACCGCATGGGGGGAGGACCATTCCGTGGCGAGATCTGACAAGAACCGGGACGCGGCACTGCGTGTCGCGGTCCGCAAAGTGAAGCGCGCGCTGAAGCGTCGCATAGCCCTGCGTCGGCGGCGGCGCAGCCCGGCAAAGTTCGTCGGTGTCACTGGCAGTTCGGCCAAATCGACCACCGTGACCCTCCTGTCCCATGTCCTCGCCTCGCAGGGGCCGACCCGGATGCAGGTCTTCTACAACAGCTACTTCCCGGTGCTGGAATCCATGCTGCAACTGAAGGGAGACGAAGCCTTCTCCGTCAACGAGCTGGGCGCGGGCACGGAGGGTTTCGGCGCGGCCGCCCAGATGATCGGTCCTGATCTTGCCATCGTCACGATGATCAGCATGGAACATCGATCAATCTACAAGACGGAGGACAACATCACCCGGGAAAAGGCCCAGCTGGTCGAGGCCCTGCGCCCGGGCGGCATCGCCCTGCTGAACGGGGATGACCCCCAGGCAATGACCATGGCCGAAACCGCCGAAGGACGGCAGGCCCGCGTGGTGACTTTCGGCCAGGGAGACGAAGTGGGCTATCGCGCCACCCGGATCCACGCCGCCTGGCCGGACCGGCTGAGCCTATCGCTCGAATGGGCGGGTGGCACGCTTGACCTGAAGACGCAGTTCGTCGGCAGCCATTTCTGGCTGCCCGTTACCGCGGCCGCCGCCGCCGCGCTGGAGCTGGGCGTCCCGCCCGCGGTCGTGGCCGAACGGATCGCCGGGGTGAAACCGCTGCAAAATCGCTGCGACACGCTGCAGATAGACGGCGGGCCGAATTTCATCCTCGACACGGCCAAGGCCCCGGCCCGCACCCTGTCGCTGACCCTCGACATGCTGCGCAACGCCCGCGCCCCCTTCAAACGCTTCATTCTCTACGGCGTTTCGGATTTCGGCGGCAACAACCGCCAGCAATACTCGCGGATCTACAGCGCGGCCCGCGAGGTCGCGGACGAGGTCATCATCCTCGGGGATCGCGCCAAACATGCCCGCGCCTCCGAGGAGGACATCGCCGCCGGTCGCTTCCGCAGCTTCCCGGATGTGACGTCGCTGACGCACTACCTCAAGGAAACGGCCCGCCCGGACGAGCTGATCCTGCTGAAGGCATCGGGCAACCTGCATCTGGAACGCGCCGCCCTGGCCTTCCGCGAGGAGGTGAACTGCTGGGAAGAGAAATGCGGGCGCACCCACCCCTGTCACGACTGCCGGGCCCTGACCGAAGGCTATTCGCCTCTCGCCGCACGGCGGCAGCGCAACAGCAGCTTCCATCCCCGCGACCCGAACAACCCGCTCTATCAGCGGCTGGAAAGCTGACGATTGGCCACCTGGGGCGCCGGACGCGATGTCGTCCGGCTGCCTTTCCAATCGTCACTGGCGCGCCGGAGACGTGCCCAGGCCGGACTTGCGGCGGCGGGGACCACATTTTGACGGCAGGACCGGTTGCGCCTGCGGCACCGCCATGATCTTGACGCGGCGGGCGCCTCTTGGCGGCGCCCCTCTCCTCCGTTTCACGGCCCGCCCGGCGCGGCGGTCCGACAGCCAGGTCCGATCCCATGAACGATACCGCGCAACGCTCTCCGGCGTCCTCTCCTTCCTCTCCCCCGGGTTCCGCCGAGACCAGGGGCCCCGATCCGCAGATCACCCGGGCCGCCTGGGCGACACGGGCGGTCTTCTTCGCCACTGGCTTCATCACCTCCTGCTGGGCGCCGCTGATCCCCTTCGTGAAGACCCGCGTCGGCGCGGATGAAAGCACCTTCGGCCTGCTGTTACTGTGCCTGGGCGGCGGGGCGCTGCTGGCGATGCCGCTGGCGGGGGCCCTGGCGGCGAAGCTGGGCGCGCGGGCGGTGATCGCCGCCGCCGGACTGGCGATGATCCCCATGCTGCCGCTGCTGACCCTCATGCCGAGCGTGCTCCTGCTGGGCGTGGCCCTGGGCCTCTTCGGGGCCTTCCTCAACAGCGTCGACGTGGCGATGAACATCCACGCGGTGGAGGTCGAACGCCGCGCCGCGCGCCCGATCATGTCGGGGCTGCATGCGCTTTACAGCGTCGGCTCCTTCTCCGGCGCGGGGGCCATGGCGCTGATGCTGCTGGCGGGGCTGGCCCCGTCGCTGGCCGCGACCCTGGGCGCTGCTGCGGCCGCCGCGGCGCTGCTGCTGGCGCTGCGGGGCCTCTTGCGTGCACGCGGCGGCACGGACACCCCGGCCTTCGCCTGGCCGCGCGGCGTCGTCCTGCTGCTGGCGGCCCTGTCGGGGATCTCCTTCCTGGTGGAGGGTGCGATGCTGGACTGGGGCGCGCTGCTGGCGATCGAACGGCAGCTGCTGCCGGTCGAAGGCGCCGGGCTGGGCTACATGGTCTTCGCCGCCGCCATGGTCACCGCACGGCTGATCGGCGACCGGGTGATTTCCCGGCTGGGCCAGATGCCCGTCCTGCTGGGCGGCAGCCTGCTGGCCGTCGCGGGCATCGCCCTGCTGATCGCTGCGCCCTGGTCGCCCCTGGCGCTGGCGGGCTATGCGCTGACCGGTTTCGGCGTGGCCAACATGGTGCCCATCTTCTTCAGCGCCGCCGGACGGCAACGGGTGATGCCGCCCGCCCTGGCCATCGCCTCGATCAGTACCACCGGCTATGCCGGGGTCCTGATGGGACCGGCCGTGCTGGGCTTCGCCGCCGAGGCCACCAGCCTGGCCACCACCTTCGGCGCGCTGGCCCTAGTGCTGCTCCTGATCCCGGCCAGCGCCCGCGCGGTCACGCGCCTCTAGCCCCCTTTTCCCCCTTCGCCGAAGCCAGATGGGACCAGCGAAGGGGGTTGGCCGAAGGGGAGACATGATCTAGAACAAATAAGGAACGCCCGATGCAGCGAGTCGCCGGTCCAAGGGGATCCCCCGGGCCTGCGCCCCCTGCGCCTGCACCCGGCCCGTTCTGCCTGTCCGTTACCCGTCCGCCTGTCTTCGCGCCCCGTTCACCCTGTTCCGTCGCATCCCGCCCATGTCCTCGCTGCCGCCGTCCCTGCCTGCCAAGCCCGCCGCGCACCGCGGCCCCGCCCCGGTCTTCGCCAGCGCCTTTCCCCTGCGCCCCGCCCGGGTGCACGAGGTCTGCGGCGCCGGCGCCACCGCCTTTGCCGCACTGACCTGTGCCCGCGCCCGGGCCGGCGCGCTGATCTGGATCCGCGAGACCTGGATGCGCGACCAGCTGAACCCCCTCGGCCTGGCGGATTTCTTCGACCCGTCGCGGCTGATCCTGGCCCGCGCCCCCGA
Source organism: Pseudooceanicola marinus (assembly GCF_020177265.1). GTDB lineage: Bacteria > Pseudomonadota > Alphaproteobacteria > Rhodobacterales > Rhodobacteraceae > Pseudooceanicola > Pseudooceanicola marinus_A. Next base: position 777,075 of record NZ_JAIVMC010000001.1, read on the forward strand.
TGCCGTCGACGCCCTGGCCGTGGCCGAGGAGGCGCTGCGCGACAGCGCCGTCGCCCTCGTCCTGCTGGAGGTCACCCGCCCCCTGGACCTGCGCGAGGGGCGGCGGCTGCAGCTGGCGGCCAAGACGGGAGGCAGCACGGGGCTCTGCCTGATCCCCGAGGGCATGGGATCGAACGCCGCCGAGACCCGCTGGCGGGTGCAGCCGCATTGGGCCGCCCCGCCCGAAGGCCGCGGCGCCGCGCCCCGCTCGGACTCGACTCTGCTGCGCTGGCAGCTTATCAAGAACAAATCGGGAACACTTGGAGCCTGGGATGTCTGCTGGAACCGGACGACGTATCGCCTCGATGTGGTTTCCCCGGCTGCCGAGTGACCGGGTACTGCGCGCCACTCCGCTGGAGGGGCCCTTCGCGCTGACCCTGCGCGAGGGCAACACCGAGCGGATCCACTGCCTGAACCCGGCTGCCGAGGCCGCCGGGCTGGCCCGCGGCATGGGGCTGGCCGATGCCCGGGCCTTCTGCCCCGCGCTGATGACCGACCCCGCCCGCCCCGATCGCGAGGCGCGCTTCCTGGAGGTGCTGCGACGCTGGGCCATGCGCTATTGCCCCTGGGTGGGCACCGACGGCGCGGACGGGCTGGTGCTGGACGTGACCGGCTCGGCCCATCTGATGGGCGGCGAAGAGGCAATGCTGGACGACATGGCGACCCGGGCGGCCCGCTCGGGCCTGACCCTGCGCGCAGGCCTCGCCGACACGCGCGGCGCCGCCTGGGCCCTGGCCCATCACGCGCGCGGCGCCACCGCCCGCGCCGCCCCGGGCGAGACCGCCCAGGCCCTGGCCCCCCTGCCCGTCACCGCCCTGCGGCTGGATCCGGCGGAGATCGCGGGCCTCGAACGGCTGGGCCTGCGCACCGTGGGCGCGCTGGAGGCTGCGGCCCGCGCGCCCCTCGCCCGCCGCTTCGGCCCCGGCCTTCTGGTGCGGCTCGATCAGGCCATGGGCCGCCAGGGCGAGGCCGTCAGCCCCGCCGGCGAGGCACCGCATTACGCCACCCGCCTGACGCTGCCCGAACCCATCGGGCTGGAGGCCGACGTGATGGAGGGCACCCGACGGCTGCTGGAGCGGCTCTGCGAAAAGCTCGACCATCAGGAAACCGGCGCGCGCACGCTCTGCCTGACCCTGCGCCGGGTCGACCGCGACAGCCGCCAGGTGGAGCTGCGGCTGGCCGCGCCGATGCGCGATCCGGTGCGCATCCTGCCCCTGTTCCGCCGCGGGCTGGAGGAGGTGGATGCGGGCTATGGCATCGACCAGATGCGGCTGGAGGCCACGCTGGTGGAGCCGCTGCCCGCACGCCAGCTGTCGCCCCGTGCCACGGGGGGCGACCGGGCGCGCGTCGAGGATCTGATCACCCGTATCGGCACCCGTATCGGGCTGGAGAACGTGCAGCGGTTCCGCCCCGCCGACAGCCATATCCCCGAACGCGCCTTCCAGGTGGTGCCGGCGGCCTTCGCCGGGCCGGAAGCGGGGCCCGAGATGGGGCCAGAAATGGGGGCGGAGGCCGAGCCCCACACCGCCAACCGCGCCGGGGCCTGGGCCGCCCCGCGCCCGCGTCCGCTGCGCCTTTTCCCGCCCGAACCCATCGCGGGCCACGGGCCACGCCCGCCCGTCCCGCTGCGCTGGCGGCGCATGTCCCTGACCCCGGTGCGGGTCACCGGGCCGGAACGGATCGCGCCGGAATGGTGGTTCGACCTGCCCGGCTGGCGCCGCGGCCTGCGCGATTACTGGACGGTGGACACCCGCGAAGGACGCCGGCTGTGGCTGTTCCACACGCCGCAGGATCCCGCCTGGTTCGTCGAAGGGGAGTTCGCATGACCGCCACGCCCCATGCCGCGCCGCCCGCCCCACGGAAGCCGGGCGCCCCCTGCGCCCCCGCCGAAGCCGATGCCGCCGCACCCTCCAGGCCAGGGGACATAGCGCCCTGCCCCTCGGACAACTCCTGTCCGGGGCCTGAACGGGAGGGGGCCGGGCCGCCCGAAGCTGCACCCGAGGCTCCCGCCGAGCGCGATCCGGAGGACAGCCCCTGGCCCGACAGCGCCCGTGCCGCCACCGAGGCCACCCCGGATCCCGCCGCGCCGGGCGGCAGCGCGCCACGCGCCGAGGTCACCTCTGCGCCCCATCCCGGCCCGGGCGGCCATGGCGACGCGCCCCCGGCCTATGCGGAGCTCTGTACCACCTCCAACTTCACCTTCCTCACCGGGGCCTCCCACCCCGAAGAGCTGGTGACACGGGCCGCCGAACTGGGGCTGTCGGCCCTCGCCATCACCGACCGCAACTCGCTGGCCGGGGTGGTGCGCGCCTGGTCGGCGCTGAAGGAGCTGAAACGCGCCGCCGAGGAGGCAGCAGAGGCCGCCGACGACAGCCCCGCCACCGGCCCGCAGGTGCGGTCGCACACCCGCGTCGATCCGTCCTCGCGCACCGCCCTACCCGCCAAACCGGCGCTTGCGCGCCCGCAGGTGCCGCGCCTGCCGCGGCTGATCACCGGCTGCCGGCTGGTGCTGCGCGACTGCCCCGTCGACTGGATCGCCCTGCCGCGTGACCGCGCCGCCTATGAACGGCTGTCGCAACTGCTGACCCTGGGCAAGCGGCGGGCCGAAAAGGGCGACTGCCTGCTGGGGCTGGATGACCTGCTGACCCACGGCCAGGGGATGATCCTGATCGCCCTGCCGCCACGCGATCTGGCGGCCGCCCGCCGCCCCGTGGCCCAGGTGCAGCGGCGCTTTCCGGGCCATGTCTTCCTGGGCGCGGCGCCGCGCTACGACGGCTCCGACCAGGGGTGGTTCGACGCCTGCGCCCAGGCCGCCCTGGCGACCTCGGCGCCGATGGTGGCCGTGGGCGACGTGCTGATGCACCACGGGGCGCGGCGGCAGCTGGCCGATGTGCTGACCTGCCTGCGCGAGGGGCTAACCATCGACCACATCGGCACCCGCGCCCAGCCCAATGCCGAACGCCGTCTGAAGGCACCCGCCGACATGGCGCGCCTCTACCGCCGCCACCCCGCCGCCCTGCGTCGCACCACCGAGATCGCCGCGCGCTGTGCCTTCGACCTCTCCGATCTCAGTTACGAATACCCCGATGAGGTGTCCGAGGGCGGCGAGGCGCCCCAGGACCGGCTCGACCGGCTGGTGCGCGCGGGCCTGCGCCGGCGCTGCCCCGATGGCATCCCCGACCGCTATCACGCCCTGGCGGAGAAAGAGCTGTCGGTGGTCGAGGAGCTGGGCTTTGCCGCCTATTTCCTGACCGTGCACGACATCGTCGCCTATGCCCGCTCCGTCGGGATCCTCTGCCAGGGGCGCGGCTCAGCGGCCAACTCGATCCTGTGCTGGGCGCTTGGCATCACCGATGTCAGCCCGGACATGATCGGCATGGTCTTCGAACGCTTCGTCTCGCGCCACCGGGGCGAGCCGCCGGACATCGACGTGGATTTCGAACATGAACGCCGCGAGGAGGTGATCCAGTGGATCTACGACCGCTACGGGCGGGACCGTGCCGGGCTCTGCGCCACGGTGATCCACTTCCGCTCGCGCGCCGCGATCCGCGAGGTGGGCAAGGTCATGGGCCTTTCGCAGGATGTGACGGCGGCGCTGGCGGGCCAGATCTGGGGCATGTCGGGCAAGGGCGCCGACCCGGACCGCATGCGAGAACTGGGCCTTGATCCCTCCGACCGCAGGCTGGCGCAGACCATCCGCCTGATCGGCGAGATCATCGGCTTCCCCCGCCATCTGTCGCAGCACGTGGGTGGCTTCATCATCACCCGGGGCCGGCTCGACGCGCTCTGCCCGATCGAGAACGCGGCGATGGAAAACCGCACCGTGATCGAATGGGACAAGGACGATATCGACGCCCTCGGCATCCTGAAGGTCGATGTCCTGAGCCTCGGCATGCTGACCTGCCTGCGCAAGAGCTTCGATCTGCTGTCGGAACATGAAAAGCGCCAGCTGACCCTGGATACCGTCCCGCAGGAGGACCCCGAGACCTACGGCATGCTGTGCCGCGCCGATGCGATCGGGGTCTTCCAGGTGGAAAGCCGGGCGCAGATGAACTTCCTGCCGCGAATGCAGCCCCGCACCTTCTATGACCTGGTGATCGAGGTGGCCATCGTGCGCCCCGGGCCGATCCAGGGCGGCATGGTGCAGCCCTATATCCGCCGCCGTCAGGGGCTGGAGGCGCCCGAACCCTTCGGCCCCGCCCTGGCGGAGGTGACGGCCAAGACCCTGGGCGTGCCTCTGTTCCAGGAACAGGCGATGCAGATCGCCGTGGTGGGCGCCGGTTTCACCCCCGAGGAGGCCGACCGGCTGCGCCGGTCGCTGTCCACCTTCCGCCGCATGGGCACCATCGGCGTCTTCCGCGACAAGTTCGTGGGCGGCATGCTGGCCAATGGCTATGACCCGGAGATCGCCGCGCTGTGTTTCAGCCAGATCGAGGGCTTCGCCGACTACGGCTTTCCCGAAAGTCACGCGGCGGCCTTTGCCATGCTGACCTACGTGTCCTCCTGGCTGAAACGCCACCACCCGGCGGTCTTCGCCTGCGCCCTGCTGAACTCACAGCCCATGGGGTTCTACGCCCCCGCGCAGATCGTGCGCGACGCCCGCGAGCACGGGATCGAGGTGCGGCCCATCTGCGTCAACGCCTCCCACTGGGACAACAGGCTGGAACGGCGCACCGACGGCGCGCTGGCCCTGCGGCTGGGGTTCCGCCAGATCAAGGGTTTCCGCGAGGAGGACGCAGGCTGGATCGTGGCGGCGCGCGGCAACGGCTACCCCGATCCCGAAAGCCTGTGGCTGCGCGCCGGCCTCGCCCCTTCGGTGCTGGAGAAACTGGCCGAGGCCGACGCCTTCGCCGGCCAGGGGCTGACCCGCCGCGATGCCCTGTGGGAGGTGAAGGCGATCCGCGCGCCGAAACCCCTGCCGCTGTTTGACGATGCGCTGGATGGCGAAGGCGGGGTGGAGCCGAAGGTGGAGCTGCCCGCGATGCACCTGGGCGAGGAAGTGGTGGAAGATTACGTTTCCATGCGCCTTTCGCTCCGCGCCCACCCGATGGAGCTGCTGCGCCCCTCGCTGCCCGACACCCTGCCCCATGGAGAGCTGGCCACCACGCCTCCGGGCCGCGTGACGATCTGCGGGCTGGTCATCACCCGGCAGCGGCCCGGCACCGCCTCGGGCGTCATCTTCCTGACGCTGGAGGATGAAAGCGGGGTCGCCAACGTGGTGGTCTGGCCCAAGCTTTACGAGGCCTACCGCCGCGCGGTGATGGGCGGGCGTCTGCTGCGGGTGAGCGGGTATATCCAGCGCGAGGGGATCGTGGTGCATGTGATCGCCCAGCGGATCGAGGACCTGTCGCCGCGCCTGGGCGAGCTGGGCCACCCGCTGAGCGACCAGGTGGGCGTGACCCGGCCGGAGGCCGACGACGCGCCGCGCCGCCCCGACGTGCCCCGCCCGGCCCGCACCAAACCCACGGCCAACCACCCCCGCGAACAGGCCAAGCGGCTGTTTCCCAGTCGGGATTTCCACTGACGCCCCGCGCGGCGCTGCCGCCACCGAGGCTCAGGCGATGCGCAGCATGTAGCGCGTGCTGATCCAGCCGGTCACGCCCAGGGCGCCGCCGGCCTCCGCTCCCTCGGGCACCGCCAGCACCTCGACGAAGGCCCAGTCCGGCACGCGCGACAGCACCTTGACCCGCGTCCCGCGCAGAAGTTGCCCCGGTGGATCGACCAGTTCGGCCCCGATCCGCCCCTCCCCACGGAAATTCAGCCGCGAGGCCGTGGTCTCCCAGACGGCGTCCTCCTCGCCCTCGTCCGCCTGGCCCAGAAGGTCGCGGAAGGTCTCCAGCGGGAAGGCCGGGCCGGGGTCGGTCTTCCAGCCACGGGTGTCAATCTCCTCATGGCTGACGATGTCGGTGATGGCGTAGCTGTCGATCAGCGCGCTGGTGATCCGGCGCAGCACCGTCAACTGTTCTGGGGTGTAAAGCGGCCAGGCGAAGCTGCCCGGACCGATGCGGCCATGGGGCGCGGTCAGGAAGCCGCCGTAGTCCTCCAGCTCTGCCGTGGTGCGCCTGTGCCCGTAGCCGTCGACCCAGAGGTCCGGCCCCAGGGGTTTCAGGTAGCCGGGGTTCAGGATCTCGATCCCGACGGCATGGCTGTTCAGCCCCGACAGACCGCCGTGGTGCGACGGACCGGCATGCCAGGCCCGGCGGTTGAAGGGCGCGATCTGCCAGGTGGTGCCGTCACGGTCGACCACCAGATGCGCAGAAGTGCCGGTGTTGCCGGTCCCACCCGCGCGGCCCATCAGCCAGTCGCGCGCGCCTGCGCCGCTCCAGCCGGTGGTGTAGTGCATGACGATGAGGGTGGGATCGATCCGCACGGAGCGGCTGAGGTTGGAACTGGTGCCGTACCAGAATTCTTCAAAACGATGGTTCTTGATAGCCATGAAAAGGCCCTCGCAATGCAGGTTGAAAAAGGTCTTGAACGTAAAGGATCCCGGCCGGCGGAAATTGCCGACGGGCGTGCGGGCCGGAAAATGCGCCCGGCCCGATGTGGGAAGCCTAGGGGCAGTCGGGCCCCTGTGGCAAAGCAAATCGCCCCGCCCGCGACCAAAGCCCGGGCCCCGCCAGGCTGTGCGACGGCGCCGGGCGCGCGGCCCGTGCCGCGACGCTCAGCTGTCCTGAAGTTCCTGCTTCAGCATCTTGCGAATGCGCTTGCGCTCGCGCCGGCCCGACACCTGCTCGGTCTGCGGGTAGACCGGGACCACGTCCCAGGGATCCTGATCGACCTTCAGGCGGAAGCGGCGGCGGGCCGCGATTTCCAGGTCGTCCCCGCCGAAGGCGCAGGTGACCATGATCTCGAAATCGCGGATCCGGTCGCGCAGCTCCGACAGGTCATCGGGCAGGTCCTCGTTCCGCTCCACCGTGATGTCGAGGATGTTGCGGAAGGTGCCCAGCCCCATGAAATCACCGCGGTTCAGCGGGCCCTGGCTGGTGATCCCCTCGGGGCGCTCCTCGTCGTCGCCGGATTTCTGCAGGATGTCCCGGTCGGTGACGGTGGCGGTGTATTCGCTGCCATCGGTCATCCGCAGGGTGCAGTAGACCCCCTGCCCGTAGATCGGTTCCTGGCTCATGTTCGACATCAGGATCAGCGCATCCAGATCCGATCCGGCGCCCCGGTTGATGATGACACGCGGTTTGCGCGCCCGCATGTAACTACCCACGAAGATCTGGAGATAGATCAGCCAGACCCCCAGCATCCCGACATTGGTAAGCACGTTCAGCGCCGAGCTGTATTCCTTCAGCCAGTCCATGGGTCTCCCGTCCGTCTTTGCATGGGGCAGACCAACGCCCCCGAACGGGTTCCGTTCCCCGATCAGCCCTGACCGCGCGTCCCTTCGATCCGCAAACGGCTGTCGGGCTGCAACCGCCCGCGCAACCGGCGTGACAGGGCATCCACCGCCAGGGTCAGCGCCACGGTGACCAACAGCAGCGCCATGACGCGATCCAGCCGCAGCTCTGCCACGTTGGTCTGCACGTAGAATCCCAGGGTGCCGAGGCCCAGCACGCCCATGATGGCGCTTTCGCGCAGGATGATCTCCCACCGGTAGAGACAGAGCGCGCGAAAGTTGCCCATCAGGCGCGGGAACAGCTCCCACCCCCAGAGGGTGAGGCCGCGCGGGGCATCCGGGCGCAGCGGCAGCGTGGCGGCCTGGCGGCCCATCAGGTGGGCGATGATCGCCCCGTTGTGCAGGCCAAGCGCCAGCACGGCCGGCAACATCGAGGGGCCGAGGATCTGCAGGAAGACGAAGGCCAGCATGTATTCCGGGGTGGAGCGCAGCAGCACCAGCGCCCCGTGGCCCAGAATCGCGCCCAGACGGCCCGCCACCCGCGGCACGATCATCGGGAAGGCCAGGGCCGCCAGCCCGCCCGCCAGCACCAGCGCCAGCTGGCCCAGCACCAACGTGTCCACCACGCCCGGCCAGGCCTGTTGCACGAACACCCGGTCGAGCCAGCCGGTCCAGTCCGCCCCGGAGCGCAGCGGGGCCGGCACGATGTCCGACAGGAACCGTGCCAGCGCCCCCGATCCCATCGGCGGCACCTCGACCCGCAGCAGCGCCCAGACCGAGGCCAGCAGATAGACCGGCATCAGCCGCCAGCGCGCCCAGTGGCGGATCGGCAGGATTAACAAGAAGAAGACCGCCAGCACCACCACGGCGCGGTCGTATTCAGCCTGGCGGAACCAGGTTTCCAGCTGGAACCCCAGCGTCGGCAGGCCGATGAAGCCCAGCACGGCGGAGCTGCGCATGCCGCATTCCAGCCGGTAAAGCGTATAGGCCGCCATCTGCGGCAGCACGGCGGGGTAGCGGACCCAGACCAGCCGGGTGACCGCCCCCAGCCCCGCAGGCAGCGCCTGTTCGCCGCCCCGCCCGGCCTCGTCGAGATATTCGGAGAGGACCTTGGCGAAGATGCCCGCGTAGGGCAGCCCGATGGCCAGCACGCCGGTCAGCGGCGACAGGCCGGTGATGTTCATCAGCAAAAGCGCCCAGAACAGCTCATGCAAGGCGCGAATGGCGACGCAGAGGAACCGCACCGGCCCGAGGTGGTAAAGCGGCGCCAGAACCAGTCCCGCCACCGCGCCCAGCCCCACGCCGCACAGCGCGAAGGCCAGGGTCAGAACGGCCCCATTGAGCAGCGACAGCGGGTCCGACAGGTCGGGGTGCAGGATCCCCTGCCCGATCGCCGCCAGCGTCATCCAGGGATCGGGACGCGGCGCCGACAGATCCGCCAGCACCAGCGCCAGCACCGTGGCCGCCAGGAAGCCCAGCGAGATGCGCCGCGCCACGCTCACGCGTAAAGATCCATCAGCCGGTCACGCGGACAGTCGGCCACGGGCGCATCCAGCACGATCCGCCCCCCTTTCAGGCCGAGGATGCGCGTGGCGGTCTGCCGCGCCAGGGTCACGTCATGCAGCGCCAGCACGGAGGTGGGGAAACTTGCCGCCAGGTCCTCCAGCAGGGCCGCGGCCTGGGACGGATCCAAGGCGGAGACGGGTTCATCCCCCAGCACCACCTCGCCGCCGCGCAAGAGCGCCCGCGCCAGCGCAACGCGCTGCCGCTGCCCGCCCGACAGCTGCGCGACCCGACGTCGGCCCATGCCGGTCAGGCCCACGCGGGTCAGCACCTGCTCCACCTGCGCCCGCTCATCGGCGGAGGGGCGCAGCAGGATACGCAGGTTTCGGGCCGTGCCGGCGTCGTCCAGCCGTCCCATCCAGACGTTGTGAAAGACCGACAGCGGCCCGACCAGCCCGTGATCCTGCGGCACCAGGGCCACGCGCCGCGCCGTCAGCCGCTGCGCCAGCGCCGCCAGCAGGGTGGATTTCCCCACGCCGCTGCGCCCCAGAAGCGCGATCCGCTCTCCGGGCTCTATCGTCAGGGTCACATCGCTGAGAACGGGGGTCTCCCCCCATCCCAGACGCTCCCCCGAGAGGGAGACGAGCGCCGCCATCAGTCGATGATGTCGAGCGCGCGGGCCGTGTCCTCGATCGGCTGGTAAAGACCGTTGTCGGCCTCGATGAACGCGGACCGTGGGAAGGTCGCCAGCAGATCCTCGTCGGTCAGCGACAGCAGCGCCTCCTGCACCTTGGCGGTGAAACCCGCGCCGAAGCGGCCATCGACATCGCCGCGGATGGTCCAGTTGTAATCGGGGTACGGCGGGGTCTGCCAGATCACGGTGGTCTGGTCGACCTCCGGCGCGCCCTCGCTCTCGGCCAGTCCGTACACCGAGTAATTCAGCGCGCCGACCTCATAGGCGCCCGAGCCCACCAGTCGCAGGGTCTGGCCGTGGTCACCGGAAAAGCCCACGTCGGAGAAGAGATCCTCCGGCGCCTCGCCGGTCTCCTCGCGGATATAATATTCGGGCATCAGGCGGCCCGAGGTCGAGCCCTGCGCGCCGAAGGTGAAGCTGCGCCCGGCGATGTCGGGGAAGTCTTCCGACGGCTGCAGCCCGGTGGCATCGTTGGCGATGAAATAGGTGACGAACTCCGCATCCTCGGCGCCTTGCGCGATGGCGGTGGAGCCGGGCACCAGGGCGCGGGCCTGCACGCCCGACAGGCCGCCGAACCAGCCCAGCTGGATCTGGTCGTTGCGGAAGGCGGTGACCGCGGCGGCGTAGGATTTCACCGGCACGTATTGCACCTCGACCCCCAGCTCGTCGGAGAGGTAATCGGCCACGGCGCCGAAACGTTCGACCAGGCGGCTTTCATCGTCATCGGGGATGGCGGAGAAATAGAGCGTATCGGCAGCCGCCGGCGTCGCGGCGGCGGTCATCAGCAGGAAGGCAAGACGTTTCATCGGGAAAACTCATCACTTGGGTTGCATTTGGGGCGCCATGCCCCGCGAAGGTGGAAGGCCCCTTGCCGAGGCGCGTTCTGTCCCGGCCCGCGGGCTCAGGCAAAGCGGATGCCCTGGCCCGCGGCCATGCGGCCCACGGGGGCGGCGGCGTCGAACCCATGCTGGCGGAAGGTGGCCAGCACCTCTTCGACCGCCTCGGGCGCGCACGACACCAGCAGCCCCCCCGAGGTCTGCGGATCGCAGACCAGCGCGCGGTCGAGATCCGACAGCCCGTCGAGGGTGACTTGCGCGCCGTAGCTGGCCCAGTTGCGCCCCGAGGCGCCGGTGATGTTGCCCGCATCCGCCAGATCGCGCGCCGAGGACAAGAGCGGCACCCGGGCCCAGTCGATCTGAGCCTGCACGCCGGAGCCACGCGCCATTTCCAGCCCGTGACCCGCAAGACCGAAACCGGTCACGTCGGTCATCGCATGGACGCCGGACAGCGCCGCCAGGTCGGGGCCCGGCGTGTTCAGCCGGGTCATCGTGGCGATCATCTCGGCGTACTGGTCGTCCGACAGCAGTTCCTTCTTGAAGGCCGCCGAATAGATGCCGACACCCAGCGGCTTGCCGAGGATCAGCACGTCGCCCTCCTGCGCCTGGTCGTTCTGTTTCATCTGCGCCAGATCGACGAGGCCGATGGCAACAAGGCCGTAGATCGGCTCGACCGAGTCGATGGTATGGCCGCCGGCGACGGGAATGCCTGCCTCGGCAGCCGCCTTGGCGCCGCCCTCCAGGATCTTGCCGATGGTCTCGCCCGGCAGGGCGTTGACCGGCATGCCAACCACCGCCAGGGCGAACAGCGGCCGCCCGCCCATGGCGTAGACATCGGAAATGGCGTTGGTCGCGGCGATACGGCCGAAATCCTCCGGGTCGTCGACGATAGGCATGAAGAAATCGGTGGTGGCGACGATCGCCTGGGTCTCGGAGATCTTGTAGACCGCCGCGTCATCCGCGCTGCCGATGCCCACCAGCAACTCCGGCGGCACCGGCAGGGCCTTGGTGCCCTTCAGCAGGTCCGACAGCACGCCGGGCGCGATCTTGCAGCCGCAGCCGCCGCCGTGGCTGAGGGAGGTCAGGCGGGGGGTCTTCACGGGATCGGTCATTCGGTGTCTCCTCTAGCGGGCGTTGCGGCCAGGTCGGCGACCTGCGCCGCGATCCGGGCGGCCAGCTCGGGCAAAGCCTGCGGATCCAGGCGCGGGGCGGTCAGCGGGGTCACCGTCGTCGGGTCCATCCGCGCACGGTGACGGGCATAGCTGGGATCATAGCGCAGCTCCATCAGGCTGCGGGCCAGCGCGGCGAAGGCGCCCGCGCGGGCCTCGGCGTGCCAGGCCTCGATCTGCTCGGCGGCCACGTAGGGGCGAAGGGTGTCGAGGATCTGGTGCAGCCGGGCCTTGTCCTCGGTGACATCGGCATAGGCACGCGCCAGGTAGGCGGCACGTTCGTCCAGCGGCGCCTCCAGCACGATGCGCGGCGCGGCCTTCATCGCGGTCCAGAGGGAGGGCGGCAGGCGGCATTCGCCGACCTTGGAGCTTTCGGCCTCCACCACCACGGGCCGCGTCGGATCCAGCCGGGCCACCTGCATGGCCAGCGCCGTCTCAAAGCCGCGCTGCTGCGGCTGCGGGCCCATGGCGCCGAACAGCGATCCACGATGGTTCGCCAGCCCTTCCAGGTCCAGCACTTGCAGGCCCTGATCTGGCAGCATGTTCAGAAGTTCGGTCTTGGCCGATCCGGTATTGCCGTCCAGCAGAACCACCGGCGCCGGGAAGGGATCGTCGTAAAGCGCCTGCACCACCAGCCCGCGAAAGGCCTTGTAGCCTCCCTCGATCGTCTCCACCCGCCAGCCGATCTGGCGCAGGATCGTGGCGAAGGAGCCGGAGCGCTGCCCGCCGCGCCAGCAGTAGATCAGCGGCTGCCAGCCGCCGTCGCGATCCTGCAGCTTCTCCTCGATATGCCGCGCGGCATTGCGTGCCACCAGCGCGCCGCCGATCTTGCGCGCATCAAATGGCGAGACCTGCTTGTAGATCGTCCCGACCCGGGCACGCTCCTCGTCGTCCAGCACCGGCATGCTGAGCGCACCGGGCACGTGGTCGTCGGCGTATTCCGCCGGCGCCCGCACGTCGATGATGTCGTCGAAACCGTGATCAAAAAGATCGCTAAGGGATGTGAGCTTGATCGCCATTCCCGCCAGATAGCGCATGCCCGCGTCCAGGCAAAGCGCGGAGCGCAGGCAGCGGCGTATGGCGGACGCCGCCGCCGCGAAACGGAGCGTCGCCTGAGGCCCGCGATGCGATTTCCGCTTCAAACCGGCGGGGCGCTTTGCTACAGACCACGTCACGCGATGGCCCGAGGGCCGTGGCCGGTTGCGGGTGTGGCGGAATTGGTAGACGCACCAGATTTAGGTTCTGGCGCCTTTGGCGTGGGGGTTCGAGTCCCTTCACCCGCACCACTTTGATTTTAAGATTCTTTAAACGGCATTCTGCTCTGAGACAAAGCGGCAGCTGACTCATTGGCAGTTTGTCTCGCAGTTCCCACACCTTTTCGCGGCCTGCCCAAATCCACCGTCTCAGCAACGCGGCTCAACGTGCAGCAGCATGGCATTCGCCTCCCTTAAATGTAGCGATCGGTTGCAACCGCAATCCAAGCGGGTGCGAATAGAAATCGACCTAGCCGATGGCCGCGCCAGGCCGGTGCTGAAACCAATCATGCCCCCCCTCGTGGTGACATTTGCGTTACCCATGAGCGCGCGGCTTGCCCTGGGCGGCGCCGTCGGGGAAAACCGCCGCGTAGCCCCTCACGGAGTGCGCATGCTGCGTTACGTCACCCTCTGTGCCGCCCTTGTGGCCCTGCTCCTGACGGCCCTCGCGCCGCTTCAGGCGCAATCCGCGTCGGGCTGTGCAAGCAGTCCCTCGGTGGCAGAGACGGACGTCTGCCTGGCGCCGGGGGTGCCCCCTTCGCCGCGGGCGCCGGCCAAGAACCCCTGTTTCAACTGCGCCCTGCCCTCAGTCGCCGCTCTTCCTGAGATGCCCCGAACGATGGCCCCGATGCAGGTCTCCACCGACGCACCGCTTGCGCCTGGGCGGGTCATCCGACCGGATCGCAAACCACCGCGCGCCTGATCTCCATTCCCTTTTCGCGGCACCACCGGTGCCCAGATTTTCGCGACGCCTCAGGGCGATCGCACCCAATGGAGATATGACAAGATGACTTCCACTACCGGAAAACCGACCCTGCTTTTGCCTTTCCTGGGCCCGCTCTATCGCCAAACGGCGCCGCTGACCGAGCTCTGGCTGCGCGTGATCAGTGGCGTGGCGCTGATGGTCCATGGCTGGCCCAAGATCCAGAACCCGACGGGCGCCGCCGACATGGTCTCCGGCCTGGGCTTCGCGCCCGGCTGGTTCTGGTCGATCCTGCTGTCGGTGACCGAGTTCACCGGCGGGCTGCTGCTGGCCCTCGGCCTGCTGACCCGCCTGGCAGCGGGCGGCACCACCGTGATCCTGCTGGTCACGGTCTACTTCCACTGGGTCGTCCTGGAACAGGGCTATAGCGGGGCGGAGCTGTCGCTGATCTGGTCGGCGGTGACCCTGACCTTCCTGGCGAAGGGCGGCGGGCGCTACTCCGTTGATCGCCTGATCGGGCGCGAGCTGTGATGCGGCGGCGCGAGATGCTGACGGGGGCGGGCGCTGCGGCGCTTGCCTCCACCCTGCCCCGGGGCGCCTCGGCGGCCAACAGCCTGCCGGTCGAGGCGCCGGTGCATGTCGGCGCGGTCGGACTGCGCAGCCGCGACGCCGAGGCGCTGGCCGCCTGGTACAACGCCGCCGTGGGTCTGCAGGAGATCAGCCGGGACGGTGCCACGATCTGGCTGGGCGCCGGCGGCACGCCCCTGCTGGCCCTGACCGAGGTCGACGGGCTGGCCCTGGCCGGCCCGCAGGAGGCGGGGCTCTTCCACACCGCCTTCCTGCTGCCCTCCCGCCGGGACCTGGCCCAATGGATCGCCATGGCCATCGACCAGCGCCTGCCGGTCAGCGGCACCGCCGACCACCGCGTCAGCGAGGCGATCTACCTGACCGATCCGGAAGGAAACGGGGTCGAGATCTACGCCGACCGCCCGCAGGAGACCTGGACCTGGGTCGACGGGGAGGTGCAGATGGGCACCTATGCGCTGGACGTGGACGGTATCATGGGCGCGCTTGGCCTGCTGCCGCCGCTCTGGCGCGGCGCCCCGGCTGGCACCTGCATTGGCCATGTGCACCTGAAGGTGGGCGATGCCACACGGGCGGGCCGGTGGTGGCGTGACACCATGGGATTCGACGCGGTCAGCACCCGTGACGACGCCGTCTTCCTGTCGACCGGCGGCTACCACCACCACGTGGCGGTCAACGAATGGGTCAGCGCCGGGGCCGGGCGCCGGTCGGAACATGAGACCGGGCTGGATTTCGTGGAACTGCAAAGCCGCGACGCCGCGACAGGCGGCCTCTTCGAGGACGACTGGGGCACCAGGATCAGGCTCGTCTGAGAGCGTGACAGCACGGGAAGGGCTCCGCCGGGGCTCTTCCCCGGGTCGGTCGGCTGACCGAGGTGCAGCGCGCGATAGTCTCCGGACATGCCCAGAGCTGCTGCGCGTGCGACGGGAAACACATCCACCGGTCCCCAGGGCGCAAGGGAAACACCCGGGAGCCGGCAGATAGGGAACGTGTAACAACTACCTTCCCCGGCCCTGCGGTCGGGGATGGTGGATCTGGGTCTGGCGCAGGCACCCCACATGCCGTCGTCACACCCGATTGGATCAGGGGCCGGAGTTACTCGGTCCCGGATAGAGGCCCAACTTCAGGCCCAGTATCAGACCTTGTTCAGGCTCAACGTTCCTTCAGGGATCATCCCTGCGTCCTGAAGGGTTGCAACCAGGTCCAGAGCCGCGGTCCGCTCACTCGTTGAAGAGGCTGCGCCCAGTTGCTCCTGGCACCAGGCCTGAAGCGCGGAGGGCGTGGCCTTCGCGTCCTCCGGAGCGAACTGCGCCGGCTCCGAGGCCATGGTGGCGGTCGAAGGGGTTTCTGCCCCGTCTTCGAGCGCCCGTGCGGTCGCATCATCGACGAAGATATCGCCCTCGATCCCGGCGAAGGCCCGGATGCGGTTGATGCGCTCTTCGGTGCAGTCCAGCAGCGCCGCCATGGCGGAGGTCTTGCCCATGGGCTTGGTCGAACCGACATAGCCATAGGGCACGCAGTCGGAGCGTTTCAGCACCCGGTTCATGATCGGGTCGATCACGGTGACGATGTCGGTGATGCCCGACTCCCGTGCAAACTCCAGCGAGCCGGCCATCAGTTCACAGGTGGCGTAGCTGACGGAGTTGCGGGATTTCCCGCCGCTCAGCCGGTCGGTATCCACGCAGAACCGCGTCGATTCCCAGAGCGTGGGGCTGCGCAGCGGCGGCTCACCGTCCAGGATGTCCGAGAAGACATCCGACAGCATATGCGGGCCGGTTGTCTGCAGCGCCCGGACACAGGCCACCACATGCCCGTCATCGTCCAGGCCCAGCACGTAGGCCGGATCAAGGGAATCGAATTCATCGATCTCCTTGCCATCCTTGACCACCACGTCCCATCCTAGGCGGTCCTTGAAAACACGCGCACGCAGCGCGAACATCTCGTCAATCAGGTTGCTGTAGCGATGCCGATTGAGTCCGTCGACAATTAGGATCATTCTGACCCCTCCAATTCATTCCCATGAATGAAGGAGTATGCGGATCGCCGCAGCCATTCTATTAGGGAAATCCCTTACCCTGCCCCAGAGCTAGGAAACAAAGGGCATCAGCCGGGATGAATCAGTCCGAGGCTGATCGCGCGGCCCACAGCCTGGGCGGTGGTCAGCGCCCCCAGCTTGGTTCGGCTGGAGCGCAGATGCACCTCCACCGTCCGGCTGGAAATCGCGAGGATATCCCCGACATCCTGCTGGGTCTTTCCCGCCGCGATCCATTGCAGCACATCGGTTTCGCGCTGCGACAGGGCCGGATGGGTCAGCCGGCGCACCATGTCGTGGGATTGCACAACATGATCGTGCAGGTGCACCGCCGCCGCCTGAAGCTCTGACAGGATGCTGGATTTCAGCAGCTGCCATTCCCGTTCGGAACAGTCCCGGGTGACGCTGAACAGCCCAATGTCGCCGTAGGGCCCGCGCACCGGGATGGTCAGCCCCTGCTTGGAAATTCCGAAATCATGCGCCGCATGAAAGATCGTGTCGAAGGACTCTTCCCGATGCAGGCGTTTCCAATCCACCGGGGCGATACTTCGGCTGGCGGCCAGCAACGTCGGATCCCTGTGCTGGAAATTCTGATCGACATAAAGCTGCTGCCATTCGTCGGGATAATTGACGAAACCATGCACCGTCTGCGCAATCGGGTTCACCCCGGCATAGGCCGCGTAATCGAGCTCATGCGTGTCACACACGGTATCCAGAAACTGCCTGAGATCATTCGCAGGCGCGTCGCGTTTACTGAGGTCGATGACAGCCAAAAGTCTCTCGCGTTAACGGTAGGGTCCCAACACCAAGTTTCCGACACTTTGGGACAGCTCTTCTATGAATTGTCGGGATCGGACCGCAACGCAACCGAAAAGGCATCTTGCACTGGCCTGACGTGGCCCCGTTACCACGAAATGGGAACAATCCCGACGGAATGAAACGGCCGGGCGCCGCCTGCCTTGCCGCATCAGTCACCCTGCAATGCGCGCAGGACCTGTGGCAGCATCTCCGGCAGGTCTTCCGCGATCAGGCCGGGGCCGAAACGGCGGGCGCAGTCGGCATGCAGCCAGGCGCCGGTCGCGGCGGCCTCCAGCGGGGCGAACCCGCGGGCCAGAAGGCCGCAAATGATCCCCGACAGAACGTCCCCGGCCCCGGCCGTAGCCAGCCAGGGACAGGCCCGCTCGCGCTGCGCCGCGTTGACGCGCGCCGTGCCATCCGGCGCGGCGATCACCGTGTCGGCCCCCTTCAGCAGGACAACGCAGCCGGCCCGGTCCGCCGCCTGCCGCACCACATCCAGCTTCGACAGGGCCGGGCCGCGATCCGCGGGCGCCTTGGCGGCCTCCGCCAGGTCCGGGAAAAGACGGGCAAACTCGCCCCAATGGGGCGTCAGAACCACCGCCTGCCCGCGTGTCTCGGCCAGAAGCGCCTCCGGATTCTCGGCAAACAGGCTGAGGGCATCGGCGTCCAGCACCGTGCGCCGTCCGGCGGCCAGGGCCGTCAGGACCAGCGCACGCGCGCGGTCGTCCGTACCCAGCCCGGGGCCGAGGCAGATGGACGTATAGCGCGGGTCGTCCGCCAGCAGCGTGCCGAGCGCGTCGGCGTCCGGGATCCGAGCCAGCATCAGCGCGGTGATCTGCGATGCCACCTCCATCTGCGCGGCAGGCGGGACGCCCAGGGTCACCAGGCCGGCGCCCATGCGCAGCGCCGCGCGGGCCGACAGACGGGCGGCACCGGTGCGCCCCGCCCCGCCCGTCAGTACCAGCGCATGACCGGATGTGAACTTGTGCCCCGCCGGGTCCTTGTGCGCGACCCGGCGGCACGCCTCCCCCTCGACCAGCTGCGCGACGGGCCCGCCGGCCCGCTCCGCGTCCCGGTCCCCGTCCAGGCCGATGTCGGCCACCACCAACGCGGGGCTCAGCGCCGCGCCCTGCCCCAGCACGTGCCCCGGCTTGGCGGTATGGAAGGTCACCGTCAGATCCACGGCACCTGCATCGACGCCACCCAGCATCCGACCGCTGTCGGCATCCAGACCGGAAAGGATGTCGACCGCCACGCGCCGCTGCGCCGCCGCCAGGACCTGCCGCAGAGCTGAGGCCAGATCCGCCGACAGGGGCCGCGCCAGACCGGTGCCGAAAAGCGCATCCACCGCCAGGTCCACCGGCGCGGCATCGAGACGCCCCAGCACGCTGTCCAGCTCCAGCACGGCGCCCCGCTCTGCCCATTGCGCATGCATCTCGGCCGCATCGCCTGAAAGGCGGGCAGGATCGCCCAGCAGGCCGAGCTCCACCTGCCAGCCGCAGTCGACAAGATGTCTTGCCACGACAAAACCATCGCCACCGTTGTTGCCTGGCCCGCAGAGAATCGCCGCACGCGGGCGGGACGCCTCGCAAAGCTCTGGCCAATAACGATAAATCTCCGACACCACCGAACTGCCGGCGGTCTCCATGAGGTCCAGCCCCCGGCATTCTCCGGCGGCCATGGCCGCCTCTTCCACGGCCCGCATCTGTGTTCCGGTCAGGAGATTTGACATAACTTTCCCAAACTGCACAAATTTTACGCTCATCGCCACTTTTTCGCGCGGCATTTTCGCGCCATCTCTGGCCTCTCCGCCGGTTTCCCTCTAGCCAATTGTGAGGGCGCTGCGAAAGTGGTCTGACCGATGCGACGTTACTGTGAGGAGTATCCCATGAAGAAGATCGAAGCGATCATCAAGCCGTTCAAGCTTGATGAGGTGAAGGAGGCGCTTCAGGACGTGGGCGTGCAAGGCCTCTCCGTGATCGAGGTCAAGGGCTTCGGTCGCCAGAAGGGCCACACCGAACTTTATCGCGGGGCTGAATATGTCGTCGATTTCCTTCCGAAGGTGAAAATCGAAGCCGTCCTCGACGACGACCAGGTGGATGGTGCGATCCAGGCGATCATCGACGCCGCCAAGACCGAGAAAATCGGCGACGGCAAGATCTTCGTGTCGCCGATCGAACAAGCCATTCGCATCCGCACCGGCGAGACCGGTACGGACGCACTTTAAGAGACTCAAAACCGAAGGGAAAAGGGAATGAGCAAGGACAAGGTTCTGAAGCTGATCGCTGACGAGGATATCGCCTACGTCGACATCCGCTTCACCGACACGCGCGGCAAGCTGCAGCACGTCACCGTGATGGCAGATCAGGTCGACGAAGACTTCCTCGACGAAGGCTTCATGTTCGACGGGTCGTCCATCGCCGGCTGGAAGTCGATCGAAGCATCCGACATGAAACTGATGCCCGACACCGAGTCGGTCTACATCGACCCCTTCTATGCCGAGAAGACCCTGTGCGTTCACTGCACGGTCGTCGAGCCCGACACCATGGAGCCCTACGAGCGTGATCCGCGCGGCACCGCTCAGAAGGCCGAAGCCTACCTGAAATCCTCCGGTATCGGCGATGCCGCCTTCATGGGCCCGGAAGCTGAATTCTTCCTGTTCGACAACGTCAAGTACTCGGTCGCCATGAACAAGGTGTCCTACGAGGTCGACGCGCTGGACGCCGCCTGGAACACCGACACCGACTACGAGATGGGCAACACCGGCCACCGTCCCGGCGTCAAGGGCGGCTACTTCCCGGTCAACCCGATCGACGATGGCCAGGACATCCGTGCCGAGATGCTCTCGACCATGAAGCGTCTGGGCATGAAGGTCGACAAGCACCACCACGAAGTGGCGTCCTGCCAGCACGAGCTGGGCCTGATCTTCGACAGCCTGACCAAGCAGGCCGACGAACTGCAGAAGTACAAGTACGTCATCCACAACGTGGCCCAGGCCTACGGCAAGTCGGCCACCTTCATGCCGAAGCCGATCGCCGGCGACAACGGCACCGGCATGCACGTGAACATGTCGATCTGGAAGGACGGCAAGCCGCTCTTCGCAGGTGACAAGTATGCCGACCTGTCCGACGAAGCCCTGTTCTTCATCGGCGGCATCCTGAAGCACGCGAAGGCCCTGAACGCCTTCACCAACCCGTCCACCAACTCCTACAAGCGCCTGATTCCCGGCTTCGAAGCCCCGGTTCTGCGCGCCTACTCGGCCCGCAACCGTTCCGGCTGCGTCCGTATTCCGTGGGCGGAATCCCCCAAGGCCAAGCGCGTCGAAGCTCGCTTCCCCGACCCCTCGGCCAACCCCTACCTGTGCTTCGCGGCCCTGCTGATGGCTGGCCTCGACGGCATCAAGAACAAGATCCATCCCGGCGACGCGATGGACAAGAACCTGTACGACCTGCCGCCCGAAGAGCTGGCCGACATCCCGACCGTCTGCGGCTCGCTGCGCGAAGCCCTGACCGAGCTGGAAGCCGACATGGACTTCCTGCTGGCCGGCGACGTCTTCACCAAGGACCAGATCGAAGGCTACATCGGCCTGAAGATGGAAGAGCTGGAAATGTACGAGCACACCCCGCACCCCGTGGAATACGCTCTGTACTACTCCTGCTGATCCCCATCACAGGGACAGTGACGGAAGGGGCGCCCGACAGGGCGCCCCTTTTGCGTTGCACCCCTGCCCTGTGCGGAGCGCTGCGGCGTGCCCTGCCCCATACTGCAGCCGATCTGAGGCCCCAGGGGCACGCGCCGCGGCGCCGGGACGGGCATGCGGGGCATCGTGACGCGCACCACCCGCCCGCCTCGAACCTATCCATTGGGATAGGCCGATCCTACCAAAGGACCCTTGGGATGAGCCTGCGCGTCATTGACGCCAAACTCGCCGCGGCGGGCCCTAATCACGGCAAAAGGGTTAATTCTACCGCCACATTCCCGCCATATTGCGGCACGAAGCGGGATCGAAAGCGCGCCTTTGCCGCAGTTTCGTCCGCATTTTACACGCGAGGCGTGTATCCGATTCTGTCTGCTATCCTGACCCTGAAGCGCATCAATGGCCCAAGTCGCTGTATACAGGGCCAACCGGCCCAATTGCGGCGCGAAGACGGCAACACCGCCACACCCATGCCGCACTGTGGCGCGAACCGGGCCGATCGCCACGAAAATTCCTAACCAACTGTGAATTTCTCGCCTTTCCGTCCAACTTCCTCCCGATTCGGCCGCCAAAGTGCAAACAATCGAGAGCAAACCACGGAAAGACAGTTCCATGTCTCATACCGCCCAATGCCACCAAGCCGGCCTGATCTTCACCGACGACAGTGACGTGACGGTCGAACATCTGCTGGACCCGGTGAAATTCGTCCTCAGCGCCTTCGGGCAGCAGGGTGATGTCGTGCAGGTCGATTTCGACCAGGCCGCCATCGCCTCGCAATCGGTGCTGGTCGAGCTTCAGATCTTCGACGCGCCCGAAGCGGATCCCGATACCCTGCGCGTGCTGTCCTCCGGTCCGCGCACCCACCTCAGCGACGCCTCGCGTCAGGCTCTGGAAAGCCCGACGTTCTGGATCCACGTCTCTGTCTGCGACACCTCCTACGATGACGACCGCCATCCCGAGGCCTCCAAGGCCCTGCTGGCCGAGCTCGTGCATCGTCTGATCGCCGAGACCGGCGCGCCCTTCGTGCAGTGGCTGGACCGCGAGACCGTGCTGACCTCCGCCCGCTTCCAGTCGGCCTTCACGCCGATCTCGATGCGCGACACCGATGTCAGCCCGCTGCAGCACCCGATGCATCCCAGCCGCGCCGGCGGCACGGCCAGCGCCATGGCCTCGACCCCGGTGCGGCCGACCCTGGCGGCATCGGTCTTCCCCGAGATCCAGTCGGAAACCGGGCACCTGGACGAACGCTTCGACGCGCTCCGCGAAGAGCTGAAGGCGCGGCGCCAGAACACCTGGGTCGGCACCGACCCCGCCGGCGTCACCAGCCGCTCCATGTCCTCCGAGGACGAGCTGCGCGAGGTCTTCCGCGCCGACCTGGAACTGGACGAGGAAGACGATCCCAAGCGCCTGGAACACAAGGTCGCCACCTATACGGTTAATGCCGCTGTGGCGCTGGTGAACCCGCCCGTCGCCGGGGCCCTGCTGGCCTACAACTTGATCAAGGGCGAAGATTTCCGCATCTCGACCCATGCCATGACCCTCTCGGCCGTCTTCGCCGTCGTGGGCACCGGCGCGACACAGGCGATGGCTGAAACCCTGGCCTGGCTGCCCCTGATCTGAGGCAGCCGGTGGCCCCCGATGGGGCCGCTCTCGATTTCCCTTCTCCGCCCCCTCGGACACCGCCTGCCTCGGCAGGCGGTTTTTTCTTGTTCGGCGCTCAGTGGAGCCCGGCGGTCAGGCGCGGATCATGAAGGTATGGATGCCGAAGGCCACCGCGCGGCTCTCGGGCAGGCGCCACAGGCTCTGGCGCTCGCTGCGGATATAGGCGCCGTCCTCGGGGTGGCGCTGCGCGGGCGGCGCGCTTTCCGACACCGGCGCAAAAAGCGTGGGCGCCGCGTAGCGCAGGTGGTTGGCCCGCCACAGCGGGCGCCCGGGCTGGATCCCGTCAAAGAGGCGCTGCACGCGCCGCGCCAGCATCTCGTCATAGACCGGCACCGGCACATGGATGCGCAGCAGGGGCTGAAGAAATTTCTCGGACAGGGTCCAGCTGGCGGGAAAGCACAGCACGGCGCCGGTCAGCACGTGTTCCTCGCCGCGTTTCTCCATCAGGCAGAAGTCCTGCTGCACCAGCCGCCCGATCAGGGCCAGTAGCGCCTCGGGCGCGGGATCCGTGCCCGGTGCCAGTGAAACGCGAGCACCATCAGGACGGGTGACATGGCTGTCCCCGACCTCGTAATCGGGCCGCGCGCGCAGCGCCTCCAGCACCTCGGCCAGAAGCTCCTCGGCCGCAGGGCGGGCGGCGAGGTCGCAGGCCAGCACCTTGTCGGGAAAGGTCGTCAGGAGGGCCTCGCGCTCGGCCATCTGGGCGCCGAAGGCCTCATCCACCAGGATCCAGTCGGCGGGATCCATGGGGGCCGCGCCAGGTAGGCGCGTGGGCACCTCGAAGGGCAGGCTGGATTGCAGGATCTCCCATGTCGTCAGGTTGCCCTGTCGCTCCCTGATCTCACCGCTCATCCCTGACACTCCACTCGTTGGTCATCTGGCGCCGAGGCTATGCGCTCCACCATCGACAGACCAGACGTGCAGGGCGAAAGGCACCGGTGACGCAGCGCCGCGATGCGGGACTGCCATTGCCGACGGCGGGGAGAGGCCCGACAGCATCACGCGCTTCTGATCGCCCTCTCGGTCCCGTGGCTTGACCGGCGCGCGCCCGGCGCAAAAGGTCTGCGCCATATCGCCCCCGAACCGGACCCTGCCCCATGGCCCCACAGATCACCTTCGCCCGCCTGCCCGAGGTCCCTCTGGCCGAGATCACGGCGCAGATGAACGATCCTCGCGTCGGGGTTCACATGCCGCTTCTGCAAGGGACATGGGACGAAGCGACCACGCGCCGCTTCGTCGCAGCGAAGGAAGCCTGCTGGGCCCGCGACGGTTTGGGACATTGGGCCTTTCTGGGCGACGGTCAGTACCTTGGTTGGGGCGGGTTCCAGAAGGAGGGCACGGAATGGGATTTCGGGCTGGTCCTGACACCGGAGCATTTCGGCTCCGGGCTGCGGATCGCCCATCAGGCGCTGGCCTTTGCCCGGGCCGATCCGCGCATTCCCTTCGTCACCTTCCTGCTGCCGCCCAGCCGGCGGAGCCTCGGCGCGCTGGCCCGACTGGGCGCGCGCGAGCTGGGACCGGTCCGCTATGACGGCGAGACCTTCCTGAAATACCGCCTCGACACCGCCTGAGCACACCGGCTGTTTGCCCGAGGCGCCCAAGCAAAAGGGGCGCCCCGCAGGACGCCCCCCATGATCTTGCGATCTGGTCCGGATCAGCCGCGGGCGCGGCCCACCAGTTTCCAGGCCAGCGGCAGCACCAGGGCGGCCAGCGCCAGCTTCAGCGCGTCGCCGAAGATGAAGGGCGTCAGGCCCCAGGCGACGATCGGCTGGTCCCAGCCGTAGAGCGCGCCCAGCCAGGCCAGGCCGGGGATGTAGAGCACGACATTGCCGATCAGCATTGCCAGAGCCATCCACAGGACCGACCGGTCCCAGCCGCGGCGCGCCAGCACGCCCAGCACGACGGTGGCCATCACGTAGCCCAGCAGGTAGCCGCCGGTGGAGCCCATCATGTAGCTGACGCCGTTCAGGTCGGCGGTCGAGCTTTGGAATACGTCGAAGCCCAGCATGCCGATCAGCATGTAGCCCATGATCGTCACCAGGCCGAGGCGTGCGCCATAGGCCGCGCCGAGGCCCAGCACGGCAAAGGTGCCCATGCCGATGGCGACGGGGGAGCCAGGCACCGGCACCTGGATCTTGGCCATGATCGTCAGCAGGGCGATGCCCATGACGACCAGAACGGCCTGTTTCAGACGCAGCGCGGTGCCTTCGGTCGGGCCGAAGGTTTCGCTCAGCACCTGTTCATTCATAGCGTGGGACATGGGTTCGTCCTCTCCATTGCCTCCAGTGTCATCACTTCACTGATGCCCGAAGCCGCAGCGCAGCGCAAGTTTTGAGCAGCATCGGAGCGGCTGCAAATTGCAAAGCCGTCCGGGCAAGCCCGCACGGAACTGCAAAGTCTGCAAAGTTTGCATGGCCTGGAACAGCGCCCGCCCTGCCCCCAGGATCTTTCAGCCGCGCTGATGCAGGCTCTCCATCCGGTAGTCCTTGCGCGGACCGCGCACCTCCCAGGTGCAGCGCCAGCGGGGCCAGTCGGCGAAATCGTAAACCACGTCGTAGACATCCGGCGGACAATCGTGATGCGCCTCTGCCGCGGCGCCGGAAGGATCGAAGTCATGGAAATAGCGGCCATCCTCGAAGAGGACCGTGATCCGCGCGCCCAGCCCCTGCCAGAGGTAGCGCCGCGTCGCGCTCAACGCCGGCCCGTCGCCCAGGCGCAGCTGGCCGGTCTCCTCCCAGATCAGCCCCCCCGCGGGATCGGGGCGCAGGTCCGCCCGGCCGTCGAACCGACCGGTGGTGCCCGCCCGCCGGTCGGTGATGATCCGCGAGATCCGCCAGCCCCCCGCGAAGGCATCGATGTTCCGCACGGTCATGGCCCGCTCCTTCTGCTGCCCCGCCCTCTCTATCCCGACCACCAACCCGAGAAAAGAAGCGCCGCACGCCCGCATGACCCCACGGCGCTTGTCCCGACGCCCGGCCTCGCTTATGAGGCCCCCAAACCTTGCCTGGCCAGAAGGATGCTGCCGATGATCCCCCGTTATGCCCGCAAAGAGATGACCGACATCTGGGAGCCCGCCACCAAGTTCAAGATCTGGTACGAGATCGAGGCCCATGCCTGCGACGCCCAGGCCGATCTGGGCGTCATCCCGCGCGAGAATGCCGACGCCGTGTGGAAGGCCAAGGACGTGGAATTCGACGTGGCCCGCATCGACGAGATCGAGGCCGTCACCAAGCATGACGTCATCGCCTTCCTGACCCACCTGGCCGAGCACGTCGGCTCCGAAGAGGCGCGTTTCGTCCACCAGGGCATGACCTCCTCCGACGTGCTGGACACCTGCCTGAACGTGCAGCTGGTGCGCGCCGCCGACCTGCTGCTGGCCGACATGGACAAGGTGCTGGCCGCACTGAAGAAACGCGCGATGGAGCACAAGATGACCGTGCGCGTCGGCCGCTCCCACGGGATCCACGCAGAGCCGACCACCATGGGCCTGACCTTCGCCCGTTTCTACGCCGAGATGGACCGCAACAAGGCCCGCCTGCAGGCCGCCCGCGAAGAAGTCGCCACCGGCGCCATCTCCGGCGCGGTCGGCACCTTCGCCAACATCGACCCGGCGGTAGAGGAGCACGTCTGCGCCAAGCTGGGCCTGAAGCCGGAGCCGATCTCCACCCAGGTGATCCCGCGTGACCGCCACGCCATGTTCTTCGCGACCCTGGGCGTCATCGCCAGCTCGATCGAGAACGTCGCGATCGAGATCCGCCACATGCAGCGCACCGAGGTTCTGGAAGGCGCCGAGTTCTTCTCGATGGGCCAGAAGGGTTCCTCGGCGATGCCGCACAAGAAGAACCCGGTGCTGACCGAGAACCTGACGGGCCTCGCCCGCCTCGTCCGCATGACCGTCATTCCGGCGATGGAGAACGTGGCGCTGTGGCACGAGCGGGACATCTCGCATTCCTCAGTCGAACGCGGCATCGGCCCCGACGCCACCGTGACCCTGGACTTCGCGCTGAACCGTCTGGCGGGCGTCGTCGACAAGATGATCATCTATCCCGAGAACATGCTGGCGAACATGAACAAGTTCCCCGGCCTGGTGATGTCACAGCGCGTCCTGCTGGCCCTGACGCAGGCCGGCGTGTCGCGCGAAGACGCCTATTCCATGGTGCAGCGCAACGCGCTGAAGGTCTGGGAAGAACGTCTGGACTTCCGCGAGCTGCTGCTGGCCGACGAGGAGGTCGTGGCGGCTTTGGGCGTCGACGGCATCAACGAGAAGTTCGACATGGATTACCACACCAAGCACGTCGACACGATCTTCCGCCGGGTCTTCGGCGAGAGCTGATCGCCACGACAGGGTGTGATTTGCAGCGGCGCCTCCTCGGGGGCGCCGTTTGCATTTGCGGGACCGACAAAAGGGGGCGCTGCCCCCCGCCCCGCCTGCGGCGCGGCGCCTCCCGGGAGTATTTTCAGCCATCCTATGGGAGCAGGGACGGCGCAGGCAGCGCCGGAGCGCCCGGGATTTCCGGATTCGGCACAGCTGTGTTACGTTGGGGGCATTAGACGGAGGATTTGCCATGAAGACCCTGCTCGTCACCACCCTTCTCACCTTCACCATCGCAGCGCCCCTGCAGGCCGCCTGCAGCTGGCATGAACAGCAGGCCAGCACCTGCGGCGAGGGCCTGAAGTGGAACGCCGAAAGTCAAAGCTGCGAGAAGATCGTCACCGGCTGAGGCGAGGCTTCGCCGCGATTTCAGCCTTTCTTCATGCTTCCCTGATTAGGTGCGACCCGCACGCTGAATGAGGGGATCATGGGCGATCTGGCACCGCTGGCGCAGTTTGCGCCCTCTCCGGCCTCGCCGGGGCAGATGACTCGCAAACAGAAGGCCGCGGTGATCATCCGGCTGCTGCTCAGCCATGGGCTCGACGTGCCGCTGAAGGAACTGCCGGACGAGGTGCAGGCGGAGCTGACCCTGCTTCTGGGCAGCATGCGCCACATCGACCGAAGCACGCTGTCCGGCGTGGTCGACGAGTTCGTCGAGGAGCTGGAGGCCCTGGGCCTGACCTTCCCCCGCGGCGTCGCCGGGGCGCTGTCGGTGCTGGACGGCAAGATTTCCCCCCATACGGCGGCGCGGCTGCGCAAGGAGGCCGGGGTGCGCCAGACCGGCGATCCCTGGGACCGCGTGCGCGCCCTGGACCTGAAGAAGCTGCAACCGATCGCGGAGGGCGAGTCGATCGAGATCGCCGCCGTGATGCTCTCGAAGCTCGATACCGGCAAGGCGGCGGAACTGCTGTCGAAACTGCCCGGGCCAAGGGCCCGGCGCATCGCCTATGCGATCTCACTGACGTCGGGCATCTCGCCCGAGGCGCTGGACCGGATCGGCCTGTCGCTGGCCAGCCAGCTGGACGCCCAGCCCGACAGCGTCTTCGACAAGGATCCCGTCGAACGGGTGGGCGCGATCCTCAACTTCTCGACCGCCGCCACCCGCGACGACGTGCTGGAAGGTCTCGACGAGACCGACAGCGACTTTGCCGAGCGGGTGCGCAAGGCGATCTTCACCTTCACCAACATTCCCGCCCGCGTGGCCCCGCGCGACATCCCCAAGGTGGTGCGCCAGGTGGATCCCGGCATGCTGGTCACGGCGCTCGCCGCCTGCAACGGCGCGGAGGAAACGGCCACGGCGGACTACGTGCTGGGCAACATGTCAGCCCGCCTGGCCGACAGCCTGCGCGAAGAGGTGAACGACCGCGGCAAGGTGAAAGCGAAGGACGCGGAAGAGGCGATGAACTCCGTGGTGTCGGCCATCCGCGAACTTGAAGCGGCCGGCGAGTTGTTGCTGCTGGCGGGAGACGAGGACGAAGAGGGCTGAGCGCAGGGGGGCTGCCCTCGACAGGGCGCGCGCCGTTCCGCCCATGCCAGACCATCGACGCCAGATCGCCATCGCCCCTGCAACTCTTGGCCGGGCGCAACGTCGTCGCAAGCTGTCCTCTCTTTGCCTAGGTGCGATGACCCCACCTGCGGCCCTCCTGGACAGGAGGCCGGGACCATCACCTTCGACCACACCATGCCTTCTATTTGCCGCAAGTCTCCCGGCGACTGAGCCACGTCCCGTCAGTCTCCTAGGAATAAACTCTGCGATGGAGAGGGAGGAGGGCTGGAGTTGAGCCGGCACGGCTCAAGAGAGGGCAGAAGCCCGGCTTTGCTGCTTACACCCTCGAAATGTCGGTCTCATAGGTTCGACGCCGGGCCGCTTGCATCGCAGAAGCAGGGGGCACCACAAACGCCGGCAAAGCCGGGCCCATGCCTTCGCCCTCCGACCGCATGCCGCGCGATGTCTTCCCCTGTCGTCTCGGTCGTTTCACACCAGCCTACAGGGTCCCCCACTTCCGTTCTACGCTGGCCCCGCAGCCGCCGCGCTCTGGACACGCCTGCACGCGGCCCCTACCGTCCGCCGGACCCGCGACCCGAGGCCCCCATGTCCAATGATCCCACCCACACCGGCCGCGCCATCCTGCTGATGCTGATGGCGATCTTCTGCTTCACCTCGATGGATGCCTGCGCCAAGGCCATCGCGGCCGAAAGCAACACGGTCATGGCGCTCTGGGCGCGCTACACCGGCCAGGTCGTGCTGGTGCTGGCCATCGTCGCGCCGCGATTGCGGCAGGTTGCGCGCACCCAGTTCCCGAAACTGCAGATCTTCCGCTCGGTCTGTCAGCTGACGGCAACCTCGGCCTTCTTCCTGGGGCTGAACCACCTCGGTCTGGCGGAAAGCACGGCGATCATGGACGTGAACCCTGTGCTCATCACCCTGGGCGCGGCGCTGTTCCTCGGCGAACGGCTGGGCCCGCGCCGCCTGGCGGCCATCGGCGCGGCCCTGGTGGGGGCCATGATCATCATCCGGCCCGGAAGCGCCGTCTTCTCGCCCGCGGCCCTCTTCCCGCTGACCGCCGCCCTGGCCTATGCCGGCTTCGCCCTGGCCACCCGCCACATCGGCCACCGCGAGGATCCCTGGACCTCGCTGCTCTACTCCGCCCTGCTGGGCTCGCTGGTGCTATCGATGCTGCTGCCGGCCTACTGGGATCTGCCCTCGCTGAAGGTCGCCCTGCTGATGCTGGCGCTGGCCGGGCTGGGCACCTCGGCGCAGCTGCTGCTGATCCGCTCGCTGTCGCTGGGCGAGGCGGCGATGCTGGCGCCTTTCTCCTACGCCGGGCTGATCTCGGCCACCTTCTGGGGGATCGTCGTCTTCGGCGAATACCCCGACCGGGCGACGGTGATCGGTGCGCTTGTGATCGTCAGCGCCGGGGTCTATGTCTGGCACCGCGAAACCCGCGCCGCCCGCGCGCCGGCGCTGGCAGAGGTGAAGGTGGCCCCGGCGCCGGAGACCCCGGTCCCGCCCGACAGCGCGGATCCCCGGGACTAGGCGCGGCGACCGTCCCGACCCGAGACAGAGCCCGAGAGACCGCCCGCCCCATGGCCAAGCCCGTCGTCACCGACCCCGCCCAGTTGCCCCCCGCACAGCGCCTCGGCCAATACCTGGTCAACCTCGGCCTCGGCGGCATGGTGCGCCTTGGCTTGGCGCTGCCCTATCGGGTCCGGGTGCCCCTGGTCGGCTGGCTGGTGTCGCGCCTTGTGGCGCCGCTGGCGGGCTACAACCGCCGCATCCGTGACAACCTGGCGCTGGTGCGCCCGGACCTGTCGCCGGAGGAGGTGCGGCGCATGGAACGGGCCGTCACCGACAACGCCGGCCGCACCCTGATCGAGATCTACTCGGGCCCCGAGTTCAAGGCGCGCCTGGCCGATGCCACTCTCGACGGGCCGGGCCTGGCCGCGCTGGACGCCGCGCGCGCCGCCGGGCGGCCCGTCATCCTGGTCTCCGGTCACTTCGGCAACTATGACGCCTTCCGCGCCAAGATCGCCGCGCGCTATGGTGATGTCGGCGCCCTGTACAGGCCGCTGAACAACCTCTTCTTCAACCGCCACTACGTGCGGGCGATGGAATCCATCGCCACGCCACTGTTCCCCCGCGGGCGCCGCGGGCTGGCAGAGATGGTGAAATACCTGCGCGGCGGCCATATCGTGGCGCTGCTGTCGGACCAGTATTTCGGCCAGGGCGCCGACCTTACCTTCTTTGGCCGCCCGGCGAAGACCGCCACCTCGGCCACCGAGATGGCGCTGAAATACGACGCCGAGATCCTGCCGATCTACGGCATCCGCCAGCCTGACGGGCTGTCCTTCCACATCCGGGTGGAGGCGCCCCTGCCCCACAGCGATCCGGAAACCATGTCCCAGGCGCTGAACGACTCGCTGGAAGAGATGACGCGGGCGCATCCCGAGCAATGGTTCTGGGTGCATCGGCGCTGGAAACAGAAAACGCCGAAACAGCCCAAGACCCGTAGCGACGGCTGAGCGACCGGCGCCCCACCACGTTCGCGGACATGCAAAAGGCGCCTGCCGGTCGGCACGCGCCTTTTTCGTCAGCAAGCAACGGGATCGGATCAGGGCAGACGGGCAGCCGCCTCGATCGGGCCCATGCCGGCGCGCTGCACCAGCACGGCACCGGGGCGGTCCTGGACGGGATCGAAGGCCAGTTTCAGCGGGGCGCGCCCGTCCCAGTCGGCCACCGGGCGCCAGAAGGTCACCACGTTCACGTAGTCGATCCGCGCGCCGGCATTCTCGCCGCGCAGAATCTCCACCTGCTTGTGCGGCAGGTAGTGGACCAGGGTGACCTGCATCGGGCCTGCGGCCAGGCCTTCGGTCGGCAGGACCTCCAGGCGGTAACCGCCCCCGGCGGCCTTGCCCACCTCGACCCGCACCGATTTCGGACGCAGTCGCGCCCGGGCGATCTCGTCGGCCACCTCGACCTCATGGGCGCCCTTCACGAAGCCCTGGCCGTCGATGACCATCTGCGGGGTATAGACCATGCGCGAGCCCTGGGCGCGGGCGTAGGCCTTCTGGCGGCGGGTGAACATCGGGTCGGCCAGGCCGTCCTTCCAGCCCAGGTAGTCCCAGTAATCGACATGCAGCGACAGCGGCAGGACCTGGGGATGATGAACCATCTCCTGCAGCATGCGGTCCGCCGGCGGGCAGGAGGAACAGCCCTGCGAGGTGAACAGCTCGACCACGACCGGAGATGTTTCGGCGGGCGCATCCTGCCCGGGCGTTCCGCTGGCCGTCTGCGCCCAGGCCGGCCCTGCGGCCAGCATGCCACCGACGGACAGAAGCCCTGCCACCATCGCGTCCCTGCGGCTTGCGACCATCCTTCACACTCTCGTCTGCAAAAATCCCGTTGCAAGATACCTAGCCAAGACGACCCTCAACTGCCAATCAAGGTTTTGCGAGAGCCCGAAAGACAGGCGCAATCTGTGACCCTTTGGTCAGGGCAAATGCAGCCCCGCCCCCCGCCGCACCCTGCTTGAGACCCCTCTGGGCCAGCGGTG
The DNA here is from genome assembly GCF_020177265.1 of Pseudooceanicola marinus. GTDB lineage: Bacteria > Pseudomonadota > Alphaproteobacteria > Rhodobacterales > Rhodobacteraceae > Pseudooceanicola > Pseudooceanicola marinus_A. The sequence goes on from NZ_JAIVMC010000001.1 coordinate 808,811, forward strand.
AACCGCCCGATCCGCCAATTTGTGTGCAAAGGTATACTAAAAATGCCGATGCCCCCTTGATCGCTCCCCCCCGATGGGGCAGAAGCTGAACACAGCACGAACCCCTCATTCTCATTGGAAGGGAGCCATCTCCATGCCCATCGTAGTCGGACAGGACACCGCCAAGACGCGCAAGACGCTGACGGTCGGTGACAAGAGCATTGCCTATTACTCGATCCCCGCGGCGGAAGCTGCCGGGCTCGGCGAGTTTTCGAAACTGCCCGCCGCCCTCAAGGTGGTGCTGGAGAACATGCTGCGCTTCGAAGACGGCAAGACCGTCTCCGTCGACGACATCAAGGCCTTCGCGGAATGGGGCGCCAAGGGCGGCAAGAACCCCCGCGAGATCGCCTATCGCCCGGCCCGCGTCCTGATGCAGGACTTCACCGGCGTTCCGGCGGTGGTCGACCTGGCCGCCATGCGTGACGGCATCAAGGCGCTTGGCGGCGACGCCAAGAAGATCAACCCGCTGGTCCCCGTCGACCTGGTCATCGACCACTCGGTCATGATCGACGAATTCGGCAACCCGCGCGCCTTCCAGATGAACGTGGACCGCGAGTACGAACGGAACATGGAACGCTACCAGTTCCTGAAGTGGGGCCAGACCGCGTTTGAAAACTTCCGCGTCGTTCCCCCAGGCACCGGCATCTGCCACCAGGTGAACCTGGAATACCTCGCCCAGACCGTCTGGACCGACAAGGACCAGGACGGCACCGAGGTCGCCTACCCCGACACGCTGGTCGGCACCGACAGCCACACCACCATGGTCAACGGCGCCGCCGTCCTGGGCTGGGGCGTGGGCGGCATCGAGGCCGAGGCCGCGATGCTGGGTCAGCCGATCTCCATGCTGATCCCCGAGGTCGTCGGCTTCAAGCTGACCGGCGCGATGGTCGAAGGCACCACCGGCACCGACCTGGTGCTGAAGGTCGTCGAAATGCTGCGCAAGCACGGCGTGGTCGGCAAGTTCGTCGAATTCTACGGCCCGGGCCTGGACAACCTGCCCCTGGCACAGCGCGCCACCATCGCCAACATGGCGCCCGAATACGGCGCCACCTGCGGCTTCTTCCCGATCGACGCGGAAACTCTGCGCTACCTGGAACAGACCGGCCGCGACAAGGATCGCATCGCCCTGGTCGAAGCCTACGCCAAGGAGAACGGCTTCTGGCGCGGTGAGGACTACGACCCCGTCTACACCTCCACGCTGGAGCTGGACATGGGCGACATCGTCCCCGCCATCTCGGGCCCGAAACGTCCGCAGGACTACCTGGCGCTGAACACCGCCGCCCCGGCCTTCGCCAAGACCGTGGCCGAAATGCGCGGCATCGACATCTCCGCCGAAGCGCAGGAAATGGCCGACGAAGGCCCCGCCCCCGTGCTGGCCAAATCGCCGCTGAAGTCCGCATCGGTCGACGGCGAAGACTACGAGCTGAAGGACGGCTCGGTCGTGATCGCCTCGATCACGTCGTGCACCAACACCTCGAACCCCTACGTGCTGATCGGCGCGGGCCTGGTGGCCAAGAAGGCGCATGAGATGGGCCTGAACCGCAAGCCCTGGGTGAAGACCTCTCTGGCCCCCGGCTCGCAGGTCGTGACCGAGTACCTGGATGCCGCCGGCCTGACCGAGCACCTGGACGCCGTGGGCTTCAACCTGGTGGGCTACGGCTGCACCACCTGCATCGGCAACTCCGGCCCGCTGCAGCCCGAGATCTCCAAGGCGATCAACGACAACGACCTGATCGCCACCTCGGTCCTGTCGGGCAACCGCAACTTCGAGGGCCGGATCTCGCCGGACGTGCGTGCCAACTATCTGGCCTCGCCGCCGCTGGTCGTCGCTTATGCCCTGGCCGGTGACATGAACATCGACCTGGCCAACGACCCGATCGCCCAGACCCCGGACGGCAAGGATGTCTACCTGAAGGACATCTGGCCGACCGACGCCGAGATCGCCGAACTGGTCGAGAAGGTTGTCACCCGCGAGGCGTTCCAGTCCAAGTATGCCGACGTCTTCAAGGGCGACGAGAAGTGGCAGGCCGTGGAAGTGTCCGGTGGCGAAACCTACGACTGGCCGGCCTCCTCGACCTACATCCAGAACCCGCCCTACTTCCAGGGCATGGGCGCGGAGCCGGGCTCGGTCAACGACATCACCGGCGCCAAGGTTCTGGCGATCCTGGGCGACATGATCACCACCGACCACATCTCGCCCGCCGGCTCCTTCAAGGACACCACCCCGGCCGGCAAGTACCTGATCGAACGTCAGGTGCCCGTGCGGGAGTTCAACTCCTACGGCTCGCGTCGTGGTAACCACGAGGTCATGATGCGCGGCACCTTCGCCAACATCCGCATCAAGAACGAGATGCTGGACGGTGTCGAAGGCGGCTACACCCTGAGCCCCACGGGCGAACAGACCTCGATCTACGACGCCTCGATGGAATACCAGGAGGCAGGCATCCCGCTGGTCGTCTTCGGTGGCGAACAGTACGGTGCGGGCTCCTCGCGCGACTGGGCGGCCAAGGGCACCAACCTGCTGGGCGTCAAGGCCGTGATCGCCGAGAGCTTCGAGCGGATCCACCGCTCGAACCTGGTCGGCATGGGCGTGATCCCCTTCGAGTTCACCGGCGGCGACACCCGCAAGACCCTGGGTCTGAAGGGCGACGAAACCGTGGACATCGAGGGCCTGGGCGACGTGAAGCCGCTGCAGGAGGTCCCCGCGACCATCACCATGGGCGATGGCTCCAAGAAGGAGATCACCCTGAAGTGCCGCATCGATACCGCGATCGAAAAGGAATACATCGAGCACGGCGGCGTTCTGCACTACGTGCTGCGCGATCTGGCCAAGTCCTGATCCCCGCTGCGATGGATTGACGGAAAGGGCGCCTTCGGGCGCCCTTTTCTTTTGGCCCCGGGCGCCGGTGCCGCGCGCCTGCTCCGAAGTATCACCTGCGACCAGAGGGGGCTTGCCTCTCGGTGGCGACCGGCGTTCTCTGGCCGCATGACACAGCCCGTCTCCTCAACCGACCGACCCGTTGCCCTCGTCACCGGCGGCGCGCGCGGCATCGGCGCGGCAATCACCCGCGACCTGGCGCGCGACCACCGCGTTGTCTTCACCTATCGTGGCGCCGCAGCCGAGGCGCAGGCCCTTGCCGCCGAGCTGCCTGGCAGCCTGGCCCTGGCCCTGGCCGCGGATTTCGCCGATCCCGCAGCGCCCGAGGCGCTGATCCAGGAGGTGATGGCGGCCATCGGGCGTCTGGATGTTCTGGTGAATGCGGCCGGCACGGTGGAGGAAGAGGACGCGCTCACCTTCGACATGGCCTCCGCCGAGCGTCAGATGCGGATCAACGCGCTGGCGCCCGCCACGCTGATCTCCGCCGCGGGCGGGCTGATGCGCGAGGGCGGCACGGTGGTGAACGTGACCAGCATCAACGCCACCTTCCCGCCCGCCGGCGCGGTGACCTATGCCGCCTCCAAGGCCGCGCTGGAGAACTACACCCGTGGCTTTGCCAAGGCGTTCGGGCCCAGGGGCATTCGCGTCAACGCCGTGGCGCCGGGGGCGGTGGAACGCACCCATGCGCCGCGTCCCGAGGCCCTGCAACAGGCCTTCCTGAACGAGACCGCCCTGGGCACCCTGGCTACGCCCGAGGACATCGCCCAGGCCGTGCGCTACCTGATCGCGGCGCCCGGCGTGACCGGGGTCATCCTGCCGGTGTCGCGCGGGTTCAGACTCTGAGGAACCGATGCCGACTGCATCCGTTGGCCCCATATGACCCTGACAGAACTCTCTCCCTGGCTTCTGGGCGCCTGGGCGGTGGTGATGCTGCCCTCGCTGGCCCTCGTCCTCCATGACCTGCGCCGCCACAACAGCCACCTGATGCCGCTGATGCAGGTGGTCTGGGCACTGACGGTCTTCTACTCCGGCCCCCTGGGTCTGCTGATCTACTGGCGCACCGGGCGCAAGAGCATCCCCGATGACGGCGACTGGCGCCGCGCCTTCCGCTCCGTCGCGCATTGCTACTCGGGCTGCGGCATGGGCGAGATCATCGGCCTGACCCTGGCCGTCGGCCTGCTGGCGCTCGGGAATGCCTGGACGGCGGCAATCACCTTCACCTTTGCCTATCTCTTCGGCTTCGCCCTGACTGTCGGGCCGGAAATCCAGGGCGGCACAGCCCCGCGTACTGCCGTCATGGATGCGCTGAAGGCCGAGACGCCCTCGATCGTGGTGATGGAGCTGGTGGCGATCAGCGTCGACCTGCTGCTGGCCGGGGACGCGGGCATGGGCGATGCGCTCTTCTGGCTGTCTCTGGTTGTCTCGCTGACCTGCGGCTTGCTGGCCGCCTGGCCGGTGAACTACTGGCTGATCCGCCGTGGCGTGAAGGAAGGCATGATGGACCCGCGCATGACCGACCACCACGGGCATGGTCATGACGAGCATGCGCAACACGGACAGGCCGCGCAGGGCTGACAGGTCCGCGCGCCCGGCCCGGGTGACCGCTGCCGGTAAACGGAAAACGCGCCGGGCTTGGACAGCACCGGCGCGCGTTTCTCAGTCTCAAACTCGCCGCTGGGACCCGGCAGTGGGCGGAGAGATTACTCCCCCCGCGCCTCGGCAATGGCCGGTCGGATGGTGCTTTCCAGAACCCGCTCGGTGATCGGCCCGGCAAAGCGGGTGATGATCACCCCGTCGCCGTCGATCACGTAGGTTTCCGGCACGCCGTAGAGGCCCCAGTTCAGGCCCATGCGCCCCTGGGCGTCGGCACCGACGGCGGTATAGGGATCGCCCAGTTCGGCCAGGAAGCCGCGCGCCGCGTCGGGTTTGTCCTTGTAGTTCACGCCGTAGATCGAGATCCCCTCCAGCCCCAGGGCCAACAGGTTGGGATGTTCCACCCGGCAGGGCGCGCACCAACTGGCCCAGAAATTCACCAGCTTCACCTCGCCGTCGCGCAGCGTGGCATCATCGAAGGGCGTCAGCCCCTCCAGCTCTGTCACCTGCACCGCCGGGGCCGGCGCACCCGCCAGCGCCGTCGGCAGCTGATCCGGGTCCTCGCGCTGCATGCCGATGTAAAAGAGCGCAGCCAGGCCAGCAAAGACCAGCGGCGGCAATATCATCAGGGGTTTGATCTTCATCCCAAGTCCTTTCCGGCGCGTCCTGCGCCCGCGCCGTTATTGCGGCCGCTTGCGCCGTGCCTCGACCGTCTCCAGCTCGGCCCGCACCTTCCGCGCGCGCCAGATCGACCAGACCGCCAGCACCACCAGAAGCAGCAGCGACACCGCGTAGGCCGACAGCACCGTATCGGCGTATTTCCCAAGTTCCGGCATCATCCTCAGCCCCTCCTTTCACGCGCCATCAGCGCCCGCATCCGCCGCGCGCGGATCTCCGTCTGGGTGCGCAGCAGCACCAGCGCCACGAAGAACAGCACGAAGCCCGCCATCGAAATGAACAGCGGCACCGCAAAGACATTGCTGACCCGCTCCTCGGTGTCGCCCGCCAGGGCGCCCGCACGCATCACGCTGGCGCCCTGATGCAGGCCCTGGTTCCAGAAATGCACCGCGTAGCGGCTGAGCACCGCAAAGACGGATCCGACGATGCACAGGATCGAGGTCAGGTCCGCCGCCGTGTCGTCATCCTCCACCGCGGCCCAGAGCGCGATGTAGCCCAGGTAGAAGAGGAAGAGGATCAGGAAGCTGGTCAGCCGCGGGTCCCAGACCCACCAGGTGCCCCACATCGGCTGGCCCCAGATGGCGCCGGTGGCCAGGGCGATGATCGTCATCACCGCCCCGATGGGCGCCGCGGCACGGGCCGCCAGGGCGCTGACGTGGTGGCGCCGGATCAGCCAGATCAGCGAGGCCAGCAGCATCATGAACCAGGCATTGATCGCCATCAGCGCGGCGGGCACATGCAGGTAGATGATCTTCACCGTCGATCCCTGGCGATAGTCATCGGGGGTGAAGAAGAACCCCCAGACCAGCCCCACCACCATGCAGACCACGGTCAACCCGGTCACCCAGGGCAAAAGCGCCTGGGAGGTCTCGATGAACTTCTTCGGATTGGCATATTCCCAGATCGATTTCATGGCTTTCGCCTATCCCCTTTCGCCCGTTCGGGACAGTAAACTTAAAGACAGCCCGCCATCAACGCAGGTTCACCCGCAGGACCGCCGCGCTGGCAAAGGGCAGCAGCGCCAGCGTGGCGCAGGTGATCCCGGCCAGCAGCAGCAGTGGCACCTCGACCGACAGCCCCCCGGCCCCGCGCCGGGCCACCTCGGCCCCGAAGATCAGCGTCGGCACGTAGAGCGGCAGCACGATCAGCGACATCAGCAGCCCGCCCCGTTTCAGCCCCACGGTCAGCGCCGCGCCGAAGGTGCCCAGCACCGACAGCGCGGGTGTGCCCAGCAGAAGCGACAGGAACAGCCACAGGTAGCCTGGGCCGGGCAGGCTCAGCATCAGCCCCAGCAGGGGGGCGGCCACCACCAGCGGCAGCCCGGTGGTGATCCAGTGCGCCAGGGCCTTGACCGTGACGATCCCCTCCATCGGCAGGGGCGCCGTGGCCAGCAGATCCAGACTGCCGTCCTCGCGGTCCAGCGCGAAGATCCGGTCCAGCGACAGCAGGCAGGCCAGCAGCGCGCCGACCCACAGGATACCGGGCGCGATCCGCGCCAAGAGCGCACTCTCGGGGCCGACGCCGAAGGCCACCAGCGCCACCAGGATCAGGAAGAAGGCGAGGCCGAGGCCAAAGCCGCCCCCGGCGCGCACCGCCAGTTTCAGGTCCCGGGTCAGCAGCGCGATCACAGGAAGGCCTCGTCGAAATCATCAAGCTGCGCGGCGGGCAGCGCGGCCTTCAGCGGGCCGACGTCCAGCACCTCTGCCTCGGGCAGGCCCAGCTCGATATGGGTGGCGATGACCGCCATGCCGCCGCGTGCCAGGTGACCGCGCACGGCCTCGGCGAACAAGGCGACCGATGCCGTATCCAACGACACCGTGGGTTCGTCCAGCAGCCACAGGGGCCGCCCCGTCACCATCAGCCGCGCCAGGCCCAGCCGGCGCTTCTGCCCGGCGGACAGCGTGCCCGCCAGCCGGTCGCGCAGCCCTTCCAGGTCGAAGGCGGCCAGCGCCGGGCCGATCTCGCGCAGCCCATGGACCGCAGCCCAGAAGGCCAGGTTCTCGGTCACCGTCATCTGCGCCTTCAACCCGTCTGCATGGCCGCCATAGGCCACGGCCTCGCGATCAAACGACATCTCGCCGGCCAGCGGCGGCTGCAATCCCGCGAGCGCCCGCAGCAGCGTCGTCTTGCCCGATCCGTTCGGTCCGCGCAGGATCAGCGCGCGCCCCGGCGCCAGGGTGAAACTCACCCCTGCCAGCAACGGCACGCCCCCACGGGCGACAGCCAGATCGGTCACTTTCATCTCCATGGGAAATCCATAACCCGTTCACGCGAAGGGCAAAAGAACCGATCCGCGCCGCCCCGTCCTTGACATGGGTCAGGTGAGTGCTGCGGCGACGCCCTGGGCGAGCGAATTTCAAACCATCGAATGAGAGGAAGCGGCAGCGTCAGCTTACCCCACTTTGGCAACAGGCCCCCCGCCAGCCGCGTTCAACAGGCACGCCCGCGCCCCTCCCCCGAAGGCCCTCAAACTCTCTATTTGTTGGCAAAAGATATCCCGGGGGGAATTGAGCCGAAAGCGAAAGGGGGGCAGCGCCCCCTCTTTCCTTCCATTTGTCGCCCTCCAGCGACGGAGGGGGCAAAGCCCCTTCCCCGCTCAGACCGACAGAAGCGCCGCGGCAACCCGGCGGCCTTCGGACAGCAGGATGTTGAAGCTGCGGCAGGCCGAGGGCGAGGCCATGGGTTCGATGCCCACGCCCACCTCGTCCAGCGCCTCGCGCAGGGTCGCGGGCACCGGGGCCATAGTGTCGCCCGTGCCCAGCAGGATCACGTCCACATGGCCCGCCAGCGCCTCCAGCGTGGCGGCGTCCTCCAGCCCGCCCCAGGGACGGGTGGAATTGGCCAGGACCAGCACCGGCGCGTCGACCACCTCGCCGCCAACGCGGAAGAAGCCGGGTCCGTAGCCGTCGATGGGCCGGGCATCGTCATAGGAAATTTCGACAAGATCCATGGGGTTCTCTCCGTCAATGATCGGTCTCTGGGGTCAGCTCAGCGGTGAAAGATCGGCAGGCCGGAGACGATCGCCAGGGCGATCACCCCATAGGCCAGCCAGCGGTAGGCGCGTTCACGTTCGGGCGCGAAAAGGCGCTGGCCCACCAGGATGCCGACAGCATAGGGGATCGCCAGCAGAAGGGCCAGCCACAGCGCGGCGCCGGTCACCCGGCCCTGCCACAGCAGGCCCAGGATGATCCCGATATCCAGCAACGCCAGGAAGAGGATCGTGTTGGCCCGCACGACCGCCGCACCCGAAGGTCCGGCGAGGTAGAACAGGATCACCGGCGGCCCGCTGAGGCCCGTGGTGCCACCCAGCACCCCGGCGGCGGCGCCCACGCCCGCCAGTCCCGGCCAGCGCACCCGCCCGCTGTAGCGCCAGCCAGAGACCAGCGCCAGCAGTGTCACCGCCGCCGCCCCGCTGACGCACCAGCGCAGCATCTCGCCCGAAAGCCAACCCAGAAGCCACAGGCCGAGCGGCGCACAGGCGATGGCGGCCACGGCCAGAACGGCCACCTGCCCCCGGTCCGCCTCGCGCGCCGCGCGCGGCACGATCACCGGCCAGGTCAGCATCCCCATGCACAGGACCACGACGATCGCCGTGGGCACGGGCAGGAAGATCCCTGCCACCGGCATGATGATCAGGGCCGAGCCGAAACCCGCGAACCCGCGCACCACCCCCGCCGCCAGACAGGTGGCCAGCAGAACGAAAAGGCCGGGGCTTGCGAAAGCCCCGGCCAATCCCTGCGTCACCGTCTCTGCGGCCGCGCCGATCATGCGTCGATATTGGCGAACTTGGTCCCCGCGCCGCCGCCCGAGTTCTTCGACCAGTCGCGTTTCACGCCCAGCCACAGCACCACGTTCTTGGCCACGTAGACCGAGGAATAGGTGCCGATGACCACGCCCCAGGTGATGGCGAAGACGAAGCTGCGGATCACGTCGCCGCCCAGCACCAGCAGCGCAATCAGCGCCAGAAGCGTGGTGCCCGAGGTCATGATCGTCCGGCTAAGCGTCTCGTTGACCGAGATGTTCATCACGTCGATCAGCGGCTTCTGCTTGAACTTCCGAAGGTTCTCCCGCAGCCGGTCGAAAATCACCACCGTGTCGTTGATCGAATAGCCGATGATCGTCAGCAGTGCCGCGATCGTGGCCAGGTCGAAGCGGATCTGCAGCAGGCTGAACACGCCGATGGTCAGGATCACGTCGTGGAACAGCGCAAAGACCGCTCCCAGCGAGAACTGCCATTCAAAGCGCAGCCAGATGTAGAAGAGGATCGCCGCCAGCGCCGCCGAAACGGCCAGGACGGCCGTCCGGATCAGCTCGCCCGACACCTTCGGCCCGACGCTTTCGACGCTGGTGAAGCGGATCGAGGGATCCACCTCCTGCAGCGCGGCCTCCACCGTGGCCACCGTGTCGGCGGCGACGGCTTCCTGGTCGTCCTGCGCCTGGATGCGCACCATGGCCACGTGTTTGTCCTCCCCGAAGGAGGGGTCGAACACCTCGGAGATCACCACGTCGCCCAGCCCCAGCGGGTCCAGCGCGTCGCGATAGGCGCCCACGTCGACCGAGCTCGTGCTTTCGGTGCGCAGCGTGGTGCCACCGCGGAAGTCGATGCCGAAGTTCAGCCCGACCACCAGCCACAGGATCACCGAGGCGACCATGGCCACCGCCGAGATCCCGAAGGTCAGGTAGCGGTACTTGAAGAAGTCGATGTGGGTGTCCTGGGGAACAAGTCTCAGCCGCATGATCAGATCTCCAGCGTCTTGGGCCGCGCCCGTTCGAACCACATGACCACGATCAGCCGCGTGATGTAGATGGCCGTGAAGACCGAGGTGAGGATGCCGATCCCCAGCGTCACCGAGAAGCCGCGCACGGGGCCCGAGCCCAGCACGAAGAGGATCACGGCCACGATGAAGGTGGTGATGTTGGCGTCGATGATCGCCGACAGCGCCCGGTCATAGCCCAGCTCGATCGCCCGCGCCGGGCCCTTGGCCGTCTTCAGTTCCTCACGGATCCGCTCGAAGACCAGCACGTTGGCGTCCACCGCCATGCCGATGGTCAGCACGATCCCGGCGATGCCCGGCAGGGTCAGCGTGGCGCCGATCATCGACAGCAGGCCGAAGATCAGCCCGACGTTCAGGATCAGCGCGATATTGGCGAAGAGACCGAAGAGCCCGTAGCTGGCGAACATGAAGACCAGCACGGCGATGCCCGCCACGATACAGGCGATCTTGCCCGCCTGGATGCTGTCGGCGCCCAGTTCCGGGCCGATCGTCCGCTCTTCGAGGAAGTCGAGGCCAGCTGGCAGCGCGCCTGCGCGCAGCAGGACGGCCAGCTGGGTGCTTTCCTCGACGCTGAAGTTGCCGGTGATGATGCCCGAGCCGCCGGCGATATGCGCCTGGATGACCGGGGCCGAGATGACCTCGTTGTCCAGGACGATGGCGAAGGGGTTTCCGATGTTCTCGGCGGTGTAGTCACCGAACTTGCGTGCGCCCGAGGGGTTGAACCGGAAGGACACGGCGGGCCGCCCATTCTGATCGAAGCTGGGCTGCGCATCCACCAGTTCCTCGCCCGAGACGACGGGCGCGGTTTCCAGCACGTAGAAGAGGCCGTCATCATCCAGTGACGGCAGCACCTCCTGCCCCGCGGAGGGGCGGGTGTCGCCGTTGGTGGTGGAGGTGACGACGGGCTGGAAGGTCAGCTGCGCGGTGGTGCCGATGATCTCCTTCAGCTCGGCCGCGGAACCGATGCCGGGCACCTGGATCAGGATCCGGTCGCTGCCCTGGCGCTGGATGGTGGGCTCACGGGTGCCGACCTCGTCGATCCGGCGGCGGATGATCTCAAGGCTCTGGCGCACCGTACGGTCGTCCGTCGCCAGGCGCTCGGCCTCCGACAGCTGCACGGTGATCGTGTCGCCCTCGCCCGACGAGACCACGATGTCGCTGGCGCCCGCGCCGGTCAGCGAGGTCACGGGCTGCGACAGGCCGCGCACCAGTTCAACCGCGCGGTCGAGACCGGCCGGATCGCCGATGCGCACCACCAGGGTGCCGTCGTCGGAGGGTTGCAGGCGGATCGTGCCGACCTCGTCGCGGTGATCGCGCAGCAGGTTGCGGACCTCGGGCCACAGCCCTTCCATCCGCGTCTGGTAGACCTCTTCCACCCGCACTTCGGCCAGCAGATGCGCCCCGCCCCGCAGGTCGAGGCCAAGGTTCACCAGTCCGGACGGCAGGAAGGAGGGCCAGCCGCTGACGCCGGTGTCATCGCCCGCCTGGGCGGCCACCTCGTCGTTGTAGGCCTCGACCCGGGAATAGAAGGTATTGGGAAGGGCCAGCAGCAGACCGAGGGCGACAAGCCCCCAGATCAGGACCCGTTTCCACGTTTCGATTTGCAGCATGTCGGCCCTTTCCTGAAGGCGTGTGCCGGCGCCGGGCCCGGATCACGCGACGGGGCGCGCCTGGCGCACCCCGACCGCCCGGACCCCGGGCCTTACTTCGCCTCTGCGGCGGGCTCGGTCTTGGAGACCACGTTCGCGAGGGTGGATTTCACCACGCGGACCTTCACGCCCTCGGCGATCTCGACCTCGACCTCGCCGTCGTCCTTGACCTTGGAGACCTTGCCCATGATGCCCCCCTGGGTGATCACCTGGTCGCCCCGGCGCACGCCATCGACCATGGCACGATGTTCCTTCATCTTCTTCTGCTGCGGACGGATCAGCAGGAAATACATGATCGCGAAGATCAGGATCAGCGGCAGGAACTGCGCGATAGCGTTGCCTTCCATGGGGCTCCCCTCTTTTGGCCACCCGCGAGACTGCCCCGCGGAATTTGGCCGGAACCTATGTGCGGTGCTGGGGGATTGCAAGGTGAGAAGGGGCCCGGGCGGGTGCCGGGCGCACACATTCGCGGGGGCGCGCGGGCGGTGCGGCGGGGTTTCGGGCGGGTCGGGGATTTCGAGCGCCGGGGTGCGGGGGCTTGGCCCGAGGTTGGACGCCCCGAGGGTGGAGGGCACCCCACCGTCTTTCGGGCACTCCCGCGCCCTGCCCCGGCGAAACGCCCCGGGGATCCCGTCGCCGCTGTTGCGCTCTGGCGTCAGGGCGTTAACCATTCGGTTGGGGATCTTGGGACTTGGGGAACAGGCGAAAGATGGACAGCTATCTGCAAGTGGTGACGCATCCGTTTCTATGGATCGCGGCGGGGTTCACCGTGCTGATCTTCCTGATCCAGGGGGTGAACTCGACCAAGGATGGCACACAGCGCAAGGCCAACCGCACGTCCCCGATCAACCACCTGCGGCGCCACTACGTCTCTTTCCTGACCGCAGCCGCCCTGACCCTCTTTGCCGGAGCGCTCTGGTTCTACCTGTTCGAGGTCGGCCTATCGATTCATGACCTCGTGGACCTGCTGCGCGAACGCGCGGCGCTAGAGCGTGCCGACTATACCGACGCCGAAACCGGCCAGATCACCTTCGCCAGCTACGAAGACCTCCGCAACATCGGCTACACCGCCGCCGTTCTGATCGGCGTTCTGGCGGCAACCGCCACGCTGATCTTCTCTCTGATCCGGGTCTGGACCAACGAACGGACAACCCGAGCGACCGAAGAAGGGCTGATCACGGATCGGATCAACAAGGCGGTCGAGGGGCTGGGGGCGGAGAAGAAGGTCGACAAGATCGGGCGGCCGGTGGTGATCGTCAAGGCCGACGACACTCAGGAAGCGCTGATCGAATGGGAGAACACCGGTCTGGAGCTGCCTGCGCTGGCTAAGATCCACGAAAAGGCACGCTGGCAGGTCTTTTCCCGCAGCGAACCGAATCTCGAGGTGCGCATCGGCGCCATCCTCTCGCTGGAGCGGATCGCTCAAGACAGCGCACGTGACCATATCCAGATCATGGAAATCCTCTGCGCCTATATCCGGGAGAATATCGGCAACCGGCCCATCCTGCCGCTACCAGAGGATCGGACGCCGCAGTCGTGGCGCGCATGGGGAAAACCGGGCCTCGCGGCGGTGCCCCGGCTCGACATCGACATGGCGCTGAAGGTGATCGAACGGCGCGGGGCGGGTCGCAAGGCGGCAGAGGCCGCACAGGAGCCGGCGTTCCAGCTGGGGCTGGAACGGCTCGCGGGAACAGGGCTGGACCTGCGAGGGCGGGCGTTGGAAAAGGCGGTTCTCCGGGGCGCGGAGTTGCAGGGGGCGGACCTTGGGTTCGCGCAGTTGCAGGGGGCGGACCTCAGGCGCGCGAAGTTGCAGGGGGCGCACCTCGGGGACGCGGAGTTGAAGGGGGCGGACCTAAGGGACGCGGAGTTGCAGGGGGCGCACCTCGGGGGCGCGAAGTTGCAGGGGGCGCACCTCGGGGCCGCGAAGTTGCAGGGGGCGGACCTCGGGGGCGCGAAGTTGCAGGGGGCGAACCTCTGGGACGCGGAGTTGCAGGGGGCGAACCTCATGGGCGCGGAGTTCGACGCCGCGACAGACCTCAGCAGCGCTACTCTCCGAGGTGCGCTGCTGCGCTTTGTCGATTTTACCAACGTCCCACAGATCGACGCGCATCTCGACCCCGATCAGGTCTTCTTCGACGGCTCCATCACCCTCCCCGGCGTGATCACCAGCGACATGCCGAAGTGGCCCTACGAGGACCGTCGGGACGTTCTTGAGTTTGGCGACCTCAACCGAGCCTGGCGCGCCTGGCAACGCGAACACCACCCGGACACCCTGCCCGACCACCTCCGCTAGCCCCCGCGCCACACTCCGCGCCTGCCCCCGCACTCCCCTGTACCCTTTCGCGGGCTTTTGCGGCATAAGGCCCCCGACTCAACGCGGCCCCGCGCCGCCCCATTTCAGGAGTGCACGACATGCATGACATCCGCACCATCCGCGACAATCCGGCCGCCTTCGACGCCGCCCTGTCCCGCCGTGGCGCCTCGCCCGTGTCGTCCTCCTTGCTGGCCCTCGACGAGGAGCGCCGCGCCAAGATCCAGGCCGCCGAGGCCGCCCAGGCCGAGCAGAACGCCGCCTCCAAACAGGTCGGCGCCGCCAAGGCCAAGGGTGACGAGGCCGAGTTCGAGCGGCTGCGCGCCCTGGTGGCCGAGAAGAAACAGGCCGTCGCCGCCATGCAGGCCGAGGCCAAGGAGCTGGACGCGCAGCTGACCGAGGCCCTGATGGGCATCCCCAACCTGCCCTTCGACGACACCCCCGACGGCAGGGACGAGGACGACAACGTCGAGATCCACCGCTGGGGCACCCCGCCGGAGCTGTCCTTCGCCCCGAAGGAGCATTACGAGCTGGCGGGCGTCGTCCCGGGCATGGATTTCGAGACGGCGGCGAAGCTCTCGGGCTCGCGCTTCGTGGTGCTGTCGGGCGCCGTGGCGCGGATACACCGGGCGCTGGCGCAGTTCATGGTCAACACCCATGTGGACGAGAACGGTCTGACCGAGACCTGGACCCCCGTTCTGGTGCGTGAAGAGATGATGCAGGGCACCGGCCAGCTGCCGAAGTTCGGCGAGGACAGCTACCAAACGACCAATGGCTGGTGGCTGGTGCCGACCGCCGAGGTGCCGCTGACCAATATCGTCAACGGCGAGACCGTCGAGGAAGGCTACCTGCCCCGCCGCTACGTGGCCCACACCCAGTGCTTCCGCTCCGAAGCCGGTTCCGCCGGGCGCGACACCGCCGGGATGCTGCGCCAGCACCAGTTCGAGAAGGTCGAGATGGTTTCGATCACCCATCCCGACGCCTCGCGCGACGAGCTGGACCGGATGACCAAATGCGCCGAAGGGATCCTGGAGAAGCTGGGCCTGGCCTATCGCACCGTGGCGCTCTGCACCGGCGACATGGGCTTTGGCGCGCGGCGGACCCATGATATCGAGGTCTGGCTGCCCGGGCAGAACACCTACCGCGAGATCAGCTCGGTTTCCGTCTGCGGCGACTTCCAAGCGCGGCGGATGAACGCGCGGTTCAAGCCCGCCGATGGCGGCAAGCCGCAGTTCGTGCATACGCTGAACGGCTCTGGCCTGGCCGTGGGCCGCTGCCTGATCGCCGTGCTGGAAAACGGCCAGCAGGAAGACGGCTCGGTAAAACTGCCCGAGGTGCTGGCGCCCTACCTGGGCGGCAAGCTGACCCTGACCGCCGAGGGCGTGCTCGCTTAAGCTGCGGCAGCCAAACGCCTGCGACAAAATGACAAACTGCGAGGCCCTGGTGAACCACACCGGGGCCTTATGCGTTTGTCACAGGACAAACGGAGGTCTCCCATGTTCCGCATGAAAGCCATTCTCGTGCTTTGCGCCACGATCGCCTTTGCCCTGTCCCCGGTCCTCTCGCCCGGCTTCTCGGGCTTCACCGCCGATCAGTTCCCGGTGCCGCAGGTCGATCCGCCGATCCAGCCCATGGGGCTGACCTTTGCGGTGATCTGGACGGTGATCTACGCCTGGCTGATCGTCATGGCGATCTACGGCCTTTTCAAGCGCGCCGACGATGCGGGCTGGGACGCGGGGCGCTGGCCGCTTTTCGCCTCGCTGGTGGTGGGGGCCGCCTGGATCCCGGTGGCCAACCTGACGCCGATCTGGGCGACGGTGCTGATCTGGATCATGTGGGCCATGGCCCTCTGGGCGCTGTGGCGGGTGCCGGGGCGCGACCGGCTGTGGCTGCAAGCGCCGCTCGGCCTTTACGCGGGCTGGCTGACGGCGGCCTCTTGCGTGGGGACGGGGGTGCTGGCCACCGGCTATGGCGCGGCGCCGGTGCTGTGGGTGCATGGCGCCTTCCTGCTGCTGGCCAGCTGGATCGCCGTGGCCGTGGCGCGGCTGTCGCCCGGCGCGCGGCCCTTCTACCTGGGCGCCATGCTTTGGGCCGTGCTGGGGATCGTGATCGACAATGCCGTGGCGGGCCGGTGGATCTTCGGCGGGATCGCCGCCGCGGTGCTGGTTGTGCTGCTGCCGATCTTCGCAGCTCACCTGCGGCGCTTCGCAGCGACCTGAGCGCGGTCGCCGCGACGAGACGAAAAGGGCGCCCGCCGGGCGCCCTTTTGCATGTCCTTGTCACTTCACCGGCTTGCGGCCCAGGGGTTTGCCGCCCGAAGGACGGCTGCCGCGCTTGGGCTTCTCGTCGGCGCGGCCCTTGCCCAGGTGCTTGCGCAGGCGCGAGGGCGTCGTCTTCGTCTTGTTCTTGTAGGGGTTCTTGTCCCCCTGCCCCCGCATGGTCAGGCGAATGGGCGTGCCCGGCATGTCGAAATCGGCCCGCAGCCCGTTCACCAGGTAACGCGAGTAGCTGTCGGGGATCTTGTCGGGATGGCTGCACATCACCACGAAGCCCGGCGGCCGCGTCTTGGCCTGCGTCATGTAGCGCAGGCGGATACGGCGGCCACCCGGGGCGGGCGGCGGGTGCTGTTCCAACATGGCAGTCAGCCAGCGGTTCAGGCGACCGGTGGAAATACGACGGTTCCAGACCGCATGAGCCTTCAGGATCGCGTCGTGCAGGCGATCGAGGCCGCGGCCCGTCTTGGCAGAGACGGTGATCAGCGGCGCGCCACGCAGCTGCGGCAGCAGACGCTCGAAGCTTTCCTTCAGCGCCTTCAGCTTCTCCTGCTTCTCGTCCTCGATGTCCCACTTGTTGACGGCGACGACGACGGCGCGGCCCTCGCGCTCGGCCAGGTCGGCGATGCGCAGGTCCTGCTGTTCAAAGGGAATGGCAGCGTCGAGCAGGACCACCACCACTTCCGCGAACTTCACCGCGCGCAGACCATCGGCGACCGACAGCTTCTCGACCTTGTCCTGCACCTTGGCCTTCTTGCGCATGCCGGCGGTGTCGAAAATCCGCGTGGGCGTGCCCGCCCAGTCGATCCGCAGCGAGATGGAGTCGCGGGTGATCCCGGCCTCGGGGCCCGTCAGCAGGCGATCCTCGCCCAGGATCTTGTTGATCAGGGTGGATTTCCCGGCGTTCGGGCGGCCCACCACGGCGATCTGCAGCGGGCGCTCTTCGCTGGGGGCCCAGGCGGCCTCGGCCTCTTCCTCGCCGCCGTCTTCCTCCGGCACGCTCACGTCCATCTCGGGCGCGGCGGCCACGGCCACGGCGGTCCGTTCGGCGAAAGTCTCGGACAGGGGCAGCAGGGCGCCGAAGAGGTCAGCCATCCCCTCGCCATGCTCGGCGGAGATGCGGACCGGCTCGCCCAAGCCGAGGTTCCAGGCCTCCAGCACGCCGGCATCGGCGGCGGAGCCTTCGCCCTTGTTGGCGGCCAGGATGACGTGATCGGCCTTCTTGCGCAGGATCTCGGCGAAGACCTCATCCGTCGGCGTCACCCCGGTGCGGGCATCGATCATGAAGAGGCAGACGTCGGCCATTTCCACGGCGCGTTCGGTCAGGCGGCGCATGCGCCCCTGCAGGCTGTCGTCGTTGGCATCCTCCAGCCCGGCGGTGTCGATGACGGTGAAGTCGATGTCGCCCAGGCGCGCCGCGCCCTCGCGCAGGTCGCGCGTGACACCGGGCTGGTCATCCACCAGGGCGAGCTTCTTGCCCACCAGGCGGTTGAACAGCGTCGACTTGCCGACATTGGGACGGCCCACGATGGCCAGGGTGAAGGACATGAACGCCTCTCAGGGTTGCGAAAGCGCCGCATAGCGCGGAATGGGGGCCGCCGTAAAGGCTGATCGCACCGCCCGGGCCGCGCACGTGGCGCTAGGGGGGCGCTGCCCCCGCCTCCGTGCCGGAGACTCCCCCGGAGTATTTTCAGCTGCCGGATGACAAAGGCGCCGCGCCCTGTTCATCCGACAGCCCCAAATACTCCCGCCGGAGGCAACCGGCCAGGGGCCGGTCCGACTTAGCGATAGGCCAGCAGCTGGCCCTTCTTGTTCAGCACGTAGAGCACGCCACCCGCCACGACGGGCGCCGAGGCCGCGCCCGCGGGCAGTTCCGCCGTGCCGGCCAGCGCGCCCGAGACCGGGTCGAAGAAGCGCAGGTAGCCGTCGGAGGAGGCCACGACCAGGCGGCCGCCGGCCAGGACCGGGCCGTAATGAGCGAAGACAGCACCCTGGCGGCGCGGCCGGGATTTCTGGAAGAACGGCAGGTCGACGCCCCAGACCCGCGCGCCGGTCTCGGCGTCGAGGCGGACCAGTTCGTTGCCATCGCTGAGGATGAAGACCGACCCGCCGGTGACCCAGGCGGGGCCCATGGGGCCCTCGTCGGCGGTCCACTTGCGGGTGCCGGTCGCCAGTTCCAGCGCGACCATGCGGCCCGACTGGTTGCCGGCATAGACGGTATCGCCCACCACCACCGGATCGCCGGTGATGTCATTGACGTTGGCCCGTGCAAAGCCCGAGCGGCGGCCGGTGATGATCGTCGACCAGACGGACATGCCGCCCTGGCGGAAGGCGGCCTGCACCTCGCCCGAGCCGAAGCCGAAGAGCGCGTATTGATCGGTCAGGGCCGGGCTGGGCGCGCCGGCGAAGTTGTTCACGTCGGGCGTGGCCGACAGCTGCCAGCGGACGCGACCGGTTTCGGTGTCCACGGCCCAGGCCTGGGATTCGCCCGAGGTCACATAGACCAGCCCATCGTAGACCGTCGGCGCGCCGGTCGCCGGGGCCAGCAGTTTCTGGCGCCACAGCACCGCGCCGGTCTCCGGGTCCAGCGCCGAAAGCTCGCCGAAGCCGGTGGTGACGAAGACGCGGCCGTCGCCATAGGCAACGCCGCCGCCCGAGGCCTGCCCCATGCGATCCTGCGCGGGCACCATTTCCGTCTGCCACAGCAGCGCCCCGGCGGGCGAGGTCGCCGCCACGTGGCCGGTGGAATCCAGGGTGAAGATGCGGCCCGACGCCACCACCGGGTCGGAGGTGATGAAGGCCTTGCGCCCGTCGCCATCGCCGATCTTGGTCTGCCAGATCAGCTGCGGCGCGCCCGAAAGCGCTGCATGGGCGACCCGGGTCGAGGGCGTGCCGAACCCCTGGGTCCAATTCGCGTTGGTGGTCTGCGCCGGCAGCGAGATCGGCCGGGCCTCGTTCACCGGCACCTCGGCGACGTCGCCGGGCACCTGGTCACTGAGGACCGAACGCAGGTCCTCGCGCTCTCCGAGCAGCGTCACTTCCCGTTCGGCGCAGGCCGAGAGCGCCAGCAGCGTCGCCAGCCCCAGGGGCAGCAGGCGTCCCGCGCGCCGGCGCGGACCCTCCGCTGCCATGATCCGATTTCCGACCGAGCTGCCCTGCTTCGTCATGCCGCGCATCACCTTCCGCCTGTCCCGGCCCCGACGCGTCCTGCATCCGGGCCTTTTTCTTCCGGGTCAGGGACTTGTCCGTCCCGCCCCGTCTTTTCTCGTCACTGCCGTCAGGCCGTGCAGGCTCAGCCCGCCTCGGCCGGGTCGCCGCCCAGGGCCACCATCAACTGACTTGCCCGCTGACGCAAGCCTTCCGTCACCTCGGCGTCGTTGAGGATCTCGCGCAGCACGCCCAGGGCGGCCTCGCTGTCACCTTCGGCCACATGGGTCAGCGCAATCTGCTCCTCGGCCAGCAGGCGCAGCGGGTTGCCCGGCACCGCCAGTTCCAGCAGCGCATCGCGGCGTGCCGCAGGTTCCATCTGGCCGCTTTCCAGCAGCAGCCGCTTGAACCGGGCGATGTCGGCATAGATGCCGGTAGCCGGCGTATCGGCCAGAGCCGCGGCGGCACGGGCCGGGTCCTCGGCCCCGGCGGCCGCCTCGGAGGCGGTCAGGAAGGCCAGCAGCGCCTGCTGCTCGGGCGTGGCGGCCTCGACCCCTTCCAGGCCCGTGATGCGGGCCTCGGTGTCATCGGCATCCAGCGCCGTGAGGATCGCATCCCCGAAGGCCTCTGCCTCGGCGCGTTCCTGCGCCTTGCGCCATTCGTTCCAGGCCGCGCCCCCGACGATCAGCACAACCGCCAGGATGGCGATCCAGCCGTAACGGCGCAGCAGACCATAGAGACGGTCGCGGCGGACCTCGTCATTGACTTCATCGATGAAACTGTTGGCGTCGCTCACGTTCGGCCCCCCTTGCGCATTTGGCCCCTCCTTACCCCGTCCCCCCGGGCGTGCCAAGGGCGCGCATGGGGGACGGCGCGGGGCTGCGCACTCCGCTCCCGCCGCGGGGCCTTTCAGCCGCCGCGCGCGCCCATGCCGCACCCCTCTTCAGGTGAGGGCCCTTGGGAAAGATGTTGCCTTGAATCCCCGATGGCAGCAGGCTTGCAGCAGAGGTCGGCGCCGCAGGGGCGTTTTTCTTGCATCATACGCTGCCGTCTCTAAGGCGATCATAGAGTATCACAGTGTAACGCAACGCCTCGGGTATCATCATGCGCCTCCTGTCCATCCTCTCCGCGATCCTGGTGGTTTGCGCCCTCTACCTCGTGCTGCTGCAACGCCCCGCCCTGCTGACCTTTGCCTACGGCGAAGGGATCGACCAGGCCCTGGCCGTGGCGCGGGGCGAGGCCGAGCCGTCGGAGGCGGTGCAGGTTGCCCTCGGCACCGTGGATGAGACGCCCGAGGACGCCGACACGAGCGATGAGGCAGAGGCCGCGCCAACGGTCGCCCCAGACGCGGAGACCCGGGCCGTGCGCGTGGTGGCCCGCCAGTCCACCGCGCAGATGGTCGACAGCGCCGTGCGCCTGCGCGGCCAGACCGAGGCGGCGCGCCGGGTGACCCTGCTGTCGGAAACCGCCTCCACCGTGATGTCCGCGCCCCTGCCCCGCGGCAGCCTGATTGAGGCGGGCCAGCTGCTGTGCGAACTGGACCCCGGCACGCGTGAGACCGCCCTGGCCGAGGCCCGCGCCCGCCTGGCGGAGGCCGAGGCCGCGAAACCCACCGCCGCCGCCACCCTGGCCGAGGCCGAGGCCCGGCTGGAGGAGGCGCAGATCAACCTGACTGCCTCCGAGAAACTGTCGGAAGGGGGCTTTGCCTCCACCACCACCCTGGCCGCGCGCCGCGCCGCCGTGCGCGCCGCCGAGGCGGGCGTGGCTGCCGCCGAAGCCGGGCTGACCTCGACCGATGCGGGGCTGCAATCGGCCCAGGCCGCCGTCGCCGCCGCCGAGAAGGAGATCGAGCGGCTGCAGATCCACGCCCCCTTCGCCGGGATCCTGGAGGATGACACCGCCGAGCTGGGCGCCTTCCTGTCCGTGGGCGGTCACTGCGCCACGGTGATCGCGCTTGATCCGATCCGGCTGACCGGCTACCTGCCGGAAACGGAGGTCGAACGGGTCGAGATCGGCGCACCCGCCGGCGCCCGGCTGACCGCCTCGGGGCGCGAGGTCATGGGACAGGTCACCTTCCTGTCGCGGTCGGCCGATGCCACCACCCGCACCTTCAAGGTCGAGATCTCGGTGCCGAACCCCGAACTGGCCATCCGCGAGGGCCAGACCGCCGCCATCGCCATCGAGGCCGAAGGTGTGCTGGCGCATTTCCTGCCGCAATCCGCGCTGACCCTGAACGACGAGGGCACCCTGGGCGTGCGCCTGGTAGGTGCCGAGGGCCTGACCGAGTTCGCCCCCGTGGCCGTCCTGCGCGACCAGGTGGAGGGCATCTGGCTGACCGGCCTGCCCGAGGAGGCCGACGTGATCGTCATCGGCCAGGAATACGTCATCGCCGGCGTGCCGGTGATCGCCAGCTTCGAGAGCCCGGCGGAGGCCACGCAATGACCGGCATCGTCGACTGGGCCGCCGCGCGCGCCCGCATGATCCTGGCCTTCATCGCGCTGTCGCTGCTGTCGGGCGGGTTCGCCTATGTCTCCCTGCCCAAGGAAGGCGAGCCGGACATCGAGATCCCGGCACTCTTCGTCTCCGTCCCCTTCCGCGGCATCTCGGCCGAGGACAGCGAGACCCTGCTGGTCAAGCCGATGGAGACGGAGCTGTCGGACCTCGATGGGCTGAAGCAGATGACGGCGACGGCGGCCGAGGGCTATGCCGGCCTGGCGCTGGAGTTCGAGTTCGGCTGGAACAAGACCGAGACCATGGCGGAGGTCCGCGATGCCATGGGCCGGGCCGAGGCGAAGTTTCCCGAGGGCTATGACAGCTACTCGGTCAACGAGATCAACTTTTCCGAATTTCCGATCATCATCGTCAACCTGACCGGCGACGTGCCCGAACGCACCATGGCCCGGGTGGCCGAGGACCTGCAGGACCGGGTGGAAGGCATCGAGGCAGTGCTGGAGGCTGGCATCGCCGGCAAGCGCGACGAGATGGTCGAGGTGCTGATCGACCCGCTGCGCCTGGAAAGCTACAACGTCACGGCGGATGAGCTGATCTCGGTCGTGCAGAACAACAACCAGCTGATCGCCGCCGGCGAAGTCGACAGCGAGGCGGGCACCTTCTCGGTCAAGATCCCCGGCAGTTTCGACGACGTGCGCGACATCTACGCCCTGCCGGTGAAGATGAACGGCGACCGGGTGGTCACCCTGGGCGAGCTGGCGACGATCCGCATGACCTTCGAGGATCGCGAGGGCACGGCGCGGTTCAACGGCGAGACGACCGTGGCCCTGCAGGTGGTGAAGCGGAAGGGCTTCAACATCATCGACACCGCCGAGGAGGTGAAGGCCGTGGTGGCCGAGGCCGCCGCCAACTGGCCGCCCGAGCTGCGCGCCGCCGTCAACGTGGGCACCTCGAACGACCAGAGCCGCGTGGTGGGCTCGATGGTGGATCAGCTCGAAGGCTCGGTGCTGACCGCCATCGCTCTGGTGATGATCGTGGTGCTGGCAGCCCTCGGCCCCCGCCCCGCCCTGTTGGTCGGTTTCGCCATCCCCACCTCCTTCCTGCTGTGCTTCGTCCTGCTGGGTCTGATGGACATCACCATTTCCAATATCGTGATGTTCGGCCTGATCCTGGCCGTGGGGATGCTGGTCGACGGCGCCATCGTGGTGGTGGAATATGCCGACAAGCGAATTTCGGACGGCGTTGGGCCGATGCGCGCCTATGTGGAGGCCGCCAAGCGGATGTTCTGGCCCGTGGTCAGCTCCACCGCCACGACGCTTTGCGCCTTCCTGCCCATGCTCTTCTGGCCCGGCGTCCCGGGGGAGTTCATGGGGATGCTGCCCGTGACCTTGATCTTCGTGCTGGCCGCCTCGCTGGTGGTGGCGCTGATTTACCTGCCGGTGATGGGGGGCGTCACGGGGCGCATTTCCCGCGTCTTCGCCAACAGCTCGGACGCGCTGCGGGCGCGGCTGCCCTGGGTGCTGCGTGCGGCCCTGGTGCCGATCGCCCTCCTGGGGATGTACCTGGGCGCCATGCTGGTGCTGAACCCGGGCTATTTCGGGCCTGCCCCCCTACCCGGTGCAGCGGCGGCCCTGCCCGGCGCGGCGCTGTTCCTCGCCGCCAGCTTCGCCGCCTCGATCACCCTTGGCGCGGCCCGAATCCACCGCCGGCGCCGCCTGCGGGCGGGTAACCGGCGCAGCCTCTTCGGCTACGTGATCTGGGCGATTACCGCCAATCCGATCATGCCGCTGGTCACCATCGCCGCCGTCATCGCCTTCGTCGTGTCGGTCTTCGGCTACTACGGCGCCAACAACAACGGGACGGAGTTCTTCACCGAAAGCGAGCCGGAGCAGGCCATCGTCTATGTCCGCGCCCGGGGCAACCTGTCGCTGGCGCAGAAGGACGCCCTGGTGCGGGAGGCGGAGGAGATCGTGCTGGCCCATCCCGGCGTGCTGAACGCCTTCGCCTTCGCCGGGGACGGCGGGCTGTCGACCAACACCGGCGGTGCGGAACCGCCGCTCGACACAATCGGTCAGATCCAGCTGGAGATCGTGCCCTGGGAAGACCGCCGCGACCGCCCGGATCTGGACGGCGACCTGGTGATCGCCGACCTGACCGAGGCGACCGAGCGCATCCCCGGTATCAAGATCGAGATCCTCTCGGCCAACATGGGTCCTGCCTCGGCCAAGCCCGTGCACTTGCGCCTGATGGGCGACAACTGGGACGAGCTGCGCACGGCCACCGCCCGCGTGCGCGAGCAATTCGAGGACACGCGCGGCCTGACCCTGGTCGAGGACACCCTGCCTCTGCCCGGCATCGACTGGCAGATCGACGTCGATGTCGAAAAGGCCGGGCGCTATGGCGCCAACGTGGCCACGGTGGGTGCCATGGTGCAGCTGATCACCCAGGGGCTGGAGCTGGACACGATGCCGGTCGACAGCTCGGACGAGGAGATCTCGATCCGTGTCCGCCTGCCAGAGGCCGACCGGGTGCTGGCGACGCTGGACACGCTGAAGGTGCGCACCGCCCAGGGGCTTGTGCCGCTGACGAATTTCATTACCCGGACGCCAGTGGCCAAGCTGGCGCAGATCAAGCGGGTGGACGGCACGCGCTACTTCGACGTGAAGGCCGCCGTGGCGCCGGGGCTGATGACCGACGGTACCGATCCTCGCACGGGGGAGCCGACCCAGGTGCCCGTGACCCCGGCCGAGCGGATCGCGACGCTGCAAAGCTGGCTCGATGAAGGCGCGGACCTGCCCGCCTCGGTCAGCACCGAATGGACCGGCGACCAGGAGGACCAGCAGGAAAGCCAGACCTTCCTGATGACCGCCTTCTCGGCGGCGCTGGCGCTGATGTTCATCATCCTGCTGGCGCAGTTCAATTCCTTCTACAACGCCGTGCTGGTGCTGCTGGCTGTGGTGCTGTCGACGGCGGGCGTGCTGATCGGGATGCTGGTCATGGACCAGGCGTTTTCGATCATCATGACCGGCACCGGCATCGTGGCGCTGGCGGGGATCGTGGTGAACAACAACATCGTGCTGATCGACACCTACCAGGAATATGCTGCCTACATGCCCCGGATCGAGGCGGTGATCCGCACCGCCGAGGACCGCATCCGCCCCGTCCTGCTGACCACAGTCACCACCATGGCGGGCCTGGCGCCGATGATGCTGGGCCTGTCGCTGGACTTCTGGGCCGGCGGCTATGCCATCGACAGCCCGACGGCGCTGTGGTGGAAACAGCTGGCAACAGCGGTGGTCTTCGGCCTCGGCATCGCCACCATGCTGACGCTGGTCTTCACCCCCTCGATGCTGGCGCTGCGGGTCTGGGCCACCACCTATGTCACCTGGATCGCGCGTCTGCTGGCGAAGCTGTCCCAGGGCAGTTCCAGCCGCGCCGCCCGCGACTGGGCGCTGAACCGCGCCGCGCGCCGTCTGAAGGCACCCGAGATCCTCTGGCCGCTGGAAAGCGATCCCAGGGCCCCGGCCGCGCCGCGGGTCTCGCCGCTCAACGCCGCGGAATGAGGGCGACGGTGGCGGGGGCGCTGCCCCCGTCTCCGTGCCGGAGCCTCCCCCGGAGTATTTTCAGCCAACCTATGGAATGAAGAAGAGTGCGCAGGCCGCCGCGCGCGCCCTTGTGGCCCGGGTGTCAGCGAGGGCCGCCGGGGGGCGGTGCGCCACGCCCCTGACTTCTCTTTGCCAGACATATCCCGCCGGAGGCATCGGTCACCAGGCCGTTGCCCGCCCGTCCGGGATCAGGCCGCCTCGTCGGCCTCGGCGGACTGGCGCGCCCAGAGCGCGGCGTAGCGGCCCTGGCGGGCCAGCAGGTCGGCATGGGTGCCTTCCTCGACGACCTCGCCCTTTTCCAGCACGACGATGCGATCGGCGTCGGCAATGGTCGACAGCCGGTGCGCGATGGTCAGCACCGTGCGCCCCTCGCCCGCGCGATTCAGCGCCGCCTGGATCTCGCGTTCGGTGTCGGTGTCCAGGGCCGAGGTTGCCTCGTCCAGCAGCAGCACCGGCGGGTTCTTCAACAGGGTGCGGGCGATGCCCACGCGCTGTTTCTCGCCACCCGAGAGCTTCAGCCCGCGTTCGCCCACCCTGGTCTCGTAGCCTTCGGGCAGGGACATGATGAAGTCGTGGATCTGCGCGGCGCGCGCCGCCTGCACGATCTCCTCGAAGCTGGCACCGTCGCGGCCATAGGCGATATTGTAGCCCACCGTGTCGTTGAACAGCACCGTGTCCTGGGGCACCACGCCGATGGCGTCATGCAGGCTGTCCTGGGTGACATGGCGCAGGTCCTGGCCGTCGATGCGGATCGCCCCGCCGGTGACGTCGTAGAACCGGAACAGCAGCCGCCCGATGGTCGATTTGCCCGACCCGGAGGAGCCCACAAGGGCCACCTTCTGACCCGGGGCCACGCGGATCGACACGCCTTTCAGGATCTCCCGCTCGGGGTCATAGGCGAAGCGCACGTCGTCGAAGACGACCTCGCCGCCCTGCACGTCCAGCCGCCGCGCGTCGCGGGCGTCCTGCACCTCCGCCGGCTGGTCCAGCAGCTGGAACATCTCGCCCATGTCCACCAGGCTCTGCCGGATCTCGCGATAGACCGTACCCAGCATGTTCAGCGGCATGGAGATCTGGATGATGTAGCTGTTGACCATGACGAAATCGCCCACGCTCAGCCGGCCCTGTTCGACGCCGATGGCCGCCATGACCATCACCCCGATCAGCCCGGCAGTGATCAGCACGGACTGGCCGAAGTTCAGGAAGGCCAGCGAGTTCTGCGTCTTCACCGCCGCTGTCTCATAACCCGCCATGGCGGCGTCATACCGCCGCGCCTCGCGCGCCTCGGCGCCGAAATATTTCACCGTCTCGAAGTTCAGCAGGCTGTCGATGGCCTTCTGGTTGGCATCCGTGTCCTGTTCGTTCATCTGCCGGCGCAGGGTCACACGCCACTCCGTCACCTTGAAGGTGAAGAGGATGTAAAGGCCGATCACCACCGCCACGACCGCCACGTAGCTGAGGTCGAAGACCACGGCGAGGACGACCGAGACCATGATCAGCTCCAGGATCAGCGGCCCGATGGAAAAGAGCATGAAGCGCAGCAGGAACTCGACCCCCTTCACCCCGCGTTCCATGATCCGGCTCAGCCCGCCGGTCTTGCGCGTCAGGTGATAGCGCATGGACAGGCGGTGGATATGGGTGAAGGTTTCCAGCGCCAGTTGGCGCAGGGCCCGCTGGCCCACCCGGGCGAAGACCACGTCGCGCAGCTGCTGGAACCCCACGGCCCCGGCCCGCGCCACGCCATAGGCCACGGTCAGACCGATGGCGCCATAGGCCATCAGCCAGCCCGCGCTGTCGCCCTCCCCCGCCAGGCTGTCCACGGCGGCCTTGTAGAGAAACGGCGTGCCCACGGTCACCAGCTTGGCGATGACCAGCACCACCAGCGCCACCACGACGCGGCGTTTCACCCAGGCGTGTTCGCGCGGCCAGAGGTAGGGCGCCACCCGCATCAGGATCCGCCCCGGGTTGTCGGGCAATTCCGTGGAGGTGGTGGGCTTGTTGCGCAGGCTCATGGGGATCTCACTGACGTTTCGGCGGTCGGACAGGCGCCGCCGACGATCCGGACGGGCGCGACGGGGGCTTGCCCCGCGCGGTCATATACCTTACCTCCGGGATAGTTCAACACTTCATGAGTAATTGAATTGATGCTCCAGGCCCAGGCCCTCGACGCGCTTTCGGCGCTTGCCAATGAAACCCGGCTGCAGATCGTGCGGCTGTTGGTCGAACATGGGCGCACGCCCGCGTGCAAGCGTCAGGCCGAGGCCGCGCCGGCCGCAACGCCGGACGGCGTGCCGGCGGGGGAGATCGCCCGCGCCGTGTCGGTCACCGCCTCGAGATTGTCCTTTCACCTCAACGCCCTGGAGCAGGCCGGGCTGATCCGCGCCGAGCGCCGCGGGCGCCAGGTGCTCTATACCGTGGATCGCGCCGCCATGGGCGGGTTGATCCATTATCTGCTGAACGATTGCTGCCGGGGCGACCCGCAGGTCAGCGCCTGCTGCCAGCGCCGGGCCGAGGCCGCGACCGAAAGCCGCGACACCGGGTTGCAGCTGCCCTGAGGCGCCTCAGTCGGATTGCGGCACGGTGAAGACCTGGCCCGGGTAGATCAGGTCGGGATCCCGGATCAGGGCGCGGTTGGCCTCGAAGACCCGGACGTAGAGGATCCCGTCGCCGTAATTCTCCCGCGCGATCGCCCAGAGCGTATTGCCTGGCTGCACCGTCACCTGGGTCACCGGGCTGGCCTCAAGCGCCTCGGCCACCGTCTCCGACGCCTCGCGCTTGAAGGGGGTTTCCACGCGGCTCAGGACCGTGCCGGCCTCGTCGACCTCATCCACCCGCAGGCGGTAGATCCCGGTGTCAACGTTGGGCAGTTCGCTGCGCCAGTTGCCATCCTCGGCGATGCGCGAGGAGGTGATGGGCGTATCGTCCAGGTAGATCCGCACGAAGGCGCCGGGCGTTCCGCGCCCCGAGAGGACCACGTCGCCGCCGGCGTTGTAGGAAATGGAATCCAGCGCGACATTGTCCAGAACCTCGGGCGCGCCCGGTTTCTGCAGCACGCGCACGCCGTCGGCATCCGACAACAGCACGGTCGGCGCGGCGGCGGGGGCTGCGGCGGCGCCCTCGGCCAGGGTCCCGGCAGCATCTGCCACAGAGGCCATGGCCTCCCCTGCCCCATCCACGGCGCCCGTGACCACGGCCGCCGCGACATCTCCGGCAGAGGGCGCGGCGCCCCCGGCGGGCGCGGTCTGCGGCGCCTCCGGGCTGGCGGTGCCATCGGTCGCGGTCAGGGCAGCGGGGGTGTCAGGCGTGCCGGACGGGCCGGCGGCCATCGAGCCGCCCTCCGCAACAGGCGCGGCGGCCAGCGCCTCGGGCGTGGCGGAAACTGTCGTCTCTCCGGCCCCGGCGGGCTCCTCGGCCAGGGGCTGTGCCGCGGCCACCTGTGGCCCCGGCTCTGCCGGGCTGGGCGCCAGGATCACCTCGGCGTCGGACAGGATTTCCGCGTCGCCCTCCGGGCTGGTCATGCGCAGGCTCAGCACGCGGGGCAGGTCGGACCGGCCCAGGTCGAGGAAGGTCACGAACTGGCCGTCATTGCCGGCCTCCAGCGTTTCCAAGGCTGTGCCATCGACCAGCACGGCCACCGACCAGAGGGGAGCGGCCACGCCGGCCACCAGCGTCGTGCCGTCGGGATCGACGCGCACCACGTCGAACCGCGGTGGCGCGATCTCGGCCTCGGCATCGTCCTGGGTGGTGGGATCCGGGGTCTCCGCGAGGGCTTCGGCGGTCTCGGCTGGCGGCGTGGACGGCGTTCCGGCCTCGGGCTTGGATGCTGTATCCGACCCCGCCGTTTCGGAGACGGAAGCCTGCTCCGGCGCCGTCACATCGCCTGCGCGCGGACCGGACCCACTGTCCAGGTCGAACCAGCCCTGCCAGATGGCAACGGCGACGGCCACCACGACCACCGCGCCGCCCGTCAGGGCGGAAGTGCCACCATATTTCCCCAACTTCACGTCAAATCCCCCCGAAAATGACCTTTGTTTACCTCTCAGGAAGAGGTTGAGACCATATATCAACACGGACTACACCGGTCAAAAGCACAACACCCGCGGGAGGATCCGGCATGACGAAAGCATCCATCTGTGTCTATTGTGGCTCACGTCCGGGGCTGGAGCCTGCCTATCTGCACCAGGCAGGGCAGCTGGGACGCCGCCTGGCGGAGATGGAGTGGCGCCTGGTCTACGGCGCCGGCGACGTCGGCCTGATGGGCGAAGTGGCCCGCACTGCGCGCGAGAACGGGGCGGATTTGTTCGGCGTGATCCCCCAGCACCTTCTGGGCGTGGAACGCGAACGCAGCGACCTGTCGCGCCTGGTGGTCACCCAGACCATGCACGAGCGCAAGAAGGTCATGTTTATGAATTGCGATGCCGCCGTGGTCATGCCCGGCGGCGCCGGCACGCTGGACGAGTTCTTCGAGGTGCTGACCTGGCGCCAGTTGGGGCTGCACCAGAAACCCATCGTCCTGCTGAACGTCGGCGGCTACTGGTCGCCCCTGATCGCCATGCTGGAACAAATGGCCGCCCAGGGGTTCGCCGATCCGGCGATGCTGCACTCGGTCCGGGTGGTCGAGGACGCCGATGGCGCCATCGACAGCCTGGCGCGTCACTTCGATCAGGTCTGACACCCCCTTAACGACGCAGAACGCCGCCGGGCGCGTCAGCGCGCCGGCGGCGTAAAGTCGTGAGAGCGGAGGTCAGGCCTCGGCCAGATCGGCCTTCACCTGGTCTTCGATCTCATCCACAGGATGGTTGGTCAGGGTCTTCGGCACCTCGCCGATGACCTTCTTTGCCACCTCCTGGTGGATCTTCTTGCGCAGCTCGCCAAGCACCTTGGGCGGTGCCACCAGGACGATCTTGCCGAAGTCACCGCGATGCGCCCGCTTGTAGAGCATCTCGGCCAGTTCATCGGCAAAGCGCTCCTTGGCCAGCTCATGCCAGTCGGTGTCATCCACCGCGGACCGCTGGCCGACGCCGGTGTCGTGCATCCGGCCCGGACGGTTGGCGGACTGGTCGTAGTCGCTGGGGTTTTCCTGTTCCTTCTTGCGCACCACTTCGAGGAAGGGATCCTCGCCGTCGGTCACGTTGCGCAGGAACAGGGCCTTTTCGCCATCGGCCACCAGGACCCAGGCGTCATGGGGAAGTTCGCTCACCTCGGCTGTGGTCATCACACCTTCTCCTTGTCGCCGCTGCCATCCTGATCCTGGGCCAGGGGACGGGTTGCGCCGGTGGCATTGCCGCTGACGCGCTTTTCCTCGTCCCGGGTGCCGACCTTGCGCTGGATCTCGCCGCCCTTGCGACCCTGGGCCTCGGGGGCCTCTTCCATCTCTTCCGGGGCGACGCCCAGAACCTCTTCGGTGTCGCGGCTCATATCCTTGGATCTTGCACGCTCTGCCATGATGTCCTCCTTCGGTAGTCCGCCCGTCGACCGGGCGGGTTCACGAGAAAAACGCATGAGATTAGAAGAGGTTCCTTGCCGCAACGCGGCAAGCTCAGGCCCGCCGGCGCAGAGGTCCGAAACGCAAGACGCCCCCGCACCGTTTCCGGCCGGGGGCGTCTGAAAGGGCGGGCCGCGCAGGGCCCGCGCCGCGTCACGCGATTACATGCGCGAGGCGACGTTTTCCCAGTTCACCAGCTTGTCGAGGAAGTTCGACAGGTAGGCGGGGCGCTTGTTGCGGAAGTCGATGTAGTAGGAGTGTTCCCACACGTCGCAGCCCAGCAGGGCGGTCTGGCCGAAGCACAGCGGGTTCACGCCGTTCTCGGTCTTGGTGACCTTCAGCGAACCGTCGGTGTCCTTTACCAGCCAGCACCAGCCGGAGCCGAACTGGCCCGCGCCTGCGGCGGAGAAATCTTCCTTGAACTTGTCGACCGAACCGAAGCTCTCGACGATGGCCTTCTCCAGCTCGCCGGGCATGCCGGTCTGTTCCGGGCCCATCATTTCCCAGAACTGGTTGTGGTTCCAGAACTGCGAGGCGTTGTTGAAGATGCCATTCTGGGCGACGGCATTGGCGTCGTAGGTGCCCTTGATGATCTCTTCGACGGACTTGCCTTCCCACTCGGTGCCGGCAATGGCCTTGTTGCCGTTGTCGACATAGGCCTTGTGGTGGATGTCGTGGTGGTACTCCAGCGTCTCCTTGGACATGCCGAGCGATTCAAGCGCGTCGTGGGCATAGGGAAGATCGGGAAGTTCAAAAGCCATGGGAGGGCCCCCTTTCCTGGAATTGGTTTAACTTCTGCGCCTAGATGTTATCCGAAGGGGCGGAACGTCAAGGGATTATCCCGGTGCTTTCGCGCACATCGGCCTGTTTGGAAACATGGGCGGCGCCGAATAACCCTTTGAGAGCACGAAAAAAGGGGCGGTCGCGCCGCCCCTTCGAAATTCCATGCGCCCGCGAACGGCACGAAAATCAGCCGAAAAGACCGACCTCGCTGCCGGGCCGCGCCGCGTCGCGCAGCAGGGTGAAGACGTAATCGGCCACCGAGCGGAAGCAGACCACCTCGATCCGGCCGGGCGCCGGCATCCAAATCGCCGCCGAGACCTGCCCGATGCGCGACCGGCGGAAGCTGCCCGCCGGGAAGGCCGCGGGCGACAGGTCCACCGGGGCCAGTTTTGCCGCCACCTCACGCACCAGCCCATCGGGGCCCGAAAGCGAGAAGAGCGCGCGCGCCTGGCTGACATCGGTGTAGTTCAACGCCGGGTCGGTCAGCGTCGCATCGAGCTGGCCAAGCGCCTTGGCGTGTTCGTCCCAGGGGGTCATCACCAGCAGCTCGTCCGGCGACATCCAGGCG
The DNA here is from genome assembly GCF_020177265.1 of Pseudooceanicola marinus. GTDB lineage: Bacteria > Pseudomonadota > Alphaproteobacteria > Rhodobacterales > Rhodobacteraceae > Pseudooceanicola > Pseudooceanicola marinus_A. Next base: position 841,046 of record NZ_JAIVMC010000001.1, read on the forward strand.
ATGCAGTGCTCGCCGTTCAGCGCCACCTGCCCCTGCCCCGGCATGTCGACCGCCGCCAGCCCCGTGGCGGCGTTCTTCAACGCCTTGGCCGACAGGTCGCCGCGCAGGGTGAACATGGCGCGCAGGGGTTCCTCCGCCACGCGGACGTAGCCGTCGAAGGCCGCGCCGCCAAGCGCCAGAACCGGCGTGGGTCCCGAAAGATCAGACATTCTGCTTCTCCCCGTCCTTGTCGTAGAACACCGGCTCGACGACCTTGGCCGCCACCGGGGTGGTGCCCAGGCGCGTGACCTCGACGGTCTCTCCGGCGCGGCTCATGCCGCCCTTCAGCAACGCCATGGCGATGCCCTTCTTCAGCGTCGGCGAATAGTAGGTGGAGGTGATCCGCCCCTGCATGTTGCGCTGACCCTTGTCGTTGTCGCCCGCGTCCAGGATGTAGGCGCCGTCCTCCAGCACCGCGCCATCAGCGACCTCCAGCCCGACGAGCTTCCAGCGGTCGGGGTTCAGCGCCAGATGCTGCCGCTGCTGGCCCCGCTTGCCGATGAAGTCGTCCTTCTTCTTCGAGATCGCCCAGTCGAGGTTCAGGTCCTGCGGGATCACCGTCCCGTCGGTTTCATCCCCGATCATGATGAAGCCCTTCTCGGCGCGCAGGATGTGCAGCGCCTCGGTGCCATAGGGCGCCACGCCAAAGCCGTGGCCGGCCTCATAGAGGGCCTCCCACAGGGCGCGGGCCTGACCGGCGGGCACGGAGATCTCGTAGCTGAGCTCGCCAGAGAAGCTGATCCGGTAGATCCGGCAGGGGATGCCGCCCACGACCCGGTCGGCCCAGGCCATGAAGGGCAGCTCTTCCTTGGAGATCTCGGGCGTGCCCAGCACCTCCAGCAGTTGCCGCGCCATCGGGCCGACCACGGCGATCTGGCCGTATTGCTCGGTCACGTTGGCCACATGCACCTGCAGGTCCCACCATTCGGTCTGCAGCCATTCCTCCATGTGGGCATGGATGGTGTCGGCGCCGCCGGTGGTGGTGTGGCACAGGAAGGTGTTCTCGTCGATCCGGGCGACCACGCCGTCGTCGATCAGGAACCCGTTCTCGTTGCACATCAGCCCGTAACGGCAGCGGCCCGGTTTCAGGTTGGACATCATGTTGGTGTAGAGCAGATCCAGGAACTTGCCCGCATCCGGCCCCTTCACCACCAGCTTGCCCAGGGTCGAGGCGTCCAGCAGCCCGACCTTTTCGCGCACCGTCAGCACCTCGCGGTTCACCGCGTCGTGGGTGCTTTCACCCGCTTTGGGGAAGCAGAAGGGACGGCGCCAGTGGCCGACCGGCTCCCACTGCACGCCATGGCTTTCGTGCCAGTCGTGGATCGGGGTGCGGCGCAGCGGCTGGAAGGTCTCGCCCCGGCCCTGCCCGGCCAGCGCGCCCATCGAGACGGGCGTGTAAGGCGGACGGAAGGTGGTGGTGCCGACCTGCGGGATCGCCTCCCCCAGGCTGGCCGAGAGGATCGCCAGGCCGTTGATGTTGCTAAGTTTCCCCTGGTCGGTCGCCATGCCCAGCGTGGTATAGCGCTTCGCATGTTCGACGCTTTCATAGCCCTCCTGGGCGGCCAGCTGGATGTCGGAGACCTTCACGTCGTTCTGGTAGTCGAGCCAGGTTTTGGAGCGTTTGTCATAGCTCGCGCCCGCGGGCATCAGCCAGACGGCGGCCAGCGGGATCTCGGACAGTTCGTCCACCTGCCAGCTTTGCGCCACCGGCGCCTCGAAGCCCGCGGCCTCGGCAGCCGCCAGACCGGCGCGCCCGGCATCGGCGATCACCTCCGACAGCAGCAGCGCCCCGTTGGAGCTGCCGGCGCAGAGCACGAAGCCCTTGCCATCAGCGCCCGTGGGGGCCTTGTCGGGATCGGGGCGGAACATGGCGTTCGTCTCGTCCCAGGTCAGCTTGCCCCCGCAGTGGGACCACAGGTGCACGATCGGCGACCAGCCGCCCGACATGGCGACCACGTCACAGGCCACCGTCTCGATGGTGGACCCGCTGCCGTTCTGGGCGCAGACCTCGACCCCGGTGACGCGCTTGGAGCCCAGCACCTTGGCCACGGCCTTGCCGGCCTCGACACGTATGCCCGCGGCGCGGGCCTGTTCCGCCAGGGCACCGCCGCCGGCGGCACGGGCGTCCAGGATCACCGGCACTTCCAGCCCTTCGGCCTTCATCGCCAGGGCGGTGCGATAGGCGTCGTCGTTGTTGGTGACCACGACCACCCGGTCGCCCGGAGCCACGCCGTAGTTCACCGCGTAGTCGCGCACGGCCGAGGCCAGCATGACGCCGGGGACGTCGTTGCCCGCGAAGGACAGCGGCCGTTCGATGGCGCCGCCTGCGACCACGATCTGCGAGGCGCGGATGCGCCACAGCCGGTGACGGGGGCCCGACTTGTCGCTGAGGTGGTCCGTCAGGCGTTCATAGCCCAGGACGTAACCGTGGTCATAGACACCGGCCCCCATGCAGCGCAGACGCAGGGTGACATTGGGCATCGCCTCCAGCTCCGCGACCAGGTTGGCCACGTGGGTTTCGGCCTCTTCGCCGGCGATCTTGCCGCCGTCGACGGGCGCCCGCCCGCCCCAATGCGCGGTCTGTTCCAGCAGCAGGACCTTGGCCCCGGCCCGACCCGCTTCCAGCGCGGCGGTCAGGCCTGCGACGCCGCCACCGACCACCAGCACGTCCGCGAAGGCATAAAGGTGTTCGTAGCTGTCCGCGTCCTTGTCCTTCGGCGCCTTGCCCAGGCCCGCGGCCTGGCGCACGATCGGCTCATAGACCTTTTCCCAGAAGCTGCGCGGCCAGAGGAAGGTCTTGTAGTAGAAGCCCGCGGGGAAGAAGCGCGACATCTTCGCGTTGATCGCCCCCACGTCGAATTCGAGGCTAGGCCAGTGGTTCTGGCTTTCGGCCTGCAACCCGTCGAACAGCTCCTGCATGGTGGCGCGCTGGTTCGGTTCGAACCGGCCACCCGTGCCGATGCCCATCAGGGCATTGGGCTCTTCCGAGCCCGAGGCCACGACACCGCGCGGCCGGTGATACTTGAAGCTGCGCCCCATCATCACCTGGTCGTTGGCCAGCAGGGCCGAGGCGAGCGTATCGCCTTCATAGCCCTTCAGGCGCTTGCCATTGAAGGTGAACTCGCGCATCGCGCCGCGGTCGATCAGGCGACCGCCCTGTGCAAGCCTGCTGCTCATCGCGCCCCTGCTCCTTTGCTCGTCGAAATTCCGGTCCGGCTCATGCCAGTTCGCGCCACTTGAAACCCGGGCGCTTGGCCCGGATGGTTTCCAACAGCTCTTCGGGCGGCCGGTGCGTGGCGGCCGCATAGGTGCCGAAGACTTCCAGCGTGGCGCTGTCGCGGGCGGCGTGGAACCACTTGCCGCAGCCGTGGACATGGCGCCAGCGTTCGAAATGCACGCCCTTGGGGTTCACCCGCTCGAACATGTAGTTCTCGAAGGCGGCATCATCGGCGCCGGGACCTTCGCGGGTGATATGGGCCTCGCCACCGCAGTGGAACTCGGTCTCTTCGCCCCGCTGGCCGCAACAGGGACATTCAAGCAGCAGCATCGCAGCCTCCAGTTTTCAGATCCGGGGCGGGCAGCCCCGGGGTCGCGCAGACAAAAAGGCCGGGCGCATGATGCGGCCGGCCTGCGGTCAGGCAGCCGGACGCGGGGCGCGTCCAGCCACGGTTCATGTCACCTGCAACGGGGGTCTCAGCCGCCGTCAGGCAGGTCGATCTGGATTTCGGGTTCGTCAGCCGCGGGGACTTCGCCACCAGTCGAGATGTACCAGACGACGCCCGCCAGCACGACGACGACGGCGCCCAGGATGAAGGCGAGGCCGCTTTTACCGGATTTCTCTGCCATGGGATGTCCTTTCTTCTTCTGTTTATCGAAGAAGGAACGCCCCATGCGGCCCGGCGGTTCCCGACGCCGGCGAAGGGTGCCCCGAAGACAAACCCGAGAGAAAAAACGACCGATCCGCGACAATCTGCCCGGTGGTGGTCCGGATCGCACGCCGCCGCACCACGCGACGCCCCCGCGGAAGCCACGGAACCGCAACGGCATTCCCGGCGTTCTGCCACAGAATCGGGCGCATCCCCGGTCCCCCACCATTCAGAGCGTGATGGCGTTAACGCAGCCACAAGACCTTGTGCTAGGCTGGTCGGACAACGCCGCGAACGTTCAACCTGCGACGGAGACAGAGCAGCATGACCGAGACGATCGACTTCCCGCTCGACCCGACCGGCGGGGCAGCCCTCGCGGCCCCGGCGCGTGTCGGTTTCACCCTTCTCGACCAGATCGAGGATCTGCCCGACAGCCCCGGCCTCTACGTCCTGATGGGACGTGACCCGCTGGGCGGCCTGCGCCCGCTGGGGTTCGGCCATGCCGAGCGCCTGAACCGTCTGCCCCTGGGCGCGGATTTCGCCCTGGCCCTTCAGGACGGTCTGCATTGCGTCGGCATCGCCCCCCTGCCCGCGGGCGTGAACGGCCCCGAGCTGGCCTGCACCCTGGGCGAGACCATGGGCGCGCCGATCAACACCCGCCATGCCGCGCTGCGCGCGATCGAGGCGGCCCGGCTGACCGCCAGCCCCGCGCCGGTCGCCGCCGAATAGGCGACCGGACAGGGCCGTGAAGGGAGAAAGACGACGCTGCATCGGGGGCCTCAGTGCGCCACGCCTGCGGCGACGCTTTCGTCGATGAAACGGCCTTCGCGGAAGCGTTCCATGCCAAAGCCCTTGGCTAGCGGCCCGGGGGTGCCCTTGGCCATCATGTCGGCCATGGCCCAGCCGGAACCGGGGATCGCCTTGAAGCCGCCGGTACCCCAGCCACAGTTGATGAAGCAGTTGCCAAGCGGCGTGGGCGAGATGATAGGCGAACGGTCGCCGGTCATGTCCACGATGCCGCCCCACTGGCGCAGCATCTTCAGACGCGACACCATCGGGAAGGTTTCGATCAGCGCGCGGATGGTTTCCTCGATATGGTGGAACGACCCGCGCTGCGTGTAGTTCAGGAAGCCGTCGGTGCCGCCGCCGATCACCATCTCGCCCTTGTCGGACTGGCTCATGTAGCCGTGCACGGTATTGGCCATCACGACCACGTCCATGCAGGGCTTGATCGGCTCGCTGACCAGGGCCTGCAGCGCCATCGACTCGACCGGCAGACGGAAGCCCGCCATCTCGGCCAGCACGCCCGAGTGGCCCGCCACCACGATGCCCAGCTTGTCACAGCCGATGGCGCCCTTGGTGGTCTCCACGCCCGTAACCTTGCCCCCTTCGGAGGTGACACCGGTCACTTCGCATTTCTGGATGATGTCCATGCCCATGTCGGAACAGGCCCGGGCATAGCCCCAGGCGACGGCATCGTGGCGCGCCGTGCCGCCCCGGGCCTGCCACAGGGCACCCAGCACCGGGTAACGCGGCCCGTCGATGTTCATGATCGGGCAGAGTTCCTTGACGCGCTTGGCATCGACATACTCGGTCTCCACGCCCTGATAGGCATTGGCCTGGGCAGTGCGTTTCCAGCCGCGCACCTCATGCTCGGTCTGGGCCAGCATCAGCACGCCACGGGGGCTGAACATCACGTTGTAATTCAGGTCCTGGCTGAGGGTCTCGTAAAGCGAGCGGGCCTTCTCGAAAAGCGCCGCGCTGTCGTCTTCGAGGTAGTTGGAGCGGATGATGGTGGTGTTGCGGCCGGTGTTGCCGCCGCCCAGCCAGCCCTTCTCGATCACCGCGACATTGGTGATGCCGAAGTTCTTGCCGAGGTAATAGGCCGTGGCCAGCCCGTGGCCACCGGCGCCGACGATGATGACGTCGTATTTCTTCTTCGGCACCGGAGAGGTCCAGGCGCGTTCCCAGCCGGTGTGATAACGGGCGGCTTCGCGGGCAATGGCAAAGGCGGAATAGCGTCTCATCGGCCTCTCGCAACTTTCATCTAAGGTGAATCGCAGGTCAGCACCCCTGGGGGTACCTTGGCCAGACCCTAGAGCCTTCCGCAGGAGAACCCCGCCATAATCCGCCACAATACGCCACGCTTGCGACATGGGCGCACAACGGGTCGGAAAGGGACTTTTGTGCCGCAGCCGGCCACGATAGACCGGGGCGACACGCGCCGCATCACAGGTGAAACCGATGCTTTTCTGGACCATTGCCACCCTGATCTCCCTCGCCGTCGCCGCGCTTCTGGCGCGCCGGATGTTCGCGGGTGGCCCCGAGGGAGAACCGGCCGAGGCCTATGACGTTGGCATCTACCGCGACCAACTGGCCGAGGTGGACCGCGACCTAGCCCGCGGCGCCCTGCCCGCCGAAGAGGCCGACCGGGTCCGGACCGAGGTGTCGCGCCGCCTGCTGGCCGCCGATGCGGCCGCCCGCGCCTCCGGCCGCGCCGGGACCAGCGGCCAGGGGCCGCGCCTGGCCGCCGCTGGCCTTGCGCTGGCAGTGACCCTTGGGGCGCTCTGGCTCTATTACGACCTGGGCGCGCCGGGCTACGGCGACATGCCGCGTGCGGGCCGCATCGCCGACGCCCAGGAGATGCTGCGCGATCTGCCCGCCCAGGCGGAGCTGGAGGCGAATGCCACGCCCCTCGACATGGAGCCCGCGCAACCCTCCGAGGAGTTCGTCCAGCTGATGGAGCAGCTGCGCAGTGCCGTGGCCGAGCGCCCCGACGATCCACGTGGTCAGCGTCTTCTGGCGCGCAACGAGGCCGCCCTGGGCAACTTCGCCGCCGCCGCCCGCGCCCAGGCGGAACTGTTGCGCCTGTCGGGCCCCTCGGCCAGCGGCCAGGACTATGCCGACTACGCCGACATGCTGATCCTCGCCGCCGGCGGCCAGATCTCCGCCGAGGCCGGCACCGCCCTGCAGCAAGCGCTGCGGCTGGATCCGCGCAACGGCACCGCCAGCTACTATTCCGGCCTGATGATGGCGCGCACGGGGCGGCCCGACATCGCCTTCCGCCTCTGGGATCGTCTGCTGAGCAGTTCGCCCGCCGATGCGCCCTGGGTGCCGCTGATCCGCGCCCAGATGCCCCGCGTCGCCAGCCTGGCAGGCGAGGACGACTATCGCCTCCCCCCCGCCGCCGCGCCCCTGGCGCCGCTGGCCGGCCCGTCCCAGGAAGACATCGACAACGCCGCCGAACTGTCCGACGAAGGTCGGCAGGAAATGGTGCGCGGCATGGTCGGGCGCCTCAGCGAGCGGCTGGCCAACGAGGGCGGTTCGGCCCAGGAATGGGCGCGGCTGATTTCCTCCCTCGGCGTGCTGGGCGAAACCGCCCAGGCCACCGAAATCTACGCGGAGGCGCAGCAGGTCTTCGCCGCCGACCCCGAGGCGTTGCAGATCCTGGCGATGGCAGCCCGCAGCGCAGGAGCAGCTGAATGATCTACGAGGATATCGCGGAGTTTGCCGAGGCCCTGCCGCAGATGCAGGCCCTGGCCGGGCTGGACCTGGGCGACAAGACCATCGGCGTCGCCGTCTCCGACAGCTTCCTGTCGGTGGCCACGCCGCTGGAGACGATCCGGCGCAAGAAGTTCGGCGTCGATGCCGAGGCGCTGCTGGCGATCATCGCCAAGCGCGGCATCGGCGGGCTGGTCCTGGGCCTGCCGCGCAACATGGACGGCACCGAGGGGCCACGTTGCCAGTCGACCCGCGCCTTCGCGCGCAACCTGACCCGGCTGACCGAGCTGCCGATCAGCTTCTGGGACGAACGCCTGTCCACCGTGGCCGCCGAACGCGCCCTGCTGGAGGCCGATACCTCGCGCCGCCGCCGGGCCGAGGTGATCGACCACGTCGCCGCTTCCTACATCCTGCAAGGGGCGCTGGACCGGCTGCGCCACCTGAAGGCGAACGGCTGATGGCGGGCGGCGCCGACGATCCCCGGGGCCGCAACGTCTGGCGGCGCGAGGCGGTGTCGTCGCCCTGCGTGAACATCTGCGTGATGCACCCCGAGGCCCGGCTCTGCACCGGCTGCCTGCGAACGGGGGAGGAGATTGCCGCCTGGTCGCGGCTGACGGAGGAAGAGCGCCTGGCGATCATGGCCAAGCTTCCGGCGCGTGGGCCCCTGGTGTCCTCGCGCCGCGGCGGACGGCAGGGACGTCTGGGCCGTGGTGCAAGCCGAGGCAAGCCGGATCAGGGCGAGACCTGACCTCCGACAGCACAACGACCGCGCGGGATCCGCACGGTCGTTGATTAAACTGCCTTGAAATCCGATCCCGCCTGTCAGGCCGCAGCGGTGTCCTGCGTGTTTTCCTGGACGAGTTCCACATGGGCCGCGGTCACCTGCCCTTCGCCGCCCTCGACGATGGCCACGACCTTGCCGCCCAGGGTGATCAGCGCGGCCCCCGGGTGGCGATCATCACTGGTGATGCCGACACGACCATTGCCGGCGTCCTCGGGGCGATATTCCAGCACGATCTGGTCACGCTCGGGATCGAAGTCGCGGATCACCGGCGCGTTCAGCGGCGCCCGCGCCGCGGCTTCGGTGGGGGGCTCCGGCGTGGCCTCCGGCTCCGGGTCCTCCGGCAACAGATCATCCTGCGCGCCGGCGACCGGCGCACCGTCTTCCTCACCCGTCTCCATCTCCGCAACCAACGTGCCGAGGGAGGAGGCCCAGGCCTCTTCCAGCGGCGCCTCGTAGCCGTCATCCGTCAGGTCCGGTTCGGCCGCCAGTACCGCGTCGACCTCGCCGTCGGTCACATCATTATCCCAGCCCTGCTGATGCACGACATCCTCGATCCGCGCGCCAGTCCGGTCGGGGTCCGCCGGCACCTCTTCCTGCGCGGCCTCCGCCTCATCGCCGGTCTCATCATCCTGCTCCAGCGTGGCAGACAGGCGCGCGGCCAGGGCCTCGGCTTCATCCAGCGCCTGCTGATCTTCCTCGCTGCGGTTCCAGAACCGCATGCTGTCGCGCAGGCGTCGGCCCACGTCGTGACCGAAGATGCCCACGGGCTCTGCCTGATCCTCCGCATCCTGCACCGCCGAGCGTCGGGCGATGGACGTGCTTTCGCGGTCCCCCTGATAGGAGGTGAAGGCCACACCGATGGCGGCCAGGGCGACAACCGAAATGAGCTCCAACATGGTTTGATCCCTTTGCTGGCACCATAGAAGCAGGGGAATATGGCCACCCTAGGGCCGCAGGCATAGAATCCGCCGAAAGGAAACGATTTTGCCTTTTCAAATTAATTGTCGCCACAGCCGTCTATAATCTATGACAATCGCGCGCCGAACAGCGCTCATCTGCTATCTCTTGCGACGCCCAGGGGGCAGCGCCGCAGCATGTAGGGAGGGCGTATAGGGGCAAAAATGGCAAAAATGCGCCCTGTTGCACGCCTTTTCCCCGGCTGCGCGGGAACCGGCCACTTCGCCTGCGCGACAGGCATCGGGGGCTTTTGGCGGCCCCGCCAGCGCCCGGCGGGCTTGCCCCGTCTCGACCCGTCCCTAGGGTGAAAGCGTCCCGGCCCTGCCGGCCCTTGCCCCCGAACGGAGACCTGTCATGATCCGCCCCCTCGCCCTGTCCTACGCTGCCCTGCTCGGGCTCGCCCAGCCCGGTCTCGCCATGGAACGCACCCTGACCCTGCCTGCCCCGGTGCAGGACATCGCCGCCACGCTGGAGACGCCCGAGGAGACCACGGGCAGCCTGCCCGCCGTGCTGATGCTGCACGGGTTCACCGGCACCCGGGACGAGCTGGCCATTCCCGGCACCGACGAGGGCGTCTTTGCGCGCAGCGCCCGCCTGATGGCCGAGGCGGGCCTTGCCAGCCTGCGCATCGATTTTCGCGGCTCGGGCGATAGCGTGGGCGCCATGAGCTATGCCGACACCACCTTCGAGAGACAGATCGAGGATGCGCAGACCGCGCTGACCTGGCTGCGGCAGGAGGGGTTCGCGCCCATCTACCTCCTGGGCTGGAGCCAGGGCGGCCTGGTCGCCACCGGCGCCGCCGGGCGCAGCGAAGGAGTCGCCGCCGTCGCGCTGTGGAACGCGGTGGCCGATCCGCTGCCGACCTACACCGGCCTGCTGGGCCAGACCATGTTCAACACCGCCTTGGCCGCCGAAGACCCCGACGCGCCGGTCACCACCGCTCTCCCCTGGGGGGCCGAGGTGGCCCTGAAACCGGCCTTCTTCGAGGGGGTCCGAAGCTACGACCCGCTGGCGGAAATCGCGGCCTACCCCGGCCCGCTGCTGGTCGCACAGGGCAGCCAGGATACGCTGGTCACCCCGGCCTCCGCCGACCGGCTGCTGGAGGCCCACGACGGGCCGGAGGCGAAGTACACCGACGAGATGGACCACAGTTTCAACATCTTTACGGAGACCGAGGCACTGGACGCCTTGATCGCCCGCACCATCGCCTTCTTCGCGGAAAACTGAGGAAGCGCGCGGCGGCCTGAGAGCCGCCCGCGCCCCCTGTGCAGTTGCGCCCACTCAGGCCTGCGCGCCGTCCGGCCGCCCTATGCCTGCGCGCCTTCTGGCGCGACCATCGCCATGGCCGCCTCGACCACTTCCGGGCCTGCCCCCGCGCGGTGGCCGTGTTCCGACAGGTGCCGCCGCCAGGCACGGGCCCCGGGGCGCCCCTGGAAGAGACCCAGCATGTGCCGTGTCACCTGCGCCAGCTTGCCCCCGGCCGCGACGTGGCATTCGATGTAGGGCAGCATGGCGCGCACCGCCGCCTCGGGGGTCAGGGGCGGCCGATCGTCGCCATAGATACGACGGTCGGCCTCGCACAGGATATTGGCCGGCTCATGATAGGCCGCCCGGCCGATCATCACCCCGTCCAGCCCTTGGGCCAGCAGATCCTCGGCCTGCGCCAGCGTGCCGATGCCGCCATTGATCGAGACATGCAGATCGGGGAAAGCCGCGCGCATGCGCAGCACCAGGTCATAGTCCAGCGGCGGGATGTCCCGGTTTTCCTTCGGGCTGAGGCCCTGAAGCCAGGCCTTGCGCGCATGGATCGTCACCCGGCGCACGCCGGCGGCGCGGATCTTTTCCAGGAAGTCGGGCAACACCGCCTCCGGGTCCTGATCATCCACGCCGATGCGGCATTTCACCGTCACCTCGGCGGGCTGGGCCTCGGCCATGGCGGCAACGCAATCAGCCACCAGTTCGGGGTGCTGCATCAGCACCGCGCCGAAGGTGCCGGACTGCACCCGATCCGATGGGCAGCCGCAATTCAGGTTGATCTCGTCATAGCCCGCCTCGGCCCCCAGCTTCGCCGCCTGCGCCAGTTCCTCCGGCTCCGACCCGCCCAGTTGCAGCGCCACGGGGTGTTCCTCCGGGTTGAACTCCAGCAGGTGCAGCGCCCCGCCGCGCACCAGCGCGGGGGCGGTCACCATCTCGGTATAAAGCAGGGTCCGCGCCGACAGCAGCCGGTGCAGGTAGCGGCAATGACGGTCCGTCCAATCCATCATGGGTGCCACGGCAAGCCTTGACGCATATTTTGCATTTATTTTCATATACTTAACCGCCACCTGCGCAGGCGGCCACCTAACGAGATTTCTCGTGATTCCCGGGGATTTTCTCCGGTTTCCGTGGGTTTTCCAAGACAGCTTGCTACCGAGTAGCAACATCCATCCCGTCAATCATGTCCGAGCCAGAGCTCCGCCAGGGTCAGGCGAACCACCTGATTCTGGCTGCGCCTCGACTTACCCCATTCGGAGGGTTTCCGGCCAGATCGAAGTGACACCACGTTCTCGACGATCAACAAGAAAGGGACGGTCATGTCTCACACGACCCAAGTTAGCTCCAAGAATCTACTCCAGCAAATCTCGCGTGACCGCGCAGCGGGTTCTCCATTTGCCTTCCGCGCAGAACTGCCCGCCCAGCCGCGACCTACCGAAAGCTCCGGGACCAGCCAGAACGTCTCTTCGCGAAAGCCGAAACAGACCAAGCGGACGCAAGTTTCGACCAAAGCGGATAACTTGCCCACAGTAGAAGACTGTTCGGACGAACCCTTCATTTCGGCACGCGCTCCGAAAGACGGCCTCCCGAGATACTGCGTGCAAATCCGTCGCAGGACCGACAGTGGTCCAATCAATATAAGCAAGACGTTCACCAGCCTCAAGGACGCCAAGAAGTGGCGAGATGACACGTTGGCCCAGATACAACTGGGTTTACTTGCTCCCAAGCAAGAAGAAGGCTCAAAAACGGCACCGCGTGTCTGCGATCTAATTCAAAAAAGGAAAGACAAGGGGCGGAGCGTCGAGAAGACCGCAACCCAAAATCTCGAATTTTGGATCAATCACCCACGCTGTCAGGAGCCAGCGTCTACCATAGACCTGAAGTGGTTCCAAAACGCGGCAGAGGACCTGCTCAAGTTGGAAATGATGCCGCAAACCGCGGCGACCTACATGACAATGCTTGCTTCATCTTTGAAGTGGGCAGCTGAACGCGACGAGGATGTTCCATACGATGTCGTCGTTCGCGCCATGAAAGTATTGTGGCACGATGAAATCTTGGCACGGTCCGAGGAGCGTGAACGGCGCCCCACTCTCGATGAGCTCGACCTGATCTTTGACGCAGTGCTTGCGAACAAAAGGCAAAAGATACCTATTATCACGATAAGTGTGTTCGCCATCTTCTCCTGTCGCCGCCTCAGTGAAATCTGTCGTCTTCGCTGGAGTGACCTAAACGTGACTGATCGAAAGATTCTGGTCCGGGAGATGAAGCACCCCCGCAAAAAGAAAACTAACGACGTTTGGGTGAAACTTACCCCTCAGGCCATGAAAATCATTCTTTCCATGCCCAGGACGTCAGAGTTTATTTTCCCATACAATCCGCGTTCAGTGGGCACCGCTTTTCGACGCCACCGACAGCGCGTCAAGATTGACGATCTGCGTTTTCACGATCTTCGGCACGAAGGTATCAGCCGCCTGTTCGAGAAGGGAAAGCGTGACCATTTCGTGATGAAGACCTCAGGGCATCAGTCTCGAAGCTGCTTGGATCGGTATGTGAACGTCGAAAAGAAGGGTGATAAATTCAAGAATTGGCACTGGCTGGACTGGGTTCTGGAATACTGGGCCAGCATCTGATCACCTGCCGAATCCGTGACTTCGGCGCGTTTTCTGGCGACAGGGCCACATCTGGGTCGTGACTCAGGTCTGTTGGGGAATTCCTTGGCGGCGTGCTCTGACCAACTGGAGGTTCGGCGCCTAAGGCAAGGAGAACAAGTGTAATGGGCTAAGGCAGGGTTTCCCGATCGTCAATCTTCCTCGACTGGATCTGGCAAGACGCGAACAGCCCAGAGCAGCATCGGCACGGTCTTGGCAATCTCCGTCATGGCGTGATCTGCCTGGTGGTCGCCGTCTCCAGTTGGGTGGGGTGTTGCATCACGCCGAAATGACGCCACTCTCGATCTCCGACCACCGTCGCGACACGACCACGCTCGTCATGCATCGCAGACTTCCGCAAAGGAACTTTTCCGCGTCCTGCAGTTCGATCTCAATTCCTACGCAGCAACCATGCGGAGGTAATGATGACAACACTTGATATGCTCCTGGCCCACTTCGGCGGCACACCCTTAATTCCTCTTGAGGTGGCGGCTCAATACTGGGGCTATGAGGCAGACACATTGGCCAGGAAAGTCGACAGTGGGGAAGTCCGAGTACCCTACTTTCGGCTCGACGAACGTCAAAAGGCAGCTCGTCTCATGATGCTTACAGACATTGCCACTATCATCGAGGAGCGCCATCGTGCAGCGCGCGCCAACTTTGAAAAAAAATGGCAAGACGATGGTGAAGAAGACGGCTGACATGCTATGCGAATAGAGGAGGCTGAAGCGAACAAATGACAGGTCGTAAGCTCTCAATTCGATCCCCAACCGAGAGGTCACTCAAGGGACCTTCGAGTGTCAATTCCGGCGCGGTGGCAGGGCAGATCGCCTATCTCTCCCAAGCCGAGGAAGATGACGCCGACTACGTGGTGATCGACACGCCGCCCCATGCCGGCGGCACGATCGACGCGGCGATCCGTGCAGCGGACCTGGTGGTCATTCCCATTCGTCCGGGCCCCTTTGACATCAACGCGGCCGCGGGCATGGTCGAGATCATGAAGCAGACCGGCCGGCCGGGGATCTTCGTCCTGAGTCAGGTGGCTTCCGTCGGGCCCGAGGGCGACGACACTGCGGCGGTGCTGCAGGAGCTCTATCCGGACGTGCCGGTAGCCAAGGCGCGGCTCGGCCAGAGAAAGGCGTTCATGCAGGCGCTGATTTCGGGCCAGGCGATCACGGAATTCGACCGGCCGAGCTCAAAGGCCGTGGGGGGAGATCAAGGCGCTGTTCCGGGAGGTGCGGAGCAGGCTGTGACCGCGATTTGCGGCACCACGAGGAGACCTCACCTTCGATGTGCAGGCAGAGCAAGGACGATCAAGTGTCGGAAGAACCGCAGACATCCACGCCGACAGACCTCTCGGCCTCAGCCAGGAACTACGCTCGCGAGGAAGATGCTCGCGCCATCGGATCGAACGTCCTCGGGCTGATCAATATCTTCGGTCAGCACATAAACCTCGAGACCCTGGATGGCGTGACACTGGCCTACGACTATGGGGAAGCCCTGAGAGAACTGGATCGCGGAGTCGAGACATCCTCTGAGCTGTCGTTCAGCAAGGAGTGGGGCATCGGCATCGCGATGACCCCGGCGGTTCTTCGTGAGGGCGTTCTGAAATCGCACATCCTGTTCAATGCGGCCTTCTTGGAAGGCCTCATGGAGGAGCCCGACAGCGAGGCCTGCCAGGAGGCAGTTCACACCATCGCCCACGAATGTGCGCATGTCGAAATCAACGCCATCAAGGATCGGCAATTTCCAGGCATGATCCTCCGTTACAGGGCGGAAACCTGGTATGAAGCGCTCCGCCTGGAGGTCATCGAGGCCTCGTGGGATGAGTATGCCGCCTGCCGTATCTCTGCAGGCTTCGGTAAAGACCCGTCCGAGAACTATCAGAGCGTCTTCCTGAACATCCTTGGCGAAGCGGGACCGAATGTGCGGGAGGCGATCCTGAAGTGTCGGCACGATGCCGATTACGACGCGCTCATGATCGAAGCGCAGCGGAACACCGGTAACCTCGTAAAATATGCCTCCTACGTGCTGGGCACCGCCGATGGACTCGGTCAGGACATTGAAGCCGACCTTCGAGAGATATCGGAGGCCCTCGAGGGGCACTGGTTCTCTCCGTTCTTCCAGCGTCTGCGCGACGCTCATCGCGTTCTCTGGGAGCGCTACGGGCAGTGGGAAAGCCTGACGGAGTTCGAGACGATCGCTGATATCTGGCTCGAAATGCTCGCAGACCGCGGCGTGGAGGTCACCCCGCAGGAGGACGGCAGGATGTATGTGAACATCCCCTTCCGGGCGGATACCAGCTCCTTTCAAGCCATGATGTGGGGGATCCGGCAGGCGACCAAGGGGAGCCAGAGTTGGCAGATGCCAACCGATCAGGATTACAAGGATTCCGATCCGTCCTGAGCAAGCCCTCGGCATGACAGGAGCCCGCAGATTTCACGACGGCCGTTGCCTCTTCCTATTTGAACTGGGTAGAACGCCCGTCTTTTCTCTTCTTACCGATCGCGCTGAATGACAAATCCGCCACCGCCACAGAGCATTTACTGGGACCCTTTCTTCGTCGCTGGCCAGGAAATTGCCCTGGCGCATCTCGATCCGTTCGAGTTCTTCTGCCCTACGCCGGACGGCAACAACCGGCGTGTGCGGGTAGTCTACAAATCGCACGTTTTCACCAGGGCGCATGTCGAGGGAGACCATCCGGACGAGATGTGTTTCGATCAACGGATCTTCTGCCCGGACCGCTACGCCGATAGTCACAACCTTCAGCCGATCCTGGCGGGGCTGCCAGGGGCTCGGGTGTTCCAGACCTGGGAGAAGCGTAACTACGTTTTTCTCGCGGTCGAGACACCGCAGAGAGACGACCGGTATCACCTGTTCTTCGAGGTCAAGAAGATCAACAGGAAGCGCGACAAGCACATCGAACTCCGCGTCGAGAGCGCTTATCGCAGGGAGGATTCGCCCTACGCCCCGCCCAACAGGCCGAATGCCGTCCGGTTCGCCATGCTGATCCAGAACGTGTTCATGGGACGACCGCTGGTCTTCGCCACCCGTTGAGACGTCTCAAAGAGGGTGCCTGAAAAGTTAGAGGGCTGCCCGAAGGCAGCCCTGGGATCCGACTTACCACTTGCCATCCGCTCGCGCGAAAACCGTAAAGGTGGGTGGGCGCTGTTTCAGCCGGTCTGTCGCCCTGTCATCCACATATAGGGTGAAAGCAAAGAAATCAACAAAGAACCGCGCTGTGACAGTCTGCGCAACGTCCCCTCCTCCGAGTTGGCAGCTGCCAACATCAGTCCGCAAGCATGCGCTCGTCCTGCACGACCAGCAGCGTCAGGACCACATCGTCATAGATGCGCACAGTCTGTTCCTTGATCGGTATCTCGTCCGCCCATGGCTTGTCGAACCAGGCATCCGCTCCGCTCGCGCGCAGCATTCTGTCTTCTGGCCCTCCTCCGAACAGAACGTCGAACGCGAGACTGTCTTTGTCCAAGTGGTCCATGGGGAACCATCGCTGGTCCACCTTCGGCGAGCGCGTGAACCACTTTCGCCCCTTCGGCGTATGACAGACGAGAAAGCTTGGCAGCGTGTTGCGCTCAACCAGCCGGATCGCCGCGGCCGTCAGGCTCATGTCGAAGTCCTCGGCCATCGCCCTGATGGTTCCCATGTCGAACCGGTTGTTGTAGCCACGGAGGCTCTCACGGATCAGGAACTCGGGCATCAAGAGTTGCGCGGCAAAGCGGTCGGCAGCACGCTCTGGAAGTTTCCCGATCGTGCTGCCTGTCTCGATATCGTCAGACTGGCACATCAGGGTCTGACCCCGATGGCATTGCCAATGGCCGATCTCGTGTGCCAGCGAGAAACGCCTCCGACGAGGGTTTCCATCCGGCTTCAGGGAGATCTTCGCACGGTTCCCCGCACCAATAATCCGGGCCTCGCACCCGTGCAGGTGGCGGTATTGAACGCGCGCGTTCTGCGTCCAGGCGATGGCCTCCAAGTCGATCTGCTCGGGGCGCGAGATCCCAAATTCCCTTAGCAACTCCTCTGGATCACGGATGGTGCGCATCACTCATCGTCATCCCAATCGTCACCCGTGAGCTCCTGCAGGTCCTCAAGGACCCCCTCCAGATCGCCGTCATGCTCCTTCTCGAAGTTTCGGGCGGCCATCGTCAGGTCAGGGTTGCCGGCAACGATCGCTGCGATCTGCGCGCGAAGCTCGTCCTGGGATTTTTGCTGCTCTTTCCGCTTCTGGCGTTCATTATGCAGGTCGACCGCCTTGCGAGCGCCCTGCAGGCGCCGCTGGCCACCCTCTGCGAGGGCAGATGCGAAGAGATCGTCCATTTCCTTGTCGAACGCGTTGATATCGACGCCCTCTTCCCGAAGCTCCGCCTCGATCTCGGCGTCGCTCATGGCAAAGACATCCTCCACCATCTCGTCTTCGAGACGGGTCAATCCGGGGTCCTTCTTTTTCGTCATCGGTTATCACCTTGGGCCCGGTAGTTCTCGATTTTTCGATTCATTCTTCTTCGGACCGTTTCATATGAGGTCTTGCTTCCGAAGAGCTCGACCAGCTCTTCCGGCGTGCTGTTGTTGAGCAGACCTTCTACGAGAAGTTGCACTTCCCAATCGTCACCGCACAGTTCGATGGCCTTCGCGTGTTGCTCCTCACGGAACTCGCGGGCCTCGAGCGCGGCTTCGGTCGATGGTTCTTCATCCCGCCATTCTTCTCGTATCGAGAGCTCTTCGCGTTTGTCGGCGGCGACCTTTCTCCGCTTCGCGGCATTGGACGTGATGCTCTGCATCACCTTGTCCAGATGGCGCACGATATCGACGGAACGGTTCCATCGTCTCCTCCCCATTGCTGTGCTTGCGATGGCTTCATGCAGCAACCCCTCAGGGTCTCCCGCAAACCAGGCGCGCCTTTTGGCTACTGCCGCGAGCCTTCGCTTCTGTTCGGCTGACAGGTTTCGAATTGCCTCGGTGGCGTCTTCGGGGGTGTAGAACTTGTCTACGTCTTTGTCGTCTTTCATGAGCCGCTCGATTGCCTGTCACTCGTATATGCTCCCGAGAAGCTGCCCATCGGACATCGTCTTCGGAATTTTTCCGAGGGCTTCGATTTTCGGGAGCGCCGACGGAGAGCACACCATACCAAGTTGTGCCCCAAAATTCACCGTCAATATCTGGTAGAAGCGCAGGCCTCGCCGTGCCGCTATAGGCCCGGTATCAGGCGACGCGAAACATTTTTGAGAATTTTCTGGCGGCAGCGTCCGATGGGCCGCCTGTCGGGAGCATAGGGGGCATAAGGCGCCTGCTGCGGGCGTCGAGCAGACAAGAAAAGGATTTGCTGCCATGTCTACCGAACCGATCGAAATCGAAGATCTCCTGGCCGCCCTGGAGGCCGGCCGCAAGCCCCGCGACCACGGGCCCTACAAGGTCCAGGTCGGCGACCACGACCTGAAGTTCACCGACGCCGTCATCGACGATCCGACGCCCACCGGCCGCCAGATCATCGAGGGGGCCGGCTTCCGCAAGGCCGAGGAACATCTCGTGTTCCAGGTGCTGCGCAACGGTGAACTCGAGGAACTGCGCCTCGAGGAAACCACGGACCTGCGCCCCGGCCAGGTCGAGCGCTTCCTGGTCTTCCCGAGCGCGGAATCCTTCCGCTTCGACATCGATGGCAAGCGTCTCGAGTGGGGCCACAAGGTCATCAGCGGGCGCGTGCTCAAGAAGCTGGCCGGGGTCGATCCCGCCAAGTTCGCCGTTTGGCAGGTGATCCCCGGCAAGGATGACATCCTGATCGGCGACACCGATCTGATCTGTCTCGCGGATGCGGGCCTGGAGCACTTCTTCACCGGCGTGCCCCAGACCACGGAAGGCGGTGCGGCATGAGCCTCCTCCCCCGTCAGGATCGCCGCTACCTCGAGGGTCGCGGCCTCACCGTTCGCGAGGTCATCGAAGGCGGAAAGAAGGGCGTGATCCTCACCGGGATCACGCTGCCGGAAGGCAAGTATCAGGTCGCCCAGGCGGATATCCTGATCCTGCTGCCGCCCTCGTATCCCGAGGTCGCCCCCGACATGTTCTACGCCGTGCCGCATCTGAAGCTCCTTGCCGGCCAGCGTGAGCCCCGCTGCACGCAGGCACGCCAGGCCTTCGATGGCCAGAACTGGCAGCGCTGGTCTCGCCACAACAACCAGTGGCGTCCCGGCACCGACGGCATCTGGACCATGCTGAAGCGGGTCGAAGAGGCCCTGGAGGTGGCGGCATGAAGCGCAGCGACATCACCCTCCACGCCCGTCACCGCGACAAGCTGCAGGCGCTGCTCGCGCACCCCCGTGGGCACGAGGGCGCCGCCTACATGCTGCTCGGCAAAAGCGAGATCGCGCAGGACCCCTGGGACCTCGAGCCGCGGACCCGTTACACCTCCTACGAGGTCATCGCGATCCCGCAGGAAGACCGCGTCGATGCCAGCGACAAGCATGTCACCTGGAACACCAACTCTTTCGCCCAGCTCTGTCGCCAGGCCAAGGAGGAAGGCCTGGTGCCGGCGATCGTTCATAGTCACCCGGGAGGCTTCGACGGTTTCTCGGACCAGGACGATCGCAACGAGCGCGACCTCTTCACCATGGCTTGGAACCGTAACGGCGAGGGGACACGCCTGGTGAGCGTCGTGCAGGTCGGTGACGGCCTCTACCGGGCACGGGTCTGGGAAGACGACATGACACCCCTGCCCTGTCACCGGGTGACCGTCATCGGCACTCGGCTCGAGATCCAGTCGACCGACGTGCCGACCCCGTCGGAAGCCTTGGCCCGGCAGGCACTGGCCTTCGGGCCGGAGGTCAACGGACTCCTCAAGCAGCTCTCCGTTGCCGTGGTCGGCTGCGGCGGCACCGGAAGCCCGGTGGTCCATCTTCTCGCTCGCCTCGGCGTGGGGCGCATCGTGGTCATCGACGATGACGTGGTCGAGCATTCCAACCTGAACCGTCTGTATGGCGCGACCCGAAAGGATGCCGAAAACGCGGTGCCCAAGGTCGACGTCATGGCGCGCGAGGTGACGATGATGGGTCTCGACGTCGAGATCCGGTCGATGAACAGCTGGGTGGATGCGCCGCATATCCGTGACGCGCTGAAATCCTGCGACGTCATCTTCGGATGCACGGACGATCACGCCGGGCGCCTCTACCTGAACCGCGTGGCGCACTTCTACCTGATCCCGGTCATCGATGTCGGGCTGGTCCTCATGCCCCGTGACGATGGTGAGCCCGGCCTCCTCGAGATGGCCGCGCGGGTCAGCGTGCTGTTTCCCACGACGGCGTGCCACGGCTGCCGCGGCACAGTCGATCGCGTCAGGGCTCGCGAAGAGGACCTCCAGCGATCGGACCCCGCCGAATATGAACGGCAGAAGACCGAAGCCTACGTCCGCGGCGGAGGTAATCCCGCGCCGGCCGTCGTGACCTTCACCTCCGAGGCCGCCACCATGGCAGTGAACGAACTTCTTGCCGGTCTCGTCGACTTCCGCGGCGGCGGCGGATGGACATGGCAACGCTATCGCAAGCTCGACAAGGGTTTCGAGCGTTCGCAGGCGGCGCAGCCCCGGCCGGACTGCCCGGTCTGCGGCAGCGAGGAATACTGGGGCCTCGGCGACATCGAGCCGTTCCTGGATCGTATCGGGTGAGTGGCATGATGATCGACATTCTGCGGAAGAGCCTCGAGCTCTTCCGCCTCATTCCGCGAAGTGCCCTGGTCGCCAGGGTAACACCCACACACCCGACGCCGGATCAGATCGTGCCGGGTGAGATGACCATCGTGCGCGATGGCGTCGACAAATGGGCCTGCTTCCACTGCCCAGGTGGCTGCGGCGAAACCATCAAGCTGTCCCTCAGCAAGAACCGGAGGCCCAGGTGGACGGCCATGTCAGACTGGCTGAGGCGCCCGACCATCTCGCCGTCAGTCCGCCAGACGAACGAGTGCCGGTGTCACTTCTGGATCCGGCAGGGGCGGATTGACTGGTGCAAGGACAGCGGTCCGGGGTCGGGATGACCGCCAGCGTTCGGGTTGCGTTCGGGGACGCCCAAGGAGCCGGCGTGCCATGCTATTCCTGTCAGCAACATGGAGTGATCTGATGGAGACGATGGAACGAGACGCCAAGTATATCGCGAGCCAGTGCAAGTATATCCGCAAGATGTTCTCTCTAACCCAGGAGAACCTGGCGGACGCCTCCGGGTTGACGGTCCGCACGATCCAGAAGGTGGAAAGCGGTCGGCACGTGCCCGGTGCCCGAGGTGCAGACCTTGCGAAGCCTCGCGCGCGGCCTCGGGTTCAACATCACGGTCTTCTCCAAGCCGACACCCGAGCAGGAGAAGCGCCAGCAGGAGGAAATGGAGCGCGCCCTGAAAAAGACGTTGCTCGTGCCGACATCCCCCATCAGGAAGCCCAACGACTTCTATTCCCGTAACCGCGAATGGCACGGGCTCCTGATCAATGCCGGAGCGGTGGAAGCCGACGATGCCCTCGAACTGACTGCTGCGATCTCGGACTGGATGACTGACCTGGACGGGATCTGGGATATGAGCAGCGCCGGCCAGAGACTCGAGTATTCGGCAGCGATCTCCGCGCTGTGCCTCGAGCTGGAAGGCCTCGGTCATCTCACGCACTTCGGTCACTTTCGACAGCAGCATATGCACGACAAGGGGATGATCCTGGATATCGGGATGATCACCTTTCTCCCGAAGGCTGGCCACGACGGCGACCGCTACGGCATCGTCACCCTGGAGGACCCGTGGGAGGTTCCGGAACAGGATCGCCCCAATCTGTGATTTGTCCGCGACCGGCATCCTATCTGACCGACAGCATCATCCGCGCACCTATCGCAGGGCCTGGCCGTATCGGCCGGGCCCCTACTTTTCGGAGCTGACCGTCATGAGACGACAGGCGAGCTGACGGTCGCCCCATCGGGCCGCGAAGGCCTCGCTCGTCGAGAACCAGCCGCCATCGTCGCCCTGACCGTGGTTGGCCCCCATACAAGAACACTGGCACTCATGGCCGATGGCGTTCATGCAGGCCGGAGCGCAGATCTCCTGCTCCTGGTAGGGTTGGATGACATAGATCAGCCCCCAGCGACGAAGACAGCGGTTCACGAGGTCATTGAACCAAGCCTTGGGAATTTCCCAGCATCCCAGTGCCGGGTTCCAGCTTGGGCGGATGCGCCGGCCATTCCTGAGCCAGGTATAGTTGTCGTCCGCATAAGGAAGGCGGACCCTGACCCGCTCACCCTTGCCGTCACGGCGAAGCGCGACAGGGATTGTCTTCTGGTTCCATGCCGCCTTCAGGCGGTCTTCGTCCTGCATCGTTGTCCTCACTGCCGCTGGTGAGGATCTAACGCTGGGAAACTCATGCATCCAAGCCGATTACGGTTGGCAGCTGCCAACTTTGCATGGCGGGTGCATTGAAGATCGACGCGATATACTTAAATGAGTATAAAAAATGCAGGTCTGCCGTGATTGTCGCGGTTGAGCCGAGAAAGAGGCCGCCATGCACGAAGAAATCACCGACGTATCAGGCAATGTATTCGACGATCTTGGTCTCGAAGACGCTCAAGAGATGAGCTTGAAAGCCGCTCTTGCAATCCAGTTGTCGTCGACCATCCGGTATAGTCACCTGACCCAAAGCGATGCCGGAGAGGCTCTTGGAATCCCTCAGTCTCATGTCTCCAAGATCATGAACGGGAAGCTTGAGGGCATCACCGCCGACAGGATTCTGCGCATGCTGGTGAAGCTTGGTTGCGACATCGACATCGTGATCAAGGCGAAGGATACTGCCGGACCGGGACGTCTGGCTATCGAGACACCTCGAACGCGCATCTCGGTTGCTGCCTGACTAAGATTTGGAGGGTAAGACCTTGAAGGGAGAATCTACCACCCAGGCGTTTCTCGGCTTCCTCGAAAAGGAGATCGTTTCCGACCCCATGCGCCTAAAGCCGTTCGGGAGTGAATGGACACGCCGCGCGCAAAAGCTCGTCGACGGCATGGAGATCGACCTGAACGAACCGCTCGCAGAAGACTGAACAGGGGCGAAATATCCGGAGATCCGATCATGCCAGGCGACAGGGAAACAATACCAACAGCATCGCCAATCCAGAGGTCGCCCGAGGACCTGCTGGCGATGCAGCGGACCCGCGAGGCCGCGCGGCGGCTTGATGATGATGCACGCGCTGTCGTGTGCTGGCTTGATGCAGAATTCCCGGGACTGGTCATAAGCATGGAGGTGCAGCGACATTATAGCTGCGAAGACAACGAGATAGCCCATGTTGAACCAGGCGTGACTGATCGCCCCCGGCGGCATGAAGCCCGCGATGCCGCGGAAGAGGCGCTCACGGCACTCGGATGGTTCCTCAAGCCGGAAGGGCGCGATGTCCGCTCAACCTTCCATCGCCCGTCGCAAGCTCAATCCTCCCATGCTCGCTTGGCCGATATCGCCCGTGTTCGTCGAGCGGTGAAGCAGGCCAGCACCAGCTATCGTCCTTCAACGGTGCGCCAAGGGTGAGACCATGGATGCGACCGTAGAGAAAATCGCGATCCTGGACTTCGAGGCGTCGAGTCTGTCGGAGGCAAGCTGGCCCATCGAGATCGGACTCTCGTGGCTCGATCACGGAGAAGTGCGCACCTGGTCTTCCCTCATTCGCCCGGCACCCGATTGGGCGATAGACGACTGGTCACCGCAGAGCGCATCGGTTCACGGCATTTCCCTGTCAGAGCTCATGGATGCGCCCTCGGCAACAGAAGTGGCCGAGACCTTGTTCAGGGTTATCGGAGGCCGTAGGCTTGTCTCTGATGCCCCTGAGTTCGAGACTCGATGGCTGGACCGCCTGCTCCGAGCTGCCGGGCGCCCTGAGAACCCTTCGGTCGAAGATTTCGACGGCGCATCCTTCGCGATGTTCGACGGATACGCTCTGGATCTGCTCTACGAGACGGTAGAGCGGCGCCCTGCCCCTCATCGCGCCGGCCCGGACGCTGCACGGCTTGCGCGGGGGTGGCTCAGGGCGAGCCAGCATCGGGCATCTCTGGAGCTCGAAAGGAGGACTGCATGACCGAGATATTCAGCACTGAAGTCATTCTCACCAGCGCCATCGTCGGGAACAGTCTGCTGGTGATGATCATGGGCTTTCTCATGATGCGCGAACCAAAGGACGATCGGCCCAAGGTCGACATTGACGCCCTGGTCCGAAATGCCCCGTATCACCTCCTGGAGGGCACCGGAATCAAGGTGATCGACCCAAGCGAGAAAGGTTAGGCATTGAACTCTCTGGTCTTTCGGAGGGCGGCGCCCGATGTCGGGCTCTGGGCCAATCAGGTCTGGACGACATATCCCAGGGTCCGTGCGGCACGAACCAAACTCGTTCTCAGCGCCATGTGAGACAAGGGCATGTCCACATGCGGCGCGGCCGGCATCGCGGACCTGCTTCTCTCGTAGAGCGCCAGCGACAGGCTGCTCCCTCCCGACATCGCGGAACGATATCGAAGCCCGTCCAAGGCAGGATAAGCGTCGTAGAAATCCCGGCTCCATTCCTTCGTGATTGCCCTCGGTCCACTGGACAGGCCGGCCGATGCTCCTGCCCGCGTTGTCCAGTGTCCCGTCAGGTCGAGAAGGGAAAGATCGCGGGTTGGCCGGACCACGGCCAAACGAGGGCCGCCCGTCGTCAGGTCGATCGTCCGGGTGTCCTGGAAAACCTCAGCCAGAGCCGAGGTAAACGCATGGGGGTCCGCTTCCACATCAATGGCATAGAGAATGGCGCGTGCTCCGATCGTCGGCCGTCCCGCGGCATCCGGCAGATGATGATCGAACCGCGACTCTGTCGGCCCGAAATCTCGAAAATGCGCAAATCCGGAGGCATGCCTGCTTGCGGAAAACCATATACGCAGGATCTCGCTGCCTGCGCCCAACCTGAATACGGCAGGCGGAATCGCCGACAGGGATGCTTTCCCCGGAGATCGTGGCAAATGGTCCATCAGCGGACGGCGTTCGATCAGAGGCCGGCGACGATGCGCTCGACGATTGATGGATCATGGCCCGCGATGAGCCAGTCTCGGGGCGAGGCCCCGCCAAGGTCTTCGCGCGGAATCCTGAAGAACCGGTCCATGGCCTGAGCGGAGACCGGACGACCGGCGGCCAAAAGAACGCGGCCGAGATGCGGGATTTCCCCCTCGGCTTCGAGCTGGAATGCCGGAATGAGCCAACCTCGCCCGTGGGGACGATGAATGGCCATCATGGTGCCGGCAGCGATGCGCTGCCGGAGACGGGCATCACTCACGCCGATGCGCCGCGCCGCCTCGGCGAGTGGAACGGCATCGGCCGTCAGTAGAGCCTGACGGGTCATGCCCTCCAACAGGGGATCGGACCGGTAGAACTCTGCATCGGACATGGGGGCGGTCGCATCGACACCAAGGCGTCCAAGCGCATCCTCCTCGGGCTGGCTGAGAGGCGCCTCCTGGCCCGAAATCTCCTGCGCCTGCTCGACCATGCGGGCGGCGATGTGCAATGCGGCCTCGGCCAGGGCTCTCTTGCCCCGGTTCGCGAGGGCCTCGTCGATCAGGTCGAGGTCTCTTTTCGCCCCATGGGGCAAACCGGACCGCGCGTCTTCCTTGAGCGTCATGAAGTGCATAGGGCCTCTCCTTGACGCAAAGATATGTCGTTAGCCTCCGTAAGTCAACAATCGTAAGGCTTCGTAAGCGCAATGGCGCACTGCCATCATGAGCGAGCCCGCCAGGGTGAGGTGTCAAGACTGACGTGTGGAAGCAGCAGTCCTGCTCCTGCTCGGCGGAAAGGTCTCTGCCCGAAGCCAGCGCCGGAAGCTGCCGCTTCTGGATAGCGGACCTTGTCATTCCCGTGTTGGCATCTGCCAACCTTTCTCCGTCACTTCAGGTTGGGGACGCTTCCCTCTGCGCGGTGCGCATCCTGGCTGGCCATATGCAGCGAGCGGGCGATCCGTTCCGCCCGCTCGATCACGTGCGCGGCCCCCGCCCGCGTGCAGACCTCACCCGCCGTCTCGCGAAAAATCTCGAGCCAGCGATGGAAGTGCGCCCACGTCACGGGCAAGCCCGCATGTTTGGGGACCGGGGCACCGTGGTAGCGGCCGGTCATCAGCGCCACGGATGACCAGAAGTCGACCATTTTATCGAGATGCGGCCCCCAATCTGCGATCCGTGCCGCGAAGATCGGACCGAGCACCGGGTCGACGCGGATCTTGCCGTAGAAGCTGTGCACCAGGTCGGTGAGTACGGCTTCGCTGAGACCGGTCCTCTGCATCATTTCCAAGGTCATCGCGGGGCGCGCGGAGCGGATCGGCGGGAGAAAGGATTGCGTCTGGGTCATGGCTGAACTGGCCTGAGCGGTTGTTGCGAGAGCGGGTTAGGACCTATAATAGGTATTGTAAATGCCTATTCATAGTGAGGCCGCCAGATGCGCCTAACCAGCTTCACCGATTACGGTCTACGCGCGCTCATGCGGATGGCCAGCGCCCCGGAGCGCGCATTTTCGACGGCCGAGATCGCTGACGAATTCGGCATCTCCCGCAATCACCTCAACAAGGTCATTCAGCGCCTCGCCAGGCATGGCTTTGTCGCCACGCGACGTGGCGCGGGCGGCGGCGCAATGCTCGCCCGACCAGCGGACGAGATCGGCCTCGGCAATCTCGTGCGGCTCCTCGAGAAGGACCAGGCACTGGTCGAATGCTTCTCCTCCCAAGGCGCCTGCTGCGTCACGCCGGTCTGCCTGCTGAAGGGAAAGCTTCACGCCGCCGAAACCGCATTTCTGGCCGAACTCGACAGATCGACGCTTGCCGACATCGCTTTGCCGGCGCCCGCTCCGGCCGTAGCCTGAAAGGAAAGTGCGATGAGCAGCGTATCCTTTACCGCCG
This sequence comes from Pseudooceanicola marinus, assembly GCF_020177265.1. Classification (GTDB taxonomy): domain Bacteria; phylum Pseudomonadota; class Alphaproteobacteria; order Rhodobacterales; family Rhodobacteraceae; genus Pseudooceanicola; species Pseudooceanicola marinus_A. The sequence goes on from NZ_JAIVMC010000001.1 coordinate 868,001, forward strand.
ACGGCTTCGTGGTCGACGCGGAGATCGTGGGGGCCGCCTTCGGACTTCCACCTGCCGAGGTACCCGCGAAGCTGCGTGCCGGAGATATCACCAGCCGCTGCGAGACCGGAGTCGACGAGGACGCCGGCCGTTGGCGCATGACCTTCTATTCCGGCGGCCGCGCCCTGCGCCTGGTCGTCGACGAGAGCGGCACGATCCTGTCGCGTGCCACCTTCCCTGCTCATGCGCCCGCCGCAGGTCCGATCGACCTCGCGACCATGAGCGCAAAAACCTGACCGCAATCCCTCACAAGAAAGGGGTATCTATCATGCTGTCCTCCCTCCCCCGCAAACCAGGCCTCGGCATCGCCCTCGCGTTCACCGGCGCGCTGGCGCCGGCTGCGGCCTCGGCTCATGTGAAGTGGTTCGCGCCCTACATCGTCGACGCGGCGCCGGCGCCAATCACCCGGACCCTGACCGATCCCTGGTTCTGGAGCGGCATCGTTCTGGTTCTGGTATTCTTCATCGCCACTCGTCTCGTTGAGCGCACTGCCGCCGGAGAGACGGCGCTCGACGCGATGGATCGCGTCACGAACCCGCTCTGGTTCAGGCTCGATGACTTCGTCCGTATCGTGGTCGCGGGCTTCTTCGTCGCGATCTTCTCGGTTGGCGGCGTATACCTGACGCCCGACCTCAAGACCCCGGCCGAATGGGTGAGCTGGCTTCAGCTCCTGATCGCCGCCGGGATTGTCTCGCGCAAGACCATGCCGCTTTCGGCGGCCGGGATCATCTTCCTCTGGGTGCTCGCCCTGCGCGATTACGACCCGTTCCACCTGCTCGATTACCTGGCGCTCGGCGTCGCCGTGGCGGCCTACCTGGTCCTCGAGTCCTCGGGCCGGGAGGACTGGCGCAAGCACCGCTTCGAGGTGCTCCGCTGGGGTGTCGCCATCGCGCTAATGTGGTCGAGCTTGGAGAAATTCGCCTACCCTGAATGGTTCTATCCACTCGTCGAGGAGAAACCGTTCCTGACCTTCGGTATTCCGCGCGACATGTTCATCCCGATGGCGGGTGTCGCGGAGTTCACCATGGGCTTCGGCCTGCTTGCCACGCCACTGGTGCGGCGCCTATCCGCGATCGCGCTCTTCGTGATCTTCAATGCCGCAGTTTACCCGTTTGGCCGGGTCGACCTGATCGGTCACGCACTGATCATGGCAATTATTGTCGTGATCGCGGTCGACCATACCCGGGAGTTGCACTTCTGGTCCTGGATCAGGCGCGCCCTCGTTGGTGTACCGATCGGACTGACCGGGGCGCTGGTGATCTTCGCGACGGCCTATTGGGGCCTGCACGCGACCTTCTACGGCACCGACACCCGGACCATGGCCGAGATCCTGGCCCAGGAGGGGGAGATGGCGACGCATTCCTATTCGCTGGAGCATCCGCACGGGCCGCAGGCGATGGAGAGCCTGCGCGAGGGTGACAATCTCCCGTCTATCGCGCCGGCCGAACTCGGCGACACCTCCGTCGCCGACGCCTACGCACAGTCGATGATGGGGATGCATGACGAGATGATGGCCGGCCTCCAGCACGAGGATCCCGATGTCGCCTTCGTGCTCGGGATGATCCCGCACCACCAGGGCGCCATCGACATGGCCCGCATCCAGCTCGCCGCCGGCTCCGACCCCGAGAACATGGAGCTGGCCCGGCACATCATCGCCGAGCAACAGCAGGAGATCGACGCAATGCGCACCTGGCTCGAGGCGCGCGGAATCGAGGTGCCTGATACCTGATCTGCTCTCCCCGGTGTCGCACCCCGCGACACCGGGCCGTCACTCGGGGGCGGGATAGATGACGGCACCATCCTCCCGAAGCTGCGCTCCTTCGGTCAGCTCGGCCACATCGATCCGACCCGGTGCCATCAGATGCCGCACTTCCTGGCCATGGAGCAGTAGCCAGTCGGTGATGATCCTGCGATGACATCGCCACCAGACGGCTTCCGAACACATCATCGCGACGGATTGGCTCTGGCCGAGATCGAGCAACTCGGTGAAGGCGTTCCGGAAGTCTGAGCCGAGGGCGTAGTCCGCGTAGTTGTGAAAGCTCCGCACCCTCCAGAAAGCGTTCAGATCGTTAGCGACATCCGGCTGTTTCGGGCGTCGCCCGCCAAGCGCCAGCATGTGTCGATAGCCGATCTGATAATCGGCCAGGCTTTGCGGAAACGTGTCGTCGTTGAAGTCGGGATTGCTGCGTGATTTCGGGAATGACCGCACATCGATCAGGAGCCGAACCCCGGCCTCGCGCAGCATGTCGATGACCGTCTGCGGCGACCGGTTCGAATGTCCGATGGTCGCGAAACCGCCGCTCACGAGTCGTGCTTGGTCAGCGCGTCCTCCTTGTGCGCCGCGATATGATCGGTCTTGTCGCTCTCGATCTCGTATTGGGGCTCTTCCTTCGACGCGCGGCGGCGATGGCCCTTGTAGTCGAAATCCGCCTCGTGGACCTTCACGATGCGGCCGCTGACCCGGCCAGCCTCGGAATTCCAGCTCACGTGATCGCCTTTCGAAAACTTCGCCATTCGCTTCACCTCCGTCACGTTCTCAACATCTGTCCGTCTTGTGCTGTTCCAGGCCGGTTCCGGTCACCAAGATTGACAGACTGGGCCAAGCGGCTAAGCTCACCTCATGGTCACGCACGAGAACCTTTTCCGGTTTCTGCTTCTGAACCGCCCGGGTCCCCGGGCGGTCTGCGCATAGCTGCGTCTTCGACCACCCGGGGCTTTCTCACATCCTTGAATTGAGAACGCGGGCTTCGCCGCCCCGGGAGACACATCATGACCATCACCAGGATCAGCAATCTGCCTGCGGGCAGTGACTTTCGATCGCTGTTCGAGCGCTCCGCTGTCGAGACGGGATTTCTCCTCACTGTCGAGGACCGGCTCGGCATCGAGCGCCTGCTCCGCCATCGCGGAACCAAGAATGCGCCCAACCCCCCGCTTTTGAACGGGCTCCTGCGCCACAAGCTGCGGATCTCGCGCGGCGCTCCGGAGCCGGCCCCGCCCGGACTCGTCGTGGCCGGATGCCATGTCACCTACATGATCAGTGGAGAGGGCGCGCGCTCGGGCGCGCTTTCCATGAGCCCGGTGCCGATCCCGGGTCATGTTCTCGTCGCATCCTTGCTTGGGGCAACCCTCATCGGGATGCGAAAACTGCAGAAGGTACCGCTGCTGCGGGACGACGGCCAGATCGAGACAGTCGTCGTGCTGGATGTGAGCCCGGCTCCGGACCACGACGCGGCCTGATGGTCTGATCCGTCTCTGGCGGGTCTGAAAATTTGGCTACCCACAATGCATCCACGCCACCAGAGGGCGGAAAGGACAATTCGATGACTGCACAACGCTCCACCTCACGCGGCACCGGCCGGCGGCCCAAGGTCGTCATCGATGCCGAAAGCCTGGACAGGCTCGAAGCGCTCGCGGAGGGCGCGATCCAGCGAAACCCTGACCTCGCCGACCGGCTGCTCGGCGAGATCGGCCGGGCCCGCATCGTTCCGGCGGCGAAGCTCCCGCCGAACGTGGTGGCGATCGGCCGCGCGGTCACCTATCGCGATGAGTCGACCGGCCAGGAGAAGACGGTAGCGCCGGTCTTTCCCGAGGACGCAGACATCGCACGCGGCAGGATCTCGATCCTGACGCCGATCGGGGTCGCCCTGATCGGCCTGGCCGAGGGCGCATCGCTCCACTGGGATACCAGAGATGGAGAGCGGCGGGTGCTGACCGTGCTCCACGTTGCCGTCCAGGATGCCTCTGAAGGGCTGGAGGCCGGATGATCCGCTGTTCCCGGAGCCTTGCCGAGGCCCATGACCTACCCGGAAGGAGCCGTTCGATGCGCTGACAAAGCCATGACTCTCCTTCCGGGATATCGGCAATCGCCGCTTCGGCGTCCTTCCCTTCCCGTCGAAAGAGGGTCTCATGAACCGTCACCTTCCCCTTGCTTGCCCCTCCTGCAAAGCATCGCTTCCTCGCGCAGCCGCTCATCGCTGCCCCACCTGTCGGCACAGTCTTGGCGGCGCGATCCCTATTATCCGAATTTCCTGCCGTCGTTGCGGCTCCGCTGTCGAGCGACACGCCGGCGCCACCGTGACCTGTCTCCGGTGCCGGTCTCGTCGGCCATCACGGCTCGCGCGACAGGGCTGCTGACATGAAACTGGTCTCTCATCTCCGACGGCTGATCTGGCCTTCGGTCCTGCTTCTTGTCGCCGTCGGCCTGGTGATCCTTGACCGGGAGGTCGAGCAGCGGATCGGGCTGTCTCTCCGCATGGCTGGCGGCGTTGTCGGGTGCCTTGCCGCGGCCTGGCTGGGAAGCCGGCTGTTCGGCTTGTTCGCCGATCGCCGGAGGCGCCACAACCGTCCCTATCCGCGCCTGTTCCGGGATCTCGTGGCCGTTCTGCTGTTCTTCGCCGCGGTCGTTGCCTCGGCCGCACTTCTGCTGGGCCAAGGTCTTCTCGGCGCGCTGGCGGGATCGAGCCTGATACTCGCGATGCTGGGCTTCGCGATCCGGAACGTCGTGGCCGACACTTTGTCTGGCATCGCGCTCGGCGTCGAGGCACCCTACCGGATCGGGGACTGGGTCGATATCGAGCAGGTCGCCCGCGGCCGCGTCATCGAGATCGGCTGGCGCACGACACGGGTGCTGACTCAGGACTCGACCTACATGATCCTGCCGAACAGTCAGATCGCCCGCCGGCGCATCACCAACTACTCGGCGCCGAAGCCGCAGTATCGCGCGCAGCTCTCGCTGAAGCTCACGCATGAACTTCCCGTCGATACCGCGAAGGCCCTGATCCTGAAAACCCTGCGCGAAGCACGTCTCATCCAGACCGACCCGGCTCCGGACGTGCGGGTGCAGGAGTTGGGCAGCGACGGCAACAGCTACGCCGTTCGCTTCTGGCTGTCGCGTTTCGAGCGGGATGTCGACTGCCGCGACGAGGTTCTGGCCCTGATCGACCGCGCGATACGGGGCGCAAACATTCCGGCCCCACGCATGCAGATCGAGTTAAGCCGGCCCCGAAGCGCAAAAATCGACCCTCTCGCGCATGACGCGGAGGTTGCGCGGGTATTCGCTGCGCCACCCGAACGAGAACATCTCGAAGCGTGACGAGCCTGGAAAACATGAAGGAGACCCCGATGCAGAACCGCATCGCCAGTCGGCACGTCGTCCTCTCCGGCTGCTCGGGTGGCGGCAAGTCGACGCTGCTGGCTGAACTGCGCTCGCGAGGCTTCGAGACCGTCGAGGAGCCCGGCAGGAGGATCGTGGAGGAGGAACTGCGCGGGGACGGGAAGGCTCTCCCCTGGGTCGATCTCGAGGCGTTCGCGAGGCGGGCCATCGGCATGGCAGCCGGGGACCGAGAACGCATGAGAGCTGCGGAAGGATGGGTCTTCTTCGATCGCGGACTTCTCGATGCAGCCGCCGCGCTGGAACACGCAGCGAGCGTGGCGGTGTCCGACACTTTGTCCGGACATGACCGCTTCCATCACCAGGTGTTCCTGACCCCGCCCTGGCCCGACATCTACCACAGGGACAGCGAACGCCAGCAGGACCTGAGGAAAGGCGTCACCGAGTATCACCGGCTGATCGAGACTTTCGACCGGCTCGGATATGATCCGGTCCTTCTGCCAAAGCTCGATGTCGAAGCGCGGGCCGACTTCATTCTTGACGCGCTCACCTGACAATCGGACCGAAGCCCGTCTCCCTGTTCGGATTGGACATGTCTTTCCGAGATCATTATATCGGCAATGCAAGGCAACCCGCGATGGCGTCGCGCTGGCTGCCGCAATTCCGATAATCGCAACGAATGTCCTGAACGCCCGGACTTCCTCCCGCACATCTCATGCGGGTTCTGAAGTGATGAGGTGGTGTCATGACCCTTGCTCTGCCCTATACGTCGCGGACCATGTGGACAGGTTCTTTCGCAGGGATGGCCTGCATGGCCGCGGCAATGGTTCTGCTGCCATTGGGTGACACGCTGTCGAAGCTGCTGACGGAGACGCTGAACCCGATCGAGGTCGCGACCGTGCGCGTTCTCGCCCAGGCGGCCTTCCTCCTGCCGGCGGCGGTGGTGCTGCGGAAACGTCTCAGGGGCGCCATGTTCTCGCCGGTTGTCGCGCTGTCCGGTCTTCTGGTGATGATCACGCTCATCTGTCTGATCGGCGCTTTCGCGGTCATGCCGATCGCCACCGCGATCGCCATCTTCTTCGTGGAGCCGTTGATCCTGACTGTGCTGGCAGGTCCGCTCCTGGGCGAGGCTGTGGGTCCGCGACGCCTCGCGGCCGTCGGCATCGGTCTCGTGGGCGCGCTGATCGTCATCCGGCCGGGTGCCGAGTTCGAGATCGCCGCACTCCTGCCACTCCTCGCGGCCGCCTCCTATGCGCTCAACATGATCGTTCTGCGCCGCGCCGCGCGCACCCGTTCGGGGCTGACCATCCAGTGCGGCGCCACAATCTATGCCTGCATCGGCATGGTGGTCCTCAGCTTCGGTCTTCAGGAGGCGGGCTATGTTTCTTCGGACCCTGGCGCCCTGCCTGCCTCTGGATGGGCTCTGATCCTCGGGAGCGGCTTTTTTGCCGCGGCGAGCTACGTCCTGATCGCCGAAGCCTTTCGCCACGCCGAAGCCGGTCTCCTGGCGCCGTTCCAGTATCTCGAGATCATCGGTGCCACCGCCGCCGGCTACTTGGTCTTCGGGGAGTTTCCGGACGGGATGACCTGGGTCGGGATCGCGGTCATCCTCGCATCGGGTCTTTACGTCGTCTATCGCGAGCGGTCGCGCGCGCCAGCGACCCTGGAACCAACACGGCACAGGAGCCGCCGGATCCGGCCCCGGTGACCAAGGTGACCATCAGGACGTGCTTGGTTCCGAACCGAGAACGCCCATGTCGATACTGACGACTTCGAGATGATGGGCCATGGCGCGATGCGCTGCCGGACCGTCGCTGGCCGCGATCGCGTCGACGACCTGTTCGTGCTGATCGCCATGCACCCTGGTGAACTTTTCCACGCCGATCCGACGGTAGGTGCGATCCCACTCCCTCTGCCAGACGGCACGGCAGCGGGCGCCCGAAAAGTGGCGCAAGAGGGCAATCAGGAGCGGGTTGCGCGCGACCTGAGCGATCGACTGGTGAAACGCGTCATCCGCACGCTCGCACGCCGCGCGATCTCGCGCCCTCCCTCGGCAACGCGCTGGCGCAGAAGGGCGATGTCGCCCGGCACCCGCCGCCCTGCGGCGGCCGCCGCGACCTGAGGTTCGAGCAGGCGTCGTGCATCCATCAGGTCGGCCGGCGTCGTCGCCTCGAGAAGCAGCGTGTCCTTCACCGGCTGCCCAAGGGGCGCTCGACCCCGAAAGGTCCCTTGTCCGACGTGGCGCCAGATTTCGCCCTGCGCCTCGAGTGTCGCGAATGCTGCGCGAAGAGTTTCGCGACTGCATCCGACGAGGTCCTTCAGCACCCTCTCCGGCGGCAGGCGATCTCCCGACGCAGGCGCACGCTCCTCGAGAACGTGCCAAAGCCGCGCCCGCGCCGTCTCCTTGTCTGTTTGCATGCCATTCTCCTGATCGGACCAACATTCAGACCGCGTCTCACTGAAGGCAAGCGGCAGACTCTGTGCAATCAGCCGTTTCGATCTTGAGCTTCTCCGCAATATCCCGTTCCCGGCATCCAGCCAGAGACAGGACCAACGTTCTTTTCATAATCAGGATCGTTCACATTCTGCCGCCATATGAGGCATATGGCCCGACAGTCGCCCGCTTTGCGGGCGACTTAGGAGGCATACGACATGCGGGCATGGCATCATCTCTATCCGGCTCTGCCGGCATTTCACGGCCGCGAGCAGCTGCGGGCCGGCATGGGCGCGCTGCTCGGGATCAGCCTGTGCGCCCTCCTGGTGAGCCTGGCGGCCAGCCTTGAACTGTCTTCCATCTATCTGATCGCGCCACTCGGAGCGACGGCGGTGCTGGTCTTCTGTGTCCCGAACTCGCCCCTTGCCCAGCCATGGTCGGCTGTCGTCGGCAATGCGACGTCGGCACTCGTCGCACTCCTGGTGCTCCAGGTCGTTCCCGGCCCCTGGTCGGCCGGCATCGCGGTCGGCGCCGCGATCATCGCCATGATGTTCGTTCGGGCTCTGCACCCGCCGGGCGGCGCCGTGGCCTTGCTGACCGCCCTCGATCCGGCACCGGCTCTGGAAGTGGGACCGCTCTTCGCCCTGGTGCCGGTCGGGGTGACCACTGCCGTGCTGGTTCTTGCCGCCATCGCCTACAACAGGGTTACGGGGCGGGTTTATCCGTTCCGCCAGCCCGAGACGGATGACATCGGAGATCCCGCGCTGCGGCTGGGATTATCGACCGAGCAACTGGGCCAGCTGCTCGACCGGTTCAACCAGGCGACCAACCTTGGTGTGGCGGACCTCGGCCGCTTGCTGGCGGCTGCCGAAGCCGAGGCGGCTCAGCACCGTTTCGACGGCACGACCTGCGCCGACATCATGACCACCGGTCTCATCACGGTGCGGCCCGGCACCACACTCCCGGAGGCGGCGCGCCTGTTCCGCAGCCATGCCATCAAGAGCCTTCCCGTCGTCGACGGTGACATGAAGCTGCGCGGCCTGGTGCTCCAGGCGGATCTCCTCGAGACGGTGGCGGCGCAGGACCGCCGAGTAGCCTGGCGGCAGCGGTCCCCGCGTCGCACCGTATCAGACGTGATGCGAAACGCCGACCGCGCGGTGTCGCACGACCTGCCCGTCGGCGCACTTCTCAACCGTCTGGCAGCCCAAGGCAGTGAAGTCGTTCCGGTTGCCAGGGAGGGACGACTCGTCGGAATCCTGACCCGCTCCGACATCGTGCGGCTGCTTCTTCATGGGGCGGAGGAGCGTCCTGCGGCGTAAGAGCCGCTTGAACTGCCGGCATCCGGAACACATCCTCCGGGCAAGCGAGGACGACCTCGCCCGGCCAGACGGTCAGCACGCGGGACGGCCCGAGGAACAATCGGAGCCATTTCCATGCGCAGCACCGCAGATCGTATTCGCCAGGCCGTCAGTTTCGAACTCATCGGCATCCTGATCGTCACCCCGCTCTTCGCCTGGGTTTTTGATCACCCCATGGGCGACATGGGCGTTCTGGTCGTGCTGGGTGCCACGGCCGCGACGGCCTGGAACTACCTCTTCAACCTGATCTTCGATCATGTGCTGAACTGGCGCCGGGGCGATGTCCGCAAGACGCTGCCGCTCCGGATCGTCCATGCCGCGCTCTTCGAGGCAACGCTGCTGCTGCTGCTCCTGCCCATCTTCGCGTGGTGGCTGGATGCCTCGCTGGTCACGGTGCTGCTGATGGAAATCTCCTTCGCGGCATTCTACATGGTCTATGCCTTCGTCTTCACCTGGGGCTACGATACCCTGTTCCCGCCGCAACGCACCGGACGGACGACCGCATGATGGAAGACGAAACCGACGCAGGCACTGCCCCCTGCTTTGCACACCACCTTGTGGACGGGCATCCGGTCGACCCCGAAACGGCGCGGGACGTCGCGCGGTTCAGGCGCGCGGAACGGGCACGGCTGGTCGCCGCGCGTGCGCTCCCTTCGGAAGAGCGCCAGAGGGCGACGGCCAACCTGATCGATGCTCTCGACCGGGTCGTCGCGCCCAGAGCCGGAATGACCATTGCTGTCTACTGGCCGATCCGGGGCGAGCCGGATCTGCGGCCGTGGATGGGCGCGGCCCATGCGGCCGGTGCGCAGGTCCTGCTTCCGGTCGTGGTCGAAGAGCACACGCCGCTCGAGTTTCAGACCTGGTCACCGGGATGCCGCATGACACGGGGCTTCTGGAACATCCTGGTGCCCGCCGATGGCGAGGTGCGCGTGCCCGACATCGTCATCGCGCCGCTCGTCGGCGTCGACGAAGAGCTCTATCGTCTCGGCAATGGCGGGGGCTATTATGACCGGACGCTGGCACGGCTTGACCCGCAACCGCGGATCGTCGGCGTGGGGTTCTCCGCTTGCCGCCTGCCGACCATCTACCCGATGCCCTGGGACGTGCCGATGAGCGAAGCTCTCCTGTCCGACGGGACGCATCTGGAGCGATAGGCCCTCGGCACCCCCGCGCCTTACAACAGAAAGAACACCAGCGTCAGCGCGGCACCGATGCCGACGATCAGGGCCCGCAAGTATTCGGTGTGCTGAATCCGGCGTGCCTGCCGGGCTCCAATGTAGCCCCCTACCGTCGTCGCGACCGCCAGAACGGCGGCGGATTCCCAGGCTATCAAGCCGGCAGTCGCATAGGTGGTGACCGAGACCAGCGAGAGCACGGCGGAGAGGAGATTCTTCAGGCCATTCATGCCGTGCAGATTCTGGAAGCCGATCAGGCTGAACACCGCCAGCAGCATGATTCCCAGTCCGCCGTTGAAGTAGCCGCCATATCCGGCCACCAGGAAGATCGCGCAGGCCGAGAGAACGGGTCCGATCCTCACTCCCCTCGCGCGCACCATTGCCACCAGACGCGGCCCGATGGCAAAGAGCAGCGTGGCGGTGAGCAGAAGCCAGGGAACGATGCCGACGAAGGCCTCGCCCGGCGTGACCAACAGAAGGCCCGCCCCCGCCAGCCCGCCAAGCGCCGCGATCGCAATGATGCTGCCCAGGCCAAGGCTCCCCTCGGCGCGGATGTCGTGCCGGTAGGCCCAGGCGCTGCCGAAATAGCCCGGCAGGGCGGTCAGCGTCGCCGTGGCATTGGCCATGATCGGCGGCACGCCCAGCCAGACCAGCGCCGGGAAGCTGAGCAGCGTGCCACCACCGGCAATGGCATTGATCATGCCGGCGAGCAAGCCTGCGGCGACCAGTATGATGATGGAGAGCATCCGCGCATCCTCGAACCAAACGATCGCGTACATGCTCCGCCACAGGCTTGGTCTGCAAATTGGTCTGCTGCAACGTCGGCTGCGGTAGAACCGCAATGACAGCTTAGTCCGGTGCGATCGCGTCGAGGATGCGGCAGTTCGATATCGTGCCACCGCCATTACAGGTCGCGGAGATCCGGCGGAGCTCCTGTGCCAAGGATTGCAGGTCGGTGATCTTGCGCTCGACATCAGCCAGATGGGTGGCGGTGATCTTGTCCACCTCCGCGCACGGGCGAGCCACATCCGACGCAAGGCTCAGAAGCTCGCGAACCTGATCCAGTGAGAAGCCCAGGTCTCGGCAACGACGGATGAATCGGAGGCGCTCGAGTGCCGCAGCATCGTAGGTCCGATAGTTGCCGACACTCCTGTCCGGCGCCGGCAGCAATCCGATCTTCTCGTAGTAACGGATTGTCACGACCTTCGTCCCCGTTGCCCGCCCGAGGTCGCCAATCTTCAGATCATCGCGCGGCATGACTTGACCCTATAGTTGCTATAGACCGTAGGTAGGTGACAACGCCGATGAATGCGAGACCACCTGATGCCCTGCTGTTCCGACGACACCTGTTCCTCCAGCGCTGCCGCAAGCGGCGGCTACCGCGCGGTTCTCTGGATTGTGCTGGCGATCAACGCGGTGATGTTCCTGGTCGAGATCATCGCCGGTCTCGCGGCGGGATCGGCCGCCCTGCAGGCCGACGCCCTCGACTTCTTCGCTGACGCCGCGAACTACGGCATCAGCCTTTTCGTTCTTGGTCTGGGTATCCGCTGGCGCGCCAGCGCCGCTCTCGTCAAGGGCGCCTCGATGGGACTCTTCGGGCTGTGGGTGATCGGAAGCGTCATCTGGCACGCGGTGCATGGCACGGTGCCGGGATGGGGCACGATGGGCGTCGTCGGGGCCGTGGCTCTGGCTGCCAACGCTGCCTGCCTCGGCTTGCTCTATGCCTGGCGCGACGGCGATGCGAACATGCGGTCCGTCTGGATCTGCTCCCGCAACGACGTCATCGCCAATCTCGCGGTGCTGGCCGCGGCGCTCGGTGTCTTCGGCACCGGTACCGGCTGGCCAGACCTCATCGTGGCTACCATCATGGCCGTGCTGGCGATCCAGGGGGCAGCAACTGTAACACGACAGGCTCTTTCGGAGCTGCGAGACCATAGCAGTCCGGATCCCGCTCCACTCCTGCGGTGACAGAGTCAGCGCCCGATGTGCCGTAGGCCGCCGGCCCCGAACATGACGCCGGCCTGCTGCTGAGGATGATGTTCGGCCGCAGGGGATAATCCCAAGGCCCGGCTCCTCGCCTTCCGAGCCCCCTCGGCTCTCCACAACGGACGAATCGGAGCCTCTGTGAACCCCCTCGGAAGGGCTGATTCGGCCCCCAACGGTCTTCACTTACCCTTGGGAGTACCTTCGAGACGCCTTGCCGCCTCCTCGTAAGCAACTTTCCCCACACGGAAAAAACGTCTCTCAGAGCTTCCCTCGGACGGGCCTGACGCGCATCTTCGCCACACGCCCTGATAGTCCCTTGGGACCAGTTTTCCGCCCCCATGAAATTTCGGGACGCGCGAAACCCGCCATATGTGCCTCTGAGAGCCCCTCTCAGACAAGATATGGCCCACCATCCCATCCCCTTCGGGTCGTCCGAGTTGCAGAATGCTATCGTAATACGAGCCGTAGCACCAAAATTGGCAGCCGCTGCCCCGGAAGATGCCGATCTGATCAGCCTACGGCTGCGCGCCGCAGCAGACCTCACATCTCGACACCCCCGAGACAGCAACCATCTCAACTCCCGCCCAAGGATAGCGGGAGTGTTCGCTCGCACGTCTGCGAGCCAGTGCCGGACCGATCTTGCCAGGTCCTGTTCCAGCCGCAGACCCTGCTGCGCGCCGCAGAGCCTCGTCTGTTCCAGTCCCTGTCGAGGTGCACCCGACACGAAGAAGAAATGGATCGTTCGCCAGCGAGGAAAAAGGATCCGGTTGATTTTTCTTCAAGTGGCCGTCCGGTGCCCGCAACACACCACCAAATCAGCCGCTCCGCGGCTCTTTCAAGGGGGATTCCCTCTTTCTCTTGATTCAGGGGCCAATTCTCAGCGGCGTTTCAAGAACTTAGAAACCCTTCTGTCGCAATTTCCCTGCGTCCTGACGCAGAAAACCCGCGGGATGACGAGATTTCCCCGCGTCTTGTCGCAGAATCCCCGCGAGATGACGAGTTTTCTCCGGGAGGAGAAATTCATGCCAGCACCAAAGTTTGACCCAGGAGCCCGATCCCCTCGATGCTCCGAGCAAAATTTTGTCTCGGACAGGACGCGGTGGCGGCTATGCGTGTTCGCGGGCGCATGACATCGCACCCGTAGCGAGGGATGTCATGACCACCGAGACTTCATGTCCGGGTTCTGAAAATCCCGGACATAACGGGTCCTCCCTGCTGTCATGGTTGGGTGATGATGGCTGCGTTTTCTTCCTCTGCTCAAAAAATCTTGGAAACGTTCTTCGTCTGATCGGGCTCTGGCCAATCTCACAGTCACCGATGCGAAGACCACCACGACCCGGTCAGAAGGACGGACCGAGACCTTGAAGCGGCAGATCGCCGCAATCTAACCAACTCAAGGGAAAAATCATGCATCACCAGACTTCTCGCATGTCCGTCATCGCCAGCGATCTCACGGAGGACATCAGCATCGGCCAAGCCAGCGGGGCGGCCAACACCAAGAACAAGGAGGACAAGTCGGGTCGCCTTATGCGCGCACAGGAGTTTTCGCGCCGTGCGGCACAATGGCTCGTCCTGATCCGTTTCCGCGCGCATGCAGCCGCTCCGTCGTTTTCGACGAGTACGTCACACTACCATGTCCTTCTCGGCGCGGCTTCGTCGGACGCCGAGCGTCTGTCGAGCTGCCGGACGATGCTCCTCTGCGTCGATCGTCAAAGGGCTGTCGAGGAACTGGCAGCGCAAGCGAAATTCGCAGTGGAGCGGCCGGCCGATCCCTACCGTGCGGAGTGGAGGATCACAGGGCGTGGCGCCGTCCTGCACGTGATTGCCGACCTGCTCTCCGAGGCGATCCGAGCATTCGAGAGCGCTCTGGCCGAATGACCTGTTTCTCCTTGGCGGCCGGATTGGTCGCCAAGAGCATTTTTTCGATCTCCAGGATGATCCCATCTGCTCAGCATGACACATTCTCAACCCACTCTGAGCCTTGCCGACCTGCGGATGCGCATCGAAAACGGCACCCTACCCTCGACCGGCAGTGCCTCCATCCTGGCGTTTCTCGACCTCGCGCGCAGCGCGATGGGACCAGAGACATTTCATGACCCCGGGGTGCTCGCTTCGCACGCGTCATTTTCGGTCTCCTTTCCTCCCTTTCCCGACGACGATCTTGCAACGGCCTTCGGCGACGCCGCCCTATACGGTCGCTGCCGGGAAAGCCTCCTGCGGCACGCCCGGCTGGCCGGGGTATGGCCCCACGAAGACCCCTACACGCTCCTGAACCAGCTCGCGCGGGAACGCCGCCTGCCCAGCGTGAACCGGAAACTGATGGAAGAGATATTCCCGGGAACGACCTTGCGAGATGTGACGCGTGAACTGGCCATCGCAGCCGACCGCGATCTTCGTGATAGGAAGAGGAATGCCTTCCGGAATTCGTTTTCGACAATCGACAAGCTGAGAAATGACCCGCGCGTGGTCGCGGCCGGGATCCTTCGCCCTGAAAAAGCTGGCCCCTTCCCGGCCTATCGCGATGGCGACAAACACCGCATCGAATTGCCGGCCGTGCTCGCGGCGGTTCGAAGACGCCTTCCCGTCGGTCATGCCCTTCACGCCCGGCGCGCATTCGAACTTGCCGTGGATTTCGGATTACTTACGGAAGACGGGCCGAAGCCCGGCTGGTCGCTGAGCCTCGAGGATGCGACGAGATACCATGTCGCGGTAAGCCAGCAGATCTCTGCGAACACCGCGGCTCTCTATCTCCGGACGCTGCTCTCTTTGCTTCGATGCGCCGAGCCCGCGGCTGTGTCCGAAGATATTACTCCGGACCGGGTGCGTCGACCCGAACGCCATAACGCGCCCGCTGAGCCCCGGAAACGAAAGACAGACAGAAAACCGGTCGTGTTGCCATCCGCGCTCGAAGCAGAAGTTGAAGCCTTTGCGAAAGACCGCTCCGCAAGCTCCCGGCGCGTGAAGGACTTGCGCCGGGTCCTGCGCGACCTTCTGGACGCCGGCATCGACATCGACAGCCCCACCTGTCTGCAGGACTCCGTGGCCTTTTTCGAGACCAGGGTGGAGGAACGCGCGGACCTCACGCTCCGCCACTACAGGACCGTCCTTCGCACCTTCTTGGCGCATACGCACCGGCTTTCTTTTTGGGAGGGTATAATCTCCCGCGCCAAGGGCACGATTGCGAGTGGCAACGACATGCAGGGCCTGCTGTTGGTCAGGAAATATGCCGAATGTGCCAAGCCACCAATACCGCCCGACAAGATCGACGTGGATGTCGCGCGGGATTTCCTCTTGAAGGCTCAAGCGGTCCGAGATGTCCCGAAATGCCTCGCCGGGCTCGCGGCGCTCGATGTCTTGCGCAAGGAGTATCCCGAGCTCTTGCCGGGGCCGGCGATCGGCGACCAGCACGACTGGCTCCGCCATCGCCCCGGTGACATGCCCACAGCCCTGGAGAACTCCTTGCGGTCGATCGCCGAAGCGGCGGGATACGGCGCATTTGGTGTGAAGGAGCTGATCACCGCGGCGCGGACCCTGGTTGATCTGACGTCCGACAAAACGGTCTTCGAAGCCCAGATCGACATCATTCCATGGCGTAACCTGATCGCGGCGGCTGCCGGGAGTCATCCACGGGAAATGCTCCATTACCGCGCACCATTGCAGCGTCTGGCCGATCGGGTCAGCCGCGTATGGATGCCCGGATGGCAAAACCTGCAAGCCAGACTCGTGGAAGCCGGCATCCCGCGCGCCGAGAACCCCGTCGACACAATAATGGAGGTGGCAGGGAAATCGGGGCTCGAGCCTTGGCAGCTCGACCGCGAATGGGCATGGATCCACGAACGGTCGCTGCGGCCTGACCTACGCCGGAAGTGGGTCCGGGCTGTAGACAACTTCGACGCCTTGCGGACCGTGTCGAACATTGCCGCAGACAATCTTCTGCCGTCTGAAAAACTCGGGCCGATGCCCAAGACCGGAAACAGGCTGAAAAATGCTCATTTTCCGCTGCCGCGCAGGTTCGAGGCCGCGCTCCAAGGCGAGACCAAGCAGGTTCTGGAAGCCGCGCATTTCGTCTGGCGCTGCTTGCGAGAGTTCGGGGACCATTCGTGCGGGGACGATCCTTCGACAGGTATGCTTGTGTCAGACGAAGTCCTTGAGCGGATCATACGCGAGCAGCCCTTTATGACGCCCGCGTCGGCCCGCCTTCACGTCGCGCGGATCCGCGACTGGCGCGAAAGCCGCCCAGGAGCGTTTTAGACTGGACGATCTCGCTCAGGATGGGAGTGATGTCATCAGGGATTGTCGTGAATCGGTCGTGTCAACAATTACGGAAACGGGGATCCTATGCGGCATCCGCAATCAGAAGCGGCTTGCGGCATCGTTCTTGAATGTTTCCAAAAGGCCTGAAGCGGCGCTGCGGCAGAAGGCGCGACCTCTAAGGCATGACACGATGACGCGACCGGCCCGTTGCGCACATTCGAACGAGGCCTCTCGAGTTGTGACGCGCGTCACCAAGCCCTGACAGCCTCAAGATACTTCGGCGCACTTCTCCATCGGGGCCAGATGGGGCTCCTATGTCTGCAAGCCCGTCACGGCTCTCAGGTCGAGGTCCAGCGTCGCTGACATGCCGTCCGGGCTGAAGTCCCTGGAGAATCTCCCTGCGAGCGAAGAGCCAACCGTGCTCTGGCACATGCGCGTTCCGAAACCCTCGTGACCTGGTTCGCCAGACGCGGGCTTGGTGGCGCAGTCTTCCGTCCACTGAACAATCAGCCGATCGTCATGCTCATGCGCATATATCGCGATGCCGTGTCCTGCTTCGGAGAGGCCTCCGTATTTGACGGCATTGGTCGCCAGCTCAAAAATGACCAGTGATAGGGGCGTGATGGCGGCCGGGCAGACTTTGAGCTCCGGCACATCCAGTGTTACGGAAGCGCCCCCGCTGAAGGGTTCCAGGATCGAGTTGATGAGTTGGGCCAGAGCTGTGCCCTCCGGCCGTGCTCCAGCGGGATCATCAACGGCGCGCGCATGGACCGAGGCCAACGCGAGGAGGCGCTGGCGCATTACCGTGACAAGCTCCTGGACACTGTCCGCCTGCCGCGCGGCAATGGATAGGAGACCACTGGCCACCGCGAAGGAGTTTCCGACCCGATGGCGCATTTCGGAGAGAAGGAGCTGCTGCCTCTCTGCAGCTTGGCGTTGCAGCGTGATATCCCGTGCGATCTTCGATGCCCCGATGATTTTCCCGTCGGCATTGCGCACCGGCGAAACAGTGAGCGAGATTGGCACGAGGCTTCCGTCCTTGCGCTTCCGGATGGTCTCCAAGTTGGAGATCCGCTCGCCTCGGCTCAGCCGCGCGATGAAGCCGGCTTCTTCGTCCATACGATCATCAGGAAAGATCAATGTTATCGGCCGCCCGATGGCCTCCTGGGCCGAGTAGCCGAAAAGTCGTTCCGCCCCCGGGTTCCAGCTCCGAATGACACTGTCGAGCCCCTTCGTGATGATGGCGTCATCTGACCCCTCGACGATCGCGGCGAGGTGTTGCTGAAGGCTTTCTGGCGCTTCGAGTTCTGAGAATACACTCTGTGTCATCGTCATCGCAGTATACTTGACCCGCAAATATTGAGGCAATTTGTTTGGCGCAAGCCACAAGCCACAAGCCACACGCCACGACGCAAGAAAGTGACAAACTGAGCGTGCCGACATGACCATTCTGACACCCGCACCTTTCCTACCGTCAGTAGCTCATGGAATCCGATCCGTGGAGATTCGCGAGCGCCGGGTCGTAGAAAGCCCTTCTGACGGCGTGCCCCGGCCAATTCAATGACTGGTTGGAAGGCGATCCAAAGATGGCGTTGGTCGCAGCATGCGAAGTTCCTACGTGCCGTGAAGTCGTTTCGCCTTCAAAGCGAACTGCGCTCCATGCCTGGTATTGAGGTCATGCGAATGTCGGCCAAGAGCTCGAACCGGTCATGCGGCGCGGCAGCCGCACACACACAGGGTCGCCCTCAGGCACGATGTTACTTCCGGCCCAGAGCGGGCATTTGACCAGGGTGCGGCGAAGGTCGGCTTCGAGCCCGACTCACCGATGCTGCGGGGCGCGCGAATGTCGGCTTTCGTCCGGCGCGTCGCACCATGATGGAGTTAGTCAGCTTCCACCAAGTCACTCCGGGCATCGCGGATGATCATCCACGACGAATGCAGGAAAAGCCCCGCGATCGCGAACGCGACGATCAGGTCGGGCCATGCACTGCCAAGCCACGCGACCAGCCCGGCGGCGATGACCACGGCGAGGTTGCCGATGGCGTCGTTGCGAGAGAACAGCCAGACGGCTCGCATATTGGCATCACCCTTGCGGTGCTTTAGCAGCGGCAGCACCGCGAGGATGTTTACGATCAGCGCACCTACCGCGAAGGCTCCCATCAACCCGGCTTCTGGCGTGGTCTGGTTGAGGACACGCCAGAGCGTGCTGCCGACAACGCCAAGGCCCAGAAGGCCCAGAAACACGCCTTGGATCATCGCCGACCGCGCCCGCCATGTCAGGCTCCAGCCGATGGCGAGCAGGCCCAGAAACGTGATCGCACCATCGCCCAGAAAATCGAGCGCGTCTGCCTTCAGCGCCTGCGAACCGGACAAGAACCCGCCGAACATTTCGACCACGCCGTATCCGAGATTGAGCGCGACCACGATCCAGAGCGCGCGGCGATAGCTCGGGTCCTTGTAGGCCGGATCGGACGATGTATCGCCGTCCTCGATCTTCTCGAAACCGTAGCCGGTCGCGTCGAGCGCGGGCCGCACTTTCGGCAGATCGCCGTCCGCGATCCGCAATGTCATGATGTGGGTGGCGGCGGACACTTTCACGTCGCCTTCGGCCACGCCCGCAGACCGGGCCGCGCGCTCGATCTCGGCGGCATCTTTCGCGCAGTCCATGCCTTGCACCCGCATTCGGATCGGGGAGGAGGCTGTCGCCAACTTGCTGTTATCGGGCTGGCTCATGTGCGATCCTTTTTGTGGTGGCGGGCGAAAAGGTACGCTGCTAACGTATCAGTGGATAATGATATGACAGCGCAAAACATTCAAGACGATCTTTCGGCACCCGATACACTGGAACTGCGGGCAAAGCTCTTCCGGGGCCTAAGCGATCCCAGCCGTCTGACGATCCTCGATGCGCTGGTGTCGGACGAACGCAACGTGCAGGAAATCGTCGGGCATACGGGTTTGGGTCAGCCCAACGTCTCGAACCATCTGCGCTGTCTGCTGGAATGCGGGCTGGTCAGTCGCCGCAGCAAAGGCCGCTTCGTTCGGTATCGTCTGGCGGACAGGCGGGTCGCCGATCTCATCCGTGATGCAGATCAGCTACTTGCCTCGACAGCCAACGGAGTTGATGCCTGCCAAAGCTATACGGACTAACCGGCGCGACCTGCTGCAATGTCCTATCGGTGCGCCAAACCTGAAGCAGCCATCTGCGCATCCGCAGCGAATGCACCCTTTGTCCCGCAGATTTACCGTTCGACCTGTCCGCAGCGAATGACCGCTCCCCGCCCACTCTTGCGATGGCATGCGCTGTCGCGGCGGCTGCGAAGCATGCGCAGCCAACTACAGGAAGGTCCGCAGAGCCGATCGACACGATCTGCGGATACCCCCGGTTCTTTTTGTCACTCTGCGATCGGAACCATCTCCTGCAAAACAGGAGATGCCCATGCTTCCCTTCACGCGATTTCACGCCGCGACGCTCCTCGACCTGCACACTTGGTCGACGCTTTCGCGCAACGAGGTGCGCCCCTTCCTTGCCCGGTTCGCCATTGAACCGCTCGGTCGAAAATTCCCGATGCTGAGAGTTTATGAGCAACTGCTCGGCGTAACCCCATCGGATCCCCTCGAAGACGACATGCTCGGCCGGGGCCTGGTGCGAGCAACGAAGGCAGCGGAGTGGTTCGGTGTCTCCGGCGACGTTCTCCTGGACCAGCTCCGCGCGCCCGGCAATTCATACCCCCCGCTCTACGCGTTGGGGCCGAAGCGAAATCTGATGCTGAGGGCGCAGGTCGAGCAGCTTCTGGCGAGCCCCAGAAACGCATTTCATGGCCTGGACCCGATCCCTGGACATGCTCTGCCCGCCTCGCGCCTGGCGCGGACCCTCGGGGTTCCGCAAGCCCGGATCGACGCGATGCTCGCGGACAAGGACGTTCTGCCCGCGCGCATCATCAGCCGGGGACGCGTCCGCTACATCCTCTCGGACGTGGCGCACAGGCTCGCGTCCTCAGGTGAGGACCGCGTCACGGAGGAAGACCCCCGGGCCGAGGAGACAATCGAAGACGGCTCGGAAGTCGCGCCTGGCGCCACCGTCGGCGCGCCTGACGGCCTGTTCGCGGAGACCACGGCCCGCGCTGCCGCCCAAGCCGAAACGCAGCTCTCCTGCACAGGATCCGGCGCAAATGCACGCCGAGGCGATGGCCTGCACGGTGCGCCGGTCGAGGCGAAACTGTCGGGAACATAAGGGGTAGCTTAGTTCCCGGATATTTCGACTCGACTGCACATTTTCGCTTCGTGTGCACGCCAAGCGACCAATCTTCTCATTGAACCAGATGAAAGGAAATCCAATGGTTCCCAAGACCAAACACCAAAGCCGCATCGTTGCGAACCCGCTCGCCCAGGCGCCATTCACGCTTCGGGAAGTGTTCGAGCACGAACCCGATCGGCGCCTACAGTCCGCCCTGCGCCGGCTCGAGACCCTCCTCGACAGGCCCCTCGAGAAGATTCCCGCGGACATCGCCTGGTTCGATGCGCACTTTCCGCGCGGCGGCTTCGACGGTGCCAAGGCGCCCTGGACCCGTGCCCAAGCCTACCAAGCTTGGCGCAACGCCGTCCGCCGCGCCATCCGGCGGCACGTCCTCGCGTTAGGCACGTCCGTCATGCGGATCCGTCACGTCCAGGCGAGCCTTCTCTCCCGGACGAATGCGCACCCCCACTCCCCGATCCCGGCAGGCCAGCTTCTCGGGCCCACTGGCGTCAAGCGCACCAGGGCCCATTACGCGAATTTCCGCAAAACCGCAGCCGCACCTAAGTCCGACTGAGCCCCGAAATCGCGCGGCCGTCCGGAACGGCAGCCGCCTCCTGACAACCCGACAAGGAATACCGAATGGGTTTTTTCTCCAGTGCCGCGCAGGTCGCCACGGGCGTTGCAGTGCCAGCCTCAAAAACCATGCAGACGGTGTTCGACGAGACCGTCAACGAAACCGAACGCACCCGCATTTCCCGGGTCGCCGAGTATTTTGACGCCCCGCTCTCAACCCTCGATGGGGGTGAGGTCGACCTCCTGACCTGGTTCGACGCGAACTTCCCGGCACTCAAACAGATCGGGGCTGGACCGCTGCCCGGCTCAGGTCGGAGTTTCTGGCAGTCGAAGAGCAGCTATGCAAAGTGGCGCGAGGTCGTCCGCCGCAGGATCCGGACCACCCTTGGTCTCGTCGCTGCGAAGAAAGCATTGCGGGAGCGCATTGACGGCTGGACCCCGTTCCTGGCCCTCCTGGAAGAGCTCTCAAAAGACCATGGTCCCGTGCATCCGGGGACTCTCGGCGCGGTTCGGACCTTCTCAGACCGGGCACGGTCGGCCGGCCTCGACCCGATGGATCTGACCCCTGACACTGTTCCGCCATTCCTCGACGCGATGTCCACCCACGAGAGCGATGCATCCGCGACAGCCCTCAGGGCGCTTGCGCGCCATCGCGTCTTTCCGCAGATCGCAGCACATCTGCCACCCGACTTCGACCCAACCTATCTTGTTCCGACGGCCCGCACGCCCGTGCCCGAGACCGTGCGCAAGATGATCGCCGAGATGGTCGAGGCGGCACGCTACAACAAAAAAACCTACGATGATGTCTCGCAGAGTTGCAGCGAGAATTTCAATCAGGAGACGGCCAAGACTTATTGCGCCGCCTTGGTCGCAGTGGCCCGGGCCGCGCAGGAAACCGGCAAAGCAGACCTGGCGTCGTTGAACTGTCTCGACTCGCTGTTCGAGACCCCGGTTCGCATTGCCACCATCCGCCACTGGATCGACCAGTCCGAAACGGATGTGGGGTTCAGTCTCAGGACCGCCGCGGATTACGTCCGCATCGTCGCACAGGTCGGCAAGGCCAACGGCCTCAAGACCAAGAAGTGGCGGAAGAACCTGAAGAACAATCCCCACCTGCAGGAGGGACATGCGACAGGGCAGAAAATGTCCCCCAAGAACCGGACCTTCTGCGAAGGTCTCATTCACAATCCCGGCGATGTCCGGACATTCCTCCGGCAGCACGTGCTCTACCAGGACCGGGCGAAAGATATCCTCGCCACCGACAAACCCCTCACCGCATCGCAACTGCGCGCTGCCCGGCGCCTTTCGACCTGCGCCGCCTTTGCCGCGCTGGAAATACGCG
The DNA here is from genome assembly GCF_020177265.1 of Pseudooceanicola marinus. Taxonomy (GTDB): domain Bacteria; phylum Pseudomonadota; class Alphaproteobacteria; order Rhodobacterales; family Rhodobacteraceae; genus Pseudooceanicola; species Pseudooceanicola marinus_A. The sequence goes on from NZ_JAIVMC010000001.1 coordinate 890,506, forward strand.
GCGCAGGCCTGCGGAAAGGCAGTGCCCTGGCCGCGGAATGTGGTGGCGTGAGCCAGAACCTCTTCCGGAAGACGATGGGCGAAAAGAAGTTTTTCGAGCTCCGGGTCGCCAAGAAGGACATGAAGGGCGAGTATGTCGAGCTGCCGCCGATCCACATCCGGGATGACAAGTATTGCGGCTACGAGGTGATTGACTGGTATCTGACCACAGGTCGACCGCTCTTCGACTTTGCAAACCCGGAGTTCTGCGAGGAGAATAAATGCGCGAGGGCCACGCATCTCTTCCTTTCGGAGCGATCCGCCCGACCTCTGTCCGGGTCAATGCTCTACAAGTGGCTCACACGCAGCAGTGCGGAGATTGGCCTGCCGATGTTCCCGCACAATTTCCGGCACGGGTTCGCGACGCTCCTGTTGGCGCGGTCCTGGAGCAACCGGGGGCGGGCAGCCGCCTATCTCGGCTGCTCGGTCGGCGTGCTCGACACCTATTACGGCTGGATCGACAAGCGGCAGAAACTCGAGGAGGTGCAGGATCTCCTGGCAGAGGCTCTGGCCGGAAAATGAGCCGCCATGTGATCCTGGCCAAACCACACTGGCAGCCCAACGCCGCGTCGCCGATTCTTCTCGGCATGCCGCTCGCCGAGCTGCAGGCGCTCGACAGCCTGGTCGAGTTCATGATCGAACATGGCTGCGCGGAACTCACGCCGTCCGACTGCCGGGTCTGGGCTCGCCTCAATGACGGCGCCGCCGCCATCGGCAATGCCGTCGCGGCAATGATCAAGACCGACGGTCCCGAAGCCCTGCCGCTTGCGTCCCTGCGTGCGGCAGAACAGTCCCTGACCGCTTGCACGCGCTTCGCCGGAATCTCGCGTGAGCCGCGTCGCGACTATGAACGGACCATCTCACTCTATCCAGAAGACCTTCCGGCGGAATGGCAACAGCACCTCGCCCGGATCCGGGACCGCAGAGAAGATGGCGAAATCAAGCTGGTGCCGGATCTCTACGACCGCATGACCCGGAAGCTCTGCCAATACGGCTGGTATCTGCGGGAAAGCGGGCTGGCGCAGGACTTCGAAATAGCCTCGCTCCGAAAATTCTATACCTATGAGACGACGAGAATTTCCGCCCGGGGCGCGCCACTGAGCACCTCAACCATCATCGCGACATTCGCCGATCTCAGGGACTTCCTCCGGCTCTCGAAGGCCTACCCGAAGCCCCTGATCAAGCAAATCGACAAGCTTCTCCAGAAGCTGCGGGACCGGGCCAGCGTCGAGACGGCGCAGAAGTTCGCAGCCCTCGCCGCGATCGATATCACGACGATTCATCCGCGCGCCGAAGCAGTCCTCGCAGAGATCGTAAAGCAAACCAACCCGGCAAGGCGAGCCATCAAGCGCAATAGAGCCATGGCAATCGCGGTGCCGCCGCTGACCCCGCTCCGCCGCGAATGGCATGATCTCAGGTTCGGCCGGGACCTGGTCTGGACCGAGGGCCGTTACCGCCTCCGGGACTACAAGCTCCGCAAGACCCGGCATCGTCCCGGCCGAGAGGAATACCCCGGTTCGGTGCATCCGAGCGTATGTCATTTCGTCGACGCCCGCCTGCTTCAGGATGATGACCCGAAATATCTCGATACCTTTCGCGAGATCGCCGAGCAGCACGAATGGCCGCTATTCGTCCATCCCGACGGCACGCCCGTTGCCGAGAATTACGTGTCGCAGGTCTGGTCCTCGGAGTTCGGAACCGGCGCTCACATTTGCAGGTCCATCGTCTACGACGTGGTGTTCGCCATCAGCGAGGACGCGACGCTGGCCGGCATGTTGATGAATGACCACACCTCGCAGCAGGCGCGGAAGAAATACACCGGCGACCGCGCCAAACAGGCCTCCCTCGCAGCCGCCGGAAAGGAGATCGACGACATCTTCGATGCCTACAATGGATGACGTGGAGACTCCGCGCGATACCGCAACGCAGATTGTAGACGAGACAGTCCGGGTGCCGTCACGCTCGCCGTCAGCCGCACGACCAGAAACCCCGGTAGCCTGCAGTCAGCCCCGCATCGAGGGCGAAGGTCAGTTCCGCGTTCCCCCGCCAGTCCGCGTCGTCTCCGAGCGGCCGAACCTCAATCTCCATGCCATCGGAGGCAAAGCCGGCCTTGCCATCGGACGATTGCAGACCGACAAGGACACCATTGAGCTTGGTCACGGCTTCGCCGTCCGGTCCGGACCACAGGATGGGGTCGGCCTCGGGACTGCGGTTGAAGCGGCATGCGCCCGGCGCGTCGATGACCCGGCTCGCCTCCTCCTCGGGGAGCGGCGAAAGGTCAAGTTTGGAAATCAGGGTGTTGTTCAGGGCGTCCTCGACGCTGCCCGGTTCGGCGGCGGGGTCTTCGTAGATGTCGTTGACCAGGTTGCCGCCGGAGACATCCGCGATCAGATGGCGCATCTGTGCGATCTCCTTGCGCTGCGCGGCGATGATCTCGTCGGCGAGCTTGCGCACGCGCGCGTCCTCGATCCCGGCCCGCTCCGACGTCATGACCGCGATGGAATGGTGCGGGATCATCGCACGCATGTAGCTGGGCCCGCTGACGGTGACCTGGCTGCGCACCAGCCAGAGAGATCCGGCAAAGACGACCGCCGCGCCAAGAAAGATGGCGATGTTCAGCGCTTTGCTCGAATACATTGCCAGCATGAAGGACAGCATCACGATGGCCATCGTTGTCCCCATCAGGATGGCCATGTAGGCGCGCGTCTCGGAAAAGAAGAGATGCTCCCACGCGTAGGTGTTCAGATACATCAGGACGAACATGATGATCGTCGAAGTCGCGATCATCAGACCAAACCGAATATAGGACATGTCGCCTCCTCAATTGCCTTTAATTGAGTGTGAAACAACACTCCCGCGCTGGAGGGTTCCCCTTGTCGAACCTCGGGCCGGGTCTGGGACCGACGGCTCAAACCCGTCGGAGCACAGCGAACTCGAAGTTTTGGGTTACCCCTCCCGGCGTCTCGTGCCGGTGCCTTCGCGTGTCCAGGAGCGAGAACTCAGGTGCGAAGAAGTCCGACAGATCGTCCGCGGACCAGCGCCTCACCGGCAGGCCGCTGCACCGCTCGGGGCCGTCTGGCGCGAAGGTGCCTATGATCGCCACGGATCCGGGCACGGTGGCCGCCAGCATCGCCCGGCGATAGGCCTCCTGGCCGGACTCCGACACGAGGAAGTGCATCACCGCCCGATCATGCCAGACATCCCAGTGACGGGCCGGCTTCCAAGTAGTGACGTCGGCCACGATGAAACCGACCCGATCCGCCAAGGAGGCGAGGCGCTTTCTCGTCCGCGCGAGCGCCGATTCGGAGATATCCAGGATCGACAGGTCGCGATAGCCTGACGCCAAGAGCGCATCCGCAAGGCGCGAAGCCCCGCCGCCGATGTCGATGACCGATGCCGCGTTGCCGCCGCCGTGGCGCTCTATCAGATCAAGGCTTGGCTGCGGCACCGCCTGGAACCAGGACACGGCCTCTTCTTCGCGCGACTCGTAGACCGCATCCCAGTGCGCTCTGTCCCCGGTTCCCGTCAGCGGACTCCCTCTGATGCACTGGCCGCCTCTTCCGGAACATCCTTCGCCAGGTCCTCCAGAATCGGGCAATCCGGGCGGTGGTCGCCCGCGCAGGCATGGATCAGGTGACCAAGCGTCGTGCGCATCGACTGGAGTTGCGCGATCTTGTCGTCGATCTGGTGCAGGTGCTCTTCCGCGACGCGCTTGACCTGCCCGCTCTCGCGGCTCTCGTCCTCGTAGAGGGCGATCAGGGTGCGGCAGTCCTCGATGGTGAAGCCCAGCGCGCGGGCGCGGCCGAGGAAGGCCAGCTTGTGCAGGTCCTGTTCGCGGAACCGGCGATAGCCGTTCTCGCCGCGCTGCGGGCGGATCAGGCCGATCTCCTCGTAGTAGCGGATCGTCTTGGCGGGCAGGCCCGAGCGTTGGGCGACGTCTCCGATGTTCATGGCAGTCCTCCTTTCACTCTGCGGGCGCGTGCGCCGCGTGGGCGGCCGGGCGTGCTATGGCGCGCTCGTCCATGGCGGGCGCGATGCGGCGCAGGCGCAGCGCGTTGGTCAGCACGAAGACCGACGAAAGCGCCATGGCCCCGGCGGCCAGCATCGGCGAGAGCAGCAGGCCGAAGGCCGGGTAGAGCACGCCTGCCGCGACCGGGATCAGCGCGGTGTTGTAGCCGAAGGCCCAGAACAGGTTCTCGCGGATGTTGCGCATGGTGCGGGTCGAGACCTCGAAGGCGTTGACCACGCCGCGCAGGTCGCCGGACATGAGCACCACGTCGGCGGACTCGATCGCCACGTCCGTGCCGGTGCCGATGGCGATGCCGACGTCGGCATGCGCCAGCGCGGGCGCGTCGTTGATGCCGTCGCCGACGAAGGCGACCTGGCGGTGCCCCTCGCGCAGCTCATCGAGCGCGGCGACCTTGCCGTCGGGCAGGACGCCCGCGATGACATGGTCGATGCCAGTCTCGCGCGCGATGGCCTCTGCCGTCTCGCGTTTGTCGCCGGTGATCATCGCGACGGTCAGGCCCTTGTCATGCAGCGCGGCGATGGCGGCGCGGCTGGCGGGCTTCACGGGGTCGGCCACGCCGATGACCGCGGCGATGCGGCCGTCGATGGCGGCAAAGAGCGCGGTGCGGCCGCGGCTGGCAAGCTCGGTCTCGCGCGCCGCGAGCGCGCCGGTCTCGATGCCCTCGCGGGCCATCAGGCGGTCGGCGCCGACCAGCACCTCGGCGCCGTCCACCGTGGCGCGGACGCCGTGGCCGGTGACGGAGGTGAAATCCGTGGCCTCGGCGCGCGGGGCGCCCTCTGCCCGGGCGGCGCGGACGACGGCCTCGGCGATGGGGTGCTCGGAGCGCGACTCGACCGCCGCGACCTTCGACAGCACGTCGGCCCGGTCGACCCCCTCGGCCAGCACGAGGTCGGTCATCTCGGGCCGTCCCTCGGTCACGGTGCCGGTCTTGTCGAGCGCCACGACGCCCACGGAGGCGAGCTGCTGCAGCGCGTTACCCTTGCGGAAGAGGACGCCCATCTCGGCGGCGCGGCCGGTGCCGACCATGATCGAGGTCGGCGTCGCGAGGCCCATGGCGCAGGGGCATGCGATGATGAGAACCGAGACCCCGGCCACCAGCGCCAGCGTCACCGCGGGCGACGGGCCGAAGACCAGCCAGACCAGCACGGTCAGCAGCGCCGCCGACATGACGGCGGGCACGAACCACAGGGTGATGCGGTCGACCAGCCCCTGGATCGGCAGCTTGGCGCCCTGCGCCTCCTCGACCATGCGGATGATCTGCGACAGCGTGGTGTCGGCGCCGACGCGGGTGGCGCGGAAGGTCAGGCTGCCCGCGCCGTTCACGGTGCCGCCGGTGATGGCATCGCCCGGGCCCTTCTCGGCCGGGACCGGCTCGCCGGTGAGCATGCTTTCGTCGACGTGGCTGGAGCCCTCGGTGACCTCGCCGTCCACGGCGATGCGCTCGCCCGGCCGCACGAGGACCATGTCGCCGGTCGCGAGGTCATCGACCGAGACCTCGACGCTTTCGCCGTCGCGCAGGACGCGGGCGGTGCGGACCTGCAGGCCCAGCAGCTTGCGGATCGCCGCGCCGGTGCGGCCCTTGGCGCGCGCCTCGAGGAAGCGCCCGAGCAGGATCAGCACGACGATGACGGCGGCGGCCTCGAAGTAGACGGCGCGCACCGCCTCGGGGAGCAGCGCCGGAAGGAAGGTCGCCACGACCGAGTAGAGGTAGGCCGCCCCGGTGCCCACGGCGACGAGGCTGTTCATGTCGGGCGCGCCCTTGAGCAGCGCCGGGATGCCCTTGCGGTAGAACATGCGCCCGGGGCCCGCGAGGACCAGCGTGGTCAGCACGAACTGCAGCACCCAGCTGGTCTGCTGGCCGATGGTCGCGTCGATCCAGTGGTGCACGGCGGGAAGGACGTGCCCGCCCATCTCGACCAGGAAGACCGGCAGGGCGAGCGCGGCGGCGAGCGCCGTCTGGCGCAGGAGGCCGCGCGCCTCCTCTTCCTTGCGGGCGCCGCGGTCCTCGCCGCCGGAGGCCTCGGCCACCGTGGCGGGGTAGCCCATCTCGGCGCTGGCGGCGGTCAGGTCAGAGGGCGTGACCGCGCCCTCGGCGTAGGTCACCGTCGCGGTTTCCGAGGCGAGGTTCACGTTCACTTCGAGCACGCCCGGCACGGCCTCGAGCGCCTTGTCGACGCGACCCACGCAGGAGGCGCAGGACATCGACTCGACGTTCAGCGTCACCTTCGCCCGGCGCGCCGGGTAGCCCAGGTCGTCGAGCGCCTCGACCGCTGCGCCTACACGCGCGGGATCGTCGACGGTCATGCGGGCGGTTTCCGAGGCGAGGTTGACCGAGACGTCATGGACCCCCTCCAGCGCCGCCAGGCCACGATCCACGCGCCCCACGCAGGAGGCGCAGGACATACCCTCGACGGAGAGAGTGACGGGCGTTGGTTCGGGCATGACGGCCTCCTTCATTCCTCTTGGCTGCCCCTCATGTGGGGCCTCCAGTCACTGGAAGGTCAAGCGTGCGGATGAATTTTCTTCGCGGTGACCGGCCCTCTTGACCTTCCACCCGCTGGAATCCTCATATCTGCGGCGAAGCAAACGCAAGGAGACGTCGCAATGCAATTCAATGTGCCCGACATGCGCTGCGGCCACTGCACGGCTGCCATCGAGAAATCGGTCAAGGCCGCCGACCCCGGCGCCGATGTCGCCTGCGACCTGGACACGCACCGGGTCAGCATCAACAGCGTCCTCGCGCCGGAGCAGGTGAGCGCGGCGATCAAGGACGCGGGCTACGACGCACAGCAGGTCAGCGCCTGACCATGGCCCGCGCCGGTCATCGCTGGCGCAGAGCTTACCGTCACTGCGAAGAATCGCGTGCCTCGCTCACCAGATCGGAGAGACGCTCTTTCTCGACGAAGCCGGGCACGAGCGCGTCGCCGATGACGAAGGACGGCGTCCCATTGAACCCGAGCGCCTGCGTCAGGCGCATCGAGGTTTCAATGTGCTCGGCAACTTCCTGGGCCTCCATGTCCTGTCTCAGTTGATCCAGGTCCAGCCCGACGTCTTCGGCGACACGCATGACTGAGGCTTCGTTCGCGCGGCCATCAATCGCCATCATCGCCCAGTGAAAGTCTTCGTACTTGCCTTGCGCACGGGCCGCGAGCGCCGCCTTGGCGGCAAAGACGGATCCTTCGCCGAGGATGGGCCATTCGCGGTAGACGAGCCGGACGTTCGGGTCTTCCTCGATCAGGGCCCGGATCTCCGGTTTTGCGCGGCGGCAATAGCGGCAGTTGTAGTCGAAGAACTCCACCACGGTCACATCGCCGTCCGGGTTGCCGAGCACGGGCGCGTTCGGATCATGCTCGATCAGGTCACGCTGGTTGCGCAGCACGTCCGACTGGTTCTGGGCCTGGGCATCCGCCTGCCGCTGTTCGAGCAGCGCGACCGCCTCCATGATGATCTCGGGGTTCTCGCGTATCGCCTCGAGGACCAGTTCCTTGACCCGCGCCTCGTCAAGCTCCTGGGAGAGCGCAGGCATCGGCAGCAGGGCTGCCATCGCCAGCGCAAGGATCGGTTTCTTCAGCGTCATTTCAGTTCGCTCCATTGTCCGCTTTCGTTCGTTCTGCCTGGGCTTGTTTCACGTCTTCGGGCCAGGTCGAGCGGATGTAACCCAGAATGTTTCGGATCTGTTGATCCGTCAGGCTGTCACCGAAACCCGGCATGCCACTGCCGAATTCCATGCCACGTTGCGCCATCAGGGCCTCTCCGCCCAGCTTGGTATAGTCGAACAGGACGCTGTCCGGGTGATGCCAGGTATGACCCGTCTCGTCATGCGGCGGCGCCGGCAGACGCCCATCGGGGCCGGGTGAGCGCCAGTCGGGCTGGCCCTCAAGCTCGGCTCCGTGGCAGGAGGCGCAGTTCTCGGCGTAGAGCGCCTTGCCTTCGGCGATGTCCACCGGCGCCGCAGAGGCATTCTCGGTCGTCCCCTGCCCGAGGACGAACCAGAAGCCCGCAGCCGCAAGAACCGCGAAGACTGTCCCGATGACAACGCCCCTCATGTGACCCGCACCCATGTCGTCATGCCCGAGGCCGCGTGACCGAGCATGTGGCAGTGGAACAGCCAGTCGCCGGGATTGTCGACGGTGAAGGCGATCTCGCGCGTCTCCCTGCCGCCAACAAGGATCGTGTCCCGAAGCGGTCCCAACGCGCCGTCCTCGGACACCTCTCGGAAATGCATGCCGTGCAGGTGCATGGCGTGGGGAAAAACGGTGTCGTTGACGATCTCCAGCAGCACGGTCTCGCCCAGCCCCAAGTCGGCCAGCGGCGTATCTGTCATCTCTGCCACGCCGTTGAATGCCCAGAACCGACCCGCGGCCGCCAATTCGCGGAAAGCCATGCGTTCGCCGTTCAGGATGGCGGAGTCCATGCGCCCCATCGCGCCGCCCGACATGACGAGCCGCAGCGGAGTCGCCCCGGCCAGGTCCGGCAGATCCATCTTCGGGTTCGGCGGCAGGGCCACGGGCGCCGCGCGCCGCGTCTGGCTGGCCGTGCCCGACACAGTGAAAACGACCTGCGAAAAATTCTCGGCATCGCCGACATGGACCAGGTCTGCCGTTTCCCCTTCTTCTGCCAAAACGTCGACGATCAGGTCCGTCCGCTGTGCCGGGCCAAGGACAAGGACATGCTCCACCGGGGCTGGCGTGGCGAGCGGCATCCCGTCCAGGGCCACGATCCAGCCCTCCAGCCCCGACAGCTTCAGCGGGAAAATCCGGGCGTTCGATGCGTTGATCAGTCGCAGGCGCAGCCGCTCGTGCCGTCGCACGGGCAGCGACAGGTTGTAACGCCCGTTGGTGGTGACGTAATTCCCGGTGCGTCCGCCGTGGCTCATCATCATGGGATGGTCGAAACTGTCGTCGATCTGGCCTGTCTCGGGGTTCAGCAACCAGTCGTCGAGAACGAGCACCTCTTCACGATCGACATCCGGCGCCCCGGCCTCCTCGACGATCAGCGGGCCATGCAGCCCGCGTGCCACCTGTTCCCAGGACCTGTTGTGCGCGTGATACCAGTAGGTCCCGGCATCCGGCGTCACGAAATCGTAGTCGAAGGTGCCGCCTGGCGCGACGGCGTCCTGCGTCAGGCCTGATACCCCGTCCATCGCATTGTCGATGCGGATCCCGTGCCAGTGGATCGAACTGGCCTGCGGCAGGTCGTTGACAAAGCGCCGGCGCAGGCGCTGGCCCTGCCCCACCCGGATCTCGCGTCCCGGGATGGTGCCGCCATAGCCCCAGACCTCGGTCTGCGGGTAACTGTCGGGCAGCAATTGAAGCCGAGCGACCTGAGCCGCGAGTTCGGGGATCTCCTCGGCGGCGAAGAGCCCCCGCGGGAGGCCCGCGCCAAGCCCAGCAAGTCCGGCCAGTTTCAGGGCATCACGCCTTGTGGGTGTCATCGGTTCATTCCTTTCAGAGCGGGGCCGATGGCCCCGCCGTTTTCTCAGTCGATCCGGGTCTTCCGCTCTGCGGACCCCCCTTCTTCCTTCACGATGTCGTCTGCCCCGCCTACCTCCGCGTCGAACAGGTAGATCGCCATCGCCTCGCGATCCTGTGGAGACAGGAACCGCGTGCCTTCGCGGACGACCTCGGCCATGCTGCCGCCAAAGGCGTCGCCCGAGGGCGTGAGGCCCGATTGCAGCGCATAGGCCAGCGACGAGACCGTCCATCCGTTCTGTTCGAGGTCTTCGGCCCGGATGGACGGCGCCTTGCTGCCGCCCGGAAGCTCGGCATTGCCGGCGAAGACGGCGCCAAGGTCGCGGCCGCCCGCCAGGTTCCGCGGCGTGTGGCAGGCCCCGCAATGCGCCGCGCCGCGCACGAGTTCGCGGCCCCGGTTCCACGCGTCGCTGCGATCCGGCACAGGCTCTGACTTAGGCTCGTAGAAAAACGCGGCGCGCCAGAGTTTCAACCCCCACCGCTGGTCGAAGGGAAAGCTCACGTCATGATAGGGCGCGGGCTCGGCCACCGGCGCCACGGTCTGGAACGCTGCCCAGAGATCGGCGATGTCCTGGTCCGAGAACTCCGCGTAGAACGGATAGGGGAAGGCCGGGAAATAAGGTTCGCCGTCCGGGCCTATGCCCTGGCGAACCGCCTTGGCAAAGCTCTCTGCCGTCCAGTCTCCGATCCCGTGCTCCGGGTCCGGGGTCAGGTTCGACGGGTAGAAGGTGCCGAAATCCGTCTCGAGCGGAGCGCCGCCCGCCAGGGGAGCGCCTCCTGCCTCGAAATTCGAATGACAGGCGATGCAGCCGCTGGCGCGCGCCAGGTAGGCACCCCTGTCGACGTTACCCTCCAGCTCGATCGGCGCGGGTGCGCTGCCGACCGGCCATGCGATCACCGCGGCCAGGGCGGCGCCGCCAAGCGCCGCCGCCCCGACCGACCAATAGATTATCCGACGCATGGTCAGTCGTCTTCCGCCCGGAACCGCGAATGGCAGGCCGAGCAGACCTGCGTCGTCATGTTGAACGCCGCATCGGCCGGCATTTCGGCGATGTCCTCCGCGCTCATCATGTCGGACGCGTCATCGCCCATCATGCCCGAGCCAGAGCCCATCATGGACCCGCTTCCCATCATGGAGCCGGACCCCATGCCGGAGCTGCCTCCCATCATGGATCCTGCGCCCATGTTGCCGCCACCCGCCATGCCGTTGCCGGCGGCGCCTTCCAGGCCCTCGCCGTAGACGTCGAGCAACCTCGCAAGCTCCTCGAACCGCTCCCAGTCCGACCAGATCACGTCCTTGGCTTCGGAGGGTGCCCCGTCGGAGCCTTCCGGGAACAGCTCGGTCAGGGCCTCGCCCGAATGCTCCTGGAAGGTGCGCGCGGCGTCGCGCATGACATCGGCGTCATACTCGGCCTCGCCCTGCATCATCGGGGTGACCGTCTTCACGGCGTTGCCCATGGCCTTCATTGCTTCCATGCGTTCCTTGACGATGCCCGTCGCGCCGCTGTGTGCGAGGGCGGCCGCCGCCGTTCCAGTCACGGCGATTGCTGCCAGAATGGTCGTTCTCTTCATCGTATCGTTACTCCGTCGTCCTGAATTCCGGTTCATGGGTTGTTCAGGAATGCCGGCGCGGCGGCGGGAGGTCCATGTCGGGGCGAACGTCGTCAACCATGTGGAACGGCGTGAGGTATGCCGTCGTGGTGACGAATTCAGGCGGCGTGATGTCCACCGCCAGGATGAAAACGGCGGCCGTGAAGCAGTCGAGCCCGGGATGGCAATGCCCCGCGCCCTCCTCGTCCGACTGGTGGACCGGTGAGTCATGTGCCTCATGCAGGGCCGCCGAGCGGGACGGCGCGTGATCGTCCGCGTGAGCCGACGCGGTATCGGGCACGCCCGCCACGAACATCACGGCAAGCAGAACCAGGGCGTTCAGCAATCCGTTCGCACGCCGCAGGATCATCACTCGATCCCGTTTGCCCGCTGCAGTTCGCGGACATAGGCCACGACCATCTTGACGTCGCCCGGCGTCACGCCTTCGACCGGGGGCATGTTGCCGAAATCCCAATGATGCGACCGCACCCCGTTCTGAGCCGCCGCGACAAACGCCATGTCGGAATGATGGCTCGGCTCGTAGATCTTATGAACCAGTGGCGGCGCGACTCCATTCTGTCCGGCTGCGCTCTGACCGTGGCAACTGGAACACTTGGCCTCGAAGATCTTCTTCCCCAGTTGGGCGTTGCCGGAAAGCTCTTCCGGCAGGCTGACCTCCGCAATCGGAGCGCCTTCGGCAACCTCACTGATGTCAGGCGGTGTCATCGAATGCCCCGTCGGCGCGGCCGCGGGCTGCAGGAACTGCCAGCCCGCAATTCCGAACCCCCCGGCCAGAACGACGGCCACCATCACGGTCAGCTTGTCCATGTACCTGTCTTTCTTTCTCTTTCCGAAACTCAGATGAGCTTGACCTGGGTTCCTACGGGCGCCCTTTCATAGACCTCCTCGATCTGCCGGTTGTAGAGGCCGATACAACCGCTCGAGGAGCGGCGCCCGATCTTGCGCGTGTCCTGCGTGCCGTGGATCCGGTAGTACTGCCACGAGAGATAAAGCGCGCGCGTGCCGAGCGGATTGCGCGGGTCGCCGCCTTCGACGTAAGCGGGCAAGGTCGGATCGCGCTCCCGCATCGACGCCGTGGGGCCCCAGCCCGGGTTCTCGCGTTTTTCGACAACCTCGGTGTAGCCGCGGCGGGTGAGGTCCTCGGTCAGCGGGACGGAGGTCGGGTAGATGCGCATCTCGCCGTCTACCGTCCAGTGCTGGAGCATCCTCGACGTGGTGTCGGCGATGATGATGCCGTTTCCGATCCGGTCGAAGTGATCGCGCCAGTCGTGCGTGCGGAACGACGAAATGTTGCGCCGCGCCTTATCGGCGGCGGCGTGAACGATACCCGGCGTGGCTATCAGGGCGAGAGCACCGCCGATCAGTCCGCGCCGGTTCAAGTTGATCGAACGATCTGCCTTCATCTGCCTGTGTCCTTCTTCCTTGCCTGTTCCAAGAAGATGAATACCCGAGAAGGTGCGTGCGACAACCTGACAAGCCTGCGAGAAATGTATCGGTTTGTATCCTTGACCTTCCACTCCGGGAGGGCGGCAAATGAAGCGACAATTTCTGAAGGATGAGGCGACCATGATACACGCAAATCGACCTGGCAACCCCCAAGGCAACAAGCTCATGCGATACGGCATGATGGCCTGCTGCGCGGTCATGCTGATCCCCGTCGGCGCATTCTTCGTTACGGGAGGTAGCGTTTCAGGTCTCTGGGCCAATGCCGGGATTTTCGCCCCGTTGATCCTGTGCGCCGGGGGCCATGTTGTCATGCACAGGATGATGGGCAAGTCCTGCCATGGGGACGGTGAAACAGCTCCCAAGCTCATCGCTGAGCCCATACCGGTTGCCGACGATCGGCCAGGGAACGAAAGTCGGACGGGGAGCCCGGGTGTCCACGCCACAAGTCTTGAAGGTTAGCGCATTGCTGCTTGCGCTCGGCGGATGCTCGGCCTCTCTTGCCGAGTGCTTTCGCGATACCGGCGCGCTGTCGACCCGGGAAGAGGGTGTCGCTCTTCCCCGGGGGTGTCGCGTGACGGACAGAACGGGCACGGACTTGCGAAGGCTCGAATGCGATGACGGCCGCCAGGGCTTCGTGTTTGGGTCATGATCCCCCCTGTCGAAGACGACAGCGATCACGCGACTACGGGTCCTGTTCTGCCGGTGGCGTTGCAACGAGCTTCACGGCATGTCCGCTTGTCCGGGAGATCGCCGATCCTTTCCCGCCACTTACGAAATCCCGAAAGATGCTCCATAACATGCTGACGACATTTCGTTTCGTCATGGTCATTGCGGCCGCGGCGCTCGGCACTGCCCCAGCCGTCCATGCCGCGTCCTCGCAGCCATATGAGTCCCCCGCCGTCACGGCGCGGTTGATCTCTGCCCAGGACGGAGTGCCCGACAGCGGCCGAACCCTATCAGGGGGGCTGGACCTGGACCTTGGCGACGGTTGGAAGACCTACTGGCGGTCACCAGGTGAAGTCGGCATCTCACCATCGGTGGATTGGGCGGGATCGGAGAACATCGCGGAGGTGGAATTCCTCTGGCCCGCCCCTGAGCGCTTCACGGCCTTCGGTATCGAGAACTTCGGCTACCACGGCGAAGTCGTCTTCCCGCTCCGGATCGAACTCGCACGACCGGGAGAGCCGGCAAAGCTTGAGGCGCAAGTCTCGCTGCTCGTCTGTTCAGACGTCTGCGTGCCGCGGGATTTCCACCTGAGCCTCGATCTGCCGGCCAGTAACGGAATCGATCAGCCGGTCGCCGACCGTATCGCCGGCTTTCTGGCGCGCGTTCCAGCTGAGGGGGACGGCATCGGCGTCGATCAGGCGCTTTTCCATCTCGACAACCAGACGACCGCGCTCACCATCTCGCTTCGCAGCGCCACACCGTTCAAGGACCCGGACGTCTTCCCGGAACTCGGCGCAGACAACGCTCTCGGCAAACCCGATGTCCGGCTTGGCGACGGCGGGCGCAGAATGTGGGCCACGCTGCCGGTCCTTTCGACCGACGACGCGACGCTTCACGATCCGGTCCTCACGGTGACAGACGGCCCGGACCGAGCCTTCACCGTCACGCCGGACCGTGCTGCCGAAGCCCCTGCCCCACCTTTCAGCATCGCGACCGCCGCCCCCGGCATCGAAACCCTGATCTGGATCGCACTGGTCGCTTTCCTCGGGGGACTGATCCTGAACGTCATGCCCTGCGTGCTGCCGGTCCTCTCGATAAAGCTCTCGACGGTCATGAAACACGGCGAGCAGGATAGGCGCACGGTGCGCGCGGGCTTCCTCGCCGCCGCCGGGGGCGCCCTGACATTCATGTGGGGGCTGGCGCTGATCCTCTTCCTGTTGCAGCGGGCCGGTGTCGTGGTCGGCTGGGGGCTGCAATTCCAGAACCCGCTGTTCCTTGCGGCGATGGTGCTGCTGCTGTCGGTTTTCTCTGCCAACATGCTGGGCGGTTTCGAGTTCAGCCTGCCCTCCGGCCTGCAGACGCGGCTGGCGAATTCCGGACGCGGACACGTGCATGCCGCGGATTTCCTGACCGGCATGTTCGGCGCTGTCATGGCGACGCCATGTTCGGCCCCGTTCCTCGGGACGGCCATCGCCTTCGCACTGGCCGGGCGAGGTATCGATATCTTCATCGTCTTCACCAGCCTCGGGATCGGGCTGGCCGTGCCGTACCTCCTGGTCGCAGCCGTGCCGGGCGCCATTTCGCTCCTGCCGAAGCCCGGGCGCTGGATGGTGGCGTTGAGGTTTCTCCTCGGGGGCCTGCTCATGGCCACGGTGGCGTGGCTTCTCTGGGTGATGGCAGGTGTGGCCGGGACAGCCGCGGCAGCTGCCGTAGGCGGGCTGGCGCTGGCGCTGGCGGTCACTCTCTCCGTCCCACGTCTGCCCTCGGCCGCCCGCTGGCCGATCGTCGCCGCATGCGCCGGGCTGCCCCTGATCGCAGTTCCCCAGTTGACCAAAACGGAAGCGACCGAAGTCGCGGTCTCTTCGCTCAGCTGGATGCCCTTCGACCGGGCGGAAATCGCGCGGCGCGTGTCGCGCGGAGAGGTCGTCTTCGTCGATGTCACGGCCGACTGGTGCCTCACCTGCAAGGCCAACAAGGCACTGGTCATCGAGCGCGATCCCGTGCTGACCGCGCTGCGCGCCGAGGGCACAATTCCGATGCAGGCCGACTGGACGCGACCGGACGAGACCATTTCTCGCTATCTCGAAAGATTCGATCGCTACGGCATCCCGTTCAACGCCGTCTACGGCCCGGGCGCCCCTGACGGTATCGTGCTGTCGGAAATCCTGTCGGGTGAGGCGGTGATCAACGCGCTGCGCTCCGCCTCGGGCGGCCGGGCGACCACGTCTGGCCTTTTTGATCAGGACTGGTGACCACCGACGCTACGCGGACGCTGCCTGGCATTGGCACGGGTGAACCGCGATATTCGGGGTGTCCCGCGTGGTCTGCCAGGTGAGCAGGAACCCGGCGAACAGCAGGAGCGCACCACCATAAACGGTGCTCGCCGCCGGGATTTCCGCCAGGATCAGGAAACCAAGCAGGGTCGCCACGACCGGCGAGACGATAATGTCGATCAGCGAATAGACATTGGCGTTCAGCGTCTTGAGGACCAGGGAGATCCCGAAATAGGCGAAGCCCGTTGAGACGAGTCCCAGCGCCAGAGCCCAGATGCCGACCGGGACCCCGCCCTCCCCCATGCCTGGCGTTGGTGAAAAGACCTGTCCGGGCCCAAAGATCAGCACCGAAGGGGCAAGGATCAGCGCGGCCACCAGCATCGACCAGGCAATGTCGTTTCCGGTCTCGGATTTTCCCTCGTGCCGCATGTAGGTGACCATCGCGGCATGGACGGCTCCATCAGCCAGCGCCACGAGATTGCCGAGCATGTGTCCGCCGGACAGCGGCTTGGCAAGAACGATGCCGACGATCGCGATCCCGAAGGTCAGGACGTTCCCGAGGGTCGCTCTTTCTTTCAGGAAAATGGCCGACAAGATGAAGGTAAAGAACGGTGCAACGCTCCAGAAAATCACGGCGTTCGCGATGGGAACAAGCGTCATCGCCAGGTTGAAGACGCTGATCTGCGTCGCAATGAGCACGCCGATGATCACGGTGTCGGTCATGTTTCCCCAAGGCAGCCGCAAAGGCTCACCATTCAGGACGGGCATCGTCAGCATGAGGAACAATGTCGCCGTCAGCAACGCGTAGAAGTTCAAGGTGTGGATGGGAATCAGTCCGCCGGTGAGCTTGACGAATATGCCGATCGTCGCCTCGGAGACGGTGATCAGGGCCAGCAGCAGTAGCGTGCGCATGAAACCTCCAGCCTAAGCAGACCGTGCCCGCGCTGCCCAGCACATGTCGCAGACGGAGTCGCCGTGCGACAGCGTGTGCGGACGACGGTAATGGCCCCGCGAAGCATCGCTTGCAATCAGGTCGGCGCCCGGCCAATCGTAGGTGCACCAGCTCCGGCGGAAGGTCTCCAGCGCGTCGGGATCGCCCTCCGTCTCGGCCACCCGGCGAACGAAACTCTGGGGCGGACAGCAGGTGAAATGGGTCAGGATGTCATCGCCCTCACGCCACGCTTTCACCTCGTATCCGGGCGCTGCGGGGGCGCTGAAGGGAAAGACCAGCAGCATTCGGATGGTCCACCTCAGGCGCTGTCCGGGATCCCTCGCCACGAGCCGCACGGGCAGAGAGCTGAGGCTCAGCATCCTGCTGTAGATTTCCCAGCCGAGGTCGGCCACCACCTGTCGCGCGGTCTCGGGCGAAATGCCGGATTTCCTCAATGCGCGGTCGGCGGCGACGGTCCAGATCGCCATTTCGACCATCAGGCGGTTCCCGAAGCGGTCAAGTTCGTCCAACCGCGCGTGCCGGCGAAGAGCAACCGCTTCCGCATCCATTGCGGCCAGGTAGGACTGGATCTCAGGACCGAGCCAGCGAATCGGGTGGCCTTGCGTGTCCGTCATCTGCCGGTTGGCAATGCCGCTGCGCACTGCACGTCTGACAGTCTGCCGGATGACTTGTCGCGTGACACGAAGCCGAAGTGACGGCTGCGATCCTCGGACTCTTGCCGTCATGGTTCGTCTACTGTCTCGGCAGGGCCACTGGTCACGTCGATCTTCTCGGCGCCGCTCTCATCCAGGCACCTGGTTTCGATCTGAAGAGTGACGAAGAAGAAACCGAAATCCGATTTCAACATCGTATTCGCATCTTTCAGCAGTGCCGGCGTATCGGCGTCTTGAGAAACCCTCAGATGTCCGGAAAACACGTTGCGCCCGCTGGTCAGAGTCCAGGCGTGGACATGATGGGCATCCTGCACTCCGTCCATTTCCTCCAGCGCCTCGATCACCCCTCGCAAATCCACCTCGTCGGGCGTGCCCTCCATCAGCAGCCGCGCCGCGTCGCGCAGGATGCCCCAGCTCGCCCATAGCAGCACGACCCCGAATGCCATGCCGAGGATCGGGTCGATCAGTAAGAATCCAGTAAACTTGATGACCAGTGCCGTTACGATGATCAGAAGGCTCCCGACGAAGGTCTGGATGATGTGCCAGAGAGCGCCACGCACGTTGAGGTCGGTCTTGCTCTGCTGCCAGATCAGCCAGAGCGAGATCACCTCGGTGAAGAGCCCGCCCGCAGCCGCGATCAGCATCGGCCCGGTCGGCAGGTCTATCGGCGACCCGAGGCGCATCGCAGCCATGTAGATGACGACCAGTGCCATGCCGAGCAGAAAGCCACCGTTGACCAGCGCACCGATGATCTCCGAGCGATACCAGCCGAAACTGAAGGATTCGTCTGCCGGGCGCTTGGCAAGCCGAGCCGCGGCAATTGCGACCAGCACGCCGCCGACAGCCGAAAAGGTATGGAACGCGTCCGAGGTCACCGCGATCGACCCGGTCCATAAGCCGATGCCCATCTCGATCACGAAATACACGCCCGTCAGCCAGGCCGAAATTGCCATGCCCCGACCGCCCGAAGGCATGTGGCCGGCGTGCGGGTTGCCATGCGAACTCATCGCTCTCTCCTCCTTGCCGTGTCCTTCACCATCGATCCAGCGGGCGGCCGCCTTGTCCGGCAGATGACCGCGGCAGATCCTTGAAAAGGCCATCTCAGGCCCCTTCGGCACTACGTCACCCCTGGAGATCCCGGAGAGCTTTCTCGACGATCTGTCTTCGAGGGTCGTCTTGAGCCGCGGCTTCCAGCAGTTCCTGCGCACGGCTGTAGGCCTCGATGGCGTTCTTGCGCTCGTTCAGGACCTTGTAGGCATTGCCAAGCCTCATCCACCCGTCCAGGTCGTCCGGTTCCGCTTCCAGCCGGGATGCAAGACGATCGACCATAGACCTGATAAAGTCGGCTCTGTCGCCCTCGGACATGTCGCGCGCCGCCGCAACGTCTGCGGCACTGGGACCGCGCGGAGCTTCGGACGCGTAGTCCGAAACCGCGACGCGCGGCTTGCCTGTCGCCTGTGCGAGCCGATTGATCCGGGCCACGTAGCTATCCATCCAGGCCGCATATCCGTTTGCTTCCGTCAGGCGGGTCGTGAGCAGATCGTAGGCCTTGGCATCGTCGCCTCCCTGACTTTCGGCCAGCGCGGCGTAGAATGTGGCCGCCGGGTTCATTGCGTCGATCTCCAGGGCACGTTCGATTGCCGCCTCGGCGCGCGGAACCACCGTCCCGGCGTTGGCCCCGATCAAGGCTTCTGCCAGCATCGACCAGGTCGCCGAGGTTGCATCCGAGCGATCCGCGACCGTCTCGAAGGCCCTCACGGCGTCCTCGAAGCGCTGCATCCGCATGTAGGTCTGACCGAGAAGCATCCAGCCTTCGCTCGCGCCGCCATTCGGATCGTTCTGCAAGCGATCATGGAGTTGCTGCGCCAAGTCCACGATCCGGGCCTCCTCCGCGCGCTCGGGGGCCCTCTCCCCGAACGCCAGGGCCGGGACGTCAGGAGCCCCGTTCACGGTGTAGTATCCAAAGGCCATGAGCGGGACGAAAAGCGCGGCAAGGATCGCGCCGGCCCGTCCGCCGCCTGCGCCGGGACCATGTTCTTCACTCGTTGTTCTGCGAACGACAGACAGAATGCGTTTCTTGATCTCCAGCTCCGCAGCCTTGGCTTCGGCGGCGGAAATAAGACCACGGTCCAGATCACGCCGGACTTCTTCCAGCTGATCGGCGAGCACCGCCGGGACCGCGTCGGAGCGAATGACGGCCGCCGTATCCGGCCTGAAGATCGGCAAGAGCGCGAAAGCTGACGCGACAAGAGCCATCACAAGGAAAGCAACCCAGATCATTTTTCGTCTCTCCTACCATGTCGTGCGAGGACCTCGGCGACGAGCGCCTCTTCCTCATCGCTGAGGGCCTCGACCGAAGCGCGTCGCCGTGCTCTCCAGAGGAGTATTCCGCCAATCACGAATGCGGCAGCGGGCAGAGCGAACGGCGCGATCCAGAGCGCGTAGGTCTGCGGTTTGAACGGAGGTTTGAACAGGACGAAATCGCCATAGCGGGCGCGGACGAAGTCGATGACCTCCGTGTCGCTGTCGCCCGCCGTCAACCGCTCTCGCACCAGAAGGCGAAGGTCGCGCGCCACGCCTGCATTCGAACTGTCTATATCCTGGTTCTGACAGACGACGCAGCGCAGCTCCCTCGATATCTCGCGGGCCCGCGCTTCGAGGTTCGGGTCAGCCAGCATCTCGTCCGGCTCCACGGCATTCGCCAGCCCAGGCAACCCCAGCATGATGATCAGAAACAGGGCCCGGATCATGAGCCCAACTCCCGATCAAGGGCCCCGGCCTGGGTCAGTGCGGTGGTGAACTTCGCGACAGCCTCCTCCCCCACGATGGGGCCGACATAGCGGTAGAGCACCGTCCCATCGCGGCCGACGATGAAGGTTTCGGGGACGCCGGATATGCCCCATTCGATGCCCGCGCGTCCTGAACGATCCGAGCCGATCCGCGCGTAGGGGTTGCCCAGATCCGAGAGCCAGGTCGCGGCGTCCTTGGGTTCGTCCTTGTAATTGATCCCGAAGAGACGCAGGCCGTAACGCTCGACGAACCGCGTCAGCACGGCATGCTCGGCCTTGCACGGGACGCACCACGAGGCGAAGACGTTGATGACCACGGGGCCCGGGGTGTCCGTCAGGTCTGCGCGCCCCAGGCCCGGCACATCGACACCGGGAACGGAAGGCAGATCGAATTCCGGTGCGGGCTGCGAAATCAGGACCGACGGAATTTCGCTCGGGTCGCGTTCGGGATTCAGCCCCCAGAGGAAAAATCCTCCGAGCACTACGGCGACAGCCAACGGCACCACTGCAAACAGGCGTTTCATGGGGTCTCCTATTCTGCAGGCAGGCGCAGGTCGCCATGGGGGCGGGTTCGGCGCGGCACCCCCACGCGCAGCCTCCGATCCGATAGCGAGAGCGCGCCGCCTGCCACCAGCATCAAGGCACCGAGCCAGATGAAATTGACCAGCGGTTCGTAGAGAATACGCAGCGTCCAGGCTTCGCCGCTGGCCGCATCTTCCGAGGCGGGCTCACTGATCGAAGCATAAAGATCGCCCGCAAGTGTCGACCGGATCGCAGATTCCGTGGTCGTGCTTTGCGCCACGGGATAGCTCCGCCGCTCCGGGTAGAGCGTTGTCACCGGCTCGCCGTCTCGCCGGACCTCGAGCCTGCCGCGATCCGCGATGTAATTCGGGCCGCGCAGACGCTCGGCACCGGTAAAGGTCACGTCGAATCCGGCGATCGTTACGTCGGTCCCCGGCGTGACGAAGACGATCTCTTCGCTCTTCCAAGCGCTTGATCCGATCATGCCGATCATTGCCACGGCGAGGCCGACGTGCGCCAGCGTCATGCCCTGCGATGCACGCGGCAGATTGCGCGCCCGGCGCAGCGTCTCGCTCAGAGGAGCTTCCATGAATTTGATCCGCAACGCCCATTCCCGGAGAGTCGCCAGAAGCAGCCATACCGCGATCAGAATGGAAACATAGGCCAGGAAAGGACCGCCGCTGATCAGGTACCAGACGGCGAGAGTGACAAGAACCGCCAGCCCGGCGACGAACCGGACCCGTTGAAGAACGCCGGCAAGATCCGCGCGCTTCCATGACAGGAAGGGGCCGGCACCCATGAAAAGGCCGAGCACGAGCATCATGGGCACGAACGCCGCGTTGAAGAAGGGCGGTCCGACGGAGATCTTGTCGCCCGTGAGGGCCTCGAGGAGCAAGGGATACAAGGTTCCGAACAGGACGGTTCCGGTTGCGGCCGCCAGGATCAGATTATTGACCAAAAGCCCGGCCTCGCGGCTGATTGGACGGAACAATCCGCCGCCCTCCATGACCGGCGCGCGCCAGGCGTAGAGCGTCAGCGAGCCGCCGATGGAAAGAGCCAGGAGTCCGAGGATGTAGATTCCCCGCTCCGGATCCACGGCGAAGGCATGGACCGAGGTTAGCAGCCCCGAGCGCACGATGAAGGTGCCCAGAAGCGACAGCGAGAACGTCAGGATGGCCAGGAGAATGGTCCAGCTTTTGAATGCATCGCGTTTCTCGGTCACGATGGCCGAATGCAGGAGTGCCGTGCCGAGCAACCAGGGCATAAAGCTGACGTTCTCGACCGGATCCCAGAACCACCAGCCGCCCCAGCCCAGCTCGTAATAGGCCCACCACGACCCAAGGGCGATCCCCGCGGTCAGGCTCATCCATGCGGCCAGGGTCCAGGGCCGGACCCATCGCGCCCAGGCGGCATCGATGCGTCCCTCGATCAGGGCCGCGACGGCGAAGGAAAACACGATCGAGAACCCGACATAGCCGAAATAGAGCAAGGGCGGATGCATCGCGAGCCCCACGTCCTGCAGCAGGGGATTGAGGTCGCTGCCGTCCGCGGGAGGCGGGAATACGCGGTCGAACGGATTGGAGGTGAACAGCAGGAAAGACAGGAACCCGACGCTGATCCAGGCCTGCACGGACAGCGTGCGCGCCTTCGTGGCTGCCGGGATGTTCGATCCCAGCACGGCCACGCCGGCACCGAATACCGTCAGGATCAGCACCCAAAGAAGCAACGAGCCTTCGTGACTGCCCCAGGTCCCCGCGATCTTGAACAGCAGTGGCTTCAGGGAATGCGAGTTCTCCGCCACGTTCCTGACGGTGAAGTCGCTGACCACGAATGACCGCATCAGCGCCGCGAAGGCCACTCCAACGAAAAACACCTGCCCGATCGCGGAAGACCGGGCAGACTGCATCCACCGCACGTTGCCGCGTGAGGCCCCGAGGATTGGCAGGACGCTCTGGACCACAGCGAGAGACAAGGCCAACGCGAGGGCGAAATGCCCGATTTCAGGTATCATGATGTCTGTCCCTCTGTCTGTCTTTCACTGGTCCTGATGCGTCACGCCTCGCGCCTCACTCCTCGAGCGCGGCCTTCCGCCGCCGGAACTCCTCTTCGTCGATCTCGCCTTTCGCCAGACGCTGACGCAGGATTTCGAGCGCGTCCGAGGACTTGCCGCCGGTGCCGCTGTTGTCACGCAGCCAGTGAACAGCCAGCACGATCAGGGCGATGATCACGCCCCAGAAGACCAGCATCATCAGGCCGCCGAAGACGCCGTAGCCGCCGCCCCACATCATGTGCCCGTCCCATGAGCCGTCGGGATCGGCCAGGGCCGTCGAGGCGGCAAGGCTCGCAAGGGCGGTCATGCTCCAGAGTTTGAAGGTCATCGTTCTCTCCTTTCTTCAGGTGGTTTCGGGGCGAGCGGGATCGAGACCGCCGCGCGCAGCCCGCCGGTTTCCCGGTTTCCAAGGGTGATGTCACCGCCATGCGCCTGGACGATTGTCCGCGCGATCGACAGACCCAGGCCGTGTCCCCCGGTTTCGCGCGAACGCGACTCCTCGATCCGGTAGAAGGGGTCGAAGACCTTCTCGATCTTGTCCCGGGGAATGCCGGGGCCATCGTCCTCGACCGTCACCACGAGGGTATCGCCCTGGCGTTTCCAACCGACCGTGGCGCCGCCCCCGTAGCGGTCGGCGTTTTCGATCACGTTGCGCAGCGCCCGCCGCATGGCGTTCGGCCGCAGGCGCGCTTCGATCCGGGGGCCCGCGTCGATGACGAACCCGCCGGGCATGTCCGCGCACAGAGCCTCGAGGAAATCGTGCAGATCGACGGTCTCGGGCTGCTCGGACCCGGTCAGCCCGCGCGCGAAGGTCAGCGTCGCATCGACCATGCCCTGCATTTCCTCGACCGAGGCGACGAGGCTGTCGCGCGTTTCGGTGTCGTCGACCATCTCGGCCTGCACGCGCATCGCGGTCAGCGGCGAGCGCAGGTCATGCCCCAGCGCGGCCAGCATCCGCGTCCGGTCGCCCACGAAGCGGGTCAGGCGGTCCTGCATGCGGTTGAAGGCCCCGGTCAGGTCGCGCACTTCGGTCGGTCCCGCCACGGGAAGCTCGGCCACGTCCTCGCCGCGACCAAGGCTGTCGGCCGCGCGGGCCAGCCGCCGCAACGGGCCGGTCAGGCGCGTCATGACGAACCAGATCACCACGACGAGCAGAAGCCCCGCCGACATGGCGAAGGTCAGCATCGAGTAAAGCGGCCACTGGATCGGCGGACGCTCGAACCGGGTTCCGACGTTCAGCCACTGTCCGCCCCGGATCGCGATGGAGAGGTTCATCTCGACCGCCGTCAATTCGCCCCGCATCATCGCCATGTGCATGTCGGTCATTTCACGCGACAGGTTCGGCAACGGCATCAGTTGGCCTTCGACCTCGTGCAGTTCGACACGGATATCGCGGCTGTAGCTGTCGTCGAGCAGGGTCCGGATCCGGGTTTCGACAAGACCGCCGTCGGAATGATCCGAATGCTGAACCGATGCGATTCCGGACAGATCGAAGCGCACGAGCGGCGAATTCGCGGCCCTGACGATCGAAGGGTGAAGGTCGGACGGCGCCTCCTCGATCAGCCGCGCCACGTTCGCCGCCCGGCCTGCCGCCTCGAACCCCAGGGCGGCGCGGATCGCAAGGCTTCGCTCATCGGCAAAGAGAAACAGGCTGACCAGTTGGCCCGCGACAAGTGCCGCGACGACGAGCAGAATCAACTGGACCCGCAGTGAACTGATATGTCGCGAGATCACGCCTGCTCCTCCACGTCCGTGGCCAGGCAATAGCCGCCGTTGCGCACCGTCCTGATGATCCTCGGACGCAGGACATCCGGCTCGATCTTGCGGCGCAGGCGGCTGATCTGGTTGTCGATCGTCCGGTCGAGCGGTCCCGCCGTGCGGCCCGCCGTCAGGTCGAGCAGCTGGTCGCGGCTCAGCACCATCCGCGCGCGCTCGAGCATGACGACCAGCAGCCGGAACTCGGAGTCGGTGAGAGGGATCTCGCCCTGATCGTCGTCGATGAGGATCTGCCGGTCGGTGTCGAGCACGAGATGCTCGAACCGCACCTTCCGCCCGGCCAGCTTGCCGGCGAGGGGCTCACCCCGGCTGCTCCGCCGCAGGACAGACCTGATCCGAGCCAGCAGTTCGCGCGGGTTGAACGGCTTGGCGAGGTAGTCGTCGGCCCCAATCTCGAGCCCTGCGATACGGTCCGGCTCTTCTCCGAGAGCGGTCAGCATGATGACCGGCACCGCGCCCTCGGCGGCCAGCCTGCGGCAAGCCGAGAGCCCGTCTTCGCCGGGCATCATCACGTCCAAAACGACGAGATCGAAATGACCGGCCGCGAGCTTCGCATCCATGTCGGCGGCGTCCTTCGCCGCGGTCGCGCGCATCCCGTTCTTCGCGAGATAGCGCGTCACGCTCTCGCGGATCTGCGCGTGATCGTCCACGACAAGAATATGCGGAGGCTGGCCCATGCCCTTGATTTTACCGGAATGGAGGACCGGGTTTCATCAATGGATTTGTAGCGGATTGTATCAGGCACCCGCTCTGCGACAGACCGTTACAATTCCGCTGATGCACTCACATTCAATTTTGCGCAATCATTCCCACGTCATGGGCATCGACCCAGAGAACAGGAGGATTCCATGCCGACACTCGCAAGAACAGCAAGCATTGCCGCGATCACCGTGCTGATCGCCGGAGCGGCCCTGGCCGACAGCGGCCACCACGATCGCGATGGCTCGGGGCCTCGCATGGGCGCCGACGAGCCGCGCATGGGCCGCGGCGCCATGCCGATGGGCGGCGACGGGCAAGAGATGATGGAGCACATGATGCGCATGATGATGCAGATGCACGGCTCGGATGCGATGGGCCCGGGCATGGGCTTCATGGGCGGCCCCGGCATGGGCGGAATGTCCATGATGGACCGCGACATGATGCAGATGATGATGCTCCCGGACATGATGAACGACATGCCCGGGAGCATGCCCGGCCGGATGATGCAGTCGCGCCTCGAGGACTACGACGCGGATGGCGACGGCGCGCTGGACCTCGACGAGTTCGCCGAGTGGCACGCCGCGATGCTGCGCGAGACCATGGTCGACCGCTTCCAGCATCTTGACGCGGACGGTGACAGCACGATCACCTCGGGGGAAATGAAGGCCCTTGCCGGCCGCGTGGCCCGGATGCGCGGCGGCGACCCGGACAGGCGGCCGATGATGCAGGGCGATGACACGGGCGACCGCCCGATGATGCAGGGCATGCCGGACCAGAACTGAATCGGCTGCACTGCGTTGACCCATGGCCCGGTCCGCCCGACCGGGCCCGACCCTTCGGAAAGGAGCAGTTCCATGAGCTACACGCACGACCGCCTGCTGAAAGGCGTCTCCATCGACGATGCCGAGGCGCGCCTCCGCGCGTCACTCTCGGATGCCGGCTTCGGCGTGCTGACCCAGATCGACGTCCGGGAGACGATGAAGAAGAAGATCGGCGCCGAAATGGACGGCTACCGCATCCTCGGCGCCTGCAACCCGAAGATGGCCTACGAGGCGATCGGGATCGAGCCCCGCGTCGGCGCCATGCTGCCCTGCAACGTGATCCTGCGCGAGACCGATGGCGGGACCGAGATCAGCGCGATCGACCCCGTCGCCTCGATGACGGCCATCGACAACGACGACCTGCACACCGTCGCCGGCCAGGTCCGCGACATGCTGGTCGGTGCCGTCGATGCCGCCTGATCCCGTCCGGTCATGACACTTGCCGCGATTGCCATAGGAGTGGGCCTCGTCGCCCTCGTGGGCCTTGTCCACCACTACGCCCTCTACTCCCTGGGACGCGCGGCGCCGCGGCCGGATTCCAGCTCGACGCTGGCGATACAGTCGACCTTCATTGGTCTGCTGCTTCTCCACGTCGCCGAGATCCTGGGCCTCGCCGCGGCGAACCGGTGGCTGCTGGGCTGGGACGGCTTGGGCGGACCCGCCTCCGCCCCGCTGTCCTGGGCCGACCTCATCTACCTGACCGGGGTGAACTTCACCACGCTGGGCTACACGCAGATCGAGCTGGCCGGTGACATCAGGATCGTGACCATGCTTCAATCCTTGGGCGGCTTCATGATCCTGACATGGTCGGCCACCTACCTCTTCACCGTGTGCCAGAGGAACTGGCGACGCGCCGAGAACGAATGACAAAAGCCACGGGGAAGCGGACACTCAGGATCGTCGCGGCGGGCGCCGGGGTCCTGCTGCTGGCCGCGTTGGTCGTGGCCTGGCTGACCGGCTGGCCGCCCGATGGCCTCGACCGTGAGACCGTCGCCCGCTGGGTCGCGGGCGCCGGACCGTGGGGGCCACTTGCCGTGATCGGCCTGATGACGGCGGCGGTCGTGGCCAGCCCGCTGCCCAGTGCGCCGATCGCGCTCGCCGCCGGGGCGGCCTACGGACATTACGCGGGTGCGGCCTATGTCGCGCTCGGCTCCGAGCTCGGCGCGGTCTCGGCCTTTCTCATCGCGCGCGGGGCCGGCCGCGGCGTGGTCGAGCGCATGCTCGGGGACAAGCGCGACTACGGCCTGCTCGGCTCGCAGAACGCGCTGACGCTGACCGTCTTCGTCAGCCGCCTGCTGCCCTTCGTGTCCTTCGACGCGATGAGCTACGCCGCCGGGCTGAGCCGCCTGCACTTCTGGCGCTTCGCGCTGGCCACCCTGGCCGGGATCCTGCCGGCAAGCTTCGTGCTCGCGCACTTCGGCAGCGTGGCCGTGGAGGGCGATTTCGGCACGGCGGAATGGATCATCCTCGGCCTCGGGCTGCTGACCGCGGTGCCGCTCGTGCTGATGGCCCTGCGCGGCGGAACGGGAGCGAGCCAACGGCAGACCGAACAGACACAACACAAGGAACACATCGGATGAGCTCCGACTATCGGAAAGACAGCATCACGCTTCTCGACGCCATCGCAATGGGCACCGGCGTGATGATCGGCGCCGGCATCCTCGCGCTGACAGGGCAGATCGCCGACCTGGCCGGCCCGCTCTTTCCCTTCGCCTTCATCGCCGGCGCGGTCGTGACCGCCTTCAGCGCCTATACCTACATCAAGATGTCGAACGCCTACCCCTCGGCGGGCGGGATCGGGATGATCCTGCAGAAGGCTTATGGGCCCACCACCGTCGCCGCCGGCGCCGCGCTGCTGATGGCGCTTTCGATGGTGATCAATGAAAGCCTCGTGGCGCGGACCTTCGCCAACTACCTGCTGCGCGGTCTCGACATGCCCCGCGACACCTGGCTGGTGCCCGCGATCAGTGTCGGCGTGATCTTTTTCGCGTGGCTGGTCAACATCTCGGGGAACCGTTCGGTCGGGTGGCTGTCGGTCCTCATGGCTGCCCTCAAGGTCGGGGGCATCACGCTCTTCGGCGCGGCGGCGCTCTGGGCCGGCGGGTTCAGCTTCGAGGCCACGGGCCGCGGCGGCGAAACGACGGGTGCAGCCGGCTTCGTCGCCTCGATGGCGCTGGCCATCCTCGCCTTCAAGGGCTTCACCACCATCACCAACAGCGGCGCCGAGATCACCAAGCCGCACCGCAACGTCGGCCGCGCCATCGTCATCTCCATCGCGGTCTGCACGCTGGTCTACCTGCTGGTCGCCTTTGCCGTCGGCAGCAGTCTGCCGCTCGACCGGATCGTGGCTGCCAAGGACTATGCCTTGGCCGAGGCCGCCGAACCCGCGCTCGGGCGCACCGGCTTCTACCTCACAGTCGCGCTTGCACTGGTTGCCACGGCTTCGGGCCTGATTGCGAGCGTCTTTGCCGTGTCGCGGATGCTGGCGATGCTCACCGACATGAAGATGATCCCGCACAGCCATTTCGGGATGCCCGGCGTGATCCGCGACCACACGCTGGTCTACACGGTGGTGATCGCCTCCCTGCTGACCGTCTTCTTCGACCTCAGCCGCATCGCCTCGCTCGGGGCGTTCTTCTACCTGGTCATGGACATCCTCATCCACTGGGGCGTCTTCCGGAACCTGCGCGACGAAGTCGGCGCCCGCGGCTGGATCCTGCTGACGGCCATCGGGCTCGACGCCGTGGTGCTTGCTGCTTTCGCGGCGATGAAATGGCAGGCAGACCCGTCGATCGTGCTGATCGCCGTCACCGCGATGGCGGTGGTCTTCCTCTTCGAGCACGTTTTCCTGCGACTGCGCCCACCGCCGCGGCATCACCATCGACATGGCGCTTGACCTTCCAGTTACCGGATGCCCCATCAAGACGATGTGAAAGGGAGTCGGTCATGTCCGAACACGCGAAACACCAGCACCACCACGATCACGGCGCCCCTGCCCCCGACGGGGCCGAAACCGCGAAAGACCCGGTCTGCGGCATGACCGTCGAGGTCAAGGGCGATACCCGCAATCAGGATTTCGGCGGCGAGACCTATCATTTCTGCTCGGAGGGCTGCGAGGAGAAGTTCAGGGCGGACCCGTGGTTCTATGCCTCGGGAAACGCCGACAAGGCCGATCAGCAGGCACAGCCCGGCACGCAATGGACCTGCCCGATGCACCCCGAGATCGTGCGCGACGAACCCGGCGCATGCCCGATCTGCGGCATGGCACTGGAGCCCATGGTGCCCAGCGACGAGCCCTCCGAGGAACTCACCGATTTCACCCGCCGCATGTGGATCAGCGCGGCTGCCGCCGTGCCTCTCATCATCCTGACCATGGGCGAGCTGGTGGGCCTGCCGGTGCGCGACTGGATCGGCCACCGCGTCGCCACCTACGTCGAATTCCTCCTCGCAACGCCAATCGTGCTCTGGGCTGCACTGCCGTTCTTCAAACGCGGCCTCGATTCCTTCCGTAACATGTCGCCCAACATGTGGACGCTGATCTCGCTCGGTGTCGGCGCGGCCTATGTCTACTCGCTCTTCGCGACCTTCCTGCCGGGGGTCTTCCCGATGGAATACCGGATGGGCGAAGGCGTCGGGACCTATTTCGAGGCGGCGGTCGTGATCGTCGCGCTGATCTTCGTGGGCCAGGTGCTCGAGCTGCGCGCCCGCGAGCGCACCGGCGACGCGATCCGCGCGCTGCTGGACCTCGCCCCCAAGACCGCGCGGCGCATCCTGCCGGACGGGACCGAATACGATGCCCCGCTCGAGAACGTGGTCGCAGGCGACATGCTGCGCGTCCGCCCCGGCGACAGCATCCCCGTGGATGCCGAGGTGGTCGAGGGCCGCTCTTCGGTCGACGAAAGTATGATCACCGGCGAGCCGGTCCCGGTCGAGAAGACCGAAGGCGACCGCGTCACCGGCGGCACGATCAACAGGAACGGCACGCTGGCGATCCGCGCGACGCAGGTGGGCGCCGACACCGTGCTGGCCCAGATCGTCGACATGGTCGCGGGCGCCCGCCGGTCGCGCGCGCCGATCCAGGGCCTCGCCGACCGCGTGTCCGCGATCTTCGTGCCCACGGTGGTCGGCATCGCGGTGCTCGCCTTCTTCACCTGGTTGGCTTTCGGTCCGGAGCCGGCCCTCGCCTTCGCCATCGCCTCGGCGGTCTCGGTTCTCATCATCGCCTGTCCCTGCGCGCTCGGGCTCGCGACGCCGATTTCGATCACCACCGCCGCCGGGCGCGGCGCGCAGGCGGGCGTGCTCATCAAGGACGCCGAGGCGCTCGAGCGCATGGCGCGGGTCGACACCGTGATCGTCGACAAGACCGGCACGCTGACCATGGGCAAGCCCAGTCTGACCGACGTGGTCGCGCTCGGGCAGACCGACGAGGCCGAAGTGCTCGCCCTTGCCGCGGCCCTCGAGCGCGGCTCGGAACATCCCTTGGCCGAAGCGATCGTGCAGGGCGCGCGGGAGCGCAACGCGGAACGGCGCGACGTCACCGACTTCGACGCGGTCACCGGCAAGGGCGTCACGGGCCGCGTTTCCGGCCGGGACGTGGCCCTCGGCAACCGCGCGCTGATGGAGGCGCTGAAGATCGACGCCGCCTCCGCCGAGGACAGCGCCGACGCCCTGCGCGCGGACGGCAAGACGGCGATGTATGTGGCGGTGGACGGCACCCTCGTCGGCCTCGTGGCCGTGGCCGACCCGATCAAGGAGACGACCGAGGGCGCGATCCGCGACCTGCACGCGCTCGGGCTGCGGGTCATCATGGCGACCGGCGACAACCAGCGCACCGCCGAGGCCGTCGCGCGCCATCTCGGCATCGACGATGTGCGCGCCGGCGTCCTGCCCCAGGACAAGAAGGCGCTGGTCGAGGAGCTGCGCGCGCAGGGCGCCTATATCGCCATGGCGGGCGACGGCGTGAACGACGCCCCTGCCCTCGCCGCGGCGGACGTCGGCATCGCCATGGGCACCGGCGCGGACGTCGCGGTCGAGAGCGCCGGGATCACCCTGCTGGGCGGTGATCTCGTCGGCATCGTCCGCGCCCGCAAGCTGGCCACCGCGACGCTGCGCAACATCAAGGAGAACCTCTTCTTCGCCTTTGCCTACAACGCCGCCGGCGTGCCCGTCGCGGCCGGGATCCTCTATCCCTTCATCGGATTGCTTTTGTCGCCCATGATCGCGGCGGCGGCGATGAGCCTGTCCTCCGTCTCGGTCATCACCAACGCGCTGCGCCTGCGCCGGGTGAAGCTTTGACGCCCCCCCTCATCACGCGCGTGTGACTGGCAGTGAAAGCTGCGTGAAGATACCTCTTGCCTGTTCCTTTGGACGCGGCATTCTTCGCCGCACGATGAAAAAGCTCCGCGCGCTCATGACAAGATACGTGCTCGTCCTGGCCCTTCTGGTGCTCGGGGGGGAAACCGTGATGGCGCGGGCCGCGGCGCTGGACTGCGTATCGAGGACCGCCCCCACCGTCACCGTCATGCAGGATGTGCATGAGACGCACCGGCTCCACGCCGATCACGCGGCGGCAGAGCAGACAGACACGTCTGACACGCAATCGGCGCCCGGCATATGTTGCATCGGCATGTGCGGTCTTGCCATGAACCTTTTGCCGCATGTGGACCGGACTGAGTCCACCCTCATCATCGCACGGCATCACGGGATGAGTGAGATCGGCGCGAACCTCGTCGATCCCAAAGGCCCGAGGAAATCGCCCAAGGGCTGAGTGTCCCATGCCGGCTCCGCCGGCACGCGCGACACTCATCCCAGGAAGCATTCCATGATATTCCGAATTGCGGCCACGGTGCCGCTTGTTCTGGCCGACTGCGCAACGTTGCCGGACCTTCCCGAGACCGCCGCTCTCATCGAGCCGGCGGTGTCGCTGCAAACCGCCCCGCCGCCGACCCACGCCATCGTCACGCAAAAGTCCCGACGGATCGAGGCACCCGCCGACTGGCGGAGCCTTGCCTCGGCGCGGACCCGGCGGCGCCGGTCGCGGTCCTCGCCGACCCCGTGAACCACGACGAACGCGATGCGGTTCGGCGGGCCGACATGCGCCTGCGCGTAAATGCGCAGGTGCGGCAGGTCGCGGTTGGCAGCCCGCAAGGCATTCTGGGACCAGCCCAAGCGATCAGGCGGGTATCCTGTATGCGAGCGCATGTCGCTCCTCTTGCTCCATGCAATGGAGCTTGGCCAAATCGGGCATCGACGAAACCGAGAACCTTTTCCCTCGGTCAGGTCCCGCGCGCGACATGATGTGTCGGCATTTCTCGATCAACGACAATCGCCGACGACGGCCAAATGTTGTTGCTATTTTTCTGCTACTTGACTCTGCGAGGCGTATTATTCAATTAAGATCAATGACCTACGAAGCGTTGCTCCAATCCATCATCGGGGCCACGCTCAGCCGCGCGGCCCGTCGGATGTCCGAAACCCCTTGTTTTACTGGCTCTGCGCTCATGTTCACCTGACCGGTCTTCCTCGATTTGTGGGCCTTTTGCCCCCGTTTTCGGGGGTGGTGCAACAAATGTTGCACCGAAACCCGAATTGTTACACCACCCTCCAGCTCCTTCGGAGCCTCGCCTCGTCGCTGCGAAGGCGAGGTCTCCGCCGGGTGCGCCGGCGAGATATCGAACCCTGGACAAAGTTCCGACCGGCGCGCGCCGCCCGGTTCGATCTCCCGACCATCGGCAACGATTTCCCGAAAGGAGACCCGGATGGGTACCATCATGGCGCGCCAGAAGAAAGACGGCGCGAAGAGCTTCACCGCAGTGATCCGCAAGAAGAAAGGCGGCAAGGTCGTCCTCACTCTCAGCGACACGTTCCCGAGCCGCCAGGCGGCGGAACGATGGATGAAGAAGACCGAGCGTGATCTGAAGGGCAAAGGCGCTCTCGACCGGGCCGTCGCGGCTCGGCACCGAAAGACTTGGTCAGGCGTCATCCAGGAATACAGCGACGCCTCGCCGGATGCGTTCGGCAAGACAAAGACCGCGAATCTCGCGTATCTCCAGCGACTCGATTTCGGTAAGATGATTGTCGAGGAGACCGGGGAACACGACTTCTTCCGCCTGGCTCAGGATCTTCTGCGGGGCGTGCAAGCCCCGCCGGCGAACCCTGCCGCGGACTGTCCAGAGCATTACGCCCTGAAGCCTCGCATGCCCCAGACAGTCAACAGCTACATGGCGACCCTTCGCACTGTCGTGTCCTACGGAGGTCCGATCAGCAAGGTCCAGATGCCGATCGGCGACTTCGAAAGCGCCATGCGCACGCTGAAGCACCAGCGAATGGTCGCTCGGTCGGCGGTTCGGAATCGCCGGCCTACGCTGGATGAGCTCGACAGGCTTTTGACCCATTTCCACAACCGCTACCTGGCCAATCGCCGAAGCGTGCCGATGCACAAGGTGATCGGCGGCGCGATCACCCTCGGCCATCGTCAGGAGGCGTTGTGCTCCATTCCCTGGAGGGACCTTGATGAAGAGAAGGCCCGCCTTATGATCCGGAACATGAAACACCCGCGCCAGACCCAGGGCAACGACATCGAAACGTGGGTCACGGCAGAGGGCATGAAACTCGTTTTGTCGATGCCTCGCAAGAAGGACCGGGTCTTTCCCTATAGCCCGGACACCATCAGTCGCCTCTTCACGGAAGCATGCCAGATCCTCGGCATCGAGGACCTCCACTTCCACGATTTACGCCACGAGGCGATTTCCAGGTTCTTCGAGACCGGACTCGGCGGTGGAAGTCGCGATGTCGTCATGAAGTATACAGGGCACTCTCCGGATGGCAGCCTGTCCCGCTATATTCATGTGGAACAGATCGGCGACAAATATGCCGACTGGGAATGGTGGCCGATCTTGTTTGCCCCGTTGTAGAGATCGCGAAGGGTGCCTCCAGAGTTCCTGGACGCCCCCTGCTCAATAACCGATAATGGTCAGCCTCCTTGCCGAGCAGCCTTACGGCCGATCCGCCCGGCGCCAGTCTCGCCAGGTTCGCAGTTCAGGCCGAGAGAGCGTTTCGCTGTTGCCGTAGATCACCACGGCGACTCCTGCCCGTCACGGGGAAAGAGCTTTCCCGGAGACCAGGGCGAGACCTTCGGCACCAGTTTGACCTGCACCTGGGCCGCAGGGATTTGGCTGCCAACAGAGTAGGTAGTGTCGTCCGCTTCGCCGCGAAAGGCTGACGTCAGACGGGTCCCACCTCCTCTTGTCCCTGTCCCACGCCGACTGCGGCGGCTCCCCGGCGTGGATGATGGCGTTTAGCCGACGTCGGCAGATGCATCAGACACGACGGCAGTCTGATTGAGACTTCGGAGTCGCCCCAAGAAGCGGTCCACGTCCTGCTCGTCGAACACACTATCGGGGCCATCGGGCGTGAGATCAGAAAAGGGGCTATCGTAGAGCAGGCCCGGGTCGATCACGCCGTTCCGGGTCAGGTGCTCGATGACCATCCCGACGAACTCGATCTGATCTGCCGAGGCACCATCAGCGATGAATTCGGCGAAAAACCCCTGGGCCGCCGAGCGATCGAGGCCGACGATCGACCTCAGAAAAACCCCGAACCCGCCAACCTGTGCGGCTTCGGTTTTCCTGGCGATCTCGATGTCGGCATCCGATCCCACACCCGCCTCCAGCAACATCCGCTCGAGTTCTTCAATGTCTACGCGTGTAAGCGGTCGTCCGGATCGCAGGCGGCGGAGAGCGACATGTTCTCCGTGCTTGGAGAGGAACTCGCGGGCCTTCTTCTTGAATGCGGCAAAATCTGCAGCCGGGTTGAGGGGGACGGGAGTTGCAGCCCCGAGGTCATCTTCGAAATCGGTGTAGAGGATGCTTCGGGACGCCTGATCGATGAGATGCACGATATCGCGCAGTCTCAGGCGCGCCCGCTCGGCGATAGGCACCGTCAGGCCCTCCCACCAAGATTCGGTCAGGATTTCCTCGATGAGCTCCGCTTGCCGGGCAACTGCGGGAATCTCCAGCTTCGCGGAGAGTGCCGTCGCAATCTCCATTACCTTCCGGCGGCAGGACTCCATCTTCGTCGACCGACCCATCAGGCTGATTTGGAGCTCGAACATCACGAGGTCGAAGCGCTTCGCCTCTTCCCCGCCCAGATCGGCATTGCTCGGCAAGGCTGCCAGGCCTGTCAGCTCCTCGGTGGCCTCCTCGGACAACGCGGACCATGGCGCATCGTCTGCCTGCCACGTCTCGACAGAGCGCAGGTGGCCGCGGACGACGAAGGACGAGATATCGAGGCCCATCACGAACCGGCGCACGTCTGATACGATCTCCGCGCGGACACCCTTGAGGTCTTCCGCGTCGTCATCCTGCTGCTCGTGGAATGGTGAAGCCAGCGTGTCGTCGATGCCCTGCGCCACCTTCAACCTTGCCTCGATCAGCCGCTCAGTCAGCGACTTCGGGACTGACGGATCCTTGAGTTCCGGGTTCGATCCGAAGAATTCGAGGTTGCCGCAGACATCGAAGATCCGGAATGCGGTCTTGTCCGCGCCAGGGCCGAACAGGTTCGGCCGCAGGCGTGTCCCCCGGCCGACCATCTGCCAGAATTTCGTCTTCGAGCGAACGAGCTTGAAGAAAACCAGGTTCACTACCTCAGGCACGTCCACGCCCGTGTCCATCATGTCGACAGAGATAGCGATCTGCGGCTCCCTACCGGGGATCTCGAAGGCCTCGATCAGGCTCTGGGCATAGCTCTCGCCGTGAACGATCCGCCGAGCGAAGGTCCCGCCGTAGTTCGGCCACCCGGCGTTGAAGCGCTCTTCGATGAACTTCGCATGGGGCTTGTTCGCGGCGAAGATGATCGTCTTGCCGATCTTGTCGCCGCCGGCGACGCGGATGCCGTGCTCCATGACATGCGCCAGCACCTTGTCGACCGTATCGGCGTTGAACAGATACCTGTTGAGTTCCCCAGCCGTGACCTCCTCGCGCCGCCCGGTCTCGCCCCAGTCGAGCTCATCCCACTGGTCTTTCTCCTCGTCCGACAGGTCGTCGTAGCGGATGCCCTCGCGCATGAACCTGGTCGGCAACGAGATCGGCTCAAAGGGCACCAGGAACCCGTCCTCGATCGCCTCCTCAAGGCCGTAAAAATCCGTGGGATGCCCGGGGTCGAGGTCGAACAGCCGGTAGGTATCCCGGTCCACCTCGTCGCGGGGCGTGGCCGTGAGGCCCACGAGGTAGCTGTCGAACCACTCGAAGATCGCCCGATAGCGCTTGTAGATGGACCGGTGCGCCTCGTCGATGATCACCAGGTCGAAATGCCCGGGTCCGAAGCGTCGGCCGGAATGATCGCCACGGTCGATTAGGTTCATCATCGTTGGATAGGTGGAGACGTAGACCCGGCCCGTGCCCGATGGATCGGTCACCAGGTTCACCGGAGAGCTGTCGGGCATCTGCTGGGCGAAGGCGTTGCGCGCCTGCCGGACAAGGCTGATACGATCGCAGAGGAACAGGGCCCGCTTCACCAGCCCTGCGCGCACCATCATGTCCACAAGGGCGATCACCGTCCGCGTCTTGCCTGTGCCCGTCGCCATGACCAGCAGGGCCTTCCGGGAACCGGCATCGAAATGCTCGGCGATCCGCGTCAGGGCGCGGGTCTGGTAGGGGCGGCCCGCGATGGCGGCCTTGGGCTTCTGGTCGACCAAGGCTTTCGCCTCGCTCCGGCGGGCGATCATCTCGCCCAGCTCCTGCGCGGTCTTGAAGCCGCCCAGGCGTCGGGGCGGGATGCCCCGGGCGTCGTCCCAGATCCAGTGCTCGTAACCGTTGGTGTAGAAGATCACCGGCCGGCGGCCGTGCATCTGCTCCAGCGCGTCGGCGTAGAGCTTCGCCTGCTGCTGCCCCTCTGAGGGCGAGCGGCGGGTGCGCTTGGCCTCGACCACGGCCAGAGGCAGGCCGTCCGCGCCCCAGAGGACGTAGTCGGCAAAGCCATGGCTCTGCTCGTTGGGCATAGGCTCCACCCGGTATTCCAGATCCCGGCCTTCCTTGAGGTCGGTCCATCCGGACTCGGCCAGCAGCAGGTCGATCAGGCGCAGGCGAGTGGTGGCCTCGTTGTAGTCGTGCGGGTCGGCGGATTGATCGGCCCGGGCCTTGGCCACCTCAGCGCGCTTTGCCTTCAACTCGTCGTCGAGGCTGGCGTAGCGGGCGCGGAGGTCCTCGAGTTCCTCGGTGCGCGCCTCCAGGGCCTTCTCGGTGCTCTGGATGCGCCCCCGGGCCTCGCGGATCAGGTCGAGCCGGGCGGTCAGCGGGGCTGGGTCGAAATAATTCGGCTCGGGGGGCTTCTGGCGGCAGGCGTAGGTGCGGCCGAACCAGTGCAGGACGTGGTGCAGCTCCTCGACCACCTGGCGCGCACCCTCGGACTTCAGGTTTGCGCCCTCGTGGGCGGACTTGTTGCGGACGAGGTTGATGAAGCGCGCCTTGGCGTGGACCTTCTGACCCATGATTGTGCGCAGGTCCGGGTCGTTGATCATCCGGCTCGCGCCGGTCTGGGCCGGGGGCGTCAGTCCCGCGTCATGGGCGAAGGCCCATCCGAGCGCCAGCTCCACCGCCTTGCCCGCCAGGATCGCCGCCGCCTCGGGCTCCGACATCGCCAGCCGCTCGGCCGAACTCGCCGCGGCGTGGACGGCAGGGAAGTCGGGTTCGAGATGGGCAAAGTTGCTGGCGGTCATGGCGATGTCCCGAGGTCAGAGCTCTCCGGCGAAGGCGCGGGATTGGAGGGAGGCGAAGAGAGTTTCGCCATCGTGAGATGCACCTTCGAAGCGCGCTCTCTGTGCTGCAACAGCCGCGATAGCGTCCACGAATATTTCTTGTTCTGCCTCGGTCGCAAAGGGGATCGGGAATTTCATCAAGTCCCCCATTTCGATCCTCTTTGTTCCATGGGCGGCGTTGGACACCATGCTGAGAAGGCGGTTTTTCGATGCACGAAGTGCAGCAGATATGAATATGTTGCTGATGCCCTTTCTGGGGACCAGCGCTTTCACATCCTGATTGAATGAGGCTGGAACGCGCAAGTCGCAAACCGGAACCGAATGGGCCAAGATCATTCCCCGGATTACAATCAGAGTGACATCAGGGCCGACAAGTTTGGCTTTCCCGGTTTTCGTGGCTTCT
The DNA here is from genome assembly GCF_020177265.1 of Pseudooceanicola marinus. GTDB lineage: Bacteria > Pseudomonadota > Alphaproteobacteria > Rhodobacterales > Rhodobacteraceae > Pseudooceanicola > Pseudooceanicola marinus_A. The sequence goes on from NZ_JAIVMC010000001.1 coordinate 928,458, forward strand.
TGGGTAATATTGAGAATTGCTCGATCAAGATCGTCTGTTTTCATGTCCTTCGGGCTGATCCACGGAATATCGCCGTTCCAGAAAGCCTTGTTGCTTTTCGAAGGAGTTGATCCGCTGACAGCGTTGACAAGATCTCCGAGGGGCTGAGTGGGGCGTTCCGGATCTCCAGGTCTGGAGGACAGGAACATCTCCGCGAAGATCGCGCCCGGGAGGGTGTCGAGCAGGGCGAGGGCCTCGCGGCGGCGGCGGCGCAGGGCGTCGGCCGCATCCAGTATCCCCGCAATCCGCCGCTGCTCCTCGAGGGGCGGGAGGGGGATGCTCGTTTCGGCAACCATCGCAGAATTCAGGTTCTTCACCGTAGAACCTGGCGCTCTCGATGCGAACCTCGCCTTGATCTCGTCGCTTCCAAGGACGTGATACATGTAGTCCTGAGAAACCGTGTCATCCCGGCGCGGTTTCAGGACAAGCCAACCGTCGTGGATGCACCCATGCGTTCCCATGATATATGGGCGACCGAAGCTCATTGAATTTGTCAGGAGGAAATCTCCTGGCTCGACGGCCCTGGTTTTCGACAAGCCTTCCTTCCTGATCTTTTCCTTGGTCGAGAGAATGTATTTTCCGCTCGCTGTCGCGTCACCAATTTTCACCCAGTTCAATCCGTCCGGATCGTCGGTGATGAATTTGTCGATTGGCCGAGGCGATCCTCCGCGAGCGATCTCGAACACCTCCCCAAGAGGAACAGATTGCCAGCTCATTCCGCCGCCTCCTGCTTCGCCGCCTGCGCCTGCTGCCAGTCGTGGTAGGTCTGGCTCGCGCCCTTGACCTTCCATTCCAGCCGCCCGTTGCTGTTGCGGTCCAGCACGACCGCGGCCGCCGCCGAGGGGCTGGAGAAGGACCAGGGCTTGGCGAAGCGTAGCTTGCCGGTGCCCGGGGGCACCTCCTGCGGCACCAGCACGCCGTCGGCGATGAGCTTCTCCTTCAGACCGCCATAGCTCTGCTGGACATAGCCTGTGTCCTTCAGGGCCTCGGAGCCTTCCAGCACGACGAACTCGCCATCCTCCTCCACCGCCGTGGCCGAGACCCCGCTCTTGTGCCGGATCTCGAATTGCACCTCGTCCGACACGGAGGGCGAGGTCGGGTTGGCCTTGGCGCTGACGGCCTTTGGCTGCGGCTTCAACATGTCGAGCCCGATTACCGGCAGGATGATCCGGAGGTTCGCCAGGAACTGCTCCATGTTGGCGATGTCGGCCTCCGGCAGGCGCCGGCGGCCGATATCCGGGTTCGTGCCGTTGTCGAGCGTCACGCGCCCGGCCTTGGCCGTCTGCTCGATCAGCCGTGCCTCGAGGTATTCGGCATGGCCCTTCGACATGTCGTCGTCGCTGGTCGTGACGGTGATCGCCGTCTCCCAGAAATCGCGCTTCACTGAGCTCTGCTTGATCCGCTCGGCAACGGAATTGCCCGATCCGATGTAGACCCGGGTCGTCCCGGCCGCGACGGGATCGGGACCGGCGAGGATGTAGACGCCCGTGCGGTCCACCTCGTCCCGCGCCGTGAGGTCACCGAAGGCGGAGGCGCCGGAGACGAAGAGGAGCCCCGTCCAGCCGTGGATGGTCGCCTTGCGCAGGCCGGTGGGTTTGCCGTCGACCAGGAAGAGCTGGATCGTGCGACCGTAGGTCTCGCCATTGGTCATTCGGCGGCCTCTTTCACGGTGCCGTCTCCGAGCATCTTCTCGAGCTCTTCGAGGCCGTCGAAGATGTCACGCTCCATCTCGCGCAGGCGCGACAGGATCTCGGCGGGCGGCTCGTGCTCGACCGCGTCGTGCTCGATCTCGCGGTATCGGTTGAGGCTGAGGTCGTAGCCTGCGGCGGCGATCTCGGCCTTCGGCACGACGAAACTGCGGGCCGTGCGGGGATTGTCCTTCTCCGCCCCCTCGCGCTCCTGCCATCGGGCGAGCGCATCAGGAAGGTCGTTGAGCTTCGCCTCGTCCTCGGTCAACTCAGCCCAGGGGCCGATCTTGTCCTCAGGCACGAGCAGGTTGCGCTTGTCGTCGAGGCTGAGGCCGTCGGCGTGCATGTCGTAGAACCACACGCCGTCCGTGCCGCCGGAATCGGTGCGCTGGAAGAGCAGGATGGCGGTCGAGACCCCGGCATAGGGACGGAAGACGCCGGCCGGGAGCTTGACGACGCCCTGGAGCTGCTGATCCTCGACCAGCATGCGCCGCACCTCCTTGTGGGCCTTGTTCGAGCCGAAGAGGACGCCGTCGGGGACGACCACCGCCGCTCGGCCGCCACGCTTCAGGAGGCGCAGGAAGAGGGCCAGGAAAAGCAGCTCGGTCTTCCGGGTGTTGACGATGCGGGTGAGGTCCTTGGCCACCGCCTCAGCGTCCAGAGAGCCGGCGAAGGGCGGGTTGGCCAAGATCAGGGAATAGGCTTCGGCTTCGTCGCCGTGCTCCTGCGTGAGGCTGTCGCGGTAGACGATGGAGGCGTCTTCGAACCCGTGCAGGGCCATGTTCATCGCGCCGAGGCGGAGCATGGTGCCGTCGAAGTCGTGACCGTGGAACATGCCGGTCTCGATGTGGAGGCGGGAGTCGGGATCAGTCCAGGCATCGGGGTCGTGGCGACGCAGGTGTTCCGCAGCGCCGACCAGGAACCCGGCCGTACCGCAGGCCGGATCGCAGATCACGTCATCCCGCCGAGGTTCGGTCATGGCGACCATGAGCTCGATGATATGGCGGGGCGTCCGGAACTGGCCGTTCTGGCCCGCCGCGGCCACCTTCGACAGCATGTATTCGTAGAGGTCGCCCTTGGTGTCCCGGCTCTTCATCGGCAGGTCCGAGACGAGATCGACGACCTTGGCCAGGAGACGGCCCGTGGGGATCTCGTAGCGGGCGCTGGCCATGTGCTTGCGCAGAGGCGCGCCGTCGGACCCCAGACGACGGAGGAAGGGGATCAGGTGGTTCTCGGCCGCCTCCTGCATCTCCGCGGGCGGCAGGTTGGTGAACCTCGGCCAACGCAGGTCGGCCATGGAACGGCCGTCGGCGATCTTGTTGCCGGCGTCGTCGACGACGGGGATGCCGTCCGATTCGTCCGGGAACAGATCCCTCTCGATCTCCGTGCCGCGTGCCCGGGCCTGCCGTTCCGCGAGTGTCTGCGCGTCATCGAGACCCTTGAGGAAAAGCAGGAGGGTCAACTGCTCCATGACCGTCTGCGGGTTCGACAGCCCGCCCGTCCACATCGCGTTCCAGATCGCGTCGACCTTCGACCTCAGTTCACCGGTAATCATCTCTGCCCTCGCCGTTTTCGCCTATTCTGACTGGGATAACGCAGATCGTCCATGAGGGAAGCGCCGACCGACGCCTGCAGCGTGATCGGAAAATTCACTGGCTGTCGGCCGTCAAGCCGGGCTGTGCTGGGGCCTGCCAAAGCAATGGGTCAAAATGGGTGAAGTGAATATCTGCCTATGTGCCTAATTGCCTGCTTCGAAAATTCCTTTCCGTTTCTATTGCTTGCGGGAATTCGTGCACTGTTTTTGCAGGTTGGCGATCGCTACAGGCAGGGGCCGTCCGGGACAAAGCAGGCCGACTGGAATAAATGCTGGGTGATGCGCCAGTAGTGTAGGTCCGCCAGGAAAAGCGCTGGGAACGATTTTCCGCGAACCCACCTATCGATCCCACCTCCTGATCACACCTGATCAGAGAGGCACCATGACCACCCAGAACACGCACATCAGCATCACCTTCAATCTCCTGGAGCAGATCCTCGCCGCCAAGCTCAGCATCACGACAACGCGGCTCCTTATCGCCATGATCTACATGCAGGATCGCGCCGACCTGTGGCGCTCGGACGACCTCTACATCCAGAATCCGGAAGAGGCCGCGACTTGGGCCTTCGGCACTGAGCTCCGAGCCCTGGTCGGACCAGCCGGTTCAAACAACGCACGATCGCTAAAGAAGCTGGTCGATGAGGTCGCTGGTCGCGGCCTCTTCGACGAGATCACCCTGACCGACAGAAACAGCCGGCTTTCCTGGCGCTTCAGCAAAACCGTCCACGAGATGATGGCGCTTCGGTGGTCGGGCGAGAATTTCGCGCTCCTCGATATCGAGAAAGTCCGGGCATGCAGGTCACCAACCACGCTTGACCTCTACTGCAGGGTGCGGAACCTCAGGAAGAGCCGTATCCCAGAGTTCGAAATGCCGCTCGAAGGGCGATGGTGCGATCATCGGGTGAACTTCCTTTGCGCCATGCAGCAAGTCGTGACCCTGGAGAACACCACAGCCTTCGTCGGGCTCGAATTGGTCCGACGCGGCGAAGGTTCTCAACGTCTCCTCGTGCGCCTTCGCCACGAAGGCACGACTTGGTATCCCGCCAAGATCCGATTCTGGGCATTCAACGCCCGGGTCTTCCGGGTCTCGCCGACCGAGATTATCGAGATCGATGGGGAGAACTTCGAGAACTACGCCATCACGGGTGAGGACCCGGCGCTGGTGGAGGCGAACCTGCGGAAGAACCTCGTTGCTTCGGGTGGGTCCTGAAACAAGCTTCGTTGCCATCATCTCCCCTCGAGGTGCCAGCACGAGAAAAGGTGGTCTCCGGGCCGCCTTTTTCCGTTCCAGATTTTTTTGCCTACGTCGAAAGAACCATTTTCTCTGCACCACCCCGTCGGGGTGGTAGCGTGAGGTAACGGTATTACCGGCGCTTACCATTACCAGGAGGAGCCGGATATGGCCCAGAAGAAGAGCAGCACGTCGCTGGAAAAGCAGGTCAGGGACGCGATCCGCAAGCTGACTGATAAGGGCGAGCAGGTCACCAATCAGACGGTGCGGGATGCCATCGGCGGCGGATCGTTTCGCGACATTGGCCCCGTCGTGAAACAGATCAAGGCCGAAATGGCCGCCAAAGAGCAGGCTGAGCGGGCAGCGCCCGAGATGCCGGAGGACTTCCATGATGCGGCAGCCGCGATGTGGCAGACCGCGTGGCAGCTGGCCGACGAGATTGCCGCGTCGGAACGGCATGCGCACGCAGCCGAACTCGAACGCTTGCGAGCCGAGGCCGACGAAGCCCTGTCAAACTGCGGCCTCGTGGAGGACGAACGCGACGAGGCAGAAAAACGCGCGGATTCCACGGCGAAGCTGCTGGCTGAAGCGGAGACGGCTCTGCTCGACGCGAAGTTCGAGATTGCCCGCCTGAACGGGCAACTCGACGAACGCGAGACGTACATCGAAAGCAGGCTCGCGGAGGCCCGCGTAGCCGATGCCTCCGAGGCAGTGTCTGACGATGAAGTTTCCGCGGAGCCGAAGATCGAGGACGACGAGAATCCGCCCGCAACCGAGGACGACATGCAATTGGACATGTTTTCCAAAGGCAAGCTCAGCAAAAAGAAGCCCGACGACTTCGAGCCCATCGCCGCGGAGTGAGCCCGTCCCCGAAGAAATTCCGGCGCATCCGGACTGGCATGATTGCCTGCCGGATGCACCGCCGATCAACCCCGCGTCAGCACGCGTTGTGTGTTTCTCCTGATGATCCGGATCGGAGCAGGCTCGGCATCGACATGAAGCCGCGCCCGCTTCGTATCCGTCGCCTTCTCCGGATGGTGCTTGCCGCTCTCGAGATCGTAGCCGCGCTGACGTGCGACCTCTTCCAAGGCCGCAGCGCCGCGAGCGAGGTCTTCGGCCAGATCCGGCCTCTCGTCGCATATCTTCATCGATTGCCATGTCGCGACCCAAGTTCGGCGGACAGAGACGTTGGGCATCTCGTCCAGCTCATTCTGGAGTGCCACCGGATCGGATCCGCGTGCGAGGAACAAGGCACCCGGAAATGCATCGCGATCGAGCGGCAACGCCTCGCCGTTCACGATCTGCGTCAGAATCGACGGGACAACCTGCCCAGTCCGTTCACGCTCATCGGCTATCGACATCGCGGCCTTTCGGTTCTGAGCCTCGGCCTTCGCGGCCTGCGCTTCTCTCCGCCGAAGATTGAACGCCTTCTTCGCGAGGTCGACCACGAAATCATAGGCCGGTCGGACGGCCTTTATGAGCCGCTCTCGCTTCGTCTTCGACCTGGGTGCCCCAGGTCCGAACTCCAACCCTTCCTCGCGCTCCTCCGAGGCCTGCCGGTAGTCGAGCTCACGATAGGCCACGGCCCGACTTCCAAGGTCCAGCGCCGTGCGCAGTGCAACCGCATCGGCCCTGACAGCCTCGGCCGCGCGCGCTTTCTCGGCAACCTCGGCCTCTCGCTGAGCGATTTTCGCATCGCGTCCGTCAAGAGCCTTCTCGCGGGCGTCGAGCTCGGCCTGCCGATCCTCCTGCGCGCCCTCCCACGCTTCAAGATCGGCGAGCCGCGCTTCCCGTGATGCGATGTCCTTCTGGAGAGCTTTGGCCCGGCCATACTCCTTGCGAGTCCACCGGCCCCGGCCGGGACCGAAGCGCAGCAGCCCGGCCGATGCGAAGACCTCCCGGTGCAGCTCGTCTTGCCATGCCCTCATGGCGTCGCAGTATGCGACATTCGCCCGCTTTCCGCGGTCCTTCGACTTCTTCTCACCGGACTGGTTCACCGCCTCTTTGGCCACACGGCCGGGATGAAGGTGATCGACACGGCCGCGAACGGGATCGACGGCGAAGACGTGGAGGTGCAGATGCTCTTCGTCCCAGTGAACGACACCTGCCAAGACCACACCGCCTGCCTTGGAAATTCTCTCGCACTCCCACTCCAAGGCCTGCTCCAGAACGTCCAGGGCCTCCCGCTTGAGCTCGGCATCGGCCAGGGCGTCCTCAGTCATGACTGGCAAGGAAAAGACGCTCGCGTAGAGCGTGGCCGCGTCCCTCCGGAGCTTCCGCCTCACCGGGACCGTCTTCTTGCCCTTCCCCCGCTGGATGTAGGACTCCTGGACCTGAGACGCCTCCTCCTGCGCCTTCCGGATGTCACGGAAGGACGCGACAGCGCGGGGCAGGATCTGCGGGCCCGGCCGCCCCGGAATGACATGTGCGGACGCGCTGGCCAGCCTCTCCGCCTCGTCGAGGATCTCCTGTGCCGTCCACTTGCGCTGACCGTTCCTTCGAACCGCATGCGGCTCGGGCCCATCGCCGCTCCTGCCCTTGTTCGACCACAGCTCGATGTGACCAAATTGATAACCTTCGAACATCGCGTCTTCTCCTTGTTCTGGCGATTGATCGAAGCGGAAATAGGGACGCGAGACCGGTTCCCTGAAACGGTCGAAAGAGGAAAAAAAACCAGGCAATCTGTACACATAGGGACCGACTATGTGTATTGCGCCGCGCTGCGCTTGCTCCATACACATCATCGGCTCTCCGAGGGCCGCTCGCCGCGGGGCCTCCTGCGCGGAGAGCGGCCGGGCGTCGTTCGCCACTCCCCGGCACCCCTGGCGTCTCCGACGGGTCGGGGAAGGTCGTTCCGCACTCCTTCCCCGACACCCCTTCCTGCTCGCGCTCCCCGCGCCAGCCGAGGAGAGGGGGACCCTCTCCTGGACCTCTCCCGTTTCGCAGACATGAGCGTGAGGACTGGATTATCGGTGATGCTGGCGAAAGGGTCGCCGGGTATCTCCTTGTCGCCGCGCCCTCTCGGTGAGACGCGACGACAAGGGAGACCCGAATGACATGGGATCCGCGACTGACACTGATGCGCGCGGAGCTATCGCGCGATCTCGGTCGGGTGATGGCGTGGTGCGAGCACAAACATCGCGACCTACCGGGCTACACGCTCGTGGCAGCCGTGAAATTCTTCGAGGCGCTTGGCATCGCGATGGAAGTCAGTGTAGCGGAGATCGAGCATCCCTTCGATGACACCTCGGTCGTTAAGACCGCCGAACGTGGACTCGGCGCCCTTGGTTATTTCACGAGCACAGCCGGCGCGAAATGGACATCGCCCGGTATCGTCGTTTTTGCCGCCGACATGACGGCCCATGAACGGCTCGCCGCAGTCCGATACTTTCTCGACATCGGTCTCATGGAATGACGTCCAGACGCAGCGCCGCGGTTTCCGTAGCCGGCCTCGGGGGGCGAGACCGGCTTCGCAAGCCGCGGCTTGACAGAGAAAATACAGAACGACGGCATGCGAAATGCGGACCGGAACATCCGCGCATGTCGCTCCGGATCACTTGCGAATTCATCGCGGGTGATCAACCCCGCCGAACCTCCTGACGGCGGGGTCTTGAAGAACGGCACCGACAGGTTCCGGGCTGCATTGGGCAGCCCATCGGATGCCGGGGAGACCCGAATGGGTAGACAAGAACTCATCACCATCGATCCCAAGACCGGCGTGCCGCGCGCCACGGCTCATCGCCTGACGCGCAGATTCCTCGCCCGTCACGGGTCGGGCCTCGACGACCTCCTCCGACGTTTTCCGCAGGTCCCGGGGCCGGCGTTTCGGCACGCAATCGAGCGCTGCCTCGAGCCGCGCGAGACCACTCCGGAGCTCCAGATCGCTCTGGAGGAGGCTTGCGACACGCTCCTGTCGCTGCAGGCCGAGGAATTCCACCCGCTGCCTGTGGACGTCGGTAAGCGTCTCAACATCGACGCCGGTCTCCGCTGGTATGCCGCGCGTCTTCGCGATCTCGCGCAGGCAGCCCGGTACATGTGACCGTTCTAAATCCTGCGTCGGCATACTCCGGCGCGGGCTCTTTTCCCGATGCAGGCCGCGGTCCCATGGAGATATCGAACCCTGGTCAAAGTTCCGGCCGACCTCTCCAGATCGTCCGCATTTCCCGTGCAGGCGGCCGATCGGTCGTCGCTAACCAAGAGAGGAAAGCAAATGAACGCCTTCTACATCCTGCTGGGAAAGTATGGACACGAGATCATGATCCCGTCGGAGATCGTCGCACGAGACTTTTTCAACCTCGGCAAAAGCAAATTCCATGAGAAGGTCGCCCTCGGGGAAATCGACCTGCCCGTCATGAGCATGTGCGATAGTCAGAAGAGTCCTCGCGGCGTCCACATTCTGGATCTCGCGGAATACACTGAAAAGCGCCGCGGTGCGGCCCGCGGCAAATGAGGTCAGCATGACTACGACTATGATGATGCTCATCGCGAGGTTCGGTGACGCCTCATCGATTCCGACCGGTATCGTGGCCCACGACTACTTCAAGATGTCTCAGAAAGACTTTCTGAAGGCCCTGAAATCTGGGGCGATCCCCCGCGGCGACCTCGACATCAGCCAGATTTCGCGCGGTGGCATTCCAATGACCTGGCTGACGGATTTCATCGAGATGCGGCGGTCATTGGCAGCACAGGCTCGCGCCTCTTGACAACCTGCTGAGGCTCTATTGCGTTCTCCAACCTTCCAGCCACGGGGCCGCACTACGTAGCGGCCCCGTTTAGGTTCGCGGCGTTGCCTTCCCTCTGGCCCGGCCATCTCAAGGTTCTCCCAGACAATTACCCTATGGTTCGTCAGGATGAACCACTCAAGTCCGGCCCGCAAATCCCCCCCACACACAGCGCAGTGGCAGAGCTGCATGGCCGCTGTCAATCGCGACATCTCAATCAGTATTCTTCGAAGTTGTCGCCTCTGACTGCCGCGAAGAAAGCCCTCATTTCGTAGGACTGCCTCTTCCTCAAGTTGATAGCCTTGCGAACAGCGCTGCGAGATGTAGGAACATTCCGCTTTGGATCGTAGAATACGATATTATTGACATCCATGGCGGCAAAGAAGGGCTCTTTCAGAAGTCCATGTTTGTCGTTCAGCCAGCCTTTACGGAAAGCCTCGTAGGCAAGAAGCCACGACCAATCTCGAAGGACGCTATCGGAAGAGATTTGTGATTCCCATTCATTTGTGGGCAGCGTACCGATCCCCATTCGCATTCGCTTCATATCAAGCAAAATCAAAGACAAGGCGCTGGAACATGCTGTCTCTGAAAGTTCACAGAGCTTTTCCGACTTGAACGGCCTTTTCAGACCCCGCAGGGTATAGAGAAGCCATATAGCCTCAAAGTGATGACCCTTTTCAAGATTTCGCTCGGCCAGCAGCACAAAACGTTGCCCGATCCTTTTCGCTGACACACCTGAACTGTGATCAAGATTGAGGATAATTCTGCAGACTTTGTCCATAGAGCTCGGTGCAACGACCGCCGCTTTCAAGAGAAAGCTTTCGATCTCACGAATATCTGGATTCAAAAGACCAGTCCGCTCAATCACCGAAAGTGCGTAACTTATGACTGGCTCGGATTGGAACTCAGACTGTAGCCTGAGCGATAGAACAATGAATTCTCTCAGCCTTGCGCCGCGGAGAGAGCCGCTTCGATGAGAGAGGAAAGCTCCCATCTCAGAAACCCATGTCTTGCGTCTCGATCCAACTATATGATCAACAGAGGTCTTGCTGCCATTTATTTCAAGGCCGTAGCTTCGGTATATTGAGCTTATGCATGTGATGACGTCTTCGGCTTGTTCAAGGGTCTTCGCCCCAACACTCCAGTCGTCTTGCAGCCGATCGACGCTATGAGGGGCCAGATCGAGTTCGTGACCCTGAAAATCTGCATCAATGCGAGAGGAGATTACTTCCGCAATAATTCTGGAAGTTTCAGGTCCAATCGGTATGCCTACAGTTTGATTTCGGTTGCATGCACGAACCAACACATCGATGCGATCGGCGAATGATCCCTTGTAGTAGCTCAGTTGACCTTTTACTCTTTCCTTGCCGTAGGCAGCCCAAGGGATGGAATGAGTGTATATGGAAGGGTAAAACCTGGTGATGTCAGTCTTTACAAGCCAGTCCGCTGTCGCCTCGAGGTAGAACGATTTCTCCCGGTGGGCGCCAAAGTTTATCTCTTTTATTCCGCGCTCGTATTCTTTGGAGGCCTTTATTTCATCCAAAGAGAATGCCTGTTTGGATAGCCATTTTTGAATTGCTTTCCAATTATCAGAAATCTCCTTTACCAACAAAGCTTGAGGTATAGGATGCGTGATATGCAGGTTCCTTCGCTCGTATCCCCTTTTGGGCTTTGAGAGAATTTCAGCCTCAGCGCTTTCGAGGAAATAGGTGTATGCGTCTCGACGCTTCTTTTTGCATGGCGTCTTGCCAAGTGATTTTGTATCAATTTTGAAGACGCCGCCGGACTTCCATCTAATCAATACATCTTGCGACAGGCTTCCGAAATCTTCTGTTGTGAAAACGGGAGGCAGTTCCTTCGGGAAATATCCTTTTGAAAGCAAGGTTTTTTGTATCGTCTTACTTGGCACGTAGGCACCTCACAAATCATCCGACGGCAGTTAATCGCAACCCTTACACTTCATCAACATCCTGCCGAAACCTGTGCTGCATTTGCGTCGGAGGCGGCCTTCCATGCGTCTCCAGCGTAATGCGCACTTTCGGCTTTCTGCATGTAGCCGCCTTTTGCGGATCACGCAGCGAAAGACTGCTTCCCGCCCTTTCTGACGACCGGAACGGGTCCGAGGAGAGTGCTTCCAAGTGAACTCGGTGCTACGTTCGGTGTGAAAGTGAGGTCAGATACGAGTTTCAAGTGCAACAATCGGTGCAACAGATTTCGCCCGGCAGCGATTTGGCCAATAAAATAAGGCCGCTCAGGACTCCTCGGCACCATCCATCACCGTACTCAAGGTTCGAATCTCCCTCCCTCCGGTGGATGATTCACTCCGACTTCGCGGGGAGCTTCATGTTCCGACAGCTTGCATCGCCCGTCGCGTCGGGACGCATTATGCGGACTGGTAGCTGGAAAACACCTCCGCGCTGCCATCTTGCCGGATGAGAAAGACGTCATACGCTTCACGCTCGACTTCAGGACCCATGCCTGGCGAGCCGTAGGGCATGCCTGGCACGGCAAGGCCGACGGCATCTGGGCGCTCGGAAAGCAGCCTTCGGATGTCGGCCACAGGAACATGTCCTTCGATCATGTAGCCCTCGATTTCACCGGTATGGCACGACGTCATGTTGTGCGGGATGCCGTTCTCGAGCTTGTGCTGGATCAGCAGCGTGCCGAAACTGCGCTCGGTCGTGACGGAGAAGCCATCTTTGCGCAGGATCTCAATCCAGGCGGTGCAGCATCCGCAATTGGGATCCTTCAGGACATGGATCGCTGGGCCGCCCTGCGCTGCTCCCGCGAGCGGAACGGTCGCGGCGAAGCCTGCGATGACTGCCATCATGGCGCGGCGGGTCATGGTCATCGGTGTTTCCTTTCAGGTGGTCGCGGATGCGCTCTCTGGCGTTGCATCCGATGTATGTCTTGAGGCGATTTCTGCCACGGGTCGCGCGCCAGACGGGCGGAAGAACAGCAGACGGAGGGCGTTCATCGTGACCAGCACCGTGGCGCCTGTGTCGGCCAGGATCGCGATCCAGAGGCCAGTGATCCCGAGCACGGTGGTCACGAGGAAGACCGCCTTGAGCCCGAGCGCGATGGCGATGTTCTGACGGATGTTCGACATGGTGGCCCGGGCAAGGCGGATCTTGCCCGCCACATCGGTCACGCGGTTGCGCAGGATCGCGGCGTCGGCCGTCTCCAGCGCCACGTCGGTGCCCGATCCCATGGCGACGCCGACATGCGCGGCAGCGAGCGCGGGCGCATCGTTGATTCCGTCGCCGATCATCATCACGCGGGCGTCCGTCGTCAGTTCGTGAATGGCCGCGACCTTGTCCTCCGGCATGAGTTCGGAGCGATGCGCGATCCCGAGCCCATCGGCGATGGCCTGTGCCGTGCGCGGGTTGTCCCCGGTCAGCATGATCGAAGAGATGCCAAGGTCGCGCAGCTCTGTGACAGCATCCGCCGCATCGGCGCGCGGCTCGTCCCTGAGCGCGATGAGGCCCTGAGGCACGTCATTGCAGAGCACGATGACCACCGTCTTGCCTTCGGCTTCCAGCGCCGCCACGCGGGTCCGCAGGTCGTCCGTGAGTGCGCCGCGCTCGTTTGCCAGCCGCGGTGAGCCCACGCTGACGGTCACGCCGTCGATGGATGCTTCCGCCCCCTTGCCGGGAAGCGCGCGGCCGCCGGTCGCCGCCGCCGCGTCCACGCCCCGCCTTTCGGCCTCGGCGGAGATCGCCTGTCCGAGAGGGTGGCTCGCGCCGCTCTCGACGCCGGCGGCGAGGGCCAGGAGGTCGCCCTCGGTGCCGCTCAGCACGGTCACGTCCGTCACCCGCGGCTTGCCGTGTGTCAGCGTTCCGGTCTTGTCGAAGGCGACGTGGGTCGTCCGCGCCGCCGCCTCGATCACGGCTCCGCCCTTCATCAAGAGGCCGTTGCGGGCCCCCGTGGAGAGCGCCGAGGTGATCGACGCCGGCACCGAGATCACCAGCGCACAGGGGCAGCCGATCAGCAGAAGCGCCAGCGCGCGGTAGATCCATTCGCCCCAAGCCAGCCCGAAGGTTAGCGGCGGGACAACGGCGACGAGAACAGCGGCCGCGACCACTGCGGGCATGTAGACCCGGCTGAACCGGTCGATGAAGCGTTCGGTCGGTGCGCGGGCGCTCTCGGCCTCCTCAACCAGCCGCACGATGCGGGCGATGGTGTTATCCTCGGCCGCCTTGGTGACCCGCACGCGCAGGAGCGCCTCGGCGTTGATCGAGCCGGCGAAGACCTCCGCGCCCGGCTCCTTGAGGCTCGGGACGCTTTCGCCGGTCACCGGACTCTCGTCGACGCCCGAGGTTCCCTCGATCACCTCGCCGTCGCAGGGCACGCGGTCACCGGGGCGGACCTGCACGACCTGGCCCACCTGGAGCCTCTCGGCCGCAATCTCCCGTGTCCTGCTGCCCACTTCCAGCCGCGCCGTCTTCGGCACCAGCTTCGAGAGCGCCCGGATGCTGTCGCGTGCCTTGCCGGCCGAGACACCTTCCAGAAGCTCGCCCACGGCGAAGAGGAAAACGACCAGCGCGGCCTCTTCCAGTTCGCCGATCACCAACGCACCGCCGGCGGCGATCGTCATCAGCATCTCGATGGTGAAGGGCATCCTCGCCCGCACCATGGCGAAGGCGCGCTGCGCCACGGGGGCAATCCCGACGAGCGTTGCCAGGACGAACGCCCAGTGGGCGACCTCTGCCGAAAGGACGAGGCGGCACGCCCAGGCCGCGGCGAGCAGCGCGCCGGTGCCGATCACCAGTCGGCCCTTGGACGTTTTCATCCACGAGGTGGGCGCATGTTCGGCCGGCTCGTTGTTGTCTTCTGGCTCGCTGCCGGTCTCCGCGCCCTCCGCAGCATCTGGAAACGCTCCGTCTGGCAGGACGAAGCCGCCCTTGGGCTTCTCCGGCCGCGCACCCTTTGGTGCGATGCCGAATCCGACGCCGCGCACCGCCGTCTCGATGCGCTCGGGCGGTGTCTGTGTCTCGTCGAGCGTCAACCGCAGCCGCTCGGCCATGAGCGCGACATCGACATCCGCGACGCCGGGCAGTCGCTCGACCGCGCCGCGCACCTTCGCGGCGCATGACCCGCAATCCATGCCCGTCACGCGCCATTCCCGTTGTGCTACGCTTCCGTCCGCCACGGTGGTTCTCCGTCGTAATTCTCGATCGGGTTTCGATATACGAGCTACAGCAACTGTAGGTTCAAGCGCTTTTTCGCATTTTCTGCTGAATTGGCCAGAGGCCGGGCGGGTCGTGCTGCAGTCAGTCACCCCTTGCCCGACCGGGGGCATGAATCTACATCGACTGTAGAGATTGGAAGGAAAACGCATGCTCTCCATCGGTGCCCTGGGAAAGCGGACCGGCACCAAGGTGCAGACGATCCGCTACTACGAGCAGATCGGCCTGATGCCCGAGCCCGGCCGGACCGAAGGCGGCCAACGCCGCTACGGGGATGCCGAGCTCGACCGGCTCGCCTTCATCCGCCACTCCCGCGAACTCGGGTTCTCCCTGGAGGCGATAAGGGAGCTGCTGGACCTGTCGGACAGCCCGGAACGCTCCTGCGCGCAAGTCGACGCGGTGGCGCAGAGGCAACTGAAGGAGGTCGAGGCCCGGATCGCCCGGCTCGAGGTGCTCCGGATCGAGTTGCAGCGAATGATCAGCGAGTGCAGCGCGGACCGAGTAGCCGACTGCCGGATCCTCGAGGTGCTGCGTGACCACGAGGAATGCCTGGCCGACCACGGGGGCCCCGGCGCCTGATGCCGGCGGCGATCGTCTATCCGCTCGCTGCACTGGCTGAGATCGCCGGCTGCTTCGCCATCTGGGCCTGGTGGCGCGGCGCGTCGGGCCTCTGGCTACTGCCGGGCTTGGCAAGCCTTGCGCTTTTCGGCTGGCTGCTCGCGCAGGTCGAGGCCGGGTTCGCCGGCCGGGCCTTCGCCGCATATGGAGGCGTCTACATCGCCGCCTCTCTCCTCTGGATGTGGGGCGCGGAGGGGCAGCGGCCGGACCTGTGGGACCTCGCGGGCGCGGGCCTGTGCCTGATCGGTGCGACGGTCATTCTCGCCGCCCCTCGGGCCGGGTGATGCGAAGCCCAAGACTTCTACCGGTTCAAGCGCGAAACGGATCTGCGGCGAAGGTCACCCTGTCACGCCGCAGCAAGCGCATCGACAATACGACCCATGCTACGGTGAACCTGCAGTCACGGCCTAATACGCTAAGCAAGGTGCAACAACGAGTGCAACAGATTTCGCCCGGCAGCGATTTGGCCAATAAAATAAGGCCGCTCAGGACTCCTCGGCACCATCCATCATCGGGGCGACGGAGAGGCGCGAAGCCACTGAAAGGTCTATATTCTTTTCTTCTTCAGCCACTTACGGCACCTTCACCAACGCACGATCGAGCATCATTAATCCCTGTTCGGCGCCATTTTCCGCTTGGTGTGCAGGATCAGCTCATGGTGTACACCACATGGGAAGCATCACCGATAGGCGCCGAGGAAACGGCTCGATAGCATATCGCGCCGCGGTCGTCATCCATCGAGATGGCAAGCGCCACACGTTTACTTTCGATCGCGCGCAGGCGGCAAAGCAGTGGATCGCAAAGAAAGAGAGAGCTCTCCGCGCCCGGCGGTGTCGAACGCGCGGTCACACCCACAGTGACGCTTGGCGATGCAGTTGACCGATACCTGAGCGAAATCCTTGCTGCAGTCGACAAGACCAAGGCGCAGGTTCTGGAGACGATAAAAGGGGTCGATCTTGCTTCCCGGCCTTGTGCTGAGATCACAAGCGACACCCTCGTTCAGTTCGCACAGGAGCTCTCGGACGGCCGCAAGCCTCCAACAGTTGGGAACTACCTCTCTCACCTGTCGGCAATCTTCGCCATTGCTCGGCCTGCCTGGGGCTTGCCGCTCGACCGCCAAGCCATGCAGGACGCGACGATCGTCGCGCGTCGCATTGGCTTGATCGCGAAATCTGCTAAGCGCGACCGGCGCCCAAGCGTTGAATCAATGGACAAGCTGATGAGCCATTTCGCGGACAGACATCTTCGCGGCAGAAGCCTCCCTCGGCCGCACCACGCAGCCAGGACCGGACGCAATATGCCGGTGTGCCGGCAACTTTCCGAACGCGCAAAGTTCTAGCCACTTCCGGGATCAGCGGCATCTGCTGCTGGCCCCACCCTTACCTTGGGAAGATTAACAGGTCCGCCCGGGCACCGGACAGGCTGGCGCCACTGCGATCCGACGGCCCTCAGGAGGGCGACGCGCGGTCCACGCCGTAGTCACCGCAGAGCTCCGACAGCGCCCCGTGCAGCAGGGCAATTATTTCGGCACGGGGGGATGTCGTTCTTTCGACAATCCCGATCTGACGGTTCACCTGCGGCGTGCCGAACGGAAGACGCATCAGGCCAAGGTCCTCGGGTTCCTGCAAGGCCACATGCGGCACCACCGAGATGCCCAGTCCCTGCCGCACGCCGGTGACGATGGAACCGATGGTATCTATCTCGGCCACGTCGTTGGTCACCACGCCCAGGCGGGACAATTCGGTGTCGATCAGATTGGCCAACGGCACCGCACTGCGGAAACGGATGTACGGACGGGTGTTGAGCAACTGTATCGGGTCACTCGATTCCATCTCGCGTGGGGCGATCAGCCAAAGCGGCTCCCGCAGGAAGGGACTCCAGCGTAGCGCACTGGGGAACCCCAGGTGTTCCGCGACGATCGCGGCGTCGAGACGGCCGGCGGCCACGTCCGCGATCAGCGTCGACGAGAGCGAGACCCGCAGGCTCGGTTTCAGTGCCGGATAACGGTGCCGCATCTGTACCAGAGCACGCGGCAGCAGGTTGAGCGCGCTGGAGCGGACGGAGCCAAGCATCAACGTTCCGGCGATCTGATCCCCCCGCAGGCTGGCCTTTGTATCTTCGGCACGGCGCAGGATATCTCTCGCCATATCAATGACCTGCAACCCTTCGGGTGTGATGCGCGGCGGACGTGTGCTTCGGTCGAAGATGGTCACCCGCAGTTCCTCTTCCAGCGCATGAACCTGTTGGCTGACGGCCGACGGTGTCAGCCCCACGACCTCCGCTGCCTGGGCGAAAGTCCCATGAGATTGAATGGCCAGGAGGGTCTTCAGCTGCCGCGTTTCCATCGTCTAATCCAGTTTTTCTAAACTTAATAACCAGAATTACGCGCTTTTGTGAAGACATTCTTGGCGTTACCGTTTCCGACCAAGGAGGAGCCCTGCAGACGGTTCGGGAGACCGATGCGGGCCAATCGACAGACAAAGAAGCGAAACGGCGCGCCCCGACGGTTCGGGACGCCACGGAGACACGCGCGATGAGCAAGACTATCCTCGTAACGGGGCCCGACCTCGATCCGGCGGCCAGCCGCCTTGTGGCCGACCACGGCTATCAGACGGTCCACACCCCGGCCTATGCCGACAGCGCGGTGATCTCGGAGTATCTCCAGCGGACCGGCGCCGTGGGCATCGTCTCCCGCATGGGCCGCGTGGACGCGGCCGTGATGGATGCGGCACCGCAGCTCAAAGTGATCTCGAAGCACGGTGTGGGGGTCGACAACATCGACATCCAGGCCGCTGCCGAGCGGGGCATTCCGGTGCTGGTCGCGACGGGGGCAAACGCGGTTTCCGTGGCCGAACACGCCATCGCGCTGCTGCTGGCCACGGTAAAGCGGGTCCTGCCGCTCGATGCCGGGCTGCGCGCCGGACGCTGGGAGAAACCCGGCTTTGCAGGGCAGGAGATCGCCGGGTCAACCATGGGCCTGATGGGCATGGGCTCGATCGCCCAGGCAACAGGGCGCATCGCCAAGGGCCTGGGCCTGACCTTGGTGGGCTTTGATCCCTACGCCCCGGACAGCGCCTTCGACAGCCTTGGCGCGACCCGGTGCGACACCCTGGAAGACATGCTCGGCCGCGCGAACATCCTGTCGCTGCACTGTCCCCTGAACGATCAGACCCGGGGCCTTCTGAACGCCGAAACCATCGCGCTGATGCCCAAGGGGGCCTATGTCGTCAACACCGCGCGCGGCGGGCTGATCGACGAGCCGGCCCTGGTTGCCGCGATCCGCGCGGGACACCTGGCAGGCGCGGGTCTCGACACCTTCGCCGTCGAACCGCCGGCCGCCGACCATCCGTTCTTCGCCGTGCCCGAAATCGTGCTGACCCCGCATATCGGCGGCGTGACCGCCCAGGCCGGCGCCCGCGTCGGCGTCGATGCCGTGCGCGGCATCTTTCAGATCCTCGACGGCGAACCCGTCGCCCCCGAACGCATCATCAATCGCAAACTGCTGGCCGCCGCACAGGCGGAGCCGGCCAACATGGAGAAGTGACCATGACCCTCGGCTTCCGCATCCTGAACCGTGACCGCGTCGCCCCCGCAGAGCTTGTGGCCGAATTCGCCAAGCTGCCCGTCGCCAATGTCTCCGACAGCATGTCACGCATGACCGCCGCCGGCCCGACCCTGCGCCCGATGCACAGCTCCGGCGGCATGGCCGGCGTCGCGCTGACCGTGAAGGCACGCCCCGGAGACAACCTGCTGCTGCACGCCGCCATCGACCGTGCCGTGCCCGGCGACGTGATCGTCGTGGATGCCGGTGGCGCATTGGACAATGCCCTGATGGGCGAGCTGATGCTGGCCTATGCCATCAAGAAAGGGGTTGTCGGCTTCGTCATCAACGGCGCGATCCGCGACCTGGACAACTTCCGCGAAACCAACCTGCCGACCTGGGCCGCCGGCGTCACCCACCGGGGTCCCTACAAGGACGGCCCCGGCGAGTTGAACGTGCCGATCGCCATCGACGGCATGGTGATCCATCCCGGCGACATCATGATCGGCGACAGCGACGGCGTCCTTTGCGTGCCGATCGACGGGGCGGAGACGATCCTGAAGGCCACGCAGGCGAAATCCGCCGCCGAGATCAAGCAGATGGCCGATATCGAGGCAGGCACCAACGACCGCAGCTGGGTCGACCGCGCTCTGAAGGAGCGAGGCTGTACCCTGCCGGAAGACTGAAACACACGCATGTATAGGAGGAGAAACATGCTCAATATCGTCAAGAAGACCGCCCTCGCAGGCGCTCTCATCCTGTCCGCCGGGGCGGCCCTGGCCCAGTACCCCGAAAAGCCCATCGAGGTGATCGTGGGCTATTCCGCCGGCGGCGGCACGGATGTCATGGCGCGCACCGCTGCGCCCTTCATCGAGAAGTACCTGGGCGAAGGGGCCAGCCTCGTCGTCAAGAACATGCCCGGGGCCTCCGGTCAGATCGGGGTGACGGAGGCGGCGAATGCCGATCCCGATGGCTACACCCTGGGCACCTTCAACCTGCCGGGCATGATGGCCCGCACCATCGACCGCGAGGCGGACTACGATCGCGACAGCTTCACCTATCTGGCCAACGTGGTGAACGATCCCAACGTGATCGTCACCTCCAAGAAAAGCGGGTTGGATACGCTGGACAAGCTGATCGCCGAGGCCACCGAGAACCCGCTGGCGATCACCGTCGGCATGTCGAGCCTTGGCGGCGATGACCACTTCGCCCTGATCAAGCTGCAGAACGCCACCGAGACCGAGTTCACGATCGTTCCCTTCAAGGGCTCCGCCCCGGCCCGGACCGCGCTTCTGGGCGGCCATGTCGCCATGGGCATCCTGAACATCTCGGAAGTGGCCGAGTTCCAGGACCAGCTGAACGTGCTGGGCGTCGCCACCAACGAGCGTTCCGAGTTCGCCCCTGATCTGCCGACCTTCAAGGAACAGGGGCTCGACCTCGTGAACGGCTCGATGCGCGGCTTCATCGCGCCTGCCGGCCTGCCCGAAGACGTGCAGGGCAAGCTGATCGACGCCTTCACCCAGATGGCCAATGACCAGGAGTTCCTCGACGCCATGGCCGCGACCGCCAACCCGGTCGAAGTGGTGACGGGCGAGGAGTTCAAGGCGCTGACCTCGGACCTCTACGACCTCGCCAAGGACGTCTGGGACACCACTCCCTGGAACTGAGGTCCAGCGCGAGCTGTGTCCCCGGACCCGGGGACCCAGGCTCCAAGACCTCGTGCGTGAGGGGGCAATCCCCCTCACGCCACCCCCACCCCTGACATCAAGAGCAGACCCATGCCCGCAAGCAAGACACCCCGCTTGGCACGGCCAGAGACCCTGACCGCGCTCGGCATCATCCTGGTCGCCGCCGGGTTCCTGATCCCGACCTTCGAGCAGCGCGCCATCTCCGCGCTGCTGCCGGCCACCATGCTGATCGGGCTGATCGTCCTGTCGGTGTTGCTGCTGGTCTCGGATCAGCGCAAGGCCGCCGCGGGCGAGGATGCCCAGCCGATGACCAAGTCACCCAAACGGGTGATCGGCGCCTTCGGTCTGATCGTCGCCTACGCGCTGGCCACCGACTTCATCGGTTTCTACGTCAGCACCGCCGTGACCATTCCGCTGGTCGCCTGGATCTTCGGCTACCGCAACCCACTGGGCCTGCTGATCGCCACCCTGATCGTCACCGGCACGATCTGGGCCATCTTCGATTTCGGCATGTCGCAGGACTTCCCTGCCGGCCGCCTATGGGAGCGCTGAGCCATGTATAGCGATCTTCTGCACGCCCTGCCGGACGTCTTTTCCCTGGCCAATTTTGCCGCCGTGGTGATCGGTGTGATCTCGGGCATCGTGGTCGGCGCCATGCCGGGCCTGTCGGCCACCATGGCCATCTCCGTCCTCGTGCCCTTCACCTTCGGGCTGGAGCCGCTGGTGGCCCTCGGCCTGATGGCGGGCATCTACAACGGCGCCATGTACGGCGGCGCGATCCCGGCGGTGCTGCTGCGCATCCCCGGCACGCCGGCCGCCGTCGCCACCACCTTCGACGGCTACCCGATGGCGCAGAAGGGCGAAGGCGGCTTCGCGCTGCAGGTCGCGGTGGTCTCCTCGGCCTTCGGTGGCATCGCCTCGGCCTTCGCCCTGATGCTGCTGGCCCCGCCGCTGTCGAAGGTCACCCTGCTCTTCGGCCCGTCCGAGGTCTTCTGGGTCGCCATCTTCGGCCTCGCCTCGATCATCTTCCTGCTGGGCGGCAACCCGGTGAAGGGCCTGATCTCGGCCTGCTTCGGCGTCTTCGTCTCGGTCGTCGGCTCCGACCCGATCTACGGCAACGACCGTTTCACCTTCGGCCAGCTGGAGATGCTGGACGGCATCAACATCGTGATCCTTCTGGTCGGCCTCTACGCGCTGCCGCCGGTGATCGACCTGCTGGAAACACCGCTGAAGACCAGCGGCGTGCAGAGCTCGAAACTGGGGACCGAGCCGATCTGGAAGGCCCTGCCGCGGATGAAAACCTACTGGACGACCTGGCTGCGCGGCTCCTTCATCGGCATCTGGATCGGCATCCTGCCGGGCGCTGGTGGCTCCATGGCGGCCTTCATGTCCTACAATGAGGCGCGCCGCACCTCGAAGACCCCCGAGACCTGGGGCGAGGGCGAGCCCGAGGGTGTCGCCGCCGCCGAGGTCGCCAACAATGCCGATACCGCCTCGGCCCTGATCCCGGCCCTGACGCTGGGCATTCCGGGCACCGCCGTGGCGGCGGTCATGCTGGGCGGGTTGCTGGTGCACGGCCTGCAACCGGGGCCCATGCTGTTCCGCGACAACCCCGATATCGTCTTCGGCTTCATGTGGCAGTTCCTCTTCGGGGCGATCCTGCTGATCATCCTGGGCGGCTCGCTGGCGACCAACAGCTTCGCCCGCCTGCTGAACCTGCCGCGCCCGCTGCTGGGATCGGTGATCATCGTGCTGATGCTGATCGGGGTCTACTCGATCCATGGTCGCATGTTCGACGTTTACCTGATGCTGGGCTTCGGCGCCGTCGGCTGGGTCATGGACCGGCTGAAGTTCCCCCTGCCCCCGGTTGTCCTGGGCCTGATCCTGGGCGGTTTCGCCGAGGAGAACCTGCGCCTCGCATTGCGGATCGGTCGCGGCGACCCGATGGTGCTGTTCCAGAACACCACAAGCCTGATCCTGGTGGCCCTGACCGTCGCGGTGATCGTCGGCCCGTCGCTGAAAAAACGCTTCATCGACAAGAAGAAGGTGGACGACGACGCGGCGGGCTGACACTGGCCGCGCCCCAATAGGGTCATCCGCCGCGAACAGGAGGGCGGCGGATGATGAGACGACACGTTCGGAGGAGAACACCATGACCACTTCTGGTTTCATGCAAACAGTGCTGGGCGCAGTTGCGCTCGGGGCGATGAGCACCGCGCTGCCGGCGCTGGCCGAGAGCAGCGACGCAGAGCTGTCGGCAGCCCATGTTGCCGCGGCAGAGGCCCTCGCGGGCGAAGACCTGCAAAACGTGCTGGGCCACTGCGCCCGCATCGGCAAATCCTTCACCATCGTAGAGAAGCCGGGCGAGAACATGCTGGCCGCGCTAATTGCGAAAGGCCCGCCCCGCCCTTATGGCATTTTCGATAACCTGTATTTCCTCGGCACCGAATGGGTGTCGGCCTGGGCGCTGCAGACTTCGGACGGGATCATCCTCTTCGACGCGCTGAACAACTCCGACGAGGCCAAGACCTACATCGAGGACAGCATGGTCGAGCTGGGTCTTGACCCGGCCGAGATCAGGAAGATCCTCGTGACCCACGCGCATGGCGACCATTACGGCGCAGCGGTCTACCTGTCCGAGAAGTACGATGCCGAGATCATCATGTCGGACACCGACTGGAAGGAGCTCGAGAAGCCCACACTGCAGTTCGACAACGAACTGTGGGGGCCAGCACCCGAACGGGATGTGACCGTGACCGATGGCGATACGGTGACCTTGGGCGACACGACGGTGAAGATCCTCGTGACCCCGGGCCATACACCGGGCACGATTTCCCCGGTCGTGGACGTGAGGGACGGCGATGACATCCACCGAGCCGTCTTCTGGGGTGGCAATGGCCTGAATTTCGGCAAGAATCCGGAGCGCTTCAACGCCATGATGGACTCCCAGGCGCGCATCGCCGCGCTGGCAGAGGAAGAGAACATCGACGTCTTCCTCTCGAACCACCCGCGTCTCGACAACACGCTGGCCCACA
The DNA here is from genome assembly GCF_020177265.1 of Pseudooceanicola marinus. Lineage (GTDB taxonomy): Bacteria > Pseudomonadota > Alphaproteobacteria > Rhodobacterales > Rhodobacteraceae > Pseudooceanicola > Pseudooceanicola marinus_A. The sequence continues at coordinate 951,802 of NZ_JAIVMC010000001.1, forward strand.
TGGGCGACTTGAAGGCGCGTGACGCAGGTCAGGCGCATCCCTTCGTCATCGGCGTTGATGGTGTCGCGCGGGCAATGGGCGCCATGCGTCACTGCGTGGCAGCCCAGCTTGCAAGCTTCGCGCCGGAGGCGACGCCGCCGGTTGAATGACCCTATCCGCACCGCTTGGGGCCGAAGACGGCACCGAGCGGAGCGCTCCTTTTTCGCCTGGCGCAACGCTCAGGCATTTCGCGCAACCAATCACTGGAGGAAGATCATGACACTCAAGACACTTGGCGCAGCTGCGCTCATAGCCGCCACCGCGACGGTTTCCCATGCCGACGACTGGACCGCCTACACCTATTCGTCCGTCTCCACGACCTCGGCCGTGAAAGGCATGAACCGCATCGTCGAGCGCGTCGCCGCCGATACGGACCTGTCCATCGACCTGCACCTGGGCAAGACCCTGCAGATCGCCTCGGCCGACATCACCCAGGCCGTGGGTGACGGCATCATCGACATGGCCGCCGATTTCTTCTTCTCGGGCAGCGTGCCGCTGGCGCGGGTGCTGAACCTGCCGATGCTCATCGAGAACGACGAGGAATGGGCCGCCGCCTATGACGCGATGGAACCCACGCTGGTCGAGGCCTTCGCCGAGCAGGGCGTCGTCCTTCTGGGCGGCTACCGCTACCCCGAGCAGACGATCTTCACCACCTTCGAGATCAACAGCCTGGCAGACCTGGAGGGGCACAAGATCCGCGTGACCTCGCCCGAACAGGGGCGGTTCATCGAGGAATTCGGCGGCGCGCCGATCACCCTGTCGGGTTCCGAGGTGCCGACCTCTCTGGAACGCGGCGTGATTGAGGGCGTTCTCACCGCCTCCGCCGGTGGCGCGAAGAACTGGCATGAATTCCTGCCCTACAACTACCGGTTCTCCGTGAACTACGGGAACTCGATGATCATCGCCAACGCCGATAGCTTCGACGCCCTGTCCGAAGACACCCAGGCCCGCCTGCGCGAGATCGTCGCCGAAGAGGGGCCGAAGACCACCGCGGACTTCCTCGTGGACGAAGAGGACCAGAAGGCGTCCCAGTCCGAAGCCGGGATGACCCTTGTGGATGCCGCAGAGGGTGATGCCGCCATGGCCAACGAGAAGCTGGCACCCTTCTGGGAAAGCTGGGCGGCAGAGAACGGCCCGGAATACGAGGCCGCCCTGGCGACCGTGCGCGCTGCCATCGGCAAGTAACATGCAGTCCGAAAGCAACACGGGGCCGGCCAGCGCCGGCCCCCTCTTCGATCTGGCGGCTCGTGCCACGGCCGTGGCCACCGGCACCGTGCTGACCGGGCTGGTCTCGCTGGTCTGCCTGGAAGCGCTCCTGCGCGGCGCCTTCAACTATTCCCTGGGCTTCGCCGAAGAGCTGACCGGCTACGGCGTGGTCTTCATGACCTTCTTCGGCGCCGCCCTGTCGTTGCGCGGCGGCACCATGTTCCAGGTGCACTTCCTGCTGGACGCCTGGCCCGACGCCACGCGCCGCTGGCTGGTGCGCGGTTTCGTCGTCATCGCACTGATCCTCTGCGCGATCCTGGCGTGGAAGACGAAGGACCTGACACTGTCGTCCTTCGCCCGCGGCAAGTTCGCACCCACCGTCTTGCGGACGCCCCTGTGGATCCCGCAGATCATCCTGCCCGCCGGTTTCGCCGTGCTGGCCTTCTTCCTGGTCGAGCAGCTGCTGCTGACCTTCCGCAAAACCGAGGACGAGTAAATGGAAGCGATCCTTGCCTTCGGCCTGCTGATCGGCCTGATCATCGGTGGCATGTGGGTGCAATTCGCCGTGGCCGGCGCCGGGCTGACCTATATCTGGCTGTTGAAGGGCTTCGGCGGTTGGAAGGCCCTTGGCCTGGTCAGCTGGGGCGCCGCCAACAGCTTCACCCTCGCCGCCATCCCGCTCTTCGTTCTAATGGCCGAAATCCTGCTTGGCTCGGGCCTGTCGACGCGGCTCTACAACGGGGTCGCGCCCTTCATGCGGCGTCTGCCCGGGGGCCTTCTCCACACGAATATCGCCGGCAGCGGCATCTTCGCCGCGATCTCCGGCGGCTCGGCCCCCACGGCGGCGGCCATGTCCACCGTGGCCCTGCCGGAACTGTCGGCACGCGGTTACAACAAGCGGCTGGTGGCCGGCTCCCTCGCGGCAGGGGGAACGCTGGGCATCCTGATCCCGCCGTCGATCACCATGATCATCTACGCCACCTTCACCGAAACCTCGATCGCGCGGCTCTTCGCCGCCGGGCTGCTGCCGGGGATTCTGCTGGCGCTGTGCTACATGGGTTTCATCATCGCCCGGGTCCTGCTGAACCCGAAGCTGGCTCCGAAGGCGGAGACAAAGGCCACCGCCGGTGACCTGGGCCGCGCCCTGCTGGACATCCTGCCCTTCCTGATGCTGATCGTCATCGTTCTGGGCAGCATCTACGGTGGCTTCGCCACCCCGACCGAGGCCGGTGCCGTCGGCACCGTCGGCGCCATCCTCATTGCCGCGCTCTATCGCAAGCTGTCGCTAAGCCTGCTGAAAAACGCGCTTGCACGTACCGCATCCATGAGCGGCAACATCCTCTTCATCGTCTTCACCTCGATGATCTTCGCCTATGCCACGGCCCTGTCAGGGATCGGCGAGGACCTGGTGGGGATGCTGGAGGATGCCAATGTCTCGAGGCTGACCTTCCTGCTGGTCATCATGGTGGTTTTCGCCATCCTGGGCTGCTTCATGGAAGGGCTGGGGATGATCGCGATCATCGTGCCGGTGATCTTCCCCGCGCTGCTGGCGCTTGGGGTCGATCCGATCTGGTTCGGGGTCTTCGTGGTGATCCTGGTGGAACTGGGCCAGCTGACGCCGCCGCTCGGCGTGATCCTCTTCGTTGTCGCCAGTTCCTCGAAGGAGGTGAAGGTCGAGGACGTGATCCTGGGCACCCTGCCCTTCTTCCTGATCATCGTCGCCTTCATGCTGCTGCTGATTGCCTCGCCGCAGATCGCGCTCTTCCTGCCGGAGGTCACATTCGGATGACACCCACCTACCCCTTCCCCGACCCGGTCGTCCTCGACGCCGAGGTCTTCACCGAACTACCCGGCGCGTTGCGCCGCACCGGGCAGCCGTCCTACTGGGCCGAGAAGAACCGGCGCGGGTCGCCCGCCGACAGCTTCCTCGAAGGGCCGTCCTTCGACCGCGAGGGCAACCTGTGGTTCGTCGACATCCCCTTCGGGCGGGTGTTCCGCGCCACGCCCCAGGGCGAGATCAGCCAGATCGCCGAATATGACGGCCAGCCCAACGGGCTGAAGATCCACCGTGACGGGCGGATCTTCCTGGCCGATTACCAGAACGGCATCATGCAGCTGGACCCGGCAACCGGCAGCGTGACCAAGGCGTTGGCCGATGCCGACACCGAAAGCTTCAAGGGATGCAACGATCTGCACTTCGCCCGCGACGGCGCGCTCTACTTCACAGACCAGGGCCAGACCGGCCTGCAGGATCCCTCGGGCCGGGTGTGGAAATGGCAGATGGAGACCGGCGCACTGACCTGCCTGATCGACAAGGTGCCCAGCCCCAACGGTCTGGTGCTGGATCTGGCCGAACACGTGCTGTTCCTGGCCGTGACCCGCGCCAATGCGGTCTGGCGCCTGCCCATGTCGCCCTCGGGGCGGGTCAACAAGGCCGGGCTCTTCATCCAGTTCTCGGGCGGGCGCGCGGGGCCGGACGGGCTGGCGCTGACCGACGCGGGCGGTGTCGTGGTCTGTCAGACCGGCATGGGCCTGGTCTGGGTGCATGACGTGCTGGGGCGCCCGGTGGCCGTGGTCCGTTCCCCGCGCGGGCTGGGGACCACCAACTGCGCCTTCGGCGGCCCGGGGGGCCGGACCCTCTACATCACCGAAAGCGACAGCGGCAGCATTCTGCGGGTGGAATTCCCCGAGGAGCTGGGCATTGCCGGGGCGCCGATGTTCTCCGGCGCGCTCAGCCCGGGCTGACGCCCGCAACGGGGTGCAGGATTGCGGGGCCGACCTCTGACAGGTCCCGCAATCCCAGAAGGCCGAGGTTGCGATGCACCTCCGCCTTCAGGATCGCGGCGGCGTCTTCCGCCCTCCCCTGCCCGCCCAGTGTCGCGGCGTAGAGGAAGGGCCGCCCGATCAGCACCATGTCGGCGCCAAGGGCCAGGGCCTTGATCACATCGGTCCCGCGCCGGATGCCGCCGTCGATCAACAACGCCATGTCCCCCGCCTGCGCTCGGGCCTCGGGCAACAACCGCAGGGGCGAGATCGCATGGTCAAGCTGTCGCCCGCCATGGTTCGACAGGATCACCGCGTCGCAGCCAAGCGCCCGCGCCCGAGCCACGTCCCCGGGGTGAATCACCCCTTTCAGCACCAGCTTGCCGGGCCAGAGGTCGCGCATCAGCGCCAAATGATCCCAGTTCAGGTGATCCTTGCGCCCAAAATCCCGCGCTGCCTGTTTCGAGATGATCGGGGCGCCCCGCGTGGCGAAGGAGTTCTCGAAATGCGGCATTCCCCGCCGCAGCGTGGGCAGGAAGGTCCCTAGCAGCCAGCGGGGCTTCACGGCGAAATCCCAGATCAGCCGGGGCCGGATCCGCAGGGGCGTGGAGAACCCGGCACGGAGGTTGTTTTCCCTGTTCGCCAGAACGGCGGTGTCGGCGGTCAGGACCAGCGTGCCGAAACCCGCGGCCTGCACCCGGTCGATCAGGGCGCGGATGCGGTCCTCCTCGCCGGGCAGATAGGCCTGGAACCAGGCATCGGGATTGGCCCGCCAGACATCTTCCATCGGCGTCAGGGAAGAGCCCGACAGCACGAAGGGAATGCCCGCCGCCGCTGCCGCCCGGGCCAGCACCCGGTCGCCATCTCGCGCCATCAGGGCCGACAGGCCCATGGGGGCGATGCCGAAAGGCGCGGCATAGTCTTTGCCCAACAGAGTGCAAACCGTGCTGCGTCCCTCGACCCCGCGCAGGACCTGCGGCACCAGCCGCCAGGCATCCAGCGCATCGCGGTTATCCTGACGCGCCGCCCCGGTCTCGGCCGCGCCGGAGACGTATCCGAACAGAGGGCGCGGCAGGCGGCGGTGCGCGGCGGGCTCGAAATCATCCAAGGTCAGCAGCATCAGAAACCGTAAAGGCGTTCAGGGTTGTCCCACATGCAGCGCCGGAAGGCGTCAGGGCCCAGGGCCTCACGACACAGATCCAGCATCGGCGGGATCTCGGGCACCGGCTCGGGCGTCATCACATGCGGCCAGTCGCTGCCCCAGATGATCTGCTCGGGGAAGGCCGCGCCGATCCGTTCAACCATGCCCGCCAGATCCGCATACCGCCCGATATCCGCGCTGATCCGCGTGGGTGACAGTTTCACCCAGACACGCTCATGCTCCAGCAACCGCAGGACCGGGTCGGGCGCGGCGGGGTCCACGTGACCCACGTGATCGAGGATCAGGCGCATCCCCTCGGGCATCCGCGGGACCATGGCTGCGATGCGGTCGAAGCTGCGCGGCTCGGAGTTCAGCTCGATGTGCCAGCCGACCTCGGCCACCCGCGCCGCCAGATCTGGCAGCTGCTCCAGCGCGCTGGCGCCCAGCCGGGCACGGTCCTGGATACGGGTGGCGCGGACACCGGCGGCCTGCAGGGCCGGCAGATCGGCGCCGTCGCCGATCACGGCAACCCCGCGCAAGGCGACGGGCCCCTCGGTGGCCAGCGTCTCCACCAGCCGGCTGTTGTCGGTGCCGTCGACCGAAGCCTGCACCACCACCGCGCGGGCCACACCATGAGGCGCCGCCTCTTCCATGAAATCGCGCACATCCCGCGCCGGGGGGACATAGGCGCCGGTTTGCGGCGCGTCGCCCCCCGTGGTCCGGGCAAAGGAATGGATATGGCAATCGGTAATCATGCGCGCGCCTTTCTGAGGTTGAGGGCCAGGCTGATCGCCAGCGACAGGGCAATCAGGCCGGCCAGCCCGATGGTGATGGGCGATCCGAAGAAGATGTCGTAGCCGCCGCCCGAGGTCAGCAGCGCCTGCCGCAGGCTCTGCTCGAAGGGCGCGCCCAGGATCAGGCCGATCAGCAGCGGCGGCAGCGGGAAACTGCTGCGCCGGAAGAGAAAGCCCAGCACACCCGCGCCCAGCATCACCCAGACGTCAAAAAGGCTGTTGTTGACCGAGAAGGCGCCGAAGACCGCCAGGATGGTGATCGCCGGCAACAGGTGGCGCGGCTGGATCCGGGTCACATGGATCGCCACGCGGAAGAACAACAGCCCCAGGATCACCGTCGGGATCGACGAGAGCAGCAGCGCCTCGAAGATGGCGTAGACCTCCAGCCCGTGATCGCGGAACAGGAACGGCCCCGGGGCCAGCCCATGCAGCATGAAGGCACCCAGGATCACCGCAGTCACCGCATCGCCCGGAATCCCGAGCGCCAGCGTCGGCACCAGGGCCCCGCCGGTGACCGCATTGTTGGCCGCCTCGGGCGCGGCCACGCCCTCGGGCGCCCCCTTGCCGAAGCTCTCCGGCGCAGCAGAGCGCGAGCGGGCGAGGTTGTAGCTCATGAAAGCGGGCACGGTGGAGCCGATGCCCGGGAGGATGCCGACGAAGGTGCCGATGACCGAGGACAGCAGAAGCGTGATCCGCATCCGCCACAGTTCGACGAAGCGGACGACGGAGGCCTTCAGGGGCGGCACCTCGGCATCGCTGACGTCATGGTCACGGTCGAAGGCCTGCAACAGGACCTCGGACATGGCGAAGAGGCCGATCAGCACCGGGATCAGCTGGAACCCGTTGTCGAAGGCGAAGGAGCCGAAGGTGAAGCGCGGCGTGCCGCTGATGGGGTCGAGGCCCACGACGCCCGCGCAGGCGCCGACCAGCACCATGATCAGCGCATCGAGTTTCGAACCGCCGCCGAAAAGCACGATCACCAGCAGCGCGAAGAGCATAAGCAGCGCCATTTCCGCCGGGCCGAAGTCCAGTGCGAAGCGGGCCAGCGGCTCGGCCAGCGCCATCAGAACGAGGCAGCTGAAGATATTTCCGGCGACACTGGCATAAAGGGCAAAGCGCAGCGCACGTCCCCCCTCGCCCCGCCGGGCCATGGCAAAACCGTCGATGGCCGTCGCCGCCGAGGAAGGGGTGCCCGGCACGTTCAGCAGCACGGCGGAGATGGAGCCGCCGAAGATCGCGCCCTGGTAGACGCCCAGGAGCAGGATGATGGCCGGGATCGAGTCCATCGAGAAGGTGACCGGGATCAGCAGGGCAATCGCCATGGTGGGCCCGAGGCCGGGGATCGCGCCGATGATGACACCGGAGGCGATCCCGACCACGGCCGCGACCAGCACCCAGAGGTTCAGAAGTTCGAGAAAGGCATCGACAAGCACGGCTTGCGCTCCTTCAGGTCTTGAAGAGGAAGGTCAGGGCAGCGGGATGTTCAGCCCATGCTGGCCGCCGAAGGCGACGATGGCCGCCACCACCAGCGGCAGGCCGAGCATCAGGGGGTTGCGCTCCCCCAGTACGAGGGAGACGACGATCCCCGCCCCCGCCGCGCCTGCGAAAAACCCGACCGACGGCATCAACCACAGCGCCAGGATGGTGACCGCGACCACCGCCAGCACCCGGCCCAGGGGCCGCAGGCGAAAGGCGTCATCCTCGCGGCGCAAGCTCAGCACCAGACGCAGGGCAACGACCGCAGCCAGCAGCCAGAGCACCAAGCGGGGAAAGCTGCGCGCGTCCGGCCCGGCATCGCCGAAGGAGAAGACCTGTATCTGGCTGTCGAGGGCATAGAGCGCCCAAAGCGCCGCCGCCAAAAGCAGCCCGGTGGTCAAGGTGCGGAAGCCGGGGCGGGCGAGCCCGCCCCCGAACCCTTTCACACTCAATTCCCGAGATCCTTGGCGATCTCGCGATAGGCGGTGAGGTTGTCCTCGATGGTCCGTGCCAGATCTGCGCCCGACATGATCCGCACCGGTTGGCTGAGATCGGTCATGAAGGTCTCGAATTCCTCCGAGGAGGCCACCTCGGTGAAGGCTGCTTCGAGCTTGGCAAGGATCTCCGGATCGGTGCCCGCCGGGGCCATGATGCCAACGATCGACGGGAACTCCGCTGCCAGCCCAGCCTCTTTCAGGGTCGGGGCATCGGGGAAGTCAGGGTCGTTACTGCCGTCGAGAACGCCGAGCAGACGCAGTTGGCCATCCTGAACGAGGTCGCGATAGGCCGGGACCAGGGCCGCATCGACGTGCCCCCCCAACACCGCCGCCGTCGCCTTGGCCGCGCCGTCGAAGGGCACGTGCTGCAGCTTCGCACCGGTTTCCTTGGCGACCGAGGCAAAAGCCAGGTGCGCCCCGCCCATGGCGCCTGCAGTGCCATAGGTCACCGCGTCGGACTTGGCCCCCTCGATCAGCGCATCCAGGCTCTCGTAGGCGGAGTCGCCAGGGACAACGACGCCGTGGTAGGGGCCGGAATAGTTCAGGATCGGCACCAGATCCTGCAGCGTGTCATAGCCCACGTCGCGCAACGCGGGGGTCACGAAGGACGGCGACGACGTGGTCGCGATCAGCGTGTAACCATCGGGATCGGCCCCGGCCACGGCGCGCATCGCATTGGTGCCGCTGGCCCCGGGCTGGTTCTCCACGACAATGGGCTGACCCAGCAGGTCTTCTGCCATGCTGGCGATCTGTCGGGCCGATATATCGGTGGTCCCCCCTGCGCCATAGGGCACGACCAGAGTGATCGCCCGGCTGGGATAGTCTTGCTGCGCGAGGGTGGCAGACGGGAACAGAGCCATGCCGCCCAACAGGGCCAGGCTCAAACGGCGTGTGAATTTCATGATATCCTCCCAATCGTCGAAACACTGACCAGCGGTCACCGTATTCGCCTGTAAAACCTTGGCCGAGCACCTTTCGTCGCGCGGCTCAAGCCCGGCCTCCCACCGGGAGTCAGATCATGACATTTATGAATCCTTATTCAAAGCGCGATATTCTTAACGATTTATACAGCATCGCTTAACTTAGGGTCAGGACTCATAGCCAGTAAATAACGAGGGCTGCGAGGGCGATGGCTGACAGGAAGACTTTCGGGCATCTGTCGTATCGGGTCGCCACACGCCGCCAATCCTTCAGCCTGCCGAACATGATCTCGATCCGATTGCGGCGTTTGTAGCGGCGCTTGTCGTATTTGACCGCATTGTTCCGCTGTTTCCGGCCAGGGATGCAGGCGCGTATCCCTTTGTCTTTCAACGCTTCCCTGAACCAGTCGGCGTCATA
>NZ_JAIVMC010000002.1 GCF_020177265.1 Pseudooceanicola marinus
AGCCGGATCGCCTCTTCAACGGCGATCTCGTCGAACGGGTTCATCGACATCTTCACATTCGCAAGATCGACACCCGAACCGTCCGCTTTCACGCGAACCTTCACGTTGTAGTCGATCACGCGTTTGACAGGCACCAGCACCTTCATCGGCGGTCACTCCCTTTGCAACTGCGGCCCAGCTGGATTCGGCAAGGGCCATTCTTCTCCCCGGAGTTGATATAGGCTCGATCCCCGCGTTGACAGGCCAAAAGGGACGCTCTTCGGCACGGCAACGTCACGTTTTTTCCGCGATGCGGCGGTTGTTCCGCAGATCGGTGGGCCTATGAGGCCCGGGAACTGTGACCATGCATCCGGCTCATGAGATCCGCACGGCCGCGCATGGCGCCGGGGCCCGGGCGGGCCCGGGGCGGAAAAACGAAGCGGAATCGACGCGAGGTCGCATTCGGACGACTTTGCGTCGGCTGGACCCTTCGGAATCTGCCCGTGCTGCTAAAGCTGGGCCAGATAGCGTTCAGGCCGTGCTTCAGGGAAAGGTCATCATGAAAACCAACGTCAAAGCTCTCGTCGTCGGCGGTGGTGCCGTCGGCACTTCCATCGCCTACCATCTGGCCAAGGCCGGCTGGCAGGACGTGATGCTGCTGGAGCGGGACGAGCTGACCTCCGGCTCGACCTGGCACGCCGCCGGCCTGCTGCCGCTCTTCAACATGAGCTATGCCACCACCCACATCCACAAGTACTCGGTCGATTTCTACAAGACCCTGGAAGAAGAGACCGGGCTGAACGCCGGCTTCTCGGTCGTGGGCAACCTGCGCATGGCGCAGACCCAGGCGCGCATGGACGAATACATGGTCTATGCCACCACCGCCGAAACCTGCGACGTGCCCTACGAATGGATGACCCCGGCGCAGATCAAGGAGCGCTGGCCGCTGGTCAATGTCGAGGGCCTGAAGGGCGCGATCTTCCACCCCACCGACGGCTACATCAACCCCGCCGATGTCACCATGGCCATGGCCAAGGGCGCCCGTCAGCGCGGCGTGATGATCGAGCGGAAGTGGCAGGTGGACGGCTATCACTGGACCGGCGAGGCCTGGGAAGTGACCTGCACCAAGATGGTGGAGAAGGGCGGCAACCTCGTACCCTCCGAGGAGCAAATCGTCATCACCGCCGAGCATGTTGTCACCGCCACCGGCAACCACGCGCAGCGCACCGCGCGCCTGTTGGGTATCAAGACGCCTGCGATTCCGGTCGAGCACCAGTTCATCGTCACCGAGCCCGACCCCGCCCTGGTCGAATACCGCAAGCAGGGCGGCGAGGAGCACCCGGTGCTGCGCGATGCCGACGCCAAGTGGTACGTGCGCGAGGAACGTGGCGGCTGGATCCTCGGCCCCTATGAGCTGAACGCGCCGTCGCGCTTCCGCTTCGGGGTGCCCGACAGCTTCCGCGCCGACCTGTTCCCGCTGGATCTGGAGCGGATCGAGGAAGAGTACATGTCGATGATCCATCGTCTGCCATCTTCCGAAACCGTTGGTCTGAAAGACGATTTCAACGGCCCGATCTGCTATACTCCGGATGGCAACCCGCTGGTCGGCCCGGCGCCGGGGCTGCGCAACATGTGGCTGGCCGAGGGCTTCTCCTTCGGGATCACCGCCGCGGGCGGCACCGGCTATTACCTGGCGCAGATGATGGTCGAGGGCGAGGCCGAGATCGACATGGCGTCGCTCGACCCGAAACGCTACGGCGACTGGCAGACCAACGACTGGGCGGCGGCCAAGAACGAAGAGTCCTACGAGCACGTCTTCATCCTGCACCACCCCGATGAGGAGCGCGAAGCGGCGCGCCCCCTGCGCACTTCGCCCGCCTATGACCGCCAGAAGGCCGCCGGCGCGCAGTTCGGCTCCGTCAACGGCTGGGAACGCCCCAACTACTACGCGCCCGAAGGATTCGACGATCACGCTTCGCGCAGCTTCCGTCGTGGCGGCTGGTGGCAGTACGCCGTGGAGGAGGCCAAGGCCGTGCGCGAGGGCGTGGGCCTGATCGACGCCACCGCCTTCACCAAGCATACGGTGACCGGCAATGGCGCGACCGAGTTCCTTGATCGTTTCACCTGCAACAAGCTGCCCAAGGTCGGCCGCATCAACCTGACCTACGCGCTGACCACCGCCGGCACCACGCGCACCGAATACACCATCGTGCGCAACGGCGAGGACAATTACTACCTCGTCTCCGCCGGGGCCTGGGCGGCCTATGACCGCGACTACCTGCTGAAGGCGGCCGAGGATTTCATGGCCGAGACCGGCAAGCTGGTCATCGTGCAGGACGTCACGACCCAGTGGGGCGTCTTCGCGATCGCGGGCCCCAAATCCCGCGACGTTCTGAAGAAGCTGATCCGCGACGCGGAGCCCGAAACCGCGCTGTCCAACAAGCGCTTCCCCTGGCTGTCCGCGCGTCAGATCGAACTGGGCATGGTGCCGGTGAACGCTATCCGCGTCGCCTATACCGGCGAGCTGGGTTGGGAGCTGCATCACCCGATCGAGATGCAGAACCACCTGTGGGATGCGCTGGTCGCCGCCGGGGCCGAGTTCGACATGAAGCTGGTCGGCGCGCGTGCCCAGAACTGGCTGCGCCAGGAGAAGAGCTATCGCGCCTTCGGCAACGAGCTGGGCCGCGACGCGACCCCGGCCGAGGCTGACCTGCCGCGCTTCATCGACAGCTCGAAGGAGTTCTTCGGCAAGGCGGCGATGGAGGCCAAGGGCATCCGCTCGAAATGCGTCACCCTGCTGATCGATGGGCCCGAGGATGCCGATCCCTGGGGCCGCGAGGCGCTGTATCTGGACGGCACCAAGGTTGGCCGCCTGACCTCGGGCGGCTACTCGGTGGCCTTCGGCAAGTCCATCGGCATGGGCTACGTCAAACCGGAGCAGGCGGTCGTGGGCCAGAAGCTGAAGGTGAAGATGTTCGACCAGCTGTGGGATGCCGAGATCGTGGAGGACAGCCCCTACGATCCGAAGAACGCCACCATCCGCATGGACGGCTAAGGGCGGCGCCCGGGTTTCGGCCCTCCGGGCCGATGCCTCCGGCGGGAGTATTTTCAGCCATCGTATGAACAGGGCGCGTGCGGGCAACCGGGCGCGCCTTTTCGTATGTGGGGCGTTTGGGGCGGGCGCTGGATATGAAAACGCCCCGGCGGATGGATCCACCGGGGCGCTGCTGTCTGTCAGGCGGGGCCGCTTATTGCGGGACCGAGCCTTCGATGCCTTCGACGTAGAACATCATGCCGGCCAGGGTGCCGTCATCGGCCACTTCGCCCTCTTCCAGCCAGACGGAGCCGTCCTGCTTGTTGATCGGGCCGGTGAAGGGGTGGTACTCGCCCGAGGCGATCGCATCCTTGATCTCCAGCGCTTCGGCCTTCACGTCCTCGGGGACCACCTCGGTGATCTCGCCGATGCCGACCATGCCGGTGTCGATGCCTTCCCAGACGTTGTGGCTTTCCCAGGTGCCGTCCATGACCGCCTCGACGCGCTCGATGTAGTAGGGCGCCCAGTTGTCGATGATCGAGGACACGCGGGGGGAGGGGGCGTATTCCGCCATGTCACCCGCCTGGCCGAAGCCGATCACGCCACCGGCTTCCTGCGCGGCCGCCAGCGGCGCGGTGGAATCGGTGTGCTGCAGGATCACGTCGGCGCCCTGTTCGATCAGGGTGCGCGCCGCATCGGCCTCTTTCGCCGGGTCCATCCAGGTGTAGAGCCAGATGATCTTGAACTCGACGTCCGGGTTCACCTTCTTGGCGTGAAGGTAGGCGGAGTTGATGCCGCGCACCACTTCCGGAATCGGCACGGAAGCGATGTAGCCGATCACGTTGCTCTCGGTCATGTGGCCGGCGATGGTGCCCTGCACGGCGCGACCTTCGTAGAAGCGCGCGGAATAGGCGGCCATGTTGTCGCCGGTCTTGTAGCCGGTGGCATGCTCGAACTTCACGTCCGGGAACTTGGCCGCGACGTTCACCGTCGGGTCCATGTAGCCGAAGGAGGTGGAGAAAATGATGTCGGCGCCGTTCAGGGCCATCTGGGTCATCGCGCGTTCGGCGTCGGGGCCTTCGGGCACGTTCTCCTGGTAGACCAGCTCGACCTTGTCCGAGCCGATCTCCTCGACCATCTTCATCGCGGATTCATGGTGGTGCTGGGTCCAGCCGCCGTCATTGATCGGGCCGACGTAGACGAAGCCGACCTTGGTCACGTCGTCCTGCGCGAAGGCGGCGCCGGTGGACAGGGCGGTCATCGCGGCGGCCGTGGCGGCCCCGGCGAGGAAACTCCGTTTTTTCAGAAGCATTACAATCTCCCATTGCTTGGTTGTTTGGCCCCTTCGGGGCGCGATTTTGCCAGGCCTCACTGCGAGGCGTGGAAGGTGCGACCGAGGGAGGCAGGCGCCCCGCTGCGGTCGAAGGACATCAGGACCAGCACCACGATGGTGATCAGGTACGGGGACATGGAAAGGTATTCTGCGGGAATCGCAACCCCCGCCGCCTGCAGGTTCAGCTGCAGCACGGTGACGCCCCCGAAGAGGTAGGCGCCCAGGAGGACGCGCCAGGGTTTCCAGCTGGCGAAGACCACCAGCGCCAGGGCGATCCAGCCCACGCCGCCGGTCATCCCTTCGGTCCATTGCGGCACGCGGATCAGGCTGATGTAGGCCCCGCCCAGTCCAGCGCAGGCGCCGCCGAAGAGGATCGCCAGGATGCGGATGCGGATCACCTTGTAGCCAAGCGCATGGGCCGCGTCGTGGTTTTCGCCCACGGCCTTCAGGATCAGCCCGGCGCGGGTGTATTTCAGGAAGGCCCAGGTCAGCGCCACCAGGATCAGCCCGGCGTAGACCATCGGATCGTGGTTGAACAGGATCGGCCCGACGACCGGCAGATCGCTGAGCGGGCCGAAGTCGAGGCGCGGCGTGGGCGGCGGGCGGATGCCCACGTAGTTCTGCCCGATCAGCGACGACAGCCCCAGCCCGAACAGCGTCAGCGCCAGGCCCGAGGCGACCTGGTTGGCCAAGGCGAACTGGGTCAGCACGGCAAAGAGGAAGGACAGCACGGCCCCGCCGCCCGCCGCCGCCAGGAAGCCGAGGAAGGGCGATCCGGTGCCCACGGCCACGGCAAAGCCGCAGACCGCGCCGGTGATCATCATCCCTTCGACACCGAGGTTCAGCACACCGGCCTTTTCGGTGATCAGCTCGCCGATGGCGGCGATCATTACGGCGGTGGCCGCGACCATCAGCGAGGCGATGAGCAGGGCGGGATTGATCGCAGAGAAATCCATCAGGCGGTCTCCCCCAGGGTGATGCGGATACGGAAGTTGGTCAGCACGTCGACGGCCAGCAGGAAGAACAGCAGCATCCCCTGGAAGACCTGGATGGCAGCGGCCGGAAGCTGCAGCGCGCTTTGCGCTGCCTCGCCGCCGATGTAGGTCAGCGCCATCAGCAGACCCGCCAGCACGATGCCGATGGGATGCAGGCGCCCCAGGAAGGCTACGATGATCGCGGTGAACCCGTAGCCCACGTTGAACCCGGTGGTGATCTGGCCGGCGGGGCCCGCGACCTCGAACATGCCCGCAAGGCCCGCCAGCGCGCCGGCGGTGCCCATGCAGAACAGCACCAGCCGCGCCGGTTTCACGCCGGAGAACCGCGCGGCGCGCGGCGCCTCGCCGGTCAGCCGGATCTGGAAGCCCAGCAGGTGCCGGTTCAGCAGCACATAGGCCAGGATGGCGGCGATGAAGGCCGCGGCCACGCCCCAGTGCATGCCCGATCCGGCGATGATCTCGGTGTTATGGGCCGAAGGGTATTGTTGCAGGTTGCGCGAGCCGGGGAAGCCGAAGCCCTCGGGGTTTTTCATCGCGCCGATGGCCATTGCGGACAGGAAGTTCTCGGCCACGTAGACCAGCATCAGCGAGACAAGGATCTCGTTGGTGCCGAACTTCACCTTCAGAAGCGCCGGAATCATCGCCCAGGCCCAACCGCCAAGGGCGCCCGCGAGGATCATCAGCGGGAAGATCCACCAGGCTTCCAGCGGGTAGAGTGCCAGCGCGACACCGGCGCCCGCGATGGCGCCCATGATGTACTGTCCCTCGGCGCCGATGTTCCAGATTCCCGCCTTGAACCCCAGCGACAGGCCAAGCGCGATCAGGATCAGCGGCCCGCCCTTCACCAGAAGCTGCGGACGGTAGTAGAAGGCGAACTCGCCAAACAGCGGATCCCAGAAGATGATGCGGATCGCCGCCACCGGGTCCTTGCCCAGGATGGCAAACAGTAGCCCGCCGGCGACCATGGTGATCAGCACAGCGAGAACGGGCGTGATGTAGGACAGCGTCTTGGAGGGCTGCGGCCTCTTTTCCAGGAAGATCATGCGCGGCTCCCCCCGCGGGCGGGCGCGCGGCCCATCCCCTTCATCTCGTTCCAAATACTCATGCGACGGCCCGACAGGGACAGGCGGCCGAAAGCCTGGCGATCAGGCATGGGCCACCTCCATCCCGTGAGCGCCGCCCATCATCAGGCCGATCTCTTCCATGCTCAGCCCCTTGGCCGGCTTGATCTCCGACAGGCGGCCCTCGTTGAGGGCGGCGAAGTTGTCGGAGACCTCCATCAGCTCATCCAGGTCCTGGGAGATGACGATGACGGCCGTGCCGCCGGCGGCCAGATCGAGGATCGCCTGGCGGATGGTGGCAGCGGCGGCGGCATCGACGCCCCAGGTGGGCTGGTTCACGACCAGCACCTCGGGGCGCTGCATCACCTCGCGGCCGATGACGAATTTCTGCAGGTTGCCGCCCGACAGGGCACGCGCCACGGTCTCGGTCCCCGGTGTGCGCACGTCGAAACGCTCGATGATCGCCTCGGCAAAACTTTTCGCCTTGCCCCACTTGAGGAAGCCGTTGGACATCAGCCCCTCACGTTCCGCCCCGGTCAGCAGGGCGTTTTCGGTCAGGCTCATGTTGGGGGCGGCGGCGTGGCCCAGCCGTTCCTCTGGACCCGTCAGCAGGCCCATGCGGCGGCGGGGCGCGGGGCCCCGGGCACCGATCTCGGTCCCGTCCAGCACCACCATGCCGGGCGCGCTGGTGATCTCGCCCGACAGCGCGGCCAGCAGTTCGTCCTGCCCGTTGCCGGCGACACCGGCGAGGCCCAGGACCTCGCCCGCGCGCACCTCCAGCGTGATGTTCTTCAGCGAGGTGCCGAACTGGCTGGGGGAGGCGACCGACAGGTCCTTCAGCGCCAGACGCACATCGCCCGGCGTCGTCGGCTCTCGTTCGGGGCGGTGCAGCTCGCTGCCCACCATCATCTCGGCCATCTGCGCCGCCGTCACCTCGCGCGGGGTGCAGGTGCCCACCTTCTTGCCCAGTCGCAGGATCGTCGCCTCGTCACACAGCGCGCGGATCTCTTCCAGCTTGTGCGAGATGTAGAGGATCGAGGTCCCCTCGGACTTTAGCTTGCGCAGGGTGGCGAACAGGATCTCCACCTCCTGCGGGGTCAGCACGCTGGTCGGCTCGTCCATGATAAGCAGTTTCGGGTCCTGCAGCAGGCAGCGGATGATCTCAACCCGCTGACGTTCCCCGGCCGACAGGTCGCCGACCAGGCGCCAGGGGTCCAGCGGCAGCCCGTATTGTTCCGAGACGGTGCGGATGCGCTCGGCCAATTCCCGGGTCTTCGGCGGCTCGGCCATGCCAAGCGCCACGTTCTCGGCCACGTTCAGCGCGTCGAAGAGGCTGAAGTGCTGGAACACCATGGCCACGCCGCGCGCCCGCGCTTCCTGCGGCTCGGACGGCTCGTAGGCGGTGCCCTTGAAGGCCATATCGCCACTGTCGGGCTTCACCAGGCCATAGATCATCTTCACCAGGGTCGACTTGCCCGCGCCATTCTCCCCCAGCAAGGCGTGCACCTCGCCCTCCTGGATGTTGAAGGACACGTCGTCATTGGCGACCACCCCCGGGTAGGCCTTTGTCAGGCCCACGATTTTCAACAGCGTCCCCGTCACGCGGTTCTCCCCCTCTTGGCGTCTTGTCGCGCCGTGCGTCCCAGTATCTCGGCGGCCACGCCGACCGCAATCTCCTGCGGGTGCTTCCCGAAGGAAGGTTGACCAATTGGACAGGAAATGCCCGCAATCCGGGCAGGCTCATGTCCAAGGGCGGCCAGGCGTTTGCGGAACCGGGCCCATTTGCTGGCCGAGCCGATCAGCCCGCAGGCGGCGAAGCCCCGACGCAGCAGGGCATCGCATAGCGCCAGGTCCAGCGCATGGGAATAGGTCAGGATCAGATGTTCGGCCGTGACAGGCGCATGGGGCACCAGACGCGCCGGATCGGCGGCGGGCAACATGGTCACGTCCTCGGGGATATGCTCGGGGAAGCGGTCGCGCGCGGTATCTACCCAGGTCACCTCGATCCCCGGCAGTGGGGCCAGCGTGGCGACAATGGCGCGGCCCACGTGACCGGCGCCCCAGACCCAGATCGGGCGGGCGGCGCGCGCCAGCGGCTCGATCATCCAGCCCTCGCGCATCTGTGCCTCGGGGGGCGTGCCTTGGGCGCGGGCCTCGGCCAGCAGGCGCTTGACGGCAAAGGGCATCCCGGGCGTGCTGCCGGGCAGGGGGCGGGCATGCAGGTCGCCCTCCAGATCCTCCAGCCGCTTGGCATCCCAGACCTCGTAAAGCAGGGTGACAGCCCCGCCGCAGCACTGCCCCAGGTCGGGCCCAAGTGCGCGCCGGTCCAGCTGGTCCGCGTTCAGGCCTTGCGCCCGCCGGATCGCCTCATGTTCCAGCGTGCCGCCGCCGATGGTGCCGTCCAGAAGGCCCGCGGGGCCGACGATCATCGCCGCCCCTACCTCGCGCGGGACCGAGCCGCGGGTGTCCGCGACGACGACCCGCACCACCCGGGGAACCTGCGCCAAAGCGCGCGCGAGGGCCGCGCGGTCAAGCATTCTTCACCCTGTCGATGGCATCCAGCACCCGTTCCGGCGTGGCCGGCGCATCGAGGCAGGGATAGGTGGTCCCACAGGCCGCCACCGCGTCCGACAGGGCCAGCAGGGCCGAGATGCCCAGCATGAAGGGCGGCTCGCCCACGGCCTTCGAGCGATAGATGGTGGCCGCCGGGTTCGGCTCATCCCAGAGCGCCACGTTGAAGACACGGGGCCGGTCGGAACAGGCAGGGATCTTGTAGGTCGAGGGCGCATGCGTGCGCAGCCGCCCCTTGCCGTCCCAGACCAGTTCCTCGGTGGTCAGCCAGCCCGCGCCCTGCACGTAGCCGCCTTCCACCTGGCCGATGTCCAGCGCCGGGTTCAGCGAGGCGCCCGCGTCATGCAGGATGTCGGTGCGCAGGATGCGGTATTCGCCGGTCAGCGTGTCGACGACCACTTCGGTCAGCGCGGCGCCATGGGCGAAGTAGAAGAATGGCCGCCCGGCGCCCTTGATGCGGTCCCAGTTCAGCTCCGGTGTCTTGTAGAACCCGGTGGCCGAGAGGCTGACCTGCGCCTCGTAGGTCAGCTGCGCCGCCTTGGCGAAGGGCATCTCGTTGCCGCCCGCGTGGACCATGCCGTCGGCAAAGCTCACTTCCTCGACGGCCACCTGATGCAGCTCGGCCACCACGGCGGCGATGCGGTCGCGGATCGTGTCGCAGGCGGCCTTCACCGCCATGCCGTTCAGGTCGGAGCCCGACGAGGCCGCCGTGGCCGAGGTGTTGGGCACCTTGGCCGTGTCGGTGGCGGTGATGCGCACGTCTTCCATCCCGATGCCGAAGCGCGAGGCGGCCACCTGGGCCACCTTCTGGAACAGGCCCTGGCCCATTTCCGTGCCGCCGTGGTTCAGGTGCACCGACCCGTCCTGGTAGACATGCACCAGCGCGCCGGCCTGGTTCAGGTGGCTCAGGGTGAAGGAGATACCGAATTTCACCGGGCTGAACCCCAGCCCCTTCTTCAGCACCGGATTGTTTGCGTTCCAGGCCTCGATCGCCGCCTTGCGCGCGGGGTAGTCGGAGCTCTCCAGCAGCTTTGCGGTCAGCCGGTGCAGGACGAAATCCTCCACCTTCATGCCATAGGGCGTGGTCTGCCCTTCGGTTGCGGCTTCGGGGGTGCCCTCCACGGGGAAGGCGCCTGCTGCCCCGCGCGAGGCCACATCCATTTCCTGGTCGGAAGTATCCCGGGGGGCGGCCGCAGGCCGGGGGGCAGCGCCCCCTGCGGACGGCGCCGCATCCAGCGGACGGTCGGCATAGTAGTTCACCCGCCGCACCTCGACCGGGTCGAGCCGCAGGTCATGGGCGATATGGTCGATGACGCGCTCGATACCGACCACGCCCTGCGGGCCGCCGAAGCCGCGATAGGCAGTGGCGGAACACATGTTGGTGCGCAGCCGGTGGCTTTCGATCCGGGCGTGCGGCAGCAGGTAGGCGTTGTCGGCGTGCAGCATGGCGCGGTCGGCCACGGCCAGGGTCAGATCCTGGGACCAGCCGGCGCGGGTGTACTGGCGGAAATCGACGCCCAGGATACGGCCCGTGTCATCGACGCCGACGGTGTAGTCGATGCGGAAATCATGGCGCTTGCCGGTGATCTGCATGTCGTCGTCGCGGTCGTAGCGCATCTTGGCGGGCCGCCCCGTGAGGCTGGCCACGACGGCGCAGGCCACGGCCAGCGCGTTGCCCTGGCTTTCCTTCCCGCCGAAGCCCCCGCCCATGCGGCGGCTTTCGACGCGCACGGCATGCATCGGGCGCCCGATGGCCTCGGCCACCTTGTGCTGGATCTCGGTCGGGTGCTGGGTCGAGGAGTTGACGATCACGTCGCCGTTTTCCTGCGGCAGGGCAAGGGCCGCCTGGCCTTCGAGGTAGAAATGCTCCTGCCCTCCCATCTCGATCCGGCCCTCGATGATGCGGGGGGCGGATTTGATCGCGGCCTCGGCATCGCCCTTGGACCAGACCAGCGGCGGGTATTCGATGTAGCTCTCGGCCTCCAGCGCCTCTTCCACGGTCAGGATCGGTGCCTCTTCCGCGATCTCCACCTTGGCGCGCGCCGCGGCATGGCGCGCGGCGTGGTGCGAGGTGGCGGCGACGAGGAAGATCGGCTGGCCCACGTAGTTCACGCGACCGGTCGACAGCAGCGGCTCGTCATGGACGGGGGCCGAGGCCACGTCGTTGGCGAAGGGCAGGTCGGCGGCCTCGTAGACGGCGACCACGCCCGGCGCGGCGCGCACCGCGTCGAGGTCGATCGCGGTGATCTGGCCGCGCGCCACGGCGGAGGTGCCGAAGGCCAGGTGCAGCGTGTTCGCCGGCAGCGGGATGTCGTCGATGTAGCGGGCGCGGCCCGTGACATGCAGCGGGCCGGAATCATGGGGCAGGGGCTTGCGCACTTGTTCGGTCATGCCTCGATCTCCAGCACGTCAACGCTCTGGCCCAGGTCGGCCAGCAAGTAGCGGGTCAGCATGTTGCGGGCCGCGGTCAGCCGGTAGCGGGCCGAGGCGCGCATGTCGGACATTGGGGTGAAATCCGCCGCCCATTCCCCGGCGATGGCCGCCAGCGTGTCCTGGGTCCAGGGTTTGCCCAGCAGGGCGGATTCGACGTTGCGGGCGCGTTTCGGGATGCCGGCCATGCCGCCGAAGGCGATGCGTGCGGCGGTGACGATCTCGTCCTCCACCGTGATGCTGAAGCAGCCGCAGACGGCGGAGATGTCCTGGTCGAACCGTTTCGACAGCTTGTAGCAGGCCAGCCGGTCGGGCTGACGTGGGATCGTCACGGCCTCGACGAACTCGCCCTCGGCACGGTCCTGCTTGCCGTAGTCGAGGAAGAACTCCTCCAGCGGGATCGCACGCCGGGTGTCGCCCCGGCGCAGGTGCAGCGTGGCGTCCAGCGCGATCAGCGCGGGCGGGCCGTCCCCGATGGGGGAGCCGTTGGCGATATTGCCGCCCACGGTCGCGGCATTGCGCACCTGGACGGAGGCAAAGCGGCGCAGCATGGCGGCGAGACCCGGATGGTAGGGCGCGATCTCGGGCAGAAGCTCGGCCCAGGTGACCATGGCGCCGATGCGGATCTCGTCCTCGCTGACCGTCACGCCCTTCAGGTCCGCACAGCGGTTGAGGAAGGCGACCTCGCCCAGGTCGCGCATCAGCTTGGTGACATGCAGGCCCAGGTCCGTGGCGCCCGCGACCAGGGTCGCCTCTGGGTGATCGACGTACCAGGCGGCCAGTTGGTCGGCCGTCTCGGGCTGGAAGGCGGGGCCGGGGGCGTCCACCGGCATCTTGAAGGTCGTCGGCAGGTGGGCGGGCGCGGGTTTCGCCGCCGTCTCCTCCGCCGCGCGGATGATCGGTGCATAGCCGGTGCAGCGGCAGAGGTTGCCGGCCAGGGTCAGGTCGTGATCGGTCTCGCCGGTCAGCTGTGCCGTGGCCATGGAAACCGTGAAGCCCGGGGTGCAGAAACCGCATTGCGAGCCGTGGTGATCCACCATCGCCTGCTGCACGGGATGCAGCCCGCCCGAGGGCGGCGCCAGCCCTTCGACCGTGGTTACGGCCTTGCCCTGCAACTGCGGCAGGAACAGGATGCAGGCATTCAGCGCACGCGGCCCGCTTTCATCCGTCACCATGACGGTACAGGCGCCGCAATCGCCTTCGTTGCAACCTTCCTTGGTGCCTGTCAGGCCGCGCTCGATGCGCAGCCAGTCAAGCAGCGTCATCGTGGGCTCGGCCCCTGTCAGGTCCACCCGGTCTCCGTTCAGGTGAAAGGAGAGTGTCATATTGGTCATCACCGCCGCACTACCGTTGCGCCGTTCGTGCCTCTCCGATGCGGCGTAGGAGTGGCGGCGTTCCCCGTGTTGCAGCCCAGAAAAGCGGCGATGGCGCGGCTTGGCAAGCAATTACCGCCTGTATACTGCTGCTTTTTCGGGCGGCTGCCTAGGTCTTGATCTTTGCCGCCAGGGTGGCAAGCTGGTCCGTCGCGGCACCCCAGCCCTCGTGAAATCCCATGTCCAGATGGCGCTGGCGGGCGTCGGGCGTGGCATGCAGCACGGTGGCGGAATAGCGCGTGCCGCCGTCGATCTGCGCGAGGGAGATGATGGCCGTCATGAACCCCTCTGCCGTGGGCCGGAACCCGGCGCCGAGCGCATCGGTGAAGGCCAGCATCTGCCCGGACGCGGCGGCCAGCACGCAGCCTTCGGAGGCGACCTCCTCGCCCTCTGGCAGGCGCATCCGGGTGAAGAACCTCCCCCCGGCGCGGGCCTCGATCACCGCTTCGACCGTTTCCACCGGCGCCGGCGCGAACCATTGGCACAGCAGGTGCGGTTCCGTCCAGCAGCGCCAGATCGCGCCCGGCGGGGCGGCGATGTCGCGGCGCAGGGAGAGGTCTCGGGTCTCGTCCATCGGGGGCCTCCGGTTGGCTGCCCGGCAACTATGGCGGGCCGGGGCGCATGGGGCAAGCACGGCTCTTGTTGGCCCCGTCCGCCGCGCCTAGAACTGGGGGATGAGCGATCCCCGATTCATCCACCTCCGCGTCCATACCGAATATTCCCTGCTGGAAGGGGCCGTGCGGCTGAAGAAGCTGCCGGGCCTGTGCCAGAAGATGGAAATGCCCGCCGTCGCCGTGACGGATACCAACAACTGCTTCGCGGCGCTGGAATTTTCCGTGACCGCCAGCGGGCAGGGGGTGCAGCCGATCATCGGCTGCCAGGTCTCCGTCGCCTGGCACGAACCGCAGCCGGGGGAACGGGCGCAGCCCCCGGGCCCGGTCGTCCTGCTGGCGCAGAACGAACGCGGCTACGAGAACATCATGAAGCTGAACTCGTGCCTCTACGTCGACAAGCACGGGGCGCTGCCCACCGTCTCCCTGGCGGAACTGGAGCAACACTCCGACGGCCTGATCTGCCTGACCGGCGGCCCCGACGGCCCCGTGGGGGCGCTGTTGCAGACCGGGCACCGCCCCGAGGCGCAGGCGATGATGGATCGCTTTGCGCGGGCCTTCCCCGACCGTCTTTACGTCGAGCTGCAGCGTCACCCCGAGGACGGCGGCCTGCCGCAGGCCGAGCAGATGACCGAGCGCGGCTTCGTCGAAATGGCCTATGCCATGGACCTGCCGCTGGTCGCCACCAACGACGTCTACTTCCCCACCACGGACATGTACGAGGCGCATGATGCGCTGATCTGTATCGCCGAGGGCGCCTATGTCGATCAGGCGGAGCCGCGCCGCCGGCTGACGCCGCAGCACTACTTCAAGTCGCCGCAGGAGATGGCGACGCTGTTCGCCGATCTGCCCGAGGCGATCGAGAACACTGTCGAGATCGCCCGCCGCTGTGCCTTCATGGCCTACCGCCGCGACCCGATCCTGCCGAAGTTCGCGGACGACGAGGTGGAGGAACTGCGCCGTCAGGCCAACGAGGGCCTGAAGAACCGGCTGGAGGTGATCCCCCATGCAGTGCCGGTCGAGGAATACCAGAAGCGGCTGGATTTCGAGCTGGGCATCATCGAGGGGATGGGCTTCCCCGGCTACTTCCTGATCGTTGCCGATTTCATCAAGTGGGCCAAGGACCACGACATTCCGGTGGGGCCGGGGCGGGGCTCGGGCGCCGGCTCGCTGGTGGCCTATGCGCTGACCATCACCGACCTTGATCCGCTGCGCTACAGCCTGCTGTTCGAACGCTTCCTGAACCCGGAACGTGTGTCGATGCCCGACTTCGACATCGACTTCTGCATGGACCGTCGCGAAGAGGTGATCCGCTACGTGCAGGAGAAATACGGCCGCGACAAGGTGGGGCAGATCATCACCTTCGGTGCGCTGCTGTCGAAGGCCGCGGTGCGCGACGTCGGTCGGGTTCTGCAGCTGCCCTACGGGCAGGTCGACCGGCTGTCGAAACTGATCCCGGTGGAAGGGGTGAAACCCGTTTCCATCGAACAGGCGCTGCGGGACGAACCGCGCCTGGCCGAAGAGGCCCGCAACGAGGAGGTGGTGAACCGCCTGCTGACCTACGGCCAGCAGGTCGAGGGGCTTCTGCGGAACGCCTCCACCCACGCCGCAGGTGTGGTCATCGCCGACCGGCCCACGGATGAGCTGGTGCCGCTCTACCAGGATCCGCGGTCGGACATGCCGGCCACGCAGTTCAACATGAAATGGGTCGAACAGGCCGGTCTGGTGAAGTTCGACTTCCTGGGTCTGAAGACCCTGACCGTGATCCAGAACGCCATTCAGCAGATCCACCGCTCTGGCCGCGACCTGCATATCGCCGCCGATGGCACCCAGCTGTATGAACCCACGCCGGGCGGCGAGAACCAGATCAACCTGATCCCGCTGGACGACGAGAAAACCTACAAGCTTTACGCCCGCGCCAAGACGGTGGCCGTGTTCCAGGTGGAATCCACCGGCATGATGGACGCGCTGAAGCAGATGAAACCCACCTGCATCGAGGACATCGTGGCGCTGGTGGCGCTCTACCGTCCCGGTCCGATGGAAAACATCCCCGTCTATTGCGAGGTGAAGAACGGCCAGCGCGAGATCACCTCGGTCCACGAGTCGATCGACCATATCCTGGCGGAAACCCAGGGCATCATCGTCTACCAGGAACAGGTGATGCAGATCGCCCAGGAAATGGCGGGCTACTCGCTGGGGGGCGCCGACCTGCTGCGCCGCGCCATGGGCAAGAAGATCAAGGAGGCGATGGACGCCGAACGTCCCAAGTTCGAGGCGGGGGCCGCCAAGAACGGGGTGGACAAGAAGAAGGCGACCGAGGTCTTCGACCTTCTGGAGAAATTCGCCAACTACGGCTTCAACAAATCCCACGCCGCCGCCTATGCGGTGGTCAGCTATTACACCGCCTGGCTGAAGGCCAACCACCCGGTGGAGTTCATGGCCGGGGTCATGAACTGCGATATCCATCTGACGGATAAGCTGACCATCTATTTCCAGGAGGTGAAGAAGGGGCTCGAACTGCCCTACGTGCCGCCCTGCGTGAACCGCTCGGACGCCATGTTCAAGGTGGTGGACGGCGCGCTGGTCTATGGCCTGGGGGCGCTGAAGAACGTCGGTGTCGAGGCGATGAAGCTGGTCGAACTGGGCCGGATGCAGGAAGGTGGCGGCGAGAAACCCTTTGCCACGGTCTTCGATTTCGCCCGCCGGGTCGAGCTGAAGAAGGTCGGCAAGCGGCCGTTGGAAATGCTGGCCCGCGCCGGTGCTTTCGATGAGCTGGACCGCAACCGCCGCCGGATCTTCGAGAGCCTGGAGCCGCTGATGGCCTATTCGGCCGCCTTCTGGGAACAGAAAAGCTCCAACCAGGTGTCGCTGTTCGGCGATGCGGGGGACGACCTGCCCGAACCGCGCCTGGCGCCGGTCAACGACTGGATGCCCGCGGAACGGCTGGCGGAAGAGTTCAAGGCCATCGGGTTCTACCTGTCCGGCCATCCGCTGGACGACTACATGGGCGCGCTGAAGCGCAAGCAGGTGAAGACGCTGGACGAGGTGCACAAGCTGGCCATGGATCAGCCGGTGATCGCCAAGCTGGCGGGCATCGTCACCGGCCGGCAGGAGCGGAAGTCGGCCCGCGGCAACCGGTTCGCCTTTGCCCAGCTGAGCGACCCGACAGGCGCCTACGAAGTCACAATCTTCTCCGAGACGCTGGAGAAGTCGCGCGACTTCCTCGAAAACGGGTCGAAGGTGGTGATCCAGGTGGAGGCCAACGTCGAAGCCGACCAGCTGAAGCTGCTGGCGCGCTCCATCGCGCCGATGGATGGCGTGGTGACGGATGCCGGCGCCGTGGGGCTGAAGATCTTCATCGAGGGGACGGAGGCGATCCCCTCGGTCGCCACGGTGCTGCAGGGATCCGTGGAAACGGTGCGCGGGGTGACCAAGGGGCCGATCCTGTTCTGTCTGATGGATCCGGCCCTGCCCGGCGAGGTGGAGGTCGACGCCCATGCCGAGTTCGCGGTGACGCCCCAGATCAAGGGGGCGATCAAGTCGCTGCCGGGGGTGCTGGCGGTCGAAGAGGTCTGACGGCGCGGGGGCCGGGTTGGGCCCGGTCCCTGCGATCTGCTTTGCGGGCTGGGGTCGTCGCAGTCCGGGGCGTCAGTAGTGCGGGGGGCGTTCGTCACCGATGAACAGGCCGCCGGCGGCATTGGCCTCGCGCTCGGCCTCGCGTTCCATCAGAAGCTGGACCCGGCGGGTCAGCATCATGATCTCTCCCTGTTGCCGCGTGATCGTGTCGGACATATCGTCGACCGCCCGGGTCAGGTGCGCGATCTTCTCTTCCAGGGCCGTCATTCATTATCCTCCGAAACCGGTAAACACTGCCCGGCGAGGAGGCCGGGGCCTGTGACTCTAGCACGTCCATAGTCAGGTTCTACGGGAAACTCGGCGGTCCGCGCGGGCCACCCCTGCTTGCCCCGTCCCCGCCCATGGGCTATGCCCCGCACGCGATAGACCGCGAGGGAAAACGATGGCCAAGGTGAAGAAGACCCCGCGTCCCAAGGCGGAGACCCCGAAGGGGTTCCGTGACTACTTCGGGACAGAGGTGACGGAACGGACGGAAATGCTGGCAAAGATTGCCGCCGTCTACCATCGTTACGGCTTCGAGGCGCTGGAAAGCTCGGCCGTGGAAACCGTCGAGGCCCTGGGCAAGTTCCTGCCCGACGTGGACCGCCCGAACGAGGGTGTCTTCGCCTGGCAGGAGTTCGACGAGAAGGATCAGGGCGACTGGCTGGCCCTGCGCTATGACCTGACGGCGCCGCTGGCGCGGGTCTATGCGCAGCACCGCAACGACCTGCCGACCCCCTACCGGCGCTTTGCCATGGGGCCCGTCTGGCGCAACGAAAAACCCGGGCCCGGCCGCTTCCGCCAGTTCTACCAGTGCGATGCGGACACCGTGGGCTCTGCCTCCGTCGCGGCGGATGCCGAGATCTGCGCCATGCTGGCCGACTGCCTGGAGGAGGTGGGGATCCCGCGCGGGGACTACATCATCCGGGTGAACAACCGGAAGGTGCTGAACGGCGTGCTGGAGGCCATGGGCGTCACCGATGAGGGCCAGGCCGCTGACGTTCTGCGCACCATCGACAAGTTCGACAAGGTCGGCGAGGAGGGCGTGCGCCAGCTGCTCGGCAAGGGTCGCCTGGATGCGTCGGGCGCCTATATCGACGGCGTGGGCCTTGATGACGCGCAGGCCGAGCCGGTGATCGCCTTCCTGACCTCCAAGGGTGCAACCGTGGCCGAGACGCTGGACAACCTGCGCGCCGCCGTGGGCGAAAGCGCCGTGGGCGCGGAAGGTGTCGATGAACTGGCCGAGATCGCTGGCCTGGTCGAGGCGCAGGGCTATGGCGCCGACCGTATCGTCATCGACCCCTCGGTCGTGCGTGGCCTCGGCTACTACACCGGCCCGGTCTTCGAGGCCGAGCTGACCTTCGAGATCCTGGACGAGAAGGGCCGCAAGCGGCAGTTCGGCTCCGTCTCGGGTGGTGGGCGCTACGACGGTCTGGTGAAACGCTTCACCGGCCAGGAAGTGCCGGCGACCGGCATCTCGATCGGCGTCGATCGCCTGCTGGCCGCTCTGCACGCCAAGGGTCGACTGGGCGGGACGCCGCAGGGGCCCGTCGTGGTCACCGTTATGGACAAGACCCGCATGGCCGACTACCAGGCCATCGTCGCGGAGCTGCGCCAGGCGGGCATCCGGGCCGAGGTCTACCTCGGCAACCCGAAGAACTTCGGCAACCAGCTGAAATATGCGGACAAGCGCAACTCTCCGGTCGCCGTTATCGAGGGCGAGGACGAGAAGGCGCGCGGCGTGGTGCAGATCAAGGACCTGATCCTGGGCGCCAAGATTGCCGAGAACGCGACCCTGGAAGAGTGGAAGGAACGCCCCAGCCAGTTCGAGGTGCCCCGCGCCGAGATGGTGGCGAAGATCGCCGAGATCCTGGCCCTCTACGCCGATGCCGGTGACGCCGAAGGGACCGCCTGATGGCCTATTGCCCCCCTGATCGCGCCCGGGTGAAGGCGCGTGCCGCAGACCTGCGCGCGGGGTTCGAGACCGCCGGCGCCGCCGTGGTCGAGGCGCCCGTGCTGCTCTCGGCCGAGGCGCTGCTGGATCTTTACGGCGAGGACCTGCGCGCGCGGGCCTACACGACCTCCGACGCGCTTCGCGGCGAACAGATGCTGCGCCCCGACTTCACCGTGCCCGTGGTGCAGATGCATATGGCCGGTGGCGCCGAACCCGCGCGCTACACCTATTCCGGCGAGGTTTTCCGCCGCCAGGAAGAGGACGAGGCGCGGGCCAACGAATACCTGCAGGTCGGTTTCGAGATATTCGATGGCTCCGACACCGAGGCCGCCGATGCGGAGGTTTTCGCCCGGATGCGCGACGCGGTGGAGCCACTGCGTGAGAAGGTCGGCCTGCGCGCCACCACCGGCGACATCGGCATCCTGCGGGCGGCGGTCGAAGGGCTGTCGACCTCGGGCGCGCGCAAGCGCGCGCTGCGCCGCCACCTGTGGCGTCCGGCCCGGTTCAAGCAGCTGCTGGACCGCTTCGCCGGTCGCACGCCGTTCCCGCCCAGCCGTCTGGCCCTGCTGGAAAAGTCCGATCCCTTCGCCGAGGCGGGCCCCGAGATCGGCCTGCGTGATCGGGCGGAGATCGAAAGCCGGCTGGAGGCCCTGCGCGCCGATGCGGCGGAAACGCCGATTCCCGCCGCAGAGATCGAGCTGATCGAGGGTATCCTGCAGGTGCGGGAGACGCTGCCCAATGCGCTGGAACACCTGCGCGACATTGCGGTCGACCTGCCGGCCATCTCGGATGCCGTCGATCGGCTGAAACGGCGCGCCGCCGCGCTCGACCGCCACGGGGTCAACGTGGAGGCACTGGAGTTCGAGGCCAGCTATGGCCGGACCCACATGGAATACTACGACGGTTTCGTCTTCGGCTTCGTCGTGGCGGGGCGCCCGGACCTGCCGGCCATCGCCTCGGGCGGACGCTATGACGCGCTGACCCGCGAGTTGGGCCGTGGCGCGGGCAAACCCGAGGGCATCCCGGCCGTGGGCGGCATTCTGCGCCCGGGCCTGATGGTCGAACTGGAGGACGCGGCATGAGCCTGAAGCTGGGTGTGCCGTCCAAGGGGCGGCTGATGGAAAAGACCTTCGACTGGTTCGGTAGCCGGGGCATCACCCTGGGCCGGGCCGGGGGCGATCGCGAATACGCTGGCAAGGTCGAGGGTATCGACGGGGTGGAACTGGTCCTGCTGTCGGCGGGGGAGATCCCGCGCGAGCTGAACGCGGGCCGCATCCACCTGGGCGTCACGGGCACCGACCTGGTGCGCGAGAAGCTGGGCCAGTGGGAGCAGCGGGTCGAGGAACTGGCCGAGCTGGGCTTCGGCCATGCGGATCTGATCATCGCCGTGCCGCAGCTCTGGGTTGACGTGGAAACGCTGGATGACCTCGATGAGGCGGCCGCCGTCTTCCGCCGTCGCCACGGATTCCGCCTGCGGATCGCGACAAAGTACCACCGCCTTATCCGCGATTTCATGAAGTCGCACGGCGTGGCGGATTACCAGCTGGTCGACAGCCAGGGCGCCACCGAGGGCACGGTGAAGAACGAAACCGCCGAGGCGGTGGCCGACATCACCTCCACCGGGGAGACCCTGCGCGCGAACCACCTGAAGATTCTCGGGGACGGCCTGGTCCTGAAGAGCCAGGCGACCCTTTTCCGCTCGCGCACCGCGCCGATGGCGGAAGAGGACCGGGCCGCGATGGCGCAGTTGATTCGACGTCTCGACCTGGACTGAGGGCCGTCTGGCGGCAGCGCGCAACCACATCAGACCATTTTCACGCGGGCGCCTTCGGGCGCCCGTTGTCTTTTTCGACCAGGGAAATCCCGCCGGCGGGGCGCATGTGCCTAGTTTTATGACGTAGGCGTGAAAATCGGTGAGGATCGCGTGTTTCGGTTTCCGTGTTGCCAATTTGCCACGAATTTTGCTGAACATCGCAGTTCAGTTTTTCGTTACTCGAACTCCTCGATGGCATGGCGCACAAGCGGCCCCGACGCAGGTTGTGTCGGTCAACCCTCCCTCGGTTCGGCCTTCCTGCGGCACTCTCATACTTAGGACTACGATCATGACCGCATTCAAGCATACCGTCGCCCTGGCCGCTCTGCTGGCTGGCGTGGCAGGCACTGCCTCCGCGCAGGTCGCCTACACCGGCGCAGTGAACCTCGGCTACGCCGACATCGATGGTGACACCGACGGCACCAACCTGACCACCGATTTCGACGCCAACATCGCGTTCAACTCCGGCTTTGAGCTGGACCTGGGCCTGTCGATGAACCGCGTTGACGCGGACGATGTGCCCTTCGACGTGCACATGGACCGCGCCAGCATCGCGCCGAAGTACAACTTCTCCAACGGTCTGACCGCTGGCCTGTACTTCGAGAAGGCAGAGCTGAACATCGGCGAAGACGTCGACATGTTCTCCTACGGCCTGAACGGCGAATACGCCTTCGCCGGTGTCACCTTCGGCGCCTTCTACGGCGAAACCGACATCGACGGCCTGGACGACGACACCACCGATTGGGGCCTGAATGCCACCTACGCCATGGGTGAAACCCTGGCCGTGGCCGGCGGCTTTGCCCGCACCGAGGTCGACTTCGCTGGCGAAGACCTGGACCTGGACGTGTGGAAGCTGGGCGCCGCCTACGACTTCGGCAACAACGTCACTGTTTTCGCTGGCGCCAACTGGGGCGACTTCGAAGGCATGGACGTCGACACCTGGGGCCTCGGCGCCAGCTACGACGCTTCCGAGTTCACCCCGATCCCCGTCATCGCGAGCATCGAATACGCCGAGACCGACGCGGACATGCTGGGTGATATCGACGTGTGGCGCTTCGGCGTGACCCTGCCGTTCGGCAACAAGGGCACCGCTTCCGCACCGCTCAACAGCGTTGCAGGCTCGGCCTTCAACCAGTCGGCGAACACCATCTCCGACGCGCTGGTCACCGCCTTCTGAGGTCGACCCGCGACAGCTTTTCGCGTCTTGGCGCGATGAGGAAATGGCCCGCGCAGTGCGCGGGCCATTTTGCGTTTCGGGCGGAGGACGCCGCAAACGGGCGGCCTGCTGACCCGAACGGGCATGGGGAGCAGGGCAGGGGCCTGCGATCCCGCTCGGGCTCGCCCTGCCCGGTGCTCAAGCCCCGTTTCATGCCCAGGCGAGCGAAGACCTGCCGATTTTACCCCGAGTTGACGTCGGCGGATTCCTGTTTGTCTTGAGGGCCTTGAGGCGGAAATTCGCCAGTGACCCCTGTTCAGGGGGTGTTTCGTGCCCTTTCTGCCACGACCCCGGATCCGGTTGCGCCAACAGGCGCGTTGCGGTCTGCGGTCCGCCCGCAAGAGGCGTAGCATATGTGAAAGAGGCGCCGCTGCTCCCCTCCCCGGCGCCAGGCAGGCAGATTTAGATAAGAGGTTTCGAGATGAACGTTCTCCTGAAAAGTGCCGCGATCGGCGCGCTGATGTCCGGCATGGCAACTGCAGCGGCCGCTCAGATCACCTTCGACGGCGCCATGACCCTGGGGTACGCTTGGGGCGACGCGAAGGGTGCCCTGAGCGGTGGCCCGGACATCGACGGATTCACCATGGACATGGGCGGCACGTTCTCCTTCGGTGGCCCCGTGGACCTGGGCGTGTCGCTCAGCCTGGCAATGCCCGACATCGAGGATGCCGGCACCGACGTCATCCTGAGCAACTTCAGTCTGACGCCCACCTACGATTTCGGCAGCGGCCTCTATGCCGGGGTCTACGTCGAGCATTCCCTGCTCGAGCTGGACTACGGCGATGCCTCCCTGACGTCCTATGGTGTCATCGGCGGTTATGCCGCAGGCCCCTATGACGTCTCCGGCTACATCGGCCAGAGCGAGACCGATCCCGATCTCGCCTCCGGTGCGGATGTGACCGACTGGGGTGTCAGCGGCACCTACCTGGCCTCCAGCGACCTGATGGTCGGTGGCGGTATCGCCCGCAGCCGGCTGGACGTGTCGGGCACCGAATACGATCTGGACATGCTCAAGGTCGGCGCCGCCTACGCCTACAACGAGTTCACCTTCTTCAGCGGTGCGGCCATCGGCAGCGCCGAGACGGTGGACGTCAACCTGATCGGCTTGGGCGTGGCGTATGACCTGACCTCGGCGATCAACTTCCCGCTCAGCGCCAGCCTGGAATACAACAGCAGCGAGCTTGACATGATGGGCACCGATGGTGGCTACGACGTCTGGAAGTTCGGCATCACGCTGCCCATGGGCAACAAGTCTGGGCCGGTCGTGCCGCAGAACAGCATCGCCGCAGGGGCGTTCGACCCGCGTGCGAACACCCTGGTCGACGCGATCGACACCGCCTTCTGACCCGGAGGGGCGCCCGTCCGGGCGCTGCCATGGCAAACGAAACGGCCCGCGCGATGCGCGGGCCGTTCTCGTTAGACGTCTGCTGGTGCGTGCAGGGCGCGGAGATGGGATCAGATCACGCCGATTTCCGCCAGGGCCGCGTCCAGTTCGGGCGGCAGGCTGTCGTCGCTCTCGCGGGCGGCGGACAGGTCACGGGGGGCATCCTCCCGCTTCAGGTAGCGCCAGCCCTGGAAGGGGCGCCGCTGGCTGGGCGCCACGCGGTAGATCGTCGGGTCCAGCACGATGGCGCAGCGGCGGATGCCGTCACCGCGGTCCACTTCCTCCAGCGCGACCACATTTTGCCGCGCCTGGATCTGTCCCTTGATCACCCAGTAGATGGACCCGCCGTCGAGGAGTTCCGCCTCGCGCTTGGGCCACATGCGGGTGACGTGGCGCGGGGCCTGGCCGGTCTGCTCGATCCGCACGGCCTGCCAGGCGGCCAGATCCTCGACCGAGTCGGTGCCGACGGAGAGCTTGATCAGATGGACGGGCATGGGCAACCTGTTTCAGTTTCTTTGACGGAGCAGGGCTCGCGAATTATGGTGGCGGCAACGCAACAGAATACAAGATGTGGTGTTCGTTCTGCCGCCATTCCTGATTGCAGCCGCGTTGCGTCACGACTAGGAAGGTAGCTCGCCCGACCGGGCGCGCAAGTCTCCGCTGCTGGAGGCTGGCCGCCAGCGGGTCGAATATGTAATCCTTTCGCTCGACCACTGCCACCCTGAAAGGGATCCCGATGAGCCGCTTTGCCGCCCCGATCGCCGAACAAGTCTGGGACATGAAATACCGGTTCAAGGAGGCTGACGGCAGCCCCGTGGACCGCAGCGTCGAAGACAGCTGGCGCCGCATCGCCCGTTCGCTGGCGACGGTGGAACAGGACGCGGATCACTGGGAAGAGGTCTTCTATGGCGCGCTGGAGGATTTCAAGTTCCTGCCCGCCGGCCGGATCACCGCCGGCGCCGGCACCGAGCGCAAGGTGACGCTGTTCAACTGCTTCGTCATGGGCACCGTGCCTGACAGCATGGCCGGCATCTTCGACATGCTGAAGGAAGCCGCGCTGACCATGCAGCAGGGCGGTGGCATCGGTTACGATTTCTCGACCATTCGGCCGCGCGGCGCGGATGTGAAGGGCGTGGCGGCGGATGCCTCCGGCCCGCTGTCGTTCATGGATGTCTGGGATGCCATGTGCCGCACCATCATGTCCGCCGGCTCGCGCCGCGGCGCGATGATGGCCACCATGCGCTGTGACCACCCCGACGTGGAGAAGTTCATCGAGGCGAAAAGCGACCCGGCCCGCCTGCGCATGTTCAACATGTCCGTGCTGGTCACCGATCCCTTCATGGAGGCGGTGAAGGCCGACGGCCCCTGGGAGCTGGTCTTCGACGGCAAGGTCTACCAGACCCTTCCGGCGCGCGAGCTGTGGAACAAGATCATGCAGGCGACCTATGATTACGCCGAGCCCGGCGTGATCTTCATCGACCGCATCAACCAGGCCAACAACCTGGCCTATTGCGAGACGATTGCCGCCACCAATCCCTGCGGCGAACAGCCCTTGCCGCCCTACGGTGCCTGCCTGCTGGGATCGATCAACCTGGCGCGACTGGTGGCCCAGCCCTTCCAGGAGGAGGCGAAGCTGGACCCCGCCGAACTAGATCGCCTGGTGCGGACCGCCGTGCGGATGATGGACAACACTGTCGATGCCTCGGGCTTCCCGTTGGAGGCCCAGGCGCGCGAGGCCGAGGCCAAGCGCCGCATCGGCCTGGGCGTCACCGGCCTGGCCGACGCCCTGCTGATGGTCGGTCAGCGCTACGGCAGCGACGAGGCCGCCGCCCAGACCGAGGAATGGCTGCGCCAGATCGCCCGCTCCGCCTACCTGGCCTCCGTCGACCTGGCGAAGGAAAAGGGCGCCTTCCCGCTTTTCGACCGCGACAAGTACCTGGCGTCGGGCACCATGCAGGCCATGGACGAGGACGTGCGCGCCGCCGTGGCAGAGCATGGCATCCGCAACGCCCTGCTGACCTCCATCGCGCCCACGGGCACGATCAGCCTCTACGCGGGCAACGTCAGCTCCGGCATCGAGCCGGTCTTCGCCTATGAATACACCCGCAAGGTCCTGCAAAAGGACGGCTCGCGCACCGAGGAGAAGGTCGTCGATTACGCCGTGCAGATGTGGAAGGACGTGAAGGGCGACGCACCGCTGCCGGACTACTTCGTCAACGCCCAGACCCTGGCCCCGGCCGATCACGTGAAGATGCAGGCAGCGGCGCAGAAATGGGTCGACTCCTCCATTTCCAAGACCATCAACTGCCCCGAGGACATCGATTTCGAGGCGTTCAAGGATGTCTACATGCAGGCCTATGAAACGGGCTGCAAGGGCTGCACCACCTACCGTCCGAACGACGTCACCGGTTCCGTCCTGTCGGTCGAGGACAAGAAGGAAGAGGCCAAGCCGGAGATGCCCGAGGAGGGCGGCGAGGTCGTCTACATGGCCGAACCTCTGGACCGCCCGCAGACGCTCGAAGGCAATACCTACAAGCTGAAATGGCCCGACAGCGAACATGCCATCTACATCACCATCAACGACGTGGTGATCGGCGGCCACCGTCGTCCCTTCGAGGTCTTCATCAACTCCAAGAACATGGAGCATTACGCCTGGACCGTGGCGCTGACGCGGATGATCTCGGCGGTGTTCCGGCGCGGCGGCGACGTCTCCTTCGTGGTGGAGGAACTGAAGGCGGTCTTCGATCCGCGCGGCGGTGCCTGGATCAAGGGTAAGTACATCCCCTCGATCCTGGCGGCCATCGGCGGCGTGATCGAAACGCACCTGATCGCCACCGGCTTCATGGAAAGCGAGGGCCTGGGCCTGAAGACTGACCCGGCGGCCAACGTGGTGGGCCTGGACACCGGCGCAGGCGGCACCAGCCAGAACCGCGGCAAGGCCTGCCCGAGCTGCGGCCAATACACCCTGGCGATGATCGAGGGCTGCATGACCTGCACCTCCTGCGGGCACAGCAAGTGCGGCTGAGGCGCGCGCGGGGGCATGCCCCGTGTGGCGTGCCACGCGACATGACCTAACCGTCTCACAAGGTCATTTTGGCTGAGATGATCAAGAAACGGCCTCGGAGAGTACCCGAGGCCGTTTGCATGTCTGGCTGTGGCGACGGCTAGCGGTGTCTTGCGAGGGCGGCATGCCGAGGAGGACAGCCGAACTTCATTGCGCGTGGTGTGATCGTATGAGGGAAGGCAGGCGCAGTAAGTTGATGCGATTCCGGGTACATTCGTTCTAAATTCGCCAAGAAATTTCGGCCCATACCAGACGCTCATATCGGCCTCATTGCCGCAGGTCAGCTTGCCGGAAGCGGACATTGAATGCTACCTGTAGTGAAGCAAATAATGATGGTTAACGTCCAGCAGGAGGCGACGGTTTTGGCGGGTGTTGAGGTGAACTATTCAAAGACCAGTGAACACCCGGCACGAGCCGACCGGCTCTTCAAGGTCATGATGCGCCTTGAATTTGGCCTCAAAGAGATCGGCTATTGTCAAACCGCAAGAAACCAGAACGCTGAGATTGATTGGGACAGATTTGCCAATGAACGTCTTGGCGCACCGTTTTTTGATGCGATGAAGGCGGCAGGCAACGTGAACGTTCTACTCCAGACGCCGCCAAAGCGGCAAATCGTCGACGGGCAAGGCTACCTGAATTGGGAGCAGGTAGGCGCAGTTTCAAACATCCAGGAGTTAATGGGCTCTCTTCGACGCGTCAGAAACAACCTCTTCCACGGAGGCAAGAGCGGTGACCCGGATAAAGATCGAAACGACGAATTGGTCTGCAACGCGCTCTCTTTAATAGATGCCATTTTACAGCATGACCATGATCTACGAACGATGTTCGAAGGAAACTATTGAGCTGCGTCGGAGGCCGGCCCAATCCGGCATTCATGTTACATTCCAATGCCGCAATACAGCTTCTCCAAAGCGGACATTGTCAGGCCGCAGCGAACTGCGTTGTTCGCGCATGCGCTATTACCCGTTAGGCTTCAACAAGTTAACTCTAATATTGCGAGAACTTCTTCCACAAGTTCATGATTAGGGAATTTCTCGACGGCTCTTAGCCACACGTCCTCGGCTGCGACTATTTCCCCTTCGTTCCAAAGAACACCACCGAGGTTGAACATGGCTATGTCATACTCGGGGTCGAGTTCTATTGCCTTTTCATAGGCTGCGATCGCCTCGGAAGTACGTCCAGTGTTGCTGTTTGCCAAACCTAACTGGAACCAGCTCATTGCGTCGGGTTGAAGATGCTCCGCCTGCTCCAGGAGGATCGGGCGGCTTTCTTCAAAACGGCCGAGAAAATTGAGCGCTGTGCCTAAGCAATAACCATAGTGACCTCCAGCCATCTCGTACGCTTTGCGGAAACACAGCTCGGCTCCCTCCCAATTTCCTTCGTCTTGTGCCCAGTGACCGAGGCGATCCCATGGCAGTGCGGCATCTTCGGCATCGACAATCGCGATATGCTTATCGAATACTGATCGGAACTCAGAATACTCCCCAATATCGTGACCTTTAGCGCGTAGGTAGAAGCTGGTGAGCAGTCGCTCGGCTCGCGCACGCCCCAATTGTGGATGCGTCTCTATGCAGCGATCCCAAAATGCCAACGCAGGCAGCGCACTCTCGACAGAGGTACGCCCGAAAGCTGCAACCTGCCTAGCGCACCATGGCCATATCCAGGGCTCAGAATCTGCATTGCTCAGCAAGCCATTGATTTCGCGGAAAGCTGCACGGGTATCGTCAAGACTAAAAAGGACGTTTATTCGCCAGCCCGAAATCGCCGATGTTCGACCCAGTTTCCGATCAGTAAAGACAACGCGGTCGAAGTAACTCAGCGCCTCCTCGTATCTGCCATTACGATGGTGATAATGGGCAAGTGCGTTATGTGCCTCCGGCAGGTTCGGGTTCAATCGCAATGCTTCGAGATAGTGTTCGGCGGCGATATCCTCGTCGCCGAGCCGCTCAAAGCTAGTGCCGAGGTTCTTGTAACACTGCGCGGCCATCTCCGATGAGCTACTGAAATCGGAATCTTCAAGCGCAGCAATGTATGATGCCTTGGCTTCTTGCTCCTGGTCGAGCGCCGAAAGCGCGTTACCGATAGTGTAATACAGGCTTCCGACTTGAAAGCGTCCTGTATCGAGCCTCGATCGGAAATGCGTTAAGGCTGCCTCGATCCGCTCCACGTCAGGGGATTGATACCCCATTCCCAAGTTTATCTCGGCCATGTAACAAAATCCCATCGCATCGTGATCCGCGCCGAGCACCGAGAGAAACTGCTCGAAAGCAGCGCTGAGAACACGATCCGCGCCGCTCTCATATAACCGTTTGGCTAGTTGCCGCGCGAGGTCTGGGTCCTCTGGCACGTGGAGCTCCGGCTTCGCTTCTCGCACCACGACAGGCATTGCTTCAATTGTCGCTGTCGTTTGTGCGATCCTGCGATCTCGTGCAATCCGCGACCCAGAAAGCGCAAGACTTGCTAATCGGCTCAAACGGTCAACCGTGAGCTCATCGGTGAATAATATCGTTAGGCTCTGTTGATCGGTCCAGTCCTTTCCGCTGTGCTCGTATCGGCGCAGAACCGCATCAACGAAGCTGACGCGAAGCGATTTCGACGGTGAATGATATCCGACATAAAAGCTGTAGGGCTGCGCAACCAGATAATTCAGATTGGCTCGATCAACCGGGATGCTAAACGAGCCATCTGCATTGAGAGCGCGTTCTGTTCCCTTCAGTTGGACATGCACCCGCACATTGGTCGCCTGCCCATTCAAGACCACCTCTATTTGGCAGTCGGTGCCATAGTCCTTCCGGTCAGAACCTTGGAACACAAAGTCTTCGCTATGCGAGATCAGAGCCTGGAAAGCAGCTTCAGCCTCTTCTTCCAAAGCATGGTTGCGATCGCGTTTGGGTAAATCGTCGAACGAGCTCATCTCATCTCTTCAAAGGTACTTTCTGCTTCACAGCTACTAACTCAGAATCCTAATTGCATAGTGTCGGATAGATTAGGACAAGAACAAAGAACGCGAGAAGTGAGTAAGGCACTCACCCGGCACTATATCATCGATGAGAGAGGTACTCGGTGAGCTGCTCGTTGCTCGGGTCCTTATGCTCAAATCGGAGCTGGCCGGTAATCTCTTCACCACCGAAGCGGAAGATGCCCCAGTAGTCGAGCTGGCCACCCCAACCGCTTCTGTGCGGACGGCCGCCATGCGCGCTCTTCTCGCCGCGGAACATC
Source organism: Pseudooceanicola marinus (assembly GCF_020177265.1). GTDB lineage: Bacteria > Pseudomonadota > Alphaproteobacteria > Rhodobacterales > Rhodobacteraceae > Pseudooceanicola > Pseudooceanicola marinus_A. The sequence goes on from NZ_JAIVMC010000002.1 coordinate 29,653, forward strand.
CAGATCAACTCCAGCCCATCTCGTTCTAGAAGTGCGGCCAGAGCGGCACGGTCGACGAGTGCTGCACTATGGCCGACGGATTCGGCGGACGGATCCTTAAATTGGATGACGCCCTTTGCATCGCAAAAGGCGAGCGAGCGCCCCTCCGCAAGCCCAAGTTCAAGACCTCGGACGAGCCGGGGGCCAGGAAGAGAGAGGTTGAACGAGTCCTCAATTGAATAATTGTGACCAGATCGCTCGACATAGCGGTTGGCGATCGTCCCGAAGACCTCGATCTTCGGCGTGCCCAATTCCCAATCACCAAGCAACTGATCATAGGACGGGTGCCATGGATACTCGCCGAGATAAGCGCGCCACGGCAATTCTATCTCGGGTGGGTGGTCGCGCTCGCGCTCCGAGCTGGTCAGTAGCCTGACGAGGCGATCCGCATCCCCCCGCGCTACAAGAAGGGAATGCACCTTGTGCCAAGTCATTCGCAGAAAAACAGATTCGCCGTTATCGACCACCGACTGATTGCGAGTCGCACCCAAATCAAGCACCAGCCAGCGACGACCATCGGGATCGGTCACGTCCAACTGCTTGAGAACATCGGGTACATCGCGGCTCTCGTCGCGCATCCAAGCAATCCTCGCTTGAGGTGGATCCTCGCGCCACCGCGGCGCGTGCGGTGACCACCAGGTCGCTGGTTGTCTGCTACTATCCCGCTCGTTTGTGCGCGTGATCAAGATCGTGGGATCCATCTCTCGAGTGTTGACCTGCCAAGGACCGCGATAGGGCTGAGGCTGATCGCGAAAACCGCCGTCGACCGCGACTAGATCGGAGAGCCGGCCCGTCAGCTCATGATAGGCAATCCATTGATATTTCTTTCCAATCCGTTCGATGCTGTGCTCCATACGGGCGCGGCTCGGCATATGGCGTTCAAATTGGGCAAACCGTTCGGGCGTCCATCCGAGGTCGTGCGCGCGCCAAGCCACCCACCGCCGCGCGGTCTGGCTGTTGAATTCCGGATGCCGTAGCGATGCCTCAGCATCCCACATCCCCTCTTCGACCCAACCCTCAGCATAGATCTGATAATCCTCGTATTCCGCGTCGCTGAGCAGTAACCGGAAATCAGCCGCTGCTGCATCGCGTTCGGCTTGGACCTCCTTTCGAGTTGGCCCTCCATTTCCGTCGTCCGGAACATCCTCGGTATCTTCGAACCATCGGTTGAAATCGTAAGGCATGGCGCTCAATCGTCCGGAAATATCGGTCAAACGCTCCAGTGCTGCCTCGCGGTCACGCCGCCCAGCAATAGCCCGGACATACCACTCGTTGTACCGAGCCTCGTTCGAACGCCCGACCTCTTCGCGCGGCAGTTTTAGGAAGCAATGCGCGAGCGGATCGATCTCATAGCGCGCAAAGTCCCCGTCCTCGAATGCAGAACTCATAATGTCATCGCGCAGGAGTGAACCTGAATAATCCTGAACGAAGCCGGCCAATACCTCGTCGCTGACCGCTTCCAACGGTGGCCCTGCCGGATATGGTGGCCTTGCTCGATCGAGCGATACGCTAGTCGGTAAGACACCACGGTACGCTGCCAATTCGATGATACCCCGCGCATGGTCGCGGATCAGAGCATGAGCCGGAATAGGATCATTCGTGAACACTGCCAAATAGACAGCTTCGGCCAATGCTCCGAGTCCTTCGTTGCTGCCGTTACGGGTTGCCCCGCCATAGACGGCTGCCAAGACACGATCGACAACGTAGGCATCGCTGAGACCAGCAAATCGGTCGATGAGATAGGCGCCTAGCTCGCGCCGATTCACCAGCAACGCAGCCAGCGCTTTTGTTGCCATGTCGCGGACGATCCGGTGACTAAGGCTGGTGAGCCAAGCGAGCATGATCGCGGCCAGCCTAGCGCGCTCGCGTTCGATAGGATTGAGGCCATTGGCTAGCACCCATTGGATCAGCGTATCGATCGCATTGCCATCGTTGGCGGCGAGATAGGTCACACGCACAGACCACTGTTCGTCGCGCTCCGGCATCGACATCGGACGCAACCAATTATCGAGATAGTCCGCGTTGAAGGCGTTGCCGGGTTCGGTCGCAATCGCGATCAGCGTATCGAGCCAAGGGTCGCCGTCCAGATAGTCGGCGTGTTTATCGAGCAATTCCAGCGTGCGTTCACGGAAAGCGTCTTGGCGTCGCCACAGCAGGCTGGTCCGGAAACCCGGCAGTAGGTCGTAGAGCGCGATATCGTCCTCGATGAGATCGAGAAGCTCGAGACCGAAGCGTTCGGGCAACTGCACGGCGAAGGCTTCGGCAATGCCGGCAAAGCGATACGCGCTAGATCCGACCACGTACTCGCGAAGCGACCCACCCGGTGAAAAGGCGGGCGCCGGATCGCTACCGGTTATTGCTGCGTCTAGTAGCTTTTGGGCGATGCGATGGTCGCTCAAGCGCTCGAAAGTGAAGCGGACCAGCTCCACTGTCGTCGAGCCGTCGATGACCGGCTCCACGGTCAGGACTCCCTCATTCTCCAGCTGGAAGAAGAGGCTCTGCTCGGTCTGGTTTTGTGAAGGGTGCAGCTCTTCTAGCAATGCATGGACCTGAGCCATTGGGAGATAGCCGCTGCGCGCCTCCACCATCGCCTGGGTGATCCTTTCAAGCGCCGTCTCGACGATGCGGAGACGCGGGTACAGCCCCATCCGCGCCGTGATCGCATCCGCGACAGCTCCGAAATAGAAATCAAACACACCCGATACACCGGCAAGCCCTCGTGGCAGTTCCTGCTCGCCGCGGCGCTCAAGTGCATCGCAGCAGGTGCGCAGAAACAGGGGGTTTTCGAACTCGGGGGAGAAATTGGGCGCTGCCATGCGCACGATGCCGCGGGCATCGAGATAACGCTGTGCGGCCTGCGCGGCCCGACCAACGAAGCCGGGATGAGCGATACGAGGCAGCGCCGTCTCGTCGATCTCGCGGACGATGTAAGGCAGGAAGGTAGTGCGGCAGGAGAGGATTACCGCCACATGCGAGAAGCGGTCCGCCGTGGCGAGAAACGCTGCAAGACGATTGGCTCATAACGCAACTCCACCGCGTTCATTGATTGCATCGATCATGACGAGCGCGCGCGTGCCTGCTGCTTCGCCAGCGGCGTCCAGCGTGCCGAGAAGCTCATCAGGCGTCGTATTAGTCAGGCCGAGCTGATCGGCGACTTGCCGCCAGGGCTCGCCATCGACGAAGCTGCCGCCCAAGACCAAGACCGCAGGGAAACCTTGGCCGATGTGATGGTTCGCCACATCGGCGAGCAGATGAGACTTGCCAATCCCGGCTTCGCCCGTGACAAGCAGTCGATGCTCATTCGCTAGCCGACTGATTGGCCGCTTGATTTCGTCGGTTACTTTCCCGATCGCCTCGTAAAGCTGATCGACATAGAACTGGGCGTGGCGCGCCTCTTCGCGATCCCCGCCTTGCTGCGCGCGCAGATCCCAGACTGCTGCGGAGCAGGTTCTTAAGGTCTCGCTCGCAACATCTAGAGCTTCTATCCAAGCATCGAAGGGTACTGGGTCGGCCGGACCAATCGATGCTGTTCGGATCAATCCGATGATAGTCTGAAGTTCTGCATCAAGGCCCGCGGCGGGCGCAGCTGCCGACCCTCCAGAAAGCAATCTCGCGATACTGTCGGCCGCGCGATGCCGGGCCTCATCGATATCGTCGGCGCGCCGAGTCAAGCCCTCAACAAAGCTAGGGTCGCGAGCGATCGCGAGTAACCCTCGGCGGATTGGGAGTTCTATGTTGAGTTCGGGCGTATAGCGCGTGCCGAGCGCATGGCGAGTAATTGCAAAACGCGTTTGAAACCAGTCCGGCGTGAAATGCAGAAGGTCGAACCAGTAGTGCCGCCGTCCAGCGTATCTTGGCTCGTTCCGGGAAAGTCGTTCGATGAGCTGCGTTTCGTCCCACAGCTCAATTGCCACCTTACGTGGCGCGACCGCTTTGGTGCGGGCTTGCACCCAGCGATTCCAGCGATCCTTTTCGGAGATTCGATTCCCAACCCGTCCGTCTGAGAGATTGAATGGCAGACTGACGATGAAACGCGAAAGCTGAGGATGACGCGCAATCGCTTGCTTGAAGGATTTCGTCAGCTGCGTAGCTTCGTTGCTCCCAAACTCGAAGAAATACTTGGCCTGCCAACCAGTCTCTCTTCCATCAGCTTCCACTCGATAGCATTCGAGCCCGGCATCGGCGCCTGCACCCTTGCGGTGAAATCGAACATTTTGAGCGGTTTCCAGGACTGCAAGCTGGCAGACCATTTCCTCAAAACCGCCATGCTGGCTTCCATGTTGCGGGCGAATGCTACGGAAATTGATCGTGGGAGAAGACATACTCACTCTGCACTTAAATTTCGGGTCGGGCGACTTCGGTGGGCGCAAATGTAGATCAAAAATCCTGCGTCTGGATGCCGACCCTTTCTAGCCATTCACTCGCCCCAAGAACTCCGCGTCAACGGTCACACCGGCCGTCATCAGAGCATCACAGACTTTGTTCCAAGCAGAGACGTTGGATAGCTGTTCCGCGCTCTGGCCGACCGAAAGGACACGCCGCCCGATGCCGAGCTCGTTCCAAAACCGATTATTGGCTGCCTTGGCCCATCGGTCGGCAGCTGCCGCGAGCGGCGCCTCAGCAGTCGATGGCTCCAGGCATTCGAGAATATGTAAATAAAAGTATGCAATAGTCGGGCACGATGGCGCTTCTCTAGTGATCTCCAGCAGCAGCGGAATGAAGGGCGTCAATTCGGGGTCGCCTAAACCCTTTGTGTAAGCTTGGCACTCACCGAACCCATAGCTCACCCGCATGTAGTAGGCGCTGATGAGTTCCTTCAAATGGATTTCCATACCGTCGCTCGTCGACCACAAATGACCGCGCCAATGCTGTGTCTGCTTAAGTCGTGGCCAAAGAGCCTCGCGCACAGACAGCAGATAGGCTCGATCTTCTGTATCGCCCTCGATTAAATGAAGGTCGCTCTGCACAATGAACGTAGCGGCAGCATCGATGAACGCTTCATCAGAAAAGGCTTTTAGGACATCGAATACCAATGCCTGGCGCGTATCCTCTTGCCAGTGTTGGGCATGCACAGCAGCGAAATGCATCAAACCTCGCGTCCAAACGCGTTCGATATCACCATCGTCTTCGCAGTCCTCGCCTGACGCGTTTGTCGCTAAGAGCCAGTCCCGATTGGCGCGCATGAGCGTTTGCGATATCGCCCCGGCACTTGTGCCGAGACGTTCAAGCGTTCGAAGCCACGCCGTTCCGGTTTTTTCGTCGAAATAGTAGTCTGGCCATTGCGGCTCGGGCGCAGCGCGCTTCTTCGAACCGTTCTTCCTACCAATCGTCAAAGTCCGTCTTGCACGCTTCGAACGCCGCCGAGGCGGCGTCGGCCACTCAGGCTCTGCGCCGTTCTCTCGCCATAGACTTTCTGCCTCAATCGCGGAGGACAAACGCAGTTTCAAGTCTGCGCATCGCTTGTCATAGGAGGCTTCGTCCTCATCGTAATTCGCACGGCGAGGAATCCAGCAGCCGAGAATTGCTAGACGACAGATCGAGATCAAGGCCTTCTCATCGATCCTGCCTGCTGCGGTTCGATGCCGCAGAAAGACTGGCGCGGCATTCATCGGGAATTCCACCACAGACCTCAAAAGCCGGTTTGTATCCGCCTCATCACCGCTAGCGGCGGCTAGATAGAGGAGGCCAGCGATCGCCAGTGATCTCTCGTCGTACATTACATCGTCGCGCGGCCACGTCCTTTCCTGGCCCTTGGACTGCAGTGCTTCGTCAAATATCGATGTGAGCTTAGACCGATATCGCGCTAGTTCTTCAGGTGTGCCAAAGCGTGCTACAAATGCTGCAGCCGCGATGCGCGCCAGCCAAGGATCGTTTGGGTCGTGCGACGTATCTTCGTTTTCGGCAGGCGTGGCGTTGGCAGTCTCATCCAAGATCGCTTCCGCATCGGCAACACTTGCACTGACGGGCTTTGTGTCGTCGTCCATTGCCATGCGGACTGCCAGCGACCGAGTGAAAGCTGAATGTTCCGCGCTCGCAGTGGCGGCACCTTCCTCCAGCCATCGTTTTTGTCCTGGCGGCCAATCGTAAGCCCATCCTTCGCGTTGCTCGCCCGACGCGTCTTTTTCCTTGACCTGCTTGTAGTTGCTCCGGGATGAGAGACGGAGAGCGTGGGACGCCATGAATTCAGGCGAGCCCCATTCGACCGCGTCTTGGGTCCACGGCCCAAGTCGTCTCACAGCGACATCGAGCCGCTGCTGCAGCACAGCAAGCTCTTGCTCAGAACCTCTGAAGACGAGCTGAGGTATGACGTCGTGCAGCGCAAGGCTTCTTGACACACGGTTCGCCAGATCTTCTTCGACAGATCGGTCGGATGCCGGGGCCGGCCGCCAGGCGCTGCCGAGCAGCCCCCCTCCGATCGAGTCAACCCTGTCGATATTGGCCCGCTCTGAGTCCAATGCCAGCGTTTCCGGTGATGCGAGAAGATCTCGTAGGATGCTTCCATTCAGCGAAGAATGAGACAAAACGAGATCGACAACAACAAGCCATAGCGCGCCGAGTATCGGTCCCTCACCAACTACATCTGCAATTACCGATTCAAGTGTATCGCCTTCGTCAAGCCTGCGATGGGACCAGTGCTCTAGAGCCTGAAGTGCCTTGGGCAGCATTGCCGATGGCGTACGTCCGCGCGACCAGCCATAGCTGAACGACGCCGCAATCCTGCGCGTCTCGCCCATGAATTCTACGGTAAAGTGCGGATCACCGTCTTCAGGCGCACACGCGCGCGCTGTCAGTACTCTGATGAAGGATGTGCCAGTGGCAGGTGCTGCCTGAAGAAGCTCCGTGAATACGCCCATGCCACATCGGCCAAGTACAAACGATCTGTCGGCGCGCGACATTGCGTAGGAGCGTCGACCCCTTGCTCTCATGTCGTAGTCGTTCTCATCTTCGTCGTCTTCGGTCGCCCGCAAAAACGCCGCGGCGAATTCCGCGGGCGCAGAGCTCGCCAACCGCCCCGGAAACTCGAGGATCTGGCTCATTGCTGCTTCCGGACGCTTCGAGTTTTTGATTGCGTTCAAATAGCGGGCCGCAACCTCTGGCGACAGCGGCGCCCAGAGCGCAAGTTGCAGTCGAGCTGTTTCGAGAGCATCGTTGGTGACCGCATACTTTATCTCCGGGAGTGTGTCTCGATACCGAGGTAGAGGGCGGTCTGTCTGCTCGATATCCGCGACCAGAATATCGGCCAAGCGACCCAGCAAGACTGGCGCCACTGTCTTTTCTCCAAACGCTGCAAGAATGAGCCAGTTCTGAAAAAGATCTACGACCGCTGACAAAGCAATTGGCTTCAAACGATCGAAGCGCTGCAAACACCATAGGATGAGTCGCATCCACTCCGGACCTTTTGGAAGCGTCATGCCCTCAGGCATTTGAATCCCGTCTGGCAGAGCCTCGCTCAAGAGGGGCGCTGCGGACTGAGTGTGCGATGCGATGAAGCGTCTGACGAGTTGCGCTGCTCGCTCCCCCTTATCCGCCAAGAGAAAACGGTCGTATCGATCGAGCAAGTAGTCGGCATGTTCCGATCGGATAAGCGCCAGCAATACGAGACCCGTCCATCCTGGGGCAACGCCTTCTCCCTCTAGTCGCGCGAGCAGTTCCGGCCACGCCTCGTCCGAGCTGCTTTCGGCAAGCATTCGGCACGCAAGTTCAAACCCGCGGGCCATCCAGAAAGGTGGCGGCGCGGCAAAGGGCAGACCGTCCATCACGTCGGGATCATCCGATAAGACGCAGGCGGCCGACCAATCTGTAAACAAATCGTGCCGGAAGCGAACCCGGTCCGAACGGATTTCGACCAGCACTCCTTCCGCAATCAAACCCGCAACGGCCTGCGCGTCCTGTCCCGCGACATCGACTAGACCGGCGCCCTCGATAAGGCCTTGGCCGACCGCGTAGAGCACGCGCTTGCGCGTGCGGGTCTCGCCGCTCGTACGCTCACTCGTCCCCCCGCCGGAGGCCAGCCAGTCGTTTGCGAGTTCCGCCTCACTGATTGCTTTGGTAGTATCGAGCCGGGTTCTGATGAGCAGCCGCAACTTCAACAGGTTTCGGGCAAGCGGTTTCGCCGGATGATCCGGTCTTAGCAGGCTTGCGAGCTGCGGAGATGCTGCCGCAAGCGCTTCTGCCTCATCGTCATCGAGCCCGTCCAACGTCAGTCGTCCGCGACTAGACAGCTGCCCGAACGTCTCTTCGCCGATCCACGTAGCGGCTTCTTCCTCCCATCCAGGTCGTGCAGTGAACAGCACCGTCAGTCCCTGACATCGCAATCCTGCACGTAAGAGGTCGAGGACAGTCTTTCGTTGCGCGCTGTCACGAAACCGATCAAGACCATCAATACAAAGGTAACCACCGCCATCGCAGGCAAGATCGCTCAGAAACTCGTTTGCCTTCGCCTGTATATCGAACTGTGAGCGCATTGCGGACCAGCCGCCAGGCGGGGTCCGGTCTGGGGCCAGCACCAATATGCGAGAGACCGCTCCACGACTCTCGACAACATTTCTGAGCAGACCGGATTTACCAACGCCGCTAGGCCCCGAAATCTCAACCACGCCGTCCAGCGTCTCCGCCGCCTGAAGTAGCGCCTCCAATTTCCGCCGAGGCTTTTCCCGCGCGAGCCGACATTCATTCACCGTAAGGCCGATGTCCTCAAGCGCATGGCGGCTGAGTTCCTCGATATGGCGGCGCGCCGCCGCTAGCGTTGGCGCTGCACCAATGCCGATACCGACAGCTCCTAACTTTTGGACCAGTTGACTCCGGTCCAGTTCGCCTCCTGTGGCATCAGCCCGAAGGACAAGTCCGAACAGCCCGTCATAGGGGTCGGGACCACCGTTGGCGGATGTCAACTGCCTTGCACGAAAGCGATCATGCTGCTCGGCTATCGAGTTCGGGCGGGCATAATCGAATGTCAGGACTGAGAATGATCGAAGGATCTCGTAGAGAGCATCGCCCCCGGTCTCGCCGCTCGTTTCGAGGTGAACTCTGAACGCAGCAACGAACGCACGCATGTCCTTATTGCTGCGCCCAGGCGTCTCAAGGAGCTTCAGGAACGAAGCGGCATCGATCGTCTGCTGCGCAAGTTCTAATGCTTCCTGCGCGCCATTGTCGATCGCACCCGTGGTGCGCTCGATGGCAACCGCAAAGCGACGGTTCGGCTCGATCTTTCGTGCTCTGACGATTGCGTCTACGATCGATGCGAAATTGGCGTCGCTCTCGGTGAATGCCATCGATCGTTTGACCTGAACCTCAAGACAGCGATCTTCGCCTTCTGAAGTCTTGCCATGGACAATTACGTCGTCGAGCGGATGTTCTTGGCCACCGCGTTGAAATTCAATTCGATCAACAACTGCGCCCGGCATTCCAAAAGGCTCCGTGTTGGCTAGCAATGCCAACGCATAGTGGGTGCCTACTTGCGCTTCAAATTTGGGACCTGCTGGTCCAGTGGATCGTGGACTCGAATCTGAAATTCCGCTGCCTCCAGACCATGTTTTGTTCTGATTTCGAGTTATACCCTAGTAGCAAGTTAAGCCGCAATAGACTGCACATCTCCAGGTCGTTCCCAACGACTGCCGTTGAATGTCTGCTTTTCCTGGTCTGTCGATACTCCAACGCATACGCAGCGAACTTCCGCTTCCCGCCCCTCGCGCCAAGCCTGGCAAACAGATGAGACAAGTTGTGCGAGCGACGGGTGCTGCCTGCCGCTGTACCATTGCGCCGCCTACCGGGCGCAGCGTTTTCAACTCAGTTCGTTCCCGTGCTCCACATCATGCCAGTGCTTGTTCACGGGCAATTTTGCGGCACGTCGCAAAATGTCGGAAGCCTGCACGGGGCGGAAATCCCACTGGTCGACGCCGACGTTCACGCTGTTGCGGGAGCCAGGCCACTGGTCATGAACATGGCCGAAGAGCTGCAAAGCGCCCCGTCGAGCACCGTTCCATGTGATCATCGGGTAGTGGCACAGAACGAGGCTCTGATCGCCGTCCTTGATCTCTGCCATGTACTCGGTGCTGGCCCAGGGTAGCGAAATTACCGCTTCATCATCGTGGTTGCCGATGATCAGGTGCTTGCGCCCAGGGAGGCTATGAAACCAGCTTTCGAACTGTGCCGTGTCCTCGGCGCGTCCGAACGCGAAATCCCCCAGAATCCAGAGGTCATCGTCATGACGGACGCAGGCCTGGAAGTTTGCGATCAACGCGGCGTTCATCTCGGCTGTCGAGGCAAACGGGCGCTTGCAAAAGTCGATGATGCGATGATGGCCGAAGTGCAGGTCGGCCGAATACCAGTTGGCCAAATGCATGCCCTCCGCTTTCGTCTGAATCCGTCCCGGACATTGGCATGTGACTGCACAAAAGCCGAGGACCTCTTTTGGTGTGGCGCGGGGTTTTCGATGCCGTTTGAAACCTTCGTTCCTCCGCCAATGTCCAATGTGAAATCGCCATCTGACATTCCGAGGGTAATGTAGGTTAAGTGTCAGAACTAATTGAGACTTCTCAGGTTAAAGTCCTCATATTCCCCTTGCAAGCTGCTCTGGGGCCTTCCTAGAATCGGTTCAGGTCGGGCAAGCGAACCCGGCTTGATCAGAAACGTTTGTTCCCACTGAAGGCTGCAAGATATGGACGCAGACAAAATGCGCCAGCAGATCGTGAAACTGCATCTCGGGATGTCCGGGACGACGATCACGGAGCTTGCTGAGAGTATCGGATACAGTCGACCTGCGGTGTCGAACGTGTTGGCCGGTAGGAAGAGATCGCCGCAGATCGAAGCGGCAATCGCCGAGCGCACTGGGTTTCGCGCAGACGATCTGTGGCCTGCTGCGAGTGTAAGGAAAAAGGGAGGTCAGAAAGGATGATCTAGAAAAGAGAAAAGCCCCGAGAGCGGACTCTCAAGGGCCTTCATGTCGTTTGGAACCCGACAATCTGAAGGTCTCTCGATTCCCCTCAAAAGTCAAGTCTGGCGGCCGGGTCACCTGACCCGATCAGTCGTGCTCGGCCGTCTTCCATCATTCGACAAGAGGATCGTGAGCGGTTCACCGTGGTCAGTATGACCCACGGGCGATCCCGCACACTGAAAAACATGGAAAAAGAAATCTTCGTGGCCCCCCGGGCCAGCCGTTCGACGCGGAACCTTTCGGAACGCTCCAAGGCGCGAACCTATGTAGAGACAGGCGCTTTCCGACCTTATGGCGGTGAGAGCCAGAAAGTGAAATTCGATAGCCTTGGCGAGTTCGACGCTTTTGCCACGACCACCGCCATCTATCGTGTCGCCGACATGGTAGAGCAACCTCCAGCCATCGAGTACGTCGACGCAGAGGGGCGACCCAGACGCAAGGTGATCGACCAGCTTTATACCTTTGCTGATGGCACCAAGGTCGCCGCCGAGGTGAAACCTGCGGCACGCGCCATGGCCCAGAACCTTGAAGAGCAGCTGAGCTTTGTGGCGGCGGCCATGCCGCCAGAGTTCGCCGAGACCTTGGTTCTGATCACCGAGGAAAATTACGACCAGTGGGAAGCCCTGAATGCGCGCCGCCTCTTGGCGTACAGGCGTGAAGACGATCCGGAAGCCGCGTCTATCATTGCAGGCTTGGCGGCCGAGCTTGAGCTGCCGGTTACCATCCGCGATCTGATCGCGCGGGCTGCCATCGGGGGGAGGGCATGGCCTGAGGTCTTCAAGGCGATCTATGCTGGCGTACTGCGGCCGCTTGAGGACGGCATCATCGACCTCGAGATGCTGGTCGAAGGAGGCTCGAAATGAACGAGATCATTCGCTTAGAGCCATACTCGCAAATCCGACATGGGGGCATAGCCAGCTTGGTCGTCGACCAGGGGCCTTTGGGGGTTACCGTCACGCGCGAAGTTGATGGCAATGTTGCTTTTGATGAGCTGACCTATGATGAGATCAACGATGGCCTGAAGACCGGTCATATCATTGTACAGGACGGCTACCACAGCGAGGAGGCGGCGCGACAGCGCACCAAGTTCGGAGAGCAGGTCGTCTCCCAGTTGCCGCGCAAGCAACGCGGGAAGGTATTCTTCCGGCAGACGTGGTGCGATTTCTTTCTAGATGCCGAGGCGCGCGAAGAAATCGGACGGGATTGGAGGGCCGTCGACGCTTGGATTCTCAAGGTCGCCCCGCAGATAGAGAAGCATATCCCTCAACCCGAAGGGCCTGCCCAGAAACGCAAGTATTGCGGCAAGAAACGATCGCGGAACGAAATCGACCCGCCAAGCTCGTCGGCCCTATTGCGATGGGTGCGAAAGTACCAGGATGCAGGGCGTTCCGTTCTGGCGCTTATCGATAAGAGGCACTTGGCCGGTCGTACAAAGGTGAAATTCGGCCCAGAGAGTGCGGCACTGCTGCGGAAGTGCGCAGATCGTTATGCCAGCTTCAAACGGCCGTCCAAGAAAAGTGTCATTCGGCAGGCAAAGCGGGCGTTTCGGCTGGCCAATGCCTTTCGGGTAGACCGCGGCCTACCGGCTTTGGAAGTGCCGTCCGATAGTACCATCTACAGGGAGATCAACCGTCTCGAGCCCTATTACGTCATGTGCCAGCGCCAGGGGCTGGAGGCGGCCAACAGGCATTTTGCAATCATCGGAGAGGGCCTCAACGTCCTGCGTCCCGGAGAGCGGCTGGAGGTTGATGAGTGGAAGGTCGATCTGATCACCTTTTTCGCGGAAGCCGGCGTGTTCGGGCATCTGACCGAAGAACAGATCAAGACGTTGCCGAAGGGGCGACGCTGGATCTACGTGGTGATCGATGTCCGAACGCGGCTGATCCTCTCGGTGAAGGTATGTGCTGCCCCCAACACTGAAGACGCTATTGCCGCGTTGGACCTTGCCACGCGCGACAAGTCTGAGTTGGCAAAGCTCTTCGGGTGCAAACTGCCCTATTGGCCGGGGACTGGGTTCGAGACCGTTGCCTCTGACCAAGGCGTTGCCTTTGCGAACTTCGACTTCCGAGCTGCTGTGACTGACCTGCGAGGTACGGTCATGTTTCCTCCCGCGGGCGTGCCCAAGTTGCGTGGGCATGTCGAACGGTGTTTCCGGACCTTCGGTGTGGACCTGATGCAGTGCCTGAGTGCGCGCACATATTCGAACATCGTCGAAAAGGGCGACTTCGAACCTGAAGACTATGCGGCGCTTGCCGACGACGAGCTGACACGGATCCTGGTGCGCTTCGTTGTCGACGTGTACAACAACAAGCCACATGGAGGCCTTGGTGGACAGACGCCGCTGAAATGTTGGCGGGAGCTGTGCTCAACGGTCGGGAAACCCCGGCAGCCGGGCCGGTTCGAGCGGTTGGGTGCGTTCGGCCGGAAGTATGCCCGGACGATTTCCGGGCGCGGTGTTCGATTTGCAGGTATCTTCTATACCTGCCAGGCGGTGGAGGACTACTTCCTCTCCAACCCTGATCTCGAAGTCGAAATCCGGGTAGATCATGAAGACTTGGGGCTGATTGAGGTTCACCTTGATGGTGTATGGGTCGTAGCGCGCACCCGCGCAAAGGGGTTCGACGGCCTGTCTCTGGATCTTTGGACGGAGGCCTGCACCAACCTGCGACGGCGTTTCGAGGCAGAGGCGGAGCTGACGCAAGATGTCATTGATCAGGCACTTGCCGATTTTTCGGACGAGGATCGTGCAGCCTCGCAACGGCTTGGTATTTCCGCTCTCGCGCCGACACGGGCCGACGTCGAGCGCAATCGGAAACAGCTTTGGCTTGGTCTGGATGTCGTTGCCGGACACTCTCCTGCGGTTTCCAGAAAGAAGCGTGGGCTGCTGTCCGGCGTGATCCCCAAGGCTGAGAACGCGCCTCCGGCAACCCTGACCGTTCTTCCATCGGAAGAGGACGTGGCCAGTACCCCTTCCTCCCAACGGCCGCGGTGGCGCATGGAGGAGGGTGAATGACCCACATTTCACGTGAGGAGGTCAGCCACATCGTGGCTGACCTTGAAAGCCGCTTCATCGCTCACGACGCCTATCTTGACCTCCAGGATCAGATCGATGACATCTTTTATCGCCGTAAGGCGCACATGGCCGCCGGACGGATGCCCGCGGAACGGGGCATCGTTGTTATCGGGAATGCCGGGGCTGGTAAGACGGTCAGCACCAAGCATGCTTTGGAGCAGCATCCCCAAATTTCGTATGGGTCGCCCCTGCGAGAAGCTCTGACCGTTCGGCTTGAGACCGGCGCAACGATCAAAGGGGTTGGCGTCGATACTCTCGATGCCTTTGGATACGAGAGTAAGAGCGAGCGAAACGCGCATTCCATCTGGCAGCAGGTGATGCGCCAAGCCCGCGCGCATAAGACCTTGTTCTTTCACTTCGATGAGGCTCAGCACATCCTGAGATCCAAGTCGAAGCATGATCTGGACCAAGTCATGCTCGTGTGGAAATCCTGTCTGGAATATGCCACCTGGCCTGTCAGCCTGATCTTGAGTGGGACCTGCGAGCTCCTGGACCTGATCAATCGGGATGATCAGCTAAAGCGACGGTTTGAGCCCGTGCATTTCGCTCCAATGACATACGCCGCGCATGGCCATGAGGTCGTCGGGGTGCTGGAAGCCTATCTCTCGGCAGCGAAGCTAGGACGAGGGCAGTCTTTTCAGGCCGCGTCCTCCGTTCAGCGTCTGCTGCATGCTTCCCGGTACGAGTTCGGACTGACGACGCGACTGATCATCGAAGCCATCAAGATCGCGTTGCTTGAGGGGAGTGCGTCGGTGGAACAAGCGCACTTTGCGACCGCCTATCGCAAGCAGAAAGGCTGTGTGGACGCATTGAACCCCTTCATCGTGGAGAACTTCCGCGCCATCAACACCGGGCAGCTGTTGGGCGGCGCGGACCTCGAGGCGCCGCCAGTCAAGACGAGGGGCGCGGCATGATCCGTCGCTTACCAATCTTGGTAGCGTTGGTGCCGGGGGAAACCCCGGCCTCCTTCGCGTCACGGCTGGCCTGGGCAAATGGCCTGTCTTTCGCATCGGAGTTTTGTGCTGATCAGGGTTTTGCGCTGCAATCTCTTGCTGATGGCGAGGAGCGCGCGCTGTCCATCCTTGCGCAGCTTGGTGGTGTCGACTGCGCCGAGCTTTTGCGAGGGCTCGTGACCAAGGCCTCGACCGGTCAGTACCTGGTCGCCGGGCAACTTGTTGAGAAACGGTGGATCACACGTAGGCGGCTGAGATTTTGCCCGAAATGCGTGGCTGAAGACATTGCGACGTCATCGGCGGCTGGTGCCGCCCAACGGTGCGTTTGGCACATCCCTTCGATCCGGGTCTGCCCGCAGCATGGATGCAGGCTCCACGAGGACGACAGCTATTCGCATAGCCGGGGTCCACACGACTTTGCGGGCCGCATTCGCGACTTGGGGCTTGAACCTGAGCAATTGGAACAACTGGTCGTTCCTCAGGCGCCGACCGGTCTGGAAAGTTATCTGGCTCGCAGAATGGCAGGTGAACGCCAGGACCGCTGGCTAGATGATCTGGGCTTCGGTGCCGTAGCACTCGGTGCCGAGATCCTGGGTATCGTAGACCTCTTCGGGGTGGGGGCGAAGCCGAAGTTCTTGTCGGAAGGCGACAAGAGCCAGGCAGGTGCGCGAGGCTTTGAAATCTTGTCGCGAGGTGAGCGCGGGCTGCGAGATTTGCTCGAGGCTATCCATCGTGACGCTGGGTCGCCGGTCTCCATGTCCCGCCGGCACTATGGCTGCCTGTTCAACTGGCTGGAGCAGTCACACGCGGATCAATATGAACCCTTAAGAGCCATCGTGCGGGATTTCATGGCGGAGACGTACCCCATCGGTGAGGGGGACATGCTCTTCGGCGCGCCTTGTGCCGCTCGGCGTGTCTACAATGTCGAGGCTCTGCGACGTGATCTGGGTCTGGGATATCGTCAAACGTTGGAGCTGTTGCAGGCCAACGGCTTCCTGACTTCTGGTGGGGATGTCGGCAAGGGCGCGCTTCTCGATGCGCGGGCGCTGAAGCCGATCGTCGAGCGCTTCTCCGGGGCCATTTGCCAGGTTGCTGCGCAAAGAAGGGTCAATGCTCCCAGAGCTCAGTTCGATGCACTCGTTGCGGGCGGTATCTTGTCACCGATTGCCGGATCGCCCGCCGGGCGTCCCTATTATGACGAAGGCCAGCTTGATGCTTTCCTCGCTAGCATCAAACCTCGCGTCGAACTGGGCGAAGGGGACGGTGGTGCGGAGCGCCTGGCCGGGATTCAGACGACCTGTCGGAAAGCCGTCGCAGGCGCGGCTGACGTCGTTCGCTTGATCCAGAAGGGGGCGCTGAAAACTGTCGCCAAGTCATCTGAGGAAAGCGGCTACCTGTCTGTGCGGCTGGACCCACAAGAGGTTGCCGAGGCGATGCGTCTGCTCAAGCCAGAAGGGTACCTTCGGTCCACGCTCGCGCGTTATCTGGGGATCAATGAATCCGCCGTCCGGTATTTGGTGGAGGCGGGCCACCTGACGCAAGTTCGGGCACGGCACCCGCACTCACGGAAGTCGATCAAGGTTGTGACCTACGAATCCGTCGATCGTTTCCTGGAGCGATATGTCCCCTGCAAACATCTTGCTGAATTCGAAGGGGAAGGCACGCGGAGTGTCGGTGATCAACTCGAAGCAATCGGGTTGAAGCCGCTTCCATTGTCACCAGCGGGTAGGGGGCGTGTGTTCCTACGCGCTGACGTGCCGTTGGGTCTGCGGGAGCGAGGCAATCGCTTGCGATCTCTCAAGCACGACCACATCGCTTGGCCCGACGTGTGATGCAAGGTTTGCTTTATGGAGTGAACGGCGTTCGGCCCCTCTACGTCAACTCCGCAAGACCCGGCATGATGCCCGTCAGGCATCTACACAACGGGCGTTTACGGTACCTTCGCTGCGCCTAGGGCGAATGGAAGGAACGCGCAGGACGGGGCGATCTTAGCACGGCCTTGGATGGCGAGAGATTGATGTCGCCGATGTGATTGCGAAGTACTGTTTCATTAGCACGGAGAAGCAAAACTCGAAGAAGACCTCAGGAAAGCGCTAAGTGCCACGACATCGTTCACTTTGCTCCCCGCGTGGTGCAAATCTCCGCGCCACTGCAGCTTCTACAAAAACTCCTCAATAAGACTGAATTCTAGCTGGGTCACTTGGTTGCCCCCCTCAAGATATACCGACATCTCGTCAAATATTTTGCTCGTGTCAGAAAGCTGATCATCTGTGTATATAAGAGTTGTGATCCTGTGCTTTCTAAAGTAGTCGCGCAATTTCCCAGCTTCTTTTTCAAAGTTCTTCAGCGCTTCTGCATTTATCTCTTTTTGCGACTTCTTAGCTGTGCTCGCAATGAGGCCATGCGTCGACCACGGTGACATTTCGAAGCCGACTTTTTCTAGAGTCACAGGGTCAATAACACAGAAATCGAGCCTATACTTGTGCTTCTTCTCTTTGCCTCGGTAACGAAGCTCTGGAATCAAGAGGGGGACATCTTCCGGTTTCTTCTGCGATTTGACGTAGTCACAGTAGAGCGCTGCAATCTCTCTTTCATATTTGGATCCAGAGGGTCGCACTAGCACTTTGGTGAAAAAGTTGAGGTAGTCCTCTACGTTGCCGAAAGTGATTGGCGCGGGGTCTCCCTGAACTACCAACCCCGTGGTAAGAACGTGACCGATCGTCCAGTACAGATTGGGAAAGTGTCTGATTTCACTTCTGTCGTTTTCCCATTCTCCATTTTTATTGAATCTCGGCGTTATAAGGATTCCGTAGTCACTATTGTTTTGACCTATCCAAATTTCAGAGTCTGATGCAGAGGGCCGGGTCCGGACAAGTTCATCATAATGACGCAAGAACGACCTCTGCAGAAAGAGAAGGAAGTATTTCTTTGTCGCCTTGGTGTTGGTTAAAGTATGATGGTTAGACTTCAGGGTTGTGGCGCTGAAAGGCGTGCCTCCAGCGGTCCAGCCGTCATTTTCTCGAGCCTTCTTGAAACCACTCAAATATTCAGAGACATATTCATCTGCCGACTTTATCACCTTTTCCTTTAAGTCAATGAACGTGGCGGCCTTGCCTCCGATCAAAGCGTTGAATGACTGCTGATTGTCATATCCGCTATCTTTGGAGACGCGCGGCCATAGTGCAGCCAAATCGGAAGTAATTTCCCTGTCTCGTCTGTTGCGCGCAGTTTTGTTCGGGTCTCTTTTGGCCAATCTAGACGCTCCTATCGACTTCCACATGCAACTTGTCGGGTGACGCTCGGTTGCGCAAGTGGAATATCGCTGTTAGATTTGCGGCGGGTATCCTGGCGCTGCGCAGGGTGCGAGGGGCTGATTTGAGCTGGTGTTTGCAGCTCTCAACAGCCTTACCTTTTGCCGAGTGCCAAGGCCAATATACCGCACGGAGAGGCGATGATAATTCCGATGGCTGGCATGGCCGAGATCGAGGGGGCTGAGAGGCATAGCCTTATCCATTTGACATCTTGGGAGCGAGCCGTCTGCATCCTTGAGCAAGGACGCATTCACGGAAGCCCGGGCTTCCGTGCTTCGTCCACAGAGGCCTATCCGCACTTTCTGATGGCGGGATGGCATAACGTTAACTGGCTACCCGTACCCCACGAGGTCACGCTTTACTTCCGCTGTCGTCTACCGGCGCGGCATCGGGGGGAGGGAAACCTGGTGCCCGAGCCTGGTTGGCTGGAAGTCTTTTCAATCCAGGGCACGCCTTGGCAGTGTTCACTGCATCCGGACAGTCCTGCGCTTGAGTTGGATTCCGTCAGGCCAGTTGGACCACCCGTTCGACCATTGTGGATGCTATCGAAAGAAGGGCGCGAGGAGAAGCGTCTCAGTACGCGCTGATACAAGGCACTGGCCTAGCGGCAGAAGTGTAGAAATGGCGTTCTAATACGCGCTGCCTTCGCATGATTTGGTTATCTGTATATGTAAATATAATGCCTTCCGACGCTCAACTGTTGGGGAATCTTCTATCAAATCTGCTCCAAGCATAATCGATTTAAGGCTCGCTTGAATGGCCACTTCTGACTTTTTTGCGGCTCCCACGCCGCAGTGGCCGAAACGCTCTCGTATCTAGTCTGGCATTTTCTGTTGAGGCGCTGCGGGGAACCTATGTGGAGTATTGCGTATCTTCCTTATCGGCGCACGCAAATTAACGTGATAAACGCGCGTTCCATGTGGCAGAGGGAGCGAAGTCGACTGTGAAGGTCATTCATTATGAAATTTTATAGCAAAAAGCTGTTCCGCAGAGACCGTTCAGCATTGAAAAGAAAAGGTTTCTTATATGCTGGTGGGTCATGTCGCGTGGCACGCCACACCCCGCTTTGAACTAATCAAGAAGGCCCCGCTGGCAACTGCCGCGGGGCCTTTCAATTTCGACGGCGGGAGCTCGGCTTCAGACGGTTTCGACGTCGACGCCACAGGCCGCGGCGCGGCTGGCAATCGGGGCTGGGGGCGGGGCGTCCGAGATCAGCAGATCGACGTCCCGCAGGCTGCCCAGCTGGACCAGCCCGCGGTGGCCGAACTTGCTGCTGTCCACCGCCAGCAGCACGCGGGCCGACTGGCGGATGGCGGCGCGGACGGTCTCGACCTCGGCGCTGTCGTCGTCGCCCAGATCGCCCTCGTCATCCACGCCCGAAACCGACAGGATGCCCAGGTCGAACTTGAACCCGGCGATGAAACTGTCAGCCTGGCCCTGAAAGACGCCGCCGTCGACCTGGCGGACGAAACCGCCGGGGATGGCGATGGTGAAATCCGTGGTCTCGCGCAGGTAGGCGGCGATGCGCAGGCTGTAGCTGACCACGCGCAGGTTGCGTCGGGCCAGCAGGGCGCGGGCGATGGCCTCGCAGGTGGTGCCGGTGTCGAGGAAGATCGAGGCGCCGTCGGGCACCAGGCCTGCGACGTGGCGCGCGATCCGCTCCTTCGCCTCGGCGTTGCGGATGCGGCGCCGGCGCAGCTCCTCGGGGCCGACGGCATCGGCGATCATGGCGCCGCCGTGTAGGCGACGCAGGCGGCCCTGCTTCTCCAGCTCCATGATGTCGCGGCGCGCGGTCTGGGTGGTGACCGAGAACCGCCGTGCGACCTCCTCCAGCGAGACATGCCGCTGCCGGGCCAGCTGCTCCATCAGCAGTTCCTGCCGCTGGGTTTTCTTGTCTGATCCTGTGCCGTCCATCGTATCCGTCTTTGCCCGCGCTGCGCCCCGCCTGTGTACAGGGGCGCGGTTCGATCTTGCAACAAAAGGCCGCGGCGTTGCCGCCGCGGCCCGGTCGTTCAGGGAAGGGGCGCGTCAGAAGCGCAGGCCGACCCCGGCGGTCACCGCGTTGGCGCTGCCCTGGTCGCCGAAGCGGCCCTGGTAGCCGACCGACAGGCTGGCGGTGTCGCTGATCGCGATGGCCGCGCTCAGGCCCAGGGTCACCACGTCCTCGGCCAGGCCGGTGCCTTCCACGTGGAAGGTGTCGCCGCCGGCGAAGGCCATGTCGGCGCTGCCCAGTTCACCATCCATGACGTGGCGCCAGGACAGCTCGCCGCCCAGCGTGGTGCCCTGACCCAGGGCGCGCTCGGCGCGCAGGCCCAGCTCGGCCAGGCTGGCGGAGGCGCCGATGCCACGCAGCGCCAGGGCCGCGTCGCCGCCCGTCTCGGCGCCGGTGCCGCCATCGACCTCGATATGCGACAGGCCGGCGAAGGGGGTCAGGCGGGTGCCGCCCAGCTCCAGCTCATGGGACAGCTCGGCGAAGACCTGGGTTGTGTCGGCCGTGTAGCCGCCGCGCAGGACCTCGGTCGTGCCCGCGTAGTCCGCGCCGCGCCAGACCGACACGTCGCTGCGAGTGTAGAGCAGGCCGCCGGTCAGGGCCGTCTGGCCGAACCGCTGACCTGCCACCAGGCCGAAGTGGGTGTCGTCGCTGTCGGCCTTGCCGGCCAGACCATCGAGGCTGGCCTCGGAGCTGCCGAAACCGGCCATCACGCCCAGGGTCAGGCCGTTTTCCAGCATGCCGTTGACGCCCAGAAGGGTGCCGGTGGCGCTGCGGTCCAGGTCGCGCAGGTCGCCGGTGCCGTCAACCTCGGCATCCTCGCCGTAGCCCTTCAGCCAGAAGCCGGTGGTGCCCGGTGCCAGGTCTAGCGCGGCGTCCAGCTGCGTGCCGGCGATGCCGCCGACCAGGGCGCTTTGACCCGCCAGGGCCCCGGCGGAGGCGGCGTACAGTTCCCCCGACAGGCTGTTGAAGGCGGCGGAGGCAGTGGCCTCGCCCAGCATCACCACGCTGTTGTAAAGCGTATTGCCGTAGCCCAGGCTTTCGATCCCGCCAGCGGCGGCGCGACCGTTGGCCGTGTCGGCCACGCTGTCGAAGGCGGTGTCGTTGCGGGCCAGTTGCAGGGTCAGGGCGTTGCTGCCGTAGGCGAGATCGGCATCGAGGAAGGCCAGGGTGGAATTGACCTGATCGAAGGTGCCCGTCAGCCCGCCATCGGCGGTCAGGATCTGCATCGACAGCTCGGGCGCGTAGTTCAGGCCCTCACCGATCACCAGGGCGGTGCCGCCCAGGATATCGACCTGGCCTGTCACCGCAACCGTGTCGGCATTGCCGTCCTCGTCCGTCTCCACCTCGAAGGTGGAGCCGCTGGCGAAGGTCAGATCGCCATCGACGGTCAGCGCGCCGATGCTGTTGCCCGCGCCGAAGGTGCCGCCCGACAGGACGGAGACCGAGCCGGTGGTGCCGTTGCCGCCCAGGTGGGCGCCGTTCATGACCGTGGTCAGCGAGGAACTGGCGGTGGAGCCGTTGACGACCAGCGTGCCGGCCTCGACATCGGTGGTGCCGGTGTAGCTGTTGTCGCCCGACAGGATCAGCGTGCCCGCGCCGCGCTTGGCCAGGGCGCCGGTGCCGGTGATCTCTCCCTCGGCATCGACCGCGCCCTCGGCATCGCGGATCTCGATCCAACCGCCGGTGCCTTCCAGAGACACGTCGCGCGACAGGCTCTGCATGGCGGTGCCGCGCACGGCCAGGCCGCCGTTCGACAGGCGCAGGGTGGCGTCCGCGCCGCCCATGGCCGCGTCTTCCTCGACCAGGACGGTCCCGCCCGAGGTCACCAGCGTCTCGTCGATGAAGCTGTGATCGTCGATGCAGTAATCCGCGATGGCCTGGGCCAGGCGCGGGTCGTCGCTGGTGCAATCCAGCAGGGTTTTCTTCTCGGCCTCGGTCAGCCCGGTCAGGGTCGGGTTGCCGTTGTCGTCGGCGACCTGGCCCAGGTAGACGTCGGTGCGCATGTTGTTGCGGGTCAGGAAGAACTCGTTGCCTTCCGAGAAGGTGGTGGCCTCGTCGCTCCAGACCAGGCGGGTGCGTTCGTCTTCGGTGCCTTCGTTTTCATGCTCCAGCTTCGGACCGACCCAGCGGAAGTCATGGGCCACGACCTCGTGGTCGGTGAAGGCGGTGCCATTGGGCAGGACGTCGGTCTGGTCCAGGGTGCCGGTGTAGGCGTCGGCGGGGTCATCGGTGATGACGAACCACTTGCCGAAGGGGCGCGAGGCGATGAAGTGGTCGATGCGCACGCGGTCCCAGCTGGGCCAAGTGTTGGTGGGGTCTTCCTCGGCCGAAGGCCAGGAGACGGAGCCGTCGCCCAACTCATGCGGGGCGAAATGTTCACGCTCGGCCTCGGTCTGCAACAGGATGAAGTTGCGCTTGAGGTAGTTCATCGTGACCGGGGTGTTGTTTTCCACCGGGTACATCTCATCCGCGAACAGGTCGTCGGGGATCTGGTCGAGGCTGAGGCTCTCACCGTCATGGGCGTCGATGAAATCGGCCATGGCGTCGGGATCGACGGCGTATTCCTCCAGCAGGGTGCCGTAGAAGCTGTTGTGGCTGCGCAGGTAGTTTTGCAGGATCAACTTTTGCTGCGAGGCGCGGTGGAGGCCACGTTCGGAAACGTCACCGGCGTTCCAGTCGCCGGTCAGGATGACGGGGCGGTTCGTCGACAGGGCCCATTCGGTGATGCCATGCGCCTCGTTCAGGCGGGTGGCCGCGGGGTCGCGGTAGTCGAGGTGCAGCGAGCCGATGACGGTCTCGGGAGCGCCACCGCCGAGCTGGGCGTGCTGATAGGCCACCGCGTCGCCCAGGGTGTTGGTGTCGAAGTCGCCGCCGACCCGGCTGAGGATGCCGCTGTCGCCCTGGCGGATGAATTCGTACTCGCCCAGGCCCGCGTCGCGCAGGATCTTCTGCAGGCCGGTCGGGTAGGCATCGCTGCGCAGTTCCTGCAGGGCGATGACGTCATAGTCGCCGTTGATGAACAGCGGCGCCAGGTCGTCCAGGTCGTTGCGGAACTGGTCGTTCCAGGTGTTCATCGTCAGCACGCGGATGGTGCCGGCGGGGGTGGCGTCCTGCGCCTGAAGGGCGGCGGGGGCGGCCAGCAGGCCGACGGCCGCGACACCACCCAGAAGCGCGGCGCGCAGCCCGGTCGTCAGACCGGCGCGGCGCGAAAGGGGAAGGGGAGAGAGAGGCATGAAGATGTCCCTGAAGTTGACTGGCAGACAGAAATGAGTCGGTGCAACCGCACCCGTCGCCCCTCATGACAGCTGCATATGTAAGTTTTCTTACATTTTGTAATTTTGATAACATTTCTGTCGGATCGCGGCCCGCCAGAGCTTCGGGGCCGGACGCTCAGGGGGGCAGGGGCGCCGCGCCTGCCGGCGTCTCCCTCCGCGATCCGTCGCCGGTTTTGACGCTAACCTGTTGGCAAGGTCGGCCTCTGTCTGGCTATATCGGCTCAGAGGTCTGCCCGGGGGCCGATGCGCCAGCCGGCGCCGGTGGAGAGGGGCAGGCACCGGAGGAGACTATGAACACGATTTTCGACGTGGATCTGGACGCTTGCGCGGCGAACCATGCCCCGCTGACCCCGATCACCTTCCTGGACCGCAGCGCGCGGGTCTATCCTGACCGCATCGCGCTGGTGCACGGCGACCGCCGCCAGGACTGGGCCGAAACCTACGCCCGCTGCCGCCGCCTGGGATCCGCCCTGGCCGGTCGCGGCCTGGGGCGTGGCGACACGGTGGCGGTGATCGCCGCCAATATCCCCGAGCTGTTCGAGGCCCACTTTGGCGTGCCGATGATCGGCGCCGTGCTGAACGCCATCAACACCCGGCTGGACGCCGAGGCCATCGCCTTCATCCTCGACCACGGTGAGGCGAAGGTGCTGATGGTCGACCCCGAGTTTGCGCCTGTCGCGGCGGAGGCGGTGGCGATGTGCCATCGCAGTGACCTGCTGATCGTCGACATCGAGGACCCGCTGCATGGCCCGGCCGATCCCATCGGCGCGCTGACCTACGAGGCCCTGCTGGCCGAGGGGGATCCAACCTTCGCCTGGGCGCCGCCGGGCGACGAATGGGATGCGATCACGCTGAACTACACCTCCGGCACCACGGGCAACCCCAAGGGCGTCGTCTATCACCATCGCGGCGCACATCTGAACGCCCTGGCGCAGATCCATTCCTGGGACATGCCGACCCATTCGGTCTACCTCTGGACGCTGCCGATGTTCCATTGCAACGGCTGGTGCTTCCCCTGGGCGATGGCGGCCAATGCCGGCACCTCCGTCTGCCTGCGCCATGTCCGGGCCGAGCCGATCTTCGAGCTGATCGCGCAGGAGAAGGTCACCCATTTCTGCGGCGCGCCGATCGTGCTGAACATGCTGGCCCAGAACCCGGAGCTGAAGCAGTTTGACCACGAGGTGAAGGTGATGACCGCCGGTGCCTCGCCGCCTGCCGCCGTGATCCAGGCGATGGAGGCCATGGGCGTGGAGGTCACCCATGTCTACGGGCTGACCGAGGTCTACGGCCCCGCGCTGATCTGTGCCTGGAAAGGCGAATGGGACAGCCTGCCGCCCGACCAGCGGGCGAAGATGAAGGCGCGCCAGGGTGTGGGCAACATCGCCCTGAACGAGATCATGGTGGCCGATCCCGAAAGCCTGGCACCGGTGCCCCAGGACGGCCAGACCATCGGGGAGATCTTCCTGAAGGGCCATATCGTCATGCGCGGCTACCTGAAGAACCCCAAGGCCACGGCCGAGGCCTTCCGCGGCGGCTGGTTCGCCACAGGCGACCTGGGGGTGATGCACCCCGACGGCTATGTGGAACTGAAAGACCGGTTGAAGGACATCATCATCTCGGGCGGCGAAAACATCTCCTCGGTGGAGATCGAGGAGGTGCTCTATCGCCACCCGGCGGTGCTGGAGGCGGCGGTGGTCGCCCGGCCGGATGAGAAATGGGGCGAGACCCCCTGCGCCTTCGTCGACCTGAAGCCGAGCCTTGACGTGGATGCCGCCGACATCATCGCCTATTGCCGCGATCACATGGCGCATTTCAAGGCGCCCAAGACGGTGGTCTTCGGGCCACTTCCCAAGACCTCGACCGGCAAGATCCAGAAGTTCCAGCTGCGCGACCGTGCGAAGGCGCTGCCCGTCGGCTGACGTGGCGGAACCGTCTGGGCTCCGCCGCGGCGCGATAGGCGCGCGGCGGGCCCTTTTCCTCGCTCACGGGGCAGAATCCCCCCTCGCATCCGCGCCCCCAACTTCCTATAAGCGGGACAAACAGCGGGAGACGCAGGATGAGCGGAGAGCTTTCCCCCATCGACAAGGCCAAGTTCGTGGCCGCGAAGAGGGCCACCGATTTCGTCGAGGACGGCATGCGTGTCGGCCTGGGCACCGGCAGCACGGCCGCCTGGATGGTGAAATGCCTGGGCGAACGGGTGCGCAAGGAAGGCCTGAAGATCACCGGCGTGCCCACCTCGACCCGCACCGCGGACCTGGCGCGGAGCCTCGGCATCAAGGTGGTGTCTCTGGAAGAGGCGAAGTGGCTGGACCTGACCATCGACGGCGCCGACGAGATCGACGGCGACCTGAACCTGATCAAGGGCGGCGGCGGCGCGCATCTGCAGGAAAAGGTTGTGGCCACGGCCAGCGACCGCATGGTGGTCATCGCCGATGCCGCCAAGGAGGTGGAGACGCTGGGCGCCTTCCCCCTGCCGATCGAGGTGATCCGCTTCGGCTGGCGCACCACCCAGGCGCTGGTGGAAGAGATGCTGATCTCGATGGACGTGCTTGGCCGTGACGTGACCCTGCGGATGCAGGGCGATGCGCCCTTCATCTCCGACGAGGGGAACTACATCCTCGACCTGCACCTGAACCGCATCGGCAACCCGCGCGAACTGGCGCTGGTGCTGAATCAGGTTCCGGGCGTGGTTGAAAATGGCCTTTTCATCGATATCTGCGATACGGTGGTGATCGGCCACGGCGACGGCCGGATCGAGACCCGCGATATCAACAATGGTACCACCGAGGACACGCGCCTCGATTTCGTGGAAGAGGACAACCTGTTCAAGGATCTCTCCGACTGACATTTCCCAGCCGCAGCGGGCCGCCCGGCCCGCCGCGCCCCGGGTCCGGCTGTCCTCCCCCGGCCGCCAGGGGCGTGCGGTACAACGCAAGGACAACGGCCCATGGCATCCGATACCCCCTCGACCTTCGACTATGACCTCTTCGTGATCGGCGCCGGATCGGGCGGCGTGCGCGCGGCCCGCGTGGCCGCCGGCGAAGCGGGCGCCAAGGTCGCCATCGCCGAGGAAAGCCGCTATGGCGGCACCTGCGTGATCCGGGGCTGCGTGCCGAAGAAGCTGATGGTCTTCGCCAGCGGCTACGGCACCATGGCGGCCGAGGCCCAGGCCTATGGCTGGGACATCACCGAAAACGGCTTCGACTGGGGCGTCTTCAAGCCGAAGCTGGAGGCCGAGTTGGACCGCCTGGAAGGCATCTACCAGAAGCTGCTGGATGGCTCGGGCGTCGACAAGTTCGATCAGCGCGCCACCCTGGCCGATGCCCATACCGTGCGTCTGGCCGACGGCACCACCAAGACCGCCAAGACGATCCTGATCGCCACCGGCGGCCGCCCGGTGAAGCCCGAGATCCCGGGCGCCGAGCTGGGGATCACGTCGAACGACATCTTCCATGTGGATGAGCTGCCCAAGCGGATCCTGATCGTCGGCGGTGGCTATATCGGCTGCGAATTTGCCGGTGTTCTCAACGGGCTGGGCAGCCATGTGACCCAGTACTACCGCGGCCTGCAGGTGCTGCGCGGCTTCGACGAGGAAGCCCGGACCCTGATCGCGGACGAGATGAAGATCGCCGGCATCGACCTGAAGACCGGCATCGACGTCGAGAAGCTGGAGAAGACCGGCGACGGCATCCTGGTGCATGACACCCTCGGCGGCACTGCCACCTTCGACCAGGTGCTGTTTGCCACCGGGCGCGCGCCCAACACCGAAGGGCTGGGCCTGGAAGAGGCGGGCGTGACGCTGGGCAAGAAGGGCGAGGTCGTGGTGGACGAGTTCAGCCACACCGGCGTGCCCTCGATCTGGGCCATCGGTGACGTGACCGACCGGGTACAGCTGACCCCCGTCGCGATCCGCGAAGGCATGGCCTTCGTCGAGACGGTGTTCAAGGGCAACCCGACGAAGCCGGACCATGAGCTGATCCCCACGGCGATCTTCACCCAGCCCGAGATGGGCACCATCGGCCTTTCCGAGGAAGAGGCGCGGGACACGGTGAAGGAACCGCTGGAAATCTACGCCACGTCCTTCAAGCCGATGCAGCAGAGCTTCGCCGGCGGTGCCGCGCAGAAGATCCTGATGAAGCTGATCGTCGGCGCCCACAGCCGCACTGTCCTGGGCTGTCACATCGTCGGCCCCTCGGCGGGCGAGATGATCCAGATGGCCGGCATCGCCGTAAAGATGGGGGCCACCAAGGAAGATTTCGACCGCACCGTGGCGGTGCACCCGACCGCGGCGGAAGAGATGGTGACCATGCGCAACCCGGTCCGTACCCTCAGCTGAGGGCGGCAAGTGGTCGCGAAAACTTGAAATTCACGCCTCGGCTGCACAGCTAGGGGCAAAGCATATTGACTGAGAAGGGGAGACAATGGCTGGAGAGAATGGCGGCCCCTGGGGCGGCGGCGGCGGCGGCCGACCCACACCGCCCTCGGGAGGCAATGGCGGCAACCGCGGTGGCCAGAATGGTGGCCAGGGCGGCGGCGGTCGGGATGACAAGCCGAATATTCCGGATATCGATGAACTGGTCCGCAAGGGCCAGGACCAGCTGCGCGTCCTGATGGGCGGTCGCGGCAACGGCGGCGGCCAGTCCGGCGGCGGTGGCGGCATGGGGGGCGGTGGTCCCCTGGTCACGCGCTCCATGGTGGGCCTGGGCCTTATCCTGGCCTTCATCGGCTGGCTCTTCGCCAGCGTCTATACCGTGCGGCCGGACGAACAATCGGTCGAGCTGTTCCTGGGCGAGTATTCCTCGACCGGCCAGCCGGGCCTGAACTTCGCACCCTGGCCGCTGGTCACGCATGAGGTGATCGCGGTGACCCGCGAACGCATCGTCGACGTGGGCGTCGGTGGTCGTGGCGCACAGGCGGGCCTGATGCTGACCGGGGACGAGAACATCGTCGACATCGACTTCCAAGTCGTGTGGAACATCACCGATCCGGCGCAGTTCCTGTTCAACCTGCGCGATCCGCAGATGACGATTTCTGCCGTGTCCGAATCCGCCATGCGCGAGATCATCGCCCAGTCCGAGCTGTCGCCGATCCTCAACCGGGATCGTGGCGCCATCGCCTCGCGGCTGCAGGACCTGATCCAGTCGACGCTGGACAGCTACGGCGCCGGCATGAACGTCATCCGCGTCAACTTCGACAAGGCCGACCCGCCGGCGGAGGTCATCGACGCCTTCCGCGAAGTGCAGGCCGCCGAGCAGCAGCGCGAACGTCTGACCAACGAGGCCGACGCCTATGCCAACCGGGTGACTGCCGAAGCGCGTGGTCAGGCCGCGC
Source organism: Pseudooceanicola marinus (assembly GCF_020177265.1). Lineage (GTDB taxonomy): Bacteria > Pseudomonadota > Alphaproteobacteria > Rhodobacterales > Rhodobacteraceae > Pseudooceanicola > Pseudooceanicola marinus_A. The sequence continues at coordinate 58,561 of NZ_JAIVMC010000002.1, forward strand.
AGCTGCGCCAGGAAGCCGAAGGTTATCGCGCCCAGGTCGTCAACGAGGCCGAAGGTCAGGCCAGCCGGTTCTCCGCCGTGCTGGACGAGTACCGCAAGGCCCCCGAGGTGACCCGCAAGCGTCTGTACCTGGAAGCCATGGAAGACGTGCTGGGCGACGTGAACAAGGTGATCGTCGACGGCGAGGCTGGTTCCGGCGTGCTGCCCTACCTGCCGCTGAACCAGCTTGCGCCCGGCTCTGCCGGCCAGTCGAACCAGTAAGGGAGAGAGATCATGAAAAAGACAACGATCCTTCTGCCCCTGGTGGTGGTTCTGGGCCTGGTGGGCTTCTCCTCGTTGTTCATCGTCGATGAACGCGAGAAGGCCCTGGTCCTGCAGTTCGGCCGCGTGGTCGACGTGAAGGAAGAGCCCGGGCTCGCCTTCAAGATCCCGCTGATCCAGGAAGTCGTGAACTACGACGACCGTATCCTGTCGCGCGACATCGACCCGCTGGAAGTCACCCCGCTGGACGACCGCCGCCTGGTGGTCGACGCCTTCGCCCGCTACCGCATCACCGACGTGCGCCAGTTCCGCCAGGCCAATGGCGTGGGCGGCATCGCGGCGGCGGAGTCGCGGATCGACTCGATCCTGCGGTCGCAGACCCGGGAGATCCTGGGTTCGGTCCGTTCGGACGAGATCCTGTCGGCCGACCGGGCCGCGCTGATGGCGCGGATCCGTGACGGTGCCTTCGACGAGGCACAGTCTCTGGGCCTGGAGATCATCGACGTGCGCCTGAAGCGGACCGACCTGCCGGCCGAGAACCTCGACGCCACCTTCGCCCGGATGCGGGCCGAGCGGGAACGTGAGGCGGCCGACCAGATCGCCCGCGGTAACGAACGCGCCCAGGAAATCCGCGCCAACGCGGATCGTCAGCGGGTCGAGGTCGTGTCCGAGGCACAGCGTGAGGCCGACATCATCCGTGGTCAGGCCGACGCGCGGCGCAACGCGGTCTTCGCCGAGGCCTATGGCGCCGACGAGGAGTTCTTCGAGTTCTACCGCTCGCTTGACGCCTATCGCGCGGCCCTGGCGGGCAATACCTCGACCATGATCATGTCCCCGGACAGCGAGTTCTTCAGCTACCTGAAGTCCAACAATCCCTCCGGGGCGGCTCTGTCGCCCGCGCAGGCCACGGAGGCAGCCGCCTCTGAGGAGGGGACGGTCAGCGAGGACGCAAACACCGAAGAGGAGGCCGCCCCCGCGGAGGAGACCTCCGACGAGGCGCCTGAGGCGTCCGAGGACAACGGCGCAGGTGAGGCGGGCAACGCCTCGACCATGCCGCTGGACGACAGCGCGACCGAATGATCATCGAGGCGCTTGCCACGGGCTGTCTTGCCCTTGGTCTGGTGTTTCTTCTGGAGGGGCTGGCCTGGGTGCTGGCCCCTTCTTTCGTGGAGCGCCTGCTGGCCTTCATGGCGACCTTGGCCGAGGTGGACCGGCGCCGCATCGGCGCCCTGGCGCTGGTCGCGGGGCTGGTGCTGCTTTGGCTTGCACATGCCCTCGGGGCGTGACGTGATTTGTCACGGGCGCCCTCAGGGGACATGCTAGGCGCCCCTTGAAACCCGGAAAGCGGGGTTCAATATATTGAAAAGTCATGTGTTTTGTCCCGGCGCCCCTGCGGGTCCGGGACGTGGTTGCGGCCCCGCGCACTGTCACCCGGCTTTCACACCCTGTTGACGGGGCGCGATAGGCTTTGTGTTGCGGCGCGGCAGGCCTACATTAGAAACAAGAAACACGGCGGCTCCCCCGGGCGCCACCGAGGCATCTTCAGCAAGAAGAAGGAGAATTGGGAATGATGAGACAGGCACAGGCCCTGCGATCCCCCGCGGATCGAGGCGCCATGGCAGAGGCTCGGACCCTGTCGGTGCGCTCCGCGCGGGCCATGTGGATGGGTCTTCTGGCGGTCGCACTGCTGCTGGCACAGGCCATCTCGGCCCGCGCGCTGCCCGAGAGCTTCGCCGACCTGGCGGAAAAGATCAGCCCGGCCGTGGTGAACATCACCACCTCCACCACCGTGACGGCGGGCACCGGCCCGTCGCCGATCGTCCCCGAAGGATCTCCGTTCGAGGATTTCTTCCGTGAATTCCAGGATCGCAACGGCGGTGACGGCGGCGAGCCGCGTCCGCGTCGCAGCCAGGCGCTCGGCTCCGGTTTCGTGATTTCGGAAGACGGCTACATCGTCACCAACAACCACGTCATCGAAAACGCCGACGAGATCCAGATCGAGTTCTTCGACGGCGATGTGATCGACGCGGAACTGGTGGGCACCGATCCGAAGACCGACATCGCGCTGCTGAAGGTCGAGGCGGATCAGCCGCTGCCCTTCGTCAGCTTCGGCGACAGCGACACCGCCCGCGTGGGCGACTGGGTCGTGGCCATGGGCAACCCGCTGGGCCAGGGCTTCTCTGTCTCCGCGGGTATCGTGTCGGCGCGCAACCGGGCGCTGTCGGGCACCTATGACGACTACATCCAGACTGACGCCGCCATCAACCGCGGCAACTCCGGCGGTCCGCTGTTCAACACCGACGGCGAGGTGATCGGCGTGAACACCGCGATCCTGTCGCCCAACGGTGGTTCGATCGGTATCGGCTTCTCCATGGCGTCGAACGTCGTGAACCGCGTGGTCGACCAGCTGCAGCAGTATGGCGAGACCCGTCGTGGCTGGCTGGGCGTGCGCATCCAGGACGTGACCCCCGACATGGCCGAGGCCATGGGCCTGGAAGAGGCTGCCGGTGCGATGGTCACCGACGTGCCCGAAGGTCCCGCGATGGACGCCGGCATGGAATCGGGTGACGTGATCACCGTCTTCGACGGGGTCGAGGTCGAGGACACCCGCGCCCTGGTGCGCCAAGTGGGCAACACCGAGGTCGGCAAGACCGTCCGCGTCACCGTCTGGCGCAATGGCGATACCGAAACGCTGCGCGTCACCCTGGGCCGCCGCGAGACCTCCGAAGGCGGCATGGCCGAGGCCGAGATCCAGGACGAGGCAGAGCCGCAGGTCCTCGACCTGATGGGCATGTCCCTGTCCGAACTGACCCCCGACCTGCGCCAGCAGCTCGATCTGGGCCAGGACATTGACGGCCTCGTGGTCACCGATGTCGACGAGATGGCCGAAGCCTACGAGAAGGGCGTGCGCGCGGGTGATCTGATCACCGATGCGGGCCAGCAGAAGATCTCCACCGTGGCCGAGCTGGAAGAGCAGATTTCGGTCGCCGAGGAGGCAGGGCGGAAGTCCATCCTGCTGCTGATCCGTCGCCAGGGCGACCCGCGCTTCGTCGCGCTGCCGCTGTCCGAGGACTGATCGCAGGTCTTCCGGACCTCAGAGAAGACAAAGGGGCGCCTGCGGGCGCCCCTTATGCATGTCCGGCCAGGGGTCGCTCAGTCCTCCGGCGCAATATCCAGTTCCGCCAGGCCCATCTGGCGGGCGGCGGCCAGCGACAGGATCCCGCTGTCCAGACCCTGGGGCGCCTGGTAGGCTCGGATGGCGCGGCGGGTGCGCGACGACATCTCGCCGTTGACCGGGCCGTTGTAGTGTCCGCGCACGGCCAGGGCGCGCTGCACCGAGGCGATGAAGGCGGGCGTCATCGCCTCGTCGCAGGGGACGCGGAACCAGATCTCGCGCCGTTCACGGACGATCTCCTGCCGGGTTTCGGTCTTGTAGACCGCCGGCTGGTCGACCCGCCCGTCGCTGTGGACCTGGGCCGGTTGCAGCATGATCTGGCGTGTCACGGTTTCGACCACCGCCGGCTGTACCTCCTTGCCCCAGCAGTCGCGCGGATCCGATCCGGGGGGCGGTCGGTCATAGATGCGGGTGATCTCCGGCGTGCCAAGGGTGGGAAACTCGGGCAGCACGGGCTGACAGGCCGCCGCCAGCGCCACCAGCGTCAGAGCAGCGCAGCCGCGCGCCACGGCCGCGCGCAGGCGCGCCGTCGGGCGGGCCCCGGGGGGCGGTGTCGCAAGGTCACGGCCTGGCTCTGTCATGCCTCTCGGGGTCTGCTGCTTTGCCTCTTTCGCGGCATCCTAGTCGCTTTGCCGCCCCCCCGGAAGCCTGCCTGTTGGTCGCAGGCGGGCCCACGCCCCGGCCCGACTGCCGGGCAGCTGTCCCGGCGTTGGAAAAAGGCTGGTCTGGGGCGGGGCTGGCGGCTAGGACACGGGGAAGATGTCCGGGCCGCCCGCGCAGGCGTCGCCGCGCGCGGCAGGCCCTCAGAACAGGAGAGACGCGGCAATGGCGAAGATCACCTATATCGAACACGACGGGACCGAGCATGTGGTCGAGGTGAAGCCGGGGCTGACCGTGATGGAAGGTGCCCGCGACAACGGCGTGCCGGGGATCGAGGCCGATTGCGGCGGCGCCTGTGCCTGTTCCACCTGCCATGTCTATGTCTCCGCCGACTGGGTCGAAAAGCTGCCCGAGCGCGACGAGATGGAAGAGGACATGCTGGATTTCGCCTATGAGCCCGATCCCGTCCGCTCGCGCCTGACCTGCCAGATCAAGGTGACCGAGGCGCTGGACGGGCTGGTGGTCACCATGCCCGAGCGGCAGATCTGATGGCCCGCGCGTGGCGCCGGGGCAGGGGCGTGCGTCGGGCCGCGCTGCTGTCCCTGGCCGCCGCGCTGCTGTGGCCTGCGCCGGATGCGCCCGCGCAGGCGGTGTCACAGATCCTCTCGGCCCGCTATGCGGATCCCACCACGCGATACGCGCACGGGGTTCTGGGGGACGAGATTGAATATGGCACCCTTGAGCTGACGCTCCCCGGTGAGGTGACGCGTCGCTTCACCCTCGATCCCTCGCTGGTCTTCGAAGACGTGGCGCCCCGGCTGTCGGACCTCGATGACGACGGCGCGCCGGAGGTGATCGTGGTGGAAAGCCACCGGAGCCGGGGCGCGCGACTGGCCGTCTGGAACGCCGAGGGACGGATAACCGCAACACCCGCCATCGGGCAGGCCTTTCGCTGGCTGGCCCCGCTGGGCGCCGCGGATCTGGACGGGGACGGGCGGGTCGAGATCGCCTATGTCGACCGTCCGCACCTCGCCAAGACGCTGCGGATCTGGCGCTACGATCCGGCCGCCCGGACCCTGAGCGCGGTCGCGCAGTCCCCGGGCGTCAGCAATCATCGCATCGGCTGGGCGCATATCCCCGGGGGGCTGCGGGATTGCGGCACGGGCCCCGAGATGATCCTGGCCGACGCGGACTGGCAGTCGGTGCTGGCCCTGCGCCTGACGAAAAGCGGCCAGATCACCCGCCGCGGCCTCGGTCCCTATCTCGGGCCGGACAGCCTGGATGCGGCCCTCGCGGCCTGTGACTGACAGCGCCCGGGCCTAGCCCAGCTTGCCGAGCGCCTCCGGCAGGTCCTGCCCCTCGGGCAGGCGCGCCGGGCGCGGACCGCCCAGGGTCCACAGGATGAAGGGCAGGGTGGCGATGGGGTATTCTTCCGGGTGCCGGAAGGGCCAGAACCGCCAGACGGCGACGGCCCCCGCAACCTTGATGGCCAGAAGACCCGGCAGGGCCATCAGGAAGAACCGGGGCTGATGCTGGAAGGCGACCCCCAGAAGCAGCGTCAGGGCCACGCCGACCAGCAGGGCCGCCGCCCCGATCAGGAAGAAGGCCAGCCGCGCCCGCCCGGTTTCCTCCATCCGGTAGGTCAGCCCGGGCCGTACCTCGGCCAGTCGCTCGGACACCTCTGACAGCAGGGCCAGGAAGGCGGCGTGGTCGGGATCCTCGCGTCGCCGGCGGGCCGAGGTGGTGATCTGCAATCGGGCGATCTGGCTGCCAGTCTCCAGATCGACGCGCATCATCCGCATGCCGCCGCTGCGCATTTGCACCAGCGTCAGGTGCTGCACGCTGCGCAACGCGACCGAGCCGCCGGGCCCGGTCAGCCTGTCGCCGCGCAGCGACCAGCGTTGCATCCGCCGCAGCTTGGCTGGGCGAAACACATGCGTCTGGTCCTCCGAAGGTGCGGCAGCAGCGATCATGCGGCCGAAGGGTAGCCGAAAGGGTGAGTCGCGCAAGAAAACTTGCCTGGGCCTGCATGGCAGCCGCAAAAGCGCGTCGCGGCTGCTACACTCCGGTGGAAATGCCATAAAGTTGCCGCATTTCCGCCTTGAAAATAAGGGGTTTGAAGCGGCGCAGCGCGCTGCGCGCCGTAGCGCGCGCCGCCGACTCTCCCCTGAACGGGGGAGATCAGTCCAGGATGCGCCAGCCGATGTCGCGCCGCAGGAACCCGTCGGACCAGTCCAGAGCATCGGCCATAGCATAGGCCCGGTCCCGTGCCTCGGCCAGGGTGGCGCCGCGCGCCGTCAGGTTCAGGACACGTCCGCCATTGGCCAGCACGCGACCGCCGTCGCTGCGGGTGCCGGCGTGGAAGCAGTATTGCGACGCGGTCTCGGGCAGGGCGTCCAGCCCCTTGATCTCGGTGCCCTTCCGGTAGGCGCCGGGATAGCCCTTGGCGGCCATGACCACGGTCATGGCGTGGTCGTCTGCCCAGTTGACCTTGGCCTCCGCCAGGCGGCCTTCGGCAGCGGCCTGCATCAGGTCCAGCGCCTGGCCGCCCAGGCGCATCATCAGCACCTGGCATTCCGGGTCGCCGAAGCGGCAGTTGTATTCCACCAGCCGCGCCTGGCCGTCCTTGATCATGAACCCGGCATAAAGGACGCCCTGGTAGGGCGTGCCGCGCTTCGCCATCTCGGCCAGAGTCGGGCGGATGATCTCTTCCATGGCGCGCTCGGCGATGGCGTCGGTCAGCACGGGGGCGGGCGAATAGGCGCCCATGCCACCGGTGTTGGGGCCCTCGTCGCCTTCGCCCACGCGCTTGTGGTCCTGGGCGGTGCCGATCGGCAGGGCATCCTCGCCGTCGCAGAGGATGAAGTAGGAGGCCTCTTCGCCCTCCATGAACTCCTCGATCACCACCTCGGCGCCCGCGGCACCGAACTCGCCGCCGAACATGTCGTCGATGGCGGCCAGGGCCTCCGCCTCGGTCATGGCGACGATCACGCCCTTGCCGGCGGCCAGCCCGTCGGCCTTGACGACGATGGGCGCGCCCTGCTGGCGGATGTAGTCTTTGGCGGCCTCGGCCTCATCGAAGCGGGCATAGGCGGCGGTCGGCGCGCCGGCGGCATCGCAGACCGCCTTGGTGAACCCCTTGGAGGCCTCCAGCTGCGCCGCGGCCTGGCTGGGGCCGAAGACCAGCACGCCCGCCTCGCGCAGGCGGTCGGCCACGCCGGCGGCCAGGGGCGCCTCGGGGCCGATGATGACGAAGTCGATGGCGTTGTCCTGGACGAACTCGGTCACCGCGCCACCGTTCAGAATGTCGAGGTCGGCGCATTCCGCGATGTTCGCGATCCCGGCGTTGCCCGGCGCCACGATCAGCTTGTCGCATTTCGGGTTCTGCAGCACGGCCCAGGCCAGCGCATGTTCGCGGCCACCGCCGCCGAGGATGAGAATGTTCATGGAAAGCCTCCGCCGGTTTCGCCGGGGTTTAGCGGTGGCAGGCCCCATGGGCAAGCACCGAGGACAGGGGAGCGTCCCCACGCGTGGTATGCGGCAAGCCGGCGTGCCCGGCCCCGATCCCCTGGGGCGCAGGCGGCGCTACCCTGCTGTCGTCACCCGGGCCCGTCCGTCCGCGGTCTGGTCAAGCGCGCGCCGCCACTCGGCGGCATAGCCTTGCAGCGCGGCGGCGTCGGACAAGGCTACGGCGTCGCCGCCAGTTGCCCCGCGGCCCTCGGCGAAGAGCAGGGCCGCCCCGATGCTTGTGCCCGTGGCCGAGGTCATCGAGCGTACGCCCTCGGGCCGCAGCGCCGCCAGCATGTCGAGGTAATCGGCATTGCGCGCGAAGGGCCCCTCGATGATGACCGGCCCTGCAGCGCCGGCAAGGCCCAGGCAGGTGTCGGTCATCAGGGCGAGGTACCACGACAGGGCAAGCATCTTCTCTCCCGCCGTTTCGGGTGTGCCCTCCCAGCCGCCCGCCCGTCCGGCGAAGGGCCCCGAGCCACGCTCGATCCCCGGCAACAGCCGCAGGCCACGGCGCAGCACGGCGCGCCTGTCGTCCTCGGTGGGCACGGCTTCGCAGCCGTCGCGGACGATCTCGTATTCCCGTCCCCCCATGAAGCGGGCGGAGGGCACGGGCGCCCCCAAGGCGTTCACGTTGACCAGCGTGTCGCGCGACGGGTCCAGCGTGACGGGGGCGCCGCCGACGGCCATGGCGACGACCCAGGTGCCCGTCGAGACGACGGAGAAGGGCGGGGCCTCCGACAGGATATGCGGGTAGAGCGAGGCGTTGCTGTCGTGGATGCCCGTCACCACCGGCGTCGCGGTCGAGAGCCCGGTCTGCCGGGCGACCTCGGGCGTGACGGTGCCCAGGATCTCGGTCGCGCGTTTCGGCGGGGCGAGGCGGCCCGTCAGGCCGAGCCGGTCCACCAGGGCCGAGGGCTGCCCGCGCCAAGGGTCCCAGAGGTCGGTGTGGCAGCCAAGGGAGGTCACGTCGCTGGCCAGCGCGCCGGTCAGGCGGAAGCCCCAGTACTGCGGATAGGTGACGACATGGGCCAGGAGTGCGTCCAGCCCTGGGTCGCTGCGCAGCATCCAGTGCAGCTGCGCACCCAGGTTCAGCCCCGCCGGCAGCCGGGGTGATCCGGTTTCGGCGAAATCGGGGCGCAGCGCGTCATAGTCGGCGCGCAGGCTGTCCGGTCCGTCGTGTTCGTAATCCAGCATGGGCGCCGCCAGTTCGCCATTGGCATCCAGCAGCACCGCCGCCGCGCCGTGGGTCGTGACAGAGATCGCGTCGATGCCATGGGCGGCGTGGAAACGGGCCAGCCCGTCCAGGAAGAAGGTCCAGTGCCCGTCGAGGTCGAAATGCGGCCAGGGCGGCCCTGGTCGCACGATGTTGGGCCGCGTCTCGACCGCGATTTCGCGCAGGCTGGCGGCATCGACGAGCGCCAGCTTGGCGTTGGTCTTGCCCACGTCGAGGACGGCGATGTGGCGCAGCTGGGTGGCAGGCTCTGTCATGGCAGGTGAAAGACCGTCCGCAGGTCCACCGACTTCGGCGAATTGTCCGGGTTCGTTTCCATGATGTCACCCATGTAGGCCCACCATTTCTGCATCACCGGATGGCCGGGCAGGTCGTCCATGCCATGCCCCTCGGCCCGCCAGAGCACGGCGAAGAGCGCGTTTGTCTCCGGGTCGAGGTGGATCGAGTAATCCTGCACCCCGGCATCGCGCAGCAGCGCCACCAGTTCGGGCCAGATCTCGTCATGGCGGCGCTGGTATTCCGCGGCCATCCCGGGGCGCAGGGTCATGCGAAAGGCGATCTTCTCCATCACGTCCTCCGCAGTTTCGCGACCAGGCGGGGGATGGCGATCACGCCGATCAGCAGCGCGCCGATGAAGATCGACATGACGATGCCCGGCACGTTCAGCAGGCCCAGGCCGAAGGTGACCATGCCCATGACCAGTGCCGCGATGACCACGCCCAGGATGGAGCCGGAGCCGCCCAGGATCGACACGCCGCCCAGGACGACCATGGTCACCACCTCCAGCTCCCAGGCATAGGCGATGGAGGGGCGGGTGGAGCCCAGCCGGGCGGTCAGGCAGATCGCGGCGATGCCGGACATCAGGCCGGTGAGCAGGAAGAGGATCATCTTCACCCGCTCCACCCGGATGCCGGAAAACCGTGCCGCCGTGGGGTTGTTGCCGATGGTATAGACGTGCCGGCCGAAGTTCGTCTTGTGCAGCACCAGGGCGTAGATCGCGGCGAAGGCGGCAAACAGCACCAGCTCGAAGGAGATCACCCAGAAGACATAGCCGCGTCCGAACCAGGCGAAGCTGTCAGGGTAGCCGTTGAAGGCCTGGTCGCCCAGCACGATGTAGCTGATGCCGCGAAAGAGGCTCATGGTGCCGATCGTCACGACGATGGATGGCAGGCCCAGCCGGGTCACCAGCACGCCGTTGAACGCCCCGCAGAGCAGGCCGACGGCCAGGCCGATGGCGACGAGCCCGGGCGTGCCCACCCCGAATTGCAGGGCCCAGCCCATGGCGGTGGAAGCCAGGGCGATGATGCCCGCCACGCTCAGGTCGATCTCGCCCGAGATGATGAGCAACGCCATGGCGAAGCCGATCATCGCCTTCTCGGTGAAGTTGAAGGTCGCGTCCGACAGGTTCCAGGGATCCAGGAAATAGGGGCTGGCCTGGGTGTTGGCGACAAAGATCAGCACGGCGATCCCGAAAAGCAGCAGTTCCCAGCTTTTCAGGATGCGGGTGCCGCGCCCGTGCAGGCGGTCGGGCAGGCTGCGGGTGCGGGTGTCTTCGGCCAGGCTCATTGCGCATGCTCCGCGGATTTCAGGATGATACGGCCCTGCTTGCGGCTGCTTTGGGCGTTGAAGGCCACGGCGATGATGATCGCGGCGCCCGAGATGGCGAGCTGCCAGAAGGGCGAGATGCCGGCGACGGGCAGGGCGTTCTTGATCGTGCCGAGGAAGAGCGCCCCCAGCACCGCGCCGGTCACCGTGCCGAGGCCTCCGGCGATGGAGATGCCGCCGATGACGCAGGCGGCCACGACGTCCAGCTCGAACCCGCCGGCGACATCCACGTAGGCCACGGCGTAGCGCGACACCCAGAGGTAACCGCAAAGCCCGGCCAGACCGCCGGCGATGGTGAAGGCCGCGAAGCGGGTCTTGCCCACGTCGATGCCGGTGTAGACGGCGGCATGGGGGTTGCCGCCCACGGCGTAGAAGGCGCGGCCCAGGGCCGAGCGGTTCACCAGCACGGCAAAGCCCGCGATCACGGCGATGGCGATCCACGACAGCACCGGCAGACCCAACAGCTCGAAGCGCGGCACCGCCTTGTAGGCCGCGCCCATCTCGTGACTGTTGACCCATTCGCCACCCGAGATCAGGAAGATCAGCCCGCGGTAGATGGTCAGCGTGCCCAGGGTCACCACGATGGGCGGGATGTCCAATTTCCACACCAGGATGCCGTTGAACATGCCCATGATGACGCCAAGCGCGATGGCAATGGCGATCAGGGCGGCCACCGGCACGCCGGGCATGGCGGCGTTGATCATCGCCGTGACCATGCCGGTCAGCGCCAGGTTCGACGCCAGCGACAGGTCGATGCAACGCGTCAGGATCACCAGCGTCTGGCCAAGCGCCAGGATGATCAGGATCGAGGTGTCGTTGAACACCGAGGCCAGGTTGCCCGGCGCGGCAAAGCCCGAGAACCGGCTTTCCACCACCAACACCAGGGCGATGAGCGCGGCGACCAGGATCGCCTCGCGCGATTTGATGAAGTCGCGGATCATGCCGCCTCCCCTCCGTCGTAACCGGCCGCGGCGCGCACCAGTTTTTCGGGCGTCAGCCCCTCGCGGTCGTATTCCGCCTCGATGCGCCCCTCGCGCATCACGATCACCCGGTCGGACATGCCCAGGATCTCGGGGATCTCGGAGCTGACCATGATGACCGACAGCCCCTCGGCGGCCAGTTCGGCCATGAATTCATGCACCGCCGCCTTGGACCCCACGTCGATGCCCTTGGTGGGCTCGTCGAGGATGATGACCTTGGGCTTGGTGGCCAGCCACTTGGCGATCACCACCTTCTGCTGGTTGCCGCCCGACAGTTCGCCCACGTTCTGGTCGAGCGAGGCGGCGCGCAGGTCCAGCCGTTCGGTATAGCTGCGGGCCAGGGCGAATTCCTCGGCCATGCGGGTGAAGCCCTCCTTAGAGGTGGTCTTCAGCGAGGGCAGCGTGACGTTCTGGAAGATCGGCATGGCCGTCACGGCCCCCTGCGCGCCCCGGTCCTCGGGGACATAGACGATGCCCTTCTCGATGGCCTCGGCAGGGGAGCGGATCACGGCGATATGCCCGTCGATGCGGCAGGCCCCCTTCGCGGGCTTCGTCACCCCGAACAGCGCCTGCATGAACTCGGACCGCCCGGCGCCGACCAGCCCGTAGAAGCCCAGGATCTCGCCCCGGCGCAGGGTGAATCCGATGTCGGCGAACTCGGTCGGGTGGGAATAGCCGGAGACGGTCAGCACCTCCTCGCCCGGTGTGCTGTGGCGCTCGGGGAAGATCGTATCGACGGCGCGGCCGACCATCTTCTCGACCAGTTGGTTCTCGGTCACCTCGGCGATCAGCCCGGCATCCACCATCTCGCCGTCGCGGAAGACGGTGTAGCGGTCAGCGATGCGGAAGATCTCGTCGAACTTGTGGGAAATGAACAGGATCGCCTTGCCCTCGGCCTTCAGCCGGTCGACCAGCTCGTAGAGCTCCTCGATCTCGGCGGCGGACAGCGCGGCGGTGGGTTCGTCCATGACGACGACGCGGGCGTCGACCGACAGGGCGCGGGCGATGGCCACAAGGTGCTTCGACGCGATGCCAAGCTCGCGGAGCACCGTCTTCGGGTCGATCTGGGCGCCGATGCGGGTCAGGATCTCCTGCGCGCGGGCGGTCATGGTGGCCCAGTCGATCAGGCCGAACCGGCCCCGGGGCGCATGGCCCAGGAAGATGTTCTCGGCCACCGTCAGCTCATCAAACAGCACGGTTTCCTGGTGGATCGCCGTCACGCCCGCCGCTGCGGCGGCGGTGGCGGTGGGAAAGCGGGTCGGTTGCCCGTCGACGGTGATCGTGCCGGCGTCGGGCTGGTAGATGCCGGTCAGGATTTTCACCAGCGTCGACTTGCCCGCGCCGTTCTCGCCCACCAGGGCGGTCACCTGGCCGGGGTAGAGCGCCAGTTCGACGTCGCCCAGGGCGCGCACGCCGGGGAAGGTCTTGGTGATGCCATCGAGCCGCAGGATCGGATCGACGGAGACCGGGGCGCTGGCGATGTTCTCGGAATAGTTCATGGACCCCCCGCAGGACGGTGGATGAAGCAGGAGCGGCCGCGCGG
>NZ_JAIVMC010000003.1 GCF_020177265.1 Pseudooceanicola marinus
CGCGCGGGGCAGGGGATCTGCCCCGCGCGCGAACGGGATCAGAGGATCAGAAGATGCTCTTGAACTCGTCGATGTTGCTCGAGTCGTAGGTGAAGGGCTCGGACATGGCGGCGGTGTTGCTGTCGTCCAGCGTCACGCTGCCCATGCGGCCCGTCGGGATCTCGGCGCCCGGCTCGGCCTCGGCCGCGTCTGTGGCCAGGGCATGGGCGATCATCGCCGTGGTGTAGCCCAGGTCGACCGGGTTCCAGATGGCGAAGGACTTCGACGCGCCGCTTTCGACCGCGCCGGCCATTTCCGACGGAAGGCCCAGGCCGGTGACGTTCACCTCACCCACCTTGCCGGCGTCCTGCACCGCCTGGGCGGCGGCAACGATGCCGACAGAGGTCGGCGCGATGATCGCGTCGAGGTCGGGATAGGACTGCATCAGGCCCTGCGCCTCGCGGTAGGACTTGTCGGCCAGGTCGTCCCCATAGACCGTCGCCACGACTTCGATGTCGGGATACTGGTCCATGACCTTGTTCATTTCCTCGATCCAGGTGTTCTGGTTGGTCGAGGTCGAGGTGGCCGACAGCAGGGCCACCTTGCCACCATCGGGCAGCTGGTCGGCGGCCAGCTTGATGATCGTCTGGCCGATCAGCTCATCCGAAGAGGGCGCGAGGTGCATTTCCCGGCCCTCGGGCGCGACGCCGGAATCCCAGGAAATGACGGTGATGCCGCGTTGCATGGCCTTCTGCAGGGCCGGGGCGACGGCGTCGGGGTCATTGGCGGAAATCGCGATGGCGTCGACCCGCTGGGCGATCAGGCTGTTGATGACCTCGATCTGGCCCTCGGCGGTGGTCGAGGTCGGCCCGGTGTAGATGATCTCGGTATTGCCGAGCTCCTCGGCGGCCTCCTCGGCGCCACGCGCGGCGGCCTCGAAGAACCCGTTGCCCAGCGACTTGGCCACCAGCGCAATGCGGACATTGTCCTGCGCCATGGCGGTCGATCCCGTCAGCGACGCGGCAAGGCCGAGCCCGATGGCGAAACGTCTTGTCAGTGTCATTTGCATTCCTCCCTTGAAATGACTCCCGAAATGACCGGGCGGGTCAGCCCGCCTCGGCCTCCTCCTCGGTCGCGGCCCCCGAGGGCGCCACGACCAGTGTCACGCCGGCGCTTTCCAGCATGGCGGCGTGGACATCCGTGATGCGGTCGTCGGTGATCAGCGTGTCCACCTGTTCAAGCGGGCACAGGATCAGGCTCGACCGTTTCTCGAACTTCGAACTGTCGGCCAGGATCACCACCTCTTCCGCCTGTCCGATCAGCTTCTGCTCGGACTGGATGACCAGCGGGTCGGGTTCCATGATCCCCAGAGGCGCGATCCCCTGGCAGCCCATGAACATGCGCCGCGCGTAGAAATTGCGGGTCACGTCGTTGTCGAAGGGCGACAGGATGATGTTCTGTTCGCGGTAGATCGTGCCGCCCGGCAGGACGACCGTGTTCTTGGTCTGCTTCAGCAGGTGTTCGGCGATCGGGAACGAGTTGGTGAAGACCTGGCAGCGGCGCGTGGCCAGCGGGTGCACCATCTGGAAGGTGGTCGTGCCACCGTTGATGATGATCGCCTCGCCTTCCTCCAGCATCTCGACCGCGGCGCGCCCGATGGCGCGTTTCTGCGCGGCGTTCTTCGACTGGTTCACCGAAAACGGCCGGCCCAGCAGGCCCGTCACGGCAGGCGGCGCGACCGACTCGGCCCCGCCGCGCACCCGGCGCAGCTTCTTCTGCATGTGCAGCGTCGCGATATCGCGCCGGATCGTCGCCTCGGACGATTCCGTCATCTCCACCATCTCGGCGACCGATACGAACGGCTTGGCCTCGACGGCGGACAGGATCACGCGATGTCGCTCATTCTCGTGCATGGATGCCTCCCTTGGTGGTTCAGCATGACGCGGTGATCCGATCATTGTCAATCATAAATGATCGTAACCGATCTTTCTGCACCTGCATAATGATTGGTCTTGATCGTTTGTGATTGACAATGGCGGGCGGCGAACTCATCCTGCCCTCGACATCACGACCGGCCCTCGCGGGCCTGATGGGAGGAAACGCCATGCTCAAGACAGTGTCCGGAACCGGGCTCGATAACCTGTGGGACGACGCCAGGACGTCCGGGATGACCGAGTCCGACAAGTTGCTTTACCGTTCGAACCTGCTGGGCTCGGACAAGCGGGTCACCAACTACGGGGGCGGCAATACCTCCGCCAAGGTGATGGAAACCGATCCGCTGACCGGGGAGGCGGTCGAGGTGCTTTGGGTCAAGGGATCTGGCGGGGACATCGGCACCATGGACAAGTCGGGGTTCGCCACGCTTTACATGGAGAAGCTGGAGGCGCTGAAGGGCCTCTATCGCGGCCTCGAACACGAGGACGAGATGGTGGGCTACCTGCCTCACTGCACCTTCGATCTGAACCCGCGCGCCTCCTCGATCGACACGCCGCTGCACGCCTATGTGCCGAAGAAGCACGTCGATCACGTCCACCCGGATGCGATCATCGCCATTGCCGCCTCGAAGAACTCGAAGGAGCTGACGCAGAAGATTTTCGGGGATGAGATCGGCTGGCTGCCCTGGAAGAAACCGGGGTACGAACTCGGCCTCTGGCTGGAGGATTTCTGCAAGAAGAACCCGGACGCCAAGGGCGTCGTGCTGGAAAGCCATGGATTGTTCACCTGGGCCGATGACGCGAAAGAGTGCTACGCGCTGACCCTCGACACCATCAACCGTGCCATCGCCTGGTTCGAGGAACAGACCGAGGGCGTCGCCCCCTTCGGCGGGTCCGTGCACCCGACGTTGCCGGAGGCCGAACGCCGCCGCGTCGCCGCAGCCCTGATGCCCGCGATTCGCGGCATGATCTCCGAAGACAGCCACAAGGTTGGCCATTTCGACGACCAGGACGCGGTGCTGGATTTCGTCGGCGCCCAGGACATGCCGCGCCTCGCCGCGCTTGGCACCTCCTGCCCGGACCACTTCCTGCGCACCAAGATCCGGCCGCTGGTGGTCGACTTCGACCCGTCAAACCCGGACATCGACGCCACCCTGGACAAGCTGAAGGGCATGATCGAGGACTACCGCGCCGACTATGCCGCCTATTACGACCGCTGCAAGCATGCCGACAGCCCGGCCATGCGCGACCCCAACGCGGTGGTCTACCTGGTGCCCGGCGTCGGCATGATCACCTTTGCCAAGGACAAGGCGACGGCGCGGATCTCGGGCGAGTTCTACGTCAACGCCATCAACGTGATGCGCGGCTCTGACGCCGTCAGCGATTATCAGGGCCTGCCGGAGCAGGAGGCCTTCGATATCGAGTACTGGCTTCTGGAAGAGGCCAAGCTGCAACGCATGCCCAAGCCCAAGAGCCTGGCGGGCCGCATCGCCATCGTCACCGGCGGCGCGGGCGGCATCGGCATGGCCACCGCCGAACGCTACCTGGCGGAAGGCGCCTGCGCCGTGCTGGCCGACATCGACGCCGAGGCCCTGGCGCAGGCGACCGAGGCACTGGTACAGCGCTATGGCCGCGACATGGTGCGCAGTGTCCAGATGAACGTGACCTCGGAGGAGGCGGTGGCCGCCGCCTATGCCGACATGGCCGTGGAATTCGGCGGCGTCGACATCGTTGTGTCCAATGCCGGGATCGCCTCCTCGGCCAAGGTCGAGGACACCACGCTGGAGCTGTGGAACAAGAACATGTCGATCCTGTCGACCGGCTATTTCCTGGTCGCACGGGAGGCCTTCCGCGTGCTGAAGGCCCAGGGCATTGGCGGGTCGATGGTCTTCGTGGCCTCGAAGAACGGGCTGGCCGCCAGCCCTGGCGCCTCGGCCTATTGCACCGCCAAGGCGTCCGAGATCCACCTGGCCCGTTGCCTCGCGCTGGAGGGCGCGCCGGAGGGCATCCGGGTGAACGTGGTGAACCCCGACGCGGTGCTGCGCGGCTCGAAGATCTGGACCGGCGAGTGGCTGGATCAGCGCGCGGCGACCTATGGCACCGACAAGGACGGGCTGGAGCAGATGTACCGCGACCGCTCGCTGCTGAAACGCAGCGTGCTGCCCGAGGACATCGCCGAGGCCTGCTATTTCTTCGCCGCCGACACGAGCGCGAAATCGACGGGCAACATCCTGAACGTCGATGCCGGCAACGTGCAGGCCTTCACGCGCTGACACTGACGGGGCCGCGCCCGCCCGATGGGGCGGCGCGCACACCCCGAGGGAGGAGACCCATGATCGACGCAACCACTATCACCGCTGCCAACGCGGCGGCGGACGCCACCCTGCGCGCGGATTACGACGCGCTTGGCGATCACCTGGCCCGCCGCGGAATCGACATCGCCAGCATCAAGGACAAGGTCGCCGCCTATGGCATCGCGATCCCCTCCTGGGGCGTGGGCACCGGCGGCACCCGCTTTGCCCGTTTCCCCGGGGTGGGGGAGCCGGCCAGCGTCTTCGACAAGCTCGACGACTGCGGGGTGATCCACCAGCTGACCGGCGCCACGCCGCGCGTGTCTTTGCACATCCCCTGGGACGATGCCGACCCGGCCGACCTGCTGGCCAAGGCCGAGGAAACCGGGCTGGCCTTCGACGCGATGAATTCCAACACCTTCCAGGATCAGCCGGGGCAGGCGCACAGCTACAAGTACGGCTCGCTGTCGCATACCGATGCTGCGACCCGCGCCCAGGCGGTGGAGCATAACCTCTACTGCATCGAGCTGGGGCGGAAGATCGGCTCGAAGGCGCTGACCATCTGGGTTGGCGACGGATCGAACTTCCCCGGCCAGAGCAACTTCACCCGCCAGTTCGAACGCTACCTCGGCAGTGCCAGGGAGGTCTACGCCGGCCTGCCCGCGGATTGGCGCCTTCTGACCGAACACAAGATGTTCGAACCGGCCTTCTATTCGACCGTCGTGCAGGACTGGGGCACCAACTACATGATCGCGCAGGAGCTGGGGCCGCAGGCACAGTGCCTTGTCGATCTGGGCCACCATGCGCCCAATGTGAACATCGAGATGATCGTCGCGCGGCTGATCCAGTTCGGCAAGCTGGGCGGCTTCCACTTCAACGACAGCAAGTATGGCGACGACGATCTCGACACCGCCTCGATCGACCCCTACCGCCTGTTCCTGGTGTTCAACGAACTGGTGGAGGCTGAGGGCACGCCCGATTTCGACCCGGCGCATATGCTGGATCAGAGCCACAACGTCACCGACCCGATCGAAAGCCTGATGAATTCGGCGATGGAGGTGCAGCGCGCCTATGCCCAGGCGCTGCTGGTGGATCGCGCGGCGCTGGCGGGCCACCAGGACGCGAACGACGCGCTGATGGCGTCGGAAACGCTGAAGGCGGCCTTCCGCACGGATGTGACCCCGATCCTGAAGATGGCCCGGCTGGAGAAGGGCGCGGCGATTGATCCGGTCGCGGCCTACCGGCAGTCGGGCTACCGCGCGGCGGTGGCCGAAACGCGGCCGGTCTCGGACGGCAGCGGCGGCGGGATCGTCTGAACCCGGGGTAAACCCTGGTCCTGCCTGTCCCTGGGACGGGCAGGGCTGGCGTATCGCGTCAGAGGCTGGCGGCGGCGCGGGCGGCCTGGTCATAGCCGCCGGACATGGCCCGCAGGAGGGCGGCAAGGCGCGACACCTCCGCCGGGTCGATGCCCGTGGCCTTCAGCGACCGGATCAGCAGCGCCTCTCGCACCGTGCCGTACTTGCGGCACAGCTCGGCGCCCGCATCGGTGATCGAGACGGTCTTTTCCTTGCCCTTGCGCCCCGTGGTCACCAGCTTGCGCTCCACCAGCTTGCGCAGGGCGTAGTTGACCGTGTGGGTGTCCTCGATGTTCAGGACCAGGCAGATGTCGGCCAGGGTCTTGGGCCGTTCGCGGTGATGGACCAGGTGCAGCACCTGGATCTCCAGCGGGGCCATGCCGGACGCACCGGCGGCGTCCATGCAGCGGGTCATCCAGCGCTGGAAGGCGTGGTTGCCCATGGCCATGGCGAACTCCATCTCCGAGACCTCGGGCATGGCGGAGTTGGCGAGGTGGGCCGATGACACCACCGGCCCCACGTTGAAACGGTCTTCGTCGGTCATGGTCACATCGTCCTCGGCAGCCACAGCGCGATTTGCGGGAAAACCGACAGAAGTGCAACGGCCGCTACCAGGATCAGGAAGAAGGGCAGGGCGTAGCCCGCCAGCTGCAGGATGTCGCGCCCGGTGATCTTCTGCAGCACGAAGAGGTTGAAGCCGACGGGCGGGGTGATCTGGCTCATCTCCACCACGATCACCAGGAAGACGCCGAACCAGATCGGGTCGAGGCCCACGGCGGTGACCATCGGCAGGATGATCGACACGGTCAGCACCACGATGGAAATCCCGTCGAGGAACATCCCCATGATGATGAAGAAGACCGTGAGGGCGGCCAGCAGGGCGTAGGGCGACAGATCCATCGCGCCGATCCAGGCCGCCAGGGCACGCGGGATGCCGGTGTAGCCCATGGCGACGGTCAGGAAGCCCGCGCCGGCCATGATGAAGGCGATCATGCAGGTGGTGGTCGAGGCGGCCATCAGGCTGTCCCCGATGCCGCGCCAGCTGGCCGCGCCTGTGGCCCAGGCCAGGATCATCGCGCCGACGACGCCGATCACGGCCGCCTCGGTGGGCGAGGCGATGCCGGCGTAGATCGAGCCGATGACGGCAACGATCAGCCCCACCACGGGCAGCAGCCGGGCCAGCGCCCGCAGGCTGTCGCGCCCGTTCACCGCCGGTTCGATGTCGGGCATGCGGGTGGGGTTCAGCATCGCCCAGATCATGATGTAGCCGGAGAACATCGCGGCCAGCATGACGCCCGGCACAAGACCGGCGAGGAACAGCTGCGCGATGGATTGCTCGGTCGCGGCGCCATAGACGATCAGGATGATCGACGGCGGGATCAGGAAGCCGAAGGTGCCGGCGCCGGCCAGGGTGCCGATGGCCATCTTCGGGTCATAGCCGCGCGCCGTCAGTTCGGGGATGGACATGCGGCCGATGGTGGCCGTGGTCGCGGCCGACGAGCCAGACACGGCGGCGAACAGCGCGCAGCCCAGCACGTTGACATGCAACAGACGGCCCGGCAGGCGGCGGGTGAAGGGGGCCAGCCCCTCGAACATGTCCGACGACAGCCGCGAGCGGACCAGGATCTCCCCCATCCAGATGAACATCGGCAGCGAGGTCAGGTCCCAGACGGTCAGGCTGCCCCAGACCTTGGTGGCGAAGACCAGCGTGACCGGCGCGGTGGAGGCCGCCAGCATGGCCACGAGGCCCACGGCGATCAGGGCAAAGCCGATCCACAGGCCGGCGGCCAGGGCGGCGAAAAGGACGACGACGAGGAGCGGGGCAAGAACGGCGATTTCCATCAGGCCTCTCCCTGTTCCTGGGCCGCGTAGCCGGGCGTGCCGCCGCGCAGCAGCGTCACCAACCCGTCCAGCAGGGCGACCAGTAGCAGGATCAGGCCCAGGGTCATCACGCCCTGCGGCAGCCACAGCGGCACGCGCACCATGCCGAAGGACACGCTGTCATAGGCCCAGCTGTCCCAGGTCTGCAGCACCGAGGACCAGGTGGCGAAAAGGCACAGCCCGGCGGCGAGGATCAGCACCAGCGCCTCCAGCGGGCGGGCGACGCGCGGCGGCAGGGCCCCGGTCAGCAGGCCGACGCGGACATGGCCGCCCCGGCAGAAGGTGCCCGCAAGGCCCAGAAAGACCGCCGAGAGGAACAGCATCCCGCCGATTTCCGCCAGCGACGGCACGGTGATACCAAGGGGGGCGGCGCCGATCAGCCGGGCGCCCCGGTCGATCAGGCGGCCGAGGATCTGCACCAGCACCAGCGCGGCGATGGCGGCAAAGGCCGCCGCGGCCAGCATCAAGGCGCCGGTGTAAAGCCGGTCGAGTGTCTGTCTCATCTGTCTTGCTTCCCTGCGCGGCGCCGGTGTGCCCCGGCTTTGTCCATATGGAGGATGCAAACCGGCCGGGGCACGGCATCCGCGCACCCCGGCCGGTCCGGTGGTCTTACTCGGCGTGGTAGGCGTCGACGACCGACTGGCCTTCCTCGCCGGCTTCTTCCAGCCATTCGGCGGTCATCGTCTCACCGATCTCGGCCAGTTCCGCCGACAGGGTCTCGGAGGGATCCGAGATGGTCATGCCGTTCTCTTCCAGCACCGCCAGCTTCTCGGCGGTTTCGGCCATGGACATCTCCCAGCCACGGGTTTCGGCGGCGGCGGCGGCCTCCATCACGGCGGCCTTCGTGTCGTCCGACAGCGCGTCGAAGGCGCGGGAGTTCACGATCACCATGTTCTTCGGCAGCCAGGCCTGAAGTTCGGTGTAGTTCGACACGAAGTCCCAGGCCTGCGAGGAGACACCGGTGGAGGGCGAGGTGATCATCGCGTCGGCGCGCCCGGTGGAGAAGGCGGTGGGAATGTCGCCGGTCTCGATCTGGGTGGGCACGGCGCCCATCAGCTGCGCCAGGCGTTCGGTGGCGTTGTTGTAGGCGCGGAAGGCGGCGCCTTCGAGGTCGGCGGTGCTTTCCACGGGGCCGGCGGTGAACAGGCTCTGGCCCGGCCACGGCACGGCATAGAGCAGGGTCAGGCCCTGTTCGGCCAGCTTCTCTTCGACCATGGGGCGCGAGGCCTCCCACAGCTTCATGGCGTCATCGTAGTTGGAGGCCAGGAAGGGGATCGAGTCGATGGCGAAGATCGGATCCTCGTTCGCCAGGCGCGACATCAGGGTCTCGCCGATCGGGGCCAGGCCGCGACGCACGGCGTCCTTGATTTCCGGGTGCGCGAAAAGCGAACCGGCGGAGTGCACGGTGATCTCCAGGTCGCCATCGGTGGCCTCGGTGACGTCCTCGGCAAACTCGATGATGTTGGCGGTGTGGAACACGCTGTCGCCATAGGGCGTGGGCATGTCCCAGGTTTCCGCCATGGCGGCGGGGGCGGCCAGGGCGGCGAGGGCCCCGGCGAAGAGCGGCATGCGAAGGTGTTTGGTCATCTTGGGTCTCCCAGTTGTCGATTTTCTGAGCAGCGGATCGGGTCCGCCACCTCGCTTCGTGCCCCGACCTTGACAGATACACTGAAAGTTCGTCAACAAATTGTCAGCGAAATGACTGCGAGATGCAGGGAGAAGATGAATGAATAAGCAGCAGCGCGGCGCGGAATGGGATTTCTGGATCGACCGTGGGGGCACCTTTACCGATGTGATCGCCCGTTCCCCCGAAGGGGGACTGACCGCGATGAAGCTCCTGTCGGAGAATCCCGGAGTCTACGAGGATGCCGCAATCGAGGGGATTCGTCGCCACCTGGGCGAGGATGAGATTGATTCGTCCCGCGTCGGCACCGTCCGCATGGGCACCACCGTGGCGACCAATGCGCTGCTCGAACGCAAGGGCGACCGGACGCTTCTGCTGATCACCAAGGGGTTCCGCGATGCCCTGCGCATCGCCTACCAGGATCGGCCCGACATCTTCGCCAAGGAAATCATCCTGCCCGAACAGCTCTATGAACGGGTGATCGAGGTCGAGGAACGGGTGCGCGCCGACGGTACGGTCGAGGTCGCGCTGGATGCGGAAGGCACCCGCGCCCAGCTGGAAGAGGCGAAGGCCGACGGGATCGACGCGGTGGCCATCGTGCTGATGCACGCCTGGGCCGCGCCTGATCACGAACTGGCACTGGAGGCGCTGGCGCGCGAGGTGGGCTTCGGCCAGATCTCGGTCAGCCACGAGGTGTCGCCGCTGATCAAGCTGGTGGGCCGGGGCGATACCACCGTCGTCGACGCCTACCTGACGCCGATCCTGTCGCGCTACGTCGAACGGGTGGCCAGCGCCCTGGGCGCCACGCCCCCGGACGAGGCGGGGCCGACGCTTCTGTTCATGATGTCCTCGGGCGGGCTGACCGCCGCCGACCGTTTCAAGGGCCGCGACGCGATCCTGTCAGGCCCCGCGGGCGGGGTCGTCGGGATGGCGCGCACCGGGCAGATCGCCGGGCACGACAAGGTGATCGGCTTCGACATGGGCGGCACCTCGACCGACGTGGCGCATTTCGACGGCGCCTTCGAGCGTGCCTTTGAGACCCAGGTGGCGGGCGTCCGCATGCGCACGCCCATGGTTCAGGTGCATACCGTCGCCGCCGGGGGCGGGTCGATCCTGCATGCCGATCCGGGTCGCTTCCGCGTCGGTCCCGACAGCGCCGGCGCCCATCCGGGGCCGGCCTGCTACCGGGGCGGCGGGCCGCTGACCGTGACCGATGCCAACGTCATGCTGGGCAAGCTGAACCCCGACTACTTCCCCGCCATCTTCGGCCCTGACCAGGATCAGCGTCTGGACCGCGACACCGTGGCGGCGAAGTTCACCGAGATTTCCGATGGCCGCGCGCCCGAAGAGGTGGCCGAGGGATTCCTGCGCATCGCCGTGGAAAGCATGGCCAACGCGGTGAAGAAGATCTCCGTGCAGCGCGGCCATGACGTGACGGGCTACCTGCTGAACGCCTTCGGGGGCGCCGGCGGGCAGCACGCCTGCCTCGTTGCCGATGCCCTGGGGATGAGCCAGGTTCTGATCCATCCTCTGTCGGGCCTCCTGTCGGCCTACGGCATCGGCCTGGCCCGCGTGACCGAGGCGCGCCAGCAGGGGCTGGAAGGCACATTTGGCGAAACCACCGAGATCCCCCCGGCGCTGGAGCGGCTGGAGGATGAGGTGCTGACCGCCCTGGCCGAACAGGGCGTGCGCGACGGTGTCGAGATCCGCCGCCGGTTGCACCTGCGCTATGCGGGCACCGACACCGCCCTGCCGGTCGCCTGGGATGGCGACGAGCGGGCCGCGCGGAACGCCTTCGAGGCCGCGCACCTGGCCGAGTTCGGCTTCACCGATCCGCAGGCGGCCCTGATCGTCGAAGCGGTGGAGGTCGAAGGCGAGGCGCCCGAGGGCGATCGTATCGACGGCACCAGCGCCCTGACCGAAGGCGCGGCGGAGATCGAGGCCCGCGTGCCGGTCTTCTCGGGCGGCACCTGGCACGAGGCCGCCGTGGTGCGCCGCGACGCGCTGACGCCCGGCCGTCACGTGCAGGGCCCGGCGCTGGTGATCGAACCCAACCAGACCATCGTCGTCGAGCCCGGCTGGCGCGCCGAGGTCAGCCAGCATGACCACGTCATCATGACCCGCACCGAGGCCGCCAACCGCGCCGAGGCAGCGGGGACCGAGGCCGATCCGGTCCTGCTGGAGGTGTTCAACAACCTCTTCATGAACATCGCCGAACAGATGGGCGTCGCCCTGCAGAAGACCTCGCGCTCGGTCAACATCAAGGAACGGCTCGATTTCTCCTGCGCGGTCTTCGATGCCGATGGCGCGCTGGTGGCCAATGCGCCGCACATGCCGGTGCACCTCGGCTCCATGGACCGCTCGGTTGAGGCGGTGATCCGGCAGAACAAGGGCCGCGTCCGTCCGGGCGATGTCTTTGCGCTCAACGCGCCCTACAACGGCGGCACCCACCTGCCGGACATCACCGTGGTGACGCCGGTTTTCGAGGGGGAGGAGATCCTCTTCTGGACCGCCTCGCGCGGGCACCACGCGGACGTGGGCGGCATCGCCCCCGGGTCGATGACCCCGCGCGCCACCAGCGTCGACGAGGAAGGCGTTCTGATCGACAACTTCCTGCTGGTCGAGGGCGGGCGCTTCCGCGACGGCCCGCTGCGCGAGCTGCTGACGGATCACGCTTACCCCTGCCGCAACCCGGATCAGAACATCGCCGACCTGAAGGCCCAGGTGGCCGCCAACGCGCGCGGCGCGGCAGAGCTGCGCCGGATGATCGAGCAGTTCGGGCTGGAGGTCGTGCAGGCCTACATGGGCCACGTGCAGGACAACGCGAGCGCCGAGGTGGCGCGGGTGCTGGGCCGGCTGGACGACGGCGAGTACGAGTACCCCACCGACACTGGCCAGACGATCCGCGTGAAGATCACCATCGACCGTGACGCGGGCGAGGCCACGGTGGACTTCACCGGCACGTCGCCCATGGCCGAGAACAACTTCAACGCGCCGGAACCGGTGACGCGGGCGGCTGTTCTCTACGTCTTCCGGGTCATGGTCGAGGCGCCGATCCCGATGAACGCAGGCTGCCTGGGGCCCATCCGGATCATCGTGCCCGAAGGCTGCATGCTGGCGCCGACCTACCCGGCGGCAGTGGTGGCCGGCAACGTCGAGACCTCGCAGCATGTCACCAACGCGCTTTTCGGGGCGCTTGGCGCCATGTCGAACAGCGAGGGCACGATGAACAACCTGACCTTCGGCAACGACGCCTACCAGTACTATGAGACGATCTGCGCGGGCTCGCCCGCCGGTCGGTTCAACGACGGGCGAGAGTTCGCGGGCCAGGCGGGGGTGCATGTGCACATGACCAACTCGCGCCTGACCGATCCGGAGATCCTGGAAAGCCGTTACCCGGTCCTGCTGGAACGCTTCGGCATCGACGAAGGGTCCGGCGGGCAGGGCCGGGTCGCGGGCGGCGACGGCACCAGCCGGGTGATCCGCTTCCTCGAACCGATGGACCTGTCGATCCTGTCCTCGCACCGGGCGAACCCGCCGCAGGGCCTGAAGGGCGGCCAGCCTGGCCGCTGCGGCAAGACCGAGGTGCGGCGCCTGTCTGGCGAGGTCGAGGCGCTGAAGGCCTGTGACCAGACCGAACTGGCCGCCGGCGAGGCGGTGATCGTCACCACCCCCACCCCCGGCGGTTACGGCGACTGATCCCGGGGGCACGGCCTGAAACGAAAAAGACCGGCGCAGATCGCGCCGGTCTTCTTTATTCTTAAGGGCAGGTTGCCTCAGCCGAAGTCGTGTTTCGACAGCGGCAGGCTGCGCACCCGCTGGCCGGTCAGCTGGGCCACGGCGTTGACCACCGCAGGCGGCACCGCAGGCAGGCCGGGCTCGCCCACGCCACCCATCTGGGCGCCGCTTTCGATCACCTCCACGTGGACCTCGGGCATCATGTAGGGGCGCAGGATCTCGTACATGTCGAAGTTGCGCGCCGTCGGCTCGCCGTTCTCGTAGACCAGTTCCTCGACCAGCGTTTCCGACAGGCCAAGCGCCACGGCGGATTGCACCTGTGCCTCGATCACCGCCGGGTTCACGATGGTGCCAGGGTCGATGGCCGTCCAGATGTTGTGGACCCGCACCGCGCCCCGGTCGAGGGAGACCTCGGCGATGGCTGCTGCCTCCGACCCGAAGGGGGAGGCCATGGCGACGCCGCGGGCGCGCGTGGTGCCGTCCTCGGCCTCGTAGGGGCCGGGTTTCCAGCCGCCCGAAAGCTCTGCCGTGCGGGTCAGCAGCGTGGTCAGCCGGTCGTTGCCCGACAGCAGCTGCAGCCGCATCTCGTAGGGGTCCTGGCCGGAGGCCTCGGCCAGCTCGTCGAGGAAACCTTCGTACATGAAGTCATGCATCGAATGCCCGACCGAGCGCCAGTAGCCGATCACCGCTGGATTGGCGACGGGGATCTGGCCGATGGCCTTGTTGGCCAGCGCGTAGCTCTTGCCCGAGATCCCTTCGGAGGCCGAGGGGTCGCTACCCGGAGGAGCGTTGTACCAGCGTTGCGTCGGGCCTTCGCCGACCACCGTCGCCTCCAGCGAGACCGCGCGGTCCTCGCCCACGGCGCCGCGGAACTTCGCCAGGCCCAGAGGGCGGGGGGCGTCGCGCAGGAAATCCTCCTCGCGGGTCCAGATCAGCTTCACCGGGCGGCCGGTGGCCTGGGCCAGGGCGATCGCCTGCGGGAAGGGATTGGCCGTGCGGTAGAGGAAATGGCGCCCGAAGAAGCCGCCCAGCATCTGGCTGTGCAGGGTCACCTGCGCCGGGTCGATCCCGGCGGCCTCGGCGGCGGCGCCGACGAACTGTTCAGGGGCCTGGTTGGGCAGCCACAGCTCCAGCGTGCCATCGTCGTTGAAGCGCGCGGTGGCCGAGGGCGGCTCCAGCTGGCCGTGGACGACGAAGGGCGCGTCGTAGACCGCCTCGATCACCGTGTCGGCGGCGTCGAGGGCCGCGGCTGCATCGCCCTCCGCCTCGATCTCGACGACCTCGCCACTGGAGCCGGCCAGGGTGTCGCGGAACCCGGTGGAGGAGAAGTCGGCGGGCATCGGCCATTCGGCCTCGCCCTCGGTCCATTCGACCTCGGCCGCTTCGACGGCGCGGCGGGCCTGCCAGAACTTTTCGGCCACGACAGCCACGGCCCCATCCAGCATATGCACCGAATGCACGCCACGCATGCCCTCGATCTCGGCCTGGTTGGTCACGGCCGAGGGGGTCATGCCGAGGCGCGGGGCGTGCTGGACGGCGGCCAGCAGCATGCCGTCGACCTCGACATCCAGGGCGTAGCGAGCCCGGCCGGTGGACTTGTCGCGCACGTCGAGACGCGGCATGCCGGTCTTCAACCAGCGGAAGTCGGCCTCCTCCTTCAGCGTGACCTCGGTGGGCACGGGCAGGTCCATCGCCGCCTCGGCCAGCTCACCATAGCCCAGACGGTTGCCCGAGTCCGGATCGACCACGGCGCCCGGTTCGGTGATGAGCGTGGCGGCCTCCACGTCCCAGCGGGTCGCGGCGGCCTCGATCAGCATGGCGCGGGCCGAGGCGCCCAGTTGGCGCATGATCGGATAGGCCGTGCGGGTGGAGGCGGAGCCGCCGGTGATGCGGTAGCCGCCCATGACACCGAAGGGACCGCCCGGCGGGGCGCTTTCGACGGTGAAGGCCATGGGATCGAGGTCCAGCTCCTCGCCCACGATCTGCGCCATGGCCGAGTAGATCCCCTGGCCCCCTTCGATGAAGGGGCTGCGCAGGACGGCGGTGCCATCGGCGCGCAGTTCCAGGAAGGCCTGCACGGCGGCCGGTTCAGCCGCGGCGCCGGCCTCCTGCGCCTTCGTGGGGCGGACGGGCAGGGTGGTGGCCAGCACCAGCGCGCCGGAGCCGGCCAGGAAGCCGCGGCGCGAGACGTTCAGCGGCGCGGCACGGGCGGTGATCTTGTCGAGGATACCCATGGATCAGGCCTCCGATGCCTTGTGCACGGCGGCACGGATCTTGTTGTAGGTCCCGCAGCGGCAGAGATTGGTCATCGCCGCCTCGATGTCGCCATCGGTGGGCTGGGGCGTCTCGGTCAGCAGGGCGGTGGCGGCCAGGACCTGGCCGGACTGGCAGTAGCCGCACTGGGGCACCTGGTTTTCCACCCAGGCCTCGACCACGCGGCGGCCGGTTTCGGTTTCCTCGACCGTCTCGATGGTGCGGATCTGGGTGCCCTCGACGCTGTCGGCGGGGGTCACGCAGGACCGGGTGGCATAGCCGTCGACCAGCACGGTGCAGGCGCCGCATTGCGCCACGCCGCAGCCGTATTTCGTGCCCAGCAGGCCCAGTTCCTCGCGGATGACCCACAGCAGCGGGGTATCGGGTTCGACATCCACCTCATGTTCGGTGCCGTTGACTGTCAGCTTCATGGGAGCCTCCTTGCAGGTCCTCGTGTGGCATATCCGGCGCTGGCATCCCGCGAGGGGCAGGGCGCGCCGGCATAGGGTCGTCGGCGCAAAGATTACTCCCACGGGCGCCTTATGCTAAGGGCGGCGGCCCGATAGGACCAATGAGCCTGCCTCATGAATGGGGCGCCCCTGGGCCGCAGGACCGACGGCGGGGCGCGCATTTTCCGTTGGAAAGCGTCCGACGGCCCTGTAGCACCGAAGGGGTACAGGGCAGGGAGGGGGCCATGTCGCAGGCAACACCGGAGGCGGAGACCTTCGATTACGTCATCGTCGGCGCGGGCACGGCGGGCTGCCTGCTGGCCAACCGGCTGAGCGCCGATCCCGGCACCCGCGTCCTGCTGCTGGAGGCCGGTCCGAAGGACAGCTACCACTGGATCCATATCCCCGTCGGCTATCTCTATTGCATCGGCAATCCGCGCACCGACTGGATGTATTC
The DNA here is from genome assembly GCF_020177265.1 of Pseudooceanicola marinus. Taxonomy (GTDB): domain Bacteria; phylum Pseudomonadota; class Alphaproteobacteria; order Rhodobacterales; family Rhodobacteraceae; genus Pseudooceanicola; species Pseudooceanicola marinus_A. The sequence continues at coordinate 15,962 of NZ_JAIVMC010000003.1, forward strand.
CACCGAGGCTGCGCCGGGGCTGAACGGGCGCAGCCTGCTTTATCCGCGCGGCAAGACCCTGGGCGGCTGTTCCTCGATCAACGGCATGATCTACATGCGCGGCCAGGCGCGGGACTATGACGGCTGGGCGCAGATCACCGGAGAGGACGCCTGGGGCTGGCAGGCCTCGCTGGAGGATTTTAAGCGCCACGAGGATCACTATAGGCTCGACGGCGGGGCGGACCCGGCCACCGGTGACAACGGCCGCTTTTCGGATCTGCACGGGTCGGGCGGCGAGTGGCGGGTGGAGAAACAGCGCCTGCGCTGGGACGTGCTGGACAGTTTCGCCGAAGCCGCGGCCGAGGCGGGGATCGAGCCGACCGAGGATTTCAACACCGGTGACAATTCGGGCGTGGGTTATTTCGACGTGAACCAGCGCGCGGGCTGGCGCTGGAACGCTTCCAAGGCCTTCCTGCGGCCCGCGCGGCACCGTGCGAACCTGACCATCTGGACCGGCGCGCAGGCAGAACGGCTGACCTTCGACCGCAGCGGCGCCCTGCGCTGTGATGGCGTGGTGGTGCGGCGCGGCAGCGCCAGCGTGACGGCAAGGGCCCGGCGCGAGGTGGTGCTGGCGGCGGGGGCGGTGAATTCCCCCGCGTTGCTGCAGCTCTCGGGGTTGGGGCCGGCGGAGCTGTTGCGGCGTCACGGGATCGAGGTGCTGCGGGATATGCCCGGGGTGGGGGAGAACCTGCAGGATCACCTGCAGATCCGCGCCGTCTACAAGGTGGCCGGGACGAAGACGCTGAACGCGCTGACCGCCAGCCTCTTCGGTAAGGCGGCGATCGGGCTGGAATACGCCCTGCGCCGCTCGGGCCCGATGAGCATGTCCCCCAGCCAGCTGGGCGCCTTCACCCGGTCCGACCCGGACCGGGCGCATGCCAACCTGCAATACCACGTCCAGCCGCTGAGCCTCGATGCCTTCGGCCAGCCGCTGCACGGCTTCCCGGCGATCACGGTCTCGGTCTGCAACCTGAACCCTAGTTCGCGCGGGCATGTGCGGATCGGATCGGGGGATTTCCGCGACGCGCCGAAGATCGCGCCGAATTACCTGTCGACGGAGGAGGACCGCCAGGTCGCCGCCGCCAGCCTGCGCCAGGTGCGCGGGATCATGGAACAGCCCGCCATGGCCCGCTACCAACCAGAGGAATACAAGCCCGGGGTGCAATACCAGAGTGACAAGGAACTGGCGCGGCTGGCCGGCGACATCGCCAGCACGATCTTTCATCCCGTCGGCACGGTCCGCATGGGGGCCAAGGAAGATGCCAGCGCTCCGCTGGATCCGCATCTGCGGATGAAGGGGGTGGCCGGGCTGCGGGTGGTCGATGCCTCGGTCATGCCCCGGATCACCAGCGGCAACACCAATGCGCCGACGCTGATGATCGCCGAAAAGGCCGTCGGCTGGATCCGCGCGGGGGCGTGACGCGGCCGCGCCGCCATCACCGGGTCGATCCCCTTGGTCCGGGCGCCGCCGGCGACCGATCGACCGACCACGGTGGGGGGCTCCATGGTCTGCGCCCATGCCCTGAGCCTGCATCCGGGTGGCGTGCCGGAGATGCCAGCGCCGCGGGGCTGAGGGAAAGAGATTCGCTCCGGCCCTGCTGTCAACGGATCGCGGGGGCTGGCGTGAGCCTCTGAAACGGGGCGCAGGGGCGTCTGATGCCCGTCCGGTGGGCGGGTTTGCAGGGAAAGGGGCGGCCTCTCGCGCTTCTGTCTTGACCGATCTGTCATGCTGACGTCACACGGACGCGAAGGGCTGCCGTTCCGACACCCGTCCCCGACCCCCTGCCGCCTTGGCACAGCAGAAGGCTGATCCCATGGACAACAGTTTCAAGGACCGCTTCACCACCGCCGCCCCCGTGGTTCCGCAGGGCGACGCCTTCTTCCCCTTGCCGGCGCCGGAGAAGTCGACCGTCTTCGCCTTCCTGCTGGTGCCCGGGTTCACACTGCTGGCCTTTTCGGCCGCGGTCGAGGCGCTGCGCATCGCCAACCAGCTGTCGCAGCAACCGCTGTACCAGTGGCGCGTGCTGTCGGTGGATGGCGAGCCCGTCTATTCCTCCTCCGGCATCCCGATCGGGGTCGAGGGGGCGATCGACAAGCTGCCGCGCGACACGGGCCTCTTCGTCTGTTCCGGCAACCCGGCGGCAGAGGCGATGACGCCGGCCGTGGTGGGCGCGGTGCAGCGGCACCACCGCTTCGGCGGCATGGTCGGCGGGATCTGCACCGGCGCCGTGGCGCTGGCCCGCGCGGGCCTGCTGGGCGACAAGGCCTTCACCCTGCACTGGGAAAACCTGCCCGCCTTCCGCACTCATTTCCCCGATCTGCTGCCCAAGGAAACCAAGTACGAGATCGACGGCCGCCTGATGACCTGCGGCGGCGGCTCGGCGGCGATCGACATGATGCTGGACCTGATCGGCCGCGATCATGGCGAGGCCTTTGCCGCGATGGTGTCGGAGATGTGCCTGCGCAAGGTGGCCGTGGGCCGCGAGGAGGAGCAGCGCAGCTCGACCTCTGTTCTGATCCGCACGCGTCACCCGGGCCTGCTGTCGATGGTGGAACTGATGAAATCCCACCTCGAAGATCCGCTGACCATGGAAGAGCTGGCGCTGACCTCGGGCTATTCCCGGCGCCATATCGAGCGGCTGTTCATGTCGGTCTTCGGCAAGACCCCGGGGGAGTTCTACCGGGGGCTGCGGCTGGACCACGGGCGGATGCTGCTGAGCTCGACCGACCTGGAGCTGATCGACGTGGCCACCGCCTGTGGCTATGGCTCGGTCGGGCATTTCTCGCGCTGCTTCAAGGCGCGTTTCGGCGTGGCCCCCACGGCCTACAACCGCGCCCTGGGACGCGCGCGGCGCACGACGCGGCGGGGCTGACGGAGGTTCGCCTGTCTGGGACGCGAGCCTGGCTCGGCAGATATTGAAAGGGGGTAGGGCACCGGAGACGGGGGGACATGTCTCCGGTGCCAAGTCCGGGGGCGAGACGAGGAAAGAAACACGACCCCAGAACCGATGCACGATCTGTACGGGACGAGGACATCGGACGGAAAGCTAACGCGTGGTCTCGGCGCGGGTTCCAAGAAAAATCAGGATTTCTCGAAAAAAGTTGTCGGGGCGTCGACGGCGGGCATGCGGTCGACTTCCTGCATCTGGCCGAGGCCCTGCTGACGAGCCCGCGCGGCGGACACCAGGGCGCGGAAAATGCGGCGCTGACGGCGGGCATAGACCAGGTGTTCGGGGTGCCATTGCACGCCGATGGCAAAGGGATCCGACAGGCTTTCCAGGGCCTGGGGCATGCCTCCCTGGTCGCGGGCCGACAGGCGCAGCCCGTCGCCCAGCCGGTTCACGGCCTGGCTGTGCAGGGCGTTGACCTTCATCGGTTCGGTGCCGGCCAGGTCAGCCAGGCGGGTGCCGGGCAGCACCTCGACCTCGCGGCGGGGCAGGATGGTGCGGTAGCGGCGCGAGCTGTCGTAGACCTCGAAGGCATCCTGGTGCAGCGTGCCGCCCAGCACCACGTTCAGCATCTGGGCGCCGCGGCAGATGCCCAGCACGGGCAGGCCATGGCCGCGCGCTTTTTCGATCACCCGCGATTCCATCCGGTCGCGGGCCGGGTCCAGGGTGACGCCCGCGCGAACTTCGCCGCCGTAGAGCATCGGCGCAATGTCATCGCCGCCGCCGATGACCACGCCGTCGACCTTGTTCAGGTCGACCTCATCCTCCTGGATCCAGCGCAGGGCCTTGCCGCCCGCCAGGGCCACCTGCAGCCGGATCAGCGGAAAGATCCGCCAGGCCGACTTGGCCGAGACGGTGACACCGATCCTCGGGCGCGGGCGATCCCGCTTGCCGAACAGCAGGCTCATGAGCGCAGCGCCTCGGCCAGCTCTCGCAGATCGCCATGACCGGCGCGCGTCAGGATGTCTTCCGAGGCCTCGACCCAGCCGTTCAGCTGCAGGCGCAGCCGTTCCATCGGGTCGTCGCGCATCTCGCGCCAGCGGGTGCAGAGCGCCTCCAGCGTGTCGTGGTCCTCTGCCAGCCGTTCGACGGCGCACCACAGGGCCCATTCGCCGGCCAGGCTCCAGCTCGGCTCGTCGATACGGCAATCGGGCATGCGGTAGTGATAGGCGGGGCGGGCCGAAACTGTTCCCCCCGCGCCGCGGGCCAGGGCGTCGCGGGTCAGCTCCGGGCACAGGTGGGCGAAGATCGGGAGCATGTCGAGTGCATGGTTGCGCGAATGCGTGGCCCCCAGGTAGCTCTCCACCAGGGTATCCAGCCGCTCGGGACAGCCCTGGGCCAGGACATCCAGCAGGCGCTGCGGGTAGGGATCGACGAAGGGCAGGGCGCGACGCGACACGTCCAGGTCGTAGGCGTCGCGCAACAGCGGTTCGGCCATGGCGAAGGCGGTGGTGACGGACCACAGATGCGCAGCCGTGGGCGCGGCGATCTGCACGTTCAGATGCACGCCGAAGCCCAGCAGGATCCCGTCATGGGTGCCGCTGGCCCCGGCGGCACGATAGCGCGCCAGTACCTCGTCCAGCTGGCCCAGACGGTCGGGCGGGAAGGGGGAGGTGACCAGCTCCACCGGCACGACGTTGCGCGCCAGGTCCAGGGCGGCCCGGCCAAGCGCGGTGTCATCCTGATCGCGATAGGTCGTGTCCATGTAGAGCTTGCAGGTGCCGAAGGGCGTCTCCTCGACGCGGTAGTCTTCGTCGCCCTGCGTGACCTCGCGGTCCGTCATCCCGGCCAGGATCTCGGCGGCACGGCCCTCGGTCAGCCCACCGAATTCCACCTCGACGCCCAGCAGGCGGGTCTCGCCCTTCTCGTTCTGCGGAGAGGGCAGGGGGGAGATCGCGGAGCTGTGGTGCGAGGACATCGGGGGCGTTCCTTTCGGGGGAGCGGGCGGGGCCGCTGTCGGCGCCCGCCCGGTCGGGGTCAGTAGTCCAGCGGCTCCGGCTGGAAGCTGGCAACTTCGAAGCTGATCGAGGCGCGGTACTCCGTCTCGGTTTCCTCGATCTCGATCGCGCTGCCCAGCTGGGTTGCGAAGGCGCGGATCAGCTGGTTGCCCAGGCCCGTGCTTTCACCATCGGTTTCCAGGTGATGCGCGCCGCCCTTGGAGTTGACGACCACCAGGTGCGCCCGGGTCCCCTCCTGCACCAGCGACAGGGTCATCCAGGGCGGACCTTGGTCGCTGCCGGTGTATTTCACCCCGTTGGCCATCAGTTCCGAGGCCAGCAGCGACAGGGGCACGGCCTGGTCGGGGTAGAGGATCACGTCGGCCACATCGTATTTGACCCGGATGCGGTGCCCGCCCGAGGCGGAGGCCTGCAGGGTCTGGTTCGCGACTTCGCGCACCAGCTTGCCCACGTTGACCTGGCCCTGGCTTTCGACCTGATGCAGGTTGCGGTGGATCGACGCCATGGCCAGCACGCGATCCTGCAGGCGGGCGAGGATCGCCTTGGTTTCCGGCGAATGGGCGCGGCGGATGTTCATGTTCATGATCGAGCTGATCAGCTGAAGGTTGTTCTTCACCCGGTGGTGCACTTCCTTCAGCAGCACATTGCGCTGGCGCACGGCGTTTTCCAGCTCCGCCTGGTCGTGCAGGATCGTCTCGGCCATGAGGATGAAATCCTCTTCCATGTTCTTGAGCTCGTCGGCGGCATAGCGCATCGAGCGCTGACCTTCGAAGGTGCGCACCCGTTCGAAGCGGCGCATGCGGCGGCTGAGCTGGCGGATATGGCGGCCGGCCATGCGGTCGATGGCCACCAGCCCGACCACGGCGGAGGCAATCCACATCAGCAGCGGGAAGAGAATGACGGGGACCTGGACCTGGTCGCTCATGTTCTCGAAGGAGGGCCAGATCCCCAGGGCGAAAACCTCGTCCTCGACGATAGGGACGACGACGTAGAGCTGATCGCCCTCGGCGCGGCTCTGTCCGGAAAAGACCATCGGGGCCAGCCGCGCCATATCCTCCAGCGAGGAGCGGATCGGCAACAGGCTCTGTGTCCGTTCCCCATCCGGCGCGGCGTCCTCGATGCTGCTGGTCAGCACCTCGCCGGACGCATTGAAGGTCATCAGGTAATCGGGTGCGGCTCCGAAGCTGGGTTGTTGCCCCAGGTTCAGGTTGGCATGGGGCACCGAGATGGCGGTATAGCCGACGTAGGTGCCGTCAATCTCGACCGGATGGGATACGACCAGAACGGAGGTGTGGCTGATCGCGCCTTCGTTCACGACCATCACGCGGGGGCGCTTTTGCTGGATCACTTCCAGATGCGAGGGCCGTTCGGACACGTCCTGCCCGACGCCGCGCGAGGAGCAGCTTACCTGGCCGTCCACGGGGATGAACGCCGCCAGGCTGAAATCTGGCATGGCGGCGTTGAATTCCTGCATCACCTCGCGGCAGCCCTGCGTGTCAGGGCCCTGGGTCTGGACCATGCGCGCCAGCGCCGCCGTTGCGCCGAAGGCCTGCTGCAGCACGGCGCGCTCTTCCTCGACGCCCTGCTGGGTCAGCGCCAGCAGGGACAGTCGTGTGACTTCTTCGGCCTGGGAAGAGACCTGGTTGGTCTGATAGATCGCGATGGACCCGATGGGGACCAGCGCCAGAGAGAGGATCCCTGCGATCCGGAAGGACAGTGACCGGAACCAGGGCGTATTCGCGCTATGCGGCATTTGGGCTCCCGCCGGTCAGCGAGCCGTCATGGGCTTCGACGTCACCACGGCCATCGTGGCGGGGTCGGTCAGTTCCAGGGCTTCATCTTCGTTCAGCTTCATCAGTTCGGCCAGTTTCGCGCGGCCACGGTTGGCGCGGCTCTTGATCGTGCCGACCGCCACACCGCAGGATTCCGCGGCTTCCTCGTAGGAGGCGCCCAAGGCACCGACCAGAACCAACGCCTCGCGCTGTTCGTCGGGCAGCTGGTTGAAGGCGGTCCGGAAATCGGCCATCGCAAGGCGGCCATCGTGGGCCGGCTTCTCGGACAGGCTTTCGGCGAAAACGCCGTCGACGTCCGCGACTTCGCGGCGCGTTTTGCGCAGCGAGGAATAGTAGGTGTTGCGCAGGATGGTAAACAGCCAGGCGCGCAGGTTGGTGCCGACCTGGAATTTCTCGATATTGGTCCAGGCTTTCACGATCGCGTCCTGAACGAGGTCGTCGGCGGTGGCCGAGTTCCGGGTCAGACCGAGGGCGAAGGCACGCAGCGCGGGCAGGTGGTTGACCAGCTCATCGCGCGGGTTGGGGCCAGACAGGCCGCTGGTGTCGTCGCCGGCGCCGCCATTGGCGGAGGTCGCTCGCGTCGTCATTCCCGGTGCTCCTCGTTATCAGCGGAAGCACTTTGAGGCTCCTGCTCCTGCAGTTGCTGCAACAGATCCTTGAACCGGTCGGGGATGTCCTCTTCCAAAGTGGATTGGAACACGCGACGCAGGTTGTCGTCGATCCCGCCGTGTGAGCTTGATTTTGTCTGACCCAATGTCATGTTCCTCTTTCGATAGTCCGAGAAATTCTCATCGCTGGCGGAACCCAACGCGCCATCCGGAGTTAGGTTCCTGAAAAATGCAAAAAAGGGGATAAAATGTCAGTCTCTTCCGGCAACGCATCGAACACCGGTGATCTTGCGGCACTGATCGGTGCGCACCTGCCCTTCCTGCGCCGTTACGCGCGGGCGCTGACGGGGGCACAGTCCAGCGGTGACGCCTATGCGGCCGCGACGTTGGAGGCGATCCTCCAGGACCGGTCGGTCTTCGAAGGGGGCATTGGCGAGAAAGTTGCCCTTTTCAAGGTCTTCCACACGATCTGGGCCAGCTCCGGGGCCCCCGTTGCCATCGAGGCTTCGGGGCTTGAGGCGCAGGCGCAGCGGCACATGGCGAAGCTCAGCCCGAACACCCGCGAGGCGCTGCTGCTGCACACCATCGAAGATTTCAACGTAAGCGAGGTGGCCAGCGTCATGGGAACCGACGAAGCCGAGGTCGAGACCCTTCTCGATACCGCCCGCCAGGAGATGGCCGACGCCGTCTCCGGTCGGGTCATGATCATCGAGGACGAGGCGATCATCGCCATGGACCTGGAGGCCCTGGTGGCCGAAATGGGCCACAAGATCACCGGCGTGGCGCGCACCCACGGCGAGGCGGTGGAACTGGCCAAGGCGGAAACGCCGGACCTGATCATGGCGGACATCCAGCTGGCCGACAACTCCAGCGGCATCGACGCGGTGAACGAGATCCTCGGCGAGCTGGGCGACCGCCCGGTGATCTTCATCACGGCCTTCCCCGAGCGCCTGCTGACCGGCGATCGTCCCGAACCCGCCTTCCTGATCTCCAAGCCCTACCGCGAAGACCAGGTGCGCTCGGCCGTCAGCCAGGCGATGTTCTTTGCCTCCACCGAGACGCTGAAAACCTGAGGAAGCTGCGGGTCCCGGCTGTACCGGGTGCCCGCCATATCCCTGTTTTGACGAAAGAAACGCCCCGCCGATCTTCGCGATCGGCGGGGCATTTTCGTTGACGTTTCTTGCTCTGCCCGAGGTCAGTACCAGCGGGAGTTCTCGTCGAACTCGTCCTGGTTCTGATCCTCCGTCATATGCAGCAGGAGCGACAGGATCCCGAGACCTGCAAAGAGCAGGAACAGGATCTGTGCGATCCCCGCAGAGGCTGCCGCGATCCCCGCGTATCCGAAGATTCCGGCGATGAGCGCGACAGCAAAGAAAGTGATTGGCCAGATCATGGCGCACCTCCGTTTTTCGTGTCGCTTCAGGTGTTTCCACCCGTCTTGGATAATTCAACGCGGTACACAGGTGCTGGTTCCGCAGAGTCATCTCGGAATCCGGAGATTTTAGGTGAAATGTGAGATAATTTTTCTGGGGCCGGGGGATCAGGGACGGTCCAGATCGTCCCCGGCGGTGACGCCGGAGATCAGCTGGTAGGACAGCAGGTCCTGCATCTGCGCCGGGTCGCGCAAGAGCGGCGTGACGCTGGCAGCAAGGCGTTTCAGTCGCGCGGCAGGGGGCACGGGCAAGGGGACGGCTCCTGCATCATCGAGCAGGGTGAACTGCAGCGGGCTGCGCGCGTCGGCCTGGATCAGGCGGGGCAGGTCCTCTGGATGGATGGACCCGATACGGGGATACCCGCCGATGGTCTGGCATTCCGGACCCAGCACGAAGGGGGTGCCATCCCCGGTGATCTGCACGTCACCGGCCTGGATCGGCTCGGACGCCATGCCGCCGGCATCCAGGTGCCAGTCCTGCGCCGCATCGCAGAGCAGTTGGATGGCCTGACGGTTGCTGCGCGGGCCGCGTGTGAACCGCGCGGCCAGGAAGCTCTGCATCCGGGCGTGGTCGAACAGGTGGGTCTGCGGGCCGTGCAGCAGCCGCAGGGACCCGCCGCCGAAGCGTGGCTCGGGGCGCAGGGTGCAGGCCGGACGGTGCGGTGTGGGGTCGTCTCCGGTGGGCAGCGAGGTGCCATCGGACAGGAGGGTGCCGATCCCGGCGGCCAGGTGCGCGGCGCGGCTGCCCATCAGGGGCGGCGTGGCGATGCCGCCGGCGGGGGTCAGGTAGCCCACGGTGCCGCCTGTGGTGCCGCCGATCCGCAGGATCTGGCCCGGCTGGACCGGGTGGGCGGCGTGCCAGACCAGCGGCTGACCATCCAGCGTCGCCTGCATCGGCGCCCCGGTCAGCGCCAGGCGCATCGGGGCCGTGACCTCGAAGGCGGCGCCCATGCCGGGCATTTCCACCGAAGCCACGGGGCCTTTCAGCCCCAGCAGGGCGGCGGCCTCCCACAGGGCCAGCGGGTCCAGCGCCCCGCCGCGGGACAGGCCCTGACCCGCGTGGCCCGGGCGGCCCAGATCCTGGACGGTCAGCGCCGGGCCGGGGGCAGAGACGATCAGCGCGGCGCCGGTCACGACAGGACCTCCAGCCGGGCGCCGCCCATGGGATCGGCGCCGAGGGCCTCCAGTTCGCTGTCCGAGACGGCGTGAAAGCGGATCTCGTCACCGGTGCACAGGGGCATCGGGTCTGTCGCGTCCGGTTGGAACGGGCGGAAGGCGGCGCGTCCGATCTGCATCCAGCCGGTCGGCGAGGCGTTTGAAAACAGCACCATCTGCCGGATCGCCAGGGTCAGGGCACCGGCGGGCACGTCCTGCAGCTGTGCGCGGCGGGGCAGGTCGAAGACCGGGGGCAATTGGCCCAGGTAGGGCTGCCCCGGGGCAAAACCGATGGCCAGGACGCGGGGCCGCTCCGCCAGGATACGGGTCACCACCTCGGCCTCGGGCAGGCCGGTGATCCGGGCCACCTCAGGCAGGTCTGGTGCATGCGCCGTCGCGAAGGAGACCGGCAGGTGCCAGCAGCGGGCGGCCGGCGCGGGTGGCAGGGACAGCCAGTCGCGGCTGTCTAGCAGGGCGCGTGCGGCGCCCTGGACCTGGTCGGCGGGCTGGTCCAGCGGATCGAGGCGCAGCAGGACCGAGGCCGGGGCCGGCACCACCTCCGTCACGCCGTCCAGCGCCGCGGCCTCTGCCGCGAAGGCGCGGGCGGCCCGGTTCGCCTCTTCGGTGAAGGTCGTGCCGAAACGCACGAGCACGCCATCCAGGCCAAGCGGCAGGAGCGCGGGCAGGGCAACAGGATCACGGGCGGCGGCGGGCATCGGGGCGGGCTCCGGCGGGGGCGGACGGGGAGGGGCACAGGTTGCAATTCCGCTCCCCGTTGTCAACGTGGCGTGCCCGACGGCGGCGGCTGGCCCAGGGTGCTGCCGGGGCTTCGATCCGCCGCCCAGATCGGATAGCATGGGCCGGAGCAGACGAGGTGGGTGCATGAGAAAGAGACCGGACGGCGCGGGGGCCCTGCGCCGGATCGCCCTGTGGCTGGTGGTGACCGCCGGCGTAATGCTGGCCGGCGTTTCCGGCAGCACCGCGATGGCGCAGGACTTCACCGCGCGCGCCACGGTCCTGCCGGGCGACAGCGGGATCCGCGACCGGCGCGGCCGGCTGGAGTTGTCGCTGCACCTCAGCCAGGGGGTGCCCTACCGTATCTTCACGCTGGAGGATCCGCGTCGCATCGTGCTGGACTTCCGCGAGGTCGACTGGCGCGGCGTCGATCCGGCGGTCCTGCTGAACTCCGATCTGGCGACGGCGGTACGCATGGGGCAGTTCCGCCCCGGCTGGTCGCGCATGGTGATCGACCTGGCAGAGCCCCTGGCGCTGGAGGAGGCGGACCTGCGCCTGGCCGAGGACAGCGGTCGCGCCCGGCTGACCGCGCGGTTCGGGCCCGTGGCGGCGGAGGATTTCACCCGGCTCTCAGGCTATCCCGAAACTCCGGGCTGGGGCCGCGAGGGCCTGGTGGCCCTGCCGTCGCAGGTGCCGCCCAAGGCGCCCGACGGGCCGATGCGCATCCTTCTGGACCCGGGCCACGGCGGCATCGATCCGGGGGCCGAACGGGCGGGCGTGGTCGAGGCCGACCTGATGCTGACCTTCGCCCGCGAGTTGCAAGAGGCGCTGGTGCGGTCCGGCGCCGAGGTCTATCTGACGCGCGAGGACGACAGCTTCGTCAGCCTGGAAGGGCGGGTCGCCATGGCCCATGCGCTGGAGGCGGACCTGTTCCTGTCCCTGCACGCGGACGCGCTGGCCTCCGGACGGGCGCTTGGCACCACGGTGCATACCCTTGCGCGGTCGGCCAGCGACGAGGCCAGCCGGCTGCTGGCCGAACGGCACGACCGCGCCGACCTGCTGGCAGGCATCGACCTGAGCGACAGCGACGACCAGGTGGCCGGCGTTCTGATGGACCTGGCCCGGACCCAGACGCAGCCGCGCAGCGAGCAGCTGGCCGATGCCATCGTCCTTGCGCTGCGCAGCGAGGGGATGCCGCTGAACACGCGCCCGCGCCGCGCCGCCGGCTATTCGGTGCTGAAGGCGCCCGACGTGCCGTCAGTCCTGGTCGAGACGGGCTTCCTGTCGTCGCCCCGCGACCGGGAGAACCTGGTTGACCCGGTGTTCCGTGCCCGGCTGGCCAATGCGATCCGCGACGGCATTCAGGCCTGGAAGATCGCCGATGACACGCTGGCCCCGCTCAGGCTGAAGTAGCGAGGCAGGCCGGATCCCTCTCCGCCCTGTCCATAGCGGGGGCGAGGGCTGCGCGAGCGGCAGCATCGGACCGCCGGTGACGCCTCCTTGCGGGGATGTGTTTTGACCGTCATGGGCCCGCGGTCTATATGGTCGAGCCTAATCAGAGAGGCCCGGGCGCGTGATCAGATTCGTACTTTCCTTCCTCGGCGGCATTTTCACCCTGGTGACCGCCGGCATTGCCATGGTGGCCCTGTCGGTGGGCGCCATCTTCTGGGTCTATGGCCGGGACCTCCCCAGCCACGAAGCTCTGGCGCGATATCAGCCGAAATCCATCTCCCGGATCTATTCCGGCGAGGGGCAGCTGATCGACGAATTTGCCCGCGAACACCGCCTCTATACCCCCACGGACGAGATCCCCGACCTGGTGAAGAACGCCTTCATCTCGGCGGAGGACAAGAACTTCTACACCCACGCGGGCTATGATCCTCGCGGCATCGCCGCCGCGATCTTCGAGGCGATCCAGACCCGCGGCGAAAGCGTGCGCGGCGCCTCGACCATTCCGCAGCAGGTGGCCAAGAACCTGTTCCTGTCCGGCGACCGGCGGATCGAGCGCAAGGTGAAGGAGGTCATCCTGGCCTCGCGCCTCGTGGAAAGCCTGCCCAAGGACGAGATCCTGGGCATCTATCTGAACGAGATCTTCCTCGGCCAGAACTCCTACGGTGTGACGGCCGCGGCGCGGGTCTATTTCAACAAGTCCCTGACGGAACTGGCCCCGCACGAGGCCGCGATGCTGGCGGCCATGCCGCAGGCGCCTAGCAACTACCACCCCGTGCGCGCCCGCGAACGGGTGACGCAGCGCCGCAACTACGTGCTGCGCGAGATGCTGGAGAACGGCTACATCGACCAGGCGACCTACGAGACCGAGGTGGCGCAGCCGCTGCGCTCCGTCCAGGCGGGCGATTTCGAGCCCTTCCGCAACCAGCTGCCGCCGCGCGACTACTTCACCGACGAGATCCGCCGCCAGCTCTCCGATGACTTCGGCGAGGAGGAATTTTTCTCCGGCGGCTACACCGTGCGCGCCACGGTCGATCCCGACATGCAGGATGTCGCCGCCCGGGCGCTGCGTCACAAGCTGGAAGAGGTGGACCGCAACCTGGGCGTCTGGCGGGGCACTGGCGCGGCCCTGACCGAGGATCAGCTGGCCAGCGAAGAGGCCTGGCGTGCGGCGCTGGACAGTGCCGACGTGCCGCGCGACATCGACCTGGGCGGCCAGTGGCGCCCGGCGGTGGTGCGCGAGATCGCGGCCCAGAGCCTGACCATCGGGATCGAGGACGTGGCGCTGGACGATCCGCGCGGCGCCTCCGTGCCCCGCAGCGACATCCAATGGCTGCGCGGCGACTTCTTCGACAACTTCGAGGTCGGCGATGTCGTCCTGGTGCGCGAGGCGAAGACCAGCGGCGGCGAGTTCGACCACTGGTCGCTGCGCCAGGTGCCTGAGGTGCAGGGCGGCTTCATGGCGATGGACGTCAACAACGGCCGCGTCATCGCCATGCAGGGCGGCTTCAGCTATCAGGATTCGGTCTTCAACCGCGCCACCCAGGCGCGCCGCCAGCCCGGGTCGAGCTTCAAGCCCTTCGTCTATGCCTCGGCGCTGGACAGCGGTTATACCCCTGCCACGATCGTCATCGACGCCCCGATCGAGATCGACACGGGCGAGGGGCTGTGGCGGCCCAAGAACTCGTCGAACAAGTTCTACGGGCCCACGCCCCTGCGGACCGGAATCGAGATGTCGCGGAACCTGATGACCGTGCGCCTGGCGCGCGAGGTGGGCATGGACGTGGTGGCGCAATACGCCGAACGCTTCGGCGTCTACGACGACATGAGCCCCTATCTCGCCAACTCCCTCGGCGCGGAGGAAACCACGCTCTACAAGATGGTGGCGGCCTACGCGATGTTCGCCAACGGCGGTGAGCGGGTGGAACCCACCCTGGTCGACCGGGTGCAGGACCGCTACGGCAAAACCATCTACCGCCACGATCAGCGGATCTGTGTCGACTGCGAGGACCTGTCGCTGACGCCCAGCCAGAGCCCGCGGATCCTGCCCAACCGCCAGCGGGTGATGGATGCGATCACCGCCTACCAGCTGACCTCGATGATGCAGGGCGTGGTGCAGCGCGGCACGGCGGCCCGCGTGGTCAACCTGCCCGTACCCACTGCTGGCAAGACCGGGACGTCGAACGATGCCCGCGACGCCTGGTTCGTCGGCTTCACCTCCAACATCGTGGCGGGCTGCTACATCGGCTATGACACCCCCCGGCCGATGCTGGGCGGGCGCGGCTATGGCGGCACGCTCTGCGGTCCGGTCTTCCAGGAGTTCATGACCGAGGCGGTCAAGGAGTTCGGTGGCGGGCCCTTCGAGATCCCCGAGGGCGGGCATTTCATCAAGATCGACCGCTACACCGGCGCGCGTCTGCCGCAGGAGGCGTCGGGTGCTAATGTCGTGGCCGAATACTTCCGCGATGGCGAGGAGCCGATCTTCGGCATCTTCTACGATGGCGGCTTCGCCATGGGCTCTGACCTGCCGCTGTTCGACGGCGCCGCCGAGGCGCGCAACCAAGCGCAGCGCCAGGTCACGACGTCCACCGGCGAAACGGCCACCGTGGGTCCGAACGCGGGCTTCGGTACGCTGTCCTCGGGCGGGTTGTACTGACCCAGCCTGCCGGGCTGCACGGCCGTCTGACGGGGCGGGGGCTCTGCCCCCCCCCTCACCGGGCCGGCACCCCCTCCGGGATATTTGCGACAAGGAGAAGACGGGGCCGGGGCGTTGCCGCAGGGGGCTGCGCGCCACGTCCGGCGATGCGGCCCGCTCTTGTTCCGCCCCGGGCCATGGGATACACCCCGGGCTCAGACCTGCCAGTAAGGAACCACGATGCGCGCCGAGGCACAGAACACCGTCACCGAGATCGAGAAATCCCTGGAGCTGCTGCGCCAGCGGGTGGATTGGGACACGGCCCAGCACCGCCTGGAGGAGTTCAACGCCCGGGTCGAGGATCCGAACCTCTGGGATGATCCTGCCAAGGCCCAGGCGCTGATGAAGGACCGCCAGGCCCTGGTCGATGCCATCGACACCCACAACGCCCTGCAGCAGGAGCTGTCGGACAACGTCGAGCTGATCGAGCTGGGCGAGATGGAAGAGGACGAGGATGTCGTCACGGAGGCCGAAGAGGCGCTGAAGGCGCTGAAGGAGAAGGCCGCTGAGAAGGAGCTCGAAGCCCTGCTGAACGGCGAGGCCGATGCCAACGACACCTTCCTGGAGATCAACGCCGGCGCCGGCGGCACCGAGGCCTGCGACTGGGCCTCGATGCTGCAGCGGATGTATGTTCGCTGGGCCGAGAAGCGCGGCTACAAGGTGGAGCTGCAATCGGAGGAAGCCGGCGGTGAGGCGGGCATCAAGTCCTGCTCCTACAAGATTTCCGGCCATAACGCCTATGGCTGGCT
Organism: Pseudooceanicola marinus; assembly: GCF_020177265.1. GTDB lineage: Bacteria > Pseudomonadota > Alphaproteobacteria > Rhodobacterales > Rhodobacteraceae > Pseudooceanicola > Pseudooceanicola marinus_A. The sequence continues at coordinate 31,523 of NZ_JAIVMC010000003.1, forward strand.
GAAGTCCGAAAGCGGCGTGCACCGGCTGGTGCGCATCTCGCCCTTCGGCAAGGGCACGCGCGAGACCTCCTTTGCGTCCGTCTGGGTCTATCCGGTGGTCGACGACAATATCGAGATCGAGGTGAACCCCGCCGACATCCGCATCGACACCTACCGGTCGTCGGGCGCGGGCGGTCAGCACGTGAACACCACCGACTCCGCCGTGCGGATCACCCACCATCCCACGGGGATCGTGGTGACCAGCTCGGAGAAGTCGCAGCACCAGAACCGCGACATCGCCATGAAGGCGCTGAAATCGCGCCTCTACCAGCTGGAGCTGGATCGCCGCAACGCGGCCATCAACGAGGCCCATGACAGCAAGGGCAGCGCCGGCTGGGGCAACCAGATCCGCAGCTACGTCCTGCAGCCCTACCAGATGGTGAAGGACCTGCGGACCAACTACGAGACCTCCGACACCTCCGGTGTGCTGGATGGGGCCCTGGACGGTTTCATGGCCGCCACCCTGGCGCAGAACGTTGCCGGCAAGAGCCGCGCCGAGGCCGCGGGCGAGTAAGCCCCGGCGCGAGGCCCGGGCTGGCCGGCCCGGGGCCTTCCGGGGGTGCTGCGGCAAGGCGGTGGGCCCCTGAAATTTGGTCGCAACTTACATTACCTTTTGGTCACTGTTGCGAATCTCAATTCAGTGTATTGGGACGGGTTGCGCTTTTGGGGGCCAAACCTGATCAAATTCGCCATTTCCCCCGGCAATACTGCCTGGCGGGCTGCGTCATCGGGTCACAATTTCGTTCCCACGCGCCCGACATCCGCTCGAATGTTCCGGGAATGGGGTAGGGTAATCCAGTACGTCGTGAAATCCATTTGATTTCGTCGGGACGTTGCGCGACGACGCCGGATGCGTGTTGCAGCCCGTTCCGGCGCGGCGCGCCGTACAGTGTTTGTGTGTGGGCGGGGCTGGCCAAGCTCTCTTTCGATCCCGCCCGTGGGTTTTCTGAAAAGGTGGGGCAATGAATCGGAAAGTAGTGATCAAGGGCCATTTCGGCACCATGCACAAAGGCGGCTGGACCCGCTCCTTTCCTCCGGGAAGTGTCACCGGCGGCAGCTGGATGCTCGACGTGGTCGAGGACCTGAAGGCCTATGCCGCCCATCACGACATGGAAGAGGCAGAGCAGATCCTGGCCGACACCCAGGCACGCCTGTCCCGGGTCGTCTTCACGGGCTGAGGCCCGGCGGTGCCGCCGGGCGCGACTGTCTCAGCCGTCGATCCGGGCGGCCGCATAGGCGATGGCCTTCTGATAGACCGTGGCCGCGTTCCAGTCGTTCAGCACCCGGAAATTCGCCGTGCCCTCGTGGTAGGGCTGACCGCGCTGCCAGCCGTGGCCGCGCAGGTAGTTCGCCGTCGAGGCCAGCGCATCCGCCGCGTCGTAGAGGTTGACCCGTCCGTCGCCATTGCCGTCGCGCCCGTATTTCACCACGTTGCCGGCCAGGAACTGGGTATGGCCAATCTCGCCATGGGCGGCCCCGATGGCATCGGCGGGCAGCCAGCCGCGATCGACCATCTCCAGCGCCGACAGCAGATGCGCGGTAAAGAACTCCGACCGGCGGCAATCATAGGCCACCGTCGCATTGGAGGAAATCACCGGGTATTTGCCGAAGAACTGGCCAAAGCCGCTTTCCATCCCGTGAATGGAAATGAGGATCCCGGCAGGTACCCCGTACTCCGCTTCCAGCGCATCGAAGAAAGCCGCATTGCGGGCGCGACGTTTCCGGCCCTGGGCGGCGATGTAGTCGACTCCGCGGATCCGTTTGAACTCTTCGAAGGAATAGCGCACGCCGGTCTGCTTGCGATCGGCGCCGATGGTGCCATGGGAATACTGCGTGGCAGCCAGGGCCGAGAGCCCGGCCGGGCCGATGCCGGCAGCGCGGGCCTCCTCCGCGAAGGCGGCCTTCCAGGCGGCGAAGCCGGCGGAGGTGTCACCGCAGGGCGCGGCAGACAGCGGTGCGGCCAGGGCCAGAAGGGCGGCCAGTGTGGGGGAAAGGGTCGGCGCAAGGCGGCGGAACAAGGAAAAAGGGATCATGAAAAACCTGCGGAAATCTTCGGATAAGGCGGAAGAAGCCTAGGCTGCGCCGGGCAACGGGGCAAGCCTGCGCAGGTGCCTGGCCGGTTGCGCCCCGTACGGAAAGCTTGATCGGCGCGGCAGAAGGGGGGCATCCTGTCACCGCGCCCGCGAGGCGACCGGAGGAGGGTCGGGGCGCGCCGGGGTATGAGGGAGGAGGACACGAATGGACACCATGACGCCGGGCGCACTGCCCGAGAATGCGCTGCCAGAAGAGGGCGTGCCGCCGCTGCGCCCCGTGACCGCCGGAATGCTGCGCGAGGCGCTGCGCCGGGGCTGGGCGGATCTGACACGCGCGCCGGTCTGGGGGCTGTTCTTCGCCGGTGTCTACGTGGTGATCGGATGGATCCTGGCCTGGGTCACCCTGGCCACCGGGCAAAGCTACTGGCTGATCTTCGCGGCCCTGTCCTTCCCGCTGGCCGGCCCCTTCGCGGCGGTCGGTCTTTACGAGGTATCGCGCCGACTGGAACGCGGGCAGCCGCTGGATCGCCGCGCGATCCTGACGGTGGTGCTGCGCCAGTCGCGGCGGCAACTGCCGTCGATCTGCGCCATCATCATCTTCCTGCTGCTCTTCTGGTTCTTCCTCGGTCACATGATCTTTGCCCTCTTCCTGGGGCTTTCGGTGATGACCAATGTCTCCAGTTCGATGGAGGTCTTCCTGGCGCCGGAGGGGCTGATGATGCTGGGCTTTGGGTCTGTCGTTGGGGCGGGGTTTGCCCTGTTGCTCTACATGATCACGGTGATCGCCCTGCCGCTGCTGCTGGATCGAGAGGTGGATTTCGTCACCGCGATGATCACCAGCTTCGGCACCGTGACCGGCAATCCCGGCCCGATGATAAGCTGGGGGGTCTTCATTGCCGTCGCGACCTTCCTGGCGTTGATCCCGGCCTTCCTGGGTCTCTTCCTGGTGCTGCCGCTTCTGGGGCACGCGACCTGGCATCTCTATGACCAGATCGTGGGCGAGGGCTGACGGGCCGCGCCGTCGCGCGATACGCGAGACATAGAGGGGGGCGGGGGGCTCTGCCCCCTTGAGCCCTGGCGGGCTCAATTCCCCCCGGGATATTTCTGGCCAGCAAATCGAGGGATGGGGGAGGCGCCTGGTGGAGAGCGGCGCGCCCGGGGGACCGGGCCGCCGTTTCGCTGTCGAACCTGGGCGTGAGGGGATCAGTAATCCTTCTCGAAGAAGACGCCCAGCCCGGTGCCGCCGTCGGTATCGACGGAGCCCTTGGCGCGGATGTTGTCCGTCAGGTCGAGGTTGATCGACAGCGAGGTCTCGCCCTCTGCCGTCACCTCGGTTTCCGTGTAGACGTTTTCCGACAGATACTTGCCCGCGGTGAGGGAGGCCGAGCCATCGGAGTCGGTCGCCACGTCCAGGTTGTCTAGCCCGGTGCTTTCGCGCAGGCGACCCAGGACGCCGCCGCCGCCCTGGCCGGTCAGCGTGGCGACCGCCGCGGCCAGCTGGGCGGCCTGCACCGCCGACAGCTCCGACAGGGGCCGGTCGAAGAAGAGGCGCGAGAGGATCTCGTCCTCGGGCAGGCCGGGATTGGAGGAGAAGGTGATCTCCGGCTCTGACGCCGTGCCGGTGATGCCGATCTGGTAGACGTAGCTGCCCGATTGCGAGGTGGCGACGAAGCGCAGGATCGGCTCGAACCCGCCCGCGAGGCGCAACTGGCCTTCCGACAGGTCGAGGCGCTTGGTCAGGATCGACAGGCGGCCGCGCACCAGCTCGAACTGGCCCACCGGGCGCGGATCGGAGGTGGTGCCGCCGACCGTCAGGTCGCCGCGCAGCTCGGCGTCGAGGCCACGGCCCCGGATGAAGACCGAGCCGTCGGTGACGACCCGGATGTCGAGGCCGAGGCCCCCGGACCCGCCGCTGCCGGAGGAGACAACCGAGGCGCCATCGCCCGATCCCGTCAGCCCGGCCCGATCGCGGGTGATGCGGCTGGCGGCAGGCTCGGCCACATGGGTCATCTCGGGGATCGCTTCCTGGCCGCCGAAGCCACCGGAGGGCACGCGCACCTCGGTGTCCGTCAGGCCGATGCGGCCCGAGATCGCGCCATTGCCGGTCAGCGGGCCGGAGACCTCCAGCGCGCCGTTCAGCGTCGTCGTCAGCAGGCCCGCCTGGGTGAAGACCACGCCGTCGATGCCGACGTCGAGGCCCGCGGTATAGGGCGCCGACAGGGCCAGCGGGCCGGAGACAGTCAGCCGGCCACCCTCGGCGGGGCGCGCCGCGAGGTCGAGCCGCGCCTGGCCGCCGGACAGCTGCACGCTGCCCGAGATCCCCTCGATCACCTGGCTGAGGCTGGGCGCGATCAGGCGCCCGTCCGACAGGGTGATCTGGCCGGAGACCGACGAAAGTGCCGGCTGGCCTGCGACCGACAGATCGAACCGCGCCAGCCCCGCGACGGAGCGCGGCGCGACGAAGGGATTGGCCAGGCCAAGCGGGGCCGAGCCGCGCAGGGTGATGTCGACGGAGCCGTCAGGCCGCGCCACCAGACCCGAGAGCGTCGCATCGGAGCCCGCGGGGCCCGTCGCCTGGGCCTCGACCCGCAGCGCCCCGTCGGGGCCGGGGGCGACGTTGCCGGTGATCTCCAGCGGGCCGGAGAAGCCGTCGGCCAGCCGTGCCACGTTGTCGAGGCCGGCGGAGAAATCCATCTCGATCTCGCTGCCCGCCACGGTGCCCGAGGCGGAGGCATCCAGCGCGGTCGAGGCGACCTGTGCGGTTTCCACGGTCAGGACACCGTCGGGGGCCAGCGACAGCAGGGCCGAAAGGGTCGTGTCACCCGCAAACAGCGCGTCGATCTGCGGGTTGCCGATGCCGATGTTGCGCCCCTCGCCACGCGCGTCGATGCGATAGGCGCCGCTGTCGTCGGCGCTGACATTGGCCGTCAGTTCCAGCGGACCGGCGGAGGCGCCCAAGGGCGCGGCGGAGTTGGGCAGCGTCAGCGCCACGTCCAGAGCGGTTTCGGGGCCAGCGACGAGGCCCGAGGCGGTCAGGTCCAGCCCGCCCGCGTCCAGATCGGCACGGCTGACGGTGATACGTTCGCCCGCGATGGTCACATCCGCGTCCAGACGGGTCGGGCCGGTCAGCAGGGCGTCCACGGCCTCGATGCCGGTGCCGATGCGATCGCCGCCACCCGAGATCGTGGCGCGCAGGGCCTCGCCCTCGCTGGTCAGGCGGCCCGACAGCTCCAGCGGGCCGGCAGTGCCGCCGGTGAAGGTGGCGGAGTTTGCCAGCCAGGCGCCGAAGTCGAGCGCCATCTTGCTGTCGTCACCGGCCAGCGGGCCGGAGGCCGTCAGGCGCAGGGCGTCGTTCTCGATCCGGGCACGGTCGATGCGCGGGGCCCCGTCGCCGGGCAGGGTCACCAGGGCGTCCAGCGAGAGGCCCGACGACAGCAGGTCGTCCAGCGCGTCGATGCCGAGGGCCAGGCGGTCGCCGCCGCCCTGGGCGGTCAGGGTCATTGCCTGCGCCGTCTGCGTGATGGCGCCCGCCACGGTGAAGGGCGCCGGATCGCCCGCAGCGCCGGTCAGCAGATTGGCGTCGGTCAGCGCCAGCTCATAGGTGATCTGGCCATCATCGGAGGCCAGCCGACCCTCGCCGGTCAGGGACATCTCGTCGGTGCCGATGGCCAGCTCCGACAGGGTGATGCCGGTCTCATCGCGGGTCAGGTCCAGCGCCAGCGTCGCGGGGGAGGCCAGAAGGGCATCGGCCTGGGGGATGCCGGTGGCCAGGTTCTCACCCGTGCCCTCGGCGGTGATGCGCCCGGTGCCGGCGGGCAGCTGCATGTCGGCGGTGACCGACAGATCGGCCTGGCCGGCCAGATCCAGCCCGGTGAGGGACGCGAAGGCCGCGAGATCCGCGACCTCGGCCCCGGCCTCCACCGTCAGCCCGGCCTGTTCGCCCGCCTCGGTGGTGCCGTCATAGCGCGCGGCGCCGGTCAGGCGCAGGGCGGGGCCCTCGACCACCAGGTTCTCGATGCTGACAGGGCCCTCGCCGAAGGTGATGTCGGCGGCGCCGGTGATACGGTCGCCCAGGGCCTCGGCGACGGCCGGGTCCTCGGCGGAGAGGCCCGAGGCCTCCAGCGCCAGGGCCAGGTCGCTGGCGCGACCCTGGCGCAGCGGGCCCGAAAGGCTCAGCGACAGGGTGTCGGCGGAAAAGCCGGTGGCGCGGGCGGCATTGGCATCCAGCCGCGCCTCCATCTGGTTGGAATTGTCCCGGTCGAAGGTGGCGGTCAGCTCGCCCGAGGCCAGCGAGAGGCCATCGCCCATGGGCAGGTCCAGCCGGTCGGAGCCGTCGGGCGCGGCCATCAGGCCCCGCAGGTCGAAGCTCTGCGGGCTGCCCTCGGCGTCCAGCGCCAGCCGCCCTTCGAGGTTCACCGAGGCCGAGCGCAGGCGGAACAGCTGCAGGTCCAGCGCGCCGTCGGCGGCGGCCGTGCCGGTGGCGGTCAGGCCGATGTCGGTCCCCAAGAACTCGCGGTAGTCGGGCGCCAGCAGGGCTGTCAGGTCGCCGCCCAGATCGGCGGTGAATTCGCGCCCGCCATCGTCACGGCCGCGCAGGGCCACCTGGCCGGTCAGCCGTTCCTCGCCATCGGTCAGCAGCAGCAGGTTCGCGTCGTAGTCGTCCAGAGGGCCGGCGCCGGCCACGGTCAGCTCGACCGAGGGGGTGCCCGGCAGCCCCATGAGAGAGGCCACCAGCCCGCCCTCGGGTTCGGAGGCGCTGATGTCCACCGCCAGGCGTTCGTCCTCGGGGGCGTAGTCGGCGGAGATCGCGATCTGGCCGGGCCGGTCGAGGCGGTCGATCGCCAGGTCCGTGGCCAGCGCGCCGTCGGCCAGGCTGGCCGAGCCGTTCAGCGACAGTTCGGCGGCCTGGCCCACCACGGCCTCGCCCATGTCGAAACGGCCGATCGACAGCTCGCCGATGTCGATGGCGACCGGCAGGTCGGGAATGGCAAAGCCCGAGGCCTCGGGCGAGGGGGCGGCAGGTTCGCTTTCGGGCAGTCGGGTCAGCGTGATGCTGTCCGCCGACAGGGTGTTCACGTCCAGCCGTCCGCGCAGCAGCGCGGAGCGGTTCCAATCCAGCGTGGCGCCTTCCAGGTCCAGCCAGATGCCATCCTCGTCGGCAATGGTCAGGCGCTGCATCGTGGCCTGCGACGACAGCGCGCCCTCGAAGCCGGTGATGTCCACCGTCATGCCGTCCGAGGACAGCGCGTTCTGCAGGGTGCGGGTCAGGAACCCCTCGCCGTCGTCATCGGCCGAAGGGGTCTGCTGGGCCGCGGCGGGCGTCAGGGCGAGGGTGGCGCAGGTGGCCAGCGCGAGGGAGCGGGAAAAACGCATCAGAAGCTCTGTCCAATTCCGACATAGACCGAAACCGAATCCACCGAGCCGGTGACCGGCACGGCCAGATCGGCGCGGATCGGCCCGATGGAGGTGAAGTAGCGCACGCCGACACCGGCGCCGCCGTGCCATTCGCCGCCCGCGAAATCGGGATCGGCGGAGACATATCCGTAATCGACGAAGGCCGCCGCGCCCCAGCTTTCGCCGATCCGCGTGCGCAGTTCGGTCGAGATGGCGGCGAAGCCGCGCCCGCCAGTGGCGGTGTCACCCGATCCGACGCCCAGCGACTGATAGCCCTGGCCGCGCACCGTGTCGCCGCCGCCCGACCAGAACAGCCAGTCCGCGGGCACTTCCTCGATCTCGGGACCGGCTACCACGCCCATCTGAAGCCGTGCCGCCAGGACGAAGCGTCCCTCGGCAAAGCCGCGGTAGCCGCGCAGGTCGGCGGTGCCCAGCACGCCGCTTTCGGTATCCGAAAGCCCGAGGAAGGGCATCGCCGTCACCTCGGCATAGGCGCCGTCGGTGGGGTTGGTGCTGTTGTCGCGATTGTCCCAGGTCAGCCCGCCGGTCAGCAGTAGGTGGGTGAAGTCGCGGGTGCCGTTGGCATCCTCGGTTTCCGAGATGCGGAAGCCCAGCTCGTAGTTGGCCGACAGGGTCTCGGTCAGGTAGCGGTCGACGCCCACCGAGGCTTCGGCGAAGGTCGAGATATAGTTGGGCTCGTCCTCGCGCGCCAGGTCTAGGCCGAAGATCAGGCTGCGGTCCGGGCTGAGGAAGGCGGGGTAGGTGTAGGTGGCGCCCAGGGCATAGTCGATGCCGCCGGTCTCGCCGCCGATGCCTGCCACCTCTGCGTCGAAGCGCAGCCGGTCGGCGGCGCCGGAGATGTTGCGGTGCAGCCAGTAGCCCGACAGGGTCAGCCCGTCGGTGGTGGCATATTCGATGCCGGTGCCCAGGCGGCGGGGCTTGGCGTCCTCCACCTCCAGCGTCATCGGCAGGGTGTTGTTGGGCCCGATCTCCTCGGCCTCCGTCACCACGGCGCTGGCGAAGGCGCCGGCGGTGCGCAGGCGGGATTCGGCGCGGTCGATTTCCGAGGGCGCATAGACCTCGCCCTCGGGGAGGCCCGCGATGGCGCGGATGCGCTCGGGGCGGACCGCGCTCATCCGTGCGGTTTCCGACAGCAGGGTCGGCCCGAAGGTCAGCCGGGGGCCCGGGGCGATGGTGAAGGCCGCGTCGACGCGGCGGTCGGCGTGATCGGCGGTGATGCGTTGCTCGGTGATCTCGGCCTTGGCGTGGCCACGCTCGGCCCAGGCCGTGCGGCCCGCCTGGGCAGACTGGCGCATGACGACGGTGCCGGCCGGGTCGCCGGTGGCGAAGCCCTCGGGCGGGCTGACGCCTTCGGGCAGAGGCGCGACCGATGTGGCGCCGAAACTGAAACGCGGCCCGGGCGTCACGGAAATGTCGATCCGGTTCACCTGGGCGTCGCGGTCCAGCACCGACATCGAGGAGGCCTCGCGCCCGTCGATACGGATCGAGATCGCGCCGGAGAAATAGCCATCCTCGTAAAGAGCGGCCAGCAGCCGGCGGTAGTCGGCCTGGGCCGCCGCGATCAGCTCCTGCGCGTCGGTGGTGCCTTCGTCCTCTGCCGAGACAGAGAGAGAGGCCGCGCGCATGCGATCCTCCAGGTCCTCGTCGCCCGCGACACTGACCGAGACATCGGCCGCCGACAGCGGGCCGGGCAGGGGCAGCGTCAGGGTGGCGGCCCCCAGTGTCGTGGCCCAGAGCGCGGCGCGCAGGGCGCTGCGGCGGCCGGACCGTTGGCGGCGGGACGAGGCAGATGCGGGGGCAGCGGGGCAGCGAGGCGTCATCGGGCGCGGGGCCTTTCCTGTCGGCACGAGGCCGGTGGTCGTCATCGGCGACGCCCGACCGCGCCGGGGGCAGATCCCGTTCCGCGCGCGATGACGCAGCGGAATGGCGCAGAGAGAGCGTCAGGGAGCAAGCTAGTTCGGCTGAAGGTAAATGACCAGCTTTGGCCGTGCTCCCTGACCTCCCAAAAGCGGAAAATCGCGGCATGCGCGCGACGCCGTGCAGCCTTGCATCCCAAGGTTTTGCAGCGCGTGACACGCGCGGTGAGGCAAGCGGCGCCAGACGGCTGCCCAGGGCAGGAAAACCGGACTTGTCGGGGCAAAATGACTCCGCGGGAGGTGACAAAAGCCGTCAGGCCGGGAAAAGTTGTCTCCGGGACGGCGCTTTTTCGCCTATCCTGCCTCGGAGTACAGATTCTGACCGGTGCGATTATGCCAAAAGCAAGTTCTTCAGCCCGGCCCTTCTGGGTCATCGCCTGTCTCGGAGCCGCCCTGCCGGGTGGCGCCCTGGCCGAGCCCTTCGAGGCCGGCGCCTTCGACAGCTATCAGCCCGACATGGTCCGGGGCGAACGCTTGTTCCAGTTGGGCGCCTGCGCCTCCTGTCACCAGGATCCGGCCGCCGCGCTGGACCCGGCGGCGCCCCTTCTGGCGGGGGGGATGAAGATCGACAGCCCGAACTACGGCCTGATCTCCGTGCCCAATATCACCGGCAGCGCGGCGGGCCTCGGGGACTGGACCCGGGCCGATTTCCTCAACGCGATGCTGTATGGCCAGTCGCCGGACGGGGGCGAGTACACGCCGCTCTTTCCCTACGAGTTCTACTCGGGGATGAAACCCGAGCACGTGGTGGACCTGTTTGAATACCTGAAGGCCGAGGCACCCAGATCCGACCGGCCCAGCGAGGATCACGAGCTGACCCTGCGCTACCGACTGAAACGGTCGAACCCCTGGCGCTATTCCTTTGAACCCGCCAGCTATGACGGCGCGGGCGACAGCGAGGCCGATCCGGTCGCCTGGGGGCAATACGTGGTGGAAAACGTCGCCGCCTGCGGCAGTTGCCACACGCCGCGCAACTCAGCCTTCATCCTTCAGGAGGATCAGGCGCTGACCGGCGGGATTTCCGTACTGGGCGAGGTCGCGGGCGACATCACCAAGGGCGCCGTCTCGGGCCTGGCGCCGGAAGATTTCGTGGCCCATGTGCTGGGCGACGGCCTGGGGCTGGACCTGACGACCCCGGTCAAGGGCTCCATGGCGCGGGTCGCGGGGCAGCTCGGTCAGGCACCGGAAGAGGACCGGCAGGCGATCTTCCAGTACCTCGCGGATATGCCGGAGCTGCCAAAACCCGTGATCGAGATGGAATGCGCGGCGCCCACGCCCCTGGTGCAGGCCGCCTCGCCGGATCTGACGGCCAGGGTCGACGCCTATTTCAATTCCGACTGCAAGGCCTGCCACGCGCGGGGCGGATCGGCGGCGGCCCAGGCCACGCTTGTATCGGCCGCCAAGACCGCCGCCGACAGCTCGCTCGTGGTGCCGGGCGACCCGGGCGCCTCGGCCCTCTACAAGTCGCTGAACCGCATGCCCACGAGCCAGGCGGCCAGCGACGCCGACCGCGCGCTGATCGCCGACTGGATCGAAAGCCTGGCGGTCAACAAGGAGCTGCTGACGGCCGAGGTGAAGCCGCCGCCGCGTGATCCCAGCCGGATGCACGAGGGCTTCGCCGCCGAGTTTGCCGCCGTGCAGGGCCACCTGACCGCCCAGGATCAGCTGGACCGTCCCTTCCTGCGCTACTTCTCCTTCGGCCACCTGGAAAACGGCCAGCTGCCGTGCCAGTCGATGGACGACTTCCGCATGCAGCACCTGTCGGGCTACGTGGCGGCGCTGAACAAGATGGTGAACTCCCTGTCGTGGGAGCCGCGCATCACCCAGGTCGAACCGATCGCCGAAGGGGCCTCGATCTTCGTCATCGACATCCGCGACTTCGGCTGGACGCCTTTCCAGTGGGAAGTGCTGGTCTCCGGCCAGATCCCAGGGATCGAGACGGCGCGGCCCTATCCCTACGGCATGGACCCGCAGGGCCTGAACGCCGACCCCAACCTGAAGATGCTGGCCTCGGTCACCGGGACGCAGGTGCCGGTGATGCGTGGCGACTGGTTCGTGTCGAACGCCGGTCTGCCCTTCACCTACAAGTTCATGTTGGGCCTGCCCGATGATGTCGCCACGCTGGAGGCCACGCGTCTGCGCGTCGACCGCATCGCCGACATCCGCAATTTCGACGTGATGCGGGCGGGGTTCCTCGAAGGGGCCTCGGCGGTCAGCCAGAACAACCGCCTGATCGAGCGACTGGAACAGCCCGCGGGCGGCTACTACTGGACGTCCTACGATTTCGACCGAGGGGTCGATCCGTCGCGGCGGCTGAAGGAAACGCCCCTGGGACCGGCAGCGGCCTTCCCCAACTCACCCCATTTCGAGGAAGACGGGGGCGAGATGATCTTCTCGCTGCCCAACGGGATGCAGGGCTATTACCTGACCGATCCGGCCGGCGGTTATCTGGACAAGGGGCCCACGGCGGTGGTCTTCCTGAAGGACCCCAGCCCGATCTACGGCACCACCATTTCCAACGGCAAGGCCTGCATGGTTTGCCATACGCGCGGCCCGATCGAGGCCTATGACAATGTCCGCGAGGCGGTGGAGGCGACCGGGGCCGATGCGCTGACCCTGATGGCGGTGCAACGGCTGCACCCCGAGGACGACGTGCTGGAGGCGGCCTATGCCGAGGATACCGACCGTTACCTGACGGCGCTGTCGCGGGCCGGGGCCGACATGACGATCATGGAAGGGCCGGGCCAGTTCCATCCCGAACCTGTCACCCATACCGCCAGCGTCTATGCCGAGAACCTCGACCGCGACCTGCTGGCGGCGCAGTTCGGCCTGACCTGGGAGACCTTCCAGCAACAGATCCTGTCCCTGCCGCGCCACAGCGAGGCCTTCGCCCGTGTCTCCGGCTGGCTGGCGGAGATCGACACGCGGGGCGAGGTGGAACGGCTGGACGTCGAACTGGCCTGGCAGCAGGTGGCGGCGGGCCTCTACCTGACCTCGCCGCGTGGGCATCCGGGCGTCGACGCGCAGGAGATCCAGCAGCATCTGGCCGCCTATGTGCCGGGACATGCGGGCACTGTCACTGGCGCAACCCCGGCCCAGCCGGTGCAGGCCGCCGCCCATGTGCCGGCGCCCCCGCCCGCGCCGAAACCCGTTGCGCAGGATCGCCAGACCGTCACCAGCGCCCCCGGCGCGGTGAAGGCGGGCCGCCCGGGGCTGACCATCAACGTCGCGAACCAGCATCTGAAGGTCTGCGAGGGCGTCAGCTTCACCGTGCAGACCGACCAGGCCTGCCTGCTGGACGTGATCTATCCCGACACCTCGGTTGGCAGCTTCTTCCGTCTCAGCCCGGCGGCCATCGGCAACCCGGTGCTGCAACCGGGCGAGGTGCGCCAGGTGCCCCAGCCGGGGCGGGAGCTGCAATCGCATACGCCCTCCACCGGCGTGGACATCGCGGTGAACTGCTATCCGGGCCTGACCAGCTATGACCAGCTGGGCACCGATCTGATGAAGACGCTGGAGGACTACCAGCGCACGGCGCCGACCCAGACCAAGAACTTCTCCGAGGTGGTCAGCACCGTGACCGAACAGACCCTGGCGCCGGACCGGGACGGCCAGCGCGATCCGCTCGCGGCCTCTCAGGTGCCGATCACCTCGGTGCTGCGGTTCACCATCGCCGAGGACCGCTCGGCGCTGGATGCCAACGGGTCCTGCCTGCCGTGAGGCGGCCAGGGACGAAAATCTGCCTTGGGGGCGCTGCCGGTGGCACCGGCGGCGCTCGTACCAACTGCGCCCAGACGACTTGCCGCCGGTTCTGCCCCGGTGGTTCGAAGACCATGGAGAAAGACGGATGACCCCGCTGCCCGCTGCCCGCCGCCTTCTGATGCTGCCTGTCCTTGCCCTTGCGGCGCTGCTGCTGGCCCCCTTCACCGCGCCCGCCCAGGCCCAGGACGTGGCCTTCAAGAACTTCTCGGAGGTGCGTGTCACAGGTCCCGTCACCCGAGAGGCCAGCGCCGACAACTACGCCCTGATCGTCTACAACTCGAACTACGACGACGACGCGATCAGCGACCTGGCGGTGACCGAACTGGATGCCAAGGCGATGCAGAAGCTGTTCATCGACATGGGCTATCCCGAAGAGAACATCATGGTCGTGGGCGACGGCACCAAGCAGGAGATCGAGGACCAGGTCTATTTCTTCGCCGAGAAGCTGGATGCCGACAGCACGGTGGTCATCTACTACTCCGGCCACGGGATCACCTTTGAAGGGGATCCGTCGAACTACATCGTGCCGGTCAACATGACCGCCAGTGCGCCGGGCGCCGAACGGGCCACGCGCGAGGCGTTCTTCAAGCGCCGCGCGGTGAACTTCAACCGCGACATCCTGGGGGTGGTGAAGGCCGCGGGGCCCAAGGGCGTCGTCGTCTTCTACGACGCCTGCCGCAACTCGCCCCTGGCCTCCGCCGATCCGACCAAGGCCGTGGGGCAGGAACAGGGGTTCGTGCCGGCCAAGGTCGAGGGCACCGCGATCTTCTATTCCGCCCGCAACGGCGAGACCTCTTTGGCGGCCCTGTCCACCGACGATGACGTGCGCCTGTCGGTCTACACCCGCGTTCTGGTGACACAGCTGTCGCGCAACCCCACGATCCGCCTGTCGGATCTGCACCGAGAGCTGCAATCCAGCGTTGCCCGCATGGCCCGCAACAAGCCCGGCGGGTCCCATTCGCAGAACCCGGTGATGGAAAACGGCCTCGATTACTCGCGCTCGGAACGCAACGAGTTCTGCCTGGCGGTGGCCAATATCAACGGCGCCCCGGGCTGTACCGGGCCGGGCGGCGTGCCCGCGCCGATCGCGCCCGGCGCGCTGGACGCGGTCTGCACCTCGGCCCCCATTCGCGGCAATATCGACGCCATCGCCACCATCGAACAGGCCCGGGCCGAGCGCGATCGCTACATCCAGTGCGACGATCTGCGCGAGCAGATCAACGCCCGGATCGCCACGCTGGCCTGGGAGGAGACCAAGGCCGAGAACACCTGCGCCGCCTATCGCGCCTACCTGACCTTCCACGAGGGCAGCGCCCACACCGAGGCCGCCCGCGCCGCCGAGGCCGAGGCCTGCCGCCAGATGACCCGGGAGGAGATCAACGCCCATGTCGTGCGCTGTGAAACCACTGCCGCGCGGTTGGGCTCCGTCTTCTCCAGCGTCGATGCCGCAACCCTGGCCGAGGCCGACCAGAGCTGCGCCATTGCCGCCACCGCCGACACGGTGGACGGTCGGGCGATTGCCTTCAGCCGGGCCCTGATCCTGTTGGAGCAGGGGGAACAGGCGCGCGGCCTCGACGCGTTGAAGTTCGCCGCAGGCACCGTGCCCCGCGCGGCGCTGAAACTGGGTGATGTGCTGTCCTCGCCCGAGATCCCGCTGCCGCAGCGCGACCTGAACGAGGCGCTCTTCTGGTACGAACGGGCCGCCAATTCCTCCACCATCTCCTCCGAGGACCAGCGCCGGGCGCTGTTCCGGGTGATCGAGTTGCAGAACGAGATGGGCAATCCGGCGGCGGCGATGGATGCCTATGCCCTGCTGATCAATCGCGCCAGCGAGGCGCGTCAGGTCATGGCCCATCTGCGGCAGTTCCCGGAAGGGCAGGCGGGCAAGCTCTCGCCCTCCGACGTCTACGAGATCCTGTTCTTCCGCTTCCAGGACGGCAATCTGGCCTACCAGATCGGCGAGGCCTGGGAGACCGGGGTGCATGGCGGGCAGAACCTGGAACAGGCGCGGATCTGGTACACCCGCGCGCAGGAACGCGGCAACATGCGCGCCCAGGCGGCGCTGGAGCGGGTTGGCGCGGGCGGCGGTGGCGCGGTGGACGCCGAAAGCCTCTGGTCCGAGCTGATCTCCTGCCTGCAACAGGCCGAGCAATCCCTCAGCGAGGAAAGCAAGTTGGAAAAGGGCGTGGCTTGCACCGACCGCTGGCTGACCCGCGCGGGCCGTGACGATCACCGCCGACCGGAGGTCGAGGAACACCGCGAGGCCCTGCAGATGGATCTGGCCGCCATCGCCCGCCCGGCCAGTGGCGGCGGCAGCCTCGACCAGTTCCGTCAGTCCTCCGACCCGTGGGACGGGCGCAACGGCAGCTACCCCGGCCAGCGCGGCTATACCGACAACGGGCGCCGCAGCCCCTCGGTCGAATGCAAGAACCGCTATGATTTCACCGCCGAGGTGGACAATGGCACGATTACCTTCTGGTCCGACGGGCGGACCTTCACCGGACAGATCGACCTTGCCGGCAATATCTCGCTGGATCGCAACGGCCTCAGCCCGAGGTCGCGCACCGATTTCTGGATTCAGGGGAATGTCGGTAATGCGGCGATGTATTCGGGCTATTGCGGCAACGGCTATTTCCGCCTGAGCGGGTATTGAGGCGCGCCGATGACGCCGCCCAAGAGCTGCCCTTCAGGTGCCTGGAGGGCGGCCAGACAGCAGAAAGCGAGACGACCCAGATGACCCCGTCCAAGGATCCGGCCCGGCCTCTCCCTTCGTCGCGACGCCGGTTTGGCCCGGCAGCCCTGGCGTGCCGCCTTCCCGTTCTGTCGGACCTGCGTCCGACCGCCCGTGCGATGGTGCTGCCGCTGGCGCTGGCCGCGGGGGTGCCCGCCTGGGACATGGCCCGCGCGCAGGAGGCTGGCGGCGCGTCGCTTGTCCCGCTGACCGCTGCAGGGGACGCGCCCGCTGTCCTGCGTCCCGTGGCCCGGCCCGCCGACCTGGTCGCGCGCCCGGCCTCCGCCTCTGCCACCAGTCTGGCCCGGACCGCCGCGGAAGGTCCGGCCGGGTCCGCGGTCGCCGTGGAGGCCCCCGATCCCGAGAGCCGCAGCCTGGCGCGGTCGGTCATGGGGGTGCTGTCGACCACCACCGCGCCCGGGCGCGACGGTGTGGTGGCCGCTGCCCTCGCCGTCGAAAGCGCCCTGAACCCCGCGCCTGAGGGGGTGTCCCCCGCCGAAGCCGTCGCCGCCGTGACGCCGCTGCGCCCCCGCGCCCGGCCCGAGGGGCTGGCCGCCACGCCAGCCGCCTGGTTCAGCAAGCCCGATGCGCCCTGCTTGCCGGCGGCGGGTTTTCCGGATCCGGATGTGCGCCGCAACCTGGCCAGTTTCCAGGCCGATGCCGGCCTCTGCCTGTCCCGCGCGGGTTTCACCGAACATGGCCGCAGCTGGCAGCTGACCGTGGTGCGCAACCTCTCGGCCCGGCGCGGGCCGGTCTGGGCGGTGCTGCACGACAATGAAAACGCGGCCTTCGACAGCGCGCTTTACGCCGTGCGGCGCTACGGCGGTGCTCTGGTCGCGGTGGAAGCGGGCGAAAGCCGCACCTTCCAGGGGCAGGACCCGAACCGCAACTTCTCGCTCTCCGCATCCACAGCCGCAACCTGCCGGGACATTTCGGCCAAGCCGACACCCGGCTTCACCAAGGCGATCACCAGCTTCTTTTCCGACCGCTACCCGGTTCTGACCCTGCACAACAATGACGAGGGCTATTCCGGCGCGGGTGGGCGCGGGCATATCTCGGCCCGGCGCAGCTCGGCCTCGATGACGGGCATGATGACCCCCACGCCCCAGGGCGCCCTGTCGGATGAGGACAATGCGATCCTGCTGGCCGACACGCGCCCTTTCGCGCAGAGCGCCGCCTCGCGCAAGGCGACGGCGGCCTTCCATGCCCAGGGGGTCAACGTGATCTACGAACACGTCCGGCCGGAGCGGAACGATTGTTCCTTCTCCTTCTTCACCCGGATGAACGGGCTGGGGGACTACTACAACATCGAGGCGCAGTTCGGCGCGGGCGAGGCGCAGCGGCGGATGGTCGATGTGCTGATGGCCTACCTGGGGATCGCACCGCTGCGCTAGGGTGCTCCACGCCTCGGCCCCGCTCGATGCGGGGGCGGGGCGTCCCTCCGGTGTCGCCGGGCGGGGGATCAGAACTCGAAATACTCGAAATGCAGCTTGCGGCCGAAGCGTTTGCGCAGCGCGTCGCGCACCATCGGCGGGCCGCAGAAGAGGACGGCGCGCAGGTCCGTAGGCGTTTCCTCGGGGGCTTGCCAGCGGCCCTTTTCCTTCGAGGCATGCAGGGTGAAGGAGAAATTGGGCACGCGTGCCGCGGCCGCCTCCAGCTCATCCAGGGCCAGGGCCTCGTCACGGGTGCGGACCAGGTAGACCATCTCCACCTCGCCCTTCAGATCCTCGGGCAGGGAGCGGACGAAGCTGAGGAAGGGCGTCACCCCGATCCCGGCGGCGATCCACAGCTGGCGCCCGTCGCGGGCGGGATAGCGGAAGTGGCCGTAGGGTCCTTCGACGGTCAGCCGGTCGCCCGGTTGCAGGTCGGGCAGCCGCCCTGTGAAATCCCCCAGGGCCTTGATGTTGAACTGCAACTCTCCATCTCGGCCCTCTCTGCCGGAGATGGAGAAGGGATGCGCCTCGCGCAGGCCGGCGCGGTTGGCACGGATATAGGCGAACTGCCCGGCGCGGTGGTTGAGCGGTCGCCCCAGGGGCCGGGCACGGATGCCGGTCACGTCGCCCAGGCGGGTGACCTCGACCACCTCGTACTTTCGCGCGCCGATCATCCGCCAGGCGAAGCTGACGATCCACAGCAGCGCACAGATCGCACCGAGCGCGGCAAACCCCTCGGCCAGGGTCTGGTAGGTCACCGGCATCTTCATGTTGAAGGCCAGGTGGAAGGTGGCCGCGCCGAAGGGCAGCAGCATCAGATAATGCGTCCGCTTCCACCAGTGGTAGGGCAGGCCGTGGCCGCGGATCTTCACCCGGCGCAGAGCGCTGACCAGACCCAGGACGATCAGCCAGTTGAAGGCCAGCTCCCCCCCCTCGATCGCCGCCTGGCAGCTGTCGTCGCAGGGGTAGAGACGTCCGGAGAAGTCGGGCGGGCCGATCCAGTGCAGCACGGCGGCGATCAGCGCCAGGTAGCCGAACTGCCGGTGCTGCAGGAACATCTTGTCCATGCCGCCGAAGGCCCGTTCGACCGGGCGCAGCCGGGCGCCCAGCAGGATGTTCAGCGCCATGGCGGCATAGGTTACCAGCCCGGCGTAGACCGCCCCGATGGCATCCAGGTCGCCGGTGGGGTTCACCGCCAGAAGCACGGCGCCCACGATCAGCACCAGCATGATCTGCGGCAGCAGCCGCCTTGCCCAATCCATTGCCTGAAATCCCCCGGCGTCGCTGCGTCAATATCCGTCGCTCACCGGGCATATCGGTCCGGCGCCAGGGCAGGATAGGCGGACAGCCGCCGATCGCGCAAAGCTTTTCCGGCCCGGCGGCTGTGCCTAAAGCCCGTCATAGACCTCGGTGATCGTGTGCCCGTCGAAGCGCAGCGGCGCGGCCCCCTGCAAACGCCAGACCGGCGCCGTTTCCCCCGCCAGCAGGCGACAGGCGGTGTCGGTGTCGCAGACCGCCCCGCCATAGAGCCGGTTGGCCAGGTTGATGATGCCGGTCTCGTGCATGTGGCGGCTGCCCGATCCGCAGGCATCCTTGACCAGCAGCACCCGGTATCCGGCCGCCACCGCATCACGGCAGGTGGCGGCGACGCAGGCCTCGGTCCAGACGCCGCAGATCACTACCCATTCGGGCGCCGTCCCGGTGACGGCCTCGCGGAAGCCCTCGTCGGTGAAGCAAGACAGGTCGTTCTTCAGTACCACGGTTTCTCCGGCCTCCGGGGCCACTTCGGCACAGAAATCGGTCAGGGCGGAGCCGGGAGCGGAGAAGGCCGGCGTGCCGCAGGGCAGGACAGGCTCGAAGGGGCGCGGCGGTACGCGGGTGAAGTCACGCAGGTAGCCGGCGTGCAATACGCCCGCACCATGCCGGCGGGCGGCTCTCAGCAACCGGGCAGATCTTTCCAGAACCCGGTCGTAATCCGCCACGAGGTAGCGCGGGTCGGCGCGATGTTCTTCCTGCATGTCGATGGGCACCAGCAGGCTGCGATCTGGCTGCAGGGCGAGGGGCTGGTGAGGCAGGGCGGGCGTGGTCATGGGGGGCGGATCCTCTGGCGGCACGGGGTCAGGCTGGCCGATGCCGCGCTGCGGCGCTGCCCCGGATGCGTCATCGGGCGGGCAGGAAACGGCGCGTTTCGGATGCCCTTTCAGGGCCTTGCCGTGGCGTCGGGCGGCCTCGCGTCCCGCCGCGCCTGCCCAAACCCTTGACCTTTGACGCCAAAACGCGCCTCCTTGGTCCAACCGCATTGCTGGTGGGAGTGATGAGGCGCGACAGACCCACAGGACCGGAGCCAACCGGGCCGGGGCCGAGCGCCCGAGAATTGGGCACAGACCCGGATTTTCAACGACCCGCCGACGACATGCGGTGATCCGCCCCTCGCTTCGCCTCCGGGGCTCTGCGAGGATCGGGGTCCGGACGCCGCGGCGAGACCCGTGGCGCCGGGGTCGGGTGAGAGTGACGGTTGGCTGGCCCGCCTGCCGCACCTGGGTGCCGTGACAGGGACAGCAAGGGCTGAGGGAGACCATGACCGACAATCGGTTCTTTGACGAGATGCTGACCGGCGCCGGCGGTGCGCGGGTCCCCTATTCCGAATACGCCAAGTGGTTTTCCGGCGAGGATCCCAAGGTCCTGCTGAAGAAATCCAACGAGGCCGAGACGTTCTTCCGACGCATCGGGATCACCTTCAACGTCTATGGCCAGAAGGAGGCGCAGGAACGCCTGATCCCCTTCGACATCGTGCCCCGGATCATCGCCGCCCGCGAATGGCGGCAGCTGGAGAAGGGCATCGAACAGCGGGTGCGGGCGCTGAACGCCTTCCTGGCCGACATCTATCACCGGCAGGAGATCATCAAGTCCGGGCGCCTGCCGGAACATATCATCTCGCGCAACGACGCCTTCCTGCCGCAGATGGTGGGCATGACGCCCCCGGGCGGGGTCTATACCCATATCGTCGGCACCGACCTGGTGCGCACCGGCGAGAATGAATTCTACGTGCTGGAAGACAACGCCCGCACGCCCTCGGGCGTCTCCTACATGCTGGAGAACCGGGAAACGATGCTGCAGATGTTCCCCGAGCTCTTCACCAAGATGAAGGTGCGGCCCGTCTCCGGCTACCCGGCCGAGCTGCGCCGGTCGCTGTCGGAATGCGCGCCGCCCAACTTCGACCGGGCCAAGCCGCGGGTGGCGGTGCTGACGCCCGGCATCCACAACTCGGCCTACTTCGAGCACAGCTTCCTGGCGGACCAGATGGGCGCCGAATTGGTCGAGGCGGGCGATCTGCGGGTGGTGGACGGCAAGGTGCAGATGCGCACCACCATGGGCTACAAGCCAATCGACGTGATCTATCGCCGTGTCGACGACGATTTCCTCGACCCGCTGTCGTTCAACCCCGACAGCATGCTGGGCGTGCCGGGCATCATGGATGTCTACCGCGCCGGCAACATCACCATCGCCAACGCGCCCGGCACCGGCATCGCCGACGACAAGGCGCTGTATTCCTACATGCCCGACATCGTTGAATTCTACACCGGCGAGAAGGCCATTCTGAAGAACGTGCCGACCTGGCGCTGCTCGGAACCCGACAGCCTGCAGTACGTGCTGGACAACCTGGATGAGCTGGTGGTGAAGGAGGTGCATGGCTCCGGTGGCTACGGCATGCTGGTCGGGCCCGCGGCCTCGAAGAAGGAACTGGCGGAGTTCGGCGCCAAGCTGCGCGCCAAGCCCGACAACTACGTGGCCCAGCCGACGCTGGCGCTGTCGACCGTGCCGATCATGACCAAGAAGGGGCTGGCGCCGCGCCATGTGGACCTGCGCCCCTATGTGCTGGTGGCGCCCGGACGGGTGCATATCACGCCGGGCGGGCTGACCCGTGTGGCGCTGAAGGAAGGCTCGCTGGTGGTGAATTCCAGCCAGGGTGGCGGCACCAAAGATACCTGGGTTCTGGGGGACTGACGATAATGCTGGGACGGACCGCAGGCGGACTTTTCTGGATGTTCCGCTATCTCGAACGCAGCGAAAACACCGCGCGTCTTCTGGAAACCGGCTTCCGCATGGCGCTGACCGTGCAGGACAATGCCGAAAGCGAATGGGAAAGCATCGTCACCACCGCCGGCGCGCGGGAGGAGTTCCTGGAAAAGTACGAGGACTTCGACCAGGCCAGCGTGACCAACTTCCTGCTGCGCGACCGCGACAACCCCTCGTCGGTGATGTCCTGCATCGAGGCGGCGCGATCCAACGGGCGGATGGTGCGCACGGCGCTGTCGACTGAGGTCTGGGAGGCCGTGAACGAGGCCTGGATGATCCTCAAGGAAGAGCTGAAACGACCTGTTTCGGTGAAGAACCTGGCGGAGATCCTGACCACGATCCGCCAGCATTCCAGCCTGGTACGCGGCGCGCTGCACGGCACGATGCTGCGCAACGACATCTTCGATTTCTGCCGCCTGGGCACCTTCATCGAGAGGGCCGACAACACGGCGCGGATCCTCGACGTGAAATACTACGTCCTGCTGCCCTCGGCGGCGCATGTGGGCTCTCGCATGGACAACATCCAGTGGGAAACGATCCTGCGGTCTGTCTCCGCCTTCCGCAGCTATCGCTGGCTGCACGAGGGGGAGGTCAGCCCCAACACGATCGCCGATTTCCTGATCCTGGACCGGCGGATGCCGCGCAGCCTGGCCTTCTGCTATTCCAAGATCGTGGGCAACCTGAACTACCTCAACGGGCCGGATGCGCCCGAACTGCCCTGCCTGCGTATGGCGACCCAGACCCATGCCCGGCTGTCGGGGCGCGACATCGACCGGGTGATCGACGACGGGTTGCACGAGTTCCTGAAGGTGGCGATCAGCGAGACCGGGCGACTGGGCAGCCAGATCCAGGAAGATTTCAGGTTCTACGGGTGACATCATGCGGCTGAAGATTTCCCACACCACCACCTACGCCTACGACCGTCCGGTCGACTACGCCCTGTTGCAGCTGCGGCTGACACCGCGCGGCGGGGTCGCGGGCCAGAACGTCATCTCCTGGTCGACCCGATACGAGGGCGCCACCCTGCAGGTCGCCTACGAGGATCACTTCCGCAACGCGGTCGAGATGGTCCAGATGGACGAGGGCAGCCAGAGCGTCAGTATCCACTGTTCGGGCGAGATCGAGACCGAGGATCGCACCGGCGTGGTCGGCCCCGGCTGCGGGCTGGCGCCGCTCTGGCTCTATCGTCAGCCGACCAAGGCCACCACCCCGGGCCCGGTGATCCGCAAGCTGGCCGCCGGCGCCAAGGACACCCTGGCCGAGAACGCGCTGTCTGGCGTGCACGACCTGTCGGCCCGCGTGGCCGAGGCCGTGCCCTATGCCAAGGGCACGACCCATGTCGCCACCTCCGCCGAGGAGGCCGCCAGCGCGGGGCAGGGGGTCTGCCAGGACCACGCGCAGATCCTGATTTCCGCCGCCCGCCACCTGGGCCTGCCGGCGCGCTACGTCTCGGGCTACCTGCTGCTGTCGGACCGGATCGACCAGGAGGCCGCCCATGGCTGGGCCGAGGTCTGGCTGGAGGGGCTGGGCTGGGTCGGTTTCGATGTCTCCAACGCCATCTGCCCCGATGATCGCTATGTCCGCGTGGCCGTCGGTCGCGACTATTCCGAGGCGGCGCCGGTGCACGGGTTGCGCCAGGGCGACGCGTCGGAAGAGCTTTGCGTTTCCTTGCAGGTTCAGCAATAGAGTGGCGCTGCCCGATTCCCTCGCGGGCCTGCTATCGGAGCTTTGACGCCAGATGACCTATTGCGTTGCCCTGCAACTGGATCGTGGCCTGCTGTTCATGTCGGACACGCGGACCAATTCCGGCGTCGATAATATCTCCACCTTCCGGAAGATGGTGCACTTCGAGGTGCCGGGGGAACGCTGCATCACCTTGATGACGGCGGGCAACCTGGCCACCACCCAGGCGGTGGTCAGCCTGCTGCAGGAACGCTCAAAAAGCCCCGACGAACGCAGCCCCGACATCCTGCAATTGCCGACGATGTTCCAGGTCGCCGGGCTGATCGGTCAGACTCTGCGCGAGGTGATCTCGCGCCATGACGACAACGGGCAGAAGGCCAGCTCGACCTTTTCGGCCACCATCCTGCTGGGCGGCCAGATCGCCGGGGGCGAGCCGCGGATCTACCTGATCTACCCCGAGGGCAATTTCATCGAAGCCTCTGCCGACACGCCCTTTTTCCAGATCGGAGAGACCAAGTACGGCCGCCCGATCCTGGTGCGCGCCTATGAGGCGGGCATGTCCTTCGAAGAGGCGATGAAACTGGTGCTGGTCAGTTTCGACAGCACCATCAAGGCCAACCTTTCGGTCGCCCTGCCGCTGGATTACCACGTCTACGAGGCCGACAGCTTGCGCCTTGGCCGGACCGGCCGGATCGAGGCCGACGATCCCTATTTTCAGGACATTTCCTCCGGCTGGGGCGTGGCGCTCCGCGATGCCTTTGCCGCGCTGCCCGAGTTCAGTTTCGAGGACAGTGCCGCGCCGCATGAGGACACCGGCGGCGCCTGAGCCGGCCCCTCGTCCGACACCTTCTGCTGTCTGACCCGCCGCGCGTCCCCGCCAACATAGGGGCGGCGCGACGCCGTAATCGCCCGGAAGACGCTTCCGGATCCCCCATTCAGGGGCGTTTTCCCGGAGGAGACGAGTCAGGGGCTGACGCGGCGACATCTTCACATCGAAGGTCGATGCCCTCGTTGGGTGCCCATTTTTAGGGCATTTGTCGCGAAAAATGCGTTCTAAATGTGCAATTGCCCGCAAGGCCCCGGCTTTCGCGCGGTCACTTGGCCGTGAATGTAGGAAAACTTTGCCGAACCGGCGTTCATCGAAACGCGCCGCGCAAGACGGCGTGAAAGCAAAATGTGCGGTGGCTTCCAATCTGGCGGTTCGGTCACCACCGCACGGAGAAGCAACTTTTATAAAAAGTCGCTCGGGGAGATATAGGACGGTTTGCCCGCGGTTCCAACCGTGGCCGATCCCCTGTGCCCGAGGCGGCGCCATGAAGGGGAATACCATCCAATGTCGCATTTCAAGAAAATGATGCTGAGCGCGACCGCTGCCACGGCCCTGATGTCGGGCGCGGCGATGGCGCAGGACGACACGATCAAGGTCGGCATCCTGCACTCGCTTTCCGGCACGATGGCGATCTCGGAAACCACGCTGAAAGACACCATGCTGATGCTCATCGAGCAGCAGAACGCCAAGGGCGGCGTCATGGGCAAGCAGCTGGAAGCCGTGGTTGTCGATCCCGCCTCCGACTGGCCGCTCTTCGCCGAAAAGGCGCGCGAGCTGCTGACCGTGTCCGAGGTCGACGTGATGTTCGGCTGCTGGACCTCCGTCAGCCGCAAATCCGTCCTGCCGGTGATCGAGGAACTGAACGGCCTGCTGTTCTACCCGGTCCAGTACGAGGGCGAGGAAAGCTCCTACAACGTGTTCTACACCGGCGCCGCGCCGAACCAGCAGGCGATCCCGGCCACGGATTACTACCTGGAGGAACTGGGCGTCGAGAAGTTCGCCCTGCTGGGCACCGACTACGTCTACCCCCGGACCACCAACAACATTCTCGAATCCTACCTGATGGACAAGGGGATCGCGGAGGAAGACATCTTCGTCAACTACACCCCCTTCGGCCATTCCGACTGGTCCAAGATCGTGTCGGACGTCGTGGCCCTGGGCGCAGACGGCAAGAAGGTCGGCGTGATCTCGACCATCAACGGCGACGCCAACGTGGGCTTCTACAAGGAGCTGGCCGCGCAGGGCGTCTCGGCCGAGGATATCCCCGTGGTTGCCTTCTCCGTGGGCGAAGAGGAACTGTCGGGCTTCGACACCTCCGAGCTGGTGGGCCACCTGGCCGCCTGGAACTACTTCCAGTCCGCCGACACCGCCGAGAACGAAGAGTTCATCGCCGCGTGGAAGGAATTCGCCGGTGAGGACCGCGTGACCAACGACCCGATGGAAGCCCATTACATCGGCTTCAACATGTGGGTGAACGCGGTCGAGGAATCGGGCACCACCGACGTCGATACGGTGATCGAGGCGATGGTCGGCCAGACCTTCCCGAACCTCACCGGCGGTACGGCGGAAATGCTGCCGAACCACCACCTGACCAAGCCGGTGCTGATCGGTGAGATCCTCGAAGACGGCCAGTTCGACATCATCTCGGAAACCGATCCGGTGCCGGGCGACGCCTGGACCGACTTCCTGCCGGAATCCGCGGTGCTGAAGTCCGACTGGCCGGGTCTCGACTGCGGCATGTACAACACCGACACCGAAACCTGCGTGCAGAAACAGTCCAACTACTGATCTGACGCCGAACGTCCCGGGCGGAACTCCTCCGCCCGGGTGGTCCGGGCGGGCCGGCACCCTCCTCCCTGCCGTCCCGCCCGGCTCGCTGACCTTCCGCCGCAGGACCAAAATGCCCAAACGTCTCATTCAGGCTGTCGCGACGCTGCTGATCGCAATCGCCGCTTTCGTCCTGCCGGTGCCGGCGGCCCTGGCCCAGACCGACAGCGCCGAGGACGCCGCCTCGCTCCAGCCGATCCTGCAGGAACAGGCCGAGCTTTTCCTCGACAGCTCCCGCCGCACGATCCAGCCCGCCATCGACGCCGTGGCCGGATCCGGCCTGCCGCAGGCCCCCGACTTTCTGGTCGCCTGGGCCGAACGCGAGATCTGGGTGAACGAGGCCGACCTGACCTTCTACCGGGTGACCCGCGACGATGACCGCATCTATCACCTCTTCGACGTCGATACCGGCGCCGAGGTGATGACGCTGGAGGATGACGACGGCTATGAGGACCTGCGCCCCAATTCCGGCATCCGCGGCCTGATCGGGGCCGCGCTGGTGCGCTTCCAGCTGGAGGATCCCGATCCGGCCATCCGCGCCGAGGCGCTGGACAGCATCGACCGCAACGGCGAGGCCAGCCACCTCGACCCCCTGCGCGCCTCCATCGACAGTGAGACGGACCCGGGCCTGCGCGCCCGCAAGGAACAGCTGCTGACCCTGCTGACCATCAGCTATGCCGAGGACAAGGCCGACCGGATCGCGGCCATCGAAAGCGTCGCCGGCAACCTGGACGTGGCGGTGCGTGCGGCGCTGAACCCGCTGGTCGCCACGACCCGCAGCGCGGCGACGGATCTGCCCGAGGGCCGCAACATCGCCCGAGAGCTGCGCCCCGGCTCTGACGCCTTGCCCCGGACCGAGGCCTACCAGCTGCTGGTCGACGAGGGCCTGGCCCCGCCGCTGGTCTCCTCCGACGATCTGCGCAGCACCCTGGCGGAGCATATCGAGGATGGCGCCGTGGCGGGCGTTCCGCTCTCCGATCTCTCGGAACCCGCCGCCCGTGATCGCGCCTTCGACGCGCTGGTGGCCGAGGGGCTGGTGGAGCCGGCCGCGACCGAGGCCGACATCGACAGCGCACTGGCCGACCATGTCTTCTATGAAACCTATGCCGAAGCCGACGCTGACGTGACCGGTGCCGCCAATGCCGCGCTCGCCTCGATCTCGCGCATGGTGGCATTGAACCAGGTGCTGGACCTCGCACTTGATGCGCTGTCACTCGGTTCGATCTACTTCCTGGCGGCCATCGGCCTGGCCATCACCTTCGGCGTCATGGGGGTCATCAACATGGCCCATGGCGAGTTCATCATGATGGGCGCCTATACCGGCTACGTGCTGCAACAGGTGATCCCCGATTATACCGTCTCGATCCTTGTCGCGATCCCCACGGCCTTCGCGGTGACCTTCGCCGCCGGCGTCGCGATGGAACGGCTGGTGATCCGCTGGCTCTATTCCCGCCCGCTGGAAACCCTGCTGGCCACTTTCGGCGTCTCCATCGCGCTGCAACAACTGGCCAAGAACATCTTTGGCACCCAGGCCCGCCCGCTGACCTCGCCCGACTGGCTGAACGGGTCCTGGGTCATGAACGACATCGTCGGCATCAGCTACATCCGCATCGCCATCTTCGTTCTGGCGCTGATCTTCCTCGGTCTCTTCCTCTTCATGATGAAGAAGACGCGGCTCGGTCTGGAAACCCGCGCGGTGACCCAGAACCCGAAAATGGCCGCCTCCATGGGGATCAACCCCGACCGGGTGAACATGCTGACCTTCGGCCTGGGCTCCGGCATCGCGGGAATCGCGGGCGTGGCGATCGGGCTCTACGCCCAGGTGACCTCTGAAATCGGCCAGCAGTACATCGTGCAAAGCTTCATGACCGTGGTCGTGGGCGGGGTCGGCAACATCTGGGGCACCCTTCTGGGCGCCACGATGATCGGCTTCCTGCAGAAGGGGATCGAGTGGTTCAACCCGTCCAACACCCTGGCGGCGCAGACCTACATGATCGTCTTCATCATCATCTTCATCCAGTTCCGCCCCCGCGGCATCATCGCCCTCAAGGGCCGCGCCGCCGGAGATTGATCGCCCATGTTCTACCAGCATCCCCCCGCCAATCTCGACCGCCCGCCGCTGCCCGTCATCGACGGTGGCCGCCCGGATGCAGACGAGGAGGGCCCCAGATGATCCCGATGACCACCCCGCTCGCCGGCCTGATCTTCGCGCCATGGCCCTCTCATTTGCTGGCCGGAAATATTCTGGGGGGCGGGGCCCGCGGCCCCGGGGGAGAACGCCCCCCCGCCACCCCCGCCAAGGGAGACACGGCATGAGACAGAGCTTCATCGCCCGCAATCCCTCGGTGCTGATCTTCCTCGCACTGCTCGCGGTCTTCACCCTGGCGGTCACCCTTATGTCGCATGCCATGGGCGCCGAACTGCTCTCGACGTCCTTCATCAAGACGCTGGGACGCACTCTCTGCCTATGCCTCGTGGCCATCGCCATGGATCTGGTCTGGGGCTACTGCGGCATCCTCAGCCTCGGCCATTTCGCCTTCTTTGGTCTGGGGGGCTACATGATCGGCATGTGGCTGATGTATGCCCGGACCGAGATCATCGTGGCCGAAAGCCTGGCCAATGCCGCCATCCCGCCCACGCCGGACGAGGTGCGCGATGCCATCGGCAGCCAGATCTTCGGCGTTGTCGGCAGCTCGGACTTCCCCGCGATCTGGGCCTTCGCCCATTCCCTGCCGCTGCAACTGGCGCTGGTGGTGCTGGTGCCGGGGCTGCTGGCGCTGGTCTTCGGCTGGCTGGCCTTCCGCTCGCGCGTCACCGGCGTCTACCTGTCGATCCTGACCCAGGCGATGACGCTTGCCCTGTCGCTCTACCTCTTCCAGAACGAAAGCGGGCTGCGCGGCAACAACGGCCTGTCGGGTCTGCAGAACCTGCCGGGTGTCGAGGCGGGGCAGGACTGGATCTCCCTGTGGTTCCTCTGGGCCTCGGCCCTGGCGCTCGGCCTGGGCTATGTGCTCTGCGCCTGGGTGGTCTCGGGCAAGTTCGGATCCGTGGTGCGCGGCATCCGCGATGACGAGGCACGGGTGCGCTTCCTCGGCTACTCTGTCGAGGGCTACAAGCTCTTCATCTTTACCTTCACCGCGATCATCGCCGCCATTGCCGGCGCTCTTTACTACCCGCAGGCAGGCATCATCAACCCGGGCGAAGTGGCGCCCATTGCCTCGATCTACCTGGCGGTCTGGGTCGCCATCGGCGGGCGGGGGCGGCTCTACGGCGCGGTGATCGGTGCGGCGGTGGTCAGCCTCGTCTCCACCTGGTTCACCGGCGGCATGGTGCCCTCGATCCCGCTGGGGGTCTACACCGTCGACTGGGTGGACTGGTGGCTGGTCCTGCTGGGTCTAAGCTTCGTTCTGGTCACGCTCTTCGCGCCCAAGGGCATCGGCGGCCTGGTCGATCTGGTTTCGGCCCGCGTGGCCCCAGATCGCCACGGCGCCGACTACGGCCCCGACAAGGGCGCCCTGCGCGAAGAGGAGGGCCGGGAATGAGCGCGCTTCTGGAAGTCTCCGGCGTCTCCGTCAGCTTCGACGGGTTCAAGGCGATCAACAACCTCAGCTTCTCCATCGGAGAGGCGGAACTGCGCGCCATCATCGGCCCCAATGGCGCGGGCAAGACCACCTTCATGGATATCGTCACCGGCAAGACGAAGCCGGACGAGGGCAAGGTCCTGTGGGGGGAGCTGTCGCGCAACCTGCTGAAGATGCGGGAAGCGAAGATCGCCCAGGCCGGGCTGGGGCGAAAGTTCCAGCGTCCCACCGTCTTCGAGGACCAGTCGGTCTTCGACAACCTGCTGATGGCGCTGAAGAACCCGCGCGGCGCCTTCGCCTGTCTCTTCTATCGTCCGACCCGCGCCGACCGCGCCCGGGTGGGCGAACTGGCCGAGGAGGTAGGCTTGGCCGCCTTCCTGTCCCGCACCAGCGGAGAGCTGTCGCACGGCCAGAAGCAATGGCTGGAGATCGGCATGCTGCTGGCGCAGGAACCGCGCCTGATGCTGGTCGACGAACCCGCCGCAGGCATGACCCTGGCGGAACGTGAACACACGACCGACCTGCTGGTGTCGCTGGCCAAGACCCGCGCCGTGGTGGTGGTGGAACATGACATGGAATTCGTCCGGCGCCTGGGCTGCAAGGTGACGGTGTTGCACGAGGGATCGGTGCTGGCCGAAGGCTCTCTCGACCATGTGACCGCCGACCCGCGCGTCATCGAAGTTTACCTGGGGCGCTGAGATGCTGGATGTGAACGGACTGACCCTCCACTACGGTCAAAGCCAGATCCTGAACGGGATCGACCTCTCTGCCGCCCAGGGTCAGGTGACCTGCATCATGGGGACCAACGGCGTGGGCAAGACCTCTCTGCTGAAGGCCATTTCGGGGACGCACCCGCGCTCTGGCGGGACCATGGCGCTGGATGGCGAGGATCTGGGGAAACTGCCCGCGCATATGCTGGCGCAGAAGGGGATCGGTTACGTGCCTCAAGGGCGGATGATCTTCCCGCTGCTGACGGTGCAGGAGAACATGGAGACGGCCTATGCCTGCCTGCCGCGGTCCGAACACCACATCCCCGACGAGATCTACGAGCTGTTCCCGATCCTCAAGGATTTCCTGAACCGGCGCGGGGGCGACCTGTCGGGCGGGCAGCAGCAACAGCTGGCCATCGCGCGGGCGATGCTGACCAAGCCGAAGCTGTTGCTGCTGGACGAGCCGACCGAGGGCATTCAGCCCAACATCATCCAGCAGATCGGCCGGGTCATCGAATACCTGCGCGATCGCGGCGACATGGCGATCGTGCTGGTCGAGCAGTATTTCGAATTCGCCTATGGCCTGGCGGACAAGTTCTACGTGCTGCGCCGTGGATCGGTCACGGCGTCGGGCAGCAAGTCCGAGCTGACCAAGGACGAGCTGATGGCCGAGGTGTCGGTCTGACGTGACGCCCGGGCGCTCCGCCCTCGTCGCGCGTTGTGCGCCTTCCCCCCGGGGGGGTATGGGCCGCCAGGCCGATCCTAGACCTCCACCCAGATCGTCACCGGGCCGTCGTTGGTCAGGCTGACCTGCATGTCGGCGCCGAAACGCCCCGTTTCCACCGGGATGCTCTCCTGCTCTGCCAGGGCCGTGGCAAAATGCTCGTAAAGGGCGCGCCCCTCGTCCGGCGCGGCGGCCGCGGAGAAGCCGGGGCGGTTGCCGCGCGAGGTGTCGGCGGCCAGGGTGAACTGGCTGACCACCAGCGCGGACCCCTCGATGTCCCGGAGGGAGCGGTTCATCTTGCCCGCCTCATCCTCGAAGATGCGCAGCTTGGCGACCCGCGCCGCCAGCTTCTCCGCCTGGGCCGTCGTGTCGCCCTGCATGGCGCAGACCAGGATCATCAGGCCGCGCCCGCAGCGTCCCACCGTTTCGCCGTCGATCTCGACCTTCGCCTCGGTCACCCGTTGCAGCAACGCCCGCATCGCATCTCTCCTTCGTTTTCCAAGGCCTAGCCGATCCGCGCAGGCGGCGCGAGAGGGGGCGCCGCAGGCAAAGTGTCCGGCGTTCAAGATCGGGGAAAGGAAAGACGCCAAGGATGCTTGAATGTTGCCGTGATGAGGAGGTGTGGCATGCTCTATCGACCTGACCTGATCGACGAACTGGAAGCGGCGCGAGATGCGCTGGACCGCTGGCGCGACCTGCATCTGGAAATGGCCCTGCGCCTGCGGCGCGGACGCCGCTCCGGCCTGGCGCATCTGCGCGCACAGGATGAAAGCCAGTGCCGCCTGGGCCGATGTCTGGGGGAAATGCGGCGGCAGGCTCCGTCCGATCCCTATGTGGCCGAGCTTTGCCTGCTGCACGACGATTTCCACGCCTATGCCGGCGCGGTGCAGCACATGATCGAGCAGGGCCGGGCCGACGCGGCGATCGCGGCTCTGACGGGCATGGAATTCGAAGGGCGGCGTGGCGCGCTGACCGATCGGATCACCGAACTTCTGGCCGAAGCCGCGTGATCCTGCGCAGCCCGCAGGCCGCGGAGCCTGAGGTCAGAGCGGGCTGGCGTCCGCGGTGACCTCCGGCATCAGCTCGGCCGCGATCTGCTCGATGATCGGGTGGGCCTCGTCCAGCGACATGCCCGGGCGCAGGCGACTGTCGTAGAGGATCTGCAGCATCATCTCGTCCTGGGCCGTCAGCAAGGCGAACTCGCCATCGTCGTTGAAGATGGAGGGGCGCGCGGCGCGGCTGTCGTTGCGCAGGCCAAGGCCCTGGGCGATCTCCTCGTGGTAACAGGCGCGGCGCATCAGCTCCGGCAGCTCGGCCCGCACCAGGGCGACGGCCAGGTCATAGGTCGCCGGGTTGCCCGCCGCAGCAAAGCCCATCACCAGGCAGGGGATGTCGCGGGGCAGGGTGCGCAGGGTGTTCATCGTGCTGGCCGACAGGTTGGGCACGAGGCTGCGCAGCTCGGCGATGGCCTCTTCGCGGTCGTCTTCGCCCATCACCAGCACGTGGAAATTGCCGCCTGAACCAGTGCCCAGACCGATCGAATGGCCCGTGGCGCGGGCGAGGCGACGGGCGTAGCCGCGCAGGACCGCGCGGTCGTCGTCCCGGGTCGCTTCGTCGATGGAGGTGCCGAAGGTGACCCGCATCCGCACGGGTTGCTGCCAGCGCAGCAGCTGACCCGGCATGTCGTCCGCGGGCGCTAGCCCGGCCCCGGCCCGGTGTTCGCTGTAGAAGGCGATCCGTTCGAAGTTGCGCACCAGATCGTCGCGATCATGGGCCGCTTCAGCGCCGCCCCCGCCGTCCTGGCGCAACAGCCCGGCCGCCAGATCCCGGGTCTGGGCCTCGGCGTAGTAGGCAGCCAGCAGGCGGCTTTCGACCGAGGCGACCTCGGGTCGTGCGGCGGTTTCGCTGCGCGGAACAGGACGCAGGCTTTCCCGTGGCGGGCCCTTCGGGCCGAAGAGGTCGGCCATGTCGGCGCAGCCAGACAGCAGAAGCGGCAGGACCATGCCGAGGGCCAGCGGACGGATCCGCGTCGACCAGCGCACGGCGCCCCTCCGCCGCCCGGATGAGCGCGGATCTGCGGACCGCGAAAGACCGCCTGCGGGCGGCTCTGCCTTGTCTGTCATGACCGATCGGCCCCCACCGAGTACGATTTACACGCTTCCCCATACGACAGGACGGCCTTTGTGGAAAGGACCGCCCCCCTCGCACGGGGGGCCGCCGGCCCCTGTCTGGGCGGGGTTTCGCCGGTCCGGGAACGTATCGGGACAGGCGGGCGGGCCGGGCTCAGGATTTCGGCGGTTGGCCGCCGGCGGAGGGGTCGGCCAGCGCCTGCGCCATCTGATGCAGGGCGTCTCGCGCCATCTCCTGACGGGCCTGCCCCTGTTCGGCAAGGGCCTGTCCCTGCAGAAGGGCAGTCAGGCAATGGTCGTGCTGCGCGACCTCCTGGGGGCCGGGCGGGGTGGTTTCGGCGGCGCGGGCGCAGTCGGGCAGCGCGCGGCTCAGAAGGTCCGAGAGATGTCGCAGCAGACGTTTGTCCTCCTCCTGCGCCAGCCGCACCAGTGGCAGCGTCTGCGCCACCCGATGACGCGTGGCGGCCACAGCCTCCAGCCGCCGTTCCAGCACGTCGCAGCAGGGCGGGGGCACCGCAAGAGGGATCGGGTCCGGCCGGTGGGTCATGGCCAGCTCCAGCCGCGCCAGGCGCAGGCATTCTTGCCCGGCGGCCAGGTCCAGGGCCAGCGCGTCGTAATGGTCCAGCCCCTGTTCATAGAGCAGATCCAGACGCCGCAGGCGCGCCATCAGGTCACGGTGTCGCCGCAGCAGGTCTTCCGCCAGCCGCCCGACCTGGCGCCAGGCCTCTGCCGCCTGCCGGCCTGCACGGGGCGCGGGGCGACGGCGCAGCCTTTGCCACAGGGTGGGACGGGCTGACACGGCATCGGGCGCCGAGGCTGCCCCGGACTGGGTCGCGGCCAGGGCCCGGGCCAGGGCCGTCAGCTCCCGTGCGATATGGGTATTCTCCCCGGCGTCCAGGGCAAGCAGCATCTCGTGGCTGATCCGCCCCAGCCCGTCATCCCCGGCGCGCCCGAACCTGCGCAGGGCCCCGGCATCGGCCAGGTCCAGATCGGCCATCCGCGCACGGATCTGGTCGGCGAAGGCATCGCTGACCGCCTCCAGCGACAGGGCACTGTGCGCGGGGGAAGGTTCGGGCAATTCCAGCGCCGAGACGGTGTCGACCTCCGGTCGGGCCGCACTGGCGGCCTGGCGAAGGGCCTCCAACATCTGCTGCTCTCCTCCTGTTCATCGCGCCCGACGGGTCGCCGGACACCCGGGCCTCCGGGGCGCGCCGGATGGCCCGACACCTCTTGCGGGTGTCTCACAGCCAAAGCACCGGAATGTAACAAATCCTTGGTCGATATCCGGCGCGGCGGCATCGGAGCAGGCTAGTCCCGGACCACGGGCAGACGAAACCCCTGGCCCGCCGAAAAACGGGCCAGAGGGGGCTTACCTTGGGAATTGTCATCAAACTGTCAGAAGGGAGTCTCGGACGAGGCAGTCGTCAGCGCGATCCGCGCGGCGGCTTGCCGTTGCCGGGCCGTCCCTTGTGAGGGCCGCTGCGCGGGCCCGAAGGGCCGCCGGTGTCGCGGCGCGGGCCACCCTTGCCGCCCTGCGGTTTACTGGTGTCACCCTTGCCACCGAAGGGTCCGGCGCCACCGGGCTTGCGGCCAGAGCGTCCATCTTCCCGCGCGCTGTCCGCAGAGCGCCCATCACGAGGGCCGCCCTTGCCACCGCGCAGTTCGGCGCGACCGATCAGCCCGCCCTTGCCGCCGCGCGTTCCCTTGCCACTGCGGGCGTCCTTTCCGCCGGACCGGGGGCCCTGCCCGGCAAAGCCGCGCGTGCCGCTGTCGGCCTCCGCGCCCTTGCGGGGCAGGCGTTTCGGGCGGGGGGCAGCGTCGGGGTCGATCTCCAGCCCCAGCTGGTCACGCAGGACGCGCGGGCGCAGCTCCTCGACCTCACCGGCCTTCAGGGTGCCCAACTGGAAGGGGCCGTAGCTGACGCGGATCAGCCGGTTCACCGTCAGGCCGATGTTTTCCATGGCGCGGCGGATCTCGCGGTTGCGCCCCTCTCGCAGGCCGACGGTCAGCCAGGCATTGGCGCCCTGCTGCCGGTCCAGTGTGACCTGCATGGGCTGGAAATGCTCGCCGTCGACCACCACGCCGTCGCGCAGGGGCGCGAGGGTGGCATCGGTCGGCGCGCCCTTGACCCGGACGCGGTACTTGCGCACCCAGCCGGTCTCGGGCAGCTCCAGCCGCCGTTTCACCTCGCCGTCATTGGTCAGCAGCAGCAGCCCTTCGGAGTTGAGGTCGAGCCGGCCCACGCTCATCACCCGGGGCAGATCCTCGGGCAGGGCGTCGAAGACGGTCTCGCGGCCCTGTTCGTCCTTTGCGGTGGTCACCAGCCCCGTGGGCTTGTGGTAGAGCCAGACGCGCGGCGGGTCCGCCGGGCCGAGCGGCTTGCCGTCCACCACGATCTTGTCCTTGCCGGTGACATTCAGCGCCGGGCTGGTGATGACCTTGCCGTTCACGCTGACGCGGCCCGCTTCGATGATCTTCTCGGCATCGCGACGGCTGGCGACGCCCGCGCGTGCCATGACCTTGGCGATCCGGTCGGATCCGCTGCCTTGCGGGGCGGCGGAGACAGGCGCGCTGTCGGCGGCAGGCGCCCCTTTCGGGCCGGGGCGCCGGGGGCGGCCGGGTTTGGCAGGACGGTCAGGGCGGGGGCTGCCGGGGCGGGGGCCGCCGGGGCGCGTCGGTTTTTTCGGGCTCATGTCCCGGCTCTAGCGCAGCTTGGGCGCTTGCGAAAGCATTCATCGCGCGCCAGACAGGGGCATGAGTGTCACGCAGCCCCCCTTTACCTCTCACATGGACGCGGCCCTGGACGAGGCCCGCGCGGCTGCCGGCCGTGGCGAGGTCCCCGTAGGCGCGGTGCTGGTCGCCCCCGATGGCCGGGTCGTGGCCCGGGCCGGCAACCGCACGCGGGAGCTGTCGGATCCCACGGCCCATGCGGAGGTCCTGGCGATCCGCGCCGCCTGTGCCGCTGCCGGGTCGGAGCGTCTGCCGGGCCATGTCCTCTACGTCACGCTGGAGCCCTGTCCCTTCTGTGCTGCCATCATTTCCGCGGCCCGGATCGCGCGAGTGGTCTATGGGGCCGCGGATCCCAAGTCGGGTGGCGTGGCCCAGGGACCGCGCATCTTCGCCCACCCCCAGGCGCATCACGTGCCGGAGGTGATCGACGGGATCGCCGCCGCCGAGGCCGAAGCCCTGCTGAAGAATTTCTTCGCGGCAAAGCGGTGAGGGGAAGGGGGGCTCTGCCCCCGTCCGCTGACGCGGACCCCCCGGAGTATTTTTGACGACGTGAAGGATAAGGGGAGGTGTTTGACCGGTGCCTGTGGCGCGGGGGACGGAGGTTGCACGCTCTCCATTAAAAAAGGAGGGCGCCACTGCGGCGGCGCCCTCCTGTCTTCACCTTGTTTCAAATACTCACGGCGCGCCGGTGCGGCCTGGCTCAACGGATCTGTCCTTGGGGCAACCGTCGGGCCGGGCGATTGACGCCTCAGCCGCGGAAGAAGCCTTCGTAGATCGGCTCCAGCGTGCCCTGCTCGAAGAGCGAGGAGACGGAGGTGCCGTTCCAGATGTTCAGGATCGCCTGGGCGAACATCGGAGCCGTCGGCAGCACGCGGATCTTCTCGCAGGCGGCGACGGGTTCGGTGGCGGCGATGGAATCGGTGATCACCAGGTTCTCCATCACGGAGTTGGTGATCCGCTGCACCGCGGGGCCGGACAGGACACCGTGGGAGATATAGGCGTGCACTTCCTTCGCGCCGAAGTCGAGCAGCAGTTCCGCCGCCTTGCACAGCGTACCGGCAGTGTCGCACATGTCGTCGACGATGACGCAGATCTTGTCCTTCACGTCGCCGATGACGGTCATCTCGGCCACTTCGCCGGGCTTTTCGCGGCGCTTGTCGACGATGGACAGCGGCGCGTTGATCCGCTTCGCCAGTTCGCGGGCGCGGGCCACGCCGCCGACGTCGGGCGATACGACCATGATCTCGTCGATGCGGTCCTTGAACTTCTCCTTGATGTCCAGGGCGAAGATCGGGCTGGCGTAGAGGTTGTCGACCGGAATGTCGAAGAAGCCCTGGATCTGGGCCGCGTGCAGGTCCATCGTCAGGACCCGCTCGACGCCGGCCTCGACCAACATGTTGGCGACCAGCTTGGCCGAGATCGGCGTGCGGGCCTTGGTGCGGCGGTCCTGGCGGGCATAGCCGAAGTAGGGGATCACGGCGGTGATGCGGCTGGCCGAGGAGCGACGCAGCGCGTCGGTCATGATCAGCAGTTCCATCAGGTTGTCGTTGGCGGGGTTCGAGGTCGACTGGATCACGAACATGTCCTCGCCGCGGACGTTCTCGAAGACCTCGACGAAGATCTCGCCGTCGTTGAAGCGTTCGACCCGCGCGTCGACCAGGCCGACGTTCATGCCGCGGTGCATCGACATGCGGCGCGCGATCGAGGTCGCAAGCGGCATGTTCGAATTCCCCGCGATCAGCTTGGGTTCGATGATATTCGGCATGAGGATGTCTCCGGGAGGCAGCAGGCCCGACAGGGCAGGGGATGACAGATTCGTGACGTTGAACACGCCTTAGCACCCCGGTAACGTCTTGCCAAACCACGCTGCAGGGGAGGGGCCGCCAGGATGACGCGGATCATTGACTACTATTTCACGACGATCTCGCCCTGGGCCTATCTGGCTGGCGACGGTCTGGAACGGATCGCGGCTGAGCATGAGGCCCAGATCCGCTACAAACCCGTTGATCTGATGGCGGTTTTTGCCCGTAGCGGCGGGCAGCCCTTGGGCGAGCGGCCACCCGCGCGGCAGGCGTACCGGATGCAGGAGTTGCGCCGGGCCAAGGCGAAGACGGGGATGGACCTGGTGCTGGAGCCGGCGTTTTTCCCGACCAACCCCGCGCCGTCGTGCTACGCCATCATCGCCGCCGACCGGGCGGGCGGCGGTGACACCGGCCTGCTGGTGCGTCTTCTGATGCGCGCCTGCTGGGCGGAGGAGAAGAACATCGCCGAGGATGAAGTGATCCGTGCGGCCCTGGAGGCGGCGGGGTTCGATCCCGGCCTGGCTGACAGCGGGCTGCTGACCGGGGCCGAAACCTTCCTGCGCTACACCGAGGAGGCGGTGACGGCGGGGGTGTTCGGCTCTCCCTTCTACATCGTCGACGGGACCGAGCGGTTCTGGGGGCAGGACCGGCTGGCGGACCTGGACGCCTACCTTGCGGGGCGGCTGGGATGAGTGATGCCTTGGACGGGATCGGCCTGCGCACCTGGGGGGAGACGGGCCGCAAGCTGTTGATGATCCACTGTTCCCTGGCGCATTCGGGGGCCTGGGGCGGGGTCGCCAAGGCGATGGACGGGCTGGCGCAGATGCGCGCCTTCGATCTGCCGGGGCACGGGCGCAGTGTCGATTGGGATCCTGCGCAAAGCTTCCAGGAACAGGCCCGTGACATGGCGGTGCGGGTGATCGAGGACTGGGGCGGCGGTCCGGTGGATCTGGTCGGTCACAGTTTCGGGGCCACCGTGGCGCTTCGGCTGGCCGTGGACCGTCCGGACCTCGTTCGCTCTCTGGCGCTCTATGAACCCGTCTTCTTCACCGCGGCCTTCCGGGCCTTTCCGGGTATGGAGGCGCAGCATGACCGCGACCTGGCCGATTTCGACACCGCCTTTGCCGCCGGTGACCGGGACGGGGCCGCGCGGGCCTTCATGCGGGTCTGGGGCGATGGCCGCCCCTGGACGTCGCTGCCCGAGGCGCAGCGGGCGGGCTTCGTGTCGCGCATCCATCTGATCGACGCGATCAGGGATACGAATTACGGCGACCCGGCCGGCATGTTGTCGGAGGGCAAACTGGCTGCTTTGGATCTGCCGGTCTTGCTGATGGATGGCGCCGACAGCCCGGTCTTCGCGCCGAGGATCAACGAGGCGCTGCTGGCCGAGATCCCCGGTGCGCGGCGCCAGGTGGTGGCCGGAGCGGCGCACATGGGGGTGCTGACTGCGCCCGAGGCGGTGGCGTCGCTGCTCAAGGATTTCCTCGATCTCGAAGTCGCCGCGCCGCCGGCCCTGCCGGCGGGCGTCTGAACTGGGAAAGCAGGGCAGGACGCGCGTCTGGTGGCAGAAACCATTTCACTTTTCATACATTCCGAGCGAAAAGCGAAAACGCCTTCCTGTTGGGGCTTTGGATGAGCTCAAGGCGACAAGCGCTTTTGCTTTCAGGATGAATCTACGAAAAGGCGCGCGACCTGCTGTCGTGCGCCTTTTCAAATCTTGATCTGATGCGACGAAGCCGGTCCTCGGCAGCTCAGCCCGCGGCGATGTCGAGGAAACGGGTGATTTCCTCTTCCGTCAGGGACCAGTCGCAGACGAAACGCGCCTGCAGCATGGTGTCATCCGCGCCCTCGACCGAGCCGTCCAGATAGTAGACGGCCCCGGCTTTCTGCAGGCGGCGGTGCATCGCGCGGGGCAGGGAGGCGAAGAGGATGTTGGCCTGCGGTTCCTGCAGGAAGGAGGCGCCCAGGGCGCGCAGCCCCTCGGCCAGCAGTCCCATCCGCGCGTTGGACCGGCGGGCCAGGTCCAGCCAGAGGTCGTCAGCCAGGTAGGCCTCCATCTGCGCCGACAGGTAGCGGTGCTTGGAGAAGAGGTGGGCACCGCGCTTGCGCCGCAGTTCGAACTCCCAGGCCTTTTCGGGGTCGAAGAAGATCACCGCTTCGACGCCCACGCAGCCGTTCTTGGTGCCGCCAAAGCTGACGGCGTCGACACCGGCGCGCCAGGTCATTTCGGCCGGGGTGCAACCCAGGGCGACAAGCGCATTGGCGAACCGCGCCCCGTCGAGGTGCGTCGGCTGGCCGGCACGGGCGGCGACGCCCGCGAGCTCCGCGATCTCGGCGCAGGTGTAGATCCGCCCCTTCTCGGTCGCCTGGGTGATCGAAAGCGGCCCGGGCTGGGCGCTGTGCACGGTGATGTCCGGGGTGTCGCCCATGGCGGCAGCCAGAAGTGCCGGGTCGATCTTGTCGCTGTCACCGACGGGGCAGAGCTTGCCGGCGCCCATGTAGAACTCGGGCGCGTTGCACTCGTCCTCGTTGATATGGGCGACGGGAGAGCAGAAGACCTGCTGCCATGGCTGTGCCAGCGTGGCCAGCGCCAGGGAATTGGCAGCGGTGCCGGTGGCGACCAGGTGCACCACGGCGTCCGGCGCCTCGAAGATCTCGCGCAGACGGGTGCGCACTCGGGTCATGATCTCGTCGTTGCCGTAGGGCATGGCGAAGCCCTCGTTGGCGCGGATCATCGCCTCGGCGATCGAGGGATGGGCGGGCCCGGCGTTGTCGGATGCAAAGAACATCAGAGCGGCTCCTCTATGATGTGGTCCTCCCAGTCGTCGTCATCCACCTCGAACTCGGGCACGGTCATGTTGCGGACCGAGACCCCGGCGCGATGCACGCTTTCCGGATCGCCGGAAATCAGGGGATGCCAGTCGTATAGCGGCTGACCTTCATGTAGCAGCCGGTAGGCGCAGGTCTGCGGCATCCAGTAGAGATGGCTTTCCAGCGTCTTGGCCGTCAGGGTGATGCATTCGGGGACGAACTGGTGGCGGATCGGGTACTGCGAGCAGAGGCAGCTTTCCCCGTCCAGCAGGCGGCAGGCCACCCGGGTCAGGGCCACGTCGCCCGTTTCCTCGTCTTCCAGCTTGTTCAGGCAACACTTGCCGCAGCCGTCGCACAGCGCCTCCCATTCGCGCTGTGTCATCTTCTTCAGCGGCACGTGCTCCCAGAAGCGGTCGCGCAGGCCGGTGCGGTCGATGGCATCGCTCATAGCGCCGCCAGGATCTCGCGCGCCTGGGCGCAGTCACGGTCCATCTGTTCGATAAGCGACTGAATCCCATCGAATTTCATCTCGGGACGCAGGAACTCGACAAGGCCCACGGAAATCTCGCAGCCATAAAGATCGCCGCGGAAATCGAAGAGGTAGCTTTCCAGGTTCGGCTCTTCTCCGTCGAACATCGGGCGCATGCCAAGGTTGGCGGCGGAGAGGTAGCTGCCCTTGTGCGGGCCGGTCAGCACGTCGACCAGCGCGGCGTAGATGCCGAAGCGGGGACGGTGCAGGCCGCTGATCGCCATGTTGGCGGTCGGGAAGCCCAGGTCGCGCCCACGCTGGTCGCCGCGAATGACGGTGCCCTCGATCCGGTGCCAGTGGCCCAGCATGGCGGCGGCGTCGCGCGGGCGGCCCTCGGCCAGGGCCGTGCGGATCTCGGTGGAGGAGATCTCCCGTTCGCCGCTTTCCAAAAGCTGCGCAACGGAGACGCCGAAACCGTACTTCTTGCCGAATTCTTTCAGTATCTCCACATTCCCGGCGCGCTTGGCACCGAAGTGGAAATCAGCACCGACGACCACATGGCGCAGGCCCAAACCCTTCACGATCACCTTCTCGACGAAGTCCTGCGGGGACAATGCGGCGAGGGCGTGGGTGAAGCTGAGCTCGTAGAGCATGTCGACCCCCAGCTTTTCCAGCCGGTGCGCGCGGGACGCGGCGTTGGTCAGGCGGAAGGGGGGGCTGTTGGGGGCGAAGACCTGCCGCGGATGCGGCTCGAAGGTCATGATGCCGAGCGGCGCGCCCAGCTTGTCCGCCTCGGCCCGCGCGATGTCGATCACCGCCTGGTGGCCCAGGTGGACGCCATCGAAATTGCCGATCGCGGCAACGGCGCCCCGGTCGGCATCGGAAACGAAAATGTAATCCCGGACGGTCTTCATGCGCCTTCGCCTACCCCCGAAACCCGGACAAGGCAAGGGGCGGGCAAAGGCCCGCCCCCGTTATGCTTTGCGCAGAGGCGCACAGTGCCTCCGCAAGCCGCTCTTACATCTCGGGATAGAGCGGGAAGTTGGTGCAAAGGGCCTCGACCTCGGCCTTCACCTTGGCCTCGACCTCGGCGTTGCCGTCCTCACCGTTGGCGGCCAGCCCGTCGACCACTTCGACGATCCAGTCGGCGATCTGGCGGAACTCGGCTTCCTTGAAGCCGCGGGTGGTGCCGGCCGGGGCGCCCAGACGGATGCCGCTGGTGACAAAGGGCTTTTCCGGGTCAAACGGCACACCGTTCTTGTTGCAGGTGATGTTGGCACGGCCCAGAGCAGCCTCGGCGGCCTTGCCGGTGACGCCCTTGGGACGCAGGTCAGCCAGGCACAGGTGGTTGTCGGTGCCGCCGGAGACGATGTTGATCCCGCCTTTCATCAGCTGGTCGGCCATCGCCTGGGCGTTGGTCACGACCTGGGCCGCGTAGTCCTTGAACTCGGGGCGCAGCGCCTCGCCGAAGGCCACGGCCTTGCCGGCGATGACATGCATCAGCGGGCCACCCTGCAGGCCAGGGAAGACGGCGGAGTTGACCTTCTTGGCGATCGCCTCGTCGTTGGTCAGGATCATGCCGCCGCGCGGGCCGCGCAGGGATTTGTGGGTGGTGGTGGTGACCACATCCGCGATCCCGATGGGCGAGGGGTGCTGGCCGCCGGCCACGAGGCCCGCGATGTGGGCCATGTCGACCATCAGGTAGGCGCCGACCTCATCCGCGATTTCGCGGAAGGCCTGCCAGTCCCAGACGCGGGAATAGGCGGTGCCGCCGGCGACGATCAGCTTGGGCTTGTGTTCCCGCGCCTTGGCCCGGATGTCGTCCATGTCCAGCAGCTCGTCCTGCTGACGCACACCGTAGGAGACGACGTTGAACCACTTGCCCGACATGTTGACGGGGGAGCCGTGGGTCAGGTGACCGCCGGAGTTCAGGTCGAGACCCATGAAGGTGTCGCCCGGCTTCAGCAGCGCCAGGAAGACGGCCTGGTTCATCTGGCTCCCGGAGTTCGGCTGGACGTTGGCGAAGTTGCAGCCGAACAGCTCTTTCGCGCGCTCGATCGCCAGCTCTTCGGCGATGTCGACGAACTGGCAGCCGCCGTAGTAGCGCTTGCCCGGGTAGCCTTCGGCGTATTTGTTCGTCATCACCGAGCCCTGTGCCTGCAGCACGGCCAGGGAGACGATGTTCTCCGAGGCGATCAGCTCGATCTCATGGCGCTGGCGGCCCAGCTCCTTGGTGATGGCGCCGAAGATCTCGGGGTCGCGGGCTTCGAGGGCCTCGGTGAAAAAGCCGGTGTCCGACATGGGCGTTCTCCTTGGTCAGGTTCAGCGCTAGTTAGCGCGCAAGAGGCGCCGTCGGAAGGCCCCAAATCGTCATGATGATCATGAAAAGCGGCGTCCGGCGCAGGTTTCCCGGCGGGGCTGGTGCCTCCTGGACATTTATGCTTGTTTCGGAACCGGATGAGGGCTTTCGGAAACCGGCGTGCGCCGGGGCCCCCGGCCCGCGCTGGAGACGACGACGCATGCCCATCAAGATTGCCTTTACCGCCAGCCGGGGCCAGACCGCCCAGGCCGCGCGCAAGTTGCTGTCGGCGCGCTACGGGACGGTGCCGGAGGCCGAGGCGGACGTGATCGTGGCGCTTGGCGGCGATGGTTTCATGCTGGCCACCTTGCATCGCACCCAGGCGCTTTCGGCCCCGGTCTATGGGATGAACCGCGGCACCATCGGCTTCCTGATGAACGAGTTTTCCGAGGACGACCTGGTCGAACGCCTGTCGGGCGCTGAGGAAGAGGTGATTAACCCGCTGCTGATGCGGGCCACCCGGGCCGACGGCAAGGTGCAGGAGGCTCTGGCGATCAATGAGGTTTCGCTGCTGCGCGCCGGGCCCCAGGCGGCGAAACTGCGGATCTCGGTCGATGGCCGCGTCCGCATGGAGGAGCTGGTCTGCGACGGCGCGCTGGTGGCCACGCCCGCGGGCTCGACCGCCTACAACTATTCCGCCCACGGGCCGATCTTGCCCATCGGGTCCGACGTGCTGGCGCTGACGGCCATCGCCCCCTTCCGCCCCCGTCGCTGGCGCGGCGCCTTGCTGCCCAAGGAGGCGACGATCCGCTTCGACATCCTGGAGCCGGAAAAGCGCCCGATCATGGCGGATGCGGACAGCCGCCGCTCTGTCTCTAACGTGCTGTCGGTGGAGATCGGCTCGGAGCCGCGGGTGGAGCATCGCATTCTCTTCGACCCCGGCCACGGGTTGGAAGAACGGCTGATCCGCGAACAGTTTTCCTGACCGAGGGCTCATCGGAAGGCGGCCATTTCCGGCCGATTCCGGCGCCGCGTCATCGAACCGTCACGGAACCTGTCGGGCGGGTGTCGGGTTGATAGGGTGACGGAGGCCGGGACCTCCCGCCACAGATGACCCGAAAGGAGAATTCCGATGAATTGGGATCGTATCGAAGGCAACTGGAAACAGATCAAGGGCGAGGCCATCTCGCAGTGGGGCAAGCTGACCGACGACGACGTGGATGTCGCCAACGGCGATCGCCAGAAACTGGTGGGCCTGGTGCAGGAACGCTACGGCGTGGCCAAGGACGAGGCCGAGCGCCAGGTGGATGAATTCGCGGCCAAGCACGGCGCCTGACCGGCGCTTGAACGTAAGCTGGTGTGAGAACGGGCGGCCCCTGGGGGTCGCCCTTTTGCTGTTCGGCGTCCCGGGGCAGGGT
The DNA here is from genome assembly GCF_020177265.1 of Pseudooceanicola marinus. Lineage (GTDB taxonomy): Bacteria > Pseudomonadota > Alphaproteobacteria > Rhodobacterales > Rhodobacteraceae > Pseudooceanicola > Pseudooceanicola marinus_A. The sequence continues at coordinate 75,941 of NZ_JAIVMC010000003.1, forward strand.
CGTCCAGACTGGCAATGCTGCTGGTGGCCCGACCCTGACGGAAGAAGGAGGGCCCCGGTGGGCGCCCTCCTTCGCTGCCTTGGTCATGCAGGGGCGCCTCTCAGGCGTCCTGCGGTTCGGGGGCGAAGCCGATGGTCTTCAGTGCGGTGGCGATCTCATCCAGGATGGCGGGATCGTCGATGGTCGCCGGCATCTTGAAGCTTTCGCCGTCGGCGATTTTCATCATTGTGGCGCGCAGGATCTTGCCCGAGCGGGTCTTGGGCAACCTGTCGACCACGACCGCCTGCTTGAAGGCCGCGACCGGACCGATCTGATCGCGGACCATGGCCACGCATTCCTTCACGATTTCCGCGTGTTCGCGGGTCACGCCTGCGCTGAGGCAGAGGAAGCCGAGCGGCACCTGGCCCTTCAGCGCGTCCGCGGCACCGATCACTGCGCATTCGGCCACGTCGGGGTGGTTGGCCAGGACCTCTTCCATGGCGCCGGTCGACAGGCGGTGGCCTGCCACGTTGATCACGTCATCGGTGCGCGCCATGATGTAGAGATAGCCATCCTCGTCGATCATGCCCGCATCGCCGGTCTCATAATACCCGGGGAAGGTGGTCAGGTAGCTCTTCTTGAACCGGTCTTCGGCATTCCACAGCGTCGGCAAGGTGCCCGGCGGCAGCGGCAGCTTGATCGCGATGGCGCCCAGTTCGCCCGCGGGCAGGGGGCTGCCGCCCTCATCGAGGACCTGCACGTCGTAGCCCGGCATCGGCACCGAGGGGCTGCCCGGTTTCACCGGCAGCAGTTCGATCCCCAGCGGGTTGGCCGCGATGGCCCAGCCGGTTTCCGTCTGCCACCAGTGGTCGATCACCGGCACGCCGAAATGCTTCTCGGCCCATTCGATGGTGGCCGGATCGGCGCGTTCGCCCGCCAGGAAGATCGCCTGCAGATCATGTTTCGCATAGCGCCGGATCCATTCGCCGTCCGGGTCCTCGCGGCGGATGGCACGCAGCGCCGTTGGGGCGGTGAAGAAGCTCTTGATGCGGTTGTTCTGGATGATCCGCCAAAAGACACCGGGGTGGGGCGTGCCCACGGGCTTGCCCTCGAAGACCACGGTGGTGGCCCCCGCGATCAGCGGCCCGTAGCAGATGTAGCTGTGACCCACGACCCAGCCCACGTCCGAGGCAGCCCAGAAGCGGTCGCCGGCCTCGATGTTGTAGATGTTCTTCATCGACCAGTTCAGCGCGACCAGGTGGCCGGCGGTGTGGCGCACCACGCCCTTGGGCTGGCCGGTCGTACCGGAGGTATAGAGGATATAGGCCGGGTGGTTGCCCTCTACGGGCACGCACTCGGCCGGTTTCACCCCGTACTGGAAGCCGTGCCAGGAGAAGTCGCGCCCCTCGATCAGCTTGGCAACCTCCTGTTCGCGCTGGAAGATCACGCAGAACTCGGGCTTGTGCTCGGCCTGGTCTATGGCGTCGTCCAGCAGCGGCTTGTAATGCACCACCCGGTTGGGCTCCAGCCCGCAGGAGGCCGCGATGATCGCCTTGGGGGTGCAGTCGTTGATCCGCACCGCCAGTTCATGGGCGGCAAAGCCACCGAAGACCACGGAATGCACGGCGCCAAGGCGCGCGCATGCCAGCATGGCCTCCAGCGCCTCGGGGATCATCGGCATGTAGATGATGACCCGGTCGCCCTTTTCCACCCCGCGCATGCGCAGCGCGCCGGCGAGGCTCGCCACGCGTTTCTGCAGCTCGGCATAGGTGATGCCCTTGGTGGCGTGGGTGATCGGGCTTTCGTGCTGGATCGCGATCTGATCGCCGCGGCCTGCCTCGACATGGCGGTCCACCGCGTTCCAGCAGGTGTTCACCATGCCGTCGGCGAACCATTCGCCCGCCGGTCCGGCATCGGCAAAACAGGCCTTGCTGGGCGCCTGGGCCCAGTCGATGCTCTGTGCGGCGTCCATCCAGAATGCCTCGGGGTCCGCCTTCCAGGCGGCATAGACCTCGGAATAGGTCATTGGCCTCCTCCTCCTTAAACCCAATGTCCGGAAGGGTACGGGAGGAGTTCGGCGCGCGGCAAGCGTGCAGGCGCCCCCTGCGGCAACATGGTATGCAGAATTTGCAGGTCCGCCATGTTAGCGCCTGCAAATTTTTGCAAAGTCATTGGGTCTATGCAGAAATCGGCAAAGTCAGTGGGGTTTTGCAAAGTCTGCAAAGTCCCACCTGCAAATCCTGCGCGGCGAAAGGCATATCTGCCGCGCAGGGATTCGGGCCGGGACAGCCGCCGGGATCAGCCGTAGTGCGCCACCGGGGTGCCGGCGATGGCGGCCATGTTCAGCAGTCCGCGCGCGGTGATCGAGGGGCTGACGATATGGGCGCAGTTACCCATGCCCATCAGGATCGGCCCCACTTCCAGCGCGCCGCCCTTCATCTTCAGGATGTTGCGCACGCCCGAGGCCGCATCGGCCTGGCCGAAGACCAGCACGTTGGCGGGCCCCTGGATGCGCGCACCGGGCAGGACACGATCACGCAGCTCCGGATCCAGGGCCGTGTCCACGTTCATCTCGCCCTCGTAGGCGAAATCGCGGGGCTTGGCGTCCAGGATCTCCATCGCGCCGCGCAGGCGGCGTGCGGTTTCCGTGTCCTGGTTGCCGAACTGCGACCGGCCGCACAGGGCGATCTGGGGCACCAGGCCGAACCGTTTGACGTGCCGCGCGGCGCCGATGGCGGATTGCGCGATCTCTTCCGCCGTGGGGTCGGACCAGACATGGGTATCGGCCAGGAACAGCGGCCCGTCTTCCATGATCATCAGCGACAGGGCGCCGTGCGGCGTACGATCGGGCCGGCCCAGGATCTGTTCGATGTACTTCAGGTGCCAGCGGTATTCGCCGAAGGTGCCGCAGATCAGGCTGTCGGCCTCGCCGCGATGGACCATCACCGCGCCGATGGCGGTGGTGTTGGTGCGCATGATCGCTTTGGCCAGGTCCGGGGTCACGCCACGACGCGCCATGATCTTGTGATAGGTCTGCCAGTAGTCGCGATAGCGCGGGTCGTTTTCCGGGTTCACCACGTGGAAATCCTCGCCCGGGCGGACGGTCAGCCCGGCGCGTTCGCAGCGCGCGGCGATCACGTCCGGGCGGCCGATCAGGATCGGCTGCTCCGGGGTCTCTTCCAGGATGGCCTGCGCGGCGCGCAGCACGCGGTCATCTTCACCGTCGGCAAAGACGATGCGCCGCGCGGCGGTGCTGGCGGCCTCGAAGACCGGTCGCATCAGCAGGGCGGACTTGAAGACCGACGAGTTCAGCTTCGCCTTGTAGGCGCCCATGTCCTCGATCGGGCGCGTCGCCACGCCGGTTTCCATCGCGGCCTTCGCCACGGCCACCGAAACCACGCCCGAGAGGCGCGGATCAAAGGGTTTCGGGATCAGGTAGTCGGCGCCGAAGGTCAGCCGTTCCCCCTGGTAGGCGGCGGACACCTCGGCCGAGGTGGTGGCCCGGGCCAGCGCCGCGATCCCCTCGATGCAGGCGATCTGCATCTCGTCGTTGATCTCGGTCGCGCCCACGTCCAGCGCGCCCCTGAAGATGAAGGGGAAGCACAGGACGTTGTTGACCTGGTTGGGAAAATCGCTGCGGCCCGTGGCGATGATCGCATCGGGGGCGACGGCGCGGGCCTCGTCCGGCATGATCTCGGGGGTGGGGTTGGCCAGGGCGAAGATGATCGGACGCGCCGTCATCTTCTGCACCAGCTCGGGCTTCAGCACGCCGGGGCCGGAGAGGCCAAGGAACATGTCCGCGCCCTCGATCACCTCCTCCAGCGATCGCTTGTCGGAGGGCTGCGCGAAGGCGGCCTTCTGCGGGTTCATGTCCTCTTCGCGGCCCTCGTGGACCAGCCCGTGGATATCGCAGAGCCAGACGTTTTCGCGCTTCACCCCCAGCTTCAGCAGCATGTTCAGACAGGCGATGCCCGCCGCACCGCCACCCGTGGAGACGATCTTGATGTCCTCGAATTTCTTGCCGGCCACGCGCAGCGCGTTGGTGGCGGCGGCGCCGACGACGATGGCGGTGCCGTGCTGGTCGTCATGGAAGACGGGGATGTTCATCCGCTCGCGGCACAGCTTTTCCACGATGAAACAGTCGGGCGCCTTGATGTCTTCGAGGTTGATCGCGCCGAAGGTCGGCTCCAGCGCGCAGACGATTTCGGCCAGCTTCTCGGGGTCAGGCTCGTTCACTTCGATGTCGAAACAGTCGATGCCGGCGAACTTCTTGAAGAGGACGGCCTTGCCTTCCATCACCGGTTTCGACGCCAGCGCGCCGATGTTGCCCAGGCCCAGAACGGCAGAGCCGTTGGACACCACGGCCACCAGATTGCCGCGCGAGGTGTAGCGCGAGGCGGCCTGCACGTCCGCCTTGATCTCCAGGCAGGCCTCGGCCACGCCGGGGGAATAGGCCAGAGACAGGTCGCGGCCATTGGCCAGCGGCTTGGTCGCGCGCACTTCCAGTTTCCCGGGCTTGGGGTTCTCGTGGTAGCCTAGGGCGGCGGCGCGGAAGGTCGATTTGTCGGTGTTCGGGCCGGTGTCGGACATGTCGTGCCTCTCTCTCCGAAAAGTAGTTTGGCGTTAAACTATCTTGGCGCCGGGGGGAAGCCCCGCCTTTGGTCCTGCCCCTGACGCAGGGGCATTCCGCCGGTTTGTCCGGCCCGGACCTGCCCTGCCGAGGGGTCCCCCCTTGCAAACCCCGGCAGCCCCCGAAAGACTGCGCCGAACAATGCCGGCGCGCCGCTTGTCGCGTGCCGATGTTTCAGGACAGTGAAGATCACGGGAGACAGTGATGAAGGATCTGCTTACGGCGGCAACGGCCGTCTACGAAAAGGCCTATGCCCCCTATTCCCGGTTCAAGGTCGGTGCCGCCGTGCGCACGCCCTCGGGCGCGATCTATTCGGGCTGCAACGTGGAAAACGTGGCCTACCCGGAAGGCACCTGTGCGGAGGCCGGCGCCCTGGCCGCCATGGTCGCGGGCGGCGAGACGGAGATCGTCGAGGTCGCGGTCATCGCTGATGCCACCGCCCCCGTGCCCCCCTGCGGTGGCTGCCGGCAGAAGCTGGCGGAGTTCGGCAAGCCCGACATCAAGGTGACCATGTACACGCTGACCGGCGACCGGCTGGAGACGACGCTGGCCGACCTGCTGCCGGGCAAGTTCACCAAGGACCACATGAAAGACTGATCATGGACTCGCGCCACATCATCGCCACGCTGCGCGACGGCCATGTGCCGCGCGACGGCGAGATCCGCTGGTTCGCCCAAGGGCTGGCGGACGGCACCGTGACCGACGCCCAGGCGGGCGCCTTCGCCATGGCCGTGCTGCTGCGCGGGCTGGGCGAGGAGGGGCGGGTGGCCCTGACCCGGGCCATGCGCGATTCGGGCCGGGTGCTGAGCTGGGATCTGCCCGCGCCCGCGCTGGACAAGCATTCCACCGGCGGGGTGGGCGATTGCGTCTCCCTCGTTCTGGCACCGATGCTGGCGGCCTGCGGCGCCTACGTCCCGATGATCTCGGGCCGGGGGCTGGGGCATACGGGCGGCACGCTGGACAAGCTGGAGGCGATCCCGGGCCTGTCGACCGAGCTGACGGAAACAGCCTTTCGCGGCGTGACGGCGGAGGCAGGCTGCGCCATCGTTGCCGCCTCCACCGACATCGCGCCGGCTGACCGGCGGCTCTACTCGATCCGGGACGTGACCGGCACGGTCGAAAGCCTCGATCTGATCACCGCCTCGATCCTGTCGAAGAAGCTGGCGGCGGGGCTGGATGCGCTGGTGCTGGACGTGAAATGCGGCGCGGGCGCCTTCATGAAGACCGAGGAGGACGCGGCGCAGTTGGCCCGCGCCCTGGTCTCCACCGCCAATGCCGCCGGTTGCCCGACCGAGGCCCTGCTGACGGACATGAGCCAGCCCCTGGCGCCCGCCCTTGGCAATGCGCTGGAGGTGGCGGAAAGCATGGCGGTGCTCTCTGGCACGAAACGCGGGCGGCTGGCGGAGCTGTCCATCGCCCTGGGCGCGGGCCTTCTGGTGCAGGGCGGCCTGGCCGCCACGCCGGAAGAGGGTGCGGTGAAGCTGGAAGAGGCGCTGAGCAGCGGCGCGGCGATGGAGCGGTTCGGGCGCATGGTGGCCCTGATGGGCGGCCCTGTCCGCTTTGCCGAGGACTGGCAGCGCCTGCTGCCCGAAGCCAACGTGATCCTAGAGGTCACGGCTGGGGGTCCCGGTCATGTCACCGCCATGGATGGCGAGGCCCTGGGCCTGTCGGTCGTCGCCCTGGGTGGCGGGCGCCAGGTGGAAAGCGACCGGATCGAACCCTCGGTCGGGCTGTCGGACCTGGTGCGCATCGGCCAGCCGGTGGAGAAGGGACAGGTGCTGGCCCGCGTCCATGCCGCACGGATCGAGGCGGCAGAGGCCGCCGTGGCCGAGGTGCGCGCCGCCATCACCATTTCCGAGACCACCACAGCGCCCGCCCCGGCGCCGCTGGTTCTGCAAAGGATCACCGCATGACCCGCGCCTTTCTCGTCGTCATGGACAGCGTCGGCATCGGCGGTGCGCCAGATGCCGACCGCTTCTTCAACGGCTCCTCTCCCGACACCGGCGCCAACACCCTGGCCCATATCGCCGAGGCCTGTGCCTCCGGCCGCGCCGAGGAAGGGCGCAGTGGCACGCTGTCCCTGCCCAACCTGGCCGCGCTTGGCCTGGGCGAAGCCGTGAAGCTGGCCTCCGGCGCCGTGGCACCGGGTGTCGAGGCCGAGGTGACGGGGCACTACGCCGCCGCCGCCGAGGTGTCGCCCGGCAAGGATACGCCCTCGGGCCACTGGGAACTGGCGGGGGTGCCGGTGCCCTGGGACTGGCACTATTTCCCCGACACCCAGCCGGCCTTCCCGGAGGAGCTGGTGGCGAAGGTCTGCGCGTTGGCGGGCACCGACGGCATCCTGGGCAACTGCCATGCCTCGGGCACGCAGATCATCGCGGAACTGGGGGAGGAGCACATGCGGACGGGCAAACCGATTTGCTACACCTCCGCCGACAGCGTCTTCCAGATCGCCGCGCATGAGGAGAGCTTCGGCAACGACCGCCTGCAGAAGCTCTGCAAGGATCTGGCGCCGACCCTGCATGCGATGAAGGTGGGGCGCGTCATTTCCCGCCCCTTCGTCGGCACGCCCGGCCAGTTCACCCGCACCGGCAACCGCCGCGACTATGCGGTGGCCCTGCCAAGTCCGGGCCTGTGCGACTGGGCGCAGGCGGCGGGACGCAAGGTGCATGCCGTGGGCAAGATCGGCGACATCTTCTCGATGGCCGGCATCGATGACGTGGTGAAAGGCTCGGACGCCGAGCTGATGGACCACCTCGACCGGCTGCTGGGAGAGGCGCAGGACGGCTCCCTGACCTTTGCCAATTTCGTGGAATTCGACAGCCTCTATGGACATCGGCGCGATATTTCGGGATATGCCCGCGCGCTGGAATGGTTCGACGCCCGGATCGGCCAGGTGATCGCGGCGCTGCGCCCTGGCGACCTGCTGCTGGTGACCGCCGATCATGGCAACGACCCCAGCTGGACCGGATCGGACCACACCCGCGAACGCGTGCCGGTGCTGATCGCCGGTCTCGACGGGGCGGGGGAGCTTTCTCCGGGCCTGTGCCAGTTCACCGACGTGGCCGCGACCGTGGCCGCGCATCTGTCGATCCCGGCCGAGGGGCCGGGCAGGAGCCTGATATGAGCCTCGCCCAAGAGGGTGCCGATTTCGCCGCCATCCCCAAGCTGGAACTGCACCTGCACCATGAAGGCGCGGCGCCGCCTGCCTTCATCCGGGGCCTGGCCTCCGAGAAGAAGGTGAACATCGACAAGGTGTTCGACGAGAGGGGCCATTACGCCTACGACGACTTCTGGCACTTCCTTCAGGTCTACGAGGCCGCGACCTCGGTGCTGAAGACGCCGGAGGATTACGCGCGTCTGACCACTGCCGTGCTGGAGGAAAGCGCCGCCTCGGGTGTGATCTACACCGAGACCTTCCTGTCTCCCGATTTCTGCGGCGATCGGGACGTGGGGGCCTGGCGCGAATACCTGCATGCCATCCGCGAGGCCGCCGACGCAGCCGAACGCGACATGGGGATCGTCACCCGGGGCATCGTCACCTGCATCCGCCACTTCGGCCCCGACAAGGCCAAGGAAACCGCGCTCTGCGCCGCCGAGACCGCGGGCGACTGGATCGTCGGCTTCGGCATTGCCGGGGATGAGAAGGCGGGCAAGCCCCGTGACTTCGCCTACAGCTTCGACATGGCCCGCGAGGCAGAGCTGGCCCTGACTGCCCACGCGGGCGAATGGGGCGGACCGCAATCCGTGCGCGACGCGCTGGAGGCACTGCGGCCTGCGCGCATCGGCCACGGCGTGCGCGCCATCGAGGACCTGGAACTGGTCGACCGCCTGGCGGAAGAGGGCGTGGTGCTGGAGGTTTGCCCCGGTTCCAACGTCACCCTGGGGATCTACCCCGACGTTTCCCGCCACCCCATCGAGATGCTGCGCGAACGCGGCGTGAAGGTCACCGTGTCCACCGATGACCCGCCCTTCTTCCATACCACCATGGCGAAGGAATACGAAGCGTTGCATCATGCCTTCGGCTGGGAGGAGGAGGTCTTCGCCCAGATCACCCGGACCGCCCTGGATGCCGCCTTCTGCGACCAAGCCACCAAAGACACACTCGCCAAACGCCTGGAGATCTCCGCATGACCGATCATCTGACCGTCGTCACCCACCCGCTGGTGCAGCACAAGCTGACCCTGATGCGCGAGCAGGAGACCTCTACCGCGAAGTTCCGCCAGCTGCTGCGCGAGATTTCCCAGCTGCTGGCCTATGAAGTCACCCGCGAGCTGGAGATGACGACGAAGACCATCCAGACGCCGATGCAGGAAATGGATGCGCCGCTGCTGGACGGCAAGAAGCTGGCGCTGATCTCGATCCTGCGGGCTGGCAACGGTCTGCTGGACGGCATCCTGGAACTGGTGCCTGCGGCCCGCGTGGGCTTCGTCGGCCTCTACCGCGACGAGGAAACGCTGCAGCCGGTGCAATACTACTTCAAGGTGCCCGAGCACCTGGAAGACCGCCTCGTGATCGCCGTCGATCCGATGCTGGCGACCGGCAACAGCTCCGTCGCGGCGATCGACCTGCTGAAGAAGGCCGGTGCGACGAACATCCGCTTCCTCTGCCTGCTGGCGGCGCCCGAGGGCGTGGCCCGGATGAAGGAGGCGCACCCGGATGTGCCGATCGTCACCGCCGCGCTGGATGAGAAGCTGAATGAGCATGGCTATATCGTTCCGGGCCTAGGGGATGCGGGCGACCGCATGTTCGGCACAAAATAAGCCATCCCGGCTTTACTCGGGCCGTGACCTGCGGCAGAGTCGGGCGAGCATCTGTCGGGGGACACGATGAAGCTGCTGCACAAGACCTATCTGCCCTTTGCCTGCCTGGCCCTTGGCCTGCTGCTCGATCCCGTCGCGGGGTCGGCACAGAGCCTGCGTCGCGATGACGGCCCGGCGGAATATCCGCCGGCCTCCTTCCGGGGCAGTCAGTATGTGGACAGCGAGGGCTGCATCTACATCCGCGCGGGCGTCGACGGCTCGACCACCTGGGTGCCGCGCGTCAGTCGCGACCGCAAGGTGGTCTGCGGCTACCAGCCGACCCAGGTCGCCGGCACAAGCACCGCCGCGCCCGGCGGCGCCTCCGCCGATGCGGCCCCGGTGACGATCACCGCCGCCCGGCCCGAGAATACCGCGCCCGAACCGGCCCCTGCCGCCTCCGTGCAGGCGCGGGCGGAGACGGCTAAGACATCAGCGGCGCCCGCCGTGCGGACGCCGGCTGCGCAGCAGACCCGGGCCGCGACGCAAAGCGCGCAGGTGCCGCGGACGACGCGCCCGGCCAGCAGCGGCGGCGTCCGCTATGCCGCCCGTCCGGTGACCGAACGGCGCCCCGTGCTGCCCGCCGCGATCACCCCGGCACCGCGGCCCCAGGTGGTCCGCCCCGCGCCCAGCTCCGGCACGACGGCCTGCCCGAACCTGTCCGCCGTCGGACAGAAGTATGTCCGTCCCGGCCCCTACGAGATCAGCTGCGGCCCCTCGGGCTACACCCCGCCGCAGATGCAGACCACCAGCTACCGCCGCCCCTCGGGCGCTGTCGTCGTGACGCCGCCCGCGCAGGTGGTGAAACCGGGGCAGGTGCCGTCGGACACCCGGGTGGTGCCCAAGCATGTCTACGAGAACCGTTACGTGGCGCAGGGCGCCAACGCTCCGCAGGTACCCGAGGGCTACCAGCGCGTCTTCGACGACGGTCGCCTGAACCCGCATCGCGCGGAACAGACCTTTGACGGCAAGGCCCGGATGGAGCTGATCTGGACCAACACCGTGCCACGCCGCCTGGTCGAGGTCCGCACGGGGCGCGACGTGACCGCGCAGTTTCCGCACCTTCGCTCCGGGCAGACCGGGCGGGTGACGGGGCCGGTGATCTCGACCCAGACCCGTGCGCCGGCCGCGGCCCCGGCCAGGCCCGCGCAGGTACAGCGGGCGGCGGCCTATCGCTATGTTCAGGTGGGCAGCTTTGCCGAGGCCGGCAATGCCAGCAGCACGGCGCGCGCCTTCGGGGCCTATGGGGGCCGGGTCGTCAACAGCGGGCGCTACAACGTGGTGCTGCTCGGGCCCTTCGGCTCCGAGGCGGACATGGCCCATGCCCTGTCGGCGGCGCGGCGCGCGGGCTTCGACGACGCCTTCCCGCGGAACTGACGCCCGGGCTAGCAGGACGGGACCCCGACCGGAAAAACGACAAGAGGACCGCGCGCTGCACGGTCCTTTTTCTTTTGCCGAAGGGGAAGGTGCCCGTGCCTCAGCCGCCGCAGATCGCCTGCAGGCGCAGCCAGTCGCTGTCGCGCAGGACGGGTTCAGGCGCGCCGGAGGGGTAGGGGTCCGCCTCGATCAGGGGCAGGGTGCTTTCGCCGGTGATGTCCACCGCATAGCCATAGGGGCGGGTCTGGATGCCGGCAGCGGCAAAGCCTGCAATCAGGGCATCGGCGGGCAGGGCGCGTGGTTCGGCGCTGACCAGGGTGCGGGCGTGGTCGCCCAGGGTCTCCTGGGTCAGCTCGCCCGTGGTCAGCAGGCGCAGCACGGCGCCCGTACCGGCTTCGTCCAGCAGGCGGTCCACCGGATCCTGGGCGCGGGCGCGCAGGTACTCGGCCACGACGAAGCCCGCGGCGATCTCCGGATCCTCGTAATCCTCCACCACGCTGCGCGACAGCAGCAGCAGGTTGCCGGGCAGATGCAGGCTGTCCCGCAAGCCAGTGCGCATGACGTAGAGGTCGGGCGGCGTGCCGCCCTCGGGGGTGATCCGGCTGGCCAGCAGGGCCAGCGCCTCGGCGCCACCCGGGCCGGCGCAGGGCGGGCCGGTCAGGGTCTGCACCTCGTCGAAAAGCTTGCGCCCGATTTCGTCGCGCTTCACCTGCGGCAGTACTGACAGGGCATGCGATTGCAGCGCGCCGGGCAGCCAGAACAGGCCAAGCGCCAGGATGCCGGCGGCGAAGCCCCCCACGACGCCCAGGCGCACACGCCCCTTCTGGGGACGGCGGCGGGCGACGGCGCTGCGCAGCTGTTCCAGCGCGTCGATCATCTGCCCCTCGTCCTCGGCCAGCTCCAGCGTTTCGTCCGGGTCGCCGTCGGGGTGATAGATCGCGGGCAGGGCGCCAGGGTTGGCGCGGGTCAGGGCAGAGATCGACCAATGGGTCAGCGGCCGGTCCTGGCGATCGGAAATGGTGATCGTCGCCTCGCCGATCGACAGGATCACGTCGCGGCGCTGGCCGTCCGGACCTTCGCGCCACAGGGCGGCGGCCTCCAGCCGCTGATACTTCTCCAATGCCGTCATGGGCGTATTGCGTCCGGCCTGCTCATCGAGGGGGAGGGCGGTCGCGCCCCTCTGAAGGGAGCTTGCATCCAGCCTCTGGCCTCTGGTTTCGGCGGACAATAGCACGAGCCGGCGAAGACCCGCAATTGCGCAGCGTGATCGCCTTCCCCGGGGGCGCACCCTGCGCTAGCCTCCGGCCATGATCCTATCGCGCGGGCGCCGCTACATCTTCATTCACATTCCCAAGACCGGCGGCACCTCCATGGCGCTGGCACTGGAAAGCCGCGCGATGAAGGACGACGTGATGCTGGGCGATACGCCCAAGGCGCGCCGCAGACGTCACCGGGTGCGCGACGTGTCAGCGCGCGGGCGGCTGTGGAAGCACTCAACCCTGGCGGATATCGAGGGACTGGCGACGCCGGAGGAAATCGACGACTTCTTCGTCTTCACCCTGGTGCGCAACCCCTGGGACCGGGTCGCGAGTTACTACCTTTGGTTGCAGGGTAAGGGGTTTTCCCACCCCGCTGTGGAGCGCGCCAGGCGTCTGTCCTTCAGTGCCTTCATCCGCGATCCGCTGATCGCCCGAAGCTTCGAATCGTCGCCCTATGGCAGCTATGTGCGCGAATCATCGGGACGTGAGAAATGCAGTGTTTTCATTCGATTGGAACGGTTTTCCGAAGACGCTGATCCTCTTTGGCGTCATCTTGGGTTTCAATTGACGCTGCCGCGCGTCAATCAAGTTGACGTGCATGTCAAGTCGCAACTTGTATACCGCGACGAAGATCGTAAATTCATCGCCGATTTATGTGCGGAAGACATCCATCGCTTCGGATACGACCGTCTGGAAGGCGAAAAACGACCGCTTTGACCTCGCTTTGGATACAAATTTGCCAAAATTAAAGAATTGTCGCCTGAAATGGTGGATTGCCCCTTTCCTGCCTGATTTCGTCCCAAGACCCGTCTTAGTTGTATTGCGAAATGCACGTCATAAGCGAGCTGCAGAAGCGGCGAATGCGAAATCGGGAAACGACAGAATGTTTGACATAAAAACACGGCGCGACGCGTCGAGAAGATCCGAGGAGGCCGAGGTGGGATACGGCTCCGATGCGGATCTCGGGCCGGAAACGGCGTTGTCCGGGATCGTCGCGGGGACACGTGTGGCCACCGCCGTCGGCTGGCGCAATGTCGAGGAGCTGGAAGCCGGCGATGCCGTGCTGACCTTCGACAGCGGCCTGAAGACCGTTCAGAACATCAAGCGCAAGGCGCTGTGGGATGGCAACGGGGCGTGCCCGTCGCGCTTCCAGCCGCTGCACGTGCCGCGCGGGGCCATCGGCAACCGCGAAGAGATGCTGCTGTTGCCGCGCCAGGGTGTCCTGGTCGAAAGCGACATCGCCGAGGAAGAGCTGGGAGATCCCTTCGTCCTGATCCGCGCCGAGGCGCTGGACGGGGTCTGCGGCATCGCCCGCCGTCGTCCTATCTTCGCGCCCGAAGTCTTCGTGCTGGAGTTCGAGGAAGATCAGGTGATCTTCGCCAGTTCCGGCGCGCTCTGCGTTTGCCCGGCGGCCGGCGACATGCTCAGCCGCCTGTTCAGCCGCAGCCAGGAAGCCACCAGCGATTACACCATCCTCAGCCAGGAAACCTCCCGTGAGTTGATCGAGAAGATCACCTGGGAGCTGGAAGAGAAATGGGCCTTCGCCCTGGCGCGCAGTGGTCAGGCGGAAGGCGGCCGCAGCGCGGCACGTCAGCAGGAAATGCGCACGTCCCGGTAAGCCGGGACGCCATCACCGCTACGTCCGGGTCGCTGGGGCCGGGGCATACGCGACGACATCAGGCCGGGGGGCTGCCGAACGGGATCCGGAAGGGATCCAGCCGCCAGCTGCGGCGCCGGTCCCCTTGCGAATGGCGGGGCCCGGCATCTTCCCGTCAGACAAGCTCACTGTGGGCCGCATGGCCCGCATGAACCTCGCCCCGTCTGCTGACCGGGTGCCCTGCGTGACCGGATGTGTCCCCCGTCCGGTTCGTTTCCCCAACAGGGCCTCGGTTAGAACACGTGCAGTGAAAGGCCAGTGGCAGCGGAGGCGATGAGCGTGCCGGCGGTCAGTTCGACCAAGGCGAGAAGCGGAGCGGACCCTTTGTCCCAACTGTCCTGCTCCGTGGATCTGTCGAGCGCGCCGGTGCGCAGAAATACCGAGGCCAGCGCCACCGCCACGGTGACGCTGGCCACCCCCAGCCCCATGGCGAAGGCCCCGGCCACGCCGGAGGCAAAGATATCCATCCGCCAGGTCAGGATCAGCAGGAAGAGCGCGCCGGTGCAGGGCCGGATCGCCACCGCGCCGATCAGCAACAGCGCATCACGCACCGAGGTCAGCCGGGCGGCCTCTTCCACCGTTGGCCCGTGACGGTGCCCGCAGGCGCAGGTGCCGTCGGCGCCGTGGTCATGGACGTGATCGTGAGCTTGGTCCTGCCCGTGGCCCGCGGCCGCGAAGGGCGCGGTCCGATCTTGCCGCAGCCGCCGCACTGCCTGCCACAGGTGCCGCAGCCCGCGCAGCGCCAGCCACAGGCCGACCAGCCCGATCGCCGCGTAGGACAGCGGTGCCAGCCACTCCTCGGCGAGGCCTACCATATGGGCCCGGCTCCAGTCGAAGAGAAGCACGCCCGCACCCACCATGAGGACGGCGGTGGCCGATTGCGCCAGCGACGACGCCAGCGCCAGTCCCGACAGGCGCAACGCGGTGACACGCTGCGAGACGCCGTAGCCGCCGATCAGGATCTTCCCGTGGCCCGGCCCCGCCGCGTGGAAGACGCCATAGGTGAAACAGATCCCCATCAGCAGTAGCCAGGCGCCGGGCTCGCCGGCCCGCAGGGCGCGCAGGGTCCCGGCCATGGCGTTCTGCGCGTCACGCTGCCCCTCGGCGGCCCAGCCTTCCAGCGTGCGCATGCCGCCCCAGCCCCAGAGGTAGGCCGCCAGCGCGACCAACCCGGCCAGCAGCAGTGCCGGCACGGCGATCCGGGCCAGGCGCCAGAGGCGCAGCGCCAGCGGGCGGCGCGCGGAGAGGCCGGGAGAGGCGGTGTGATCGGTCATTCCGCACCTCCGCAGCGGATGCGGATCGTATCGGCAAAGGTCTCGCCCACCTCCGGGTAGCCTGTGGCATCGGGCGGCAGTTCGGCCAGCTCGGCGGCCAGCTGCTCGTAGGCGTCATCGACCTCGGGCGGGGTCACGTTCAACGCGCAGGCTGAGGCCCCCGGGCCGGTCAGCGACACGCCGCCCTGCAGGTCGTAGGCGGTGTAGAAGGTCGGGTCATAGGCCTTCACCACCAGCCCGTCCGCCTCGGGCGGGGCCTCGGGGCGGCGGCGGTGACGGCTGGCATAGACGCCCTCTTCGAAGGTGACGCCCAGCCCCTCGGGCGGCCCCAGGGCCAGATCCTGCCCGCCCGGCGCGGTCACGTAGAGATCGCCGGCGAAGCCCTCCATCCAGTTCAGGTCGTAGCCGTCCAGTTCCTCCAGTTCGGCGTCGGTCAGGATGCCATCGAAGTCGGGATCCAGCGACAGCTCGTCCAGCAGAAGCATGGAATACATCTCGTCATAGGCCCAGGTGACGTCAATTCCCGTCAACTGGCCTTCCTCGTCGATCTCCAGCACCAAGGTGGTGGAGATGAAGATATGCGGATGCGCCCGCGCCGCGGTGGCAGGCGCCAGCAGCGCCAGCGCGCCAAGCAGAAGGGCAGGGCGGGCGCCGCGCCGCCGGGGGATAAGATGCATCATGGCCGCAATCTAGACGTCTCGCCGCGGCTGGGAAAGTGGGCTCGCAAAGCTGTGTGGACCACGCGCGACGGGGTGCCGATGCCGCGCGTGGCAGAGGCGTCGCGCCCTGGTCTTCTCCGTGCCGGAAATATCCCGGCAGGGGTCTCCGCCACGGAGACGGGGGCAGAGAGAGTCGCCTTTCTAACGATCGCAAGAGAAAGGCCGCCCGGGATTTCTCCCGGACGGCCCTGTGACTTGCGCTGTGGCGCGGATCAAGCGGCCTTGGCCTCGGGGCCGAAGCGGCCGTAGAAGCTCTGGTTCTTCTCTGCCATCTCGCGCAGCAGGGCGGGGCAGGCGAAGCGCGGGCCATAGGTGGCTTCCAGGTGGTCGCACCGCTCGGCGGCATAGGCCGCGCCCAGCATGTCGAGCCAGCCGAAGGGGCCGCCGGACCAGGGGGCGAAGCCCCAGCCGAGTATCGCGCCGACGTCACCTTCGCGGATGTCCATCAGCACGTTCTCTTCCAGCGCGCGGACGGCTTCCAGAACCTGGGCGAACATCAGGCGATGCTGCACCTCGATCAGGTCGGGCTGGTCTTCGGCATGGGGGTATTGCTCCTCCAGACCTGGCCAGATGCCCGTGCGCTTGCCCTTCTCGTCGTAGTCGTAGAAGCCGGCGTTCGACTTGCGGCCCTTTCTGCCGAGATCGAACATCCAGAACATCAGGTCGTCGACGCCCTTGGCATCTGCCGGGTAGGCATCGCCCATGGCTTCCTTGGTGGCCTTGGCGATCTTGACGCCCAGATCGATCGAGGTCTCGTCGATCAGCTGCAGCGGGCCCACGGGCATCCCCAGCAGACGCGCCGCGTGATCGACCAGCACCGGGCTGACGCCCTCGCTGACCATCCGCGCGCCTTCGTTCAGGTAGGGGATGATGCAGCGGTTGGCGTAGAAGAACCGCTCGTCATTGACGACGATCGGCGTCTTGCGGATCTGGCGCACGTAATCCAGCGCCTTGGCCACCGCCCGGTCGCCCGTCTCGCGGCCCTTGATGATCTCCACCAGCAGCATCTTTTCCACCGGCGAGAAGAAGTGAATGCCGATGAACTGCTCGGGCCGCGCGCTGGCCTTGGCCAGGCCGGTGATCGGCAGGGTCGAGGTGTTCGAGGCGAAGATGCAATCCTCGGGGATCACCGCCTCGACGGCCTTGGTGATCTCGGCCTTGACCTTCGGATCCTCGAATACGGCCTCGATGATCAGGTCACAGCCCTCAAGCTGCGCGTAATCGGTCGTTGCCGTGATCTGGCCCAGCACCTTTTCCTTCTTCTCGGGCGTGGACTTGCCGCGCTTGATGCCCTTGTCCAGGTAGGCCTCGGTATAGGCCTTGCCCTTGTCCGCGGCCTCCTGGGTCTGGTCGATCAGCACGACGTCCATCCCCGCCTGGGCGGAGACCAGCGCGATGCCCGCACCCATCATGCCGGCGCCCAGCACGCCCAGCTTCTTCACCGTCTGATCCGGCGCTTCGGGGCGGTTCGCGCCCTTCTCCAGCGCTTCCTTGTTGAGGAAGAGCGAGCGGATCATGTTCCCCGAGGAGGGGTTCATGATGACATTGGTGAACCAGCGCGCCTCGATCTTCAGCGCGGTGTCGAAGGGCACCATCAGACCCTCATAGACGGCCGACAGCATCGCCTTCGGCGCGGGATAGGCGCCCCAGGTGTTGGCCATGATCATCGCGTTGGCGCCGACCATGGTCTGGAAGCCCGCCGGGTGATAGGGCGCGCCGCCCGGCACCTTGTAGCCCTTGGCGTCCCAGGGTTTAACGATGTCGGCGTCCTTGGCCGCCAGCACCCAGGCCTTGGCGGCGGCCATCGGATCCTCGGACACCTCGTCGATGATGCCGGCCTTCACGGCGCCCTTGGGGTCGCTCAGCTTGGCCTGCAGCAGGAAGGGCGAGGCGCCCATGACGCCCAGCTTGCGGACCAGCCGCGTGGTGCCGCCCGATCCGGGGAAAATGCCCACCTGAATCTCCGGCAGGCCGATCTTGGCCTTGGGGTTGTCGGCGGCGAAGACGCGGTGCGTCGACAGGGGCAGTTCAAGACCGATGCCAAGGGCGGTGCCCGGCAGAACGGTGGCAATCGGCTTGCCGCCCTTCAGGGTCTTGGGGTCCATGCCCGCCCGCTCGATCTTGCGCAGCAGGTGGTGCAGGGACATCACGCCCTCGAAGACGCCCTCGGCGCCCTGCTCCTTGAAGCCTGCCAGCACGTTCAGGTCCATACCGGCGGCGAAAGTGTCCTTGCCGGAGGTGATGACGATGCCCTTCACGGCCTCATCGGCCAGCGCATCGGTCACGGCGGCGTCCAGCTCGGCGGCGCCTGCCATGCTCAGCACGTTCATCGACTTGCCCGGCACGTCCCAGGTGATCACGGCGACGCCATCGGCGCCTTTTTCCATGGTGAATTCAGCCATTGTCCTGATCCTCCCTTACACCAGTTCGATGACGGTCGCGGCGCCCATGCCCGAGGCGACGCAAAGCGTGGCCAGGCCGGTGGACTTGCCGGTGCGTTCCAGCTCGTCCAGCAGGGTGCCGATGATGATGGCGCCCGATGCGCCCAGCGGGTGACCCATGGCGATGGCACCGCCGCAGGTGTTCAGCTTGGAATGATCCACGTCGAAGGCCTGCATGAAGCGCAGCACGACCGAGGAAAAGGCCTCGTTCACCTCGAAGAGGTCGATGTCGCCGATCTCCATCCCCGCGGCCTTCAGCACGCGTTCGGTGGCCGGCACGGGGCCGGTCAGCATGATGGTCGGATCGGTGCCGATCTTGGCTGTGGCGCGGATGCGGGCTCGGGGCTTCAGCCCGTATTTCTCGCCGAATTCCTTGGAGCCCACGAGGATGGCGGCCGAACCGTCCACGATGCCCGAGGAGTTGCCCGCGTGGTGCACGTGGTTGATCGCTTCCAGGTGCGGGTACTTCAGCATCGCCACCTTGTCGAAGCCGGGCATGGTCTCGCCCATGTCCTTGAAGGCGGGCTTCAGACCGCCGAGCGTCTGCATGTCGGTGCCCGGGCGCATGTATTCGTCATGGTCCAGGATGGGCAGGCCGTTCACGTCGCGGATGGTGATGATCGACTTGTCGAAACGCTTCTCCTCCCAGGCGACACCGGCGCGGCGCTGGCTTTCCATGGCGAAGCTGTCGACGTCATCGCGCGAGAACCCGTATTCGGTGGCGATGATGTCGGCGCTGATGCCCTGGGGAACGAAGTAGCTTTCCATCGCAACGGTCGGGTCGATGGCCACGGCGGCGCCGTCGCTGCCCATGGCCACGCGGGACATGCATTCGACGCCGCCGGCGATATAGGCCTCGCCCGCGCCGCCCTTCACCTGGTTGGCGGCCAGGTTCACGGCTTCCATGCCCGACGCGCAGAAGCGGTTGATCGACAGGCCCGGGATGCGTTCGTCCAGCTCCGAGGCCAGCACGGTGGTCCGCGCCAGGCAGCCGCCCTGCTCGAACGCCTGGGTGGCATTGCCCCAGATCACGTCCTCGACCGCGTGGCCGTCCAGGCCCGAACGATCCTTGATCGCGTTCAGCATCTGCTTGCCGAGCGCGACCGAGGTCACCTCGTGCAGGCTGCCGTCGTTGCGGCCCTTGCCGCGCGGGCTGCGCACGGCATCGTAGATATAGGCTTCGGTCATGGGATCCTCAGCTCCTTCCTTGAAATGCGGGCAGGCTCCTCCGCCTCCCGTTCGCGTGCAGTCTCGGGGCAGAGGCCGCGTATTTCCATCGCGACGTTGCGTGAGTTTGGCTGACGTGCCGCCACGTCCACGTCAACTGCGGGGCGGTGCCGGGGGGCGGTGCCGGGCAGGGGAGCCCCGCCCGGCAAAGCGCGGCTCAGCCCGCGCGGTCGGACGGGTGGCCGGGCATCAGGTCATAGGGATGCTTCCAGCCCGGCAGCGCCTCGATATTGCCCAGCCAACGGTCGATCTCCGGCCAGTCCTCGCGGACGAAGGTGAAGGGCTCGGGATAGAACAGATAGCCGCAGCAGGAGAAATCGGCATTGGTCGGCTCGTCGCCCACGAGCCAGTCGCGCCCCTCCAGCGCCTGGTTCAGCGTCCGGAAGACGGCCTTCAGCCGCGCGCCCATGAAGGCGATGACATCCGGGTTGCGCCTGTCCTCGGGCAGGAAGTTCATCTGGAAGCGCAGCATGCCGGCCTGGCTGGACAGCTTGTGATTGTCCCAGAAACACCAGCGCATCACCTCGCGCGCCTCCTCGGGTGTGCTGCCGCCGAACTTGCCGGTCTTCTCAGTGATGTACATCTGGATCACCCCCGATTGGGTCAGGGTCAGATCGCCGTCCTGCAGCACCGGCGCCTCGGCCATGATGTTCAGATCCGCATAGGTCGGGCTGCGGGTCTCTCCGCCGAAGAAATCGACCTTCACCGGCTCCCAGTCCAGGCCCGACAGCTCCAGCGGCAGGGCCGCCTTGTAGGCGTTGCCGCTTTCTCCGAAACAATGCAGCTTCATGGTCATCTGCGTCTCCTCCTTGCAGTCGTTTCGCCGCGGGGGGGTTCACACCCCCGCACCCCCGTGGAGTATTTCAGACGAGATGAAGACAGGGGGATCTCCTCCGTCTTCACTCTCTCTTAACGACGTTCGCCCAAGACTGGATCCCGCGCAACAGGCTGGAGAGCCGATGGGCGCACGAGGTGAAGCCCCGGTCCGACAGATCCGGTCACCAATCCGGTGGAGCGGGCCGGGGTGGATCACGCGCGGCGCCCGGGTGTGGTGTGGCGGACTTTGGACAGGGGGGGGGCCGGGCCGAGTTCGCGCCGCGGTGAGCCGCTTGCGCCTGCCGCCCCTGTCTTCACGTCGTCGAAAATACTCCCGCCGGAGGCGTCGATCCAGCGCCACAGGCGCGACCGTAGGGCAGTGCGGCGCCCTAGCGCTTGCGCGCCTCCAGCTCGGAGTTGAAGACCCGCAGCCGGTGGGTGAGGTTCTCCTCGTCGGTCACGCTGTCGAAATTCTCGAACAGGAACGACAGCGCCTCGCCCTCGTCCAGCCCGGCCTCGCGGGCGAAACGGCGCAGGCGGCGGTAGCCGTCCTCGGTCATGGCGGCGGGAAAGCGGCGGGTCAGGCGGAAACGCTTGGGCATGGGGCAGACCTAGCGCAGCGGGCGCGGCCTGTCTTCCCTTGATCGTCACGACCGGATCCGGGGCAGGGCTTTGTGTCGCGCGATCAATAAAATGAGGGCGCGCGGCCATCCCCGGTCGCGCGCCCTCGCCCGTGAGCGGGCTTGGTCGTGGTGGTGTGGCCCGCGCCCCCTGACGGAGGGCGCGGAGCCGGATCAGAAGGCCTCGGCGTCCAGCGACATCACCGTGTCGGCGCCAGACAGGATCCGGCTGAGGTGCATGGAGCAGGCCGGCAGGCGGCGCGCCATGTAGTAGCGGCCGGTGACCAGCTTGGTCTCGTAGAACTCGGCATTGCCTTCACCGGCGGCCAGCTTCGCCTTGGCGGCCAGCGCCATCTGGGTCCAGACGTAGCCCAGGCAGACATGGCCGAACATGTGCATGAAGTCATAGGACCCGGCCAGCGCGTTGTTCGGCGTCTTCATCGACTGCATGAAGTACATGGCCGCTTCCTGCAACTGCTTCGAGGCGGTCTTCAGGGGCTCGACGAACTCCTTGGCGATCTCCTCGTCCTGGGCTGCGGCCTCCTTGCAGAAGTCCTTGATCATCTGGAACAGCGCCATGGCGGGCTTGCCGCCGCCCGACGACAGCTTCCGGCCCACCAGATCCAGCGCCTGCACGCCGTTGGCGCCTTCGTAGATCTGGGTGATGCGCGCGTCGCGGGTGAACTGCGACATGCCCCATTCCTCGATGTAGCCATGGCCGCCGTAGACCTGCTGGGCCTGCACGGTCATGTCGAAGCCCTGGTCGGTCAGGAAGCCCTTCAGCACCGGCGTCAGCAGCGAGATCAGCCCCTCGGCCTCGTCGTCCTGGTTGCGATGCGCGCGGTCCAGCATGGTGCCGCCCCAGAGGCCGAAGGCGCGGGCGCCCTCGATGAAGCTCTTCTGGTCCATCAGCATGCGGCGCACATCGGGGTGCACGATGATCGGATCGGCGGGGCCGTCGGGGTTCTTCACCCCGGTCACATCGCGGCCCTGCAGGCGGTCCTTGGCGTAGATCACGGCGTTCTGGTAGGCGGCCACGGCCTGGCTGAGACCCTGCATGCCGACGCCCAGACGGGCCTCGTTCATCATGGTGAACATGGCGCGCATGCCCTTGTGCGCTTCGCCCAGCAGGTAGCCTTCGGCCCCGTCGTAGTTCATCACGCAGGTGGCGTTGCCGTGGATGCCCATCTTCTCCTCGACCTTGCCGACGGAGACGCCGTTGCGGGCGCCGATGGTGCCCTCGTCATCGACGAGGAACTTCGGCACGATGAAGAGCGAGACACCCTTGATGCCGTCGGGGCCGCCGGGGATCTTGGCCAGCACCAGGTGGACGATGTTGTCCGCCATGTCGTGATCGCCGGCGGAGATGAAGATCTTCTGCCCGGTTATCTTGTAGGTGCCGTTGTCCTGCGGTTCGGCCTTGGTGCGCATCAGGCCCAGATCCGTGCCGCAATGGGGCTCGGTCAGGTTCATGGTGCCGGTCCATTCGCAGCTGACCATCTTCGGCAGCCACTTCGCCTTCTGCTCATCCGTGCCATGGGCATGGATGGCGGAATAGGCGCCGTGGGTCAGGCCCGGGTACATCATGAAGGCCTGGTTGGCGGCGGAGAACATCTCGCCGGTGGCTACCTGCATCAGGTAGGGCATGCCCTGGCCGCCGTACTCGGGGTCGCAGTCGAGCCCGGTCCAGCCGCCCTCGCGCAGCTGGTCGAAGGCCTCCTTGAACCCGGTCGGCGTGCGGACCACGCCGTTCTCCATGGTCACGCCTTCCTGGTCGCCCACCGTGTTCAGCGGCGCGATCACCTCGGAGGAGATCTTGGCGGCCTCCCCGAGGATGGCGCCGGTGAACTCGGCATCAAGCTCGTCATAGCCCGGAACATCCTGTTCCGAGATCTTCAGGACCTCGTGCAGAACGAACTGCAGGTCCTCGACGGGGCCGGTATAGCTGGGCATGTTCTCTCTCCCTTCGCATTCCCACCCGGATGCAGGCGCAGTCCGGGCGTTTACTCTGCGGCGTCGCTTGCCTTCATCGAGGCAATCACGTTTGCCACCCAATCCATCTGCTCTTTCAGCTCGCCGATCGCCAGGTTCAGCTCATCCCGCTGCGCTTCCATGGAATGCAGCCGCTCGCGCGCCACTTCCAGGGTCTTGGTCAGCTGGGTCTGTTGCTGGTCGCCCATGTCGTACAGGTCGAGCAACTGCCGGATCTCCTCCAGGCTGAAGCCGAAGCGCTTGCCGCGCAGGATCAGTTTCAGCCGGGCCCGGTCACGCCGCGTGAAGAGCCGTTTCTGGCCCTCGCGGATCGGAAAGAGCAGCTCCTTCGCTTCATAGAACCGCAGCGTGCGCGGGGTTACCTCGAAGGCATCGCACATGGCGCGGATCGTCATCAGATCATCGGTGTCCGTCATCTCCACCCACTCAGAATTTTTTATCATTTGGTAGGAAATGCCGGGGCTTTCCTCTCGATACAACGCTGATCTAAGTTGACGTAAGTGATACGTCACGTCACTTGGCAAATGACGTAAGATAAGCCGCATCGGCGCTGTCGCCGCGCAATTTCCTTCCCCGGGCTATCAGCCCATGGGCGCCCAGGCACCTGTGACGTTGGCGCATCCAGCAGCCTCACGGGTGCAGTTCGATTCGAAGAAAGGGGGGCAGGGGCGGCTGGGCCGGCGGGGTCAGCCGGGGTCCAGTTCGGACTTGGTGGCGTCCCGCAGCTGGCGCAGCTCGTCCATTGCCTCGTCGATCTGGCGGCGCTGTTCGGCCAGTTCGGCCATCTGGCGGTCGGCCATCTCGATCCAGACACGCATCTGCGCCTCGGATCCCTGCTGTTCGCGCATCTCCAGCCACTGCCGGATTTCCTCCAGGCTGAACCCGAAGCGGCGACCGCGCATGATCAGGGTCATCCGCGCGATTTCCCGCGCGGTGTAGAACCGCGACCGGCCCTCGCGGTCGGGCTGCAACAACTCGATATACTCGTAGTAGCGCAGGGTACGCGGGGTCACCTCGAATTTCTCGCACATCTCCTTGAAGCTGAGACGGGCGTCGGCATCGGCGGCGGAGCTGTCGGAGGCGAACTGATGGGTCATCGGGGCCATGCGGTGTGGAATTGTCTGACTCCGAAACTATGCGTCGCCGCGGCGAAGGGCAACAGCGCGGTGCTTGCCCCCGGCGCGGATCGGAGGTTTGATGCCCGCCGTGGCCCCCGGGCGCCGTTTGCCGGCGCCATCCTTCCCCCGGGGCCAGAGGCACGAGAGGACCCCATGGACGAAACCCAGGCGCTTGAGATCGCGCGGCAATTCATTTCCAGCCTGCCCCATGCCCGGGCGCTCGGCATGTCGGTGGTGCAGATCGGGCCCGGACGGGCCAGCTTTTCCATGCCTTATGACGAGCGGCTGATCGGCGATCCGGAGACGGGGGTGATGTCGGGCGGGGCCGTTTCGGCCTTGCTGGACACGACCTGCGGCGCTGCCGTCATGAGCCATCCCGAAATGGCCGGGCTGACGGCGACCCTGGATTTGCGCATCGACTACATGCGCCCCGCGGTGCCGGGCCAGGCCCTGCGGGCCGAGGCGGAATGCACCCATGTCACACGCTCTGTGGCCTTCGTGCGCGCGCGCGCGCTGGACGACGACGACGAGAATCCGGTGGCCACCGCCGCCGGGGCCTTCACCTTCACCAAGCGGGAGGACATGGCATGAGCCCGCATCGTCCCCCCGAACCCGTCCAGGTCATCAAACAGCGGCGCGATGCCGCACTTCAGGCGTTGGTCTCCGCCGTGCCCTACATCGGCTTCCTCGGTCTGCATTTCGACCGGCGCGGGGATGAGCTGACGGCCGTCATGCCCTTCGACGAGAAGCTGATCGGCAACCCCGAGCTGCCGGCCCTGCACGGTGGCGCCACCGCCGCCTTCCTGGAGGTGACGGCGGTGATCGGCCTGGCCTGGGCGCATTACTGGCCGCAGTTCGAAAGCGGCGCGCTGGACCCCGAGGCGGTGGCCGGCGGGCAGTTGCCGCGCCTGCCGAAGACCATCGGCATCACCGTCGATTACCTGCGCTCCGGCCTGCCGCGCGATGCCTATGCCCGCGCCGAGGTGACCCGCTCGGGCCGCCGCTATGCCTCCGTCCGGGTCGAGGCCTGGCAGGACAACCGCACCCGTCCCATCGCCCAAGCCACGGCGCATTTCCGCATGCCCCTGCCGCCGCGGGATACGACCCAGGGTGAGGGCGCCGCGTGACGCCGCTGCCCGGCGTGGATGTGCTGCCGGAGGGCGAGAGCCCGCGTCGGCTGACCCATGCCCGGGTGCTGAAGATCGCCGTGCCGGTGGTGCTGTCCAATGCCACCGTGCCGATCCTGGGCGCGGTGGACACCGGCGTCATCGGCCAGATGGGGGAGGCCGCGCCCATCGGGGCCGTGGGCATCGGGGCCATCGTGCTGGCCGCGCTTTACTGGATCTTCGGCTTCCTGCGGATGGGCACCACCGGGCTGACGGCCAATGCCGCCGGAGCCGGGGACCGGGCGGAGGTCGCGGCCCTGCTGACCCGCGCCCTGATCATCGGGCTGGGCGCCGGGTTGGCGATCATCGCGCTGCAGCTGCCGTTGTTCTGGCTGGCCTTCCAGGCCTCGCCCGCCAGTGCCGAGGTCGAGGAGATGGCCCGCGCCTACATGGCGATCCGCGTGCTGTCAGCGCCTGCGGCCATCGGGATCTACGGTGTCACCGGCTGGCTGATCGCGCAGGAGCGCACTACGGGCGTCCTGGTCCTGCAGGTGGGGATGAACCTGATCAACATCACGCTCGATCTGATCTTCGTGCTGGGGCTGGACTGGGGCGTCGAAGGGGTGGCGGCGGCCACCTTCATCGCGGAATGGTCGGGGCTGGCCCTGGGGTTCTGGCTGTGCCGCGCGGCCTTCCGGGTGCCTGCCTGGCGCGACTGGGCGCGGGTCTTCGACCCGACGCGCCTGCGCCACATGGCCCTGGTCAATCGCGACATCCTGCTGCGGTCGCTGATGCTGCAGGGGATCTTTATCTCCTTCATGTTCCTGGGTGCGGATTTCGGCGACGTGCAGCTGGCGGCGAACCAGGTGCTGTTGCAGTTCCTGGAAATCACCGCCTATGCGCTGGACGGTTTCGCCTTCGCCGCCGAGGCGCTTGTGGGCCAGGCCATGGGACGGCGCGACCGCACGGGCCTGCGCCGGTCGGTCCTCCTGTCGGGCAGCTGGGGCGCGGCGATCGCGGTGCTGATGGCCCTGGCCTTCGCCCTGCTGGGCGGCGCGGTGATCGACCTGATGACCACGGCGCCGGAGGTCCGCGAGGCGGCGCGGCGTTTCCTGCCCTGGATGGTGGCCGTGCCCGTGCTGGGCTTCGCGTCCTGGATGCTCGACGGGGTCTTTATCGGGGCCACCCGCGCCCGCGATATGCGCAACATGATGGCGCTGAGCCTTCTGGTCTATATCGCCGCCGTGCTGGCGCTGGTGCCGGTGATGGGCAACCACGGTCTCTGGGCCGCCTTCCTCGTCAGCTTCGTCGCGCGGGGGATCACCTTGGGCCTGCGCTACCCGGCGCTGGAGGCGGAGGCGGCGCGGGGCTGAAACCCGGCAAGGGCCCTCGCGGTGCCCATTTGCACAGCCGCGGCAACAGGGCGCGATAGGGTGCGGCAGAGCGATGGATTGACCTCGCCCGGGGCGGCGCTAAAGCTGGGCGGGCCGCCGGCGCCGGGCCGCTTCAGCCCCGCGCCGGACGTGTATTCCAAAGCTCGAAAGGACAAGAGATGAGCCTTGCCCATGGCCGCCCCTATCTCGCCATTCCCGGCCCCTCGGTCATGCCCGATGCCGTGCTCCAGGCCATGCACCAGCCCGCGCCGAACATCTACGAGGGTGACATCGTCACCCTGGTCGAGGGCATCGTGCCCGACCTGAAGCGGGTGGCGAAAACCACAGGCGAGGCGGCGATCTACATCTGCAACGGCCATGGCGCCTGGGAAGCGGCACTGTCGAACCTGTTCCAGCCCGGCGACCGAGTGCTGATCCCGGCGACGGGGCGGTTTGCCCATGGCTGGGCCGACATGGCCGTGGGCCTGGGGATCGTGCCGCAGATCGTCGATTTCGGCACCAAGTCCACCATCGACGCCGACCGCATCGAGGAAGTGCTGCGCGCCGATACCGAACGCCAGATCAAGGCGGTGATGTTCAGCCACGTGGACACCGCCACCTCGATCCGCAACGATCCGCGCGCCCTGCGGGCCGCGCTGGATGCAGCCGATCACCCGGCGTTGCTGATGGCCGACTGCATCGCTTCCATGGCCTGTGACGAGTTTCACATGGATGCCTGGGGGGTCGATGTGTCGATCACCGGCAGCCAGAAAGGGCTGATGGTGCCGCCGGGCCTGTCCTTCGTCTTCTTCAATGACCGCGCGAAGGCGCTGCGCGCCGCCAACCCGCGTGTGTCGCGCTACTGGGACTGGGTGCCGCGCACCGAGCCGGAGGCGGTTTACCAGTATTTCGGAGGCACCTCTCCGACGCACCACCTCTTCGGTCTGCGGGCCGCGCTGGACATGCTGCACGAGGAAGGGATGGAGCGGGTCTGGGCACGCCACGCCACGTTGGCGCGGGCCATCTGGGCGGCCTGCGAACGCTGGGCCGAGGGTGGCGCGATGGTGATGAACGTCAGCGATCCGGCCCTGCGCAGCCATGCGGTGACGGCCCTGGGGCTGGGCATCGGCAATGGCCAGAAGTTGCGGATCTGGACGGCGGAGAACGCCGGGCTGACCCTGGGGATCGGCCTGGGCATGTCGACCGAGGACGATCCCGACGGCACCGGCTTCTTCCGCATCGGCCACATGGGGCACCTGAACGCCCACATGGTGCTGGGCGCCGTCGGCGTGATCGAGGCGGGGCTTCAGGCTCTGCAGATCCCGCATGGGCACGGCGCGCTGGAAAAGGCGGCCGAGGTGGTGGCCCAACCCGGTGCCGTGGCCTTCTGAGGTCAGGACGCCGTAGCGACATGAGAGGGGCGCTGCCGCGAGGTTAGCGCCCTTTTCAGGCGCGGCGGGCGCGGTGCCGCCGCAGTGCCTCGATCGCCACATGCAGGGCATAGCCGGCGGCCACCACGGCGCCGAAGCCCCAGGCGGCCCAGAGGGCGAAGAAGATCCACAGCAGGTTGACGCCCGCCATCACCAGGACGGCGGCGGTGTAGTCCGGCGCGGCCCGGCGGGCCGGCGCGGGGTGGGCGGAACCATGGACAGGGCGGGACATGGGAGAGCTCCGTTCAGACCAACCTCCCTGCCAAGGGTCTTAGGCCGCCCGTCCGGAATGTCCAGACCGGCGGGGCCATTTGTCGACTGACGGTTAACCGTGGCGGCGTCGCGAAGGGCGCGGCCGCGCGGCGCTCAGGCGGCGGCGTCGAGGCGGGCCAGCGCCCGGGGCAGGGCCGCTTCCAGCGCGTCCAACTCGGCCGAGGGGCCGCAGGAGATGCGGATGCAGCGGTCCTGGGGCGCGACGAAGGGCATGCGCACGAAGACGCCTTCCTCGGCCAGGGCCGCGACCAGGGCGCGCGCGCGTGCCCCGTCGCCGCCGCAGTCCAGCGCGACGAAATTGGTGGCCGAGGGCAGGGCGGTCAGCCCGTGGGCGGCGCCGATGCGGCCGATCTCGTCCCGGGCGCGGGCCACTTCGGCGCGCACATGCGCCAGCCAGTCCTGGTCCTGCAGCGCGGCCAGCGCCGCGGCCTGGGCGCCGCGGTTCATTCCGAAATGGTTGCGAACCTTGTCGAAGGCCGAGATCAGCTCGGGCGCGGCCAGGGCATAGCCCACGCGGGCACCGGCCAGCCCGTAGCCTTTGGAGAAGGTGCGCATGCGGATCACGCGCGGATCGTCGACGGCCAGAGGTACGCTGGCCTCCTCGGGGGCGAACTCGCCATAAGCCTCGTCGAGGATCAGCAGGCAGCCCTTGGGCAGGGCGTCCAGCGCGGCGGCCACGTCCGCGCCGCGCTGCCAACTGCCCATGGGATTGTCGGGGTTGGCGAAATAGACCAGCTTGGCGTCCACTTGGTCGGCGCGTGCCAGCAGGGCCGGCAGGTCCTCCGCGTCGTCGCGGTAGGGCACCGTCTCGATCCGGCCGCCGAAGCCTGCGACGTGGTAGTTGAAGGTCGGGTAGGCCCCCAGTGACGTGACGATCGCCTCGCCCGCCCCCACGGTCAGCCGCACCAGTTCCCCCAGCAGGCCGTCGATGCCGGTGCCGACGACGATATTCTCCGGCCCGCAGTCCCAGTGAGCCGCCAGCGCCTGGCGCAGGTCATGGCTGGCGGGATCGCCGTATTGCCACATCTCCGTCGCCGCCGCCTGCATCGCGGCGATGGCGCGGGGCGAGGGGCCGAAACCGTTTTCATTGGCGCCCAGGCGTGCCGCGAAGGGCGCGCCACGGCGGCGTTCCATCTCCTCCGGGCCGGTGAAGGGCACGGTCGAGGGCAGCGAGGCGGCAAGCGCCGTGAAGCGGGCATTCGTGGTCATGGCGCGGCTCATAATCCGCGGTTGCAGCGCGGCGCAAGAAGAATCGAACGCTGCGGAATGCGGCACCGGCGCGCGCCCTTTCAGGCCCGTGGGGAGCGGTTCGGGGCATGTCGCAATTGCGACTTTCCATGCTGTTTTTCCGACGTGGTGAGGCGGCTGCGAGGGGAGAGAGCTGAAGCCGTTGCCGCTGTCGACTTGACCGTCTCGTGATCCTCCGATCAGCGGCGGTGTAGGCGCATGGCACCCGTGACGTTGCGTAGGCAGGCGTCGCTGCCGCTGCGCCGCCCCTCGACAGGCGAAGGGCGGCACCGGATGATCCCGGCAACAGAGGAGGGAGCATCCATGAGCGCAAACCAGATGACATTCGGCGCCGAGGGCAGCCCGCGCGTCACGGTGGAGATCCGCGATCACGTGGCCCATGTGACCCTGGTGCGGTCGGACAAGATGAACGCGGTCGACACCCCCATGGCGGAGGCCCTGGTGGCGGCGGGCGAGGCCCTGATGGGGCGCGCCGAGGTGCGGGCCGTGGTGATGCGCGGCGAGGGGCGCGCCTTCTGCGCCGGGCTCGACGTGGCCAGCTTCGCCGAGTTTGCCGGCACCGACCCCGAGGCGCGGGTGATGCCGCGCACCCATGGGGACTGCAACCTCTACCAGCAGCTGTGCCTGGTCTGGCGCGCCCTGCCGGTGCCGGTGATCGCCGCGCTGCACGGGGTGGCCTTCGGCGCCGGGTTCCAGCTGGCCATCGCCGCCGATGTACGGATTGCGCATCCGGAGACGCAGCTGGCGATCATGGAGGCGAAATGGGGCCTGGTGCCCGACATGGGCGGCATGGTGATCCTGCCGCAGCTGATCCGGTCGGACGTGCTGCGCCTGATGACCTATACCGCCGAGCCGGTGGGGGCGGCGCAGGCGCTGGACTGGGGGCTGGTGACCGAGCTGGCCGAGGATCCCCTGGCGCGGGCCGAGGCGCTGGCGGCCACCATCGCCGGGCGCAGCCCTTCCGCCACCCGCGCGGCGAAGCGCCTGATCGGGCTGGCCGAAAGCGGCGCTTCGGCGGAAACGGTTCTCTATGAGGAAAGCCGGGAACAGACGGCATTGATCGGTGGCAAGGACCAGAGAGAGGTCATCGCGGCCAACATGCAGGGCCGCGCGCCGACCTTCGACTGAGGGCGGGCGCCGTCCTGCGGCAGTCGCAGTCTGCCCCATGGACGGGCGCCGCTGCCAGAGCAGGCCATCGCGCCGGGGCGATGACAATTGAAAGCCTCAGAGCAGGTCCTGCGCCTTTTCCGGCGGACGGGCGATGACGGCGCGGTCGGCGGTGATGACCACGGGGCGTTCGATCAGCTTCGGATGGGCGGCCATGGCGGCAATCAGTTGCTCCTCCGGCGTCTCCCGGGTCAGACCCAGCTCCTTGAAGAGGGTCTCCTTGGTCCGCATCATCTTGATCGCGGGCAGGCCCAGCTGGGACTGCAGGGCGCGCAACTCGGCTTCGCTGGGCGGTTCGTCCAGGTAGCGGCGGGTGGTGAAATCCGCCCCGGCCTCTTCCAGCAGGGCCAGCGCCTGGCGGGATTTCGAACAGCGGGGATTGTGCCATATGGTGATCACAGCCAGTCCTTTCGGCCCGTGCCCACGGCGTCTGCCACATTGGCGAACCCGTCCTGGGCGAGCAGTTGATGCAGGCCTTCGGCGATGCGCGGCACCAGCGACAGACCTTCGTAGACCAGCGCCGAGTAGAGCTGCACCGCCGAGGCGCCGGCGCGGATCTTCTGGTAGGCCTCTTCGGCCGAGGAGACACCGCCCACGCCGATCAGCGGCACGCGGCCTTCGGTCAGCTCCGACAGCCGCGCCAGGACGCGGGTGGATTTCTCGAACAGGGGCGCGCCGGACAGGCCGCCGGCCTCGCCCCCATGGGCGGAGCGCAGGCCCTCGCGCGCCAGCGTCGTGTTGGTGGCGATGACCCCATCGAGGGAGAGCGCGGTGGCAACCTCGGCGATGTCCGACAGGCCCTCGGCATCGAGATCCGGGGCGATCTTCAGGAATATCGGGATGCGCCGGTCGAGGCTGTCGCGGGTCGTCAGCACCCCTTCCAGCAGGGCGGTCAGCGCGGCCTTGCCCTGCAGGTCGCGCAGTTTCTCGGTGTTGGGGGAGGAGACGTTGACCGTGGCGAAATCCAAGCTGCTGCCGCAGCGCGCCAGTACGGCGGCGAAATCGCCCGCGCGGTCGGTGCTGTCCTTGTTGGCGCCCAGGTTCAGGCCGATCACCGCGTCGCGGGGGCGGGCCTCCAGCCGGGTGGCGATCGCCTCCATTCCTTCGTTGTTGAAGCCGAAGCGATTGATCACGCCGCGGTCCTCGGTCAGGCGGAAGAGGCGCGGTTTCGGGTTGCCCGGTTGAGGGCGGGGCGTGGCTGCGCCCACTTCGATGAAGCCGAAGCCCGCGCGCGACAGCGGCGCCAGCGCCTCGGCGTTCTTGTCGTAGCCGGCGGCGAGGCCCATCGGGTTGGCCAGGTTCAGCCCCGCGACCGAGGTGCGCAGCCGGTCGGAGGTGACCAGCCCGGGCAGGGGCGCCAGCCCGCTGCGCAGGGCGAAGATCGACAGCCCATGGGCGCGTTCCGGGTCCAGCCGGTGCAGGGCCATCAGGCCCAGCTTTTCCACGCCCCGTTCCCAGGCGCCGGGAATGTCGCTGCCGGTGGTGCCGGTCACGCCGCTGGATGTCATGCCATGTCCTCGGGGAATACGTGGGCGCCGTCCTGCAGGGGCAGCGGCCAGTGGGTCTGCACCTCCGACAGTTTCAGTCGCCGGTAGAGGTGCGGGAAGAGGGCGCCGCCGCGCGACACCTCCCAGGTCAGGGCCTCGCCCAGCTCGTCGGTGTCGCAGGCGGCCAGGATCAGGCCCTCGACCCCGGCGAAGTGCTTCGCCGCCGTCTCGGCGGCCTGCTCGGCGGTGGAGAAGTGGATGAACCCATCGGCCAGGTCGATGGGGGCACCGGCGGTTTCGCCCGCCGTCACCAGGTCCTGCCATTCGGCATCGCGGAAGATCTTGTAAATCAGCATGGGGTGGGGATGCCCCGAAACGCGGCGCCGGTCAACGGCGCCGCGCGATCCCGGGCAGTTCAGGCGCCCAGATCGGTCAGGATCTGCCGGATCATGGCGATGTCCTGCGGTCGCGACAGGGTGGGGGCATGGCCACAGCGGGCGATCTCGGTGGTGGCGGCACGCGGCCCTTCGGCGGCCATGCGGGCCGCGACCCCGGTCGGGAACAGGTCGCTGTCGGCGCCGCGGATGGCGTGCACCGGGATCGCGATGCGCGCCCAGCGGTCCCAGGTCGTCAGTTCGTCGGGCGAGGCGGAGAACTGAATCGTGATCCGTGGATCGTAGTGCAGGGTGAACATGCCGTTGCCCTTGCGCCGGACGGAGGTGCGGGCCATGCGCCGCCAGAAGGCATCCGAGGCCGGGCCGAAAGGCTGATAGGACTGGCGGAACCAGACCTCGGCCTCGGACATGCTGCGCCATTCGGGGGCGGAACCGGCATAGGCCAGGATGCGGTCGATGGCGGGTTGGGGGATCTCCGGTCCGATGTCGTTGACGATCAGGCACGACAGCCGCTCGGCCAGCGGCCCGGAGGCCATGCGCATGCCGATCAGCCCGCCCATCGAGGTGCCGATCCAGGCCGCCCGGGTGATGCCGTAGCGATCCAGCAGGTCGCCCGCGATCCCGGCGTAGTATTCCACCGAATATTCCGCCGCCGGGTTGGACGACCAGCTGGACAGGCCCCGCCCGATGGTGTCGGGGCAGAGGACGAAGTAGCGGTCCGACAGGGCGCGGGCCAGCTCGTCGAAGTCGCGGCCGGTGCGGGCCAGCCCGTGCCACATCACCAGCGCCGGGTTGGCCGGGTCGCCCCATTCGGTGACATGCAGCTCGTGATCCAGGACGGGGACGAAGCTGAAGCGGGGATCGGAACTCATGCGCCTTTCCCCCGGGCCGAAAGGGTGCCGGCGATCCCTTTCGGGAAGAAGTAGACCAGCAGGATGAAGACGATGCCCAGCCATAGCAGCCAGCGGTCGGGCGACAGGATGTCGGGCAGCACGGGCAGGCCCGACAACGCCTCGGAGGCGCTGCCCATCAGGTCGCGCAGGTAGTATTGCGCCAGGACCATCAGCGTGGCGCCGATCACCGCGCCCCACATGGTGCCCATTCCGCCGATCACCACCATCAGCAGGATGTCGATCATGATGTCGAAGGACAGCGCGGTTTCCGGCCCGGTGTATTTCAGCCAGACCGCATAGACCGTACCCGCAAGCGAGGCGATGACGGCCGCGATGCAGAAGACGAAGGTGCGATAGGCCACGACGCGATAGCCGATGGCCTCGGCCCGGGCCTCGTTCTCGCGGATGGCCTTCAGCACCGTCCCGATGGGGGAGGCGACGAGGCGCAGCATCGCCAGGAAGAGCACCAGCGAGCTGACGAAGACGAAGTAATAGGCCGCCAGCTTGCCGTTCAGGCGCACGCCGAACCAGCGCACCACCTTGCCTTCTTCGTCCACCAGCAGCTTCGTCGCTGGTTTGAAGAGGTCGGGCGCGCGGTAGGTGATGCCGTCTTCGCCCCCGGTCAGGCCCGACAGCTGCGAGGCCAGCACCAGCGCGACGGAGGCCGCCGCCAGGGTGATCATGGCGAAGAAGATCGCCTTCACGCGCAGCGACAGCAGGCCGACGGCCACGGCCACCACCAGCGACACGGCGACACCCGCCAGACCGCCCAGCAGGACGGGCGTCCAGCCCGCGCCCATGCGGTCCAGCGCGATGGCCGCGCCGTAGCTGCCGAAGCCGAAGAACATGGTGTGGGCAAAGCTGACGATGCCGGTATAGCCGATCAGCAGGTCATAGCTGGCCACCAGCACGATGAAGACGCAGATGCGCGCCGCCACCTGGATCGAGCGCACGTCCTGGAACAGGAACGGCCAGAACAGCAGCGCCGCGGCGATGGCCAGAACGGCCAGTTTCACGATGGGGGAGGTTTGGTTTTTCATCACAGCCTCACTTCACCGCCGGTTTCAGGCCGTTGGGCCGCCACAGCAGGATGACCATCATCAGCAGCATGTTGGACGCCAGCGACAGTTTCGGCGCCAGGAAGCCCACGTAGTTGGACATCAGCCCGACCATGATCGCGCCCAGCAGGGTGCCCTGGACGCTGCCCAGCCCGCCGATGATGACCACGATGAAGACGACGATCATCATGTCGGCGCCCAGGTGCGGGGTGATCAGCGTTTCGTACCCCGCCCACATGGCCCCGCCGAGGGCGGCCAGCGCGCTGCCCGCCATGAATACACCGATGAACAGCCGGTCGATGCGGAAGCCGAGCGCCTCCACCATCTCGCGGTTTTCCACGCCCGCGCGGATCAGCAGGCCCAGGCGGGTGCGGTTCAGCACCCAGTAGAGGCCCGCATAGACGATCAGCCCCAGCATGAAGGCGAAGAAGCGGTAGATCTCGATGGTGACGTCGCCGATGACGAAGGCCCCTTCGAGAAAGGCCGGGCGCCCGACGCTGAACGGCGTGCCGCCCCAGATCGCCAGGATCAGCTCCTCGACCACGATCAGCGCGCCCATGGTGATCAGGATCTGGCGCAGGTGGTCGGAATAGACCGGCTTGATGATCACGGTTTCAAAGAACCAGCCCGCGATCAGGCCAAAGATCATCGCCGCGCCGAAGGCCGCGACCAGGGCCGCGATGTTCAGCATCAGCGAGGGGGAGCCGAGCCAGCCGCCAAGCGAGGCCAGCACGCTGGCGGCGATGAAAGCGCCCAACGACACAAAGGCCGAGTGGCCGAAGTTCAGCACGTCCATCAGGCCGAAGACGAGGCTGAGGCCCGAGGCCATCAGGAAGATCATCATCCCCATGGCCAGCCCCGCCACGGTCAGCGTGGCCCAGGATGATGGCGCGCCGATCAGCACGAAGCAGACCGCGGCCACGGCGACCGGCAGCAGGTAGACCCCGCCCAGCCGGTCGATGGTTTCATTCAACTTGTCCATTGTCTCTCCTCGGGCCTTCTCACGCGGACAGGGACAGCAGGCGATCCTGCAGGTCCTTGTCGGCCACGAAATCCGCCATGCTGCCGGTATGGGCGACGCGGCCGTCCTCGATGACAGCCATGTCGCGGCCCAGCGAGCGGGCAAATTCAAAATTCTGTTCCACCAGCAGGATCGTCGTCTTGTCCGAGATCTCGCGGAAGGCCTCGGCCATGTTGTCCACGATGGAGGGCGCCAGCCCCTTGGTGGGTTCGTCGATCAGGATCAGCTCGCGCGGTTCGATGATGGCGCGGGCCACCGACAGCATCTGTTTCTGCCCGCCCGAAAGGGCCCCGGCGGGCTTGTCCCAGAATTTCTCGATGGCGGGGAAGAGGCCGTAGATCCATTTCAGCCGGGCCTTGTCGAAGGTCCCGTCGGCGGTGGCGAGGATCATGTTCTCCTCCACCGTCAGCCCGCCGAAAATGCCCATGTCCTCCGGCACGAAGGCGATGCCGCGGCGGGAGATGTCGGCGGTGTGCAGCCCGGTCAGATCCTCGCCCCGGAAGGTGACGGAGCCGGGGGAGGGGGACCAGAGCCCCATGATCGAGCGCAGGGTGGTGGACTTGCCCGCGCCGTTGCGGCCCAGCAGGCAGAAGACGCCGCCCTCGGGCACGTCGAAACTCACGTCGTGCAGCACGTGGTACTGCCCGATGGAGGTCTTCATGTTCTTCAGGGACAGCAGGCTCATGCGGGTTCGACCCCCTTGCCGAGGTAGACATCCTTGACCAGCTGGCTCGACATCACCTCCTCGGGGTTGCCGTCGGCCAGAAGGGTGCCGTTGTGCAGGACGATGATCCGGTCGGCCAGCGCGCGCACCACGTCCATCTTGTGTTCGACCAGCAGCACGGTCTTCGAGGTGTCGTGCTTGATCTCGGCGATCAGCTCCAGCACGTCGGGCGCGTGGTCGAGGGACATGCCGGCGGTGGGTTCGTCGAACATGTAGATGTCGGGCTCCATCGCCATCAGCAGGGCGACCTCCAGCTTGCGCTGGTCGCCGTGGCTGAGTTCCGAGGCCGCCTGATGGGCGACGCCCTGCAGCTTGGTGGCCTCCAGGTAGCGTTCGGCGCGGGCGGTCAGTTCGGTCAGCGACCGGGCGGAGCGGAACATGCGCCAGCCGTCGCCCGACCGCGCCTGTACCGCCAGGCGGATGTTTTCCAGCACCGACAGCTCGGGGAAGAGGTTGGTCAGCTGGAACGCCCGGCCGACACCGTGATGGGCGCGGGTCGAGGGCGCCATCTTCGTCAGATCGGTGCCGTCCTTCAGGACGCGGCCCGACGTGGCGCGCAGCTGGCCGGAAATCAGGTTGAAATAGGTGGTCTTGCCGGCACCGTTGGGGCCGACGATCACCGTCAGCTCGCCGGGGCGGAAGTCGCAGCTGACGGCGTTCACGGCCACGTGGCCGCCGAACCGGATCGTCAGATCCTGCGTGATGAGGGATGGTTTGGACATGGGAAACCTGGGGTCTGCCGGGGCGCGGGGATGCGTCGCGCCGGCGATCTGTCTTGGGAAAATCCCCGGGCCGGGGATGGACCGGCCCGGGGCAGTGGATCGGCGCGGTCAGTTCTCGCGGCCGATCGGGATCTCCATCTCTTCCGGCTTGATCTCGCGCACCAGTTCCGGGATCGCCCAGTCGACGTCCTCATCCACGCGGATCTTGAAGTGGTACATGGATTGCAGCGCCTGGTGATCCTCGGGGCGGAAGGTCATGGTGCCCTTGGGCGTTTCCCAGGACATGCCTTCCATCGTCTCGATCAGGGTCTCGGTGTCCCACTCCTCGGCCGTCTCCAGCGCCTTCACGACGGCCAGGGCGGCGGACATGCCACCGGCGGTGAAGAAGTCCGGGGGCGTCTCGAACCGTTCCATGTGGGTGTCGACCAGCCAGTCGTTCACCTCGTTCTGGGGCGCCTCGTAGTAGTAGTAGATGGCGCCTTCCATGCCCGGGACCCGCTTGTAGGTGGGCAGGACGGGCAGGATGTGACCGCCGGTCGAGATCTCGATGCCATAGCGTTCGGGCTGCATCGCCTGGATCTTGCCCATCGGGTCACCGCCACCGGCGACGTAGATCATGATGACCTTGCGGCCCTCGTGATCCTTCAGGGCGTTGAACATGCGTTCGGCGGAGGCGGTGAAATCGGTGGTGCCCTGGGGGATGTATTCCTCGGTCACGACCGTGGCGCCGGTGCCGTCCAGCGCGGACTTGAAGGCGGTGATGCCGTCGCGGCCAAAGGCGTAGTCCTCGGCCAGGGTGGCGACGTAGAGGTCCTCATCGGGCGCCAGTGCCAGGGCCTGGGCCTGCATGTCCATCGAGGAGTTGCGTGATGTCTTGAAGATGTAGCGGTTGCTGTCCTCGCCGGTCAGCCCGTCGGCCACCGCCGGTTCGACGATCAGGATCTTCTCGTATTCCTCGGCAATGGGCAGCATCGACAGGGTCACGCCCGACGACGTGGCGCCGACGGCCAGCAGCACCTCGTCGTCGCCATAGGCCTCTTCCAGGGCGGCGCGCGCCATGTCGGGCTTGAACTGGGTGTCCTTGTGGATGATCTCCACCGGATGGCCGTTGATCTCATTCGTGCCGCCGGTGGCATATTCGATGCCCAGCTCGAACCCGGTCTGCGACTGCTTGGAAAACGCCTCCAGCGCCGAGCCGGACATGCCGTGGATCAGGGCGATCTTCACCGGGTCCTGCGCCTGCGCAGCCCCCGTGACGCCGAGGCCGAACGCAAGCGCGCCGACCAGTGTGAACACTGATTTCATGGGTCCTCCCTCCCTTAAGTCAGGCAGACGGGCGCATTGCGCGGGGCCGTCTGTTTCAGTATCTCCTTGCGTCAGGAAGATCCCATTGCCCGGGGTCGGGAGCAATATCGTGGAACTACTTATCGACGAGGCCTACCGTTCCGGACGGTTCGAGGAGATCGCGTTCCTGCATGCGCCCGTGGGCCTGGTGGTGACCGAGGACCGGGTGATCCGCGACTGCAACATCGCCTTCGCGGAGATGTTCCGCTACGCCCGCGACCAGTTGCGCGATCAGACCTTTTCCATCCTCTACCCCTCGCGGGAGGAGTTCGTGAACATCCGCGATCGGGGCATCCGGACGCTGGCGGAAAAGAACGTCTACTGGGATGAACGGATCATGGCGCGCAGCGACAACACGCTGTTCTGGTGCCGGGTGCGCGGCCATTCCTTCACCCCCGATGAGCCGCTGGCGCGCGCCGTCTGGTCCTTCGCCGATCTGTCGTCGATCCGGCCCTACAACGAGCTGACCCGGCGAGAACGGGAAATCATTTCGTTTCTGGCCGACGGGCTGACGTCGAAGGAAATCGCGCTGAAGCTCGACATCTCGCACCGCACGGTCGAGGTCTACCGGGCGAAGCTGCTGAAGAAGTTCGGGGTGGTGAACACCTCGTCGCTGCTGCAGGCGCTTGGCCATATCGACGCCGACCACGTCGTCGACCGGGCCTAGGCCGGCAGGACAGGCTGTTGGGGCGGCTTTCCTGCCGGCGGCAGGGGATGGCGGGAATGTGGCGGCCACGCTGCGATTGATGTCTCATTGGAACCAGTCCAAGTGCTTATTCGGGGATAGTTGCCGGATCGGCCTCTAACATGCCGCACTTTCGCCACGGTTGATCGCGCTAAGGTTGTGTTCTCGAGCGGTCGTTTTGCCCATCCAGGCTGCCTGGACATCGCGAATCTTCCGCGCTGTGAAGATGTCTTCTGGACGGCTGACATAGCCGCTCTATGTCCATTCGGTAGGGTATTGCGACCAAGGTCTAAGGTCCGGTTCCGGTTTGGCTCGCCAAATCGCGCTGAACCTTGCCGGGAACATTCGTGCTGACGTTAAGGTCATCTCCGGCGTTTGACGGGAAATATTCCCGGTTTTGGCGGCATACTTCCAAGTTTGGCGTGAATTGGGCTCGAATCACCCTCTGGGATGTGCGCGTTCACGCGCCTGTTTTGGCTGCGATCCGCCGAGCCTCGAAAAACCAATAAAAACTACCAAAAATGGAGCGTTTTCGACTAAACTGGGCTCAGGATACAGCTTTGCTCCGTCACCCTGACACACACACACACCCGATGGTCATTGAGTGTATCTCGGCAGTGAGAGACCCATTCAGGGGTCTCTCACTCGCCTTTAAGGTGAAAATCTGAACAGATTCTGGTCTGCGCGACTCCTGCAGGGGCAGCGTTGCATTTTTGTGATCTCCCTATAATTGTGCCGATCCGCTTGCTCGGTCGTCACTCTACGTCTTCGGATTTTCTCAACGCATCCAATAGTTTGCCTGGCTAACCTGCTGACTGCAGACGGTTTCAAGCGCGCTGTCGTTCGTATCCACTCAACTTAAACGTAAAGCTGTCGTTGCACGTATTTCGCTTCACTGCCCTGAATTTTGCGCCAAGCTGTCCTTGTGTGTGTCAGTAGTGAGTGCGGAGTTTTAGTGTGGAACCGTTACTAGTGTCGCTCTTCGGCATGATGGCCTCGGGCTATGTCGCCGAAGACAGTACGTTGGGTAAAATCCTCGGTGTCGAGGGAGAAGCAGAGGACGGAGAGGAAGAAATCGCGGAAGAGCAGGCGCCGGCGGAAGACGGCACCAGCATTCTCGACTTCGCTTTCCCCGAGGACGCTTCCTCCGACGACGGAGGACAAGAAGAACAGGGGGAGCCGGCCGACCAGGCCGGTTCCCCGGATAACCAGGCCGCGACGGGAGAAGCCGCGGTAACCGATCCGACGCTGGGCCAGCAGGCTGCCGGCGCGGATGATGCGATCACGGCCGACGCCGTGGTCGACCAGATGGACGACACGGTGAAGTTCGATGTCGTCACGGGCCTGGCAGGGGCCGCCCCGGCGCTGATCTCGGGCTTCGACAATGCCAGCCATGATCCCAGCCTGAAATCCGACCAGGTCTATCTCTACGACAGCGAAGGCAACCTGATCCCCGAAAACGATTTCGTGGCGGGCGATCGGATCCTGTCCATCGTTGACATGGAAGATGGAAGCGGGGCTGCGCTCTATCTCGATGATGAGCTGGTGGCCGTGGTCGAGGATTACACCGCCGATGAACTGGCCGCCGATACCTCCTGGGTCGGCAACTTTACCGGCGGCGAGGGCGAGGTGGTCGAGATCACCGAGCCGGAAACCACCAACATCTTTGCCGATCTGGACGAGGACGAGGCCCCCGCAGAGGCCGAGGCGTCAGCCGCGACTCCCGAAGCGGAGCCGGAAGAAGACGCCGCGCCCGAGGAGCAGGTCGAGGAGGCGGAGCTTGCCGACGCCGAACCCGCGGCTGACGCGGCCCCGGCAGAGGAGGCCTCGGAAGAGAAGATCCCGGCAGCCGAGGCGACCGAAACGGCAGCGGCGGAGCCGGCCCCCGAGGCCGAGGACAGCCTGGCCTCCGGCGCGGGCGAGGAGAGCCTGGCCGGTGCAGCGGGCGAGGACACCCTCGACGCGGCGCAGGATGATCCGGTGGCCGAGGCCCCTGCCGAGGCGACCGAGGAGACCGTTAGCGAGGCGCCCGAGCCCACGATCTCCCTCACGGTCGAAGGCGCCACGGCAAGCGGCAACAGCGTCAACCAGGCGATGTTCGGCGGCAACGTCATGTTCGGCATCAACTCCGAAGGGGGTGCGCTGAACGACAACATCCAGGACGCGCTGGATGCCACCGACATCGAGAACATCCGCTTCCCCGCCGGCAAGGGCGATGGCATCGCCGCCGAAGAAGGCGAGAAGTGGCTGAACATCGTCGACCTGGACTACGACGAGGAGGGCAACGCCGCCCTGTCGCAGGAGGTGACCGAGCTGCTGGACTGGGCGCGTGATCCCAACGGCGATGGCGATCTGTCCGATGGCAAGCAGGTCACGCTGGTCATCCCGACCCAGCACCTGTCGCTGGAGGAATACGAGGAATTCGGCACCGACATCGAGATGTTCTCGCAGTTGGTGATGGAGCAGTACGGCGATGTCGTCGCGGGCTTCGAGGTGGGCAACGAATACTGGACCACCATCGGTGAGAGCGAATACGGCGCCAAGGCCAACATCGCGGTGAAGGCCCTGGCCGACGGGATGGAGGCTGCCGGCGTCGAGGCCGAGGACCAGCCCCACATCGTGGTGCAGATGGCCACGCCCACGGGCGCGTCGGACTTCCACGTTTCCGTCGCCGACGGTTCCTGGATCGAACGTCTGGAGGGCGCCAACGAGGCGATCATCGCCGAGCTGGACGAGGAGGCGCGCGCGGATCTGGATGGGGTGGTGGAACACTACTACTACCGCCAGGACCACGACACCTACGAGGACAGCCTGGAGGAGTTCAACTACATCGAGAAGGACTACGACGTCTGGGACGCCGCCTTCGACAAGGAGCTGGACCTTCACATCACCGAGTGGAACATCAAGACCTCCAACACCGCAGAGACCGGCATGAAGGCCGCCTCGACCATGGTCGAGCAGTTCGAGAACATGATCGAACAGGGCGTGGATCACGCCGATGCCTGGGCGGTGATGCACAACACCTCCACCGATCTGGCGGGCGACCGCGATGGCGAGGTGACGACCGACGATCAGGGCCGCGTGACCACCTCGATCAACGGCGCCACCTTCGATCTGATGTCCTCGGCGCTGCCCGGCAAGGAGTTGCTGGAGCTGGATATTCCGGGCGATGACGGCACTATCGAGGTCAACGCCTATGCCGATCAGGACGAGACGGTTGTCTACCTGTCGTCCCGCTCGCTGGAGGTGGAAACGATCGAGATCGACCTGCGCGAACTCGTGGGCGGCGATGTCGAGGGCGCGACCGGCGTCAAGATCGGCATCGACCAGAGCACCTCGAACGGCTGGCACTGGGTGTCCGGCGAGGGCCGCGTGGATGCGGACTTCGTCGAGATCGACGGCGAGAAGTACTATTACAACGAGCATGACGTCGGCGCCGAGCTGACCGACTACGCCTATGACAGCTCGGTCATCACCGTGACGCTGAAACCCTATGAGGTGCTCCAGGTGACGATCCCCGGGTCCGACCTTGCGGCCGGGGCAGGGGAGGACGATCTGGCCGGGTCTGCCGGCAGCGACGACCTTTCCGCGCCCGACGCGGGCGGTGTCACCGCCCCCGATGCGGCGACGGAGGCCCCGGTGGAAGAGCCTGCTGAACCCGAGGCGCCCGAAGATACGGTGTCCCTCGACGATCACCTCGTGGGGTCGGGTTATGCCGACTACCTCAAGGGCTTTGAGGGGGATGACACCATCGACGGCGGTCGTGGCGATGACACCCTGGCCGGGTCGGAGGGCAATGATCTGCTCGAAGGCGGCGCCGGCGAGG
Organism: Pseudooceanicola marinus; assembly: GCF_020177265.1. Classification (GTDB taxonomy): domain Bacteria; phylum Pseudomonadota; class Alphaproteobacteria; order Rhodobacterales; family Rhodobacteraceae; genus Pseudooceanicola; species Pseudooceanicola marinus_A. The sequence goes on from NZ_JAIVMC010000003.1 coordinate 118,601, forward strand.
ACCTGATGAACGGCGGGCAGCAGGATGACCGGCTGTTCGGCGGCTCCGGCGACGACGAGATGCTGGGCTGGACCGGCGAGGATTACCTCAAGGGCGGTCACGGGCATGACGTCATCGACGGTGGCGAAGGCAATGACACCTTGGCCGGATCGCAGGGCAACGACACCATGTACGGCGGCGAAGGCGCGGACGAGATGAACGGCGGCAAGGACGACGATTACATCTCGGGCGGCGAAGGCGCCGACACGCTGACCGGCTGGTCCGGCAATGACACCTTCGCCTTCGCCGAAGGCGACACGGCCGAGGGTGATGTCATCACCGACTTCCAGCCCGCCAAGGACGTGATCGAGCTGGACGTGCCCGGCCTGACCTCCATCGCCGACCTGGTCTTCACCCAGCGGGAGCAGGGCGGCGTGCTGATCGAGATCCCCGGGCAGGGCACGGTCCTGCTGGAAGGAGAGCTGACGGTGGCCGACGTGGCGATCGAAGAGAACTTCATCTTCCTGGCAGGGGCCAAGACCACGGCCACCACCACGGCGGCTGCCTGACGAAGATCCCGGGAGCGGCCTGCCGGTGGCGGGCCGTTCCCCGCAAGTCGCCTGGCCAAGGGCCCTGGGCGCAGGACGATGGACGGATGCAGACCTGACCCGAACCGGCATTGCGCCGCGCCCCGGGTTCAACCTGGAAAGGATGGAAAGGACATCTCATTTTCGGCCCGCCCGGACGGCACTCCGGGACCGGGCCTTCATACTTGCGGGAAGAGACACGGTTCCACACACCTCTTCCCGCAGGTGCGGGCGAGCCCGGCACGGCTCGCCCGCGGCTTGCGGCGGCTGACGGCACTCACACACACACCAGCCGCCGCAAGCATCCCCGCGCGCCTCGGGCCTCTGGTCCGGGGCGCGCACCCGCTTCGGGCCCGGCCACGCGCGCAGCGCGCCGTTTCCCGACGGGTATCGACCGATGCCGATCTGAATGAGTCCCAACAGGGATGACTATAGTCCAGGATGTGACGCGGAAAAGGTGCTGCATGCGCAACCGCGCGGTCCCCCCTGCGTCACGGGCCGCCCGGCCTTGCCATTTCCCCGCCTCTCCCGCAGCCTCGGGTCAAGCAAATCCAAGGACGCCTGCCATGCCCACTTCTGCCGCCCCCTCCGCCGTTGCCCGATTCCTCGCGGACCGTTTCGACGATCACCAGGCCCTGCGCCGGGATATCCACGCACACCCCGAGCTGGGGTTCGAGGAGACCCGCACCGCCGCCCTGATGGAGGAGCGGCTGCGCGCCGCAGGCTTCGAGGTGACGACCGGCATCGCCCGCACCGGCATGGTGGCGACGCTGAAACGCGGTGAGGGGCCGGCAATCGGCATCCGGGCCGACATGGATGCCCTGCCCATGGATGAACAGACCAACCTGCCGCATGCCTCCAGGGAGGCGGGCAAGATGCACGCCTGCGGCCATGACGGCCATACCGTCAGCCTGCTGGCCACGGCCGAGGCGCTGGCGGCCGAGGGTAACTTCTCCGGCACCGTGCACCTGATCTTCCAGCCCGCCGAGGAAGGGCTGGCCGGCGGTGCCAAGATGGTCGAGGAGGGGCTGTTCACGCGTTTCCCCTGTGACCGCATCTTCGGCTTTCACAATGAACCGCGCATGATGCTGGGCCAGGCGGCGACGCGCAGCGGGCCGACCATGGCCTCGGCGGATGAATTCCGCGTCACCTTCACCGGCAAGGGCGGCCATGCCGCCGTGCCGCATATGGCCAAGGACAGTGCCCTGGCCCTGTCGGAACTGGTGGTGGCCCTGCAACAGCTGGTCTCGCGCCGCATCGACCCGCTGCATTCGGCTGTCGTGTCGGTGACCCAGATCCACGTCGGATCCGCCCACAATGTGATCGCTGGGGACGGCTGGATCGGCGGCACCGTGCGCTGCCTCGTGCCTTCGGACCGCAAGGTGCTGGAGGAGGGGATCCGCAGCATCGCCCAGGGCCATGCCGATGCCGCCGGCGTCGAGATGACCTTCGAGTGGTCGGGGGGCTATCCGCCGCTGGTCAACGACACGGCGGCGGTGGCCGACGTGGCCGTGGCCCTGTCGTCCGACGCCGCGCCGGTGACCTACTCCGAGGCGACGCCGATCATGGCGGGGGAGGATTTCGCCTTCATGTTGCAGGAGGTGCCCGGCGCCTATGTCTTCTTCGGCATGTCGGAGGAGGGCGCGCCTTCGCCGATGGTCCATGACCCGGCCTATGACTTCAACGACAAGCTGATCCCCATCGTCGCCGAAAGCATGGTGGCCCTCGTCGAGGCCGAACTGCCGACGAATTGACGGCCCGCGGCGGGTCTCGCGGGGCCCGCCGTCATCCCCTCCGGGGCCTGTCCGCGAGGGGGCGCAGGACGGCTTTCAGGGTGCCCTAGGGGCAGCTCTCCCATCTTATGTGACAGTTTTGTGACTATTTTGATCGTCTGGTCAGACTCCATTGCGCGGGGCGCCGGTGTCATGGCCCTGACGCAGAGTTCGGCTTTGACAGGTGGCATGCGCCGGGGCAGCATCCCGGTATAAGAATTGACCTTAGAGGGGAGAAACCCGATGTCCGTCCGTCTGCTGACGAGCGTGGCCGCCCTGGCGCTGAGCGCCGGCACCGCCATGGCCGATTATTCGCTGACCATTCTTCACACCAATGATTTCCACGCCCGTTTCGAGCCGATCTCGAAATACGATTCCGGCTGCTCGGCCGAGGACAACGATGCCGGCGAATGCTTTGGCGGCTCCGCCCGCCTGGTGACGGCGGTGGAAGAGGCCCGTGGCCGCGCCGAGAATTCCATCCTCGTGGATGGCGGCGACCAGTTCCAGGGCACGCTCTTCTACACCTACTACAAGGGCAAGCTCGCGGCCGAGATGATGAACAAGATGGGCTACGACGCGATGACCGTGGGCAACCACGAGTTCGACGACGGCCCCGAGGTTCTGCGCGGCTTCATGGATGCGGTCGAATTCCCCGTGCTGATGTCCAACGCCGATGTCTCGGCCGAGCCGCTGCTGGCCGACACCCTGCTGAAATCCACCACGATCGAGGTGGGCGGCGAAACCATCGGCCTGATCGGCCTGACGCCGGAAGACACGGACGAACTGGCCAGCCCGGGCGACAACATCACCTTCACCGACCCCTCCGAGGCGGTGCAGGGCGAGGTCGACAAGCTGACCGCCGAGGGCGTGAACAAGATCATCGTCCTGTCCCACTCCGGCTATGGCGTCGACCAGACGGTGGCGGCCAACACCACCGGCGTCGACGTGATCGTGGGCGGTCATTCCAACACCTATCTGGCCAATGACGATGAAGACGCCGAAGGCCCGTACCCGACCATGGTCGGCGAAACCGCCATCGTTTCGGCCTATGCCTACGGCAAGTTCCTGGGCGAGCTGAACGTGACCTTCGACGACGAGGGGGCGGTGATCTCCGCCGAGGGCGCGCCGCTGATCATGGACGCGGCCGTGGCCGAGGATGACGCCACCGTCGAGCGCATCGCCGAGGCGGCCGAGCCGCTGGACGAGATCCGCAATACCGTGGTCGCCGAGGCCTCGGAGGAGATCATCGGGTCGCGCGACGTCTGCCGCGCCATGGAATGCTCCATGGGCAACCTGATCGCCGACGCCATGCTGGAGCGGGTCGCCGACCAGGGCATCGAGATCGCCATCGAGAACGGCGGCGGCATCCGCGCCTCCATCGACGCGGGCGAGGTGACCATGGGCGAGGTGCTGACCGTGCTGCCCTTCCAGAACACCCTGTCGACCTTCCAGGTGACCGGCGCGACCTTCGTCGAGGCGCTGGAAAACGGCGCAAGCCAGATGGAAGAGGGCGCAGGCCGCTTCCCGCAGGTGGCCGGCGTGACCTTCACCGTCGATCCGGCGGCCGAGCCCGGTTCGCGCATCTCCGAGGTCATGGTGGGCGGTGAGCCGATCGATCCGGAAAAGGTCTATGGCGTCGTGTCCAACAACTACGTCCGTAATGGTGGGGACGGCTACGCGATGTTCAAGGACGCCATGAACGCCTACGACTACGGCCCCGACCTGGCCGACGTGACGGCGGAATACCTGGCCGAGAACGCGCCCTACACGCCCTACACCGATGGCCGCATCACCGTGAAGTGACGCAGCCCGGCCCGCCTTGGTGCGGGTCCACCTGGTGCAAAACGCAAGACGCCCGCCGGTTGACCGGCGGGCGTTCGCATGTGGTCCGGCCTTTGCCGGATCAGCCGGGCTGCTGCTGGCCCTGATCGATCGGCGGCGGCGGCGGGGCCGAGGGATCGTCATCCTCGGTATCTGCCGCGCCGAGCGACAGGCCGGCGTCGAAGCCGCCACCGTTCAGTTTCACGCCCAGATCAGCCCCGATGTAGGAGCCATCCATCAGCTGCGCCACGCCCGCGGTGGCGCGCCAGCTTTGCGAGGTGAAGAGATAGTCCATGCCGACCGAGGCAACGGTGCTGTCTTCCTCGTCGTCCGAAAAGACCCGCAGGCCGAGGCCGACATCGGTGCCGCCATTGCCGAAGGCGAAGCTGACGCCGAAGCCGATCAGCGGGTCGGCGCTCGCCGGGCCGGTCAGGCCAAGGGCCAGGGCAGCGGCAGTCAAGGCTTTGTATTTCATGAGATCCTCGTCCTCTTCGTGTTTGCCCAAGAGCAAAGCCGCTTCCGGCGGAACCGGCAACTCCCCTAACTAGGGGGGCTGGCTGTCTGGGCGTGAAGGCGAGGGAGGGGGCAAGACGCCCACCGGGATCCGGCGGGCGTCAGGGCGCGCGCCATGGCACCCGTGTTTCGTGTCAGTCTATGCCGATCAGAACCGGCGGTGTTTCGGTTTCGGGCGGGACGTATCCGCCATCCCCGCCGTCACCGCTGTCGTCGTCGGTGTCGACCGCCCCAGTGGACAGGCCGAAATCGAACCCGCCGCCGGTCAGACGCCAGCCGACATCGGCGCCGATGTAGATGTCATCCATCAGCTGTGCGACGCCTGCCGTGGCGCGCCAGCTTTGCGAGGTGAACAGGTAGTCCATGCCGATGGAGGCAACGGTGCTGTCTTCCTCGTCGTCCGAAAAGACCCGCAGACCGAGGCCCACATCGGTGGCCGTCTGTCCACCGAAGGCAAAGGTCAGGCCGAAACCGACGGTCGGGTCTGCGGCGGCGGGAGAGGCAAGGCCCAGAACAAGGGCGGCAATGGGGGCTAGTCTGTATGTCATGAAAACCTCAAAGTAAAAATTTGAATGGTGAGTAAATATCACAACCCATAGTGTTTCCGGAAAGGGATCTGTCGCGCGGTGAGGAAGTTCGCCGATCGGGAGGCGCTTTCGGCGGCGGGTTGCCGATCGGGACCGTCAGCGCCCGCAGACGTGGCGGTCCAGATGGTAAGGATGCCCAAAAGCAGGGCATTGGGGGGATGTGCCGCGGAGGTGGCGCCAGGCGGATCTGGCAGATGTCGCAGGCGTCGCGCACCCGCAGCAGCCCTGCCCGCCTCTTGCCTCGCCCGGGGGGCAGGACCTATCTTCGGGGAAAGGAGCGCGCCATGGATCATCCCCTGATCGACCTCATCAACAGCCGCATCTCCGAGGCCGAGGCCAGAGGGGATTTCAAGGATCTGCCGGGGGCAGGCAAACCGCTGCCTGCGGTTGATGACCCGGAGAACGCGCTTTTGAACCGGATGGTGAAGGAGGCCGGGGGCGAGCCGGAGTTCGTCACCCTGTCGCGCCAGCTGCGTGCCCTGCGCGCGGAGCTGAGGGAGACCGGGGACCGGACCCGGCGCCAGGAGATCCTGAAGGAGATCTCGATGATGGACGCCCGGATCGACATCGCCCGCAAGGCCTTCTCGCGCTAGCCATGTGCGGGCGCATCGCCAATACGCTGCCCCATGATGCCATGGCCCGGCTGTTCGGCGCCCGGCCGGACAACGATCTGCCGGAGGTGCCGCAGTACAACCTGTGTCCGACGCAACCGCTGGCCGTCGTCCGCTCGGATGGCGGGGCGGAAGCGCGCCGGTTCGTCGCCATGCGGTGGGGGTTCCTGCCCCGGTGGTATCAGTCTCCGACCGACGGCCCGCTGCTGATCAATGCCCGGGCGGAAACCATCGCCGATAAGCCGGCCTTTCGCGAGGCTTGCCGGCAACGCCGCTGTCTGCTGCCGGTGACCGGGTTCTACGAATGGCATCGGACCGGGGATCGCAAGCTACCCTGGTTCTTTTCCCGTACGGACGGGGCGCCTCTGGTAATGGCCGGCATCTGGCAGGCCTGGGGGGAAGGACCCGACAGCCTGCAGACGGTTGCCGTGGTCACCACCTCCGCCAATGCCCTGATGGCGCCGGTGCATCACCGCATGCCGGTGGTGATCGAGGAACCGGACTGGCCGCTCTGGCTGGGCGAGGCGGGCCATGGGGCCGCACCGCTGATGCGTCCGGCGGACGAAGGCGTGCTGCAGGGCTGGCGCGTGGGGGCAGAGGTCAACTCGAACCGCGCCAGCGGGCCCGAACTGATAGAGCCCCTGGTCGAGGATGACGCCGAGCCGATCTGAGGGGCGCAGGGCCGGAAGGATCAGCCGCCCGGCGGAGCGTTCAGGATATTGCCCTGCGTGTCGACGGTATAGACGTGCTGACGGGTCGTCTCGATCCGGCGCACGGCTTCGGTGACGTTGAACCGCTCCGCCAGGCTGGTGGCGACATAGGGGTAGACCTGCGGATCCGTTTCATCGTCGTTGCTGGTTTCCAGTGCGCGCCCATCGAAGTTGGTCTCGTAGGTGCCCCAATAGCTGTAGCTGTACGTCGTGCCGGTGAAATCCCAGTCCGTGTCGTGGTCCAGCATGATGGGGTAGCTATTGCGGTAGCCCAGCGTCCCGGAGGCCCAGCTGCCGTCGTTCGCCTCGATCAGCTGGTTGCTGTTGGTCAGGTTCACGAACATAAGGGTGTCCCCAAGCTGGGCGTGCACCTCTTCAGGGAAAAAGTCGCTGCCGATCAGGTAGATCACATGGGTGATGCCGGTCGGCTCGACGGGCTCCGGCTCTGGTTCTGGCTCGGGGTCCTCCCAATCGCCGCCGCCGCCACCCCAGCCACCGCCGCCCCAACGACCGCCAGAGCCATGCCCCTGGGCCTCTGTGGGCGAGGGCGCAAGGCTCAGACCGGCAAAGGCCGACAGCATGAGGCCCGCCAGCAGGGGGCGGGTCGGGAAGGAGCGGAGGAAGGCACAGAACGACATGGCTCTCACGGGTAAACGGAATCAGGTCTTCAGTATCCATACGGTCAGAATGCGGCTGTTTTTTGGCCGTCCTCCCGCGGTTTTCACATGGAATTTCATCCCGATTTCCATGGAACCGGGCGGCGGCGTCGTGGGTTGATACCCAGAGAATTCCCGTCGATTCATCGCAAGGAGATCCGACATGGCGACCGCAAAATCCTCCACCGGCAGCAGCGCGAGCACCGAAAGCACGGCCAGCACCACCAAGCCGACCGATCCGTCGGATCCGGCGGCCATCCAGGCGCAGCTGGATGCGGTGCGCGCCGATATTGCCGAGCTGACGCGCACCCTTGGTGCCTACGGTCAGGCCCAGAAGGATCAGATGACCGCCTCCGCCCGCGCCCGTGCCGAGAAGCTGAAGCATGACGCCCAGGCCGGCCTGACGGAGGCTGAGGCGCGCGCCCGCGGTGCCTACGACCAGGCCGAAAGCGCCGTGCGCGAGAACCCCGCCTCGGCCATGGCCATTGCGGGTGGCGTCGGCTTCCTGCTGGGTCTGGTCCTGTCGCGCCGCTGAGGGGGCGCCGATGCTGACCTGGTTTTCCTTTGCCCTGCGCCGGATGGCGCTACGCGCTGGCGCGTCGATCGTCGGTGCGATCCTCATGCTCGTGGGGCTGGGCTTCTTCACCGTGGCGCTGTGGATCCTGTTGGTCGAGATGCGGGACCCGCTGTTCGCGGCCACCGTTCTGGGCGGCATCTACCTTGGCGTCGGCCTGATCGTGCTGGCCCTTGCCATGCGGCATCCGCGGCGCAAGCTGCCCTATGGCTACCCGCCCGCAGCGCCCGCGCCGCCCGCAGGCGTCGGCGCAGCCGGGGTGCCCGGTGCCACCATGCCGGGCCTCATGGGCGCGCTGATGCAGGGTGTCGGCGCCGGCATGGCCGCCGGGGCCGCACGCAGGCAGCCGCCGCCGGAGTGATACGCCTCTGACAGGCCGGGCCGGGGCCCACCGGGGACCCGGCCCAGTCGTTCCCGCGCTTTTGCGTGACGGCTTTCGTCAGCCGTTCATTTGATCGTTCAAAAGGGCGGTTTGGAATAAATATTTGCTCTGATTTGATTATTTCCGCGACTCGAGATGCCTGACGCGCGCGGCATTCCGTCCCGTGGCGCGGCCTGACCCCTTCCATCCGTATCCGTTCTGAGCTTTGGTGCCCTCCAGCTACCTGCAGATGCGGGGCATCGGGAAGGGACAGACAGCGCCATGCGTATCGCCATCATCGGGGCCGGGGTCGTCGGGCTGAGCAGCGCGCTGGCGCTCATCGCGCGCGGGGCCGACGTGACGGTCTTTGACCGCGAGGGGGTGGCCGCCGGCGCCTCTCGCGGAAACGCGGGGATCTTCGCTGATTACGCGGTGCTGCCCGAAAGCACTCCGGATATGCTGCGCCAGGTGCCGCGGATGCTGCTGCAACCCGACGGGCCGCTGTCGCTGCGCTGGCGCTACCTGCCGCGCATCGCGCCCTGGCTGCTGCGGTTTCTAAGGGCCGGGCGCCCCGTGCAGGTGCGTCACGGCACCCTCGCCATGGCGGCGCTGATGGCGCATGTGCGCGGCGACTGGGATCAACTGCTGTCGCAGATCGGCGCCGAGGATCTGCGCGTGACGCGCGGCGCCCTGCTGGCCTACACCAGCCGCCGCGCCTTCGACGCGGATCGCGCTGGCTGGCAGGCCAAGGCCGAACATGGCGCCTGCGACGTGGAGCCGGTGATGGGCGAACGCCTGCACGAAATGGAGCCGTCGCTGACCCGCGATCTGCATTACGCCATCCACCTTCCCAACCTCAGCCACTGCCTGAACCCCCACGGTCTGGTCGAGCGTCTGGCCCGCGCCGTGCAGCAGCGGGGCGGAGAGCTGCGCCTGCGCGAGGTGGCGGGCGTGACCCCGACCGAGACCGGCGTGCGCCTGCGCCTGCCGGAAGGGGGCGCGGTGGACTTTGACCGCGTCGTGCTTTGCGCCGGGGCCCATTCCACGGCGCTGACCCGGTCCCTGGGGCTGAAGATCCCGCTGGAAACGGAACGGGGTTACAACGTCACCCTGCCGGATCCGGGCGTGACGCTGTCGCGGCCCGTGTCGATCCCGGAGAAGGGCTATTACATGACGCCTATGTCGGTGGGCCTGCGGATCGGCGGCGGGGTGGAACTGGCCGGGCTGAAGGCGCCGCCGCGCTGGTCGCGGGTCGAGGTCATGGCCCGCCACGCCGAAACCATGCTGCCGGGGCTGAACCGGGCAGGAGAGGCGCGCTGGATGGGATTCCGCCCGGCGATGCCCGACACGCTGCCGGTGATCGGCCCGGTGCCCGGCGCCGAACGGGTCGTGCTGGCCTTTGGCCACGGCCACCTGGGCCTGACCCTGGGCGCTACCACCGGCCAGATGGTGGCCGGCCACATCTATGGCAGCAACAACCGGATTGATCCGATCCCCTACCTGCCGACCCGCTTCGCCTGACTGACCGGCGGGTCCAGTGACGCGCGCCCCGATGCAGAAACCGCGCGTCCCCCGCTCGCCAGAGCATTCAGTGCTGCGCTTGGCCCGATCCGTGGAAACCGATTGCAGGTCTGGGCCACGTCCTTCCCCAATTTGGAACCGGCTTGCGGGCCTAGGCTGGTAGATTTGCGGCGACGCCACCGCGGCGGCGCTTCCTCTCCCCAATCCCGGACCTCAGCCATGACCCCTTCCGATCCCGCCTCCCTCCTGTCCGCCTTCCGCGCCGCCCTGCCGCCGGTGACCGCGCTTGCCAAGGACCTGGTGGGCAAGGACGCGATGGTCGAGGGCCCGTTCGGGCCGAAGCCCCTGGTCTATGCGGATTATGTCGCCTCCGGCCGGGCGCTGCGCACGCTGGAGATGTTCATGCTGGAGCGGGTGCTGCCCTTCTACGCCAACAGCCACACCGAGGCGTCCTACTGCGGTGGCGTCATGACCCGGCTGCGCAATGCCGCCCGGGCCACCATCGGCGCCCATTGCGGGGCGACGCAGGACCATGCGGTCATCTTCGCCGGCAGCGGCGCCACGGCTGGCCTCAATCGTCTGGTCAGCCTGCTGGGCGCGGACCGGGGCCGGGTGAAGGTCATCATCGGCCCCTACGAACATCATTCCAACATCCTGCCCTGGCGCGAATGCGGCGCCGAGGTCGTCGAACTGCCCGAGGCCGCCGACGGCGGGCCGGATCGCGCGGCGCTGGCCACCGCCCTGGCCGATGCGGGGACCTATGATCGGGTGATCTGCGCCTTCTCGGCGGCCTCCAATGTCTCCGGCCTCATCGCCGACGTGGCCGGGCTGACACGCCAGGCGAAGGCGGCAGGGGCGCTGATGGTCTGGGACTACGCCGGGGGCGGCCCCTACCTGCCGATGGACATGCAGCCCGCCGAGGGCGCGGGCATCGACGCGCTGGTCTTCTCGCCACACAAGTTCATCGGCGGCCCGGGCGCCTCGGGCGTGCTGGTGCTGCGCCGCGATGCCGTGGTCTCCGACCGGCCCACCTGGGTCGGCGGCGGCACCGTGCGTTTCGTTTCCTCCGAGGGTCACGACTATTCCGATGCGCTGGAGGCGCGCGAGGAGGCCGGGACGCCCAACGTCGTCGGGGACATCCGCGCGGCCCTGGCGGTGATCGTGAAGGAGCATATCGGTGAGGCCTTCATGACGGCGCGCAACGCCACGCTGTCGGCGCGGGCCATTGCCGCCTGGAATGCCGAACCGGGGGTCGAGCTTCTGGGGCTGACCGGCCCCGCGCGCCTGCCGATCCTGTCCTTCCGGATCCGCAACCCGCGCGGCGGCTATATCCACCAGCAGCTGGCGACCCGGATGCTCAGCGACCGCTACGGCATTCAGGCGCGCGGCGGTTGCGCCTGCGCGGGGCCCTATGTCCTCGACCTGCTGGGCCATGACGCCGAGGCTGTCGCACGCATTCGCGGCGACATCCTGTCGGGCAAGGAGTTGGAGAAGCCCGGCTTCGTACGCCTGAACCTGTCGGTCCTGATGTCGGACGCCGAGGTGGAGTTCATACTGCAAAGCGTCGCGGCGCTCTCGCGCGAGGCGCATGAGCTGGTCGATCTCTACGAGGCCGATCCCGCGCGCGCGGTCTTTCGCAGCACGGCCGCCTGAGGCTCCGGTCCCTGTCCCCGGCGCGGCGCCGTGCCGGGGTCAGATATAGTCGAGGGGCAGTTCGGTGCTGGACCGGATGGTTTCCATGGCGAACATCGAGGAGACGTCCTGGATCTCGACCTTCTCGATCAGCCGCTGATAGACCTTGTCGTAGGTGGCGATGTCCGGCACCACGACGCGCAGCATGTAGTCGACATCGCCGGCCAGGCGGAAGACATCCACGATCTCGGGAATGTCGCGGGTCGCCCTGACGAAGGCGCTGGACCATTCGCGGCTGTGCTGGTTGGTGCGGATCGCCATGAAGACGGACACGCCCACATTCAGCTTCTCCTCGTCCAGCAGGGCGACGCGCCGCTTGAAATAGCCCTGCTCCTCCAGCTTGCGGATGCGGCGCCAGCAGGGGGTCGTGGTCAGGCCGATCTCCGCCGCGATCTCGGCAATTGGCATCTCGGCGTTCTTCTGGAGCAATCCGAGGATTTTCTTGTCGAAGGAATCTAGCATGAGCCTGACCTGATTGGTGTCGGAGGGGAATGATATTCCCATCTCTCCGGGAAGTGTAGGTGTCTCATGCTCCGGCAGGACCCTGGGCTGCGGCCAGATGCTCCGGCGCGGGCGCGGGTTCCAGGCGCACACGGGCGCCGCCCGCGCTGGCGCCCTGGGACAACTCCGAGCTGCCCGTATCGCGGGTCAGGGTGTTGGGGTTGCCACCGCAGTCGATCCAGCGCCCGTCGATCCGGCGCGGGGCGTACCAGCCGCCCGTGGGCAGCGCCACATGGCCCGGGGCGAGGCGCTCGTCCGCCTCGATCACCACCAGAACGGCACCGCGATCATTGCTCAGAAGCGCGGGCGCTCCGGCGGTCAGGCCGGCGGCGCGGATCTCGTCGGGGTGCGCACGGGCAACCTCCAGCCCGTCGCGCCGCGCTTCTTCGGCAATCGGGGCGCCATCGAGCTGGCTGTGCAGCCGTTGCGCCGGTTGCGGCGACAGCAGGCGCAGGGGCAGGGCGGGATCTTCGCCCGCATCGCTGGGGGCCACGCGGGTCAGGGGCGCGCCCAGGCGGCTGTCGACGGAGCGCAGCAGGGCGGGCATCAGCTCGATCCGTCCGCTGGGCGTGGCCAGGGGGGAGGCCTGCGGGTCGGCGCGGAAGACCTCCAGCGGCTGGCTCACCGCCTCGGGCGCGGGATCGGACAGACGGGCGTGGCCGGTGGCGCAGAAGGTGTCCCAGTCCGGCAGCTCGGGGAAGGCGGCGCGGTAGCCCGCGTAGAGGTGCCTGATCCACTCGGCCTCGCTGCGCCCCTCGTGGAAGGCCTCGGCCAAGCCAAGGTGCCCGGCGATCCGGGACAGCACGGCATGGTCGGTTTCGACGCCCGCAGGCGGCTCGGTCACCTTGCTGGACCGGATGATCCAGTCATCGCGGGATGAGGCGGCGATATCGTCGCGTTCGCTCGGCAGGGCGGAGGGGAAGACCAGATCGGCGTGCTGCGCGGTGGCGGTCCAGACGCTTTCCTGCACGATGACCGTCTCGGGGCGCCGCCAGGCGCGGGCCAGGCGGTTCAGGTCCTGGTGATGGTGGAAGGGGTTGCCGCCGGCCCACCAGATCAGCCGGATGTCGGGCAGGGTCAGCGACGCACCGTTGTAGGCGATCGTCTCGCCCGGGCGTTCCAGCATCTCGGTGATGCGGGCCACGGGGATGAAGTCGGTCACCGGGTTCGCGCCCTGCTCGAATGCCGGGCCGCGCAACCGGCGCAGCGGGTTGCCGACGGAGGAGACAGCCGAAAGGCCACAGGCCAGGCCGCAGCCGGGCTGCCCGATCTGGCCCGACAGCACCGCCAGGACCAGCGCGGCCCAATAGGGCTGTTCACCGGCCACGGCGCGTTGCAGCGACCAGGCGAGGTTGATCAGCGCGGGGCCCGCGACCAGCTTGCGCGCCAGCTGCGTCAGGGTTGTGGCAGGGATCCCGGTTAGCGGCGCGGCCCAGTCGGGCGTGCGGGCCAACCCGTCGGCCTGACCCAGGATCAGCGCCTTCAGCGCGTCATAGCCCGTGGTCAGGCGGCGCAGGGTATTTTCATCCACCAGGCCCTCGTGGATCAGCACATGGGCCATGGCCAGCATGGCGCAGGCATCGCTGCCCGCGTGGATCGCCAGGTGATCGCCCTGCGGCGCGTCGCGACGATCGGGCGACAGGGTCAGCATCTCACCGCCCGCTTGCGCGAAGGCCGCCAGCCAGCCGCGCGTGCGATGCGCGCCGGTGCCGCCGGCCTCGACCTGGGCGTTCGACAGGCGCATGCCGCCGAAGGACAGGATAAAGGGACGTTCGGCCACGATCCGGTCCCAGGTCGGGTTGAACGCGCCCGGGTCGGAATAGGCCGGCCCCACCAGATGCGGGATCAGCACCTTGGCGGTGCCGTAACTGTAGGTATTACGGGCCGAAACGAAGCCGCCCGCGAGGCTGAGGAAGCGTTTCAGCTGGCTTTGCGGATGATGGAACCGCCCCGCGGAACCCCAGCCGTAGGAGCCGCCGAAGATCGCGCCGTTGCCGTGGATCCGGCGCACCCGGTCCAGCTCGGCCGCGGCCAGTTCGCTGGCCCGTTCGATGGAAAGCGGGACGAAGCTGTCCGCGCCGCGCGCCGCGCCGCCATCCCCGTCCAGCCAGCCGCGGCGCGCCATGGGCTGTCGGATCCGCGTGGGGTGATCGGAAAGGGCCAGGAACCCTTCGCCAAGCGGTGACGGGGCAGGGTCATGACGGAAGGGGCGCAGGCGGGGTGCGTCGCCCCTGCGGTCGATCTCGTAGGTCCCGAAATGGCTGGCGAACAGCTCCATCCTGCGCTCCTGGGGAATAAAAAGACGGGCGAGCAGCCGAAGCTGCCCGCCCGCAGTCGGGGAGGTATCAGTCCGCCGGGGACATATCGAAGGCGCGCAGCCAGTCGTCGCCGCGGCCCTCGTAGGTGACACGGGTCGAGGCGCCGAAGGTGGCGGGCTGGGCGTAGAGGAAGACCACGGGGGCCTCTTCGCACATGATCTCGGTCGCCTTCTTGTAGGCGGCCTCGCGCTCTTCGGGGTCGGTGGTGGCGATGCCGGCGACCAGCTGTTCGTCGAAGGCCTCGTCGTTCCAGTAGGAATACTGGTTGCCCGGCTTGAACAGGGTCAGCAGGCCGTCGGCGTCGATGGTGGCCCAGGCCTGGCCCAGCAGGGACAGGCGGCCCAGGTCATGGGCGGCGCGGTACTTGTCGAGGTAGGCGCCGAATTCCATGGTCTGGATCTCGGTCTTCACGCCCACGTCGCCGAACATCTGCGCCACGGCCTGGGTGACTTCCTCGCCCTGCAGGTAGGTGGCGGCGGGCAGTTCGAACTCGATGGTCTGGCTCAGGTCGACGCCGGATTCCTCCAGCAGCTCGCGCGCGCGCTCGGGGTCGTAGGGGTAGGCTTCCAGGTCGGGGTTGTAGCCGAAGTAGTCGGGCGTCATCACCTGGCAGTTCGACACGGTGGCCAGCCCGTCGAAGAGGGCGTCGGCGATCAACTCCTTGTCGACGGCGTAGTTCAGCGCCTGGCGGAAGGCCTTGTTGTCCAGCGGGGCCTTCTCGGTGTTGAACTTGATGAAGACGGACCGGGTGCTGTCCACGGCGCCGGCGGTGGCGTTCGGGCTTTCCTCGATGCGGGCGATCTCGGAGGCGGGGACCTTGTTGATCAGGTCGACCTCACCGGCCATCAGCGCGGCGACGCGGCTGGCGGTTTCGGGGATCACGCGGAAGGTGACGCTGTCGAACTGCGCGGCCTCGCCCCAGAAGTCGGGGTTGGGCGACAGGGTGATGTGATCGCCGGGCACGTATTCGGTCATCTGGTACTTGAAGCCCGACATCGTCTCGGTCACCGGGTCATGCTCGGAGGCCCATTCGGGGGGCAGCAGCATGAACATCGACAGCTGCGCGGGCAGCGCGGGGTAGGGCGAGGAGGTGGTGATCTCGAACTCGGTGGGGGAGATCACGTTTACGCCGTCGATCTGCGAGAACCAGGAGGAGATCCGCTTGGGGTTCTCGGCGTCGGTCACGCGGGCGATGTTCCAGGCCACGGTTTCCGCGTCCAGCGGCTCGCCGTTGGCGAAGGTGGCGCCCTCGGTCAGGGTGAATTTCCAGGTGTTGTCGTCCACCGCTTCCCAGTCGGTCGCCAGCGAGGGCTGCAGCGAGTAGTCGGGCGCGCGCAGGATTAGCGTCGGGTAGATGTGCGACAGCACCGACAGGTCGAGGCCCACCGAGGCGGAGCCGTGCGGGTCCAGCGTGTTGACGGCGGAGGTTTGCGCGATGGTCACGTCCATCGCGAAGGCCGGCAGGGCCATCATCGTGGCCGCGGCGGTGGTCGTCAGGAGTTTGGAGAGCGTCATGGTGATCTTCCCTGTGGTGATGGTCATGGCCGTTCGGGCCTCATTGAACCTGGTGATCGAGGACGAAGTGGTCGGGGGAGACCTCGATCAGAGGTGCTTCGCGTGGCGGCACGTTGGCGGCCACGTCGAAGGGCGGGCGGTCCGGACGCACGCGGTCCGGATCGGGGACGGGGATCGCTGCCAGCAGCGAGCGGGTGTAGGGGTGGCGCGGATCGGCGAAGATCTGCTCCGTCGGGGCCATCTCGACGATGCGCCCGCGCAGCATTACGGCGACGCGCTGGCACAGGTAGCGCACCATCGACAGGTCGTGGGCGATGAACAGGTAGGCCAGGCCCAGCTGGTCCTGAAGGTCCTGGAACAGGTTCACGATCTGCGCCTGGATCGACACGTCGAGCGCGGTGATCGGTTCGTCCGCGACGATGAAACCCGGCTGCAGCGCGATGGCGCGGGCGATGTTGATCCGCTGCCGCTGGCCGCCGGAGAACTCGTGCGGGTAGCGGCTCATGAAGCTGGGATCGAGGCCGACCAGCTTGAACAGCTCCGCCACCCGGTCCTGCAGGGAGGAGCCGCTGTCGACCCCATGCACCACCAGCGGCTCACCGACGAAGCGGCCGACCTTCATGCGCGGGTTCAGCGCCGAGTAGGGATCCTGGAAGATCATCTGCATGTGCTTGCGGTAGGGCTTCAGCCCCTGTTGCCCGAGGGTCGAAAGCTCGGTCCCGCGGAACCGGACGGAGCCCGCGTCGGGCCGTTCCAGATGCAGCACGGCGCGGCCCGTGGTGGATTTGCCCGAGCCGCTTTCGCCGACCAGGCCCAGCGTCTCGCCCTCGGCGATCTGGAAGGAGACGTCGTTGATCGCGTGGATCACCGGCTTCTCGCGGCCCAGCAGGGTGCGGCCGCCGCCGTAGCTGCGCATCAGGCCGTTCACTTCGATGACGGGGGGCTGCGTCATGGCGTCTGCTCCTTCTCGGACTGGGCGGCCAGCAGGGCGGGCAGATCGTACCAGGCGGCGACCTTGTGGCCGGGCATGTTGCCCACGTCACGCAGCGGCGGCACCTCGCGGTGGCAGCGTTCGGTCGCGAAGGGATTGCGCGGCGCGAAGGGGTCGCCCGGGGGCGGGTTGGCCATGTCGGGCGGGCTGCCGGGGATCTGGTAGAGGCGCCGCTGCGTCCGCGCGCCCTCGTCGGGCAGGGAGTTCAGCAGCCCCCAGGTATAGGCCGAGCGGGGGTCGTGGAAGACCGGGCGCACGGGGCCGCGTTCCATGATGCGCCCGCCGTACATGACCTGGATCGTGTCGGCGAGTTCGGCCACCACGCCCATGTCATGGGTGATCCAGATGACGGTGGTGCCGAAGTCGTGCTTCAGCTGGCGAACGAGATCCAGGATTTGCGCCTGCACGGTCACGTCCAGCGCCGTCGTCGCCTCGTCCGCGATCAGCAGGCGCGGGTTGCAGGCCATGCCGATGGCGATCATCACCCGCTGACGCATGCCGCCCGAGAACTCGTGCGGGTACTGCGACAGCCGTGCCTCGGGGTGGGGGATGCCGACGATGTCCAGCAATTCGACCATGCGGGCCTTCAGGGCGCGCCCCGTCAGGTTGGTGTGACGGGTCAGCACCTCCTTCAGCTGGCGCCCGACGGTCAGCACCGGGTTCAGCGAGGACATCGGATCCTGGAAGACCATGCCGATCTCACCGCCGCGAATGCTGCGCAGGTCGCTGTCGGACAGGGCCATCAGGTTGCGGCCGTCGAACCAGGCCTCGCCCGACACGATGCGCCCGGGCGGGCAGGGCAGCAGGCCCAGCAGGGCCAGGATATGCACGGATTTCCCCGAGCCGCTTTCCCCCACGATGCCCAGCGTCTCACCGGCCTCGACACTGTAGTTCAGGTCGTTGACCGCGTGGACGACCCCGCCCGGGGTGTCGAACTCGACCGTGAGGTTCTTGATCTCGAGAAGTGCCACGTCAGACCTCGATGTAGCCGCCGCGCGATTTCGTCAGGAACTCGTGGCCGTCGTCGGTGATCAGGATGGTATCGCTGATCTGGGTGGCCACGCCCTGATCGGGGACGCGCAGGTTGGGTTCCAGGGTGAACAGCATGCCCGGCTCCAGCACCACGTCGGTCTTGCCGTCGAGCGAGAAGTGCTCATGCGCGCCGATGCCGATGGTGTGGCCGATGCGGCCGGGGATGTTGGCGTCGTAGCCGGCCTTTATCAGGCCGGCCTTGGTGATGTCGTAAAGCTCGGCCAGTGGCGTGCCGGGTTTCATCACCGGGGTGATCTGCTCGCGGATGTCCAGGATGGTGTCCAGCGCGCGGCGGCGCTTTTCGGGCAGGGGGCCCATGGCGACGGTGCGCTCGTTCTCCGCATGGATGCCGTTGGCCACGGCCCAGATGAAGATCGCCACGGTTTCGCCCGGCAGCGGTGTGCGGGAGATCGAGTTGTCGCAGTTGCGGAACATCCGGTCGCCGGACAGGACCCAGGTGGCCAGGCCGTTGACCATGCCGCCTTCCAGCCCGCCGAAATCGGCGACCTCGATGTCGTCGGGCAGGGCGTTGGTCCAGTGCTTGTTCATCGCGATCAGGGACGCGGTATGCGCCTCCCGCTCGGTCCCGCCGTCGGCCAGGGCGGCAATGGCCGCATCCATGCCGCGGTCCGCCAGGTCGGCGGCCACGCGGGCCATGGCAATCTCGTCGCTGTCCTTGATCAGGCGGCAGCGGTCGATCAGTTTCGAGCTGTCCTCGAACTTTGCCTCCGGGACCAGCGCCTGCACCTGGCTCCAGCGGGCCATGGGGGTGCTGTCGGCCTCCATGCCGATCACGGCGTTGGCCAGGCCTTTCTCGGTCAGGATCTTCTGCAGGGCCTCAGGCCAGGTCGGGCCCATGGTCTTCGTCGTCGACCAGACGCCATAGGCGCGGGTGTCCTCGACGAAGCCCTCGTCGCGCCCGTGGGCATCGCGCAGGGCGTGCACCAGCATGGTCGGCGCGCCCTCGGCGGGCAGGATCATGACCACCGGATGCGAGTAGAGCACCGGGTTGAAGCCCGACATGTAGAAGGTGTGTTCCGGCTTGAACGTGACCAGAGCGTCGATGCCCTTCTCGGCCATCGCGGCCTTCAGGCGGGCGATGCGGGGGCGGGGGCTGTTGGTGTCGAGGCTCATTTGGCGCTCCGTGTCTTGGGGTCGAAGTAGTCGCGCAGCCAGTCACCGAAGAGGTTCACCGACAGCACGGTCAGCACGATGGCGAGACCGGGGAAGGTCACGGTCCACCAGGCGGAGGAGAGGTAGACGCGACCGTCGGCCAGCATCCGGCCCCAGGACGGGGTCGGGGGCTGCACGCCCAGGCCGAGGAAGGACAGCGCGGCGTCCATGATGATGACGCGGGCCAATTCCAGGGTGCCGACCACCAGGGCGGGGGTCAGCACGTTGGGCAGGATGTGCAGGAACATGATGCGCGCCGTCGAGGCGCCGATGGCGCGGGCGGACTGGACGAACTCGCGTTCGCGCAGGGACAGCACCTGGGCGCGGATGATCCGGGCGTAGCGGATCCAGGACGTCAGGGCGAGGACTAGCACCACGTTGCGGATTGACGGGCCGAGGGCCGCCACCACCAGCAGCGCCAGCAGCATCAGCGGGATCGCCAGCTGGATGTCGACCAGGCGCATCAGAAGCCGGTCGATGAAGCCGCCCTTGTAGCCGGCCAGGATGCCCAGCACCGTGCCCACGATGCCGCCCAGCACCACGGCGGTGGAGGCCACCATCAGCGTCATGCGGGAGCCGTGGATCAGCCGCGAGAGGATGTCGCGGCCCACCTCGTCAGTGCCCAGGGGGTGCGCCCCGGGGGAGAAGAGCCCCTGCCAAGTCGGCCCGGCGAGCCGCGCGCGCAGATCGCCACGCGTCGGGTCGGGCAGGTCCAGCAGCGGCGCCAGCAGCGCCAGGGCGACGATCACGACCAGCAGGACGAAGCCGAACAGGCCGGCCCTGGAGCGCGAGAGATCCTTGAGGAAATGTGTCATCTGTCCGTCTCCTCAGCGGTTCGCGCGGATGCGGGGATCGAGCACGCCGTAGAGCAGGTCGACCAGGAAGTTGATGAGGACGAAGATCGCGGCGATCAGGGTGATACCGGCCTGGATGACGGGGAAATCCTTGGCTTCGATCGCTTGGATGATCAGCCGCCCGATGCCCGGCCAGGAGAAGACCGTTTCGGTCACCACCGAGCCGCCCAGCAATTCGCCGGTCAGGATCGCCGTCATGGTCACCACCGGGATCAGCGCGTTGCGCGCCACGTGCCAGAAGAAGACCGTGTGGCGCAGCAGGCCCTTGGCCTTCGCGGTGCGGATGTAATCCTCCTTCAGGATCTCCAGCATCGACGACCGCAGCAGCCGCGCGATGGAGGCGGAGACGAAGACTGCCAGGGTGAAGGCCGGCAGCACCAGGTGCGCCAGGGTGCCGTAACCGCCCGTGGGCAGCCAGCCCAGGTTCACCGCGAAGAAGAGGATCAGCATGATCCCCAGCCAGAAGACTGGCGTTGCCTGGCCCAGCAGGGCCACGGCCATCACCACCAGCTCGATGGCCTTGCCGCGCTTCAGCGCCGCGATGGAACCGGCGACGGTGCCGATGACCAGGCCCATGGCGATGGCCGTCAGCGCCAGCTGCGCGGTGGCGGGCAGCCGTTCCAGCACCACCTGCATGGCGTCGCGGCCATGCTGGAAGGAGACGCCGAAATCGCCCTGCACGGCGTTCAGAAGGAACTGGCCGTATTGCACCAGCATCGGTTGATCGAGGCCCAGTTGCGCGCGCAGGGCCTGGATGTCGGCATCCGAGGCGCCGATGGGCAGCAGCAGGGCCGCCGGGTCACCCAGGATGCGGGTGACGAAGAAGACGATCGTCACCACGCCCCAGATGGCCAGAAGGGATTCGCCCAGGCGGCGAAGGATGAAGCCGGTCATGGCGCCTCGCCTTCCAGGAAGGCCCGGATGCGTTCCAGCACCAAGGCGTTCTGCTCATGATGGCAGGAATGGTTGGCCTCCGGCACTTCCCAGCCGGTGGCATTGGGGCAGAGCTCGGCGATCAGCCGGGTCTGGCTGGGCGGGCAGATCCAGTCCTTCTCGCCGCAGAAGGCGAAGGTGGGCACTGTCATGGTCTTCAGCGCGTCCCGCAGGTCATGTTCCTTCTCGCGGAACATCTCGTTGTGGGTTTCCGCATGCAGGTGCATCGTGCGCGTGCGTTCCAGCGCCGCGTTCGGGTCGAAGACCTCGTAGTAGAGCGGCTGCAGCGCGAACCAGATCAGCCGGAACTCGGTATCGTCGGTGATCGTCGTGCCGAACAGCTTGTCGATCATCTCCGGGCTGGCCGAGGGCACCTTGTCGATGCGCGCCTTGAAGGTCTCGATCGCCTCCGCCTCGTGGTGGTGGCTGGGGGCGGTGCCGCGCAGGATCAGGTGGGTCAGATGCTGCTGATAGTGCACCGCATAGGTCAGCGCGATCATCCCGCCAAAGCTGCCGCCCTGCAGGATGATCTTGCCATCCACGCCGCAGAAGTGGCGGCGGAAGGCGTCCACGTCATCGGCATACTGGCGGAAGTTCATCGGGTAGGCGATTTCCGACAGGCCGCAGCCGCGCTGGTCGAAGGCGATGACGCGGTAACGGTCGGCCAGAGCCGCGTAGGCGGTCCATTCGCCGATGTGGTCACCGGCGCCGCGCCCGCCGTGCAGCAGGATGATCGTCTCGGCGTTCTCCTCGCCCGCGATGCGGTAGCGGAAGCGGCAGCCGTTCAGGGTGATGTAGTCTTCGCGACCCGAGAGGCTCATTTCGCGGTCTCCATGAGGGTAGGGGTGCTGTCGACCCATTCGTCGCCCTGCAGTTCGGGCACGTTGTAGGCCTGCAGCCCCTGATAATGGGTTTCGACATCGGCGCTGAACATCTCGGCCACGATGCCGCGCATCAGCCGGTCGGCGCCGGCCGAGATCGCGGGGATGTCGCCCGACAGCTTGCCGTGGCTCAGCATGGCCGCGTCGTTGAAGCAGTGGATGCGCGCCAGCATCGGGCAGCTGCCCGGCTCCTTCTCGAGGAACTCGTAGGCGTCGCCGAGGTAGGGCGCATCGGTCATGAAGGGAATGGGCTTGCCCATCGAGGCGTCATAGACGCCGTCCTTCCAGGTCTTGATGTAGGGGGCGAAGGCGCTGAACTCATTCCGGCCGGTGAAATCGTTGCGGAAGCCGGTGGCGGCGATGACGAAATCACTCTCGAAATCGGCATAGGGGGTCTTCACCACGATGTGGTCGCCGGCCTCCTGCACGTCCTCGACCGGGCAGCCGAGGAAAGTGCGGGCGTTCGGGTGTTCCGTGACCCGCAGGGTGGAGCTGCGCGGCGGCGGCACCTGCTGGCTGTTGACGTAGTCGTTGAACCGGTACTTCCAGGCGTCGGGCAGGTAGCGCATGCCATGCACGACGCCCTGGCTGCCGATGCCGGTCATCTTGTTGACCCGCGGCATCTCCTTGCGCCGGATCAGCATGTCGAGCTGGGCCGCGCCCGCCTCCAGCGCGGTGGCGGCATTGTCCATGGCCGAGGCGCCGGCGCCGATCACGATGACCCGCTTGTCCTTCAACGCGGCAAAGTCGATGTCATCGGCGCTGTGGGCCCAGAACCGGCGATCCACGTCGGACAGGAAGCCGGGCACGGCGCCGCCGCCCAGGCCCGAGCGGCCGGTGGCGAGCACCAGGTGGCGGCAGTATTCGGTGCGCGTGCCCGCGGCGTCGGTCAGGGTCACGGCGATCAGGTTCCCGCCCGCGTCCTGCACGTCACTGACGCGGGTTTCATTGATCACCGGCAGGTCCAGCACGTCGCGGTACCAGCGCAGGTAGTCCATCCACATGCCCTTCGGGATCTTGCCGAGCGCGTCGAAGGCGTCTTCGCCCCACTGCGCCTCGTACCAAGCGCGGAAGGTCAGGGCGGGCAGGCCCAGGCAGGGCCCCGCCAGCGTCTTGGGCGAGCGCAGGGTCTTCATCCGGGCAAAGGTGTCCCAGGGGCCTTCGAGGCCCTTCGGCGCGGCATCGTAGAGCACGATGTTGTCCACGCCCGACAGCTTCAGCCGGGCGGCGCCCGCCAGCCCGCACATGCCCGCGCCCACGAAGATCACGTCGCGCACGCGCTGGCCGTCATGGTCCTGCGCCGGCACCCAGGACTTCGAGGGCAGTTCCAGCAGGGTAAGATCCTTGGCAAGTCGGGCTTCGAGGGCCGAAAGGCCGCTGCGGGTGTCAGTCATGGTCAGTCTCTGATTTGGGAGAGGGCGTGCCGTCGATGCGGCGGACCTGGGGGATCAGGTCGAACAGGGCCGCTTCGCACAGGTCGAAGAAGTCCTGCGTCGCCCGGGCGGTGTTGCCCCCGGCGGCGACGAAGAAGCCGAAGGTGAAATCCACCTGTTCGACCAGCGGGCGCAGGATGACCCCGCTGGGGCAGGTGCCGTAGGCGGTCACCGGCTCGACGATGGCGGTGGCGCCGGTCAGCCGCGCAAACTGCAGCGCGGAGACCGAGGAATTGGCCCGCATGGCCCGGGCCGGGTGCACGTTCGCGGTTTCCAGCGCCTGACGGATGCGGCCCTGCAGGCGGGTCTGGTCCAGCATGGTCACCACGGTGTCGGTGGCGACCTGTGCCAGGGACACCGGCTGGCCTTCGGGAAATTCGGCGGCGCGGCTTTCGGGCAGGGCGGCGACCAGGGGCGCGGCATAGACACGTTCGGCGGTGATGCCCGGCACGTCCAGCGGCAGGGAGGCAAAGCCGATCCGGGCGTTGCCGCTCAGCAGGTCCTGGGCGACCGCATTGGGCGCGGCCTGCATCAGGCGCACCTCCGTCGGGCGGTCGCTTTCCGGCCAGCGGGCCAGCGCGTGAGGCACCAATCCGGTGCCAAGCGCATAGGTGGCCGAGATCGCCAGCGGCTGTTCCGTGCCCGCGGCCCGCGCCAGGGTGCGGGCGCGCAGATCCTCGAAGAGCGACAGCAGGCGGCGCGCCTCTTCCTCGAAGGCCACACCCTCGGCGGTCAGCTGGATCCGGCGGCCGGCCCGTTCGACCAGCGGAAACCCGAGGCTCTCTTCGAGGTCCTTCAGGCAGCGGGTGACCGAGGGTTGCGAGCGACCGAGCATGTCGGCCGCCAGGGTGACGGAGCCGGTTTCGGCGACTTTGAGGAAGGTGGCGAGGTCTTTGCGGTTCATGAGTCGAAGATTCGTGAATTAATCGGGTCAATCAATTCAAAAATGACATGAATCAAGTGCCGGCCCCTGATTCCGCAGAAAATGCCGTCTTAGGATGCTGATATGGGCATCATGAAGGTCGCATTATTCACGTATTGGGGGTCTGTCGCCGGCCTGATTCCCGAGAGGGTAGCGTCGTCTTCGCTGGCTTCGGTCCCGGTCCCACCCCGGCAAAAGACAACGCGCGCCCCCGGAGGAGGCGCGCGGTTCGTCGGTGTCAGTGGGCCATTGGCCCGAGGGGGCGCTCAGTCCGAATGGCCCAGAGGGTGCATCAGCCGGTTCGCCCAGCCGAAGATCGCGATGGAATGGATCAGGTCCTGGATCTCCGCATCCTCCATGCCCTGCGCGCGCAGCGCCTCGACATGGCTCTGGTCCGCCGTCGGCGGCGTGGCGGTCAGGGCCTCGGCGAAATCCATGATCGCCGCGTCGCGCGGGTTCAGCGCATCGCGGCGCCCGGCAAAAAGGGCCGAGGTCGTGGCAGTGCCGGTCAGCCGGGCGTGCTGGCGGGCATGCACGTTGGCGCAGTACTTGCAGCCATTGATCAGCGAGGCACCAAGCGCCCCCAGCTCGCGGTCGGCGCGGTTCAGCCCACCCTCGGCATACATGATGGCGTTGAACAGCACGGTGCGGGCCACATAGCTGTCCGGGTCATGGGCCAGGGTGCGCACATAGGGCGACACCTTCTTCGCCGAGGGCGTGACTTTCATCGCCTCCAGCTGCCGGGGCGTGGCGTCCTCGATCTCCACCGGGGGCAGATGCGGCGTCCATGTCAGGGGCTTCAGGGTGACCTGGGGGATGGTATCGGTCATGCGCGGGTTTCCTTCAGCAGGCCGAGGCCGTGGACGACGCGGATCTGGTAGCAGGCGAAGGCCAGCAGTTCCGACAGGGCGATGATCTGCGGCACGCTGAACCCCGCCTCCTGCAGGGCGCTCAGATGCTCGGGCCCGGCCTTGGCCGGGGTTGCGGCGATCAGGTCGGCGTGGCGCGCCAGGGCCGCCAGGGCGGGATCCTCGGGCATCTCGCCATCCGCCAGCGCGGCCAGGGCCGGATCGGCGGGGCGGGGGTAGCCGTCGGTCAGGCGATCATGGCCGGCCCAGGCGACGACGCGGCGGGCAAGCGCCCTGCGCAGCTCGGGCGACAGGTCCAGCGTCTCTTCGGGGTGCAGCACCGCGGCGCGGCAAGCCTCGGCGCCGGAAACGAACTCGGGGCGCAGGGCCCGCAGGGCGTGCAGGGGAGAGCCGGGCGCGATGCCGAGGGCCTGGTCGATTGCGTCGGGAACAGCGGTCATGAGGGGTCTTTCTGCATGGCTCGATCCATGGGAGCGTGTTAACTATGCTGAAAACGCATGGTGCGCCTCGCATCATATGCAAATCAGATCATTCGGGGGTGAGTATGTCAAACGGAAATAGTGGCGCCCTTGGTATGCGCGAGCTGGAGGTCTTCGCCTCGGTGATGGCCACCGGATCGATGACCGGGGCGGCGCGCAAGCTGGGGATCGGCCAACCGGCGGTGACGCGGATGATCCGTGACCTGGAGCAGCTGATCGGATTTGCGCTATTCCAGCGCAACGGGCCACGGATCACCCCCACCGAAAAGGGGCTGGCCTTCTTCGAGGAGGCGCGCCGGTTGCTGGACTCCTACGACGCGGTGGTGCAGCGGGCGGCCGGGCTGCGCGAGGGGCGGGTGCAATCCCTGTCGCTGGTGGCGACGCCGGCGATGGCCGCCGGATTGGTCCCTGACGTGTTGGCCCGGATGGGTGATCTGCTGCCCGCGACGCTCAACCTGCAGACCATGGATGCCGAGCATGTGGCGCGGGCGCTGCATTCCGGGGCGGCCGCCTATGGCTTCAGCGCCCTGCCACTGGCCCATGCGGATGTCGACTGTCTGGCCTCGGCCCGTTCCAGCCTGGTTGCGGTCCTGCCCGAAGGGGTGACCGAGGGTCCGATCCCCCTCGACATCTTCGCGCAGCAGCGGTTGCTGACGGTCGGCAACAACTACCGCATTCGCCATGCCATCGACGCGGCGCTGGAGGCGGCCGGGGTCACACCGGCGGCGGTGTTGAACACCAACAGTTCCCTGAACGCGGTCCAGGCCGCGGTGGCGGGGCTGGGCATCGCCCTGGTGGACTGCGTGACCGCCCGCGGCATTGCCGTCCAGGGCGCGCGCGTCGTTCCGTTGCAAACGGAGATCCCCTACGAATGGGGCCTTTTCCGACGCGGCGGCGGCGGTGTCCCCGAGATCGAGGCGCCGCTGGTCGAGGCCTTCGAGGCGGTCTCGAAAACCCGCTAGGGCGGTGCTGCGGCGCCTAGCTTTCCGATGGTTTCCCAGTCTGGTCCTCCGCCTGCGCCTCTTCAGCGCCGGGCTGACGGGCGCATTCCCGGAAGATCCGCGCCTGGCAGGTGCGGCAGATTTCGGGATCGAGGTCGGGGATGATTTCCGCGATGGCATCGCGTTTTGACAGGTGCACGCGGCTGCGCCCCAGGGTCTTCACCACGTGGAAGCGGGCCAGCTTGTTCAGCGCCCGGAGGCTGCCGATCTTGAGGTGCAGCGACCCGCCTGCCTCTTCGCGCTTGCGGGCTTCCTCGACCAGCAACTGCGCGGCAGGCAGGTCCATCTCGCTGCTGGAGGGGGTCATGAACAGGATGTGCTTCTGCGACGGTCTTTCGGTGCGGAAACGATGGAAGTCGCGCCGGGTCGCCTCGACCGTCCCGAAGTAGAGCGGCCCGTGCATGGCGGTGATCATCAGCTGCGGGCATTCCTGCAGATCGAACAGCCGGGCGCTGCGCATGTGGCGGCTCGGGGCCGTGGGGTCGGGCGCGACCACGGCGATGACCGGCTGGGCGATGCGCGCGAGGAACAGCAGCAGCGACAGGATCACGCCGGTGTAGATCGCGAATTCCAGGCTGATGAAGACCGTGCTGAAGAAGGTCGCGCCGGCGATCACCGTCTCGACCGCGGAGGACTGCCAGATGTGGCGAATCTCGCGGAAGTCGACCAGGCGCCAGGCCACCAGCAGGATGACCCCGGCCAGCCCGGCGATCGGCACGTAGGAAAAGAGCGGCGCGATCAGCAGCAGGATCGCCACCAGCAGCAACGCGGAGAAGATCGCCGCCAGCGGCGTGCGCGCGCCGCTGTCATAGTTGACCGCAGAGCGGGTGAAGGAGGCGGAAACGGGATAGGCCTGGAAGAAGCTGCCGACGAGGTTGGCGGCGCCCTGGCCGATGAACTCGCGATTGCCATCCAGCATCTGGCCCGACTTGCCCGCCATGGCCCGCGCGATGGAGACCGCCTCCAGCAGGCCGACGAAGGCGACGGCGAAGGAGCCCGACACGATGTCGCGCAGCAGGCCCGGCGACAGGTCCGGCATCTTCGGCACCGGCAGGACGGAGGAGATGGAGCCCACGGTGTCCAGCTGGGCCCCCTCGTGGCTGAGCCAGCGGCCGAGCAGGGTCGCGGCCAGCAGGGCCACCAGGTAGTGCGGCAGGCGTCTGTCGATCCGCTTCACCAGCAGGCCGACGACGATGGCCGTCACGCTGAGGGCGACGGCGGCCAGGTCGGCCTGGGGCAGGCCAAGGGTCAGGCCCCGGACGAAGGCCAGGGGGTCCTCGGGGCGCGGCAGGTCGAGGTTCAGCACGTGGCGCAGCTGGCTGGTGGCGATCAGCAGGGCCGCCCCGGTGACGAATCCGGTCATCACGGAATGGGATACGAAGTCGACCAGCGTGCCCATGCGCAGCAGGCCCAGCAGAAGCTGGAAGAGCCCCACCAGGAAGGCCATGGAAATCGCGGCGGCGATGAACTCGGGCGAGCCGGGGACGAAACCGCCGGCCAGCGCGCCGAAGACCAGCGCCGATAGCGCCGTGGTCGCGCCGGTCACCGCGTGCCAGCTGGACCCGAACAGCGCCGCGATGATCGTCGGAACGATCGAGGCGTAGAAGCCGTATTCGGGCGGCAGCCCCGCGATGGCGGCAAAGGCGATGCCCTGGGGCAGCACCAGAGAGGCCCCCGTCAGCCCCGACAGCAGGTCGGCCCGCAGAGTCTGGGCATTGACCAGACGAACCCAGTCGGGGCGGGAGAACAGCTCCTTGCGGGTCTGGCGCAGGGCCCTGCGGACCTGGGCCCCGGGTGTCAGGGTCTCCTCGCCCAGTTCCGCCCGCTGCCGCGACTCGATTTCCGATCCGGTGGCGTGCCAGTGTTCCATCTGCAAGGTCCTGTCGACGTAGGGCCGCCGGTCGGACCGGCGGAGATGTGGGGCGCAATGCCAGAGACCCCGGCCGGGATGGTCGGGGGTATGGGGGAGGTTCTAGCGGTCCAGCCCGTCTCGGCAAGGTGATCTGCGGTTACATATTTGGGGATGGGCGCCCCGGATCGGCGGCGCCGTGGCGCGGCCCATCGGCGCCAGTGGTCCCATAAGGCTTTCCAACGGGGGCTGGGCGGGGTAAGCAGCCCGGTCCTTGGAAGGGGTGGAAAGATCATGGCGCAGAACGCCACCATATACAAAGTCGAGCTGTCGGTCTCCGACATGGATCGCCACTACTATGAAACGCACAAGCTGACCGTGGCCAAGCATCCCTCGGAGACGGATGAGCGGTTGATGGTGCGCCTGCTTGCCTTCGCCCTGAATGCCCACGAGCAGCTGGAACTAACCAGGGGGCTGTCGACGGATGACGAACCCGACATCTGGCAGAAAAGCCTCAGCGGCGAGATCGATCTCTGGGTCACGCTCGGGCAGCCCAGCGAGAAAATCATCCGTCAGTCCTGCAACAAGGCCGCGCAGGTCCTCGTCTATGCCTATGGCGGTCGCACCGCCGAGGCTTGGTGGGACAAGGTCGGAAGCGGGACGACCCGTTTCGACAATCTGCAGGTGATCCGTTTCGCGGAGCCGGAGACCGCCGCCCTGGCCGGGCTGGCAAGCCGCGCCATGAAGCTTCAGGTCAATATCCAGGACGGCGAGGTGATGGTCAGCGCCGATGACAGCATGGTCTATCTCACGCCAGTGACCTGGAAAGGCGCGGCCTAGTCTGCGCGCGTCAGTCGGCCAGGTCAGACAGGTTGGCGTCAAGCAGGGGCTGCTGTTCGGACAGCGGGAGGGCCTCTTCTAGGATGTCGCAGAGAACCTCGAAGACCGCCGCGGCCTGTCCGTCCGAGGTGGTCTGCCAGATGCGTTCCGACCCGGCCATGGCCACATCCAGCAGGTCGCCTCGCGCGGCTTCCAGATCTTCATCCGGCAGGTCCAGCGCGATCCGGATCCCTTTGTCGCCTTGTACCGGGAGCGTCTCGTCGTTCCGGTAACGCTCGAAGTTGGCGAAGAATTCCTGCTGCACCCCGGTCGACAGGGCGCGCTTCACGATCTCCAGGATGGGTTGCAGCACGGCCCTTGTCGGTTCGCTGGCCTGCACGGCATCCAGTGCCTCCAGCATCGCGGTTTGCCCACCAAGGCTCTTCGGGACGGTCAGTTCGAGTCTCACTCCGCAGCAGGCCTTTCCAGTAAAGTTCACACCTAAGCAGCTATAGTGTCGGACGGAAATGGCAAGCCGTCTCTGCGGGAAAGGACCTCGAAGGAAGGGGGCTGCGCGAAGGGGGCCGCCTCGCGGATGCGGGCGAGAGCTGCGGCGCCTCGTTGCGAGCCTCACCAAAGCGAAAGCCCAGCCAGGGGTCTGGACCGGGCCCCTACCGCTGAAGGAGAACGTTGCGCGTGCCGCCGGCGCTGTTGGCCATGTACCCGGTGGCGGCATCCTTGCCGTAGAACAACAAGGCCCCCCAACTGCGACGCGTGCCGCTGCCGAACTGCCAGAAATAGCGCGTGGGCGTGGTGCAGGCGGTCAGGACCTGCACGTCGCGTTCTGTCAGCCCTGAAGGTGTCATCGCCTCTGTCGAGACATCGACGGGCGCCTCGCCAGCGCCGGTGACAAGGTGCAGGGCAACGCTGGGGCCGCCGCCGCCCTCCATGTAGAGCTGTCCGCCCGCATCGGCGCGCAAGGTCACGCCCATGACGTTGGTGCCCAGGGTCAGGCCGGTGCCGGTTGCGCTCATCGACCAGGAGCCTGCCAGCAGCTGGGCCAGGCCGGCCTCCATGTCATCGGCCGAGATCGCGGGGCCATCCTGACAGACCGACAGGGCCAAAGACTGCTGGGCTGCGGCTGCGCGGGGCAGGGCGCCGCAGGCAAGGCCGAGCGCCAGCAGGGCGGCGGGAAGCATGAGGGTTTTCATCGGGACCTCTCCTTGATGGGAACGGGTCCGGTCTATGCGTGGGGTCCGGGCGCGCGCCTCTCTCATATGGGTGAGGCGCGGCGGCGGGAACGGGGGCAGACCGAGGGCAGATGTACCAACGGAGGGTCCCATGCTGTCACGACGTCATTTCTGCCGCACCGCCGCCACAGCGCTTTTCGGGGCCGCGGCCCTGGGGGCGCCGGAGGGACTGCGGGCCGAAGACACCCGCGCCCTGGCGCTGGTACTGCGCGATTCCGAAAAGCTGCGCGGCCTCGCTGGTCCGGAGATCCACGCGGCCCTGACGCGGCACCTGTCGGTCAAGGTGGCCAGCCCCGAGGTCCTGGGCGTCGGCCTGGCCTTCGCCCGGGTCGAGGATGGCGCGGTCGAGGGGCTGTATCTCTCCGATCCCTTCCGGGTGAAGGGGGACGACGTCTGGTTTCCCGGTGACAGCTTCCTGCCCGCGCCGGGGTTCTTCTCCAAGAGGATGCCGCTGACCGGCAAGGTCGCCTTTCCCGGCGACAGCTTCTTCCCCGGCGACAATTTCTTTCCCGGGGACAGCTTTTCGCCGACGCGGGAACTGCGGGCCGCGGTGACCGAGATGGCGCAGGCGCCGGCGCTGCGGGACGGCTACTTCGCGGTGGCCCTGCCACAGGCGCGCGGGGCGCAGGTGGCGCCGCTGATGCTGCAGGCCGAGGCCCGGTGATGGCGCGGGGACCGAAGGGGAGGCGCCGATGATCGTCACCATCCTGCTGATCGCCGTCGGGATCGTTGCCGCGATCCTGATGCAGAACCGCCTGGTACAGGCCCGCGCCGCCGTCGACGCGGGGTTCCACGGCATCGAGGTACAGCTGAAGCGCCGGCATGACCTGGTGCCCTCGCTGGTTGCTGCGGTGAAGGGGGCCATGGCCCATGAAACCGCCCTGATCGACCGTCTGATGGCCGCGCGAGAGGCTGCCATGGCCGCGCCGCCGGAGCCGGAGGCCGCCGCCGAGGCCGAAGAGGCGCTGACCCGTTCCCTGCGGGATTTCGTCGCCTATGCGGAGGACACGCCCGAGGTCACCGCCACCGCCAATATCCGCGATTTCCAGCGCAGCCTGGAGGAGACTGAGGATCAGATCAGCGCCGCACGGCGGCTCTACAATGGCAACGTGCAGCGGTTCAACACGCTGCTCGACGCGATCCCCTTCTGCTGGCTGGCCCGCGCGATGAAGCTGCAGCCGGCCCGCTATTTCACCCTTTCCGAGACCGAGGCGCGGGCCGTTCAGGCCGTGCCCGACACCCGCCTGACATAGGTGCCCGATGAGCCAGCGACGCTACTGGGATCCCTTCGACGGGACGATCACGATCACCCCCATAGAGACGGCCAAGGGCGGTGGCATCCGCCTGCCTGTCTGGCTGAAACGGCTGCCGCCATTGGCCATCGTCGGCACCATGCTCTGGGTGCTGATCGCCGCCGTCTGGGCCGACAGCTTTCCGGTGCTGCCGACGATCTGCGCCACCTTGGCCTTCGCCTCCCTCTTCCTCTTCGAGAAGCTGGAGAACACCGAAGGGCGGCGGCAGGCGCGCTATGTCCGGCTGGCGCAGGACAACGGCTGGGGTTTCACCGACAAGCTGCTGGAACGACAGGTGGAGTTCGGCCGGGCCATCGACGGCGACGGGGATTGGGAGCGCCGCACCCGGCTGCAGAAATCCGAGCGGATGCTGAAGATCGAGGCGCAGCTGCCGGAGCTGACGACGCTGCAGGTCGGCGCTTTCATGGGCGCGCTGCTGGACAGCGAGTTCTGGGGCCCGCTGCCCGGTCAGCCGGATCAGCCGATGTGGATGGCTGTCGGCACAACCCAGATGGAGGCCGGGATGGGCAGCGCCCGCACCCGGCGCGACGGTCGCGGCGGGCAGGGGGGCTATGGCCAGCTCTACACCGTCGTGGGCGCCTTCCAGCTGGGGCGCGACACCGGGGTCCGCGCGGCCATCGCGCCGGAAAGCCTGTTCCGCAAGGGGCCGCTGGACCGCGACCTGAAGACGGAATCGGCCGAGTTCAACGCCGCCTTCCGCATCGCCGGGCGCGCCATCTCCGGCGGTCGGTCAGAGCGGGAGGTCGAACAGGAGGTGCTGCGCATCCTGACGCCCGCCACCCAGACCAGCCTGCTGGATCTGAAGGCCGCCCATCACAAGGTTGGCTGCGTGGTCGAGGCGGAGGTCCTCTATTTCATGGTGCAGGACTGGCTGTCGGGCGACAACGCCACGGAGGCGGCGCTGGACCGGCTGCTGCCGGAGATCCTTGGCCAGTTCCAGGTCGCGCAGCAATCCTTCCGCACCTACGTGGAATGACAGATGTCCCCCGTTCGGAGGAGGCCAGCGGCGGGCCCCATTGCTAAGTTTCTGTCATGGAGACACGTTTTCTGATTGGTGAAGAGGGCCAGCCGATCCTGATGCGGCGTTGGCGTGGGGATCCCGGGCGCCGGCGCGGCCCCCGTCGCGCGGTATTCCTGGGCCATAGCCAGCCGACCCATTCGGGAATGCTGGCCGATCTGGCCTGTGCCTTTCGCGACCGCGGGTGGGAGGCCGCCTCGGGCGACATCCGGGGCCACGGCCAGAGC
This sequence comes from Pseudooceanicola marinus, assembly GCF_020177265.1. Classification (GTDB taxonomy): domain Bacteria; phylum Pseudomonadota; class Alphaproteobacteria; order Rhodobacterales; family Rhodobacteraceae; genus Pseudooceanicola; species Pseudooceanicola marinus_A. The sequence continues at coordinate 151,363 of NZ_JAIVMC010000003.1, forward strand.
ACCGGGCGGCGCTGTCCGCTGGGCCATCTGCCGCTGGAGGGCGGCTGGGACCAGGCGGTGGCGGACCTGCGCCTGCTCCTGCGGGAGACCTTCGAGGGCGTGCCCTGGGAAGATCGCCTGGTGGTCGTGCCCAATATCACCGCCCTGATGACGCTGGAGGTGCTGAAGACCTGGCCGGACCTGGCGCGCCACATCGCCTTCATCTCACCGCCGCCCAACCAGCGCTCCATCGCGCTCTTCGGCAAGGCCTTTTCGGCGGTGCGCGTCCGAATGGGCTATGCCGAGGCACCGGATGAGCAGTCGCTGCATCACCTCTATGCCTTTCTTGGCGCGCATCTGGCTGATCGCAAGCATCCGGCGGATGTCATCAGCAACGACCGCGCCGTGGTCGAGGCGGTGCTGGAAGACCCGCAGGGTTGGCCGATGCCGACCTCGGCCTATTGGTCCAACATCTTCACCGGCATCCTGTCGGCCTGGAAATGGCCGCGCGACGCCCGTGTGCGGGAGGGGACCCGCTGCGCGATCCTCTATGGCGCCGACGATCCGATGACCCGCGACGGGGGCTTCCTGCCGCCGATGGAGCGGCTGCTGACTCGCATCGGCATGGCCGAGATCACCCCCGCCCGCATCGATGGCGCCCGCACGGGCCTGTTCCTTGAGGAACGCCGCCTCGGCGTCGCGGCGCGGATCACCGACTGGGTGAACCACGACTGGCAACCCGCCCCGGACCACCGCGAAACCACCCTGACGGATGTGCTGGGCCAGGTCCTCAGGGGCGGGACGGACGCCGGCGCGGCGAAGAGCCCGGCCGAGCTGGTGGAGATGTGCTATCACGCCATCGACGACGAGACCTACTGGACTGAGCTGATGTACCGCATCATGCAGGAGGCCGAGGCGGAGGAAGAGGCCGACGAGGCCGCGATGATCGAGCGCGTGTCGCGGCTGATGCCGCATTGGGAACGGTCCTTCGAGCTGAACCGCCAGGTGATGATGAGCGCGACCCTAGGCGTGCTGTTGCAGTCGGTGGTGGAACGGCTGGGCATCGGCGTGGCCATCCTCTCCACGGAAGGGACGCTGCTGCATTGCAACGATACCTATGCGGTGACGCTGAAGGACCTCTTCGCGGGCGGCGGGGAGCCCAAGGCGCTGACGGGGCGGTTGCTGGGGGCCACGCCTGCGCGGGCCGGGGGCGAGGCGGCGGTGCTGCACGATGGGCAGCCCGTTGGCTATCACTTCAGCCCGGCGGCGCTGCGCCAGACGCGGCTGCAACGGCGCGGCCCGGCCTCGGTGCTGGTCCTGCGTGTGCCGGGTCAGGGCGACATCACCGCTGACAGCCGGGTCGCCCTGGCCGGGCTGGCCTACGGGCTGACCGGCAAGGAGGCGGAGGTGGCCCTGATGGTGGCCGATGGCCACTCGCCCGGTGAGGCGGCCGAGGTTCTGGGCATTGGCACCGGCACGGTGCGCGGTCACCTGAAGAAGGCCTTCCAGAAGATCGAGGTGCATTCGCAATCGGAACTGTCCGCGCGGCTGCTGTCGGGCCCCCTCGGCTGGGTGCGGGGGGGCGACAGCGCGCCGGCCCCCGCAACCGAGGCCACGGAAACCGCGGCGGTCAGTCCCGTGTCGTCTCTATGGTGAAACGGTCGAAAATGATGTGGCTTTCCCCCGGCGCGCCCTTGGCCGCCTGGGCTGCCAGCAGGCTGGGCTGGCCCGCCGCGCGCAGCAGGGTCAGCGCCTCGGTTTCCAACGCGATCTCCTTCCGGGTGCCGCCCGGGGCGTCGTAGGCCAGGTCCAGGGCCGCGGTCATTGCCCGGCCGCGCCGCTTCAGCCGCAGGGTGGCGCCCTCGTCTTCCAGGGCTGCGAGGATGGCATCGGCCTCCGCGCGACCAGCCTCGTTGCAGGTCGACTTGACCACGCCATCGTTGAACAGAGGGATGTCGAAGGCCGTCGCCTCGGGCTTGCTGCCCGCCGAACCGGCGTAGCGGATCAGCGACAGGCCAAGCTGCGTGCCGCAGCCGTTGACCTGCTGCATCAGGCGGGCGCCGACTTGGTTCGTCGCGTCCTGATAGAGCGACAGCCAGGCCGCTTCGTGCCGGGTCTGCGACCGCAGGCGCAGCGCGACGGCCAGGTCGAAATCGCCCTCTGGCAGGGGCTGGTCCAGCACCAGCCGGTTCGTTGCCTCGGGGTCGGTGGTGCGCTGCCGCTTGCCCGCGGCGACCATGTAGAGTTCCCCTTCGGGCCAGAAGGCCATCCGTTCGGGGGCCTCCGCCTCGATCCGCCAGGCCGGATCCAGGGCGGGGCCGTCGAAGGTCTCCTCGAACAGCGGGGCGGCAGGGGGCTCAGGCTTTGGTGCCGGGGCGGGCGGAGGCGTGGGCGTGGGCGCCGGCGGCGCGGCGACCTGCGCCGTGGCCTGCACTAGCGCCTCGGCGAAACCGGCGGCGTTGTCGGCGGCGTAGTAGCTGCCGCGCCCCTCTTCGGCGATGCATTGCAGCTGCGCGTGTTCCTCGGCCGACAGGTCGAAGCCAACGACGTGGACGCGGGTGTCGATGCCCTGGGCCGCCAGCGCGGCGGCCGCGGCGCAGGGATCGCCGCCGCAGGTTTCCAGCCCGTCGGAGATCAGCAGCACGTTTCGCGCGCGATCCTCCCCGGGGCCGAAGGCGCGGGCGGCCTGGTCCAGGCTGGCGGAGATCGGCGTCTTGCCGAGGGGCCGCAACGCCTCCACCGCGCCGATCACCTGAGGCGCGGCGGCGGCGCCGACGGGGGCCAGCAGCTCGGTGTCGGTGCAGTCGCCCTCGCGCCGGTGACCATAGGCCATCAGCCCCAGCCGGGTGGTGGCGGGCAGGTCGCCCAGAAGCCCGGCCAGCGCCTGCTGCGCGGTGGTCATCTTCGCCACCCCGTCGATCTGACCCCACATGGAGCCGGAGGCGTCGAGGATGATCAGCAGGTCGCGCCCGCCCGGGGCGGCGGGCCCGTTGCCGATGTCGTTGCCCATATGGGCGGGCAGGTCGCCTTCCTCCATGCCCGGCGTGACGGCGGGTTCGAGAACGGGCGCGGTTGTCGCCTGCAAGGTCCGCTCCGGTCCCATGGGCACCGTCAGATCGACGCCGGCCCGGCGCGCCAGATCCTGCAGGGACCAGCCGCTCTGGACCGAATAGATGTCGGAGATCTGCCAGTGCCCATGCTCCGGCGTGGTGACCAGCGTGTAGGCCATTTCCTGCACCTGTCCGAAGTTCTCGAAGGCGACCCAGACCTGGGCCGCGCCCTGCAGGATCGGCGCCTCGGGATCGGTGAAGACCCGCAGCCCGGTGATCTGGATGTCCTGGGCGTTGTAGACCGGATCGAAGCCCAGGCGTCCCTGAAGACCCTCCCGGGCCAGGCTGTCCACGAGGTAGAGCGCGCTCGCCTCGGCGTCGTTCAGCAGCGGCGGGCGGCCCTGCGTCACGCGGGCGCCGTGGTCAGCCAGGAAGGCCTCGACCAGCGCGGTCGGGGCCATCGTCTGGGCGGTGGCAGGAAAGGGCAGCGCGATGACGGGCAGCAGCAGGGCGGAAAGGGAGAAGCGGGGCATGGCAGGGTCCTTCGACATGCGGCGGATCACGACGCCGGGGCGGTGATCGAGAAACGGGTGAACTGGGCAGTGCTTTCGCCCGATCCGGCGCGGCTGGTCTGGCCCAGGGTGAAGGCGGGGCGGCCGGGCGCGGTCAGGCGCAAGACCTCGGCGCTGCGCAGGTCGATCGATGCGCCGCCTGCCGGGTCGGCCATCTGCAACCGCGCGGCGTAAAGGGGGCCGCGCCGTTCCAGCGTCAGGGTGAAGCCCTGCGTCGCCAGGGCGGTGATCAGCGCATCCCCCTGCGCGCGGCCTTCGTCGTTGCAGACGCTGCGGACCAGGGGCCCGTCATCGAACAGGTCGTCGGAGAACTGTGTTGTCGCGACCTCTTCCTGCAGGGCCAGTGATTGCTGGTTCACCACGGAAAGCGACAGCAGGCTGCCACAACCCTTGGTGTTGACCGACAGGTGCGCCGCGACGAAGGCATCGGCCCCGTCGTAGAGGCCCAGCCAGACCCCCTCATGGCCCGTCTTGGCCTCTAGTCGGGCGGAAAGCTGCATGTCGAAATCCCCGTCCGGGGTCACCACCATCTGGTGGATGTTGGCCGCGCCGTCCCGCAGGAAGCTGGCCTTGCCGCCACTGGCGATCTGGTAAATCTCGCTTGCGTCACGGACATAGCTCATCGCGTCTTCGTTCAGCACCTGCCAGGGGCCCGGCGCGGCGGGGCTGTCGAAGTCTGTCACATAGGGCAGGGACAGCAGTTCGGCCTGTTGTGCCGGTGCCGTACCCGGAGGCAGCAGCATGGCAAGGGCTAGCGCCAAGCCGAGGCGTGAGAGAGGGGAGGGGCGCAAGAGGAGGGGGGGCATGGCTGCTTCACCGTGTTGGAGGTCACGGGGCGCAGGCAAGCATGCGGTCGCGGCCTGACAATCTCCCAAATGGGAGGGCTGCCGGGCGATTGTGTTTTCCTACCGCAATGGCCTGCGGTCAGGGCGAATTCTCTACCGGATCCGTGTCGCTCATGAGGATCGCACTGACAGCGATCATGCCGATCCCGAGGGCCTCCCGGAACGTGGGCACCTCTGCGAAGAGGAGGGCGCCCCAGAGGGCGGCGAAGCCCAGGTAGGCGGTGTCGAAGACCCCCACGACGGGCGTCGGGGCCAGGCGATAGGCCGCGGCAACGACCGTGGCGATGACCGCCAGGAGGACCCCGAGCAGCAGCACGAGGCGCCACCGTGCAGGGCTCAGCGGTGGCCAGACGGCGAGGACGAAACCGTCGCCGGAGGGGCCCATGACCGACAGCAGGCACAGTCCGGCGGCGGCCACGCCGACGAGACAGAGGTTGAGCGTGAAGGCCATCGCGCCCGGGCTCTCCGCCTGGCAGTGGCGCCAGGTGATGATCCCGGCCAGCGCGTAGAAACCGCCGGCGGCAAGCGGAAGCAAAATGACGGGCGTGAAGGTGTCGGGCGCCGGGGAAACGGCCAGCACCACGCCCACGAGCGACAGCGCCACGGCGGCCCATCCGCGTCCGCCGATCCGCATCCCCAACAGGCAGCGCCCCAACACGGCCATCCAGGCGGGTGAGGTGTAGTAGCAGGCGGCGGCGAGCGCGAAGGACATGGCCGGCAGGGCAGCATAATAGCACAGCCACATCGCGGCCAGGCAGAGGCTGCGCGCCCAGACCCAGCCGCCGCGGACCAGATGCAGACCCGCCGCGCCTCTGCCGATCAGAAGCCATGTCGCAAGCAGCGACGCGGCGACGACGGAGCGCAGCAGGACAAGCTGCGCCAGTCCGAAGCCATCCCCGCTCCGCTTCACCAGCGCGTCCGAGGCCGACAGCAGGGCCACCCCCGTGAGGATCGCCAGGATGCCGCGCGCGCGTCCGCCGCGCGGAGGGGAGTGTCCGATTGTCCATGCCATGTCGGGTGAAGATCATGGATAGTATCCCTGATAAAATGAGAAGTGATCGAATACACATGAGGATATGGAATGGATCGTCGCCCGCTGCCGCCCCTGTCACGCCTGCCTGCCTTCGAAGCGGCGGCGCGGCATGAGAGCTTCACCGCCGCCGCCGGGGAGCTTGGCCTGAGCCAGACCGCGGTGACCAAGCAGATCGCCGCCCTGGAGGCCGATCTCGGGGTGCGGCTTTTCGAACGGCGCAACCGGGCGGTGTTCCTGACCGAAGCCGGGCGTGCCTTCGGCCGCGTCATCGGCGCGGCCCTGGCCGACATCTCCGCCGAAACCGTCCGCCTGCGGGGCGGGCGGGCTGCGGGCGGACTGGTCCTGCACTGTCAGCTTTGCGAGGCCTTCTACTGGCTGATGCCGCGCCTGTCGCGCTTCCACGAGCGGCACCCGGGGGTGGAGGTTCGGGTCGTCAGTGCGCTCAGCCCTCTCACGGAGGCGCCCGAGCCCTTCGACGTGGCGATGCAGACCACCGGGCGACCGTCGGGGTCGGCCCGCCTGGTGTTCACCGCCTCGGATGAGGTCTTTCCCGTGGCCGCGCCGGGCCTGTTGTCGCCCGCGTCGCTGCCTCTGTCGGTCGGGGAGATGGCACGGCAGCCGCTGCTGTCGCACCAGGTTCTGCCCCAGGACTGGATGGATTGGCCGGACTGGTTCGCGGCCGTCGGACAGGCCTTGCCGCGGGGTGCGCGGATCACCGGGTTCGACAGCTTCCCGCTGGTCCTTCAGGCGGCGGTCGCGGGGCAGGGGGTCGCGCTTGGGTGGCGCAACACCGTGAGCGGGCTCGTCAGCGAAGGAAAGCTCGTGAAGGTCTGCGCGGAATCCGTCTTCCGGCCCGCCGAGATTTCGGTCTTTCGCGGCACCCGGCGGGGCAATCACGCGGAAACGGACGCTCTGCTGTCGTGGCTTCGGGAGGAATTGACCGGGCCAGAACCCGGGTGATCGGCGCCACTTGGGGCCGGCCGGTCGGACGTCCCGTTGGCGCAGACGCTGCTGTATCCGCCGGCTGACAATGGCGCCTCAGGCGGCTGCGACCCGCCTCCCTCAGTCACCCGCGGTGTCGTCGAGACTGGTCGGCCCGATCGGCAGGCCGGGGCCGGCTTCGCGGTGCCAGGGGCCCGGGGTCAGGCCCAGGCTGACCTTGACCATTTCGCCGTGCTCGCGGAACAGCGCCTCGGCGCGGGCACCATCCCGATCGCGGATGGCGGCAACGATGTAGTGATGCTGCAGGTGGGCGTGATGCAGATGCAGCCGCCGTTCCGCCGGGTCCATGCGGTGAAAGCGGATGGCCGAGGGGGCGCCGAAGGGCACACGGTCTAGCACCGCGCGGACCTCGCCGAAGAGGGACCCGCCGGCGGCCTTGGCTATCGCCTCGTGGAAGGCCGCGTTCATCTGCGAATAGCGGGCCTCGTCCACCGGGCCGGTTTCGCCGGGGGCGAAGAGCGCATCGCCCTCGGCCAGGCAGGCGTCCAGGGTGGCAGCCGTCTCGGGCGTCAGCCCGATGCGGGCAACCGTCCGCGCCGCCAGCCCTTCGACGGCGGAGCGGATTTCCAGGGCCACGGCCACGTCGCTGGCCTCGTAGCGGCGGACGACATAGCCGCGTCCGCCGGCCCGCCGCATGACGCCTTCCTCCACCAGCACCGCAAGGGCGTGGCGCACGGGTGTGCGCGACACGCCCAGGCGCTTGGCCAGCGCCGCCTCGGAGTGCTTGCAGTCCGGGTCGAGCTGCCCGGTGACGATCAGGTCCCGCAGCGTGTCGGCAACCTGCTGCTGGCGCGTGCCGGTCGCGACCTCGCCGGTCTCGGGCCTCGACGTCTCGGAGGGCTGGCTCATGCGGCGGGGGCTCCTCAGACCTGCTGGCGGTAGTGGGTGCGGGAGGCCTCGTGGATCGGCCAGGGGTGGATCCTCGCCCGGACCTTCACCTGGCGGTGCGCCTCGACGTTGGGCTTGTCGGTGCCGCCGTCCGGCTCGCCCCAGATCACCGTCACCTCGGTGCCGACCTCGGCCACCTCCGGATCGAGGATCGCCAGCGAAATCCAGGCGCGTTCATTGGACGAGAAGACCGGGCTGATCGAGACACCCACGTCGCCGCCGTCGGACAGCACGCGGTCATAGGGATGCGTCGCGTAGTGCGCCGAGGGCATCTCCATGTATTTCGCGGGCAGGCCGCCGTCGTCCATCATGCCGCCGAATACCTCCAGCACGTCCTCGCGGTTCCAGACCAGGGTCACCTTGCGGCGGTGCGGGCCGTCCTTCATCCGCTCCAGCGCGGCGCGGCCCAGGAAGTCGTGGTCGAACTTCACCACCCGGCCATAGTCCAGGTCCCATGGGGTCAGGTAGTAGTCCGTCACGTCATCCGAGTCGAGGCTGCCGCCGATGGTGCTGACCCCTTCGAAGCTCTGCTCGTCCAGCCATTCGCGGTAAGGGCGCATCGCCGCGCCGTCGTAGATCGCGGGCAGCGGGGAGGGCACCCAGCCCGACTCTGCCGCCGCCGAGGAATAGGCCCGCGCGCCCACCTGGCGCAGGCCGTGGGCCTCGCCCGCCCTCAGCAGCGCCGCCTTGACCCGTTCGCCTTCCTCGAACGGCCCCCAAAGCTCCAGCCCCTCGGCGCCGCCCATGCCGTGGCTCAGGGTGCGCGCGGTGCAGCCGTCGATGGTGATCTCGCCCATGTTGAAGAACTTGGTGGTCAGCGGGCCGCCCTCGTTCACCGCGTTCAGGATCGCCAGGGCATTCGGGCCCTGCACCTCGTAGCGGTAGATCTTGCGCGGCTTGTCGGGGTCGTCGAGGGAGCGCTGATCGCGCTCGACGGTGACGTCGTAATCGCCCGTCTCGGCGTGGTACTGGATCCAGTTCGGCAGCACTGGGCGGCCGACGATGTTCACCTCGTCATCCTCCAGCCCGAAGCAGATGGAATCGCCGATGACATAGCCGTCCTCGTTCACGCAGACGATCTGCTTGGCCTTGTTCTTGCCGAACTTGGCGAAGCTGTTGACGCAGAGATCGCTCAGCAGGCGGATCGTGTCGGGGCCGCGGACGTAGAGGTCGGTCATGTGGAACGACTGGTCCATCAGGGCCGCGCTGTTGCGCCAGGCCTGCTGTTCCTCGATCCAGTTGGTGAACTGCGGCGGGATCGGAAATTCGTACCGTCCGGTCTGCAGGTTCCGCATCATTTGGGCGGGGTTGGGATACCGTCCGATCTTCTCTTCCAGCGATGCCATCGTCTTTTCTCCTCCTTTGGCGTCCACTGTCGTCGTTGACAGCTTATTTGGGACTCTAATAGAACTTAAGGACGGAGGAGATGAGGTTTCAAGTTAAATTTGGGATCCCAAAATGACGAAGGGCCTCGGGGCGCCCGCGTCGGCGGCGCGTCAGATCATACCCAAGGGAGGACTGCATGAGACATTTCGCAAACCTGGTGGCGTCGGGCGCCATCCTCGCGGCCAGCACCGTTGCGCTGGCGGCGGAAACCCTGAACCTGGCGCATTTCGTGCCGCCGCAGCATGTGGTGACGCGCTCGACCATCGAGCCGCTGCAGGCCGGAGTGGCGGAGGCCGCGCCGGACCTGACGATCCAGGTCTACCCGGGCGGGGAACTGGGCTCCGGCCCGCTGGAGCAATACGTGCGCGTGGTCCAGGGCACCGCCGACATCGCCTGGGGCCTGCCGGGCTATACCTCGACGCAGTTCGCCCGCACCATGATCGCGGAGCTGCCCGGCGCCATCCCTGATGGCATGACCGGCTATGATGCGCTGTGGAATGCCTACGAGGCGGGATTGCTGCAGGATGAGTTTCCCCGCACCGTGCCGCTGGCGCTGTATCTGTCCGAACCCAACATCTTCATCATGAAGGACCACGAGGTGCGGACGCCCGAGGACGTGGCGGGGCTGAAGCTGCGCGTGTCCGGTTCGGCCGCGGCCTCGGTGGTGAAGGCCCTGGGCGCGGTGCCGGTGCAGATGCCGGCGGGCGAGATCTACAACGCGCTGCAGACCGGGCTGGTCGACGGCGTGGTGACCGGCGCCTCTGCCGTCGGCGACTTCAAGCTGGACGAGGTGGCCAACAGCTACACCTACGGGCCGAATCTGGGGCATATCACCTTCTACCTGGTGATGAACGAGGCGCGCTACGAGGGTCTGTCGGAGGCGCACCGCGCGGCCATCGACGGCATCGCCGGGCGCCGGCTGTCGCAGTTCGCCGAAGCAGGCTGGCTGGAAAGCGCCAATGCGGTGACCGGGCAGATCAAGGCGGCCGGCGACAATACGGTGATCGAACTGTCGGAGGAGGAGGCGGCTGCCTTCAATGCGCTGACAGAGCCGGTGACGCAGCAGATCGTCGGCGACCTCGGGGCCGAGGACGTTCTGTCGGCGATGCGCGGCGAGTGATTTCCGCCGTTCCGTCATCGCGATGACGCCTGCCGGTCCACAGCTCACGAAGATCAACAGGGCGCCCGATGGGGCGCCCTGTCTTGCGGTCTGCCGGAGGGCGACGGGGCTCAGCCCTGCCCGTCAGGGGTGCCGGGCTCAGCGGTGCCGGGCGCGGGGGCAAGGCGGCGTGCCTCCTCGACGGCCAGGGCGGCCATCTGCAGGATGGCCTCTCGGCTGGTGGCCGCGGCGATGAACAGGGCCTTGTGACAGAAGGTGGCGCCGGGCACACCGCTGACCGCCTCCAGCTCGGCGCCCGACAGGCCACCCCAGGCAGCCGGCAGGTCGGCCCGCTGTTCAAAGCCTTCATCGTGCTTGCGGATGCCGCCCAGGGTCCAGTCGCCGCCAGGGCGCGGGGTCACCACGAACAGCAGGTGATCGGCGCCGGCCTCGATGACAGCAGGGCGGAAGGGCATGCCCATGGGCAGTTCCAGGATCGGGCTGTCTCCGGCGGCGCGCACGGCCTCTGCCGCCAGCAGCTCGGCGCGGCGCTTGGCGGCGCTGCGGGCCACGCGGGCCTCGACGAACTGTCGCGCGATTTCGACCGCGGCATGGAAGCCGCGGGTTTCGCCCTCGGGGTCGGTGTCGTCGAACACCGGCTTCAGCGTCTCGATCAGCCCGGGCAGGGTCAGCGACGACAGCGGCCCGGCCTCGGACACGCTGACGGTGCCATTGTCGACCTGGTCGACCGGCAGCACGAACCCGCGGTCGAAGCTGCCGTGGATCTTCTCCAGGTCCGCCTCGGGGATATCGAAGCTTTTCAGGTAGTCCATGCCGAAGTGTTTCCAGATCAGCCCGAAGGAACTGTAGGGGGTTTCGTCCTCGCGCAGCGGGCTTTCCCGCTGGTGGTGGTCGAAGATCCGCGCCTCGGGGTCATAGGTGCCGCCGACATCGTAGATCACGCGGTCCGCGGCCGGGGTGATCTCTTCCCGCGCGCGGGTGCGCAGGACGCGGGCGTCGGGGTAAAGACGCGTCAGGATGACGGTCGACAGGACTTCGTCGGCATGGAAGCCCCCAGAATGGGTGACGAGGGTGGTGATGGTCATGGGGCGCGTCCTGCTGTCTGTCTTGGCTGTGCTCCCAATGGCAGGGCTGGCGACGATTTCCCAGTGGGAAGTTGCGATTTCCGCGGCGCGCTTTGCCTCCGACGCGGGACGGCCCCGTGGGCCGGGGGCCCTAGTGCAGGGCGTAGCGACTGGGCGGCAGGCCGTAGCGGGCGGCGAAGGCCCGGCTGAAATAGGCCATGTCGTTGAAGCCCAGGGTCATCGCCAGCCCGGTGATCCCGACGCGTCCGGGGCTGTCGGCCAGAATGCGGGCCGCGCGCGCCAGGCGCTGATCCAGGATCGTGCCCTGAACCGTGGCGCCCCGCGCGCGGAAGGCCCGTTGCAGGCGCCGTGGTCCGACGCCTAGGGCGCGGGCGACGGCACCTGCGGACAGGTCCGGATCGCCCAGGTGGCGGGTGATATGCAGCAGGGCCTGACGATGCAGCGACAGTTCGGCCCGGGGGGCGGGGGGCGTGCCGCCCAGACGGGACAGGTCCGATCCGGCCAGCAGCATCTCCAGGGCCTCCAGTACGCTGCGCGACAGCGCCTGGCGCTGCGCCTCCGGCGGGGCGGTGCGCAGCAGCGCCGCCGCTGCCCGCAGGATCGCGGCGACGCAAGCCACCTCCGGCTGACGGCCGTCGAAGCGATGTCCGGTCAGGGCCGCCGGATCGCCGAAGCGATCCAGGTAGGCGTGATAGGGCAGGCGCAGGGTGATCAGGGCGCTGTCGCCAGTCGTTGCCGCCGACCAGGGCCGCGTCAGGTCGCGCAGGTAGATGTCGCCGCAGCCCACCTCGACCGCCGCGACGCCGTCGCTGGCATAGGCGAACCTTCCCTGCTCCGGCAGGCTGAGGACGATGGCGTCATCGACCTCGGGCGCGCTTTCGTCGGGCAGGCAGTTGACGGCCTGCGCCGGGCTGAAGGTCATCGTCGACAGCACCCCGGGGCCGAATGACATCCGCGTGGCTTGTCCGGCAAAGGCCGCCGGGTCGCTGGGCCGCACCTGAAGCCCCGCGAACTCGCGCTGTCCCCACTCGGTCCATCGGCGCAGCCCGTCGCGCGGGCGATACCCGGCTGTGGTCACGCTGTCCCAGCCGGGTGTGATGACCCCGTCCTTCATGCGATCCTCCCTGCGGCCCGGTTGTCCGGCGGTCTGACGTCCGTGTCCAAACCGCTGTCGCCTTCCTCCAAGGCGGGCCGCTCGGGAAAGCCTAGGCTCGGACCCAGTGAGATGACAAGAGGAGGAGACTTGCCATGACATCGCTTCAGCAGAAACTCGACCAATTCGCATCCCCGCTGGAGATGCTGCGCAGCTCGCAGATGGGGCCCTACCAGTTCCCGATTCCGGCGGAATTTTCCAACTGGCGGGAGGAGCAGCGCGCCTGGCGCGAAGGCGTGGCCCTGATGGACCAGTCCTTCCACATGACCGACCTGTATGTCGAAGGGCCCGACGTGGTGGCCTTCGTCGCCAGCCTGGCGATCAACGGGTTCACCGGCTTCGGCGAGGGCAAGGCCAAGCAGCTGATCTGCTGCGCGCCCAATGGCTACGTGATCGGCGACATGGTGATCACCGCGCTCAGCGACACGCTGGTCAACATCATCGGCCGACCCACCGTGGCCAGCTGGGTGCAGTACAACGCCTCGCTGGGCAAATACGACGTCACCTGCGACCGGGATGAACGCAAGCTGGACAGCGACAAGCCGAAGAAGACCTTCCGCTTCGAGGTGCAGGGCCCTGACGCCTGGGCGCTGCTGGAAGAGCTGAACGGCGCCCCGCTGGACAGCACCGGGTTCTTCCGCATGGGTCATATCACCGTGGGGGGTGAGACCTACCGCACCCTGCGCCACGGCATGGGCGGCGCGCCCGGGCTGGAGTTCTGGGGGCCGGTCGAGCACTACGATCAGGTGAAGGGCCTGTTGCTGGAGGCGGGGGCGAAATACGGCATCCGCCAGGTGGGTGCGCGTGCCTATGGCTCGGCCACCGTGGAAAGCGGCTGGTGGGGCTGCGTCTTCCCCGCGATCTATTCCGACGAGGCGATGCGCCCCTACCGCGAATGGCTGCCGGCGCTCAGCTATGACGGCATGGCGTCGCTGGGCGGCAGCTTCACCTCCGACCGGATAGAGGACTATTACTTCACCCCCTGGGATCTGGACTACGGGCGGCTGATCCGCTTCGACCATGATTTTATCGGCCGCGAGGCGCTGGAGAAGATGGCCGATGGCCCGCATCGTCGCAAGGTGTCGCTGGTGATCGATCCCGAAGATGCCCTTGCAGTCTATCGCAGCCAGATGGGCGAGGGGCCCAAGGGCAAGGCGATGGAAGAGCCCTCCGCGCATTACGCCGCCTATCCCTTCGATACGGTCAGCACGGCGGACGGGCGCGCGGTCGGCGTGTCCTCCTACCTGAACTTCATCGCCCCCGATCGGACCTGGGTGGCGCTGGCCTGTGTCGAGGAGAGCGTGGCCGCCGAGGGCACGCCGCTGACCCTGACCTGGGGAGAGCCGAACGGCGGGTCGAACCGCCCCACGGTCGAACGTCACGTGCAGATGCCGCTGCGCGGGGAGGTGACCGGCTGGCCCTTCTCGAAAAGCGCCCGGGCAAGCTATCGCGCCGCCTGAGCCCCTCCCGTCAGGCGCGCTGCCCGTCCGCCGCCTCTCGCGGCGGGCGGAATCAGCCTTCCGCGGCGCGGGGCGCGGCCTCTGGGCAATCTGTCTTGCCGGAGGGGCCGAAACTGCCGCGCAGCCACAGGGCCATCAGCTCGGACCGGCTGCGCACGCCGTACTTGCGGAAGATCCGCTTTACATGGCCGTGGGTCGTGTGGCGGCTCTGGTTGACGACCTCGGCGATGGCCTTCTCGCTCAGCCCGTCCAGCAAACCGCGCAGCACCATGCGCTCGGCCTCCGTCAGAGGGGCCTGGACGACGCCGATCCCCTCGTTCAGCATCTGCTGGCGATAGAACCAGCGCAGGCCCCGCAGGCAGAAGCGCAGGATGGATCGTTCCGCCTCGCCGAAAGCCGGGCGCTCGGGGCCGCGATGCAGGCCCAGATGGACCTCGGCCCGGTCACAGACGGGAATGCAGATCCACAGGGACGAGGCACGACCGATGTCGGCATAGTATTCGCGGAAACCGCGGCTTTCGAACCAGGTGGGCTCGACCATTTCATCCAGCGATTCGATGCGGAACTGGCCTGTGCGTTGCGCCGCGCGGATGGCCGTCTGGTCCGGTTTACCCCGTTCCATTTCGCGAATGGCCTGACGGATCCGTTCGCTTGCCACCGGGTCATTGGGGCAATTCTGCACGAGGCGCGGCCGCCATCCCAGCATCGGGTCCCCCTCGGGAGCCTCATCAAGCTTCATGAAACCGATCCACTCGGCATTCGTGGCCCCCACCAGGTCGCTGAGGACCTGCAGCAGGTGATTGCGGGCGATATGCCCGCGACTGGCCTCGAAGTCGGCAAGTTCATCCCAGAGCGTGAAGACGCGCTCTTTCCAGCGGTCATCTCCGTGGCTTGGATCGTGAATGGGGTGTGTCAGACTGTCGTGTAGCATGGCCTCCCCTCCTTGCTCTGGAGTACAAATTTAACAGGTCGTTTCATCTAAATCAGCACGAAAGCGTATGGGGTGATGCACGCATGGGGAGAAAAATGTCTTAGATGCGGGGCCCGCCGGTTGTCCGGCGAACCCCCATAGTTTTTGCTGATGCGGCGATTAGTTGGTCGGATCGCCGAAGACAGCGCCGGTGATGGCGGCGGTCACGGTGCTGGTGTTGATCGCGCCAGCTGCGGTGGTGCCGACTTCGCCGATCGAGCCGTTGCCGGAGAAGTTGATCGAGGCGGTGCCGGTGATCTCGCCGTTGTTGGCGGCGATCTGCTCGACGCTGATGCCGGTGCCGGCTGCCAGGGCGTAGTTGGCCGCGGAGTCGGTGGAGCTGGTGGCGGCCGAAGAGCTGCTGTCGATCGAGCCAGCCGTTTCGGTCAGGTCCACGGTGCCGTTGTTGACAGCGCCCAGAGCGGTTGCCGAAACGTCACCAAGTGCAACGGTGGTTGCGCCGATTTCACCTGCGAAAGCACCTTCGGTGATGGTCGAGTTGTCTTCGTACCAGTCAACCGCCAGCGAGCCGGCGAAGGTCTCTGCGCCGCCCACACCATCGGCCGTGGTGCCTTCGACAGCGGCATTGCCAGCGGCATCCAGGATGTCGTTGGTGGTGTCGCTGAAATTGCCAGAGAGCGCGCCGCCGGCGGAGCCGTCAACGGTGATGTCGATGGAGCCGTCGATGGCTGCGTCATTGCCAGCGATCGAGCTGATCAGCGCCGAAACTTCTTCGTCGGTGTCTGCAATCAGGGTGTTGATGCTGGGGATCACCTGGGCGGAGCCCATGGTCGGCAGCATGGCGGTGGCGCCGAAGACGGCGGCAACAGCAAGTTTCTTGTGAAGCATAATTGTCTTCCTCCAGAGTTGTTGGCCCTGCCACCTGAGGGCCTGAAATCAATTTCGGTGGCTTCCCCCGTCCCGTACCAGGCGTGGAAATCTGTCTGCCGATCAGGCGTCTGAAAGCGTGGCGCTGTCGGCCGGCGTGGTGCCGAGCGCCTCTTCCGCGTCCTCCGTGGGCTTCAGTTTGCGATCGACGGCCCCGTGAACGGGGGCATTGCTGTGGACAACGGCCCGGGCGGGCAGTGCCTCGATGTCAGTGGTTGCCGCGGGCCGGGGGACGGGCGCCGGATGCGGTGCGCGGGCCTCCTCTACGGTGTCCTCGGCGGGCGCCGGGTCTGCCTGGGGCAGGGGCGCTGCAACGGCGGCCGTCTCGGGCGTCGCCTCGGCGGTCGGGACCTCCGCAGGTGTGGCGCTGGCCGCGGTCCTCGGGGCCTCCGTGGCCGGGGCTGCCGCCGCCGGCGCGGCGGCCGCAACCTGCGCTTGGGCCTCCGTCTTGGCCTCTGCCGCGTTTGCATCGCCCGCCGGAGCGTCGGCGCCGGTCGCGGAGGCGGCCGCTTCCTCTGCGGCGGCGCGTTCCTCTGCGGCGGCGCGTTCCGCTTCGGCGGCGGCCTCTGCTTCTGCGGCGGCGGCATCGGCTGCGGCCTGGGCCGCCTCCATCTCCGCGTCGCGGGCATCCTGCAGCATGGCCAGTTGTTCGCCCGAGGTCTTGGCGCCACTCACGGCGCCCACGTCCTCGGCGATCAGGGCGCTGCATTCCTCGTATTTCTCCGGCGGCATCAGCTGCGTCAGCAGTTCGTAGGTCGCCAGGTACAGCATCTGTCGCAGCGCCATGTTCAGCGCCTCGCGGCGCTGCACGCCCGCGTCCATGTTGACCAGGGTGGTGCCGAAGAAACGGTGCGTGAAGGCGCCCGTCTCATCCGAGAAGATCTGCTTCTGCAGCGGGATGTTGGCGACGACCTGGCCGTTGGCGGCGTTGGTCACCGCCAGGTCCATGCCGACCAGGATCCGGTTCTGCCGATACTGCGGCCCGACCCCGCGCACGCCCAGGGACATGCCGCCCCCGGGAATGAAATCCAGCGTGTTGACGCTGCCGCTGATGAACAGGTTCACCGGCATCTGCCCCTTGATGTCGCGCAGACCCCAGCGGGCCTCGGTCTGGGGGATGCCCATGGAGCGGCGGTTGACGATGGTCACACCGGATTTGAACAGGGCCGATTGCACGATGTCGGCCGCGCCCTGGCTGACGTACTTTCCGGCGCCGCCGTCGTTGTAGCTTTCACGCCCCGTCAGATCGGGGATCGGCCCGACACTGAAGGCCAGCTTGTTGGAAATCCGGTTGTCCAGGCAATGCAGGGCCTGGTCGATCGGGGTGACGACATCCTCGATCGGGGGGCCTTCGAGCAGGTCCAGGTTCTTGCTGGGCGGGGTGCAGGCGGCCAGGGCTACCAGCGCCGCAGCACCCGCGAGTTTCGAGAAGGGCAGGGCGGTCACAGTCAGCACCCCGACGCACCGCCAACGGAAGAATTCCCGCTGGAGATGTCGAACCCGCTGGAGCTTCCGACGTTAATGCTGCCGTTCTGGCAGCCCTCGGAGGAGGAGGAGTTGTTGATATCGACGGAGTTGTTGCTTCCGTCAACATTCACCTCTGTGGTGGAATTGTTCACCGAGCCGACCGTGTAGGATTCGTTGCCGGAATTCTCCCCCGTTCGATAATCGATATCGGCATTGCTGCCGTCGCCGACGTAAACGTCACCGACGGAACGATCATAGACCGTGGTGTTATTGTAGATATCCCCTCCGAAGGTCTCGTAATAGCCGGATTCCGCCCGCTTTATCAGGTCTGCCTGGCTGGTATTCGCCAGATTGCTGTTGGGCGTGGCGAAATTGTAGGAGCCGGTCCAGGAGGAGCCGGGGCTGGTCTGCGCCAGGCCTGTCTGGGGGATGCTCAGCAGCGCGAGCGTAATGGCGTGGGAGAGACGCATGGAAAACTCCGGAATTGAAAGTGCACTGGTTGAACTGTGCGTCAGCCGGACGGATCAATCCGTGCCGGATGTCTCGTCACCCTCCGTCGCACCCGTCCCGCCGTTGCCCGCGGAAGAGGACTGATCCGCGGCGGAGGCGCCGGCCGAGGCGCCGCCCGGGCCTGCACTCGCGGTGCTGGACTCCCCGGTCCCGGTGTCGGAGGCACCGGCCTGGGCTCCACCGCTGCCGGCGCTGGCATTGCTTTGCTGCGTGTCGCCGGGATCCTGCGGATCGGGGTCCTGGGGATCGGGATCTTGCGGATCAGGATCCTGAGGATCCGGGTCCTGCGGGTCCGGGTCTTGCGGGCCAGGGCCTTGCGGGTCGTCATCGGAGCCTTCGATCAGCACGGCGCTGGCCCCTGCCACCTCGCAGGTATCGCCCGCGATGAGCGGCTCCGCCAGGATCGGAGTCCCGGATTTGGTATACATCACGGCTTGCGCGCGTTCGTCACAAGACATGCCTTTGGGCGCGCAGGCAGCCAGGGACAACCCGGCTCCCACCAGAAACAGGACTCTCATAAATTCCCCCAATTCAATAGTAGACAGCCCGTCTCCCGACGCACCGCCGATCCGGCAGAGCTCCGTTCGGCAGATCGTGGAGCTTCACGCCATCTGCGGAATTCATACGCTTGCACGCTGAATTCCAACAACACCCCTAATAAGGGGTATTTGCACTTTTCGACGGTGGGCGATTTACCCGCTATTCATCTTCAGGGCGAGTTGTGTGCCGGGAATGTCGTCGTGGTCAGGCGCTCGTGAGGCGGACGCGACGAAAGCTCGTCTCATTCCTATTCTGGATGTTTGAATACAGGTATACAGTGATTTTCATAGAGAATGTTGTTGGACGTGACCGGTTTCTGCGTTTGAAAATGATGCGAGATTTTCTCGTTTAAGTTGTGTGGCGTAGGGTGGCGCAAAGTTCGAAACGAAATCATTGCGATCAGCGCGGAGTGAAAGAATGAATCATCGGAAAGATGAGTGGTCCTGTCGGGAATATTCCGCCTGTATCGGTTAATAGAACCTGGGATCCACTGCCCGGTCAGCTGGGGCTCCGGTCTTCGCCCCTCCCGGATGTCGCAGGGAATAAGGGCGGGGGACAAACACAGGCACCTTCGCCCTTGGACGGCAGCGGGCCGTGTCGGTGGGCGCATCCCGAGGGGGGCCGGGACACTGGAACGGGCAAACATCCATGCGGGGGTGCTCCCGGCGATGTCTGCGCGACGGGCGGTACGCGTTTGTCTTCAGATCGAAGGCGACACGGCGGGTCATTTTCACTTTTCAGGCCATTGCGGGCGCGCCCGGCATGGCCCCGGTTCCGCCAGAACGAGGGCTCCTTCCGCGACGTGACCCCCCTGTCACCACGGCAGGCGCACAAAGCGATTTCAACTCTCCGCGCCACCGCCTAAGCTCCGCGCGGATTTGCCGGTACGACCCGGCGCCGACGGGAAAGGGGCGCGTGATGGACATCCTGACGATCAATGACCGGCCGGGGCAGTATCCGGCCAGCTGGTACGCCGCCACGGCGGAGGCACCCGGCCTCTTCCCCCAGGCAGAGGGGGAGATCCGCACCGACGTCTGTGTCGTGGGCGGCGGCTTCTCCGGTCTCTCGGCGGCGCTGCACCTGGCCCGCCAGGGTCTTTCGGTGGTCCTGATCGAGGCCAACCGCCTGGGCGGGGGCGCCTCGGGACGCAATGGCGGGCAGGTTGGCACCGGCCAGCGCGTTGAACAGCCGGAACTGGAAAACCTGGTGGGGGAGGACAGGGCGCGCGAACTCTGGCAGCTTGGCCTCGACTCCGTCGACCTGGTGCGCGACCTGATCGCCGAAAGCGGCGAGGACTGCCAGCTGGCCCCCGGTATCCTGCATGCCGACCACCGTATCCGCTATACCCCCCATACCCGCGCCTTTGTCGATCACCTGCGCGACCGCTACGATTACGACAAGATCCGCTTCCTCGACCGCGAGGCGGTGCAGGCGGAGGTTGGCTCGCCCGATTACGTCTCCGGCGCGCTGGACATGGGAGGCTTCCACGTTCACCCGCTGCGTTATGCTTTCGCCCTGGCGCGACTGGCGCAGGCGGCGGGGGTCACCCTGCACGAAGGGTCACGCATGACCGGGCTGACCCCCGGCGCGGGCGGCCAGCCCGCCCGGGTGACCACCGACCGCGCCAAGATCAGCGCCGACCACGTCGTTCTGGGTCTGAATGGCTATCACAACAACATCGCCGCGCCGCTGGCCCAGCGGGTGATGCCGATCAACAATTTCATCGCCGTCACCGAACCTTTGGGCGAGGGCGCGGCGCGGGCGCTGATCGCCAACAACCACGCCGTGGCCGACAGCCGTTTCGTCATCAACTACTTCCGCCTGTCGCCCGATGACCGCATGGTCTTCGGCGGCGGCGAAAGCTATGGCTACCGCTTTCCCGCCGATGTCGCTGCCAAGGTGCGTGGCCCGATGCTGCAGGTCTTTCCGCAGCTGAAGGAGGCCCGGATCGACTATGCCTGGGGCGGCACCCTGGGCATCACCATGTCCCGCCTGCCGCATTTCGACCGGCTGGGCGACAACGTGCTGTCGGTGGCGGGCTTCTCGGGGCATGGGGTGGCGATGGCGACGCTTGCGGGCCGCATGGCGGCGCAGGCCGTGGCGGGGCAGGCGGGGCAGTTCGACCTGATGGCGGGCTTGCCCACGGCGCCCTTCCCGGGGGGCAAGCGCTTGCGCTCGCCACTGCTGGCGCTGGCGATGCTGTGGTACGCGATGCGCGATCGGCTGTGACCCTTGCACCCCGGGGGCGCCCGCGAAAGGATGGGCGGCAAAGGGAGTGCGACGATGACCGACTACAACCAGCCGCTCGGCGGCAACGAGATGCCCCGTTTCGGCGGGCCGGCCACGATGATGCGCCTGCCTGCGGCGGATACGGCGGCGGGGCTGGATGCTGCCTTTGTCGGCATCCCGATGGACATCGGCACCTCCAACCGCCCTGGCACCCGCCTGGGCCCGCGCCAGATCCGCGACGAAAGCCGGATGCTGCGCCCCTACAACATGGCCACCGGCGCCGCGCCCTTCGAGCGGATGCAGGTGGCCGACCTGGGCGACGTTCCGATCAATACCTTCGACCTGAAGAAATCGGTGGAGATCATCGCGAGCCATTACGCTGATATCCTGTCGCACGGCTGCATTCCCCTGACGCTGGGGGGCGATCATACGCTCACCTGGCCGATCCTGCGCGCCATGCGCGACCGCCATGGCCCCGTCGCCCTGATCCACGTCGATGCCCATGCGGACATCAACGACGAGATGTTCGGGGAAAAGGTCGCCCACGGCTGCCCCTTCCGCCGCGCCTGGGAGGAGGGCTGTCTGCAGAACGACAAGGTGTTCCAGATCGGGCTGCGCGGCACCGGCTATGCGCCCGAAGACTTCGACTGGGGCCGCGAGCGCGGCTGGCGCGTGGTGCAGGCGGAGGAGTGCTGGTGGAAATCCCTGACCCCGCTGATGGCCGAGATCCGCGAGGTGATCGGCGACACCCTCTGCTACCTCTCCTTCGACATCGACAGCCTGGACCCGGCCTTCGCCCCCGGCACGGGGACGGTGGAGCCCGGCGGGCTGACCACCTGGCAGGCGCTCGAAATCGTGCGCGGCTGCGCCGGTCTCAATCTCGTCGGCGGTGATCTGGTCGAGGTCTCGCCCCCCTATGATCCCACGGGTAATACCGCGCTGATCGGGGCCAATCTGCTCTATGAGATGCTCTGCGTTCTGCCGGACAAGACGTGACCGCCGGGGCCGGGCCGTCGCGCCAGTTCGGCTTGCGGTGGTCCCCGCACCGGTGCATCTTCGCCCCATGGCAGAGCCTTCCGACACCCCCGACAGCGCCCCGCGCCTTCGCATTCGCCTGTCCTACGGCGACGGTCAGGTGATGGGCCCCGGCAAGGCCGAACTGATGGAGGGCATCGCCCGCACCGGCTCCATCTCCGCTGCCGGTCGCGCCATGGGGATGAGCTACAAGCGCGCCTGGCAGCTGGTCGAGACGATGAATTCCATGTTTTCCCAACCTCTTGTGTCCTCCTCGCGGGGGGGCGCGAAGGGCGGTGGCGCACATCTGACGGAGGCGGGCGAAGAGGTGTTGGCGGCCTATCGCGCGCTGGAAGAGGCCAGTCGCACCGCCGGCGCCCCGGCGCTGGCGCGGCTGGCCGCCCTGCGATCCGATATGTCCGGCGGAAAATAACGCTTGGCACTTCGGGGGATTGCGTTATGTTTTGTGAAACATAACGCGGATTTCCCCATGAAGACCTTTCGCCCCTTCCTTCTCTCGATTGCTTTCAGCGCCCTGGCCCTGACTGCCGCCGCGCAGGAGGTCACGCTTTTCGCCGCCGCTTCGCTGAAAACGGCCATGGACCAGCTCGAACCGGCCTTCGAGGAGGCCACCGGCGCCGACCTCCGCGTTTCCCTTGCCGGCTCCTCGGCGCTGGCCCGGCAGATTCAGCAGGGGGCGCCGGCGGATGTCTTCATCTCCGCCAACCCCGGCTGGATGGACCAGCTCGAAGCGGACGGGCTGATCATGCCTGAGACGCGCAGAGACCTTCTGGGCAACGACATCGTGCTTGTGGCCCACGACCCTGACGCCGCGCCGGTGTCGCTGAACGCTGACCTCGATCTGCCCGCGTTGCTGGGCGGTGCGCCGCTGGCCATGGCGCTGGTCGATGCGGTGCCCGCCGGCATCTATGGCCGCACCGCCCTGCAATCCCTGGGCCTGTGGGACAGCGTCGCCCCCCATGTGGCCCAGGCTGACAACGTCCGCGCGGCGCTCGCCCTCGTCGCCCTGGGGGAGGCGCCCCTGGGCGTCGTCTATGCCACCGATGCGGCCGCCGAACCGGATGTGACGGTGATCGGCACCTTCCCCAAGGGCAGCCACGACCCGATCCTCTATCCCGTTGCCGCGCTCGCAGACAGCGCCAACCCGCTGACGGCGGATCTGCTGGATTTCCTCTCCGGTCCCGAGGCCCGCGCGATCTTCGAGGGGCAGGGGTTCACCTGGGCGGCCGACTGACATGACCGACTGGCTCGGCCCCGAGGAATGGCAGGCGCTCCGGCTGTCGCTGAAGGTTTCCTTCTGGGCCATGCTGGCGAGCCTGCCGCTGGGCCTGCTGGCCGCCTACGCCCTGTCGCGCTGGCGCTTTCCGGGGCGACAGCTCTTGAACCTGCTGATCCATCTGCCGCTGGTGCTGCCGCCCGTGGTCACGGGCTATCTGCTGCTGCTGACACTTGGGGCCAGGGCGCCCCTGGGCGAGTTCCTCGGGCAGTTCGGCATCACCTTCGCCTTCCGCTGGACCGGCGCCGCGTTGGCCGCCGGGATCATGGGCTTTCCGCTGATGGTGCGGGCCATTCGCCTGTCGCTGGACGCCGTAGATCCCAAGCTGGAGGAAGCCGCCGCCACCCTCGGCGCGCGCCCCCTCTCGCGCTTCTTCACCGTCACTCTGCCGCTGATCGCGCCGGGCATCCTGGCGGGCGCCGTGCTGTCCTTCGCCAAGGCGATGGGAGAGTTCGGCGCCACCATCACTTTCGTGTCGAACATCCCCGGATCGACCCAGACCTTGCCCTCGGCCATCTACGCCTTCCTGCAGGTGCCCGGCGGTGAGGCCTCGGCCCTGCGCCTGGTGGCGCTGTCGGTGGTCATCGCCATGGGGGCGCTGCTGCTGTCGGAACTGCTGGCCCAGCGGGTCGCGAAACGGGTGGCGGGCAAATGAGCCTGTCTGTCTCCCTCCACCATGATTTTGGCGGCTTCGCCCTCGACGTGGATTTTCGCGCGCCGCCCGGCCTGACCGTGCTCTTCGGGCGCAGCGGATCGGGAAAGACCAGTGTGATCAAGGCGGTGGCGGGGCTTTTGCACCCCGACGCGGGACGCATCGCCACCGCCGATCGGGTGCTCTTCGACGGCGTCACGGGCCGCGCGCTGCCCGTCCATCGGCGGCGCATCGGCTATATCTTCCAGGAGCCGCGGCTCTTCCCGCACCTGAGTGTGCGCCGCAACCTGACCTATGGCCGCCGCTTCGCCCCCCGGCGCGGCGACAGGGCCGAGGTCGATCGCGTGGTCGAAATGCTGGGCCTCGGCGCACTGCTGGATCGTCGCCCCGGCGGCCTCTCGGGGGGCGAACAATCCCGCGTCTCCATCGGGCGCGCCCTGCTGTCGGCGCCGGAGATCCTGCTGGCGGACGAACCCCTGGCGGCCCTGGACGAGGCCCGCAAGGCGGAGATCCTGCCCTATTTTGAGCGCCTGAGAGATGAGACCGACATTCCCATCCTCTATGTCAGCCACTCAGTACAGGAGGTGGCGCGCCTGGCCACCACGGTCGTCGCCATGGAGCAAGGCCGCGTCACCCGCGCCGGCCCGGCAGTAGAGGTCTTCGCCGATCCTGCCTTCTCCCCCACGGGGCCGCGCGACGCCGGCGCCCTGATCGAGGCGCGGATCCTGACCCACCATGCCGACGGTTTGACCGAGGTTCAGGCAGGGCCGGCCCGCCTGCACCTGCCGCGCACGCCCGGCACGCCGGGTGATCCCCTTCGCCTGCGCATCGCCGCCCAGGACGTGATGCTGGCGCGCGAGGCGCCGCAGGGCCTCTCGGCTCTGAACATCCTGCCCGGCACGGTCACGGCCATCCGCGAGGACGCAGGCCCCGGTGTGCTGATCTCGTTGACCACGCCCGCCGGGCCAATCCTGGCGGCCATCACCCGCCGCTCTCTCGCGGCCATGGGGCTGACGACAGGCACGCCCTGCCATGCGATCATCAAATCCGTGGCCATCGCGCAACGCGAGGACCCGCGTGTGGGCTAGTCTCATCCGACAGCTGAAAATACTCCCGCCGGAGGCCCCCGCCCGCAAAAGGAAAACGGCCCGCGGGATCTCTCCTGCGGGCCGCCAAATGCATAAAGGAAGAACGCTCAGGCGTTCCAGGCCTTGTCTTCGCCGTTCACCTCGACCCGGGTCGGCAGGCCGATGTCATCCAGGATGGTGAAGAAGGGCTTGGGGTCCATTTCCTCGACGTTCTTCATGGTGCCCGCGTCCCAGTCGCCCTGCGCGATCAGCATGGCGGCGGCGACGGGCGGCACGCCGGCGGTGTAGGAAATGCCCTGGCTGCCCACTTCCTCGTAGGCTTCCTTGTGGTCGGCCACGTTGTAGACGAAAACCTCTACGTCCTGGCCGTCCTTGGTGCCCTTCACCAGATCCCCGATGCAGGTCTTGCCGGTGTAATTCGGTGCGAGGCTCGACGGGTCGGGCAGGCAGGCCTTCACCACCTTCAGCGGCACGACTTCCTGCCCCTCGGCGGTGGTGACGGGCTGTTCCGACAGCAGGCCGATGTTCTTCAGCACGGTGAAGACATTGATGTAATGCTCGCCAAAGCCCATCCAGAACCGCACGTCGGCCTGGGGGTAGTTGGTGGCCAGCGAATGCACCTCGTCATGGCCCGATTGGTAGGCCCGCTGGGTCCCGACGACCGGCAGGTCCCAGTCGCGGCCGGAGGCGAACATGGTCGTCTCCTTCCACTGCTGGTCTTCCCAGTAGTAGACCACGCCGGTGAACTCGCGGAAATTGATCTCCGGATCGAAGTTCGTGGCGAAATACTTGCCGTGGCTGCCTGCGTTGATGTCGACGATGTCGATGGATGTCACCTCATCCATGTATTCGTCGATGGCAAAGCGGGCGAAGGCGTTGACGACGCCCGGATCGAAGCCCGCGCCCAGGATGGCGGTCACGCCCTTCTCGGCGCAGAGATCGCGCTTCTTCCACTCGTAGTTGGCGTACCACGGCGGGGTTTCGCAGATCTTGTCGGGCTCTTCGTGAATGGCGGTGTCGATATAGGCGGCGCCGGTCTCGATGCAGGCGTCCAGCACCGACATGTTGACGAAGGCCGTGCCCACGTTGATGACGATCTGGATGTCGTTTTCCCGGATCAGCGCGGCGGTGGCGGCCACGTCGAGGGCATCCAGGGCATGCGATTTGAACACGCCGTCCACTTTCATCGCCTTCTTTTCCTCGACCGAGGCAAGAATGGCGTCGCATTTCGATTTCGTCCGGCTGGCGATGTGAAGATCACCAAGAACATCGTTGTTCTGGGCGCATTTATGCGCCACGACCTGGGCGACGCCGCCGGCGCCGATGATGAGGACATTGCGTTTCATCAGTACGGGAAACCCCCTTTTTGTTCAGGTTGGTCTCCGTCCCGGCCAGGGATCACCCCAGGGCCGAGACGAAATCGTCATAGTCGAAGTCGCGCACGAGGCGCTCGGTGCCATCCAGCTCGCGGATGGCGATCGCAGGCATTTTCACGCCGTTGAACCAGTTTTTCTTGACCATCGTGTAACCGGCCGCGTCCTGGATCGACAGGCGATCGCCGGGCTTGATGGCGGAGGGGAAGCGGAATTCCCCGAAAATGTCACCTGCAAGGCAGGACTTGCCGCAGATCATCCACTCCTGGTCGCCGCTCTCGTTCATCTTGGCGCTTTCGCGGTAGATAAGCAGATCCAGCATATGCGCCTCGATCGAGCTGTCGACGATGGCCAGGTTCTTGCCGTTGTAGAGCGTATCCAGCACGCTCACCTCCAGGGTGGTCGATTTCGTGATCGAGGCCTCGCCGGGTTCCAGGTAGACCTGCACCTCGTTCTCGCCGGCAAAGCGTTTCAGCCGTTCGGCCAGCTTCTCCAGCGGGTAGCCCTCGCCGGTGAAATGGATGCCGCCGCCAAGGCTGATCCAGTCCATCCGCCGGATCAGATGGCCGAAACGCTGTTCGATCATGCCCAGCATGGCGTCGAAGCGTTCGAAATCCGCGTTCTCGCAGTTGTTGTGGAACATGAAGCCGGAGATCATCTCGGCCACCGGCTCGATGTCCTCGGGGGCATGTTCGCCCAGACGCGAGAAGGGGCGCGACGGATCGGCCAGGTCGAAATCGCTGGTGGACACGCCCGGGTTCACCCGCAGCCCGCGGATGTGGCCCGACGACTGCGCCTCGAACCGTTGCAGTTGCTGCGCGGTGTTGAAGATCACCTTGTCGGAGTTGGCCAGCACCTCGTCGATTTCATGATCGGCCCAGGCGACGGAATAGGCGTGGGTTTCGCCCGGAAACTTCTCGCGCCCCAGCTTCACCTCGTAGAGCGAGGAGGAGGTGGTGCCGTCCATGTAATCGGACATGAAATCGAAGACGCCCCAGGTGGCGAAACATTTCAGCGCCAGAAGGGCCTTCGCGCCGGAGGCTTCGCGCAGCTGGGCGATCTTCTCCATGTTGGGCAGAAGGCGGGCCTTGTCGATCAGGTAGTAGGGGGTCTGAAGCATGGCGTCTCTCCGGTCTGGCGGCGTGCGTCGGGCGGGCCGAGTCGGCCCTGCTCCCGTGGATGGGGCGCGGTGGCCCTTTCGCCGCTTTGGCCCCCCCGCGCAAGGAAAAATGCAGCCTTCAGGGAGCTGAGGACCGGCGCCGGGCAGGGTTAACGACTGCGTAACCGTTTTCCAGTTAGCTCGATCCCAGGTTCGACAAGGCCGCACGGGCCGTTGGGGGCGGGATGGGGCGTGTTCTTTTCTTCGTGCATGTGCCGAAATGCGCGGGCATGTCGCTGACCCGGGCGCTGGAACGGCATCTGCCTGCGGACGAGGTATACCAGAGCACGTCGCTTATCGCCAACCTGCGCGCCGGGCGCCCCGATTTCATGGAGATCGCCCAGCCGGATCGGTTGCGCGCGGTGATCGGCCACTGGCTGCACGAGGCGATG
Source organism: Pseudooceanicola marinus (assembly GCF_020177265.1). Lineage (GTDB taxonomy): Bacteria > Pseudomonadota > Alphaproteobacteria > Rhodobacterales > Rhodobacteraceae > Pseudooceanicola > Pseudooceanicola marinus_A. Next base: position 178,515 of record NZ_JAIVMC010000003.1, read on the forward strand.
CTGCCTTACCTGCGCGGCGATCTGCGCTTTGCCACATCGCTGCGCGAACCGGCCGCGCGGATCCGCAGCCAGTACCGGTTCGACATGGCCCTGCGCGCACCAGGCTGGCAGCCCGCCAGCCCGGAGGCCTTCCTGGCGCGCAATCGTAACGTTCTGTGCTCCTTCCTGCTGGCCCCGTTCCCGACCATCCGCGCGGAAAGTGCCTCGGTTCTGGAGGGGGCGAAGGCCGTGCTGGCGGGGATGGACACGGTTTTCGACATGGATCAGGCGAGTGCGGCGCAGGCTGCGCTGCTCGCCGACCTTGGCATCGCGCAACCGGAGCCGCGGCGGGAGAACGTCTCCACAGGGCGTGGCGGAGACTTCCCCGGAGAAGATGCCGCGTTGCGCCGGGCGGCGGGCGATGACGTGGCGCTCTACGAGTGGTTCCGCGACGCCAGGGAGCGGCAGCGGAGCGAGAATCCTCTGGCCAACCCGGTCTTCGACCCGGCGGCCCGTGCCAGGCTCGGCGCGCTGCGCAAGGCCCCTTTCAAGCCCGACCTGCTGGCCCGCTACCTGGCCGGGAAACTGGCGCGAGAGTTGCAGATCGAGACGCCCGACCGGGCTGCGATGCAATCGCGGCTCTACCGCCGGCATGTCTATGCCCAGGCGCTGCACCGGGCTTTCGCGGAACTGCGCGAGGGTTAGCGCCCGCGCACCGTCACGCGGGCAGGTCCGCGCGTACCATGTCCACGTGCATCTGCGGCGCGTCGAGATAGGCGAAGACATAGCTGTCGCCGAAGGCGTCGAGCTGTCGTGCTACCCGTTTCACCTCGCGCGCGAAACTGTCGGGCAGGGCGCGGTTCCGGGCGAAGGGCTCCAGGTCCGGGCCCCAGACCTTCAGCATGTAGACCCACAGCTCTGCCGCGCCGCGCAGGAAGCCGTCGCGCAGATCGGGGCGCAGGCCCGCGTGGCTCCATTCCAGGGTGTGGAAGAAAGAGACGGCGACGGGACGGAAATCGGACCAGCCCTCGGCCACGGCGCGGCGCAGCACCAGGCGGTACATCTCCAGCGAATAGACCGCGCGTTCGTCCCCCTGGGCGATGTCCTGGCCCGGGTGTTGGCGGTAGAGATAGCGCAGGTCGGCGCGCGCGGGGACATGGCCCGCGTGGTAGCCGCTGACGATCTGAAATATCTGGTCGTCGAAGGCGCGGATATGTTCCGGGAACCAGATGTCGTGCCCGTCAAGGAAATCGCGCCGGTAGACACGCCGCCAGATCGTCGGCGGGCCGATGACGACCTCGGGCCAGGGCACATCGAAGACCTGCGTCGCGCCGAAGGGACGGCGGGGCAGCTCGGCATGCGCCTCCGCCTCCGGGATCGGCTGCCAGATGCGCCCGCGATCCGCGCTGTCGCGGAAGGCCTGGAAGGCGCCCTGGACCGCGCCCTGACCGGAATAGCGCGCCAGCTCCAGCAGGGCGGCGTAGAAGCCCGGGTCGACCATGTCGTCGGCATCCACGAAGGCGATATGCGCGGCGCGGGAGTGCATCCGTCCCCAGTTCCGCGCCGAGGCGCAACCGCCGTTCGGCTTGTGCAGCAGGCTCAGCCCCGGGGGATCGCCGAAGGCGGCGCGCAGCCGGCCCGCGCCGTCGTCGGTGGAGCCGTCGTCGACCACCCAGATATGCTGATCCGGGGGGGCATCCCGCAGCAGGCTGTCGACACAATCGACGATGGTCGCGGCGGAATTGTACATGGCGACAATGATATCGAGACCCGCGGGATGGGCCGAGCCCGTCGCGTCCTGCAGCCGCCAGGAGGTGCCGGCCAGCGGCATGTGGACCCGCCCCTTGCCCTGCGCCACCGGCGTGGAGGCCGGGGGATCGCCCCAGCATTCGCCCAGCACGAACGGGGGCAGGGCGGTGCCGAAGGCGTCGAGGATCGCACGTTCATGGCCCGGCGCGGTCAGTTTCAACAGTGTCGGGGTCAGCTCCGCCAAGTGTTCGGCGGATCGGGCCGGGAAAGGCTCGGCCCGCGTGCCGCGCTGCCATTGCGGCGTGTCGGCGCTGAGGAACCCCGGGCGCTTACGGTCGCGGCGCAACAGGCCACGGTCCCCCGCGCCCGGAAGGATCGCCGCGCGTTCTGCCCGAACCTGACGACCAAGGTTCAGCGCCGTGATATTGCGCCGGAGCGCCTCGAAGGCGCTCTGCTCGGGCTCGAAACAGGTGACCTGCCAACCGGGATGGGCCAGCGCGAAGAGCAGCGCGAAGGCGCCGAAGCCCGCCCCCACGTCCACCGCATGCCCGGTCTCGGGCAGTGCCCATTGCGCCAGGGCCGGTTCATGGATTTCCCGCAGGCGCCACCGACTGTCGTCGGCACTGAACCCGTCGCCGGGGATCTCAAGCGCGGCGCTTTGGCCAAAGGCGTGGAAAACGGATGGGGTCGGGGGCATCGGAAACCTCTCGGATCGGGGGGGCGGCCAGTCGCGGATCTGCCAGCACCTCCTGCAGCCAGCTGCGCGCCGGGGCGAAGGCGTTGAAGGCCGCGGGCAGGTCGCTCGGCAGGTCCCGCACCGCCGGGTCGGACAGGGCCATCACGGCCGTGAACCCGTCGCGGAAGACGGCCCGATGATGATGCGACAGCATGCTTTCGCACCAGGCCGCCAGCTTCGCCGCTGACAAGAGCAGCGCCGCCCGGCAGTGCGGGTCGCGCGCCTCCGGCAGCGGCGCGAAGCGGGCCAGCAGCAGGCGGATCACCGCAAGAATGTCGAAGCGCAGCGCATCGCGCGCCCCGGTGATCTGCCGCGCGCCGGGGCGGCGATGATAGGTGAAGGTGGGCTGCGGACAGAGGGACAGGTTTTCGGCAGCCGCGACCGAGAGCGCGTGGAAGTAGAGATCCTCGAAGAAATGCCCGTTGGGAAAGCCGAGGCCCGCCCTCTGCAGCAGGTCCCGGCGCAGGCACTTGTTGGCCGATTGCGGCTCCGCCAGAAGGGCCAGCGCCTGAGTGCGGCGGTAATGCGGCGTGCCTTCGCCGCCCGGCGCGGCGGCCAGCTGCCGTTGAAGCGCCTCCAGCGTGGCCTGGTCGTAAAACCGTGACAGCTGCCCCGTCTCCTCCGACAGGATGCCGGGTGCCAGGATCAGGTCCGGGGCGCCGGCGTCGATCGCCCGCGCCAGGCTTTGCAGGGCCCAGGGCGGGCGTGTGTCGTCGGCGTCGAGAAAGCAGACGTAGTCGCCCCGCGCGGCCACCAGCCCACGGTTGCGCGCCGAGGACAGCCCGTCATTGGCCTGCCGCAGGAGGCGCAGGCGCGGGTCGTTCTGCCGTTCCGCCTCTGCCCGCGTCGCGGCATCGGCGCCGTCCATCACCAGGATCAGTTCGAAATCGCGAAAGTCCTGCCGCCACATCGACTGCAGGCTTTGCCGCAGAAGCGGGCCTTCGTTGTAGCAGGTGGTGATGCAGGAAAAGGTGACCACCTTCGTCCCTCCCGGCCGTCCTCAGCCTCGCCTCTCCCGGCATCGGACCGGCGGCGGACGGGGCGAGTGTTGGGGCAGGAAGGTTAAATTTCCGTTGTGCCGAAACCGGCCCGGACGGGCTCTGAGGGGGCTGCTGGCGGCGGCATGCGGCACAGACATGCGACCGTCCGTCTCGGCCACATAATTTTAACCGGTTTTTAAGCCGCGGCGGATTTTCTCCAAATTGCAACGAGGGGTTGCGGGCCTGGCGGCTTTGCCCGGGCCAGCCCTTCCTCATGACCGTTTCACCCGTGATGCGCGTCCCACAAGGGGGCGCGGCCGGGGGGACAGGGGGACAGATGATCAGATTCGCCGGCCGCGCCTGCAGACTGCCCATGGCACCCGATGTCACCGCCTTCGAGGCGCTTCTCTACGACGGGCGTTCGGCGGTGACCCAGATCCCGGAGGACCGCTGGCGCCATGCGCCCTTCTTCCATCCGGTGCCGGGGACGCCGGGGCGCTGCTACAGCTTCGCCGCCGGCGTGGTGGACGGGATCCATGCCTTCGATCTCGCGCCCTTCGGCATCTCGCCCCGGGAAGCGGCCTACATGGACCCGCAGCAGCGCCTGTTCCTGCAGGTGGTCTGGGACGCGCTGGAGGACGCCTGCCTGAAGCCGTCCGAGCTTGCAGGCAAGGAGATCGGTGTCTTCGCCGGCGCCTCGCTGATGGATTACGGCGCGGGCCTGGGCTACGATCCGCAGGCCGCCGACAGCTACGCGATGAGCGGGTCCTCCCTGGCGGTGATCGCCAACCGGGTCAGCCATGTCTTCGACTGGCACGGGCCGTCGATGACCATCGACACGGCCTGCTCCTCGTCCCTCTTCGCCCTGAATGCCGCCCGCAAGGCGCTGGAAAGCGGCGAGGTGGAGATCGCGGTGGTCGGGGCCACCAACGCCCTTTTGCTGCCCAGCCAGTTCGTCGGTTTCGCCGCGGCGCGGATGCTCTCGCCCAGCGGTCTGTGCCAGGCATTCGGCGCGGGCGCCGACGGCTATGTGCGGGGCGAGGGCGCGGTGGCCTTCGTTCTGGTCCGCGACAGCGCCGAGGCGCCCCTGTCGCCGCGCGACCGGGGTCGGTTGCTGCACGTGGAGACGAATACCAGCGGGCAGACAGTGAACATCGCGCTGCCCTCGGCGCAGGCGCAGACAGCGCTTCTGCGCAGCGCCTACGACCGGGCCGAGATCGATCCCGACCAGCTGGCCTTCGTGGAGGCCCACGGCACGGGCACCGCCGCCGGCGATCCGGTGGAGGCCGAGGCCCTGGGGCTTGCCCTGGGCCAGCGGCGCGGGGCGCCTCTGCCCATCGGGTCGGTGAAGACCAACATCGGCCATCTCGAACCCGCCGCCGGCAGCGCGGGGCTGCTCAAGGCGCTGATGGCGCTGGAGCGGGCGGAGCTTCCGCCCAGTCTCAATGCCGACGAGCTGAACCCGGCGATCCCCTTCGACCGGCTGAACCTCGACCTGGTGCGGCAGCGGCGTCCGCTGGACGGCGCGGCGATGGCGGGGGTCAGTTCCTTCGGCTTCGGCGGGGCCAATGCCCACGCCATCCTGGGGGCGCCAGACCCGCGTCCGCTGCCTGCCGAGGACGGGCAGGGGCCGGTCCAGGAAACGCGCCCGATTCACCTCGCCTCGGCCTTCTGTCGTGAGGCGCTGCGCGAGATGCTGGAGGAGCAGGGCGCGCGTCTTTTCGATCCGGCAGGGCAGCAGAACGCGCGGCTGGTGGACGAGGCGCTGCATCATCGCGACCTGCACCCGCACCGGGTGGCGATCATCGCCCGAACGCCGCAGACGGCACAGGCGGCGCGCGCCGCCTTCGAAGCGGGCCAGCGCCACCCGGCGCTGGAAACGGCCGGGTCGCGACTGGTCGATGCGCCCCCCGTCTTCGTCTTCTCGGGCAACGGCGCGCAGTACCCTGGGATGAGCCGTGCGGCCTATGCCGGCAGTCCGGACTATCGTGAGGCCTACGACCGGATCAACCGCGCCTGGCAGGCGCAGGCCGGCTGGTCCCTGGTGGACCGGATCGGCGCGGAGGATGTGGGGGCGCAGTTGTCCAAGGCCCCGGTCTCGCAACCGCTTCTCTTTGCGGATCAGGCGGCGACCGCCCTGGCGCTCATGGCACGGGGGGCGCGGCCTGCGGCGGTGATGGGCCACAGCGCGGGCGAAGTGGCGGCGGCCTTCATCGCCGGTGCGCTCGACCTCGCCTCGGCGGTGCGCCTGGTGCATGCCCGGTCATTGACGCAGGAGGCGCTGGCGGGGCAGGGCACCATGGCTGCGCTGCAACTGGGGATCGAGGAGGCGCGGGAGATCCTGGCCACCCATGGGGATCGACGGATCGAGATCGCGGCCGACAACAGTCCCCGCTCGGTCTCGCTGGTCGGACCTCGGGACGCGTTGGAGGCCTTCACCCGGCACGCCCGGCGCAGCCTGAGGCTGGCTTGCGTGCCCCTGCGCGTCGACTACCCGTTCCATTCCAGCGCCCAGGAGGCCCTGCGCGCCTCGCTCTTCGACCACCTCGGGGTCCTCGACCCTGGCCCTGAAACCATGCCGATCTATTCCAGTGTCACGGGCAGGCGGCTGGTCGGGGGTGATCTCGACAGTTTCCACTGGTGGCGCAACATGCGTCAGCCGGTGCTGTTCCGCCGGGCGGTGCAGGCGCTGGCCGAGGACGGGCATCGCCTGTTCCTGGAGATCGGGCCGGATCCGGTGCTGACGGCCTACCTGCGCGACAGCCTCGGGACGGAGGCCGGAGATATCGCCGTGCTGCCCAGCCTGGCGCGCAAGGACGAGGCATCGCCGGACCCGCTGGACCGCGTGCTGGCCCGGCTTCTGGTGCAGGGGGCGCGGCTGGACCGCACGGCCCTGGCGCCACCGCCCGACGGGCCCTCGCGGGAGCTGCGGCCCTATCCCTGGCAGCTGAGGCATCTCGCCGCCTCCGATACCCCGGCCCTGAGCCGCGACAGCGGGCGCAGCGGTTTCCACCCCCTTCTCGGGCGGCAGGCGGATGCCAGCGCGACGCTCTGGACCAATGAGATGGATCCTGATCTGCAGCCGGCCTTCGCCGCGCACCGGGTGGCGGAGCGCTGCCTGTTGCCGGGGACGGCGCTGGCGGAAATGGCGCTGGCCGCCGCGCAGCGCAGCCTGGGGGCCGAAGCGGTCACGCTGGATGACTTCGACATGACGGCGGCCCTGCCGCTGACGCCGCGCAGCCTGACCGAGGTCCGCACCGAGGTCGTCCCGGCCGAGCGGCGCCTGCGCATCGCCTCGCGGCCCCGCTGGTCCGAGGAGGCCTGGCGCGGCCACGCCACCGGCCGCTTTGCCCGCCCGGGTGGTCCGCAGTCGGTGCCACCGGTCCCTGCGCCCGATCTGGCCTTGCGCCCGGGCGATGGCCCGGCCCACAGGCTTTATGCCCAGGCGGCGGAAATCGGGCTGACCTACGGGCCGGCCTTCCGCAACCTGTCGCACTACCGCATGCCCGGCGACGACGAGATCGAGGTGATCCTGCACGCCCGCCGGCCCGATGGCTACGATCCGGCCGACTACGCGCTGGATCCGGTGGGCGCGGATGCCGTGCTGCATGGGCTGATCGGGGCGCTGCACCAGGGGCGCTTCGCGGATGAGGCCCTGGCCTTCGTGCCGACCCGCATCACCCGGCTGAACCTCTTGCACCCGGGCAGCGCCCTCGCAGCGGGCCGCATTCACCTGAGCCGGCGCGGCGACCGGAGCCTGCGCGCCGATCTGACGCTCTTCGACGCGGCCGGTCGGTTGGTGGCCCGCATGGACGGGGTCGAACTGCGCGCGCTGCGGGCGACGCAGCTGGTGGACCTGTCGCGCCATGCCTTCGGACTGGAGACGGTCCCCATCGACCCACCGGGCCTGGTGCAGGAGGCACCCGCGCCCTGGCCGGCACCGGAGGAGATCGCCGCGCAGCTCGGTCCGCTCTCTGGGGAGGCACCCGAGGCGCCGGAGGAGGCGGCGCTGCTGCTGGATGCACTGGCGCAGAGGATCGCCTTCGATACCCTGGCGGCTGTCGACGTTGCATCCGGCGGCGGGGTGCAAAGCGACGCCGCGAGGGCCCTGCGACAGGGCCTCTCGGATATTCTGGCGCCGCTGGATCTGCCGCAGCAGACCCTTGGCCTGGACTGGCAACTGGAGTGTGACCTGCCTGACGCCGCGGCCCTGATTGCCGGGATCTCGGCGGAATACCCCGCGCTGATCGCCGAATGTACGGCGCTGGCGCATCTGGCGGAGGCGCTGCCGCGCTGGCTCGCCACCGGTCTGCCTGAAAGCGACGAGGTCGGTTTCGGCCGCGCAACGCTCGACGGGCTGGAAGGGGGCTCGGTCGTGACCGAAGCCCGCGCGCGCCTCGTTGTAGAGGCGCTTGGCACGCTGCTCGCAGCGCGGCCGGTCCGGTCCGGTCGACCGCTTTGCGTGGTCGAGCTTTGCGATGGCCCCCCGCGTCTGTTGCCGCATTTGCAGGGCGTGGGCGATGGCGCCGCCTGGACAGGCTGGGCCCTGGAGGAGGACCGGGCCACCCTGTTGCCGCCCAGCTTGGGCGGGGGGATCGGCAGGTTGGGCCCGGCGCATCTGGCCGAGATCGGCCCGGTGGACCTGGTGCTGGGCTGTGGTTCCGCGATGACGGCGGTCACCTGGTCGACCCGGCTGGCCGCCCTGCGCCCGGCCCTGCGTCCCGGAGGGGCGGTGATCCTGGCCGAGGCCAGGCCGCGCCCGCACCTGGCATTGCTCCGCCTACTTGGCGAGGCACTGGCCGAAGAGGCCTCGGATCGGCCGCGCCCGCCGAAACTGCAGGAGGCACCGGGCCTCGAAGAGGCGGCCCGTGCGGCCGGCTTTGATGAAGCGTGGGCCCAGCCCTGCGCAGGGGCCTGCGGGCTGACGCTGTTGATCGCCCGGACACCGGGCGGGGGCGCCATAGAGGGTGGTGCGCCCAGTGACCCGGACGCTCAGCAGGCAGAGGGCACGGGACTGGAGGAGACGCTCCGCGCCGCGCTGATCGGAGAGGTCCTGCCGCCGGAAGAGACGGCGGAGCCCTTGCCGGTCCTGGCCGGGGCGGAGGGGGCAGGTCCCCTGGTGCTCTTTGCGCCGCCCCCCGGGCCGGAGGGACAGGAACGCCCTGGCGCGCCCCTGCTCGCGGCGCGTCTGCTGGCGCTGTCGACCTGCTTGCGCCGCGAAGAGGCCCGGGGCGCGCGGGACATCTGGCTCATCTGCCCGGGCGGCGCGGGGGCCGGAGGCCTCGCCCCGCCGGATCCGGACCAGGCGGCGCTCTGGGCGGTGATGCGCACGGCAAAGAACGAATACCCCGGCTTCGACATCCACGCGGTGGATCCGATGGGGCTGCCGCCGGCCGAGGCCGCGACCCGGATCGCCGCGCTGATCGAGGCCGGCACCCCGGAAACGGAGCTTTGTCTGACATCAGATGGCCCCCGGGCGCTGCGGGTGCGGGCAGGCGAGGCGGCCAGGGCGGTCGCGTCGCCCGCGGTGCGGCTCGCGGCGGATCCCGCCGGAGGCCTCGACCGCCTGGCCTGGCGCGCGGCGCCCCTGCCGGAGCCCGGGCCTGGCGAGGTTCGGGTGGATGTAGCGGCCGCGGGGCTGAACTATCGCGATGTGATGTGGTCCATGGCGCTGCTGCCCGAGGAGGCATTGGAGAGCGGATTTGCCGGGCCGACCCTCGGCCTGGAATGTGCCGGTCGCGTCGCGGCCCTGGGCGCGGGGGTGACCGAGTTGGCCGTGGGGGATGCCGTCGCCAGCTTCGGCCCGGCTTGCCTGGCCAGCCACATGGTGACCGACGCCGCCTGGCTGACGCGCCTGCCCGATGGGCTCTCTCCGGAAGAGGCGGCGACGCTGCCCGTGGCCTTCTTCACCGCCTTCTACGCGCTGGAGCACCTGGGGCGCATGCGACCGGGGGAAACGGTGCTGATCCACGGCGGGGCGGGGGGGGTCGGCCTGGCCGCGATCCAGGTCGCGCAGTGGCGGGGCGCCCGGATCATCGCCACCGCCGGCACGGAGGCAAAGCGCGCCTACCTGCGCGCCCTCGGGGTCGAGCATGTCCTGTCGTCCCGCGACCTGGCCTTCGCGGCGGAGGTGCGGGCCCTGGGCGGTGTCGATCTGGTGCTGAACGCCCTGGCCGGCGAGGCGATGGAACGCAGCCTCGGGTTGCTGCGCCCCTTCGGTCGGTTCCTGGAGTTGGGCAAGGTCGATTTCTACGCCAATACCGGCATCGGCCTGCGCCCGCTGAAGGACAATGTGACCTACCACGGGGTCGATATCGACCGCCTGCTGCGTCACGATCCCGCCCTGGCGCGAGAGCTCTTTGCCCAGGTGATGACCCTGTTCCGGGACGGGGCATTGGCCCCCCTGCCGGTGCGCGCCTTCGATGGCACGCAGGTCGAGGAGGCCTTCCGCCTGATGCAACGGTCGGGTCATGTGGGCAAGGTGGTGATCCGCCCGCCCGCGACGCCCCGTGCCGCGCCGCCCGAGGCGCCGGTGCTGTTCCGGCCAGAGGCGGAGGGCGTCGTGGTGATCGCCGGCGGCGGCAGCGGCCTGGGGCTTGCCCTGGCCGCGCGGCTGGTGCGCAATGGCGCGCGCAAGATCGCCGTGCTGGGGCGGCGGGCCGAGCCTGCGCCGGCCCTGCTGCTGGAAATGGCCCGCGCCGCGGACCTCGGCGCGGAGATCCGGCCGGTCTGCTGCGACATCGCCGATGCCGCTGCGCTGGAGGACAGCCTGCAGGCGCTGCGGGACTGGGGACCACTGGACCTGGTGGTCAATTCCGCCATGGTGCTGCAGGACATGCGGCTGGCCGATCTTTCGGCGCCCGTCCTGAAGAAGGTGTTGGCGGCGAAGGTGACGGGCACCCGCAACCTTGATCGCGCGACCCGGGGCGACGCGCTGCGCGGCTTTGTCGTCTTCACCTCGATGGCGACCTTGATCGGCAATCACGGGCAAGGTGCTTATGTCGCTGGCAACGCCTGGGCCGAGGCCCTGGTGCGCCAGCGCCGCGCCGCCGGTCTGCCCGCTCTGGCCGTCGGCTGGGGCGCGATCGACGATTGCGGCTACCTGACCCGCGACGCCGAGACGGCACAGGTCGTGCGCCGCTTCGGCGGTGGCGTGCGCTTCGGCGTGGCCCAGGCTCTGCGCGCCCTGGACGAACTGCTGGCCTTCGACCAGCAGGAGGATGCGGATCCGGTGATCTGGGTCTCGCCGATGGCCTGGGCCGCGTCCACAGCCAGCCTGCGCCTGCTGCGCGGACCGACGCATCAGGTCCTCCGGGCCCTGGGCCAGCAATCCGGGGAGGGGCCCGAGGGCGACGACCTGCGCGCCACCCTGGCCGCCCTGTCGGCTGAGGCGGCGGAGAAGCGGCTGACCGGCTTCCTCCTGCGGGAGGTTGCGCGGATCCTTCGCGTCCCGGAAAGCGGCCTGTCGGCGACCCGTCCGGTGGCTGATTTCGGCGTCGATTCCCTGATGGGCATCGAGTTGGGTCTGGCCGCCCAGCAGGCGCTCGGGGATGACATCCCGCTCATGGCGATCTCGGATGCGCAGAGCATGGCGGAAATCGCGCGCCGCATCGTGGCCCATATTCAGGGGACGGGCCCCGGTGCCGGGAACACTGGCCTGGGCGATCTGGCGGCACAACACCTGGGCACGGCCCCGGCGGACGGGACGGAGGCAACGGACGGACCGCGCGCTCGTCGCGCCGCAGGCGGTGGCGGTGCGATGGAGGCGGCGGAATGAGCGGGGCAGGACAGCGCCGTGGCCTGACGCCGGAGATCCGCGACGCCGCCCTGGGCGCCGCCCGCCGGGCCTCCGTCGCCGCTCCTGCCGCAAGAGGTCTGGCCGGCGGGACCTCTCGACCTGCCGCGCCTGCGCCAGCCACGGAACCCGTGGCCCGAACCGATATGGCTGGGGTCCGCCCCAGGGGACTGCACCGGCTGGAGGGATGGCAGCAGATGCAGGCGCTGGACCAGACGACGGAGGCGCTTGGCGTGGCCTCGCCTTACTTCCGCCGGCATGAGGGGCGGGCGGCCGATACCACCCGGATTGCCGGGCGGGACTGTCTGAACTTCGCCTCTTACGACTACCTCGGCCTCAACGCCGCTTCGGGGCCGCGGGCCGCGGCGCGGCAGGCGCTGGACACATATGGGGTGTCCGCTTCGGGGAGCCGGATGGTCTCCGGCACGCGGCCCGTCCATGATGCGCTGGAGGCGGCGCTGGCGCGGCACTACGGCTGCGAGGCGGCGCTGAGCTTCGTCAGTGGTCATGCCACCAACGTCAGCTTGATCGCCACCCTGATGGGAGAGGGCGACCTGGTGCTGTCGGATGCCTATATCCACAATTCCGTCAGCACCGGCATGGCCCTGTCGGGCGCGGCGCGGCGCAGCTTTCCGCACAACGACCTGGCCGCGCTGGAGCGGATCCTGGAAAACGCCCGGCCGCTGCACCGCCACGTGCTGATCGTGGTCGAGGGCCTGTATTCCATGGATGGTGACTTGCCCGATCTGGCCGGCCTGCTGGCGCTGCGCGACCGTTTCGACGCCTGGTTGATGGTGGATGAAGCCCATGCTCTGGGGCCGGTCGGCCCGACCGGGCAGGGCGTGTTCGAGCATTTCGGCCTGGAGCCCGCGCTGGTCGACATCTGGATGGGCACGCTCAGCAAGACCTTGGCCTCCACCGGCGGCTACGTGGCAGGCAGCGCAGACCTGATCCGCCTGCTGCAGCACCGCGCGCCGGGGCACGTCTTTTCGGTGGCCCTGCCGCCGGTGCTGGCGGCGGGGGCCGAGGCGGCGCTGGTTCAGATGGGGGAAGAGCCCTGGCGGGTCGAGAAGCTGCACGCCAACGGGGCGCATTTCCTGACCACGGCGCGCCGGCTTGGGCTCGACCCCGGGGCGGGGCAGGGGTTCGGCGTCCTGCCGGTCATGGTGGGCGACAGCCTGCAGGCCGCGCGTCTGTCGGAACGGTTGCTCGCCCGGGGCATCAACGTGGCGCCGGTGACCTTCCCGGGCGTGCCCATGGGCGCGGCCCGGCTGCGTTTCTTCCTGTCATCGGATCACGACACCGCGCAGATCGACCAGGCGCTGAAGGCCTGTGCGGAGGAACTGGCGCGGCTGCGCGACGACGGCCTGGGCCGCCTGATGAGCGGCAGCCGACGAAACGAAAGGGCAGGATCATGATGGACGCAGGCAGCACTGTCCCGGCACCGAAACGCATCCTGGTGGTCGGCGCGGGCCTCTCGGGCGCTGTCGTCGCGCGCGAACTGGCCGATGCGGGCCACCATGTGACGGTGCAGGATGAACGTCGTCACATCGCCGGCAATTGCCATACGGAGGTCGATCCGCGGACCGGCATCCTGGTCCATGCCTATGGCCCCCATATCTTCCACACCGACGATGCCGCCGTCTGGGCCTATGTCACCCGCTTCGCGGACATGGTGCCGTTCCGCCACCGGGTGAAGGCCGTGGCCGGCGGGCGGGTCTATTCGTTGCCCATCAACCTGCACACGATCAACCAGCTCTACGGCCGGGCTATGACCCCCTGCGAGGCCCGCCATTTCATCCGCAGCCAGGCCATCGCCGGGGACGACGCCCCGGTCAGCTTCGAGGAGCAGGCCCTGCGCTTCGTCGGGCCGCGCATCTACGAGACCTTCCTGCGCGGCTACACGCGCAAGCAATGGGGTGTGGAACCGTCGGACCTGCCAGCCTCGATCCTGAAACGCCTGCCGTTGCGGTTCGACTACGACGATCGCTACTTCGATCACCGTCACCAGGCCATGCCGCGGCACGGCTACACGGAGATGGTGGCGCGGATCCTTGATGCCCCCCGGATCGAGTTGCGCCTGAACGCCCCCTTCGACGGGCGCCCCGGTCCGGAGTTTGATCACCTGGTCTACACCGGCCCCCTGGATCGCTACTTCGGCCAGGACCTGGGCCCGCTGGGCTATCGGACGCTGGAGTTTGAGCGTTTCGAGGTCGAGGGCGATGCTCAGGGGACGGCGGTGGTGAATTTCTGCGATGAAGAGGTGCCATATACCCGCGTGACCGAACACCGGCATTTCTCCCCCTGGGGGGAAACCCCGCCCGAGCGCAGTGTCTGCTTCCGCGAATACAGCCATGCGGCGCGCCCGGGCGACATCCCCTATTACCCGCTGCGTCTGCTGGGCGACCGCAAACTGCTGTCGCACTATCGCGCCCGCGCGGAGGCGGAGGAGGGCGTGACCTTCGTGGGGCGGCTTGGCACCTACGCCTATCTCGACATGGACAAGGCCATCGCGCGGGCACTGGAAACCGCCGGGGCCCTCAATGCCGCCTGGGCGCGGGAGGCGGAGGCCCCGGCCTTTGTGCATGCCCCGTGAATGCGCCCGGCATTTTCCCCAACGAACCGATCCACCGGCTGCAGGAGGTCCTGTTCCCGGCGCCCGCGCGACCGCCGGACCTCTACCTGCAGGCGGAGCCGGGCGCGGTGGAGGTCAGCGGTGGCACCCTGGCCTGCCTGGCGGGGACGCGGCTCGACTTCGGCACCTGGTTCAACAGCTTCTACCTCGGATTCTGGTCCGCCCACGCGCAGATCCGCCGTCTGATCCTGCGGCTGAGCTTTCACGGCGCCCTGCGCATCACCGTCGAGTTGCGCCGCGACGGTGTGCCGCCCCGTGTCCTCGCCCGGCAGGAGGTCGAGGGCGCGGGCGAACCCTTCGTGTTGCCCCTGCCGGATCCGGGGGAGGTGGGGCGGCTGGCCCTCTTGCTCGACTGTCTCGGCGCCTGCCGCCTGGTGGAGGCAGCCTTTTGCACTGATGTCGCGCCGGCCCCCGTGCGCCTGTCGATCGGCATCTGTACCTTCAACCGAGAAGAGAAGCTGCGGTCGACGCTGGACAATCTGGCCCGGATCCGCGCAACCCTGCCGGAGTTGATCGACATCATTCTGGTCAACCAGGGTGATCCCTTGGCCACGCCCGAGACGCGGGCCGCGCTGGATCGGGCGGGCGCCCGGCTGATCCATCAACCGAACCTCGGGGGCGCCGGCGGCTTCACCCGGGGTCTGGACGCGGCCTGTAGCAGCCCGGGGGACCCGACCCATCACCTGTTGATGGACGACGATATCGCCCTGGATCCACGCATGATCCGCCGCCTGGTCGAGGCGCTGGCCTACGCGCGGCCTGATCGCGCCCTAGGTGGCGCCATGCTGGAGACGGAGCGTCCGCGTGTCTTGCACGAGGCCGGGGCGCGTTTGCAGCGGGGCTGGGGAGTGGCCTCCTTCGGCACTGGTCGGGCGCTCGGGCGGCAGGAAACGCTCGGGCTCTTCGATCGGGTGGCCCGGGCGGACTACAACGGCTGGTGGTTCTGCGCTGTGCCCATGGCGGCGGTGCGTCGCGCCGGGTTGCCGCTGCCGCTGTTCATCCGCGGCGACGACATCGAGTATGGCTGCCGGCTGGGCGCGGGGGGCGTCGCCAGCGTGACCCTGCCGGGCTGTGCCGTCTGGCACGACGCCTTCGCCGGCAAGGCGCGTCCCTGGCTGACCTACTACGACTACCGCAACCTTCTGGTGAATGCGGCCCTCCATCCGCAGGTCGCGCCGCCGCCCGCTCCGGTGGAGGTGCTGGGCGCGCTCTTTGCGCGGTTGCTGTGCCATCAGTACGGCATGGCCGCGGCAGTGCGCCAGGCGGTGTCAGACTACCTCGCCGGGCCCGGGCAGATCGACCGGATCCCCCTGGCGGAGCGGCACACCCAGTTGTCCGCCCGGTTCAGCCGGGAGGATGGCCAGCCGCTGGCCCCCGGGACACCGGCGCCCCCACCGGGACCCGCGCGGGCCAGGCCGCAGGCGATCGGGCGCGTCGTGGCCCTGTTCCTGCGTCGGTTCATCCAGATCTCACGCGGCGCCGGGCGTGGCGATCCCGTCACCGCCAGCTACAGCCTGCACCAGATCACCCCGGCGGCGGTCGGCCCCGGCCCCTATGTGCGCCGCGCCGATCCGGAGGGGCGCCGGTGCCTGATCCTGTCGCCACATCGCGCGCGGCTCTGGTGGGGCGCGCTGGCGGCACTAGCGCTATGGCTACACTACCTCTTGCGCCACCGTGCCGCGGCGCGCCGCTGGCGGGACGGGGCCAGTGCGCTGGCGGAACGGGAGGCCTGGGCGCGCCGGTTTGCCGGGGCCTGTGCAGGGCCGCAGAGCGGGGACCGTTCCGATGGCGCCTGACGCATCCGCCGCGCCCAAGGTGCTCTTCCTGCAGGGGCCGCCCTCGGATTTCGCCCGCGCCCTCGGGGCCGAGCTGACGGCCCGGGGTGCGCGTGTGCACCGGGTCAACCTCTGCGCCGGGGACTGGATCTACTGGCATGGCCCCGGCACGCGCAGCTATCGCGGCAGCCTGGCGGGCTGGCCCGACTGGCTGGACAGGGTTCTGGAGACCGAGGGGATCACCGATTTGCTCTATTTCGGCGATTGCCAGCCTTATCATCGCGCCGCCCGTCGCGTGGCAGAACGGCGCGGGGTCCGCACGCTGGCCTACGAATACGGCTACCTGCGACCTGACTGGATCGTGGCGGAGCCGGGCGGGCAGAGCGCCTATTCCCGCCTCACCGCAGATCCTGCCCGTCTGCGGGCCGCGGCCCGCGATCTGCCCGCGGTGGACCTGGCCCCGCGTCACCGGATCGACCGGAGGCGCGAGGCGCGGGGCGACGTGATCTATCACCTGGCCAACTACCTGCTTGCCCCGCTTTACCCGCGCTTTCGTCGCGACCGGGTGTTCAACCCGATCCTGGAGTACCTATCCTATCTGCCGCGGCATCGCCGCGCCCGGCGGGGGGAGGGGCAGGCGCGGCGGCTGGCCGACCGGCTTGGGGCCGAGGGCGCGCCGGTCTTCCTGGCGATTCTGCAGATGCAGAACGACTATCAGATCCGCGCCAATTCGCCTTACCGCGATCAGCGCCACTACCTGGAGGAACTGGCCGCCTCTTTCGCGAAGCATGCGCCGCCGCAGGCCCAGCTGGTGGTGAAACTGCACCCCCATGACAATGGCCTGACGCCCTGGCGCCGCTGCCTGGGCCGCCTGCACCATCGGTTCGGCCTGGCGGGGCGTCTGCACCTGCTGGACGGCGGCCGGGTGGAGGACTGGGCCCGCCGCGCGCAGGGCGTGGTCACGATCAACAGCACGGCCGGGCTGACCGCGCTGTCCTGTCGCGCTCCGGTCATCGTGTGCGGGGTGGCGATCTACGACCTGCCGGGGCTGACGCATCAGGCTGGGCTGGACAGGTTCTGGCAGGTGCCGCAGCCACCCGACCCGGACTGTCTGGAGGACATGCTGCGGGTCCTGGCCCATTATCTTCACGTTCGGGGGGCCTTCTACGGCGGATCGGGGCAACAGGCCGCCATCAGCGCCATGGCGGATCGGATCATGGCCCCGATGCCGGCGCCTCTGATCTTTGAGCCGGTCCCGCCGCGACTGGCCCATGCCCGCGCCATGGGGGTGCCGGTCGATGCCTGATCTGCCCTATCGCCGCATCGCCATCGCCGGGGGCAGCCGGGGCATCGGTGCGGCCCTGGCGCTGGCGATGGCCGGCCCGGGGCAGGAGCTTTGGCTTTGCGCGCGCGAAGGGCTGCCGCTGGAGGAGACGGCGCGGGACTGTCGGGCCAAGGGCGCGCGGGTGCAGTGCCGCAGCTGCGATCTCAGTCAGCCCGGGGCGGCGGCGGCTTGGCTCGACGAGATCGGCGAGCGGGGGCCGCCTGACCTGCTGATCGTCGCTGCCGGGATCTTCGGCGGGCGGCCTGACGGCGCGGAGGGGACGCCGGAGACGGTGACGCGCCAGGTGATCGCGGTCAACCTGACCGGCGCCCTGGCCCTGGCCGAGGCGGGGGCGCTGCGGATGCGCCGCGCCGGGCGGGGGCAGATCGTCCTGCTGGGCTCGCTGGCAGCGCGGGATCCCTTGCCCGACGCCCCGGCCTATAGCGCCAGCAAGGCTGGCCTGGCCTGCTACGCACGGGCCCTGCGCGCCGACCTTGCCGGCAGCGGGGTCGGGGTGCTGCTGGTGGAGCCGGGCCACGTCGAGACGCGCCAGACCGCCCAGCACCAGGGATCGCTTCCGCTGCTGATGTCGCCGCCCGCGGCGGCAGAACGGATCCTGCGGGCGCTCGACCGTGGCCGCGACTGCTTGGCGTTTCCTCGCCGGGCCGTGCTGGCGCTGTGGCTTCTCGATCTTCTGCCGACCGCCTGGCGCCTGGCGCTGCTGCGGCGGCATCGGTTCAGCGTGCGCAACCTTGCGCCTCCGGCGCCGCCGGTCGCCCGGGGACGGGGCGGGCAAGGCTGATGGCCCGGCTGATCCTGCATATCGGCACCCACAAGACCGGCACGACCGCGATCCAGCATTGGCTGGCCGGCCACCGGGTCGCGCTTGCCACCCTGGGCTGGCACTACGGTGCGACCGATCGGCCGCCGCATCCGCGCCTGCCGAAACACAGCAGCCTCTACCGGGCGCTGGTGCAGGGGCGCTACGGCGCCGAGGAGGCCGCGATTCTGGCCGATCACGCGGCCTCCGAGCTGCCCGATCTGATCCTCAGCGAGGAGGGGTTGTCGCTGCCGGCGTTCCGCCGCTTCGCCCCGCTTCGGGGACTGGCGGAGCACTTCGACTTGACGGTCGTGGCCCTGTTCCGCCGCCAGGACATCTTCCTCGAGTCCCACTGGCGGCAGCTGTGCAAGGAGGGACAGACCGGCGCCTCTCTCGACAGTTTCCTGCAGCGGGACTGGACCCGCCAGCGCATGCGCTATGACCGCGTCCTCGATTTCTGGGCGGAGTTCGCAACCATCCGCGCGGCCCGCTACGACCCCGGGCACCCGGGGGGCGCGGTCGGTCAGGTCCTGGCGCTGGCGGGGCTGCCGCTTGATCCCGGGCCGGTCCGGCGGGCAAACCCCTCGCTGTCCCCCGGCGCGGCGGCTCTTTGTGCGCGGCTGACGCGCAACCGCCTCGCCCCGCTGGTGCCGGTGGTTGCGCGCCTGGCCCGGGGGCGCGGTGGCGAGGGATCGGGGATGAGCATGGCGCGTCGCGCCGCGCTGTTGGCCGAGGCCGCGCCCGGCAACGCCCGCCTGGCGGAGCGATACGGCATCCACTTCGACCCGCCGGACGCGCCTGGGACGGACAGCCCTCGCCCCGCACCCGTCCACGCCCCCCGGGACGATCCGCCGCAGTCGGCAGGCGGTCACACGCAAACGTTAGGAAACACCAGGTGACGATTGCACGAATTGAGTGCAAAATGGCCTAAGGGTTTGATCGAGGGGGGAATATTGTTTGACGGGTCAAATTATTTGCCCTATCGTCACCCTGACTTTCACATCAGAGCGCACCCATGCCCAAGAGCCAACCCTACTGGCAGATGCCTGCCTTTCTCGAAGATACCGGCGGCCCCGATTACACGATGATGGATCATGAGGATTACCTCACCTATCGTATCGGCATGCTGTCGGGGGAATTCAACCGCAATATTTCCAAGTACAACGCCCGTCATTTCGACCTGACCCTGGCCGAGGGCCGCGTGCTGACCCGGCTGGTGGACAGCGAGCCGCTGTCCTACGGCGAGATTTGCGAGAAGCTTTTGCTGGACGGCGCTCAGATCAGCCGCGCGGCCGCCTCGCTGGTGGAACGCGGCTACATGCGCAAGGCGACCGACCCCAAGGATGCCCGCCGCGCCATCTTCGAGTTGACGGAGAGCGGCGAGGAGGTGGGGCGGTCCGTGCTGAAAGTGGGCCGCGCCCGGCAGAAATACCTGCTGGAAAAGCTGACGGCGGCGGAACGGCGCACGCTCTACCGCTCGCTGTCGAAACTGATGGGCGTGATGGCGGATCTGAACGCCTCGGGCACCCTGCTGGGCGAGGCCGCGACCGCCGCCGAAGACTGAACGCGCCGCCGGCTGCAAGATCCGGGGCACCCCGCGTGGCCGGGTGCTCCGCGGATGCGGCGGCCCGAGACCGGGCCAAGTTCTCGTTGCGCTGTCACATGCGCGTTACCACGAAGGTGCATTTCTCCCCCACACAAATTTCCTGACGGGGGACACCATGACCTTTCGCGTGACCGCTCTGACCTCCCTGCTGGCCCTGTCGGCCGGCATGGCGAGCGCCGAGATGAACTTCAACCGCATCGCCAGCTTTCCGACGCCGCTGAACATGGCCGAGGGTGAGGACCGCTCGCGCACCACCTCGGCCGAGATCATCGCCGCCACCGAAGACGGCATGACGCTGGCTTATACTGACAGCCCGCTGGAGGCGCTCGGTCTGATCGACATCACCGAGCCGGCCAATCCGCAGCCCTTGGGCAATATTGCCCTGGGCGGTGAGCCGACCTCGGTGGGCATCGTCGGGCAGACCGCCTTCGTCGGATTGAACACCTCCGAAAGCTACACCGATCCCTCGGGCAAGCTGCTGGTCATCGACATCGCCACGCGCGAAATCACCGGCGAATGCGACCTGGGCGGCCAGCCCGACAGCGTCGCCGTGGCCAAGGATGGCAGCTTCGTCGCGGTGGCGATCGAGAACGAGCGCGATGAGGATCTGGGCGATGGCCGCGTGGGACAGATGCCCGCGGGTGACCTGGTGCTGGTTGGTGCCGCCGACGGCGCTGCCGATTGCGCCAGCCTGCAGCACGTGGCCCTGACTGGCCTGGCCGAGATCGCGCCCGAGGATCCCGAGCCCGAGTTCGTCGACATCAACGGCCAGGGTGAGGTCATCGTCACCCTGCAGGAAAACAACCACCTGGTGGTCGTGTCGAAGGAGGGCGAGATCCTCAACCACTTCTCCGCCGGGGCGGTCGATCTGGAGGGCATCGACGTGGACGAGGAAGGCGCGCTGACCTTCAACGCCGCGCAGGAGGGCCGCAAGCGCGAGCCCGACGCGGTGAAATGGATCGACGACGATCATTTCGCCATCGCCAACGAAGGTGACATGGACGGCGGGTCGCGCGGCTGGACGATCTTCAACAAGGACGGCTCGGTCGCCTACGAGGCCGGTGTGTCCTTCGAGTATGCCGTGATCGAAGCGGGCCACTATCCCGAGAAGCGGTCGGGCAACAAGGGTGTCGAGCCCGAGTCGATCGAGACCGGCACCTTTGGGGACACGCCGATGGTCTTCGTCGGTGCCGAACGTTCCTCCATCGTGGGGGTCTACGACGTTTCCGACCTGTCGGCCCCGGTGCTGACGCAGCTGCTGCCCTCGGGCATCGGGCCGGAAGGCTACGTCGCCATCCCCGAGCGCAACCTGCTGATTTCGGCCAACGAGGAAGACCTGGTCGAGGACGGCGGCGTGCGCGCCCATGTCATGATCTTCGAATACCAGGAAGCGCCGGCGCGCTATCCGATGCTGACCTCCGCGGGGCTGAGCGAAGACGGCAAGCCGGTCGGCTGGGGCGCCAATTCCGGCATGGTGGCCGATGGCGATCACATCTGGGCGGTGAACGACAGCTTCTATGCAATGCAGCCCTCGATCTTCAAGATCGACCCGTCGCAGACGCCGGCGAAGATCGTCGATGTGATCCGCGTGACCCGCGGCGGTCAGCCGGCGCAGAAGCTGGACATGGAAGGTATCACCTTGGACGGCGAGGGTGGTTTCTGGATCGCCTCCGAAGGTCGCACCGATCGCGTCGTGCCGCATGCCCTTTATCACGTGAATGCCGAGGGTGAGATCGAGGACGAGGTGGGCCTGCCGTCCGAGCTGATGGCGGTGGAGCGCCGCTTTGGCTTCGAAGGGATCACCAAGGTTGGCAACACCCTTTGGATGGCCGTGCAGCGGGAATGGGGCGACGATCCCGAGAACCACGTGAAGCTGGTGGCCTACAACATCGAGACCGGCGACTGGGGCGCCGTGGCCTATGAGAAGGCCGCGCCCGAAACCGGCTGGGTCGGCCTGTCGGAGATCGTGGCCCGGGGCGACAGCTTCTACGTCATCGAGCGCGACAACCAGATCGGCGCCGAGGCGGTGACCAAGAAGATCTACCGCATCCCCGCCGCCGAAATGGTGCCTGCGCCCCTGGGTGGCGAACTGCCCGTGGTCAGCAAGGAAGAGGTCCGCGACCTGATCCCGGATCTGAAGGCCACCGGCGGCTATGTCCTCGACAAGGTCGAAGGCCTGGCGATCATGGAGGATGGCACCGCCTGGGTGTCGACCGACAACGATGGCGTGGATGACCATTCGGGCGAGACGATGTTCTTCACCATCGGCAAGCTCTGATCCCGTCACCGGGGTAAGATTGGGCGCGTCCGGGCAACCGGGCGCGCCCTTTGTGTTTCGGGGGGAGGGGGCTTGCCCCCCCCGCGCGGTGCGCGCTCCCCCCAGAGTATTTTGGGCTGTCGGATGAGCAGGGCGGGGCGCCTGGGGTCAGCGGGCCGCGAGCAGCCACATGAGGCCCGAGAGGGCGGCGGCGGCCGTGCGGATGTGGTTCAACCGGGTCCAGTCGCGGGCATAGCGGGGCCAGTAGCTGCGGGCCTCGGGGCCGGTGGCGGACATCGCATCCAGCCGGTGGTTCATCGGCACATTGCCGCGCCCGGTGACCATCGCCACGCCGAGCACATAGGTCAGGGCGGCGGCGATCAGCAGCGGTGCGCGCGGCAGGGCACCCGCCAGCCCGGCCCCGGCCAGGGCCAGCGCGACTGGCAGCAGCCCGATCAGCAGCACCATGAAGAGCGAGCGATAGACTGTCCGGTTCAGGCCTTGCATGGCGGCGGCGCCGGCCGGGATCGGGGCCTCCTGCGCGATGCCCCGCATCACGAAGTCGGAGAAGCTGAGGAAGACGCCCGCGACCAGCAGCGACGCGATGCCGGCGGCGAAGGGAAAGAGGGTCGAAAGCATGGGGGCGCTCCCTACTGACTGAGGCCGACGGCGCGGCCGAGGTAGCGGGTGTCGCCTGCAAGCCCTGCGAGGAACCGTGCGATGGCGGCGCGCGGCATGGTCAGCGCGAGGCCCCGCTGGTCCGCCGGCACGTCTTCGAGGTAGGGCGCCTCGGCCGGGCCATCGATGAAGGCCGAGGGGCGCACCAGCGTCCAGTCGAGGCCCGAGGCACGCACCATGTCCTCTTGCCGTTCATGATCGCGGAAGACCGCGCGCAGGAGGCCGCCGAACATGAGCCGTTTCCAGTAGAAGTTAAGGTTGGCCCAGCTTTCGTGGGCGCCCATGGTCGACTGGCAGATCAGGCGGCGCGGGCCGCCTTGGCTCGCTGCGGCCTGCATGGCGCGGATCACCGTCAGCGTGCCGGTCGCCCGCACGGTTGAGCGAAGGGCCTTGCCGCTGCCGAGGGTGATCAGCACCACCTGCTGGCCCGTCAGTGCGGCGCGGACGGCGGCGGGGTCGGTGACGTCCCCGGCCCGCAGGGTCAGCTGCGGATGGGTGAGGGCCAGCGCCTCGGGGCGCCGGGCGAAGGCGGTGACGGCATGGCCGCGCGCCAGAAGTTCGGTGACGGCCAGGCGGCCAATGCTGCCGGTGGCGCCGAAAACGATGACGTTCTGCGGTTCGGAAGGGGTGGGATAGGTCTGGGTCATGAGAAGGGCCTCTCGGATGGATGAGTTGACACGGTGTAAAGTTGACAGCGTGTCAATAGGTGGTAGCTTGACGCCATGTCAAGTGAGAATCCCACCCGCCGAAAAATCCTCAACGCCGCTTGGACCCTGCTGGAGCAGGGGGGCAGCCAGATCCGCATGTCCGATATTGCCAGGGCCGCGGGGATCTCCCGCCAGGCGCTCTACCTGCATTTTCCCAGCCGGGCCGAGCTGCTGGTGGCCGTCACCCGGCATCTGGACGAGGAAAAGGATATCGACGCGCGTCTGGCGGAGAGCCGCAATGCGACCACCGGCCAGGCGCGGCTTGCGGCGTTCATCGCCGCCTGGGGTAATTACATTCCCGAGATCCGGGGCGTCGCCCGGGCGCTGATGGCCATGGCCGACAGCGACGCGGAGGCGCGCGCCGCCTGGGACGACCGCATGGATGCCGTGCGCCAGGGCTGCGCCGCCGCCGTCACGGCCCTGGCGCGCGACGGGCAGCTTGACCCGGCGCTGGACGAGGGGCGCGCCACCGATCTGCTCTGGGGGCTTCTGTCAGTGCCGCTCTGGATCCAGCTGCGAGAAACCTGCGGCTGGAGCCAGGAGGCCTATCTGGCCGAGATGCAGCGCCTGGCGGGCCGGGCGTTGCTCGCCGAAGGGTAGGGCGGCCTAGCCCAACCGGTCGAGGATCGCTGAGACATCGCTGCCCGCCATGGCGCCGGTGATGCGCCCCGCCTCGCCCGCCAGTCGGGTGGCGGTGAAGGCATCGGCCACCGCTGCCGGGGCGTGGCGGATCAACAGAGAGGCCTGCAACAGCAGCGCCAGCCGTTCCGCAAACCAGCGCGCCTCGGCCTCGGGCGGCAGGGCGGGCCAGCGGGCCTCATGGGCCTTCAGCGCCGCGTCGTAGCGCGGATCGCTGCCGGTGGCGGCCATGAGTTCGGCGCGCAGGGTCTCGGCCGCCAGCGGCTCTTTCGCCAGGGTGCGCAGGATATCGAGGCAGATCACGTTGCCGGACCCTTCCCAGATCCCGTTCAGCGGCGCCTCGCGGTAGAGCAGCGGCAGGGGCGTGTCCTCGACATAGCCCATGCCGCCCAGGGCCTCCATCGCCTCATAGGTCACGACGGGCGCGCGCTTGTTCGAGTGGAACTTGGCGAGCGCCACGGCGATCCGGGCAAAGGCGCGGTCTTCGGGCGTGGGGCCATCGAAGGCACGCGCGGTGCGCAGGCCGAGGATCAGCGCCGCCTCGACATCCAGCGCCAGGTCAGCCAGCACGGCGCGCATCAGCGGTTGGTCGATCAGCCGCCGCTGGAAGGCCGCGCGGTGGCGCACCCAATGCAGAGCCTCGGACAGGGCCCCGCGCATCAGCCCGGCCGGGGCCATGGCCGTGTCCAGCCGCGTGTGATGCACCATCTCGATGATCGTGCGCACGCCCTGGCCTTCGTCGCCGATACGCAGGGCCAGGGTGTCGTGATATTCGATCTCGGACGAGGCGTTGGAGTGGTTGCCCAGCTTAGCCTTCAGGCGCTGGATCTGCACGCTGTTGCGCTCTCCCTCCAGCCAGCGGGGGACGAGGAAACAGGTCAGCCCCTCGGGCGCCTGGGCCAGCGTCAGGAACCCGTCGGACATCGGCGCCGAGCAGAACCACTTGTGCCCCCTCAGCCGGTAGTGATCGCCGTCGCGGGTGGCACTGGTGGTATTGGCGCGCACGTCGGATCCGCCCTGTTTCTCGGTCATGGCCATGCCCAGGGTGGCGCCTTGCTTGGCATCGACAGGGGTCATTGCCGGGTCGTAGCGGCGCGAGGTCAGCTTGGGCGCCCAAGCCTCCGCGATCTCCGGCGCGGCGCGCAGGGCGGGGGTGGCGGCATAGGTCATGGTCAGCGGGCAGCAATGGCCCGGTTCCACCTGGCTGGCCAGGTAGACCTGGGCGGCATGGGTCACATGGCCGCCCGGCGCGTCCTCCCAGGCCACGGCGGCGTAACCGGCGGCGATGCTGGTCTGCATGAAGCGGTGATAGCTGGGGTGAAAACGCACCTCGTCGAGACGCCGGCCCGCACGGTCGAAAAGCACCAGCTCGGGCGCGTGGTCATTGGCCTCGCGGCCCGCCGCGCGCATCTCCGCGCTGCCCAGGGTCGCCCCGTAGGGGGCGAGGGTGTCGGCCTGTCCGCCTTCGCGCGCGATGGCCTCGCGCAGGGCGGCGTCCCCGGCCCAGAGGTCGCGGTCGCCCTCGGGGTCGGGCTGGTTCAGCACCTCATGGGTGGCAAGCTGGTCGCGTGCGGGCAGGTCGGTCATGGGCGGTCTCCTCTCTCGCCCAGAAGGCTACGCCCGGTGCGCGACGGGAGAAAGCGTGCCGTTGCGACGCAGCCCGCGCCGCGCGCCTCTTATCCGACAGCCGGAAATACTCCGGGGGAGGCCCGGCCCTGCCGGGGCGGGGGCAGCGCCCCCTTCCTCGCCTGGCCTTCGACCCCGCTCAGGCGCCAACCAGTGGTGACACCGGCGCACCCTGGGCCGCGCGATCCAGCCAGATCGGGTTCGACCAGGCCCGCTTGCCCGCCCGGTCGATCACCGTCACTCGGATCCAGTCGGAATTGGCGAACCGAGACAGGGCGATGCGCGCCGTGGTCAGGCTCTCGCCATGCACCGCCGTCGCCGCCGTGCCCGCCCCCTGCACGATGACCGAGGCCACGGCGGAGCTGTCGATGACCACCTTCTTGCCCTCGATGCGCACGTCGCGCAGCTCCGGCCCTTGCGTGGAATAGAAGGCGCCGTCCTTCAGCGCCGCCAGCAGGGCTTCAGGGGTGTTTTCAGGCGCCTTCACCATGACCCAGCCGCCGAAATGGTCGGGTTCGGAGAAATGCGCGTCATCGGTGGCCACCAGCGACAGACGGCGGCCCTCGGTCAGCAGCAGGTCGGCGATGGCAAAGCCGTCGGGCCGGTCACAGCCCATGGCGCAGCCGTGGTTGTAGATCTCGACCGCATGGGCCGCCTCGATCCCGCGCGCATCGGCCAGGGTAAGGCCTGACCACTGCGGGTGTGCCACGGCGACGAAGGCCCCGGCTTCGACCGCCCGCGCGGCGATCTCCGCGCCGCTTTCCTGTCCCTCGACGGGGGCGAAATGGGGCGAGTTGGACGGGGCGAAATCACTGGGCAGCCCCACGGCCAGGATATGCCACAGCTCGCCATTGGCCATGGCGCCGGAATGCAGCTCGGCCCCCAGCAAGGTGGTGAAACCCTCATCGCGGAAGGGCAGGGTATCGGCGATAGGATAGCCGAAGAGGCCGATGAAATGATCGGTCAGGGCAATGAAATCATAGCCTTCGGCACGATACCGGCGGCAGACCTCGCGCGGCTCCAGGATCCCGTCGGACAGGGTCGAATGGGTGTGCAGGTTGCCGCGCCAGAAGCGGCCGGGGCGGGTGAAGGCGGTCAGTGGCATGATCTCTCCCAGTCCTGCGACCGTCTCTCCTGGACGGTCTCGCGATCCTTTCATGACAGGCTTGCCTTGGTCGTGCCAGTCCCCCAGAACGGGGAGATGAGCGTTGCAGAGGAACTTTCCGCCGCCCTTGCCGCCGGTCGCTGGCCGGAGGCCGAGCGGTTGCTGACCGGGCTGGCCCCGGGGGGGCATCCCTCGGTGCTCTACAACCTCGGTCGGGTGAAGATGGAGCTGGGTAAATGGGCCGAGGCCCGCGACTGGCTGACCCGCTGCCTGGGCGCCGCGCCGCGCCATGCGCACGCCTGGTTCGAACTGGGCCGGACCGAGCTGGAACTGGGCGCGCTGGAGGCGGCCCGCGATGCCTTCGCCCACGCGGTGACGCTGGACCCTTCCGACGGCGACGCCCGGCTGAACCTGGCCCGCATCTGCCTGCGCCTGGGCGACTACGCCCCGGTGCGCGAGCTGCTGGCCCCCATGGCGGGGCAGACGGCGGAGATCGACGCGCTGCGGTATCGTGCAGCGGCCGAGCTGGGGTTGCCGGAGGCTGTGGCGGAAGGCGAGGCGCTTTGGGCGCGGGATGGCGGCCGGGCCGAGGCGCTGAAGGCGCTGACGCGGGTGGCCAAGGGGCGGATGCGGCTGGATTTGTGACGACCACTCGGGAAGGGGCGCGACCGGCTTTGCCTGGACGCCCCTTGTTTCTCAGGTGCCTGGCTTCGTCTCTTATGCTGAAGGGCGGTCCAGCCACGCATCGATCCGACGGTCGAGGTCCGGCCAGTCCGTATACTCGTGATCCGCATCGGGATCGGCTCCGGGGTCCTGCGCGGCCACGATTCGCCGCATGACGAAACGGCGGAAGATATCATAGCGCGACGGCATGTAGGCCCCGGCGACCTGCGCTACCTCATCCGGGGTCCAGCCGGTCGCTGCGGCCAGATCTGTCGCGATCTTGTCCAGGGCGCGCCAATCCTCGGCTTCGTGCCCGGCGGCGGCCAGGGAGACGGACAGAAGCAGGCTGGGTTTCGCGGGCAGTTCAGTCGCTTGGGCGGCGGCGAAGTCCGAAAGGGCGCGGTGGTAGTGCCCCAGGTGGATCGAGCTCGCCAGGATCACCCGATCGTAGGGGGCGAGGGACAGGCCGCCAGCCTCAGCCAGGGGTAGGAGTTCGGCCGAATGGCCCGCCTCGGTGATCCGGCGCGCGACGTGGCGGGCGATCTTGGCGGTCTGACCTTCGGTGGTGGCATAGCCGATGAGGATGAACATGGCAGCTCCTGCGGGAGAACGCGTGGTAGGGGGCCGAAGACGCTCGGCTTCGAACGTCTCCGCATCTATCCGACTGTATCATGAAACGGGCGGTGCAGGCGCGCGGCGCAGGGGCGCAGCAGGGCGAATGGCACGCCCATCTGGCTACCGCCGATATCGCTTCCGATAGACCCCTGCCTCGCGCCCCAGCTCCTTCTGCACCCCCCGGTTGGCCGCCACCTGGTCCGCGTCCATCACCCCGACCTCCAGCGCCGGCGCCTCGGCGGGCACCGGAATCACCTGGGCCACCGGGGTCCCGGCGGGCAGGACGCCGGTAAACTCCCGCGTGGTCCAAAGCGCCGGGAAATGCACATAGCCGTCGTGGAAGCTGTCGCAGTCGACAACGCCTGAGAGGGTGCGGAAGGGCAGCTCCTCGCGGTTCATCGGGTGGGTGAACAGAAGCGACCAGCCCGGCGGCGCCTCCAGCGTCCAGAAGTTCATGAACTTCAGCACCGAGTTC
This sequence comes from Pseudooceanicola marinus, assembly GCF_020177265.1. GTDB lineage: Bacteria > Pseudomonadota > Alphaproteobacteria > Rhodobacterales > Rhodobacteraceae > Pseudooceanicola > Pseudooceanicola marinus_A. Next base: position 206,679 of record NZ_JAIVMC010000003.1, read on the forward strand.
ACGGCCAGCGGCCAGGGCGCGCCAGTGGCCTGTTCCGGCACGTGCATCCCGATCGGCGCGCGAGAGATCAGCGTGTCGGGCAGGGGCGGAAAGTCCCAGTCCCAGCTGACCGCGCCGTCCTTGAAATGCAGGTCGCAGGCCAGCGGGATCATGATCCCCAGCGACAGCGCGTCGAGGAAGGGGGGGCAGTGTTTCACCGTGCGCACCATGGCGCCGTCCAGAGCTGCCGAGGGCGCCTCGGACGGCATGGCACGCACCCAGTCGGGCAGGGCGCGTTTCGCCGCCACGGGTTTCGGCAGCAGTGCCTCCAGCGCAGGGTGGCAGCGGGCTTTGATCGCGGGCAGGGACATCTGTCCGGGTTACTCCCCCTTGCCCTCGCGCCGCAACAGGAAGGTGTGGGCCAGGGTCGCCATGACGGTGACGGCGATGATGATCGTGCCGACCGCGTTGATGACCGGCGGGTGGCCGTTGGGGTTGCGGCCCATGGCGCCGATCTCGGTCGCGAGCGTACAGGAGCCGCCCTTGGCGAACATCGTGGTGTTGTAGTTCTCCATCGAGGCCATGAAGGCGATGACAGCGGCGGAGATCAGGGCGGGCGCCAGGTAGGGCAGGGTCAGGCGGCGGAAGACGCGGAAGGGCGAGGCGCCGAGGTCCAGCGCAGCCTCCTCCAGTTCCACCGGCTGCCGTTGCAGGCGCGCCATGAGGATCAGCATCGGGTAGCCGGCGATGAAGGTGGTCTGTGCCATGATGATGGTGAAGAGCCCGGCGTTGACGCCGAGCCGCCCCCAGAAGACCAGCGCCGACAGGCCCAGCACCACGCCCGGCGCCAGCATGGGCGACAGCAGCACCCACCACAGCACCCCGTTGGCGGCCGAGCGCCAGCGCGTCAGCAGCACCGCGCCGGCCAGACCGAGCAGAAGCGACAGCGGCACGACGATGGCCGCCACGCGGAAGGAATTGCCCAGGCAGGAGACGAAGCGATCGCGGTCGATGGCGCGCAGCACGCTGTCCGCGCGCAGGGCCTCTTCAGGCATCCAGAAGAAGGCGTACCATTTGCCCGTCAGCCCGTTCCATTCGGTGACCGAAGGCGGCGAGGCGTTGTTGAAGGACGAGATCACCATCAGCAGCAGCGGGCCGAACATGAAGATCAGGAAGGCCCAGGTATAGGCGGTCAGGAGACGGTTGGAGGTCATGGCCGGGCTCCGGTAATCTTGGGGCTGCTGTGCCGATCTTTCGCCCGGCGCGCACCGCCGGGCAGCCCCTGACCGCCCCGTTGCGCCGGAGGCGAACCTGCGGTTCGACGGGGGCTGCCCTCTGTTCTGTCGTGGGTCCGTTTGGGATGTCCTGTTCGGGGACAGGGGCGCTCATGAAGACTCATCACTGCACCCTCGCGAAGTCTTTCAGCCGGGTCCGCATGGCCCACATGAAGACCGCCACCAGCAGGAAGCACAGCAGCGTGTAGCCGAAGCTGTAGGCGGCGCCGATGTTGGAATTCTCGCTTTCGAAGAACTTGTTGTAGATCGTCTGGCTGAACCATTCCGCCTGCAGGCCCCGGCTGATGATGCGCGGCACGGAAAAGGCCCCGGCCGACAGCATGAAGGTGGCGATGCAGCCCACGGCGATGCCGGGCTTGGAATGCGGGATGATGACCCGGCGATGCACCCGCACGGCGCTGGCGCCCAGGTCCTTGGCGGCCTCGATCTGGTTGCGGTCCAGCGTCGACATGACGTTGAAGATCGGGAACACCATGAACAGCACGTAGGTATAGACGATCACCAGGAAGATCGTCGCCGGGAAGCGGTTGAACTGGATCGGGTCAGAGATGACGCCGGCCCAGGACAACAGCGCGTTCACCAGCCCCTGGTTGTCGATGATCGTGGTCCAGGCATAGACCCGCATAAGCTCGACGATGGTGTAGGGGATGATCAGGCCGAGGAAGAGCCAGACCGCCTGGCGCGGTGGCGAGGCCAGGGCGACCTTGTAGGCGATGGGATAGCACAGCACCAGCGCCAGGGCGGTGGCCATCAGGGCGAAGACGATGGTGCGGGTCAGGGTGACCAGGCCGATGCGTTCGTAGACCACGCCGTCGACCTCGTATCGCAGACCCACGGCGCTGAGCAGCCGGTTCGACAGCAGCTTGTCCTCCTCGGCCCGGGCGGCGTCGGACATCGGGATCAGGCGCGGCGCGGCCAGGGTCTCGAAGTTGTCGAGCGTGTAGGGGAAGGCATTCGCCTCTTCCACGACCAGCCGGTCGTAGAGGGCGCTGGCCGTCACCTGGATCTCCTCGGCGGCGGCGATCTGATCGTCCAGCGGAAGGTCCGGGTCCACCGCCAGGGCGGGGATGCCGTAGAGCGTGTCGAGATGGGCGATCTCCTCGCCCTCGCCGCGCACCAGCCGGGCATGGGTATCGGCCCGGTCGCATTGCAGGATATAGGGCCGGCTGTCGTCCGCCGGGGGGGCGCCGCCCATCGAAGGCACGGCCATACCGCCGGAGGAGGGCGGCGACATCGAGGGCACCGCCAGCCCGCCGGAGCTGCCACCGCTTGCCGACGGCGTTGAGATCGACGGGATCGCCAGTCCGCCTGAACTGCTGGCGCTGTCCTCCGCCGGGGCCTCTGCGGGGCGATAGGTCTCCAGCAACGACATGCAGGTGCGCGCGTCGCGGGCCACCTGGCGGGCGATGGAACTGTCCAGCTGCCGCGCCGGCGGCGTCACCGCGCGTTCCAGCATCGTCAGCTGCGGCAGGATGATCAGCATCAGCCCCCAGACGGCGGCGGCGGCGAAGAACAGCGCCGTCAGGCCGCGCCCGTATCCCCGGATCAGCGATCTCATTGCGCCGCAAGCTCCCGGCCCGTGCGGGCCATGTCGCCCTCGGGCAGCACAAGGGCGGTGTCGGCGGCAAAGCCCACGCGCGCGGTCTCGGGGCGCGCGCCCGATGGGCCGGTGTTGGGTTCCTGCAGGACCAGGCGCTGGCCGGTGGCAGTGGTAAACTCGTAGTTGATGAAGGCGCCTTCCAGGTCGCGCCGGCGCAGGGTCACGTCGAAGGCGTTCTGCGGCGCGTCGAAGCGCATCTGTTCGGGCCGGACGAAAAGGATTGCGCTGTCGCCCTCGGACAACCCGCGCGGGTTGCGTGCCGTCAGCGGCCCGCCTGCGGTCTCGATCCGGGCCATGCCGCCCTCGGTGCCGATGATGCGGCCGGGCAGGGCGTTCACCTCGCCCACGAAACTGGCGACGAAGGCGGAGGCGGGGTCGGAATAGACCTCGTCGCCGGTGCCCACCTGTTCGATGACGCCCGCGTTCATCACCGCGATGCGGTCGGACATCGTCAGCGCCTCGCCTTGGTCATGGGTGATGTAGATGAAGGTCACGCCGGTCTTCTGCTGGATCTCGCGCAGCTCGGCGCGCATGTGCTGGCGCAGCTTCAGGTCCAGCGCCGACAGCGGCTCGTCCAGCAGCAGCACGGCCGGTTCCACCGCCAGGGCGCGCGCGATCGCCACGCGCTGACGCTGGCCGCCCGACAGTTCCGAGGGCAGCTTTTCCCCCTGATCGCCAAGCGCCACCAGCTCCAGCAGCTCCTGCGCCTTCTGGCGCCGGGCGCGTTTGCCCACGCCGCGAGCCTCCAGCCCGAAGGCCACGTTTTCCCAGACGGGCATCAGCGGAAACAGCGCGAGGTTCTGGAAGATCAGCGCCGTGGGCCTGGCATTGGGCCCGATGCCACGCATGTCCTGGCCCCCGATCAGCACCTTGCCGTGCGACGGTTCGACAAAGCCAGAGACCGCGCGCAGGATCGTCGTCTTGCCACAGCCCGACGGCCCGAGGATGGAAAAGAACTCGCCCGCCCGGATCTTCAGATCCGTGGGCTGCACCGCGGTGAACCCGTTGGGATAGGTCACCTGCATCGCGTCCAGATGCACATCCTGTCCGCGTCCGCTGCCGTTGGTCATGATCGTCCCCGTCGCTCGGGCGTCTGACGCGCCCTGTTCATTTTCTGGCTGGAAATATCCCCGCCGGAGGCTTCCGACGGCGCCACCCGCGGCGCGGATGGCAAAAGGGGTGCGCCGCGCACGGCACACCCCGGCAACGCGCATCAGGCGTTGGTGATGATTTCGACCATCTCGTTCACGACCGGCGCGTAGAACGGGGTGTCGGACTGCCACCACCACATGTTCGACAGGACCTCGGGGGTGTAGGTCTCGTTGAACTGCGACTTGAACTCTTCCGAGGCGAATTCGGCGGCGCCGGCCACGGCCGAGTTGTAGCCGGTGTTGTTGGCGAACATGCCGCCCACTTCGGGCTGCAGCATGAAGTTGATGAAGGCGACGGCCTGTTCCTGGTTCTCGGCGCCGCGCAGCATGCCGAAGCTGTCCAGCCAGGTGATGATGCCTTCCTTCGGCGCCCGGTAGACGTAGTCCGAATTTTCGCGGTTCAGCAGCAGGCCGGTGGTGTCCCAGGTCTGGCCGATGACGCAGCCGGCGTCCTTGAAGGCCGAGGTGGCCTCGGTGGCGTTGTTCCAGAAGGCGCCGAAGTGGTCCTTGTTGGCGACCATGTACTCGACGATGGCGCCGAAGACGCGGCGGGCATCGGCCTCGGACTTGTAGACGTCCAGCATGCGGTTCGATTCGATCTCACCGGCCGCATCCAGGTAGAGGCCCACGCCGATCAGCGCGGATTTCTGGCGGAAGGCGGATTTGCCCTCGGTGCCGTCGGCAAACAGGTGGCCGTAGGACAGCTCGCTGTCCGAGACGGGCAGGGCGGCGCGGTTTAGGGTGATGCCCTCGGTGCCCCAGTCGAAGGGCAGGGCGACCTGTTCGCCGTTCTGCACGCCGCCCAGGGCGGCGCTGTCACGCAGGAAGGAGGGGATGATGGCGTCGGTGTTCACGCCCTCGGGGATCGGCTGGAAGTAGTGCTCGCCGTCGTCGTCGTAGTAGTTGGCGACGTTGGTGATCGAGGGGAAAACCACGTCGAAACCCTTGCCACCGTTGGCGCGCACGGTCGACTCGGCCTCGTCGTTGGAGCCGAAGGTGGTCAGGTCCAGGGTGATGCCGGTTTCGGATTCGAACTTCTCGGCGATGTTGGGCTGGATGTAGTCCTGCCAGGCGAAGACCTTGACGGTGCCGGAGGAGGCCAGCGCGTCGGAGGCGCGCAGGATGGTCGGTGCGGCAACGGCGCCGGCGGTCAGCTGCAGCGCGGTACGGCGAGTGATGGTCATGAAAATTTCCCCTGTGGATGGTTATGCCTTGCGACCGGGCGTGCGCCTCGACAATCGGGCGAGGTTTGGCCGCCAAGCGACTGCGTCGCTCTAGACCCGGTGTGTCTCCGTTCTGTGACGGTTGGTTAACACGCGCATGAAAGGCGGAACTGACCAGTTGGTCAACGTGGTTTTTGCGCAGCCCCGGGGTTGGCGGTTCCAAGCCCTTGGGACCCTACGTCACCCGCGCGTGCCGGCGTGGCGAAAAATGTGTCACGGACGGTCGGGACCGGCGGAAAGATGTATCTGAGTAAAATGCTCGGATTGACAATCCCGACCGGATCAGTCAACTTTTGATCGTCCAGCCATGCCGCCCTACCACGTGGCAAAGCCGATAGAGACCCGAACGAGGATTCGAAATGCCGAGCGACTGGACCGGTCCCGTGCCCCGCAGCCATCAACGCCCCGCAGAGGGTGATCTTTACCGACCTGTAGAACTTCTCGCGAAGATGTTCGAGGGGCCGGAAGGCGGGCTGGCCGGGTTGGAGCATGTCCTGGAACGGCTGGAATGGAAGGAAACGACGCGATGATGTCCGAAAAAATCGACCGGAACACGGCCCTGCCGGCAATCCCCCAGCATTCTGCCCAGGAACTGACCCAAGGCGGCGCGACCGCCCAGATCGTCCTGAACGAGCAGGTCTACACGCTGCGCATTACCCGCGCGGGCAAGCTGATCCTGACAAAGTAGGCGGAGGGACGCCCGGCGGCCCATTTTTTCGGGCCATCGGGGTGACCTTCCCCCGCATCCTGCCTTATCTGGAGAGCCGTTGACCGGATCAGTGAAAGGCTCTCGCCCATGTCCCGCATTCTTCTTATCGGCGCCACCGGCGGTGTCGGCTCGCGCCTTGCCCCGATGTTGATCGCGTCCGGCCACCAGGTCACCGGGCTGCACCGCAGCCTGGCCCAGGCCGAAAAGCTGCGCGCCCAGGGGGTGACCCCGGTCGCCGGCGACTTGATGGAGATGGACGCGGAAGCCCTGGCAGAGATCGCGCGCGATCATGACATCATCATCTTCTCCGCCGGTGCCGCGGGTAGCGGCGCCGAACGCACCAGCGAGATCGACGGGCGCGGCCCGCTGAAGATGATCGCGGCGGCCAAGGCCTGTGGCATCGCCCGCGTCTACCTTGTCTCGGCCATGCCCGAGGCCGGGCGCGGCGGACAGCCGAAGCTGGGGTTCGAGCACTACATGCGGGTGAAGAAGGAGGCCGACGCGGCGCTGGTCGCCTCGGATCTCGACTGGGTCATCCTGCGCCCCGGCACCCTGCTGGCCGAAGACGGGGATGATGCCGTGTCGCTGGCGCCGGCGCTGGTCTACGGCAAGGTCAAGCGCGGCAATGTCGCCGCCGTCCTGGCCGGCCTCGTCGAATGCCCGGAGATCCGCCGCGAGATCCTCGAACTGACCGACGGCACAACTCCGGTGGCCGAGGCCGTCGCCGCCTGCTTCCGCGACTGACCCCGGGGCGCCCGGGCGCCACGCCCGGGCCACCGCCCCTGTCATCCGACAGCTGAAAATACTCCCGCCGGAGGCAGGCCTGCATCGCAGGCCCCCCTAGCGCGACAGCCGCGCGGCGGCGCGGGCGATCACCAGCTCCTCGTTGGTGGGGATGACCAGCACCCTGACCCGGCTGAATTCGGTTGAGACCAAGGTGTCGTTCATCGCATTGCGCCGCTCGTCCAGCTCGACCCCCAGCCAGTGCATGCCGCGGCAGGTGCGCGACCGGATCTCGGCCGCGTGTTCGCCGATGCCGCCGGTGAAGACGAGCGCGTCCAGCCCCTCCAGCGCGGCGGCCAGCCCGCCCAGCTCGCGCCGGATGCGGAAGCAGAAATAGTCGATCGCCTCGGCCGCGTGCGGGCTGTCGGAGGCCAGCAGCGTCCGCATGTCGGAGCCGATCCCCGACATGCCCTTCAGACCCGATTCCTTGTAGAGCAGATCCGAGATCTGCTGCGGGTCCATCCCCTCCTGATCCATCAGGTAGAGCAGCACCCCCGGATCCAGCTGCCCCGACCGCGTGCCCATGGGCAGCCCGTCCAGCGCCGAGAACCCCATCGAACTGGCGACCGAACGCCCGCCGACCATCCCGCACATCGAGGCGCCATTGCCTAGGTGCGCCACCACCACCCGGCCCGCGTGCAGCGAGGGCGCCATCTGTTTCAGCTGGCCGGAGATGTAGTCGTAGCTCAGCCCGTGGAAGCCGTAGCGCCGCACGCCCTTGTCGTAGAAACGGCGGGGCAGGGCGAAGGTGTCGTTGACGAAGGGATGGTGGCGGTGAAAGGCGGTGTCGAAACAGCCCACCTGATGCGCCTCCGGAAAGGCCGCCTGCGCCGCCTCGATGCCGGCCAGGTTATGCGGCTGGTGGAGCGGCGCGAAAGGCACCAGGGTTTCAAGGTAGCTCAGCGCATGGTCGTTCAGCACCACCGGCTCCGCGTAGTTGCGCCCGCCATGGACGATGCGGTGACCGCAGCCGAGGATATTCGCTTCGGGGAAGGCGTCGAAGAGCGGCGTCAGGGCCGCGTGCAGGGCGCCCCGGTGGGTGGCGCCCTCGGCCTCGGGCAGTGTCTCATCCGCGATCACCGCACCGCCCGCGCGTTTCAGATGCAGCTCCGCCGCGCCACCGATCCGTTCGATCAGCCCGGTGGCCAGGGCCATGGGCTCCGCCTCGGCGGTGAACAGGCCGAATTTCAGCGAGGAAGAGCCGGCGTTCAGGACAAGAAGGTGGTTCAGGCTCATGCGCCTTTCCCCGAGATCCGCGCGTCATGCAGCGCCGCCACGGCGCAGGAGGCCAGCCGCGCCATGTCGTCATCGGCGCGCGAATTGAGGATGATTGGCACCCGGGCGCCCAGCACCAGCCCGGCGCCCTCGGCGTGGGAGATATAGGTCAGCTGTTTCGCCAGCATGTTCCCGGCATCCAGGTTGGGCACCACCAGCACCTCGGCCCGACCGGCGACGGGCGAAGTGATGCCCTTGGTCCGGGCCGCGCCCAGGTCCACCGCGTTGTCCATGGCCAGCGGCCCGTCGACCAGCCCGCCGGTGATCTGGCCGCGATCGGCCATCTTGGACAGCAGGGCCGCGTCCAGCGAAGAGGGGATATCGGGGTTCACCGTCTCCACCGCCGAGAGCACGCCAACCTTGGGTTCGGCAATCCCTAGCGACAGGGCCAGGTCGATGGCGTTCTGGCAGATGTCCATCTTGGTCTTCAGGTCGGGCGCGATGTTGATCGCGGCATCCGTGACCAGCAGCGGATGCGACAGCCCCGGCACATCCATGACGAAGATATGGGTGAAGCGGCGCCCGGCGCGCAGCCCCGTGGCTCGGTCCAGGGCGGGGCGCAGCAGGTCGTCGGTGTGCAGATGCCCCTTCATCAGTGCCTGGGCGCGGCCCTCGTTCACCAGGGCAATGGCGCGGACGGCGGCGGCACGGTGCTCGGGGATGTCGATCACCTCGATCCCCTCCAGCGTTTCCCCCAGCTCGGCGGCGGTGGCGGCGATTTTCACCGCACTGCCCACCAGGATCGGCTCGATCAGCGTGTGGCGCCGGGCGAGCAGGGCACCGCCCAGGGAGTTCGGCTCCTCGGGGCAGACAACGGCGGTCTTCAGCGCCGGCAGCGGTTCGGCCAGCTCCAGCAGGCGTTCGAAATGGCGGTGGCGCTGGACGATCAGTCCGGGGATGTCCTGGGCATTGCGGTGGATCTTCACCTTGGGGGCATAGACGCAGGCCTCGCCCGACAGGATCAGCGTGTCGTCCACCGGGCGGCGGATCTCGGTCGCCAGCGTCACGCAGCCCGTCGCGGGGTCCTTGGCCGTCACCGTGACCCGCGACAGCAGTTCCTCCCCGGCGTGGGCGCGGGCGTGAAAATCGAAGTGCTGCGAGCGGTAGAGGGTGCCCGCGCCGGGCAGGATATTGCCCAGCACCGCCGACACCATCGAGCCCACGAACATCCCCGGGGCCACCGCTTCGTTCACCCCGTCGCCATCGCCGTCGCGGTCAGCCAGGTGCATCGGGTTGTGGTTGCCCGAGACATTGGCGAAGACGATCATGTCGTCCGGCGTGCAAAGCCGCTTCAGCTCGGCCGTGTCTCCGATGGCAAGCTCGTCGAAGGTCGTGTTCTCGATCAGCATGGGAACTCCTGTCTGGTGCCGGCAGGCTGGCAGATCCTGATGCAGAAACCGTGACATGGATCAGATCGCGGGGAAAAGAGCGGAGCGGCAGGGACCTTGCGGCCGGGCGCGATTGCGCCGGTGGCGGTGAAGGAGAGGGCAGGGGGCGCAGCTTTGCCGATAGGTTGCGGTCCCCGGCTGCTTCGGTGGTGCCTGCGGCGCGGCTCCGAACCTGTCGATGCTACGTCGCCAAGGGTTGAGAGGGCGGAGGGGGGCTCTGCCCCCCATCCCGGGCGGGGCCCGGGACTCCCCCCGGAGTATTTCGGTCGAGGTGAAGACAGGGGGAGGCGCACCATGCGGGCCGGGCGCCCCTCTGGCCCCTGCAGAACCCGACTTTGGCAAAAGGCGGTCGATCCAGCCGAAAGGCGCGCACGGTTCCGTGTTCCGCGCGCCGCCCCTCGTTCACCTTGTCTCAAATACCTCCCGCCGGAGGCCATCGACCGCAGGTCGATACGCTCCGTCTCAGGCGGTGGCCGGCCGCTTCACATGCTCGGCCGCGCGGAGGACCAGCGGGTCCAGACCTTCGCCACCCGCGTCCACATGAGCGAAGAACTGGGCCCGCATGCGCGGCTCCCAGAAGTCGTTCAGGTGGGCTGCAACCTTCTGGGGCGCATCATCGCCCGGCTGGGTCTTGAAGAAGGTGGCGATCTGGTTCGCCATCATGACGAGTTTCTCAGGCGACATGGGTCTCTCCTTCGCGTATCCGCTCTGCATGGGCGTAGATGTCGAAGCCCTCGCCCCGGGCGAAGGCGGCAAGGGTGATGCCGGCGCCTTCGGCCAGGCGCACGGCATGGGCCGTCGGGGCCGAAACGGCGATGAGGGTGGTGCAGCCGGTCTGGGCAGCCTTCTGAATCAGCTCCACCGACAGGCGGCTGGTCATCACGAAGGCGCCGTCGGCGGGGCGTATCCCGGCGCGGGTCAGGGCGCCGATCAGCTTGTCCAGCGCATTGTGCCGGCCCACGTCCTCGCGCGCCATCACCAGCCCCTGTCCCGGCAGCAGGAAGCCCGCCGCATGGACCGCGCGGGTCTGGTCGTGCAGGGGTTGCCGGGCGCGCAGGGCCTCGGTGGCGCTTTCGATTTCAGCCACCTCGAAACGCGGGCCGGTGCCCACCCGAGGCAGCGGGCGCACCGCCTGATCCAGCGAGTCGATACCGCAGAGGCCACAGCCCACGGGCCCCAGCATCGCGCGGCGCCGGCGGGTCAGAGCCTGGCCGCGCTCGGCCACCAGCCAGAACCGGCACTCGCTGCCGGTCTCGTGTTCGACCAGTTCGAAATCGCGGATCTCCTCGGCGCCCTTGATCATCCCCTCGGAGAGGGAAAAGCCCAGGGCGAAATCCTCCAGATCCTGCGGCGTGCACATCATCACCGCCTGGGTGGTGCCGTCGTAGACCAGCGCCACGGGCCATTCCTCGGGCAGCGCGCGGGTGATCTCCCGCGTGCCCTCGGGGCCGATGGCGTGGCCCGGCAAGGTCCTGACCGGCTGCGCCATCACTCGGCCGCAGGCAGGATCCGGCGCGAGCGTTCGGCCTGCGCGTTGTATTCCTCCTGCCAGTCGGTCGGCCCGTTGGACAGCGACACCTGCACCGCCGTCACCTTGTATTCCGGACAGTTGGTCGCCCAGTCGGAGAAGTCGGTGGTGATGACGTTGGCCTGGGTGTCCGGGTGGTGGAAGGTTGTATAGACCACACCCGGCGACATCCGGTCACTGACCTTGGCGCGCAGAGAGGTCTCGCCCGACCGCGAGGCCAGGCGCACCCACTGACCATCGGTCAGTCCGCGCACCTCGGCATCGTGGGGGTGGATTTCCAGCACATCCTCGTCATGCCAGATCGAGTTGTCGGTCCGGCGCGTCTGGGCGCCCACGTTGTACTGCGACAGGATCCGCCCCGTGGTCAGCAACAGCGGGAAGCGCGGGCCGGTCTTTTCCTCGGTCGCGACATACTCCGTCACGATGAACCGCCCCTTGCCGCGCACGAAGCCGTCGACATGCATCAGCGGCGTGCCATCGGGGTGTTCCTCGTTGCAGGGCCACTGGACCGAGCCCTTCTCCTCCAGCACGTCGTAGGTGACGCCGGCGAAGCTGGGGGTGGTCAGGGCGATCTCCGCCATGATCTCGGACGGGTGGGTGTAGGACCAGTTGGCACCCATGGCATTGGCGAGCAGTTGCGTCACCTCCCAGTCGGCGTAGTCCGCCTTCGGCGCCATCACCTCGCGCACGCGGTTGATGCGGCGTTCGGCGTTGGTGAAGGTGCCGTCCTTTTCCAGGAAGGTGGAGCCGGGCAGGAAGACATGGGCGTAGTTCGCCGTCTCGTTCAGGAAGAGGTCATGCACGATGACGCATTCCATGGCCGCGAGACCCGCCGAGACATGCTTGGTGTCCGGGTCCGATTGCAGGATGTCCTCGCCCTGGCAATAGAGGCCCTTGAAGGTGCCATCGACGGCGGCGTCCAGCATGTTGGGAATGCGCAGGCCGGGTTCCGGGTCGATCTCCACCCCCCAGGTCTTCTGGAAGATGTCGCGCACCTCCTCGCCCTTCACGTGGCGATAGCCGGGAAGTTCATGCGGGAAGGAGCCCATGTCGCAGGACCCTTGCACGTTGTTCTGACCGCGCAGCGGGTTCACGCCCACGCCCGGACGGCCGACGTTGCCTGTCAGCATGGCGAGGTTGGCGATGCCCATGACAGTGGTCGAGCCCTGGGAATGCTCGGTCACGCCCAGGCCGTAGTAGATCGCGCCATTGCCGCCGGTGGCAAAGGTACGAGCCGCCGCGCGCAGTTCCTCCGCCGGCACGCCGGTCAGTGCCTGGGTCTCCTCGGGGCTGTGACGGTCCTCGCTGATGAACTCGGCATAGGCCAGGTATTCGTCCCAGTCGCAGCGCTCGCGGATGTAGGCCTCATCCGCGAGGCCCTCGGTGACGATGACATGGGCCAGAGCCGAGACCACGGCGACGTTGGTGCCGGGGCGCAGCGGAAGGTGGTGGTTCGCGGCGATATGGGCCGATTTCACCAGGTCGATCTTGCGCGGGTCGATGACGATCAGCTTGGCGCCATCGCGCAGCCGCTTCTTCATGCGGGAGCCGAAGACGGGGTGCGCATCGGTCGGGTTGGCGCCGATGACGATGATCACGTCGGTCTGTTCGACGCTGTCAAAGTCCTGGGTGCCCGCCGAGGTGCCGAAGGTCTGGCCCAGGCCGTAACCGGTCGGCGAATGGCAGACACGGGCGCAGGTGTCGGTGTTGTTGTTGCCGAAGACGGCGCGTGCCAGCTTCTGCACCAGGTAGGTTTCCTCGTTGGTGCAGCGCGACGAGGTGATGACGCCGATGGACTTCTGCCCGTATTTCTCCTGCAGCCCGCGCATCTTGCCGGCGGCGAAGCTCAGGGCCTCCTGCCAGCCGACCTCGCGCCAGGGCTCGTCGATGCTGTCGCGGATCATCGGCGACAGGATGCGGTCAGGGTGATCGGCATAGCCATAGGCGAAACGGCCCTTCACGCAGGAATGGCCACGGTTGGCCTTGCCGTGTTTCCAGGGCACCATGCGCACCAGCTGATCGCCCTGCAGCTCTGCCTTGAAGGAACAGCCGACGCCGCAATAGGCGCAGGTGGTCACGACGGACCGGGTCGGCGTGCCCATTTCGGCCACGCTCTTTTCCTGCAGGGTCGCGGTCGGGCAGGCCTGCACGCAGGCGCCGCAGCTGACGCAATCCGAGGACAGGAAATCATCCAGCCCGGTGCCCGCCGAAACGCGGCTGTCGAACCCGCGGCCCTCGATCGTCAGGGCGAAGGTGCCCTGCACCTCTTCGCAGGCGCGGACGCAGCGGTTGCAGACGATGCATTTCGACGGGTCATAGGTGAAATAGGGGTTGCTCTCGTCGCAGGGCAGATACTGCGGGTTGGCCTCGCCCTCGGGGGCCTGGGCGCGGCGGTCGCTCTTGGACAGCATGCCGGCCAGCGAAGGGGAATAGTGGTTCTCCCCCGTCTCGTAGCGCATGTCGCGCAGGCCGACGGCGCCGGCCATGTCCTGCAGCTCGCAATCGCCATTGGCCGAACAGGTCAGGCAGTCCAGCGGGTGGTCGGAGATGTAGAGCTCCATCACGCCCTTGCGGATCTTGCGCACCTTGTCGGACTGGGTGTGCACCACCATGCCGTCATGTACCGGCGTGGTGCAGGAAGCCGGCGTGCCGCGCCGCCCCTCGATTTCCACCACGCAGAGGCGGCAGGAGCCGAAGGCCTCCAGGCTGTCGGTGGCACAGAGCTTGGGAATGTCGAGCCCCGCTTCGGCCGCCGCCCGCATGACCGAGGTGCCTGCGGGCACGGTCACTTCAGCGCCGTCGATGGTCAGGTGCACCGGCTTGCCCGTCCGCGCCGGCGTCCCCATGTCCTTCTCGTCAAAGGACTTGTCGTTGGGAATGATGAAATCCTTCATGGCTCAGGTCCTCCCTTTGGCCACATGGCGCAGGCCTGCTTCTATACGATGGCTGCAAATACTCCGGGGAGCGCGAGGGGCTGGCCCCTCGCCCGTGCGGCTTGCGTGATGCCGGATCATTCCGCTGCCTCCTTGGTCAGGCCGAACTCTTCGGGGAAGGATTCCAGCGCAGACATCACCGGATAGGGGGTGAAGCCGCCGAGCGCACAAAGCGAGCCATCCTTCATCGTCTCGCAGAGGTCCGTCAGCAGCTCGACCGCCGCGCCGTCGCCCTGCTTGATCCGGTCCAGCGTCTCGACGCCGCGCACCGCGCCGATGCGGCAGGGCGTGCACTTGCCACAGCTTTCCACGGCGCAGAATTCCATCGCGAAGCGCGCCATGCCCAGCATGTCGGCGCTGTCGTCGAAGACCACGACGCCCGCATGGCCGATCAGCCCGCCCTGGCCGTCGAATTCTTCATACCCGAAGGGCGTGTCGAACTTGTCGCGCCCGAAATAGGCGCCCAGGGGTCCACCGATCTGCACCGCCTTCACCGGGCGGCCCGAGGCGGTGCCGCCGCCAATATCCTCGACCAGATCGCCCAGGGACATGCCGAAGGCGGTCTCGAACAAGCCGCCGTGCTTCACGTTGCCCGCGATCTGCACCGGGATGGTGCCGCGCGACCGGCCCAGGCCGAAGTCCGCGAAATGCTGCGCGCCCTTCTCGAAGATCACCGGCACGGTCGCCAGGGAGATCACGTTGTTGACCACGGTGGGCTTGCCCAGGAAGCCCTCCAGCGCCGGCAGCGGCGGCTTGGCACGGACCACGCCGCGCTTGCCTTCGAGCGAGTTCAGCAGGCTGGTTTCCTCGCCGCAGACATAGGCGCCCGCGCCCACGCGGACCTCCATGTCGAAGGCGCGGCCTGACCCCAGCACATCATCGCCGAGCACGCCCGCGGCGCGGGCGCGAATTATCGCCTCGCGCATCACCGCCACGGCGTCGGGATATTCGGACCGGGTGTAGACATAGCCCTTGGTCGCGCCGGTGCAGAGGCCCGCAATCGCCATGCCCTCGATCAGGCAGAAGGGGTCGCCTTCCATGATCATCCGGTCGGCGAAGGTGCCGCTGTCGCCCTCGTCGGCGTTGCAGACGATGTACTTCTGATCCGCATGGGCCATGCGGACGGTGTCCCACTTGATCCCCGTCGGGAACCCCGCGCCACCGCGCCCGCGCAGGCCGGAGGTCTTCATCTCATCAATGATCGCCTCGCCGGTCATGGTGGCGGCCCGGCGCAGGCCGGCGAGGCCGCCATGGGCCTCGTAGTCGGGCAGCGACAGCGGATCGATCACCCCGCAGCGGGCGAAGGTCAGACGGGTCTGCCGGGCGAAGAAGGGGATCTCCTCGGTCAGGCCAAGGCTCTCGACCTCGCCGGCCAGGATGCCGGCCACGTCCTCGGGCGCCACGGGGCCCCAGGCCTCGCGGCCTTGGCCGCGGTCAATCTCCAGCAGGGGTTCCAGCCAGACCATGCCGCGCGATCCGACGCGGATCACCTCGACCGTTTCGCCACGGGCTTCCAGCGCGGCACTCAGCGCTACCGCAACCTCTTCGGAGCCAAGCGCCTTGGCGGCGCTGTCCATCGACAGGTAGATCTTCATCCCTCAGCTCCCTCGACAGCCGCCATCAGCCGCGCCTCGCTGGCGCGCCCCATCAGGGTATCATCCAGCATCACCGCCGGCGCGCAGGCGCAGAGACCGAGGCAATAGACCGGCTCCACCGTCACGCGGCCATCGGCCGAGGTGCCGTGCCAGTCGAGGCCAAGCTGCGCCAGCAGCCGTTCGGCCATCGCCTCGCCGCCCATGGACTGACAGGCCTCGGCCCGGCAGATCTTCAGGACGTGGCGCCCGGCGGGTGCCTTGCGGAAATCGTGGTAGAAGGAAATGACCCCGTGCACCTCGGCCCGGCCGAGGTTCAGCGCCGCCGCCAGCATCGGTACGGCCGTCTCAGGAATATGGCCAAAGGCCGCCTGGATGTCGTGCAACATCGGCAGCAGGGGCCCTTCCAGGTGCAGATTGCGGTCGATCAGCGGCCGGATCTCCTCCTCTCCGACCTCTGGCAGCGCCTGCGGCGCGCGTGGCTGCGGGTTCATGTTCGTCTCCCCTCGCTGGCTTGTCGGGGAGTCATGGCGAAAAGGCGATACAGGATCAATATCGCATTTCCGTCATTCGATTGATGAAATCTATCAACCTACGGAACCGCATCCGCCGCAGCGCAGCGTGACGGCAGTCCGCAGACGCAATAGATCAGGGCGCCGCCAGCTGCTCCGCCGTGTCCAGCAGCGCCTGCAGGACAGGGGTATGCGGCTCCTGGTAGGGTGCGACCAGACCGACGGCCGGGCCGGTGCCCCCCGGCGCCACGGGCACCGTCACCAGGTTGCGCCCCGACACCAGGAAGGCCGCCAGATCGTCGGGCAGGACCGTGATCAGCCCGGCGCCCTCGACATGGCTGGCCAGCACCACGGTCGAATTGCTTTCCAGCCCCGCCCCCGGCGCCACTCCGGCCTCCAGAAAGGCTCGGTTGATGATCCGGCGGTTCTGCATGTCCGGGGTCAGCAAGCACATGTCCTGCCCGGCGAAATCGGACCAGTCCAGCACCTCGCGCGCCGCCAGCGGGTGATCGGGCCGGCAGACCGCGGCATAGCGTTCGCGGTAGAGAAAGGCGGTCGACACATGCCCCAGCGGTTCATTATCGAGGTAGGAGATCCCCGCCTCGACCTCGAAGTTCTCGAGCATCGTCAGGATCTCGGCCGAGTTGCGGCTGAGGATGGTGAACTCCACCCCGGGATGGCTGGCGCGGAACCCCGTGGCCAGGCGCGAGGCCCAAGTCAGCGCCGTGGGAATCACGGCGATGCGCAGGTGCCCCGCCAGCCCCTCGCGGGCGAAGCGCATCTCTTCGCGCAGGCGCCGGGCATCACCGACGATCTGGCGCGCCCAGACCAGCGCCCGCTGGCCCTCGGGCGTCAGCCCGCCGAAGCGGGATCCGCGCAGCACCAGCTTTACCCCCAGTTGATCCTCCAGCTGGCGGATGCCCGTCGACAGGCTGGGCTGGGTGATGCCGAGGCTTTCGGCCGCGCGGCCGAAGTGCTGCTCCCGGGCCAGCGCCATGAACATTTCGAGTTTCCCGATCATCCCCCCTTTTCCCCCGAAACGCGCCCCTTGCCCAGCCCCCACGCACGGCGCACCCCGGCAGGATCCGGGGCGCCCTCCGCTTGCAGGACGCCACCAACTGCCCAGGCAAGATCGGCATCCTGTAGACACCCCGCCATACCCCGTCCGGACGGTTGCCGTCGCCTTGCCGCGCACCGGGGATCGCGCTCCACGCCCTTGCTTCACCTTGTTTGAAATACTCCGGGGGTGAATTGGGCCGCAGGCTCAAGAGGGGGCAGCGCCCCCTTCCATCCCTCAGGTCAAGCGCAGGATCCGCATTGCCTCGAAGATCGCGGCATGGATGTTGCGCGCGGCCACCGCGTCGCCGATGCGCACCAGGTCAAAGGCGGCCTCGGGGCGGCGCTGTGGGAAGGGATCGCCCTCGGCCGTGACCAGGGCGTCGATCGACACCTCGCCGCCGTTGCGCGACAGCGGCTTCAGCTCGAAATACAGGTCTTCCATCGGCGTCGTGCCCGCGTTCACCAGCACGGCGTCGTAGTGCCCTTCGGTCGTCCAGTCGGAATACTCGGTGCCGATCGAGGCGCGCAGGCCGTTGCCGTCGCGGGTCAGCGCATCAAGCCGGCGGGCCACGGTGAAGGTCACACCCTTGTCCTGAAGCGCGCGCATGTAGGGGACGAAGTTCATGCCGAGGATCTCTGCCGAGAGGCCGCGTTCGCGGTTCATGATCTCCACCGTGCAGCCAAGCGCCACCAGCTTCTCGGCGGCTTGAAGCGCGGCGTGGTCCCCCGCCTCGTCGTAGATCAGCACGGAGCCCGAGGGTTTCGCGTCACCTGACAGCACATCCCAGGCCGAGAGCGCCAGATCGGCGCCTTCGATCACCTCCGTATGGGGCAGGCCGCCGGTGGCGATGACCACCAGGTCGGGGGAGAGTGCGGTCACATCCTCGGCCTCGGCGAAGCAGTTGAACCGGAAGGTGACGTCAAGCGCCTCGCATTGCGCCATGCGCCAGTCGATGATGCCGATCATCTCGGCCCGGCGGGCCTGGGCCAGCAGGCGGACCTGGCCGCCGGGTTGATCGGCGGCCTCCAGCACCGTCACCGCATGGCCCGCCTCGGCGGCGATGCGCGCGGCCTCCAGCCCGGCGGGGCCGGCGCCGACGACGACCACCCTGCGCGGCGTGGCGGACGTCGGCGTGGCATGCGGATGGGTCAGCTCACGCCCGGTGTGCGGGTTGTGCACGCAGAGCGCCCCGCCGGAGACATAGACCCGGTCGATGCAATAGGTGGCGCCGACGCAGGGGCGGATCTCATCCTCGCGGCCCGCGGCGATCTTGGCCACGATATGCGGGTCGGCGATATGGGCCCGGGTCATGCCCACCAGGTCCAGCTTGCCCTCGGCCACGGCGTGACGGGCGGTGGCCACGTCGGCGATGCGCGCGGCATGGAAGGTGGGCAGGCCGACCTCGGCCTTGATGCGCCCGGCAAAATCCAGGTGCGGCGCGGCGGGCGTGCCGCCGAGGGGAATCACGTCGGTCAGGTTCGGTTCGCTGTCCACGCGGCCGCGGATCACGTTCAGGAAATCGACCAGGCCCGAGGCCTTTAAACGGTGGCCAATCTCGATCCCTGTCTGTTCGTCGATGGATCCGGGGTGCAGGTCATCCGCCGTGTAGCGCACGCCCACCAGGAAATCCGGCCCGGTGCGGTCGCGGATCGCCTGCAGCACGTCGAGGGAGAACTTCATCCGCGCGTCCAGATCACCGCCATAGGGGGCGTCCAGCTGGTTCAGCTCCCCCGACCAGAAGGCGTCGATCAAGTGGCCGTAGCATTCCAGCTCGATCCCATCGAGGCCGGCATCCTTCATCCGCTCGGCGCCCAGGGCGAACTCCTCGATCACCCGGGCGATGTCGAACTCCTCCATCACCTTGGGGATGACGCGATGCGCGGGCTCCTTCCGGCGGCCCGGCGCGATCACCGGCAGCCAGTCTTCCACGTCGTAGCGGGTGCGCCAGCCCAGGTGGGTCAGCTGGATCATGACGGCGGTGCCATGGGCGTGGCAGGCCTCGGTCAGCTTCGCCATCCAGGGCACGACCTCGTCCTTCCAGGCGGCGACATTGCCGAAGGCCGCCGGGCTGTCGCGGGACACCACCGCCGATCCGGCGGTCATCACCATGCCCACGCCGCCCTTCGCGCGCTCCTCATGATAGGCGCGGTAGCGGTCCTTGGGCAGCCCGTCCTCGGTATAGGCGGGCTCATGCGCGGTGGTCATGATCCGGTTCTTCAGCGTCAGGTGACGCAGCTGGTAGGGTTGCAGGAGCGGATCGCGGGAGGCGGTCTGGCGGGCGGCAGTGGTCATTGGGCTGGTCCTGAAGTCTGGCAGTCGGGAAGGGCGACGCCAGCCGGGCGGCGATCCGGCAGGGCAGGGCGGCCCGGAGTGAGCCAAGCATGCGCGCCGTGAGTCTGCCAAGACGCCGGTTCACGCTGACCGGCTGTGCGGACACGAATTTTCGCCAAGAGCGCCGTTCGGCTACGCATTTCAGCCACCTGAAGTGGCGGCCTGGCCTGCCACAAGGGCCGGCGGATCACGGACTCTTAAAAGCCAAACAAAATACTCGGGATTGACTTGGCTGAGCGTTTTCGTCAGAAAAGCCGCAAAGGAGACCCCATGACCTCAGCTGGCTACGCCCATTCTCTGCCCTGCCACCTGGCCGCGTGCCGGGGCGCGACGGGGTGTCGGGCATGAGCGCGGTGCGCGGCGCCGAGGCGGTGGCGAAGATCACCACCCTGCCGCTGCACGAGGCGCTGGTCATCGGCGCCCTGCGGGCCCGCTGTGACGGCGCCGCAGCCCATGGGACCTTCGTGGACGAACTGGCGGGCCTGATGGGGCCGGCCACGGCCGAGCGGATCGAGGCGGCGCTGGACGGCTTCTTCGATCTGGTGCTGCGGCACGGGCGCCGCCCGGTCCTGCGTCATTCCGCCAGCTGCGCCTGCGTCGGCGCCGACGAGGCGGTCCTGGCGCATCTGGTCAGCATCGCGACCGGCGGCGACAGCGAGGACGCCATGCTGATGGCCTGCCTGCTGGTGCGCGCCGACATGGCGCCCGCCGTGGTCTCACAGGCGCGACTGCTGGGCCTGGAACTTCAGCGAGGTGCGCCGGATCACCCGCATCCGCCCGCGGCGCCGGGACGCGCCGTCACCCTGCACTGAGCCTGACGATCAAGACGACTGAAAACGCAGACAACATGCGAACAGAAGGGACTTCCATGACACGCATTCTGAAAGCCGCCCTGGCCACCACGGCCCTGGTTGCCGCCCCCAGCCTGGCGCTGGCCGTCGAGAAGGCGGAGGTGCTGGACACCTACGCCGACATCGCCGCCGCCGCCTACGGCGACAGCCTGAGCACCGCCAAGACGCTGCAGGCTGCCGTGGATGAGCTGATCGCGAACCCCTCGGCCGAGGCGCTGGAGGCCGCGAAGGCCGCCTGGCTCGAAGCCCGCGTGCCCTACCAGCAGACCGAGGCCTACCGCTTCGGCAATGCGATCGTGGATGACTGGGAAGGCAAGGTGAACGCTTGGCCGCTGGACGAAGGCCTGATCGACTACGTTGACGCCTCCTATGGCGGCGCCACCGACGAGAACGAATATGCCGTTCTGAACGTGATCGCCAACCCGACCTTCACCCTGTCGGGCGAAGAGGTGGATGCCGCCGCAATCACGCCCGAGCTGCTGGAAAGCACCCTGCACGAGGCCGACGCGGTGGAGGCCAACGTGGCCACCGGCTACCACGCCATTGAATTCCTGCTCTGGGGCCAGGACCTGCACGGCACCGAAAAGGGGGCGGGCGAACGCTCCTGGACCGACTACGCCGCCGGTGATGACTGCACCAACGGTCATTGCGACCGCCGCGGTGAATACCTGAAGGCCGCGACCGACCTGCTGGTATCGGACCTGGAATGGATGGCCGGCCAATGGGCCGAGGGCGGCGAGGCGCGCGAGACGCTGATGGCCGATGAGGACGCGGGCATCGTGGCCATGCTGACCGGCATGGGCAGCCTGTCCTACGGTGAACAGGCCGGCGAACGCATGAAGTTGGGCGTGCTGCTGAACGACCCGGAGGAAGAGCATGACTGCTTCTCCGACAACACCCACAACTCCCACTACTACGACGGTCTGGGCATCCGGAACGTCTACTTCGGCAGCTATACCGGCGTCGACGGCACCGTGACCGAGGGCCCGTCGCTGTCCGACCTGGTGGCCGAGGCCGACGCCGACGTGGATGCCACCCTCAAAGCCGACATCAGCGACACGATGTTCAAGCTGGCGACGCTGAAATCGGCCGCCGAGGCGGGCTTCAGCTACGACATGATGCTGGAGCGCGGCAACGAGAAGGGCGAGGCCCTGATCATGGATGCGGTCGACGCGCTGGTCACCCAGACCCGCGGCATCGAACGCGCCGTCACCGCCCTGGAGCTGGATCAGATCGGCTTCGAAGGCTCCGACAGCCTCGACAACCCGGACGCCGTCTTCGAGTGATCCGGCATGGGCGCGCGGATCGTCCCGCGCGTCCCCACACCTCCGGGTCGTGGCGGTGCGCCGCCCCGACCGTCTCCCCAAGAGCCTGCGAAGGACCCCTGCCATGATGGTCTGCCACTGCCACTCGCTCACCGATCGCGACATCCGTTCCGCCGTGGACTGGATGCGCGCCGCCGACCCCGAGACGATCATCACACCCGGTAAGGTCTACCGGGCATTGGGGAAAAAGGCCGAATGCGGGGGCTGCCTGCCGCTTTTCATGGACACCATGCGCGATTGCGATAGTTTCGAAGTACCAGACATTCTGCGCGGCCTGCGCCGCGCGACGACAAAGGAGACTTCGGATGAAAGGCGACGCAAAGGTCATCGAGTACCTTAACGCAGCGCTGCGTAGCGAGCTGACGGCGATCAACCAGTACTGGCTGCACTACCGGCTGCAAAAGGACTGGGGCTACGGCAAGATCGCGGCCAAGTCCCGTGAAGAAAGCATCGAGGAGATGCACCACGCCGACAAGCTGGTCGACCGGATCATTTTCCTGGAAGGCCACCCGAACATGCAGAAGCTCGATTCGCTTCGCATCGGCGAGACCCTGAAGGAAACGCTGGAGGCCGACCTGGCCGCCGAGCATGACGCCCGCAACCTCTACAAGGAAGCGCGCGATCATTGCGACAGCGTGGGCGACTACGTCAGCAAGAACCTCTTCGAGGAGCTGATGGCGGACGAGGAAGGTCACATCGACTACCTCGAAACTCAGCTGGAACTCTACACCTCGCTGGGCGCCGAGAAATACGGCCTGCTCAACGCCTCCTCGGCGGACGAAGCCGAGTAAGCGCCTCTGGCGACTCGATGTTAGGGGGAGGTCCGCTGGGCCTCCCCTTTTGCATTCAGGCAGGGGGGCTGCCCCTTGAGCCCGGGGATCTTCCCAGACGCGGTTCAGCCCCGGGGAACATTTGGGCCAGCATATCGAGAGAGTGGCGGGCAGGGGCGTACCCGCCGGGGCATAGGGCGGGCGTCATGCCGCAGGGCGGGGCCGCATTTCCGATTGAACCGCTCAGGAATTGGTGGCAAGCCACGGGGCATCCTGAAGAGCACGAGTTGCCGATGTCCACGCACCTGACCCATCCGATCCGTCCGGCCGGCAGAGGGCTGGCCTCCGTCCTGGCCATGACGCTGGCGCTGTCGCCTCTGGCCCTTCGTGCCGAGACCGTGCAGCTGTCCGACAGGCTGACCGCCCCGATCCTGGACGTCGTGCCCCGCACCGAGGCAGAGCGCGCGCGCATCGCCGCCGTCACCGCGCCCACGACGGATTTCAGCGCCCCCGAGCGGTTCGAGCAGAACCCGGCCGGCGCCGCCACCACCCGGGCACGCACCGATGCCGATGCCTTCAGCCAGTTCTCGGCCAATATCGGCTTCGAGGGGGAGATGAATTTCAAGCTGGGCAACGGGCTGTTCAAGAAGCTCTGGGTCAGCTCTCCCAGCTCCACCAAGGCCAGCGACGGGCTGGGGCCGCTCTACAATGCGCGCGCCTGCCAGCGCTGTCACCTGAAGGACGGGCGCGGCCATCCGCCCGAGGGTCCCGAGGATGACGCGGTGTCGATGTTCCTGCGCGTCTCCGTGCCTGCGGACGAGGCGGAGCCGATGTCGGAGATCGAGGCCTTCCTGCTGTCCGCCGGCGCGCCGAGCGCGGCGCGCACCCGGCCCGATCCGGTCTACGGCGGACAGATGCAGGACTTCTCGGTCCACGGGTTGCCGGCGGAATACCGGCTGGGCGTGACCTGGGAAGAAGAGGTGGTCGAGCTGGCCGGGGGCGAAACCGCCAGCCTGCGCCATCCCACCTGGACCGCCGAGGACCTGGGCTATGGTCCGCTGGCGCCGGGCGCCATGCTGTCCCCGCGCGTCGCGCCGCAGATGATCGGCCTCGGCCTGCTGGAGGCGATCCCGGCGGAGGACATCCTGGCCAAGGCCGACCCCGAGGACGCCGACGGCGACGGCATCTCGGGACGGGCGCAGGTCGTCTGGTCCTTCGAGAACGACCGTCCGGAACTGGGCCGCTTCGGCTACAAGGGGGGCGCGCCCAGCATCAAGGAACAGTCGGCGGCGGCCTTTGCCGGGGACATCGGCATCTCCACCCCGCTCTTCGACGCGCCCTGGGGCGATTGCACCGAGGCCGAGACGGGCTGTCGCGCCGCGCCCCATGGGGATGGCGACGTACGCGGCACCGAGATCGACGCAGAGGGGCTGGATCTGGTGACCTTCTACAGCCGCAACCTGGCCGTGCCGGAGCGCCGCGACGTGGGCGATCCGCAGGTCCTGGCCGGCAAGCAGGCCTTCTACGAGGCCGGCTGCACCTCCTGCCACACGCCGAAATACGTGACCCACCGGCTTGAGGGGCAGGACGCGCAGAGCTTCCAGCTGATCTGGCCCTACACGGACCTTCTGCTGCACGACATGGGCGAGGGACTGGCCGATCACCGGCCCGAGGGCCGGGCCGATGGCACGGAATGGAAGACGCCGCCGCTCTGGGGGATCGGGCTGACGCCGCAGGTTAACGGGCACAGCTACTACCTGCACGACGGCCGCGCGCGGTCGCTGCTGGAGGCGGTTCTGTGGCACGGGGGCGAGGCTTCACAGGCGCGGCAGAATGTGGTCGACATGGATCCCGACACCCGCGCCGCCCTGATTGCCTTCCTGGAGAGCCTGTAATGCGTTTCCTGCCCGCCGCCGCCCTGATCCTGAGCCTGACCGCCACCACGGCCACGGCCGATGTCGCAGACGCTGTGGAGCAGGAGATCCTGCCGGGCACCGCTGCCTTTGCCGGGGCCGCCGAGGCGCTGCAGGTGCAGGCCGGCGCCACCTGCACGCCGACCCCGGAGCTGGAGGCCGCGTGGAACGACGCCTTTGACGCATGGATGGGCGTCTCGCACCTGCGCTTCGGCCCGCTGGAGGTGGATGGCCGGGTCAACGCCATCGCCTTCTGGCCCGACAAGAAGGGCTTCACCCCGCGGATGCTGGGCCAGATGGTCGCCGACGCGGACGAGATCGTCGATCAGCCTGATGAGTTCCATGAGCTTTCGGTTGCGGCGCGCGGTCTCTTCGCCTTGGAATACCTGCTCTACGATGACCAGTTCGCCGGTTACGAGGCCGACAGCTATACCTGCCGTCTGGTGCAGGCCATTTCCGCCGACCTGGCGCGGATGGCCGAAGAGATCGACCAGGAATGGCACGACGAGGCCGCCCCGGCGCTGCTGAGCGCGGGGGAGGCGGGCAACACCACCTATCTCGACCGGGACGAGGCGGTGCGCGTCCTTTACACCTCCTTGCTGTCGGGGCTGGAGTTCACCGCCGACAGCCGTCTTGGACGGCCCCTTGGCACGTTCGACCGCCCCCGCGCCAGCCGCGCCGAGGCGCGCCGCTCGGGCCGGTCGCTGCGCAATGTCACCCTGTCGCTGGAGGCCCTGCAGGGCCTCGCCCGCGCTCTGATGGCGCCGGAGGCAATGCCGCAGAGCGAGGCAGCCTTCGCCTCCGTCTTCGAGGCAATCGAGGCGGTGGAAACGCCGGACCTGTCGCAGGTCGATGACATCTCGGGTCGCCTGAAGGTCGAGATCGTGCAGCAGCGCGTGCAGCTTCTGCGCCGGAGCGTCGAAGGAGAGGTCGGCGGGCATTTCGGGCTGTCCGCCGGGTTCAACTCGGCCGACGGCGACTGAGCGCGGCGACCGCGCCAGGCTCTCACATCCGCCCGTGCCGGCCGGACCGGCACGGGTCCGCATCCGAACGGAGTTCGCCATGATCCCCCGCCGCGCTTTCCTTGCCGCCATGGCCGCCTCGGCCCTGACCCCGCGCCTGAGCTGGGCCGACGCCGGGTCCCCTGCTTTCCTGGCCTTCGCCAAGGAACCGGACGGGCAGCATGCCCTCTTCGGGATCGACGTGATGGGCCATGACGTCTTCCGGGTGCCGATGCCGGGGCGCGGACACGCGGGCGCGGCGCATCCGGTGGCACCGGAGGCCGTGGGCTTCGCCCGCCGCCCGGGCACCTTCGCCCGCGTCATCGACTGCGCCAATGGCCGGGTCCTGACCGAGCTGCACAGCCCCGAGGGGCGGCATTTCATGGGCCATGGCACTTTCCTGCAGGGCGGCGACATCCTGGCCACGCTGGAGAACGACTACATCACCACCCGCGGCAAGATCGGGCTGTGGTCGCGCAGCCAGGGCTACAGGCGCGTGGGTGAGATCGAGACCCATGGCGTCGGCCCGCATGAGGCGCTGCAGATGGCTGACGGCACGCTGGTAGTGGCCAATGGCGGCATCCAGACCGATCCCCGGGTCGAGGACGGGCGGGGCAAGTTGAACCTGCCCACCATGCAGCCGTCGCTGGCCTATATCACGCCGGAGGGGGAGCTGCTGGAGCAGGTGGTTCTGGATCCCGATCTGCACCTGAACTCGATCCGCCACCTGGCGATGACCGGCGACGGCCTGGTCGGTTTCGCCATGCAGTGGCAGGGCGACACGATGGACGGGGTGCCCCTGCTGGGGCTGCACCGCCGGGGCTGGGCGGAGGCCAAGCTGGCCGAGGCGCCCCTGGGTGAGCAGCTGGCGATGAATGGCTATGCGGGCTCCGTCGCGCTGTCGGGCGACGGGCAGTATTTCGGTATCACCAGCCCGCGCGGCGGTCGGCTGCATATCTTCGACCACGATGCCAATTTCGTCGCCGTGCACCGTCGCCCGGACATCTGCGGCCTGGCGGCGGGGCCCGAAGGGTTCCTGGCCACCGACGGGCTGGGCGGTGTCTGGCATGCCACCGCGGAAGAGTTTCAGCCCTTCACCCGTGCCGAGCGGGCCTGGGACAACCACGTCGTCACGCTCTAACGCGGGGACAGGTGGCAAGGGGCAGGGGGCAGTTGATCGCGGCAGGGGCCTCGCCTAACGTGGTGCGACCCCGAGGAGGACGGACATGCCGCCCCGACAGTTTGATGCCCGTTTGCGCTCCTATCTCATGGGCTGTCTGGGCCCCCTGACCCTGGCCGCGCTTCTGGCCTTCAGCCTGAAAGGCGCCGCCATGGCCGATCCCTCCGCCCCGATGGGCACAGACCCCGCGCTGATGCTGGATTTCTCCGTCGCCCCGGAAAGTGGCCCCTTGAACTATTTCCTGGTGCCCGACGGCGTCGCCACCTTCTGCGCCGTCGACGCGGGACAGGATCCGGCGGCCCGGGCGGAGGCCGATCCGCAGGGTGCGGCCTTCTACGCCCGTCTGACCCCGGCACCGGTGGCCGAGGCGCATCTGCGCCTCGCGGCCTTCGATGCCCAGGGGGATCTGCTGTTGGAACTGGAAGTCGAGGAGAAGCGCGAGGATGGCATCTGGACCATGCTGTCGGGCGCCGACGCCGTCTGTGCCGCGCCCGAGGAGGTGTCCGCGCGTTTCTCGTTCTTCGAGGGCAAGCTGGTGGCGCTGATCGAACCCTGAGAGCCGCTGCCCGCGACCTGGGCAGAGGCGCACACGACGGGTCGGGTCACGTCACTTTCCGCTTTGCCGGGCGCCCGCGCTTCGGCTAGAAAACCCCCACGGACCCGCGTGCCGATGGCGTCGGCGCGCATTTCCGGTCCGATAGGTTCAACCCTGTCCTGTACGCCCGGACGTTTGCGCCGGGTCGTGGACGTCTCTCCCGCTCCGGCCTCCGGAATGAGGATTGAGACATGGCCGATCTGGCAACCCAACTGAACACCCGCGTCGATACCTTCACCTGCCACAATGGCGAAAAGGCCCCGCTGCCCTTCTCTGCCGCCGAATACGCCGCGCGTCTGGCGCGGCTGCGCGCGATCATGGCCGGGATGGATCTGCCCGTGGTCGTGCTGACCTCGATGCACAACATCGCCTATTATTCGGGCTTTCTCTATTGCTCCTTCGGCCGGCCCTATGCCTGCGTGGTGACGGCGCAGGCCTGCACCACGGTCAGCGCCAATATCGACGCCGGCCAACCCTGGCGGCGCAGCCATGGCGAGAATGTCATCTACACCGACTGGCAGCGCGACAACTACTGGCGCGCGGTGCGGAACCTGGCGGGCGGCGCGCGCCGTGTGGGGATCGAGGGCGATCACCTGACCCTGGCGCAATCGGCCAAGCTGGCCGAGTTTCTGGGCGCCCCCGAGGTGGTCGACGTGGCCCCCGCCACCATGCAGGCGCGAATGATCAAATCTCCCGAGGAGATCGCCCTGATCCGTGAAGGCGCCCGCATCGCTGACCTGGGCGGCGCCGCGATCCGCGCCGCGATTCACGAGGGCGCGCGCGAGATCGACGTGGCCATGGCGGGTCGCGACGCGATGGAGGCCGAGATTGCCCGCGCCCATCCCGACAGCGAGCTGCGCGACACCTGGGTCTGGTTCCAGTCGGGCCTGAACACCGACGGCGCCCATAACCCGGTGACCACCCGGGCGCTGGAAATGGGCGACATCCTGTCGCTGAACTGCTTTCCGATGATCTCGGCCTATTACACCGCGCTGGAACGCACTCTTTTCCTGGGCGAACCCGATGCGGGCAGCCTGAAGATCTGGCAGGCCAATGTGGCCACGCATGAGCTGGGCCTGTCGCTGATCAAGCCGGGCATTTCCTGTGCCCAGATCTGCGATGAGCTGAACCGCTTCCTGGCCGATGAGGGCCTGCTGCAACACCGCAGCTTCGGCTATGGCCACAGCTTCGGCGTGCTGTCGCATTACTATGGCCGCGAGGCGGGGCTGGAGCTGCGCGAGGATATCGACACGGTGCTGGAGCCGGGCATGGTCGTGTCGATGGAGCCGATGCTGTGGCTGCCCGAGGGGATGCCGGGCGCCGGGGGCTATCGCGAGCATGACATCCTTGTGGTGGGCGAAGAGGGGGCCGAGAACATCACCAAGTTCCCCTACGGCCCGGGGGCGAACATCATCGCCTGAGCGGGGCGGCGGAGGACGGGGAGTCCTCCGCCCTTTGTCTTGGGGGCGCCCACTCCGGCCATTCCTGGCGCGGGCTGCA
The DNA here is from genome assembly GCF_020177265.1 of Pseudooceanicola marinus. GTDB lineage: Bacteria > Pseudomonadota > Alphaproteobacteria > Rhodobacterales > Rhodobacteraceae > Pseudooceanicola > Pseudooceanicola marinus_A. Next base: position 235,173 of record NZ_JAIVMC010000003.1, read on the forward strand.
AGCCCGGGCCGCGCCCGACCCTCCCCCCGGGAGGGCGCATGGCGATGTCGGAAAGAGCACAGGCGACAAATGAGTTTTGGGGTGCTTCCCCAGCAAAGAGGGATCAAGGCGCCCACCCAGGGTCGGGCGCGTCCCTCCTCGCTCCGATGCGCCCCCGGGGCTCCGCCCGGGCATTCAGTCAGCGCCAACAGGAAGGGTTGGAGGGGTTAATCCGACACAGGCGCGATCTGCCGCGCTCCGCCCACAGGGGCGATGCGCCGGGCGGTGCCGGCGTCGATGGCCGACAGCCGGTCGGTGCCATAGCGCGTGGTCGAGGCGAGGAAGCCATTTACCTCCGGGTTCTGCCGCGTCGTGCGTTGGCCTGCCGAGATCGACAGGTCGACCTCGGCCTCCTCCAGCGCCAGCCGGGTGGGAATGGCGTTCAGCCGGTCCTCCATCTGCCCGCCCAGATCGTCGAAACTGACCATGCCGACGAAGAACTTCAGGTCGCGGCAATCCCAGCCCGCCGCCGAGCCGCGCAGCCGAGCCACCTCGGCCAGGGTCAGGGAACAGCGGAAGTCCACCAGATCCTCCTGCCAGCGGTCCAGTTGCAGGCGCATGGCGTCGAACCCGGTGCGAGAGGCTGCCGTCATCGCCGATTGCACGATGGCCCGCGCCAGCTGCCCGCCGCCCGGGCCCTGCATCCGCGTGGTCCAGTCGTTGGGCTGCTCGACGCCCGCATCGGCCACCAGGAAGAGCAGGCGCGACAGCTTCACCGCCTCGCGGGCCGAAAGCGGGGCATGGGGAGCCTCGGCGCGGGCGCGCTCCACCGCCAGGCCGGTGGTGCCGAAGTTGTCGGTGATGCCCCCGTCCAGCAGCTTTACGAAGCGCATGTCGGGGTCGCTGGCATAGCTTTCCAGCGCCGCCGCATGGGCGCGCATGGCACCCGTCGCCTCGGAATTGTAGCGCGCCGCTGTCAGCCAGTCGGGCGCGCGGTAGGCGCAACCGCCCTGGTGGCTGTCCACGACGATGGGCGAGAAGACCAGCGGATAGGCGGCCGAGGCCGCAACCGCGTCGGAGATCGGGAAGCTGGCCAGGTCGGAACAGAGCGCATCGAAAGTCTCGGGCGTGAACAGGAAGGTGGTTTGATTGGCCACATCGGTGGCATTGATCCAGGTGGTGATCGGGGATCGCCGCGCCAGGTCGCCGAAGGTGGCGCCGTGGAACAGCGCCTCGTCGAGGAACCGTCCGAAGGTCTCGCGCCCGTTGGCCCCGCCCGAGAGGCCGCGCGCGATGGTCAGCGGGTTCAACGGATTGTTGGCCATGTAGCGTTCGGCGTCGCGCACCAGGTAACCGTCACGATAGCGATCCACGCCCTCGGCACCGTGGAGCCCGTAGTAGGCCGCCGTGACCGAGCCGCCCGAGACGCCGGTGACCAACCGCAGCTCCGACAGGATGCCGTCCGGGTCGCCGGGGCCAGCGGTCATGGCGCGAAGCTCCTCCACCACCCCATGGGCGAAGGCCGAGGCGCGCATGCCCCCGCCGGAGAAGGCCAGGCCGACCCACAGCTCTTCATCGCCCGCAGGCGCGGCGCGGGCGGTGTCGTTTGGGCCGTTGTCGCGCAACTGGTTCAGGGGCGGGTTCAGGACGGCGCAGGCCGACAAGGCGAGGGCCAGGGGCAGGGCGGTCAAAAGGCGTGTCTGAAATCGCATGCGGGTCCCGGGGTCGGGGGATCAATCCCGCGACAGCTTAGGCCAGGCGATCTCGATCCGGAAACCCTTTTCGCTTGCCGGCAGGGTGAGTTTGGCACCGTGGCGGGTGGCGATCGCCTGCACCAGCGCCAGGCCCAGGCCGTGACCGGCCACGTCGCGATCCCGCTCGGCCCGGACGAAGCGGCGGGTGATCTCGGCGCGTTGCGCCTCGGGCAGGCCGGGGCCGGTGTCGGCGAGGATCATCACCAGGCGGTCGCCCTCGGCGGTTAGGGTCATCGCGATGCTGTCGCCGGGGCGGCAGAACTTCATCGCGTTGTCGAGGAGGTTGGACAGAAGCTGGGCGATCAGGCTGCGTTCCCCCAGGACCTGCAGGCCGGGCGGGGCGTCGAGGGTCAGGGCCATCGCACGGTCTTCGGCCAGCGGCTGGTAGAGGTCATGCACCTCCGCCATCAGGGCCGAGAGGTCCACCGGCACCAGTCCGGGCCGCGCGCCACTGGCGGCCTCGGCGGCAGAGATGTCCAGCAGCGCATTGAAGGTGCGGGTGGTGGCATGGATCTCCGCCTCTAGCGCCTGTTTTTGCGGGGCGGGGGCGTCGAGGGTGCGGATGCGTTGCAGCAGGCGGTTCAGGGGCGTGCGCAATTCATGGGCAATGGTGTCCGACAGGCGTTGGGTGGCGCGGTTCAGCGCCTCGATCCGGTCGAGCATGGCATGCACATGGGTTTCCAGCAGACCGAATTCATCGCTGGACCGGGGCTCGGGCAGGCGGGCCGACAGGTCGCCTGCCGCCACTAGATCGGCCAGCCGGTTCACCCGCGCGATGCGCCCCAGCACCCAGCGGGAGGTCAGCCACCCGGCCAGCAGCGCCAGCGCCACCAGCCCGGCGGCCACTGGCCAGATCACCCGGCGGAGCCCGGCCAGTGTCGCCTCGCGCGGGGTTTCGGCCCGGGCGGTCAGGAAGCGAAAGCCGCCGGGCAGTTCCCGCGCGATGCCGCGATAGCGGATCGCCTCGCCGCCGGGGCCGAGGGGCAGGGCGTAGTGCAGCACGGGCGCCGGGTCGAAGCGCGCGCCCACGGGCGTGATGTCCACGGGCCAGCCCCCGATATTGCCCGCAAGTTTCACACCCGTACGATCCTGCAGCAGATAGATCGCCTCGCCCGGTTCCATGCTGCGGGATCGGAAATCGATGGCCTGGCGCAGCGCCGGGATGCGCCTTTGCTGATAGGTGGCGGCGAAGGCGTCGAGATCCGCGGTCAGCAGCTCGGCCTGGCGCGCGTCCAGCGCCCGGGCGGTCACCCGGTATTGCAGGCCCATGGCCGAGAGGGAGATCACGATGATGCCGGCCGCGATGGCCAGGGTGACCCGCAGGCTGGCGGAGCCGGCCAGGCGCCTCATGCCGGGGCGTCGTCCATGGGAGCGGCCCGTTGCGGGTCAAAGACATAGCCCGCGCCGCGCTCCGTATGGATCACCGGGCGCCCGGCGGCCTGCTCCAGCTTGCGGCGCAACCGGCCGACGTGGACATCGACCACGTTGGTCTGCGGGTCGAAATGCAGGTTCCAGACCTTTTCCAGCAGCTGCATCCGCGTCACCACCGCCCCGGCATTGGCGGCGAAGAAGGCGATCAGATCGAACTCCTTCGGGCTGACGGGGACGTGGGTGGCGCCGATATGGACGGTCCGCGCCTTCATGCGGATCTCCATCTCACCGAAGCTGACCAGGTCGTTGTCCAGTACCGTGATCGTGGCCCGGCGCAGCAGGGCGCGCAGGCGCGCGCGCAGCTCATCGGGGTCGAAGGGCTTGGCCAGGTAGTCGTCCGCGCCCTTCTCCAGCCCCTCGATCTTGTTCGCGGCCCGCCCCAGGGCGGAGACGATCAGCACCAGCGCGGTGGAGCCTGCGGCGCGGATCTTTGCCAGGGCGTCGATGCCGTCGCCGCCGGGCAGCATCCGGTCGAAGACGATGACGCGGAAATCGTCGGCCCCGGCGGCAGCCAGCCCCTCGGGGTAGGTCGTCACCCAATGCGGATCGGCGCCGAGGTCGCGTGCCGCCGCGCAAAGGGCCTGGCCCGCTTCGGTGTCGTCCTCGACGATGAGGATGCGGGGCGGCAGGCGGGGCGGGGTCGGGTCGGTCTCTGGCATGGTCACTCCGGATGGCTGGTCAGAAGGGCACGACGGCCGGGTCGAGCGCATTGCCCGTGACCGGCCGACCCAGCGAGGGGGCGGCGGCGGGATCCAGCAGCAGGTGCATCTGCCGTTCGTCCCGCTGGATGCGCAGCAGCTGCGCCGTGGCACTGCGCAGCGCGACTTTCGCCCCGGCGAGACCGTTAACCGCGCGGATCTCGTCCCCCGGCGCGAGGCCCGCGGCAAAGGCCGGGCTGTTCTCGGTGACCGACAGAATGCGGGCCGTGCCGGGCGCGAGGGTCAGGCCGAGGGGCACAGGTGCCGGAGCTGCTCTGGACGCGGCAGACGCTTCGGGCATGTCCGTGGGCGTCAGTCGCAGGGTCAGCTGCTGCTCCATCGGGTGCGCGCCCGGGCGCATGAGGACCAAAGGCAAGGTATCGCTGCGGCGGCCCTCCAGCGCGAAGGCCAGCGTGCCCGGGCGGTCCAGCCGCCGGCCATCCAAGGACAGCAGGACATCGCCAGGGCGAAGGCCGGCGCGTGCTGCGGCGCCGCCGTCGTCCACGTCGTCCACTAGGACGCCGGTTTGATCCTCGCCGAGGCCCAGCAGGCGCGCGGTCTCCCCGTCGAGCGGTCGCAGGCGCAGCCCCAGGCGGGGCACAGGCACCAGGGTGTCGTCGATCAGCCCCTGCAGGGTCGCCACGGGCACCGCATAGGCGACGCCGGTGAAGAAGCGTGAGCCGTCGGCAATCCGGGCATTGATCGCCACCACGCCCCCCCGCGCATCCAGCAGCGGGCCGCCGGAGGATCCAGGGTTGAGGGCCGCGTCATGCTGGTAAAGCTGCAACGGCACCGCCGGGTCCACCTGTCGCCCGACATGGGACAGGCTGCCCCGGGTCACGCTCTGCCCCAGCTCCAGCGGGGCGCCAAGCGCGAACAGGGGCTGGCCCAGGACCGGCGCGGTCGGGGCGGGCGAAAGGCCTGGCGCAGGGGCGGGCCCGGTCAGGGTGAACAGGGCCAGGTCCCGCGCCCGGTCCTGCCGCAGCAGCGTCGCCTCGCGCCTCTGGCCATCGCTGAACCGCGCGACGATATGGGCGTGTGCTCCGATCACATGGGCATTGGTGACCAGGACCGGTTCCGTGCCGAAGAGGAAGCCGCTGCCGAGGAAGGCAGGCGCGCCTGTGTCGGTGTAAAGCTCCACCGTCGCTGCCAGACCGCGCGCCAGGGCCGCGGCGATCAGGGCGTCCGGCCCGGTCTCGACCCTCAGGGCGGCCCGGGGCAGGTCGATGCGGGCGAGGGCGGCGCCGGGGAGAAGGGCAAGGGCCGTTCCCAGCCAGACGACCCCCAGCCCGACCACGACCGGCCAGGCCCATCCCCGCGCGGGGCGACCAGCGGGGCGCATCGGGCGCGTGAAGGGGCGGCGGGGCAGGGGCATGGGCAGTCCTTTCAGGCCTCCGGCGGGGACGGTCCTGTCAATTTGTAGTGCTAACGCCGCGATCCGGGCAACTCACATGACAAGTTGTGTCATCGGGCCGGATGGCGGCGGCAGGGGCGGCCAGATGCCAGATTTTCGTTGAAATGCCTCCGGCTGGGGGCAATCCTTCGGGCAGCATTTCCGACACGAGATTTTCCCATGCCCGTTTCGCTGCCCCGTCCGCCCGTTCTGCCCCGCCCCGCCATGGCGGTGGCCCTGGCGGCCCTTGTCGGCCTGGGGGGCGCCTTGCCCGCCGCGGCCCAGAGCGTGATCCGCAACGCCGAGCTGTCGGCGCGGCTGTTCGAGGCGGCGCAGGATCTTCGGGATCCGATGCTGGCGGTGGCGGCGGCCCGGTTGCGCAAGTCGGTGCTGGCCATGCAGGTGCAGCGCCAGCCGGTGAAGGAGGGGCCGCCGGCGGAGGGGATCGCCCCGGAACCCCGGCTCCTGTCCTGGCAACGGATGCTGGACGCGGCGCTGGAGATGTCGGGCGGGTCCGAAACGATTGCCAAGCTGGCCGACGACGTGCGGTTCGCCGGGACAAAGGGCGTGGCGTCGGGGCAGGTCTATTCGATCACCACGATCTCGGGAAATGGCAAGGATACCTATCCGCCGCTGGAATACATCGGCGGCGACTATGCGGAGGTTTATGTCGAGGCGAAGGATACCGGAGCGGACCTGAACCTTTTCGTGCGCGACGGACACGGGCGCCTGGTCTGTTCGGATACCGACATAAGCGCCATTGCCTATTGCGGCTGGCGCCCTGCCACCTCCGAGTTCTTTACCGTCGAGGTGGTCAATCGTGGCCCCGCCGCGAGCTCCTATTCGCTGATTACCAACTGATCCAACGGGCCGCATCACCGCAAACCTGTCACGGCAGGACGGCGTGGAAGGTGGCGCTGGCGGGGAAGGGACGGGCGGCGTGGCTGGCGATTGGCTGGCGCGCGGCTCGGCCTGGGATCCGCCGGGCGACACGGGGCGACCGGCGGTAAGAGAGGTGGCCCTTGAGGGCCTGTCCCGGGGCTATCGGCTTTCAAGCCCTCGCAGAACCTGATCGAGGAAGGTCTCGGCCGTGATGGTGGGATCGGCGCGTCCGCCGTGCTGTTCCAGGCTGTAGGCCATGATCCAGTTGACCGCGGCGAAGAGGAACAGGGCCGTGCTCTCGGTCTCGACCTCACGCAGGCGGCCCTCGGCCACGGCCCCGTCGAGAAGGCCCTGGATATGCGCGCGCAACGTCTCGCGGCGTTGCACCAGCTGCTGCTGCATTGAGGCCGGCAGGGCGCGGATGTTGATCAGCGTGGCATAGGTGCCGCCATCCTCGATGACGTGCCGCAGGAAGGCGAGGTAAAAGGCGCGGAACCGATCAAAGGCGTCCGGACCGGCCTCTTCGGTCTCGACCCTGGCGCGTTCCCCGGCTTTCAGGCTGACCTCGATGCACTCGTAGAGCAGCTCTTCCTTGTTGCGGAAGTAGTAGTAAAGCGCCGTCTTGGTCACGCCGATACGGTCGGCGATCTCGTCCAGCGATGTTGCGTGGTAGCCCTTTTCGTTGAAGAGACGGGATGCGACCCGAAGTGCGGCGCGGCGTTTGCGTTCACGCATCTCCTCGCGCGATGCGATCTCCCCATTCCAATCTGCCATTTGCCCCTCAGTCATTTGTTGGTGTGTGATTCGGGAATCGCACCCGTTTCACGACGAAGCTGTAGACAAACAATATTGCCGATTAATCCGGAGCGACATTGTCGCGCAAGAAACTCTCCAGACTCGCGGGTCATTGAACCCGCGTCTAAGAGTGGCCGCATGCTCTAAGCCGGAAGCTAGGCACAGAAAACCCCCGGATCTGAGAAACCGGCGGAGCGACCTGCAATAAAACCCAATACGCCGACATTCCGCTCGGAATGGCGGAAACGCGCCCTATCGGATTTTAATTTGGTCTTTGCATACGCTGGCGACGGGTCTTGTCGCAAGAGATCTCTCCCTATCCGCGTACGTTTTATTCCTTGCAAGTATCAACTGTATTCACATGGAATGAGCCGCTCAAGGGGAGGTGCAACCTTTGGGCGTATAAAAGCCGCAGGCGCCACCCTGGGTGGCGGGGTGGCGCCTGAACAGTTGCTCAATTTTTGAGCGGGTATTCGCCGATCAGCCCCGGGTCCAGCCGAGCTGCGCGGCGAGCCGGTCCTGGGCGGCGATGAACTCGGCCTCCAGGCGGTCGACCAGCTTCGCCGCCGGAAGGATCTCCTTCACTGCGCCGATGCCCTGGCCCGAGCCCCAGATCTCCTTCCAGCTTTTCGGCTTGGCGCCGCCGAAGTCCATTTTCGACGGGTCCGAGATTTCCAGCGCCTCGGGGTCCATGCCGGCCGCGGCGACCGAGGGCTTCAGGTAGTTGCCCCAGACGCCGGTGAAGAGGTTGGAATAGACGATGTCGGAGGCGCCGCAGTCGGTGATCATCTGCTTGTAGGCCTCGTCTGCATTGGCCTCCTCCGTGGCGATGAAGGCGGAGCCGGCGTAGCCGCCGTCGGCACCCATGGCCAGCGCGGCCAGCAGGCTGTCACCGCGCGCGATGGCGCCCGAAAGGAACAGCGGGCCGTCGAACCAGGCGCGGATTTCCTGCACCAGGGCGAAGGGAGATTGCGCGCCCGCGTGGCCGCCGGCACCGGCCGCCACGGCGATCAGACCATCAGCGCCCTTTTCGATGGCCTTGTGGGCGAAGCGGTCGTTGATGACGTCGTGTAGGACGATGCCGCCGCCGGCGTGGGCGGCCTCGTTGACCTCGGGCCGGGCCCCGAGCGAGGTGATCCAGACCGGCACCTTGTGCTTCATGCAGATTTCCACGTCACGCTCCAGCCGGGCGTTCGACTTGTGCACGATCTGGTTCACCGCGTAGGGCGCCGCCGGGGTGTCCGGGTTCTCCTGGTTATGCCGGTCCAGCTCTTCGTTGATCCGGGTCAGCCAGCGTTCCAGCTCGATCGGCTCGCCCGCCTTCTCGCGCGCATTCAGCGCCGGGAAGGAGCCGACGATGCCGGCCTTGCACTGGGCGATCACCAGATCGGGGTTGGAAATGATGAAAAGCGGGCTGCCGATCAGTGGCAGACGCAGGTTGGAGAGCGCTTGGGGCAGGCTCATGGGTTCCTCCCGGGTGTTGTCCTCGGCGTCAGAGGTGGCACGCGGCAGGCCGGGTGTCACCTCTGTCGCTGCGTCACGGGCGGGTACGGGGACCCGGCATCAGCAGTACATAAGGGGAGGGGCGCGCAGGTCCGGGGTAAGGTCGGCGTCAGGGCATCGCCCAGACCGGGCCGGCGCGCAGGCTGACGGCTTCGCCGCGTTGCAAGGGGCGCGCGCAGCTGAAGGGCAGGGGCTCGGCCAGTCCCGGCACCTCGGCAAGGGCCTCCCAGTGGCCGCCGCGATAGGTCACGCGCGAGACGGTGCCGCGCAGCGCCTCGGGGCTGCCGGGATCCGTCCGTCGCAGGTCGGCGGGGCGGATCACCACGCGGCCCGGACCCTGCCGGTGGCGCGCGGCCTCGGCCAGTGGCACCTGGACGGGACCAAGATCGGCCAGGCCATCGGCGAAATGCGCATCGAGGACTGCGGATTGCCCGATGAAGCGCGCCACATGCTCACTGGCGGGCCGGTCGTGGATCTCTTCGGGCGTGCCCTCCTGGGCGAAACGGCCGTCTTCCATCACGGCGATCCGCGTGGCAAGCGCCATCGCTTCGCGCTGGTCGTGGGTGATGTAGATGATCGTCGCGCCAGATGCGGCGTGGAACGCGGCCAGTTCCTCTTCCATCCGCGTGCGCAGATGCGGGTCGAGGTTGGCCAGGGGTTCATCCATCAGGACGATCCTGGCTCCGCTGGCCAGGCAGCGGGCCAGGGCGACCCGCTGGCGCTGCCCGCCCGACAGTTCGGCCGGCTTCCGTGTGGCATAGGGGGTCAGCGAGACGGTCTGCAGATGCGCCTGTGCGGCCTCGCGGGCGCGGGCCCGGGGCATGCCGTCGCATTCCAGCGGAAAGGAGACATTGCCGGTCACGTCCATGTGGGGCCAGAGGGCGTAGGTCTGGAACACCACGGCGACATCGCGATCCTCGGGTGGCACGTGGATGTCGGCGCCGGAGGCCGGGGCGCCGTTCAGGCGAATCTCGCCGCCGTCGAGAGGTTCCAGCCCGGCGATCAGGCGCAGCAGGGTGGACTTGCCGCAGCCGGAGGGGCCGAGCACAGTGAAGAAAGCGCCCTCGGGAATCTCGACAGAGATCCCGTCGACGGCTGTTTCCGCGCCGAACCGCTTCACTGCATCGGTGATGCTGACCGCCATACCTGACCCTCTTTTGACCGACGGTTTAGTATGGGATGCGTATCAAGTTAAGAGCAAGCCGCGTGAAGCTTTTGCGACACCGCCAAGCCGTGCACGACGTCCAGAAACGTCACCGGCCCCGAAGGGCAAAGGCTGGTCTGTAAGAGAGAAATTGGAGCGGGCGAGGCGATTCGAACGCCCGACCCTTACCTTGGCAAGGTAATGCTCTACCCCTGAGCTACGCCCGCATCCGGTTCGACAGGTGGGTCCCTGTCTGGGGTCCAAAATGGAGCGGGCGAGGCGATTCGAACGCCCGACCCTTACCTTGGCAAGGTAATGCTCTACCCCTGAGCTACGCCCGCTTCCTTTTGGTGAGGCACGATGTACAAAGACGGCCCGGCGGCTGCAAGAGGAAAATTCGGGCTTTTCGCGGAAATTTTCCGACGCGCGCCTGACCTCAGGGGCGGCTGGTCCGGCGCCCCGGTGACAGGCCGGGGCGCGCTGGCGTCCCGGCCTTTGCTGCAAGGCGTGCCGCTCAGGCGCGGCCCACGGTCACGTCGATATTGCCCCGGGTGGCATGGCTGTAGGGGCAGACCTCATGGGCGGCGCTAATCAGCTGATCCGCCGTGTCGGCCTCCAGACCGGGCAGGTCGACCGTGATCGCCACCTGCAGGGCGAACCCGTCATCCGCGCGCTTTCCGATCGAGACCTCTGCTTTGGCCGTCGCGGTGTCAGGCACCTTGATCTTCTGTCCCCGGGCGACGGCCTTCAGCGCCGAAAGGAAGCAGGCGGCGTAGCCTGCGGCGAACATCTGTTCGGGGTTGGTGCCGTCGCCACCGGCGCCGCCCAGCTCCTTCGGGGTGACCAGGGCGACCGACAGGGCGCCATCGGCAGTTTCGGCGCGCCCTTCGCGACCGCCGGTTGCTAAGGCGCTGGTGGTGTAGAGCGGGGTGATGGACATGAGGGGCTCCTTTCGAGTCGAGAGCGATTAGGTCGCATGCGATACAGTTAGGGCCCCTTGTCCCGCTGGCAAGGCCTTGGCGCGCACTTGCGATAAAATCGCCTGCGATCTATCTCGGAAACATGACGCAGGCCCCTGATCCCTCCGCGCCACTGCCTGGCGCCGCTGTAAAAGAACCCGACGCGCCCCTGGCCGCAACGGAGGCCCTGCTGTGCTTCAACCTCTACGCCGCCAGCCACGCCTTCATCCGGCTCTATGCGCCCTATCTGGAACGGTTGTCGCTGACCTATCCGCAGTTCCTGGTCCTCTTGCTGCTGCATGAAAAGGACGGGCAGGGGGTGGGCGAGATCGGCCGGGCGCTGTCGATGGAGACCAATACCCTGTCGCCCCTGCTGAAACGGATGCAGGGGGCGGGCCTGTTGGATCGGGTGCGGTCGCAGGCGGATGAACGGCGGGTGGAGATCCGGCTGACAGAGGCCGGGCGGGCCCGTGCGGCCGAGGCGGCGGAGGTGCCGGGCTGCATCGCCCGTGACGGCGGGATGACCGAAGAAAGCTATCACCAGAGCCTGGCCACCCTGCGCGCGTTGCGGCGCGAGATCGCGGAGACCGAGGCGCGGGCACAGTCTCGGGGCGAAGGCGATCAGCGGTAGGGCGCGCGCCAGCCGGCGGCCAGGGCCTCGGCCTCGCTGCAGAACCAGCGTTCACCCTTGGCGGTGTTGATCCGGGTCCGGTCATAGTGGGCGGAATAGGGGGTGTGGTAGATGCGCTGACCCTTGCCATTAATGTTGCCCTTGATCGGACAGTCGGCCTGCGGCGCGCTGGCCGCGGTCTGTTGCCAGCGCCCGGCGCGGTAGTCCCAGGGCATCACTGGCGTGCCCCGCGCCCAGAGGCCGCGCCCCTCGATCCGGGCCACCTTTTCCTGGTCGATATAGGTCAGCCCGTAGCGGCGGAAGGCGACAGCCTGGCCGGCCAGCACCATTTCGGCGCCCAGGTCACGACCGGCGACGGAGCAACGAGCCAGCAGTCGGTCGTAGGCATCCACCTCATCCCCCCGGCAGGTGACCTGCTGCCGCGCCGTCAGGCGTTTCAGAAAGGCAGTGGCCTCTGCGCCGCAGGGGGCGCCATGGCAGTCCTGCCCGGTTTCCGGCGCGTCGATGTCCAGCAGGCGCACGACCTGGCCGCGCAGCTCCAGCGTGTCGCCGTCGATGATCCGCGCGGGGCCCTTCACCTCTCGCGCCAGGGCCGAGACCGGCAGGATGAGGCAGAGCAGCAGCAGGAGGGGCAGGCGCATGGGAGGTCCAAGTGTTAACGAAGGTTAACGAAAGACCTAGTCCTGAACGGCCCGGGCGAGCAAGCGCTTGCCGGAGGCGTGGTAAAGAGGCATGAGCAGCGACAGCATGGGCCAAGGAGACAGCCATGGATTATTCGAAGATGGGCGCGGCCAAGCCGCACAAGGGCGTGCCGCGTCACACCGAGAAGGGCCAGGATCGCGCCGCCGGGCAGAAGGGGCGCCCGTCGAAGGCTGATCTTCTGGCGCGGATGAAGAAGGCCGCGGAGCGCAAGGAGGGCTGAGGCTTCGGCACGGGCGGCCGCGCAGGGCCTGAACGCAGCGCGAAGCCACCCGAACCCCAAGGCTTGCAGGAAAAAGGGCGCCTCACGGGGCGCCCTTTCTCATATACGATGGCTGGAAATGCTCCGGGGGAGGCGCCCGCAGGGCGGCGGGGGCAGAGCCCCCTTTTTCCTCCCATCTGCCGCCCTTCGGCGGCGGGGGCAGCGCCCCCTGCAGTCTCCTCAGTCGTCGTATTCCACCAGCAGGTCCTTGGCGTCGATCTGCGCGCCCGGGGTGACATGCACGGCCTTGATCGTGCCGTCGCGGTCGGCGTGCAGGCCGGTTTCCATCTTCATCGCCTCGATGGTCAGGATCAGGTCACCCTGTTTCACCGCCTGGCCAGCGTTGACCCCGATGGAGGCCACGACACCCGGCATCGGCGCGGCCACATGGGCGGCGTTCGTCGGGTCCGCCTTGGGCCGTGCCGCCGCGCCGCCGGTGGCGGAGCGGTCGGCCACCCGGATCACCCGCGGCTGGCCATTCAGCTCGAAGAAGACCCGCGCCTCGCCATCCTCATGGGTTTCGCCCACGGCCTGCAGCCGGATCTCCAGCGTCTTGCCCGGATCGATCTCCGCCGAGATCTCCTCGCCCTGTTCCATGCCGTAGAAGAAGGTCTTCGTGGGCAGGGTGCGGACGGGGCCATAGAGCTCGTGGCGGGTGGCGTAGTCGAGGAACACCTTGGGGTACATCAGGTAGGAATTGACGTCCTCGTCGTCGATCTCCCGCCCGCCGAGCTTTTCGGAGATTTCGCGGCGCACCGCCTCGAAGTCGACGGGGGGCAGATGGGCGCCGGGGCGCTCGGTGTTGGGCGCCTCGCCCTTCAGGATCTTGGCCACCAGCGCGGGCGGGAAGCCGCCCGGGGGCTGGCCCAGATTGCCGCGCATCATGTCGATCACGCTGTCGGGGAAGGAAATTTCGCGATCCGGGTCCTCGACCTCCTCGCGGGTCAGGCCCTGGCTGACCATCATCAGGGCCATGTCGCCCACCACCTTGGACGAGGGCGTGACCTTCACGATGTCGCCGAACATCTGGTTCACCTGGGCATAGGTGTGCGCCACCTCGTGCCAGCGTTCTTCCAGCCCCATGGACCGCGCCTGCGCCTTCAGGTTTGTGAACTGACCGCCGGGCATCTCATGCAGGTAGACCTCCGATGCGGGGGCCTGCATGCCGGATTCGAAGGCCACGTATTGCGCCCGCACTGCTTCCCAGTAATCCGACATCTGGCGGATCTGTTCGATATCCAGCCCGGTGTCGCGGTCGGTGAACATCAGCGCCTCGACGATCGAGCCGAGCGTCGGCTGCGAGGTGTTGCCGGAGAAGCTGTCCATCGCCGCATCGGCGGCATCCACGCCGGCCTCGGCGGCGGCCAGGATGGTGGCGCCCGCGATGCCCGAGGTGTCATGGGTGTGGAAGTGGATGGGGATCTGGATCTCGTCCTTCAGCGCCTTGAACAGCACCCGCGCGGCGGAGGGTTTCAGCAGGCCCGCCATGTCCTTCACGCCCAGCACATGGGCGCCGGCGGCCTCCAGCTCCTTCGCCATGGCGACGTAGTATTTCAGGTCATACTTCGCCCGGTCGGGGTTCAGGATGTCGCCGGTGTAGCAGACGGTGCCTTCGCAGATCTTGCCGGTGTCGATCACTGCATCCATGGCGACGCGCATGTTCTCCACCCAGTTCAGGCTGTCGAAGACGCGGAAGACGTCCATGCCGGTCTCGGCGGCCTGTTTCACGAAGGATTGCACCACGTTGTCGGGGTAGTTGGTGTAGCCCACCCCGTTCGAGCCGCGCAGCAGCATCTGGGTCAGGATGTTGGGGCAGGCGGCGCGAATGTCGCGCAGCCGCTGCCAGGGATCTTCCTGCAGGAAACGGAAGGCGACGTCGAAGGTGGCGCCGCCCCAGCATTCCAGGCTGAACAGCTGCGGCAGGTTGGCGGCATAGCTGGGCGCGGCGCGGATCATGTCGACCGAGCGCATGCGGGTGGCCAGCAGCGACTGGTGGCCGTCGCGCATGGTCGTGTCGGTGATCAGCAGCGGCTCATGCGCCAGCATCCAGTCCGCCACGGCCTTCGGGCCCTTCTCGTCCAGCAGGGTCTTCGAGCCGGGGGGCACCTCCGGCCCGGCGGGCGGCGGGCTGGGCAGCTTGAACCCCTCGGGCAGGCCGGCGCGACCCTTGGTTTCCGGGTGACCGTTCACCGTCACGTCGGCGATGTAGGTCAGCACCTTGGTGCCCCGGTCGGCGGGGGTGCGGAAATCGAACAGCTCCGGCGTCGTGTCGATGAACTTCGTCGTGTACTGGTTGTTGAGGAAGGTCGGGTGCTTCAGCAGGTTCTGCACGAAGGCGATGTTGGTGCTGACCCCGCGAATGCGGAACTCGCGCAGGGCACGGTCCATTCGCGCGATGGCTTTCTCTGGCGTCTGGGCGCTGGCCGTCACCTTGACCAGCAGGCTGTCGTAGTAACGGGTGATCACCCCGCCGGCGTAGGCCGTGCCGCCGTCCAGGCGGATGCCCATCCCGGTGGCGGAGCGATAGGCGCTGATGCGGCCATAGTCGGGGATGAAGTTGTTCTGCGGATCTTCGGTGGTAATCCGGGTCTGCAGGGCGTGGCCGGTCAGGCGCACGTCATACTGGCTGGCCTTGCCGGTGGCTTCCGACAGGCTCTTGCCCTCGGCGATCATGATCTGCGCCTGCACGATGTCGATACCGGTCACTTCCTCGGTGACGGTATGTTCCACCTGCACGCGGGGGTTCACCTCGATGAAGTAGAAGGCGCCGGTGTCCATATCCATCAGGAACTCGACCGTGCCCGCGCATTCGTAATTCACATGGGCACAGATCTTGCGGCCCAGCTCGCAGATCTCCTCGCGCTGCGCCTCGCTTAGGTACGGGGCAGGGGCGCGTTCCACGACCTTCTGGTTGCGGCGCTGGACCGAACAGTCGCGTTCGTAGAGGTGGTAGATATGCCCCTGCTGGTCGCCCAGGATCTGCACCTCGACGTGGCGGGCGCGGGTGATCATCTTCTCCAGATAGCCCTCGCCATTGCCGAAGGCGGCCTCGGCCTCGCGCCGGCCTTCCAGCACTTTCTCCTTCAGCTCCTCCGGACCGTTGATCGGGCGCATGCCGCGCCCGCCGCCGCCCCAGCTGGCTTTCAGCATCAGGGGATAGCCGATTTCGCCGGCCTCTTTCTCGATGGCATCGAAATCGTCGCCCAGCACTTCGGTGGCGGGAATCACCGGTACGCCGGCGGCGATGGCCACCTTGCGCGCGCTGGCCTTGTCGCCAAGCGCCCGCATGGTTTCGGCCCGGGGCCCGATGAAGGTGATGCCGGCGGCGACACAGGCATCGACAAACTCGGGGTTCTCCGACAGCAGGCCGTAGCCCGGGTGGATCGCATCGGCGCCGGACATCTTGGCGACGCGGATGATCTCCTCGATCGACAGGTAGGCGGCGACAGGGCCCAGGCCCTCCCCGATCTTGTAGGCCTCGTCCGCCTTGAAGCGATGCAGCCCCAGCTTGTCCTCCTCGGCATAGATGGCGACGGTTTTCTTGCCCATCTCGTTTGCCGCACGCATGATCCGGATGGCGATTTCGCCCCGGTTCGCGATGAGAATTTTCTGGAATTCGGCCATGTCTGCTCCTCGTCTGCAGGCTAGGGTCGCGGCGCGGGCGCCGTCCTTTCGGACAGCAAACGCGATGCCGCAACGCAGCGCAAGTCTGGAAGTAATTTGCGTGAACAATTATCCCGCGTGGCGAATAGCTTGATTGCGCAAACACTCAGCCAGAGCGGGCCCGCTATGCCGAAGGCTGTGGCCGACCCCGGCGCAGCCATGCGCCTGGCGCCGTGGCCGGACGCGCGCGAAAAGCGTAGGAACAGAATGGGAACGTCTCTTTTCCTCGTTGCCGCTTTTCGTTATTCTGGCGCGCATGAGCAGTTATTCCGAAGACGACGCTTTCGAAGCGGCCGCCGCCCCCGCACGCGGATCCCTCAGCCAGCAGGCGATGGCGGGGATGCGCAGCACGGCCTATCTGGACGACCTGAACCCGGCGCAGCGCGAGGCGGTGGAAACGCTGGACGGCCCGGTCCTGATGCTGGCCGGCGCCGGCACCGGCAAGACCAAGGCCCTGATGGCGCGCGTGGCGCATCTGATGACCACGGGCCGCGCCCGCCCGGACGAAATCCTCTGCGTCACCTTCACCAACAAGGCCGCGAAGGAGATGAAGGACCGGCTGGCCGCGCCGCCCTTCGGCGTGCGCGAATCCGTCCGCTGGATGGGCACCTTCCACGCCATCTGCGTGAAACTGTTGCGCCGCCATGCCGAACTGGCCGGGCTGAAGTCGAACTTCACCATCCTCGACAGCGATGACCAGATCCGCCTGCTGAAACAGGTGATCTCGGCCGCCAACATCGACGAGAAACGCTGGCCCGCGCGCCAGCTGGCCGGGCTGATCGACCATTGGAAGAACCGCTGCTGGATGCCCTCCAAGGTGCCCAGTGCCGAGGCCGCGCATTTCAACAACCGCGGCACGGAGCTTTACGATCATTACCAGACCCGCCTGCGGGAGCTGAACGCGGTCGATTTCGGCGACCTGCTGCTGCACATGGTCACCATCTTCCAGGCGCATCCCGATCTGCTGGCCCAGTACCAGCGGTGGTTCAAGTACATCCTGGTGGACGAATACCAGGATACCAACGTGGCGCAGTACATGTGGTTGCGGCTGCTGGCCGGCGGGCACAAGAACATCTGCTGCGTGGGGGACGACGACCAGTCGATCTATGGCTGGCGCGGCGCCGAGGTGGGCAACATCCTGCGGTTCGAAAAGGATTTTCCGGGCGCCAAGGTGGTCCGGCTGGAACAGAACTATCGCTCCACCCCGCATATCCTGGCCGCAGCGACCTCGGTGATTTCCGGCAACGAGAATCGGCTGGGCAAGACGCTCTGGACCCAAGCGGAGGAGGGCGAGAAGCTTCGCCTGATCGGCCACTGGGATGGCGACGAGGAAGCTCGCTGGATCGGGGATGAGATCGAGGCGCTGGAGAAGGGCACACGGGGCCTGCGCCCCTATTCGGCGGACGACATGGCGATTCTCGTGCGCGCCTCGCACCAGATGCGCGCCTTCGAGGATCGGTTCCTGACCATCGGTCTGCCCTACAAGGTGATCGGCGGTCCGCGATTCTACGAACGGCTCGAGATTCGCGATGCCATGGGCTATTTCCGCCTGGTGACCTCGCCCGCCGATGACCTTGCGTTCGAGCGCATCGTCAACACCCCCAAGCGAGGCTTGGGCGACAAGGCCCGGCAGAAGATCCAGATGGTGGCGCGCGCAAACGGCACCTCGCTGCTGGATGGCGCCCGGATCCTGCTGCAGGACAAGGGGCTGACCGGCAAGGGCGCGGCGCAGCTGTCGCTGTTCATCGACCAGATCGACCGCTGGCACGAGGTGGCGCGGCTGCATGCCACCGCCACGACCCTGGCGGACGAGGACGACGTGGTGATGGATGACGACCGCCCGCAGGCCCCGTTTTCCCACGTCGAACTGGCCGAACAGATCCTGGACGAGAGCGGCTACACGGAGATGTGGCAGAACGACAAGACGCCTGAGGCGCCCGGCCGGCTTGAAAACCTCAAGGAACTGGTCAGCCAGCTGGACAATTTCGACAACCTCCAGGGGTTCCTCGAACACGTCAGCCTGGTGATGGACAACGAGCAGTCGGGGGATGAGCCCAAGGTCTCGATCATGACGCTGCACGCCGCCAAGGGGCTGGAATTCCCGGTGATCTTCCTGCCCGGTTGGGAAGATGGGCTGTTCCCGTCGCAGCGGTCTATGGACGAATCGGGCCTCAAGGGTCTGGAGGAGGAACGCCGCCTGGCCTACGTCGGCATCACCCGCGCGGAGGAGCTTTGCACGATCTCCTTCGCCGGCAATCGGCGCGTCTTCGGCCAGTGGCAAAGCCAGCTGCCCTCGCGATTCATCGATGAGCTGTCCGAGGAGGACGTGGAAGTGCTGACGCCCCCGGGCCTCTACGGCGGCGGCTATGGCGCGGCCTCGGGCGGATCGGTGCAGTCGGGCATGGAGAGCCGCATGGCGGAGGCCAATGTCTACAACTCCCCCGGCTGGCGCCGGATGCAGGCACGTGCCTCGGACCGTCCGGTCAGCCAGCCGCGCGAAACCCGCGGCTCGGTCATCGACATGACGGCGGCCTCGACTCACACGGTGGGCGAGCGGGTTTTCCACCAGAAATTCGGCTATGGCGAGATCCTGGGCGTCGAGGGCGACAAGCTGGAGATTGCCTTCGACAAGGCCGGGGTGAAGAAGGTCGTGGCGAAATTCGTCACTAACCCCGACGACGTCCCCTTCTGAGGGCGCTTGGCTGGCCGGATCCTCTCCTGCAGCTACCTTGATCTGGTGTCCCCGAAAGGACGCCGCAGCCGCAGCTCGGCTGTAGGGTGGCCTACTTTTACCAAGGGCGATCGGACCGCCCGATCCCGCGCGGCTCCATGCCCTGTATCGCGCTGCCCCCCTGCTTCACCTTGTCGGAAATACTCACGGAGCTGACCTGCGTCCCGGGAAGCACCCGTTGGATGCAGCCCTCAGCAAAGGGGAAGCACCCGTTCCCGTTTCTCATGTCCTGAAAAAGAAAAACGGCGGCGCTCAGGGAGGAGGAGAGAGCGCCGCCGTCATTCAACGCGGACCCAGGGAGGAGGAGAGGGGCCGCGTATGGGGTCCAAGTGTCCGGCGGGAGCAGGGAGGAGGAGAGCTCCCGCCGGTCTTGGCGTCACCGCTCAGGGAGGAGGAGAGAGCGGCGAAAGACTGGGGAAGGACCTTTCGGAACGTCCCCTATGTAGGTCCGGAGATGCCAGGGAGGAGGAGAGGCATCTCCGGGAACAACGCGCGCCCAGGGAGGAGGAGAGGGCGGCGTATGTCTGGGGAAGGACCTTTCGGAACGTCCCCTGTGTGGGTCCGGAGATGCCAGGGAGGAGGAGAGGCATCTCCGGGAACAACGCGCGCCCAGGGAGGAGGAGAGGGCGGCGTATGTCTGGGGAAGGACCTTTCGGAACGTCCCCTGTATGGGTCCGAAGATGCCAGGGAGGAGGAGAGGCATCTCCGGAATACAACGATCGCTCAGGGAGGAGGAGAGAGCGACCGTATCTGTGGTCAGTGTCCGGCGGGAGCAGGGAGGAGGAGAGCTCCCGCCGGTCCTGACATCACCACCCAGGGAGGAGGAGAGGGTGGCGAACTGTTGGAGCGTTCAGCCCCGATATAGGTGCGGCGGTGCCAGGGAGGAGGAGAGGCACCGCCGCCAGTCTCAGTGGCCCAGGGAGGAGGAGAGGGCCGACTGATCCCAAGTGTCGTTACGCCGAGGCGCCGTAAGCTTCCTCGTAGGCGACCGACTTGATCATCGAACGGTGCAGGCCCAGGTCCGACAGCTCACGGTTGGTGAGAGCGGACAGCTCGGAGATGCTGCGCCGGTATTTGGAGTAGCGGGCGTAACGGGTCGCGACCGACCCCAGGATCCGGGAGAAACCTTGCTGGGGGGCCAGAGCGGCCGGAGATTGCGTTGCGTATGCCATCTTACTCATCCTTCACGTAACGAACTCGACAACGTTGAAACGGTCGAAACTGGTGTTGCGGGTCTGGGGCCGGGCGGTGGCGCCTCGTGTTGGCGCTAACGTTCCGGCTTGCCTCGCCGCTGCTGTTGGAACCTTATTTGCGCATTTGCTGCGGATGCACAATGACCCGTTCTACAACGCCGCTATGCAGCAAGCGCATAAGCATTGATGACCTAAAGTTACGTGGTCACGGCTGCCCGATTTCTGGGCGGAATGTGAACGCAGGCCCAGTAAAACAAGACCGCGCGTCGTGACGCCACGTCGCACAACATGTTTGCACGAAAATGAAGCGCCTGAGTCAGCTTTGGCGTTTGAGGTGATTTTCCCGGTCCACATCGACGACGCCCCAAACCGCTTTGGTTAACGCGGATGCTGCGGTGCAGAAAGTCTGTGCGCCGCGGCGCAATCGGTTGCGGGGCCTCAAGCGGCCACGCCCCCTTGTTCCGCGCGTCAAAATGCGCACCTTGGCCCAAAGCCCGTCGTTGGCCAGAAGGAGTGCCCCCGTGACCGTGACCCGTGACCAGATTCTGGACGAACTGAAACGCCTGACCCTGCCCGACGGGGGCAATCTCGTCAGTCGGGACATGGTGCGTGCGCTGTCCGTCGACGGCTCTCAGGTGCGGTTCGTCATCGAGGCCCCCGATCCCGCGACCGCCCGCAAGATGGAGGCGATCCGCGCCGCGGCCGAGGAGTTGGTGCAGGCGCTGCCGGGGGTGGAGAAGGCGAGTGCCGCCTTGACCGCCCACGAGGGCAAGCCCACGGGCGTCCCGCGCAGCGCGCCGGCGGCACCCGCCGGCGGGGACTCCGCCCCCAGCCTGAAGATCGGTGGCCACCCGAAGCCCCAGACCGCGCCGATGAAGCCGGCGGGCATCAAGCATGTCCTGGCTATCGGCTCCGGCAAGGGTGGGGTGGGCAAGTCCACCGTCTCGTCGAACCTCGCCGTGGCCCTGGCGAAACAGGGCAAGAAGGTGGGGCTGCTGGATGCCGACATTTATGGCCCGTCGCAGCCGCGCATGATGGGCGCCACCAAACGGCCCGCCTCGCCCGACGGCCAGACGATCGAACCGCTGACCGCCCATGGTGTCACGCTGATGTCGATCGGGCTGATGCTGGACGAGACCAAGGCCGTGGTCTGGCGGGGACCGATGCTCATGGGGGCGCTGCAGCAGATGATGACCCAGGTGAAATGGGGCGAGCTGGACGTGCTGCTGATCGACCTGCCGCCGGGCACGGGCGACGTGCAGCTGACGCTGGGCCAGCGTTCTGCCCTGGACGGGGCGATCATCGTCTCGACCCCGCAGGATGTGGCGCTGCTGGATGCGCGCAAGGCCATCGACATGTTCCAGACCCTGAAGGTGCCGCTGGTCGGCATGATCGAGAACATGGCGTCTTACATCTGTCCCGAATGCGGGCATGAGGCGCATCCCTTCGGTCATGGTGGCGTCGCCGCCGAGGCCGCGAAGCTGGGCGTGCCCCTGCTGGGCGCGCTGCCGCTGGACCTGGAGACGCGGCTGGCTGGGGATGCCGGCACGCCGATTGCCCTGGGCGACGACAAGCAGGCGGCGGCCTATGCCGCCCTGGCAAACCGACTGATCGAAGATGGCTTGGCCTGATCCGTCGGCTGGTGCGCGATCCGTCAGGTGAGGCCACGTCTTCCTAGACCCCCGGCGCCGCTGTGCCGGGGGTCTTTTGCTGCCCGTTCTTGATGGCTCCGGCCGGCGCGCGTTCCTGGTGGCTCTTGGTCGTGGGAGGGCATGGGGCATTCCCATGGGATCGCCCGGCACAGACCATGGGATCCCACGGCACCGGGTCATGGGATAGCCGGGCACTGGCCGTGGGATCGGATGGGTCAGGGTGTGGGATGGGCCGCCACCGGCGGTTTTGACCGTCCCTCACGAACCAATCGCTTTCCGCTCGCAGCGAATCACCCCGACGTGACCGTGGAATGGGGTGGGCTGACATGGGATTCAGCCTGCCTTTACCTCGATTTCGCGCGACTGGTGGTCCGGCATGGGACTTTCCGGCACACATGGCGTGGGCCTGCTGGGGGTACCATATCTGGTGTTTTGGCCCCTGGCGCTCCGCTAATTGAGCTCTCCTGGTCGGCCTGGCACCCCAAGACCTTGTTTCGCGGAGGCCTCACGGACTAGATTTTCCCATGAAATCCCGCAAAAACCATTTGCGTTCCATGAAATCCCGTGACAACCATGACGACAGATGAGGACGGGAACACATAGGGGCCCAAGAGGCGCAAGACCTCCCAAGATGTCCCAAGGCAGTGAGTAGTACAGGCCCCGCCTTCATCACACATAACCAGAGATCCGGCGCGCGGGGCGAGCAGACATCCCCCCAGGTGGCCGCGCGCAGTCGGACTACCCGGAAACGGGACGAGGGCGGCGGATAGGGCAGTGGCAGCAGTCCTATCCGCCGTTTTCCGTTTCAGGGAATCGCATCTGGAGAATCAGGTCAAGGGGGGCAGGGGACGAGTGGAACCTTGAGCGAAAAAAGGTTCACGGGTGAGGAGGAGTTCAAGGTGGACTCCAAGGGTCGGGTCTCCATCCCGGCCAAGTTCCGTGCCGTGCTCGAATCCCAGGACAGCGAATACGCCCCCGGCAAGACCGCCCGCATGTATGCCGTCTTCGGCGGCCACCTCGACAATCACGTGGAATGCTACTCGGCCGAGACCATGTCCGAGACGGTCGAGATGATCCTGCGTCTGCCGCAGTCGAAGCCGCGCACCAAGCTGATGCGCCGCTGGTACATCTCCCAGTCCACCGAATTTGCCATCGACGACACGGGCCGCATCGTCCTGCCCGCCAAGCTGCGCGAGAAGATCGGCGTTGGGGCGGGTGAAACCGTGCTGTTCGCCGGCGTCGGCAAGACGTTCCAGATCTGGCGGCCCGAGGCCTACGACGCCATGGTCGAGGAGCAGGAGGCCCTGCTGGACGGTGAGGACGAAGATTTCGATCCCGAGGCGCTGCTGGATGACCTGCGCGCCGAGGCCCAGGCGCGCCCACATCTCTCTGTTGTCCCGACGGAGGAGTGAGAGATGGCTGATCGCCCCGAGACCCCTTCCACCTCCGGGCCCGAAGCCAAGGCCGAGGCCCCGCATGTGCCGGTCCTGTTGCGCCCGCTGCTGGCGGCCGTGGCCCCGGTCACCGGCACCTGGATCGACGGCACCTTCGGCGCCGGCGGCTATGCCCGCGGCCTGCTGGAGGCCGGCGCGGACCGGGTGATTGGCATCGATCAGGATCCGCTGGCCTTGCAGATGGCCGAAAGCTGGGCGCCCGCCTGGGGGGATCGTCTGCAAATCGTGCAGGAGAACTTTGCAAACATGGATGCCGTGGCCGAAACCCATGCGCCCGAAGGGCTTGCGGGGATCGTGCTCGACCTCGGGGTCTCTTCCATGCAGCTGGACCTGGCGGAACGGGGCTTCTCCTTCCTGCGCGACGGCCCGCTGGACATGCGCATGTCGCAGTCGGGGCCGTCGGCGGCGGACCTGGTGAACGAGATGGAAGAGGGGCCGCTGGCCGACATCCTCTACCTTTACGGCGAGGAGCGTGCCTCGCGCCGCATCGCCCGCGCCATCGTGCGGGCCCGCGAAGAGGCGCCGATCACCACCACCCTGCGCCTGGCCGAGCTGATCGAACGCACCCTGCCGCGCACCAAGCCGGGGCAGAGCCACGCCGCCACCCGCAGCTTCCAGGCGCTGCGCATCGCGGTGAACGACGAATACGGTGCCCTGGCCGAGGGGCTGATGGCCGCCGAACGTGCCCTGCCACCGGGTGGCGCGCTGGCCGTGGTCACCTTCCACTCGATCGAGGACCGGATGGTGAAACGCTTCTTCCAGCTGCGCACCGGCCATTCCGGCAACGTGAACCGCTACGCCCCCGTGCAGGAGGCCGAGGCCGCCGCCTTCACCCAGAAGACAAAGAAGGGCATCGGCCCGGATGACGACGAACTGGCCGTGAACCCCCGCTCGCGGTCCGCCCGCCTGCGCGTCGGATTCCGCACCAGTGCCCCCGCCGAGGATGTCGATCGTGCCGCCATGGGCATGCCCGGCGCGGCGAAACCCGGCGGCAAAGGAGGAAGAAGACGATGAGGACCTTTCTCTACCTGATTTCCGCCCTGTCGGTGATCGGCCTGGCCTTCTGGGCCTACCGCGAGAACTATGAAACCCAGTCGGCCATCGCGCAGTCCGAACAGCTGCAGGACGACATCGCGCGGGCTCGGGCCCGGCTGAACATGCTGCGCGCCGAATGGGCCTACCTGAACCGGCCCGATCGCCTGCGCGACCTGGCCGAGATCAATTTCCCCGACCTGCAACTGCAGCCGCTGGACCCGTCGCAGTTCGGCAAGGTGGCCCAGGTCCGCTTCCCGCCGGCCCCCGCGCCGGAAGCGGAGGTGGTGTTCAACAATCCCGTCGATGTCTCTTCGCTGGGGCCCGCCCCCGACCAGAGCGGCGCCGATGACAGCACGGAGGGCGCGGAATGACTCGCACGCCGCTGCGCCCGCTGGCCCGCATCCTCGACGCCCGCGCCCGGGGCGAGAACCCCGACGTGATCGAGCGTGAGAACATCCGCCGCCGCCACGAGGAGATGCGGGATCATTCCCGTGCCCGCGCCGAAACCCGGCTGCTGGTCATGGGGTTGGCCTTCTTCTGTGCCTTCTCGGTCATCGGCCTGCGCATGGGCGTCATGGCCGGCTCCGAGGGGGAGGAGCCGCGCACCGCCCGGGCCGGGGTCGCGCAGATCGTGCCGACGCGGGCGGAGATCGTCGACCGCCGGGGTCGCATCCTGGCGACCAACATGGAGACCTCGGCGCTTTATGCGCACCCGCACCAGATGATCGAGCCCGAGCGCGCGGCCGAGGAACTGGCGAAGATCTTCCCAGAACTGGATGCCGAGACCCTGACCCGTCGGTTCACCACGCCGGGATCGAAATTCTACTGGATCCGTCGCACCCTCAGCCCCGAACAGCGCCAGCAGGTGCATGATATCGGCGAGCCGGGCCTGCATTTCGGCCCGCGCGAGATGCGGCTTTATCCCAACGGGCCGATCGCGGCGCATATCCTGGGCGGCTCCACCTTCGACAACGAAGGCACCCGCTGGGCCGAGATCAAGGGCTCCGCCGGACTGGAACATGCCTTTGACGAACGGCTGCGCGACCCGGCCAAGGCCGGGCAGCCCCTGCGCCTGTCGCTGGACCTGACGGTGCAGGCGGCGCTGGAACAGGTGCTGGCGGGCGGCATGTCCCTGATGAAGGCCAAGGGCGCGGCAGCCGTGCTGATGGATGTCGACAGCGGCGAGGTCGTGGCCATGGCCAGCCTGCCCGATTTCGACCCCAACGACCGCCCGCACAACCCGACCTCGGGGCATCCCGACGACAGCCCGCTGTTCAACCGCGCGGTGCAGGGCGTGTATGAGCTGGGCTCCGTCTTCAAGGCCTTCACCATCGCCCAGGTGCTGGAGGAAGGCATCGCCACCCCCGACACGGTGATCGACATTCGCGGGCCGATCCGCTGGGGCCGCTTCTCGATCTCCGACGACCACTACCTGGGCACCGAGACCGACGTGCGCGAGATCCTGGTGGAAAGCTCGAACATCGGCACGGCGCGCCTGGCGCAGAAGATCGGGCCGGAACGGCAGCAGGAATTCCTGCGCCGTCTCGGCATGATGGAGACGGTGCCGCTGGAGATCGCGGAAGCCTCCAGCGCCGATCCGCGCACCCAGTCGAACTGGTCCGAGCTGACGACGATGACAGTCTCCTACGGCCACGGCATGTCGGTGTCGCTGGCCCATGTGGCCGCCGCCTATGCCGCCATCGCCAATGGCGGGCGCCTGCTGAAACCCACGCTGCTGCGGCGCGACACGCCGCCAGAGGGCACCCGCGTGATGTCCGAAGGCACCTCCGCCACGCTTCGCCAGATGCTGCGCGAGGTGGTGACCGAGGGCACGGCCTCCTTCGGCGACGTCGAGGGCTACGAGGTGGGCGGCAAGACCGGTACGGCGAACAAGCTGCGACCCTCGGGCGGGTATTACGAGGACAAGACGATCGCGACCTTTGCCTCGATCTTCCCGGCCTCCGATCCGCGCTACACGCTGATCCTGATGCTGGATGAGCCGGAAACCCATATCTACGGCATGGACCGGCGCACCGCCGGCTGGACCGCCGTGCCGGTCGCGGCCGAGGTGATCCGCCGGATCGCCCCCCTGCTGGGCCTGCGGCCTGCCGTTGAACCCGTCTCGGCGGCTGATATAACGCTGACATCGAACTGATCCGCCCCGCGACGCCCCGGGCGGGCCTGGCCTGCGGGCTGCGGCCCCCGGGCCCCGGCGCCGGGGCGGAGACAGCGCACAGCGTGGGCGGGGGCCCGGAAAGGCGACGCGAATGACCGACGAACAGGGCAGGGTGAACGGAGGCGGCGCACGGGCCAAGAGCCTGGCGGAACTGGGGCTGACGGCCCGGGCGGGCCGCGAGGTGCAGGTCACCGGACTGGCCGTCGACAGCCGCGAGGTGGCGCCGGGCTTTCTCTTCGCCGCCATGCCGGGCACCCGCATCCACGGAGCCGAATTCATCGCCACCGCCCTGACCCAGGGCGCGGCCGCCATCCTGACCGATGCCAAAGGCGCGCGCATCGCCGCCGAGGCGCTGACCGGCTCCGACGCCGCGCTGGTGGTGGCCGAGGATCCGCGCCAGGCGCTGGCCTGCGCCGCCGCGCTGTGGTTCGGCGTGCAGCCGCGCATCATGGCCGCCGTCACCGGCACCAACGGCAAGACCTCCGTCGCGACCTTCCTGCGGCAGATCTGGCAGGCCTTGGGGCATACGGCAATCAACCTCGGCACCACCGGGGTCGAGGGGGATTTCACCCATGCGCTGGCCCATACCACGCCCGAGCCGATCACCCTGCACCGGGTCCTGGCCGAGGCCGCCCATGCCGGGGTGACCCATTGCGCGATGGAGGCCTCCTCCCACGGGCTGGCGCAGCGGCGACTGGACGGCGTGGTGCTGGCCGCCGGCGGGTTCACCAACCTGACGCAGGATCACCTCGACTACCACGCCAGCTTCAACGACTATTTCGAGGCCAAGGCCTCTCTCTTCACCCGCGTCCTTGCGCCGGAAGGTCACGCGGTCATCAACCTCGATGGCGCGCGCGGCACCACTATGGCGACCCGGGCGGAGGAGCATGGGCTGGACGTGCTGACCGTGGGCGAGTCGGCGGAGGCCGAGATGCGCCTGATCGCGCGCCGCTTCACCCCCCACGGGCAGATCCTGCGCGTCGGGTTCAACGGCCAGGAGTACCAGGTGCCGCTGGATCTGATCGGCGGGTTCCAGGGGGAAAACGTCATGCTGGCGGCGGGCCTTGCCCTACTGACCGGGGAAACCCCGGACGAGGTCTTCGGCGTGCTGCCCCACCTCAAGGGCGTGCGCGGCCGGATGCAGCTGGCCGCCACCCGCGACAATGGCGCGGCGATCTTCGTCGATTATGCCCATACGCCCGATGCCGTGGCCACCGCCCTGAAGGCACTGCGCCCGCATGTGATGGGCCGCATCCTGTGCATCGTCGGCGCCGGCGGCGACCGCGACCGCACCAAGCGCCCGCTGATGGGGGAGGCGGCGGCGGAAAACGCCGACCTTGTCTTCGTGACCGACGACAACCCGCGCTCCGAGGATCCGGCGGCGATCCGTCAGGCGGTCCTGATGGGCTGCCCCGAGGCGATCGAGGTCGGCGACCGGGCCGAGGCGATCCTGCGCGCCATCGACGCGCTTGGCCCCGGCGACGCCCTGCTGATCGCGGGCAAGGGGCATGAGACCGGTCAGACCGTGGGTGACACCGTCTATCCCTTCGATGACGTGGAACAGGCCTCGGTGGCCGTTGCCGCCCTCGACGGGAGGCTGGCATGAGCACGGATCTGTGGCCCGCCGCCGAGGCCGCCCGCGCCACGGGCGGCGCGGCGCGCGGCGACTGGACGGCCTCTGGCGTTTCCATCGACACCCGCACCCTGGTGCCCGGGGACCTTTTCGTGGCCCTTTCGGCGGCCCGCGACGGGCATGAGTTCGTGGCTCAGGCGCTGGAGAAGGGCGCGGCAGCCGCCCTTGTCACCCATGTGCCCGAGGGCGTCGCCCCCGATGCGTCGCTGCTGATCGTCGACAACGTGCTGGAGGGGCTGGAGGGCCTGGCCCGTGCCGCCCGCGCCCGGATGACGGGCCGGGTGGTGGCGGTGACCGGCTCGGCCGGCAAGACCTCCACCAAGGAAATGCTGCGCGAGGTCTTCACCGCGCAACGCAAGACCCACGCCGCCGAGGCCAGTTATAACAACCATTGGGGTGTGCCCCTGACCCTGGCGCGGATGCCGCGCGACACCGAACTGGCGGTGATCGAGATCGGCATGAACCACCCCGGAGAGATCGCGCCCCTGACCCGGCTCGCCCGGCCCCACGTGGCGGTGGTGACCACCGTTGTCGCCGCGCACTTGGAGGCCTTCGACAACATCGAGGGGATCGCGCGGGAAAAGGCCACCATCGTCGAGGGGCTGGAACCCGGCGGGGTGGCGGTGCTGAACGGGGACCTGGACACGACGCCGATCCTGGTGGCCGCGGCGCGGGCGCAGAAGGCCAAGGTGCTGCGCTTCGGCGAAAGCCGCAACTGCCACCACCGGCTGATGCAGGTCACCCTGGCCGAGGATTGCCTGGTCTGCGAGGCGCGGGCCTGGCGCACGCCGGTCACCTGGAAGGTCCAGGCGGCGGGGCGGCACTTCGCTTTGAACGCGCTGGCCGTGCTGGCGGTGGCCCATGTGCTGGGCCTCGACCGGGCGCTGGCGCTGGCCGCGCTTGGTCGCTGGGTGCCGCCGCCGGGCCGCGGCCTGCGCCAGTGGCGCATCCTCGACCCGCTGGACCGCGCGCTGTCCTTCGAGCTGATCGACGACGCCTTCAACGCCAACCCGGCCTCCATGGGGGCGGCGCTGGACGTGCTGGCCGCCTCGCGTCCGCGCGACAACTTGGGCCGTCATGCCCAGGGGCGCCGCATCGCCGTTCTGGGCGAGATGCTGGAGCTGGGCGCGCAGGAGATGGAAATGCACCGCGCCCTGGCCGAGCACCCGGCGCTGGAACGGGTCGATCTGGTCCATTGCGTCGGCAGCCGGATGAAACCCTTCTACGATGCGCTGCCCCTGCATCAGCGGGGCCGCTTCTGCGAGACCGCCAAACCCCTGGCGGCGAACGCGCTGCGGTTGGTGGATGCGGGCGATGTCGTGCTCATCAAGGGCTCCAAGGGGTCGAAAGTCTCGACCGTGGTTGACGCCCTGCGCAAACTGAGCCATCCCGCCGACGAGTGAGGCCCCGCCCGACCCGGCGGCCCGCTCCGCCCCCGTATACGCCCGAAAGGACCCTTCCCAGATGCTTTACTGGCTGACCGCCCTGTCCGATGGCGGTGACGTGTTCAACCTCTTCCGCTACATCACCTTCCGCGCGGGCGGGGCCTTTCTCACGGCGCTCTTCTTCGGCTTCTTCTTCGGGCCGCGCCTGATCAACGTCTTGCGCCGCAGCCAGGGCAAGGGCCAGCCGATCCGCTCCGACGGGCCGGAAGGGCACCTGTCGAAGGCCGGTACGCCGACCATGGGCGGGCTGCTGATCGTTGGCGCTCTGACCACCGCGACGCTCTTCTGGGCGCGGTGGGACAACCCCTATGTCTGGCTGGTCCTCTTCGTGACACTGTCCTTCGGCGCCATCGGCTTTGCCGACGACTATGCCAAGGTGTCGAAGCAGAACACCGCCGGGGTCTCGGCGCGCATGCGTCTGCTGCTTGGCTTCCTGATCGCGCTGGTGGCCTCGCTCTGGGCGTCCTGGTCCCATCCCGAGGACATGCAGTTTGCCCTGGCCTTCCCGATCTTCAAGGACGTGCTGCTGCACCTCGGTGTCTTCTTCGTGCCCTTCGCCATGTTCGTGATCGTCGGCGCGGCCAATGCGGTGAACCTGACCGACGGGCTGGACGGGCTGGCGATCATGCCGGTGATGATCGCCTCCGCCGCGCTCGGGGTGATCGCCTATTTCGTCGGCAACACCACCTTTACCGACTACCTCGGCCTGCATTACGTGCCGGGCACGGGGGAGATCGTGATCTTCGTGGCGGGCCTGATGGGCGGCGGTCTGGGCTTCCTGTGGTACAACGCCCCGCCGGCGGCGGTCTTCATGGGCGACACCGGGTCGCTGGCCCTCGGCGGCGCGCTTGGCGCCATCGCCGTGGCCACCAAGCACGAGATCGTGCTGGGCATCGTCGGCGGCCTCTTCGTGGTCGAGGCGCTGTCAGTGATCATCCAGGTCCTCTACTTCAAGCGGACGGGCAAACGTGTCTTCCTGATGGCGCCGATCCACCACCACTACGAGAAGAAGGGCTGGGCGGAACCGACTATCGTGATCCGCTTCTGGATCATCTCGCTGATCCTGGCAATCGTCGGCCTGGCCACGCTGAAACTGCGCTGAACGGGGCCTTGGCCCGGCGGGGCGGGGGCTCTGCCCCCCTTGAGCCCTGGCGCCCTCTATTCCCCCCGGGATATTTCCGGCAAAGAGAAGAGGCGGGACAGCGCCAGTGCGGCGCCCGCCGTTCGGGCCGGGCCGGTACAACCGACGGCAGGAGAACGCGGGCGCCTGGCTGGCGCCGCCACCCTGTCTTCACCTTGTTCCAAATACTCACGGCGCAACAGCCGCTGCGGGGCGTGATCCCGGGGCAGGGCGCCTAGCGGCGGGCAAGCTCCAGCCGCGCGACGAGCCCGTGGACGCCGTCCTGGAAGGACAGGCTCCCGCCGTGCTGTTCGGCCACCGCCTGCACGATGGTCAGGCCGAGGCCGAACCCCTCGGCCGTCGCGGCGTTCTCGCCACGCTGGAAGGGGCGCATCAGGGCCTCGACCGCACGGGCGTCCATCCCCTGGCCCGCATCCTCCACCAGAACCGCCACGCGGTCGGCGGCAACCTCCAGCGCGACCTCGGCGTGGCGGCCGTATTTCAGGGCGTTGTCGATCAGGTTGCCGATGGCGCGGCCCAGGGCCACGGGGCGGGCGGTGACCAGCACGGGGCCGGCGCCGGGGCCGGGCAGGGCGCCGGCGCGGGCCCCGCCCTTGGGGGCAAAGAGCGTGCCCTGCGCCGCGATCCGCGCGGGCGCCGCCGCGCGCAGCCGCACCGGGCGGCCCATGTCGCAGTAGTCATCCACCAAGGCCTCCAGCAGGGAACTGAGCGACAGCTCGCGCGGGGCCTCTGCCGACATCTCGGATCGGGTGTAGGACAGCACGCTGTCGATCATCCCGGTCATCCGGTCGATGTCATGCTCGATCTTGCCCCGCAGGGTGTCGTCGGCGATCAGGCGCGCGCGCAGGCGCAGCCGGGTGGCAGGGGTGCCCAGGTCGTGGCTGACGCCCGACAGGATTTCCGCCCGCCGGGCGAGGCGGGCACGTTCATCCGCCAGGTGATCGTTGACCGCCTCTACCAGCTCCGCCAGTTCGGCCGGTCCGTCGGCGGAGTAGCGTTCCGGCCCGCCCGCCACCCGGCGCCGGCCAAGGGCGCGGGCGAAGCCGGAGAAGCGCGCGGCCACCTCGGTCACCCGGGTCCACAGCACGGCGAGGGCGACCAGCGCCAGCAGCAGTGCGCCCAGCCGGTAATCCCCCGGCGCGGCGGCGCAGCCCCAGACGGCGGCCCCGTCGATCCGCATCCACGGCGCCTCGCCCGCGCGGGCAAAGAGCACCGGATCGCTGCAGTAGCTGGCCAATAGCCGGGTGACCTGGCCCAGCTTCTCGGGGGCGGTGCGCGCGCCGCCCTCCAGCCGGGCGACCTCGTAGCGCAGCCCGTCGGAGACGATGGCCAGCCGCAGGACCGGGCTGCCGAAATCCTCTGCCGTGCCGTCGCGGATCGAGGCGCGGGTGACCTGCGCGGGCACAGGTACCCCGTCCAGCCGGGCGAAATCCCCGGCCTCGGCCAGGGCCTGGTCGTCGCGGGCCAGCGGGGTCATCACCAGGTCCGCCGGCGGGGTCGTGCCTCGGGTCAGGCTGTCGTAGAGGGTGACACCCGCGATCTGCGCCCGGCCCAGGTGCTGGGCCCAGGCGTCGCGCGACCCCATCCACAGGGCGGTGGCCGCCACGCCTGCGGCGAAGGCCACCATGACCCAGATCGTGCCGATCCCGCGCAGGCCGGGGCGCCAGGGCAGGGTCACGCCGCGCCCCTCTCCACGTCGCTGGCCAGGACATAGCCGGTGCCGCGCACCGTCTTCAGGATCGCTGGCGCCTTCGGGTCCCGCTCGATCTTGCCGCGCAGCCGGCCCATGAGGACGTCGATGGCCCGGCCCGAACCTTCCTCCTCGGCGCCGAGCGCGGCGGCGATCTCCTCCCGGGTCAGGGGGATGCGCGGGTTGGCCAGCATCACCTTCAGCAGCTCCGTCTCGCGCCGCGACAGGGCGACCTGGAAGCCGGCGGGGGAGGTTACCTCGTCACGCTTGCCGTCGTAGGTCCAGCCGGCGAATTCGAACCGGTCGGAGGCGCGGCGATAGACCAGCGAGGGCGTGCGCCGGGCACGCTTGAGGACCGCGCGTACCCGGGCCAGCAGCAGGTCGGGGTTGAAGGGCTTTGCGATATAGTCGTCCGCGCCCACCTCGTAGCCCGCCATGCGCTGGTGATCGGCCGAGAGGGCGGAGACCAGGATGATCGGCATGTCATGATCGGCGCGCAGGCTGGCGCAGATTTCGACCCCGCTTTCATCACCCAGCATCACGTCCAGCAGGATCAGGTCGATCCGGCCCGCGGCGAGGGCGGCGTCGATCTCGGCCCCGGTCGCGGCGGCGTTGACGAAGAACCCCGAGGCGCGCAGATACTCCGTCAGCATCTCGCGCATCTCGACATCGTCATCGACGACCAGCAGGCGGGCAATGGTCATGGGGCCTCCCTTCTCCACCCGCGAAGACTAGTGGTTGGCGCGGGACGGAGCAATCGCCGCGATCCGCGAGGCATTTACGCAGCGGGCCTCGATGCCGGCGCCCCTCGGGGCCTTCCCCTGCGGCAGCGATCCGCGCTGCGTCGCGGCAATTTTCCCTTTCGTAACAGCCTGTAACAGACGGGCGGAAAATCTGTCGCTTCCCCCAGGGTCAGCCCCTTTGTCGGACTTGTCAAAGGCCCCTCTGCACGGAAAGACTGCCCCATCACCGCGCCGGGAGGGGTGCGGGAGAAATGTTCAAGGGAGGACATTCCTATGAAGACGACATCCGTTCTGGCGGCCTCTGCCGCCGTCACCTGCCTTGCGCTGCCCGCGCTGGCCGAACCCCAGGCAGAGGTGCTGCACTGGTGGACCTCCGGCGGCGAGGCGAAATCCGTGGCGGTGCTGCAGGAAGAGTTCGCCGAGCGCGGCGGCAGCTGGACTGACATGCCCGTGGCGGGTGGCGGCGGTGACGCCGCGATGACCGCCCTGCGCGCCCGCGTCCTGTCGGGCAACGCCCCGACGGCCGTGCAGCTGAAGGGCCCGGCGATCCAGGAATGGTACGAGGAAGGCGTTCTGGCCGACATCTCGGACGTGGCCGAGGAACAGGGCTGGGCCGACGTGCTGCCCGAGCAGCTGGCCGCGCACATGAAATGCGACGGCAGCTGGTGCGCCGCGCCGGTGAACGTGCACCGCGTCAACTGGATGTGGGGCAACGCCGAGATCCTGGAAGCGAACGGCATCGAGATGCCGACCACCTGGGAGGAGTTCAACGCCGCCGCCGAGAAGCTGCAGGAAGCGGGCATCACGCCGCTGGCCCACGGCGGTCAGGCCTGGCAGGACGCCACGATCTTCGAGACCGTGGTCCTGGGCATGGGCGCCGATTTCTACCAGCAGGCGCTGGTGGAGCTGGACCCCGAGGCGCTCGGCTCCGACACGATGGTGCAGGTCTTCGACCAGATGCGCACCATTCGCGGCTACGTCGACGACAACTTCTCGGGCCGCGACTGGAACCTGGCCACGGCCATGGTGATGAACGGCGAGGCTGCCTTCCAGATCATGGGGGACTGGGCCAAGGGCGAGTTCCTGGCCGCCGGCAAGGTCCCGGGTGAGGATTTCACCTGCGCCGCGACGCCGGGTGACGGTTTCCTCTACAACGTCGACAGCTTCGCCATGTTCGACGTGGGCGGCGACGAGGACAAGGTGGCGGGGCAGAACCTGCTGGCCGAGCTGATCGTCGGCCCCTCCTTCCAGGAGACCTTCAACCTCAACAAGGGTTCGATCCCGGTGCGGTCCGACGTGTCGCTCGACGCCTTCGACATGTGCGCCCACGTGTCGGCCGAGGATATGGCCGCGGACGCCGAGGCCGGCACGCTGCTGCCTTCCTACGCCCACGGCATGGCCCTGCGCGGGGAACCCGCCGGCGCCATCACCGATGTGGTGACCGCGCACTTCAACTCCGAGATGTCCTCCGACGAGGCCGTCGAGATGCTGGTGGATGCCGTCGCCAACGCGATGTGATCCGTCCCACAGCCCCACGCCGCCCGGCCCCCGCGCCGGGCGGCGCTTTCTCTCCCCGCTTCCTTCTTTCCGCCCGGACGCGCCGCGCGTCCGCCTCTATCCGGACACCCCATGACCAAATGGCTTGAAAATCATGTGCCGAAGCTGGTCCTGGCGCCCAGCTTCGTGGCCATCCTGCTGTTCGTCTACGGCTTCATCGCCTGGACGGCCTGGGTTTCGCTGACCCAATCACGCCTGATGCCCCGCTACGAGTTCGAGGGCTTCGGCCAGTACGTGAAACTCTTCTCCACCCCCCGCTGGGACACGGCGATGACGAACCTTGCCATCTACGGCATCCTGTTCATCGCGATCTCCATGGCGCTTGGCCTGATGCTGGCGATCCTGCTGGATCAGCGCATCCGCGTCGAAGGGGCGATCCGCACCGTCTATCTCTACCCGATGGCGCTTTCGATGATCGTCACCGGCACCGCCTGGAAATGGATCCTGAACCCCGGTCTGGGGCTGGAGGCCATGGTGCGGGGCTGGGGGTTCGAGAGTTTCACCTTCAACTGGCTGGTGGACCCGAACATGGCGATCTACACGATCGTCCTGGCGGGGGTCTGGCAATCGGCGGGCTTCGTCATGGCGCTGTTCCTCGCCGGGCTGCGCTCCGTCGATGGCGAGATCATCAAGGCCGCACAGGTCGACGGCATCCCGCACTGGCGGATCTACACGGCGATCATCATCCCCTCGATGGCGCCTGTCTTCCTGTCGGCCTTCATCGTGCTGTCGCACCTGGCGATCAAGAGCTTCGACCTGGTCATCGCCCTTACGGGGGGCGGTCCGGGCTACGCCACCGACCTGCCCGCGACCTACATGTACGCCATGGCGTTCTCGCGCGGGAACCTGGGCCAGGCGGCCAGCTCCGCCATGGTCATGATGGCCGTCGTCTTCGCCATCGTGGTTCCCTACCTCTACTCCGAGCTGAGGGCGAAACATGACTGACCTCGCTTACGTCTCTCCCCGCGCGGGCCAGCGCAGCACGGCCTCGCGCCTGGGCCGCGTCGCCCTGCGCTGGACGCTCTACCTGCTGCTTGGTGTCTTCGCCCTGTGGTTCCTGATGCCGCTTTTCGTGATGGTCACCACCTCGCTGAAATCGCTGGACGAGATCCGCACCGGATCGCTGGTGGCCCTGCCGCGCGACGTGACTTTCGAGGCGTGGAAGACCGCCTGGGGGTCTGCCTGCACCGGCATCCAGTGCGAGGGGCTGAAGCCCTACCTGTGGAACTCGGTCCTGATCGCGGTGCCCGGCGTGGCGATCTCCACCATCATCGGGGCGCTGAACGGCTATGTCTTCGCCCAGTGGCGGTTCCGCGGCGCCAACCTGCTGTTCGCGGCCCTCCTGTTCGGCTGTTTTATCCCCTTCCAGGTGGTGCTGCTGCCCATGGCGCGGATGCTGGGCATCCTGGGGCTGGCAGGCACCATTCCAGGGTTGATCCTGGTGCACACCGTCTACGGCATCGGCTTCACCACGCTGTTTTTCCGCAACTACTACGTGACGATCCCGCAAGAGCTGGTGCGGGCGGCCAAGATCGACGGGGCGGGGTTCTTCCGCATCTTCTGGTCGATCTTCCTGCCGCTGTCGCTGCCGATCTTCGTCGTCTCGGTGATCTGGCAGTTCACCCAGATCTGGAACGACTTCCTCTTCGGCGTCTCCTTCAGCTCGGCCGGCACCCAGCCGGTGACCGTGGCCCTGAACAACATCGTCAACTCCACCACCGGCGTGAAGGCCTACAACGTGGACATGGCCGCCGCGATCCTCGCGGCCCTGCCCACGCTTCTGGTCTATGTCGTCGCCGGCAAGTATTTCATCCGCGGCCTGACGGCCGGATCCGTGAAGGGATAAGCCCATGGCACCGATCCTCGACATCAAGAACCTCG
Source organism: Pseudooceanicola marinus (assembly GCF_020177265.1). Taxonomy (GTDB): domain Bacteria; phylum Pseudomonadota; class Alphaproteobacteria; order Rhodobacterales; family Rhodobacteraceae; genus Pseudooceanicola; species Pseudooceanicola marinus_A. The sequence continues at coordinate 271,297 of NZ_JAIVMC010000003.1, forward strand.
ACAAGTCCTACGGTCAGACCAAGATCCTGCGCGACATCAACGTGGCGATCGACCAGGGCGATTTCCTGGTCCTCGTCGGCCCCTCGGGCTGCGGCAAGTCCACGCTGCTGAACTGCATCGCCGGGCTGGAGCCGATCTCCGGCGGCTCGATCGAGATTGCCGGGCAGGACATGACCGACGTCAGCCCCAAGGACCGCAACATCGCCATGGTGTTCCAGAGCTACGCGCTCTACCCCACCATGTCGGTGGCGAAGAACATCACCTTCGGCATGAAGGTGCGCGGCATCGACCAGGCAACGCAAAGCGCGAAACTGGCCGAGGTGGCGGACCTGTTGCAGATCTCGCAGCTTCTGGACCGCAAGCCGGGGCAACTCTCGGGCGGCCAGCGGCAGCGGGTCGCCATGGGCCGCGCCCTGGTGCGCGATCCCGCGCTCTTCCTCTTCGATGAGCCGCTGTCGAACCTCGACGCCAAGCTGCGGGTCGAGATGCGCACCGAGATCAAGAAGCTGCACCAGACCCTGGGCGCCTCGATCGTCTACGTGACCCACGACCAGATCGAGGCGATGACTCTCGCCACCCGCATCGTGGTGATGAAGGGTGGGGTGATCCAGCAGATCGGCACGCCCTCGGAGATCTACAACACCCCCGCGAACCTCTTCGTGGCCGATTTCATGGGCAGCCCGGCGATGAACCTGATCCCGGCCAAGGTCGCCAAGGATGGCAGCGGCCACCGGATCGAGATCGCCCGCGCGTCGGAACCGCCGCTGGTGCTGGCCGATCCGCGCCCGCTGGACCTGCCGGCCGATGTCATCCTCGGGCTACGTCCCGAGGACATCGCCGAAGCCGGCTATCGCTCCGGCGACCAGGTGCAGGAGGCCGCTTGCCAGGTCGACATGGTCGAGCCGGCGGGCGCCGACACCTACGTGGTGTCGCATCTGGGCGGCAAGCAGGTGACGGCACGGCTGCATGCGGAGACCTCCGCCAAGCCCGGCGCACCGCTGAACCTGGCCTTCGACCTGGCGAAGGTGTCCTACTTCGCGCCGGAAAGCGGTGAGCGCCTGAACTGAGGGGCCAGGGGGCAGGGCGCCTGCCCCCCTCTTGCGCCTTCGGCTCGTCCGGAGCGCTGCCCTTTGAGTATTTTCGACGAGATGAAGCAGGGGCGCGTCCCCGTTCGTCCTGCCGTCGCGCAGCCCCCGGGTGCCTGTCCGGGCGCCACCCCTTGTCTTCACCTTGTTTCAAATACTCCCGCCGGAGGCATGGCGCGCAGCGCCATATCGGGCGCTACGCCGGGCCTGGCCGGGCAGGGGTGCCTTGCAACTTCCCCGCCGGCAGGGTCAGTCTCGGCGCGACGCAAATCAGGAGGCGCGCATGATTCCGGTCGATGGGTTTTCAGGTCAGACCGTGGCCATTCTCGGGCTCGGCCGTTCCGGCCTTGCCGCCGCCCGCGCCCTGCGCGCCGGGGGCGCCGAGGTGGTGGCCTGGGACGACGGCCCTCGCGCGGCCGAGATTGCCGAAACCGAGGGCCTGGAGCTGCGCGACCTGACCAAACTCGGCGCCTGCGAGGGGCTGGCCTGTCTGGTGACCTCGCCCGGGATCCCGCATCTCTACCCGCGCCCGCATCCGGCCATCGCCAATGCCCTGGCCGCCGGCGTGCCCGTGGACAATGACATCGGTCTTTTCTTCCGTTCGCTGGGCCAAGGCGACTGGATGCACTTCGACACCCCGCCCAAGGTGGTGGCGGTCACCGGGTCCAATGGCAAGTCCACGACCTCGGCGCTGATCGCCCATGTGCTGGCCGAGGCGGGGCGCGAGGTACAGCTGGCTGGCAACATCGGGCGCGGGGTGCTGGACATCTCGCCCCCGGGGGACGGCGGCGTGGTGGTGCTGGAGCTCAGCTCCTACCAGACCGAACTGGCCCGCGCGCTGACGCCGGACATCGGGGTCTTCACCAACCTGTCGCCGGACCACCTGGACCGCCACGGCGGGCTGGGCGGCTATTTCGCTGCCAAGCGACGCCTCTTCGCCGAAGGCGGGCCTGATCGCGCCGTGATCGGCGTGGATGAACCGGAGGGGCTGTTCCTCGGCGGGCAGCTGTCCGAGGGGCCGACCGATGATCGGGTGATCCGGATTTCCTCGGGTCAGAAACTGACGGGCCCGGGCTGGCTGGTCTTCGCCCGAAAGGGCTTCCTGTCGGAGTACCGCAAGGGCCGCCAGGTCGGCTCGATCGACCTGCGCGAGGTCACGGGGCTGCCGGGCGCCCACAACCACCAGAACGCCTGTGCCGCCTACGCGGTGGCCCGCAGCCTCGGCCTGGCGCCGCGGGTGATCGAACGCGCCTTCCACAGCTTCGAGGGCCTGCCGCACCGCTCGCAGCGGGTCGCGGAGGTCAACGGTGTCACCTACGTCAACGACAGCAAGGCGACCAATGTCGACAGCGCGAAACAGGCTCTGGGCGCCTTCAAGCGTATCCGCTGGATCTGTGGTGGCCTGCAGAAGGAAGGCGGGCTGGAGCCGCTGCTGGAGGCCGCGGGCGAGGTGGTGAAGGCCTATGTGATCGGTCGCGAGGCGGAGGATTTCGCCATGCAGCTGAAGGGGATCGAGGCCGAGGTCTGCACCGACATGGCCACCGCGGTGGCACGGGCGGCAGCCGAGGCGCAGCCCGGCGAAACGGTGCTTCTGGCGCCCGCGGCGGCCAGTTTCGACCAGTACGACAGCTTCGAGAAGCGGGGCGAGGATTTTGCCGCCCGGGTGATCGCGCTGTCCGGGCGCTGATCCTGCCGGGATCTACCAGACCTTGCGCCGGGTGGTGACGTTTCCGTGATCGCCTGTCCGGGGCGGAATTTCGTCTTGCATACCGGGCGGTTGCGGCGTCGAAGGTGACGCAGCGGCCGCCTGTCGCGGTCTTCTCGGAAAGGTCTCCCCCATGAAATGTCTCGCCGCCGGTGTCGCCGGAGCCATCCTTCTTGCCAGCGCCGCCCAGGCGCAGCCCGTCACCCGTGCCCAGACCGCGGCCGAAAGCGCGCCGGTCATCCACCTCAGCTGCTATCGTGGCCCCACGGAGCGGGTGATCTGGGATCGTCCGGACGGCACCTTCGTCGAGGATCTGGTGGCCTATGGCTATGACTATGCCAATGCCGAGGCGATCGCCCGCACGATCTGCACCGATCAGTCGCTGGTCGGCAAACCCGATGCCATGGCCGAAGCCCTGAAGGCAGCGATGCGCAGCGTGCCCCCGGCGGGGCGTCGCTGACCCCGGCGCAGGCGCGGCATCAGTCCGCGCCTGTGTCCCCGGCGCGCAGCGCCCCGGCGGCGGCCATGGCGCTGGCCCAGGCCCACTGGAAGTTGTAGCCGCCCAGCCAGCCCGTCACGTCTACGCATTCCCCGATGAAATAGAGCTGGGGCAGGGACTTGGCCGCCATGGTCTTGCTGTCCAGCCCGTAGGTCGCCACGCCGCCCAGGGTCACCTCGGCGGTGCGGTAGCCTTCGCTGCCCGAGGGCGTGAGGCGCCAGGCCGTCAGCTGGTCCGACAGGGCCTGGAGTGCACGGTCCGATTGGTCGGCCAGGTTGCCCGACAGCCCCCAGGCCTCGCCCAGGTGATCCGATAGGCGCGCGGGCAGCAGCATGTCGAGGCTGCGCACCAGGCTGCGGCGCCCGACCTTGGGGCGTGCGGCGCGCAGGGTGTCGAAGGGCGCGGCACCGGGCAACAGGTTCACCTCGATCTCCTCGCCCTCGCGCCAGTAGGAGCTGGCCTGAAGGATCGACGGGCCCGAAAGGCCTCGGTGGGTGAACAGCAGCGCCTCGTCGAAGGCGTGGCCGGTGGTGACGCGGGCCGGCAGCGACAGGCCCGACAGCCCGGCGAAGCGGCCCTCGGGGAAGGTCAGGGGCACCAGCCCGGGGCGCGTGTCCGTGACGGCCAGGCCGAACTGGCGCGCGATGTCGTAGCCCAGCCCGGTGGCGCCCATCTTGGGGATCGACTTGCCCCCCGTGGCCACGACCAGGTTGGGCGCGCGTGCGCTCAGGGGGCGGCCGCGTTCCGTCAGCGCCACGGTGAACCCCTCGGGGCCGTGATCGACCCGCTCGACGGAGGTTTCCAGCGCCAGGCGCACGCCGGCAGCCTCGCACAGGCCGGTCAGCATCGCCACGATCTGTTTCGCGCTGTCGTCGCAAAAGAGCTGTCCCAGCGTCTTTTCGTGCCAGGCGATGCCGTGTTCACTGACCAGCGACACGAAATCCCAGGGCGTGTAGCGGGCTAGGGCGGATTTGCAGAAATGCGGGTTATCGCTGAGGAAATTCGCCGGGCCGGTGTCGGTATTGGTGAAGTTGCAGCGCCCGCCACCGGAAATGCGGATCTTCTCTCCCGGCCGTTTCGCGTGGTCCACCAGCAGGACGCGCCCGCCCGCATGGGCGGCGCACATCAGGCCGGCCGCGCCGGCGCCGAGGATGATCGTGTCGAAGTCCATGGCGCCCTCTTGTGCGAGAAGCGGGGCGGGCGCAAGGGGGCCGTACAGGTCGGCGCCACGCGGCCCCTGTTTTGCAAGGGCGGAGACCCGCCCCTGACGCCTCCGTGAAAGCTTTGGTGCTGGCCTCAGGGGGGGAAAGGCGCTACAGTTTCCGCCAGAGGTCCTGCCAAGGGACCCGATGAGGCAACAGAGCACCGGGAAACCCGGGCATCGAGCGGACGTCATGACTGAGATGGTATATGGCGCCATCCCCGTGCGGGATGGCGAACCGGTGGTTCCCAAGTGGTGGCGCACGGTGGACAAGCTGACCCTGGCCTGCGTGCTGGGGTTGTTCGGGGTGGGGCTTCTGCTGGGCTTCGCGGCCTCGCCGCCCCTGGCCGAACGCAACGGCGAGGCGCCGTTCTACTACGTGCAGCGGCAGGCCTTCTTCGGCGGCCTGGCCCTGTCGGCGATGGTCATCACCTCGATGATGACGCCCGCGACGGTTAGGCGGCTAGCGACCATCGGCTTTGCGGTGGCCTTCGTCGCCCTGGCGGCGCTGCCGGTCTTCGGCACCGACTTCGGCAAGGGCGCGGTGCGCTGGTACTCGCTGGGCTTTGCCTCGCTGCAACCCTCGGAATTCCTGAAGCCCGTCTTCGTCGTGGTCGCCGCCTGGATGATGTCCGCCGCGCAGGAGATCAACGGCCCACCCGGCCGTGCCTATTCCTTCGCCATGATGTGCGTCATCGTCATGATGCTGATCATGCAGCCCGACTTCGGCCAGGCCAGCCTGATCCTCTTTGGCTGGGGCGTGATGTATTTCGTCGCCGGGGCACCGATGCTGCTGCTGGTCGGCATTGCCGGGTTGGTCGTCCTGGGCGGCACCGTGGCCTACGAAAGCTCTGACCACTTCGCGCGCCGCATCGACGGCTTCCTGGCGCAGGACGTGGATCCCACGACGCAGCTGGGCTTTGCCGCCAATGCCATCCGCGAGGGCGGTTTCTTCGGCGTCGGCGTGGGCGAGGGGCGGGTGAAGATGTCGCTGCCCGACGCCCATACCGACTTCATCATCGCCGTGGCGGCCGAGGAATACGGCCTGGTCCTGGTGATGATCATCATCGCGCTATACGCCACGGTGGTCCTGCGCAGCTTCAGCCGGCTGATGAAGGAACGTGACCCGTTCATCCGCCTGGCCGGCACCGGGCTGGCGGCCGTCTTTGGCGTGCAGGCGATGATCAACATGGGCGTCGCCGTGCGCCTGCTGCCCGCCAAGGGCATGACGCTGCCCTTCGTGTCCTACGGGGGCTCCTCGCTGATCGCGGGGGGCATCGCCGTAGGCATGTTGCTGGCCTTTACCCGAACCCGCCCCCAGAACCAGATCGTGGATCTTCTGGCGGGCCGTGGACGATAAGACGACTATGAACCTGAATGCGCCTCTCCTTGTCATCGCCGCCGGAGGGACCGGCGGCCATATGTTCCCTGCCCAGTCCCTGGCCGAGGAAATGCTGGCCCGCGGCTGGCGGGTGAAACTGTCGACCGATGCGCGTGGCGCGCGCTACTCGGGCGGGTTTCCGAAGGAAGTGGAGGTCGAACAGCTGTCCTCGGCCACCTTCGCCCGCGGCGGTCTGCTGGCCAAGGCCGTGGTGCCGCTGCGCATCGCCGCCGGCGTCGTCGGAGCCACCTTCCGCATGTGGCGCGACCGCCCGGCGGCCGTGGTGGGCTTCGGCGGCTACCCGGCGATCCCGGCCATGGCCGCGGCCTTCCTGCTGAAGAAGCCGCGCATGATCCATGAACAGAACGGTGTGCTGGGCCGGGTGAACCAGGTCTTCGCCAGCCGCGTCGATGCCATCGCCTGCGGCACCTGGCCGACCGAGCTGCCCGAGGGGGTCCAGGGCTGGCACGTGGGCAACCCGGTGCGCGCCGCGATCCGCGACCGCGCGGGCGCGGGCTACATCGCCCCCGGGGATTACCCGATGTCGGTGCTGGTCATGGGCGGCAGCCAGGGGGCCCGCATCCTCAGCGACGTTGTGCCCGCCGCCATCGCCGCGCTGCCCGAGGCCTCCCGCGCGAACATCCGCGTGGCCCAGCAGGCCCGCCCCGAGGACATGGAACGCGTCGCGCAGGCCTATGCCGAGCAGGGCGTCGATGCCGAGGTTGAGCCCTTCTTCCACGACGTGCCCCGCCGCATGTCCGAGGCGCAGCTGGTCATCACCCGCGCCGGGGCCTCGACCATCGCGGATCTGTCGGTGATCGGACGCCCGTCGATCCTGGTGCCCCTGGCCATCGCCATCCGCGATGAACAGACCGCCAATGCCCGCGGCCTGGCCGAGGTGGGGGCCGCCATCGTCATGCCCGAAAGCAAGTTCACGCCGGAAACCCTGGCCGAGAACATCCAGCTTGTGCTCGACCACCCGCAGGGGGCAGAGCAGATGGCCCGGGCCGCCCTGTCGCTGGGCAAGCCCGAAGCCGCCACGACCCTGGCCGACATGGTCGAGGACCTGGCCGCCCGCGCCACGACGACGAAGAAGGACTGAGCCGATGAACGCCGCCACCAAACTGCCCGGAGACGTGGGACCCATCCATTTCGTGGGGATCGGTGGGATCGGCATGTCCGGCATCGCCGAAGTGCTGCTGAATCACGGCTACACCGTGCAGGGGTCGGACCTGAAAAGCTCGCCCATCACCGAACGGCTGGAGGGCCTTGGCGCCCATGTCTTCGAGGGGCAGAGCGCCGAGAATCTGGAGAATGCCCAGGTTGTCGTGATCTCGTCGGCCATCAAGCCGGGTAATCCCGAACTGGACGAGGCGCGCCTGCGCGGCCTGCCGGTGGTGCGCCGGGCCGAGATGCTGGCCGAGCTGATGCGGCTGAAGTCGAACATTGCCGTGGCCGGCACCCATGGCAAGACGACCACCACCACGATGGTCGCCACCCTGCTGGACGCGGGCCATTTCGACCCCACGGTCATCAACGGCGGCATCATCCACGCCTATGGCTCCAACGCGCGTGTTGGTCTGGGCGAGTGGATGGTGGTCGAGGCCGATGAAAGCGACGGCACCTTCAACCGCCTGCCGGCGACCATCGCCATAGTGACCAATATCGATCCGGAACACATGGATCACTGGGGCGATTTCGACACGCTGCGCCAGGGCTTCCTGGATTTCGTCTCCAACATTCCCTTCTACGGCATCGCCGTCTGCTGCACCGATCATCCGGAAGTGCAGGCGCTGGTCGGCAAGATCACCGACCGCCGCGTCGCCACCTATGGCTTCAACGCCCAGGCGGACGTGCGGGCCGTGAACCTGACCTACAAGCAGGGCGCGGCGCATTTCGACGTGGCGCTGCAGGCCGAGGGGCAGGTGATCGAGAACTGCATCCTGCCGATGCCCGGAGATCACAACGTGTCCAACGCCCTGGCTGCCGTCGCGGTGGCCCGGCATCTGGGTATGAAGCTCGATGAGATCCGCGAGGCGCTGGCCGCCTTCAAGGGGGTGAACCGTCGCTTCACCAAGGTAGGCGAGGCCAACGGCGTCGCCATCATCGATGACTACGGCCACCATCCGGTGGAGATCGCGGCGGTGCTGAAGGCGGCCCGCCAAGCCACCGAGGGCCGTGTCATCGCCGTACACCAGCCGCACCGCTACTCGCGGCTGCATTCGCTGTTCGATGACTTCTGCGCCTGCTTCAACGAGGCCGACGTGGTGGCCATCGCGGAGGTCTACGGCGCAGGCGAGGACCCGATTCCCGGCGCCTCCCGCGATGACCTGGTCGCTGGGCTGATCCGCCACGGCCACCGCCACGCGCGGGCCATCGACTCCGAGGAGGACCTTGAACGGCTGGTGCGTGAACAGGCGCAGCCGGGCGACATGGTGGTCTGCCTCGGCGCCGGTACGATCTCGGCCTGGGCGAACCGGCTGGCGGGACGCCTGACCGACTAGGGGCAGGCGCGGCGGACGCCTTTGAAAAGGGGCGCGCGGCGGGTCGGCGGATTGCCGCGCCGCGCGCGGCCCTCCTGTCGCCATTTGCATGAGCATCTTTCTGCCGCCCTGTCGCGGGTGGTCTGGGATCGGCTGCCGTCGGTTTCTGCAACGACGCCTGCGCAATCATCGAAGTCAAAAACTTTCTTGTGGATGCAGGGTGTTGCGGGTACGTTATTGCGTAAGAGCAACAGGCCGCGAAAAAGTGCATTCGGCTGGGGTTGTGCGGCACCAGGCGGGTCGCACCGGCAAGGCCCCGCCGAAAAGACCCGAGGAGGCAGCACGATGAGTGAATCGATTCTTCTGGCAGCCCTCTGGGGCGTTGCGGCCAATATCCTGGCGATGGTCCCTTCGCGCGACAACCACTGGAGCCGCGCCTATCTGCTGATCGCCTGCGGCATTCCCATCCTCGGTTTCGTCACTATGCAGCACGGGCCCGTCGCCGGGCTGATCGTCCTGCTCGGGGGCATGTCCATCCTGCGCTGGCCGGTCGTCTATCTGGGGCGCTGGGTCCGGTCGCGACTGGACTAGGGCGGCGGGGTGTGGGTCTGTTTCTGCTCCTCGGTATTCCGCTCGTTGCTGGGATCGTGGTGGCGGTGATCTGCTTTCGCTATGCGCTCGACGATGATCTGGGGTTGGCCTTTGCCTTGCCGGCGATCGGCCTTTTCACCATCCTTCCCATGCAGGTTCTCGGGCTTCCCCAAGCGGAGCCGGGGATGAATGCCTCGATGCTGCCCGGGATCCTGCTGATGCTGGGCTGGGCGGTGCTGGTCTTCGGTGCGGGCGGGGCGCTTCTGGGCTGGCTGATCGCGGCGCTGCGCGGCTGACGGGCGGGCGCACCGCTTGTCCGGTCGCTCCGGCGCTGCTATCTCGCGGCAACCGGGCAGGGGACCTTGCCCCAAGCACCCGGATTTCCTGCAGGCAAGAAGAAGGCATCCGCCCCATGGCCCGACCGGACGAGATCGAGATCAGGGGCGCCCTGACCCGCGACAAGGATTTGTCGCGTCTGACATGGCTGCGCGTCGGTGGCCCGGCGGAGTGGCTGTTTCAGCCCGCCGACGAAGAGGACCTTTGCACCTTCCTCGCGGCCCTGGACCCCGAGGTGCCCGTCTTTCCCATGGGGGTTGGTTCGAACCTGATCGTCCGCGACGGGGGCATCCGTGGCGTGGTGATCCGGCTGGGGAAGGGGTTCAATAACCATGAGATCGCCGAGGGTCAGCTGATCGCAGGCGCGGCCGCGCCGGACAGCAATATCGCCCGCAAGGCGGCGCAGGCGGGGTTGGACCTGACCTTCCTGCGGACGATTCCCGGCTCCATCGGCGGCGCCGTTCGGATGAACGCGGGATGCTACGGCGTCTACGTGGCCGACGTGCTGCGCGCCGTGCGCGTGGTCACCCGGGCGGGCGAGGCGCGGGTGATGACGGCGGCAGAGCTGAACCTGAGCTATCGCCACGCGGACCTGCCCGCCGATTGGGTCATCACCCAGGCCACCTTCGCGCCGCCCGCGGGCGATCCGGAGGCGCTGGCCACCCGCATGGCCGAGCAGCTGGCGATGCGGGATGCGACCCAGCCGGTGAAGGACCGTTCCGCCGGCTCGACCTTCCGCAATCCGGCGGGCTTTTCCTCCACCGGGCGCGCGGACGACGTGCAGGATCTGAAGGCCTGGAAGCTGATCGACGAGGCGGGCCTGCGCGGCCATGCCATCGGCGGCGCCCAGATGAGCGAGAAGCACTCGAATTTCCTCATCAACACCGGCGAGGCCACGGCGCGCGATCTGGAGCTGCTCGGCGAGGAGGTTCGAAAAAGGGTTTTTCAAAGCCGGGGAATAGAGCTACACTGGGAAATCATGCGGATAGGTGATGTCGCCCCGGGCGAGACCTCGGTCGAGGACGGTCTGGAAGACGCCGCACGATCCGCAAAGACCGATTGATAACAGCGCCTCAAGGCGCGATCATTATGACGCTGAACCGGCCTTTCGAGGTGGGGGAGGTTCCCGGCGCAATTGGGCGCCGGATGGAACGATAAAGGGCCGCAAAAGGTCCGGGATACTGAGGCAAATGGGTTCGTCGAGCAGGGCAAACCCGAAAGTGGCACTCCTGATGGGCGGCCCCTCCGCAGAACGCGAGGTGTCTCTGTCGTCGGGGCGTGAATGCGCTGCCGCTTTGCGGGATGAAGGGTTTGAGGTGGTCTGCGTGGATGCGGGGCCCGACCTTGCCGCACGTCTGATCGAGATCGCCCCCGATGCCGTCTTCAACGCCCTTCATGGTCGTTGGGGCGAGGATGGTTGCGTGCAGGGCGTGCTGGAATGGCTGCGTCTGCCCTACACCCATTCGGGCGTGCTGGCCTCGGCGCTAGCGATGGACAAGGAAAAGACCAAGGACGTCTACCGCGCCGCCGGCCTGCCGGTGGTCGACAGCGTGCTGGCCGACAAGGCTGCGATCCGCGCCGCCCATGTCATGGACCCGCCCTACGTGGTGAAACCCTACAACGAAGGCTCCTCCGTCGGGGTCTACATCGTGCCGGAGGGCGCCAACACGCCGCCCGCCGTGGCCGATGACATGCCCGACACGCTGATGGTGGAGGCCTATGCCCCCGGGCGCGAGCTGACCGTGTCGGTCCTGGGCGACAACGCCCTGGGCGTGACCGAGATCCTGACCGACGGTTGGTACGACTACGAGGCGAAATATGCCCCCGGTGGGTCGCGCCACGTCTGCCCCGCCGAGATTCCCGACGACATCGCCGAAGCCTGCCGCGATTTCGCAATGCGGGCTCATGCGGCACTTGGCTGCCGCGGGCTGTCGCGCACCGATTTCCGCTGGGATGACGCCAAGGGCCTCGCGGGCCTTGTGCTTCTGGAAACCAACACCCAGCCCGGCATGACGCCCACCTCGCTGTCGCCCGAACATGCCGCGGCCTGCGGCCTGTCTTTCGGTGCGCTCTGCCGCTGGCTGGTGGAGGATGCCTCATGCGAGCGCTGATCCGGTCCCGCCGCAAGGCCGCGCGCCACGACCCCGCGCCCTCCCGCTGGGCCTACCGCCTGCAACGGTTCATGCTGACGCCGGGCTACCGCCTGGGGCTGCGCATCGTGCTGCCCGCGGCGATCTGTTTCGGCGCCGTGCATTTCTACATGGCCGACGAGATGCGCCGCGATGCGGTCGTCTCCACCCTCTACGACTGGAAGCACCGGTTCGAGACCATGCCGCAGTTCATGGTGCAGGTGATGGAAGTCACGGGCGCCTCGCCGGTGACCGAGGAGGACATCCGCGAGGTGGCCGAGCTGGACCTGCCGCGCTCGTCCTTCGACATCGACCTGCCCGGGCTGAAGACCTCGATCGAAAGCCTGCCGTCGGTGGCCGAGGCGGCCCTGCAGCTGCGCGACGGCGGAGAGCTTCGGGTGCGGATCACGGAACGGCTGCCGGTGGCGATCTGGCGCGGGCGCGCCGGGCTCGACCTGGTGGACCCCGAGGGCGTGGTGACCGGCGCCGTGCACAAGCGGCTGGACCGGCCCGATCTGCCCCTGCTGGCAGGGGCGGGGGATCCCGCGGCCATTCCCGAGGCGCTGGCGATCATCGCCGCCGCCCAGCCCATCCGCGACAGGCTGCGCGGGCTGGAACGGATCGGCGAACGCCGCTGGGACGTGGTTCTGGATCGCGATCAGCGGATCATGCTGCCTGAAAAGAAGCCGGTGCAGGCCCTGGAACGGGTGCTGGCGCTGGACGAGGCGCAGGAACTGCTGGCGCGGGATCTGGTGGCGGTGGACATGCGGCTGGCCAGCCGGCCCACCCTGCGTATGAGCGAGGGGGCGGTGACCGAATGGCGCCGCATCCAGGACATGCTGCAGACGGCGAAGGCCGGCAATTGACGACGACGAGCACATAATTCGGCAAGCAAGACCGACAGGAAGAGGCACAGGCGACAGATGATGACGGAGCTCTATCAATCCCAGCGGGCCATGCGGAACATGCGCAAGGCGGCGATGCAGCGCGGTGTCGTGGCGGTGCTGGACGTCGGCACGTCCAAGATCGCCTGCCTGATCCTGCGCTTCGACGGCAACGGCCGGGGCGCCCTGCCGATGGATGGCGTGGGCAGCCTGGCGGGGCAGGCGGGGTTCCGGGTGATCGGCGCCGCCACCACCCGCTCGCGCGGGGTCCGCTTCGGCGAGATCGACGCCATGCCGGAAACCGAGCGCGCCATCCGCACCGCCCTGCAGGCGGCGCAGAAGATGGCCAAGGTCCGGGTCGACCACGTGATCGCCTGTTTCGCCGGCGCCGGTCCGCGCAGCTATGGCCTGGCCGGTGAGGTCGAGGTCGAGGGCGATCAGGTGACCGAACAGGACGTCAGCCGCGTTCTGGCCGCCTGCGACCTGCCGGACTACGGCGAGGGCCGCGAGGTGCTGCACGCCCAGCCTGTCAACTTCGCCCTCGATTTCCGCTCCGGCCTGTCGGACCCGCGCGGCCAGACCGGCAACACCCTGGCCACCGACATGCACATGCTGACGGTCGACGCCACGGCGGTGCAGAACCTGGCCCATTGCGTCAAACGCTGCGACCTGGAACTGGCGGGGATCGCCTCCTCGGCCTATGTCACCGGCATCTCCTCGCTGGTGGAGGATGAGCAGGAACTGGGTGCGGCCTGCATCGACATGGGCGGCGGCACGACCTCGCTGTCGGTCTTCATGAAGAAACACATGATCTACGCCGATGCGGTGCGCATGGGCGGGGAACACGTCACCGGCGACATCTCCATGGCGCTGCAGATCCCGACGGCGAACGCCGAGCGGCTGAAGACCTTCTACGGCGGGGTCCACGCCACCGGGATGGATGACCGCGAGCGGATCGAGATCGGCGGCGAGACCGGCGATTACGAACACGACCGCCGCACCTGCACCCGGGCCGAACTGATCGGCATCATGCGCCCCCGGGTCGAGGAGATCCTGGAGGAGGTGCGCCATTGTCTCGACGCGGCGGGCTTCGACAGCCTGCCCAACCAGCAGATCGTGCTAACCGGCGGGGCCAGCCAGATCCCCGGTCTCGATGGTCTGGCGTCCAAGATCCTCGGCCAGCAGGTACGCCTGGGCCGGCCGCTGCGGGTGCATGGCCTGCCGCAGGCGGCGACGGGGCCGGGCTTTGCCTCCGCCGTCGGCATGTGCCTCTTCGCGGCGCATCCGCAGGACGAATGGTGGGACTTCGATCTGCCGCTCGACCGCTACCCGGCCCGCTCGCTGAAGCGCGCCGTGCGCTGGTTCCGCGAGAACTGGTAACCGCAACATAAAGTGCTTTCGGCGAAATGCCGCGAACGCGCGGGTTTCGCGCGCCAGATTTGGTGTTTTTCGCTGATTTTGGGGTGACGAGCCGCCGGGAAAGCGTTAATGTTTTACGTGATAGGCAGAAAAAACCCCGCAAAGGGGCCAAGCAGGCGGAAAATTCTATGACACTGAACCTCAGCGTTCCCGGCATGGGAGAAGAGTTGAAGCCGCGTATCACCGTTTTCGGTGTGGGCGGGGCCGGCGGTAATGCCGTCAACAACATGATCGAGAAGGAGCTGGAAGGTGTCGACTTCGTCGTCGCGAACACCGACGCCCAGGCCCTTCAGCAAAGCCAGGCTCAGGCCCGCGTCCAGCTGGGCGTGAAGGTCACCGAGGGTCTCGGCGCCGGCGCAAAGCCCACCGTTGGTGCGGCCGCTGCCGAAGAAAGCATCGAACAGATCGTTGACTACCTTGCCGGCGCGCACATGTGCTTCATCACGGCCGGGATGGGCGGCGGCACCGGCACGGGCGCAGCCCCGATCATCGCGCAGGCCGCGCGGGAACTCGGCGTGCTGACCGTGGGCGTCGTCACCAAGCCCTTCCAGTTCGAGGGCGTGAAGCGGATGCGCCAGGCCGAAGAGGGCGTCGAAGCCCTTCAGAAGGTCGTGGACACGCTGATCATCATCCCGAACCAGAACCTGTTCCGCCTGGCGAACGAGAAGACGACCTTCACCGAGGCCTTCTCGCTGGCCGATGACGTGCTCTACCAGGGCGTCAAGGGCGTGACCGACCTGATGGTTCGTCCGGGCCTGATCAACCTCGACTTCGCCGACGTCCGCGCCGTGATGGACGAGATGGGCAAGGCGATGATGGGCACCGGCGAGGCCGATGGCGAAACCCGTGCCCTGCAGGCCGCGGAGAAGGCGATCGCCAACCCGCTGCTGGACGAGATCAGCCTGAAAGGCGCGCGTGGCGTGCTGATCAACATCACCGGCGGTCACGATCTGACCCTGTTCGAGCTGGACGAAGCCGCGAACCGCATCCGCGAGGAAGTGGACCCGGACGCCAACATCATCGTCGGTTCGACCCTGGACGAGTCGATGGAAGGTGCGATGCGCGTCTCCGTCGTCGCAACCGGCATCGATGCCACCGACGTGCACCAGGATATCCCGGTGCCCCGTCGTCGCATGGCCGAGCCGCTGAAGCAGGCCGTGCAGATGGAAGAACCCGCCGCCGAGCCCGAGCCGCAGCCCGCCCCCATGGCGCGCCAGCCCGAGCCGCAGCAGGGCTACCAGCAGCCGGCAGCCCAGCATGTCGAGGACGACTACGACAATGCGCCGGGTCTCTTCGATGACCTGGAAGGGCAGGGCGCCCAGGACGACGAGATGGACTACCGCCCCGTCGACGATGGCCACCGTGGTTACGAGCCGCAGCAGCCCGAGGCCTACGAGGCCCGCCCCGCACAGCGCACCGGTTACGCGCCGCAGTCGCAGGACGACCTGCCGCCGCCCGCCTATCAGCCGCGCCGTCCCGAGGCCGCGCCGATGGCCCATGCCGTCGACGACCACCAGGCCCAGCGGGAACAATACGTCGCGCCACAGCCGCGTCGCGCCGGTCAGCCCTCGCCCGAGACGATGGCCCGCCTGCAGGCGGCTGTGTCCAAGGCGCCGCGCGCCGAAGGCGCCCGTCCCGTGCAGCAGCAGCCGCAGGCCCAACCGCAGCAGCCCGCGCCCCGCGCCGTGCCGCAGCAGCAGGCCCCGCGCGAAGTGCCGCAGCAGAAGCGGGCCGAGTTCGGTGAACCGGCTGGCGGTGAACGCTCTCGCTCGCGCATCAACTCGCTGATCAACCGCATGACCGGCCATGGTGAAAGCGGTGGCAGCCAGGCGCCGCAGCAGCGCAGCCAGCCCGCCGTTCAGGCGCAGCCCCGGGTCGAACCCAAGGCCGCGCCGGCGCCGCGCCGTGCGCCGGAGCAAGAGGCTGATCCCGACCAGGAACGGATCGAGATTCCCGCCTTCCTGCGCCGTCAGGCCAACTGATCACGCTGGCGGCTGGCGGGGCTCCGCCTCTCCGCCGTGCCGCGATGTGACAGACTGAAAAGCCGCCTTCGGGCGGCTTTTTTCTTTTCTATCAAGGGATTGGCCGCGCGTTTCGGCTGGCCCGCGAAATGTTGCAGGCGATGTTTCAAACCGTTGCAAAGAGTGAGTTGAGGCTTTTATCCCCAGCCCTTACCTAATCAGCAGTTAACGGCCGGGACAGGTCGTATCGGATATTTGGGGTGAGCAACGTGCAACAGACGATCAAAGCACCGGTCAGCTTCAGCGGTCAGGGCCTGCACTCGGGCGCGCCCGCCACGCTGACCATTCGCCCGGCGAAAGCCGGCTACGGGATCTGGTTCCGTCGCTCCGACATGTCCGAGGAAGAGGGGATGATCCCCGCCCGCTGGAACGCTGTGGAGCGCACGGCGCTCTGCACGCGGCTGATCAATGCCACCGGCGCCACCGTCTCCACGGTGGAACACGTCATGGCGGCGCTGGCGGGCTGCGGCATCTCCAATGCCCTGGTCGAGATCGACGGGCCCGAGGTGCCGATCCTGGACGGCTCCGCCGCCCCCTTCGTTCGCGGCATCCTGTGGCGTGGCCTGCTGACGCAATCCGCGCCCCTGCGTGCCATCGAGGTGCTGCGCCCGGTCGAGGTGCAGAATAGCCCGGCGATCGCCCGCCTGCTGCCCGCCGATCAGCTGGAGATTTCCTTCCACATCGATTTCCCCGATGCCGCCATCGGCGTACAGAACCGGGAGCTGGTGGTGAAGAACGGCGCCTTCGTGCGCGAGCTGTCCGACAGCCGCACCTTCTGCCGCCAGTCCGACGTCGAGACGATGCAGGCCAACGGCCTGGCCCTCGGCGGGACGCTGGACAATGCGGTGGTCGTGGACGGCGAGGCGATCCTGTCGCCCTCCGGCCTGCGCCACACGGATGAACCTGTGCGCCACAAGATGCTGGACGCCCTGGGCGACCTGGCCCTGGCCGGCGCCCCGATCCTGGGCCGCTACGAAGGCATCCGGGCAGGGCACGCGCTGACCAATACCCTGCTGCGGGCGCTCTTTGCCGATCGGCGCAACTACCGCATCCGCTCCTGCACGCCCGAGGTGGCCGCGCGGCTGCCCGGCGTCGGCGTCAGCCCCGCCGAGATCCCGGCGGTGGCCTGATCCGGCCAGCCGAGCGCCGGTGTCACCGTGCCGCAGTCCCTTGATTTCCTGTCCTTCCGGTCCGTCATGGCCGGCTGACGTCCTTCCGTTTCGGGAGGACGTCGCACATTTGCGGCGCGTCATCGGGCTTTGCCCGCTTGCCGGGCGTAAAGGCGTTTTGCACCGGAATTTTCTGTGCTAGGACCGATCTGCGGCCCCCGTGCGAGGGGCCCATCGAAGATGACGCTGAAGGGGTTTGCAGGCATGAGCGGCGGCGGTTTCCGAACAAAGCTGGCAGGAGGCGTTCTGCTGATGGGTCTTCTGGCATCCTGCGGGTCTGGCCCCGGGGTCCAGGACCGCAGGGTCCCGATGGAATCCTACACGGCCGAGCAGATCTTCGAACGTGGCGAATACGAGGTCGAGGAAGGCGCCTACGAGGATGGGGCCGAGTACTTCTCCGAGATCGAGCGTCTCTATCCCTATTCCGAATGGGCGCAGCGGGCGCTCATCATGCAGGCCTTTGCCCAGCATTCGGCCCGCAACTACGACGAAAGCCGCGCTGCGGCGCAGCGCTACGTCGACTTCTACCCGCAATCCGAAGATGCGCCCTATGCGCAGTACCTGCTGGCGCTGAGCTACTACGACCAGATCGACGAAGTGGGCCGCGACCAGGGCCTGACCTTCCAGGCCCTCCAAGCCCTGCGCCAGGTCATCGAACGCTATCCCGACAGCGAATACGCCAAGTCGGCCATCCTGAAATTCGAGCTGGCTTTCGACCACCTCGCCGCCAAGGAGATGGAGGTCGGGCGCTACTACCTGAAGCGCGACCATTTCGCCGCCGCGATCAACCGTTTCCGCGTCGTGGTGGAAGAGTTCGAGACCACCTCGCACACGCCCGAGGCGCTCTATCGCCTGGTCGAATCCTACCTGTCGCTGGGCCTCACCGACGAGGCGCAGACGGCCGGCGCGATCCTGGGCTACAACTTCCGCTCGACCGAATGGTACGAGGATGCCTACGACCTGCTGACCAAGCAGGGGCTGGAGGCGAAATCGCGCGGTGACAACTGGCTGGTGCGGATCTACCGCCAGACGGTGAAGGGCGACTGGATCTGATGCAGAGCCCGGCGCCTGTCCGCTATTGCCCGGCCCCCTTCGGCGCAGATCGCCGCGGGGGCGCCGCCGCGCCGCGCTGAGGTCCCCGCGATGCTGCGTGGCCTCGACATTCGCGACATGCTGATCATCGACCGGCTGGAGCTCGACTTCCAGCCGGGTCTGAACGTGCTGACCGGTGAAACCGGGGCGGGCAAATCCATCCTGCTCGATTCGCTTGGCTTCGTGCTGGGCTGGCGCGGGCGTGCCGATCTGGTGCGCGGCGGTGCCGAGCAGGGGGAGGTGACCGCCTGGTTCGAGCTGCCGGAGGATCACCCGGCCCAGGCGGTTCTGGAAGAGGCGGGGCTGCCGGCGGGCGAGGAACTGGTCCTGCGCCGCATCAACACCCGTGATGGTCGCAAGACCGCCTGGATCAACGACCGCCGCGCGTCGGGTCAGGTCCTGCGTGCCCTCTCCGAAACCCTGGTGGAGCTGCATGGCCAGCACGATGACCGCGGGTTGCTCAACCCGAGAGGTCACCGCGCGATCCTCGACGAATTTGCCGGCACCGCACCGCTGCGCGCCGAGCTGCGGGAGGCCTGGCGCTCCCGGTCCTCTGCCCAGAAGAAGCTGGATGCGGCCCGCGCAGCCCTGGCCGCTGCCGCCGCCGAGGAAGAGTTCCTGCGCCATGCCGTGGCCGAACTGGACCAGCTGTCCCCCGAGCAGGGCGAGGAGGCCGATCTGGACGCCCGCCGCCGCCTGATGCAGAGCGCCGAGAAGTTGCGGGCCGACGTGGCCCGGGCCCATCAGGCCCTGGGCAATGACGGCGCCGAGGGGCCGATGAACGATGCGCTGCGCTGGCTGGAAGGCGCTGCTGACGGGGTCGAGGGCCGGCTGGATGAACCGCTGGCCGCGCTGACCCGCGCCCTGGCGGAGCTGGACGAGGCCGCCGATGGTGTCGTGCGCTGCCTGGAGGCGCTGGATTTCGATCCGCTGGAGCTGGAGACGACCGAGGAACGGCTCTTTGCCATCCGGGCCCTGGCGCGCAAGCATGACGTCGCCCCCGATGAGCTGGCCACCCTGGCCGAGGATCTGCGCAGCCGTCTCGATGCCATCGACAACGGCGCGGGTGAGATCGCCTCGTTGGAAACCGCGCTGCGCCAGGCTGATGAAACCTATGCCGCCCTGGCGGAGAGGCTGACCACCGCCCGGACCGAGGCCGCGGCCCGCCTGGATGCCGCCGTCGAGGCGGAGCTGGCTCCGCTGAAGATGGAGCGCGCGCGTTTCGTCACGCAGATCGAAGCCGCCGAGCCCGGTCCCGATGGCCGCGACGAGGTGTCCTTCACCGTGGCGACCAACCCCGGTGCTCCCTCCGGCCCGCTGGCCAAGATCGCCTCGGGCGGGGAGCTGTCGCGCTTTCTGCTGGCGCTGAAGGTCTGCCTGGCAGGCGACGACACGCAGATCACCATGATCTTTGACGAGATCGACCGCGGCGTCGGCGGCGCCACCGCCGATGCGGTTGGCCGCCGCCTGGCGCGGCTGGCCGAGGGCGGTCAGGTCCTGGTCGTCACCCATTCGCCGCAGGTCGCGGCGCGGGCCTCGCATCACTGGCAGGTGGCCAAACGGGTGGAGGGTGACGCGACCCTGTCGACCGTCCTGTCGCTGACGCCCGAAGCGCGGGTGGATGAGCTGGCGAGGATGATTTCCGGCGATGCGGTGACCGAAGAGGCCCGGGCGGCGGCGCGGAAGCTGATCGCCACCGACTGATCCGCGCCTTTGCCCGGGCTGGGGTCATGCCTCCGGGCGCAGAGCCGCGGGAAGGTCCGTGCCGCGCGCGGGGCACGCGACACGGGGGAATACCGACACCACAGCATACTCGTCACCCCGCTCAGAGTTGCAGCTTCGTCCCAGAAGGTCATACCCCAACTGGGGGAAGGCCCCCTGAAAAGGGGGGCGTCAGCCGTCGGGGGGGGGACCGGGCATGGGACGCCGCCACGGCCAGCAGCGCCGGCATTTGTTGCAGGTGCAGAAGCTCTCCTGCCTCGTCAAACCGCTGCATCGCGACCCAGGGGAACTCTGCCTCCAGCGCCGCCTGCTGGGCGGGCCCGGTGCGCAGGTTTTGGCGGCCGAAGAGCATATGCACCGGCATCTGCCCGGCCAGCGCCTGCAAATCGGCGCGGTAGTCGTGCCGGACCTGGGCGATGACCTCCTCCTGAACCGCGGGCATCAGGGCGCCCGACGGATCCAGAAGGATCTCCCGGCTCGAGGCGTGCTGGCACTGGAAATCCAGGTCCTGCACGGTCGCCCGGTCAGCCTGCGAGCCGGCAAAGAGCTTGCTGTGGAAACCCGCGGACCCGAGGCGCCGGGCCATCGCGGCAGACAGGGTGAGGAGGTGGGGAAACAGCTCCGGCAGATCGTGGGCGGCGCCCAGCAGCATCCGGTGCCAGCGGCCCATCTCGTCCAGTGCGGCAGGGGTCAGGGCCGGCGGCGGTGGCGAGACGGCGATCAGCGCAGAGATCCGCCCCGGATCCCGCCGCGCCAGGGCACAGGCCAGGCCCATGTCGTCGGACAGGGACAGCAGCGGCAGGCGCGTGATCTTTAGCTGGTCCAGCAGCGCGCGCAGGTCGGCACAATGCGTCTCCAGCCGATCCGCCCCTGCGGGCAGGGGATCGGAGCCGCCAAAGCCCGCGCGCAGGGGGACCAGCAGCCGCAGGCCGGCACGTGCTGCGGCGGCTTCGTGCCGGGCGGGCAGGCGACAGACGCCCTGCGCGCCATGCAGCCAAAGCACCGGGCGCCCCTCGGGCGCGCCGAGATCGAGATAGCTCAGCCGCCGGCGATCCGGCAGGCACAGGCGGGCGAAGGGACGCGGGGCCAGCAGGCCGCCGCCATGACTGAACTGCACCATTCCGCCGCTGCGGGGACGATCTTGCCCGGATCGCCCGGTCGGAGCGTGCGGGGCCTCCGTCCGCGCCAGCGGGTCCGCCTGGCAGGTGGCGCCTGCCTGGGCGGCGCTGGCCACCGGCGCGGCGAGGGCGCGCGGGACGCTTGCCAGCTGCCCGGCGGACGCCGTCGCCGCAGCGACGCGGCGCGCCTGAACGGCCAGCGCATGGGCCGCGGAAGGCTCCGCTGGCGTCGGCGCGACCCAGTGGTCCGGGGCCGAGGTCGGGGGCGGGGCGGCGTCGACCGCCGGCAGCGGGTCAAATGACAGGACCAGCCGCAGCAGTTCCGCCTGGCTGCGAGTTTCCGTCTTCGCCAGCAGCGCCTTGATCTGTGCCCGGACCGTCTCGACCGAGCGGCCCCGCGCGTGGGCGATTTCGCGCAGGGGGCGGGCCTCCGACAGGGCGCGGAGGATTTCGGTCTCGGCCCGGGTCAGGCCGAAGGCCCGGCGCAGCAGCGTACCCAGGCCACGTGGCCAGTGCAGCAAGGTCGTGACGACCAGCGCGAAGGGCGGTTGGTCAGGCGGCCTATGCAGGGCCAGCTGCGCGATCACCAACCGGCCGCTCGGGGCGAGGCGCAGACGCAGGATCTCCCCGGTGTCGGCGGCAGCGTCGGAGGCTGCCGCCCTGGGCCCTGCCCCCCGGCTTTCGCTGTCCTGTGCCTCCGGCGTGTCGTGCGCGGGGGCAAGCAACTGCCGCAACCGGTCTTCGAGCGGGGCCAGGTGGGAGGGCTCCAGCGGCAGCTGTGACAGGGTATCGCCCGTCTGAACCCCCAGCAGGGCGGTCGCCGGCGCATTGACCGCCCGGAGCGAGAGATCGGGCCCGACGGTGAACCCCGCGCGGCGTGGCAGCTGGCGCAGCAGCATCTCTTCGGCCGGCAGGGCAGGCGCCGCCGGGCTTTGGCCGAGCAGAGCGCGCACGCGGCGGAAATGCGGGAGGAAGCTGGCGGTCAGCTGCACCGCATCGGGACGACGGGGGGCGACCTCCTCCGGCGGGACAGCCGTCGCAGCGTCCCGGGGCGGCGCCGTGCGCAGGGGGCGCGTCAGCTGTTCCCAATCGGTCAGGAAGTCCTCCAGCCGGCGCGGGTCCAGGGCGATATCGTAAAGCTGCCCGATCACGCGGTCCCGCAGTGGGATTGCACCGTCGGACGGGGCCGGGTCGGCGGCGGTGCCGTCTCCGGTCTCTTCCTGCGCCGTGCCGGGCGCGGGACAGTTCTCCATCTCTCTTCGTCTCCCCAAGATGCCCCCCGGGGTGGGCCGACGCCAGCCGGATCCCGCCCCGTGCCCCGACCGTTGTCCCGACGGTCGACGCGATGGCGCAGCGGTTCCCGGCTTCCCACGGCCGCGCTGCGTGTCGGCCATCAGACCGGAGGCGCAGCCCACGATCAAGCTGGCCCAAGGTCGTATGCGCGGCCATTCCCCGTTAACCGTGGGCCGGGCGACCCGCATGGGGCACACCAAGCCCCGCCGCCCCTTTTACGTTTCAGGCCTTTGTCCTAGAAGGGAAAGGTGGTGACCGCCGCGTCGCGCCTCGGCGACAGGGCGCGCGGAGGCGGGCAGGCCGGGTGCGACAAGGCAGGGGTGTGACATCGGATGAGCGGGCGTGACGGGAGTTGGCTGGCACGAGGCCTGGCGGTGATCTTCACACAGCTACGGTCCTACTGGTCGATCCTGCGCACCCGAGGCCCCAACCAGTTGCAATTCTGGCTGATCGCCCTGGCGATCGGCGTGGCCGCCGGTGGCGCCGCGCTGGCCTTTCGCCGTGGCATCGCCCTGCTGCAGAAACTCTCCTACGGCGCCGAGGACGTGCACCGGCTGCATTCCCTGGCCGGCGGGTTGCCCTGGTACGTGGTGCTGGTGGTGCCGATCATCGGCGGGCTGATTGCCGGGATCCTGTTGCATGTCTTCACGCCTGACGGGCGCGTACGCTCCGTGGCCGATGTGGTCGAAGGCGCGGCGCTGAAGGAAGGGCGGGTCGAAGGGCGCGCAGGCCTTGGCTCGGCGCTGGCCTCGCTGGTCACTCTGGGCACCGGCGGCTCTTCGGGCCGCGAAGGGCCGGTGGTGCACCTCGTCGCGGTCATGTCCAGCTGGGTGCTAAACCGGCTGAAGGCCGACGGCATCAAGGGCCGCGATCTGTTGGGCTGCGCCGTGGCCGCTGCCGTTTCGGCCTCCTTCAACGCCCCTATTGCCGGGGCCCTCTTCGCGCTGGAGGTGGTGCTGCGCCACTTCGCCATCCATGCCTTCGCCCCGATCACCGTGGCTGCGGTGGCCGGCGCCGTTATTTCGCGGCTGCAGTTCGGCGAAACGGTGGAGTTCGTCCTGCCCGGCAGTTCGATCCTGGAATTCTACGAGGAACTGCCCGCCTTCCTGCTCCTCGGCGCGGTCTGCGGCGTGGTCGCGGGGCTTTTCATGCGGGCGATCTTCCTGTCCGAGGATGTAGGCACCCGCCTGCAGGGTCGCTTCCGCATCCCGCGGTTTCTGCGTCCTGCCGTCGCCGGCGCCCTTCTGGGCGTCATGGCGATCTGGTTCCCCCATATCATCGGCGTGGGCTACGAGACGACGCTGCGCGCGCTCTCGGGCGAACTGCTGCTGCAACAGGCGATCCTCTTTGCCCTGATCAAGGCGCTGGCCACGGCGATCACCATGGGCGGCCGCATGGGGGGCGGGGTCTTCTCGCCCTCGATGATGCTGGGCGCGCTGACCGGCCTGGCCTTCGGCTTCATCGCCACGGGCATCTTCCCCGACCAGTCGGGGAGCCCGTCGCTCTACGCCCTGGCGGGCCTGGGCGGCGTGGCGGCGGCGGTGCTGGGCGCGCCGATCTCCACCACGCTGATCGTGTTCGAGCTGACCGGCAACTGGACCACCGCCCTGGCGGTGATGGTGACGGTCTCGATCTCCACCGCGATCGGGTCGAAACTGGTGAAACGGTCCTTCTTCCTGACCCAGCTTGAACGGCGCGGCATCCACCTGGCGGCGGGGCCGCAGGAATACCTGCTGGCCATGTTCCGCGTGCGTGACGTCATGCGCCCCTGCGGGGCCGAACGTGCGGCGGCCGAGGCCACCTGCTGGGAGATGGTGGAAAAGGGGATCTACATCGACGGCGGCGCCACGCTGGAGGCTGCCTTCCCGGTCTTCGAGCGTACGCTGGAGGCCTACTTGCCTGTGGTCTCCTCCCCCCAGCCCGGCAAGCCGCCGGAGCTTCTGGGCGCGCTCTTCCACGTCGATGCCCTGCGCACCTACAACCGCGCCCTCGCCGCCACGGCGCGCGAGGAACACAGCTAGGCCGCTTCGGGGCTGCGCCTGACGCCCCTCCCATTCGTTGGCCGAAAACCTCTTGGGTATTAAGCCCCTCAGGGCTCAAGGGGGGCAGCGCCCCCGCCCGCTGTTCGTATCGCCGGGCGGGCGAGGGTCAGGCGCCCTCAGATCTGTTCGATCGTGACGAAATCGGTCGCGTGGAAGGCGATGTGCCCGCCGATCTCCTCGACCCCCGCCAGCGGGGCCTCGTAAGACCAGGCGGCGTTTTCCAGGGTCTGGCTCTTGGTGACGATGGAATAGTAGGTGGCATCGCCCTTCTTCGGGCAATGGCTGCCGTGGTCACTCGGATCGAGAA
Organism: Pseudooceanicola marinus; assembly: GCF_020177265.1. Taxonomy (GTDB): domain Bacteria; phylum Pseudomonadota; class Alphaproteobacteria; order Rhodobacterales; family Rhodobacteraceae; genus Pseudooceanicola; species Pseudooceanicola marinus_A. Next base: position 295,774 of record NZ_JAIVMC010000003.1, read on the forward strand.
AGGCCATGGCGATGTCGTCGCGCGGAAAATAGATGATGTCCGGGTAGCCCGGTTCGCTCAGCTGCAGGGCGTTGCGGCTTTCGGCCAGGACCGCGCCACCGGCGCGGACCGACCACAGGCCATCGGCCTTGCGGATCGTGATATCACTCATGTCTGTCCCTCATTGCCCCTGCTTCCTGACGCGCCGCTGTAACAGGGGCGTGTCAAAGCCCGCGATCCGGGCCCGAAGTCAGAGTGTCTCCGTTGCCCGATCCAACCACACTGCGGTCGCTTCGTCCAGAAGTGGACGAATGCGCGCACGCACCTCGGCGTGGTAGGCGTCGATCCAGGCCCGTTCCTCGGTGCTCAGCCGGTCCACCAGGATCAGCCGCCGCTCGATCGGGACCCAGGTCAGGGTTTCGAAGGCCAGCATGTCGCGCGCCGCATCCGCGCCCTCCAGCGCCGGGGCCGGCTCCACCGCGATCAGGTTCTCGATGCGGATGCCGAAGGCGCCCTCGCGGTAATAGCCAGGCTCGTTCGACAGGATCATGCCGGGGCGCAGGGGCACGTCCGACACGCGGCTGAGGCGCTGCGGCCCCTCGTGCACGCACAGGTAGGCGCCGACGCCGTGGCCCGTGCCGTGGTCATAATCCTGCCCGGCCAGCCACAGCGGATAGCGCGCCAGCGCGTCCAGGTGCTGCCCTGCCAGGCCGCGCGGGAAGCGCAGGCGCGAGATGGCGATCATGCCCTGCAGGACGCGGGTAAAGGCGGCCTTCTCGGCCTCGCCCGTATCCTCTCCCACCAGGAGGGTGCGGGTGATGTCGGTGGTGCCGTCCAGGTACTGGCCCCCGCTGTCCACGACAACCAGCTGGCCGGCCTCCAGCGTGCGGTTGCTGTCGCTGGTCACCCGGTAGTGGGGCAGGGCGCCGTTCGGCCCGGCGCCGGCGATGGTGTCGAAGCTGATCTCCATCAGCTGGTTGGTCTCGCGGCGGAAGATCTCCAGCCGGGTCACCAGGTCGATCTCGCTCAGGCTCTCCTGCGGTCCGGCGTCGAACCAGGCGAGGAAGCGGCACATCGCCACCGCGTCGCGTTCATGGGCGGCGCGCATGCCGGCCAGCTCGGCCTCGGTCTTGCAGGCCTTGGGCAGGATGCAGGGATCGCTGTCCCAGTGGATCTCCAGCCCGGCCAGGCGGTCTTGCACCCAGACGGGGCAACTGGCCGGGTCCAGCCGTACCGGCCGCGTCAGCCGGCCCGCCAGGTGCTCCAGCGTCGGGCCGAAGCTCTCGGGGCCTTCGATGTTCACGTCCGGGCCAAGGTGATCCAGCAGCGCCTCGTCGCATTTGGCGTCATCGGCGAAGAGGGCAACCTGCCCGTCGGCGAAGAGCAGGGCGAAGACATGCGGCACCGGGTTGCGGGCGATGTCGCTGCCGCGGATGTTCAGCAGCCAGGCGATGCTGTCGGGCAGGGTCAGCACGACCATGGCCTCGCCCGCCTCGTCCAGCAGGGCGCCTAGGCGGCGGCACTTGTCCTCCAGGCTCTCGCCGGTGAACTCGATGGGCTGCGGCACGATGGGGGCCAAGGGCGGCTCGGGCTGATCCTCCCAGACTGCATCCAGCGGGTTCTCCGCCACCGCGCGCAGGCGGATGCCGGACCCCTTCAGCGCCGTCTCCAGCCGGTCGATCTCGCCTCGGGCATGCAGCCAGGGATCGAAGCCCAGCACGCCACCCCCGGGCAGCGCCTGGCGCGCCCAGGCGGCGATGGAGGTTTCGGGCCAGGCGATGACCTCGAAATCCTCGGCGACCTGGGCCGGGGCCTGTACCCGGTAGCGCCCGTCGACGAAGACGCCTGCGCGGGTCCCGGTCACCAGGCAGAAGCCGGCCGAGCCGGTGAAGCCGGTCAGCCAGGCCAGCCGCTCGTCCCGGGGCGCCACATATTCGCCCTGGTGGGCATCGGCGCGCGGCACCAGGAAGGCATCGAGGGATTGCGCGGCCATGGCATCGCGCAGATCGGCCAGGCGCGGCGGCCCCTGCTCGGGGGAGGACGGAGTTTCAAAGGTCTGGAACATCTTGATCCCTCGGGGTCTTTCGTGTCGCGGTCACTTTAGGCGGCCCGGCTGCGGGGGGCGAGGCGAAAACGCCCGGAGCTCTTGGCCCGCCCCGATGCTCCGAGCGAAGCCTCGCGCCGGGGCGCACCCCCCTTTTGTCTATTTGTTGGCCGGAAATATCCCGGGGGGAATTGCGTCGCAGGCGCAAGGGGAGCAGAGCCCCCTCTTGGCTCTCCCTCAGGCTCAGCTGGCCTTGCGAATGCCGGCAAAGCGCGCCCGGGCGCGCGGGTCATTGTCGAAGAGGCTCGCCAGTTGCTCGGTCATCGCGCCCGCCAGCTGATCGACGTCGGTGATGGTCACGGCGCGCTGGTAGTAGCGGGTCACGTCATGGCCGATGCCGATGGCGATCAGCTCCACCGCCTTCTTCTTCTCGATCATGGCGATCACGTCGCGCAGATGCTTTTCCAGGAAGTTGGCGGGGTTCACCGACAGCGTCGAATCGTCCACCGGCGCCCCGTCGGAGATCACCATCATGATGCGCCGCGCCTCGCGCCGGCCCATCATCCGGCGGTGTGCCCATTCCAGGGCCTCGCCGTCGATATTCTCCTTCAGCAGGCCTTCCTTCATCATCAGGCCGAGGTTCTCGCGGCTCCGCCGCCAGGGGGCATCGGCCTGCTTGTAGATGATGTGGCGCAGGTCGTTCAGGCGGCCGGGCTGCTGCGGGCGGCCATCGGCCAGCCATTTCTCGCGACTCTGCCCGCCCTTCCAGGCGCGGGTGGTGAAGCCCAGGATCTCCACCTTCACGTTGCACCGCTCCAGCGTGCGGGCCAGCACGTCGGCACAGATCGCCGCGATGGAGATCGGGCGGCCGCGCATCGAGCCGGAGTTGTCCAACAGCAGCGTCACCACGGTGTCGCGGAACTCCATGTCCTTCTCGACCTTGAACGACAGCGGCGTCGTGGGGTTGGCCACCACGCGCGCCAGGCGGCCGGCATCCAGCACACCCTCTTCCTTGTCGAATTCCCAGGACCGGTTCTGCTGCGCCTGCAGGCGGCGCTGTAGCTTGTTGGCCAGGCGGCCGACGGCGCCCTTCAGCGGATCCAGCTGCTGGTCCAGGTAGGCGCGCAGGCGCTCCAGCTCGGCGGCCTCGGCCAGCTCCTCGGCCAGGACTTCCTCGTCGTAGGCATCGGTGTAGACGGCGTAGTTCGGGTCGGCGTCGCTGACAGGCGCGGGCGCCGGGGGCTCCTGCGGCGCCTCGCCCTCGGGCATCTCGGCCTCTTCGCCGGCTTCCTGGTCGGCCATGTCGTCGGCGCTGACCTCGGCTTCGGACTGGTCCTGCTGGTCTTCCTGACTCTGCTCGGGGCTGGCCTCGGGCTGATCCTCGCTGTCGTCCTCGCCGGTGGAATCCGGATCCTGCTCTTCCTCGTCGGGGGCCTCCTCGGCGTCGTCCGTGGATTCGTCGTCCTCGGCGTCCGGGTCATCACCCAGCTGGTCACCGTAGCCCAGGTCGTCGATCAACTGGCGGGCGAAGCGGGCGAAGGCGGCCGGGTCCGACAGGCGCTCCTGCAGGTCTTCCAGCGTGGTGCCGCAGCGTTCCTCCATGAAAGGGCGCCACAGCTCCATCACGTTCTCCGCGCCCTCGGGCATCGGACGCCCGGTGGCCAGGTGGCGGATCATGTAACCGGCGGCGGCAGGCAGGGGGGCCTGGGCCCGGTCCTTGATGCCCTCGTAGCCCATGCGCCGGGCCTCGGCGCCGATCTTGTGGTCGATGTTGCCGGCGGTGCCGGGCATGTCGCGCGCGCCCATGGCCTCGCAGCGGGCGGTTTCCATCGCCTCGAACAACTCGCGCGCCATCTGGCCCTCGGGGCGATAGCGGCCATGGGTGGCGGCGTCGTGATAGCGGTGATGCAGGGCCAGGGCATCGGCGGTGCCACGGGCCAGCAGCACCTCGTCCTTCGACATGCGGCGCGAGACCTGCGGCAGGCGCATCTGATCCGCGGACATGCCGGAGGGATCGACGCTGTACTGCACATTCAGCTCGGAATCGTCGGCCATGACCTTGGTGGCCTCGGCCAGGGCCTTCTTGAACGGATCGGCGGGGTTGTCGCTGGACTTGCTCATGGGGAAGATAAAGCATTCCCCCGGCGCACTCGCAAGCGCGAAGCGACCGTCACCGGGCGCGGGTCCAGCGGCGGTGCGCGATTGCGGGCGCAGATGGCTCAGGAGGGGCCGGTCTACTTGGGAGGCAAAGGGGTGGGAGGACGGGCAACTTGGCGGGGGCTCTGCCCCCCTTGAGCCCGTGCCGGGCTCAATTCCCCCCGGAGTATTTTCGACGAAGTGAAGCAGGGGGCGGGGCGCGGGTTTGGGCCACGAGGGCACTGGGGCCGGGCGACCTTTCGAAACCCGGCCTGCATCGCGTCAGTCGGGCAGCAGGGCGCGGCAGCGGGCGATCTCGGACCGGGCGCGCCGGGCGGCCCGGGGGGAGGGGGTGCCGAAGGTGGCCCGCGTCAACAGGGCGGCCTGGGCCGCCTTTGCCTCGACCCGGGCGGCCAGCAGGGCGCGGGTGATGTCCGGTGCGGGAGCCGGATCCGTGGTTGCGGCGAGCAGGGCAAGCATCCGGGCGCGCAGGTCTTCCGTTGCCTCCGCCTCCGGCGTGGCCATCAGCCACTGGTGTTCGAGCAGGGCCGAGAGCCGCCCCGTGCAGCTGGCCAGCAGGCGCGGGGCGTCCGGCAGCGCGACCCCCTGCGGCGCGGCGCGACAGGCCGGGGCCAGCAGCAGGCAGGCGAGGGCGGCGGCGAGGGGGCGGACATGGCGCATGACGGATCTCCGGGGCAGGAGGCGTCAGGCTGCGGGAAAGATGTTCAGATCCGGTTCACGTGGCTGACGGTGGGAGCGGCGGAAGCGGCAACGGGGCGCGCCGGGCAGGAAAAAGGGCGCGTCGCCCGTGGCGCGCGCCCTTGCTCATTCTGTTCTGGCTGCGGGATCAGCTGGCCGCGGCGGCGGCGCTTTCGGGCAGCTCCTCATCGAAGCAGCGCTGGTAGAACTCGGCCACCGTCTGGCGCTCCAGCTCGTCGCACTTGTTGAGGAAGGTGAGGCGGAAGGCATAGCCCGTGTTGCGGAAGATCTCGGCGTTCTGGGCCCAGTTGATCAGCGTCCGGGGTGACATGACGGTCGACAGGTCGCCGTTCATGAAGGCCGTGCGGGTCAGCCCGGCCAGGGTCACCATCTGGCCGATGGTCTTGCGCCCGGCAGCGGTGTTGTAATGCGGCGCCTTCGACAGAACAATCGCGGCCTCGGCGTCATGGCTGAGGTAGTTCAGCGTGGCGACCAGCGACCAGCGGTCCATCTGGGCCTGGTTGATCTGCTGGGTGCCGTGGTAGAGGCCCGTGGTGTCGCCCAGACCCACCGTGTTGGAGGTGGCGAAGAGGCGGAAGTACTTGTTGGGCGTGATGACCTCGTTCTGGTCCAGCAGCGTCAGCTTGCCGTCCGCTTCCAGCACGCGCTGGATGACGAACATCACGTCGGCGCGGCCCGCGTCATATTCGTCGAAGACGATGGCGGCGGGGTTGCGCAGCGCCCAGGGCAGGATGCCCTCGTGGAACTCGGTGACCTGCTTGCCGTCCTTCAGCTTGATCGCATCCTTGCCGATCAGGTCGATCCGGGAGATGTGGCTGTCGAGGTTGACGCGCACGGTCGGCCAGTTCAGCCGGGCCGCGACCTGTTCGATGTGGGTCGACTTGCCCGTGCCGTGGTAGCCCTGCACCATGACGCGGCGGTTGTGCGAGAAGCCTGCCAGGATGGCCAGCGTGGTATCGGGGTCGAAACGATAGGTCTCGTCCACCTCGGGCACGCGGTCGGTGCGCTCTTCAAAGCCCTTCACCACCATATCCGTGTCGATGCCGAAAGTCTCGCGCACGGAAATCTCTTCGGTCGGTTTGGCGTTGCTGTCGAGCGATCCCTCGGCCATGGTCGGTCTATCCCTTCCTGCATTGTTCGCACCCGCAGCATTCCGCGGGTCTGACGTGCACCATATCGAAGCGAACGGCGAGGGAAAGGGCAAAATCGCGCAGGCCGGGACCGCCGGCCGCGAGGGGCAGACGGGGACGGCATGGCGACGCTGGAAGACATCGAGGAGCTGATCGGGCAGGTGGCCGAGGGGGATCGCGCGGCGTTTCAGCGGCTTTACGCGCTGACATCGGCCAAGCTGTTCGGCGTGTCCCTGCGTATCCTGGGACGCCGGGCCGAGGCCGAGGAGGCCTTGCAGGACAGCTTCGTCAAGATCTGGCGCCATGCCGATCGCTACCGCGCCACCGGCTACAGTCCGATGACCTGGCTCATCACCATTGCCCGAAATACCGCCATTGACCGGCTGCGGGCGCGCCGCGCTCGGGGCGAGGACCTGTCGGAGGCGGAGGACCTGGCGTCCTCCGCGCCGGGGCCGGAGGCGCAGGCCATCGCGTCCGACGAACGCGCCCGGCTGACCGCCTGCCTGGAGGAGCTGGAGCCCGACCGGGCCGAGGCGGTGCGCGGCGCCTACCTGATGGGCCATTCCTACAAGGAACTGGCGGAGGCCCACGAGGTGCCGCTGAACACCATGCGGACCTGGCTGCGGCGCAGCCTGCTGAAGCTGAAGGAGTGCCTGGGCCGATGAGCGACACCCCGCCGCCCCCTTCGGACGACACGCCACCGGACAGCGACCTGCTGCGCGCGGCGGAATATGTGCTGGGCCTGCTGGAGCCTGCCGAGGCGGAGGCTTTCGAGGCGCGGCTGGCCACGGACCCGGCGCTGCGGTCGCTGACTGCGGCCTGGGCGGATGACCTGGTGGCGATCACCCATGCGATCCCCGAGGCGCAGGTGCCGGATCACGTCTGGCAGGCCTTGCAGGCCCGGCTTTGGCCCGCGGCGCAGGCGGAGGGCGGGGCGATCCCGCGCAGCTGGCGCGGCTTCATCGCCTCGCTTGGGCTGGGGGAGCTGGTCGTCGGCACGGTGGCCGCCGCACTGCTGGCCTTTGTCGCCTGGGAGTTTGGCTGGATGCAGCCCGACCCGGACCTGGCCGCGCCCGAATACGTGGCGGAGATCGGCGAAGCAACTGGCCCCGTGCGCTTTGCCGCCGGTTATGATGTCGACAGCGAAACGCTGGTGCTGGAACGTCTGGCGGGGGCGGCCGCTGCGGGGCGCAGCCTGGAGCTTTGGCTGATCGCCGGGGATGCCGCGCCGGTCTCGGTCGCTGTCTGGCCCGAGGGGGCGGACCGGCAGGAGGTCGTGTTGCCCTCGGGCTTGGCGGCGCGGGTGCCGGAGGCGGTCCTGGCCGTGTCGGATGAGCCGTCGGGCGGCTCGCCCACCGGATTGCCGACCGGCGCGGTGCTGGCCACCGGCGCGGTGCGGGCGGTCGCAGGGTAGGGCGGGCATCGGGCAGGGGGCTCTGCCGCCGCCGCGGCGACTTCCCAAGGATAGTCCTAGCAAAGAGAAGAGCGGGGCGTGGCCCCCGGTGACCGGCCTTTTGGTCGGCTGTTCTGGGTGTGGCGAAGGGCGCGACAGAGCGCCCCTCGCCAAGGGGTCAGGGCTGGCAGGTGAAGCTCGCGGCCGCCATCGGGTCGCCGTCGCCGTTGTAGCGCGGCACCTCGGGGTATTCGCACAGCGGGCGTTCCGCGGTGACCCGGTCGGCCTTGGGGCTGGAATTGACCATCGGGCCCGGCGCCTCGTCCTCTTCGACCCAGGCTTCCAGTGCCGAGAAGAGATCGGCTGCCGCCGGCATGTCCTGCGGACCGATGCCCGCATGGGTGATCGCCGGGAAGATGTAGAACCGCGCGAAGTCTTCGGCGGGCACATCCGTGGCTTCGGTCATCCGTGTCCAGTAGGCCGCGACCTCCTGCGGGGGGACCTCGGAGGCGCCGCCGGCATACATGATGAGCTTCGTACCGCCTTCGGCCAGGGGCGTCAGGTCCGGATCGGTGGCGTCGATGATCTCGGCCACCTCCTGGATGCGCGCGCGCAGCGCCGGGTCGTTTTCGTCGAAGGTCAGCGCGTCATATTCGGCGTCCTGGGTCACGAAGAACCGCGCGTAGCCGTCGCCCAGGGCATAGACATAGGCATCCTTGCCCAGCTTCACCGGCGACCCGGGTTGCGGGCGCTTGCCCAGGAAGCTGCCGGACCAGACGATATTGCCCCAGGGGTAGCCGGCGTGGCCGGTCAGCCCGTTGGGCAGCTCGTAGTCCAGCTCCAGCGGGGCGTGCAGCTCATTGATGGCGGCCAGCTGGCCTCCGGTCAGGCAGTCGGCACCTTTCTCGCCCTCGCAGAGCATCACCGACAGGTCGGGCTGGCAGCCCTCGAAATCGGCGATCCAGCCGTCCTCCAGCCCGTCCAGCCCGTCGCACTGGGCGATGATCTCGGCGGTAACGGCCTGGGCGGTTTCGGGCGGCACCCAGTTTTCGCCACCGTTTTCATAGAAGACGCGGGTGCCCTTGAGGTGGGTCATCTTCAGCCCCGAGAGCGCCATGACAGGATCCCCGGCCAGGATGCCGTCGTAGTTCTCTGCGTGGCGCTGTGCGGCCACCATGGCTTCCTTGCCGCCCTGGCTGAAGCCGACGAAGTAGCTGTACTCGGGCAGGCGGCCGTAATGGGCCTGCACCAGCGTCATGGCCGCGTCGAAGGTCTTGGGCACCGAGGCCCCGGCGTAGTTCTCGAACTCCTCCGGCACCAGGGCGAAGGAGGCGCCGCGCGGGTCGACCTCCGGGCTTTCGGGCAGATCGCCCTGCTGGTGGCCGCTGTCGCCCTCGAAGGTGACGTGGTTCTTGAACGGAAAGGCCGCCTCAGCCTCGGGCGTCTGCCAGCGGGCGCCCTGGTTGTCGCGGATCACGCCGTTGAAGCCGCCGCCGCCGTATTGCACGCTGCGCCCGCTCCAGTCGGTGGGCAGCGTGACGCGGAAGTTGATCGGCGAGACGCCGTCGCCCTGGGCGAGGCTGGCCATGACGACGCAGGCCTCGGGGCGGCTGTCGTCGGCGGGGACGGTTTCGGCGCTGGTCACGCTCAGGGCGCCGTCCTCGAAATCGGCCAGCGCGGCGCAATCCCCGGCGGCCAGCGCCTGGCCGGTGCTGCCCAGGGCGGCGAGCGCCGCGATCAGCGCGATGCGCGTGCCGCGGGCACGTCCAAGGGGGCGCCGGATGGCACCTTGGGTGATCTGAAATGTCATGTCTGAACTCCTCCCGTTCGTCGACATCGCACAGATTTGTATACACTTAATCAGGAGTCAAACCGAAATCCGGGCGACCTCAGGCGAAGTTTCGCGCGCGGGTTGAGTGGTGGGTGTTGTCGTGCATACATGCGCCCGGCGGAGGCAGGCTATCGGGGCCTCTTCCGGGCAAGCGCCGCCCGCCGGTCCGGGGTCAGGAACGTATCGCGACGCGTCTCGAACCACGCCCCGCAGGCCGCCTCCAGCGCGGCGGTCGGAGGATCGCTGCGCCAGTCGGCGAGGCGGGCCTGCAAGGCTGGCGCCTGATCGGCCAGGGCCCGGGCCTCGACCTCGTTGCGGTTGGCCTCTCGGTGCCAGCGGGAGCCGAGGTGATACTTGCCGCCATCGGCCTTGCCTTGGCCGTCGCCCCGATCGTTCTTCATCAGGAAGCAATCCTCGGAGCGGACCGCGTAATGATAGAGCTGCGCTGCCCGCGCACCGGCGGCCAGCTCATGCGGCCGGAAGCGGGCCGATTTCGCCTGATAGAGGGATCTGTTGGACAGCTCCGCCCCGTCGGGGGTGAGGACCAGCGGGTCGGCGATCTGCGGCTCCAGCGGGTTGTGATCGGTGGCACGGGCGAAACTGGCGACGCGGAAGAGGCATTTGAACTTCGTCCGGCCCGGTTCGGGGGCAGGTTCGGCGCGGGTGTTGCGCTGCGTGACCAAATCGCCCGGGGTCCAGCGGGTGACGCCGCTGTCCCCGAACATCCGCCAGGGGATCGGCACCACGTCTGCCGGCTCTGTCCGGGCCAGAAGGTCGGCCAGGGTGCCCTCGGGCAGGGAGAGAAACTCGTCGCTGTCGATATGGAGCAGGTGCGTCAGCCCGGTGGCACGGGCATGGGCCAGGGCCAGGTCCATCCCGCTGTCCTGCGGCGCCGTGTCGGGGGGCACGTCCTGGCGGATGTGGGTGACGCGGCCCAGCTCCGCCAGCCGGTCGAGCAGCGTGTCGGACCCGTCGGTGCAGGCGTTGGTCACCACGATTATCTCGGCGAACCCCAGGGCGGCGTGAAGGGCCAGCCATTCCAGCACGAAGACACCTTCGTTGCGCATGCAGGCGACGAGCGCGGGGCGTGGCGCTGTCCGGGAGGCAGGGTGCGGGGCGGTCATCGGCGAGGTCCTCGGGGTCCGGTCCCTCCTGCATAGGGGAAAGCCAGACACAGGTCAGGGTTTTCTTCGTTTCGCGGCGGCAGGGAGGACCAAGACGGTGTCATCAGCTGTGAAACTTTTGTAACAGGCCCATGACAGCCTGTGGTCCGGTCAGCCTTCCGCGGCCGGTGGTAACGAAAACGGAGGGACGCATGTCCGGTAACAGCAACCTCGATCCCAGTCACCTGGAGACGCTGGATCGCGACCTGGGGCGCCTGTCGACCCTGGAACGCGCGACCTCGTCGGCCAGCCGTCCCCTGCTGGGGATGGGGTTGGCGCTGATCTTCGTGGTCTTCGCGGCGATCCTCGCGGCCCTGATCTTCGGCCATGCGGACAACACGTTCATCGTGGTGATCGCCGCCGCCTTTGGCGCCTACATGGCGCTGAACATCGGGGCCAATGACGTGGCCAACAACATGGGGCCCGCCGTGGGTGCCAATGCCATGTCGATGGGGGCCGCCATCGTCATCGCCGCCGTCTTTGAAAGCGCGGGCGCCCTGTTGGCGGGGGGCGACGTGGTGTCGACTATCGCCAAGGGGATCATCGCGCCCGAAAGCATGGGCACCTCGTCGAGCTTCATCGCTGCGATGATGGCGGCGCTGCTGGCCTCGGCCCTTTGGGTGAACCTGGCGACCTGGATCGGCGCGCCCGTCTCGACCACGCATTCGGTTGTGGGCGGTGTCATGGGCGCCGGCATTGCCGCGGCCGGCTTCGCCGCCGTCAGCTGGGGCCAGATGAGCGCCATCGCCGCAAGTTGGGTGATCTCGCCTCTGCTGGGCGGGCTGATCGCGGCGGGGGTGCTTTGGTTCATCAAGGCCAACATCATCTACCGCGATGACAAGATCGCCGCCGCCCGTCGCTGGGTGCCGGTGCTGGTGGGGATCATGGCCGGCGCCTTCGCCAGCTACCTGACGGTGAAGGGGCTGAAGAAGATCGTGTCGGTCGACCTCGGCGGAGCGCTGCTGATCGGGGTGGCGGTGGCCGTTGCGGTCTGGCTCTTGATGATCCCGGTGATCCGGCGCCAGTCGCGCAACCTGGAGAACCGCAACAAGTCGCTGAAGGTGCTCTTCGGCATCCCGCTGATCGCCTCCGCCGCGCTGCTGTCCTTCGCCCATGGCGCCAATGACGTGGCCAATGCCGTGGGGCCGCTGGCCGCCATCGTGCAGGCCTCCTCCACCGGGGATTTCACCCAGGCCGTGTCGATCCCGCTGTGGGTCATGGTGATCGGGGCGCTCGGCATCTCCTTCGGGCTGTTCCTCTTCGGGCCGAAACTGATCCGCATGGTGGGAAACCAGATCACCAAGCTCAACCCGATGCGCGCCTATTGCGTGGCGCTGTCGGCGGCGATCACGGTGATCGTGGCCAGCTGGCTGGGCCTGCCGGTCAGCTCCACCCACATCGCCGTGGGCGGCGTCTTCGGCGTGGGCTTCTTCCGCGAATGGGACACCGCACGCCGCATGCGCCGCGCCCGCCAGCCGGTCGCGGGCCTGTCGGTGCCGCCCGAGGAACGCCGCCGCCGCAAGCTGGTGCGGCGGTCGCATTTCATGACCATCGTCGCGGCCTGGGTCATCACCGTGCCGGCCGCGGCCATCCTGTCGGCGGGCATCTTCGTGGTGATCCGCGGCATCACCGGCTGAGGCCATTTCGAGACAGGGCAAGCGAAAGGGGCGGCGCCATCGGCACCGCCCCTTTTCCGTTGTCTGCAACCCGGCGCCCGCAGGCGCCACGCCTCACTTGAAGCTGCGGCTGTCCTTGATCTGGTCCCAGGCCCAGACGACCTGTTGCAGCTGTTCTTCCTGGCTGCGGTCGCCGCCGTTCATGTCGGGGTGCAGCACCTTGATCAGCGCCTTGTAGGCCTTGCGCACCTCGGCCTTGGACCAGTGATCCTTGGCGTCCAGGATCTCGATCGCCTGGCGTTCCTTGGGGGGCAGGCGGCGGGTATGGCCATTGTTGTTGCTGCGTCCGGGATTCTGGGTGGCGTTCTGGCCCAACACCTGGTGCGGGTCCTCGATGCCCAGGCGGGCCCAGGCGCGGGCCTCCGGGTCGCCCAGGGGCTTCGTCTTGCGCTCCCAGACCTTGTCGTTGGATTCCTGGGCGTTCATCTCGGCTTCGGTCTTGCCGTCGAAGAAGCTCCATTTCTGGTTGTATTCGCGGACGTGGTCCTTGCAGAACCAGTAATAATCGTCCAGCACGTCGGGGGCCTTCGGCGCGCGGTACTTGCCGGGCTGATCGCAGCCGGGGTGCTCGCAGATACGCGTCGAGGTTTCGGAGGCCCCGGACATGCCGCGGCGACCGCGGTTCTGTTTCTTCTTGGCAGAAGAAATGGACATGTCGAAACCGAAGGGATCGTTCTTGGGCATGGGGCGCGGGCCTCCTGGGTCTTAGGGGGGAGCTATCCGAGTCAGGCGCTGCAGTTTAGACTTTTGACCGGCAAGTTGAAGAGGCAAGGAGAGAAAAAATGAAGCGACAGGCAGAGATCCGCGAGCGGCTCGAAGCGGCTTTCACCCCCGAGATGCTGGAGGTGATCGACGACAGCGAAAGCCACCGTGGCCACGCGGGCTACCCGGAGGGCGGACAGAGCCACTTCATCGTGAAGATGAAGGCCGAAGGGCTGGCCGGCAAGAGCCGCGTCGCCCAGCACCGCGCCGTCTACGCCGCCCTGGGCGACCTGATGCCCCAGATCCACGCGCTGAACCTCGACCTCAGCGCCTGAGGGCAAGACCGCCGCGTATGCCTCACATCTGGCGCACGCGGCGGATTCTGACGGCTGGGCCCCAGCGACATGGCGGCACCTCCGCCCTCTTTGGTCGCGCCTTCGATAGCCCGGATCAACGAGCGCGCCGTTGCGGTGGAGCGCGGCGCCGCCGTCTTCACTTCGTCAAAATTCTCCGGGGGCTGAGCCGCATGCCGGAAATCGTCCAGTGGACGATTTCAGCGGCGAAGGGGCGGAGCCCCGGAAGAGCGGCAGGGCGGCGGGGCACAGCCCCTGCCGCCAGCTGCATTTGCTCGACCCCGGTGATAGCACCGAGGCCTTTCACAGCTGAGGCGCGCCGCGCAAGAGGGATCGCACAACGGTCAGGCTGGCTCTCCGCTCCCTGCGGTTTCGGACCGGCGGTCAGTCCTGCGAGCGCGGATCGGCCACCGGCGCCTTGGGGGCGCGGCTTTCATCGTCCTCGGGCGTGGCGGTCAGCGGCCGCGACGGGCGGCGCATTTCCTCATGCTGGAACAGCGGCGCCTCGCCCTTGGCCACGACAGGTTCCTGCCGCTTGCCCGGCCGCGCCAGCACCCCGTCCAGAAGGCGCCCCAAACCTGACCGCAGCCGCCCGCCAAGACCGGGACGCTCCGCGACCGGCTCAGGCAGGGACAGCTCTTCGCGGCCCTCGGGAGAGGCCAGACCCGCCTCGCGGCGGAAGACCAGCAGGTTGCGATAGGTGACCCGGCTGCGCCGCTCTTCCTGCGGCAGCATCTCGGCGCGGCAGTAGTCCCAGCCCCGGGCGGCCATCTCGTTGATGACGGTCTCCACGGCCAGCGCGAACTGCGCTTCCGCGCCTTTCACGCCGCGCGCGCGGCGCCCCTTCACGGGGGCAGGTATCACCCGGTATTCCCAGTTCATTTCCGCAATCCCATCGGCTTGCCGACCCAGTCCGGCACCGGCTCCTTCTGGTGCTCCGCCAGGGCCGCGTCAAGCTTGGCCTTCACCGCCTCGGGGAAGGGGGCGACTTTCGGCCCGGACTGGTCGACGTGCAGGGTAATCCCTTCGCCGGTGGCCGCCACCCAGCCGTCCTCGTGGATCAGCTCCTGGATGTAGTGGAAGGACTTCGGCCCCACATCCACCAGCCGCAGGCTGACCCGCAGCTTGGCATCCGCATGGACCTCCTGCAGGTAGCGCGTCTTGAACTCGGCCGCATAGGTCGTGCAGCCGGTCTCGGCCAGGTAGCTTTGCCCCATGCCCATCTCTTCCGTGAAGGGGTCGCCGCCGACATCGAAGAAGACGCCGTAATAGGCCATGTTGAGATGGCCGTTGTAGTCGATCCATTCGGGTTTGATGGTCATCAGATCACTGAGATAGGGCATGGGGCCTCCGTTGTTGCGTTGCGGCGAAGGTAACAGAGGCGCGGGGGAGGGCAAGCGGGTCCGGCCCGTGGGGGCCGCAGGTGCATGGAACGCATGGTTTCGGCGCAGCCGAACCGCTCGTCATGCCAGACGCGAAAAGGGCGGGGTCAGACCCCGCCCTCCTGCTTTCTCAATCCCGTTGCTGCGGGCCTCGGCCTTACAGCCCCAGCTTGGCCGCGACGATCTCGTTGACGGCCTTGGGGTTGGCCTTGCCGCCCGTGGCCTTCATCACCTGGCCCACGAACCAGCCCGCCAGCTTGGGGTTCTGATGGGCCTTCTCGACCTGCTGCGGATTGGCCGCGATCACCTCGTCCACCGCCGTTTCGATGGCGCCGGTGTCGGTGACCTGCTTCAGGCCCTTGTCCTCGACGATCTGCGCCGGGCTGCCGCCTTCGGTAAAGGTGATCTCGAAGACGTCCTTGGCGATCTTGCCGGAGATGTCGCCTTTCTTGATCAGGGTGATGATCTCAGCCAGCTGGTCGGGCGAAACGGGGCTGTCGCCGATGCCCAGGTCGTCCTTCTTCAGGCGGCCGAAAAGCTCGTTGATGACCCAGTTCGCCGCCAGCTTGCCGTCGTCGCATTTCGCCACGACCTCTTCGAAGAAGGCGGAGTTGATGACCTCGGCGGTCAGGACGGAGGCGTCGTATTCCGACAGGCCGAAGTCCTTGACGAAGCGGGCCTTCTTCTCATCCGGCAGCTCGGGCAGGGAGGCGGCGATGTCGTCGACCCAGGCCTGTTCGATCTCCAGCGGCAGCAGGTCGGGATCGGGGAAGTAGCGGTAGTCATGCGCCTCTTCCTTCGAGCGCATCGACCGCGTCTCGCCCTTGTCGGGATCGTAGAGGCGGGTTTCCTGCACCACTTCGCCGCCCGATTCCAGAATCTGGATCTGGCGCCGCGCCTCGAAATCGATGGCCTGCTGGATGAACCGCATGGAGTTCATGTTCTTGAGCTCGCAGCGGGTGCCAAGGTGGCTGAAGTCCTGGGTTTCCATGTACTTCTCGTACTGGCCGGGACGGCAGACCGAGACGTTGACGTCGGCGCGCATGTTGCCGTTCTGCATGTTGCCGTCGCAGGTGCCCAGGTAACGCAGGATCTGGCGCAGCTTGGTGACATAGGCGGCGGCCTCTTCGGGGCCGCGGATGTCGGGGCGGCTGACGATTTCCATCAGCGCCACGCCCGTGCGGTTCAGGTCGACGAAGGACATGTTCGGATCCATGTCGTGGATCGACTTGCCCGCGTCCTGTTCCAGGTGGATCCGCTCGACCCGCACCAGGCGCGCGACGCCCGGGCCCATGTCCACCAGGATCTCGCCCTCGCCCACGATGGGGTGATAGAGCTGCGAAATCTGGTAGCCCTGCGGCAGGTCGGGGTAGAAGTAGTTCTTGCGGTCGAAGGCCGAGCGCAGGTTGATTTCCGCCTTCAGGCCCAGCCCGGTGCGTACCGCCTGCTCGACGCAGAACTCGTTGATGACGGGCAGCATGCCGGGCATCGCGGCGTCGACGAAGGCGACGTTGGAATTGGGCTCGGCCCCGAACTGGGTGGAGCCGCCAGAGAACAGCTTGGCCTTTGAGGACACCTGGGCATGGACTTCCATCCCGATGACCAGTTCCCAATCATGTTTCGCGCCCGCGATGACTTTGGGCTTCGGGGTCTCGTAGGTGAGGTCCAGCATGCTCCGTCCTTTCCGGGATTGGCTCGGATCGGGTTCTAGGACAGGGCGGGAAGGGGA
Source organism: Pseudooceanicola marinus (assembly GCF_020177265.1). GTDB lineage: Bacteria > Pseudomonadota > Alphaproteobacteria > Rhodobacterales > Rhodobacteraceae > Pseudooceanicola > Pseudooceanicola marinus_A. Next base: position 312,012 of record NZ_JAIVMC010000003.1, read on the forward strand.
GCAAGAGGCGTCGGCGGTCTGCCTAGTGATGACGCGCCCCCGAGCGGCGCGCCTTGACGATGGCGGCGATCTGGGCGGCATCGGCGGCGAGGTCGGCCGGCGACATCGGTTGCTCGGGAAGAGCCAGGGCCGGTCGGGCGCCGCGCAGCCACAGCTCGGGCCGGATCTCGGTCATGTGGTGCTCGATGATCGCGTCGGCGGCGCTGTAGAGAACGGTGCGGCTGCTGCGCGCGGCCTCGCTGAGGCCCGCAGGTGCGCGGCCCGGGGCCATGGCCAGGGCGCAGAAGCCGGCCAGAAGGTTCGCCACCTCCTGTTTCTCCACCCGGTCGAGGATGTCGAAAAGGCCCCGGCGCAGGCGCGTGGCGTCGCAGGCCGCCGCCGTCTCGGCATCGGTGGACAGGGCGTCGAGCCAGATCCAGGCATAGGCCCCGTCGCCCCAGATGTCGGCCAGACGGTCGGCGGTGGCACTGGCGGCGGTGTCGATGGCGGCGGCATCGGTGCCGTACCAGTCGGGTGTCAGGTAGAGGCCGAACGCGCGGAGCGGACCGGGGTTGGCCGGGTCCAGGTCGATCAGGTCCTCGAAGTCATCGCGCATCCGGGCGCGGGCCTCCACGTCCCCGGCCAGCAGGCCGATCCGCGCCTCGGCCAGCATCGGGCTGTCTTCCTCAATCGGGCTGTAGCCGTCGAGCAGCCGGGCGGCGCGGGCCATATGCGCCTCGAAGGAGATCGAGGGACGGGCAGGGCGCGACACGGGTGGCAGGTCCCCGTGATAGAGCCAGGCCAGGTCCATGTGCAGGCGGGCGACGGTGGCGGCCAGCGGCCAGTCGCCGCCGGAGGCCAGGTCGTCGAGGTCCGCCAGCGAGGCATCGCAGGGCTGGGCGCCCCGGTGGATCGCCTTGCGCGCGGCGCTGACCATGTCGGAACGCGCCCCGGCGGCCAGTACATCGGACATGCGCACCCCCGCGGGGGAGGTCTCGCGCAGACGGTCGGTTTCGCGGATCATCCGCGACAGCAGGTCCCAGCGGTCCTGGCGCGCCAGGGTGCGGCCCTTGTCGAAATAGGCGCGGAAGGCGGATTGCTCCCGTGTCGCGTGACGGATCGGCAGCAGCCGGCGCACCTCGGTCGAGGCGGGGGCCTCGGCCCGGGCCTCGGCGGCGCTGCGGATGCGGATCTGGCGGCCGCCCTCCGGCGTCACGCCTTCCGACATCAGCGCGCCCTGCGGCATCGCTTCGGGCGACGGGGTCTCACCGCCGAAAAGGCTGCGAAGGCTGGAAAGGTCTGGCAGGCCGCGCATGGGTATCTCCACTTTGGTCGTCCCGTCGTTTTGTCGGGGCATTTGGGCCGAAACGTGGCGCCCAGGCGGAGATATGGCGTTAAACCGTCGCCAGATCGTTAACATTTGAGAGGAAGCATGGGGGCTTGTTTCCCGGCGCTGGTGCGCGCCGGGAGGTTTTACTTTGCGATCAGGGGGCTGTCAGCCGCCTAGGATGCGGCTGACCATTTCCGAGGTGTCGCGGGAAAGACCCTGCTGCGCGCCGATCCGCTCCAGCTGGGCTTTCATCATGGCCTGCCGGTCGGCATCGAAACGGCGCCAGGTCTGGAAGGCGGCGCACATGCGCGCGGTGGTCTGCGGGTTCAGCGGATCAAGCTTCAGCAGCCAGTCGGCCAGAAGCTCATAGCCCGCGCCGGAGGCATGGTGGAAGCCCGCGGGGCTCATCGACAGGGCCCCGAAGACCGCGCGGAAGCGGTTGGGGTTCTTCATGTCGAAATCGGGGTGCTCCACCAGCGCGGCGGCGGTCGCGGCTGTCTCCGCCGGCTTGGCATAGGCCACCTGAAGCGAGAACCACTTGTCGATCACCAGCCGATCCGCCTGCCACTGTTCGTAGAAGGCGGCCAGTTCGCCCTCCGCCGCGCCGATGGAGAGCAGGCAGGACAGCGCGGCCAACTGCTGGGTCATGTTGTCGGCCGCCGCATATTGTGCCCGGGCCTTTTCGCCGCCGTCGAGGCGGGTCAGCAGCGACAGCGCGGCATTGGCCAGCGCGCGGGAGGCGGCAGGGCCGGCGTCGGGCTGATAGGTGCCTGGCACCTGGTGGGCATGGAACAGCTTCTCCAGCAGATCGGGCATCCAGCGGGCCATGGCGTCGCGCATTTCTTCGCGCTTTTCCCAGATGCGCTGCGGGTCGGGGGTCATGCCGCTTTCGTGCAGGGTCTGGGCCAGGTCGTCCTCCGACGGCAGGGCCATGGCCAGCGCCCGGAACGCCGGGTCCAGGGTTTCGTCCGACAAGAGCGTGTGCAGGGCCCCCAGGTAGGCCTCATCCGGGGCGGCACCATCTGCGATCATCCGCATCAGGGCCTGTTTCGCCAGGCCACGGCCCGCTTCCCAGCGATTGTAGGGATCGGTGTCATGGGCCATCAGGAAGGCGCGTTCGGCGTTGTCGGTCTCGCGCTGCAGGATCACCGGGGCGGAGAAGCCACGCAGGATCGACGGCACGGGGCGGGCGCCCAGGCCGGTGAAGGCAAAGCTCTGCTCGGCCTCGGTCATTTCCAGAAGGGTCGTTTCCACCACCTCGTCCCCGTTCGGGCCGATCAGGCCGACCTCGATCGGCAGGACCTGTGGCTGCTTCTCGGGCTGGCCGGGGGTGGGGGGCGTTTCCTGGCGGAAATGCAGGGTGAAGGTGCCGTCCTCCCAGGTCTCGGTGACATGCAGGCGCGGCGTGCCGGCCTGGGAATACCAGCGCTTGAACTGGGACAGGTCGCGGCCCGTGGCCTCCTCGAAGACGGCCAGCCAGTCCTCGATGGTGCAGGCCTGGCCATCGTGGCGGGCAAAGTAGAGATCCAGCGCCTTGTAATACTCGTCGTCGCCAACCAGCCGTTTGAGCATGCCGATCACCTCGGCGCCCTTTTCGTAGACGGTAGCGGTGTAGAAGTTGTTGATCTCCTGGAAGCTCTCGGGGCGGACGGGGTGGGCCAGGGGGCCGTTGTCCTCGCGGAACTGGCGGGCGCGCAGGTCGATCACGTCGCCGATCCGCTTCACCGGCTCGCTGCGCATGTCGGCGGTGAACTGGGCGTCGCGGAAGACGGTCAGCCCTTCCTTCAGGCACAGCTGGAACCAGTCGCGACAGGTGATGCGGTTGCCGGTCCAGTTGTGGAAGTACTCATGCGCGATGATCGCCTCGATGCGCTCGAAATTGGCATCGGTCGAGGTCTCGGGCGAGGCCAGCACGCAGGAGGAGTTGAAGATGTTCAACCCCTTGTTTTCCATCGCCCCCATGTTGAAATCGTCCACGGCCACGATGTTGAAGATGTCGAGGTCGTATGCCCGGCCATAGACATCCTCGTCCCACTTCATCGACTTCTTCAGCGCCTCCATCCCGAAGGCGCATTTGCCCTCATCCCCCGGACGGACCCAGATGTTCAGTTCGACCTGCTTGCCGGAACGGGTGGTGAAACTGTCGGGGTGGTTGACCAGCTCGCCCGCGACCAGGGCGAATAGATAGGCGGGCTTGGGCCAGGGGTCATGCCATTCGGCGAAGCCCGCACCGCTGTCCACGGGGTTGCCGTTGGACAGCTTCACCTTTTCGTCGCCCTCGATGCGGACGGTGAAGGTGGACATGACGTCGGGCCGGTCGGGGTAGTAGGTGATCTTGCGAAATCCCTCGGCCTCGCACTGGGTGCAATACATGCCGTTCGACATATACAGGCCTTCCAGGGCGAAGTTCTGCGCCGGGGCGATCTCCACCTCCGCTTCCCAGGTGAAGGGCGCGTCGGGGACGTCACAGGTCAGGCCCTGGGGCGTGACATCGGGCGAGACCTTGGAGCCGTCGATCTTCGCCTCGATCAGCTTGAGCTGTTCGCCATGCAGGAAGAACCGATCCTGGCTGCCGTCCGGGTTGGGCGCGAAGCGGATGCGAGAGGTGACGCGGGTCGCGTCGGGGGAGAGGCGGAAGGTCAGGTGCACCTCCTCCACCGTCCAGCCGAAGGGGGCGTAGTCGGCCAGGTAGACGGTGTCGTGGGAGGTTTCGGCGGCGGCGTCCTTCATCGGGGGTCCTTTCGCATCACTTTACGCTCGATGTTGCGCCGCAGCGCGGGGATTGCAAGGGGCGCGCCCGGAACAAGGCGCGAGGGCACCGCGTTGACCCAAGAGTAACCAGGAGGAGTAAATGACCGCACCTGATACCAACGTCGAGACCGAAAGCCGCAAGCACAAGGCGCCGATCTGGGGCATTCTGCTCGCCGTGATCTTCGGGCTGTTGATGATCCTGGCGATCGTCACGACGGCCTTTGAACGTTCGGACGAGGAGGCCGCGCCCGAAGCCGCGGTGGAAGGTCAGCCCTGAGCTGACCTCGTCCTGCGCGGTGCAGTGGCACCCGCCAAGCAAGCCAGGCCCGCCGGGGAGGATACCCGCGGCGGGCTTTCTGCATTTCTGCCGGGTTCCGAAGCAATCACAGGCGGCGGTGCGTGCCTGCACAGCGATTTCCGTTTAATTCATGCCTCTGAGCGACTAGATTACGGAGCATAACAAGGGGCCCGGACATGACACGACCGCTGATCGGCATCATCACCAACCTGCACGTCATTGACGGCAGCTATCGCACCCATGCGGGGGGCGTGATGAATTGCGAGGCTGTGGCCGAGGTCTGCAAGGCCCAGCCGGCGCTGATCCCCGCCGATCCCCGCTATGTTTCGGTCGACGAACTGCTGGAAACCTACGACGGCTTCGTCCTGACCGGCGGGCGGCCCAACGTGCACCCCAATGAATACGGCGAAGAGGAAACCGAGGCCCATGGGGCCTTTGACCGAGCGCGGGATTCCATCACCCTGCCGCTGGTGCGGGCCTGCGTCGAGCGCGGCCAGCCCTTCCTCGGCATCTGCCGCGGCTTTCAGGAGGTGGCGGTGGCCATGGGATCTACCCTGCACCCGGAGATCCGCGACCTGCCGGGCCGGATGAACCACCGCATGCCCCCCGACGGCACGCTGGAGGAGAAATTCGCCCTGCGCCACAAGGTGACCTTCACCGAGGGCGGGGTCTTCCACCGGATCATGGGCGCGCAGGAGGTGATGACCAACACCCTGCACGGGCAGGGCGTGGTGGCGCCCGGCAAACGCTTCGTCATCGACGGCCATGCCCCCGACGGCACGCCGGAGGCCGCTTATGTCGATGGCGCCTCGGGCTATACCCTGGCCGTGCAGTGGCACCCGGAATACAACGCCGCCAACGATCCCGTGTCGCGCCCGCTGTTCGACGGGCTGGGCGAGGCGGCGCGGGCCTGGGCGCATGGGCGGCAGGCCTGGCCGGTGCTGCGCAGCGCCTGAGCGGCCCTCGCGGCGCTGGATGTGAAAAAGGGCTCCGACCGGAGCCCTTTTGTCGTTCCGAAGGCAGGAAGCGCCCGGTCAGACCTGCCCCCCGGCCAGGGGGACCTCGGTGCCGTTGACGCTTTCACACAGCGGATTGCACAGCCACAGGGCGGCCGCGGCCACCTCCTCGGGTGCGATCAGCCGCTTGTGGCGGTTCAGCTTCACCATCATGTCGCGCGCCTCCGCCTCGCTGACGCCCGCGCGGGCCGAGATCGCATCGGTGTTGCGGCTGACGATGGGGGTGTCCACGTAGCCGGGGCAGATCGAGTTGAAGGTGTAGGGCTGGCCCAGGAAATCCTCAGCGAAGCTGCGCATCATGCCGATCACCCCGTGTTTCGAGGCGGCATAGGCGCCAGCGCCGGCGGAACCGCGCAGCCCGGCGATCGACGATACGGCGATCACCCGGCCCCAGTCGGTGGTCAGCATCGACTGCAGGCTTTCGCGCACGGTGTAGAAACAGCCGTCCAGGTTGGTCGCCATGATCTTGCGCCAGAAGTCAGAGCTGGTCTTGTGCAACTTGCGACCCTCGGCGATGCCGGCATTGGCGACGCAGATCTGCACCGGGCCGCGCGCCTCGACCGCGGCGGCGGTGACATCGCGGATCGCCGCCTCATCCGTCACATCCATCACCGCCGGGTGCAGGCCGGGGCCTGCGACCTCCTCCAGCACCTCCATCCGGCGCCCGGTGATCGTCACCTGCGCGCCGTGGTCCGCCAGGGCGCGGGCGATGGCCAGGCCGATGCCCGTGCCCCCGCCGGTGACGAGGGCGTGTTTGCCATTCAGGTCCATGTCTCTCCTCCCATTTGCGGAAAAATGTTCCGCATATCGAAAGAAAGCCTAGGATGAAGGCAAGGGGCGGATCAAGGGGGCGGAGAAATCGGCCATTCGCGCGGCGCCGGCACATGCCTGCCATGCCGCGGCGGCGCGACTGTCGTCAAACGGGCGCATTCAATGTACCAAAGCTTAGATCACAAGGACTTCGGGCTGGAAATCACGACAGCGCGACATATGCTTGTGTTTGACAGGGCGAGGCATTCCGGGCAAACCCGGACCAGCCTGCGCGCAACAATCTTGCGCGCCAAAAGACCGAGCAGGCCGGAAAGTTCCGGACCCTGCGACAATACGTTGGACCAGAAGGGGGACGACACAGGTGAAGATCGGAACGCCAAAGGAAGTGTTCGAGGGAGAGGCACGTGTCGCGATGACACCGGACTCGGCGCTGCAACTGCAGAAGCTGGGCCACGAGTGCCTGATCGAAAGCGGAGCCGGCACCCGAGCCGGCTTCCTGGATGCCGCCTATGAAGAGGCCGGGGTGACCGTCGTCGACGATGCCGGTGCGCTCTACGCCCAGGCGGATGTGGTGGCCAAGGTGCGCCAGCCCTCCGAGGAAGAGGTGAAGCTGCTGCGGGAAGGTCAGACCCTGATCTCCTTCCTGAACCCGGGCGGCAACGCCGAGCTGCTGGAAGACATCAAGGCGCAGGGCACCACGGCCATCGCCATGGAAATGGTGCCGCGCATCTCGCGCGCCCAGAAGATGGACGCGCTGTCGTCCATGGCCAACATCGCGGGCTACCGCGCCGTGATCGAGGCGGGCAACAACTTCGGCCGCTTCTTCACCGGCCAGATCACCGCGGCGGGCAAGGTGCCCCCGGCGAAGGTGCTGGTCATCGGTGCAGGCGTGGCGGGTCTTGCCGCCATCGGCACCTCGACCTCGCTGGGCGCCATCACCTATGCCTTCGACGTGCGCCCCGAAGTGGCCGAACAGGTTGAAAGCATGGGCGCCGAATTCGTCTACCTGGACTTCGAGGAAGAACAGCAGGATGGCGCCGCCACCGGCGGCTATGCCTCCGTCTCCAGCCCCGAGTTCCGCGAGGCGCAACTGGCCAAGTTCCGCGAGATCGCGCCGGACATCGACATCGTCATCACCACGGCGCTGATCCCCAACCGCGAGGCGCCAAAGCTGTGGCTTGAGGACATGATCAAGTCGATGAAGCCGGGATCGGTCATCGTCGACCTGGCCGCCGAGAAGGGCGGTAACGCCGAGGGCACCGTGGCCGACGAGAAGGTCGTGACCGACAACGGAGTCACGATCGTCGGCTACACCGACTTCCCCTCGCGCATGGCAACGCAGAGCTCCTCGCTCTACGCCACCAACATCCGTCACCTGATGACGGACCTGACGCCCGAGAAGGACGGCGTGATCAACCACGACATGGAAGATGACGTGATCCGCTCGGCCACCGTCACCCATGATCACGAGATCACCTTCCCGCCGCCGCCGCTGAAGGTGCAGGCCATCGCCGCGCAGAAGCCGAAGCCCAAGGCGCCTGAACTGACCCCGGAAGAGAAGCGCGCGCAGGAAGTGGCCGCCTTCAAGAAGCAGACCAAGACCCAGGTAACCCTGCTGGCCGTCATGGCCGTGCTGATCCTCGGCGTCGGCCTGATCGCCCCGTCCAGCTTCATGCAGCACTTCATCGTCTTCGTGCTGTCGGTCTTCGTCGGCTTCCAGGTGATCTGGGGCGTCGCGCATTCGCTGCACACGCCGCTGATGGCCGTGACCAACGCCATCTCCTCGATCATCATCCTGGGCGCGCTGATGCAGATCGGCTCCGGCTCCTGGTTGGTGATCCTGCTGGCCGCGCTGTCGGTCTTCATGGCCGGGATCAACATCTTCGGCGGTTTCCTCGTGACGCGGCGCATGCTCGCCATGTTCCAGAAATCCTAAGGAGAACAGAAACATGGACTTCGGATTTACGACGGCGGCCTATGTGGTCGCGGCTGTTCTCTTCATCCTGTCGCTGGGCGGCCTCTCGGGGCAGGAAAGCGCGAAACGCGCCGTTTGGTATGGCATCGCCGGCATGGCGCTGGCGGTTGTCGCCACGCTGATCGGCCCGGGTTCCGGCCTGTGGCTGCTCTCGGCGATCCTGATCGCCGGCGGCGGCATCATCGGCTGGTACGTGGCCAAGAAGGTCGAGATGACCGAAATGCCGCAGCTGGTGGCGGCGATGCATTCGCTCGTCGGCCTGGCGGCGGTCTTCGTGGGTTACAACGCCCATATCACCATGGCGCGGATCGCCGGCGGTGCGGAGCCTTCGGGCGTCTTCGGTGACCTGGTGGCGCACAAGTCCCCGGTCGAACTGGGCATCCTGTCGGTCGAGCTGTTCCTGGGCGTCTTCATCGGTGCCGTGACCTTCACCGGCTCGGTCATCGCCTACGGCAAGCTGGCTGGGAAGGTGTCGTCGAAGGCAGAGAAACTGCCCGGCGGCCACGCCCTGAACATCGCGGCTGCGGTGATCTCGGTGCTTTGCCTGGTGTGGTACATGTCGACCGGCGGGACCTTCCCGCTGATCCTGATGACCATCGCCGCGCTCTTCATCGGCTATCACCTGATCATGGGCATCGGCGGCGCCGACATGCCCGTGGTCGTCTCGATGCTCAACAGCTACTCGGGCTGGGCGGCGGCGGCCATCGGCTTCTCGCTGTCGAACGACCTGCTGATCGTGGTGGGCGCGCTCGTCGGCTCCTCCGGTGCGATCCTCAGCTACATCATGTGCAAGGCGATGAACCGTTCGTTCATCTCGGTGATTCTGGGCGGCTTCGGCGGCACCGCGGGCCCGGCGATGGAGGTCGAGGGCGAACAGAAGCCCATCGACGTGGACGGCGTGGCCCAGGCCCTGGACGAGGCCGACAGCATCATCATCGTGCCGGGCTACGGCATGGCGGTGGCGCAGGCACAGCAGAACGTGGCCGAATTGACCCGCAAGCTGCGCGCCAAGGGCAAGGAGGTGCGTTTCGCCATCCACCCCGTGGCGGGCCGTCTGCCGGGGCACATGAACGTGCTGCTGGCCGAGGCCAAGGTGCCCTACGACATCGTGCTGGAGATGGACGAGATCAATGACGACTTCCCCGACACGGATGTGGTCATCGTCATCGGCTCGAACGACATCGTGAACCCGGCCGCGCAGGAAGATCCCAACAGCCCGATCGCCGGCATGCCGGTGCTGGAAGTGTGGAAGGCGAAGCAGGTCTTCGTATCGAAACGTGGCCAGGGCACGGGCTACTCGGGGATCGAGAACCCGCTGTTCTACAAGGACAACACCCGCATGTACTACGGTGATGCGAAGTCCTCGATCGGGGATCTTCTGGCGAAGATCGACTGATCTGCCGGACACAGGCAAAGGGAAGGGGCGGCGCGCTGGCGTCGCCCTTTTTCGTTCGGGCAAGGGGGGAGGGGGCTCTGCCCCTCTTGAGCCTGCGGCTCTTCCGGGGCTCCGCCCCCTCGCCGCTGAAATCGTCCACTGGACGATTTCCGGCACGCTGCTCAGCCCCCGGAGTATTTTTGACAAAGTGAAGACATGGGCGAGGGACCCGGTTCCCGATCTGCCCCGGGGGGTATGTAGCGGCGCGTGCTATCAGGCAGGCGCTACGACGCAGCGTCGGGCTGGACCGGAGGCGCGCGGCGGGCAGACTGGGCGCGAGGAGAGATCGGGAGGACAGAAGATGGATCTGATACCCTTTGGCCAGGCGATCCTGGACGCGCAGCCCTTTTCGAAGGAGGTCGGCGTCGAGATCGCGCGGTTCGAGATGGGCTTTTGTGAGCTGACCCTGGAGATCGAGGAGCGCCACAAGCAGCACAACGGTTTCGTCCATGGGGGCGTGACCTCGACCCTGGCGGACATGGCGCTGACCTTCGCGGGCGGCTCGGTCCTGCAGGACGTGCTGACGCTGGAATGGAAGATCAACTTCCTGCGTCCGGGCGTGGGCGAGCGGCTGGTGGCGCGGGGGCAGGTGATGTCCCACGGGGCGACGCAGGCCGTGTGCCGCTGTGACATCTTCGCGGTGACCGATGGCGAGGAGAAGATCGTGGCGGCGGCCCAGGGCACGATCGCCAAGCGGCCAACGAAGATGAAGGGCAGCTAGGCGCGTCATCGCCCTGCCGGAACGAGAAACGCCCGGACCTTGCGGTCCGGGCGTTTGCTCTTGCCGACAGCGGAGGCCTCAGCGGCCGCGGATGCGGGGGTCCAGCGCGTCGCGCAGGCCGTCCCCCAGGTAGTTCACCGACAGCACCGTCAGCGAGATCGCGATACCTGGCATGACCACACGTTCCGGGTTCTGCTGCATGTAGTCCACCGCGTCGAACAGCAGCCGGCCCCAGGTGGGGAAGTCTGGCGGGAAGCCCAGGCCGAGGAAGGACAGCGCCGACTCGGTGATGATCGCGTTGGCGATCCCCAGGGTGGCCGAGACGACGATGGGCGAGATCACGTTGGGCAGGATGTGCCGCATGATCATCATCGCGTTGGTGGTGCCGATGGATTGGGCGGCCAGTACGAATTCCCGTTCCTTCAGGGCCAGTACATCGCCGCGCACGATCCGCGCCGTGGGCATCCAGGAGGTCACGCCGATGGCCGAGACCATCAGGATGAAGATCCCCGTCTCGATGCCGAAGGCGGCGGCCAGCGGTTCGCGGAACAGCAGCACCATGACCAGCAGCAGCGGCAGCAGGGGCAGGGCCAGGAAGAGGTCCGTCAGCCGCATCAGGATGTTGTCCAGCCGGCGGAAATAGCCCGCCAGAACGCCGATCAGCGTGCCCAGCACCAGCGCCAGCAGCATCGCGGTGATGCCCACCGACAGCGACACGCGCCCGCCCTCGATCATCCGGGCCAGCATGTCGCGGCCCAGCTGGTCGGTGCCGAAGGGATGCGCCCAGGTGGGCCCGACGTTGCGGGCGCGGAAGTCGATGGCGGCGGGGTCCAGCGGCCAGAGCCAGGGGCCGAAGACCACGCCCAGCAGGATCACCAGGAAGACGATGCCACCGGCCATGGCGCCCTTGTGGTGCCGGAACTGGGTCCAGACCTCGTACCACTGGCTGCGCGGCGGGGTGGTGGGCATCGGCCCGGCAAGGACGCCGCCGGCTTCGGTGGCGCCTCCGGTTGCGGGGACGGTTTCGTCGATGGGGTCAGTCATAGCGGATCCGCGGGTCGAGGATGCCGTAAAGGACATCGGCGATGAGATTGAAGAGCACGATCAGGACGGCGAAGATGAATGTCAGCGTCTGCACCATGGGCAGGTCGTTGGCCTCGATCGCGCCGATCAGCAGATGGCCCAGACCGTTCACCTTGAACACCTGCTCGGTGATGATGGCGCCGCCGAAGACCTGCGGCACGCCGAGCGCGATGACTGTCACTACGGGGATCAGCGAGTTGCGCAACACGTGCACCAAGACCACGACCCGTTCGCCGGCGCCCTTGGCCCGGGCGGTGCGAACGTAGTCCTGGTTCAGGTTGTCCAGCATCGAGGCCCGCATGAAGCGCGAGATCTGTGCCGCGTTATACAGCGCCAGCACCATCACCGGCAGGAACATCTGCCGCACCTGGAAGCCGAAGGCGGACCAGCTGTCGACCACATGGGTCGTGTCGTAGATCGAGGGGAACCAGAAGAAGCTCTCCCGTGGCATGTTGACCGAGAAGATCACGATCAGCAGCACCCCGGTGAAGAAGGTGGGCACGGAATAGCCCACCATCGAGATGAACGTCCCGGCCTGGTCGAAGACCGAGTACTGGCGATAGGCCGAGTAGATCCCGATTGGCAGGGCGATCAGGATGCCGACGGCGTAGGAGGTGCCCACGACCCAGAGCGTCTGCGGAAGGCGCTGCACCACGATGTCCATCACCGGCGAGCGGGTCTGCCAGGAGATGACGCGCAGCTTGCCCTCGGACAGGGAGGTGCCGAAGATATGGTCGATCAGCACCTGGGGTTCGATCCAGAAGAACTGGACCAGCCATTTCCAGAACTGGATGTGGATCGGCTCGCCAAGGCCCAGGGCCTCGCGCATGCGCTGCTTGACCTCCGGCGGGACCGTCAACGGCACGTTTGCCATCGGGTCGCCCGGGGCGAGTTGCAGCAGGCCGAAGATGACCACGGCACTGGCCAGCAGGGTCGGCACGGCGATCAGGAGCCGCCTTAGAGTGAAATTCAGCATGAAGGGTCCCGGCGTCTGTGGCGCTGATCCGGTCCGTGTCCCGGCCCTGGCCCCGCAATCGGGCTCTCCCGGCCCGGGGGTCCTTGGCTGGCGCTGTCAGACGAGATCAGGCGGGAGGGTCGGAGACCCGGGCCTGCAGGCCCGGATCCCCGGGGAAGGATTTATTCCTCGATGCGGTACCAGTCGGCCACGTTCCACAGCTCGGAGTCCCAAGTGTTCAGGACCACGCCACCGAGCGTGTTGGAATGGGCGGAGACACGGCCACGGTCGACGAGCGGAACGATGGTGTAGCTTTCCTTGGTCAGCATCTCGTTCAGCTTGATCGCGATCTCGCCGCGCTTCTCCAGCTCGCCGGTCTGCGCCAGCTCGTCGAGCAGGGCATCGTATTCCGGGTCGCAGTAGCGGTTGATGTTCTCACCCTGCCACTGGTTGTCGGGCTGGGGTTCGTTGTCGCAACGGTACTGGGCCAGGTAGGCCTGCGGATCGGTGCCGTCGAAGTTGTTGGCGTACATCTCGGTGTCCGCATAGAACTTCTGGAAGGTGTCGGGCGAACCCGCGTCACCGCCGAAGAAGACCGAACCCGAGACGTTGCGCAGCTCGACGGAGGCGCCGATCATTTCCCACCAGGCCTTGATGGCGTCCTGGAAGTTCTGGCGCACGGCGTTGGTCGAGGTCTGGAAGAGGATCTCCATCTCGACGCCATCCTTGTCGCGGATGCCGTTGCCGTTGGTGTCGACCCAGCCGGCTTCGTCCAGCAGCGCCTTGGCGCCTTCCAGGTCCTGCGTCATGCAGTCGGTGTTGGGCGAGGCGTAAAGCTCGGGCGCGGGGACCAGGTTACAGGTCGGACGGCCGGCTTCGCCGTAGCCGATTTCCACCAGGATCTCGCGGTCGATGGCCATCGACAGCGCCTTGCGCACGCGCACGTCGCTGAGGAAGGGATGCGGGGCCTCACGGGTGGCGCGCACGTCGGCCGGCAGGTCGGAGGAGGGATCGGTGAGGTTCATCTCGATCCGTTCCACCAGGGTGCCGAAGCCCACGACGGTCTTGCCCTGGCCGCCTTTTTCCATTTCCGCGATGACCTCGGGGGCCAGCTGCAGGTTCCAGGCATAGTCGAATTCGCCGGTTTCCAGCACGGCACGGCCGGCGGAGGCCGCGTCGCCGCCGCCCTTGAAGGTCACGGTGGCAAAGGCGGGCTTGTTCGGGTCACGATAGTTCGGGTTGGCCGACATCGAGATCACGTCGTTCGGCTTGAACTCGTCCACCACGAAGGGGCCGGTGCCGATCGGGTTGAAGTTGGCCTCGGTGCAGGTCGATGCCGCATCGCCCAGACAGTCCTGGAACTGTGCCTTCTGCACGATCGGGGACTGGCCGCCCATGAAGGGCAGGTAGGGGTTCGGCTGCGGGGCGGAGAAGGTGACCTTCACGGTCAGATCGTCCAGTGCCTCGACGCTGGAGACGCTGTCGAACTTGGCGCCCTGGGCACAGCCGAAGCCTTCGGCGGTGCAGTATTCATAGGTGAAGACCACGTCTTCCGACGTCATCGGCGTGCCGTCGGACCACAGCAGGCCTTCCTTCAGCTTCCAGGTGATCGTCGTCAGGTCCTCGGAGACGCCGCCGTTTTCCACGGTGGGGATCTCTTCCGCCAGGAAGGGCACCAGGGCGCCCGTCTCGTCGAAGCGGCCCAGGGGCTCCAGGATCATCGAGGAGGATTCGATGTCCTTGGTGCCGCCCGACATATAGGGGTTCAGCACCGAGGGGGCCTGCCAGTAGATGATGTTGACGTGGCCGTCGGAGCCGCGCTCGGCGAAGGCTGCCGGGGCAACAGCGGACAGGGCCACTGCTCCGAGCAGGACAGATCTCAGACTCATAGGTATCTCCCAGTTGAGTGCCGGGCCTCTGTGGCCCGATCGTTGACCCGGGTGATATTGAGAACGCCCGGCGCGCCTTTCGGCAGCCGGACGTCAGGTCCCACCCGTGGATACCGTATCGAAAATCGGATTCGATCAAATTGCAACCCTTCGCAGAGCGTCATCCGGGCCGAGCGCGGGTGACCTGAGGGGAATGTACGGAGCCGTTTGACAATGGCGCGACCGCCTCTGTAGCGTTCCGGCAACTCTTTCCGAACAGGTCTCCATATGCTCGACGCTCCCGGCTCCGCCAACCCTATCGCCCGCATTGAAAACCTGCGTGTTTCCTTCGAAACCAAGGACGGCCCGGTGGTTGGCGTGAAGGACGTTTCCTTCCAGATCAACCCCGGCGAGACGGTCTGCGTCGTGGGCGAATCCGGGTCGGGGAAGTCGGTTTCCTCGCTCTCGCTGATGCGGTTGATCGAATATGGCGGCGGGACCATCGCCGGCGGGCGCCTAATTTTTGACCGGAAGGACGGAAAGGAGCTGGACCTGGCCTCGGCGGACCAGTCGTTGATGCGCACCATCCGCGGCAACGAGATCGGGATGATCTTCCAGGAGCCGATGACGGCGCTGAACCCGGTCTTCACCGTGGGCCGCCAACTGGCCGAGGGGCTGATGCTGCACAAGGGCATGAAGAAGGGCGAGGCCATGAAGAAGGCCGTCGACCTGCTGCGCGAGGTGCGAATCCCCGAGCCCGAGCGCCGGATCAAGCAGTACCCCCACGAGCTGTCGGGCGGCATGCGTCAGCGGGTCGTCATCGCCATGGCCCTGGCCTGCGAACCGCGCCTGCTGATCGCGGACGAACCCACCACCGCGCTGGACGTGACCATCCAGGCCGAGATCCTGGCCCTGATGGACCGGCTGAAGCGTGAAACCGGCACCGCCGTCATGTTCATCACCCACGACATGGCCGTGGTGGCCCAGATGGCCGACCGCGTTGTCGTCATGTTCCGCGGCAACAAGGTGGAAGAAGGCCCGGTGGAGGAAATCTTCGCCGCGCCCAAGCATGATTACACCAAGGCTCTGCTGGCGGCCGTGCCCAAGCTGGGCGAGATGACCGGCAAGCCGCTGCCGGAGCCGATGAAGCTGTTCGGTGTCGAGGGCCAGAAGATCGAACCGATCCCCGGCAAGGATGAGGTGCTGCTGTCGGTGAAGAACCTGACCACGCGTTTCCCGGTGAAGGGCGGCGTGCTGCGCAAGACCGTGGCGAATGTGCATGCGGTCGAGGATGTCAGTTTCGACATCAAGCGCGGCCAGACCCTCAGCCTGGTGGGCGAGTCGGGCTGCGGCAAGTCGACGACGGGCCGCTCGGTCCTGCGCCTGGTCGAGCCGCTGTCGGGGGAGATCAACCTGGACGGCAAGGACATCATGGCGCTGAACGACCGTGACCTGCGGAAGGCGCGTCTCGACATGCAGATGATCTTCCAGGATCCCTTCGCCTCGCTAAACCCGCAGATGCAGCTGTCCGACCAGGTGGCCGAGCCGATGAAGAACTTCGGCACGCTGAAGGGCAAGGAGATGCAGGAGCGGGTCGAGATGCTGTTCGACCGGGTCGAGCTGCCGCGCAACTTCATGCGCCGCTATCCGCATGAGCTGTCGGGTGGGCAACGCCAGCGGGTCGCCATCGCGCGGGCGCTGGCGCTGAACCCCAAACTGATCGTTGCGGACGAGGCGGTCTCGGCGCTGGACGTGTCGGTTCAGGCGCAGGTGGTGAACCTGATGATGGAATTGCAGGCGGAACTTGGCCTGTCCTTCCTCTTCATCTCCCATGACATGGCCGTGGTCGAACGGGTCAGCCACCGCGTCGGCGTGATGTACCTGGGCCGCATCGTCGAGATCGGCAGCCGCCAGGCCGTCTTCGAGAACCCGCAGCACCCCTACACCAAGGCCCTGATGAAGGCCGTGCCCATTGCCGACCCGACCAGGCGCAAGTCGGAACGCGAGCTGAACTTCAAGCCGATCCCCTCGCCGATCCATGATCTGGAATATCAGGCCGAATCCTCAGTCTACGAGAAGGTGGGCGAAGACCACTTCATCCTGACCACCGACAGCGGGTATTGATATGGCCGCCCATCTGGTGACGATGCGCCCGGGATGCCCCGGGCAGCCCCGCAGTTATGACCGCGCGCCGTTGTGGCGCGGGACAGGAAAGACCCGACGATGACGTCCCGACTATCTCCGCGTGAGATCCAGGAGAAACTGATCTCCTTCCCCACGGTCAGCCGTGACACGAATATCCCGCTGATCGACTGGGTGCAGAGCTACCTCGAAGAGCATGGCGCAACCTGCATCCGCCATCATCACGAAAGCGAAGCCAAGGCGGGCCTCTGGGCCTTCGTTGGTCCCGCCGAAGAGGGCGGCGTGGTCCTGTCGGGTCATACGGACGTCGTGCCGGTCGACGGGCAAGAGTGGGCCTCCGACCCCTTCACGGTGACCGAACGGGAGGACAAGCTCTTCGGGCGCGGCACCGCAGACATGAAGACCTTCGACGCCATGGCCGTCTGGGCCCTGGCCGAGGCCAGCTCGAAGACGCTGAGCAAACCGCTTCACCTGGCCTTCACCTATGATGAGGAAATCGGCCTACTGGGCGCCGAGCCGCTTCTGGATGATTGCCTGCCGCAGGTGCCGAAACCCGCCGTGGCCATCATCGGCGAGCCGACGGAGATGAAGGTGGTCGCGGGGCACAAGGCCGGCGTGGCCTTCGATACGTTGGTCAACGGCTTCGAGGTGCACAGCTCCATCGCCTATCGCGGCGTCTCAGCCATCATGGAGGCGGCGAAGCTGGTCGACTGGGGCAACCAAGTGAATGCCGCCAATGCCGCCAAGAAGGCCACGGGCACCGACGCCATGTTCGATCCGCCCTGGACCAATGCCCATGTCGGCATGATCGAGGGCGGCACCGCCCATAATATCACCGCCAAGACCTGCCGCTTTGTAATGTCCTTCCGCTGCATTCCCAGCGAAAGCCCGGAGATCTACGCCGAGGCCTACGAGGCCGAGGTGCGCCGCGTCGAGGCCTCGATGCAGGCGATCCGGCCCGAAACCTCGATCACCGTGACGCGCATGTTCTCCTCCAAGGGGCTGACGCCCGAAATCGACGGCCAGGCCGACGCCCTGGCGCGCAAGCTGACCGGCGACAACGGCAGCCACGTGGTCAGCTACGGCACCGAGGCGGGCTATTTTCAGGCGCGCGGCATCTCTGCCGTGGTCTGCGGCCCGGGCAACATCGAACAGGCGCATCAGCCGGACGAGTTCATCACGCTGGAAGAGTTCGACAGGGGCCATGCCTTCATGCGCCGCCTGATCGCAGAGCTAGAGGTCTGATCATGCCGGTACGCAATCGCATTGCCGAAATGGCCAAGGAGGTGACCGGCTGGCGCCATCACCTGCACGCCCACCCCGAACTGCGCTTCGAGGAACACGAGACGGCGCAATTCGTGGCCGAAAAGCTGCGCGGCTTCGGCGTGGACGAGGTGGTCACCGGGATCGGTGGCACCGGCGTGGTCGCCGTGATCCGCGGCAGCCAGCCCGGGCCGACCGTCGGTTTCCGCGCCGATATGGATGCCCTGCCGATCCTGGAGGCGACGGGGCTGCCCCATGCCTCGACCATCCCGGGCAAGATGCACGCCTGCGGCCACGACGGCCATACCTCCATGTTGCTGGGGGCGGCGAAATACCTGGCCGAGACGCGCAACTTTGCCGGCACCGTCGTCTGTATCTTCCAGCCCGCCGAAGAGGGAGGGGGTGGCGCCAAGGCGATGATCGAAGACGGCCTGCTGGACCGCTTCGCCGTGGATGAGGTCTACGGGATGCACAACTGGCCGGGGATGAAGGTCGGCGATTTCTCCATGCGCCCGGGGCCGCAGTTTGCCGCGCCCGCGCGCTTCGACGTGGTGCTGACCGGCAAGGGCGGCCATGCGGCCATGCCCAACCTGAACGTCGACACCACTCTGGCCGCTGCCCATGTCGTCACCGCGCTGCAAAGCATCGTCAGCCGCAACGTGGATCCGGTGCAGAATGCCGTCGTCTCGATCTGCGGCTTCCGGACGGAGACCAACACCTACAACGTCATTCCCGAGGTGGTGGAGCTGAAGGGCACCTTCCGCGTCCATGACGACGAGGTGCAGAAACAGGTTCGCCGCCGGATCGAGGAGGTGACGACCCAGACCGCCGCCGCCTTCGGGGTCACGGCCGAGATCACCTTCCTGCCGGGCCCGCCGGTGCTGATCAACGATGCCGCCTCCATCGAACACGCCGCGGAGGCCGGCCGCGCCGTCTCCACCGCCGCGACCGATTTCCCGCCCGTCATGGGCGCCGACGACTTCGCCGAGATGCTGCGCCTGCGGCCCGGCGCCTACGTGGTGGTGGGCAACGGCGACAGCGCCGGGCTGCATCACCCGGAATATGAATTCAACGACGCGGTCATCCCCTACGGGATAAGCTGGATCGCGGAGATGGCCGAGCGCCGTCTGCCGCTGCCCCGCTGACCGCCCCAACCGACACGAGGACCACACCCATGCCCGTCAAGAACCGCCTGGCCGAGCTGCAGGACGAAATCACCGCCTGGCGCCGCGATCTGCACGAAAACCCCGAGATCCTGTATGAAACGCACCGCACCTCGGCCATCGTCGCGGAGAAGCTGAAGGACTTCGGCGTCGACGAGATCGCCACCGGCCTCGGCCGCACCGGCGTTGTGGGCGTCATCAAGGGCAAGACCAACGGGTCTGGCAAGGTCATCGGCCTGCGTGCCGACATGGACGCCCTGCCGATCCACGAGGAAACCGGGGTGGACTATGCCTCCAAGACCCCCGGCGCCATGCATGCCTGCGGCCATGACGGCCATACCGCCATGCTTCTGGGCGCGGCCAAGTACCTGGCCGAGACGCGCAACTTCGACGGCACCGTCGTGGTGATCTTCCAGCCCGCCGAAGAGGGCGGCGCCGGTGGCAAGGAAATGTGCGACGATGGCCTGATGGAACGCTTCGGCATCCAGGAGGTCTATGGCATGCACAACTGGCCGAAGATCCCGGTGGGCCAGTTCGCCATCCGCTCGGGGCCCTTCTTCGCCGGCACCGACCAGTTCGAGGTGAAGATCATCGGCAATGGCGGCCATGCCGCCAAGCCGCATCAGACCGTGGACCCGATCGTCGCCGCCTCTCACGTGGTGGGGGCGATCCAGTCGATCGTCAGCCGCAACGCCGACCCGGTACATCAGATGGTGATCTCGGTCACCTCGATCGAAAGCTCTTCCAAGGCGTTCAACGTGATCCCCTCGAACGTGGTGATCCGCGGCACGATCCGCACCATGACGCCCGAGATGCGGGCCCTGGCCGAGGAACGGTTCAAGGCCGTGGTGGGCCAGGCGGCGGCGGCCTTCGGCACCCATGCCGACATCCAGTGGTTCCCGGGCTACCCGCCCATGGTCAACGCCGAGGAACAGACCGAGTTCGCCGCCGAGGTCGCGCGGTCCGTCTCCGGCGACTGTGCCCATGCGGACATGACCCTGGGGGGCGAGGATTTCGCCTACATGCTGGAAGAACGTCCCGGCGCCTATATCCTGGTCGGCAACGGCGACAGCGCCGACGTGCACAACCCCGAATACAACTTCAACGACGACGCCATCCCGGCGGGCTGTTCCTGGTGGGCGGAGATCGTCGAGAAGCGGATGCCGGCGGCCTGAGGGTTATACCTCACCGTGATAACCGGACGGATTGAGAACGGGTGCCCTCGTCGGGGCGCCCGTTTTACGTGAGGGCAGGGCACGCGCCGGACCTCCTCGCGGGTTGCCGAGCGTCTGCGCCGCCCCACCTTCTGGATCTGAACAAGATCGGAGGCATCCCTCATGGCACAGAAGACACTTTTCATCACCGGCGCATCCTCGGGCATCGGGGCGGCCACGGCACGGCTGGCGGTCGAAAAGGGCTGGAACGTCGGCCTCTTCGCGCGGTCCGAGGACAAGTTGCAGGCGCTGGTCGAGGAGTTGGGCGACCAGGCCCTGGCCCTGCCGGGTGACGCCAGCCAGCTGGCGGAACAGCAGAAGGCGGTCGACAAGCTGGCCGACCACTTCGGCGATGTCACGGCCGCTTTCGCCAACGCCGGGCGCGGCGCCTCGGCGGCGGGCACGCTGGAGGGCGACCCGGAGGACTGGCAGTCGATGGTGACGCTGAACGTCATGGGCGTGCTGTGGACGGCGAAGGCCATTGCGCCCTACCTGCAGAAGAACAAGGGTGACCTGGTGCTGACCGGCTCCGCCGCCGGGCGGCGGCACATCAAGGGCTCGGTCTATTCCGCGACGAAGTGGTTCGTGCACGGCTATGCTGGCAACCTGGCCGAGGAGTTCCGCGAATGGGGCGCCCGTGTCACCGTCGTGGCCCCGGGCATGGTCGATACGCCCTTCTTCGACGAAGCCAAGCCCGACAAGCTGAAGCCCGAAGATATCGCCGCTTCGGTCCTTTTCGCGCTGGAGGCCGAACGCCGCGCCAGCGTGCGCGAGATCTTCGTCATGCCGACCGACTGAGGCCGCGCGCCGTCGCCGTCAACAGTTCAGCGACAGGACCCGCGCCCCTGTGGCGCGGGTCTTCATGTTTCGTAAAGCTCCAGTGGCAACCCGTCGGGATCGGCGAAGAAGGTGAAGCGGGCGCCGGTGCCCTCGTCGAGTCGGATCGGTTCGACCGTGACGCCTTTCGCCTCCAGCTCGGCCACTGCCGCGTCGAGGTCCGACACGGCGAAACAAAGGTGCCGCAGCCCCTGCGCCT
Source organism: Pseudooceanicola marinus (assembly GCF_020177265.1). GTDB lineage: Bacteria > Pseudomonadota > Alphaproteobacteria > Rhodobacterales > Rhodobacteraceae > Pseudooceanicola > Pseudooceanicola marinus_A. The sequence continues at coordinate 333,012 of NZ_JAIVMC010000003.1, forward strand.
CGGGGCGCGTGGGCCGTGGCGGGGCGTCGGGGAAGGTGAACAGCTCGATCTGCCCCCCGCCGGGCAGGGCGAGGTCCAGCTTCCAGCTGTCGCGTTCGGCGCGGTAAGTTTCCGCAATGACCGACAGGCCCAGCACTTCCGTGTAGAAGGCCTTTGAGCGGGCATAGTCGCTGGCGATGATCGCGACGTGGTGGAAGGCAGTCAGCAGGGGCATGGGCAGAGCCTGACGCCGGTATCAGCCCTCGGCAAGAAGATCACGGTAAATGCCGATCAGGGCGGCGGCCTCCTGCTCGATGCGGCAGCTGTCCAGCACATGGGTGCGGGCGTTGGCGGCCCATTCGGCCCGCCGCGTGTCATCGTCCAGAAGGGCGGCGGTCTCGGCGGTCAGCGTGTCCAGGTCCTCGATGTCGACAATGGCGCCCGCCTGGCCTGCGGGGATGAAATCCTCGAAGGCACCGGCGCGGGTGGCGACCACGGGCACGCCGCAGGCCATGGCCTCCATGGGCGTCAGGCCGAAGCCCTCCCAGCGTTGCGGCGCGATGTAGAGGTCCAGCGCCTTGAACCAGCGCGAGATGTCCCAATGCGGGTCCTCGGGCAGGAACAGGATGCGGTCCGACAAACCGGCCGCTTCCACCTTGGCCTTCAGCCCTTCGTGGAACTCGCGGAACTGGTCGGTCACGCCGCCCATCATCACCGCCGTCACGTCGGGACGGTCCGGCAGCAGGCTCAGCATCATGTCGATGAAAAGGTCATTGCCCTTTTGGGGCCGGATGCGACCGAAACAGCCGACCAGCTTGTGATCCACCGGCAGGTTCAGCTCGGCCCGCAGGGCGGCCTTGTCGGTGGCGGGCTGGAACAGGTCTGCGTCGATGCCGTGGTGGATGACCGTCGCCGGCACCTCCAGGAAGGAGGCCGAGCGGGCGGAGGTTGCGACCACGCGGTCCATCTGCCGGATCAGCCACTTGGTGAACCCCTTGTGGTCGCGCTGCGCGGCGGAGGTGAACATCAGCTTCAGCCGCTTGCCCAGCACACGCTTGAGCGCGATGCCCGCCAGCATCTCGTTGTTGCGCCGGGCATGCCAGACACGCGGGCCGGACGGGCCGCGGCGCGACATGGTGGCCAGCGATCGCAGCGACACCTCGGGCACGCCCTCGGGGATGGCGGGGCCGGCGGAGGCGATGGCGATCTCGCGCGCCTGCAAGGGCACCAGCCGATAGACGGTCGAGGTGACGCCCGACATGCGTTTCTTGAAATTCGGTGCGATCACGTCGATGCGCGCGATGTCTGGCTCGCTCATCCCGGTCCCCTTCGGTTGCCGGACCCGATTACACCAGCGGCGCGGGGGCGGAAAGGGGCGCGAGGCTGTCCAGCAACTCCTGCGCCACCGCGTCCAGCCCGCCACGCTGGTCGGCCGACAAGGCGCGGGTTGCCGCGCTCGCGGCCGTCAGGGCTGCCTCATCCGTCAGCAGCCGCGCGACCTGGGTCCCGAGGGCCCGGGCATCGGGCACTTCCAGCGCGGCCCCGGCACCGTCGAAAGCGGCGTAGGTCTCGGCGAAGTTGGCGTAGCGGGGGCCATGCAGGACCGGCGTGCCGAAACAGGCGGGCTCATAGGGCGTGTGCCCGCCCGCATCGCACAGCGACCCGCCGAGAAACGCGAGGGGGGCGAGGGAGTACCACAGGCCCATTTCTCCGAAGGTATCGGCCAGGTAGACCTCGGCCTCATCTGGGGCCTCGCCCTTGGAACGTTGCGCCAGGCCAAGGCCCCGGTCGCGCACCAGTCTGGCGATGTCCTCGGCGCGGTCGGGATGGCGCGGGATCAGCAGCAGGCGCAGGCCCGGCACCTGCGCGCGGGCGGCTATATGGGCCTCCAACACCTGTTCCTCCTCGCCCGCATGGGTGGCGGCGGCCGCCCAGAGGGGGCCGGGCAGGGCGGCGCGCAAAAGCTTCAGCTCTGCCGCATCCACGGGCGGGGGCGCGATCATCGCCTTCAGGTTCGGCCCCTGCGCCACGCGGGCCGGATCGGCGCCAAGCGCCAGCAGCCCGTCCAGCGTGGCGCGGTCCTGGGTGCGCACCAGGTCGAACTGATCCAGCAGAAAGCGGAAGGTGTCGTCGAACCGGCCCCAGTTGCGCAACGATCCCTTCGACATGCGGGCATTGACCAGTGCCAGCCGGGTCCCGGCGGCCCGCGCCCGCACGATCATCTGCGGCCACAGTTCGCTTTCCACGAAGATGCCCGCGTCGGGCTGCCAATGGCGCAGAAACCGGCGCAGGGCGGCGGCGGTGTCGAGGGGGGCGAACTGGTGCCGTGTCCGGTCCGGCAGGCGATCGGCCAGCACCTTGGCCGCGCCGCCGGTGCCCGAGGTCACAAGGGCCTGCGCCCCGGGCCGGGCGGCCAGCATGCGCTCCACCAGTGCCAGGACGGAAACGCTTTCGCCGACGCTGGCGGCATGGAACCAGAACAGCGGACCCTCGGGCCGGGGCAGGGTGGCGTGGCCCTGACGTTCCCGGATGCGGGCGGGGGCGATGCCCTCGGCCGTCAGCTTGGCGCGCACGCGGCGCCAGGCCAGCGGCGCCGCCACCGTCGCCACGCCACAGTAGAAACGATAGAAGGGGGTCATCCCCGACGGCCGGGTCATCACCCGCCCGTGTGGCTCATGTGGCGCGAGACCTGACCATCGGCGCGGCGGCGCGAATAGTCGAAATCATGCCCCTCGGGCTTGAGCGAGATCGCGCGGCGGATCTCCTGCTCCAGCGGGCCGTCGTCATTGGGGAAGTTGCGCAGGGCAGGGCGCAGGTCCAGCATGTCTTCCTGGCCCAGGCACATGAACAGCTCGCCGGTGCAGGTCATCCGCACGCGGTTGCAGCTCTCGCAGAAGTTATGGCTGAGCGGCGTGATGAAACCGATCTTCTGGCCCGTCTCCTCCACCCGGGCGTAACGGGCGGGGCCGCCGGTGCTCTCGGCCAGGTCGGTCAGGGTGTACTGCTGTTCCAGCTGGGCGCGCAGGTCGCGCATCGACCAGTATTGGCCCACGCGGTCCTCGTTGCCGAGGTCCCCCATGGGCATCACCTCGATCCAGGTCAGGTCCATGCCGCGCTCGGCACAGAACTCGGCCATGGTGAACAGCTCATCCTCGTTGAAGCCCTTCAGGGCCACCGCGTTCAGCTTCACCTTCAACCCGGCCTTCTGAGCGGCATCCAGGCCGCGCATCACCTGGGGCAGGCGGCCCCAGCGGGTGACGCGGGCGAACTTTTCCTCGTCCAGCGTATCGATGGAGACATTGATGCGCCGCACGCCGCAGGCATAAAGCTCATCCGCGAAGCGTTCCAGCTGGCTGCCGTTGGTGGTGATCGTCAGTTCCTGCAAGGCGCCGCTGTCCAGGTGACGGGACATGTCGCGGAAGAAATGCATGATATTGCGCCGCATCAGCGGCTCGCCCCCGGTGATCCGAAGCTTTTCGACGCCCAGATGCACGAAGGTCGAACACATGCGGTCCAGCTCCTCCAGCGTCAGAAGCTCCTTCTTGGGCAGGAACTTCATGTTCTCGGACATGCAGTAGACACAGCGGAAATCGCAGCGGTCGGTGACCGAGACGCGAAGGTAGCGGATGGCCCGTTGGAAGGGATCGACAAGAGGTTCAACCATGTGGGGGAAAGTAGGGGCGCGAGGCGGCGCCGACAAGGACTTTCCCCGATTGCCAGTCCCGGCGGATGGGCTAGGTTCGGGGTCATGACCATATTGCGCCCCCTTCTGCTGATTCCGTTTCTGGCCGCCTGCCAGCCCCTTGGCCTCATGCGCGGCGACGATGCGCCGCAAATGGAGGCGCCTGAAACAGACGGCGCGCCGCTCTCTGCGGAGGTGCAGGACGAGGCCGATGTAGAGGGCGGCGAGGAAGCCTCGGAGACGCCCGCCGGCGCGGTGACAGGCTCTCTGGGCACCTCGGTCGCCTCTCTGGGCACTGCCACGGAGCAGGGGATGTGGATCAAGACCGCCCTGGTGTCCGCGCCGCAGCCCGGACGGGTGCGGGCGGCCGACACGGGGCGCGAGGTGGCAGTGACACTGCGACCGCTGGCCGGTGGTGCCGCCGGGTCCGGCGCGCGGTTGTCGTTGCAGGCGATGCAGGGCCTCGGCCTGCCGCTGACGGCGCTGGCCGAGGTGGAGATCTTCGGCGGGTGATCGACCCTCGGGCCGGTTATGTCGGCTCGCGTGCTTAACCCGCGTCTGCCAGGTACTTGCCGGCTTCCTTGCGCGCGAAGGGCCTCATCTCGTCACCATGGGTCTGAAGGAAGGCGGTGACCGCCAACGCGTCGTGTTTCGACAGGTCGCGCAGCCACCAGGCCACGGCCTTCTGGATGAACCACCGCTGATCGCTGACATAGCCTGCGGCCCAGCCCAGCACCCGCTCGCGCGCGGCGCGTTCGGCGGCACTCGGGTGGTTGGCCTTGGTCAGCCCCAGGGTCATCACCAGCGCCGCGCGTTTCGTCCAGAGGTGATCGTGGGTCGTCCAGGCCTCGACCTCATCGAGCCGCGTCAGATCGGCCATGATCCGCCGCTGGCCCGCCGTGCAGACGTGATCGGCGATCGCCCAAGCGTCGAACTGCGGCACCCAGGAACAGATCAGCCACCAGACCGCGGCGTCGTCGGGCCGGATTCGCGCCTGGGTCAGCAGCTTGGCCGCGACCACGCGCGCCTCGTGGATGTTCGTGTGCCACAGGCCCGCCGCCAAGGCGATCCGCGCCTCTAGCGTCAGCTCGGCGCGCCAGTCGCGCGCCAGGTCGTTCAGCACCGGGTTGGGCACGCCCAGGTAGGGGCGATCCACCTTGTGATAGGCGGCCATGCCATCGGCCCGTTCGGGATCCGCCTGGGCCTGCAGCGCGGCCAGCGCCGCCTCCAGCGTCGGGCCCTGCGCCGCCGTCGTCTCGGCTGTGTCGGTCATTCCACCGTCACCGATTTCGCCAGGTTGCGCGGCTGGTCGACGTCGGTGCCCTTGGCCACGGCGGTGTGATAGGCGATCAGCTGCGCCGGGATGGCGTAGAGGATGGGGGACAGGACCGGATCGACCTGCGGCATCTCGATGCTGCGCCAGATGCCGTCCTGCGCCGCGGTGATCCCGGCGTGGTCGGAGATCAGCAGGACCTGCCCGCCACGCGCCATTACCTCCTGCATGTTCGACACGGTCTTGTCGAACAGCGCGTCGCGCGGTGCCATGACGACCACCGGGACATGCTTGTCGATCAGCGCGATCGGCCCGTGCTTCAGCTCGCCGCTGGCATAGGCCTCGGCGTGGATATAGCTGATTTCCTTCATCTTCAGCGCGCCTTCCAGCGCCAGCGGGTACATCAGGCCGCGGCCAAGAAACAGCACGTCCTGCGCCTCCGCCAGTTGCAGCGACAAGGCCTCGGCGGTGGCGCCGTCGTCGATGGCACGCCCGATGACCGAGGGCAGGCCGCGCAGCGCCGACAGCAGATCCGCCAGACGGTCGGCGTCCAACGTGCCGCGCTGACGCCCGGCCTCGATCGCCAGCAGCAGCAGGACGGTCAGCTGGCAGGAAAACGCCTTGGTCGATGCCACGCCGATTTCGGTGCCCGCCAGGATCGGCAGCGCCAGATCGCTTTCCCGCGCGATGGAGCTTTCGGCGACGTTCACCACGGAGACCACGGTCTCCGCCTTGTCGCGGCAGTAGCGCAGGGCGGCCAGCGTGTCCGCCGTCTCCCCCGACTGGCTGACGAACAGCGCCATTGTGCCGGGCGTGACCGGCGGTTCGCGATAGCGGAATTCCGAGGCCACATCGACCTCCACCGGCATGCGGGCAATCTGTTCGAACCAGTATTTGGCTGTCAGGCAGGCGTAGTAGGCCGTGCCGCAGGCGACCAGGGTCAGCCGTTCCAGCTTGGTGAAGTCGATGCCGTCGTCGGGCAGGGTGATCTTGTCGCCCGCCTCGCCCAGGTAGAACCGCAGCGCCTCGCCCAGAACCTGGGGCTGTTCCGCGATTTCCTTGGCCATGAAGTGGCGGTGCCCGGCCTTGTCGACGCGGGCGTTGTCCAGGGTGACCTGTTTCACCGGGCGGTTGGCGATCTGTCCGGCAGCGTCGTAGATCGTCACGCTTTCGCGGGTGACGACGGCCCAGTCGCCTTCCTCCAGGTAGGTGATCCGGTCGGTCAGCGGGGCCAGCGCCAGCGCGTCGGAGCCGACGTAGTTTTCCCCCGTGCCATGGCCGATGGCCAGCGGCGAACCCTTGCGGGCGGCGATCATCAGGTCGTCTTCCCCGTCAAAGAGGAAGAGCAGGGCGAAGGCCCCTTCGAGACGCGGCAGGGTGCGGGCCACGGCCTCCTGCGGGGACAGGCCCTCGGCCACGTATTGCGCGGTCAGCATGGCGACGGTCTCGGTGTCCGTCTCGGTCTCCGGCACCAGCCCTGCCTCGGCCAGTTCTGCGCGCAGCTCGCGGAAGTTCTCGATGATGCCGTTGTGAACCACGGCCACCTTGCCGACCCGGTGGGGGTGGGCGTTGACGGCGGTCGGGCTGCCATGGGTAGCCCAACGGGTGTGGCCGATGCCCGACTTGCCGGCCAGCGGCGCATGCACCAGCTCGTCCGAGAGGTTCACCAGCTTGCCCACGGCGCGGCGGCGGTCCAGGTGGCCGTCCTGTACCGTGGCGATGCCGGCGCTGTCATAGCCGCGATATTCCAGCCGCTTCAGCGCCTCGACGAGGAAGGGAGCGGCTTCGTGGTTTCCCAGATACCCGATGATTCCGCACATTATTCCACCCCCTTGGCCGCGCGGGCCTTCTTGAGTTTCAACATTTCGAACAATTTTCGCGCCAGGCCTGGTTTCGTCACCTGGCGGGCGCGGCCGATGGCCAGGGCGCCAGGTTCCACGTCCTGGGTGATGACGGACCCGGAGCCGGTCATCGCCTCGTCGCCCACCGAGACGGGGGCGACAAGCATGGTGTTCGACCCGATGAAGGCCCGCGCCCCGATGCGGGTGCGGTGCTTCATCACGCCGTCGTAGTTGCAGGTGATGGTGCCGGCGCCGATGTTCGTTTCCTCGCCGATGTCCGCATCTCCGATATATGTCAGGTGGTTGACCTTGGCGCCGCGATCCAGCCGGGCCTCCTTCACCTCGACGAAGTTGCCGATCTTCACGTCCTCGGCCAGTTCCGCGCCGGGGCGCAGGCGGGCGTAGGGGCCGACGACACCGCCGCGGCTGACGTGGCAGCCTTCGAGGTGGGAGAAGGCGCGGATGCGGGCGCCGTTCTCGACCGTGACGCCGGGGCCGAAGACCACGTTGGGTTCGATCACCGTGTCGCCGCCGACGAAGGTGTCATAGGCGAAGAAGACGGTCTCGGGCGCCTGCAGCGTCACCCCGATCTCCAGCGCCTCGGCGCGGGCGCGGGACTGGAAAAGCGCTTCGGCGACAGAGAGTTCCGCGCGGGAATTCACGCCCAGGGTTTCCTCCTCGGCGCAGGTGACGGCGCCCGAGGACAGGCCTGCTGCATTGGCCAGGCCCACGATGTCGGGCAGGTAGTATTCGCCGGCTGCATTGTCGTTGCCGACCTGCTCCAGTAGCTCGAACAGAACCTTTCGGTCGGCGCAGATAACGCCGGAGTTGCAAAGGGTTATGCGGCGCTCTTCATCCGTTGCATCCTTGAATTCGACGATCCGGTCGAGCCGTTCGCCCTGCATCACCAGCCGCCCGTAGCGTGCCGGGTCCGCGGCTTCGAAGCCCAGGACGATCACGTCGTGTTTGGTGCGGGCGGCCTGCATGGCCTCCAGCGTTTCGGGCCGGATGAAGGGGGTGTCGCCGTAAAGGACGATCACGTCGCCGTCGAAATCGGCCAGCGCCTCACTGGCCTGGGCGACGGCATGGGCGGTGCCCTTTTGCTCCTGCTGCAGGACGACCTGGGCGGGCGGGAAGGCCTCTTCGGCTGCGGCCGCCACTGCCTCGGCGCCGTGACCGGCGACGACGATCACGCGAGAGGGCTCCAGCGCCATGCCGCTGCCGATGGCATGCACCAGCATCGGTGCGCCTGCGATTTCGTGCAGGACCTTGGGCAGGTCCGAATTCATCCGTGTGCCCTTGCCCGCGGCCAGGATCACCAGTGCCGTGCTCATCTTGCCCCCTCGCCGGGCTTTGCCCGGTCGGTTTATCGTGCCGGATGCGCCCGCCTCTTGCACGGGCGGCGCGGATCCCCTGCGGCCCACGCGCCCCCTGCACGGGGTCTGGGCCATTGTTCTTTCGTCGCGCCCGTTTTATCCGGTGGGCAGGGGCGTGCAAGGTCAGCCGGGCCGCCCCGCGATCAACTTGGGTTTCGCCCCGCAACAATCGCGGCGAAACGGCGCCTGCCTGCGGCGGGCCGGATATCCGGGAAGGACAGACATGCGGGCGGTGGTTTTCGATCTTGACGGGACGCTGGCGGATACCAGTGGCGATCTGCTGGCGGCGGCCAATGCCTGTTTCCGCTCCCTCGGGGCTGGCGACGTGCTGACGCCGGGCGACGCGGGCACCGCGCTGCGCGGCGGGCGGGCCATGTTGCGCCTCGGCATGGGCCGGCTGGGGCGCGACGGCGACGAGGCGGAGGTCGACCGCCTCTATCCCGTCCTGCTGGAGGCCTATGCCGACGACATCGCGCGCCACACGGTGCTATACCCGGGCGCGATGGAGGCGGTCGCGGCCCTGCGCGCCGACGGCCATGCGGTGGCTATCTGCACCAACAAGCCGGAAGGGTTGGCGCGGCGCCTGCTGGCCGAGTTGGGCGTGCTGGGTGATTTCGCCGCCCTGGTGGGGGCCGACACCCTGCCGGTGAAGAAGCCCGACCCGGAACCTCTGCGCGAGGCCGCGCGCCGGGCCGGTGCCGATCCCGCGCGCTGCTGCCTGGTGGGCGACAGCGACACCGACCGCAACACGGCCCGCGCCGCCGGCGTGCCTTCGATCCTCGTGGGCTTCGGCCCCTCGGGAGAAGACATGGCAGCCTTGGCGCCCGAGGCGCTGATCGGCCATTTCGACGAACTGCCCGGCGTCGTGGCCGGGCTGTCCCTCTAGGCACGAAAGGAACGCCCATGACCGAGCGGTTCACCGGCAGTTTCACCCAGCAGGAGCCGATCCCCGAAGACGCCATCGAGGCCGCCGTGGCGGTGATGCGCAGCGGGCGCCTGCACCGCTACAACACCTTGCCCGACGAGCCGGGCGAGGCCGCGCTGCTGGAGAAGGAGTTCGCCGAGCTGACCGGCGCCAAGTACTGCGTCGCCACCGGCTCTGGCGGGATCGCCATCACCACCGCGCTGCGTGCTGTCGGTGTGCAGCCGGGCGATCCGGTGCTGACCAATGCCTTCACCCTGGCCCCCGTACCCGGCGCCATTGCCGCCGTCGGCGGTCGCCCGATCTATGTCGAGGTCACCGAAAGCCTGGTCATCGACCTGGATGATCTGGAGGAGAAGATCGGCCAGGCCCGTGTCCTGCTACTGAGCCACATGCGCGGGCATCTGTGCGACATGGACCGGCTGATGGCGATCTGCGATGCTGCGGGCGTCAAGGTGGTCGAGGATTGCGCCCATACCATGGGGGCCGCCTGGAACGGCCAGATCAGTGGCCGTCAGGGGCTGGCCGGCTGCTATTCCACCCAGACCTACAAGCACGTCAATTCGGGCGAGGGGGGCTTCATGGTCACCGATGACGCGGAGGTCGCCGCCCGCGCCATCATCCTGACCGGCAGCTACATGCTCTATGGCAAGCATCTGGCCGCCCCCGGTCCGGAGGTCTTTGAGCGGGTGAAATACGACACGCCCAATGTCTCGGGCCGCATGGACAATCTGCGCGCCGCGATCCTGCGTCCTCAGCTGCGCAATCTGGACGCCCAATGCGCCGCCTGGAACGCGCGTTACCGCGTGGTCGAGGAGGGCCTGCGCGGCACCCCCGGTCTGACGGTGATCGAACGCCCCGAGGCGGAGACCTATGTCGGCTCGTCCATCCAGGTTCTGCTGCTGGACTGGTCCGAAGAGGCGGTGCAGGAGGTGCTGGCGCGCTGTGCCGCCCGAGGGGTCGAGCTGAAATGGTTCGGCGCGGCGGAGCCTCAGGGCTTCACCTCGCGCTATGACAGCTGGCGCTATGCCGACAGCCCGGCGTTGCCGCAGACCGACCGGGTGCTGAAGGGCATCCTGGACATGCGGCTGCCGCTGACCTTCTCCCTCGATGATTGCGCGCTTCTGGCGCGGATCATCCGCGCCGAGGTGGGGACGGTCTGGCAGGCGCAGGGCTGACACTTCTTTCCTTTCCGGCATCCCATCGACACCGGCCCCGGCAACGGCGCCGGTGTTGTCGTGTCAGCGGGTCGGGTGCCGACGTGGACGGTTATCCGATCGCGTATTGACGCGGGCAGCGGCCCGGCCCTATGGTGTGAACAAGTGTTCATAAACGGGAAGGGAGGAGCCCGATGTTCACCGCATCCATGCGCTTCGATCTGGGCGAGGATATCAACGCGCTGCGCGAGGCGGTTCACGCCTGGGCGCAGGGGCGGGTGAAGCCCATGGCGGCCGAGATTGACAGCGAGAATGTCTTTCCCCCCGCGCTCTGGCGCGAGATGGGGGACATGGGCCTGCTGGGGCTGACGGTCGACGAGGAATATGGCGGCACCGGCATGGGCTACCTGGCCCATGTCATCGCGGTGGAGGAGATCGCGCGCGCGTCCGCCTCGGTCTCGTTGTCCTATGGCGCGCATTCCAACCTCTGCGTGAACCAGCTGCGCCTCAACGGCACGGCTGAGCAGAAGCAGAAGTACCTGCCGGGTCTGGTCAGCGGCGAGCATGTGGGCGCTCTGGCGATGAGCGAGCCGGGTGCAGGCTCTGACGTGGTCAGCATGAAGCTGCGCGCCGAGAAGAAGAACGACCGCTACGTGTTGAACGGCAACAAGTACTGGATCACCAACGGGCCGGATGCCGATACGCTGGTGGTCTATGCCAAGACCGACCCGGAGGCGGGCAGCAAGGGCATCACCGCCTTCATCGTCGAGAAGTCGATGAAGGGCTTCAGCACCTCGCCCCATTTCGACAAGCTGGGGATGCGCGGCTCGAACACCGCCGAGCTGATCTTCGACGATGTCGAAGTGCCCTTCGAGAACGTGCTGGGCGAGGAGGGCAAGGGCGTGCGCGTGCTGATGTCGGGCCTCGATTACGAACGCGTCGTGTTGTCGGGCATCGGCACCGGCATCATGGCCGCCTGCCTGGATGAGATCATGCCCTACATGGCCGAGCGCAAGCAGTTCGGTCAGCCCATCGGGAACTTCCAGCTAATGCAGGGCAAGATCGCCGACATGTACGTGAAGCTGAACTCGGCCCGGGCCTATGTCTACGAGGTGGCGCGCGCCTGCGACCGCGGCGAGGTCACTCGCGCCGATGCCGCCGGTTGTGTTCTTTACGCCTCCGAAGAGGCCATGGTCGTGGCGCATCAGGCGGTGCAGGCCATGGGCGGCGCGGGGTTTCTGGCCGATGCGCCGGTGGCGCGGATCTTCCGCGATGCCAAACTGATGGAGATCGGCGCGGGTACCTCCGAGATCCGGCGCATGCTGGTCGGGCGCGAGCTGATGTCGGCGATGTCCTGAGGATGCGGCCCGGTGCGATGACATATGGCGCGGCGGCCCGACGCGGAACGCGAAACGGGCGCGCCGCAATGGCGCGCCCGCTGGGCCGGCTCCCGCGGGAGCGTGGCGGCTGTTTGGCTGATCGGGGATCAGAAGGTGTGCACGTAGGCCAGGCCAACCACCAGCGGGTCCACCTCGGCGGTGCCCAGGGTGGTGCCGCCGGATTTGACCTTCATGTCGATGTCCATCCAGCGGATGTCGGCACGGATCTGGCCTTTTTCGCTGACGCGGTAGTCCAGACCGGCGTGCAGGGCCAGACCCCAGCTGTCTTCCAGCTTCAGGTTCGGCACGGAGGAGTCGACGTCCAGGGCCGTGGTGTAGTTCACACCGGCACCGATGAAGGGCGTGACGTTGCTGGCGTTCTGGAAGTGGTAGTTCAGGCTGATGGTCGGCGGCAGGTGTTTCACGCTGCCGATATCCGCGCCGCCCAGCTTGATGTCATGGGTGAAGGGGGTGGCGGCCAGCAGTTCGACACCGAGGTTGTCGGTGATGAAGTACTCCAGCGTCAGCGTGATCTGGGTGTCGTCGTCGATGTCCAGACGGGCGCCGCCGGCGGTGCCGTTGTCGTCCTTCGGGTTCACGTTGCCGATACCGACACCAAGGGTGATGTCGCCAGCTTGCTGAGCGGCGGCACCGGACGCGCCGAGCGCCAGGACGGCGGTGGCGGAGAGGAGGAGGGTCCGGAGTTGCATGGGGTTTCCTTTCAGTCTGTCTCGACCGCCCGTTTGCGCCCGTTTGACGGCGCGAGCCTTGATCTGAGTCAACCGGAACGGCCCGAGAGTAGGGGTGCGACATTCTGGCATAGGGCGCTGGCCCCGAACGAAAAAATGAGGAGAGCGGCATGAAGCTCGCGTCAACGATCCTGACTGGCGGGGATGACTTCCGCACCAACCTGGCCGCCCATGAGGTCGCGCTGACCGAGGTGCGCGCCGCTGCTGAGGCCGCAGCGGCGGGCGGCGGGGAAAAGGCGCGCGCGCGGCATCTGTCGCGGGGCAAGATGCTGCCTCGGGACCGGGTGGCGGGGCTGCTGGATCCGGGCTCTCCCTTCCTCGAGATCGGCGCCACGGCGGGCCATGCCCTGTACGACGGCGCCGCGCCGGGCGGGGGGATCATCGCCGGTGTGGGCCGGGTGCACGGCCAAGAGGTCATGGTGCTGTGCAACGACGCCACGGTGAAGGGCGGGACCTACTATCCGATCTCGGTGAAGAAACACCTGCGTGCCCAGGAGATTGCCGAGGAAAATCATCTGCCTTGCGTCTACCTGGTGGACAGCGGCGGAGCGAACCTGCCCAACCAGGATGAGGTCTTCCCCGACCGCGATCATTTTGGGCGGATCTTCTACAATCAGGCGCGGATGTCGGCCAAGGGCATTGCCCAGATCGCCGTGGTCATGGGCAGCTGCACCGCCGGGGGCGCCTATGTGCCCGCCATGTCCGACGTGACCATCATCGTGCGCGAACAGGGCACCATCTTCCTGGCCGGCCCGCCGCTGGTGCGTGCGGCCACCGGCGAGGTGGTCACCGCCGAGGATCTGGGCGGCGGCGATCTGCACACGCGGCTGTCGGGGGTGGCCGATCACCTGGCCGAGGATGACGCCCATGCGCTGGAACTGGCCCGGGCCGAGGTCGCCGCGCTGAACCGCACCCGCCCCGGCGGCATTGTCCGCCAGTCGCCCGAGGCCCCGGCCTATGACCCCGCCGAACTGCTGGGCGTGGTGCCGGCCGATGCCAAGACCCCCTATGACGTGCGCGAGGTGATCGCGCGGCTGGTCGACGGTTCCCGCTTTGATGAGTTCAAGGCGCGGTTCGGCGAAACGCTGGTTTGCGGCTTTGCCCATATCGACGGCTGGCCCGTGGGCATCGTGGCCAACAACGGAGTGCTGTTTTCCGAAAGCGCCGTGAAGGGCGCCCATTTCGTCGAGCTGTGTTCGATGCGGAAGATCCCTCTGGTATTCCTGCAGAACATCACCGGCTTCATGGTGGGCCGCAAATACGAGGCCGAGGGCATCGCCCGCCACGGGGCCAAGATGGTCGCCGCCGTCAGCTGCACCTCGGTGCCGAAGATCACCATGGTGGTGGGCGGCTCCTACGGGGCGGGCAACTACGGCATGGCTGGGCGTGCCTATTCGCCGCGCTTCATGTGGACCTGGCCCAACTCGCGCATCGCCGTCATGGGCGGGGATCAGGCCGCTGGCGTGTTGGCCCAGGTGCGGCGCGAGGGGCTGGAACGTCAGGGCCAAAGCTGGAGCGCCGAGGAAGAGGCCGAGTTCAAGCGCCCCATGCAGGAGCAGTTCGCCCGGCAAAGCCACCCGCTCTATGCTTCCGCACGGCTCTGGGACGACGGCATCGTCGACCCGCGCAAAAGCCGCGAGGTGCTGTCGCTGAGCCTGTCCGCCAGCCTGAATGCCCCCATCGAGGAGAGCCGCTTTGGCATTTTCCGCATGTGATCGGGGTCTGGCCTCCGCCCGGAGGCCGCGCCTGCGGCGGGCGGGCAGGGGGCTCTGCCCCCGCCCTGGCTGCGCCGCGACTCCCCCGGGATATTTCGGGCCCAGAGAAGACAGGGGCGGGCGATGATCGAGACGCGTGTCACCCGGAGATTCAATCTGCGCCATCCGGTACTGCTGGCGCCCATGGCGGGCGTTGCGGGCGGTGCGCTGGCCGCTGCCGTCAGCGGTGCGGGCGGGCTGGGCCTGGTGGGTGGCGGCTATGCCGATCCCGACTGGGTGCGGCGTGAATGGACGGTGGCGGGCAATGCGCGCCGCGGTTTGGGCTTCATCACCTGGGCGCTGGCCGAGACCGGCGCAGCGGGCGAGGCCCTGCTGGACGAGGTTTTGGCGGAGGCGCCGGAGCTGCTGTTCCTGTCCTTCGGGGACCTGGCGCCCTTCGCGGCGAAGGCGCAGGACGCGGGCGTGCCGGTGATGGCGCAGGTGCAGAACGTTGAGCAGGCTCGCGCGGCACTGGAGGCGGGCGCGATGGCGCTGGTCGCCCAGGGCACCGAGGCCGGGGGGCATGGCGCGCGCCGGGCCACGATGACCCTGGTGCCGGAACTGGCTGATCTGCTGGCGCGCGAGGCGCCCGAGGTGATGTTGCTGGCCGCGGGCGGCATTGCCGATGGCCGTGGCCTGGCTGCCGCGCTGATGCTGGGGGCCGAGGGCGTGGTCTGCGGCACCGCCTTCTGGGCGGCGGCGGAGGCGCTGGTGCCCGAGGGGCAGCACCGCGCGGCCATGGCCGCCGGGGGCGACGCCACCTACCGTAGCAAGCTCTGGGACGTGGCGCGGCAGAAAAACTGGCCCGACGGGTTCGACCTGCGGGGCATGCGCAACGCCTTTTCCGACGAATGGGAAGGGCGGCTGGACGCCCTGGCCCAGGACGAGGCCGCGCGAGCGCGCTGGCTGGACGCTGCGGCCAAGGGCGAGGCCGACATCGCGGGCCCCATCGTGGGTGAGGGGATCGGGCTGATCGACCGGGTACGCCCGGCTGCGGAGATCCTGGAGGAGATGGTGAGCCAGGCCGAGGGGCTGCTGGCGGGCGGATGGGGGCGGACATGAGCCTGACCGTCTGGCAGGGCGACATCACCACGCTGGCCGTGGACGCCATCGTCAACGCCGCCAACCCGCAGCTTCTGGGTGGCGGCGGCGTTGACGGCGCCATCCACCGCGCCGCCGGGCCGGGGCTGCTGGCCGAATGCCGCACCCTGGGCGGTTGCCCGCCCGGCGAGGCGCGCATGACCGCCGGACATGACCTGCCGGCGCTGCACGTCATTCACACGGTGGGCCCCGTCTGGAAGGGCGGCCAGGCCCAGGAGGCCGAGACGCTGGCGGCCTGCTATGGCCATGCGCTCGACCTTGCGGCCGAGGCGGGGCTGCGGTCCATCGCCTTTCCGGCGATTTCGACCGGGGTCTACGGCTATCCGGCGCGGGCCGCGGCGCAGATCGCCGTCTGTGCCTGCCGCGCCTGGCTCGCCGAGGCTCGGCACGAGATGGAGATCACCCTGGTCGCCTATGATGCGCGACAGGCAGAGATACTGAGGGAGGCCGTCGATGGCTGAGGGACAACTGTTCACCAAGATCCTGATCGCGAACCGGGGCGAGATCGCCTGCCGGGTGATCGAAAGCGCCCGCGCCATGGGGATTGCCACCGTGGCGGTGCATTCCGACGTGGATGCCGAGGCGCGCCACGTGGCCCTGGCCGACGAGGCGGTGTCGCTGGGCGGGGCGCGGCCCGATGAAAGCTATCTGCGGGGCGATGCGATCATCGCCGCCGCCCGGGCCACCGGCGCCCAGGCGGTGCATCCGGGCTACGGCTTCCTGTCCGAGAACCCCGATTTTGTCGAGGCGCTGGAGGACGCAGGTCTCGTGTTCATCGGCCCGTCGGCCAAGGCGATCCGGTCCATGGGGCTGAAGGGCGCGGCAAAGGCGCTGATGGAAGAGGCCGGCGTGCCGGTCGTGCCGGGCTACCACGGGGCCGAGCAGTCGGACGCGCATCTGGCGGTGGAGGCAGAGCGTATCGGCTATCCCGTCCTGCTGAAGGCCGTCGCGGGCGGCGGCGGCAAGGGGATGCGCCGGGTCGACGCGCCGGCCGATTTCTCGGACGCGCTGGCCGCCGCCAAGGCCGAGGCCAAGGGCGCCTTCGGCAATGACGAGATGCTGGTGGAGAAATACATCCTCAGCCCGCGCCACGTGGAGGTGCAGGTCTTCGGCGACGGCACCCGCGCGGTGCATCTGTTTGAACGCGACTGTTCGCTGCAACGGCGCCACCAGAAGGTGATCGAGGAGGCCCCCGCGCCGGGCATGTCCGAGGAGGTGCGCGCCGCCATGACCGGCGCTGCCGTGCGCGCGGCCGAGGCCATCGGCTACAAGGGCGCGGGCACAATCGAGTTCATCGCCGACGGCAGCGAGGGCCTGCACGCCGACGGATTCTGGTTCATGGAGATGAACACCCGCCTGCAGGTGGAACATCCCGTGACCGAGGCAATCACCGGGGTGGATCTGGTCGAATGGCAGATCCGTGTGGCGGCGGGCGAACCGCTGCCCTGCGCCCAGGCGGATCTGGCGATCCGGGGGCATGCGGTCGAGGCGCGGCTTTACGCCGAGGATGCGGCTGCCGGTTTCCTGCCCGCCACCGGGCGGTTGGACAGGCTGGCCTTCCCGGCTGGCCTGCGCGTCGACACCGGTGTGCGCGAGGGGGATGAGATCAGCCCGCATTACGACCCGATGATCGCCAAGGTCATCGCCCAGGGCCCGACCCGTGACGTGGCCCTGGCCCGGCTGGAGGCCGGGCTGCGCGGGACCGAAGTCGCGGGCAGCGTCACCAACCTCGGTTTCCTCGAACGGCTGGTCGCGCAGGAGGACTTCCGCGCCGGCGAAGTGGACACCGGGCTGATCGAACGGCATCAGGCGGCGCTGTGCGAGGCGCCGGTGGCCGATGCCGCCGCCCTGGCCTGGGCGGCGATGATCGCGCTGGATCTGGCAGGCGCCCCTGCGCCGCGCCGGGGGTTCACCCTTTGGGCGCCGCTGCGGCGGATCGTGACGCTGGCCCACCAAGGCGAGACGGTCGAAATCGCGGTCGAGAGCCGCGATGACGGCAGCCATGTCATCACTCCCGTTGACGGCGAGGACAGGCCCATCGAGGCGCGCTGGCAGGCCGATGGCTGGCGCCTGGACGGGCAGCGGGCGCCGGGCTGGCACCGCGAGGGGCAGCGGATCACCCTCTTCGGCGGCTGGCCGTTGGAGATGGAGCTGATCCTGCCGGGGCAGGGGGGCGAGGCCGCCGCCGGGGGCGACGTGATCCTGGCGCCGATGCCCGGCCTGGTGCGCGCCATCTTCACGAGTGCGGGTGAAACGGTTGCTGCCGGGCAGCGATTGGCTATCCTTGAGGCCATGAAGATGGAACACGCGCTTGTCGCCCCGCGAGACGGTATCGTTGCCGAAATTCTGACCACGGAGGGCGGCCAGGTCGACGCCGGCGCCGCTCTGATCCGGCTTGAGGCGGAGGATGCGGGAGACGCCGCATGATCACGCTGCATCATTGTGCCGGGTCGCGCTCCATGCGGGTCTTGTGGCTGCTCTACGAGCTGGGCGAGCCCTTCGAGATGTCGATCCGCCCCTTCGACGCCTCCCTGCGCCAGCCGGACTACCTGTCGCTGTCGCCCGCGGGCCGCGTGCCCGCGCTGGAGATGGACGGCGAGACCTACTTTGAAAGCCTCGCGATCATGGAGATTCTCTGTGAACGCTTTCCGGAACGTGGCCTGGGCCGCCCGGCGGGGGATTTGGATCGCCCCGATTGGCTGGTCTGGCTGCATTTCGCCGAGACGATCTCGCAGCACTGCGCAGCGCTGACGCAGCAGCATCTGGTGCTGCACGAGGACTGGATGCGCTCGCCCACCATCATGAAGATCGAGGTCGCCCGGCTGAAGAAATGCTTCGCCGCCATCGAGGGGCGCCTGTCGACTCTGGTCGAGAACCGCGACTACCTGCTGACCTCGGGCTTCTCCGCCGCCGACATCGCCGTCGGGCAGGCGGTCTGGATCGCGCTGCATTTCACCGACATGGAAGGCTTCCCGGAGATGGCAGCCTGGTACGAGCGGATTACCGACCGGCCGAGCTTTGCCAATGCCCGGCCCGATCCGGGCACCGGGGTCTACGCGCAGGACTTCTACCCCGCGCTGGAGGAGACGGCGCCGCAGTAAGGCGCGACAGGAGAGGGAGGGGGAACCATGGCCGAGAGGGTCGAGATCTTCGAGGTGGGTCCGCGTGACGGGCTGCAGAACGAGGCGCGGGCCATTCCGGTGGCCGAGAAGATCGCGCTGGTCGATTGCCTGAGCCGCGCGGGCTTTGCCCGGATCGAATGCGCCAGCTTCGTCAGCCCGAAATGGGTGCCGCAGATGGCCGGCAGCGCGGAGGTGCTGGCGGGGATCACCCGGGCGCCCGGTGTGCGCTATACCGCGCTGACCCCCAACATGCGGGGCTTCGAGGACGCGGTTGCGGCGGGCGCGGATGAGGTCGCGGTCTTCGGCTCGGCCTCAGAAGGGTTCAGCCGGGCCAACATCAACGCCTCCATCGCCGAAAGCCTGGAACGGTTCCGCCCGGTGGTCGAGGCTGCCCGCGCGGCCGAGCTGCCGGTGCGCGGTTACGTCAGCTGCGTGACCCATTGCCCCTACGACGGGCCCGTGGCGCCGGGCGCGGTCGCCGAGGTTGCCGTGGTTCTGTTCGAGATGGGCTGCACCGAGATCTCGCTGGGCGAGACCCTGGGCCGCGCCACGCCGGAGGAGGTTGCGCCGATGCTGCGCGCCGTCCTGCATGAGATCCCGAGCGATCACGTCGCCGGGCATTTCCACGACACCGAGGGCCGGGCGCTCGACAATATCGACGTGGCGCTGGAGCAGGGGGTGCGCATCTTCGACGCCGCCGTGGGCGGTCTGGGCGGCTGCCCCTATGCGCCGGGCGCCAAGGGCAACGTGGCCACCGAGGCGGTGCGCGACCGGGTCGAGGCAAGGGGCTTTGCCACCGGGCTTGACGCGGCGGTGCTGGCGGAAGCGGCGGCGATGGCGCGCCAGATGCGGCAGGGAGAGACGGCATGAGTTACGAGACGATCCGGATCGAGCGCGACCCGCGCGGCGTGGCCCACCTGTGGCTGGCCCGGGCGGAGAAGCACAATGCGATGAACGCGGCGATGATCGACGAGTTGACGGCGGCGGCAGGGGACCTTGGGGCCGATCCTGCGGTTCGTGCGGTCGTTCTAGGGGCGGAGGGGCGCACCTTCTGCGCCGGGGGCGACCTGGGCTGGATGCAGGACCAGATGCGCGCCGACAGTGCCACCCGCCGGGTGGAGGCGCGCAAGCTGGCGGACATGCTGGGCGCGCTGGACGCGCTGCCGAAACCGCTGATCGGGCGGGTGCAGGGCAATTGCTTCGGCGGCGGGGTCGGCCTGGCGGCGGTCTGTGACGTGGCGATTGGCGCCGATGTGGTGAAGATGGCCCTGACCGAGACCCGGCTGGGGCTGATCCCGGCCACCATCGGCCCCTACGTGGTGGCCCGCACCGGTCCGGCGGGCGCCCGGCGCATCTTCTTCCAAGGCAACCGCTTCGACGCCTCCATGGCGCAGGCGCTGGATCTACTGGCCCGGGTGGTCCCGGCGGCGGAACTGGACGCGGCCGTCGAGGCCGAGCTGGCCCCGATCCTGGAGACCGCGCCGGAGGCCGTGGCGCGCGCCAAGCGGCTGGCCCGACGCCTGGGCGGCGCTCCCTCCGAGGCCGAGGTGGCGCATTCGGTGGAGGAGCTGGTTGCCTGTTGGGAAGGCAGAGAGGCGCAGGCGGGCATCGCCGCCTTCTTCGCCAAGACCACCCCGCCCTGGCAGGCCTGAGCAGCCTTTGCTGCGGATCAGGCCCCGCTGAGGGGGACCAAGGTCCTGCTCGACGCCGTAGCTGCCGGCCACGCCATGACCTCCTGGCGCCGTTTCCCATACGCCGCAGTGCAGAGCCTGCCGCAACACTCCGTCCTGGGGCGCAGGCTATGCTGCTGACGACGGGGCACTTTCCGCACTCTGCGGCGCGGCGCCGCGGGGCGGGCCGTAAAACCAAGTGATTCCGTCATGTATTTCCGAGTGATTCCGTTGGTTACCTTTCCGGATGCGGCAATGCGGCGTTAACCGTCGACGCGAAGATCAATTCCTTGGTATTCAATTGTTTACAAAGGGAGTTCACGACACATCGTGACCGTCTAAAACGCGCGCCCTCGGTTGACCCTGCCGGGGGGCGGGCGTAAAACCCGTCACAGCCTTGAGGGTCCGGACGCGCGGACCCCCGCCGCCCATGAAAGGAGCCATTCGTGGAAGAGATGCTGCGGGAATACCTTCCCATCCTCATCTTTCTCGCGGTCGCGATCGCCCTTGGCCTGGTCTTGATCCTCGCCGCGCTGATCCTCGCCGTGCGCAACCCTGATCCCGAAAAAGTCAGCGCCTACGAATGCGGCTTCAACGCTTTCGACGATGCGCGGATGAAATTTGACGTCCGGTTCTACCTGGTGTCGATCCTGTTCATCATCTTCGACCTCGAAATCGCCATGCTGTTCCCCTGGGCCGTGGCCTTCAAGGACATCTCGATGGTGGGCTTCTGGTCGATGATGGTCTTCCTGTTCGTCCTGACAATCGGCTTCGCCTATGAATGGAAGAAGGGAGCTCTGGAATGGGAGTGATGACCTCTGCCAATACCGCCCAGGCCGACAAGGAAGTCGGCACCCAGGCCCTGAACCGCGAGCTTCAGGACAAGGGGTTCCTGCTGACCTCCACCGAGGACCTGATCAACTGGGCCCGGACCGGGTCGCTGCACTGGATGACCTTCGGCCTGGCCTGCTGCGCCGTGGAAATGATGCACGTGTCGATGCCGCGTTACGACGTGGAACGTTTCGGCACCGCGCCGCGCGCTAGCCCGCGCCAGTCCGACGTGATGATCGTTGCCGGCACGCTGACCAACAAGATGGCGCCGGCGCTGCGCAAGGTCTACGACCAGATGCCCGAGCCGCGTTATGTGATCTCGATGGGCTCCTGCGCCAACGGCGGCGGCTACTACCACTATAGCTATTCCGTGGTGCGTGGCTGCGACCGGATCGTGCCCGTGGACATCTACGTTCCCGGCTGCCCGCCGACCGCCGAAGCCCTGCTTTACGGCATCATGCAGCTGGCGCGGAAGATCCGTCGCACCGGCACTCTGACGCGCTGAAGGGGGCGAGATCATGAGCGAAGCTCTGAACGAACTGGGCGCCCACATCGAAGCCAAGCGCCCCGACTGCGTCGCCGCCTGGGAAGTCTCCCTTGGCGAGCTGAACGTCGACGTGACGCCCTCGAACATCGTGGGCTTCGTCGAGTTCCTGCGCACCGACAGCAGCTGCAAGTTTTCCTCTCTGGTCGACATCACGGCCGTGGACTACCCCGAGCGGGCCAAGCGGTTCGACGTGGTCTACCACTTCCTGTCGATGTATCAGAACCAGCGCATCCGCCTGCGGGTCGCCGTGCGCGAGGATGAGATGCTGCCGTCGATCACCAGCGTGCACAAGTCGGCCGACTGGTTCGAGCGCGAGGTGTTCGATATGTTCGGCATCGTCTTCTCCGGCCACCCGGACCTGCGTCGCATCCTGACCGACTATGGCTTCCGCGGCCATCCACTGCGCAAGGACTTCCCCACCACCGGCTACACCGAGGTGCGCTACGACGAGGTGCAGAAGCGCGTCGTCTACGAACCCGTCAGCCTGGTGCAGGAATACCGCCAGTTCGATTTCATGTCCCCCTGGGAGGGGGCCGAGTACATTCTTCCCGGTGACGAGAAGACCGAAGAGGGGGCGAAGTGATGGACGGATCCAAAGGTTTCGACGACGCCCAGACGGGCGAACAGCAGATCCGCAACTTCAACATCAACTTCGGGCCCCAGCACCCGGCGGCACACGGCGTGCTGCGGATGGTGCTGGAACTGGACGGCGAGATCGTGGAGCGGGCCGACCCGCACATCGGCCTGCTGCACCGTGGCACCGAAAAGCTGATGGAAAGCCGGACCTACCTGCAGAACCTGCCGTACCTGGATCGGCTCGACTACGTCGCGCCGATGAACCAGGAACACGCCTGGTGCCTGGCCATCGAGAAGCTGACCGGGGTGGAAATCCCCAAACGCGCCTCGCTGATCCGCGTGCTGTTCTGCGAGATCGGGCGGATCCAGAACCACCTGCTGAACGTCACCACGCAGGCCATGGACGTTGGCGCGCTGACGCCGCCGCTGTGGGGCTTCGAGCCGCGTGAGGATCTCTGCATCTTCTACGAACGGGCCTCCGGCGCGCGCTTCCACGCGGCCTATTTCCGGCCCGGCGGCGTCCACCAGGACCTGACCGACAAGCTGATCGACGACATCGAGGAATGGGCGATCGAATTCCCCCAGAAACTCGACGACATCGACAGCCTGCTGACCGAGAACCGGATCTTCAAGCAGCGCAACGTCGACATCGGCGTGGTCAGCGAACAGGATATCCTCGACTGGGGCTACTCCGGCGTCATGGTGCGCGGGTCGGGCCTGGCCTGGGACCTGCGTCGCAGCCAGCCCTACGAATGCTACGACGAGTTCGACTTCCAGATCCCCGTCGGCAAGAATGGCGACTGCTACGATCGTTTCCTCTGCCGCATGGCGGAGATGCGCGAGTCGACCAAGATCATCCGCCAGGCCATCGTGAAGCTGCGGGAAACCCCCGGCGACGTGCTGGCCCGTGGCAAGCTGACCCCGCCGAAGCGCGGTGAGATGAAGACCTCGATGGAGGCGCTCATCCACCACTTCAAGCTCTACACCGAGGGCTTCCACGTCCCGGCGGGCGAGGTCTATGCCGCCGTCGAGGCGCCCAAGGGCGAGTTCGGCGTCTACATGGTCTCCGACGGCACCAACAAGCCTTACCGGGCCAAGCTGCGCGCGCCGGGCTTCCTGCACATGCAGTCGATGGATCACATCGCCTCGGGCCACCAGCTGGCCGACGTGGCCGCGATCATCGGCACGCTCGACATCGTGTTCGGCGAGGTCGACCGTTGATGATGGGCGACGTCACGATTTCCCTCTGGCAGCTGCTGGTTGGCGCCGTCTGCGGTGTCGCGGCGGTGCTGGCGGCACGGGGCGGATCGCGCCTGCTGATCGGGGCAATCGTGGGGGCCGCCGTGGCGGTTTTGATGGATATCGGTCGGGGGTACCTGTGATGACGCACCGTATTGCTTCGCGCCTGGCCCTGATGGGCGGTCTTCTGGGGCTGGCCGCCTGTGCCATGCCGCCCAGCGACCTGCCCGCCGGCGCGGCGGAAAACTTCAACGACGCCGTGGCCTCGGTCGGCTGCGTGCTGCGGACCGAACGGGATTACCTGCCGGTTGAACTGCAGACCGGCATGACCCGGGAACAGACCATCGCGCTGGCGCAGTACAAGATCGTCAGTGGCGAGGCGATCTCGCTGCCCGACGGGGCGGTCCAGCTGACGGTCGGTGACTGCGCCGCCTGAGGCGCCGGGCCAACGACAGGCGGGTGCCCCGCCGAAGACGACAGTGACGGGCGACCGTTGCAAGAGAACAGGCCCGAGGGGCCGGAGCGGGGCCTCCCCCGCGCCAACGACAGAGTAAAGGACGGGACCTGAGCCGATGCTGAGACGCCTGCACCACGAACAGCCGGAGAGCTTCGCCTTCACCGAGGCGAACATGAAATGGGCCGAAGGCCAGATTTCGAAGTATCCGGAAGGCCGTCAGGCCTCTGCCATCATCCCGCTGCTGTGGCGCGCCCAGGAGCAGGAAGGCTGGCTGAGCCAGCCGGCGATCGAATATGTGGCCGACCTTCTGGGCCTGGCCTATATCCGCGCTCTGGAGGTTGCGACCTTCTACTTCATGTTCCAGCTGCAGCCCACGGGCTCGGTCGCGCATATCCAGATCTGCGGCACCACCACCTGCATGATCTGCGGCGCCGAGGACCTGATCGGCGTCTGCAAGGAAAAGATTGCGCCCAAGGCGCACGCGCTGTCCGCCGACGGCAAGTTCTCCTGGGAAGAAGTCGAATGTCTGGGCGCTTGCGCCAACGCGCCGATGGCCCAGATCGGCAAGGACTACTACGAGGATCTGACCGCAGAGGGCCTGGCCAAGCTGCTGGATCAGCTGGCGGCAGGCGAGGTTCCGACCCCCGGATCCGAGATCGGTCGTTTCTCCTCCGAGCCGGCGGGTGGTCCCGTGGCGTTGAAGCAGTGGGCCGACGACAAGCTGGAGCATAACGCCTCCGTCGCGCTGGCCGTCGAGCTGGGCGATACCGTCAAGCGGATCGATGGCACCGAAGTGCCAATCCTGACCCCCTGGCTGAACTCCAAGCCGTCGACGAAGCCCGAAGGCCCGGCCGAAAAGCCCGTGGTCGAGGAAGAGGCAACGCCCGCGGCCGGCAAGCCCGCAGATGAGACCGGCGTGACCAAGCAGGCCGCCGAGGCGGAAGCCACCGGCAAGCCCGAACCCGCGATCTCCGCCGAGGCGATCGAAGCGGCGGGCGAGGGCGAGAAGCCCGAGGCGCTGGACGGTCCGCGCGACGGCAAGGCCGACAACCTGAAGGAAATCTCCGGCGTCGGGCCGAAGCTGGAAAGCGTGCTGAATGAGATCGGCATCTACCACTTCGACCAGATCGCCGCCTGGGAGGCGGCACAGGTCGCCTGGGCGGACCAGAACCTGGTCGGCTTCAAGGGCCGGGTCAGCCGTGACGACTGGGTCGGGCAGGCGCAGACGCTGGCCTCCGGCGACAAGGACAAGTGAACTAGGTCATGGCGATGATGGGCAGCGATCTTTGCAGGACGACGGGGCAGGCGCTTGGCGCCGCTCTGGCGCTTGCGCTGCTCATCGGTCTGACCGCCCCGCTGGGGTTCCTGGGCGCGCTGGTGCTGGCCGTTCTGGTCGGCGCGGGTCTGATGGTCGGGCTGCAACGCTTCGTCTGCCAGGGCAGTGCGGGGCAGGGGCCCGTGGCAACCGCCGGAACGCAGGCCGCCGATGCGGTGGCGGCGCCGCGCGGCGAGGTGCAGCCGGGTCTGGCGGCGCGCAAGGCCCCCGAGGCCGAAGGGATTGCCGCGCCGGTCGCGAAACGCGCGGAGCCGGCCCCGAAAGAGGCCAAGGCGGCGCCGGCCGCTGCCAAGCCCGCCGCTGCGCCGGATGACCTGCAGCAGCTGAAGGGTGTGGGGCCGAAGCTGGCCGAGGCGCTGGCCGCCGCCGGGATCACCCGGTTCGACCAGATCGCCGCCTGGACCGAGGCCGACCTGGCCTGGGTCGACGAGAACGTGAAAGGTGCCCGGGGCCGGGCCAGCCGCGATGGCTGGATCGCCCAGGCGCAAGAGCTGTCCGCCGCCAACGGGGCGGGCTGAGGAATGGAGATGACGGAAGACAGGGCAAAGGATCTGGAGCTGGCCCGCAAGGGGCGCCTGGTGGGCATCGTGATCGCGGTGACCATGGTGCTCTGGATGGCGCTTCAGGTCGTGGGCGGCCAGCTTGGCCTGCCTGAACGTTTCGTCTTCCTGTTCGATTTTGCCGCCATTGCCGCCTTCGTCTGGGCGCTGGTGGTGGTGGCGCAGATCTGGCGTGCGCGCCGGGATGACAAAGGGTAAGACATGCTCAAGGATCAGGATCGTATCTTTACCAATCTCTACGGCATGAACGACCGCACGCTGAAAGGCGCGCAGGCTCGTGGCCACTGGGATGGCACCGCGGGCATTCTTGCCAACGGGCGCGACTGGATCATCCAGCAGGTGAAGGACAGCGGGCTGCGCGGCCGTGGCGGCGCGGGCTTCCCCACCGGGCTGAAGTGGTCCTTCATGCCGAAGGAAAGCGACGGACGGCCCGCCTACCTGGTGGTCAACGCCGACGAATCCGAACCCGCGACCTGCAAGGACCGCGAGATCATGCGCCACGATCCGCATACGCTGATCGAGGGCTGCCTGATTGCCGGTTTCGCCATGGGCGCGGTTGCCGCCTACATCTACATCCGCGGCGAATACATCCGCGAGAAGGAAGCCCTGCAGGCGGCCATCGACGAGGCCTACGAGGCCGGTCTGATCGGCAAGAACGCCAGCAAGTCGGGCTATGACTTCGACATCTACCTGCACCACGGGGCAGGGGCCTACATCTGCGGCGAAGAGACGGCGCTGATCGAAAGCCTGGAAGGCAAGAAGGGCATGCCCCGGATGAAGCCGCCGTTCCCGGCCGGGGCCGGCCTCTACGGCTGCCCGACCACGGTGAACAACGTCGAATCCATCGCCGTCGTGCCGACCATCCTGCGCCGCGGCCCGGAATGGTTCAGCAGCTTCGGCCGTCCGAACAACGCGGGCACCAAGCTGATGGCGCTGACCGGTCACGTGAACACGCCCTGCGTCTTCGAAGAACAGATGTCGCTGTCGGTGCGTGAGATCATCGAGACCCACGGCGGCGGCATTCGCGGCGGCTGGGACAACCTGAAGGCCATCATCCCCGGTGGTGCCTCCTGCCCGGTTCTGCCGAAGGAGAAGCTGGAAGACGCGATCTTCGACTTCGACTGGATGCGTCAGAACCAGTCCAGCTTCGGCACCGGCTGCATGATCGTTATGGACAACTCCGTCGACGTGGTGAAAGCCGTGTGGCGCCTGGCCAAGTTCTTCAAGCATGAGAGCTGCGGCCAGTGCACGCCCTGCCGCGAAGGCACCGGCTGGATGATGCGCGTCATGGATCGCCTGGTCACGGGCGAGGCCGAGCCGGAAGAGATCGACATGCTGCTGGATGTGACCAAGCAGGTCGAGGGCCACACCATCTGCGCCCTGGGCGACGCGGCTGCCTGGCCGATCCAGGGCCTTATCCGTCACTTCCGCGACGAGATCGAGGACCGGATCAAGCGCCAGAAGACCGGCCGGTCCGCCACCATCCTGACCGCGGCGGAGTGATCGCATGATGACGCTGTCCGCCTCCAAGATCGCGACCCGGCTGGCTCTCGTGGCCTGCGTCGGGCTGAGCCTGAGCGCCTGCTCGCGGCTGACCCCCTGGGCCAGCAGCAACCGTCCGGTGTTCGACGGGCAGTACTTCCGCGCCAAGGTGGCCTTCGAGAAGGAGGCCCCTGCGGCCTTCACCGTCACCGTGCGCGATCCGGGCAAGAGCCTGGCCGGCGCGCGCGAGGCGGGACGCCTGGAGGCGACCACCCACTGCATCGCGTACTTCGGTGACAGCCGGATCGAATGGGGCGCCAGCAATCCTGATGCCGAGGAGGGCGCGCTGCTCTTCCAGGACGGGTCGCTGGTCATGGCCGGAACCTGCCGCGGATGGTGATCCGCGCCGCATATCCTCTGGCCCCGCGGGCCGCGACCCGTCCGGCGTTGCCCGGCACGGGTGTCGCGTCGCGGGCGGGATCTGCGGTGCCGCGCCGCGCCTTGGGCGGTCTTCGGCGCATGGGCACCCGTGTGCGGGCCCTGCTATTGAATAGCAAGGCGGCGGAGCTCGATCTGCGGGGTGTCACCCCGCAGAAAGGACATCCCATGAAATCCGTTTTCTCCGCCTTCGCCCCTGCTGTCGCCACCGCGCTGGCCCTGACCCTGGTCCTGCCCGTTGCCGCGCGTGCCAGCAACGACCTGCCGCCGCTGCGCGAGGTCGAGGAGATCGACCGCAACATGCTCTGGGTCGCCCTGGCGATCGAGATCAGCGACAAGTGCGATCAGATCGCGCCGCGCAACCTCAAGGGGCTGCTGGTGCTGAACGACCTGCGTGGCCAGGCCCGCGACCTGGGCTATTCGAACGCGCAAATCGAGGAATACGCCACCAGCGATGCCGAAAAGGCGCGCATGCGCGAGCTGGGCGAGCAATACGTGAAATCCCAAGGACTGGACCCCGATGTCACGGCGGACCTGTGCAGCCTCGGCAGCGCCGAGATCGCACGGAACAGCCGGATCGGCGCCCTCTTGAAAGCAAAGTGAGCACCCATGTCTGACCTTCGCAAGATCATCATCGACGACCAGGAGATCGAGGTCGATCCGGCCCTGACGCTGCTGCAGGCCTGTGAACAGGCCGGGATCGAGGTGCCGCGCTTCTGCTACCACGAACGTCTGTCCATCGCCGGCAACTGCCGCATGTGCCTGGTCGAGGTTGTCGGCGGCCCGCCGAAGCCCGCCGCCTCCTGCGCGATGCAGGTCAAGGACATGCGCCCCGGCCCCGACGGCGCGCCGCCGGTCATCAAGACCACTTCGCCGATGGTGAAGAAGGCGCGCGAAGGCGTGATGGAATTCCTGCTGATCAACCACCCGCTGGATTGCCCGATCTGCGACCAGGGCGGTGAATGCGACCTGCAGGACCAGGCCATGGCCTATGGCGTCGACTTCTCCCGCTACCGCGAGGCGAAGCGCGCGACCGACGACCTGGACCTGGGCCCGCTGGTCGAAACCCACATGACCCGCTGCATCTCCTGCACCCGTTGCGTGCGCTTCACGACCGAGGTCGCGGGTATCAGCCAGATGGGCCAGACCGGGCGCGGCGAAGATGCCGAGATCACCAGCTACCTGAACGAGACGCTGAACTCGAACCTGCAGGGCAACATCATCGACCTGTGCCCCGTGGGCGCGCTGGTGTCGAAACCCTACAGCTTCACCGCCCGCCCCTGGGAACTGACCAAGACCGAGAGCATCGACGTGATGGATGCGCTCGGGTCCAGCATCCGCGTGGACACCAAGGGCCGCGAAGTCATGCGCTTCCTGCCGCGCAACCATGACGGCGTGAACGAGGAATGGATTTCCGACAAGACGCGCTTCGTCTGGGACGGCCTGCGCCGTCAGCGTCTCGACCGGCCCTACGTGCGCGTCGACGGCAAGCTGAAGCCTGCCACCTGGCCCGAGGCGCTGGCCGCTGCGGCGAGTGCGATGAAGGGCAAGAAGGTCATGGGCCTGGTCGGTGACCTGGCCTCCACCGAGGCGGCCTTCGCCCTGAAGGAACTGGTGACCAGCCTGGGTGGCGAGGTGGAATGCCGCGTCGATGACGCCAAGCTGCCCGCCGGCAACCGCTCGGCCTATGTCGGCACGGCCAAGATCGAGGATCTGGACCACGCCAAGAACGTGTTCCTCGTCGGCACCAACCCCGCCGTCGAGGCGCCGGTGCTGAACGCCCGGATCCGCAAGGCCTGGCTTAAGGGCGCGACCGTGACGATGATCGGCGAAGATGCCGACCTGACCTACGATCACGTCCATGCCGGTGACGGCCGCGCCGCCCTGACCGATGCCGCCAAGGATGTGTCGGACGAGGTGAAGGACGCACCGTCGGTCGTCGTCGTGGGGCAGGGCGCTCTGACCGCCGAGGATGGCGCCGACGTTCTGGCCGCCGCCCAGGCACTGGCCGAGGCCACCGGCTCGAAATTCATGGTCTTGCACACCGCCGCCTCGCGCGTCGGTGCGATGGACCTGGGCGCCGTCTCGGAAGGGGGCATCGCCTATGCCGCTTCCGCCGAGGTGGTCTACAACCTTGGCGCCGACGAGATCGAGATCCCCGAGGGACCCTTCGTGATCTACCAGGGCAGCCATGGCGACCGTGGCGCACACCGCGCCGACGTGATCCTGCCGGGCGCGGCCTACACCGAGGAAAACGGCCTGTTCGTGAACACCGAAGGTCGTCCCCAGCTGGCGATGCGCGCGGGCTTCGCCCCCGGCGACGCCAAGGAAAACTGGGCGATCCTGCGGGCCCTGTCCGCCGAGCTGGACGCAACGCTGCCCTTCGACAGCCTTGCGCAGCTGCGCCAGAAGCTGGTCGCGGCAGTGCCGCACCTGGCCAAGATCGACCAGGTGCCGGAAAACGACTGGACCCCGGTCAGCGGCAAGGCCCTGGGCAGCGCGCCCTTCGGCTCGCCCATCCGCGACTTCTACCTGACCAACCCGATCGCCCGTGCGTCGGAAGTCATGGCGGAACTGTCGAAGATGGCCGCGGACCGCGCCGCTGCGCCGATGGCGGCCGAATGAAAGTTTCCGCGATCATAGGTTCCGGGGCCCTTGCGGTCCTCAGCGGGTGCGGCACGCCCTGCGCCGGTCCGGAGGGCAGCTGCACGTCGCAGCCCGCCACCCGTGCCGCGCAGATGCCTGCCGCCGCGCTGGCCTATGACGGGATTGAGACCCGCCTTCTGGATGGGGACCTGGTGAATTTCCATGTCTCCATGCGGGGGGCGCGCGGGCCCGAGGATGTCTCGGACTACGCGGAATGTGCGGCGGCGCAGTATGCGCTGATCCGCGGCTACGGATTTGCAAGACATCTGCGCACAAATGTCGCCGAGGTCTCTGGTCACTGGGAAGCAGATGCGGTTTATACCGTCTCGGCAGCCCTGCCCGAGGGTTTGCGCACGATCGATGCGGAAGTTGTCGCTGCGCATTGCGCGGAAAACGGAATACCGACGGTGTGAGGACACATGGCTGAGTTTTTCACCTCTAACCCGCTAGGCATCCTACTGACGATTGTTGGACAGGTGCTTTTGATCGTGGTGCCCCTGCTGGTGTGCCTCGCCTTTCTGCTTTATGCGGATCGCAAGGTCTGGGCTGCGGTCCAGCTGCGTCGCGGACCCAACGTGGTCGGCGTCTTCGGTCTGCTGCAGAGCTTCGCCGACTTCGGCAAGTATATCCTGAAGGAAGTCGTGGTGCCGGCGGGCGCCGACAAGTTCGTCTTCTTCCTGGCGCCCTTGATGAGCTTTGTCCTGGCGATGGTTGCCTGGGCGGTCATCCCCTTCAACGATGGCTGGGTCCTGTCGGACATCAACGTGGCCATCCTCTATGTCTTCGCGGTCTCCTCGCTTGAGGTCTACGGCGTGATCATGGGGGGCTGGGCGTCCAACTCGAAATATCCCTTCCTGGGGTCGCTGCGCTCTGCCGCGCAGATGATCTCCTACGAGGTGTCGCTGGGTCTGATCATCATCGGCATCGTCATCTCGACCGGGTCGATGAACTTCGGTGACATCGTGGCGGCGCAGGATACGGGCTACGGCATCTTCAGCTGGTACTGGCTGCCGCACTTCCCGATGCTCTTCCTCTTCCTGATCTCGGCCCACGCCGAGACCAACCGCCCGCCCTTCGACCTTCCGGAAGCGGAATCGGAACTGGTGGCCGGCTACCAGGTGGAATACAGCTCGACCCCGTTCCTGCTGTTCATGATCGGTGAATACGTGGCCATCGTGTTGATGTGCGCCCTGACCACCACGCTGTTCCTCGGCGGCTGGCTGTCCCCGATCCCGGGTCTGCCCGATGGCTTCCTGTGGTTCTTCGGCAAATGCGTCCTGGTCTTCTTCATCTTCGCGATGACCAAGTCCGTGGTGCCGCGCTACCGCTACGACCAGCTGATGCGCATCGGTTGGAAGGTCTTCCTGCCGCTGTCGCTGGGCTGGGTCGTTCTGGTGGCATTCCTTGCGAAATTCGAAGTCCTTGGCGGTGCATGGGCCCGCTGGACGATTGGAGGCTGACAATGGCGAACGTCGATTATACCCGCGCCGCCAAGTACTTCCTGCTGATGGACATCTTCAAAGGCTTCAAGATGGGCCTGAAGTACTTCTTCAAGCCGAAGCCCACGGTGAACTACCCGCACGAAAAGGGGCCGCTGTCGCCTCGCTTCCGCGGTGAACATGCGCTGCGTCGCTACCCCAACGGGGAAGAGCGCTGCATCGCCTGCAAGCTGTGCGAGGCGATCTGCCCCGCGCAGGCCATCACCATCGACGCCGAACCGCGTGAAGACGGCTCCCGCCGGACCACGCGCTACGACATCGACATGACGAAATGCATCTACTGCGGCTTCTGCCAGGAAGCCTGCCCGGTGGATGCCATCGTCGAGGGCCCGAATTTCGAGTTCGCGACCGAAACCCGGGAGGAGCTGTTCTACGACAAGGACAAGCTTCTGGATAACGGCGCCCGCTGGGAAGCCGAGATCGCCCGCAACCTGGAGCTGGATGCGCCGTACCGATGATCTGTTCCAGGGGACATACGACAGGGAAGGGGGGCGCCCGTGGCTGACTCCCAGAACCCGTTCGAGATGTTCATCCGGCATGCCCAGGACATGGCGAAGTCCATGAACCCGGCGCTGGAGAGCTTCACCCCCAAGGGGTTCGAGGCGCTCTGGCCTACGATGCCCAAGGAATGGATGGAGTTCGCCTTCGGCAACACCGTCAACAAGGATGGGCTGGACGCCAAGACCCGCCTGTTCCTGACCCTCGCGGGTCTGACCATGCAGGGCGCACAGGCCGAGAGCCAGCTGCGCGTCACCGTGCGCCACCTTCTGGAGGCGGGCGCGAAGAAACAAGAAATCGCCGAGGCCATCGCACAGATGTCGATGTTCGCCGGTATTCCCGCCATGACCAAGGCCGCCCAACTGGCGAAAGAGGTCATGGACGAGCAAGAGGATGATGAGACATGACTGTCGCCGCCTTCTCCTTTTACCTTTTCGCGCTCTGCGTGCTGGCCGGTGGCCTGTTCACGGTGATCTCGCGAAACCCGGTGCATTCGGTGCTGTGGCTGATCCTGTCGTTCCTCAGCGCGGCGGGGCTCTTCGTCCTGCTGGGCGCCGAGTTCGTCGCGATGCTGCTGGTCATCGTCTACGTGGGGGCGGTCGCCGTGCTGTTCCTCTTCGTGGTGATGATGCTGGATGTCGACTTCGCCGAGCTTAAGGCGGAAATGGCCAAGTACATGCCGCTGGCGCTGCTGATTGGTGTGATCCTGCTGATGCAGTTCGGCCTGGCCTTCGGGTCCTGGACCGAGGCGGAAACGGCAGAGGCCGCGCGCCTGGCCGTTGCGCCCACGGATGTGCAGAACACCGCGGCCCTGGGCCTGCTGATCTACGAACAGTACTTCCTGGTCTTCCAGCTGGCGGGCATGGTCCTGCTGGTCGCGATGATCGGGGCCATCGTGCTGACCCTGCGCCACCGCCCGGACGTCAAGCGCCAGAACGTGCTGCACCAGATGTGGCGCGACCCGGCCAAGGCGATGGAACTGAAAGATGTGAAACCGGGGCAGGGGCTCTGAGCCTCTGACCGGTGTCAGATTGGCCCCGGGTGCGCCCGGGGCGAAATAAACCCGGAGCGGGCCGAGGCCGGCTTCAAAGAAATTGAAAAGCGACCCCGGACCGATCCGGGGGAGGGAAACGGGACAGCGATGAGCATTGCCAGCTGGATAGCCATCATTTTCGCGGGCGTCTTCCTGCCCGTCACCGTTGGCCTCGCCAAGCGCTGCAAGGCGGGACCGAAAGCAGAAGGAGACCGCGGATGATCGGAATCGAACATTACCTCACGGTGGCGGCGGCGCTGTTCGTCATCGGGATCTTCGGGATCTTCCTGAACCGGAAGAACGTGATCATCCTGCTGATGAGCATCGAACTGATCCTGCTGTCGGTGAACATCAACCTGGTGGCCTTCTCCAGCTTCCTCGGGGATCTCGCCGGCCAGGTCTTCACCCTCTTCGTCCTGACGGTGGCCGCAGCGGAGGCGGCGATCGGGCTTGCCATTCTCGTCTGCTTCTTCCGCAACCGCGGCACCATCGCCGTGGAAGACGTCAACGTGATGAAAGGCTGAGCCCATGGTCCCCATCATTCTTCTCGCGCCGCTTGTCAGCGCCATCATCGCCGGCTTCGGCTGGCGGCTGATCGGTGTGAAGGGCGCGCAGATCCTCACGACCGGCGTTCTGTTCCTGATCTGCCTGCTCAGCTGGATCACCTTCTTCACCACCCCCGATGAGGCGCAGCACATCGAACTGCTGCGCTGGATCGAAAGCGGCTCGCTCTCGACCTCCTGGGGCATTCGCCTGGACCGGCTGACCTCGATCATGCTGATCGTGGTGACCACCGTCTCGGCGCTCGTGCACCTCTACAGCTTCGGCTACATGGCGCATGACGAGAACTTCAAGGAGGGCGAGGAATATCGTCCCCGCTTCTTCGCCTACCTGTCCTTCTTCACCTTCGCGATGCTGTCGCTGGTGACCTCGGACAACCTGGTGCAGATGTT
Organism: Pseudooceanicola marinus; assembly: GCF_020177265.1. GTDB lineage: Bacteria > Pseudomonadota > Alphaproteobacteria > Rhodobacterales > Rhodobacteraceae > Pseudooceanicola > Pseudooceanicola marinus_A. The sequence goes on from NZ_JAIVMC010000003.1 coordinate 367,112, forward strand.
CTTCGGCTGGGAAGGCGTGGGCGTCGCCTCCTACCTTCTGATCGGCTTCTACTACAAGAAACCGTCGGCGGGCGCGGCGGCCATGAAGGCCTTCGTGGTGAACCGGGTCGGTGACTTCGGCTTCCTGCTGGGCATCATGGGCCTGTTCTTCCTGACCGACAGCATCTCGCTGGACGTGATCTTTGCCTCGGGCGCGACCCTGGGCGAGACGACGCTGCACTTCCTGTGGCGCGACTGGAACGCGGCCAACCTGATCGCCTTCCTGCTGTTCATCGGTGCGGCGGGTAAATCGGCACAGCTGTTCCTGCACACCTGGCTGCCGGACGCGATGGAAGGCCCGACGCCCGTGTCGGCGCTGATCCACGCGGCGACCATGGTCACCGCGGGTGTGTTCATGATCTGCCGCATGTCGCCGATCATGGAATACGCGCCCGAAACCATGGCCTTCATCACCTTCATCGGCGCGACCACGGCCTTCTTCGCCGCGACCGTCGGCCTGGTGCAGAACGACATCAAGCGCGTCATCGCCTATTCGACCTGTTCCCAGCTGGGCTACATGTTCGTGGCGGCCGGCGTCGGCGTCTATTCCGCCGCGATGTTCCACCTGCTGACCCACGCCTTCTTCAAGGCGATGCTGTTCCTCGGCGCCGGTTCGGTCATCCACGCGATGCACCATGAGCAGGACATGCGGAACTACGGCAACCTGCGGAAGAAGATCCCCTATACCTTCGCCGCGATGATGATCGGCACCCTGGCCATCACCGGCGTCGGCATCCCGCTGACCCACATCGGCTTCGCCGGGTTCCTGTCGAAGGATGCCATCATCGAGAGCGCCTACGCAGGCACCCAGGGCGGTTATGCCTTCTGGATGCTGGTGATCGCCGCGCTGTTCACCTCCTTCTACTCCTGGCGCCTGATCTTCATGACCTTCTACGGTCCCGCGAAGGGGGACAAGCACACGCACGACCATGCGCATGAAAGCCCGATGGTCATGCTGATCCCGCTGGGCGTGCTGTCCCTGGGCGCGATCTTCTCGGGCATGCTGTGGTACGGCCAGTTCTTCGGCGACCATGACAAGGTCAACAGCTTCTTCGGGATCCCGCATCACGTCGAAGCCGCGGCCGAAGGCCACGGCGCAGAAGGCGAGGGCGCGGCCCTGACGACCGAGGCGCAGGCCACCGAGGAAGCCGCGGACGACCACGGCACCGCGGCGGCAGACGCCGGTCACGCCGTGGCCATGGGCGAGGCGCCGCAGGGCGCGATCTACATCTCGGCCGACAACCATGTCATGGACGAGGCGCACCATGCCCCCACCTGGGTCAAGGTCAGCCCCTTCATCGCCATGCTGATCGGTTTCGTCACCGCCTGGGTCATGTACATCAAGCAGCCCGGCCTGCCGGCCCGCGTGGCCGAGGTGAACCGCCCGCTGTACCTGTTCCTGCTGAACAAGTGGTACTTCGACGAAATCTACAACTTCATCTTCGTGCGGCCCGCGGCGTGGCTTGGCCGACTGTTCTGGAAAGGCGGTGACGGCAAGATCGTCGACGGTGGCATCAACGGGCTGGCCATGGGGATCATTCCCTTCTTCACCCGCCTCGCTGGTCGCGCGCAGTCCGGCTACATCTTCACCTACGCCTTTGCGATGGTCATCGGCATCGCGGTCTTCGTAACCTGGATGACGCTCACCGGAGGGGCGGAATAATGAGCAATCTTCTCTCCATCGTCACATTCATGCCCGCGATCGCCGCGGTGATCCTGGGCGTGTTCCTCCGGGGCGAGGACAAGGCGGCACAGCGCAACGCGAAGTGGGTGGCGCTGATCGCCACTACGCTGACCTTCCTGGTGTCGCTGTTCATCCTGGCGGGCTTCGACCCGGCGGATACCGGTATGCAGTTCGTCGAGGAACGCGACTGGCTCCTGGGTCTGCAATACAAGATGGGCGTCGACGGGATCTCGGTCCTCTTCGTCCTGCTGACCACCTTCATCATGCCGCTGACCATCTGGTCCTCCTGGGAGGTGAAAACCCGGGTGAAGGAATACATGATGGCCTTCCTGCTCCTGGAGACCCTGATGCTGGGTGTCTTCATGGCGCTGGACCTGGTGCTGTTCTACCTCTTCTTCGAGGCCTCGCTGATCCCGATGTTCCTGATCATCGGCATCTGGGGCGGCAAGAACCGCATCTACGCCTCGTTCAAGTTCTTCCTCTACACCTTCCTCGGTTCGGTCCTGATGCTGGTCGCGATGGTGGCGATGTTCGCCGACGCGGGCACCACCGACATCCCGACGCTGATGACGCATGAGTTCAGCTCTTCGCCCGTCACCGTTCTGGGCATGACCATCACCGGCGGCATGCAGACGCTGCTGTTCGTGGCCTTCTTCGCCTCCTTCGCGGTGAAGATGCCGATGTGGCCGGTGCACACCTGGCTGCCCGATGCCCACGTTCAGGCGCCGACCGCCGGGTCGGTCATCCTGGCCGCAATCCTGCTGAAGATGGGCGGCTACGGCTTCCTGCGCTTCAGCCTGCCGATGTTCCCGGTGGGGGCCGACGTGATGTCGACCTTCATCCTGGCGATCTCGGCCATCGCGATCGTCTACACCTCGCTGGTGGCGCTGGTGCAGGAAGACATGAAGAAGCTGATCGCCTATTCCTCGGTCGCCCACATGGGCTACGTGACCATGGGCATCTTCTCCGCCAATCAGCAGGGCCTCGACGGCGCCATCTTCCAGATGCTGTCCCACGGCTTCATCTCGGGCGCGCTGTTCCTCTGCGTCGGCGTGATCTACGACCGGATGCACACCCGCGAAATCGACGCCTACGGCGGCCTGGTGAACCGGATGCCGGCCTATGCGATGATCTTCATGTTCTTCACCATGGCCAACGTCGGCCTGCCGGGCACCTCCGGTTTCATCGGGGAATTCCTGACCCTGGTCGGCGTCTTCCAGGTGAATACCTGGATCGCCCTGATCGCGGCCTCCGGCGTGATCCTGTCCGCCTCCTACGCGCTGTTCCTCTACCGTCGGGTCGTCATGGGCGACCTGATCAAGGAAAGCCTGCGGTCGATCACCGACATGAAGGCCCGCGAGAAGTGGATCTTCGCGCCGCTGGTCGCCATGACCCTTCTGCTGGGGGTCTACCCCAGCCTCGTGATGGACATCATCGGCCCGTCGGTCGGGGTGCTCGTCGACAACCATGAAACCGCGCTGGCCGCTGCGGATCGCCTTGGCGATACCGGCGCCACCGTGGCCGCATCGCACTGAACCGGAGGCCAAGAGACAATGCTTCAGGCTGATCTGAATGTCATCCTGCCGGAAATCGTTCTGGCAATTTACGCGATGCTCGCGCTGGTCGGTGCGGTCTACACCGGCAAGGACAAGCTGACGGCGCCCCTGACCTGGGTCACCGCCGCCGTCTTCGTCCTGCTGGGTCTGTGGATCGCCGGTCGCGACGTGGCGGACCTGGCCTTCGGCGGGTCCTTCCACGCCGACGGCTTCGCCAAGTTCGCCAAGGTGGCGGTGCTCTTCTCCGCCGCGGCCGTCCTGGTGATGGGGCAGGACTACCTGGCCCGTCGCAAGGTGACCAACTTCGAATACCCCGTGCTGGTGGCCCTGTCGGTCCTCGGCATGATGGTGATGGTCTCCGCCGGGGATCTGATCGTGCTCTACATGGGCCTCGAACTGATGTCGCTGGCCCTCTACGTCGTGGCGTCGATGCGCCGTGACAGCATCAAGTCGACGGAATCCGGCCTGAAGTACTTCGTGCTGGGCTCGCTGTCCTCGGGCATGCTGCTTTACGGGGCCTCGCTGGTCTATGGCTTCTCGGGCACCACGCTGTTCTCGGGCATTATCCAGGCCGCCGAAGACGGCCGCGCGCCCCTGGGCCTGCTGTTCGGTGTCGTCTTCATGATCGCCGGCATGTCCTTCAAGGTCTCGGCCGTGCCGTTCCACATGTGGACGCCGGACGTCTATGAAGGCGCGCCCACGCCGATCACCGCCTTCTTCGCCACCGCGCCGAAGGTCGCCGCCATGGCGCTGTTCGCCCGCGTGACGCATTCCGCCTTCGGCGGCATCGTTGCCGACTGGCAGCAGATCATCGCGCTGATCGCCGTGCTGTCGATGTTCCTCGGCTCCATCGCCGCCATCGGCCAGACCAACATCAAGCGCCTGATGGCCTATTCCTCGATCACCCACATGGGCTTTGCCCTGATGGGCCTGGCCGCAGGCACCGCCTTCGGCGTGCAGGCGATGCTGATCTACATGGCCATCTACGTGGTGATGAACATCGGCGTCTTCGCCTTCATCCTGACCATGGAACGCGACGGCCAGCCGGTCACCGATATCTCCTCGCTGAAGATGTATTCGACCGCCTACCCGGGCCGGGCGCTGGCGCTGCTGATCCTGATGTTCTCGCTGGCAGGTGTGCCGCCGCTGGTCGGCTTCTTCGGGAAGTTCTACGTGCTGCGCGCCGCCTATGACGCCGGCCTGATCTGGCTGGCCGTGCTGGGCGTCGTCGCCTCGGTCATCGGCGCCTTCTACTACCTGCGCATCGTCTACTTCATGTACTTCGGTGAGGCTGAGGAGCCGCTGGACAAGCCGAAGGGCGCGATCCTCTGGGGCTTCCTCATGGCCTCCGCCGCGATCATGCTGCTTGGCGTGGTGAACCTCTTCGGGATCGAGGGCATGGCCCAGGCCGCCTCGCTCGCCCTGGTGAACTGAGCCTGACGTGACGGCCCTGGACAGCTGGCCATCCGGTATCGACCGGGTGGTCCTGGCAGAGACCACATCGACTTTGGACGAGGCCAGAACCCGCTTTTCCGCGGGTCTGGCCTCTCCGCTTTGGATCCTGGCGCTGAACCAGACCGCCGCGCGCGGTCGGCGCGGGCGGCCATGGGTTCACCCTAGGGGCAATTTCGCGGCCTCCCTGGTGCTGCCGCTGCAGGCTGGCCCGCAGGAGATGGCCCTGCGCAGCTTCACCACATCCTTGGCCCTGCATGACGCGCTGGTCGCCCTGACCGGCCGGGCCGAGGCCTTCGCGCTGAAGTGGCCCAACGACGTGCTGCTGCACGGGGGCAAGCTGGCGGGGATCCTGCTGGAGACGCTGAGCCGGGGCAATCGCCCGGCGGCACTGAACATCGGCATCGGCATCAACCTGGCCCAGGCCCCGGAGGCGGGGGAGGTCGAGGCACGCGCGCTGCGGCCCGTATCGCTGTCGGGGGAACTGGGCGTCGCCGTCCCGCCCGAGGACATGCTGAACGCCCTGGCGCCCGCCCATGCCCATTGGGAAGCGGTGCTGACCACCCGCGGCTTCGCGCCGGTGCGCGACGCCTGGCTGGCCCGCGCCGCGCGCCTGGGCGAAGAGGTGACGGCACGTTTCGGCACACATGAGCTGACGGGCATATTCGAAACGGTGGACGCGCAGGGGCAACTTGTGCTTTCCACCGGCGGCAAGCGCCATGCGGTGGCGGCGGCGGATATCCACTTCGGAACCGACAGCCCCGCCTGAGGGGGAGGGAACCCATGCTTCTGGCAATCGACTGCGGCAACACCAACACCGTGTTCTCCATCTGGGATGGCGAGCGGTTCCTGTGCACGCTGCGCACCTCGACCGAACATCAGCGGACGGCGGATCAGTATTACGTCTGGCTGTCCACGCTGCTGGCGCACCACAAGATCCCGATGGACATCAACGCGGTCATCATCTCCTCGACCGTGCCGCGCGTTGTCTTCAACCTGCGGGTCCTGGCGGATCGCTATTTCAACTGTCGCCCGCTGGTGGTGGGCAAGCCCGAGTGCGGCCTGCCGGTGGAGCCGCGGGTGGACGAGGGCACCCAGGTCGGCCCGGACCGGCTGGTGAACGCCGCCGGCGCCTATGACCGCTACGGCGGCGACCTGATCGTCGTCGATTTCGGCACCGCCACCACCTTCGACGTGGTGGGGCAGGACGGCGCCTACGTGGGCGGTGTCATCGCGCCCGGCGTCAACCTGTCGCTTCAGGCCCTGCACGAGGCCGCCGCCGCGCTGCCCCATGTGGACGTCACCAAGCCGCAGAAGGTGATCGGCACCAACACCGTCGCCTGCATGCAAAGCGGGGTCTTCTGGGGCTATGTCGGCCTCGTCCGGGGCATCTGTGACCAGATCAAGGGCGAATATGAACGGCCCATGACGATTATCTCGACCGGGGGGCTTGCACCCCTGTTCCAGCAGGGCGATACGCTGTTCGACCATTTCGATGAGTTCCTGACCATCCACGGCCTCAGGATCATCCACGACCACAACCAGTCATTGGGGACCGCATGAGCAACGAACGGCTGATCTACCTGCCTCTGGGCGGCGCCGGCGAAATCGGCATGAACGCCTACGTCTACGGCTATGGCGAACCCGGGCAGGAGCGGCTGATCCTGGTCGACATGGGCGTGGCCTTCCCGGATATGGACACCACTCCGGGGGTCGACATCATCTTTGCCGATATCTCCTGGCTGGAACAGAACCGCGACCGGCTGGAGGCGGTGTTCATCACCCACGCACATGAGGACCACGTCGGTGCCGTCGGCCACCTGTACGACCGTCTCGGCCAGCCGAAGATCTACGCCCGTGCCTTCACCGCCAACATCGCTCGTGGCAAGCTGGCGGAATACGGCGTGGCGGACGATGCGGTGACCACCGCCTCCGCCTGGCCGGAACAGATCAAGGTGGGGCCGTTCAAGATCGGTTTCCTGCCGATCTCCCACTCCATCCCCGAAAGCTCGGGCCTGGTGATCGACACCAACGAGGGCCGCGTGCTGCACACCGGCGATTTCAAGCTGGACCGCAACCCGCTGGTCGGCGAGGCTTGGGATCCGGATCTCTGGGCCGACGTGGCCAAGGGCGGCGTCAAGGCGCTGGTCTGCGACAGCACCAATGTCTTCAGCCCGAACCCCGGCCGGTCCGAGGCCGAGGTGGGCCCCGAGGTCGAGAAGCTGATCGCCGAAGCCAAGTACATGGTTGTCGCCACGACCTTTGCCTCCAACGTCGCCCGCGTTCGCACCCTGGCCGAGGCCGCAGAACGCGCAGGCCGGTCGATCTGCCTGATGGGCCGCGCGATGCGTCGCATGGTCGAGGCGGGTCTGGAAACCGGCGTGTTGTCCAGCTTCCCCACCGTGGTCAGCCCGGAAGAGGCCCGCGACATCCCGCGCGAGAACCTGATGCTGCTGGTCACCGGCAGCCAGGGCGAACGCCGGGCAGCCTCCGCCCAGCTGGCGCGCGGCAAGCATCACGGCATGACCCTGAAGGAAGGGGATCTGTTCCTCTTCTCCTCGAAGACCATTCCGGGCAACGAGAAGGGCGTCATCGCCATCATGAACCAGCTGAGCGAGCTGGGCGTGGATGTGGTCGACGACAGCTCGGGCCGTTACCACGTGTCCGGTCATGCCAACCGTCCGGACCTGGAAACCATGCACCGCGTGACGGATCCCCAGATGGTGATCCCGATGCACGGCGAACATCGCCACCTGCGCGAACACGCCAAGATCGCCATGGCCGCCGGCCGGGGCGCCGAGGTCTGTGTGAACGGCATGATGCTGGACCTGTCGGGCAATGCCCCCAAGGTGGTCGAGCATATCGAGACCGGGCGCACCTACCTCGATGGGTCGGTGCAGATCGGCTACCTGGACGGGATTGTGCGCGACCGGATCCGCATGGCCCTGAACGGCCATGTCACCGTGACCGCCGTGCTGGATGAACAGGACGAACCCCTGGGCGATCCCTGGTGCGACCTGATGGGCCTGCCGGAAACCGGCAAGTCGAAATCGCCGCTGTCGGACATCCTGGAACATGACCTTAGCCAGTTCCTGGGCCGGGCCGATGCCAAGACCCTGCGCGATGACGACAAGCTGGAAGAGGCCCTGCGTCGCATCGTGCGCAACTCCGCCAATGACGAGATCGGCAAGAAGCCCGAGGTCACGGTTGTGGTGTCGCGCCTGACCGCCTGATCAGCGCCCCGCGGGCGGCCTGTGCTGCCGCCTGCGCCGCTCCCTCACGCCCGTGTCCACGGGCGGTGACGCGGGCGAAATCGAGGTCATCGCCCGCCGTGACCAGTGGCGGGTCGCCCGCATGGGCCTCCTCCAGTTCCGCCAGCAGGTTCAGAAGCCCCGGCGCCCGATGTGCGACGGGGGCGAATTCCAGCCCCATGCGGCGGTCCGAGGACCAGCGCGGGCTGGCGCGGAAATGCCCCACATCCTCCAGTCGGAACAGCATGCGGCCCGGGGTGCCAGTCGAGGCGCCGTAGTTGGCGACATGCATCGGCAGGCAGATCCCCGCGCCCCCCAGAGAGATGTCCACCAGCATGGCGGAGATCGTCAGATCCCCCAGGGTCAGCGAGCAGGGGCGCCGCAGCGGATAGCGCGGAAAGCGCCGCCGGTTCTGCTGGTTCTGCGGCGGTAGAACGATGCTCATGCGCGTGGCCCTTTCCCGTGATGCCCTTCGGCCTGCCACAGCATCGGGAGGAGGGGTTACCTTTCCCTGAAGACCTGCCGCCGGAGTGAGGCGAATTCACCGGATCGCAGACGGGGCAGGGGTCACGAAAAAGGCCGCCCGAAGGCGGCCTTGTCGATAACGATGGAGGGGGGCGCCTCAGCTGGCGCGACGCTCGTCAAAGGACAGAGCGATGAAGCTGGGCAGGTGGTCACCCATGCCGACCACGGCCTTGTCGTTGCCACGGCCCTTGCCGCCGCGCGAGGACGACCCGCGCGACCGGTCGGAACCGCCGCCGCGGTTGTCCTGACGATCGTTGCGCTCGGCCTTCGGCTCATTGCGGGGCTGCTCGGCGGCCTCTGCCTTGGCGGGGGCCGCGGGGGCCTTGTCCTCGGCCTTGGGCGCCTCTGCAGCGGCCTCGGTCACGGCGTCGGGGGCGGGGGTCTGCTCTTCCTTGGGCTTGCGCGAGCGCGAACGGGTGCGCGACCGGCTGGGCTTGCCCTCGGGCTTGGCGTCCTTCGCCTCTTCACCGGCGGCCTCGGGAGCCTCCGCCTTCGGGGCGGATTTCACGCCCGGCAGTTCTAGGCGCGGGATCTCGCGCTCCACCAGCTTCTCGATGTCGGCCAGGTTCTTCTCGTCGCGGGGCACGCAGATCATCACCGCCTTGCCCTTGCGCCCGGCGCGGCCCGTGCGGCCGATGCGGTGCACGTAGTCCTCGGAGTGGGACGGCACGTCGAAGTTGAACACGTGGGAGACCGAAGGCACGTCGAGACCGCGCGCGGCCACGTCGGAGGCCACCAGGATCTTCAGCGAGCCGTCGCGGAAGCCGTCCAGCGTCTTGGTGCGGTGCGACTGGTCCAGGTCGCCGTGGATCGGCGCGGCGTCATAGCCGTATTTCTTCAGCGACTTGGCGGTGACATCGACATCGGTCTTGCGGTTGCAGAACACGATGGCGTTGGTCAGGGCCTCGCCTTCCATGTCGATCAGCTGACGCAGGATGCGGCGCTTTTCGCTGCCTTCGCGGTCCTTGCGGCTGGGTTTGTACATCACCACCGATTGCTCGATGTTCTCGCCGGTCGTGGCCTGGCGGGCAACCTCGATCCGCTCAGGCGCAGAGAGGAAGGTGTTGGTGATGCGCTCGATCTCCGGCGCCATGGTGGCGGAGAAGAACAGGGTCTGCCGGGTGAAGGGCGTCAGCGAGAAGATGCGTTCGATGTCGGGGATGAAGCCCATGTCGAGCATCCGGTCGGCTTCGTCCACCACCATCACCTCGACGCCGGTCAGCAGCAGCTTGCCGCGCTCGAAATGGTCCAGCAGGCGGCCGGGGGTGGCGATCAGCACGTCGACGCCACGGTCGATCAGCGCGTCCTGCTCCTTGAAGGACACGCCGCCGATCAGCAGGGCCTTCGTCAGCTTCATGTACTTGGTGTAGGTGTCGAAGTTCTCGGCCACCTGGGCGGCCAGTTCCCGGGTGGGGCAGAGCACCAGCGAACGCGGCATGCGGGCGCGCGCGCGGCCCTTGGCCAGGCGGGTGATCATCGGCAGGGTGAAGGAGGCGGTCTTGCCGGTCCCGGTCTGCGCGATGCCCAGCACGTCCTTGCCCTTCAGCGCATGGGGAATCGCCCCGGCCTGGATGGGCGTCGGGGTTTCATACCCGGCGTCGGCGATGGCTTTGAGGACCTTCGGGTCCAGGTCGAGGTCAGAAAACTTGGTCATTTGTATCCGATCTATACGGACACATCTTGGCCCGTAGCGTCTAACGTCGTGGGGCGATGTGCCCCCGCGCGCCTCACGGCATCGCGATTTACGTGCCGTCGCATACCTCAGACGGGCCAAAAGGTCAACGAGCGTGGGATCTTGTGGCGCCGTCTGACACGAAACAGAGGGTTTCGCGCTGCCTCAGGCGCCCACATCGGGAAAATGGCGGGCCCGCAGGGCGGCAAAGTCCGTTGTCACCTCGCGCAGCAGGCCCTCGGCAGCCAACCTATCGCGCAGGGCAGGGGTGTCGGCGCAGACCTCGTCGAAGAAGCGGCGCAGGCCGGTCTCCCCCTCGCTGTCCTCAAGGGTCGACAGCAAGCTGTGCAGGTTGACCGACCCCGCGTCGGCGCGGCGCGACGGCTTCAGCTCTGCCCGGTAGGCGCCGCGGTCCAGGCGGAAGCGGTAGTGGGACTGCCAGTCCGACCAGGATGTTGCGTGGAAATGCGCCACCGGAATCTCCGGCAGTTCCTGCTGGCCCGGGTCGGCCTCGCCCGCACTGAGGACGCGGTGGATTCGGAACCGGACATCGGGCAGCCCCTTGCGGACGAAGAGCTTCCCCGCGACATGCGACAGCATTCCGCCGTTCAGGTAGGCGCCGAACTCGGGGTAGACCCGTTCCGTTTCCGCATGGCGTTGTGCCAGGGCTAGGGAAAAGGCGCGCAGATGCACTGGCCCCTCCGCGTCAGGGCCCTCGGGGCGCGCCAGCACCTCCATCGGGCGCATGCGGGCCGAGAGGACCGCGGGCGGCAGGGCCGCCAGGATCTCGGTCACCGGCCGGTCGGGCAGCAGGAACTCGTCCACGTCGATATGCGCCAGCCAGTCGTGCCGGTTCTTGGCGTTGTAGCAATGGCTGGCGTTCAGGGTCTGGCGCATCTGGTGCTTGTCGGGGCAGCCGTTCCGCGCCACGCGCCGCCAGTAGCGGTCGTCGCATTGCACTGCGCGGATCTTCGGATGGGCCTTCAGGATCGGATAGACCGGGTCCTGCGGGTCATCCAGGTAGATGTGCAGCCGCGCCACGCCCAGCTCCAGGTGCCAGGCGGCGAAGGACAGCACCTCCTCGACCGGCGCCTTGGCGGTGGCGACGACGGCCCAGCTGTCGCTCATGCCGGTTGCTCCTCCGGCAGATGCCCGAAGACCCTGCGGCAGCAATCGTCCAGCTCCAGGTCGCGGGTCAGCAACATGCCGTATTGCCCCAGCCTCTCCCGCAGTTCGGGGGTATCCGCGCAGACCTCCTCGTAGAGCTGGTGCAGCCCGGTTTCCCCCTCGCTCTCGCGCAGGAATTCGACCACGTCGTAAAGGCTGAAACGGTCGTCCTTCTTGCGGTAGGACCCTTCGGTCAGGCGGAACTCCAGCTTGTCGCGGAATTCGTCCCAGGACCGGACATGGGCATGGCCCACGTAGCCGCCCAGCAGGATCGCGCGGTTCTGCACGTTGGCCCCGTTCAGGGTCAGGTGATGCACAGACAGGCGCACATCCTCCAGCCCGGTGCGCACGATGACCTTGCCGGTCACATGGCTGAGGAAGCCGCCCTTCAGGTGGCCGCCGAAGGTCGGATAGACGGCGGCCAGGGCGTATTTCTCATGCCCCGCGTCCCGATCGGTCAGCTTGAAGTGCCGCTCGGACCCGGCCAGCATCTCGGCGGGGCGGATCTGCAACGCGGCGATCTTGTCGGGCAGATGGGCCAGCACCCAGTTCATCGGCTGCGGCGGCATCAGGTATTCGTCAACGTCGATATGGGCGAGGAAATCCAGCGCGCTGGCGCGGTAGGCCAGGGTGGCATTGCGCAGCTGGCGCAGCTGGTGCGTTTCGGGACGGGGCCTGTCCTGCGCCTGCCAGTAGGCCTCGTCGCATTGGGTCACGCGCACCCGCGGCTCGTCCGCGAAGAACTGCGCCACGGCGGGGTCGGGCTGATCCAGGTAGAGGTCGATCTGCGCCGCGCCTTCCTCCAGGTGATAGGCGACGAAACGGGCGATCTGCGGCAGCGGCGCCTTCACCGTACTCACGATCCCCCAGCGGAGCTTCTTCGGGTCGTGTTCGATGCGCAGCCCGGCAGTGGAGGCCACGCGGCTGCGGTCCGTCACCTTCTTGATCTCGAACAGTTTCTTCGCCTCGCGCGCGGCCTTGGTCTGCCGCGCCTCGCGCATCAGCTTGAACCGGCGGAAGACGGTGCGGTCGTCCCCGTCCAAGAGCAACAGCAGGCGCTGCGCCAGGGGCCAGATCACCGCATCCTCCGAGGCGTCCTGCCACAGCCGGCCCAGCATGTTCACGTCCAGCCCGCCGGAATGGATCGCATAGGCGTCCATCTTCAGCGCCAGGCGGCGCGGGCGCTTGCGGATCTCGGTGAAAGCCTCCCAGGGCTCCATGCCGGAATGCAACCGCTCGGTTTCATACAGCTTGATGGTGGAGAAAAGCACGGTCAGCGCGTGACCGAGGCGCCGCTGCACCTCCGTCTCGCCATGGTCGGCAAAGGTGGTCACGGCCGAAATCAGCCAGCGCGCGTCCAGGTGTTCCAGCAGGAACTCCGGCTCTTCGCGCCACATGCGCAGGAACAGCGGCGCGGTCTGGGGGGGCTGATCCCGGCGCCGAAGGCTGGCGATCAGCAGCCCGTGCAGGGCCAGCAGCTCCGGCTCGCCCTCGAACTGGGCCGACAACTCGCGCAGCTTGTAGGCGAAGGTGCTGTCGGAAGAGCGGAAGGGCTCTTCGACCGGATGCACCAGCTGGGTCTTCAGCGGGGCGAAGTCCAGATCCTCGGGGGGCAGGGCCTCGCCAGGGCCGAAGGTCATGGGCGCGCGGCGCCCTTCCATCTGGGTGATAACGCGGCGAAAACCGCCGTATGTCGAGGAGCCGCTCATGGCGCGACAATGCCCATTGGGCGGCCCCCCTGCAAGTCAGACCATCATCTCTTTCGTGGCCGACAGGGTGATGTCCGGGTAATCCCGGTCCACCCGGTCGATGTCCCACTGCAGGCGCGTCAGGTAGACGACGTCGCCGTCATGGTCGTAGGAAATGTGCTGCTTGTTGGCGTTGACGAACTTGTCGACCGCCAGGCGGTCCCCCTTCACCCAGCGGGCGGAGGTGAACTGCGACGGCTCGAACCGCACCGGCAGGCCGTATTCCATCTCGATCCGGCTGCCCAGCACCTCGAACTGCAGTGCGCCCACGACACCGACGATGAAGCCGGAGCCGATGGCGGGCTTGAAGACCTTGGCGGCGCCTTCCTCGGCAAACTGCATCAGCGCCTTTTCCAGGTGCTTGGCCTTCATCGGGTCGCCCGCGCGGACGCTTTGCAGCAGTTCCGGTGCGAACGACGGGATGCCGCTGACGCGCAGCGCCTCGCCCTCGGTCAGAGTGTCGCCGATGCGCAGCTGCCCGTGGTTCGGAATGCCGATGATGTCGCCGGCCCAGGCCTCCTCGGCCAGTTCCCGGTCGGAGGCCAGGAAGAGCACGGGGTTGGAGATCGACATTGGCTTCTTGGTGCGCACATGGGTCAGCTTCATGCCGCGTTTGAAGTGGCCCGATGCCATGCGCAGGAAGGCCACCCGGTCGCGGTGCTTGGGGTCCATGTTGGCCTGCACCTTGAAGACGAAGCCCGCGACCTTGCTTTCCTCCGGCGCGATCTGGCGCGGCTCGGCCGCCTGAACCTGCGGCTCGGGGCCATAGGTGCCGATGCCCTCCATCAGTTCCTTCACTCCGAAGGAGTTGATCGCGGAGCCGAACCAGATCGGCGTCAGCGTCCCTTCCAGCAGGGCCTGGCGGTCCAGCGGCGGCAGCAGCTCGCGCGCCATCTCGACCTCTTCGCGGAGCTTCTCCAGCAGGTCGGCGGGGATGTGTTCATCCAGCTTGGGATCGTCCAGCCCGTCGATGCGGATGGATTCCGCCACCCGGTTGCGGTCGGCGCGGTCCATCAGCTCCAGCCGGTCGTTCAGCATGTCGTAACAGCCGAGGAAATCGCGGCCCATGCCGATGGGCCAGCTGGCCGGCGTCACGTCGATCGCCAGGTTTTCCTGGATCTCGTCGATGATGTCGAAAACCTCGCGGCTTTCGCGGTCCATCTTGTTGCAGAAGGTCAGGATCGGCAGGTCGCGCAACCGGCACACCTCGAACAGCTTCTGGGTCTGGCTTTCCACGCCCTTGGCCCCGTCGATCACCATGATCGCAGCGTCCACCGCCGTCAGGGTGCGATAGGTGTCTTCGGAGAAGTCGCTGTGGCCGGGGGTGTCCACCAGGTTGAAGCGGAATTCCTTGAAATCGAAGGACATGGCCGAGGCCGAAACGGAAATGCCCCGGTCCTTTTCCATCTGCATGAAGTCCGACCGCGTCCGCCGCGCCTCGCCCTTGGCGCGCACCTGGCCGGCCATCTGGATGGCGCCGCCGTAGAGCAGGAACTTCTCCGTCAGGGTCGTCTTCCCGGCATCCGGGTGAGAGATGATGGCGAAGGTCCGGCGCCGGGCGATCTCGGGCGGCAATTGGGGGCGGTTGGAAGCGGTATCGAGCATGTTGCGGCGTATATCAGGGATCGGAAAAAGGGCAAGCGCGCTGCGTGGCCGTGCGGCTGGCCGCCCATGGCTGGCGGCAGCGAAAGCCGGGGAGCGTGGTGCCTGCGGCGACTGCCGCGCAGATGAGTATTTGCGACAAGGTGAAGACAGGCGCGGGCGGCCGGGGCCGCCGGCATCCGTCGGATCCAACCGGCACGACGGAGCATCTTCTTCGGCGCCCCGGCCCGCCGGAGGCGCCCCTTCCCCCCATACGTTGGCCGGAAATACTCCGGGGGAGTCTCCGGCACGGAGACGGGGGCAGCGCCCCCACTTCCCGGGTCGTCAGTGGCGCCGGTCGGTGGGCGGCGTCACCCCGCGCAACGCGTCGCGCAGCAGCTCCAGAGCATCGGGGCGATCCAGCGTCTTGGGCGCCACCTCGAACCGCAGGTGCGCCTGGTCTGCATGGCGCGGCAGGGCGTTCTTCAGCACGCGGCCCAGTTCCGGGTCCAGCTCGGGCGGCAGGGCGGCCATGGTGCGGGTGTCCAGCAACAGGGTCTCGGCGGCGATGCCCTCGGCATAGATGATCTCGTGCCGGTCGAAGAGCAGCTGAAAGTAGTCCACGAAACCGCCGTCCTGGCGATAGATCGTCTCGCCATCGACCAGGTGACGGGCGCGCACCAGCACCTCCTTGCGGCCCAGGCCCAGCCGGTCCTGGCGTTGGTAGATGAACAGCCGGTGTTCGGGGCTGACCACCAGGTCGTTGCTGTTCGACAGGGCACCGGCCTTGATGACGATGGGGGCAAACTCGCCCGTCGCGCGGTGGGTCTGGTGGCCGATCCAGCGGATCTCCTGCGGGCCGTCGTCGCGGGTCAGCACCCGGTCACCGACCTGCAGGTCCTCGATGGCGCGCTGCGCCCCCGAGGCCATGGTGATCATCGTGCCCCGGGTGAAGGAGACACAGCCCACCTCGGCGAACTTGCGCGGTGCGCCCTGGCGGTCGATGCCGACCAGCCGGTAGTCGTGGCGCGGTATCAGCGGCGCCAGGGGGAGGGCGTAAACCTCGTCCACGTCGCCCTCGTCATCCACCGCGACCAGCACCAGCACCTCGGTCGTCTCGCCGTCCGGGGACATGAAAATCAGACAGCTGTCGAGGTGCAGCGCCTGGCCCGCCGCGCCGGTGGGCGAGCCGGCTGCCACCTGCATGGCGCCATCGGCCCGCATCTCCACCATCATCCGGGCCTGCAGGGCGCGGCCATCGAACCAGTAGATGTCATCCGGCACCAGGTCGTCGGCAAAGGACAGGGCATCGCCCTCGTTGACGCCATGGACGACTTCGAGCGCGGCGGATAGAAACACCGGGATGGCGGTAGCCGGTTGGCTGGGCAGGTTGGTCATGGCGTTCAGGTTACCTCCGGTCTCGGTCCTGCCGAAAGGCCTAAGCGGCGATTGTGGCGGGATACGGGCGAGTAACGGATCATTTCGCGGAAAGTTTCCAGTTGGTTAACCGCAATTGGGTCGGCTGCCGCAGCACAGGAGGACGACGACATGGATCTGGGAATCAAGGGAAAACGCGCGTTGGTCACCGCCTCGTCCAAGGGCCTGGGGCGCGGTTGCGCCCTGGCGCTGGCCGAGGCGGGCGTGGATCTGGTGCTGAACGCGCGCGGCGCCGAGGCGCTGGAGGCGACGGCGGAGGAGATCCGCACCTCCTACGGGGTCGAGGTCACGGCGGTGGCCGCCGACATCGTCAGCGAAGCGGGCCGCGCCCAGGTGCTGGAAGCCGCGGGTCAGGTGGACATCCTGGTGACCAACGCCGGCGGCCCGCCCCCCGGCATGTGGACCGACTGGGAGCGTGAGGATTTCATCAAGGCGCTGGATGCCAACATGCTGACGCCGATCGCGCTGATGAAGGCACAGCTGCCCGGCATGATCGACCAGGGCTGGGGCCGGGTGGTCAATATCACCTCGCAATCGGTGAAATCCCCGATCGGCGTGCTGGGCCTGTCGAACTCGGCCCGCGCCGGCCTGACCGGCTATGTCGCCGGCACCGCGCGTCAGGTGGCGCCGCATGGCGTGGTCATCAACAACCTGCTGCCCGGCATCCATGACACCGACCGCGCGGCTTCGCTGGACGGCGCGGTGGTGAAACAGCAGGGCATCACCATGGAAGAGGCCCGCGAGGCCCGCATGGCGAACATCCCGGCGCATGCCTATGGCACGGCCGAGGCCTTCGGCCAGACCTGCGCCTTCATGTGCTCCGCCCATGCGGCCTTCATGATCGGGCAGAACGTGCTGCTGGACGGCGGCGCCTTCAACTCGACCTTCTGAGGTCTGAGGCGATCTGCCCCGCCTTGCGCGGGCCAGCCCGTCCCGCCCGCGATTGCGCGGGCCGGGGCGGGCTGCTATTGGGGCGGAACCTGACGTAATCCATCGGAAAAGAGCCAAAGTGCCCGAGCAGCAGACCCCGCGCCTGGAGATCCGCAACCTCTGCCGGTCCTACGACGGGCGCGCGGTGGTGCAGGATGTCTCGCTGTCGGTAATGCCGGGGCAGGTGACCTGCCTGCTGGGGCCATCTGGCTGCGGCAAGTCCACCACGCTGCGGATGATCGCCGGTGTCGAGATGCAGGACAGCGGCACCATCCATGTGGACGGCAGCCTGATCTGCGACACGCAGTTCCGTATCCCGCCCGAACGGCGCCGGATCGGCCTGATGTTCCAGGATTTCGCCCTGTTTCCCCATCTGACCGTAGCGCAGAACGTCGCCTTCGGCCTCGACGGCGGCAAGGCCGAACAGCGCGCCCGTGTGGAGGAGCTGCTGACCCGTGTCGACCTGATGCGCCACATCGACAGCTACCCGCACCACCTGTCGGGCGGCGAACAGCAGCGGGTGGCCCTGGCCCGGGCTCTGGCGCCGAAGCCGCGCGTGATGCTGATGGACGAACCCTTCTCCGGTCTCGACAACCGGCTGCGGGACGAGATTCGGGACGAGACGCTGGACGTGCTGAAGGAAGAAGGCGCCGCCGTCCTGCTGGTCACCCATGAGCCGGACGAGGCGATGCGCATGGCCGATGAGATCGCGCTGATGCGCGGGGGGCGGATCGTGCAGCAGGGCGCGCCCTACAACATCTACAACGCTCCGCGCGACAAGGCGGCGGTAGCTTTCTTCAGTGACATCAATGTCATACGGGGCACTGTTCAGGGGGCGTTGACGGAAACGCCCTTCGGTCGCTTCCTGGCGCCGGGCCAGCCCGATGGCGCCGAGGTGGAGATCGTGATCCGCCCGCAGCACCTGCGCATCGATTTCGACCGCAGCGGCCAGGGACCTCTGCCCACGGCGGAACATGGCACCCCGGCGCGCGGCGTCGTGCAGCGTGCCCGATTCATGGGCAACGAATCCCTGGTGGAATTCCGCATGGATCACGACGGTTCGGTGCTGAAGGCCACGGTGCCCAATGTCTTCCTGCCCAAACCGGGCAAGGCGCTGTGGCTGACGATCCGCCGCGACCGCTGCTTCGTCTTTCCCGCGGGGCAGGGCTAGGGCCTCCGCCGCCCCCAAGGCATATGGCGCGCGAAAACGCACGCTGGCTCAAAAATCCGGGTGGGGCGTGCATTGGTTCTTTCAACCCGCCGCGCGAGATATTAGATAGTCTACCACCAAGGAGGCGAGGCCTCCGATCCAGGGGAGAGCTGCAAAATGCTGAACAACATCGGTCCCATGGGCCTTCTGCTCATCGCCGTCGTGGTGCTGGTCCTCTTCGGACGTGGCAAGATTTCCTCGCTCATGGGCGAAGTCGGCAAGGGCATCACCGCCTTCAAGAAGGGCGTGAGCGACAGCACCGAAGAGCTCGAAGAGCAGAAGTCGACCGAGGCGCGCGACGTGACGCCGGAAGAAACCAAGGACAAGGCCTGATCACGGCATGTTCGGAATGGGCGGCACGGAGATCCTGCTGGTCGGGATCGTAGCCTTGATCGTGGTCGGACCGAAGGAATTGCCGGGGCTGTTTCGCTCCGTCGGGCAGTTCGTCGGCAAGGCCCGGGGCATGGCGCGTGAGTTTTCGCGCGCCATGGAAGATGCGGCCGACCAGTCGGGCATGAAGGACGCCACCGACAGCCTGAAAGGTGCCAGCAACAGCCTGAAGGGCCTGTCGAATCCGAAGAAATACGGGCTCGACAAGGTGAAACAGGCGGCCAACCCGTTGAAGTGGGAAGAGGGCAGCGAAACCGCCAAGCTGGCGGCGGAGCGGGCCGAGGCCGCCAAGAAGATCCACGAGTCCACAGCAAAGGCCGCGCAGACGCGCCTGGACGCCGAGGCCGCCGCCGCGAGCGAGACCGCCAAGACGACCACCGGTCAGGGACTGGCCGTGCCGGAGCTGCCCAAGGCCCCCGTGCCTGCGCCCAAGGCGCTGCGCATCGACCCGGAGCCCGCCGCGCCCGCCCAGGCCGACGGCCTGCGCCAGACCGCCGGTCAACGGGCCGCAGGGGCCGCGCGCAAGCCCGTTCCCGCGCAGCCGCGCCGCAATCAGAAGGCCGGTGTCGCCGCCGCCCGCCGCCGCCCCGTCCGCAAGGGCTGAGGCGCATTGACGAGGAACCCCATCCATGGCTGACCAGATCGAGCAGGACGAGCTTGAAGACAGCTCCGCGCCGCTGATCGAACACCTGGCGGAGCTGCGCACGCGGCTGATCCGCTGCGTGCTGGCCTTTGTCGTGGCCATGGTGCTGTGCTTCTCCATCGGGGGGCAGCTTCTGGATTTCCTGCTGGTGCCGATCGAGAAGACGATGCGCGCGCTCGGCAACCCGAACCCGGTGATGCAGTACACCGCGCCGCAGGAATACTTCTTCACCCTGGTGCGGATCTCGATGGTGGGTGGCCTCGTGCTGGCCTTCCCGATCATCGGTCACCAGATGTGGCGCTTCGTGGCGCCCGGTCTCTACAAGAACGAGAAATCGGCTTTCCTGCCCTTCCTCATCGCCTCGCCGGTGCTGTTCCTGATGGGCGCGGCCTTCGCGCAGTATGTCGTGGTGCCGATGGCGATGGCCTTCTTCCTGGGCTTCGCCGACGTGCCGTCGCTGGTCGCTGCGCTGGCCTCCGGGGCGGGGGACCTGGGCGAGGCGGTGGAAAGCACCGGCATCGACATCGTGTTCAACGGCAAGGTCAACGAAAGCCTCGACATCACGCTGAAGATGATCGTGGCCTTCGGGCTCTGCTTCCAGCTGCCCGTGCTGCTGACCCTGATGGGCAAGGCCGGCCTGGTCAGCGCCGAGGGCCTGAAGGACGTGCGCAAATACGCCATCGTCGGCATCCTGGTGCTCGCCGCCCTGGTGACGCCCCCCGATGTGGTGACGCAGGTCGTCCTCTTCGTCGTGGTCTATGGCCTCTACGAGATCTCCATCTGGCTGGTCCAGCGGGTCGAGAAGAAGCGCGAGGCCTATCTGAAGGCCGAGGGGCTGTGGGATGAGGACATCCACGGCAAGGGCGCGGATGACGACGACGAGGTCGAAGAGACCAAGTAAACGGTCGAGGGGGACGCATGAGCGAGGATCTGACGCGCATTGCCGCGGCGCTGGAACGCATGGCGCCCGCGCCGTTGGAGGCCCCCGATCTCGACAGTGCCGATGCCTTCGTCTGGCACACCGCGCCGGAACGGTTGGAACCCATTGCGCAAGTGTCCCGCGTGGACCTGTCGCTGCTTTTGGGCATCAACCGGTCGCGTGACACCCTGCTGGCCAACACCCTGCAATTCGCCCGTGGTTATGGCGCCAACAACGCGCTTCTCTGGGGCGCGCGCGGGATGGGAAAATCGTCGCTGGTGAAGGCGGTCCATGCCGAGGTGCTGCGCCAGGGCCTGGACCTGAAGATCATCGAGCTGCAACGCGAGGATCTGCCCTCGGTCAGTCGCCTGCTGTCGCTTCTGGCGGGCAGCGATCATCGTTTCCTGCTGTTCTGCGACGACCTGTCGTTTTCCCATGACGACCAGCATTACAAGTCGCTGAAGGCCGTGCTGGATGGCGGCATCGCCGGGCGCCCCGAGAACGTGCTGTTCTACGCCACCTCCAACCGCCGCCACCTGATGCCCCGCGACATGATCGAGAATGAACGCAGCTCGGCCATCAACCCGGGCGAGGCGGTCGAGGAAAAGGTCTCGCTGTCGGACCGGTTCGGCCTCTGGCTGGGCTTCCATCCCTGCGACCAGGACGAATACCTGGCGATGATCGACGGCTATTGCGCGGCCCACGGGCTGACCGTCGACCCGGACAGGCTGCGCGCCGAGGCAATCGAATGGCAGGCGACGCGCGGCGGGCGCTCGGGCCGGGTGGCCTGGCAGTTCTTCCTCGACCTGGCGGGGCGGCACGGCGTCGCGGTGCGCTGAGACCCCTGGACAGTTGACGCAGGGCAGGGCGCGCGGCACCCTTCCCCCGACTGCCCCGTATGGGGCCGGACCCGGGGGATCCCATGCTGCGCCTGTTCTTTGTCTTTCTGTTGATGGCTCTGGCCGTGCCCGCGCTGGCGCAGCCCCTGATGAAGAACTTCGCCGAAGTGGCCGTGCGCGGCGAGGTGGCGCCCGAGGCCAGCGCCAATTCCTACGCCCTGATCATCGCCAATTCCGCCTATCACGACGAGGCGATCAGCGACCTGGCGGTCACCGCCAATGATGCCCGCGCCATGGAAAAGCTGTTCCTGGGCATGGGCTATCCGGCGGGCAACGTGGCGCTGCTGGAAAACCTCGACCGCGACCGGCTGGAGGAGGAGGTGCTTCTGTTCGCAGGCCGCCTGCGTCCCGATGCGACGGTGGTGGTCTACTACTCGGGCCACGGGCTGACCTTCGAGGGGGATCCGCAGAACTACCTGGTGCCGGTGGACATGGATCCGAACGTCGGCACCACCGCCGTCGCCCTGCGCCAGCAGATATTCAAGCGCCGCGCGCTGCCGCTGGAAAGCGCGGTTCTGGACATTCTGAAATCGGTGGACCCGGCGGGGATCGTGGTCTTCTACGACGCCTGCCGCAATGCACCCTTTGCCGTCGATCCCAATGCCCGCAAGAGCGTCGGCGGCGGCGACAGTTTCGTGCCGGCCCGGGTCGACGGCACGGCGATCTTCTATTCCGCCAAGCGCGGGCAGGAAAGCATCGCGAAGCTGGCCGGTGACGGGGATGAGGTGAACCTGTCGCTCTACACCCGCGTGCTGGTCAGCGAGCTGTCGGCCAATCCCGCCATCCGACTGCGCGACCTGCATCCCGTTCTGAACGGTCGCGTGGCCGCCCTGGCGCGCGAAGGCACCAACGGCAGCCGCAGCCAGGACCCGTCGATGGAGCAGGAGCTGGACTATTCCCGCGCCCCCCGTCGTGAGTTCTGCCTGGCCTCCGTCCTGCGCGGCGGCGAGGCGGTCTGTACCGGGCCGGAGGCGCAGCCGACGGCCCAGGTCACGGCCCCGGCGGCCATGCCCGATGTCGAGGCGGCCTTCTGGGCCGAGATGCGCGCCCGGCACACGGCCTTCCACTATCGCCAGTACCTGCAAAGCTATCCCGAGGGCCCCCATGCCGCAGAGGCGCGGCAGCTGATTTCCCTGCTGGAGGCCGAGGCGGCCAATGCGGACATGCTGCGCGATTGGCAGGCGGCACAGCAGATGGATGAGCCGGAAGGCTATCGGCATTTCATCAGCCGCTATCCCGACACGGCCCAGGCGCGCCTGGCCGAGCAGTTCATCACGCTGCGCGAGGCGGAAATGGCACGGGTCGCCGACGCCGGTGCCTGGGATGCGGCGCAGCGTATCGGCACGGTGGAGGCCTACCGTGAGTATCTGGCGGCGTTCCCGGAGGGCAGTTTCCGTGCCGCCGCCCGGGATCGGATCGAGGCGCTGACCCCGCGCTTTCGGGTCTGCTACGTGGACGACGTGCGTCCGCCCGATGCCTGGTTGTCCCTGCGCACCGCGCCGACCCGGGGGCAGACGATTGCGAACATGCCCTCCGGCACGGCGATGGAAATGCTGGGCCCGGTGCAGGGGGACTGGCA
The DNA here is from genome assembly GCF_020177265.1 of Pseudooceanicola marinus. Taxonomy (GTDB): domain Bacteria; phylum Pseudomonadota; class Alphaproteobacteria; order Rhodobacterales; family Rhodobacteraceae; genus Pseudooceanicola; species Pseudooceanicola marinus_A. The sequence continues at coordinate 389,794 of NZ_JAIVMC010000003.1, forward strand.
CCAGGTGCGCACGGCCTATGGCACCGGCTGGGTCAGCTGGAAGGTGGCGCGCTGGATCCGCTGCTAGGGCCGGGGGCGTCTAGTTGCCCGACAGCATCTGCGCGATGCGCAGCGCGTAGCGATCGGTCATGCCGGAGGTGAAATCGGCCAGCCCGTGCAATGCGGTTTCCGGGCTGTCGACCTCCGACAGGTCCAGCGACAGTGCCCGGCGCAGCTGTTCCATCGGACCGGAGAGCCGGTCGGCCTGCCAGTCCTTCGCCGCCAGCTCCTCGTAGACCGGCAGCACGCCGGTCAGCACGTTCTGCACGATGCGGCGGCCCGAAACCTCCAGCTCCGTCTTGCGCGGCGAGGTGAAGAGACGGTTGCGCGCCAGGCGCTTGATCGCGGCAAACTCCGCCGCGCGGTCCGAGGCGTCGATCAGCGCCTTCGGGAACTGCCCGGCCATGATGGCGTCGTAGTGCCGGTCGAAGGCCTCGACACAGGCGGTGACGGCGGCACCGATGGCCACGGCGCGCAGTGTGGCGACGTGGTCGGCCTCGCTCTGGTCCGGGCGGCGGTTCTTGGGCGTGCCGCCGATCAGCGCCTCCAGCGGCGCGCGGACCTCATCATAGCGCAGGTCGCGGGTGGTGAACCCGTCTTCCAGGTCGACGATGTTGTAGCAGATGTCATCGGCCGCCTCGACCACCAGAACCAGCGGGTGACGCCGCCACCAGGGCGCCTGTGGCAACCCCTCGCGCGGCAGGCCGAGGGTTTCGGCCACATCGGCGAAATAGGCCGCCTCGGTGGAGAAGACGCCGAATTTCTTCAGCCCGTCATAGCTGCCGCGCGTGCCCTCGGGCAGGGCGGCGCGGGTGGCGGCGGTCAGCGGATACTTGGTGAAGGCGCCCAGCACGGCCTTCGACAGGCGCATGCCGCCGCGACCGCGGTACATTTCCAGCCGGGTCAGGATGCGGAAGCCCTGGGCGTTGCCCTCGAACGCCGTGAACTCGTCCCGCAGACCGGCGTCCAGATCACCGCAGAGGCCCGTGCCCGTGTCGAACCGTTCGGCGAACCAGTCGCCGATGCTTTCCTCGCCGGAGTGGCCGAAGGGCGGGTTGCCGATGTCATGGGCCGCGCAGGCCGCCTGCACCACGTTGGCCAGGGTGTATTCCTCGCCCGACGCCAGCGCGCCTCGTTCGACCAGGCGTTCGCCGATGCGCATCGACAGCGACCGGCCAACGCTGGCCACCTCGATCGAGTGGATCAGCCGGTGGTGGATATGATCATGCTGGTAAAGCGGGTGGACCTGGGTCTTGTTCGCCAGCCGGCGGAAGGGCTCGGAAAAGACGATCCGGTCGTAGTCCTGCACGAAGACGGATCGTCCCGGCGTGCCCCGGTAGCCGTCGTCGCCCAGCCGTTGTGCCGACAGAAGCCGTTCCCAATCCATTGCCCGCGCCTTTGCTTCTTGCTGCGTCCAGTTCGCCGAAGGGCATGGCCGCCGTCAGGCGACCGTGCCCGCCGGTCAGGGCAGGTAGTCCTTGGGATCCACGGTCTCCAGGCCGCGCCGCACCTCGAAGTGCAGGTAGGCGTCGGAGCCGGAGGGCAGCGTGGCGATCTGCTGGCCGCGGCTGACGCTGTCGCCCTTGGCGACGGAGATGCCGGCGATGTTGGAATAGAGGCTGAGCAGGTTGTCGTCGTGTTTGACCACGATGACCGAACGCTGGTCGGTGTCCTCGATGATCGCCGCGACCGAGCCGTTGCCGGCGGCTTTCACCGGCGTGCCGGGGTCGGCGGCCAGGTCGATGCCGTCGCTGCGGCCCTTCTCGTAGTCGCGGATGATGCGCCCGCGCAGCGGGTAGTCGAAGGTGGTCGTTGCCGGGGCCTGTTCCGACGACAGGTCGGGGGCCAGATCCTCGCGCGCCTCGGCTGCCTGTTGCTGCGCCTGCTGCTGCGACGGCGGGGTCTCTTCCGGCAGGGGCTGCGAGGCGGAGGGCGGCACGGGGGTCGCCGATCCGGTGCCCGGTTCCTCGACCGCAGGGGCGCGGTTGGCAGGGCTGCCGTCTTCGGCCACCAGCGGGATCAGCAGGTACTGGCCTTCGCGGATGGTGAACTGGCTGTCCAGCCCGTTCCAGTCCGACAGGGCCCGCACCGACACGCCGTAGAGGCGGGCGATGGTATAGGCCGTCTCGCCCCGCTGGACGCGGTGACGGATGGGTTCGTTGCCGACCTGGCGGGCGGGCTCGCCCGGGGTGGCGGGGGGCAGGGTGGCCACCGAGACCTCGTTGCCCGACGCGCGGTCGATGGCGGAGCCGGCCATGGCCGAGATGTCGACCGCGCCGGGGTTCATGATCGGGCCGGTGCCGGAGGCGCCGGTGGCGGGCGAGGGTTCGGCCACGCGCGTCGGCAGGGCCAGGATCTCGCCATCGCGCAGGCGGCTGTCGACCTCCAGCCCGTTGTAGCGGGCCAGTTCCGCCGGGTCGGTCCCGATGCGCAGGGCCACGTCGCCCACGCGATCATCGCGCCGGGCCACGACGACCTGGTAGTTCGGGTAGGAAATGATGCCGCGGTTGTCGGGGCTGGGCCGGGGGGCGGCTGCATTCAGCGCGGCGTCCCGCGTCGAGAAGGTGTCGAACCCGCTGCGCAGGTCGCTGTCGAAGGTGCATCCGGCCGCAACGGCCAGCAGGCAGGTGGCCGCGAGAAGGCGGGCCGGGCTGCGTTTCTGTCCGGTCATCTGTTCGATCCTCATCCGTGCGCCCCTGGCGGGGCCTGTCCCCTCCGGTCTGCGGCCGGAGTATCGCGGGCCTTTGGGCCCATGGCGCCGGCTGGCTCCGGCGGCGGTGTCGGGGCCCGTCTGCGGAACCCCGGTTGTTCAGTCCTTGCCCATCCCCTCGACCAGCGGCACGAAACGGACGGGGCGCAATTCGTCGTAGTCGAGGCCCGTCTCCGTCTTGCGCACGCGGATCAGGCTTTGCACGTGGTCCGACTGGCCCACGGGCAGGACCATGATACCGCCGGGCTTCAGCTGAGCCAAGAGCGGCCCCGGCGGGTCTTCGGCGGCGGCGGTCACGAGAATGCGATCAAAGGGCGCGTGGTCCGGCAGCCCGAAGGAGCCATCGGCGGCGAAGGTGGTGACGTTGACCAGCCCGAGGGCGTCGATCACCTTCTTCGCCTCGCGCACCAGGCGCGGGTGGCGGTCGACGGTGTAGACGCGGCGCGCCAGGTGCGACAGCACGGCCGCCTGGTAGCCGGATCCGGTGCCCACCTCCAGCACCTTGTCGCGCGGCTGCACGTCCAGGGCCTGGGTCATCAAGGCGACGACGGAGGGCTGCGAGATGGTCTGGCCGCAGGCAATCGGCAGCGGCATGTCTTCATAGGCGCGATCGGCGAAGAGGCCGCGGATGAAGGCGCCGCGGTCGACCTTCTCCATGGCCTCCAGCACGCGTTTGTCGGTGACCCCGCGGGAACGGAGCGCGAAGAGGAACTGCATCTTTCTTTCCGCGGTGGAAATGTCGTTGTCGCTCATGCGGGTGGGCCGGCGGTGCGGCGCTCTCCTCTTGTCGGCGTGGGGCACGGTCGGCAGAGGATCGCCCAAACCGGGCCGCAGGAAAAGGGGGGCTGGCCTATTCGATGGCGCGAAGACCCTCCAGCAGGTCGTGGGCAGTCAGATCCGCCCGCATCGGCGTCACCGAGATGTAGCCGGCCATGTTGGCATCCACGTCGCCGCCCGGGGTGGCCGGGCTGTGCTGGTCGCCACCCTTGGCCCAGAGGAAGCGACGGCCCGAAGGCGAGGTGTCGGGGATGACGGAAAACCGCGTTTCGGGGCGGTAGCCCTGGGGCACGACCCGCACGCCCTTCACGCCGGCGGCGGGCTGGGCGGGGAAGTTGATGTTGTAGAAGGTGTTGTAGCTGCCCGAGACGGGGTCGTGCTGCGCCAGAACCTTGCGCACCACCTCGGCGCCGTGCTGGGCTGCGGCCTCGAAGGGGTCGTCGAGCTGGTAGTTGGCGGGGCCGTAGTACTGCGACAGGGCCATGGCTGTCAGCCCCTGCAGCGCGCCTTCCATGGCGCCGCCCAGGGTGCCGGAATAGACCGCGTTCTCGCCCGAGTTGTTGCCCCGGTTCACGCCCGACAGCACCAAGTCGATGGTCTGACCGGCCAGCACGTCATGGACGCCGGCCAGCACGCAGTCGGCGGGCGAGCCTTCGGCGGCGAAGCGGCGCGGGCCCATTTCCGAGATCATCGTGGGATGGGCGTAGGAGATGCAGTGGGCGACGCCCGACTGTTCGAAGGCAGGCGCGACGACCCAGACCTCGCCCTCGGGGCCGGCGAGCTCCGCCGCGATGCCTTCCAGCACCTTCAGCCCCGGCGCGTTGATACCGTCGTCGTTGGTGATGAGAATGCGCATGCCTGTGCTCCTGCCCCTGTCCGCCTGGTTCGCGCCCTGCATAGGGGAGGGGGGGCAGAGGGGCAAGCGGTCGTGGCGGCGGCGCTGGCGGGCCCGTGGCCCGGGCGCGACAGGCCGGGGCGGGCGTGGCCCTGGCGAGGGCGGGGGCTCTGCCCCCTTGGGCCCGGGCGGGCTCAATTCCCCCCCCTGGGGATATTTTGAGCCATCAAATAGACAGGGGCGGGGCGCGTCAGGGTCGTGAGGTGCCCAGTGGCCGGAGGGACGTCAGGCGATCTCGGCCAGCAGGCGACGTGCCTCGGCGCCGGGATCGGCCAGGGGCGCGCGGTCTTCGCCGGGGAAGAAACGGGCGCGGGTGGCCGTGGGCATGGGGTTCGGGGTCATGACATGGACGCGAGGACCAGTGTTCACAGTCTCCGCCGCCCAGGAACGGGCCATGGCGATCTGCGCGGCCTTGGTGGCGCCATAAGAGGCGAAGAATTTCGCCGCCGGCGCCCCCGGGTCGTCGAAGAACAGCGCCTGGCCGTCGCGCCCGAGCAGGGGCGCGATATAGGGCACCAAGTGTCCCATGGCGCTGACGTTGGTGGCCACCGACTTCGACCAGTCCTTTGAATCCACATGCGAGGCGGGCGTCAGCGGCGCCGCGTGGATCGCCGTATGGGCCCAGATCGAGAGCGTGCCCCAGCGGTCGTAGATCGACCGGCAGAGCTGGGCCATGGCCTCGGGCAGGCAGATGTCCATCGGCGCCAGGGTGGCCGAGCCGCCGATGCCCTTGATCCGGTCGTCGAGCTCTTCCAGCCCGCCGACGGTGCGCGCCACGGCGACGACATGGTGATCGCGCGCCAGTTCCAGCGCGAGCGCCGCGCCGAGGCCACGGGAGGCGCCGGTCACCAGCGCGACGGAGGTCTTTTCGGTCTGTTCCATGCGCCGGGGTGTGCGGCTTTTGCGGGCGTCGGTCAAGAGGGCGCGCGGGTCGGGGCCTGCGGCGGATTGCGCCTCAGCCGCCGGGGACGAGCAGGCGGTAGGTCTTGCCGCGTTGCAGGACGTGCACCACGCCGGGCGCGATGGCGGCGACCTGCAGCCCGGCCACCTCGTCGCCCGGGCGGGCGCGGGCGATCTCGCCGCCGGGCAGGCGCAGCAGGGCTTCGGGGACGGGTTTGCCGGTCAGGGTGCCGATGAGGGACAGTTCGCGCATCGGCAGGCTGTCGGGTTGGGTGGCGGTGGCCGCCGGATCCCGGGGGGCGTCGGTCATTCAGGCTCTCCAGTACTTGCGAGAGGAGGTCCTGACACGGGGCACGGGCGATGCAAAGAGGTCCCGCGTCCCCCCGCCGGGGCATCGGCGGCGGGACGCCCGGAGGCCTTGTTTTACAGGCGGCAGCTTGCCTGCCGGGCGCGGGTCCAGCGCTCAGTCGGCGGAGAGCTGCGCGCGGATGTCGTGATCCGTCGCAGCGTAGAGGTCGAGGAGCTGATCGAAGGAAATGCCCTCGTCCTGCGCCTCGGCCAGGGGGCCATCGGTCGCCACCAGCAGCGGCCGCGCGCCCTCTCCGCCGGGTTGCAGCTCGACCTCGGCGCCGAGGCTGCCTGGGAAAAGCGGCAGGTCGTTGGCCAGCTGCCCGGTGCCGGGCACGAAGGGCGCGCCGTCGGTGATGTGATCGAGGTAGCCGTAGAAGGTTTCCGCGCCGACCTCGACCCAGGGCGCGATGAACAGAGTATCATCGGCGCCCCGGATCGGCAGCGGCAGGATGACGTGCAGGAAGCGGCTGTCGCCCAGGCGGCACAGTTCCGGCGCCAGTCGGTCGGGGCCGGCGACGACCTCGGGCGCCTCCTCGGTGGGTTCGGCGTGGGGCCAGGCGGCGGGCATGTCGAAGCCGATGTCGAAGACGCCGCCGAACTTGTCCTGGAGGCGGCGCCAGCGGGCGTCGAGAGCGAGGAGAGACATGGGCGGGTCCTTTCGTTTGAGCCTGTGTAGCAGGGGGGCTGGCAGGATCAACTGTTGCGGCGGGGGGCCTGTTCCATTGCGGCCGCGGAGACGGCGACACACATGGGGCGTAACCGCTTTACAGGGTATGAGACCCCCGGCTAACGTCATGCCATGACGGACGTGAGAGACTTTTGCGAAGCCGAGGTTGACCTGGGAGAGGGCGTGACGTGGGAACGCCGCTCGATTGACGATGTCCTCGAACTTGATGTCAGGCCGAGACTGCGCTGCCCGGAATGCCATGGGCAACTGAGAGCCCACAAGGCAGGCACAACGGGGCAGCGCGCACATTTCGAGCATCGAACGGGGCATGTCGGTTGCTCGTCAAAGCCCGGGACCTTCTGCGGAACGCGCTCGTTGCACCCGGACGCTTTGCAATAATCTCCGCGTAGAAGACGCGGCTCGTTGGTGGTCGCCGACGGCTATTCAAACACCTCCCGTCAGACGCCCAAAGAAAAAGGCAGCCCGGAGGCTGCCTTTCATGATGGATCTGACTGACGCGCCTTACTCGGCGGCCTTCAGCTGGAAGCCCTTCTCGATCTGGTCGGAGGGCGCCACCGGATATTCGCCGGAGAAACAGGCGTCGCAATACTGCGGGCAGCTGTTGTCGCGGCCCGCGGCCTCGCCCGCGGCACGGTAGAGACCGTCCAGCGAGATGAACTTCAGGCTGTCCACCTGCAGGTGGTCGCGCATCTCCTCCTCGGACATGGTCGCGGCCAGCAGCTTCTCCCGTTCCGGCGTGTCGACGCCGTAGAAGCAGGGCCAGGCCGTCGGCGGAGAGGCGATGCGGAAGTGCACCTCGGCCGCGCCGGCGTCCAGGATCATCTCCTTGATCTTGCGCGAGGTCGTGCCGCGCACCACCGAGTCGTCGACCAGGATCACCCGCTTGCCCTTGATCAGCGCACGGTTGACGTTCAGCTTCAGCCGGACGCCCATGTTGCGGATCTGCTCGGTCGGTTCGATGAAGGTCCGGCCCATGTACTGGTTGCGGATGATCCCCATGGCATAGGGGATCCCGCTTTCCTGGCTGAAGCCGATGGCGGCCGGAGTGCCGCTGTCAGGCACGGGGCAAACCAGATCGGCCTCGACCGGGGCCTCGCGGGCCAGTTCCACGCCGATCTGGCGGCGGGTTTCATAGACCGACCGGCCGCCGATGATCGAATCGGGGCGGGAGAAATAGACATGCTCGAAGATGCAGAACTTCGACGGCTGCGGGCGGAAGGGCATGCGGCTTTCGACGCGGCCATCCTCGGTGATGATGACCATCTCGCCCGGGGCCACTTCGCGCACCAGTTCGGCGCCGATGATGTCCAGCGCGCAGGTTTCCGAGCTGAGGCAGTAGGCATCGCCCACCCGGCCCAGCACCAGCGGCCGCACGCCCAGCGGGTCGCGCACGCCGATCAGCTTGGTCCGGGTCATGGCGATGACGGAAAAGGCGCCTTCGACCCGGCGCAGGGCATCTTCCATGCGGCTAGGGATGTCCTTCTGCAGCGAGCGGGCCATCAGGTGAATGATGCATTCGCTGTCCGAGGAGGACTGGAAGATCGAGCCGCGCTCGATCAGCTCGCGGCGCAGGGCCTCGGCGTTGGTGATGTTACCGTTATGGGCAATCGCTGCGCCGCCGCGGGAAAACTCGCCGAAGAAGGGCTGCACGTCGCGGATCACCGCGGCCTTCTTGCCGGCGGTGGAGTAGCGCACGTGGCCGATGGCCAGCGGCCCCGGCAGCGTCTGCATCACGTCCTGGGAGGTGAAGTTGTCGCGCACGTAGCCGAAGCGGCGGGCGGAGTTGAAGCCGAACTCGGGGTGGTGGCAGACGATGCCGCCGGCTTCCTGGCCGCGGTGCTGCAACGCGTGCAGGCCGAGGGCGACAAAGTTGGCCGCGTCGGTCACCCCGGTCATGCCGAAGATGCCGCATTCCTCCTTCAGCTTGTCGTCGTCGAAGGGGTGGGCGTGAAACCGTTTCTGGGCGGCAAGCGAGGCGGGGGGCGCGTTACGGGCGGCCTTGGTCATCTGTGCGACGTCCTGGGCTGAGGGCTTGGGCTGCAAGGGAGATGCTCCGAATCCGGTCATTCCGTCGCGCCCCTCTTACGCCGGGTGACGCGCAGTGTCACGAAAGGATCACATGGAATCTTGTGTCAGTCCATGTCGGGACGATCACGACAGGGATCAAGGGGCAGAATGTGACCTTTGCCGGGCCGCTCGGGGCCTCAGCCCTCGACGGCGGTGCAGGTGGAGGCCAGCTCTTCGTACTTGGTGGTGATCCAGCCGAGGGCGCGCTCGGGGTCTTCGCTCTCGATCTTGTTGGTCAGCTTGTCGAAGACCACGGCCGAGCGCGAGTCGTCGACCATCGGCACCGCCTGGCTGGTCAGCATCGTCTTGTAGACGAAGAAAGCCAGTGCCACGAGCAGGACGCCGCGCGCCACGCCGAACAGGAACCCGGCCGCCTGGTCGATGCCGCCGAGGAAGCTGCGCTGCACCACCGAGGCGAAGGCCGGGGTGAAGAGCGAGGCCACGGCCAGCGCCAGGGCGAAGATCACGCCGAAGGCCGCGATGATGGTCAATTCGCAGCTGTCGCCCAGGTATTCCCCGATCACCGGGATTTCCTTCATCAGCGGCTGCAGCTGCGGCGCGAAGACGAAGGCCACGACGGCGGCGACGATCCAGCCCAGAATGGCCAGGGCTTCGCGGACCATGCCGCGCGAATAGGCCAGGATGGCCGACAGCAGGATGACCGCCGCGACGATTCCGTCGATCAGAGTGAAACCTTCCATACGCCCGCGTCCCCGCCTTGCTATTCCTGAGCGGGACCGCCTTTGGCGAACGATCCCAGGGTGTTAACGCCTCATCCGGCGCCGAAAACCTCTCCGACGAAGCTGGTCAGATCGCTCATTTGCATCAGACGCAGCCCCTGATCGCCGCCGGGCTTTCCCCCGGCAGGGGCGATCGCGGACGAGAAACCAAGTTTCGCCGCCTCTTTCAACCTGTTTTCGGTCTGGCCCACGGGCCGCAGCGCGCCGGAGAGCGAAATCTCTCCGAAAACCACGCAGTCGGCGGGCAGGGCGCTGTCCTCGCGGGCGGACAGAAGGGCCGCCGCAACAGCCAGATCCGCGGCCGGTTCGCTGACCTTCATGCCGCCGGCGACGTTGAGGTAGACATCGAGCCCCGCGAAGGGGATGCCGCAGCGCGCCTCCAGCACGGCCAGGATGGTGGCCAGCCGCCCGCCGTCCCAGCCCACGGTCGACCGCCGCGCCTGGCTGTGCGGCGAGGGCGCGACCAGCGCCTGGATCTCCACCAGAACGGGCCGCGTGCCCTCGATGCCCGCGAAGACGACCGAGCCGGAGCTGGGCTGACCGCGCTCGCCCATGAAGAGGGCAGAGGGGTTGGACACCTCGCTGAGGCCGCCGCCGGTCATCTCGAAGACGCCGATCTCGTCGGCGGGGCCGAAACGGTTCTTCACCGCGCGCAGGATGCGGAACTGGTGGCCGCGCTCGCCCTCGAAATAAAGCACGGTATCGACCATGTGTTCGACCACGCGGGGGCCGGCGATCTGACCTTCCTTGGTGACGTGGCCCACCAGGATGACGGCGGCACCGCGTCGCTTCGCGAAGGTCGTCAGCTCATGCGCGGCGGCGCGCACCTGGCTGACCGAGCCGGGGGCGCTGTCGACGGTGTCGGACCACATGGTCTGGATCGAATCGATGATGACCAGATCTGGCCGTTCGTCGTCCAACGTGGTCAGGATGTCGCGCAGCGCGGTGTCGGCGCCCAATTTCACCGGCGCGTTTTCCAGGCCCAGCCGGGCCGCGCGCATGCGCACCTGGGCTGAGGCTTCCTCGCCCGAGATATAGAAGGTTTTCAGGCCCTTGTTGGCAAAAGCTGATGCGGCCTGAAGCAGCAGGGTGGACTTGCCGATGCCCGGATCCCCGCCCACCAGAACGGCAGAGGCCGGAACCAGGCCGCCGCCCAGAACGCGGTCCAGCTCATCCAGGCCGGACGAGGTGCGCGGCGGCGGAGTTTCCCGCGCCGACAGGTCGGTCAGCGCGACCTTCTGGCCGCGCATCGACCCCAGCCCCTTGCCCTTGGGGCCAGTGGACAGGGGCACGTCCTCGGTGATCGAGTTCCAGGCGCCGCAGGCCTCGCAGCGGCCCGACCACTTGGGGAAGGAGGCGCCGCATTCGGAGCAGGAGAAAGTGGTGATGGGTTTTGCCATGCCCCGGTTCTGCCCGAGCGGCGGCGGCCGGGCAAGGGGCGATGTGAACAAAAGGGGATCGCCGCGCGCCTTGCTGGCTTTCTTGCGCCCGCTCCCGGCTTGTCCTCGCCGACGGTATCCCGGGGGCGGGCTCCCGCCGTCAGCCGCGCGGCCCGCCCACGGGGCCGAGGAGCCAGGCCCAGCCGAGCAGGCCTATCAGGGCGACCAGCAGCACGATCGTCATGACATCGGCCACCCGCCAGCGGGCATGCGGCAGGTTGCGCGCCCAGTCCCACAGAACCGAGACCGCCAGACCCAGGGTGATCAGCGTGCCGAGCGGCGGTTGCAGCGCCGCCGGGCGCAGGCCCAGGGTCCAGCTGACGGCCCAGAGCACCCAGAGAACCCCGGCGATCAGCCCCAGGCGGAAGCCGTCGCCTGATTCATGCGCCTGCAGCCGCTGCCACAGGGAGATCGCCGCCAGGATGGGGATGGTCCAGATCAGCAGGGCCGCCGCCCAGCCCCAGCCGTTCAGGGCGCCTTCGGTCAGACCGGGAAGATGCATCCGGGGACTCCCTTCGTCACGTGCAGGTCACGCCCTTGGTAGCGCCAACACCGCCCCGGGAAAAGGCGACAGCGCCGCACAGCCCGCCCGAAGGTCAGCGCAGGGCGGCGATCGGCCCGGTGGCAGAGCCGGTGATGAACTGTTCGACGTAAGGATCGCCGGAGGCGTCCAGCTCGGCCACCGGGCCGGACCAGCGGATCTTGCCCCCGTGCAGCATGGCCACCTCGTCCGCGATGGCGCGGACCGATCCCATGTCGTGCGTGATGGTCAGGGCGGTGGCGCCCATCTCGGCGGTGATCTCGCGGATCAGGTCGTCGATGACGCCGGCCATGATCGGGTCGAGCCCGGTGGTCGGCTCGTCGAAGAAGATGATCTGCGGCTCGGCCGCGATGGCGCGGGCCAGGCCCACGCGTTTCTGCATGCCGCCGGACAGCTCTGCCGGGAACTTGTCGGCCACGTCCGGCGACAGGCCGACGCGGCGCAGCTTTTCTATGGCGATCTCGCGCGCCTCGGCCTTGGGGCGTTTCAGCGCGCCGCGCAGCAGGCGGAAGGCGACGTTCTGCCAGACCGGCAGGCTGTCGAACAGCGCGGCGCCCTGGAACAGCATGCCGAAGCGGGCCAGAAAGGCATCGCGGTCGCCCTTGGTCGCGTCCTGGCCATCCACCAGGATGCGCCCGCCGTCGGGCGTTTCCAGCCCGAGAATACATTTCAGCAGCACCGACTTGCCGCTGCCCGAGCCGCCGATGATGACCATCGACCGGCCCTGCGGCACGGTCAGGTCGACGCCGGCCAGCACCTTGTGGGGGCCAAAGCTTTTCTGCAGGTTTTCCAGCTGGATCATACCGAGAAGAAGACCCCCGTCAGGATGAAGTTCGCGGTCAGGATCAGCACCGAGGCGCTTTCGACCGAGGACTTGGTGGCCTCGCCCACGCCTTGCGCGCCACGGCCCGACCGCATGCCCGCGTAGCAGCCCATCAGGGTGGAGATGAAGCCGAAGGCCACGCCCTTCACCAGCGAGGAGATCACGTCGAGCGGTTCGAGGAAATCCCAGGTGTTGCGGATGTAGACCGCCGGGTTGAAGCCCAGGGATTTCACGCCGACGGTGAAGCCGCCAAGGATGCCGATCACGTCGCCCAGCCCCACCAGGAGAGGGACCACGATCAGCCCGGCCAGCACGCGCGGCACGGTGAGGTATTTCATCGGGTGGGTCGAGAGGGTCACCAGGGCGTCGATCTGTTCGGTGACCTTCATTGTGGCGATCTCGGCCGCGATCGAGGAGGTTACGCGCGCCGCGATCATCAGGCCGACCAGAACCGGGCCCAGTTCGCGCACCATGCCAAGCGCCACGATCTGCGGCACCACCGCCTGGGCGTCGAAGCGCGAGCCGCCGGCGTAGATCTGAAGCGCCAGCGCGCCGCCGGTGAAGAAGGCGGTCATGCCCACCACCGGCAGCGACAGCCAGCCGATACTGCCAAGCGCCACGACGAACTCGCGCCCGTAGAAGGGCGGGGTCAGCAGGTGGCGGAAGAACGACAAGGCGAACAGCGTCACCCGGCCGATCATGGCCAGCAGACCCAGGACGGCCCCGCCGAGGCCCGCGAGGGCGCGGACGGGAAGGGAGGGGGCGTCGCGCATCAGGCCGCGGCGCCGGTGAAGCTGCGCGCGTAGCGGCCACCCAGCGAGGTCAGGATCTCGTAGCCGATGGTGCCTTCGTTGGCGGCCAGCCGGTCCACGCCCTGAACGTCGTTGAGAAGCGCCAGGTAGTCGGGTACTTCGGTCAGCGCGGTCACGTCGACGGTGATCAGGTCCATCGAGATGCGACCCACCAGGGGGCAGGCGGTGTCGCCCGCGTAAAGCATCGTGCCCGGGGCCATCAGCCGGTGAAGGCCGTCGGCATAGCCCGCGGCGACGGTGGCGATGGTCGACGGGCGGTCCGCCACCCAGGCATTGCCGTAGCCCACCGACTCGCCCGGTTCGATCTGGCGGGTCTGGATGACGGGCAGGTCCAGGTGCACCACCGGCCTGGCGTCGGCATAGGGCAGGCCGCCGTACATGCCGCAGCCGGCGCGGGTCACCTGGAAGTGATAGTCGGGACCGTTGATGATGCCCCCCGTGGCGGCCAGCGAGCAGGGCGCCTCGACGCCCGCGACCATCTCGCGGAAACAGTTCAGCTGCTGGCGATTCATCGGATGCTCTGGCTCATCCGCGCAGGCCAGGTGCGACATCACCAGAACTGGGTCCAGCGCCAGCGCCTCATCGCGCAGGGCGGCCCAGTCGGCGGGCTCCAGCCCCAGACGGTTCATCCCGCTGTCTAGCTGGATGCCGAAGGGCGCCTCGGGCAGGGCCTCGCGGTGGCGGCGGAACTGCTCGACCGAATTCAGCATCGGCGTCAGCCCGGCCTGCGCCAGCAGGGCGGTATCGCCATCCATATGGCCCGAAAAGACATGGATCGCCGGCCCGTCGCCGAGCGCCTGGCGCACGGCCAGGCCCTCTTCGGCGGCGGCGACGAAGAAGGTGCGCGCGCCGGCTTCGGCGAGGGCGCGGGATACGGGCGCGGCGCCGAGCCCGTATCCGTTGGCTTTGACGACGGCGCCGGTTTCGACAGCCGGCGCGGACATGGCGTCGAGCGCGCGCCAGTTGGCCCGGAGCGCGTCGAGATCGATGAGGAGACGAGAGGTGGTCATGCCCCTTTTCTTGATCCGACCGCCGGGCAGAGGCAAGGGGAAAAGCCGCGTCCCCCGTCGATGGCGCGGCTGGGCAGACGGCGCACAGGGGGGCTTGGTTTCCCCAGGGTCACCTGTCTTGGCCGCTAAGTCACCACAATTTTCCCCAAATTCAGCCCCGGGCAGGTTCTACGACTTTCGTCTAGGGACTGTATGTGTGTGGCCGGCTGCCGGTCGTCAGAATGATAGAGACAGTATGTTAAAGAATTTCAGAAAGCCCGCGACCGATGTCCGCCCGCGGCGGATCGTGCCGCAAGCCAAGAAGCCGACGGTGCAGGACACCTCCGACACCTGGGTCGAGGTCCCCAAGGACTACACGGCAGCGGCCAAGTGGACCCCCAGTATCGGCGAATATTTTCCCAACTTCTCCGGGATCTCGACGGAAGGGCGCATCACCTTCCACCCCTATGTCAGCGGGCGCTGGACGATCTTCTTCAGCATCGCCGACGCTTTCTCGGAAACCTGCACGCGCGAGCTTTGCGCGCTGGCGCCGGTGCAGGATGACCTGCGTCGCGAAGGCGTGCGGCTCATCGGCGTGGCCCGCAACCCGGTCGAGGAACTGGACCGCTGGCGGGACGAGATTCACCTGCGCAGCGGCCACAGGGTGAGCATTCCGATCATCGCCGACACCGACGGTATCCTGACCAACACCTTCGGCATGATCCACCCGCTTCAGGCGGAGGCCTCGGCGATCCGCAAGACGATCATCATCGACCCCAACCTGCGGGTTAGCATGCTGTTCGAATATCCCCTCTATATCTCGCGTTCGATGGAAGAGACGCTGCGCACGCTGGACGCCGCGCGGGGCTTCTACGAGGAGCAGGACGCCGTGATCGGCGGCTACTAGGCGACACCACGATCTGCCCGCATGGGGCACGGGTGACGGGGCCGGAGGAGAGAAACCTTCGGCCCCGTTGCGTTGTCTGGTCCCTGACGCCGGGGATACCGCCCTTCACGCACGGACACGAGGCCGTGGGGTCGCTGTTTTCTGGGGCGCGCGCCCTCGACGGGCGATGCGAAGGGCATAGCTTGAACGTTGGACCAAGGGCTGTCGCCCTGTCTGGTCCGCAATGACGAGACGCCCCGCATGAGGACCCCGCCATGACATCCATCCGCCTTTCCGCCCTTCTTCTGACCGGCGCCGCGCTGGCCGCCCCCGCGAGCGCACAGGATTTCAACGCCGCGCCGCCCAATGCCGCCGATCAGCAACCCGCCTTCGAGGGCCAGACCCGTGCGCCGGTGCTGGAGGACGAAGTGACCTTGGACCGTGCCGTGGTGGTGGACGGGCTGGAACATCCCTGGGGCATGGAACAGCTGCCCGATGGCCGCTGGCTGGTGACCGAACGCCCGGGGCGGTTGCGCATCGTTACGCCCGGTGGCGAGGTGTCGGACCCGGTCGAGGGGCTGCCGCAGGTCGATGCCCGCCGCCAGGGCGGCCTGTTGGACGTACAGGTGCGCGACGATTTCGACGAGACCCGCCGGGTCTGGTGGAGCTATGCTGAACCGCGCGAGGGGGGCGAAACCGGCACCGCCGTTGCCACCGGCCTGCTGTCCGAGGACGGCAGCGCGATGGAGGAGGTCGAGGTGATCTTCCGCCAGATGCCCGGCTGGGCCTCGAGCATGCACTACGGCTCCCGTCTGGTCTTCGACGGCTCCGGCGCGCTTTTCGTCACCACCGGGGAACGGTCCCTGCCGGAGCCGCGCCAGCTGGCGCAGGATCCCTCGACACATCTGGGCAAGGTGCTGCGGATCGACCCGATGGGCGGCGCCATGCCCGGCAATCCGCAGATCGAGGGCGGCGCGCCCGAGGTCTGGTCGCTGGGCCACCGCAATATCCAGGCCGCGGCCCTGGGGCCGAACGGGGCACTCTGGACGATCGAACACGGGCCGCGGGGCGGGGATGAGCTGAACCGGCCCGAGCCGGGCGGCAACTACGGCTGGCCCGTCATCACCTACGGGATCGACTACAACGGCAGCCCCATTGGCAACGGCGAGACGGCCTCGCCCGAGATGCAGCAGCCGCTGTATTACTGGGACCCGGTGATCGCCCCCTCCGGCATGGACTTCTACGAGGGCGAGATGTTCCCCGATTGGCAGGACAGCATCCTGGTGGGCGCCCTGGCGGGCCAGGCGCTGGTGCGGCTGGAACTGGATGGCACCAGCGTGAAGGGCGAGGCGCGGTATCTGCAGGGGCAGGGCCGGGTGCGCGACGTGGACGTGGCCGCCGATGGCGCCGTGATGATCCTGACCGATGCCGGTAATGGCGCCCTGGTCCGGCTGACGCCGTCGGAGTGATCCGGCCCCGGGCGGGGTCTGCCCGCCCGGGAACGTATCGGGGCCGTCGCGCCCTTACTTGCTCACCGCCTTGTCGGCGATCTGCAGCATCAGGTTGGTCGCCACCTCCATGTCCTGGACGGAGATCCATTCCAGCGGCCCGTGGATGCACTGCATGCCGGTGAAGAGGTTGGGCGTCGGCACGCCCATCTCGGTCAGGCGCGAGCCGTCGGTGCCGCCGCGGATCGGCACCGAGATCGGCTCGACCCCAAGCGCGCGGGCGGCATCGCGGGCCAGTTCCACCGGGGTCATGTCGTTTTCCAGCCAGTAGCGCATGTTGCGATACTGCTCGGTGATCTCGCATTTGATCTGCGCGCGGGGCTCCGACGCGCCAATGGCCTCGCAGATCTTCGTCAGGATCTCGCCCTTCTGCGCCAGCCCGTCACGCTCGAAATCGCGCAGGATGAAGGTCAGCTTCATCTCGGCGGCGTCGCCCGTCATGTCGGTGCAGTGGATGAAACCCTCGTAGTCCCTCGTCGTGTCGGGCGTCATCGTATGGGCGGGCAGGGCGGAGATGATCTTCGACGCCAGCTGGATGGCCGAGACCAGCTTGCCCGTGGCCTGCCCGGGATGGATCGAGACGCCGGTGACGGTGACATGGGCGATGTCGGCGGAGAAGGTTTCATAGATCACCTCGCCCACCTCGGCACCGTCGTAGGTATAGGCGAAATCGCAGGCGAAATCCTTCGGCAGGTGTTGGTCCACGCCGCGGCCGATCTCTTCGTCCGGGGTGAAGGCGATGCGGATCTTCGGGCGGGCGATCTCGGGATTGTCGATCAGGTGCTTGGCCGCCGTCATGATGATGGCGATGCCCGCCTTGTCGTCGCCCCCCAGAAGCGTGAGGCCCGAGGCGGTGACGATGTCATGGCCCTGCTTTTCCGCCAGGTAGGGGAAATCCTTCGGCGACAGCACCAGGTCCGGCGCGTCGGGATAGGTGATGTCGCCGCCGTTGTAGCCCCGGATGACCCGCGGTTTGACGTCTGTCGCATTGTACTGCGGGGCGGTGTCGAAATGGGCGCAGAAGCCGACCGTCGGCCCCGGGGCGGTGCCCGGCACGGTGGCCAGAACGGCGCCGTAGTCGGTGACCTCGACATCCTCGGCGCCGATCTCGCGCAGCTCTGCCTCCAGCAGGCGGATCATGTCCCACTGGATCGTGGTGCTGGGCGAGGTGGGCGACAGAGCGTCGGACTGGCTGTCGACGGCGCAGTAGCGGGTCAGGCGGGTTTCCAGATCGGGGGCGAATTTGGGCGACATGGGGGACTCCTTCGGTTCGCGCGAAGGGTTGGGCGGCGGGACCGGAGTGTCAAGGCGGCAGAGGGCGGCAAGAGGGGGCGCTGCCCCCGTCGCCGCTGGCGACACCCCCGGAGTATTTCTGGCAATCGGATTGGGGGAGGGGCGTTGCGCCCCGGGCAGCGGGCGAGGATCTGCTTTGATGTGGGTCATATTTCAAAGGGTTGCGGGATAATCCCGCCTTGGTGACCATGTCACTGAGGGGCGCGCGAAAGGGGCGTATCGTCGGATCAGATATCCAATGGAGGATCCGATGAAACCGCAAGTGACCCGTCCCGCAGATCGCTGGTCGCCGCTGTATTTCCTGGCTTCGGTCGGGGCCGGTGGCCTGGCCGTGACCTTTTTCATGTATCTGATGTTCTGGGTGAAACACCCCGGTCAGCCGGTGCCCGTTTTTGAGGACATCCAGGCGGCGCTGGCCACCGCAAGCCCGCTGTTCTCGGCGACCATCTATCTGGCGCTGGCCGGGATCGCCGTCTTTGCCGCCATGAACCTGTACCTGCTGGTGTGGAACCTGCGGCGCACCGGCGCCTTCCTGCGCTCCGAGACCGGCGCGGCCCTGGCCGCCGGGCAGGGGCAGACCCAGATGACCGCGCTGCCGCTGGCGCTGGCCATGTCGATCAACGGCATGTTCATCTTAGGGCTGGTCTTCGTGCCCGGCCTCTGGGGCGTGGTCGAGTATCTCTTCCCGCTGGCCCTGATCGCCTTTGCCGCCGTGGGCGTGCTGGCGCTGCGCCAGGTGGGGCGGTACGTGGTGCGGGTGATCGGCCATGGCGGTTTTGACTGGAAGGCCAACAACTCGCTGTCGCAACTGCTGCCGGCCTTTGCCCTGTCGATGGTGGGGGTCGGCCTGGCCGCCCCGGCGGCGATGAGCACGGTCAAGGCCACCGCCGGTGTGGCACTGGTGCTGGCCAGCTTCTTCCTGGTGATCGCGGTGATCTACGGGGCGGTGAAACTGGTGCTGGGGGTGCGCTCGATGCTGGAGCATGGGGTGGCCGTGGAACAGGCGCCGACGCTGCTGATCGTGGTGCCCATGGTGACCGTCCTGTCGATCCTGCTGGTGCGTCTGGACCATGCCCTGCACGTCCATTTCGGCGGCCATTCGACCCCGGCGGACATGCTGGTCTTCCTGACCCGGGCGCTGTCGGTGCAGCTGGGCTTCACCCTCTTCGGCCTGACGATCCTGTCGGCCACCGGCTATATCCGCCGCTTCCTCACCGGGTCCGAGACCTCGGTCGGGTCTTACGCGCTGATCTGCCCCGGTGTGGCCCTGTCGGTGCTGATGCACTTCTGGATCAACAAGGGTCTGGTGGCGGTCGGCCTGATCGCCAAGTTCAGCACCGCCTACTGGGTCCTGAGCGGGGTGGCCGTGGCGCTGCAGCTGTCGATGATCCTGCTGCTGCTGGTGCTGAATCGCCGCCACTTCCTGGCGCGGCGCGCCCCGGCCCAGGTGCCCGCGGAATGATCCGCGCGCCCCGGTCGAAGTGATCCCCGACCCCGCCCGGCCTGCTGCCCGGGCGGGGTCTTTACCCATGACCCGCAGCCCAGGAGCCGCTGCCATGCCCCATGTTTCCCATGCCTTCGGGACCCCGCCGGAGACCTCTGTCCGGTCCGGGCCGCAGGTCCCCCCGGACGCGCCCTGTCCTGACGCCCCCGACGCCGCGGCTGCCCGCGACCTGGTGGCGGCCGTGCGCGCGGCGGGCGGACGCCAGCAGGAGGCCGCGGCCGGGGCCCTTGCCTTCCGCTGGTTCGGCCCGCCGCGGGGCTTCGTCCTGCTGGTGACGGGGCGCCTGTCGGTGCGGTTTCACACGCGCAACCGGCTGGTGCCCATGGCGGAATGCCGGGCCAACGCGGGGCAGGACTGCATGCCGGTGACGGCGGCGATCCTGTCAGGCATCGGCCTGTCGGTTGCGGCCCACTGCCTGGAACGAACCCGCTGGCTGACGCTGGATCCTGCGGCGTTCCGTCGCCTCGTGGCGGAGGACGCAGCCTTTCGCCGGGCGTTGTTTGCCCAGCATGCAAGGCGTTTGCCCTATTTCTTCCAGCGGGTGGCGGGGCCTGTCACCCTCAGCATGGAACAGCGCGTGGCGGAATGGCTACTGGCAAATGCGCGCGCGGATACGGTAGAGACGACGCACCAGGCCATGGCCGCCGATCTGGTCACCGCGCGCGAGGTCATTTCCCGCCGCCTGCGGGCGTTCGCCCGCCAAGGCTGGATCGAGCAGGGGCGCGGCACGATCCGTCTGACCGGGGCAGCGGCGCTCAGCCGCGTCGCGCGGGGCCAGACCGCCTGGGGCAGCACGGCGGGCCAGCGGCCCGAGGACAACAGGACGCGCGAGCGGGAGGCCAGCGCCGACAACAGCAGGACCGGGCGCCCCTGAGCCCCGGCGGGGCAGAAGAGGCGAGGCCAGATGCAGGACGTTGCGTTGCCGGACGGTGCCGGGCTTGAGCCCGAAACGGCACAGGCCGTGCCCGAGGCCACCCCGCCCGGAGACCGCCGCGCCGCCCGCGCCGCCATGCAGGCTCGCATCATCGCCCCGGTGAAGCCCCTGTTGCGGCGGGCCGGACTTCTGAGCATCCTGTCGGGTCTTCTCTGGCCGGTGCAGGCCGCTGCCATCGCCTGGGCCGTCTCCGGCTGGGCCGGCGGAGCCCTCGCGCTGGAGCGCAGCCTCTGGGCGGCCGGGATCTTCCTGCTCTGCGGGCTGATCCGTGCAGGCCTTGACCGGGTGGCAGGCGGCCTCCTCTACCGCGCCGCGGATGAGACGATCGCGCGAGAACGCGAGGGGCTGATCGGCCGCGAGGCGCGGCGTCCGGGCGGGGCAGGCTCCGCCGCCGTGGCCGCGCTGGCGGTGCAGAAGCTGCCGCTGCTGCATCCTTGGATCACCCGCTACCATGTCGCCATGCTGCGCACCTCGGTCATTCCGCTGGTCTACCTGGCCGTGGCCTTCTGGTTCTCTTGGGCCATCGGGGTCGTCCTGCTGGTCGCCGGGCCGCTGATCCCTGTCTTCATGGCCCTGGTCGGCATGGCCGCCGAGGACGCCAGCCGCCGCCAGATGGATGAGATCGGCGACATGAACACCATGCTGATGGACCGGCTGTCGGCCCTGTTGGACATCCGCCTGCTAGGCGCGCGCGCCCGCGCGGCCGAGGATTTCGAGACCCGCGCCGACCGCCTGCGCGAGAAGACCATGGCGGTGCTACGCATCGCCTTCCTCAGCTCCACCGTGCTGGAGCTCTTCGCCGCCATCGGCGTGGCCATGGTCGCGGTCTTCGTCGGCTTCACCCTGCTGGGCGAGGTCGGCTGGGGCAGTTGGGGCAACGGGCTGACGCTTTATGAAGGGATCTTCCTGCTGCTGATCGCGCCAGAGTTCTTCCAGCCGCTGCGCGATCTGGCTGCCGCCTGGCACGATCGCGCCTCGGGCGTCTCGGTCGTGGAGGAGCTGGAGGCGATGGACGCCGCGCCGCGTGTCGCCTTGCTGGGCGAGGGGACGCAGGCCGCGCCGCTGGCCGGGCCGCTGTCGGTTTCGGTGCGAGGCGGGGTTGCATCCCTGCCGGGCCGGGCGTTGCCCCTGCCGGACCTGGACCTGAGCGCGGGGCAGAGCCTGGCGCTGGTCGGGCCCTCTGGCGTGGGCAAGTCCACGGCGCTGTCGGCGCTGGCCGGGCTGGTGCCGCTGGTCGAGGGCCGGATCGAGGTCTGCGGGCAGGAGCTGAACGCCGGCACCGCCGACGGCTGGCGCGCGCGCCTCGCCGTGGTGCCGCAGCGGGTGCATTTCCCGGATCTTCCCCTGGGCGACTGGCTGTCGGGCGGGCGTGCGGTGGACGAAGGCACGATGACCGAGGCGCTGGAGCTGGCCGAGGCCCGCGCCGTAGTCGACCGCCTGCCCGAGGGCCTGCAAACGCGGTTGGGTGAAAGCGGCGGCGGTGTTTCGGGCGGCGAGGCGCGGCGGCTGATGATCGCCCGCGCGGTGCTGCAGGGCGCCGATCTGGTGCTGGCGGATGAACCGACGGCGGACCTGGACGCGCTGACCGCTGACCGGGTGACCCGCGCGCTGCGCCGCCTTCAGGGGCAAGGGGCGGCGCTGATCGTGGCGACCCATGACCCGGCGCTGGCCGGGGCGATGGACGCGCAGATCGTCATGACCGGGGAGGCAGAGGCATGAGGGCGCTCTGGCGGGTTTTGAAACTGTTGCTGGGCGCCAGCCCCAAGGCCATGGCGCGCGGCGCCGCGCTGGCCGTCACCGTTCTGCTGATGGGGGTGGCCCTGCTGGGGCTGTCGGGCTGGTTCATCACCGCGACCGGGCTGGCGGGACTGGCCGGGATCGGCATCGCCTTCAACGTCTTCCAGCCCTCGGCGGGGGTGCGGCTGCTGGCCCTGGGTCGGACGGCGGCGCGCTATGGCGAACGGCTGTTGACCCATGACGCCACGCTGCGGGCGCTGGCCGCGCTGCGGGTGGACCTGCTGCGCCGTCAGGCGCGGGCCGGGGGGCGGGCGCTGGCGCGGCTGCGCAGCGAGGCCACGCTGACCCGGATCCTGGCGGATGTGGATGCGCTGGACGGGCTGGTACTGCGCCTGGCGCTGCCGGTCTTCGCGGCGCTGCTGACCCATGCGGTCGTCTTCGCGATGTTGGGCTGGCTGGCGGGCTGGCCCGTGGCGCTGACCGTGGCCGCGATTTACCTGCCGCTGGCGGCGCTGGTGCTGGCACTGCTGGCGCGGGCGGGCATGGCCCCTTCGCGGGAGGGCGAGAGCGAGGCGCAGGCCCTGCGCCGGGGGATGATCGACATGATCCGGGACCGCGAGGCGCTGATCCTGGGCGGCCAGCTGGCGGCCCGGGAAACGGCGCTGCGGGCGGGCGACGCACGGGCGCGCGCCGCCTCGGGGGCGCTGGATCGCGCCGAACGGCGCGCCGGCGCGCGGCTCTCGGCGCTGGTGGCGCTATCGGTGGCAGGCGCGCTGGTGGCCGGCGGCTGGCTGGCCCAGACGGGCGGGCTGGACCCGGCTCGCGCGGCCATCGGCATCTTCGTGGCGCTGGCCCTGGCCGAGACCGTGCTGCCGCTGCGCCGGGGCTTTGCCGAGCTGGGCCGCATGGTCGATGCGGCCTCTCGCGTCGATCCCGGCGCGTCTGCGCTCGGCGACGACAGGGAAGGACAGGAGACGGACCGGGCAGAGGCGCCGATCCTGTCGGTCGACCGCCCCGAGGCGCGGTTCACGCTGCAACGGGGCGAGGCGCTGGCGCTGGAAGGGCCCTCGGGCGTGGGCAAGACCACGCTGCTGCTGCGCATCGCGGGCCTGATGGCGGGCGAGGGGATCGCAGTTGCGGGCCATGGGCCCGAAGACTGGACTGAGGACGCCCTGCGCGCCCGGGTCGCTATGCTGCCGCAACGCTCCGCCCTGATCGCCGGGACGATCCGCGACAACCTGGCCCTGGCCGCGCCCGAGGCCACGGATGAGACGTTCTGGCAGGCGCTGGAGGTCGTGGTCCTCGACACCGTGGTGCGTGATCGCGGCGGGCTGGACGCGCGTCTGGGGGAGAGTGGCACGGGCCTCTCGGGCGGGCAGTCGCGGCGCCTGGCCCTGGCGCGCTGCGTGCTGCGCGCGCCCGATCTGCTGCTGCTTGACGAACCGACCGAGGGGCTTGACCCGGCCACCGCGGCCCGCGTGCTGGGCAACCTGCGCGCCGCGCTGCCCGACAGCGCGATCCTTGCGACATTGCACCGTGGCGGGGATCACGTAATCTTTACCGAGCGACTCACCATTTCCCGCCCCTGAGGCGGTCGTTTTTGCCTCAGGTCAAAAACTGAACTCGAGATTCCAGTAGGTATTGTGACGACGTCACCGCCCTTGGTGACGAAGTCACACAGGAATTCAGTCCGGCGGGGCTATGCCCGGGACAATTGGAGAGTGGCCGAGTCGTGTTTTCTCCCCCGCGGCGCTCTCCCAAGCAAGGAGGCCAGAGATGGAGCTCGACATCGTTGAGCTGTCACGACTGCAATTTGCAATGACAGCCATGTACCACTTTCTCTTCGTGCCGCTGACGTTGGGTCTTTCGATCCTCGTGGCGATCATGGAGACGGTCTATGTCATGACCGGACGACCGATATGGCGCCAGATGACCAAGTTCTGGGGGACGCTGTTCGGCATCAACTTCGTCCTCGGCGTTGCCACCGGCATCACCATGGAATTCCAGTTCGGGATGAACTGGAGCTACTACAGCCACTACGTCGGCGACATCTTCGGCGCGCCTCTGGCGATCGAGGGGCTGATGGCCTTCTTCCTGGAGGCGACCTTCGTTGGTCTGTTCTTCTTCGGCTGGGACAAGCTTTCGAAGGTTGCGCACCTGATCGTCGCCTGGCTGGTCGCGCTCGGCTCCAACTTCTCGGCGCTGTGGATCCTGATCGCCAACGGCTGGATGCAGAACCCGGTGGGGGCGGAGTTCAATCCCGACACCATGCGGATGGAGATGACCAGCTTCTTCGACGTGCTGTTCAACGAGGTGGCCCAGGCCAAGTTCGTGCACACCGTCAGCGCGGGCTACGTCACCGCATCGGTCTTCGTGCTGGGGGTCTCGGCCTTCTACATGCTGCGCGGGCGCCACTTGCGCCTCGCGAAACGTTCGATCACCGTCGCCGCCAGCTTCGGCCTGGCCTCGGCCCTGTCGGTCGTCGTTCTGGGGGACGAGTCGGGCTATTCCGCCAGCCACACCCAGAAGATGAAACTGGCCGCCATCGAGGCCATGTGGGAGACCGAGGAAGCCCCGGCGCATTTCACCCTGGTCGGCATCCCCGACAAGGAGGCGCGCGAAACCCATTACGCGGTGCATATCCCCTGGGCCATGGGTCTGATCGGCACCCGTTCGCTGACCGAGGAGATCCCCGGGATCAACGAGCTGGTCGACGAGGCGCATGATCGCATCGAAAGCGGCATCATCGCCTATGACGCGCTGATGACCATCCGCGCTGAACGCGATGCCACCCCCGCCGATGTCCGCGCCACCTTCGAGCAGCATTCCGAGGACCTCGGCTTTGCCATGCTCTTGATGCGCTATACCGACGATCCGCGCACCGCCACGCCCGAGATGATCGACCAGGCGGCCGAAGATACCATCCCCGGCGTATTCCCCCTGTTCTGGGCCTTCCGGATCATGGTGGGTCTCGGCTTCGGCTTCATCGGCATGATGGCCTATTTCTTCATCCGGTCGAGCTTCTACGGGCAGAGCTACCCTCGCTGGGCCCTGCATGCGGCCGTCTGGCTGATCCCGGCGCCCTGGATTGCCGCCGAGCTGGGCTGGTTCGTGGCCGAGTTCGGGCGTCAGCCGTGGACCGTCGACGGGGTCCTGCCGACCGCGCTGTCGGTCAGCCACCTGTCGGTCGGTGACCTGCTGCTGACGCTTGCCGGCTTCGTCACCTTCTACAGCGTGCTCTTCATCATCGAGATGGGTCTGATGATCAAATACATCCGCAAGGGCCCGACCGAAGATGTCGAGGAAACCGAAATCTGGGAAGAGCGGCACGCGGCCCGGCTTCAGGCCGATCCCGCCATCGCTGCCGCGGAGTAAGAACCATGATCCTTTACGAACTTATCAGCTATGACGTGCTGCGGGTGATCTGGTGGGTGCTTCTGGGCGTCCTCCTGATCGGCTTTGCCCTGACCGACGGTTTCGACATGGGGGTCGGCGCGCTGCTGCCCTTCGTGGCCAAGACCGATGTGGAACGCCGGGTGGTGATCAACACCGTCGGCCCGGTCTGGGAAGGCAACCAGGTGTGGTTCATCCTTGGCGGTGGCGCCATCTTCGCCGCCTGGCCGCCGCTCTACGCGGTCAGTTTCTCGGGCTTCTACCTGGCGATGTTCGCCGTGCTGGCCTGCTTCATCCTGCGGCCCGTGGGGTTCAAGTACCGCTCCAAGCGCGAAAGCGCGCGCTGGCGGCGGAACTGGGACTGGGCGCTGTTCGTCGGCGGGGCCGGTCCGGCGCTGCTCTTCGGGGTGGCCGTGGGCAATGCCATGCTGGGCGTGCCCTTCCACCTGAACGACCTGCTGATGCCGATGTATGACGGGACCTTCTACGGCAAGTTCCTGGGTCTGCTGCGGCCCTTCGCGATCCTGTCGGGCGTGGTCAGCTTCGCCATGCTGATGATGCACGGCGCCGCCTGGCTGGCGCTGAAGACGGAAGGGGAGATCAACGCCCGCGCCCGTCGCATGGGGTCTGTCGCGGGGATCGTCGCCATCGTCGCCTATGCCCTGGCCGGTGTCTGGCTGGCCTTCGGGGTGGACGGCTTCACCCTCACCTCCGACGTGGTGGCCAATGGCCCATCGAACCCGCTTTACAGCGAGGTTGCGCGCGGCGGGTCCTGGCTTTCGGCCTATGCCGAGCGGCCCTGGATCGCCATCGCGCCCGTGCTCGGCTTCCTCGGGATGGTGCTGGCGGTGCTGGGCCTGCGGTCCCAGCGTGAGGTCTCGACCCTGCTGTTCTCGAAGCTGGGGATCCTCGGCGTCATCAGCTCGGTCGGGCTGACGATGTTCCCCTTCATCCTGCCGTCCACTGTGGATCCGGCCTCCTCGCTGACGGTCTGGGACGCCTCGTCCTCGCACCGCACGCTGTTCATCATGCTGGTCTGCGCGCTGATCTTCATGCCGCTGATCCTGGCCTACACCGCCTGGGTCTACAAAGTCCTCTGGGGCAAGGTGACCGAAGATGACGTGACCGGCCCGTCGCACAGCTACTGACACGAAAGGAACAGATCAAATGTGGTATTTTGCCTGGCTTCTGGGCCTTCCGCTGGCCGCCATCTTCGCCGTGATGAATGCGATGTGGCTGGAAATGCAACGCGACCGCCGTCTTGCCGACGAACATGACGAGGCAGGCGGGAACTGACGACACCGCCCCGGCCGGGGACCCCCGTGGGGACGGGGCCGGCCGGGGCATTTCGAAGGGACCGGGGCCGTGGGGGGACCCGAACGTGGTGGAGGAGAGCGGCATGGTAGACCGCAGAGATTTCCTGAAACTGGCGGCGCTTGGGGCGACCGCCGGCATGGCGACGGGCACACAGGCCGCGCCGCAACCTGATCCGGTCGAAACGACCGCCCGGATCGTCATCATCGGCGCGGGTGCCGCCGGCACGGCGCTGGCCAACCGGTTGGTGCGGCGGCTGGACGGGGCGCAGATCACCCTGATCGACCCGCGCCGCGATCACCTCTATCAGCCGGGGCTGTCGCTGGTGGCGACGGGGCTGAAGCCCGCCGGTTACGTGGTGTCCAAAACCACAGACTGGCTGCCCGACGGCGTGGATCTGATCCCCGACCGCGTGGCCGCGGTCGACCCCGAGGCGAAGACCGTCGCCACTGAGGGCGGCGAGGTCCTGGACTACGACTGGCTGGTCGTGGCCCCGGGGCTGGTGCTGGACCACGACGCGATCGAGGGGTTCTCGCTGGATCTGGTGGGCCGCGACGGCATCGGCGCGCTGTATGCCGGGCCAGACTACGCCGCGAAGACCTGGGAGGCGGCTGGCCGTTTCACCGAAGAGGGCGGGGTGGGCATCTTCACCCGGCCCGCGACCGAGATGAAATGCGCCGGTGCGCCGCTGAAGCACACCTTCCTGATCGACGATATCGCCAAACGCCACGGCGCCGCGCGCGAGGTGGTCTATGCCGCGCCGCAGGGCAGCCTCTTCGGCGTGCCGATCGTGGCGGAAAAGGTGCGGATGCTGTTCGAGGATCGCGGCATCGACACGATGATGCAGTCGACCCTGGTCGCCGTCGAACCGGGCGCCAAACGTGCCACCTTCCGCACCGAGACCGGGCTGGAGGAACGCGACTACGACTACCTGCACGTCATCCCGCCGCAGCGCGCGCCGGATTTCGTGGTGCAATCGGGCCTCGCCTGGGCCGACAAATGGGTCGATCAGGGCTGGGCCGAGGTCGACATGCACAACCTGCGCCACCTGCGCTATCCCGAAATATTCGCCCTGGGCGACGTCGCGGGCGTGCCCAAGGGCAAGACGGCGGCATCGGTGAAATGGCAGGTGCCGGTGGTCGAGGATCACCTGGTTGCCGCCATCGAGGGCAAGGAGGGGACGGGCTATTACGACGGCTACACCTCTTGCCCGTTGATCACCCGCGTGGGCCGGGCAATGCTGGTGGAGTTCGACTACCACAACAACCTGACCCCCAGTTTCCCGGGCGTGATCGCGCCGCTGGAAGAGCTGTGGATCAGCTGGCTGATGAAGGAAGTCGCGCTGAAGGCCACCTATAACGCCATGCTGCGCGGCCGCGCCTGAGGAGGAGGACAGACCATGAAGGACATGACATTCAGTACCCTGATCGCCGTCTTCGAGGAGATTTTCGGACGCGGGCTGTTCTGGGCCATGGTGGCCGTCGCCGCAGTGGTGACGCTGGCCTATCTCTACGTGCTGATCCGCGACCGCGCGGTCAGCTGGCGCAAGTTCCTGCTGGCGCAGCTGTCGATGCCCGTGGGCGCGGTGGCCGCGGTGATCTTCGTGCAGGCGGTGACCCATTCGGGGTTCGAGGACATCGGCGGGCCGATCGACGTGATCGTCCTGCTGGCGGTGGCCGTGGTCGGGGCCATCGGCATGGCGATCCTCGTCTACACGGCGCAATCCCTTCTGACTGGACGGAGATCTGCGGAATGACCGACGCCACCAGCGCCCCGCAGCCCTCGCGGCTGGAACATTTCCCGATTTCCTTCTTCGGCATGTCCATGGGCCTGTTCGGCCTGGCCCTGGCCCTGCACGCGGGCGGCCTGACGACTCCCGCCCACTGGGTCGGGGCAGGGGCGCTGGTGGTCTTTGCCGCGCTGGTCCTGGCGCTGGCCGCCAAGGCCGCGCTGCACTGGGAGGCGCTGAAGGCCGAATGGCACCACCCGGTGCGGCTGGCCTTCTTCCCGGCCACCTCGATCTCGCTGATCCTGCTGGCGACCTTCCTGCGGGAGGTCTCGCCGCCCGTGGCAGAGGGCGTCTGGCTGGTCGGAGTGGCGGTGCAGGCGGTGCTGACGCTGGTCGTCATTTCCGCCTGGATCTCGGCCCGGGCCTTCGGGCCGCAACAGCTGTCGCCGGCCTGGTTCATCCCGGCCGTGGGCAATGTCATCGCCCCGCTGGCCGGCGTGCCCCTGGGCTATGTCGAGCTCAGCTGGTATTTCTTCGCCGTCGGCATGATCTTCTGGGTCGTGCTGCTGACGCTGGTCTTCAACCGGCTGATCTTCCACGATCCGCTGCCGGGCAAGTTGCGCCCGACTCTGGTCATCCTGGTGGCCCCGCCCGCCGTGGGGTTCCTGGCCTGGGTGCAATTGCAGGGCGGGCAGGTGGACGCCATGGCACGGATCCTGCTGAACGTGGGCTATTTCTTCACCGCGCTGGTGGCGATCCAGGTGCCGGCGCTGCTGAAACTGCCGTTCGCCCTCAGCTTCTGGGCGCTGTCCTTCCCGCTGGCGGCGATCACCACGGCCAGCTTCCGCTTCGCCGCGCTGACCGGCTCGGGGGTCCACCTCGGCCTGGGCTATGTCCTGCTGGCGGTGCTCGTGGTGACCATCGTGGCGCTGATCCTGCGCACCGCGCGGGCCGCCGCCGCCCATCAGATTTGCATACCGGAGTGAGACGGAGATGAGCCAGACCGCCAATCTCGACACCGACGACAGGACCGAGGCCAGCCTGACCAACTGGATCGACCGGTTTGACGGACTGAAATCCCTGCCGGAAGACACCCGCACCCGCCTGGCGCGGGGCAGCCGCGTGCGCCGCTTCCCCGAGGGCGCGGTTCTGTTCGAGCCGGGGCAGGAGGCCGACCGTCTGCTGCTGTTGTTGTCGGGCACGGTGCGGGTCCAGCAAAGTTCCGACCAGGGGCGGGAGGTCTTCCTCTACCGGGTGAACGCCGGCGAAAGCTGCGTTCTGACCACCGCCTGCATGCTGGCCTTCGAGGATTACGCGACCACCGGCATCGCGGAGACCCCGGTGCTGGCCGCCGAGATCCCGCGCGGCACCTTTGACGCGCTGGTGGCCGAAAGCCGGGTGTTCCGCGAGTTCGTCTTCCGCGCCTATGCGCGGCGCATCACCGATCTGTTCACCCTGATCGACGATATCGTCTTCCAGCGGCTGGATGTGCGCCTGGCCGGGCGGCTGGTCGAGTTGGCCGATGCCGATGGCGTGGTGCATGCCACGCATCAGGTGCTGGGCACCGAGCTGGGCACCGCGCGGGAGGTCATCAGCCGCCTGCTGTCGGATTTCCAGAAACGGGGGCTGGTGAAACAGGCGCGCGGTGCGGTCTGCCTGCTGGACCGGGAGGCGCTGGAACGGCTGGCGCGGGGTGGCGAGCGCTGATCATCGCCGGATCACGTGGGGTTTGGTGACAAGATCACCGTGGACCCTGGGGGATCGGTGGCATGATGGCGCCCTGACATCCCCGAAAGGAATGCGATATGTCCGTGAACATGGGAAAGATCGACCGCGCCCTGCGCCTGGTCATTGCCGCGGTGCTGGTCTGGCTGGCCTTCGGCAGCGCCGTGGCGGCCGCCGGCCTGCTGCACTGGCTGGCCCTGATCGTGGCCGCGGTGATGGTGCTGACCGCCGTGATCGGTAACTGTCCGCTCTACAGCCTGATCGGCCTGAAGACCTGCAAGAGCTGCTGACGGCGCCTTGGCGCAAGGCGGCCAAACTGATGACAGGGGCCGGGCGATCAGCCCGGCCCTTTATCGTTTAAGGGCTCCGGCCAAAGAAAAGGCCGCCCCGAGGGGCGGCCAGGCTGGGAGGAGGGACGGGAAACAGGGTCATGGTTCCCACTGGTTGCGGAAGCGTTCCCAGGTCTTTTCGCCTGCCAGGCAATCGGCGGCGGGGCTGCGCCCGGCGGCGGGGCGGGTCAGCACGGTGCCGGCGGGGATGACACGGGGCTGGGCGGCGGCGATCTCCAGCACGATCTTGCGGCGGACGGCATCGGCGAACTCGTCCCAGCTGCGCACGGGGATCATGAAAGCGCCATGGCCGCCGATCACGCAGTCGCGGTAATAGGCATCCAGATCGTCCAGTGACCAGCGCGAGCCGACCCCTTCCTCGGTCATCAGCGGCAGCCCGTTGATCGTCACGCCCTGGGCCAGCAGCCGGTCGCGGGCCGGTTCCACCGGCGTCCCGGAATTGTTCGGCCCGTCGCCGGAGATGTCCACGACGCGGCGCAGCCCCTGAAACCCATTGGTGCGCAGCGTATCGGCGGCATAGTCCAGCGCCGAGGAAATCGAGGTGCGTTGCATCCCCACCGGACGCGCCTGCATCAGCAGGGTCGCGACACGGGCCGCCTCCTCGGGGCCGGCGATGGTGGTCCAGTCGACCACGACGCGGTGCGATCCCGGACCCGCCCATTCGACGTAGGTGATGGCGATCCGGCCCAGGAAACCGTCCCCGATGACCCCCAGCACGGCGTCCGAGGTCAGCGCCTCGGCGTAGCCGCGCCTCTGGATGTCCAGTTCGTTCGGGGTCATCGAGCGGGACACATCGACCATCAGGGCCAGTTCCACGTCGACCTCGACCACGGTGGGGTCATAGGCGAACAAATCGGCGCTGTCGGCCAGCGCAGGGGCGGGGAGAAGGAGGAGGGAGAGAAGATGTAACAGGCGCATGACAAACTGTCCGGTGACTTGGGCAGAGCTGTCCAGTGCGCGTGCTGCGTTGCAGCATATGTGAACGGTAACTGCCGCGTGAGATGCGCAAGAAACTAGCTAATTTACCTTAACGGGAGCTTGTGGCCTGCGGACTTTCGACAATTGTCCATATTTCTAGGCTCGACTCAATTCACTTTCCTTGAACAATCAAGTGAGTGTGGAAATGCTGCGCATGCGAAGTGATCCCCGGTGCGGCCTTGCCGCAGGGGGGGGCGGACGGGCATAGGGCGCGCCGAAGGGCGCGGCCCGAAAGGCCGGTCTTTGTCCCGAAGATCAAAACCTTGGGCGCGCCCCGCGGCGCTGCCCGGATCAGTAGTCGCCCTGGCCGTTCTGCCAGGGTTTCACCAGGTTGCCGAAGCGGGTGAAGCGGCCCTCGAAGGCCAGTTCCACCGTGCCGATCGGGCCGTGACGCTGCTTGCCGATCACGACCTCGGCCTTGCCGTGCAGACGTTCCATCCGCTCCTGCCAGGCGGCCATTTCCTCCAGCCGGTCGTCCGAGGGCTTTTCCCGTTCGACGTAGTATTCCTCGCGGAACACGAACATCACCACGTCCGCATCCTGTTCGATCGAGCCCGATTCCCGAAGGTCCGACAGCTGCGGCCGTTTATCGTCGCGGCTTTCCACGGTCCGCGACAGCTGAGACAAGGCGATGACGGGGATGTTCAATTCCTTCGCGATCGCCTTCATGCCCATCGAGATCTCTGCAATCTCCTGCACCCGGTTGTCGGCGGTGCCGCGGCAAAGCTGCAGGTAGTCGATGATCAAGAGGTCGAGGCCATGGGTCCGCTTCAGCCGCCGCGCCCGCGCCGCCAGCTGCGCGATCGGCAGGGCGGGCGTGTCATCGATATAAAGCGGGCAGGCCTCCAGCGACTTGGCGGCCTCGACGAAGCGGCGGAATTCCTCTTCGGTCATGTCCCCCTTGCGGATCTGTTCGGACGGCACCTCGGCCGCCTCTGACAGGATCCGCGCGGCCAGCTGTTCGGCCGACATCTCGAGCGAGTAGAAACCGACGACGCCGCCTTCGATGGCGCCTTCGGTGCCGTCATGGCGCAGGCCGCGCTTGTAGGCCTTGGCAACGTTGAAGGCGATGTTGGTGGCGAGCGAGGTTTTCCCCATCGACGGACGCCCGGCAAGGATCAGAAGGTCGGAGGGGTGAAGCCCCCCCAGCTTGCGGTCCATGTCGATCAGCCCGGTGGAGATGCCGGCCAGGCCGCCTTCACGCTGATAGGCGGCATTGGCCACGTTCACCGCGTCGGTGACGGCCTTCAGGAAGGAAACGAAGCCCGATTCCGAGGTGCCCTGTTCGGACAGCTTGTAGAGCTTCTGTTCCGCCTGGACGATCTGTTCCTTGGGGTCGTTGTCCACGTCGACCTTGGCCGCCCCGTCCGAGATGTCACGCCCCAGGCGGATCAGTTCGCGCCGGATCGCCAGGTCATAGATCATCTGGGCGTAGTCGCGCACCGCGTAGGACGACACGGCGGCGCCCGCGAGTTTCGCCAGGTAGGCGGGGCCGCCCAGTTCCTTCAGGCCCTCGTCGTCGGAGAGGAAGGCCTTCAGCGTGACCGGAGAGGCCAGCTGGTTCTTGGCGATCCGCGCCGCCGCGATCTCGTAGATGCGGGCATGGACCGGGTCGTAGAAATGGGTGGCGTTGATGATCTGGGCAACGCGGTCGTAGACGTCGTTGTTGGTCAGGATCGCGCCCAGAAGCTGCTGTTCGGCCTCGACTGAATGGGGCAGGGCCTTCGACAGCTCTGCATCTTCGCCGGTCGCGTTGAAAGTGGTGATCTCGTTCATGCCTGTCCCCGGATCTGCCCTGGTTTCGGGATCTGCGCGATCCCGCGGCGGTGGCCCGGATCGCTCCGGCACCAGCCGCGGGACGGACCTGCCTCGGCCGTCCGTGCTGTGCCGCCGGATCGTCCCCCGTGGACAGAGGTCTTAGACCGCCCGGGCGCCTCGCGACAATCTGGAAAAGCTGTGGATAAGCTGTGCATGACTGAAGCCTACCATATGCGGTGGGTCCTTGCATCGGCTTCCGCCAGATTTCGCAAAGGCCCTGAGCGCAGCGGGCGACAAAGGCGCCTCAGCTGGCGGCATTCCGCCCGTGAATGCGGCAACGGCCCCGCGCGGGGGCCGTTCCGGTCGATCCGGCGCCGCGCCTGCGGCAGCGCGGCGAGTCGCGGCTCAGCCCTTGCGGGCCTCCTGCCAGGCGCGCGGCGCCTTGAGGAACTCCTCGACCTCGTCCAGGGTGTCGGCATCGAAGGCGCCGCGGGCACGGGCCTCGGCCAGCACGTCCCACCAGGTGCACAGGTGATGCAGGGTCACCCCATGCTCGGCCAGGCGTTCGGTCGTGCCCTCGAAGATGTCGTAGTAGAAGATGACGGCGGTGTGGTTGCAGCTGGCCCCGGTGTCCCGGATGGCATCGACGAAGGACAGTTTGGAACCGCCGTCGGTGGTCAGATCCTCGACCAGCAGCACGCGCTGGCCCTCGGTCATCACCCCCTCGATGCGGGCGTTGCGGCCATAGCCCTTGGGCTTCTTGCGCACGTAGGTCATCGGCAAGGCCATGCGTTCGGCCACCAGCGCGGAGAAGGGGATGCCCGCGGTTTCACCGCCCGCGATGTTGTCGAAGGCCTCAAGGCCGGCGTTGCGCATCACCGTGCAGGCCATGAAATCCATCAGCGCGGAGCGGATGCGCGGGAAGGAGATCAGCTTCCGGCAGTCCACGTAGGATGGCGACGGCAGGCCCGAGGCCAGGGTGAAGGGCGTCTCGGTGTTGAAATCCACCGCCTTGATATCCAGAAGCATGCCGGCCGTCAGGCGCGCGATCTCTTCTTTTGACGGGTAGGAACTGGGGATCATCGTCGGTGTCCTCTCATTGCGCTTATGTTCATCCGGCAGCTGAAAATACTCCCGCCGGAGGCTCGGGGCGCCCGCAGGGCGTCCCGAACGGGGCGCGCCGGTCAGTCGGCGCTGACCGCGCTGACGTGCCAGGCGGGGGTGAAGCCGGGATCGAAGACGGTCACCGGGCCCCCGGCCTGGGTCTCGATCTTGGCGGGATAGTCGATGGGCGAACGCTCCAGCGTCAGGGTGCCGGGGTTCGGCGCCAGGCGATAGAAGGCGGGACCGTTGAGGGAGCTGAACCCCTCCAGCTTGTCCAGCGCGCCTTCCTCCTCGAAGACATGGGCCAGGATCGCCATTGTGTTGGTGGCGGTGAAACAGCCCGCGCAGCCGCAGCCGCATTCCTTGGCCGGGTCCACGTGCGGCGCACTGTCGGTGCCCAGGAAGAAGCGCGGATCACCGGAGGTCGCAGCCTTGCGCAGGGCCTGCTGATGGGTGGCGCGTTTGGCCACGGGCAGACAGTAGTAATGCGGCTTGATGCCGCCCACCAGGATGTGGTTGCGGTTGATCACCAGGTGGTGCGTGGTGATCGTGGCGCCCAGGCCGGCATTGGCCGAACGCACGTAGTCGGCGGCGTCGGAGGTGGTGATATGTTCCATCACCACGCGCAGTTCCGGGATTTCGCGGCGCAGCGGATCCAGCACGGTGTCGATGAAGACGGCCTCGCGGTCGAAGATGTCGACCTCCGGGTTGGTCACCTCGCCGTGGGTGCAGAGCGGCAGGCCGATCTCGGCCATACGTTCCAGCACCGGCACCACCTTGCGGAAATCGGTCACGCCGGAGGCGGAGTTGGTGGTGGCGCCCGCGGGGTAAAGCTTCACTGCCTTCACCAGGCCCGAGGCAGCGGCGGCGGCCACGTCTTCGGGGTCGGTGTCCTCGGTCAGGTACAGCGTCATCAGCGGCTCGAAGGACATGCCTTCGGGCAGGGCGGCCAGGATGCGGTCGCGATAGGCGCCCGCCTGGGCGCCGGTGACCACGGGGGGCACCAGGTTCGGCATGATGATGGCGCGGGCGAAATGGCGCGCGGTTTCAGGCAGGACGGCCCGAAGCATCTCGCCGTCGCGCAGATGCAGGTGCCAGTCGTCGGGGCGGCGGATCGTGAGGCTCTGGGTCATGCCCGCGCTTTACGACATGCGCGCCGCGCGCGCCAGATATTAGTCGTCGGTGATCCGCGCGGCCTCTTCCATCTCTCCGGCGACGCCGGGCAGACGCCGCAGCCGGCGGCGGAAGCGCGGCAGGTTCATCCGCCGGGTCACGTTCTGGCACAGCGCCTGGATCAGCGGCTCGCGTTCGTCGACCTCCAGCTGGGACAGGAGGTTGCGCAGGTAGGGCGGATAGCGCCGGCGGCGGCGATAGAGCGTGGCGAAGCTGTGCCGGTCCAGCCGGTCGGTGCCCACGAGGCGCAGCAGCGTGTGCAGCATCCCCATGCGCAGCAGTGCCCCCTGCAGGGCCCCGCCCATGTGGCGCAGCCGAAGCAGGGTGACATTGGGCCGGGCGAAAAGGGCGGCATGCATCGCGTCCAGCCGGTCCATCGGATCGTAGAGGACGAAGGCCTTTCCGGCGGCATCCAGCATGTCGGGGGCGTAGCCATAGCGCGAGGTGAAATCGAGGCGGCGCATCTCGCGGAACCGCTCGTCCCATTCCGTCATCGCCGGGTCCAGCGTCGCCTGGGGCTGCACCGCCAGAACATGGGCGCCCGGAGCGGCGACCGAGAAGGCACAGGCGGCATAGGCGCAGGGCCCCGCGCCGTAGAAGATCACCTGCTCGAACTCCTCGAAGAAGCCCCGGTCGACCAGGTCGTCGAAATAGGCATAGACCGCCTCGTCACGGAACCAGGTGTCGCCGTCGGACGCCAGGCACAGGTGCGACCAGCCCGCCTCGCGCACCAGGCGCCATCCCAGCGGTTGCGCTTCCTCGGTCAGGCCCTGGATGCCCGCCTGGGTCTCGAAGGTGACCAGCAGGGTCGGTCCGGCAGAGATGAAGGCCGCGAAATGCCGCTTGCCCAGCTCGCGGAACCCGCCGCGCGAACTGGCGATGCCGGCCAGCCGGTTCAGCCAGTCGGACTTGCCCAGCCCCTGCAGGGAGGCCGGCAGTTCTTCGGGCGTCTTGGCGGTGCTTCTGGCGGACATGGAACCTCTGTGACAGGGGGCGGCCTGTGCCGCTGGATGGCTTTCCACTCTAGCCGGGGATTTGGGCGAAATTGAGATATTTCGGGCCGTAGGGGAAGGGCCTTCGCGGGGTCAGGCGTCGCCCCGCCGGTCCGGCGCCGTTCCGGTCGCCTGCGGGTCGCCCTGTCGGCGCGCCTCGTTGGCGAAGCGGGCGAGATACCGCGCCGCTGGTAGGGGCAGGGGCCGGGTCGGCGGCGTCAGCAGCAGCCGCCCCATGAGGGCGCGGAAGGGCTCATCCAGCATCAGCTGCTTCAGCCGGCCATGGCGCCAGGCGACGGCGGCGGCGTGCAACTCGGCCAGGCGCGCGTCCTGCATCAGCCGCGCGCGCTCGGCCTCCATCGCCGGGGCGAGGCGCAGGATGGTCCGGTCCTCGTCGCTGGCAAAGTTGCGTTCGACCCAATAGTCGAGATCGAGCATGTGATCGGCATGGACGGCGCGACCCCGGTCGGCCTTCAGCACATAGCTTTCCATCGCGCCCAGGGCATAGTGGTTCAGCTGGGCCAGCCCGTAGTTCGGCCGCCCGAAGGTCGAAAAGATCCGCTCTGTGCGGAATTTCTCCGGCAGCGCCCGCCCGTGGCTGTCGTACCAGTGCGCCTCGTTCAGCCGGTCCTTCACCGGGGATCGGGGTCGGTGCACGCCGACCTTCCGGTAGGTGCCGTCGTTGCGATAGAGCGTCTTGAACATCGACGCCCGCCAGGGCCAGTGCAGCACCTCGGGCGCGGCGCGCAGGAAGGTCTGGGTGACCGGCCGATCCTCATAGTGTACCACGCCGCCATTGCCGAAAAGGCGCCAGGTCAGGGTGATCGCCGTGGCCTCCGGCAGGGCCGCCAGCAGGGCGGGCAGGGTGCCGTCGCCTGCGTGAATGTTGACGAACTCGTCGATGTCGAAGGGCAGGATCCAGTCGGCGTCGCGCACGATCTGCAGCTTTTCGCACTGCTTCAGCGCCGTGAACTGGATGCCGCGCGCGTCATAGGGGCCGTCGTTGCGGATATGGGTCAGCTCGCCGCGCTCCGCCAGCCGGTCCAGCATCGCATCGGTGCCGTCCTGGCAGTCGTTCGAGAAGACCAGGAAATCGGTGAACCCCACGGCGCGGTGATGGGCCAGCCATTCCAGCAGGAAGGCCGCCTCGTTGCGGACGCAGAGGATGGCGAGGAAGCGCATCAGCGGCCCATCCCGGGCAGGCGGGGATCAGCTTTCCACATCGAGGGCCAGCGCGTAGGCCACGCGCTCCGTTTCCGTCAGTTTCAACTGCAGCGCCTGGGTATAGAGCTCTTCGAATTCGGGCATCCCGTGCAGTTCGGCGGCCTTGGCGCGGTGCCAGGAGAAACCTGCGCCGTGCAGGGCGCGCAGCCGGTCGTCATCCATGAGGCGCGCCAGTTCCTCGCGCACGCGGGGGATGTTGCGCTGGATCGTCACGTCGCGGTTGTCGGACCAATCCATGCGCACCCAGTAGTTCAGCCCGATGGAGCGGTCGACGTGCAGGGCGCGTCCTCGCTGCCGCTTCACCAGGTAACTTTCGGCCGAGCGCAGCGCGTAGTGGTTCAGTTGCAGCAGGTCATAGCCCACGGTCTTCTTCGACGAGCGCCAACCGTTCTTCAGCACGTCCCTGGTCATCGGTTGGCCCGAGCCATTGACCCAATGCACCTGCCCCTCGGCCCCCTCGGACAGCTTGTTGGGGCGGTGGCAGGAGATTTTCTGATAGGCGCCCATGTTGCGGAACATGGTTTTGAAGCCCCAGACCGTATGAGGTTTCGGGCAGAACTTCGGCGCCGCATGGTCGAACTGGGCGATCACCAGATCGTCTTTCAGGGTGGTCACCCCGTTGTGGCCGAACAGGCGCCAGGTCATGGCAATGTTGGTGGCATCCGGCACGCGGGCGAAGAAATCATCCAGCGTGCCATTGCCGCAGCGGATGTTGACGAATTCGTCCACGTCGAAATGGGCGATCCATTCGGAGTTCTGGATCACCGGCTCTTCCAACGCGCTGTCCAGCGCCCATTGCTGGGGCGAGTTGCCCTTCCAGTTGTCGTTGTTGCGGTGCTGGACGACGCCCAATTCCTGCAAGCGATTCAGGATCTCGGAGGTGCCGTCGGAACAGTCGTTGGTGTAGATCAGGAAATTGTCGAACCCCACGGCGCGGTGATAGGCGACCCATTCCAGGATATAGGGCGCCTCGTTCTTCATGCAGCCCAGCACCACGCGGCCCGAGTTGCCTGCGGGCAGGTCGCGGGGGGCGATGGGATCATAGGGCGGCAGCTCTGCCTCTTCATCCACCTGGCCCAGTCGGTTGTGCGGCGCAAAGGCCCCGCCTTTCAGCGCATCGAAACGGGCCACGGCCTCGGGCGGCAGGATGGCGCGGGCCTCGGGCGACAAGCTTGTGCCTGCGGACGCGGTGTCCGTCTTGGGCGCGGGGGCCTCGCCGGTCATCGCCTTGGCCTCGGCGATCTTGCCGTCGCGTTCCTCTTTCGTGGCTTTGGCGATCCGCCAACGGAAGGAGAGCAGGTATTGCGAGGCGCGATAGCCGAACAGGGGATCGGCCTCCACCCAGTCGCCTGCGGGGGTAGGCAGGGCCAGATGGTCTGCCTCCAGCGCCGGGTGGTCCGCGACCAGCGCGGTATTGCCCGCCGCGAAGCGGGCGCAGAGGCCGGACAGCGTGGCGGGGTCGGTGACCGGGCCGTCCACCGCGATCTCGCGCAGGAACCGCATCCACAGCTGCCGGGGCAGGATGGCATCATGTTTGCCCAGGTAGGCCAGCAGCAGGTCGTTCATCTGCCGTGCCCGGGTCAGGGTCGCGGCGGGCTCTTGCCCCGGCGCCGGGGTCACAGGGCCGCGCCCGATCTGTTCTTCGATGCCGAAGGCCGCACGGATCTCTTCCGTGATTGCTTCGGAATGGAAAACCTCCGGCACGTAAGGCCGCAGGGTCAGGGCGCCTGCGCCAAAGACGCTCTCCCAATGGGTCTGAAGGGCGGCATAGTCGAGCCAGAAGAGCGGGCGCTGGATGGCGGGGAAAGAGCCGCGCAGCGGGTCGGCCTCGGGTGTCTGATCCAGGCAGGCCTGCCACCAGTTCGCCTCGGCGCTGATGCCCTGTTCCACGGCCAGCGAGGTGGCCCGCCCCTCCATCACCTGTGCCGCATAGGCCCGCGCCATGGTCGAGGCCTGATCGCCCACATGCATCAGCAGCGAGATGTCATCCGAGATCGGGCGCAGCAGGTCGCGCAGGGTTTCCAGCTCTGACACCCGGGTCAGGGCGCTGGCGGCCTGGGTCATCGACAGGATCAGCGTCTGGGCCCCCGCCGCCTGAGCCTCGCGTGCCAGATCGCTGGCCACTTCCTCGCGCAGGGCGCGCTGTTTCTCTTCCAGGATGAAGCCGCGGTTGAAGCGCAGAGGGTCCACCTGATCGGGGTCGGTGACGGCCATGAACAGCCGCGCATGGTTCTTTTTGCCGACCGAGCGGGCATAAAGAACGCCCTTGGCCGCCAGCTGCTCGCGCTTGTCGTGCAGCGCGGTTTGCAGAGCCAGGGCGCCAGTGCCCTCGGTGCCGATATGCAGGATGATCTTCATTCCGCGTGGTCCTCGGCTGGACGGTCGGTGTTCGCGTTTGCGCGCCCCCACCAAGGCAGGTCGAAGCCCAGGAATTCCTGCAACCTGGCTTGTGCCTCCGGCTCGGCCACGTCGAATTGCAGGAACCCTGGGTCGCCGGCAAAGATCGCCTCAAGATGCGCATAATGCCCGTCGATCCAGCGCGCCAGCTGGGCCTCATCCCCGCCGAAGCCCACGGGCAGGCCGGGCAGGGCGTTGCCTTCCAGCCGGGCGGCCATGTTGGTCCAGCGCATCATCGAATTGGCCAGCTTGGCGGCATCGCGACGGGTGGCGGTGAATTTCACCTGGGGGTGCCGCTCGCGGATCGCCATCAGCAGGGCATGGTCCATCTGCGGCCAAGCCTGCCGCCCGCCATGCAGGAAGGACGCCTCGGCCACCGCGTCGAACTCGCCCAGCTCCGCCAGCGGGTCGCCCGCGCCATAAAAGCCGCGATAAAGCACCTGACCGACGAAGTTGCGCGTCAGCCCCGGGTCGCGGGCCTGGCCGCGCCGGATGCGGTGATCGGCGACGTTCAGCCCGGCGGCGGTCATCGCCTCGGCAAAGCTGGTGGTGCCCGATTTCGGCAGGCCCAGGTTGATGACACGCATGCGGTGTTGGGCCATCACAGCCTCCCCAGATCGGCCAGCAGGGCCTCTTCCATCGGCGGCAGGGTCGGCGTGGCCCGCAGTTGGTCACGCATGGCGCGATAGGCGGGCTGGGCCAGCAGGTCGTCGCGGCGGGCGCGGTGCAGGGCGCAGGCCTCTTCGTGCAGATCGGCGACGCCGGGCAGGGCCTTCAGCCGCTCGATCTCGGCGTTGAGGGCGGGCAGGTAGCGGGCGATGGAGAGGTCTTGCCAGGCCACATCGGCCCGCTCGCGCCAGTAGCTGTCATCAAAAGCGCGGTGCTCGCGGTTCACGTCGCCGCGGTCGTTCTTCACCAGATAGCTGTCGAGGGACCGCAGGGCGTAGTGGTTCAGCGTCGCGAAGGCGCGCGCGCCCTTGGCGGGGAACTTGCGGATGCGGCGAGGGTTGTCGGCCAGCAGGAACTTTTCCGGCACCGCGCGGCCCGCGCCATCGGTCCAGCGGGGCCGCTTGGCAGGCGCCAGCCGTTTGCCGAAGAAGGGCCGGTGCGCGCCGTAATAGCGCAGGGGAAAGTCCTGGCGCACAAGGGTTTTCACCTCGATCGCCGTTTCGCCGCACCAGATGTCGGGGTTGTGGGATCGGGTGAACTGCTCGATGACAGGGCGGTCCTCGAACCCCTCGATCCCGTCATTGCCGAAGAACTGGAAGGTCACGGAAATCGCCTGCGGGTCGCCGCAGGCCGCGATCAGCGCGGGGATCGTGTGATCGCCC
This sequence comes from Pseudooceanicola marinus, assembly GCF_020177265.1. Lineage (GTDB taxonomy): Bacteria > Pseudomonadota > Alphaproteobacteria > Rhodobacterales > Rhodobacteraceae > Pseudooceanicola > Pseudooceanicola marinus_A. The sequence continues at coordinate 430,895 of NZ_JAIVMC010000003.1, forward strand.
ACATGGATGTTCAGGAACTCGTCCACATCGGCGATCCAGACCCAGTCGGCTCCGGTGACAAGGCTTTGCTTCGCCGCGTCCTTCAGCGCCTCCATCTGGTAGTTGCGCCCCTGGGCGGGGTTGGGCAGGTGCCACAGCAGGTCGTGCCCTTGCAGGCAGTCCAGCAGCCGGTCGGTCGCATCTGTGCAATCGTTGGAATAGAACAGGAAATCGGTCACCCCGATCACCCGGTTGAAGGCGATCCATTCCAACAGGAAGGGCCCCTCGTTCTTCACGCAGGTGACGGCGGTCACGCGCATGGGCAGGCCTCCATGTTGGCCGGGCCACAAGGGCCGCAAGGCTGTCCGATCATCTGCACTCCGCCCTTCACCGCTGCTTCTGGCGCGGTCCCCGACCTGACGGCCGAATGTGGTTCTTCTTGGGCGGAAAGATCGCAATTTCCGGCCTTTGCGTCAATCTCGCCCCGGCGCCGCAGGGGCCGGACGCGCGACGTGACGCTTGACGGCGCCTGCCGCGAATGCAGGCTGGTCGGGAGGAGAGAGGGAGGATGCCATCATGGCCGAGGAGCGGATCGCGCTGCCCGCCGATATCGACGCGCTGACGGCGCTGCTGGCAGGGCAGGAGTATGTGGCGGGCCGCCCGCTGGCGACGGTGGCCTTCCTGGCTCTGCGCCTGGGCCGGCCGCTGTTCCTGGAGGGCGAGCCCGGCACCGGCAAGACCGAGATCGCCCGCGCCCTGGCTACCGGGCTGGGGCGTCGTCTGATCCGCCTGCAATGCTACGAGGGGCTGGATGCCACCCAGGCGCTCTGCGACTGGAACTTCCCGGCGCAGATGATCGCCATCCGCACGGCGGAGGCCGCGGGGGAGGCCGGCGGCGCGCTGGACCGCACTGCCCTGCAGGAGGAGCTCTTCGGCCCCGACTTCCTGATCGAGCGCCCGCTGCTTCAGGCCCTGCGTCCTGCGCCCGAGGGCCAGCCGGTGCTGCTGATCGATGAGCTGGACCGCACCGATGCCCCCTTCGAGGCCTTCCTGCTGGAGATCCTGTCGGACTACCAGGCGACGATCCCCGAACTGGGCACCATCCGCGCCCCCGAACCGCCCATCGTCATCCTGACCTCCAATCGCACGCGAGAGGTGCATGACGCGCTGAAGCGGCGCTGCCTCTATCACTGGGTCGACTATCCGGCGCTGGACCGCGAACTGGCGATCCTTGCGGCCCGCGTGCCCGAGGCCTCGGCGCAGCTGTCACGCGAGATCGTGGGCTTCGTCCAGCGCCTGCGCACCGAGGACCTGTTCAAGAAACCGGGCGTTGCCGAAACCATCGACTGGGCGAAATGCCTGCTGGCGCTGGACGTCATCAGCCTCTCTCCGGAGGTGATCGCGGATACCATCGGCGCGATCCTGAAATACCAGGACGACATCGCCCGGCTGGAAGGTTCGGAGGCGAAACGCCTGCTGGACGAGGTGCGCGCCGCCCTGCCGATGGAAGGCCCCTGATCCATACGATGGCTGAAAATACTCTGCAGGGGGTGCGGGGGATGCAAAATCCCCCGTGACGCAGCGCGCGCCCTCAGAACGCCATCTGGTAGGTGACCGACACGCTGCCGCCGGTGAAGCCGGGGCCCGGATCCTCGCCGCGGTTCCAGGGAAAGCGGTTGTTGCTGTAGTTCTGGTAAGACACCAGCCAGTCGTCGTTGATCCGGTAGCTGGCCGTATAGGTGTAGTCGGGCTGATAGGTGTCCTGGGCATCGGCCAGGTAGAGATGCGTCGAGGCCCCCAGGCGCAGCTTTTCGGCCACCAGGTAGCTGCAGGACAGGCTGAACGCCGTCCGGTCCGGGCGCGGCAGGCCCAGGGAGGCGCTGCAGGGCAGCTCCTTCTCCGTTCCCACTGGCAGGGGTGGCAGGCGATAGGTGGCGCGCAGGGTGCCATCCAGCAGGCCGGCCAGATCGCCACTGCGAAAGCGGGCGGAATAGTTGCTGTAGCTCAGGGTGATGCTGTCGCTGAAGCGATAGGAGAGGGCATAGGTGTAGTCGGGATCCCAGGACCGCTGCTGATCGGGATTGAAATAGCCGATCAGGCTGGTGCGCAGGGTCAGCTTCTCGGTCAGCCGCGCCCCGCAGCCGAGGCTTGCACGCGGTTTGGCCACGCCCCGGCTGTCTGACCCGCCGCTGGATGCCAGGCCCGCCAGGCCCGCGCTCACCGTGACGGAGCAGGAGATGTCGAACCGCTCGATCAGAGAGGGGCGCGCCTTGGGCGTGCCCTCTGCGGAGATCGCGGAGGTTGGTCCAGAGACCGGTGCCGGGCGGGCCACGTCGGGCAGGCGGGCGGCGCCGACGCCGGGCGCTCCGTCCGGCGCATCAGGCTGCGGGGCGGCGGCCACGGCGCAGGCATCGGGCATGAAGGGATCGGGCGCCGCGCAGGTAGCGTCGGTGCTGTCGACCCGTTCGGGCGCCGCGCCGGTCTCGGCGGTGCGGGTCTGATCGGGGGCTGTCCCGGCGGGCGGGGTCGGTATGGCGGGCGGCGGCGTCCCGGCGGCGTCGGACAGGGGGACGGCGGGCAGGCTTGCCGGCTCGGGCTCGGTCGGCTGCTCCGGGGGCAGGGGCGGGGCCGTGCCGGCCAGCAGCCATGCCGCCAGGTAGCGGGCAACGCTGTCCAGGTCGGTCCGGGCGGGCAGTTCCGGGCGCGCGCCGCGCCCCACCTCGACGGTGAAACCCGTGCCGTCGCGCCTGCGGATGTGGCAGGCCACGCCCGCCTCGCAGGTCAGCTCTGCCGCGATGGTCTTGCGATCCGCGCCCTGCAGGACGCGGGCGGTGCCGTCCGGGAAGAAGACGTAGTGCCATTCGCCCAGCTGTCCGCGCTGTTGGCGGGACCAGTGCAGGGCGTTGGGAATGTCCTGCACGATCTCGCGGGCATCGGGGGCGGCGGGATTGGCGGTGTTGACGAAGGGCGGGCCGGGGCGCGTCGGATCCGGCGCCGCCGTCTGTGTTGCCGTCTGGGCCGCTGTCTGGGTCGGCGCGACACAGACCAGGCCGCCGGCAATCGCGGCCCAGGTCGGGACAGCACGCCACGGCCGCCGCGCGATCATGCGCGGCGCCCTTCGCAGTTCGGGGCGGAGGCCAGGGGTGCCGGTGTCACTGCTGTTGCCGTTTCGGTTGCCGGGGCCTTGTTGTCGGTCGGCCCTTCTGAGGGAATTTTGCCAGAACCGGGCGCTTTTTGCGACTGCCTTTTTCCGTCCCCCGCCGGGCCGCGAAGTTTCGCGCGTCCGGTGACCGGAAGGGCGGCAGGGCGGATCACCCCCTCCCTTTGACGGGCGCAGGTTCTTCGCTAGGCTGTCGGCGGGAGGATCCATCATGACACCGACAGCCCTGTGCCCGGCGTGGCCGGCGGAGCGATGAGCGTGGCTGCGCCCCTCGACCTGCCGGACCAGCCGCGCCTGGTGGAGAACCTGGCGCATTTCGCCCGGGCCCTGCGCCGGGCCGGCCTGCCCGTGGGGCCGGGTCAGCTGATCGAGGCCATCCGCGCGGTCGCGGCGACGGGTTTCGCCGAGAAGCGCGATTTCTTCTGGTGCCTGCACGCCTGTTTCGTCACCCGCCCGGAGGAAAGCCGCGCCTTCACCCAGGTCTTCCGGCTGTTCTGGCGCGATCCGCGCTACATGGAGCACATGATGACGATGATGCTGCCCAGTCTGCGCGGCGTGGCGGAGGAGCGCGCGCCGCAGGCGGCAGAGCGCCGCGCGGCGGAGGCCCTGCTGGCCGATGCCGACCGCGACTTGCCGCCCCCGCAGGCGCAGGAGGAGGCGCAGGAGGTCCAGATCGACGCCCGCGCCACCGCCTCGGAGGAGGAGAAGCTGCGGCAGCTCGACTTCGAGCAGATGAGCGCCGAGGAGATGGCGCGCGCCCGCCGCATGCTGGCCGAGCTGGCACTGCCGGTGCCGCCGATCCGCACCCGGCGCCTGCGCGCGGTGGCGGCGGGGGATCGGATCGACCGCCGCAGGCTGCTGCGGGAGGCCGGGCGCAGGGGCGGCGAGATCCATCGTCTGCCCCGCGCCGCGCCCCGGACCCGCTGGCCGGACCTGGTGGTGCTCTGCGACATCTCCGGGTCCATGTCGGCCTACAGCCGCATGGTCCTGCATTTCCTGCACGCCGTGGCCAACCGCGAGGGGCAGGGGTGGGCGCAGGTGCACGCCTTCACCTTCGGCACGCGGCTGACCAATATCACCCGCCAGCTGCGCCAGCGCGATGTCGACGCGGCCCTGGCCGCCGCTGCCGGCCAGGCGCGGGACTGGGAGGGCGGTACGCGCATCGCCGAAAGCCTGCATGCCTTCAACCGTGACTGGGCGCGGCGGGTGCTGGCGCGTGGGGCCGTGGTGCTGCTGATCACCGATGGGTTGGACCGCGACGGCGCCGAGGGGCCGGATCTGGGGCGCGAGACGCAGCGCCTGCGCCTGATGTCGCGACAGCTGATCTGGCTGAACCCGCTGCTGCGCTGGCAGGGATTCGCGCCGCGGGCAAAAGGGGTCGCGGCGATGCTGCCGCATGTCGACAGCCTGCGCGCCGGGCACTCCGTCGCCTCCCTCCAGGCGCTGGCAGAGGCTCTGACGCGCCCTGGCGACGATGGTGAAAAAGCCCGCCTTCTCAGGTCCTTGGGCTGAGGTTATCCAATATCATTCAGTCGTCATTGAACCGCAACCCGTCCTTGGGTGTTGGTGTGGGGACAGAGGACGCACCACGCGTCCGCCGACGACAGAAGGACTGTTCGAATGACGAGTCGTGTTTTCCGCAACGGGACGGCCCTGGCGCTGAGCCTGGCGATGGCCATTCCGCACGGTGCCGTGGCGCAAAGCGCCCAGGGCCTGAACAACGGTCAGGGCAATGGCCGAGCTGCCGAAGCCTGCGAGGGGCTGGACGCCGACGCGCTGCAGGACTGCCTGCAGGCGCAGGAGCGCGCTGAGGGCCAGGAACAGGGCCAGCAAGCGGCTCCGGAGGCTGAACCCTCCGATGAAGACCGGCTGCGCCAGGCGCTGGAAGGCGAGCAGGAGGAGTCTGACGCCCCGGCAGAGGAACAGGCGCCGGCGGCTGAGGCCGAGCCTGAACTTCAGGCCCCTGAAACGCAGCCTGATGCCGAAGCTCAGGAAAGCACAGACGGTGATCTGCTGCGCGAGGCCCTGGAAGGGGAGCAGGGCGAAGGTGAGGCCGCCGGCGCTGAAGAGCAGGCGCCGACCGAGCAACCGCAGGCCGAGGCCGTGGAGCCGGAAGCCATTGATGACGCCGAACCCACCGATGAGGACCGCCTGCGCGAGGCCCTTCAGGGCGAGCAGGACGAAGGTGACACTGCCGAGGCCGTCGAGCCAGCGCCGACCGAGCAACCGCAGGCCGAAGCCGCTGAGCCGGAAACCACTGACGACGCCGAAGCCACCGACGAGGACCGCCTGCGCGAGGCGCTTCAGGGCGATCAGGACGAAGGTGACGCGGCCGAAGCCGCAGAGCAGGCGCCGACTGAACAGCCGCAGGCCGAAGCTGCTGAGGCAGAAGCCACCGACGATGCGGAAGCCACGGACGAGGAGCGCCTGCGTGAGGCCCTGCAGGGGGAGCAGGACGAGTCCGAAACCCCCGCCGCAGAGACCGACGAACGCTCCGCCGAGGACACGCCGCTGACCGAGGAAGAGCAGCGTGAACTGGAGCGTCTTCAGGCCCGCCAGCAGGCGGAGCGTCAGGAAGAACGCTCTCAGGCTGCCGCGGCCCAGGCTGATGCCGAGGCCGAGAATGTCGAAGAGCAGGAGGTGACCGAGGAGAACAGCCGGTCCTCCGATGAGGAGTTCGACAACAGCGTCAACGAAACCGCCCCGGCGGCCCGCGAGGAAACGCGCGCCCGCGAGGACGATGATGACGACGATGACAACGACGAGCTGCTGCGGGCCCTGGGCACCGCTGCCGTGGTGGGCCTCGGCGCCTATGCGGTCGGTCGCATCATGAACAACGGCGACGAGGTGGTCTCCAACTCCGGTGACCGCGTGGTGGTCGAGCGCGATGGCCGTTATGTCGTGCTGAAGGACGATGACACCCTGCTGCGTCAGCCGGGCAACGATGTGCGCACCGAGACCTTCAACGACGGTTCCACCCGCACCACGGTGACCCGCGATGACGGCAGCCGCGTCGTGACCATCCGCGCCGCCGACGGTACGGTGCTGCGCCGGACCCGCGTCCTGCCCAATGGCCAGGAGGTGCAGCTCTTCGATGATACCCGCCAGTTCGAGCGGGTCGAGGTCGAGGACCTGCCGCAGGCGCCGCGCCGCGAGTTCACTTTCGACGAACGCAACTCCGACGAACTGGAACGTGCCCTGGCGTCCTACCGTCCCGAGGTCGACCGCAGCTTCTCGCTCGGTCAGGTCCGTGACATCCGCGCCGTGCGCAACCTGGTGCCGGAGATCGCCGTGGAGAACGTCAACTTCGAGACCGGCAGCGCCGTGATCCGCCCCGATGAGGCCCGTGATCTGGCCGAGCTTGGGCAGCTGATGGCCGACATGATCGAGGAAAACCCCGGTGAGGTCTTCCTGGTCGAAGGCCACACCGATGCCGTGGGCCGTGCCAGCTACAACCTGGCCTTGTCGGACCGCCGCGCGGAAAGCCTGGCCCTGGCCCTGACGGAGTATTTCGACGTGCCGCCCGAGAACATGATCGTTCAGGGCTACGGCGAAAGCGACCTGAAGGTGGCCACCCAGGACGCCGAGCGCGCCAACCGCCGCGCCGCCGTGCGCCGCATCACGCCGCTGCTGGAAGATCGCTGACGGCAGCTGACGGGAAAATGGAAAATGGGCGGGGCCTCTCGGACGAGTGGCCCCGCCTTTTCTCGGGCCGCGCGCCCGCGGAGCCTCTTCACGATCTTCCGATCCGGCCCGCCGCTTGCTTGTATCCCGTCCCGGCTTGCCCCTAACTGGGGCCGAACCAAGGGAGATGTCCGATGGACCGCTTTGACAATAGTCCCGAACAGGCGCTGGACTGGCACCTGGCCGGGCGCGGTGCCGCGCTGGCCACGGTGGTCGAGACCTGGGGCAGTGCGCCCCGCCGGGTGGGCAGCCAGCTGGCCGTCTCGGGCACCGGCGAAATGGCCGGCTCCGTCTCCGGTGGCTGTGTCGAGGGCGCGGTGGTGACCGAGGCACTGGAGGCGCTGGAGGATGGCGCGCCGCGGATGCTGGAATTCGGCGTCAGCGATGGCGATGCCTTCGCCGTGGGCCTGGCTTGCGGCGGCACGATCCGGGTGCTGGTGCAGCCCGTGGGCGAGGCCTTCGCCCCGGACCTGTTGCAGGAGCTGGTGACGGCCCGGGCGGATCGGGTCGCGGTTGCCGCGATCTCCGACGCCGAAGGGCGGGTGTCCGAGGTGACGCAGCAGGGCTACCCCGAGCGGTTCCGCATGGATCGATCGGGGTTCGAGGAAGATGGTCGTTTCGTCGCCGTGCACAACCCGCCGCTGCGGCTGGCGGTGGTGGGGGCGGTGCATATCGCCCAGACGCTGGTGCCCATGGCCCGCGCCACCGGCTTCGACCCCGTCATCATCGACCCGCGCGACAGTTTCGCCAGCCCCGAGCGCTTCCCCGATACGCGCATCCTCTCCGACTGGCCGGACGAGGCGGTGGCCGAGGTCGGGCTGGACGCGCGCACCGCGTTGGTGCTGTTGACCCATGATCCGAAACTGGACGACCCGGCGCTGGAGGCCGCGCTGGCGGCGGAGTGTTTCTACATCGGCGCGCTCGGGTCCAGCCGGACCCATGCCAAACGCCTGGACCGGATGCGCGAAAAGGGGTTTGACGAGGCGGCGCTGGCGCGGATCCACGGCCCCGTGGGCCTGGACATCGGCGCGGCCAATCCCGCCGAGATCGCCGTGTCGATCCTGGCGGAGATGGTGCAGGTCCTGAGGAAGGGCGCATGAAGTTCGGCCCCATAGCGGTGTCCGCTGCCGAGGGCACGATCCTCGCCCATTCGCTGGACCTTCCCGACGGGTCGCGCCTGCGCAAGGGCCTGCGCCTGGGCAAGGCGGAGATGGACCGCCTCGACTGGTACGGCGTGGAGGAGGTTGTGGCCGCGCGGCTGGAAGCGGGCGACGTGCATGAGGATGCCGCCGCCGAGGCCCTGGCCCGCGCCCTGGTGCCGGAACTGGACGGGCTGCGCCTGGGCGTGCCCGGTACGGGACGCGTCAATGTCTTCGCCGAGACGACCGGCGTGGCCGAGATCGACGCCGGGAAGATCAACGCGGTCAACGCCCTGCACCCGATGATCACCGTGGCCACCGTGCCGCCCTGGCAGCGGATGGCGGTGCGCGGCATGGTGGCCACCGTCAAGATGATCTCCTACGCCGTGCCCGGCGCGGCGCTGGAGGCCGCCTGTGCCGCGGGGCAGGGCGCCCTGCGCCTGCGTCCCGTCACCCGGCGGCGCGCCACGCTGATCCAGACCTTTGTGGGCGAGGAGCTTCAGGGCAAGGGGCCGGAGGCCGTGGCGAAACGGCTGCACCGGATGGGGGCAGACCTTGTCGCCGAAAGCAACGTGCCCCACGAGGAGGAGGCGCTGTCCCTGGCGCTCGCGGCAGCGCGGGAGGCGGCGCAGAGCGATGTGATTCTGATCCTCACGGGGTCGGCCACCTCCGATCCCGACGACGTGGCCCCTGCCGCTCTGCGCCATGCGGGCGGCCATGTGGAACGCTTCGGCATGCCGGTCGACCCCGGCAACCTGCTGTTCTTCGGCGATCTGGCCGAGCTGCCGGTGATCGGCCTGCCGGGCTGCGCGCGCAGCCCCGCCCTGAACGGCGCCGACTGGGTGCTGGAACGCATCCTCTGCGATGTGCCGGTGACGGATGCCGATGTGGCCGCCATGGGGGTCGGCGGGCTCTTGAAGGAAATCCCGACACGCCCTCAGCCGCGCGACCCGAAATAGCACGTCGCGCAGGGCGCGGGCCTTGCTCCCGACACGGCGCCATGGTTTGCTGCCCCCGAGGCCCGCAACCCCAGGCGACGAGGAAGCCATATGCCCAGCATCAGCTTGAAAGTGAACGGCAAAACCCGGACGGGCGAGGTCGAGGGCCGCACCCTGCTGGTGGATTTCCTGCGCGAGGGGCTGGGCCTGACCGGCACCCACGTCGGCTGTGACACCTCCCAATGCGGCGCCTGCACGGTGCATGTGGATGGCACGCAGGTCAAAAGCTGCACCATCTTCGCGGTGGAGGCCGATGGCGCCGAGGTCACCACGATCGAGGGCATGGCCGAACCGGACGGCACGCTGAACAAGCTGCAGCAGGCCTTCCAGGATCACCACGGTCTGCAATGCGGCTTCTGCACGCCCGGCATGGTGATGTCGCTGGCCAAGCTGATCGAGGAGACGCCGAAACCCAGCGAGGCGCAGATCCGCGATCACCTGGAAGGCAACATCTGCCGCTGCACCGGCTACCACAACATCGTCAAGGCGGCGCTGGCGGCCACGGATCAGCTTTGATCCGCGGGCTCGCGTCTGTCTGATCGCCCGTCCCGGGCGATGCCTCCGGCGGGAGTATTTGAAACAAGGTGAAGGCAGGGGCGGGTGCCCTCAAGCCCTGATGTCGCCCCGGCTGACAAGATCGCCGACAGGGGGCGGGCAAGGTGCTTGTCTTCTCTTTGCCGGAAATATCCGGGGGTGTCGCAGCTTGCCGAGACGGGGGCGGTGTCCCCATTCTGGCCGCTGACCCTGAAAGAGCCTAGGGGCAACGAAAAACGCCCCCCGGAAACCGGAGGGCGTAGACCTGTCGGCGGTGCCGGAGGAGGGATCAGCGCGCGAGCGGGCCGATCATCATCACCATCTGGCGACCTTCCATCTTCGGCATGTTCTCGACCTTGCCGAGTTCCTTCACGTCCTCGGCGACACGCTCCAGAAGCTCGCGACCGAGATTCTGGTGCGCCATCTCGCGGCCCCGGAAGCGCAGGGTGACCTTCACCTTGTCGCCTTTTTCCAGGAACTTGATGACGTTGCGCATCTTCACGTCGTAATCATGCTGGTCGGTGTTGGGGCGGAACTTCACCTCCTTCACCTCGATGATCTTCTGCTTCTTGCGGGCTTCGGATTCGCGCTTCTGCTGTTCGTACTTGAACTTGCCGAAGTCCATGATCTTGCAGACCGGCGGTGTGGCGTTGGGAGAAATCTCGACAAGGTCGAGACCGGCCTCCTCGGCCATGGCGAGGGCCCGGGCGGGCGGGACAACGCCAACGTTTTCTCCCTCGGCGCCGATCAGGCGCACTTCGGGGGCACGGATGCGGTCGTTTACGCGGGGGCCGGTATCACGGGTCGGCGGCGCGTTGTGGGGTCTGCGAGCTATGGTTTTCGTCCTTTGATCGTTGATCTTAATTAGGCCGGCAAAATAGGCCCGGGCCGGGATTCTTTCAAGCGGCAATTCCAATGGCCGTCTTGCCGTTCCGTTGGGGATAACGCAAGTGGGGCGGCCCTGGTTCCGGACGCCCCACTGCATTTTTTCAAGCACTTGTCCGACCGGGACCGGTCGGCGTCGCGGATCAATCCACGAAGGCCTTTTCGACGACGTATTGCTTGGGATCGGAATTGGCGCCCTCTTCGAGGCCGTAATCCTCCAGCATTTCCTTGATCTCGAGGTTGAAGGCCAGGTTGCCGCAGACCATGGCGCGGTCATCCTCGGGGTTGATCGGCTTGATGCCCAGATCCTCGAAGACCTCGCCCTTGCGCATCAGGTCGGTGATGCGGCCCATCTTGGGGCTCTCTTCGCGGGTGGTGGTGGGGTAGTAGCGGATCTTCTTGTGGAAGTCCTCGCCCATCAGTTCCGCCAGCATCTCGTCCTGCTTGATCTCCTCGATCAGAGCGGCGCCATATTGCAGCTCGCCCACGGTGCGGCAGGTGTGGGTGATGACCACCTCGTCGTAGTCCTCGTAGGTCTGCGGTTCGCGCAGCAGCGAGGCGAAGGGGGCGAAGCCGGTGCCGGTGGCGAAGAACCACAGACGCTTGCCCGGCAGCAGGGCGTCATGGACCAGGGTGCCCACGGGCTTGGGCCGCAGGATGATCTGGTCGCCTTCCTTGATGTTCTGAAGCTTCGAGGTCAGCGGGCCGTCGGGCACCTTGATCGAGTAGAATTCGAGTTCCTCGTCCCAGGAGGGGGAAGCGATGGAATAGGCGCGCAGGATCGGTTTCTGCTTGCCGGTCTTCTCGTCCGGGTCGCCCATCAGGCCGATCATTACGAACTCGCCCGAGCGGAAACGCAGGGAGGCCGGGCGGGTCACGCGGAAGGAGAACAGGCGGTCGGTCCAGTGCTTGACGAAGGTCACGGTCTGGGCATCCGGCAGGGCAGGCGCCTTGGGCGCGGTCTTCGTCTGGGTCGCTTGATCGGTCACGGCAAGGCTCTCATTCATTAGCACACAAATGGATTTCTCAATCCATCCTCTAGCGCGGTTGGGCACCGCTTGCAAAGGGGTTTAACAGGGATCAGCCCGCGCGGAGGCGTGACTGATAGTCATGGGCGCGCCAGTCTGCCCGAAATTTCCACTGTTCTTCCGGCTGGCGTGCGGCGAGTTCGTCCGAGATTTCGACGTCGTCGAAGCCGCTGCGGCGGGCCATGGCGTATTGGTCGGCGATCACGTGGCCGGAGGCCCGCAGGTGACCGGTGAAGCCGCGCTGGCGCAGTTCGCGGGCAATGGTGAATCCGCGCCCATCGGAGAAGGAGGGAAATTCGACGCGCACCAGGGCGGCGCCGTCGAAGTCCACTTCGCGCGGGTTGCTGTCCGACGGCAGGGTCAGGACCTCGACCTCGGAGCAGGCCGCGGCGGCATCGCTTTCGCTGCCTGCGGAGACGAAGCCCTGGTCGGTGACGATGATACTCATGCTTGCGGTCCTCTCACGATCTGACCATCCACGACGTGGATGCCGCATTCAACCTTGTCCTGGCCGCGCCAGCGGCCCGCACGCGGGTCTTCGCCGGGCTTGACGGGCGTGGTGCAGGGCCAGCAGCCGATCGACGGGTAGCCCTTGGCGACCATCGGGTGTTTCGGCAGTCGGTTCTCTTCCATGTAGGCGCGCACGTCTTCGGGGTGCCAGTGGGCCAGCGGGTTCACCTTGATCCGGTCGACGCCATCGGCCTCGAAGAAATCGAGGGCGGCGCGGGTCGAGGACTGGAACCGCTTGCGCCCGGTGATCCAGCCGTCGAAGCCCGACAGGGCCCGTTCCAGCGGCACCGTCTTGCGCAGGGCGCAGCAGGCGTCGGTGTCGAACTGGTGCAACGTGCCGTCCGGGTCCTGGCGCGCCAAGTCGGTATCGGTGGCGCGGATGATGCGCATGTCCTTCAGGTTCAGCCGCTCGGCCACCTCCTGCTGGTATTCCAGCGTTTCGGTGAACAGCAGCTGGGTGTCGATGAACAGCACCGGAACGGTGTTGTCGATCACCGACACCAGGTGCAGCAGCGCCACGCTTTCGGCCCCGAAGGAGGAGACCATGGCAAGGTCGCCCACGTCGTGATCCTTCAGCGCCGCTTCCAGCACCGAGGTCGCGCCGTGGTGCCGGTAGCGGTCGTTGAGGCGCGCGATCCGCGCCTCCAGTTCGGGCGAGATCTCGGTCGCGCCGAAATCCATTGCGGCTTCAGGCGGCATTGGCTTTCTCTTTCTCCGGGTAGAGCGCGGCCTTGAAGGGGCCGGGCCCGGTACGGCGATAGGCTTCGAGGAAGGTCTCGTCCTCGCTTTCACGCAGATCGAGATAGGTCGTCAGGATGGTTTCGATGGCGCCGGTGATCTCGTCATAGGCAAAGCCCGGGCCGACGCGCTGGCCGATGGTGGCGTCTTCCGACCCGTCACCGCCCAGGGTGATCTGGTAGTTCTCGACGCCGGCGCGATCCAGGCCAAGGATCCCGATGTGGCCCACATGGTGGTGGCCGCAGGCGTTGATGCAGCCGGAGATCTTGATCTTCAGCGGGCCGATGTCGTGTTCCAGCTTCAGCTCGTCGAAGCGGGTCGCGATCTGCTGGGCCACGGGGATCGACCGGGCGGTGGCCAGGGCGCAGTAATCCATGCCGGGGCAGGCGATGATGTCCGACACCAGGCCGATGTTGGCCGTGGCCAGGTCGGCCTCCTTCAGCGCCGCGTGCAGCGCCGGCAGGTCGGACTTGTGCACATGGGGCAGGATCACGTTCTGCTCATGGCTGATGCGGATGTCGTCGTGGCCGTATTGCTCGGCCAGGTCAGCGATGACGCGCATCTGCTCGGAGGTGGCATCGCCCGGCGTCTGGCCGTGCTTCTTCAGCGAGATCGACACGATGGCATAGCCCGGCGCCTTGTGGTCCGACAGGTTGGTGTCGGCCCAGGCGCGGAAGACCGGGTCTGCCTCGCGGGCCGCGTCGTATTCCGTGGTCGGCGCATTGCGGAAGGCCGGCGGGGCGAAATGGGCGCGGATGCCGTCCAGCATCTCCTGGTCGACACCGGTGAACAGCGGCTTCAGCTCGGCAAAGCGGGCCTCGGTCAGCTCGCGGAAGGTGTCCAGGCCATTCTCGTTGACGGTGATCTTGATGCGGGCCTTGTACTTGTTGTCGCGGCGGCCCAGCACGTTGTAGGTCGAAACGATCGCCTCGGAATAGGGCAGCAGGTCTTCCTCGGGCAGGAAGTCGCGGATCACCTTGCCGATGACCGGCGTGCGGCCCAAGCCACCGCCGACCAGCACGCGGTAGCCGCGCTTGCCGTCCTTTTCCACCAGCTGCACGCCGATGTCATGGGCCCGGATTACGGCGCGGTCATGCTCGGCGCCGGTGACGGCGAACTTGAACTTGCGCGGCAGGAACTGGAATTCCGGGTGGTCGGTGGACCACTGGCGCAGCAGTTCGGCCACGGGACGCGGGTCGCCCACCTCGTCGGCGCTGGCACCGGCGAAATGGTCCGCCGTCACGTTGCGGATCGTGTTGCCCGAGGTCTGGATGGCGTGCAGCTGCACCTCGGCCAGGGCATCGAGGATGTCCGGGATATCGGGCAGCTTCGGCCAGTTGTACTGGATGTTCTGACGGGTGGTGAAGTGGCCGTAGCCCTTGTCCCACTTGTCCGCCACATGGGCCAGCTGGCGCATCTGGGCGCTGCCCAGGGTGCCATAGGGGATGGCCACCCGCAGCATGTAGGCATGCAGTTGCAGGTAGAGGCCGTTCATCAGGCGCAGCGGCTTGAATTCATCCTCGGTCAGCGATCCGTCGATGCGGCGCGCGACCTGCTGGCGGAACTGGGCGTTACGCTCGGCCAGGAAGGCGGCGTCGAAGTCATTGTAGCGATACATCTCAGGCCTCCGCTTGCTTGCCGTGGAAATAGTTGGAGGGGCCGGTGCGCCGGAAATCCTCGCGGAAATGGGTGGGCTCGGGGCCCGCCTCGCCGGGGGCCATGTCGGCCAGGTAGGGGCCGACGACCTCGTGCTGGCGGGCGTTGGCGTCGATCAGGCGCAGCTCCGCATGGGCTTCGTCGGTCAGCAGCTCGGCCTCGCTCAGGTCGCGGGTCCAGCGGTCGTCGGCGGTCAGGTAGACCACGTCGCCTTCCAGCAACGCATTGGCGGTGACGACTTTGGGGGTGAACGGACGGGGCATATCAGGCGGTATCCTTCAGTTGCGCCGCGTCCTGCGCGGCGATGCCGGGAATGAGGTCGACAGGGAGGCCGGCGCGACGACAGCTGGCCAGCAGCTTGCGCGGCAGGGGCGCGGCAGAGAGGTAGACGACATCGGCGCCGCCATCGGCCTCGATCAGCAGGATCTGGTCGAGCGGCGGCACGTCGAGAGGTTCGGGCAGGGCGACGAGGCGGGCCTCGCGCCGGGCGAGTTCCAGCACCGCGGGCGAGATCGCGGCGTCATGGACGACGACATCGGCGCGGTCAAGCGCGCGGCGTGCCTTCATGGTCAGCAGGTCGGGATCGTCCGAGCCGGTGAAGGTCAGCGTCAGCCGGCCTTCGGGGGCGGCCTGGTCCAGGTGGCGGGCCAGCAAGGCGTGCAGGGCGTCGGTCAGGTCGCGGCCGGCGTCCTGGGCGGCGGGGCCGGCGGTGTCGAACCACTCGGCCCAGAAGGCGCGGCGCGGCGCCCCGTGGGCCAGGGCCTCGGCCTCGGCGCGGAAATCCCGGGCGGCGGCGGTCAGCGCGGCGGTGCCGGCGGGCAGGTATTCTTCCAGGTGGCGTTTGACCTTGCGCGCCAGCATCGGGGCGGCGCCCTCCGTGCCGATGGCGACGGTCAGCGGCGCGCGATCCACCATGGCGGGTGTGATGAAGGCCGAGGCCTGCAGGTCATCGACCACGTTCCACAGGACACCGGCGGCCTTGGCGATCTCGACCGTTTCGGCATCGGTCAGCGCATCCTCGTCGGCGGCATAGACCAGGGCGGCCCCGGCCAGGGCCGCGGGAGTCAGTGGGGCGTCGGTCAGGCTCAGGCGCCCCTCGGCGGCCCAGGTGCGGATCTCCTGCGCCGGCTCGGCGGCATGGACGATGATCCGGGCGGAGGTCTTCAGCAGCAGGCGCAGTTTGGCGATCGCCGCCTCGTCCCCACCCGAAAGGACCACGCGGGCGCGGTCCATGTCGAGGAAGATCGGGAAGTGACGCATCTGGATGGCCTCGTCGCTGTCGGTTCGCTGTCGTTGACTTGTTCCTAATTTAGGAAATAGTCCTGTGTCGGCGCCATGGGGGCGCGGAAATAAGAAAAACGGTTCCTTCGGGGCAGGTGCCCGTGGTCCGCGTTCCATAGATAGGGGGAAAGGGCGAATGGCTGTCCGCCTCGACCAGACGGATCGGAAAATCCTTTTGCAGCTGCAGCAGGACGCAGCGCAATCACTGGATGATATCGCCAAGCAGGTGGGCTCTTCCAAGACGCCGGTGTGGAACCGGATCCGCAAAATGAAGGAGGCCGGAATCATCGGCCCGCAGGTGGCCCTGCTGGATGCCGAGGCCCTGGGTTTCGACGCCTGCTTCTTCGTGCTGATCCGCACCAGCGAACATGAGGCCGAGTGGCAGGTGAAATTCCTCAAGGCCCTGAAGGAACGCCCAGAGGTGCAGGAAGCGCACCGGCTGGCGGGCGACATCGACTATATCCTGAAGGTCCGGGTGAAGAACGCCCGCGCCTACGACGCCTTCTACCAGGCGCTGATTTCCGAGGTGAAGGTGCATAACGTCACCGCGCTGCTCAGCATGGAAGAGATCAAGTCGACCACCGCCCTGCCGCTCTAACCCGGCGTCGCGCCCGGTCTGACCCGGGTCACATGAGTATTTGGAACAAGGTGAAGACAAGGGGCGCACGCCCCGGATTGGCCGACTTTCGAAGACGGGCGCGTGGCACGCTCCTGATTGCCGAAGGAGGCCGCCTCAGGGGGCGCCGTCCCGCCTCTTCACCGCGTCGGAAATACTCCGGGGGGAGCCGCAGGCGGGGGGCAGCGCCCCCCTCCCGTCGGTGCCTTCAGCGACGCACCATCAGTCTTTCGAGCCCGTGGAAGTGGTAGAGATCGGCGAACTGCGGCTCTTCGGTCAGTGCCAGGTCCGGACAGCGGGCGAAGAGAACCGGCAGCGCGACCTGCAGCTCCAGCCGGGCCAGGGGCGCGCCGATGCAGAAATGCGCCCCGGCCCCGAAGGCCGCGTGGGTGCGCACGGGGCGCGTCGGGTCGAAGCGGTCGGGATCGGGCCAGACCTCGGGGTCGCGGTTGGCCGCGCCCAGAAGGAGGGCCACGCGGTCACCGCGCTCGAAATGCCGCCCGGCCACCTCGCAGGGTTCATGGGCGTAGCGGGTGAACATGTGCAGGGCGGGGTCGTGGCGGAAGATCTCCTCCACCGTGCCCTCGACGCGCTCCGGTGCCAGCCAGTGCGCCGCGTTGCCGTGGCGCAGCAGGTGCATGGTGCCGATGCCCAGGGTGTGCACCGTCGCCTCGTGGCCCGCGTTCAGCAGCAGGATGCAGGTGGTGATCAGCTCGTCCGTCGACAGTTTCTCGCCCGCTTCCTCTGCCGCCAGCAATTCGGAGATCAGGTCGTCCGAGGGGGTCTTGCGGCGTTCCTCGGCGTAGCTGCGGATGTAGGCGGCAAACTCGGTGGCGGCCGAGGCGGCGGCCTCCTCGATCGCACGGTCGCGGCGGGCCTGGTACATGGCCACCATGCGGTTCGACCAGTCCAGCAGTTGCGGGGCCATGGCCTCGGGCACGCCCAGCAGGCGGCAGATGACGATCACCGGCACCTGGGTGGCGAAGGCCGACAGCAGGTCGAAGGGCTCGTCCTTCGGGAAGGCATCGACCAGGGATGTCGCGATCTCTTCGATTTCCGGGGCCAGGGCCTTGATCCGGCGCGAGGTGAAGGCCCGCAGCACAAGGCCCCGCAGCCGGCGGTGCACGTCGCCATCGAGTTCCAGCATCGAGTGGTCCTCGATGTCGTAGAAGGGGCGCTGATGGGCCGGGATCTCGGGCGCCAGCTCCGGCGGGCACTGGCGGCCGAACCGGCGGTCGCGCAAGAGCGTGTTGACCAGATCGTAGCTGACCGCGCAGGGCAGGCCGTAGTCGGCCCAGTCGATCAGCGGGCCTTGCGCGCGGGCGCGCGCGTAGAAAGGGTAGGGGTTCTGGACGAAGGCGGGATCGGTGGGAGATTGGGTGAGCGTGACCATGCGCTCTTGTGGCGGGATGCGCTTTCCAAGACAAGAGGGAGAGGCGCGCGGTCGCGCCGGGTGGAGGAGAAATGTCGCGACGTCTGATGGTGCTGGGGTTCCTGCTGCTGACCACCGCGGCGCTGTCGCTGGCGGTCTTTCATGCCGCCTATCGCCAGTCGCTGCGCGCCCTGGTCGAACGCGGCGAGGCGGACCTGAGCCTGGCCGCGGACCGGCTGACCGGACAGTTGCAACGCTATCAGGACCTGGCGGTGCTGCTGAACGCCCATCCGTCGGTGGCTGCCGTCCGTTTCGGCGCCTCGGGCCGGGCGGAGGCGGAAGAGCTGCTTCAGTGGGCCATCGACCGGACCGGCGTGCTGAACGCTGCCGTGGTGGCGCCCTCGGGCCGGGTGCAGGCGGCGGCGCGCCCCTTGCCCGACGCGGCCTTCCCCGACTACGTGGCGGGCGCGCTGGACCGGGCGCGGGACGGGGCGCTCGGCACGGGCCATGGGACCACCGCCGACGGGCTGCGCGTCTATGTCTTCGCCGCGCCGCGTTTTCGCAGCCAGGGGGGCGTCGCGGGGATCCTGCTGCTGTGGGTCAATGTCGAGCTTCTGGAACAGGAATGGCGCGGGGATCGTCCGGCGGTCTATTTCACTGATGCGGGGGGCGATGTCTTCATCTCCAACCGGTCCGAGATCCTGGGCTGGCAGCGCCGGCCGGACGGTGGGCTGATCCCGGGTGCGGCCTCGGCGCCCGAGATGACACGGCGCGACGTGGCCGGGCTGGACCTGTGGCGCATCGACTGGGGGCCCTACCTGCCGCGCCGGGCGCTGCACCTGGTGCGCGACCTGCCGCAGGTGGACATGCGGGCCGAAACGCTGGTGGATGCGGCGCCGGGGCGGCGCGTGGCGCTTTTGCAGGCGGCGGTGGCGGGGCTGGTGCTGCTGGTGGCGGGCGGCACGCTGGCCATCGTCACCGCCCGCCGCCGGGCACTGGCCCAGGCCAATCAGCTGCTGGAACAGCGCGTCGAGGCGCGCACGATCGAGCTGAAACGCGCCCAGGACGAGCTGGTGCAGGCGGGCAAGCTCTCGGCTCTAGGGCAGATGTCGGCCGGGCTGAGCCATGAGCTGAACCAGCCGCTGATGGCCATCGGGCAATTTGCCGAGAACGGCGCGCTGTTCCTGGCCAAGGGCAAGACCGACCGTGCCGCGCAGAACCTGGAGAGGATCGCCGAGCTGTCGGCCCGCATGGGGCGGATCATCCGCAACCTGCGCGCCTTCGCCCGGCAGGAGGCGGAGCCTGCCCGCCGGATCGAGCTGGGCGCGGTGCTGGACACGGCGCTGGAAATGACCGAGGCGCGCATCGCCAAGGAAGGCGTCACGCTGCAGGTGATCCGCCCCGACGGCCCGGTTCCTGCGCGCGGCGGCGAGGTGCGGCTGGCCCAGGTGCTGGTGAACCTGATCACCAATGCCGTCGACGCCATGGCCGCCAGTGAACCCCGGTGTCTGACCGTCACGCTGGAGGGCGGGCGCGCGCCCCGCATCCGCGTGGCCGACAGCGGTCCCGGCATCGCCAGCCCCGAGAAGATTTTCGATCCCTTCTATTCCACCAAGGAGGTGGGTGCCTCCGAAGGCATGGGCCTGGGGTTGTCGATCTCCTACGGGCTGGTGCAAAGCTTCGGCGGGGCGATCCGGGGGCGCAACCGGGCCGAGGGGGGCGCCGAGTTCACCGTGGAGCTGGAAGGCGTCGGGGGTGCAGGCTGAGAGCGGGGGCGGGGGACGCTGTCCCCCGGCGCGCGGGCGCGCCTCCCCCTGGAGTATTTTCAGCTTCAGGATTGGGTAGGGTGCTGCCTGGCAGCGTCGTGCCACGAGGCCGGCGGGGCATGGTCTTTGCCGTCGCCGGACGCTAGGTTTTCGCGGGGAGGTCCGGGGTGATGATGAGCGAGACGGGAATGGTGAGCCGGGTTCTTCTGGTCGATGACGATGCCGCCGTGCGCGAGGCGCTGGCGCAGACGCTGGAGCTGGCGGACCTGGAGCCGCTGGTGGCGGGCAGTTTCATCGAGGCCAAGGATCATATCGGCGCCGGGTTCGAGGGCGTCGTGCTGTCCGACATCCGCATGCCGGGCCGCGACGGTTTCTTCCTGCTGGATCATACGCTGAAGGCCGATCCCGAACTGCCGGTGATCCTGCTGACCGGCGAGGGCGACATTCCCATGGCAGTGGACGCGATGAAGCGCGGCGCCTTCGGATTCCTGGAAAAACCCTGCAAGGGAACGGAACTTCTGCCCGTGCTGGAACGGGCGCTGAAGACCCGCGCCCTGGTGCTGGAGAACCGCCGGTTGAAGGCGCAGCTGGAAAGCGGCGACCCGGCAGCGCGGATGATCTTCGGCCGCAGCGAACAGAGCCAGGCCCTGCGCCGCCGGGTGCGACAGGTGGCCGGCACCGGTGCCGAGGTCCTGGTGACCGGCGCGCCGGGGGCGGGGATCTCCAAGGTGGCGGAGGTGATCCATCTCAGCTCCCGCCAGGCGCAGCGGCCCTTCGTCAAGCGCGCCTCTGCCGGGCTGTCGGTGGCGGCGCTGGAAGGGGCCTTCCAGGAGGCGCTTGGCGGCTCGCTCTACCTTGATGAGATCACGCAGCTGCCCGGGGACACCCAGTTCGCCCTGTCGGAGGTGCTGGAACGCCAGCCCGGCGCGCGGCTGATCGCCGGCAGTGCGACCGCGCCCGAGGAGGCGGTGGAGACGGGACGGTTCAGCCCCGACCTCTTCTATCGCCTCGACGTGATGCGGGTGCATATCCCGGCCCTGTCGGAACGGCCCGAGGACATCCCCGTCATGTTCCGCCAATACGTCGCCCAGGCCGCCGAACAGGCGGGCCTGGCCGCGCCGGAGGTGACGCCCGACCATGTGGCCTGGCTGATGGCGCGGGACTGGCCCGGCAATGCGCGCGCGCTGATGTCGGCCGCCATGCGCTTCGTCCTGTCGGGCGGCGAGGGAGAGGCGGAGGAGCAGAGCGACCTCGGCCTGGCCGAGCAGATGGCGCAGATCGAGAAGAGCCTGCTGGTCGCCGCCCTGCGTCGTCACGAGGGCCGCGCCGGCGCCGCTGCCGAGGCGCTGAAACTGCCGCGCAAGACCTTCTACGACAAGCTGGCGAAATATGCGCTGAAGCCGGGCGAATATCGCTGACGTGGCCGGTCCGGTGCGCTCTGCGCGATGGTCCCGGTCGTGGCGCCGCGTCGTGAAGGTGACCTGGAGGTCGATCTCACGGCTCCGTGATTCCTGCGCATAGGTGTGCGGAAATCCGCACGTTATCGCAATCGGACTGTGCGGGATGTCGCACACATTCTGCATGGCGGATATGCGCTCAGCACATGGCGATCTAGCAAGTAATTGGTAGGGCATACTTTTTCAGGTGATGGGCACAGGGGGCGACTTTCTCTTGAGCGGGGCTCCGCCGTTATCGAATGTCTCTCCACCGGGGCAGGACGCCCCAGACAGACCTTTCACTCCGGGGAGGAGACCCAGATGAAATTCCTGACCAGCACCGCCATCGCCCTTGGCCTGGCCATCACCGCATCCGCCGCATCGGCGGCCTGCGACGACGGCGAGATGGTGATCAAGTTCAGCCATGTCACCAACACCGACAAGCACCCCAAGGGCATCGCGGCCGAGCTGCTGAAGACCCGCGTCAACGAGGAGATGGACGGCGTCGCCTGCATGGAGGTCTACCCGAACTCCACCCTCTACGACGACGACAAGCTGCTGGAAGCCATGCTGCAGGGCGACGTCCAGCTGGGCGCCCCCTCGCTGTCGAAATTCGAGACCTTCACCAAGGTCTTCCGCATCTTTGACCTGCCCTTCATGTTCAAGAACATGGAAGCCGTGGACGCCTTCCAGAACTCCGAAAACGGCCAGGAGATGATGTCCTCGATGGAACGTCGTGGCCTGGCGGGCCTGGCCTTCTGGCACAACGGCCTGAAGCAGTTCTCGGCCAACAAGCCGCTGCTGCTGCCCGAGGACGCCGAGGGCCTGAAGTTCCGCGTGCAGCCCTCCGACGTGCTGGTCGCCCAGATGGAAGCCATCGGCGCGAGCCCGCAGAAGATGGCCTTCTCCGAGGTTTACGGCGCGCTGCAGCAGGGCGTTGTCGACGGGCAGGAAAACACCTGGTCGAACACCCTGGGCCAGAAGTACTACGAGGTGCAGGACGGCATCACCGAGACCAACCATGGTCTGCTGGACTACATGGTCGTGGCCTCGGTCGACTGGCTGGACAGCCTGGATGACGACGTGCGCGAACAGTTCCTGACGATCCTGCAGGAAGTCACCGAAGAGCGGAACGCGGCGATTGCCGAGGTCGACGCCGCCGCCCGTCAGGGCGTGCTGGACGCCGGCGGCACCATCCGCGAACTGACACCGGAGCAGCGCGAGGCCTGGGTCGAGGTGATGAAGCCCGTCTGGGAACAGTTCACCGCCGATGTCGGCCAGGAGAACATCGACGCGGCGCAGGAAATCAACGCCATGTACTGATCGCCCTCCGGGTGATCGGGCAGGGGCGCCTCCGAAAGGTTCGCGCCCCTGCCTTGTCCCGCGCCGCCCACCCGCGGCGCGGGCTTTGCACAGGCCGCCCCTGGCGCGCCTGACGCAGTATTCAAAGACCAACAAAAAGAGAGGGACGGGCCATGCATCCTCAGCCCGGGGAAAGTGTCGTCGACCGCATCGAGGAGACCCTCATCGCGGTCATTCTGGGCGCCATGACGCTCATCACCTTTGCCAATGTGGTGGCCCGCTACGTGTTCAATTCGAACATCCTCTGGGCGCTGGAAGCCACGGTGTTCCTGTTCGGCTGGCTGGTCCTGCTGGGTGCCTCCTACGCGGTGAAGAAGAACGCCCACCTGGGCGTCGACGCGGTGATCGATATCGTCTCGCCGGCGGTGCGCCGGGTGCTGGCGATCATCGCCATCACCATCTGCCTGGTCTTCGCCTTCCTGCTGCTGAAGGGCGCCTGGGACTACTGGGCCAACTTCGCCAACCTGCCGCAGACCGAGGGTCGCTGGTTCCCAACCGGTTTCGAGGAGAGCTTTCGCCCGAAATCCTGGTACGAGGTGAACGACATTCCCATGCCCGAATGGCTGCGCTTCCTGGAGGGCGCGATGAACGAGGGCGAGGAATACGAGAAGCTGCCGCGCTTCATCCCCTATGCCATCCTGCCGGCGTCCATGGCGCTGCTTCTGTTCCGTTTCGCCCAGGTCGCCGTCGGCATCTGGAAAGGCAAGTTCGACCGCATCGTGGCCAGCCACGAGGTCGAGGACGACATCGCGGAAGTCCGCGAACAGCGCGGGGAGTTCTGATCCATGTCCGTCGCCATTCTCTTCGGCCTCGTCGTGGGCTTCATGCTAATCGGCGTGCCGATCGCGGTTTCGCTGGGCATGAGCTCGGTCCTGTTCCTGCTGTTCTACTCCGACACCTCGCTGGCCTCGATTGCCCAGACCCTGATGGGCGCCTTCGTCGGCCATTTCACCCTGCTGGCGATCCCCTTCTTCATCCTGGCGTCGTCCTTCATGTCGACGGGGGGCGTGGCGAAACGGATCATCCGCTTCTCCATCGCCTGCGTCGGCCACCTGCAGGGCGGTCTGGCCATCGCGGGCGTCTTCGCCTGCATGATCTTCGCTGCCCTCTCGGGCAGTTCTCCCGCCACCGTGGTCGCCATCGGCTCCATCGTCATCGGGGCGATGACCAAGGCGGGCTATTCCAAGGACTTCGCCGCCGGGGTTATCTGTAACGCGGGCACCCTGGGCATCCTGATCCCGCCGTCGATCGTGATGGTGGTCTACGCGACCGCCACCGATGTCTCGGTCGGGCGCATGTTCCTGGGCGGCGTGATCCCGGGCATCATGGCGGGCCTGATGCTGATGATCGCGATCTGGGTCATGGCGCGGATCAAGAACATGCCCAAGGGCGAGTTCGCGGGCATGGGCGAGGTGCTGTCGTCCTTCCGCGAGGCCTTCTGGGGCCTGATGCTGATCGTCATCATCATGGTGGGCATCTACGGCATCCCGGGCGTCACCGGCGCGATCTTCACGCCGACCGAAGCCGCCGCCGTGGCCTCCGTCTATGCCTTCATCGCGGCCAACTTCATCTACCGCGACATGGGCCCGCTGGCGACCGAAGGGGAGGGGCGCAACAAGTCCCTGCTGCAGAAACCCATGGCCCTGGTCACCGCCTGGTTCCACCGCGACACCCAGAAGACCCTGTTCGAGGCGGGCAGGCTGACCATCACGCTGATGTTCGTGATCGCCAATGCGCTGATCCTGAAGCACGTGCTGACGGATGAGCAGATCCCGCAGATGGTGGCAGAGGCCATGCTCTCGGCCGGGTTCGGCAAGATCATGTTCCTGGTTGTCGTCAACGTCATCCTGCTGATCGGCGGGCAGTTCATGGAACCCTCGGGCCTGCTGGTCATCGTGGCACCCCTGGTCTTCCCGATCGCCATCGAGCTGGGGGTCGATCCGATCCATCTGGGTATCATCATGGTGGTCAACATGGAGATCGGCATGATCACCCCGCCCGTGGGCCTGAACCTCTTCGTCACCTCGGGCGTGGCGGGGATGCCGATGATGCGCGTGGTCAAGGCCGCGGCGCCCTTCCTGGCGGTGCTCTTCGTCTTCCTGATCCTGGTGACCTATGTGCCCGCGATCTCCACAGCCCTGCCGAACGCGGTGATGGGACCGGAGATCGTGACGAACTGAGCGTTTCAAAGGTGAGATGTTGTGTGGAAGCGGCGGTCCTTCGGGGCCGCCGTTTTTACATTCGCCGGGCGGGGGGGATCGGCCTTCGGCCGATGCCTCCGGCGGGAGTATTTGTGCCTCGGTGAAGGAGCGGGACAGCGCCCGGTGAGGCGGCCGACTTTCGCAGGAGGAGCGTGCCACGCGCCTCTTGCAAACGTCCGCCGCCCGGAGAGGCAGTTGCTGTGCCTGTCCGGGCGGGGAATACTGGTGGGGGGACGCGCGGCGGGGGCAAGGCCCCCCTTTGCGTCAGGCGTTTTCCAGCGCGGTGATGATCGGGGCAAAATCCGCGGCCTTCAGCGAGGCGCCGCCCACCAGGGCGCCGTCGACGTTGGAGATGGCGAAGATCTCATCGGCATTCGAGGCCTTCACCGAGCCGCCGTAGAGCAGGCGCACGGATTTGCCGACACCATAGCCGAAGCGGTTCTCCAGCCGGTCGCGCATGAAGTCATGCACCTCGCCGATCTGGTCGCTGGTGGGGACCTGGCCGGTGCCGATGGCCCAGACGGGTTCATAGGCCACCACCAGGTTTTCGCCGTTGGATCCGTCGGGGATCGACAGCGACAGCTGGCCGCCGATGATGTCCAGGGTGTTGGTCGCCTCGCGCTGGAACTCGCTTTCGCCGACGCAGATGATGGTGGTCAGCCCGACCTCCTGCGCGGCCTGGGCCAGCAGGCGCACCTCTTCCGAGGTCTCGCCATGATCGGCGCGGCGTTCGGAATGGCCCAGGATGACGGCGGTGGCGCCCACATCCTTCAGCATCTCGGCGGAGATGTCGCCGGTGTGCGGACCGGCCAGCTTGTGGTGACAGGTCTGACCGCCGACGAAGAGCGGGCTGGACCAGCACATGTCGACGGCCGGGGCCAGCAGCGTGGCGGGCGGGCAGATCAGGATGTCGCAGCCCGGATCGGGGTGTTCATCCTTGAGCTTCTCCAGCTCCTTCAGTGAGGCGCGGAGCCCGTTCATCTTCCAGTTGCCGGCGGCGAGTTTTCTGCGCATTCCCTGTTCCCTCTTCCGGGCGATTTCCACGGTCTCCCGGGGGCTTAGCCCGGGGCGCCGCGGGTCCGGGACGTGGCGCCCCGGTATCCTTGTCCGCATTCTTGCCCTTGGGAGGGCAAGGTCAAGGGGACGGTAGCGCTCACAGCCGGGCAATCCACCCCGGAGGCCGGCATGCGCCGATCGCGGCCGGCGATCAGCCCTTTTGACTGGCCGCCCTGCGCGCCTTGGCGGCCCGTTTCGCCAGTGCCGCCGCCCGCGCCGGACCAAGCGACAGCCGGGCCCAGTGCAGCGCCTCTTCGGGATCGTCGAGGGCGCTTTCGGGCAGGGACATCAGGCTTGGAACCACCCGCGGACCCGTCTTGCGGGCGTAGGTGAAGGGCTCAGATCCGGCGGTGCGGAAGGCGGCCTCGGTCGTGGCGTCGGATTTCATGTAGATCGTGCCGGAGGCGGAGATCATAGCGATCGTCACGTCCTCCTCGACGTAAAGTGCCGCGCCCGAGAACATGCGCCCGACCCGCAGCGGGCCGAGGTCGGCGAAAAGATCACGCAGGTGTTCGAGGAAGTCGGGATCGACGGCCATTGTGCCCTCCGGGATGCGGGCAGACTGGCCGGAGGGGGCGCGGCGCGCAAGAGGCGCGGCGCCCGGGGGTCACATATCGGCGAACTTGATCGACTCGCCGCAGCCGCAGGCCTCGGTGACGTTCGGGTTGTTGAACTTGAATCCGGATTCCAGCAGCGCGACCTCGTAGTCGATCTCGGTGCCGAAGAGGAACATCTGCGCCATGGGGGCGATCATCACCCGCGCGCCATCCTGTTCGACGACCTCATCGTTCGGATCGACGCTGTCCACGTAGTCCATGGTGTATTCCATGCCCGCGCAGCCGCCTTTCTTCACGCCGATGCGCAGGCCCTCGTGGCCGTCCTTCTTCATCAGCTTGACGATCTGCTGTGCCGCGCGCGGGGTCATGGTGACCGCCTGTTTGCCGGGAATGCTGAACATGGTGTCTCCTTTGGCGCCCGTTGGGGCGGGGCGCTTTGACCCCAAGATAAGGGGAGCGGGCGGCGATTCCAAGGGACCCTGGCGGGGGCGGGGCGTGCCTAGGCGCGCAACGGTCTGTGACCGGCCAGCAGATCCGCGTTGTCCCGGTAGAGCGCGGCGAGACGGGTGATCAGCCGCCGCAGGGGCGGGCGGTGGCGGTCGTCGGCGTGAAAGACGAGGTGCTGGGTTTCCTCCAGCGCCTCGATGGGCGGGCCGGCGCGGGTCAGGGCCGGATCGCGGTCGCCGGTCATGCAGGGCATGACGCCGATGCCGGCGCCGGCGCGGACCAGTTCGTGCACCGTTGCGACCGAATTGGCAAGCACGGCGACCGGCAGGTCCTGCTCGTGCAGCCAGCGGGCGGCGGGATGGCGGGCGTGGTCGGGATCCATGGCGACCCAGCCCAGCCCTTCCGCACCGGGCAGGGAGTGGCTGCGGTAGGGGGCGAAGCGCAGGCGACCCAGGGGGCGGGAGGCGAGGTTGCCGGCCTCCGGCGCGCGGTTGCGGATGCCCGCGTCGATCTCGCGGTGCGCGATGTCCAGCGT
This sequence comes from Pseudooceanicola marinus, assembly GCF_020177265.1. GTDB lineage: Bacteria > Pseudomonadota > Alphaproteobacteria > Rhodobacterales > Rhodobacteraceae > Pseudooceanicola > Pseudooceanicola marinus_A. Next base: position 457,835 of record NZ_JAIVMC010000003.1, read on the forward strand.
GGCCTCGGTAGTGATGAAATGCAGGCGGAAGTCGTCACCGGGGCGACAGATCTCGGCCACCCGGTCGGCCAGGAAATGCGCGGTGGCAGTCCCGGCGGAGAGGCGCAGGAACGGCGCCTCGGACGCGTCACCGAAAAGCGCCGCGACAGGCCGTGCCGCGGCCTGCATGGCGCGGACCCGCTCGTGCAGGGCGCGTCCCGCCGGTGTCAGCTCGTAGCCCGTGGGGCCGCGCCGAAAGAGGCTCTGGCCCGCCATCTCCTCCAGCGCCAGCATGCGACGCCCGATGGTGGGCGCGCTGAGACCGCAGCGTCGGGCGGCGCCGCTGAGGCCACCGGCCTCGGCCACGTGATAGAAGACATGCAGGTCGTCCCACTTCAAGTCTTTCATCAGTGAAAATCCTATTGCTGGATTAGGCGCAGAAAACCCTCTTTTGGCAGGCTACCTTTCCGCATGCGAAAAGGAAAGGACGGCCAATGCTACCACTCCTTCCACCCTCGCCGCGGCGTCTGCTGTCGGAACAGGAGGTCTGGGATCTGGGCGCGCGGACCCCGCGCAACCGGCTGCGCGCCCTGTACGCCTGGCTGCGCCGCAACGCGAAAAGGGCGACGCCGTGGCGCCGCCCTTCGCATACGTCAACCGATACGGTCGGTCAGGCCACGGCGCCCACGCGCTGCGGCGCCACCGGGGTCCCTTCGACCTCGGCCAGCGCCTCGGACAGGGCGGGGTAGCCCGCGCCCATCAGGGCCTGGCGCACGGCCTGGCGGGTGATCCCGAGGCTTTCGGCCACGGTGGAATGGGTTGGTGCGTCCTGCGACAGCATCGGCAGGACGGCCTTGGCCTGGGCCGCGGTCCAGCGGGCCGAGACATGGTCCACGAGCCGCGCCACGGCGGCCAGTTCAGATCCGTCGCCATGTCCGAAGCGCGCGCCGCGCAGACCGTCGAGGATGCCCAGCGAGGTCAGGAAGGCCAGCCCCTCGGCCTGGCCGAGGTCGCGGCTGGCCGGGATCTCGCCGGGGCCGCTGACCATGGCGATGGCGGTGTCGAATTGCCGGCCCTTCTGGCGGATGCCGGCGCGCATGGCCAGCGCCTCGCGCAGGGCAGGGCGAGCGGGACTGAGCACGAGTTGCCAGCCGTATTGACCGATGCGCGTGAAACAGACCGGCATGTCCTGCCAGGATCGGATCAGCCGGGCCGCCTGGCCCAGACCTTCGTAGCACTCCGCTAGGGCGGACTCGTCCATCTTCGCCCCGGCCTCGATGGTGCCGGAGAGGACGGTGATTTTCTGTGACATACTGCTCTACCTTGCCCGTTTTATATCTTGGTTGCCTGTTTGATTTTTTGGGGAAAGGTTAACCCCTTTCGCAGGATCTGGGAAGCCCGAAAGCTTCCTGTCAGGATCTGTGGCCCTGCCGCTACATCTCGCGTGGGCGCCAAAAGGCGCCGCAATGGATGGGCCCGGAGAGGCTGATTTTCAGGGGAAAGGCGCGATCACCGGGCGCAGAAACGCATCGTCGACCAGGGTCGGCGGTTGGGATCAGGGTGCGCGGGACGGGCGAATGGGCGCCCAAAAGAAAAGGCCCCGGGTCTGCCGGGGCCTTCGGATCACATGAAGCCCAGTTCCAGCCGGGCCTCGTCGCTCATCATGTCCATGCCCCAGGGCGGTTCCCAGGTCAGCTGCACATCCACCGTCTTGACCCCGTCCAGCGGCTCGACCGCATCGGCGATCCAGCCCGGCATGTCGCCGGCCACCGGGCAGCCAGGGGCGGTCAGGGTCATGATGATGCGGACGTCGTTCTCGTCCGTGATGTCGATGGTGTAGATCAGCCCCAGGTCGAAGATGTTCACCGGGATCTCCGGGTCGTAGACCGTGCGACAGGCCTCGGCCACCTTGTCGTAAAGCGGGTGGTCGGTCGAGGAGGGCGCGATCAGCGGGGCGCCTTCGAGGGGCTCTGATTGCTCGGTCATGGTGTCTCCGTCCTATTCCTGACCCGCCATATAAGGATTGCGCGGCGCGAGGTCCAGTGCCGCGCAGGCGTTCGGGCATGCTCAGAGCCGCTCGATGTCGCCCAGGGCGCGTGTGGCGTGGAAATCCTCTTCCCAGGCCTCGAAGCGGCCTGCGGCAATGGCATCGCGCATGCCCTGCATCAACTCCTGGAAGTAATGCAGGTTATGCCAGGTCAGCAGCATGCCGGAAATCATCTCGCCCGCGCGGTAGACGTGGTGCAGGTAGGCGCGCGAGTAGTGGCGGCAGGTCGGGCAGGTGCAGTGTTCGTCCAGGGGGCGGGGGTCGTCGGCGTGGCGGGCGTTCTTCAGGTTGACCTGACCGCGCCGTGTCCAGGCCTGGCCGGTGCGGCCGGACCGCGAGGGCAGCACGCAATCCATCATGTCGACGCCCCGTTTCACCGCGCCCACGATGTCGTCGGGCTTGCCCACGCCCATCAGGTAGCGCGGCTTGTCGACGGGCAATTGGCCGGGCGCGTAGTCCAGAACCTGGAACATGATTTCCTGGCCTTCGCCGACGGCCAGGCCGCCGATGGCGTAGCCGTCGAACTCGATACCCTTCAGCGCCTCGGCGCTTTCCGCACGCAGCTCTTCCACGTCACCGCCCTGTTGGATGCCGAACAGCGCATGGCCGGGCCGGTCGCCGAAGGCATCGCGCGAGCGCTGCGCCCATCTCATTGACAAGCGCATGCTCTCGGCGATGCGCTTGTGATCCGCCGGCAGGGCGGGGCATTCGTCGAAACACATGACGATGTCCGATCCCAAGAGCTTCTGGATCTCCATCGACCGTTCCGGCGTCAGCTTGTGCTTCGAGCCGTCCACATGGCTGCGGAAGGTCACGCCTTCCTCGGTCAGCTTGCGCAGCTCCGCCAGGCTCATCACCTGGAACCCGCCGCTGTCGGTCAGGATCGGCTTCTGCCAGTTCATGAACTGGTGCAGCCCGCCCAGGCGCGCGATGCGTTCCGCCGTGGGCCGCAGCATCAGGTGATAGGTGTTGCCCAGCAGGATGTCGGCGCCGGTGGCCGCCACGCTTTCGGGCATCATCGCCTTCACGGTCGCCGCTGTGCCCACGGGCATGAAGGCAGGGGTGCGGATCTCGCCCCTAGGGGTGGAGATCACGCCACTACGGGCGCGGCCATCGGTGGCCTGCAGGGAAAAGGAGAAACGCGTGCTCATGACGGGGCCATAGCGCGCGCTGCGGCGCTTGGCTAGAGGGAGGGGCGCTGCCCGACGGATCCTCATACCGCCCCCCCCTCTTCATACGTTGGCCGAAAATACTCCGGGGGAGTCTTCGCCTCGCGAAGACGGGGGGCAGCGCCCCCGCATCCGGCGCGCAGCCAGCGCGCCCTGTGGACAACTCGCTCCGGGCTGGTTTTTCCCCTGTGGCGCCTTATATCCCGCTTGCTGCCGCCTCGCCCCACGGGCAGGATGGCCGGAACCACGGTTGAAGATCGCGGGCCTCGCGCCCAGATTAAGAGACTGTAAACCGGAGAAGGCCATGGTTGCCGCCGCGCGGGGCCGGTGCCTTCTGCCCAAGATCAAGGATAGAGCATGCAAGAGCCTCTCAACCCGTCCTACGCCGTCCTGCCCCTGCGTGACATCGCGGTCTTCCCGCACATGATCGTGCCCCTCTTCGTGGGGCGCGACAAATCCGTGCGGGCGCTGGAAGAGGTGATGACGGAGAACAAGCAGATCCTGCTGGCCAGCCAGAAGGATCCGGCGGAGGACGATCCCACCGCCGAGGGCATCCACCGCACCGGCGTGCTGGCCAACGTGCTGCAGCTGTTGAAACTGCCCGACGGCACCGTGAAGGTGCTGGTCGAAGGCTCGATCCGCGTGCGGATCGCAGAATATCTGGACAACGACGACTTCTTCGAGGCCCGTGCCGAGCTGCTGGAAGAGGAGCCGGGCGACGAGGCGACCACCGAGGCGCTGCTGCGCACCGTGGCCGAGGAGTTCGAACGTTACGCCAAGGTGAAGAAGAACATCCCCGAGGAGGCGCTGACCGCCGTGGCCGAAAGCCATGAGCCCTCGCGCCTGGCCGACCTGGTTGCCGGCCATCTCGGCATCGAGGTGGAGCAGAAGCAGGAGCTTCTGGAGACCCTGTCGATCTCCGACCGGCTGGAGAAGGTCTATGGTCTGATGCAGGGGGAGATGTCCGTCCTGCAGGTCGAGAAGAAGATCAAGACCCGCGTCAAATCCCAGATGGAGCGGACGCAGCGCGAGTACTATCTGAATGAGCAGATGAAGGCCATTCAGAAGGAGCTGGGCGACGGCGAGGACGGCGAGGGCGAAATCGCCGAGCTGGAGCAGCGCATCAGCGAGACCAAGCTGTCGAAGGAAGCCCGCGAGAAGGCCGAGGCCGAGATCAAGAAGCTGAAGTCGATGTCGCCGATGTCGGCCGAGGCCACCGTCGTGCGCAATTACCTCGACTGGATGCTGTCGATCCCGTGGGGCACCAAGAGCCGCGTGAAGAAGGACCTCGGCCTGGCCGAACGGACCCTCGATTCCGATCACTACGGGCTGGAGAAGGTCAAGGAACGCATCGTCGAATACCTCGCGGTGCAGCAGCGTTCGAAAAAGCTGAAGGGGCCGATCCTGTGCCTCGTCGGCCCCCCGGGCGTGGGTAAGACCTCCCTGGGCAAATCGGTCGCCAAGGCCACGGGGCGCGAGTTCATCCGCATCAGCCTCGGCGGTGTGCGTGATGAAAGCGAGATCCGCGGCCACCGGCGGACCTACATCGGCTCGATGCCTGGCAAGATCATCCAGGCGCTGAAGAAGGCGAAGACGACGAACCCGCTGATCCTGCTCGATGAGATCGACAAGATGGGCCAGGACTTCCGCGGTGACCCGTCCAGCGCCATGCTGGAGGTGCTCGACCCGGAACAGAACGGCACCTTCGTCGACCACTACCTCGAGGTGGAATACGACCTCAGCAACGTGATGTTCCTGACCACGGCGAACTCCTACAACATGCCGGGCCCGCTTCTGGACCGGATGGAGATCATCAGCCTCGCGGGCTACACCGAGGACGAAAAGCGCGAGATCGCGCGGCAGCACCTGGTCGACCAGGAGGTCAAGAACCACGGCCTGAAGAAGGACGAGTTCGAGATCACCGACGGCGCGCTGACCGAGATGATCCAGCGCTACACCCGCGAGGCGGGTGTGCGGAACCTCAAGCGCGAGATCGCCAAGCTGGCGCGGAAGGCCGTGACGCAGATCGTCAAGAAGGAGACCGACAAGGTTGTCGTCACCGAGGAGAACCTCGATGACTTCCTGGGCGTGAAGAAGTACCGCTACGGCCTGGCCGAGAAGGAAGACCAGATCGGCGTCGTCACCGGGCTGGCCTGGACCAGCGTGGGCGGCGACCTGCTGTCCATCGAGGCGCTGCGCCTGCCGGGCAAGGGCCGGATGAAGACCACCGGCAAGCTGGGCGACGTGATGAAGGAGTCGATCGACGCTGCCTCCAGCTACGTCCGTTCGGTCGCGCCCGAGATCGGCGTCAAGCCGCCGCGCTTTGATCACTGGGACATCCACGTCCACGTGCCTGATGGCGCCACGCCTAAGGACGGCCCCTCGGCCGGCCTGGCAATGGTGACCTCCATCGTTTCCGTGCTGACGCAGATCCCGGTGCGCAAGGATGTCGCCATGACCGGCGAGGTCTCCCTGCGCGGCAACGCCATGCCGATTGGCGGGCTGAAGGAGAAGCTGCTGGCCGCGCTGCGGGGGGGCATCAAGACCGTCTTCATCCCCGAGGAGAACGAGAAGGATCTGGCCGACATTCCCGACAACGTGAAGGAAGGGCTGAAGATCATTCCCGTGACCCACGTGAAGGAGGTTCTGGAACAGGCGCTGGTGCGCCAGCCGGAGCCCGTGGAATGGGACGAGGAGGCCGAGGAAGCCGCCGCGGCGGCCCGCACCAAGGCCGCCGAGGAAGCCGCCCGCCAGGCGGTTGCCCACTGATCCAAGGGTCGGCGCCCCTGTGGCGGGCGCCGGCACCCCCGGGCATTTGATCAGGCCGCGCCTTCCCACCGGAGGGCGCGGCCTTTCTTATGGGCATCTGCCAAAGCGCCGCCACGGCAGGCGGGCGGGCAGGCATGAGGTGTTGGCCGCGCGGCATGTGGCTTGCTAGGCTGACAGGGAGCGAAGCCGGGAAATCGAGGGGGACAAACCATGGCCACCAAACCGACCAGCACCAGCGGCAAGACCGCCGCCAGCCGCGCGGCCACCGCCAGCCGGCGCGCCGCGCAGAGCAGCCGGGCCCCCCGGACCGATGCGCCCGACGGGGAAACGCCACTGGAGGACACGCCAATGGAGGCGGGGGCCGCGGAAGACGACATGAGTTCGGACAAGGGCGCTGAACAGACGCCTCTGAAGAAGAAAGAGCTGATCGACCGCGTCGTGGCTCGCTCCGGCATGAAGAAGAAGGACGCCAAGCCGGTGGTCGAGGCGCTGCTGACGGTTCTGGGCGAAACCCTGTCCGAGGGGCGCGAGGCGAACCTGCAACCGCTGGGCAAGATCAAGGTCACCCGGACCAAGGATCTGGCCAATGGCCGGGTCATGACTGCCCGGGTTCGGCAAAGCGGCCCGGCCCTGGCGGAGCTGGATCAGGCCGCGGCGACCGAGGGTGAAATTTTGTCGAATTCGCCTCTTGCAGACGGCGAAGAGTGACGGTAGAGAACGCGGCACGGCGGGTGATTAGCTCAGTGGTAGAGCGCTTCGTTCACATCGAAGATGTCAGGAGTTCAAATCTCTTATCACCCACCATCTAAAACGCTGCAGAGCCTCGGGTCCGCCCGGGGCTCTTCGCGTTTCAGGGAGCAAGTCGTGACGCATGCGTCCGGCAGCCCCTGAACACTGACTCCCGGCGTGGTGTCGGCAGTGCAGTGCACCTCCGCTCTTCTCCCTGCCGCGTCATCTGTGGTCTTCGATCCTATCAAGAACGGCGACCCGGCTCATTTCTGCTGTCTTCGACGCCTCCATCCCTGCGTGCGTCGTGCCCAGAGGCGCATAAGCAGGCGCTTAGGGTGGGCGAAAGCAGCGTGCGTGCAATCGACCCCATCCAAGAGAAGGGGCTTTCTGCGGATCAGCCGGGGCGACCTGCTGCCGGTGTCCAACGAAAGGATCCCTGACATGAAACTGCTCGTGACCACCTGTGCCCTGGCGCTGGCCCCGCTGGCCGCCGCCGCCCTGCCGGCCGTCGGCGACAGGGTCGGCACCGATCCCGCCACCGCCACCACCGCGCTGGAGGCCGCCGGCTGCATGGCGCCCCGGTTCGAGGCCGAGGACGGCAAGATCGAGGCCAAGTGCCATGACGCCGAGATGCGGAAGTGGGAGATCTACATCGACCCGGAAAGCGGCCAGGTGGCCAGGGTGAAGGCAGATGACTGACGCCCGTCAGCCGGGGAAGGAGGGCGGGGCCGTCGCGCCGCCCGATCCCTGGGATCCGCTGGTGCGGGTCACCCACTGGCTGATCGCCCTGGCCGTACTGTTGAACGCTGTTCTGGACGAGGGGGGCTCGGCGCTTCATGTCTGGGTGGGCTGGATGGTGCTGGCGGTGCTGGCGATCCGGCTGCTCTGGGGCGTCATCGGGCCGGCTGAGGCGCGGTTCTCGGCCTTCCCGCCCGCGCCGCGCGCGGCCCTGCGCCACATGAAGGCGCTGCTGCGCGGTCGCCCGCGCGAGCACCGCTCTCACAATCCGGCGGGGGCGCTGATGGTCTATGCGCTCTGGGCCTGCCTGGCGCTGATTTCCGTCACCGGCCTGGTGATGACAGATGCCCGCAGCCCCGTGACCATCGCCGAGGAAAAGGCCGCCGTGGCCGCAGGTGACTGGTCGGTGCTTGCCTCTGCCGACGACAGGGCGGAGAATGGCGAGATCAAGGAAATCGCCGAGGAGGTGCATGAGGTGCTGGCCAATCTGTTGCTTCTGCTGGCGGCGGTCCACGTGGCCGGGGTCGCGGTCGAAAGCCGCGCCCTGGGTCGCAACCTCCTGCGCCCGATGCTGACGGGATCGCGCCGGGGATGACCCTCGGCGCTGTCCCTCCCCGCGGGCCGCGCAGCGCGCGCCGATTCTCCGCCGCGCTGGCCGTCACCGTGGTCCTTCAGACCATGGCGGCGCTGTTCTTCGTGGCCGATGCCGTGGCGGACCTGGCAGAGGATCCGGCCGCCCCGCACAGCATCTTCGAGGCGCTGGTGGCGTTGGCACTGATCCTGGGCGTGGTCATGGGGGTCTGGCAATTGCGCCGGACCCTGGCGCAGATGCGGCAGCAGGAACGCGCCCTGGACACGGCGCGCGGATCTCTGGCGCAGGTGATCGAGGACCAGTTCGACGCCTGGAAGCTGACGCCGGCGGAACGCGACGTGGGGCTGCTGGCGCTGAAGGGACTGGACGTGGCGGGCATCGCCGAGATCCGTGGCGCGGCCCAGGGCACGGTGCGGGCGCAGCTGACGCGGATCTATGCCAAGGCCGGGGTCAGCGGGCGGGCGCAGTTCGCCTCCTGGTTTGTCGAGGACCTGCTGGACCCCGACCCAAGTTGATGGATGACGGGCCGGGACGAACCGGCCGAAAGGACGATCATGAAACGCAAGATACTTCGGACCCTCGGCGTGGCCTTCGCGCTGTTGCTGGTGCTGACCGCCGGGGAACAGCAGGTGTTCCGCTTCGGCGCGGATGAGGCCCGGGCTGCCATTCTTGGCGATTTTCCGGCCCGCGATGACCGCGCAACCCCGCAGCAGGTGCTGGACCAGGTGGTCGGGCAGGGCGACCGGCTGACCCTGTTGGCCGCGGGCGACGTGGCCGAATGCGGGCGGAAGGATACCCTCGGCCAGGTCTGGCCCGCGCTGACCTACGACCTGGGCCTGCCGGTCGAAGTGGATCGGGACGGGGCCGGGGCGCTGCAGACCGCCGCCCTCGCAGACCTCTATCCCGACGACCTCGTTCTGGGGCTGGGAGATCTGGCCTACCGCCGTGGCACGCGGGCGGAGTTCGACACCTGTTTCGACCCGCTCTGGGGCGCGCTGGCGCCGCGCCTGCTGCCGACACCGGGCAATCATGAGTATCGGGTGCCGGGCGCCAACGGTTATTATGAATACTGGGGGCAACAGGCGGGCGCGGACCGCACGGGCCACTATGCGCTGACATGGCGCAACTGGCTGTTGCTGTCGCTGAACTCGGAAGATGACGCCGACGAGGGCTCCGCGCAGCGCGCCTGGCTGGATGCCCAGCTGTCGGCGCACCCCGATGCCTGCGTTTTGGCCTATTTCCACAAGCCGGCCTGGTCGCTGCGGGACCGCCCGGGCAGCGAGGCGGCGCGGGCACTCTTCGCCCGGCTGGAGGAAGCTGGTGCGACCGCGGTGCTGAACGGGCACAATCACTTCTATGAACGTACGCGGCCCCTGGATGCGGCGGGGCAGCCGGTGGCGGACGGGCTGATCGGCTTCACCATCGGTGTGGGCGGAGAGACGAGCCACGCCACACCGGCAAAGGCCAGCACCGCGCGCGCCGTCTTCGGGGAAACCGGGCTGCTGCGTCTGACACTGGGGCAGGACAGCCTCGGCTGGGACTTCCTGTCGGCGGGTGGCGGTAAGGATCTGGACAGCGGCGTGATCCCCTGTCGCGCGCGCGGGCAGGACGCCTGAGCGTGGGCTGGGCCTGGGCGCAGGGCTGGTTCCCGGAAAGGGGGGCGGACATGAAAAGGGTCCGGGACCAACTGGCCCCGGACCTTGCCGGAAGTCGGCCGGACCCGAGGGGCCGGCCAGGGGCGCTCAGGCGCCGTATTCTTCGTCGGTGACCTTTTCCATCCAGGTGACGGGGGAGCCGTCGATGCTTTCCTGGATGGCGATGTGGCTCATGGCGTTCTCGGGGGAGGCGCCGTGCCAGTGCTTTTCGCCGGCGGGGAAGAAGACCACGTCGCCCATGGTCACTTCCTCGATCGGGCCACCTTCGCGCTGCACCCAGCCACGGCCGTAGGTGATGATGATGGTCTGGCCCGCCGGGTGGGTGTGCCAGGCGGTGCGGGCGCCGGGCTCGAAGGTCACATGGGCGCCGGAGGTGCGGCCCGGTTCATCGGCCTGGAACATCATCTCCAGCCGGACGGTGCCGGAAAAGGTCTCTTCGGGGCCGGGCATCGAGGGATTGCTGCCGCAACGAATGATTTTCATTTTTCTTCTCCTTGGTCTGTGGGCTGTCCGTCGGCGCGAGGCTCTCAGGACAACTTGTCGAAATTGTAAATCAGGGCCGGGCCGCCGGGCTGGACGTAGGCCAGCTCGACCGTCGCCATGGCGAAGGGTTCGATATAGCGCCCGTTGCGCAGCCCGCCTGCTTCCAGTGGCTCGAAGCCGATATCGCGGATCAGGGCGCCGGCCTCCTGCTTGGCCCCGGCATCGTCGCCGTAGGTCAGGACCTGGGGCGCCGGTGCCTGGCCCTTGCGATCGAACACCGGGCGGAAGCTCTCGGAAGGGGTGGTGTTGAAGCATGACACCCAGCGGGCGCCGGGACGCATCCGCGCCAGTTCCTCGGCACCGGAGGAGGTCCGGCCGACCACAAGGTCACGGTTCTGCTCATCCAGCGGCACGCAGCAGTTCAGCACCAGCTGCCCGTCCAGATCGCCCGCCTGGTCCAGCACGTCTTCGACGCGCGACCAGTGCACGGCCAAAAGCAGGGCATCAGCGTCACGTACGGCCTCGGCGACGGAGCCGCTGCGGCCTCCCGCGTCACGTGCAAGCCGGTCGAGTTTCGACTGGCTGCGGGAATAGGCGAAGGTCACCTCGTGGCCGCAGCTCGCCCAGAGCGTGCCCAGTTTGGCGCCCATCAGGCCGGATCCGAGAATGCCGATCTTCATTGCTAACTGCTCCTTGAAGGGGGGGAGGGCCGGACATTTCGTCCGGCCCACCAGTCTGTCTGTCTTATTCGGCGCGGCTGGCGAAAACCTCTTTCGCCACCGGCATGGCCGAAAAGACCTTGGGCCAACCGGCGTAGAAGGCCAGGTGCGACAGCATCGCGCCCGCTTCTTCCTGGGTCAGGCCGTTGTCCATGGCGCGGTTCAGGTGGAAGGTCATCTGTTCGGGCTGACCGGCGGCGATCAGGGCGGCCACGGTGACCATCGAACGGTCACGCGGCTCCAGCGCCGGGCGCAGCCACATGTCGAGGAACAGCAGCTCCTCGGTGGTGTCCACGACACCCTGGCTGACATTGCCGTAGTTGTCCTGCACCATGGTCTGGCGGGCGTCTTCGCTTTCCTGATCCAGCGGCAGCATCTCTTCCGGCTCGACCGCGGGCAGGTCCTCGGCGGTAATGCCGCGGGCCTCGTAGACCGGCGCCATGGCTTCGGCTGCGGCAGTGGCATTGCCCCAGCCGGTGTAGAAGGCCAGGTGGGTGATGGTTTCCGACAGTTCCGCCGGGGTCACGCCGGCGTCCAGCGCCAGTGCCACGTAGGAGCCCAGGTTCTCGGTCTCGTGACGGGTCATCAGCGCGGCGAAGGTGACCAGCGCACGGTCCCGCATCGACATGGCCTCGCCGCTCCAGACGGAGCCGAAAAGATCGTCGGTGGAATAGGCCTGCAGGGCGGGGGCCACCTGGCCCACGGCGTCGGGCAGGGTGGTCTCAAGCTCCTGTGCGGAAGCACCGGAGGCGAGCAGGGCGAGGGCAGAGGCGGCAAGACGGGTCTTCATGGAAAACTCCTTTGATGTCGATGTCGTACCTCTGATCTGGGGTTGTGGCCCTCTGTCTCAATGCGCCGGGACAGCAGCCCACTCATGAGGGGATTTCATCAATCCTCAGCGCCGGACGCGCAGGGCGTCCAGCACCACCTCGAAGGCCGACGACGGGCGCTGCCGCGAGGGGTAGTAGAGGTGGAAGCCGGGGAAGGCGGGGGAGTAATCGCCCAGGCACATCTGCAACCGGCCGTCGGCCAGCTCGGCCTCGACCATCTTGTCGGGCACCAGAGCCAGGCCGTGCCCGTCCATCGCGGCGCGCAGCACAGGGCCGATGGTATTGAAACAGGCCTGCCCCTGGACCTTGACCCGGATCTCGGTCCCGTCCTTCTCTTCGAATTCCCAGGCGTAGAGGGCGCCGTGGGTGGTCAGGCGCAGGTTGATGCAGGCGTGATCCGACAGGTCCTGCGGCGTCTGGGGGACGCCCGCGCGTTCGAAATACTCGGGCGTGCCGACGCAGACCATGCGTTCGTCCGGGCCGATGCGCATGGCGATCATCCCGTCGCTGACCTGGTCGCCGTACCGCACCCCCGCATCGCATTGCGAGCTGGCCAGGTCGGTGAAGCCGTAGTCGACCACCAGTTCCACGTTCACCGCCGGGTATTCCTTCAGCACCGGCGACAGTTTCGGCCAGAGGATGTAGTCGATGGCGTAATCGGTGGCGACGATCCGCACCGTGCCCGTGGGCTGGTCGCGCGAGTCGTTCAGCGCCTGAAGCCGGGCCTCGATCTTCTCCAGGCAGGGGTTCAGCGTCGCCAGCAGGTCTTCGCCTTCCAGTGTCGGCGCGACGGACCGGGTGGTGCGGGTCAGCAGGCGCAGGCCCAGCCGTTCCTCCAGCCCCTTGATGGTGTGGCTCAGCGCCGATTGCGACACGTTCAGACGTGCGGCGGCACGGGTAAAGCTGCGCTCTTCGGCCACGGCGGCCAGCGCAATGAGATCGTTAATGTTTTCGCGAAGCATCTGAGAGGCCTTGATCTGGGAACCGATGATCATCCGGTGGCCTCTCAGTCTATCTGGGGCGAGGGGGGGAGGTCCAACGCTATTCTGACCCAGGGTCAATTCGGAGCAGGGCGTCGTCCGAGGCCCCGTCGCGGCGCGGCGAGCGGTTGGTGGTGATCGCCAGGATCTGACCGTCGCGCAGGGCGATGTCGCGGGTCCGCTGGCCAAGGTCATGGGCCTCGCTGACCGTGCCGTCGGGCATGATACGCAGGATCCCCTGGGTCCGCAGACCCGCCAGAAGCAGATGCCCCTCCGCCCAGGCCAGCCCGGAAGGCGCCCAGGTGCTGCGGCCCGAATGGGCCAGGGGCGGGATCATGCCGTCAGCGGTTTCATCCCCTTGAACCAGCGGCCAGCCGTAGTTGCCGCCCGGCACGATCCGGTTCACTTCGTCGTGACCAGACTGGCCGTGTTCGGCGGCATAGAGCTGTCCGTCGTCATCCCAGGCCAGACCCTGCGGGTTGCGGTGGCCCAGCGAATAGACCGGCGAGCCGGGGAACGGGTTGTCGTCCGGCACCGCACCCTCGGGCGTTAGGCGCAGGATCTTGCCCGCCAGGCTGTCCATGTCCTGCGGCCGGGCGCGGTTCTCGGTCCAGCCGGTGGTGACATAAAGCATCCCGTCCGGACCAAAGCCCAGGCGCCCGCCATTGTAGAGCGGATGGCCCGGGATGCCGTCCAGCAGGACGCGCGTCTCGCGCCAGACCTCGCCGTCCAGCGCGATCTCGAGCACCCGGTTCTGCCGGGCCTCCGGGCTGCCGACATGCTGGTAGACCACGGCGCGGCGGGTCTCAGTGAAATCGGGGCGCAGGGCGAGGCCCAGAAGGCCACCGCCGCGGTCGTTGAGGGTGGGCACGGAGGTCTCCACCGGCATGCGGCTGAAGGTGGTCCCATCGAAGAGGCCAAGGGTGCCGGCCTTCTCAGTGATGTAGATGTCATCGCCCGCGGTCGCGATCGACCAGGGATAATCCAGCCCGTCCAGAACGGTTTCGCTGGCCTGCGGGGAGGCTGGCAGCAGCAAGGCCGCTGCCAGCGCCGCCAGCCCGAGGGGCTTAGTCGGCTGCATATTCTTCGTCCGTGACCAGCTCACCCCAGTTCACGCCCTTCTGGACGGCGTAGTGGGTGACGGAGGTCTCATCGGTGGCGCCGTGCCAGTGATCGACCCCCGGCGGGGCCCAGACCACATCGCCGGCACGCATGATCTGTTTCGGCTGACCGCGTTCCTGCACCCAGCCGGTGCCCTTGGTGACGATCAGCATCTGGCCTTCGTCATGGGTGTGCCAGGCGGACCGGGCGCCGGGCAGGAAGGTCACTTCGCCGATGCTGACGTCGCCGATCTCAGGCGGGACCACCGGGGCGACATAGGCCGTGCCGGCGAAGGTGTCCGAGCTGCCGATCTGGCCGGGGCGATCTTCGGCGCGGGTGATCTCCAGTGATTGTGCCGAGGCGGCGGCCGGGGCGGCCAGTGCCAGGGCAAGGGCGAGGGGGGCGAGTTTCATGGTCGTCTCCTTCATGTGGGGGACCCCGTGGTCCCGACCCGGGGGATCCGGGCCTGTGGGACAGCAGATAGGATAGAGGGGCTATCGGTTAATGCCGCATGCGCCGGACACATCCATGAGCGACCCTCATCAGTTCGTGCGCGTATGCGGGGCGCAAGGGAACCCGCCATCGCAGAATGATCGACATAGCGGCGGCAGGCGATTGATGAGTGCGCCTCATGAGTGGCAGTTCCGGCCCGGCTCTTCCCCTTGCCGCGATCCCGGCTAGATGCTGTCCTGTCCGAAGAGGAGACCGCCGGGATGATGCGCCGTGGCTTCATTGCCTTGCTGGCAGCGGCCAGCCTTCTGCAGGTGATCCCGGGGGGCCCTGCCATTGCCCAAACTGCGAAAGAGGGTGCCATGACCAAGATCACGATCACCGTGGGCGACGATGTTCTGACCGCGACGCTGGATGACAGTGCTGCCGGCCGCGATTTCGTCGCCATGATGCCCATGGACCTGGAACTCAGCGACTTCCACGGCATTGAGAAGGTGGCTGATCTGCCGCGCAAGCTGGACACCACCGGTGCCCCGGCCAGCTACAAGCCCGAAACCGGGGACATCACGCTTTACGCGCCCTGGGGCAACCTGGCGATCTTCTACAAGCCCTTCCAGTCCTCGCGGGGGCTGGTCCGGCTGGGGGCCTTCGACGGCCCGCTGGACGCCTTGCTGCAGGATGGCAGCTACACCGCCCGCTTCGAACTGGCGGACTGACCCGCGCCGGGCGTCTGGCCCGGGAAATGACACTTCAAAACGCCCCGAGGCGCCGCCCATGCGTGCGGCTCAGGGCGTCCTGCGGCCCGCAGTAAGGCGTGGCCGCACCAAAGAGAAAGGACCAACCGACATGACCGACAACATCAACGGCAAAGTCATCGTGATCACCGGCGCCTCCAGCGGCATGGGCGAAGCGACCGCCCGCGACCTGGCGGCCAAGGGTGCCAAGGTCGTCCTGGGCGCCCGCCGTGCCGAGCGCCTGGAAAGCCTGGTCAAGGACATCGAGGGCCAGGGCGGCACCGCCCTGGCCGTCGCCACCGACGTGACCAAGCGCGAGGAGGTGCAGCGCCTTGTCGATACTGCCAAGGAAACCTATGGCCGCGTCGACGTCATCTTCAACAACGCGGGCCTGATGCCCCTGTCGATGCTGGCCAGCCAGAAGGTCGACGAATGGGAGCAGATGATCGACGTGAACCTGAAGGGCACGCTGTACGGCATCTCCGCCGTGCTGCCGATCTTCCAGGAACAGAAGTCGGGCCACGTGATCAACGTGTCCTCCGTCTACGGCCACAAGACCGTGCCCACGGGTGCCGTATACTGCGCCACGAAACACGCCGTCCGCTCGCTGTCCGAGGGCCTGCGCCAGGAGGTGAAGGACTACAACGTGCGCGTCACCGTCATCTCGCCCGGTGCCGTGGATACCGAACTGACCAGCCATATCACCGAGGAAGGCACCGGCGACACGGTGCGCGATTTCGTCAGCCAGATCGCCATCCCGGCCAGCACCATGGCCGACATGGTCTCCTTCGCCGTGTCGCAGCCTGAAAACGTGGACGTGAACGAGATCCTGTTCCGTCCCACCGTGCAGCCCGAGTGATACCGAACGGGCGCCGGGCCTCTCTCCCCCTTCGTGGCCGGCGCCCCTGGCACCCGCTTCCCTCTGGCGGCGGGTGCCGCAAATTTTCAGTGAAAGACCTCTCCCATGAGCAAGAACAACTACATCTTCGAGCTGTCGGACAAGGTGACCCGCACCTCCGTCAGCTATACCACCCGCTATGGCATCGCCCTGGCCGCCGACCTCTACCGTCCCGCCGATTTCGACGAGACCAAGGAATACCCCGCGCTGATCGTCGGCGCCCCCTATGGCGGCGTGAAGGAACAGGGCCCCGGTATCTACGCCAATGAGATGGCGCAGCATGGCTATGTCGTGCTGACCTTCGATCCGGCCTACAACGGCTATTCCGAAGGCGAGCCGCGCCACCTCTCCTCGCCCGACCTCTTCGTCGAGGACTTCATGGCCGGCGTCGACTTCCTGGGCACCCGCGTCTTTGTCGATCGGGATCGCATCGGCGCCATCGGCATCTGCGGCTCGGGCGGGTTCGCCCTGTCGGCGGCGCAGGTCGATCCGCGCATTCAGGCCGTGGCCACCGTGTCGATGTATGACATCGCCCGCATGCACAAGATGGGCATGAACGACAGCATGTCCGACGAGGACCGCGCCGGTTTCCTGAAAATGGTCGCAGACCAGCGCTATGCCGACTTCGAGGCCGTCGATCCGGCCCTGACCGATCGCGGCGCCCTGCTGGGCTGGGACGAGGACAGCCACCCCGTGGGCATTGAGTTCGGCGAATTCTACTCGCGTCCGCGCGGCTATCACCCCAACTCGATCACCCAGTTCACGGTGACCAGCGCCGCCAGCTGGATGAACTTCGGCCTGCTGGACAACCTGTCCTGGCTGAACGGTCGTCCGATCCTGCTGGTGATGGGTGAAAAGGCGCATTCGGCCTACTTCAGCGAAGACGTCTACGAGGCGGCGGCGGAGCCGAAAGAGCTCTACACCGTGCCGGGGGCCAACCACGTCGATCTGTATGACAAGACCAACCTTATCCCCTTCGAGAAGCTGAAAGGTTTCTTCGACGACGCGCTGTAAGCGCCCCCTGTCAGGGTGAACGGCCCGGGCCTGATGCGCCCGGGAAAGGAAAGACCGGCGCCGGGCGCCGGTCTTTCGCGTTCCGGCCAGGCCGACCGGGAGTTCGGAGGCAGGGCGACCTGTCCGGGCGCGTCCGACCCGGGGCGGGGCCGGGCGCGCCGCGCATCGCCGGGAGGGGGGGCGATGCGCAATCCTGTGGCCGGACCCTCGCCCCTGGGACGAGGGCAGGGCCCGGCCTGATCGTCCCGCCGGTCTTGGATCGGGCCCGGACACCGGGGTTCGAGATGGAACGGCCACCCCGGTCTCCGGACCGCGCCAGCGGGACGACGCGGGCGCTGGCCTCAGAAAAAGCCCAGCTTGTTGGGGTTGTAGGACATCAGGATGTTCTTGGTCTGCTGGTAGTGATCCAGCATCATCTTGTGGTTCTCGCGCCCGATGCCCGACTGCTTGTAGCCACCGAAGGCCGCATGGGCAGGGTAGGCGTGGTAGTTGTTCACCCAGACCCGGCCCGCCTGGATGGCGCGGCCAACCCGGTAGCAGCGGCTGGCGTCGCGGGTCCAGACACCGGCGCCAAGGCCGTACATCGTGTCATTGGCGATCGCCAGCGCCTCTGCCTCGTCCTTGAAGGTACAGACCGAGACGACGGGCCCGAAGATTTCCTCCTGGAAGACCCGCATCTTGTTGTGGCCCTTCAGGATCGTCGGCTCGATGTAGTAGCCGCCATCCAGACCGTCGACTTGCGCGGCCTTGCCGCCGGTCAACACCTCGGCGCCTTCCTCGACCCCGATGGTCAGGTAGGACAGGATCTTTTCCTGCTGCTCGCGGCTGGCCTGGGCGCCCACCATGGTGTCCATGTCGCGCGGGTCGCCGCGCACGATGGCCTCGACCCGGGCGATGGCACGCTTGATGAACTCCTCATAGATGTCTTCCTGGATCAAAGCGCGGGACGGGCAGGTGCAGACCTCACCCTGGTTGAAGGCAAAGAGGACGAAGCCCTCGACCGCCTTGTCGAGGAAGGCATCATCCTCGGCCATGACATCGCTGAAGAAGATGTTGGGGGACTTGCCGCCCAGCTCCAGCGTCACCGGGATCAGGTTCTCGGTTGCGGCCTGCATGATCTTGCGCCCCGTCTCGGTCGAGCCGGTGAAGGCGATCTTGGCGATCCGCGGGGAGCTGGCCAGGGCCGCGCCCACCTCGCCGCCGAAGCCGTTGACGATGTTCAGAACGCCCGCGGGCAGCAGATCCTGGATCAGGTCCATCAGCACCATGATCGCGGCGGGCGTCTGTTCGGCGGGCTTCAGCACGATGCAGTTGCCGGCGGCCAGGGCGGGCGCCAGTTTCCACGCCGCCATCAGGATCGAGAAGTTCCACGGGATGATCTGGCCGACGACGCCCAGGGGCTCATGGTAGTGGTAGGCCACGGTATCCGCGTCGATCTCGGACATGTTGCCTTCCTGGGCGCGCAGCACACCGGCGAAATAGCGGAAGTGGTCCACGGCCAGGGGGATGTCGGCCAGGGTCGTCTCGCGGATCGGCTTGCCGTTGTCCCAGGTCTCGGCCCGGGCCAGCAGGTCCAGGTTCTCCTCCAGGCGGTCGGCGATCTTCAGCAGGGTGTTGGCGCGTTCGGTGGCCGAGGTGCGGCCCCAGGCATCCTTCGCCAGATGGGCGGCGTCCAGCGCCAGGTCCACGTCGGCCGCGCCGGAGCGGGCCACCTCGCAGACCACCTCGCCGGTGATCGGCGTGACGTTGTCGAAATATGTGCCGCTGACGGGGGCGGTGAATCGCCCGCCGATGAAGTTGTCATAGCGGCTCTGGAAGGGCGAGGTGCGGCTCAGGTCGGGTTGGCTCATCTCGTTCATGACAGGTCTCCTCCGTCTGTCGGAATTCCTCCGGCACCCTCCTCGGCGCCGGTGAAGGAGATCTGGCATTGTGGCGGCGGCGTTGTCAGCGGGGGCAGGGCGGCGGAGGGGGCAAAACTGTCTCAGGGGTGAGACACCTTGCGGCGGGCGGCCATGCTGCAGCTGCGAAATGCGGGGCGGCGCGGTCAGTCTGCGCCGGAGATGCCCAGCCGTTTCATCCGGCGGTAGAGCGTCGCGCGCCCGATGCCGAGCGCGCGGGCCGCGGCCGAGACATTGCCGTTGGCGCGCGCCAGGGCCCGGGTCAGTGCGGCCTTCTCGGCCCCCGACAGCCCCTCGGAGGTTTCCCCAAGAACGTCGCGCAGCGGCACCGGGCGCAGGGCGCCCTGGCGCGCCAGGCCGCAGCCGATCCGCGCGCTGCGCGTGGCGCCCACGACCAGACCATCGCGATCCACCGCCAGCAGGGCGGTGCCGGCGCGGTCATCGCCGACCAGAACGATCTGGCGGTCGCTGTGGATGTCACGGAAGAGGTCGATCTCGATCTTGCTGGCAATGCCGCTGACCATGGCGCCGATCAGCTGGTTGAACCCGTCGCTTTCGGCGCGGGGCGAGGACACGTCCAGCGCCGCGATCAGCGTGCCTTCGTGGTCGAAGACCGGCGCGTCGATGCAGCTCATGGCGATATTGCGCGCCAGGTAGTGCTGGTCGCGATGGATGATCAGGGGGCGTTTCTCGGTCAGGCAGGTACCGATGCCGTTGGTGCCCTGGGCCTCCTCGCTCCAGTCGCCGCCCGCGACCAGGCCGGAGCGGATGAAGTCGGCCTCGTCCGCCGCCCGTTGCCGCGCCCGCAGGATCAATCCGCGCGCATCGGTCATGAAGACGCCGTGGCCGCTTTGTCCGATGGTGGAAAACAGCTCGTCCAGGCGTGGGCTGGCGACATGCAGCAGCCGGCCCAGCACTTCCTCCTGTTCGGCCAGGCGCGCGGTATCGCGGTCCTGCGGCGGGGCGGCGGCCGGGTCCAGGCGGTGGTGGGCGAAGGACCGTTGCCAGGACGCGGCAAGACGGGAGCGCGCGGCGGAAGCGTCACAGCTGACGGTCCGCATCACGCGGGTCACATGGTCGTGGTCACGGCCGGTCATCGGGCGCCTCCTCCCTTCCTCCTGGGTGACCCGACCGTCGGCCGGGTGACCCGAGGTTAGAATATGACCGGGCCGATGCGGTCGAGGCAAGCCTCAGTTTGAGACAGCCGGGCAGGGCCGGGCGGGCCCGCTGGACAAGACGAAGGCGCCGCCCGGGGGGACGGCGCCTTGCGTACGTGGTCAGGCCTGCGCTTCAGCGCAGGATGTTCAGGCTGTCGAAGTCGATGCTGTCGGTGGCGCCGGCCAGGTCCTCGATCGAGTCGTAGAGCAGTTCCAGCGCGTAATGCGGATTGTGCGCGTAGATGCCCGGATCGGCGGTGACCAGCTTCCAGTTGTAGGCCGCTTTCAGCGAGCGCGGCGTCCAGGCGGCATAGTTGACACTGCTGCCGTCGACCTGGTCGGCCACCCCGTCGCCATTGGCGTCGGCGAAGAAGTAGGGGTAGTGCGGCTCAAAGACCAGCGCGGTGCCCGCGACCTCGCTGGTATAGGTCACCAGCGTTTCCATCAGCAGCTGCGCATTGGCCTCGATGTCCGAATGGATGCCGACCGTCAGGTTGCCGGAGCCGTCATAGCTTTGCTTGCGGATGCGGATCGCCTCCGAAGTTTCGGCATCGTGGCAGGTGGCGCAGGTCTCCACCTTCACCTCCAGGCTGTGCGGGTTGTGGCAGGACACGCAGGAAGCCACCGGGCGGGCATGGAAGAAACGGCCCGAGTAGGTCTTGCCCGGGTAGTGATAGCCCGCGCCCCCGTAACCGCCCAGCCAGCTGGCGGCGGCGGTGGCGTAGTGCGGGTTCACGAAGCGCAGCTCTGCGTCGACGGTGTCATCGGGTTTCGAGGCGGTCGCATTTTCGACAGTCGCCCCGGCGGCGCGCCCCTGGTGACAGGTCATGCAGGCGGCTTCGACGCCGACGACGGGATGCACGACGCCCGACGGCAGGGTCAGTTCAGAGATCGAGGCGAGGCCGTCGTTGTGGCAGGTCTCGCAATCCACGACGCCACCGGCGGGAATGGGCGCTTCGGGCAGGCCAGGTTCGCTGCCATCCAGCCCGTGGAAGCTGCGGAAGCCCGCCCCGGCGTGACAGACCGAACAGTTGGGCGGCACCGCGCCTTCGTCATCCCAATGCGTGAAGGCCTCGGCGGTGGCATCCGCATGGCCGCCCTTCAGCCAGGCGGTGATCGCGGCGGTGTTCTGTTCGCCCAGGGATTTCGGCTCGAACGGACCGGCGTCCGGCAACAGGAAGGGTGTGATCGCCTCCTCGCCGGAGGGGGCGGATGAGTCCTGTGCCTTTGCGCTCGGCGTTCCCGTCAGGAAACTGGCGAACAGCAGGGCGAGGACCGATGAAACGGTAATAATTTTCCCACGCATTGGTTTTTCCCGGCAGTTGGCTATCAATTGGGCTACGGGTCCGATGATACCTTGGGATAGCGTTCGAGCAATGACACGAACGTGAATGTGGCGAAAAAACTCTCATTCAAACATATGTTGCAAAAGCACTTTTTAATTATCGCGCGGAATTGTCAGGGTTTTGTGGACGTGGTGCTTAATTTGGCAGAAACCTGTTCCAAGGGTGAATGCAGGTAGGAGAGACAATGCTGTCGCAGCTCATGCAGGCAGGGCTTAATCCGACGGTGCGTTCGGCGCCGCTGACAGGCGGCGAGCCGGTGGAGCATTGGACGGAAGAGGCTGCGGTCCTGCCGCAGCATCGCGAACATCTGCGTGTCGACATGGTCGTGCGGGAAGGCGAGGCCGTGGCCGGTGGTGCGCCCGTGGCTCGCCTGCGGGACCACCCGGAGATCGCCCTGGTGGCGCCGATGCCCGGCCGTGTGGCGAAGGTGCACCTCGGCCCTGGGCGACAGCTGCATGAGATCGTGCTGTTCCGCGATGCGGGCGGAGACATGCGCCGCCATGACACCCAGGCAGCCGGGGCGGGCGATGGCAGTGCGCTGCGGACCCTGCTGCAGGACAGCGGACTATGGCGACAGTTCCGCGCCCGGCCTTTCGGCCGGATGCCCGCCCCTGGGGCCGTCCCGGCAGCGATTCTGGTCATGGCCGCGGACAGCCGTCCCCTGGCGCCCAACCCGCTGGCGATGCTGGAAGGGCGCGGGGAGGACCTGATGCGCGGGCTCGCCGCGCTTGGTCACCTGACCGAGGGGCCGGTCTACCTGTGTCAGCGCCGCGGCCCCGCGCTGGCCGGGCCGGGCGCGGTCGAAGGGCGGCTACGCCTGCTGCGCAGCGGGCCGCGTCACCCGCAGGGCCTGGCGGGGCACCAGTTGCATCATCATCACCCGGCGTCCGTCGAAGCCCCGGTCTGGGACATCCACGCCGAGGATGTGGCCGACCTCGGTACGCTGCTGGAGACCGGCCTGCGCCCCGCGCTGCGCACCGTTTCGGTGACCGGCCCGGCCCTGAGCGAGGCGCGGCTGCTGCGTTGCCAGGACGGGGCGCATCTGGCCGGGCTGTGCCACGGGCTGACCGTGCCGGGGCCGCATGATCTGGTGTCGGGCTCGGCGCTGGACGGGCACAGGGCGGTCTGGCTGGCGCCGCGGGATCGGCAGCTGTCGGTGATGACCCATCACCATGGCGCGCCCCGGGGCCACTGGTTCCGCAACGCGCTCAGCCGGGCCGCGCGGCCCGTGCCGCTGATCCCCACGGCCGCGCTGGAACAGGCTCTTGGCGGGGCCCTGCCGGCCGTCGCGCTGCTGCGGGCCCTGTCGGCCGGCGATGACGAGACCTTGGCGAAGCTGGGCGGCCTGACCCTGCTGGAAGAGGACCTGGCCCTGGCCGACTACGTCACCGGGGCCGAGCCACGGCTGTCCGCGCTCCTGCGCGGGGCGCTTGATCGGATCGCGGCGGAGGAGGGGGCATGATGCGCGGCATCTGGGATCGTGAAACCGTGGCCCTGCTGCTGCTGGCGGCGCTGATGCCGCTGGCGCTGGCCTGGCTGTGGTACGGTGGGATCGAGGCGGCGGGTCGGCTGGCGCTGACCCTGCTGGTCTCGGGCCTCTGGCACCTGATCTTCATGCTGGCCCGGGCCCAGCCTCCCAGCTTTGCCGGCGCCCTGACGGCGCTGGCCGTGGCCATGCTGGCGCCCGAGGATCTGGGGATCTTCCGCCTGGTCATGGGCATCAGCTTCGGCACCGTGATGGGGGAGCTGGTCTTCGGCGGCTGGGGGCGCAATGTCGTCAATCCGGCGACGATCACCCTGGCCTTCCTTGGCTTCGGCTTCCCGGCGGCGCCCTGGCCTGACTTCGTGCTGCCGGTTGCCTGGGCGGCGATCCCGGCGGCGGGGCTGGGGATCCTGCTGGGCGTGATATCGGGGCGCATCATCGCGGGGGCGCTGCTGGCGGCGCTGTTGGCCTGGGCGATCCCGGGCGGGGCCTGGCCCGCGGGGCTGGAAAAGGTGCTGCCGGTGGCCTGGATCGGGCTGATCCTGCTGGTCTGCGACCCCGTCGCCAGCGCCGCCACGCGGCCCGGTCGCTGGGGCAACGGCCTGCTTTACGGCGCGCTGATCGTGCTGTTCGCCACCGGCTGGGACGGCGGGGCGCCGGTGCAGATCACCGTTTCCGCCGCCCTTCTGGCCTCTCTCGCCGCCCCCATCCTGGACGAAGCCGCCATCGCGCTGTGGCGCGCAAGACGCCATCGCGCGCTGGCGCGCAAGACGGAGGACACATCTTGGCTGACCTGAACCCCTTCTCGGCCTGGCGCCGTCTGCTGGCCCTGCCGAATGAAAGCCGGACCAAGACAGTGCTGGTGGCCTTCCTGGTCTCCGCCTGCTGCGCGGTGATGGTCAGCGGCGCCACCGTCGTCCTGCGCCCGATCCAGGCGGCCAACCGCGCCGCCGAGGAACAGGCGCGGCTATCGGCGCTGGTGGCGGGCATCCCCGGCATGTCGACGCTGCTGGAACAATCGGGCGGCGCCCTGTCGACGGTGGTGATCGACCTGGACACCGGCCGCGCGGCGACCGAGGTGAGCCCGGCGACGCTGGAAACCACCCTGGCCGATGCCGGCAACTGGACGGTGCTGGACCCAGGCGCCGACATCGCGGGCCTCGTGCAGCGTCCCGATTACGCGCAGATCTACCTGCTGCGCAGCGAGGGCGAGGTGTCCCTGCTGCTGCTGCCCTTCAGCGGGCAGGGCTACAACGGGCGCATCGACGGCATCCTGGCCCTGAAGGGCGACATGCACACCATCGCCGGGCTGACCATCACCGGCCAGTCCGAAACCCCCGGCCTCGGCGCCCGGATCGAGGAACCGGCCTGGCAGGCGTCCTTCAACGGGGTGGAGACCACGGATGACAGCGGCGAGATCCGCTTTGCCGTCGCCCGTGGCCCGGCCTCGACCGAGTATGAGGTCGACGGGATCACCGGCGCCACCCGCACCTCCTCGGCGATGACGCGCATCATCCGCTTCTGGCTGGGCGAGGAGGGCTATGGCCCGCTGATCGAGGCCGTCCGGCGCGGGGAGTTCTGAGCCATGACCGCGCCGTCCCCTCTCTGGTCCACCTTCACCGATCCGCTGGTGCGGCAGAACCCTGTGACCCTTCAGATCCTCGGCATCTGTTCGGCCCTGGCGGTCACCACCTCGATGCCCACGGCGCTGACCATGGCGGCCTCGCTGACCACGGTGCTGGTGCTGTCGGCGGGGATCATCAGCCTGATCCGGCGGCATATCCCCGACACCATCCGGCTGATCGTGCAGATCGTCATCGTCGCCTCGCTGGTGATCGTCATCGACCAGCTGTTGCAGGCCTATCTGTTCGAGATCAGCCAGAGCCTGTCGGTCTTCGTCAGCCTGATCACCACCAACTGCCTCGTGCTGGGCCGCACCGAGAGCTTCGCGCGGCTGAACCCGCCGGGCCGCTCGATGATCGACGCGCTCGGCAACGGGCTGGGCTATTCGCTGATCCTGTGCCTTGTTGGCGCTCTGCGGGAACTGTTCGGCGCGGGCAGCCTGATGGGCCTGCAGGTGCTGCCGCTGGTTGAACAGGGCGGCTGGTTCACGCCGCTGGCGCTGATGCTGCTGGCGCCCTCGGCCTTCTTCATCCTGGGCGGGCTGGTCTGGGCCATCCGCTCGATCTGGCCAGACCAGGCGGAGGCGCCCGACACGGTGCCGCCCGAGGTGGAGGAGGGCGCGTGATGGCAGACCTCTGGTCCCTCTTCCTGTCGGCGGCCTTTGTCGAGAACCTGCCGCTGACCCTGTTCCTCGGCCTTTGCACCTTCCTGGCGCTGTCGAAACGGCCCGAGACGGCCGTGGGCCTGGGTATCGCCATGATTGCGGTCATGGGCGTGACGGTGCCGCTGAACCAGGTGATCTACACCGCCGTGCTGGCCCCCGGCGCCTGGGCCTGGGCGGGCTACCCTGAAATGGACCTCTCCTACCTCAGCCTGGTGGCCTTCATCGGGGTCATCGCGGCCATCGTGCAGCTGCTGGAAATGCTGCTGGACCGCTTCTTGCCCAAGGTCCACGCGGCCTTCGGGGTCTTCCTGCCGCTTCTGACGGTGCAATGCGCCATCCTGGCGGGCAGCCTCTTCATGGTCGAACGCAACTATGACCTGGCCGAAAGCTTCGTCTTCGGGATCGGCGGCGGCACGGGCTTTGCCATCTCGGTCATCATGCTCTCGGCAATCCGAGCGCGGCTGGCCTATGCCGACCTGCCCGCGGGGCTGCGGGGTCTGGGCATCACCTTCATCCTGGCCGGGCTGATGTCGCTCGGCTTCTCCTCCTTCGCACAGATGGCCGCGCAATGACCGACGAGATCCTCCTCGCCTCCCTCATCGTTGTCCTGCTGGTGGTGGGGCTGACCCTGGGCCTGCTGCTGGCGCGGCGGCGACTGGTGCCGCAGGGGGGCATCACCATCACCGTGAATGGCACGAAGGAGATCGAGGCACACCGCAGCGACCGCCTGCTGGGGGTGCTGCATGGCGCCGGCATCGGCATTCCGGCGGGCTGTGGCGGGTCGGGCACCTGCGGGCTCTGCCGCGTGGTGGTCGAGGGGGAGGGCGCAGGCGAGGCGGGCGCGACCGAACGTGGCATCCTGTCGGCGGCGGAACGCAAGGCGGGCAAGCGGCTGGCCTGCCAGACGCAGCTGCGCGGCCCCTGTTCCGTCACCGTCCCGGAGGATTTCCTGTCGGGCGGCGGCGGCTTTGAATGCACCGTGGTTTCGAACCGCATGATGGCCCCGCTGATCCGCGAACTGGTGCTGGAGCTGCCCAAGGGGCACGACTTCAACTTCCGCGCCGGGGGCTTCATGCAGCTGAACGCGCCGCCCTACAGCCTGAACTTCGCCGAGATGCCGGTGGATGAGACCTTCCGCGCCGCCTGGCACCAGGCCCGCTGGGACAGCCTGACCTCGGAGATCGACGATCAGGTGACCCGCGCCTATTCCATCGCCTCGCGCCCGGAGGATACCGCAGCCGGCCGTGTCGTCTTCAACATCCGTCTGGCGGTGCCGCCTGCGGGCCGCGAGGAAGAGATCCCGCCGGGGCAGGTGTCGTCCTGGCTCTTCGCCCGCCAGCCGGGCGACGTTGTCGAGGTGTCGGGCCCGTTTGGCGAGATCCATGTGCAGGACACCACCTCGGACATGGTCTTCATCGGCGGCGGCGTCGGCATGGCACCGCTGCGCGCGATGATCCACGAACAGATCGGGGCCGGGACCACGCGCAAGATGCGCTATTTCTACGGTGCGCGGTCGGTGGCGGATCTGTTCTACGTCGAGGAATTCGACGCCATCGCCGACGCGCACCCGAACTTCGACTGGACACCGGCCCTGTCGGACCCCGCGCCGGGCGACCGCTGGACCGGGGCCACGGGATTCATCCACGAGACGGTGATGCGCGCCATGCAGGGCCACCCTGCGCCCGAGGACTGCGAATACTACCTCTGCGGCCCGCCGGTCATGATCTCGGCCGTGCTGGCCACGCTGGAACGGCTCGGGGTCGAGCCGGAGAACATCTACAAGGACGATTTCGGAGCCTGAGCCATGCAAAGCGACTTCTCGAAACGACCGACCCGCCGCGCCCTGCTGGGCGGGGCCGCCGCGACCCTGGCCCTGCCGGGTCTGTTGCGCGCCGGCACCCGCGCGGTGGAAACGCTGAGCGGCCCGGCCTTCGGCACCAGCTGGCAGGTCACCTTGCCCGCGGGGCGGGGGATAGAGACGCTGCGCGCCCCGATCATGGATCTGCTGGCCGGGATCGACAGGCAGATGTCGCCCTGGCGCGCCGACAGCGACATCAGCCGCTTCAACGCCGCCGGGCCGGGCACCTGTGCGCTGCCCGCCGAGACGCTGGCAGTGACCCGCGCAGCGCTGGCGCTGGCCGAGCGGAGCGGCGGGCATTTCGACCCCACGGTCGGCCCGCAGGTCGCCCGCTGGGGCTTTGGCCCCATTGCGGGTGATGGCGCGGCTGACTGGCACGGGCTGACGGCGGACGACGGCGCCGTCATCAAGGCCCGGGCCGGTCTGACGCTGGATCTCTGTGGCATTGCCAAGGGCCTCGCGCTGGACCGGATGGTGGCGCTGGTTCGGGAAGTGGGCCACGATGATCTGCTGATCGACCTGGGCGGAGAACTGGCCGCGCGCGGACGGCACCCCGAGGGGCGCGCCTGGCAGGTGGCGGTGGAGGATCCGCGCCCCGAGACCACCGGCCTTGCGGGCATCCTGTCGCTGACCGGTGCCGTTGCGACCTCCGGCCTGAAGACGCAGAGCTATACCTTGGACGGCGCCCGCTACGGCCATATCATCGACCCGGAGACCGGCGCGCCCGTGGCGTCCGGCCCGTTGTCGGTTTCGGTTCTGGGGGCCTCCGCGATGGAGGCCGACGGCTGGGCCACCGCACTTTTCGCTGCAGGCGCCGCGGGACCCGCTCTGGCCCGCCGCGCCGGGATCGATGCGCTGTTTGTCAGCGCCGCGCCGGTCGGGCTGACGTCCGAGACCACCGGCACCTTCGCCACCCATCTGAAAGGGGCCTGAGATGGAACTTTTCCTCGTCCTCGCCATCTTCCTGCTGGCCGCCGGGGGCCTGGCCCTGGGCCTGGCCTTTGGGCGCGATCCCGTCCAGACCTCCTGCGGCGGCGCCGCGAAATGCGGCCGCGCCTGCGAGGTCTGTCCTAACCGGATCGCCGCGATGGAGGAGGAGGCATGAGCACCGAGGCCCGCGTCTCCGTCCTGATGCAGACCGACTGGGTGGAAGTGACGCCCGAAACGCCCATGCGCCGCGCCGCCGCCCTTCTGGTCGAGGGGCGGGCCGCGGCCGCTGCGGTGGTCGACGACGAGGGGCTGCTGGTCGGCATCCTCAGCCAGAAGGACTGTTTCCGGCCCGCGCTCTATGCCTCCTACTACCAGGAATGGAAGGGCAACGTGGCCGAGAACATGAGCCGGGGGGCCATCACCTGCAACGCCGAGGATGACCTGATCTCGGTCGCTGAGGCCTTCACCAACTGCCCGCACCGGGTCTTCCCGGTGGTGGAGGAGGGGCGCGTGGTGGGCATGCTGCGCCGCTCCGACGTGCTGGCGGCGCTGATGGACATGGGCTGAGACGGGGGAGAGACGGGCGGGCGCGCTTTGCGCCTTGCCGGTCTCCACCGGATCGGGTAGCCCGGCAAGCTCTTCCGACGCAGGAGCTTTCCATGTCCGCCCCCGATCCCGTCCTGGCAATCGATTTCGGCACCTCCAATTCCGCTGCGGCGATCCTGGAGGGAGGCACGCTACGCCGCATCGCCATCGAGGCGGGCGAGGAAACCCTGCCGACGGCGGTCTTCTTCGACAGTGATACCGGCGCCATGCTGATCGGCGCGGCGGCGGCGGAGGCGCTGATCGCCGGCGACGAGGGGCGCTACATGCGGGCGCTGAAGTCCGTGCTGGGCACCAGCCTGTTCCACGAAAAACGGCTGGTCGGCGGCAAGCGCCGCACCCTGGCCGAGATCGTCACGGCCTTCCTGGTGGCGGTGAAGAACCGCGCCGAGGCAGAGACGGGCCGGACCTTCACCCGCGCGCTGTCGGGTCGCCCGGTGCATTTTCACAGCAACGACCCAGAGCGTGATGCCCAGGCCGAGGCGGACCTGCGCGGCTGCTATGCCGCCGCCGGGTTCGAGGAGGTCCAGTTCATGTTCGAGCCCGAGGCCGCGGCCCTGGCCAGCCTGGGCGATGGCCACCCGGGCGAGGTCGGGTTGATCGTCGATATCGGCGGCGGCACCTCGGATTTCACCCTGTTCCGGGCCGAGGGCAACGGAATCGGCATCATCGCCAGCCACGGCATCCGCCTGGGCGGCACGGATTTCGACCACGCGGTGTCGATGACCCATGCCATGCCCGAACTGGGTCTTGGCGGAGAGCTGCGCCGCACCTTCGGCGAGGGGCTGCTGCCGGTGCCGAAGCCGATCTACGTGGACCTGGCGACCTGGGCCAAGATCCCCTTCCTCTACACCGCCGAGACCGCCCGCGCCGTGGCTGACATGGAGGCCCATGCGGTGGATGCCGCCCGCATGGCGCGCCTGGCCACGGTGATCGAGGACCAGTTGGGGCATGAGCTGGCCTTCGCGGTGGAACGCGGCAAGATCGGCGCCAACGGCCGCGAGGGGGCCGGGCAGATCGACATGGGGATGGTGGAACGCGGCCTGACGGTGCGCACCACCGCCGGGTCGGTCAATGCGGCGCTTTCGGAGGCGCGCGAGGCCTTGCGTGGCGCGATCTACGACACGCTGGTGGCGGGGGGCGTGGCGCCGGGGCAGGTGAGTTCCGTGATCCTCGTCGGCGGGTCGTCCCTCATGGGGCTGGTGCAGGAAGAGGCGCAGGGGATCTGCCCGGGCGCCAAGCTGCGCCGGTCCGAGGCCTTTACGGCCGTTGTGGATGGGCTGGCCCTGGCCACGGCCTGAGCGCTACAGCCCCGCCAACCGGTGCAGCGTGTCGCGGAGCGCGCCGAAGAGGTCGGGCAGGCCCATGGCCGCCTTCAGATCCTTGCCCCAGAAGACCGCATCCAGCAGCGGGTCCATCAGCGCATCGGGCAAGGGCAGCTCGAAGGCCCAGTCGACGATCCGCTCGCCCGAAAAGGCCCAGAGCAGGACCAGCGCGGCGCTGAGGGTGAGGAAGAAACGCAGGTTGCGGGCCATCGTCATCCCTCAGAACTGGAAGTAGATGAAGGGCGCCACGCCTTCTTGCGCCATGGCGAAACAGAAGATCAGCCCGGCGGCCAGTGCCAGGGCCTGCACCTCGGGCGCGACGCGCGCCAGGGCCTGGCCAGACCGGGTGAACCAGCTGAGCGGCAGGGCGTTCAGCGCCAGCCCGGCGGTGATGAGCATCAGGGCGAAGCCATGCAGCGGCACAGCGTAGTCGCTGGCGGGGCGGGTCAGCGCGGCCAGCATCTGGCCCACCTGGTCCAGGTCATGGGCGCGGAAGGGCAGCCACAGCAGCGTGACCAGCGCGAAGACCACCACGATCCGCAGCGCCCGCGCGCCTGTGGCGCGGTGCTGCCCGGTCAGCCGCTCGACGGCCACCAGCGCCCCGTGCGCCAGCCCCCAGAGGACGAAGGTCCAGGCGGCCCCGTGCCAGAGACCCGCCAGCCCCATGACCACCAGCAGCGTCACCGCCTGCCGTCCCTTGCCTCCCTTGTTGCCGCCCAGCGGGATGTAGAGGTAATCGCGGATCCAGGTGGACAGCGAGATATGCCAGCGCTGCCAGAACTCACGGAACGACGCCGCGCGGTAGGGCTGGTTGAAGTTGGCGTTAAAGCGATAGCCCAGCAGAAGGGCCACGCCGATGGCGATGTCGGAATAGCCCGAGAAGTCGCAATAGATCTGCACCGCATAGCCCAGCATGGCCGCCAGCGCCTGCGGCGCGGCCTGGGAGGCGGGATCGGTATAGACCGGGTCGACCAGCAGCACGGCGATGTAATTCGCGATCACCAGCTTCTTCACCATCCCCGCCAGGATCAGCGCCACGGCCATCCCGCGCATGGCGGCGTCGGGCCGTTCGGGCCGGTCGAGCTGCGGCAGGAAGTCGGCGGCGCGCACGATGGGGCCCGCGACGAGCTGTGGAAAGAAGCTGACATAAAGGGCCACGTCGAAGGGGTTGCGGCGCTCGGCGCAATCACCGCGCGCGCAGTCGACGATATAGCTGATCCCCTGGAAGACGTAGAAGGAGATCCCCACGGGCAGCACCACCTGCGCCCAGCTGAAATCCCGCGACAGGCCCGCATCCCCCAGCAGGTTGGAAAAGGACAGCAGGAAGAAGTTGAAATACTTGAAGAACGCCAGGCACCCAAGCAGCCCCGCGATGCAGAGCGTGCGCAGCGCCGTGGCCTTCCGCCGTCCCGGCAACCCGCCCAGCCAGGCCAGGAGGATCACCCCAGTCATCAGCGCCAGGAACCGCAAATCCCAGGCGGCATAGAACCAGTAGGAGGCCGCCAGCAGCATGCCCTTGCGCCAACCGTTCCAGGCAAACAGCGCCAGGTTCAGCCCCAGAACAGCCGTGAAGAACAGCACGAAGTCGAGTGTCGGAAAGACCATTGCCGGGGCTTACTGCAAGGCGATGAAGGCCAGCTGCTCCGGGGCCGGTGCCAGCGACGGGAAGCGCCGCACCAGGTCGTCCAGCACCAGGTCGGCGACCATTTGGTAACCGCGGATGGTGAAATGCGACCCGTCACCGGAACGGATGGTCAGCGTCTGCTCCCCCAGTTGCGTCGTCGGCACCCAGGTGAACCCCTCGCCGGAGGCATAGGGTTCCAGCGGGAAGTAGATCCCGCCGTTCTCCTGCGCGGCCTGGGCCAGCAGCGGGTTGATATGATCCAGATGGGCGTTGAGGTTGGTGTTCCGGTCGGGCGCCGGGCCAATCATGTAGAACAGGGTTCCGGCCTGTGCCGCTTCGGCCACGATGCCACTGGCGCGGGCCTTGTAGGCGGTGTCCCAGGCCTCGGTCTGGAAGGGCACGGTGCCCTCGGCGGTGCGGATCGACTGCATGTCGTTCGAGCCGAAATGCGCCACGGTGAAATCGGGCCGGGTGGCGGCCAGCATCTGGGAGAAGTTGCCGGGCCAGTCGTAGAAATCGCCACGGCTGAGCCCGGTGGAATTGCGCCCGCGATTGACGACCCGCAGGTGCAGCCCGCGCGCCTGGGCCCGCTGGATCAGCAGCATGCCGAAGCCGTCGGACAGGCTGTCGCCGATGACCAGAAGCGTCGCGGGGGCCTCCGCCGAGAAGCGGCGCGAGGGCTGGGCGACGGGTATGGCGCGGGCGCTGCCCTCGGGACGGGTGAGCAGCTGGCCCAGATCCTGGGCGGAGGTGCAGCCCGCCACCGGCAGCGTCGCCAGCAGCATCAGTCCGAAGGCGCGGCGGATCTTATTGAAGCGCTGCATTGCCGAAGATCGCCTTGCGTTCACGGGTGGCCATGGCGTCCTTGATCTCGGGCGCCAGGGCGGCGGCGATCAGCTCGTACCCCAACGGGGTGAAGTGGATCTTGTCGGGCGCGCGCAGCTGCCGGGTGCTGCCGTTGACCACGGCGTTCATGGCGAAATCCTCGGCGCCGAAACGCGACAGCTCGCGGATGTCGTGGAAGGGCAGGTTCAGCGCGGTCAGCGTCTGCGAGATCAGGGCATTGACGTGTTGGTACTCGGGTTCGAACTTGCCTTCGCCCACCACCGGCAGGCCGACCCAGAGGATGCGGTCGGCGCGGTCCGACAGGGCGCCGGCGAGCTCGCCCACGCGCTTGGCGTAGAGCGTGTCCCATTCGGGGGTGCCATAGGGCACGCGGCTGCGGTCATCGCGCAGGGGGCGCAGATCGTTGGCGCCGATCTGGACGATGAAAACGTCTTGCGCATCAGTGCTTTGCGTGGCGTCGTTGAAGCGCTGGATCCACTCCTCGGGGGGCGTGTGGGTCAGGCCGTCGCTGACCTGGGTGAGGCGCAGCACCTCGACGCTGCCGCATTGGCCAAGGGCGCGCTGCACGGCGCCCCAGAGGCCGTCGGCCAGGCTGTCGCCC
Source organism: Pseudooceanicola marinus (assembly GCF_020177265.1). Lineage (GTDB taxonomy): Bacteria > Pseudomonadota > Alphaproteobacteria > Rhodobacterales > Rhodobacteraceae > Pseudooceanicola > Pseudooceanicola marinus_A. Next base: position 490,680 of record NZ_JAIVMC010000003.1, read on the forward strand.
AGCACGCCCAGGCGCACGGTGGAGCGCGGACAGGACAGGCTGTCGAGGCCCATGGTGGTGACGATGGGCACCACGCCCTGGGCGCGGGCCGCGTCGGGCGCCAGGGGCAAGGCCAGCGCGGCGGCGGCCAGCGTGCCCAGGGCCGCGCGGCGCAGGCGGGTCATGCGGTTTCGGTTCGATGTCATGCGTCTGTCCCCTGTTGGCCCGATCCCAAGCGGGCCGCTGTCTGTTTTGCTGATCCGGGCCTGTCGCGACCGCCGCCGGGGCGGGGCCGGGGGCCGGTGCTGTTGTGTCTCAATTGTCGGGCAGCGCCGCATAGGCCTGCACCGCGTTGATCGTGCCCGGCCCCGGCAGCCCGTCCAGGGCGCCCCGATAGACGCCGGCCTCCTGCAGGCGCGACTGCACGGCGCGCACCACGGCGCGGTTGCGTTCGCGCAGCTGGGTCGTCAGCTTCTCCAACGCCAGCCGGTCGTCTTCGTAAAGCGCATCGAGGTAGAGCGCGGCTGCCTCGGCGGCGGCCTCCGGCTCCTGCGCCACGGCGGTTTCCAGCGTTTCGGCCAGCAGGGTCATTGCCGGGACATAGCCCGCGTCGACCGAGTGCTGCAGCCACTCCCGTGCGGCCTCTGGATCGGGTCGGCCCGAGGGGCCATCGCCGCGCAGGAAGAAGAAGCCGAGGAAATACTGCGACACCGGATCGCCCTCGGCGGCGACGGTCTCGGCCACGGCGAAGGCATCATCGGCGCCCTTGCCCTCGATGAAATTCTGCGAATAGAGCAGGACCAGAAGCTGCTGCGACAGCCAGTCGCCCAGGACGGCACCGGCCAGGCCCAGTTCTTCAGCCCGGTCGTAGTCCGGGGCGCCGTCGCCCTCGGCCGGGTCGAACAGCATGTAGCCCGCCAGGCCATGCGCCATTGGTACGCCGGCCGCGATCCCGGCCTCATAGGCCTGTCGTGCGGCGGCGGTGTCTCCGGCGGCCTGGGCGATGCGGCCGGCAATGGTCCGGAAGGCGGGGTCGTTGGGGAAGGCGGCCAGGGCGGCGTCGCAGGCGCCGCGGGCCGCGGCCTGGTCGATGTCGCCCAGAAGGCGCGGCCCCCCCAGTTGCGGCACGGCGGCCGCGCGCCGGCAGGGGCCGGCCAGTTCGGCCCGGCGGGCGAGGTCGTCCAGCGCGGCTTCGGCCTGCGGGCGCCGGTCGCAGTAGGCGCAATCCTCGATCCAGGCGCGGATCGCGTCGGCGTCGCGGGCGCGGATCGCTTGCTCCAGCGCCTCGGCCTCGGCGTCGTAAGCGGCGTCTGCCTCGATCTCCGCGATGCGGGCCTGGGCGGGTTCGACATGTTCACAGGTCACGCAGCTCTCGACGTAATCGCGCAGGCCCTCCAGGTCGAAGGAGGCGGCGAGTTTCGCGTAGAGACGGCTTTCGGCCTCGGCGGCCTCCGCCTTGGCGGCCAGGCGGGCCAGGGTCTCTTCGGCCTCGGCGCGATGCGCGCAGAGCTCGCAGCGGTCCAGGTAGACCTGCAGGCGGGCGGCGTTCTCCGGCGCGCTGGTGATACGGGTCCAGATCTGGTCCTCGATCGCGGCCTGGGCGGCGCGGCGGTCGATTTCGGTCAGCCGGGCCTCCAGCTGCGGTGCCGTCGGGCAGAACCGGCAGCTGTCGAGGTAGGCGCGGATCGGGGCCGGGTCGGTGCCGGCGGCCAGGAACTCGGCCTCGAATTCCTCCAGCGTCAGGTCGGCCTGCAGCGCGGGGATGTAGACCGGGCTGTCGTGTTGCAGCACCGGCGCCGACGCTTCGCCGCCGTGGTCGAAGACGACCGCATAGGCGCCGGGGCAGCCGGTGTCCCGGGCCAGGGCGCGGGTCAGGCTGCGGGTCACGAAGGTTTCCGCCTCGGCGAAAGAGGTGGCGCCATCGCCGTCCCCGAAGGCCGGTCGATCGGCCACGCCCGCCATCAGCGACAGGGTGACGGCGCGCGCCAGCGGGGCGGCGCAGGTGGCTCGGGCCTCGGCCTCGGGGCCGGGGGCGATCAGCAGCACCCAGAGGCCGAAATCACTGACCCCCAGCATGTCGCGCAGCGGGCCGATCTGACCCGGGAACAGGTCCTGCGGATCGGACACGACGGCCACGGCGGCCGCCTGATCCCCGGGGACGAACCCGCTGGCGAGTGCCGCGATGCCCAGGCCGAAGTCCTCAGGCGAAAGGTCCTGTCCGCCCTGTCGCAGCCCAAGGGGCTGGTCCTGGCCGCCGGTCAGCTCAAAGGCGGTTTCCAGCACCAGCTGCTTGGGGGCGCTGGCGGCGGTCAGGCCACTGTCGCCGGTACCGGCGGCGCCGATGGTCGACACGGCGCGGCTTTGCAGCATGGTGGCGGTGATCAGGGTCGAGACGGCATCGGCGTCCGGCAAGGTGGTCAGGGGGTAGAACCCGATACCTTCCGCCTTCGGTGCGCTCGCCTCGGTGGCGAGGCTCAGCAGCGCCATCTCCGGGGCCGGGGGCGTCTGCGCCCGGGCCGCGGGAAGTCCCGACAGACCAGCCAGCAGGCCCGCGCCGAGAAGGGTGAGTGTGCTGAGACGGGACACGCGCGGCTTCGGGAAAAGCATGCCGGGGCCAAACCGCATTAAGAACCTCTTACGTCATTCCAGATCCGGCCGTTCGTTCCGTTCCGTCTGTCCCGCAGGCGGGCAGGAAGGCTAATGGCTCCGTCGCATTGGCCCGTGTTTGCGTCCGATCCGGCCGCAGGGCCTGTCGGGTGGTGCAGCCGGGGCGGACAAATGCCGGATAAACAACCGATAATTCCCGACATTGGGCGGAGCGCCCCGGCTTCTGTCAACCCTGTTTGGGTCCAGTTTCGCCCTTGCCGCCCCGGAACGTCACCCGGCAGACACGGGTTTCGTGCATCGGGGCGTGTAAAGCGGATATGCTTTCCCGCTGGCCGCAACCCTGACGTGCGGCGGGGCCAGGGCATGTAGTGCTGGACGGGGCGCGGCGGGCGGCACGGGGGCCACGGGGAATCGCGCGGCCCGGTGCGCGCTGAGGAGGGCTGTGCACAGGTTGCGGCCATTTGCAGCGCCTGCGGACCTTGCGAGAGGCCCAACCGGGGCCCGGCGGCGCTGCGCGCTTGAAACCCTGTGCGCGATCTGGGACATCAAGAGGACGTCACAAGGGAGCCACGCTCACATGACCGCAGAGTCCTCGTCGACTTTCCACCACAAGCTGGAAACGCTGGTGCGCCAGATCTATCCCGACCATGAGGTCGAGACCCTGGCAGAGGAGCTGGCCGAGGCCTTCTGGCCCGAGGGTACGACCCGCCGCCGCCGGGGCCGGGTGCCGGGAAACCGGCAATGGTCGGAACGGGATGCGCTGGTCATCACCTATGGCAACTCGATCGTCGACGGCCAGCACAAGCCGCTGGATCTGCTGCGCCACTTCCTGCACACGCATCTGTCGGGGGTGGTCAACGGGGTGCATATCCTGCCCTTCTTCCCCTGGACCTCCGACGACGGCTTCGCGGTGACGGACTACCGTGCGGTGAACCCGGTGCTGGGCGACTGGTCGGACATCCAGCGGATCGGGTCCGAGTTCCTGCTGATGTCGGACCTGGTGCTGAACCACGTCTCCAGCAGCTCCGCGTGGTTCAACGCCTACCGGCAAGGCCATGAACCTTATGACAAATTCTTCTTCGAGGCCTCGCCCGACGACGACCTCAGCGACGTGGTGCGTCCACGGACCCATCCGCTTCTGCGGGAGGTGAACACCTCGCGCGGGATCCGCCATGTGTGGTGTACCTTCAGCCATGACCAGGTTGACCTGGACTTCCGCAACCCGGAGGTTCTGAAGGAGTTCCTGCGGGTGATGCGCCTGCACGTGGACAACGGCGTGCGGATCATCCGGCTGGATGCGGTGGCCTTCATCTGGAAACAGATCGGCACCAAGTCGATCCACATGCCGCAGACCCACGCCATCGTGCGCCTGATGCGGCTGTTTGCGGATTTCGCCAGCGAATCCATTATCTTGCTGACCGAAACAAATGTGCCGAATGCCGAGAATCTCAGCTATTTCGGCAACCGCAACGAGGCCCATGCGGTCTACAACTTCTCCCTGCCGCCGCTGGTCCTGCATGCCATGCTGTCCGGCACGGCGAAGAACCTGATCCGCTGGCAGGGTTCCATGCCGCCGGCGCAACTGGGCTGCGCCTACCTCAACTTCACCGCCTCCCATGACGGGATCGGAATGCGCCCCGCCGAGGGCATCCTGACGCCGGAAGATACCGGCGAGGTGGTGCAGAAGATGAAGGACTTCGGCGGTCGCGTGTCGATGCGCGCGCTGCCCGGTGGAGGCGAGGCGCCCTATGAGCTGAACATCACCTGGTTCGAGGCGATGAAGGGCACCTTCGCGGGCGAGGACGCGCATCAGGTCGAACGCTTCCTCGCGTCGCAGTCGCTGGTCATGGCGCTGGAGGGCATCCCGGCCTTCTACATCCATTCGCTGCTGGCCACCCCCAACGACCAGGACGGGGTGGAGAAGTCGGGCCACAACCGCGCGATCAACCGTCACCGCTGGGATTACGAGGAGCTGCACGGGCTGCTGGAAGATCCTTCGACCACCCAGCATCAGGTGCTGGAGGAAATGCGCCGCCGGATCGGTATCCGCCGTCGTCAGCGCGCCTTCCACCCCAATGCCACGCAGTTCACCCTGCAACTGGACCACCGGATCTTCGGCCTCTGGCGGCAGAGCCTGGATCGCGACCAGTCGATCTTTGCCCTGCACAACGTCTCCGCCGATGCGCTGGAGATCGATGCCATGGCGATCAACCTGATCGACGGCGAGGACTGGGTGGACCTGCTCTCGGGCGAGACGATCCGCCCCGATGGCGGCCCGATCCCCTTCGCGCCCTATCAGTGCCGCTGGATCACCAACCGCGGCTAGGCCGCTCCGGCGCGCGATCCGGTCAAGGCGTGGGGCTGGCTGACACCTGCCTTCGGCGAGAGTATTTTTCCCGAGGTGAACGAGGGGGCGGGGACCGCAGAGGTGACCGCCTAGCGGGCGTCGGGCGTGGTACGCGCGCCTTGCGAAAGTGGGCCACGACGGGGGCCGCCGCCCCTCAGCTTCATCTCGTCTGAAATACTCCGGGGGAGTCTCCGGCACGGAGACGGGGGCAGAGCCCCCTGTCTTGGGGCGCCCTACTTGTACTCTTCGAGATCCGCGGCCACGCCCTTCAGCATGTCCGACATCAGGTCCGGGTCGGCGGCATGGACGCGGTTCCAGGTCGGGATGAAGGGGGTTTCGTGCGGGTTGGCGAGGAACATGTGCCCGGCGGCGATGATGTTCTCGGCAAACAGCTCCACCGCCGTTTCCTCGGCGTGGCGGTCGACGTAGAGGCCATTGGCCTTGGCGTCGTTGTAGTAGCTGTCCAGCAGGTCCAGGGCAGAGCGGTAGTACGTGGCCTTCAGCGTGCGGAAGACCTCCTCGTTGAAGACGGTGCCATCGGCGGCGAGTTTGCGGAACATGGCCTTGCAGATGTCGATGGACATGCGCGACAGCCCCTTGGTTTTGTCCTCCGGCGAGAGGTCCTGGTGCTTGTGGTCGTAATTGTCCGCGATCTCCACCTGGCAGACGGATTTTGGTGCCAGGTTGCGCCAGGCCTCCGACAGCACGCCGATCTCCAGCCCCCAGTCCGAGGGGATGCGCAGGTCGGGCAGGATCCCGGTGCGCATCGCCATCTCGCCCGACAGCGGGTAGCGGAAGGCGCGCAGGTAATCGAGGTAGTCGCGATCCCCGATGGTGCGTTTCAGGGCGATCAGGATGGGCGAGACCAGGGTGCGGCTGACCCGGCCGTTCATCTTGTTGCTGCCGACCCGCGCATAGAACCCCTTGGAGATCTGGTAGGGGAAGGAGGGGTTCGCCACCGGATAGACCAGCCGGTTGAGCAGGTCCTTTTCATAGGTGACGATGTCGCAATCATGGATCGCCACCACCGAGCTGTCGGCGCAGGCGATCAGGAAGCCCAGGCAGGACCAGACGTTCTTGCCCTTGCCGTTCTCGATCGGCCCCAGGCCCAGCCCCGCCAGACGATCCTGGATCGCCTGCATGCGGGGCGAGGAATTCCAGATTACCACGTGGTTCTTCGGCAGAACCGAGAAGAATTCCCGTGCGTGGCGGTACTGTTCTTCGGTCGCCTGGTCTAGGCCGATGACGATCCGGTGCAGATAGGGCACCTGAGCCAGTTCGTTGAGGATGTTGGGCAGCGCGTCGCCTTCCAGTTCGGAATAGAGCGAGGGCAGCACCAGGGAAATCTTGCGGCTGGCGCCGAAGCTGGTCAGTTCGCGGGTGATATCCTCGGACGAGCGCGTGCGCAGGTTGTGGATGGTGGCAATGTTGCCGTTCTGGTGAAAGTCTGCCACCGCGGGCCCCCTCGTCGTTCAGGTCAGTCTCGATATTAACTTCAGCATCATCTCGTTCCAGCCCGCAGGGCCGATCTTGCTGCTGCGCAGGATGGTGCCGTTACGTTCACCGCAAAGTTCGGGCATCGGCGCGCCATGGGGATTGGCGATGATGACGCCGATGTCGGCATGGTCCAGCATTTCGCGGTCATTGGGCGCGTCGCCAAGGGCGATGGTATGGGGCCGGTCGAAGAGGGCGCCGGCCTCGTCCATGCGATCGGCCTTGGTGCCGCCGAAGGACAGCGTCAGGTAGCGGCCGCCGCGCCGGGCGTGCAGGCCCCTCTCGGTCAGCGCCTCCAGGAAGGCGCGACGCTCTTCTGCGCTGCCGTCCCAGAGGCCAGGTTCGGAATAGGCGCGCTGGCAGGCCAGGCGGGCCTTGGCGGCCGGCAGCCCCGCATCTGCCATCACGCCTTCGGGCCCCATGTCACCGAAGCCACGGAAGTGGCGGCGCAGCGCGGGGTCAATCTCGTCCAGCGCGGCGCGCAGCCGCTGATAGGTCTCGGGCGCCTCGGGCGGGGCCTCGTGCGGCATCAGCAGCCCGGCGCCGTTTTCCACGATGGCCGGCGAGGCGGTCAGCCGCAGCTCCTCACGCAGGGCATGCAGCTCCGGCGCGGTCTTGGATGAGGCGAGGACCACGGGTACGCCACGTGCGCGCAGCTGGGACAGCGCGGGCAGGGCGGCCGCGTAGGAGTAGGTCTCGTGGTCCAGCAGGGTGCCATCGAGATCGGTGAAGACCATGAAGGGAGGTTTTGTCATGTCACCACTTGCACCCCTCTGCCGCTTTGGGGTAATCGGGCGTCCGTCGGGTGATTAGCTCAGTTGGTAGAGCGCTTCGTTTACACCGAAGATGTCGGGAGTTCGAGTCTCTCATCACCCACCATCTTTCACTCATATTATCAGTCACTTATTATTGCCTTGCTGCGCCTTCACGAAGTGCGCTCTGGTTCTTGAAGCCTAGTTCAGCTTGGAGATGGACGCGAAGTCCAGAATATTCATCGCATCCTGCATGTGTTCTGGCCGATATCTGCCAAAGGTCGAGTAGGTGCCGGATATGTTAGAGTGTCCGAGACCCTGCGCCACCTTCTCGATGAGGTTTCCTGCGAAAAGCAACGTGAGCGCCGCAGTCTGACGCAAATCATGGGTCCGAACCTGCCCGATTCCTGAGCGGTCGACGGCGTGCGAGACGCCCTTGTCGATGGATCTGACCTGCCGTTCGCCGTACCCGATCACGAAGTCCGATCGCGCAGCGCCGTGGGCGGCCTGCTGCCGTCCATCGGGACGATGGGGCGCTCTCCCCGGTGGCGGCATCCGTGCGCCGCAGATTGATCACTCTGCGCTCGACGTGGGGTTAGTCCCTGGTGAGCGCGAGCACCGTCGACACACGGGCGCCCCTGCCCAGGAGCGGGATCAGCGGAAGGCGGATATGAGGGTCAGGGGCTTCCCTTTCACGCCCGAGGGGCAGCATTCTTGCTCACGACCTGCGCACTCCCGGCTCACGTCGATCAGAACCCGTGTCGCTTTGTCTGCCAGGACTCTCCAGCCCTCATCGGTCTCGTCGAGTTCAAGTCCAAGGTGCGACGCGACGTCGCGCAGTGGATTTCATACGACCTCGCGGTCCTCGAGCCAGATTGCCTGCTGCAGTACGTTCTGCAGCGCCACTTCGCGCCGGAGTTCGAGGGGCGCTGCTTCATGACTGCGGAGGCCGGCATAGGCGCGCGCTCGAAGGCTTCGATCTCGAAACGCGCGAGGCTTTCCAACAGCCTTTCCTGAATGTCTGGCGCAATCGTCACAATCGTCTCCGCGTTTGCGGCGAAGACCTGATCGCTTATCTCGGTGAGGCGGCGAGCGAGGATCTTCGCGTCGCGAAGGAGATGGCTACGAAGCGCAAAGCACAGAAACGTTTTTTCGATCGCTTCACGTCTCCGGCTTCGGGCTGATCGGAGGAGAGGGGCCTTGCGCTGCTCTGGAGTGCCTTGGGCAGGCGTCTGCGCCAGAAGTAGCCGGACGAGCGGATTTCCAGATGGGGCGGCAGGCTTCGGTTCCGCAGCATCGACATGCCCTCCTGTGCACAGGTTGTGCACCGCCGTGTGCACCTCGTCGTCGAGCTCCGATTCCGAGAACTCAATGATTTCAGTGGCTTGCTGGAAGAATGGCTCCGGCGGTAGGGGCAGGTGCCGGTCAGCAAACACCTCTGAAAACAAAGGATAATTTCCTTCGAGTCTGCATTGGATGCGGCGGTGTGTAGGGGAATATGCAATGCCAGGTGCACGTCGTCAACATTTACACAAAGCATTGTGCAATTCGTTCAGGGGGACCATTCAGGATCACCGCAGAGTCAGTTTCTGGATCAGAAATGACCTGCCAGCATTTTCTGTACTGGATGTTCTATCATGACTGCTGGTGGAGCAGACCTATGACTTCATTCGCGTACACTGTCTGTGTTTCGTTCGAGTCTTACACTGATACGATAGGGCGCCGTTTCGGTGAAGATGACCAGATCGCCCGCTCTCGCTTCGGACATCGCGAAGAAACGTCGGACCCATCCTCTGGCGCGGAAGATCGACTTCGTCCCATCGATGTCCGTCCTGGTAGTTTCGGGCCCGCCCCAATCGATTTCTAAATGGCGCGGTGCGGCCTGCGCCTTGTTAGAGCCCCCGATTACGTCTCGAGGAAATGCAGGCATCAGGGATGACATTTTCATGTGATTGTTGCGGATGTTTCCGCCGCTCAGAACGCTCTTTCCGAGAAGTCTGTGCCTGCCCTCCGGAAATGGCGAAGCCTGACCGGTTTTCGCCGGAGTTCGATGAACAGAATTGGTAGCCGGGTCGACGGCGGTCGACAGGGGCTTGGAGTGGTCGACGGAGCGTTCCGGGGAAGGCGGGGTATCTTGCGAGGCGGCCCGGTGTGCGATGCTGGGCGCAAGGTCCTGACTTACGGTAGGCGAGAGGGTAACCCATGTGACAGCGCCGGCCTTGTGCTCGTAGGGGACGGGACGTGCGAGCACGATGACGTCCGCCAATTTCCAAGGCACGACCCACTTCGCGACTTCGCCACGGCGGATCATGTCAACGGGGATGCGGTGGTGATCGAAATTTGCGATCATCTCAGCCTGATCCAGAGCCCTGCCACAGTCCACGAGCCGGGCGAGCCCGACGACGGTGCCGCTTCCCTTGCGGATGAGGCCGAACCAGCCGCGTACCGACGTGGTCTGCGAACGCATTTCCCAGTCTTTCCGGCCGTCGAGGATATGACCGATCCAGGGATCGGCGATGATCAGGCCGCGCGTTACGGTCATCTGGAGTCCTTGTTGATGTCTTGTTCAGGGAAGTTCGTAGGAGCCGTCGGCGCCAGGTGAGACAGTCGTGATCCCATCGCGCCGGAATTGCTCGGCCATGATGTCGGAGATCACACCACGGTGTCCGCGCTGTGGCGAGGCCACGGCCTCGGTCAGCCCCATGACATCGGTCTTGCTGTCACCCATCGGCCAAAGCGCCTGTTCGGCCAGCCTTCGCTTGCGCTGCATGAGGCTCTGAAGCAGGCTATCGAAGCTCTGTGAGCCGAGATCGGGGTGAAGCGCCAACGGGATATGCACGGAGACCGGCCGCGTTTGGCCGATGCGGTGGACGCGGTCGTTGCACTGCTCCTCCACCGCCGGGTTCCACCACCGTGACAGGTGGATCACGTGAGTCGCCGCCGTCAGGGTCAGGCCCGTGCCCGCGGCCTTGGGGCCGAGGATCAGCATGTCGAAACCGCCATCCGTGCCAAGGTGTCGCTGGAAGCGATTGACGATGTCTTGGCGTCGAGGGATCGGCGTGTCGCCATTGATCACGTCGATCCGATCGAGGCCGAACATGTGACGCACGATCTCGGCGAAGCGGAATTGCATGTCTCGATGTTCGATGAAGACGAGCACGCGTTCGCCAGACTCGCGGATGCGGTGCAAAATGTCGATGACCGCTTCGAGCCGGGCGCTCTTCGCGATGAATTGCTCTGGCGGCTCGGCCCCGCTGTCGCCGGGATGTACCGAGACCGAGCGGATGTGGTGCAGCATCTTGAGGGCGGCGCCAGGTCCTCCATTGGCCAGCTTCAGCTGGGCAAGATCGTAGGCGTCGGCCTGAAACTTCGGCATCAGGCGCGGGTGCAGGAATCTGCGCTTCTGCGGCAGGTCGCGGGCCACCTCGTCTTTCAGGCGGCGCAGTCCAAGGGGCGGCTTTCTCCCACGTGACCTGAACACGCGGGCATGAAGGTCGGCCATGTTCTCGGCATTCGGCTCGGCATAGCGTGCGCGGAACTCGGCTCCGGAACCGAGGCAACCGGGTGCGATACGGTCCATGATCGTCCAGAGGTCAATTGCAGCGTTCTCGATCGGGGTGCCGGTTAAGCCGAGACGGAAATCGGCGTTCATTGCCTCGACGGCCCTCGAGGCAAGCGTGTTGCGGTTCTTGATGTTCTGGATCTCGTCCATGACCATCGCTGAAAAGGGCACGCGACCGAGAGAGTGCTGGTAGTTGGCGAGCGTCGTGTAGGTGGTCAGAAGCCAGTAGCGGTGGGCGCGTCCGTCTTCGAAGGCTTCGTCCAGCCACTCGAGGTCGAGCTGTGCCAGCCCTGACTGCGTTTCCGTGCCCCGCGCGTCGCGTTTCTTCTGGGAGCCGAGCGTCCCCCCATAGAGCCGGACCAGCGTGCCAAAGCCCCGACCTTCCACGTGGGTCTCTACCTCCTGCTCCCAGTTTCGCAACAAGGAAGTCGGCGCGACGATCAGGATCGGACCGCGGTTTGCCGCGGCTGGCTGTTTCATGTGCTCTTTCAGCCAGGTGAGGAAGGCGATGGTCTGCAACGTTTTGCCGAGGCCTTGCTCGTCGGCGTTTAGGACGCCGGGCAAGCCTGCCTGCCATGCCGCCAGTGCCCAGTCGAAGCTCTCGACCTGGTGTTGATGCAGCGGCGTGCGGACTGCCGCTGGTAGTGTCGTCTCGATTGCCGGGATTCGAACGGTGAACTGTGCCTCCCAAGAGAGCTCCTCGTAGTTGTCGAGCGTGTCGAGGATGATTGGGCCGTCCGCTTTCGGCGTTTCACACGGCTCCTCTTGAGGGGCATCCGGCGCGCTCAGTTTCTCGCGCCGTTCGATCTCGCCATCGATGGCGGCCAGGCGTGCCGGTGTCGCCTCCACGCTCTCACCGTTGATCTCGGCTGGGAGGCCCATGCCGCTTTCCAGGGCGGTGGCCATGTGATCGCGCAGGCCGTTCAGCTCGTCGACCGGCATGCTCTTGATCGCCTCCACGAGGTGCTGCGCGAATGCTTCGGGGAGCCACGTGGTGCCGCTGCCCTCGATCGGATCCTTCAGTCTCTCGAAGACGATCACTCCCTTGACCCTTTCCGAATATTCCCGGCTTTCGATAAGTGCTGGGCCGGCGATCGCTTCGACCATCTCCTCCTGATCGGCGGCATCAAGGCCTTCGAAGGCCCCGCTTTCCTCGAAGTGCCGGTTGATCGCATCGGTTATGAAGCTGCGTGGGTTCTCGATGAAGGCGCGACGTTCCTCGCGCGGGGCTTTCTGCGCCCGGACCAGTTCTTCGACCACCGGGGTCGCACCGCGGTCGATGACGAGATAGGAATTGTTCCCAAGCTGAAACGCTGGCCGTGCTCCGCGAGTGTGCAGGCGGTGCTGGAAAACGGCGAGCGCCTCGCCGGTCAGCTCGGCGTTCTGTTCCGAGATCTCGTCATCGGGAACGCCGTCGCTGTTGAGCCGCTCGGAGGAGTAGGGCACGATCTCGAATTGTCCCAGGGACGCGTCCGGTGCTATCGAGAAGCGATCGGCGATCCGCACCTCGAGCCCGCGCAGAAAGGCCGTCATCGACATCTGGGCCATCTCACGGTTGGCGGGCATCTCTGGATCGATCACATCGTCTGGCTCGATCGCGCGGCGGAATTCGGCAAGCGCTCGCCAGTGATCCTCTACCGGGCGGGTGGCGTCGAAGTCGTCGGCAAGATCCAACGCCCGCTTCATCCAGAGCGGCAGACGGCGCTGACCGTCGGAGGTCTTCAGGATGGCACCGCTGCGCCTCGGGTGTTCGCGGCGGCCGTTTCGGGACCATTCGTAGTGCAGCCGGAAGTCCGGACGGCCGAGCACGCCGGTCACGTCGGTCTTCAGGATAAGATCGACGGCGCGCGGCAGGCCGAGTGCGTCTGCCGCCGGTGCAGACAGGCTGGCGGCGGCGTCATGTGAGATGCGGAGGTGATCCGGTGCGACCGTCACCTCATCTGGATGGGTGTCGCCCCACGCACGAAGGTCTCCTATGGAAAAGAGCAGGTCCCGGTCCTCAGGTGCGAGCTCGGTGAAGCTGCGGGCGCTTGGCTTTGCCATTAATCTGGAAAGAAGGCCCTGCTTCACATCGGGAAAGCGGATTTCGATGGCATCGTCGGTGATTTTGCAAAGGGGGCGATTATCAGACATGGCGTTCCACCCAGTTTTCCCACACCGCCAACTTGCGACTCTCGCTCCAATAATGTGTCTGGGACAAGCGGGAGATGCGCCTGATCTTCACCGCGTCATACCTCGATTGGTATAGTTTCGGAGCGTTCGGGTCGTCGTCCCTGAAGATGTGAGTCTTGTAGCTGTGGCAACCATCAACAACGATCTTGTTGCCGATCCTCATGATGAGCAAGGAAAGGTCAGGTATCGCAGTTTGTCGCGCGAAACGTGATGTTGAACTTGTGTGCCGGAGACGGTTGAGTGCGACTCGGTAAGCGTCCGAGCTGAAAGCGACCCAAGCCTCGTCGATGCGTCCGTCGTCATGCAGACTGAGCCAGAAGTCGCGCCTCGGGGGCCACATGTGGTTGTCCTGGGACAGGCTTACGACATTGCAGAAGAATTCCATGTCTTCGCGGGTCAGCCATCGCAGGAGCACACCCTTCAAGGACGGGTCAAACCCCGTCCAGATGCCACCTGCATGCAGGCGCGGATCGTTCCAGCCCGCGATGATCGCTTCGCTCAGTTCGTTGCGCAGCGTGTCAGGCGGGTTGCGGTCTCGCCATGGGGCCAGCAGCGCTTCCACGGCGGGGCCGGCTCCTGCCTGAAGTACGGGGCCGTTCACGGGCGTCAGCCAGTTGAAGAGTTTCTGACGGGCTTCGGCCTTGTCGAGATCGGGTGCGAGGCGCTCGAAGAAGGTTCTCTGCGCCTCCCTGACAAGTCCTGAAGAATGGGGGGTGTTTAGTCCGATGGACTTCAGGTGCGCGTATGCGTCCTCCGCGACTCGCATGATCCGGGCCAGTGCAAGAGGCGCGGAATCCGGGCGGAAGAGCTCGGGCAGGGCGGAGATGAGCCGGCGGTGTCGAGCGCCGAGATCAGCGCCCCGTTCGACCAGCGCCTTAGCAAGATGTCGTGTGTGATCCGCGCCCGGGGCGAAGCTGTCGATATACACGCCCACCATCCCGTCAAGAAAGGCACCGGGCTCTCGCGTCGCGATTTCCGAGAGATAGAATTTTCGTACCGGCAAGAGATCCGGGCGCGACCGTCGCTCTTGGTCGAACACTGCGACTGCTGCCGAAGTCACGCGCTGCGTCGTGATATCCGTCCAGTCCCATTCCGAAACACGTCGCAACATCTCCTGGGCCAACCTCTCGCGATCGCGGTCCTCTGGCGCGCGAAAGGCATCTGGCCAACGGTTCAGGATACCATTGACGGAACGTCTGACCTGCTCGAGGGGAGGGAGTGAGCGGATACGAAAGGATTGGCCCCGGCTCAGCATCGCTCGCGTGGAGTTTCGGGCAGGCGTTTCGGATACGGTCGGCCCCGCAGCACTCATTGCTCTTCCTCGACGTTTTCCAAGGCTTCCCGAATGACCTCGATCCCATCCGTGTCCTGTGGGGTCACCATGATGAAACGAAGATCGATCCGGCGGTTTGTGGCGCGGCCTTCCGGCGTCTCGTTGGACGCAACTGGGCGGTCAGGCCCGTATGCAGCGACCGACAGCACGGGCTGCCTCTTAAGGTTCTGATGCTGCATGACCCGAGGAGCGGCCTGCGTCATGGCGAAAAAGGTGCTGTTTGCGCGTGCCGCAGACAGGTTCCGGTTCACGCGGTCCGTTCCCACATCGTCCGTGTGTCCTTCGATCTGTACCGCCTCGATCATGACGAGGCCGGGGTTGCAGCTTTGGTCGAAACGAGAGGCTTTGCCCAGTGTGAAGCAGGGAAGCACCTCGTCAAGCCGTTGCGCCAGCCGTGCGACAATCTCGCGGCGGTCCGCACTGAGGACTGCGCTGCTGCTTGCGAAAAGACCCTCTCCCTGGAACCGAAGCGCGTCGGATTCCTCGCTGAGTTCAACTTGGAGATCGGGGAAGTCCGCTCTGATCGCGTCGCGAAGGCGCCGAAGAACCTGGCGTCGCGCTTGGGAGACCTCAGCGAGGTAGGCTTCCAGTGGGTCGACCCGCTGCAGTTCGGCGAGTCGGCGGCGTAGGTCTGCGATATCGCCGTTAAGCTGCTCAACCTGTTGAAGGAGCTGCTGAATGCGTTCCTGCAGATCCGCGCTCCGGGACTGTTCGGCCTCGAGACTGGAGGTTAGCTCAGTCACTTTCGCACTCTCGGCAGCGAGCACGGCTTTCAGATCTCTGACCTGACTCTGCAGGCTTTCGCGTTGCCGCTCCAGGCTGGTGATCTCTTGCTGAAGGCGCTGAATGATCTCAGCGCGACCCTCGGCCCGTTGCTTCCAGGTGTCGCGCTCCTGAATGATCCGATCGTATTCCGAACGGGCGACCGCATCGGGGTCCCGGATCTGGCTGGCAAAGAAGGCAAGCAGGATCATCATGATGAAGAGGAAGCCGACAGTCATGTCGGTCATCGAGACGAAGGCGCTTTCTTCCTCCTCCTCGTGGCGGAGGCGCTTCGCCTGCGCTCTCATGAACGCCCCCGGCTCTGCGACGGCAGGAACGCCTCGGCTTGTTCGACCACGCTTCTGAGGGTTTGGAGGCCAGGATCAAGCGTCTCACTCATCTCCTTGACGTGATCCTGGGCTGATCCAAGGGCGGCTTCGAGCTTGGCATTGTATTCGGTCAGGGCACGGCCAAGCATCTCATCGATCTGGTCGAGCTTCTCGGCTTCGTTCGACAGCTGCGCCATGGCGGCGTGGGTGGCTTCAAGCGAGCGACGTATGCCCTCGCGCTCGTTGCCGAGGGCTGCCTGGGCCGTGTCCAGCACATGCGCTGCGTTCTCGGACACCGAGGCCGAATTCTGCATCAAGGTCTCGGAAACGGTTTCGACCAGGTCCCCGACCCGGCGTAGGATCGTCTCAATCCGCTCATGCGAAGCCCGGAGCGGTTCCGCGGCCGCAGTAAGGCCCTGGCTTGCCGTGCGGAACCCTTCGGAAGCGCCTTGGATCGCATCTGCGCCGGTGTTTAGGCCCTGTGCCGCGCTCTGTGCGCCCGAAGCGCCCCGCTGGACCGACTCGGCCATATCCTCGAGACGGAGGCTGATCGTTTCAAGGCGGCCCAGCAATTCCTCACTGATGACGCCACCCATTTCCGTGCCAAGCTTGGCGATATCGGTGCTGGTCTGATTGAAGCTGTCCAGCAGCGATTTCCCTGCGCCCTCGATCGCACGGCCTGCTTCGATGCTGCTTTCGGCCATGCGCTCTCGGGCGGCCCGACCACTTTCTTCGCTGGCCTCTGCCAGCGTATCTCGAAACCCTTCGGCGGCCGTGCGCATTTGCTCTGCGGCGGTTCGCATCGCCTGAGCTCCTTCGCCTGTATTGTCGCGGATACCGGCAAGGGTCTCGTTCATGACCGTAAGCAGTTTCCCGGCCCCCTCGCTCATGACTTCGGACGCGGTTCGTCCGCTGTCCGCAACCTCATTGCGCATTTCGGATATTGCCCGGGCCATCTGATCAAGAGCATCTCTCAGACCGCCGCCGGCTTGTTCGTTCGTCGTATTCATCCGGTCCACCATCAGGCCGATCCGGTCCGTCGCCTCGCCAAGAGACTCACTTGCTCGGGTGAGGGCATTTCCGACGGAGTGCGATAGCTGATCCGACAGATCCCCGACCAGGCCTTCCATGTTGCTCGTGCCCATGGAGCTGACGCGGTCGAAGATGGGATCCATTCTGTCGGCGATGGCGCCAGTGATGCGGTCGGGCAGGGCGTCCAGGGGCTTCTGAAGTTCTGCCACCATGCCCATGCCGATTTCGCGAAGATGTTCCCGTTGCTCTGTGGCTGCCCGAAGCTGGCGGAACCCGAGATCCTCGAGGCTGACGAAGACGAGACGCCTTTCGATCCCTATGCAAAGCCGATGCAGTTCAGAGTCGATCCTGTTCTGCCGGGTTCGGAGCAGGAAGGTGAAAATGATCGAACAGAACAAACCCACTAACGACATGACGAATTTCGCCGAAGCGATCTGCATGAAATCCTGCATCGCTCCTTCCATGCCATCGGCACCGACGTTCATCGATTGTGAGAACTGGTGGAGCGCCGCGACGAGGCCCAGGAAGGTCAGCAGCAGACCAGCCGAGACGAGGGTGTTGGGAAGGATGCGGAAGAATCCGGGCCCGAAGCCCAAGTCTTCCACGTTGAGGAAGGAGGCTGGCCGAATCGAGTTTCGGATGGTCGGTGGCCCATCGATATCATCTCGAACGACAGTCTCGTTAAACTCGTCGAAGGCTTCCCAGAGGGTTTCTCGCGGACCTTTCCTCGGAAAGCCGGAGCGTAGATCGTGAATGAGTTCATCGTGCCCCTCCGCGAAGGAACGAATGTCTGGGTGGGCCCTGATCTTTTTGTCGAGCGATCGAACCGCATTTATTTGACGGCGTGTCCGATTTAGGTACCAAACTCCAAGAATAGTGGTCATCAGAGCGAAGGCGCCCGCAATCTGGCCAGGCCGGCTGTCCGACAGCGTCAATGCCTCCGCCAAGGCAATGATTCCGTCTTTAATATAGAGGCCGGATAGATCGCCGAATTCGTTTAGCACTTAGCACTCCTACTCACTTTGTGCAGTTGCACAGATGCATGCGCGATCCTATTTGCGTTCGTTCAGTGCCTTCAAGCACTCGGGCTCTCGCTTTCAATATTATTTTCGCTGTTGTCCCTCATCAGCACTATTGGGGAGAGGTTTGAACGATATGTCGGAACAGGTAGTGAATAGGCAACCCCAGCCCGCCCAAATACAGAATGCAAGTTCTCGAGCCCATCCGCGCGCCAGTTTCTCGGGATGAGCTGTTCTGGGAAATGGGGCGCGCGGGTTCAGTGCAGTCTGTGCCGCAAAGCCCAAATGCGATCCCAAGCACTGTTCACACTGGCCTCAGGCTGATTTGGAGTTCGGAGAGGTCAATGTCCTCGCCGGACCTGTCCAGGCCTTCAAGGAACGAAATCAGATCGTCTTGGCGCGGCTGACCGAATGCCAGGCGATACAGCGCAACGGACCTTTTTAGCCACCCGAGAAGCGCAGCCTCGCGGCTGAAAGGGAGAGAGAGCGCGTAGCGTTCGATGCGCGTCGCGCCATCAAGCAGCCAGAACGGCTCCATCTCCCCCGGGCGGACGGCCTGATCCAGCGCTGCCCGGAACATGCTTCGCCATGGATCCATCAGAGGATCCCCGTTCCTGAGGGTGCTCTCGAATTTCGTTGCGAGGTTCAGCCTCACAGCATGGTTCTTGTATCGATGAACACGGCCTTCACGCTGCTCCAGATCCACAGGGTTCGTCGGCAGGTTCCAGTGCACCAGCCTGTGGCAGTAGGGGTGGAAATCCAGGCCCTCCTGTCCGACGGAAGTTGATGCAAGGACGAAGGGCCGGAACGGGGAGTTGAATGCGGTGCGAACCGTGTCGGTCCGCTGTGCCCCATCTTCCTGCGCCTGCTGCAACAGTCGCGTGGCAAATCGACCTCGCATCCGGATGGCGGTCGAGATATCTATGCGCTCACGCTTCGCGCGGTAGCGCTTGATCTCGATCTGTGCCGGTTTGAGTGAGAGAGCCTCGTCAATGGTTTGCGCAAGTCCGAAGACGGCCTGGGACGGGTCCGCGTCCATCAAACCTTCGGATTCCAGAAGCACGTGAACGTATTCGTCCATCACCGACTGCAGATCGTGGTCCACACAATGATGCAGGACCCACTGCCAATAGAAATCGCCAGTTTCGGCACGTAGCGCTGCCTGGCTTTCGGGCTGGTTGAAGAGACCGCGGAAGGCCATGCCGATCCGCGTGGCTGCGTTCAGCATGTCGGGGTGGTCGAGACGCAGATCGGGGGCCACGCGATGCAGGGCACGCAAGGCACAGGTCGCCGGACTGCCAAGGGCAAGGTCCGTCAGGTGGTCTGTGAGGGCCTGGCGGTCGGGCTGTCCGTGCAGGACTTCGGCATCCGCTGCCTCGAGGAGAGCGTTCAGATGGTCGTGCCAGCCGTCTTGCCCGTCGGCCCTGACCATGTCCGTCAGGATATCCCCCGACGAAAGCCATTCGGCGAATGAACTCGACCGGATATCGAGCGCCGCGGCGCAAGCCCAATCCCACGTCATGGCGCGTTCGGGATCCGGGTCACCCGTTCCGTCGTCGCCCTCGGATGGACGTAACTGGGATCCACCTCGCTGCACCGGGCGGAGGCGTGCTGCCAGGATGGACGCCGGATCCTGCAAGAGCTCGGAGGCGCGGGCCCGCATTGCGCCCGCGTCGGCCAGGGGACCATACGATCGAAAGATCTCGAGCGGATCGACCGCCGCCGCGAGGGTGGGAGACGGTATGACGAGGGGCAGGGCGCGCAGACCTGTCAGCCTGTCCTTGTTGCGTCGGAAATTGAGCAGTTGTGGATGGCGCGCCGTATAGCTCCGTCCGGTGCTCCCCATGCCCATTTCGCGCTCACTCTCGTAGGAGAGAAGCGCGGCGATCGCGTCCGGCACCATTGCCCATTGCGAAAAGATCAGCAGTTTGCTCGCAGTGATGCGCCGACCGAAATAGGGCATGCTGGGCGGCATCCAGAGGCGTTTCGCCATGCCGTCCCTGAAGGCGATGTCCTTGAGCGCCCGCATCCGGCCGTTGTTGTCCGGGATCGGGCGGTAGTTCTCGATGGCGTCGGTGTCGATCTGTGCGCTCTTTGCCTCCCGGATAGCTTTCAGCAGGGCGGTGCCCGGCGCGTCCTTGAGATGATCGAGGCGCTGGCCCAACTTGTAGTCCCGCAGGAAACTCAAAAGATATGGGGCCGATTTCCAGTATTCCACAGTGCCGGGCGCATCGGCGGCAGCCGCTACTCGCGCGACTGCGCGGGCTTCGATCAGGTCGGCGGGTTCCACGGTGACCGGAACATCCACGTCCCGCATCATGGCGTCCCGCTCGGCTGTCTCGGAGACACGTTCCGTTCGGGCGATGACGCTGCGCAAAGTGCCTTCGAGGTCGGACTTGATTTTGCGGGCGTCATCGAAGCTGCCTGGCAGTCCTTGCATGGCAAGACGGTAGCGACGCATCTCGCCTTCAAGCTCTTCACGCACCGAAGGGCCACGTTCTCCGAAAAGAAAACTCAGGACGTCGAGGAACTCACGGTAGTGATCGCCTGCATCCGCCTCGTCGTCACGCAGGGACAACATCCTGTAGGGGGTCGCAGAGAGCAGCAGGACTTTCGACTGGTTTCCATCGGGATCAACGGCATCGAACAGTTTGCGGGCCAGGTCGGCGGCCTCGCCTTTGCCATGCAGAAGCTCCGTGAACCTCTGGAACTCGTCCAAAACGATCAGATCCGGTTCCAGTGCCTCTGCGCTTTCCCGGGCCAGGATCGTGCGTAGCGTCATCACGCATCGATCGATTGCTTGCCGCACCTCCTTGTCGGAGTCACCATGCATGCGAAACCGGCCTATCAACTCTACCAGATGTTCGAGCACCTCCGGCTCTCTGTCCAGCGCTCCTCGGAAACGTCTTGCAATAGACTTCTCGATGTCCTGCTGGTTGACCCACTTCTGCGTGGACCTCCACCCCTTGGGTCCGGCCGGCCGCATGAACATCTTCCTGAGTGTCAGTTGATCCGGCTTTTCGAACCGGCTTCGGATCAGCCTGTAGATCAGGGCGCGTTCTTCCTGCCTGCCGCCACCCTGTTTCAGATCCAGCGAGGTCCCGGGTGTCAGGCTGAAGAAGTTAACGCCTTCGTGCTTGATGCCCCCGGACTTGGACAATTCCAAGCAGAGCATGGTCAGGCGTGTCGGTAGAACCCGCGTGCGTTCGCCGCCCATGACATTCAGACGGGCGACATTCTGTTTCGCGATGGCTCCGTTGGAACAGATGTAGACGATGTCGATCCGCGGAACGCTGTCCTGAAGCGCTTCGATGGTGCGCGCGATGACGCCGCGCGCGACCATGGTCTTGCCAAGGCCGACCTCGTCGGCGACCAGGAAGTGGCGAACCGCGTCGGGATCGGTCAGCAAACGTTTTGCGACATAGTCGACTGTCTTGCGCTGGAACGCCTTCAGCGGGCGCAGCGCATCATCGGCGCTGAAGCGGTCAGTCATGGCGGTTGTCCTCCGGCATGACCGCGCGAAAAGTCTCCCAGAGCTGGAGGAACTCTTCGGGGATGACCTCGCAGCGGTCCGTGTCGGGATCGCGCAGACGCGACACCAGTCGTTCGATGTCACGCAGCTGGCGACCGTCGCCGGACAGCGCGCGCACCATGTCCTCGAGGATCGGCGACTCCTGGCCTGTGCCGAACACGCCCGACAGGTCGCCGCCCTGACCGGCGGCAAACAGCGCTTTTGCGGCTTCGGATACGTCGCCCAGCAGGAGCCGGATGTAGCGCAGGAATGCGTCCCGGTTCTCGATCAAGGCACGCAGGATCTCGGACGTCCGCGCCTCGGGAAGATCGACCAACGAAGCGCCAAGGGTGAAATCCTGTTCCAGTCCGCTTTCCTTATCGCTTAGCCGGACGCCGATCCAGCGCGTCACGTCCCTGAGCGGCAATCGCGCCAGAGGGCGCTCCTGTTCATTCAATGAGGTAATATTGGTGCCATGGTCTGCTCCGGCGACAATGGGCCAGAGGCGCAAACCAATTCCTTCGGGGATTGCCACTTCCGTCTCCGCCGACAGGTGCAGGAGGATTTGACTGTTCTCGCACTCCTCGCAGCGCAGGGTCAGCGACGTGCTGGCCAGCAACCGGCGAAATTGCTCGAGGCGCTTTTCGGCGGCGTCTTCCTTTTCTGTATCGTCCGGCGTGTATGGGACATAGGTCCGCAGGAAGCGACCAAGGCGCTCCGGCGACATCTGGTCCTCGACCGTGCCAAGGTGCTTGCTGTATCCGGACAGGGTGGCAAAAACCTCAACGTTTTCGCCGCTGAGCAGAGCAGGCGACGTGGCATTGCCCGAGCCCATGGTGATTTCGGTGCTTGAATAGCGTTCCGTAATGAAGGCCTTGGCATGCAGTCCGCGGGCGGGGACCGGCCCCGGGGACGATTGCTCGCTTTCCTCGCCGTCCTCTGTCTCGGCCATTTCATCCAGAACGAACAGGTTTCCGAACAGGGACAGCGTCTCGGGCTCGAGCAGGGCCAGTTCCTCCGCCCGGCTGAGAAGGCAGGCGTTTTCTGGAGCGACGGCCTGGCACAGGGTCCTGAGAGCCCCGTCAGTCACGAAGGGCGAGATGACCCCGAGCCTGCGTCCGACCTGCGGCCTCCAAACCCGATCTGTCAGCCCGTTCACGGCAAAACCGATCTTGCGAACATGCTCGGGATGCTCCCATTCGGCGCAGGCAAGATCATCGACGAGTGACGCGACCATTTTCGCCACGTGATCGGGGGCAGGTCTGCCGACGGCAAGACCGGGCAGTGCCGCGATCAGATCGACCAGAGGCGCGTTCTGTTCGTGGCGCGTGTCGGCGATCCGGCCATCCAGAGACAACGACAGATCCCAGGAGGCATCCGTCGTCAGGTTGCGCGACAGCAGCGCCAGCCTGAGGCGCGATTGCCCATGTCCCCCGATTGGAGCAAAACGCAGAAGCCAGAGCTTCGGGTGAAAGGCGCCGCCGCGTGGTGCGGCAACTTCGGTCACGGTGTCTTCAAGAAGCGCCGTCAGGTGCCAGTTGTCGCCTTTCGGCACGGCCTTGATGCGGCCGGCCTCGCAGAAAATGGCGATCCGCGCGGACAGGCGTTCCAGGCCTTCAAGGAGGGCCAGCGGTGTATCGAGCGTCTCCTGCCGATTTTCGGCCGCGTGAAAGGCAAGGGTCGCAGGCACGACGAGCGCTGTCTCGAAGTCCAGCGTGTAGGTTGTCGCCACTGCTGCGTCGAGGTCGTATCCTGCCGGCGCGCGCAGGATCTCGGCATATAGCGCGCGATTTTCCGGATCGAGGGCGGCGTTATCCTGCATTGACCAAATCCCGGACGTGGTTCGAGACGACGGGCTTCCAGCGGAAATTCAGCGGGCTGGTCCCCGAGGCGCCGCGCCAGCGCATCAAGGCGCCGTCATTGCGAAACCGCGACTTCGGTCCCTTGAGACGGCTCTCCCGGTCCCGGACGAGGGCGCGCGCCGCACTGTGCCCCCTGACATCACTTTTGCTGTCCAGAACGAGATCGCGCCACGTCTCGATGAACCGGCGGCTGTGCGGTTTGACGTCATGAATGGTCCCCTGCGAGCGGACCCAGAGATCGGTCAGATCCCAGTCGTAAAATAACTCCTCGGGGGTCTCCTCTTTCCACGCATCAAGGCGCTCGGAATATGCTGCAACCCGCTCGTGCCAGGCAGTGCCTTCCGCGGTCTGCATGTCTGCCGCCTTTTCCGACAGCATGAGATTGTAGAGCAGGGAGGCTCCATGCATCAGGCGCGAGAGCCGCTCGGCATGATCGACAATTGCCTTAATGTCCCGGGGCCACTCTGCTCGCGCAGGATGTTGCCAGATCATGTCGCAATCGGCCGCGCTTTTCTGGCGGGACAGAAGCGTGAACAGACTGTGTGGCGCTTCCTGGGCAAGGCGATCGCGCAGGAACCCTGCTTCTTCCGAGGTCGGCTTGAAGTGTGCCGAGCTATCCGGCGCGGAAAGGAAATCCTCGGGAACAGGCGGCAGACCGGCGGCCCACAGCGCTACGGCATCGCCCGGCGTTGCCTCGAGGCATGCACCCCGGCTGCCCTGGAAACGACGGATGCCCAGGGTCAGCAGACCGGCCCAGTAGACGTCGCTCGGCATACGCTTGAGCTTTTCTCGCGCCGCGCTGCCGATGACGTTCTGTGTTTCGCCACCGCGGACGAGTGCCTCGATAAGACGGATTTCAAGCGCGCGAGCAAGCTCGCGTCTCGCGGCCGCCGTGCCTCTGTGCGCCCCTGCCATCTGGTAGATCCAAGGAACGAAGAGCATGTAGCGCAACCGTGTCTGGATCGTGGACGTTCCCGGAAACATAAGGTCAGACAATGCGTCACGCACCGAGCCGAGCCCCAGCTCGTCACGGCTGTCCTCCTGGCCGAACAGGTCCATGATCCGGCGGGCGCGATCCCGGTCGGCCTGGTCGAAGTCGATCCACGCGAGAAACGACATCAGACGGCCTCCTTGATCAGTGTTTCCGAAAGGCTCAGATTGCCTTCGCTCATCCAATATATGGCTATTCCGTTCAACGGCTTGTCGGGCCATTTGGCTCGGACCATGGCGGCGTAGGCGTGCAGCTGCGACCGGTAGCTTGCAAAGCGCGCGTCTGGGTCGGGGCAGGCCTCGCGCAGAGCCATTGGGTAGGCGGAGCTATCCGGGACCAGGAGACCGATTTCTCCCGGGTTATCCACGCGCCCCTCGTCCGGAATCGCCTGTGCTTGGGCTGCTGCGAACCCTGCCTCCTCGTTTGGGTCGCGCAGTCCATAGCAGGCAATAGAAGCAGCTGGCGCGACCGGATCAGAGCCTTTTTCGCAATGATCCTGCAAATGCCGCATTGCGCTGCCATCGGTGGCCTTGGCATGCGGTGAAGGTCGCTCTGAGTGACCGTGATGCGGGCGCAGGGGTTCCAGTGCGCTTTCGATCCGGCTCTGCAAAACATGGCACCAGGTATTCAAAGAACTGACCAAAGAATCGAGGGCCCGCCAAAGATCGTGCAAGGCGGTTACAGGTGATCGGGCGCGTCCTTCGGGCAGGTTTTCGAGCACGACGTTGGCGGGATCGAGGGACGGGGTGGCCTTGGCAAGTGCAAGCAGGCCCGTCTCGACGGTTTGGGCGGTCTCAGCGGGGGTAAAGATAACACTGTCAGACCAAGGTACTCCCGAGCCAAGGCGGTCACCGAGGTTCAGCTCCGGCCACCGCGGTGCCAGATAGACCTCTGCCAACAGATCCTCGGTGACGGGGCGCGAAGCACCGGTCGCCGGAGAGCGGGTTATCAGGGGATCGATGCGCATAATGACCCTTCTTGAAGAGCTAAAACGATTCCGCCACCGTGACGCCGTGGGGTGGCAAAGCTGACAGGGTTAGGGCAGAGCGGGGAAATCGGGGCGACGATGCGCCGCGACCACCTCCTGCACCTGGGGCGGGGATAGAAGCTCGACTTGGTCGCCCCTTTGATACAGATGCCAAATCACTTCCATGGAGCACGACGCGTTGAAGCGCAGGGTGAGCGCCCCGTCGCGCACTGCCCGCCGCGCAGCCATGTCCGGTGCGGCTAATTCGCTTTCGCGGATGCCTCGGGCCTGCAGCCAGCGTGGGGCTGTGCGGGGTAGGCGCCACCGTCGACGGCGATCCGGGGCATCCGCCACTTCGGCTTGAGGGAACGCGGCTTCCAACGCTCGGGGCATCCGTTGCGCTGTGCGACGGTCGCATCCGGATTCCTCGTTGATATCATGAAGTGAAACGCCCTCGAAACGCGCTGTGGCCATGTCGGCGATGCGAAGTAGGTTGGCGGCAATGCTGTAGGACATTTGTCTCCCCGACATCGGCGACAGCTTCTGTAAGCGTTCCCCGTTCCAATGACGTTGTCAACGAAACGAGAGGAGTTGAAGACGCTATCGTGCGGGCCCAGAAAAGGAACTAATATTTTTAATTCAGAGATTTGTCTTTTCTGGAAGAGCAGGCGGACACCTTCGTCCTACAAGGCCAGGAACCGGTCAACCCATGCGGCGCAAGCCAGATCACGTTCGTATTGACCCAGATCAGGAATGCCCCGCTTCCGCAGCGGGCATCGTAGCTCGACCAATTCGTCGTGCGATAGCAGGCGGGAGACGGCTTGCTTGTGCGGCCCGTTTGATCGCATGGCTTTACTAAGTGCATTCCAAGAATTCAGGCTTTTGAGATGGCGCCGGGCGGGATGACTGATACTGGTATTTTACCTTAATGGGTAAATTCTGCGTGTTAGTCCAGCTTTCAGGAGGTTTTTATCTTTAAGGGAAAATCTCTTGAGTTTTTGGTCTTCGCGACCTATACTTTACCTAATTCGATAAAGGTGGCGTGATGGCTCAGCAGTCAGAGACAGAGGTGCTCGTTCAGGTGGGATCTGCGATCCGCCGGACGCGCCAGGACAGCGGGTTGAACCTGCAGGAGCTTGCGCGCCTGTCGGGCATTTCCATCTCGGCTCTGTCGCTGATCGAGACCGGCAAGCGCGACCCGCGCCTGAGCACGCTCGATAAGATCGCGAAGTCCCTGAACACGAACGTTCGGTCGTTCTTCGGGGGCGCGGCGACGCCACGGCCTCAGGAAAGCTCTGCCGGGGGCTATGACCTAAGTGAGTTCGAGTGAGCGCGGGCGACGTCTACTTTTCCCGGTTGCAGGTCGGCCGGGTCTCTGTCGGGGCGGACGGCAGCTTGGGGTTTTCCTACGATCCGGACTGGCAAGCCACCCCGGGCGCCTTTCCGATCTCGCTCAGCATGCCCCTGGGCGATGACATCTACCCGTCACACGTCATATCTCCCTGGCTTGCCAACCTCCTACCCGAGGAAGAACAGCTTGATGTGCTGACCCGCTCCCTGGGGCGGTCGCGGGCGGATGTGCTCGGCCTGCTGTCCGAGATTGGCGGAGATACGGCCGGCGCCCTGTCCTTCGGGGAGCCGAGTGACCCGGCGGCCTGGCGATATGTGCCCCTGACGGAGTTCTACGACACCGGGGATCCGGATGAGGCGCTGGAGAAGCACTTCGAGGATCTCGAGCACAGGCCGTTCCTCGCCGGAGAAGAGGGCATCAGGCTGTCCCTCGCCGGTGGCCAGAAGAAGACCGCCCTGGCGGTTCTGGATTCGGAGGGGTGTCCGGTTCTGCGCTTGCCGGAGAAGGGAGACCAGCTGGCCCTGCCGCTGGCAGGCGCCCCGTCCACGATCATCCTCAAGCCCGACAATCCGCGCCTGCCCGGCATCACGGAGAACGAGGTCTACTGCCTGCGGCTGGCCGGGGCGATCGGTCTGCGAGCCGCGGAGGCAAGCATCGTCGCAACCGCGAAGCGCGCGGCCATCTGCGTGCTGCGCTACGATCGCCGTGTCACGCGATACGGGGGTATCCAGCGGATACACCAGGAGGATTTCGCACAGGCCAACAGCCTGCCGCCGGGTCGGAAGTACGAGCACGGGACGGTGCGGGGCCTGTCCCTGCAGGAGATCCTCGACACGGGACGGCGGCTTGGGCCGCGCAGTGCGCTGGATCTCCTGGACCAGGTGATCTTCAACATCCTGGTTGCGAACACCGATGCGCACGCGAAGAACTACTCACTGCTGTTGCCGCTCCGGGAGGGGCCGCGCCTGAGCCCGCTCTATGACGTCTCGACGGTCCTGGGCTGGCCAGCTGTCGTCCAGAAATATGCCCAGCATCTTGCCGGCAAGCGCAGGAAGCCGGGGGAGATGGCGGCTCGCCACTGGGAGATGATCGCCAGGACGTCAGGGTTTCGCCCTGCCGATGTGCAGGATCGGGTCCAGGAGCTCGTGGACCGGATGGTCGCGGCACGGGTGGGCGTAAAGCATGACGTGGCCTCGATCCCGGGCGCCTCGGACGGATATGTTGGTGAGGCGGCGGAGATGATCGAGCGGAATGCCCTGCGCATCGCGGGTCGCTTGCCGCGGCAACCAAGGAAAACCGGGTCCTGATATCCGTGGGCAATGACGCAGTCCTACTACAGAGTGTGGTGGAACTGATCTGCTCCCCTCAAAAATCCTCGGCATTAGGGTCAGGACTCATAGCCAGCAGATGACGAGGGCTGCGAGGGCGATGGCTGACAGGAAGACTTTCGGGCATCTGTCGTATCGGGTCGCCACACGCCGCCAATCCTTCAGCCTGCCGAACATGATCTCGATCCGATTGCGGCGTTT
>NZ_JAIVMC010000004.1 GCF_020177265.1 Pseudooceanicola marinus
CCAGCCTACCCCAGACCCCGACCGAGCCGCACGCGATCGGGCAAAAGCCAGCGGCGCGCGCACGGACCCGCAGCCAGCACCGAGCCTCCGGCCCCCAGAACGCCGGGAGCTACCCGCGGTTGCCAGGGGAAAGGCCGCTCTGTACCACTGGTGCGGTTGATACGAGGGACAGCGATGAGAACCGCCTGCGTTACCATGGTGTGGAAGGATCACTTCTTCCTCGATCTCTGGGTCCGCTACTACGGCGCGCTTTTCGGGCGTGACGCGCTCTATGTCATCAGCCATGGAGGTGCGCCGGAGGTGGCGGAGATCGCCAGCGGCTGCAATGTCATCGCCATTCCCCGCGATCCCCCGGACGAGCGGTTCGATGAGACCCGCTGGGACATGCTCTCCGACTGGGCGTCGGGGCTCACTCGTTACTACGACCGCGTGATTGTCGGCGACGTCGACGAGCTGATCCTCTCCCTCAAGCCGGGCGAAAGCCTCGCCGCGCATCTGCAGCAGGCAGACCTGGGCCCGGTCACCGCTCCCGCTGGCTACGAGATTGTCCCGGAAGACGAGACCCCTCTCGACTTGTCACGCCCCATTCTCGACCAGTGTCCCCGCGGCCTTCTCAGTGCAACATATTCAAAGCCGTGCCTGCTGACCGCGCCGGCGCGGCTGTCGGCCGGTGGACATGGGTGCAAGGGACGCTTTGATTTGCGCCCGCAGCTTGCGTTGCTGCATTTGCGGTTCCTTAACACGGAGGAGCAGTTGCAGCGACGCGAGGAGCGGCTGCGCATTGCGGAGGAGGCCACAGTGGGCAGCGAGCGAACGAAGGGCAGCTTCCTGCGCGGCTGGCGCAAGGGAGAGGAGATCCGTCAGAAGATCGCCACGCGCTTCGCCGCGGCGGAGGATGTGCCGTCCTCGCAGGCCGCAGATCGGGCGCGAGCCGTGCTGGAGGGCGCGCGCAAGACCAAGGGTCACACCCACCTGTTCAGCGTACCAGCTGTGCGGGCGCATGATTTTCGTATTCTCCTAGACCCGTCGCTGCGCGATTTGTTCTGAGTTGGGCGGACAACGGATGACACCAACGGCGCCGTAGGCTAGGACCGGGGCAGGTAGAGGAGTGAAGTGGAATGGACGGAGCACTAGCTGTCTTGTTTCTGGCCGCGGGCCTGACCGACATGGGGATAAGCCATTGCGGCACCACCGGCTGTCTGGCCGAGTCGCCGGCCGAGCAACGCCTGTCGTTCAGTGCGGGCAATGTCTGGTTCCAGGAAGACCAGATCTCGAACGAGATCTTCATGAAATATGATTTCGGGACCAGCTATGGCCCCTTCCAACCCAGCTTCGGCCTGTCGGTGACCGACGAGGGAGATGCCTGGGTCGGCCTGGGTGCGTCCTGGACGGCAGAGCTGGACCAGCTGTACCTGCAGCTTTCGCTGATGCCGGGCCTCTATGCGCAGGGCGACGGGCCCGATCTGGGTCATGTGGTAGAATTCCGGTCCGGCATCGAAGTGGGCTTCGAGGCGCGGAACGGCTGGCGCTATGGCCTGGTCTACGACCACCGGTCGAACGCCGAGATCTCGGGGACGAATCCCGGGATGGAAACCGTCCAGTTCCGGGTCAGTGTTCCGCTGCGCTAATCGGGGCGCATCTGCGCAGCGGGGGCCCGCTGCGCACGTCCGGCCGCCTCAGGAGGGACGACCCTTGAAATCGCCGGTATCCAGAACCGGCGAGGCATCCAGGTCCTCGGCATCCAGCATCGACGCCACGCGTTCCAGCGAGGCGACCAGCTGGGCCTGTTCCCAGTCCTTCAACGATTCGAACTTTCTCACGTAGCGCTGCTGAAGCGGGTCGGGGGCATTGGCCAGAGTCTCGCGTCCGCGCTCGGTCACGGCGATGTTCATCTGCCGGCGGTCCACCTCGGACCGTTCGCGCGTCAGCATCCCCTGCTTCTGCAGCTTGTCCAGCAGGGCCGTGATCGTGCCCTGGGTCACGCCCATCTGGACCGACAACGCCTTCGGCGTGGTCAGGCCCTTCTCGGCCACCAGTTGCATCACGCGGAACTGTACGGGCGACAAACCCGCCGCCTGCGCCAATTCCTTGCCGAAAAGCTCTGTCGCGCGCAGGATCCTCCGCAGCGCGATCAGGCTGTCATCCGTCCGGTCCATACCCGTCAGCCCCAATCTTGCAGTCCTCGAAGGATCGCATCCTGAGCCGGCGAAGGCAATTCTTTGCTTATCCATATCAATCCGCTTTCGCATGCTTTACGATATTCTTTGTCTCAACCCGGAAATCAAGGTACAGGTCCCTATAAATAAGGGTTCTTAGCAAAAAATACTTTGAGTGGTTGAAATATCTCTCAGCATCACTATTTTGTTCATCGAAGCAAAAAGAGTGCGAGACACATGCTTGACGGAACTGGAACACTTCGACCGACGAACCTGACCCTGCGGAAGCCCACCTCCGAGGATGGCTCCGACATTTGGGAGCTCGTGCGCGCGTGCAAACCGCTCGACGAGAACTCGATGTACTGCAACCTGGTGCAATGCGATCACTTCGCGGACACCTGCGTGCTGGCCGAGGAGGCAGAGAAGGGCGTGATCGGCTGGATCTCGGGCCATATGGTCCCGACCGAGCCGGGGACGCTGTTCGTCTGGCAGGTGGCTGTTTCCGCGAAAGCGCGTGGCATGGGCCTGGGCGGCAAGATGCTGTCCCATCTCGTGAATCGCGAAGAGCTTGGCGTGAAGCGGATCAAGACGACGATCACCGAGGACAACGACGCCTCCTGGGCGCTGTTCCGCCGTTTCACCGAACGCATGGGTGGCAGCCTGACGGATGTGCCCCATTATACTGAGGATGACCACTTCAACGGTCATCACGACACCGAGCACATGGTCACGATCGACCTGCGTTCCGACGAGGGCGAGGCGGCTAAAGCCGCCTGAGCCCCGCGCGCTCGACTCTACTCCCCCCAAATCGAACCCCCAGAGGTACCCCCCATGACGACTGTTACGACAGCCGACAAAGAGATTTTTGCACGACGTGAGTCCGAGGCGCGCAGCTACTGCCGCAGCTTCGACACCGTCTTCACCAAGGCCAGCGGGTCGATCATGACCGACGCGGAAGGGCACGAGTACATCGACTTCCTCGCCGGCTGCTCCTCGCTGAACTACGGGCACAATGACCCGGACATGAAGCAGGCGCTGATCGAGCACATCAGCAATGATGGCATCGCGCATGGCCTAGACATGTACACCGAGACCAAGTCGGCCTTCCTGCAAAGCTTCGAGGAAAACATCCTGAAGCCGCGCGGCATGGACCACAAGGTGATGATGGTGGGCCCCACGGGCACCAACGCCGTCGAGGCGGCGATGAAGCTGGCCCGCAAGGTCACTGGCCGCACCAACATCATTTCCTTCACAAACGGCTTCCACGGCATGACCCTGGGCGCCCTGGCCGCGACCGGCAACGAAGGCAAGCGTGGCGGTGCCGGCATGGACCTGCACGGCGTGACCCGCATGCCCTACGAAGGCGCCTTTGGCGATGATGTCGACACCCTGTCGATCATCGAGCAGATGCTGGACAACCCCAGCTCGGGCATCGACGCCCCCGCGGCCTTCATCCTGGAGCCCGTGCAGGGCGAAGGTGGCCTGAACGCCGCTTCCAAGGAATGGATCGAAGGCATCGGCCGCCTGGCGAAGAAGCACGGCGCGCTGCTGATCCTCGACGACATTCAGGCCGGCATCGGCCGCACCGGCACCTTCTTCTCCTTCGAGGAGATGGACGTGGAGCCGGACCTGGTGCCGATGGCCAAGTCGCTGTCGGGCATGGGTCTGCCCTTCGCCGCGCTGCTGGTGCGCCCGCAGCACGACGTCTGGAAGCCCGCCGAACACAACGGCACCTTCCGCGGCAACACCCATGCCTTCGTGACCGCCCGCGTGGCGATCGAGAAGTTCTGGGCCGACGATGCCTTCCAGAAGGAAATCGAGACCAAGGCCGCCATCCTGTCCGAAGCCATGCACGAAATGGCGAAGGAAATTCCCGGTGCCAAGATCAAGGGTCGTGGCATGATGATGGGTGTCGACGTCGGATCGGGCGATCTGGCCGGCGACATCTGTGCCGAAGCCTTCCGCAACGGCCTGATCATCGAGACCTCGGGCGCCCATGACGAAGTCGTCAAGGTGCTGGCGCCCCTGACCACGCCGGTGGAAACCTTCCGCAAGGGTCTGAAGATCCTGCTGGAAGCGGCCGCCAAACAGAACCAGATGCAAATCGCAGCGGAGTAACCCCCATGATTGTTCGCGACTTCAACAAGATCACCAAGGACGAAAAAGACCGCGTCGTGTCGGACGCCAACTGGACCTCGGTCCGGATGCTGCTGGCCGACGACGGCATGGGCTTCTCGTTCCACATCACCTTCCTGGACGCCGGTTCGGAGCATACGTTCCACTACAAGAACCACTTCGAAAGCGTCTACTGCATGAAGGGCAAGGGCCGGATCACCGACCTGGCCACCGGCGAGACCCACGAGATCGTGCCGGGCGTGATGTACGCGCTGAACGAGCATGACAAGCACACGCTGGTCGCCGACGAAGAGCTGGTCATGGCCTGCTGCTTCAACCCGCCGGTCACCGGCAACGAGGTGCACCGCGAAGACGGCTCCTACGCGCTGGAAGACGCATAAGGCGCGGGCCGGGGCATGCGGCCCCGGCCCCCTTTTCTTCCCCCCCAAACAAGGAGCTCGGCCAGAGACAAGGGCCGGGAGACCCCCAAGTGACTATTGCAAATCATACTGTTGAGAAGATCGGCGGCACCTCCATGTCGAAGGTGCACGAGCTGCGTGACAGCCTGCTGATCGGTAACACTGAGAACCCCTATGGTCGGGTCTTCGTCGTCTCGGCCTTCGGTGGCATCACCAACCTGCTGCTGGAGCACAAGAAGTCGGGCCAGCCCGGCGTCTATGCGCTGTTCTCCAACGACGACAACGCGCACGGCTGGCTGGATGCCCTGAGCGACGTGGCCGGCGCCATGCGCGAGGCGCACGGTGCCGTGCTGGACCATCCCGCCGACATCCATGCCGCCGACGAGTTCGTCCGCGAGCGGATCGAGGGCGCGCGCTCGTGCCTCTTCGACCTGCAGCGCCTGTGCTCCTACGGGCACTTCCGGCTGTCGGACCACATGATGGACATCCGCGAACTGCTGTCGGGCCTGGGTGAAAGCCACTCGGCCTTCGTCACCGTGCTGATGCTGCAGCGCGCCGGCGTGAACGCACGCCTGGTGGACCTCAGCGGCTGGCGCGACGAAAGCGAGCTGACGCTGGAACAGCGTATCAAGGCGGGCTTCGACCAGGTCGATTTCGAGACCGAGCTGCCCATCGTCACCGGCTATGCCCAGTGCACCGAGGGCCTGATGCGCGAGTTCGACCGTGGCTATTCCGAGGTGACCTTTGCCAATATCGCCGCCATCACCGGCGCGCGCGAGGCGATCATCCACAAGGAATTCCACCTGTCCTCGGCCGACCCGAACCTGGTTGGCGCCGAGAACGTGCGCAAGCTGGGCCATACCAACTACGACGTGGCCGACCAGCTGTCGAACCTCGGGATGGAGGCGATCCACCCCAAGGCGGCGAAGATCCTGCGCAAGGCCGGCATCTCGCTGCGCGTGGCCAATGCGTTTGAACCGCAGGATCCGGGCACGCTGATCGACGAGGCCGAGGCCGAAGCCGCGACCGTCGACATCGTCACCGGCCTGGGCGTCGTGGCGCTGGAGGTGTTCGAACAGGACATGGTCGGCGTGAAGGGCTATGACCAGAAGATCCTGGAGGTGCTGGCGCGCCACAAGGTGCGCATCGTGTCCAAGGCGTCCAACGCCAACACGATCACCCATTACCTGGATGCGCCACTGAAGACGATCCGCCGGGTCGAACGCGACCTGCTGGAAGCCTTCCCGAACGCCAGCGTGAAGATCAACCGCCTGGGCCTTGTGTCGGCCATCGGCCGGTCGCTGGAAGGGCTGGACGTGACCGAGCGCGGCCTGACCGCGCTGCGCGCGGGCGAGGTGAAATGCCTCGCCGTGCAACATCTGCCGGGCAGCGTCGACGTGCAGTTCCTGGTTTCGCAAGAGGCCGAGGACCGCGCGATCAAGCTGCTGCATGACGCCTTCGTCTCCCCCGCCTCTGCGGGCGGCGAGGCGCACAGCGAAAAGGCGGCAGAATCGAAGAAGAAGGAAACGGCGCGGGCCCTGCAAGCGGCCTGAGCCACCCCATAGCCCGGGCCGGCGCTTTCCAGTTCCGCGCTGCCCGGGCCCCCGTTGGGGGAGAAGCCGTCCGTGGGTCCGCCTGCGGGCGGCTTCATTTTGTGCGCCCGCCCCCGATGCGGGGGCGCGGCGGCCTAGGTGTCAGCCCTTGCAGGCGAGGAAGCTGGCGGCCATGCCGTCCAGCAGCTGCGGGTAGAGGTCGGCGCCCGGGGTCAGCTCGGTGCCCAGCGGGTCGATCTCCACCAGGTGGCCATCGCTTTCCTCGAAGATGCTGCTGGCCAGGCCGTCGCCGAACTGCGGTTCGGTGAACAGGCAGTCGACGCCCGCCTCGGTCACCTTGTCGCGCAGCTCTGCCACGCGGGCGGCGCCGGGGGCGGTGGCGTCGCTGTCCGACACGGCCCCGGAGGAGGTCAGATCGAACCGGTTCTCAAAGTACTGGTAGGCGTCGTGGTAGACGAGGAAGCGGATCGGCGCGATGGCCTCCAGATCGGCGGCGATGCGGGCGCTCTGCTCCGCCAGGGCCGCGCGGGCCGCATCGGCATTGGCGCGGTAGGTCGCCGCGTTCTCCGGGTCGGCCTCTACCAGAGCCTCGGCGATGCCCGACAGCCAGATGCGCGCGTTTTCCGGGTCGAGCCAGCCGTGCGGGTCCAGGCCGTCGTGTACATGGCCTTCATGGCCCGCTTCGGCGGCATGGTCGTGATCATCGTGGCCGTGGTCATCGTCATGGGCATGGTCGTCGTGCCCATGCTCATCTTGGGCATGATCGTCGCCGTGATCGTGATCCTCATGGTCGTCGTGGTCATGCCCGTGATCGTCATGCCCGTGATCGTCGTGCCCATGATCGTCGTGATCGTGCTCATCATGGCCATGATCCTCATCCTCATGATGGTCATGGCCTGCGTCCCCGTGCGCCGCGTGCAGGTCGGCGCCTTCGCGGAATTCCAGGTGAATCACCTCCGGCAGCTCCATCAGTTCGACCACATGGCCGTGGTCGGGCAGGGTGCTCAGCGGGCGTTCCAGCCAGGGGGTCAGGGCCTCGCCCACCCAGAACACCAGGTCGGCGTCCTGCAGGGCGCGCGCCGAGGAGGGGCGCATGGCGTAGCCGTGCGGCGAGGCGCCCGGCGGCAGGATCAGATCGGCCTCGCCCAGATCGCCCATGACCATCGACACCAGCGAATGCACCGGGGCGATGTCGGTCACCACCTGCGGCGTCTCGGCCGCGGCCAGCCCGGTGCCGGCGATCAGTGCCGCCAGGGACACGTTCAGCGTCTTGAGTTTCATGTTTGCCTGCCTTGAGTGTGTGATAGTATAACGTACCGCATCTTGATAGCGAAGATACTATAACATATCAAGAGGAGGAGTGAGCACAGGAGGCTGTCATGGAAGCGACCGGATTCGCACGTCACGATCACGGAGCCTGCATCCGCGAGGGGGTTGCCCTTGTCGATGCGCGTTGCCGCGAGGAAGGCTGGCAGTTCACACCGGTGCGGCGCCGGGTCCTGGAACTGCTGCTGGAAGGGCACCGCGCCATGGGCGCCTACGACATCCTGGACCGGCTGCGCGAAGAGGGGCTGGGCAGCCAGCCGCCCGTCGCCTACCGCGCGCTGGATTTCCTGGTGAAACACGGCTTCGCCCACAAGATCGAGCGGCTGAATTCCTTCATCGCCTGCGCCCATCCCGGCGAACATCACGCACCCGCCTTCCTGATCTGCCGCAGCTGCGACACCGTGGCCGAGGCCGAGCTGGACATGCGCGAGGGGCGCCTGGGCGCCAGCGCCGCCGATCTGGGCTTCGTCATCGAACGCGCCGTGGTCGAGGCCGAGGGGCTCTGCCCCAATTGCCGGGACGCCGCTGCGTGAGCCCCCTTGTCCGCCTGACGGGAGCCTCCGCCAGCCTTGGCGCCCAGGAGGTGCTGAGCGGCGTCGACCTGCGCATCGACCGGGGCGAGATCGTCACCATCGTCGGCCCGAACGGGTCGGGCAAGTCCACGCTGATGCGGGTCATCATCGGCGCCGTGCCCCTGCGGCAGGGCCGGCTGGAGCATGCGCCCGGCCTGCGTATCGGCTACGTGCCGCAGAAGCTACATATCGACCCGACCCTGCCGATGACCGTGCGCCGCTTCCTGTCGCTGCCGCGCCGGGTCAGCGATGCCGCCGCGGCGGAGGCCCTGACCCACGCCGGCGGCGCCGGGCTGGCCGGGCGGCAGATGTCGGACCTGTCGGGCGGGCAGTTCCAGCGCGTGCTGCTGGCCCGCGCCCTGCTGAACCGGCCCGACCTGCTGATCCTCGACGAGGCGACCCAGGGGCTGGACCAGCCCGGCTCCGCCGCCTTCTACCGGCTGATCGAACAGCTGCGGACCGAGTTGGGCTGTGGCGTGTTGATGGTCAGCCACGAATTGCACGTGGTCATGGCCGCCTCCGACCGGGTTATCTGCCTGAACCATCATGTCTGCTGCGAGGGTGCGCCGGAGCACGTGGCCAGCGCGCCGGAGTACCGGGCGCTGTTCGGCACCGGCACCCAGGGCGCGCTGGCGCTCTATCGCCACCAGCATGACCATCACCACGATGAGGGCTGCAGCCACGGCGACCATGACCATGCCCACGATCATGACCACGACGCCGATGCGCCGAAGACCCACAGCCACGAGGCCCGCTGATGCTTGACGATTTCCTGGTACGCGCGGCCCTGGCCGGGCTGGGGGTGGCTCTGGCGGCGGGTCCGCTGGGGTGCCTCGTGGTCTGGCGCCGCATGGCCTATTTCGGCGATGCCACGGCCCATGCGGCCATGCTGGGGGTGGCCCTGGCCCTGGCCTTCGACGTGTCGATCTTCGCCGGGGTGCTGGTGGTGTCGATGCTGATGGCGACGCTGGTCTCGACCCTGTCGGGGCGGGGCTTTGCCATGGATACCCTGCTGGGGGTGCTGGCCCATTCCGCCATCGCCTTCGGGCTGGTCGCCGTGTCCTTCCTCAGCGGCGTGCGGATCGACCTGATGGCCTATCTCTTCGGCGACATCCTGGCGGTGTCCAAGGGGGATCTCGCGATCATCTGGGGCGGTGCCGCGCTGGTGCTGGCGCTGCTGGCCTGGCGCTGGCAGGCGCTGCTGACGGCGACGCTGAACCCGGACCTGGCCCAGGCCTCGGGCCTCGATCCGCGGCGTGAACAGCTGGTGCTGACCGTGGCGCTGGCGCTGGTGGTCGCGGTGGCGATCAAGGTCGTGGGCTCGCTGCTGATCGCGGCGCTGATGATCATCCCGGCGGCCACCGCGCGGCCCCTGGCCCGTACGCCCGAGGGCATGGCCCTGACCGCGGCCGGCATCGGCGCGGTGTCCGCCCTGGGCGGGCTTCAGGGATCCCTGTGGTTCGACACGCCGACGGGGCCCAGCATGGTCTGCATCGCGGCGCTGCTGTTCTTGGTCACGCTGTTGCTGGACGGTCTGCGCAGGGACCTGGCGCAGCGCCGGGCCGGCCGCACCTCAGGCTAGGCCGGGCGGGCCAGCTGTCAGGCCAGGTAGTCGCGGGCCGAGGGCGCGCGCTCGTAGTCCAGGTAGAACTCGTCCAGCTGCGGCGGCAGGATGCCGGTGGTCTGCAACTGCACATGGGCCTGGCCGCGATGATGGATCTGGTGCTGGAAGAGGTGCAGGAGCAGCATCTCGACCTTTTCCGGCACGGGCCCGCTTTCGCGCTCGGTCACGCGGGTCTCGGCCAGCATTTCCGGCGTCAGCGCCTCACAGAAGGCGGTCAGGCGTGCATCGCTTTCGGCCTGCGCCACGGCCAGCTCTGCGACATCGCGGGTTTCCTCGCGGTCGCGCAGGGCGCGGCCCTGGCCTCCCCCGGTCAGCGCGTCGATGTAGTAAAGGTCGACCGTCAGGATATGGTTCATCGTGGCGCGCAGCGAGGGGAAGAAGCCGGGGCGCTTCTGGCGGAACTCCACCGGGCCCATGCCGCGCATGGCGTGGTAGAACCGGGCATTGGACCAGGCATTGTTCAGCGCCATCAGGCGGTAGGGGCGGGTGGCGTCGGTCATGTCGATGTCCCTTTCGACGGCAGGGGGCGCGGCGTCAGAAATCGACCTTCACGCCGGGCAGATCCAGCGCCTTGATCAGGTCGCGCATTTCCTGGCGCGCCGCGATGTTGGAAATGTTCAGGCTGCTGACGCCCACGTCTTTCAGGTCCAGCAGGGTCAGCCCCTTGGGAAACAGTTCGCGGAAGATCACTCGTTCCGAGAAACCGGGGGCGACGCGGAAGCCGATCCGCTTGGCCAGCCGTTCGATGGCCGCTTCCATCTTCTTCTTGTTGGTCATCGCCTGGGCACCGACCCGGTTGCGCAGCACGACCCAGTCGATCGGCTTCAGCCCGGCCTTGGCGCGCAGCTGGCGCGCGGCCCAGACCATCTCGGAATAGACGGAGGGGCCGAGGATCTTCTCCCCCTCGCTGTCGATCCGGGCCAGCAGGTCGAAGTCGACGAAACTGTCGTTTAGCGGCGTCACCAGCGTGTCGGCCAGAGAATGGGCGTTCTGGCTGAGGCGGGTGTGCGAACCGGGGCAGTCGATCAGGATGAAATCCGCCTGCGCCTCATGCAGCTCCATCGCGCGGGCCAGTTGCACGTCGAAGATGTTCTCGCCCGGTGCCAGGGTCGATGCGTCGATTTCAGGAAGTTCGCAGAACAGCGGCGAGGGCAGTTTCAGCCCCGCTTTGTCCAGCGTTGCCATGCGGTTGGAGGTATAGCGCGCGAAGCTGCGCTGGCGCAGGTCGAAATCGAAGGCATGCACGCGATGGCCCATCCGGGACAGCGCGGTGCCGATGTGCATGGAGACGGTGGACTTGCCCGCCCCGCCCTTTTCGTTTCCGACGACGATGATATGTGCCACGTTCCGTTCCCGGGAAGAGAGGGGTCGCGGCCGCCCTGGGCGCCGCGGGGTCTTTCCTTCCGCATACGGGATCGGGGGCGGGGACGGCAAGATCTCGCTGGGAAGGAAAACCGATTTCCCGACACCTGCATCATGTGGGCATCAGGGAGAGGCAGGAGGGCCGTCAGGCGGGCTGATCTGCCTCTGCGTCAGCCCTCGACCGGCTGGCCGAAAAGGGCAATGGTGGCGGCCAGCAGGGCCAGCGCGCCCCAGAGGATCCGGCGGGCGCCGGTGGCATGGCGCGCCGCGATCGCCGCCTGCACCATGTAGTACAGCGCGAAAGCCCGCGACGCGTAGCTGATGATCTGGAACACATCCGCCGACCAGGTCAGCGCCAGCCCAGCGAGGCACAGCACCAGGTAGCCCTGGCGCGCGCTGATGCGCTGGCCGCTGAGTTCGGCGATCAGCCCGCCCGATCCGCCGGTGTCGGCCACCGCCGCGCTGAACTGCGCCGCCAGGGCCGCGCCGATCAGCATCCAGGGCAGCAGCGGGGAGACATCGCGCATCATCTCGATCACTGCTGTCTCGCTCAGGGCGCCTTCGGGGACGTGGTGGGCGTAGACCAGCAGCAGCACGTAGACGACGTAAATCGCCGTCGCCACGCCTTGCGCCAGCCGCATCGAGCGGATCCGCGTGCCGGCGTCATAGCTGTCGCCCAGGTAGCGCGAGGTCTCGAACCCCTGCACCGTCACCAGCAGGCCGAAGCCCAGGGTCAGCGCGCCCCAGCCCTGTTCGCTGCCCTGCGGCAGGAACAGCCCGCCGGTCTGCACCGCGCCACCGAAGAAGACGGTCAGCCCCGCCAGCAAGCCGGCGATGATCGCCAGTTTCAGGGTCACGGTCAGGTACTCCGCGCGCTCCAGCATGGCGAAGCCACGGCCATAGCCCAGCACCAGGATCAGGACGAAGACGACCGAGGTCACCAGCCGCGCGCCCCACTGGTCCTGCCAGGGGCCAAGCTGCACCGCGAAGCTGCCGAAGAGGTTCAGGTAGTAGGCGACCGAGATTACGTAGGCGAAGGCAAGCAGGGCCGAGGCCAGCTGTTCCATCCGGGTTTCGGGGCCGGGCGTGTCGCCGAGGCGGGCAATATTGGCCCGGATCGCGGCGCCGAACCCCCAGGCGGCCAGGCACAGCACGCCCATCATCGCCGGCGCCCAGGCACCGAAGCCATGGGCCAGGATCGGCCCCAGCACCAGGAAGCCCGAGCCGATGATCGAGGCCAGCGGCGTGACCATGGCCCGCCAGGTGGGCCAGTGGCGCAGCTGCGGCAGCCACAGAAGGGCACCGGCGATCAGGGTCAGGGCAAGGATGGAAAGGGTCAGGGGCCTGGGCCTTCTGCGGCGGATGGTGATCCGGGCCTACGACCTGGGGCCGGCAGAGGCAAGAGGGCCGGGCGTCGCGCCCGGCGCGCGCCCCTGGAATGCAAAAAGGGCCCGCCACTGGCGAGCCCTTCCGTACATCACATGGCGCGAAGCTTAGAAGCCCAAGCCGGAGTACTTGTTCTTGAACTTCGACACGCGGCCACCGGCGTCCATCAGGCGCGAGTTGCCGCCGGTCCAGGCGGGGTGCACCGAGGGGTCGATGTCGAGCGACAGGGTTTCGCCTTCGGCGCCCCAGGTGGAGCGCATCTGGACGATGGTGCCGTCGGTCATCTTCACGTCGATGAAGTGGTAGTCGGGATGGATATCCTTTTTCATGACGCGGCTCCTCAGGCGTTGGATTTGGGCTTGTAGTTGGTGACTTCGGCGATACGAGCCGACTTACCGCGACGCGAACGCAGGTAGTACAGCTTGGCACGACGAACGCGGCCACGACGCACGACTTCGATGCTGTCGATGTTGGTCGAGTAGAGCGGGAACACACGTTCCACGCCTTCGCCGAAGGAAATCTTGCGGACGGTGAACGAACCGGCAATGCCGTCGCCGTTCTTGCGGCTGATGCACACGCCTTCGTAGGCCTGCACACGGGTACGGGTGCCTTCGGTCACCTTGTAGCCGACGCGGATGGTGTCACCGGCCTTGAAGTCGGGGATGGTCTTCCCCAGCGAAGCGATCTGCTCCGCTTCCAGTTCTGCGATCAGGTCCATCGCATGTCTCCTATCTGCTCGCGGTTGGTCCGCGAAGGTCATTTCCGCCCCAGAGCTCCGCTCTTCGTCCGGGTCCCGGCCCTGATCGGATCAGGGGCAGCCCGGCGGAGGTACAGGTCGCCGTTTGCTTGCTCTGTCCCGACCGGCCGCACCGAAGACGCGGGGCCATGGGTCACAAGGGACAGGTCCGGCTGGCCGATTCCGGCCCCGGACAGGCGGCGTATAGGCGATGCCCCCCCGCAGGGCAAGGGGTTTGAGGGGCTCCGGCCCCTTATTTCGCGCGCTCTGCGCCGGGTCGGCGGGGGTGGTGCGGCCCTTAGCGCGGCTTGTGGATATGTGCGCTTTGCACCAGGCCGAAGGCCAGCATCAGCACCAGCATGGCCGAGCCGCCGTAGCTGACCAGCGGCAGGGGCACGCCCACCACCGGGGCCAGCCCCATGACCATCGACATGTTCACCGCGAAGAACAGGAAGAACGTGGTGGCGATGCCCAGGGTCAGCAGCGAGGCATAGCGGTTCTGGTTGTTCATCGCGGAGCCGACGCAGAAGACCATGATGAGGGCATAAAGCGCCAGCAGCGAGACCGAGCCCACGAAACCGAATTCCTCCGCCAGGGTGGTGAAGATGAAGTCGGTGTGCTTTTCCGGCAGGAAGTTCAGCCGTGATTGCGTGCCCTGCATGTAGCCCCGCCCGGTCCAGCCGCCGGAGCCGAGGGCGATCTTCGACTGGGTGATGTGATAGCCGGCGCCCAGCTGGTCCTGCGACGGGTCGAGGAAGGTGTCGATGCGGCGGAACTGGTAATCCTTGATCAGCTGCCAGTCGGTGCCCCGGCTCTGGAACACCGCCCAGACCAGGCCGACGGCCGCGCTGATGACGGTGGCGAAATAGGCCCAGTGGACACCGGCCAGGAACATCACCGCCCCGCCGCCGGTCAGCAGCAGGATGGCGGTGCCCAGGTCGGGCTGTTTCACCACCAGGAAGGTGGGCAACACGATGATCAGCACCGGGATCAGCACCCAGAGCGGATGGCTGACCTTCTTCACCGGCAGCCAGTCGTAGTAGGCGGCCAGGAACATCACCAGGGCGATCTTCATCAGCTCCGAGGGTTGCAGGCGGATGAACCCCAGGTTGATCCAGCGCTGCGCCCCCATGCCGACATGGCCGAAGAATTCCACGTAGAGCAGCAGCAGCAGCGACAGCCCGTAGGCCACGCCAGAGACATTGCGCCAGAACCAGACGGGCACCATGGCGATGATGAACATGCCGATCAGACCCACGCCGAAGCGTTTCATCTGCGGTTCCGCCCAGGGGGACAGGCTGCCGCCCGAGACGGAATAGAGCATGAGGAACCCGACCGAGGCCACCGCCGTCAGCAGCAGCACCAGCGGCCAGTTCAGGTAGAGAACCTTGCGCAGCCCCGAAGGCGTCGTCTTTACGGCATATTCCAGATAGCTCATGCGCGGCTCTTGCTGTCCTGGCCGAGATCGGGGCGCAGGGCGCGCAGGCGGTCCTGCTGCTCGGCGATACGGTCACGGTCCTTTGCCGGGTAGGCGTCCAGCGGCGGATCGCCGTTGTAGAGCGCCTGCAGGGTGATGTCGCGCGCGATCGGGGCCGCGACGGAGGAGCCGCCGCCGCCATGTTCCACCACCACGGCCACGGCGATCTTGGGATCGTCGAAGGGCGCGAAATCGACCCAGAGCGCATGGTCGCGCCGTTCCCAGGGCAGATCGTCGTTGGAGGTCACGCCGGCCGCGCGTTCGGCGGCGGTGATGTTGCGCACCTGGCTGGTGCCCGACTTGCCCGCCATGCGCATCGTCTCGGCGATGATGCGGCTGGAGTACCCGGTGCCCTTGCGGCTGTTGGAGACCTCGTACATGCCGTCGCGCACATAATTCAGATGGGTGGGGTTCAGGCCCAGGCTCTCTCCCGAGCCGGAGGGCTGTTCGACCCCGTCGATCGACTTGATCAGCCGCGGCGTGACGCTGCGGCCGGTGGCGACGCGGGCGGTCATCACCGCCAGTTGCAGCGGCGAGGCCAGGACAAACCCCTGGCCGATCGAGGCGTTGACGGTATCGCCGATCAGCCAGTCCTCGCCGCGCACTTCCTTCTTCCAGGCCTTCGTGGGCGCCAGGCCCGCCGCCACCGCCGAAAGCGGCAAGTCGTGGCGGATGCCGAGCCCGAGGCGGTTAGCCATGGCCGACACCTTCTCGATGCCGATGCGGCTGGCCAGCTCGTAATAGTAGACGTCGCAACTTTCGCGCAGGGATTGCGCCATGTTGACGTGGCCATGCCCGCCGCGCTTCCAGCAGTGGAAGCGGCGGTTCGCCACTTCCAGGTAGCCGCCGCACCAGAAGGTTTCCTCCGGCGTGATCAGCCCCTCGTCGAGGCCGGCAAGCGCGACCACCATCTTGAAGGTCGAGCCGGGCGGGTAGATCCCCTGCACCGACTTCGCCGCCAGCGGGCGGTGGTTGTTCTGCGTCAGGGCGCGGTAGTCGCTGACCGAAATGCCGCGCACGAAGAGGTTCGGGTCGAAGCTGGGCGCCGAGCCCACGGCCAGCAGGTCGCCGTTGGTGGTGTCGATCACCACCGCCGCGGCGCTTTCGTCGCCCAGGCGGGCCTGCACGTAGTTCTGCAGCATCACGTCGGTCGTCAGCTGCAGGTTCGCGCCCGGCTGTCCCTCCTGGCGGTCCAGTTCCCGCATGACGCGGCCCACGGCGTTGACCTCCACCCGGCGGGTGCCGGCGGACCCGCGCAGGTCGTCCTCCATCCGGGCCTCCAGCCCGACCTTGCCGATCTGGAACCGCGGGATGCGCAGCAGCTGGTCCGGGTCCTCGATCTTCGACAGGTCGTAGTCGGAGACGGGCCCAACGTAGCCGACGACATGGGCGAAATCCTTCGCCAGCGGGTAGAAGCGCGACAGGCCCACGTCCGGCGTGATGCCGGGCAGGGCGGGGGTGTTCACGGCGATCTTGCTGACGTCTTCCCAGCTGACACGCTCGGCCAGGGTGATCGGCAGGAAGGGGGCGGAGCGGTCCATCTCCGCCTTGGCGCGTTCGATGTCGGCCGGGTCCAGGTCGATCAGCTGCGACAGGCGGGTCAGCACCGCGTCCACGTCGCCCGCGTCCTCGCGCACGATGGTGATGCGGTAGGCGGGTTCGTTGCTGGCGATGGCCGCGCCGTTGCGGTCGAAGATCTCGCCGCGCGACGGCGGGATCAGGCGGATGTTGATCCGGTTTTCCTCGGCCAGCATGCGGAATTCATCGGCCTGGTCCACCTGCAGGTGGCGCATGCGCCAACCCAGCAGACCCATGAAGCTCAGCTGCGCGCCCCCAAGAAGGGCGGCGCGGCGGGTCAGGCGGCGGCCGGAGGCCTGTTGATCGCGGGCGTTGCGGTGGCTTCTCATATCCGGTGTCCAAGGCTGTCGACCTCGCCCAGGGCCGCGCGACGCAGGCCGAAGACGGCCGAGGAGAAGGCGGCGAGGACGGGATAGAAGAGGGCGGTCATGACAAGCTGTGTCAGCACCACCGGCACCGGCGGCTTGTCGAGGAAGAACAGGCCGAGCGCCAGCCAGTAGCCCAGCAGGACCAGCGCGGCGGCGATGCTGGCGGTCATCCATTCGGCCAGGAAGGAACGGTCGCGCATGGGGCGCGCGCGGCGTTGCGTGCGGTAGATCACATAGGTGGCGATGGCGGCCATCAGCCCCGGCGGACGCATTTGCAGCAGGTCCGACAGCAGGAAGATCGCCGCGATCAGCGGCAGCGGCGCCAGTTCCGGGCGGCGCAGCGACCAGACCAGCGTCAGCCCCAGCAACAGGTCCGGTCCGGCCCAGAGGCGCGGCACGGTTTCCAGCG
The DNA here is from genome assembly GCF_020177265.1 of Pseudooceanicola marinus. Taxonomy (GTDB): domain Bacteria; phylum Pseudomonadota; class Alphaproteobacteria; order Rhodobacterales; family Rhodobacteraceae; genus Pseudooceanicola; species Pseudooceanicola marinus_A. Next base: position 17,082 of record NZ_JAIVMC010000004.1, read on the forward strand.
GCAGCAGGGCGAACATGATCAGCGCAAGACAGAGCGCCGCATAGGCAACGCGCAGGGCCCACTGGCGGGGGGCGGAGGCGCGGATCGCGTCAGCCATCCAACCCTCCCGCGGCCAGGGGCAGGGTTTCGGGCTGGGCGGTGCCGGCGTCGGGCGCGCCCTCCTGGCCCGGGGCGGGCACGGGGGGCAGGGCGGCACTGCCGCCGGGCAGGATCATGCCGCCGGGCTGGGTCAGGTGTTCGGTGCCCAGGTGACGCAGCACGCGCAGGAACTCCAGCCGCTCGTAATCGGCGGCCAGGCGCACCCGCAGGCGGCCTGCCTTGTCCTCGGCCACCTGGCCGACCAGCAGACCCGCCGGGAAGACCCCGCCGTCGCCCGAGCTGACCACCCGGTCGCCGGGGCGCACCAGGTCGTTGTCCTCGATGAAATCCAGCGCCGGGGCGGCGGTGTTGTCACCCATGACCATGGCGGTCTGGCCCGAAGGCTGGATGGTGACGGGCATGCGCGAGGAGGTATCGGTCAGCAGGATCACCCGGCTGATCTTGTCGCCGACGCCGGAAATCCGGCCGACCAGGCCGATCCCGTCCATCGCCGCCCAGCCGTCGACGATGCCGTCGCGCGCGCCGATGTTCAGCAGCACCGATTGCCGGTAGGGCGAGCCTGAATCGGCCATCACCACGCCGGTGATATAGGTCAGCCGCGGATCCAGCTGCACGTTGTTCAGGTCCAGCAGGCGGGCGTTTTCCTGTTCCAGCTGCAGGGCGGCCTCTTTCCAGGCCTTCATCTGCTGCAACTCGCGGCGCAGCTCGTTGTTCTGCTCGACGATGCGCTGGTAGCTCTGGAAATCGCGGATCAGGTTCACCGCCCCGGTCACCGGCGCCATGGCCCAGTCCATCGAGGGCACGACGCGGTCGATCACCTCGGCGCGGAACCGTTCCACGCGCGGGCTGTCGATGCGCCAGACCAGGAAGATCCCGATCAGCAGCAGCACGATCACGGACAGGATCAGCCGCCGGAGCGGGGTGATGTAATCCTCGTCCTGTGGTCTGTCCTTGGCCATGTGGACCCCCAGAAAGACAGGGAAACGGCCCGTGCGAGGCCCGTTGTCAGGTCCTCAGCTTCGGGTGCTCAGCTGTCGTAGTCAATCGCGTGGCGGAGTTGCTTTTCATACTCCAGCGCCTTGCCGGTACCAAGCGCCACGCAGTTCAAGCTTTCGTCAGCGATGGACACGCCCAGGCCCGTCTGCTCGCGCAGCGCCAGGTCCAGGTCGCCCAGAAGGGCGCCGCCGCCGGTCAGCATGACGCCGCGGTCGACGATGTCGGCGGCCAGGTCCGGGGGCGTGGCCTCCAGCGCGGTCATCACCGCTTCGCAGATCTGCTGGACGGGTTCGGCCAGCGCCTCGGCCACCTGGGCCTGGGTGATCTCGGTTTCCTTGGGCACGCCGTTCAGCAGGTCGCGGCCACGTACCTGCATCGAGGCACCGCGCCCGTCGTCGGGCATGCGGGCCGTACCGATGGAGGTCTTGATGCGTTCGGCGGTCGATTCGCCTATCAGCAGGTTCTGCTGGCGGCGCAGGTAGCTGATGATCGCCTCGTCCATGCGGTCACCGCCGACGCGGACGGAGCGGGCATAGACGATATCGCCCAGGGACAGCACGGCTACCTCGGTGGTGCCGCCGCCGATGTCGACGACCATGTTGCCGGTCGGATCGGTGATCGGCATGCCGGCCCCGATGGCCGCCGCGATGGGTTCGGCGATCAGCCCCGCGCGGCGGGCGCCGGCGCTGAGGACCGACTGGCGGATCGCGCGTTTCTCGACCGGGGTGGCACCATGCGGGACGCAGACGATGATCTTCGGCTTCGAGAAGGTCGAGCGTTTGTGCACCTTGCGAATGAAGTGCTTGATCATCTCCTCGGCCACGTCGAAGTCAGCGATCACGCCTTCGCGCATCGGGCGGATGGCCTCGATGCTGCCCGGCGTCCGGCCAAGCATCAGCTTGGCGTCCTCGCCCACGGCCAGCACCTTCTTCACGCCGTCCTTGACGTGGTAGGCCACGACCGACGGTTCCGACAGGATCACGCCGCGACCTTTCACGTAGACCAGCGTGTTCGCCGTGCCGAGGTCAATCGCCATGTCCGAGGAGAAGAGCCCCGGCATCTTGTCAAATATTGCCATGTCGTGTCCCGATAGTGGTAACCCCGCAGGCGCCGCGCCCCCGGCGGCGTCCTGTCCGTTCGCCCTTATATTCAGAGGCGCCGCGCGTGGAAAGGGGCGCCCCTGCCCGAATAAGCGCCATTTTGCCGTGAACACCCTGATCTGCTGACCCTGTGATCGCCCTTGGGACGGGGCAAGCGGCAGGGATTGCCCGGGGCGCGCGGGCGTCGTATCCGGGGTCATGCTGTCGTACCAACATATCTACCACGCCGGGAACCCCGCCGATCTGCACAAGCACGCCTTGCTGGCGACCATGCTGGAGCGGCTGACGGAGAAGCCCAAGCCCCTGACATACCTCGAAACTCATTCGGGGCGGGCCCTTTACGACCTGTCCAGCGCCGAGGCGCTGAGGACCGGGGAGGCCGCGGCGGGCGTCGGCGCGCTGGCGGGCCGCCTGCCGCCCGATCACCCCTTCGTGAAGGTGCTGACGCGGGTCCGGGCCGATCATGGGGGTACGGCCTATCCCGGCTCGCCGCTGATCGCCGCAGAGATGCTGCGCGAGGGTGATTCCCTGCATCTGGCCGAGTTGCACCCGCAGGAGGGCGCCGCCCTTCAGGCCGCCATGGGGCGCCGGGCGAAGGTGCACCTGCAGGACGGCTATGAGATGGCCATGTCGCTGTGTCCGCCGGAGCCGCGCCGGGGCCTGCTGATGATCGACCCCTCCTATGAGGTGAAGGCGGAATATGTCCGCATCCCCGACGTGGTGAAGAAACTGCACCGGGCCTGGAACGTCGGCGTTCTTGTGATCTGGTATCCCATCCTGCGCGACGGTCGCCATGCCCCCATGCTGCGCGCGCTGGAGGCGCTGGATCTGCCCAAGGTCCTGCGCAGCGAGGTGGGCTTCCCGCCCGTGCGCGAGGGGCACGGCATGGTCGGATCGGGGATGTTCGTGGTGAACACGCCCTTCGGCACCGAGGAAGAGGCCGCGCGTCTGGCCGCCCTCTTCGCGGAGGCGTCATGAGCGGGGACGGCATCAGCCAGGACGGGCGCAGCGAGCTGGAGAAGTTCCGCGCCGGCGGCACCTGGTACGACGGCATGGACCCGGAGATCGACGCCCTGCGCGCCCCTGCACGGCGGGCCTGTTGGGCGCATAACACCATGGACCCGGAGGCGCGCGGCGCCATGGCGCCGGAGCTGCGGGCCCTGCTGGGCGACGCGGGCAGCGCCTTTCTGGAGGCGCCGTTCCACTGTGCCTATGGGTTCAACCTGTCGCTGGGCGAGGACGTCTACATGAACAGCGGCTGCGTGGTGCTGGATTGCGCGCCGGTGCGCATCGGGGATCGCACCATGCTGGGCCCGCAGGCGAAACTGCTGTGCCCCGAACACCACCACGACCCGAAACTGCGCGGCGAGGGGCAGGAGATCGCCTGGCCGATCACCCTGGGCGCGGATGTCTGGATCGGCGCCGGGGCCATCGTGCTGGGCGGCGTGACCATCGGCGACGGGGCCATCGTGGCCGCCGGGGCCGTGGTGACCCGCGACGTGGCCCCGGGGGCCAAGGTCGCGGGCGTGCCGGCGCGGCAGATGTAGCGACTCCCCGACCGGACCCCGTTGGGCTTCAGGCCGGGTCGACGGGGCGCGACTTGCCGGCTTCGTCGACGGCAACCATGGTGAATTTCGCCTCGGTCACATGCTCGCGCACGGCGGCATAGGCGCGGCGGGCCCAGACCTCGATCCGGATCACCATGGAGGTACGGCCCACGTGATCGACGGCGGTGTAGACGCACAGGGTATCGCCCACCTTCACCGGCTTCTTGAACACGATCTGATCGGCGGCGATGGTCACGGTGCGGCCATTGCTGCGCTCGTTGGCGCGGATCGCCGCGGCCAGGTCCATCTGGGACATGACCCAGCCGCCGAAGATGTCGCCGGCGGCATTGGTGTCGGCCGGCATGGCCAGGGTTCTGAGGGTCAGTTCCATTCCCTCGGGCGTTTGGTCCGGCATCTCGGGCCTCCGTTGCTGCCCTCCCCGGCGTCGGAATAGGCCCTGATCCGGCGAAGGTACAGGCGCGGCGCCTGCAAGGGTGTTATGCATCCCAAGGCCAGCGCGGCTGGCCAAGCGGCGGGAATGGCTGGGCAATTCGGCGCCCCTTCGCCCGGTCGCCATGGCGCGGGGCGATTTCAGGTGGTACTGGCCGCCCCTCGCGCTATCTTCCGCGCGAGGCAGAGAGGGAACGGCATGAGCGGACTTCTGGCACTTCTCGATGATGTGGCGGCCATCGCCAAGGTGGCGGCATCGTCTGTGGACGACGTGGTGGGACAGGCGGTGAAGGCCTCGACCAAGGCGACGGGCGCGCTGATCGACGACGCGGCGGTGACGCCGAAATACGTGCAGGGCTTCTCGGCCGAGCGCGAACTGCCGATCGTGTGGAAGATCGCGCGCGGCTCGCTGTTCAACAAGCTGGTGCTGCTGTTGCCCGTGGCCCTGCTGCTGGCGGCCTTCGCGCCGATGCTGATCTATCCGCTGCTGATGATCGGCGGCGCCTACCTGAGTTTCGAGGGGGCGGAGAAGGTCTGGCACGTGATCAGCCCGGCCCACCATGACATCGACGAGCAGGTGGAGAAGAAGACCCACGGCGAGATCGGTCTGGAAGAGCAGAAGGTGCAGGGCGCCATCAAGACGGATTTCATCCTCTCGGCGGAGATTATGACGATCACCCTCTCGGCCCTGCCGCCCGACCTGTCCTTCTGGATGGAGGCCGGGGCGCTCGCGGTGGCCGGTGTTCTGATCACCCTGGTGGTCTATGGCGCCGTGGCGGTGATCGTGAAGGCCGATGATCTGGGTCTGCTGATGGCCTCCTCCGGGCGGCTGGGGATCACCCGCTGGCTGGGGCGGATGATCGTCCGGGGCATGCCCTTGCTGCTGAAGCTGCTGATGATCGTGGGCACGGCGGCGATGATCTGGGTCGGGGGTTCGATCATCGTGCACGGGCTGCATGAGCTGGGCTGGCACTGGCCCTACGAGAGCATCCATCACGTCGCCGTCGGTACGGCCGCAGGCCTGGCCGAGCAATGGCAGGGCGCGGTGGAATGGATCGTGACGGCGGCGCTGGACGGGGTGATCGGCCTTGTTCTGGGCGCGGTGATCGTCGCGCTTTACAACGCGATCGCGCCGATCTTCCGCCCGCGGGGGGCGCATTGACCGCCCCGGTGGCGACCGACGCGGACGCGCTGGCCGGGCAGCTGGCGCTGCGCGCCGAGGCGCGCGCGGGCCGGCTGGTGGTGGCGCTGGCCGGGCCGCCCGGTGCGGGCAAGTCGACCATCGTCGAGCCGCTGTGCGGGGCGCTGCGCGCCCGCGGCCTGGCGACCGAGATCCTGCCGATGGATGGCTACCACTACGACAATGGCGTGCTGGAGGTGCGGGGGCTGCTGGCACGCAAGGGCGCGCCCGAGACCTTCGACGCCGCCGGGCTGGCCCTGTCGCTGCGGGCGCTGACGGCACCGGGCGCGCCGGACCTGGCAGTACCGGTCTTCGACCGGGCCCTGGACCTGTCGCGCGGCTCTGCACGCCTCATTGCGGCCGAGACCCGCGTGCTGCTGGTCGAGGGCAACTACCTGCTGCTGAACCGCGCCCCCTGAGACCGGCTGCGCCCGCTCTTCGACGTGACGGTGGAGCTGAGCTGCCCGCTGGAGGTGCTGGAGGCGCGGCTGATGGCGCGTTGGCTGGACCTGGGTCTGCCGGAGGCCGTGGCGCGGGAGAAGGTCGAGGGCAACGACCTGCCCAATGCCCGCACCGTGGCGGAGGAAAGCGTCCCGGCGGAGTTCCGCATCACCACCGGCTGAGCCACCGATCCCGCGACCCTGAAACGACAGAAGCCGGCCCCGGGGCCGGCTTCGTCGCATCAGGGGTCAGTGGGCAGGGCCTCAGCTGACGTCCTTGTAGCTGATCTCGCGCGAATCTGCGCCCGCGCCGACCTTGCCACGGCGCAGGATCAGGCGGTTCAGCGCGTGGATATAGGCCTCGACCGAGGCGACCACGGTATCCGTCGCGGCGCTGGAGCCGGTGACGATGCGGCCGTCCTCGTTCAGGCGGACCGACACGGTGGCCTGGGCATCGGTGCCCTTGGTCACGGCGCTGACCTGGTAAAGCTCCAGCTTGGCTTCATGCGGGAAGATCTCCTTCACCGCGTTGAAAGCCGCGTCCACGGGGCCGTCGCCGGTGGTCTTCGCCGTCTTCTCTTCGCCGTCCACCATCATGGTGATGTCCGCCGACTGGCCGCCGGTGCCGCAGACCACGGTCAGCTCCTTCAGCGCCAGGTAGTCGGGCGTCGCATCGTCGGAGACGCGCACGAGGGCCAGGATGTCGTCGTCGTAGACCTCCTTCTTGCGGTCGGCGAGGTCCTTGAAGCGGGTGAAGACATCCATCAGCTGGTTGTCGGCCAGTTCCACGCCAAGCTGCTTGAGCTTGTCCTTCAGCGCGGCGCGGCCCGAGTGCTTGCCCATCACCAGGTTGGTGGCGGCCAGGCCCACGTCCTCGGGGCGCATGATCTCGAAGGTCTCGGCGTTCTTCAGCATACCATCCTGGTGGATGCCGGATTCATGCGCGAAGGCGTTCTTGCCGACGATGGCCTTGTTGAACTGCACCGGGAAGCCCGAAACCGAGGCCACGCGGCGCGAGATGTTCATGATCTTCCGCGTGTCGATCCCCGTGGTGTAGGGCATGATGTCGTGGCGCACTTTCAGCGCCATGGCGACCTCTTCCAGCGCGGTGTTGCCGGCACGTTCGCCCAGGCCGTTGATCGTGCATTCCACCTGCCGCGCGCCCGCCTCGACGGCGGCGAGGGAGTTGGCCGTCGCCATGCCGAGGTCGTTGTGACAATGGGTGGCAAAGACGATCTCGTCGGCGCCCGGCACGCGTTCGATCAGCATGCGGATCAACTCGGCCGATTCCTTCGGCGCGGTGTAGCCCACGGTGTCGGGGATGTTGATCGTGGTGGCGCCGGCCTTGATGGCGATCTCGACCACGCGGCAGAGATAGTCATGCTCGGTCCGGGTCGCGTCCATCGGCGACCATTGGATGTTGTCGCAGAGGTTGCGCGCATGGGTCACCGTCTCGTGAATCCGCTCGGCCATCTGGTCCTGGTCGAGGTTGGGGATCGCGCGGTGCAGCGGCGAGGTGCCGATGAAGGTATGGATCCGCGGCGAGTTGGCGTGTTTCACAGCCTCCCAGCAGCGGTCGATATCCTTGAAGTTGGCCCGGCTGAGGCCGCAGATCGTCGCGTTCTTCGACAGTTTCGCGATCTCGGACACGGCGTTGAAATCGCCCTCGGAGGCGATGGGGAAGCCGGCCTCGATGATGTCGACGCCCATCTCGTCCAGAAGCTGGGCGATCTCCAGCTTTTCCTCGTGGGACATGGTGGCGCCGGGCGATTGCTCGCCGTCACGCAGGGTGGTGTCGAAAATGAGCACGCGGCCGGGGTCGCTGGGGACGATGTTCGATGTCATGGGATCTCTCTCTTTTCTCCTGATGCCTGGGCGCGAAAGGCGTGTCCTCTGAGCGAGTCGCGCCGAAACGGCACGCTCAGAGGCGGATTAGGAGAAGCAGGCCAGCAGCCAGAGCGGCGCCCGAGATCGGACGCTGTGCGGTGGGGATATGGGCCTGGGTCATCATGGGGCCTTCCTTAGCGGATGCGCCGTCTGATGGGAAGGCAAAAAGCGGGAAATGCGCCCGGATGTTTGTTGATAGATCAGGGAAAGGCGTATCGGTCAGTAATGCTGACAAATCTCGTGATGATCTTGAATGTTATATATATCAGTTACTTAGATTGATTCCGAGCCGCTGCGGGCCCTGAAGGTCTGTGCCGGATCGGTCTGATCCGGCGGGTGAGGGGCGGGCTGTTCCGCCCCTCGCAGGGGCCTGGGGTCAGGCGATCTCGTGCACCAGCTCATCCAGCGGCTTGCGCACCTTCTTCATCGGCAGCAGCCAGTCGCCCCCCGTTTCATCGCGGTATCCCAGCGGCAGGATCAGTACGGCATGCAGGCCCTTTTCCGGCAGGCCCAGAATGGCGCCCACCTCGGCGGCGTCGAAGCCCTCCATCGGGGTCGAATCCACTTTCAGCTCGGCGGCGGCAGCCAGGGCGAAGCCAAGGGCGATATAGGCCTGGCGCGCGGCGTGGTCGTGGTTCACCTCTGCCGGACGGGGCAGGTACATGGATTTCAGCCGCTCGTAATAGGCCTGCAGACCGGGGTTGGTCCCGCGTTCCGCCTCGGCCTGGGCCAGCACGGCGTCGATACGTTCGGGCGTGTAGTTGTCCCAGGCGGCAAAGACGAGGACGTGGGAGCCGTCGGTCAGCTGCGCCTGGTCCCAGGCGGCCTCGCGCAGCTTTGCGCGGATCTCGGGGTTCTTCACGACGAACAGCTCGAAGGGCTGGGTGCCGGAAGAGGTTGGGGCCATCTGGATCGCCTCGACGATCTGGGCGACCTTCTCCTCGGGGACGGATTTCGCCGGGTCCATCTTCTTGGTGGCATAGCGCCAGGTCAGGGCATCGTTGAGCATGGGGAGAGCTCCGTTGTTTCGCTATCTGGCCGTCATCTGCGGAAGCGAACGGGCAAGTTCAATGGATCGCGCGGGGTGACCGGACGGGAGATTGGCGGCAATGCGTTGATGTCATGGGGAAAACGGCGCTTTGCGCATCCTTGCACAGGGCAGGCGCAGTCTGTCGCACGCTGGTTTTTTCATCCCTTGGGGCAGGGGGCGCTGCCCCCGTCGCGGCAGGCCGCGACTCCCCCGGAGTATTTTCGGCCTGCGTATGGAAGGGGGAAGGGGCACTAGCCGGGGCGCCCTGTGCCTCGGTCGAGGGAAGAGGCCGGGGTCGGCGGCGGGCGCGCCCTAGTCCTGCATTGCCGCGCGGATCACCTCGCAGGCGCGGGCGACGGCTTCCTCGATGCTCATGGTCGAGGTGTCCAGTTCGACGGCATCCGCGGCGGGTTTCAGCGGCGCCGTGGCGCGGGCGCTGTCGCGGGCGTCGCGTTCGCGCAGATCGGCCAGGACTGCCTCGGGCGTGGTCTCGACGCCCTTGCCGATCAGCTCGCGGTAGCGGCGGTCGGCGCGGATGGAATCGCTGGCGGTGACGAAGAGCTTCACCTCCGCCTCGGGGCAGATCACCGTGCCGATGTCGCGTCCGTCCAGGACGGCGCCGCCCTGCCGGCGGGCGAAGGCGCGTTGGAAATCGACCAGGGCCGTGCGCACCTCGGGGATCGCGGCCACTTCGGAGGCGGCGCGGGCCACGTCGGGGCTGCGCAGGTCGTCGCGGTCCAGATCCTCGGCGCGCAGGGCCTGGGCGGCCTCCAGCGGCGCCATGCCATCCAGCCGGCGGGCGCCGGTGGCGCGGTACAGCAGCCCGGTGTCCAGGTGCGCCAGCCCGAAGAGCCGCGCGACCTCCTTGGAAATCGTGCCCTTGCCGGCGGCGGCCGGCCCGTCGATGGCGATGGTGAAGCTCATGTCCGTTCCCTTTTCTGGACCTGCTTTCTAGCGCTTCTGGCTGCACGGGGCCAGAGGAAGACGGCGAATCGCCCCGTCGTCACCGACGGCGCAGCCGACGCAGCGGCAGGGCGGCGGCGGCGATCAGCCCTGCGCCCAGGATCAGCAGGAGATTGAACGCGAAGAGTTGCGAAAGCAATGCCGGCAGGTTGCTCTGGGCCGGGGGTGGCGCACCGGGGGCGACGAGGAAGCCGAGAGCGGTCACCAGGCCGAAGGCGACGCCGGGCAGTGCGAAGACCGCGCTGCCGCGCCCCAGCAGGGGGCGGAGCATCAACGGGGGCAGGGACAGGCACAGCGCGACCCAGCCCGCGGCGGCAAGCGCGGCCACCGGCAAGGGGGCGCCGCCCATCCACGGAGGCATGGGGCCGGGCGGAGACAGCAGCGTCACGAAGGGGGCGCTGACCTCCAGCACGTAGGCGTCGAGGTCCGGGGCCGCCTGCGGGCCATGGGCAGAGGAGAGCCAGGCTGTCGCGATCAGGACAAGGCCCGCGACCGCGAGGGAGGACCAGCGAAGACCGGCCCTCCGGATCACTCCAGCGTGGCGCCGAGCTGGCGCATCAGGTCCATGAAGATGGGGAAGGAGGTGGCGATCGGCCCCGCGTCATCCACCGTCACCGGCGCATGGGTCGACAGCCCGAGGCAGAGGAAGGACATGGCGATGCGGTGATCGAGGAAGGTCTCGCAGGTGAAGCCGCCGGGCACGTTGCCCGCGCCCAGGCCGTCGACCTCCCACCAGTCCTCGCCGTCGCGCACGGTCACGCCGTTGCCGCGCAGCCCGCGCGCCATGGCGTCGATGCGGTCGCTTTCCTTCACCCGCAGCTCCTTCACCCCGGTCATCCGGGTGGTGCCCGTGGCATTGGCGGCCACGACCGACAGCACCGGGTATTCGTCGATCATCGAGGCGGCGCGGGCGGGGGGCACGTCGATCCCCTGTATCGCGGGCGAATAACGGGCGCGCAGATCGGCCACAGGCTCGCCCCCCTCTTCGCGCAGGTTCTCGTAGGTCAGGTCGGCGCCCATCTCCTTCAGCGTGGTGAAGAGGCCCGCGCGGGTCGGGTTCAACCCGATGTTGGGCACCAGCACGTCGGAACCTGGCGTGATCAGCGCGGCACAGACCGGGAAGGCGGCAGAGCTTGGGTCGCGGGGGACCACGATGGTCTGCGGTTTCAGCTCCGGCTGGCCCGTCAGGGTGATGACGTGACCTTCGTCGGTCTCTTCGGTGGTGATCTCGGCACCGAAACCCGCCAGCATCCGCTCCGTATGGTCGCGGGTGGCCTCCTTCTCGATCACCACGGTTTCGCCGGGGGTGTTGAGGCCCGCCAGCAACACGGCGGATTTCACCTGGGCCGAGGGGACGGGGGTGGTGTAGCGCACCGGCACCGGGTTCTGCGCACCCACGAGGGTCAGCGGAAGGCGCCCGCCCGCGCGGCCGACGGCCCGCGTGCCAAAAAGCGCCAGCGGATCGGTGACCCGCGCCATGGGGCGCGCGTTCAGCGAGGCATCGCCGGTGAAGGTGACCGAGATCGGGCAGGTGGCGACCGCGCCCATGATCAGCCGCACCCCGGTGCCCGAGTTGCCGCAGTCGATCACGTGATCGGGCTCGGCAAAGCCGCCGGTGCCCACGCCATGCACCCGCCAGTTGCCGTCGCCGAGGTTTTCCACGGTGGCCCCGAAGCTCTGCATCGCCTTGGCAGTGTCCAGCACGTCCTGACCTTCCAGCAGGCCGGAGATGTTTGTTTCCCCCACGGCCATGGCGCCGAAGATCAGCGCGCGGTGGCTGATGGACTTGTCGCCGGGCACATGGGCCTCGCCTTGCAGCGGGCCGGAGGCGCGGGCGGTCATCGGTTTGGGGGCGCCGTGGGCGGACATGGGAACTCCTCGCATCTTGCGCGGGTCTGATAGCGCAAGCGAGGAAGCGGGTCACGCCAATTCAGAGGGCACGCGGCGCGGGCTCAGAAGGGCACGGGTGTGCCGTGCTGGTCGAAGAAGCCTCCCGAGTCGGCGGCGGTCAGTCCCGCCAGCACCGACAGCAGGCGCTGGGCGGCCTCTTCGGGCGAAACCGAGGGATGGCGGCCCAGGTATTTCCGCGTCAGGTCCGTGGCCACGGTGCCCGGATGCAGCGCCACACAGGTCGCCTGGGGGTGGGTGCGGCCCAGTTCCACCGCGCCGCAGCGGATCACCTGGTTCAGCGCCGCCTTCGCCGCGCGGTAGCTGGTCCAGCCACCCAGCCGGTTGTCCCCGATGGACCCGATCCGGGCCGACAGCGCGGCGAAACGCGCAGGCCGGTCGCGGGGCAGCAGCCGTGTGGAGTGTTTCAGCATCATCGCCGGGCCGATGCAATTCAGCGCGTATTGCGCCGCCATCGCCTCCGGCGTGAGCTGCGACAGGGCCTTTTCCGGCCCATGGTCGCCGATCTGCAGCCCGCCGGTGGCGCAGAAGATCAGGTCGAAGCCGGGGTCGAGCGCGCCGAGGTGTGCCGCAACCGAGGCCTCGTCGGTCACGTCGAAGCCGTCCGCGCTGCGCGACAGGCAGGTGACGCGGGTGCCGGTCGTTTCCAGTGCCGCGGCCAGCGCCGCGCCGATCCCGCCCGAGGCGCCGAGGATAAGTGCGTTTTCCATGGCAAGGGTACGCCCCGCAGGGCCGAGCGGATCAATGAGGGATTGCAGTCCGGGGGAGGATTTGGATATGTAATGTTATACAGTAACGTAAATCGGGAGATCCAAATGCCGCGCGGCCCCTCCAATACCTCCGCCCCCACCGACCCGCGCCTGCCCGTTACCGTGCTGTCGGGCTTTCTCGGGGCGGGCAAGACCACCCTTCTGAACGACGTGCTGACCAACCGCGAGGGGCGACGCGTGGCGGTCATCGTCAACGATATGTCCGAGGTGAACATCGACGCCGACCTGGTGCGCGGCGGCGAGGCGGCGCTGAGCCATACGGACGAGAAGCTGGTCGAGATGACCAACGGCTGCATCTGCTGCACCCTGCGGGATGATCTGCTGACCGAGGTCCGCCGCCTGGCCGCCGAGGGGCGGTTCGACTACCTGCTGATCGAATCCACCGGCATTGCCGAGCCGCTGCCCGTCGCCGCCACCTTCGAGTTTCGCGACGAGGCCGGGGACAGCCTGTCGGACGTGGCGCGGCTGGATACGATGGTGACCGTGGTCGATACGGTGAACCTGCTGAACGACTATTCCAGCCATGATTTCATTCGCGACCGGGGTGAAAGCCTGGGCGAGGCGGACGATCGCACGCTGGTCGATCTGCTGGTCGATCAGATCGAGTTCGCGGATGTGGTGGTGCTGAACAAGGTCAGCGATGCCGGTCCCGACCGGCTGGGGGCGGCGCGGGCCATCGTCACCGCCCTGAACCCCGATGCGCAGATCCTGGAAACGGATTTCGGCCGGGTCGACCAGGGACGGATCTTCGACACCGGGCTGTTTGATTTCGAGACGGCCCACGACCATCCGCTCTGGGCGAAGGAGCTTTACGGTTTCACCGACCATGTGCCCGAGACGGAGGAGTACGGCGTCAGCTCCTTCGTTTACCGGGCCCGGCGGCCCTTCCACCCGGAAAGGCTGCACGCGGTGCTGAATGGGCCGCTGCCCGGGGTGATCCGCGCCAAGGGGCATTTCTGGATCGCCACGCGCCCCGACTGGCTGGCGGAGTTCTCTCTGGCGGGCGCGCTCAGCCGCGTGGCGCCGCTTGGTCAGTGGTGGGCCACGGTGCCCGAGGCACGGCGGCCCGATCATCCCCAGGCTCGCGCCTATCTGGCGCAGCACTGGGCCGAGCCCTGGGGCGATCGCCGGCAGGAACTGGTCTTCATCGGGGCGGGTCTGGACCGCGCGGCAATCACCGCGGCGTTGGACGCGGCGTTGATGCCGGATGAGGATTTCACCCCGAAGGCCTGGGCGAGCCTTCCCGATCCCTTCCCCGGCTGGCGCCGGGCCGGATGAGACCGGGGGCACCCATGGGCGGACGACAGACGGACATGCGGCAGCGCGCGGATGGCAACCTGCGCACGGGGCTGGCGCGGCGCCGACGGGCGGCGGATCCGATGGCGGAGTTTGACCAACTGCCTCCTGTCCTGCGCGGTTGGCTGGCCGAGGCCGCGCTGCCCTGGTCGGCCCGCTCGGTGCGGCGCGTCTACACCCGTGCCCTGGCGGAAAACGGCGGGGATGAGGCCGCCGCCCTGGCGCGCCTTTCGGCGGTCGAGCAGCAGCGCCTGACCCGGGACGGGATCGCGCCGGGGTGAGGCCTCAGCGGGCGCCGTCCCGGGACCGGGGTGCCCGGACGGGGCCGGGCGCGCAGGCTTGGCCCCGATGCACCTTGATCTCAGGCGGCGCAGAGCGGGGCGAAGCGGGTCCAGAACAGCTCTCCCCAACGGGCATTGCCGTGCAGGAAGTCGCGGTCGGGCTGGTCGCCGCCGCCGATCCGCTTCGCCCCGTCGGCATAGCTGTCCGCAGACAGGATGCCATGCGGAGAGAGGGTCTCGGGCGGCTGCGGCAGGAGGGTCATCCCGGCGCGCGCCTGCAGGGCCTCGGTCAGATCGGCCAGGTAGGCCTGGATGCAGGGCACATAGGCGGGGTTGGACTGGATCTCTTCCGCGATCTGGGCGCCGAGGCGTCCGCCGACCTCCGGCCGCAGGACCTTCTCGAAGGGCTGGGGCGGGGACATGACGAACAGCCGCTTGCCCGCCAGCGCGGTGAAATCCCAGGCCGGGATCGCCCGGTCGATCATCCGCGCGGCGATCCCCTCCAGGGCCTCTGGTGACAGCAGGGTGCCGCGCGCGGCGGCCGTGTCGGGGTCGTGCATGCCGTCGACCCCCACCTGGGGCAGCAGGCGGATCATCGGGTCCAGCCCGTTGAAGGTGCCCGCGAGGCAGATCACGTCGAAGGGGGCCAGGTCGACCTCCTCGGCGCCGTCATTGATCGCCCGGGCCTGTTCGCGACATTGCGAGGCCAGCGCCGGGGCCACGTCGTCGCGCAGGCGAAAGCGGCCGGTGGCATCGACGGTATAGTGGGAAATCAGGCTGCCGCCGAGCGCGAAGAAGGTCACGTCCAGCGCCGCCCGCAGATCCGCGGGCAGGCGGGCATGCCCCTCCTTCAGGGCGACGGTATGGGAGGATCCCAGCACCAGGATGCGCGGCGGGACGGTCGGTTGGGTCATTGTCCGGCGAACCTTTCCAGCAGCATCTCCTCGCAGATCACATCTTCCTCGCTGGCCGGGGCCGGGCTGGGCGAAATGCCCGGGGTGCGCTGAACCGCCGGGGCGGCCGCCTCGCCGGTCTGGGCGGCCAGGAAGGCGCCCATGGCGGTGGCCACCCCTTCCTCGGAGACCGAGCGCAGGTTGGGCCGGTAGAAACTGCCGCGCGCCGCCTGGGCGGTGATGATCTCGTAGCTGGGGAAGTAGTCGACATCCTCCAGCGTCTCGTAAAGTTCGGCACAGACGGCGCGCAGCAGGGACTTCGAGCGGCTGGTGGCGACCTCGACGTGCTGGTCGGTCGCGGTGGCCGTCAGCGGCACGGGCGAGACGGTGACCAGAAAGCGGTAATCGGGCGCCAGCCCGCGCAGAAGGCTGCGGACGGCGAGGAAATCCTCCACCATCTCGGCAAAGCGGAAGTTGTGGAAGCGGTAGCGCGCGGGGTCGTATTCGCCGGCCAGCGTGCCTGGCGCGGTGGGAAAGACGGTGGCGCCATCGGCGCTCATCCAGGCCTCGGTCAGGCCGAAGGTGAAGACCAGCAGCCGTGCCTTTGTAAACAGGTCTCGCAGCCGGGACAGGTGGAAGGCGCGGTGCCGCAGCACCGTTGCCGCATCGGGCATGCCCCCGGGATCGACGCCCGGGCGCTGCGCATCGAAGAACCGCCCCTCGGCGGCGCCGAAGCCGGACCAGACCCGCTCGGCGGGCCGCCGGTCGGCAAAGGCCTCCTCCAGCAGCTGTCGCATCTGGCGGATCGTGTAGATGTTGCCGTAGCGCCCGGAATAGAGGCCGTAGCCCCAGGTCTGTGCGATGTCGCGCGGCACGATGGGCGGCAGCGGTTCGGCATCCAGCACCTTGAACCCCTGCTCGCGCAGGGTGCGCCCGACGTGCTGGGCGAAGCAGGATCCGGCGGTGGCGATGGGGTCGGCCCGGGTGATCCGATGCCGGGGCTGGTAGAAATCTGCCACCTCGTCGGCCGCGCGCCGGGCGGCGGTCCGGCTCCAGAAGGCCGAGGGAGGAGCCTGGTCATAGGGGGATGTCATCTCGTCGCCCTTCGCTGGGATCTGTCCCAAGCCAAGCGGGGAATCGGTTTCAATCGGGTTAACACGGCTCGGGCCGCGACTGCTGCCAGCGCCATGAAGGCCCGGTAAAACCCGCCCAGAGCGGGCATGGAGTCGCTTTTCCCTTGATTTGCAGGCCCGTCTTGGCTACCTCCCCCGGCGTCGACAGGCGTAAACGCCGCGCAACGAAGGATCGAGCAGGGGTCGGGACTAAACCGGCCCTCTTTGTTTTGCGGTGACCCAAATGACCAACCCCAAGACCGGCGGAGACAACCGCTCGGCCAGCATAGCGATATACGTTAGGACACCAGAGACCACATGGCTCAGAACACATCGATGGAGGAATTCGAAGCCCTCCTGAACGAAAGCTTCGAAATGGACACCCCGAACGAAGGTTCGGTTGTCAAAGGCAAGGTCATCGCGATCGAAGCGGGCCAGGCCATCATCGACGTCGGCTACAAGATGGAAGGCCGCGTCGAGCTGAAAGAATTCGCGAACCCCGGTGAAGCGCCCGAGATCTCCGTCGGTGACGAGGTCGAGGTCTACCTGCGCGCTGCCGAGAACGCCCGTGGCGAAGCCGTCATCTCCCGCGAGATGGCCCGCCGCGAAGAAGCCTGGGACCGTCTGGAAAAAGCCTATGCCGACGACCAGCGCGTCGAAGGTGCGATCTTCGGTCGCGTCAAGGGTGGCTTCACCGTCGACCTGGGCGGTGCCGTGGCCTTCCTGCCCGGCTCCCAAGTCGATGTGCGCCCCGTGCGCGATGCCGGCCCGCTGATGGGTCTGAAGCAGCCGTTCCAGATCCTGAAGATGGACCGCCGTCGCGGCAACATCGTGGTGTCGCGTCGTGCGATCCTCGAAGAGTCCCGTGCCGAGCAGCGTGCCGAGGTCATCTCGAACCTGCAGGAAGGTCAGGCCGTGGAAGGCGTGGTCAAGAACATCACCGAGTACGGCGCCTTCGTCGACCTGGGCGGTGTGGACGGCCTGCTGCACGTCACCGACATGGCATGGCGCCGCGTCAACCACCCCTCGGAGATCCTGTCGATCGGCGAGACCGTCAAGGTCCAGGTCATCAAGATCAACAAGGAAACCCACCGTATCAGCCTGGGCATGAAGCAGCTGCAGGAAGATCCGTGGGATCTGGTCGCCGCCAAGTACCCGCTGGGTTCCGTCCACGCCGGCCGCGTGACGAACATCACCGACTACGGTGCATTCGTCGAGCTGGAGCCGGGCGTCGAAGGTCTGGTTCACGTGTCCGAAATGTCCTGGACCAAGAAGAACGTGCACCCCGGCAAGATCGTCTCCACCTCGCAGGAAGTGGACGTCATGGTGCTGGAAATCGACCAGGCCAAGCGCCGCGTTTCGCTGGGTCTCAAGCAGACCATGCGTAACCCGTGGGAAGTCTTCTCCGAGACCCACCCCGAGGGCACCGTTGTCGAAGGCGAAGTCAAGAACATCACCGAATTCGGTCTGTTCGTCGGCCTGCCGGGCGACATCGACGGCATGGTTCACCTGTCCGACCTCAGCTGGGACGAGCGTGGCGAAGACGCCATCCAGAACTACCGCAAGGGCGACATGGTCCAGGCCGTGGTTTCCGAAGTCGACATCGACAAGGAACGCATCTCGCTGTCCATCAAGAACGTCGGCGGCGACAAGTTCGCCGAAGCCGTTGGTGGCGTGAAGCGCGGTTCGATCATCACGGTCAACGTGACGGCGATCGAAGACGGCGGCATCGAAGTGGAATATGAAGGCATGAAGTCCTTCATCCGCCGCTCCGACCTGTCGCGTGACCGTGCCGAACAGCGCCCCGAGCGCTTCTCGGTCGGTGACCACGTCGACGTGCGCGTGACCAACGTGGACAGCAAGTCCCGTCGTCTTGGTCTGTCGATCAAGGCGCGCGAGATCGCCGAAGAGAAAGAGGCCGTGGAACAGTACGGTTCCTCCGACTCCGGTGCATCGCTGGGCGACATCCTGGGCGCCGCGCTGAAAGGCGACGACGAGTAAGGATCGCACCCACCGTGCGAAAGACAGGAAGGCCCCGCGTTTTGCGCGGGGCCTTTTTCGTGGCCGGATCGGGGCGTGCCTGACCGTCTTCGATTTTCGGAGTTAGATTTGACTGCCGAGGCAGGGATTCGAAGGGGGTCATAAACCTTGGCGAATCAATCTCTTGGCTGCAGCGCAGCATCGCGCCCGCGCCGCCTTTGCCGGAAAAAGCCGCGCCGCGAGCGCGGGGAAAGGCGCCGAACCGCCGGATTTCTGCGGAAATTGCCCCCTCACAAGACGTCTCTCTTGTTCCCGTGTCGCCGGAAAGCTCTTATATTCCCGGAACATGGTGTGAAAAAAAGACCATCGCTCGGGGAGACATAACCAGATGATCCGTTCTGAACTGATCCAGAAAATCGCAGATGAGAATCCGCACCTGTATCAACGGGACGTGGAGCGGATCGTGAACACGATCTTCGAGGAGATCACCGAGGCCATGGCGCGCGGCAACCGCGTGGAACTGCGCGGCTTCGGCGCCTTCTCGGTGAAGAAGCGCGAGGCGCGCACCGGGCGGAACCCGCGAACGGGTGACGCCGTTGAGGTCGAGGAGAAGCACGTGCCGTTCTTCAAGACCGGCAAGCTGCTGCGCGATCGCCTGAACGGGAATGCCGACGAATGAAATACATCCGCTACGCCATCTGGGCCGTGATCGCCATCGCGCTGGTCGCCGTCGCCCTGGGGAACCGCCAGCCGGTGGAGCTGACGCTTCTGCCCGAAGGTCTGGCCGACATCTTTGCCTTCAACACCGGGATCACGCTGCCGCTCTACGCGGTGATCTTCGGCGGTATCGTCGTGGGCCTGCTGATCGGTTTCCTCTGGGAATGGATGCGCGAGCACAAGCACCGCGCCGAGGCCCGTCGCCAGTCGCGCGAGGCCCACAAGCTGAAGCGCGAAGTGAAGAAGCTGAAGGGCGAGAAGCACGGCCAGGACGATGTCCTGGCGCTGCTGGAGTGATCCACGCGGCGTGAGGGCGTTCCCCTCGCGCTGGTCACGCCCCGCCGTCAGGTGTAGGACCGGACCGCCGGCGCTTGTGCGCCCGGCGGTCTTTCGTTTCCGAGGTGCCCCATGCCCGTGCTCGTCCAGCCCAACCGTGCCCCTGCCGTCCGCGTGAAGATCTGCGGGCTGACGCGCCCTGCCGATGTCGAGGCCGCGGCGCGCGCCGGCGCCGTCTACGGTGGCTTCGTCTTCTTCCCCAAGAGCCCCCGCCACGTCGAGATCGAGACCGCCCGTGCCCTGGCTGTCGAGGCGCCTCTGGGGCTGGCGAAGGTTGCGCTGATGGTGAACCCCGACGATGCGCTGCTGCAGGCCGTCACCGACGCGGTGCCGCTGGACATGATTCAGCTTCACGGCAAGGAAAGCCCCGAACGGGTGGCCGAGGTGCGTGCCCGGACCGGCCTGCCGGTGATGAAGGCCGTGGGCGTGGCCGAGGAGGCCGACCTTGCCGCCCTGGCGGATTACGAGGAGGTCGCCGACCAGGTGCTGGTCGATGCCAAGGCCCCCAAGGGTGCCGACCTGCCCGGCGGCAACGGCTTGTCCTTCGACTGGCGCCTGATCGCGGGCCGCACCTGGAAGGCGCCCTGGATGCTGGCCGGGGGCCTGAACCCCGACAACGTGGCCGAGGCGATCCGCCTGACCGGCGCGCGCCAGGTTGATGTCAGTTCCGGTGTCGAAGCCGCCCCGGGCGAGAAGGACGCGAAGAAGATCGCCGCCTTCACCGCCGCGGCCCTCGCCGCCGTCTAAGCCGTCTGGGCTTGGCTCAGGCCAACGTGTCCTGCTGGAAGCGCCGGATCCAGTCGCGGCTTTCGTCGTCGCCCGCGTCGGGGACGTCTTCCGGGGCAGGGGCCGCCCCTTCCGCCGCAGCGGGGTCAAGGCCCAGGTCTGTCAGCAGCCGGGCGAGGACTCCTTCGGGATCGGCCGCCAGGTCGTCATACTCCAGCAGAATCGGCTCGATGCCCTCGGAGGCGAACCAGCTCTCCCATGCGGCATCCATCTCGGCGAACTGTTCCATCTTCTCGGCGATCGCGATGCGGTCGTAGACGGGGATGCTGTCCGGGGCGGTGCCGTCGGTTTCGTTGCCCTCGGCATCCTCGTACCAGTAGCCGGTCTGCAGCGTGCGCAGCATCGACACCGCGCGGCCCAGAAGGTCGGCGCGCCTCAGGTAGATGACCCGGTGGCGCCCCATGTCCGCCGCGATGCGGGCGGCGTCGTTTGGCTGGTCGGGTTGCAGGGCCTTCAGGGCAAGGCGGAAGGTTGCCAGGCTGCTGGGTTGCAGGCGCAGGGCGAAGATCCCGTCGCGGGTCCCCTTCGCGCGCGCCAGGCGATAGCCGTCACGGGCCAGCTCGGCCGCGGTGACATCGCCCGGCACCTCGGCCTCCATGCTGTGCAGCCGCGCCCGCATGCCCGCACCCCGCACGTAGGCGCCGGGCCATCCCGCGACGCCGCTGTCACGCAGCATGTTGGTCAGCAGGGTCGCGCCGCTGCGCGGGGAGGAGCACAGGATATAGCCGTCAATCATCACCCTAACCTCGTTACTCGTAACATCTCAGCTCGTATTTGAATCAACCTGAGGGCGTCTTGTGGCGGTTTTGTGGCACGGGGTCGGACGCAATGGGCTGGTCGGAGGGGCGGGGGCGCTGGCCCCTTGCGCGCAGGATTTGTCCGGCAAGGAGAAGGCCGGGCGCTGGTCCCCGTGCGGCGCCGAAGGGCCGTCAGCGTGGCGTTTCCCTTGCCCGGTGGGGTCCTTCCGGCTACATCAGGCGAAACCCCGCAGCCCGGAAACAGGAGCTTTCCATGGACGATCTCATCAACAGCTTCATGACCGGCCCGGACGAGAAGGGGCGCTTCGGCCTGCATGGCGGACGCTTCGTCAGCGAGACCCTGATGCCGCTGATCCTCGACCTGGAGGCCGAGTACGAGAAGGCCAAGACCGACGACGATTTCTGGGCGGAGATGCGGGAACTCTGGACCCATTACGTGGGCCGTCCCTCGCCGCTGTATTACGCCGAGCGGATGACCGAGGAGCTGGGCGGCGCCAAGATCTACATGAAGCGCGAGGAGCTGAACCACACCGGCGCGCACAAGATCAACAACGTGCTGGGGCAGATCCTGCTGGCGCGGCGCATGGGCAAGACCCGGATCATCGCGGAAACCGGTGCGGGCCAGCACGGCGTGGCCACCGCCACCGTCTGCGCCAAGTTCGGGCTGAAGTGCATCGTCTACATGGGCGCCCACGACGTGAAGCGTCAGGCGCCCAACGTCTTCCGCATGCGCCTGCTGGGCGCCGAGGTGGTGCCCGTCAAATCCGGCCGCGGCACCCTGAAGGACGCGATGAACGACGCGTTGCGCGACTGGGTGACCAACGTGCATGACACCTTTTACTGCATCGGCACCGTCGCCGGGCCGCACCCCTATCCGGCCATGGTCCGCGATTTCCAGTCCGTGATCGGCCGCGAGACCCGCTGGCAGCTGGAAGAGCAGGAAGGCAAGGGCCGCCTGCCCGATACCGTCATCGCCTCGGTCGGCGGCGGGTCCAATGCCATGGGCCTCTTCTACCCCTTCCTCGACGACAAGGAGGTGGCGATCATCGGTGTCGAGGCCGGCGGCAAGGGTGTCGACGACCGGATGGAGCATTGCGCCTCGCTGACCGGCGGGCGTCCGGGCGTTCTGCACGGCAACCGGACCTACCTGCTGCAGGATGACGACGGGCAGATCCTGGAAGGCTACTCGATCTCCGCCGGTCTGGATTATCCCGGCATCGGGCCTGAGCACAGCTGGCTGCACGACATCGGTCGGGCGCAATACGTCCCCGTCACCGACAAGGAGGCGCTGGACGCCTTCCAGATGTGCTGTCGGACGGAAGGGATCATCCCGGCGCTGGAAAGCTCCCACGCCGTGGCCCATGTGATGAAGATCGCGGGCGATCTGCCCAAGGACCACATCATCGTCATCAACCTGTCGGGCCGTGGCGACAAGGACATCTTCACGGTGGCCGACTACCTGGGCTTCGACATGACCGACACCGGCGGGGCCGCCGAGGGTCGCAAGGTCGAGTGAAGCGACGCCGGCCTGCCTGAAACCACTGCGACCCCGCCCCGGCGGGGTCGTTTCGTTTCGGCCCGTCCCTCTTCCGCCAAGGCAGGACTGGCCAAGGGGCAGGCGGGGCGGCAGACTGGCCGGACCCGAGAGGACGGAGGGGCGATGAAGGCGAAGATCCGCGAGCTATACGAAGGCCACAGCGCGGCGGCGCATCGGTTCCGCTATGCCCTTCTGGCCTTCGATGCGGTGACGATCCTCTTCGTCATCGTCACCTCCTTCTTCCACCATGCGCGGGCGGTGGAGATCGCCGATGCGGTCTTCGGCGTGCTGATCCTGGCGGATTTCCTGGTGCGGGTCTGGCTGGAGCGTCGGCGCGGGCGGATGTTCCTGCGCCCGGCCACCTGGGCCGACATCGCGGCGCTGGTGTCCTTCCTGGCGCCGATCGCCGGCGAGGGGCTGGGTTTCCTGCGGATCCTGCGCACCCTGCGGCTGCTGCATGCCTATCAGACGCTGATCCGCCTGCGCCAGGATCTGCCCTTCTTCCGCGCCAACGAGGAAGTGGTGCTGGCCATCGTCAACCTGACGGTCTTCCTCTTCGTGATGACCGGGCTGATCTATGCCTCGCAATACGGGGTGAACCCGGACATCGGCAACTATGCCGATGCGCTGTACTTCACCGTGACCACGCTGACCACGACGGGCTTCGGCGACATCACCCCGATGGGCACCTGGGGGCGGATGCTGGCCGTGGGGGTGATGATCTTCGGCGTGTCGCTGTTCCTGCGCCTGTTGCAGGTGCTGTTCCGCCCCACGAAGGTGCGTCACGAGTGCGCCCAGTGCGGGCTGCTGCTGCATGACCCGGACGCGGTGCATTGCAAGCATTGCGGCGCCCTGGTCCATATCCGCACCGACGGAGAGGTCTAGGCGCGCCGGGACCCGGGCGACAGGATCTGCCGCCCGGACGCGGGATCAGCTCTCTTCGAGGAAGCTCTCGAAGCCCTCGAAGCTGGGCGGGCCCATCAGGGCGTCCTTGGTCTTGCTGTTGCCGGCGTTCTTGTGCGCATCGCGGAACTGCTCGGACTTGGTCCAGGCCTCGAAGGCCTCCTTGCTGTCCCAGACGGTGTGGGAGGAATAGAGCCGGTGATCCTCGGCCTCGGGGCCGCGCAGCATGCGGAATTCGACGAAGCCGGGCATCTCCTTCAGGCGGCTTTCGCGGGTGGCCCAGATGTCCTCGAAGGCGGCTTCGTGGCCGGGGCGCACCTTGAATCGGTTCATGGCAATGAAGGTCATGTCGTGTCTTTCGCTGATATGGGGGGAGGAGCGGGCAGGACGCGACAGGGCGCCGGGCTGGCATCAGCTGCGATATGGACCCAGGCGCGCCGCAGGGTCAAGGGCAGGGGGTGCGGCCCGCTGCCACCCGGGCGCAGGGACGGGGGAGAGGGGCCAAAACGCGCCATGTGCGGCGCAGAACGTACCAAGGGGCGAATCCCGCTTCCCTTCGCGCAGGAATCCGTGTAAGCGCGCGGAACTTGAACGCGGGTATACAGCCTTGGAGGATACCCGCCCCATTAGGAGAATGAAAATGGCTGGAGAAATTCCTGATCTCGTGGCCCAGGAACGTGCGGGGACGGGCAAGGGCGCCGCTCGCGCAGCGCGTCGCGCTGGCATGGTTCCTGGTGTCGTTTACGGTGGCGATGTTGAGCCCCTGGCAATCGAACTGCCCTTCAACGACCTGCTGACCCGCCTGAAGAAAGGCCGCTTCCTGGCGACCCTCTACAACCTGAAGGTTGAGGGCCAGGAAGACGTGCGCGTGATCTGCCGCGCCGTTCAGCGTGACGTCGTGAAGGACCTGCCGACCCACGTCGACTTCCTGCGTCTGCGTCGCACCACCCGCGTCAACCTGCACATCCCCGTCGAGTTCGTCGGCCACGAAGCGGCCCCCGGCCTGAAGCGTGGTGGCGTGCTGACCGTGGTGCGTGCCGACGTCGACCTGTCGGTCATCGCCGGTGACATCCCCGATCACATCACCGTCGACCTGACGGGCAAGCAGATCGGTGACACCATCACCATCAGCGAAGTGACCCTGCCCGAAGGCGTGAAGCCCACCATCGAGCGTGACTTCGTGATCGCCAACATCACCGCCCCCTCCGGCCTGGCCGCCCAGGACGATGCAGAGGACGAAGCGGAAACCGAAGAGGGCGGCGAGGAGTAATCCTCCCCTCCCATCGGGACCTGATGACAGACCCCCGCCCGGCGCAGTCCCGGCGGGGGTCTTGCGTTTCAGGGGGCCGCCCGCCGCGCCCGGCTGGACCCGCCCCCACCCTTCCACTAGATATTGCCGGGCAGAAGGAGGGTTCCCATGCAGCTTTTCGTCGGCCTCGGAAATCCCGGGGGCAAATACGCCGGCAACCGCCACAACATCGGTTTCATGGCGCTGGACCGGATCGCCGAAGATCACGGGTTCGGGCCATGGAAGGGCAAGTTCCAGGGCGAGATCACCGAGGGCCTGCTGGGGCGCGAGAAGGTGCTGCTGCTGAAGCCGATGACCTTCATGAACAACTCCGGCCAGTCGGTGGGCGAGGCCATGCGCTTCTACAAGCTGACGCCGGCGGATGTGACCGTCTTCCATGACGAGCTGGATTTGGCGCCGGGCAAGCTGCGGCTGAAACAGGGCGGCGGGCACGCGGGGCATAACGGCCTGCGCTCCATCCATCAGCACATCGGGGCGGAGTACCAGCGGGTGCGTATGGGCGTGGGCCATCCAGGGCACAAGGACAAGGTGGCGCCCTACGTGCTGTCGGATTTCGCCAAGGCCGATCAGGGCTGGCTGGACGACGTGCTGCGCGGCTGCGCCGATGGCGCGCCGGAGCTGGCGGCGGGCGAGGGCGGCAAGTTCCAGAATGCCGTGGCCCTGCGGGTGAACCCGCCGCGCAACAAGGACAGTGCGACCGGCAAGGCGTCCGACAAGCCGGCCCCGGCCTCCGGCAGCCAGGCCGCTGCCGCCCAGAAGGCGCAGCAGATGAAGGCCGCCGCCGATGCCAGGGACCGCCGCACGCCTCTGCAGAAGCTGAAGGACAAGTTCCGGTGACCGGCGCGGCCCCGGCCCCGTGGCAGGCGCATTTCCTGCACCAGGCCGAGGCCTGCGAGGGGCTGGGATCCGATTTCACCGCCGGGCTGCTGCGCCTGCTGTCACAGCGGATGCGCGGCGGCGCCGTGGCCCGGCGGGTGGCCCACTGGGCGCCCGACCGGCTGGGGCCCGACGCGGTGGCCCTGCGGCTGGCCGGTGGCCTGCACGCACTGGTCCTGATGGGCCGCGACCGGGCGCTGGCGGCGGTGTACCCGCCGTATCGCGTGGCGGATGAAGCGCTTTGGGAGGCTCTGGCCCCGGCGCTCATGACCCATGAGGCGCATCTGCTGCACTGGCTCGACAGCGCGCCGCAGACCAATGAGATCCGCCGCGCCGCCGGGCTGATCCTCGGCGCACAGGTCCTCGCGGCACGTTTTCCGGGCCTGCCGCTGAAACTGTCCGAACTGGGCGCTTCGGCGGGTCTGAATCTGGCCTTCGACCGCTACGCCTTGCAGGTCGGCGGTCAAAGCTGGGGCGCGCGTGATCCGGTGCTGACGCTCTCACCCGACTGGGAGGGGGCGCTGCCGCCCGAGGGCAGGTTCCAGGTGGCCGATGCCCGGGGGGTCGATCTGAATCCGCTTGATCCCGGCAAACCGGAGGACGTGCTGCGCCTGCGCAGCTACCTCTGGCCCGATCAGCCCGGGCGGCGCGCCTTGCTCGACGCGGCGCTGGCCGTGGCGGCGCCCCGCGTCGACCGGGGCGATGCGGCCGCCTGGCTGGCCGAACGGCTGGCGCCCCCGGCGGAAGGCCGGCTGCATCTGGTCTATCACACCATCGCCTGGCAGTATTTCCCCGAGGTGACCAAGGCCGCCTGCCTCGCCGCGCTGGAGGCCGCCGGCGCCCGGGCGACCGAGGCGGCGCCCCTGGCGCGCCTGTCCTTCGAGGCGGACGGCAACCGCCCCGGGGCGCTTCTGCGGCTGACAACCTGGCCCGACGGCACGGTGCAGGTGCTGGGGCGGATGGATTTCCACGGCCGCTGGTTGCACGCGGCCTGAGCGCCCCCTCGCCGCAGGCCGCTCATGCTGTTAAACTGGGTCGGAATCCGGAAAGGAGCAGCGCCATGGCCATGGACAAGGACCCCTCGATCAACGCCTTGGGCGGCGTGCTCGAACCCTGCTCGACCCATCCGATGACGGGCTTCTTCCGCAACGGCCAGTGCGACACCTGCGCCCAGGACCAGGGCAGCCACACGGTCTGCGCGGTGATGACCGCGGAATTCCTGGCCTATTCGAAATACGTCGGCAACGACCTCTCGACGCCCATCCCGCAGTTCAATTTCCCCGGCTTGCGCCCCGGCGACCGCTGGTGCCTTTGCGCCGCGCGGTTCCTGCAGGCCCATGACGAGGGCTGCGCCCCCCAGGTCCGGCTGGAGGCCACGCATATCCGCGCGCTGGAAGTCGTGCCCCTGGAGGTGCTGCAGCTCTACGACGACACCGGCGCCGGATCCGCGTCTGACCGGTAACGCCCCGCGTGGCGGCGCCCTCCGCCTCTGTCTTCTCTTTGCAGGAAATATCCCGGGGGGAAGGCTCAGCCAGCTGAGGCGGGGGCAGAGCCCCCCTCGCTCGCTTCGCCTTGGGCCCCGGCGCTCAGGCCGTCCAGCGGCCCGAGAAATCTTCCGGGATCAGCAGGTCGTCGCGGGTCATGTCGGTGATGCGGCGCTTGCCGCACAGTGCCATGGAGATGTCCATCTCCTTGGCGATCACCTGCAGCGCCTTTTCCACCCCCTCGCGGCCCATGGCGCCCAGCCCGTGGACGAAGGCGCGGCCGATGAAGGTCCCCGTGGCGCCCATCGACACGGCCTTCAGCACGTCCTGGCCTGACCGGATGCCGCTATCCAGATGCACCTCGACCTCGCCGCCTACGGCCTGCAGGATCGGGTCCAGCGCCCGGATCGAGCTGAGCGCGCCATCCTGCTGCCGTCCGCCGTGGTTCGACACCAGAATCGCGTCGCAGCCCACCTTGGCGGCCATCTTCGCATCCTCGGGGTCCAGGATCCCCTTCAGGATCACCTTGCCGCCCCACATCTCCTTGATCTGTTCGATCTTCTTCCAGTCGAGCCGCGGATCGAACTGTTCCGAGGTCCAGGACATCAGCGACGAGGGATCGGTGATCCCGTCCACGTGGCCGACGATATTGCCGAAGCCGCGCCGTTTCGTCTGCAGCATCTTCAGCCCCCAGGACCAGCGGGTCGCCAGGTCGGCCATGGATTTCGGGGTCAGCTTCGGTGGGGCCGAGAGGCCGTTCTTCAGGTCCATGTGCCGCTGGCCCAGGATCTGCAGGTCCAGCGTGATGACCAGCGCCGAACATTTCGCCGCCTTGGCCCGTTCGATCAGGCGGCGCAGGTAATCCTCGTCCTTCATCGTGTAGAGCTGGAACCAGAAGGGGGCCGAGGTGTTCTCGGCCACGTCCTCAATTGAACAGATCGACATGGTGGAGAGGGTGAAGGGCACGCCGAACTTCTCGGCCGCCTGCGCGGCCAGGATCTCGCCATCGGCGTGCTGCATCCCCGTCAGGCCGACAGGGGCCAGGGCCACGGGCATGGCGACCTTCTGACCGATCATCTCGGTCTCCAGGCTGCGGTTCGTCATGTCCACCGCGACCCGCTGTTTCAGGCGGATCTTCTGGAAGTCGGTGGTGTTCTCGCGGAAGGTCTGTTCCGTCCAGGAGCCGCTTTCGCAGTAGTCGTAGAACATCTTCGGCGTGCGCCGCTTGTGCAGGCGTTTCAGGTCGTCGATGCAGGTGATGACGGGCATGGGCAGGCTCCCCGGGATAGGTGGTCAGGTTTTCTTACCAATCCTGCCGCGACGCGGCAAGGTGACAGGGGCGCACAGGCCCGGACACCCCCGCAAGAGCGGCAGAGATTGACTTGGCCGCGCCGATGCCGCAGGCGAGAGCCGGACCAAAGATGGGGAGAGGCGCGTGAGCTTTCTGAAACGTATCGGGATCGACACCTACATGATCCTGCTGTTCGTCATGGTGCTGGCCGGCGCCCTGCTGCCCGCGCGCGGGATCGCCGCCGAAGGGCTGGGCATCGCCAGCTACTGGGCGGTCACGCTGCTGTTCTTCCTCTACGGGGCGAAGCTGGACCCGGGGTCGGTCCGGGCGGGGTTCCTGAACTGGCGGCTGCAGGGGCTGACCTTCGCTGCCACCTACCTGCTGTTCCCGGCGCTCGGGCTGCTGATGGCCGCGCTTTTCGGCGGGGTTCTGGGGCCGCAGATGACGACCGGGCTGCTGTTCCTGTCGATCCTGCCCTCCACGGTGCAAAGCTCCATCGCCTTCACCTCCATCGCCGGGGGCAACGTGCCCGCCGCCATCTGTGCCGCCTCGGTGTCGAACATGGTGGGGGTCGTGCTGACGCCCCTGCTGGCGGCGCTGGTGCTGCACCAGGAGGGCGGCGGCGTGTCGCTGGACGCGGTGATCCGCATTGGCGAACAGATCGTCCTGCCCTTCGTCATCGGCCAGTTGCTGCGCCGCTGGATCGGCGGTTTCGTCGCGCGTCACAAATTCCTGACGATGCTGGTGGACCGGGGCGCGATCCTGTTGATCGTCTATTCCGCCTTCAGCGCGGGCACCGTGGCGGGGCTGTGGACGCAGATCCCGGCGCTCAGCCTGGTGATCCTGCTGGCGGTGGTCTGGCTTTTCCTCGCGCTGGCCTTCGGGCTGATGGCGGGGATGGGCCGGCGCTTCGGCCTGCCGGGGGAGGACCGGATCGTGCTGCTGTTCTGCGGCTCGACCAAGAGCCTGGCCAGCGGGCTGCCCATTGCCTCGGCCCTGTTCCCGGCGGCGGCCGTGGGCGCCATTGTCCTGCCGACGATGCTGTTCCACCTGTCGCAGCTGCTGCTGAGCTCCATCCTGGCGCAACGCTGGGCGCGCTCCCCGCTGCGTGACTGAGGCGCATTCGGCGCGCGCCCGGCGGGGGGCGCGCCCCGTTGGCGGGCCGAGATTGGGCCGGAATCACTCGAAAAACCTGCATTTTCACCTGATTAGGGGGTGCCTTCGGGGCCACTGCGGCGCTGACCGGGCGCCCGGGCCGTGCTAGGCTGCGGCCGAACAGGTGTCAGATACGAGGGGTCGAATGATGGGCAGAATTGCGGCGTTTCTACTGGGTGTCTCTCTTGCGCTTTTCGGCACGGGCGCGGCGCGGGCCCAACTGGGGGTGGAGATCATGGTGCCCCAGGGGGTCGACATCCGTTTTGATCCCTCCGCCGTCACGCAGCGCGACTATGGCGCCGCGGTGATCGGTTCGGTGCGGGCCCTGTCGGGTCACAGCATCCTGCCGCCGGAGGTCACGGGCCACGGTCTGACCTCGGGCGAGGTCGATCCCTATCGGCGCACGGCCGTCCTGCGGGCACAGCGCGACAGTACGCCGGGGCCGCTCGGCGCGGGCTACCCGGGGTCCCTGACCGCCGAGGCGCGCGCGGTGGTCGATGATTATCGCCTGCAGAGCAACCCGCTGACCTCCCTGTCGGGCAACGTGGCGGAGCTGGGCGGGAACGAACCCTTGCTGAACCTCTCGCCGGCGGAGCTGCTGCGTTACGAGGAGCTGTCACGGGGCGTATCCACGCTGACCTTCGACCAGCTGGCCGAGATGCAGGAGCTCTATCGGCGCGGCATGGGCAATCCCGACCCGGGCACGCCCGGCGTGCCGTCGCAGGTGCCGGGCACCCTGCCGCAGGGGCCGCTGGTCTTGGGCGGCATGGATGCCTGTTCCAAGGTCGTCGACAACAGCTTGCTGTGCCGGCACCTGAATCCCGAAGGCCCGTCGTACCAGCAGTATTGCACCTGCAACTAGACGCGCCTCGGATGTCATGAAAAAGGCCGCCCCTGGGGCGGCCTTCGGTCTGTCCGGCAATGAGGCCACCGACGCTCAGGCGCTGTGGGCGCCGTCTGCCAGGCCCTTGATGAAGGCCAGCACATCCTCGACCGGCTTGCCGGAGGCGATCTCGTTCACGATGGCGGAGCCCACGACGCAGCCATCGGCCACGCCCGCGATGTTCTTCGCGGTTTCCGGGGATTTCACGCCGAAGCCCACGATGATCGGCAGGTCGGTGCCCGCCTTGATCCGCTGCACTTCCGGCGCGACCATCTCGGCGGAGGCCTCGGCCGAGCCGGTGATCCCGGTGATCGACACGTAGTAGACGAAGCCCGAGGTATTGGTCAGCACCTTCGGCAGACGTTTGTCGTCGGTGGTGGGCGTCGCCAGGCGGATGAAGTTCAGCCCCTTGGCCTGGGCCGGCAGGCAAAGCTCGTCATCTTCCTCGGGCGGCAGGTCGACGATGATCAGCCCGTCGATGCCGGCGGCCTTGGCCTCGTCCAGGAAGGTGTCCACGCCACGCGAGTAGATCGGGTTGTAGTAGCCCAT
Source organism: Pseudooceanicola marinus (assembly GCF_020177265.1). Lineage (GTDB taxonomy): Bacteria > Pseudomonadota > Alphaproteobacteria > Rhodobacterales > Rhodobacteraceae > Pseudooceanicola > Pseudooceanicola marinus_A. The sequence continues at coordinate 47,598 of NZ_JAIVMC010000004.1, forward strand.
CAGGACGATCGGGGTGGTGTCGTCCTCCTCGCGGAAGGCCTTGGCCATCGCCAAGGTCTTGTCCAGGGTCATCCCCGCTTCCAGCGCGCGCTGACCGGCCAGCTGGATCGTCGGGCCGTCGGCCATGGGATCGGTGAAGGGCAGGCCCAGTTCGATCACGTCGACCCCTGCGGCGGGCATCCCCTTCATCACCGCGAGCGAGCGTGCCTCGTCCGGGTCGCCGGCCATGATGTAGGCGACGAAGCCCTTCTTCCCCTGCGCCTTCAGATCGGCGAATTTCGCGTCGATACGGCTCATTCCGGCCCCCTTGTTTCGTCCCGTCGGGTTTGGCGGAAAACCTTTGCTCTGGCAAGGGTGGTAGCTGGGGAGTCCCTGCCCCGATGAGGTGTCAGAGACCGGACAGGGGCGGGATGGTGATTTCCGTGCCCGGGGGCAGGGCGCGGGCCAGGGCGTGCAGGTGGTCGCGTCGCAGGGCCAGGCAGCCTTCGGTCGGAAAGCGCGGACGGCGCCACTGGTGCAGAAAGATGGCCGAGCCCCGGCCCGGCGTCGCTTCGGGCCAGTTCCAGTCCAGCACGAAGATCAGGTCGTAAAGCGGATCGGCACGGCGCAGCCGTTCGTGGCTGGCGGCGAAGGGCGCGCGGACGTGGTGGTTGTAGTCGGGGTGGTCGGGCGCGTCGCACCACAGGTCGCCCGGTCCGATGGCTCGGGCCCAGGGGGCCGGGCGGGCCAGGCGGTCGGCGCGATACCACAGCTCGCCCACGCGCAGTGTGTCGATCGGGGTGGCGCCGTCGCCTTCGTGCTTTGCGTCGCTCAGCCCGCCGCGGCCGATGGCGCAGGGGAAGGTGCAGTTGCCGATCCGCAGGCCCTGCGGGGTGAGGCGCGCGCGAAGGTTCACAGAAGGTGCCCCGATTTCGAGGCCTTGGTGGCCAGGTAGCCGCGGTTGTGGGCGTTTTCGCCGACCTTCAGGGCCACGCGGTCGACCACCTCGATGCCGTTCTTTTCCATCATCGCGATCTTGCGCGGGTTGTTCGTCAGCAGCCGGACGGAGGAGAAGCCCAGCCGGTCAAGCAGTTCCGCCCCCAGGCGGAAGTCCCGCTCGTCATCCTCGAAGCCCAGCCGGTGGTTGGCCTCCACCGTGTCAAAGCCCTGATCCTGCAGCGAATAGGCGCGCATCTTGTTGGCAAGGCCGATGCCGCGTCCCTCCTGGTTGAGGTAGAGCAGCACGCCCGCGCCTTCCTGGCCCATCTGGGCCAGGGCCGCGTGCAGCTGCGGGCCGCAGTCGCATTTCAGCGATCCCAGGACGTCGCCGGTGAAACAGGCCGAATGCAGCCGCGCCAGCACGGGGGTGTCGCGGGCAGGGCGGCCGATTTCCACTGCGTAGTGTTCCTCGCCGCCGTCTTCTGGGCGGAAGATGTGCAGGCGCCCGGCCTCCGAAACCTCGATCGGCAGCCGGGCGGAGACCACCGGGCGCATCGGGCTGAACCGGTCGAGGTGCAGCGCCGCGTCATCGGCCGCCAGCAGGGTCAGGTTCCAGTTGCGGGCGAAGGCCTCGGGCGCGTCCAGCGGCAGCAGCAGGGCGGCGGGCAGCAGGCGCGCGGTCTTCGCCAGCTTCAGCGCGATGCGGTGCAGCGCCGCCTCGCCGTCGCGGCGCGCCATCAGCGGGCCCTTCATCGGGTGGCGCAGGTCATCCGCCGGATCGGCCAGCGCCCGGACCCAGCTGGTTTCGGCGCCCTTCGGCAGGGGCAGGCGGGCCAGGTCGCCGTCATAGGGGCGGGCCTTCAGCGTCTCGGCGCGGCGGGCGGTCAGGGCCAGGTCGGCGGTGCCGGGCAGGCCCTGCACCTCGGCCAGTCGGGCCGGTGTCAGGGTTTCCGCCGCCAGCACCAGCGCCCCGCCGCCATGGGCCGCCAGCACCACCGGCACGCCCAGGCGCAGGTCGGTGCGTGCGCGGGCCAGGCATTCGGTGATGTCGGGGGCGAGACTCATCGGGCGCTTCCTTGAAACTGGCGGTTGTCATAGCCTGACTTGACGGGCTTTGAAACAATCCCCGCGTGGGGGACACGGATGCGTGAGATATTTGCAGCAAATCTTGTCACCCTTGCTACCCCCGTCCATCTGCCTGACAGGACAGATGAAATTGCAGCGGAGGCGCGCGCCATGGCACAACTGAAGAAGATCCTGCTGGTCGACGATGATGATGACCTGCGCGAGGCGCTGAGCGAACAGCTGGTGATGACCGAGGATTTCGACGTCTTCGAGGCCGGGTCGGGCGCCGAGGCGATGCAGAAGGTCAAGGAAGGCCTGTTCGAGCTGATCATCCTCGACGTGGGCCTGCCCGACACCGACGGGCGAGAGCTGTGCCGGCTGATGCGCAAGCAGGGCGTGAAGAGCCCGGTGCTGATGCTTACGGGGCATGACAGCGACGCCGACACGATCCTGGGCCTGGATTCCGGCGCCAATGACTACGTCACCAAGCCCTTCAAGTTCCCGGTCCTGCTGGCCCGCATCCGGGCGCAGCTGCGCCAGCATGAGCAGAGCGAGGACGCGGTGTTCCAGCTGGGCCCGTATTCCTTCCGCCCGGCGATGAAGCTGCTGGTGACCGAGGAGGACAAGAAGATCCGCCTGACCGAGAAGGAAACCAATATCCTGAAGTTCCTCTACCGCTCGACCGAGAGCGTGGTGCCGCGCGATGTGCTGCTGCATGAGGTCTGGGGCTACAACGCCGGGGTTACAACCCACACGCTGGAGACGCATATCTATCGCCTGCGCCAGAAAATTGAGCCCGATCCCTCAAATGCCCGCCTTCTGGTGACCGAAAGCGGCGGATATCGGCTTGTGGCGTGATATCGCTTCGAATGTAAGGGATTCCGGACTTTCTTCTTTAGGTTGTGCCGCGTAACAAGAGAAAGGCTCCCGGGAACCAACCCGCACATATCCGGGTTAGATATGTACCTCCCTGTTGGACTGGCCCGGGCTTTGCCCGGGCTTTTTCTTGCCCGGCCCCCGCGCAGACCGTCTCGCACCGCTCTTGATGCCTGGGCGCAGGGCCGTGATATCTCGTGGATCCGCGGGGTGGGGATCAGCAAACCGGTGCCCTCGCCTGGTGGTCCGACCGGATAGGCGCAGGGCGATGCCCGGGCTAGGTTGGCGCGTCAGAAAATCGGGGGGCGCGTCAGAATTCGCTCCATTCGTCGCTGGCCGCGGGAGGCGGGGCGTTGACCACCTTCTTCTGCGCCATGGGGGCGCGGGGAGCGCTGTCCATTGGCGTAAAGATTCCCATGCTCTCGTCGCCCGTTGCATGGTCTTCGCCGGTCTGGAACCGCAGCATCAGGGTCGACAGGGCCTCCGCCTCGCGGTTCAGGGCCGAGGAGGCGGCGTTGGTTTCCTCGAACATGGCGGCGTTCTGTTGCGTGACCTGGTCCAACTCCTTCATGGTCTGATCGATCAGCGCGATTGAGCCGGACTGTTCATTTGCGGAGGAGGCGATTTGCGCCACCAGTTCGGCCACGTCCGAGACCGCCTCGGCGATGCTGCGCAGTGCCTCGCCGGTTTCGTTCACAAGGTCGACGCCGTTCTGCACCTGCTCCGAGGATCTGGCGATCAGCTGCGAGATTTCGCGGGCGGAGGTGGAGGAGCGCGCGGCGAGAGCCCGCACCTCGGTTGCCACGACAGAGAACCCGCGCCCGGCCTCGCCCGCGCGGGCGGCCTCGACCCCGGCGTTCAGGGCCAGCAGGTTGGTCTGGAAAGCGATGTCCTCGATCACCTGGATGATCTTGTGGATCTCCGACGAAGAGGTTTCGATGGCGGCCATGGCGTTGACCGTGCGTTGCACCACCGTGTCCGAAGCCGCCGAGCGCGAGCGCGCTTCCTCCGCCACGCCGGAGGCGCTGCGCGCGGCCTCAGCGGTGGAGCGGACGTTTTGGTTGATCTCCTGGATGGCGTTGGCGGTTTCCTGCAGGGAGTGGGCCTGGCGTTCCGTCCGGTGGGCCAGAGAATCCGAGGCATTGGCGATGGAATCCGCATCCTCGGACACCGATCGGGCGTTGCGGATCACTTGCTGCACGGTGCCCCGCAGTTCCGCGATGGCGTCGTTGAAGTTCTGGCGCAGGCTGTCGTGGGCCGGATCGAAGGCCGTCTGGATGGAAACCGACAGGTCGCGCCGCGCCAGGCGGGTCAGGGCATCGCCCAGCTGTTGCACCACCTGTTCCTGCACGCGCACCGCGTCGCGCTGCATCTTCTGTTCGCGCTCGGCGGCGCGGGCGCTGGCCTCCGTCGCCTCGGCCACATGGGCGTCCAGCCGATGGCGTTCGCGGATCGACAGGTAGAGCACGGCCGCCTCCAGCGCGACGATGGTGCCGTGCAACCCGGTGCGGGCGAGGTTTTCCACCAGGTCGACGGAGGGGTAGATCAGCGCCGGCATCGCCACCGTCAGGACGACGTGCTGCACCGCGATGGCCGCGGCGGAGGTCAGGATGACCCGCGCATCCGACAGCGACATCGTCACCGCCAGCAGCGCGAAATAGAGCATGTGGCTGTCCATCTGCCAGGGATGGCCGGTCAGCGATGCGGAGAACGCCATGGCCTGGCCGGTCAGGCCCAGCCCGATCAGCACCCGCCCGTGCCGCCCGCCGGTCATCGTGCCGAAGATGGCGACGGCGGCCATGAGCACGGCGAAGACGCCCACCGGGAACCAGGCGTTGCCCACCACAAGCGCCGCCCCCGGCGCCAGCGGCACCAGCGCGACGGTCAGTTGCGCCAGGCGCGTCATGGCCCGAACCTGGGCCTCCTTGAACTCTGTGTTCTTGGGTGTCATCCGCTGTCTCCGCAGAGGGACGCAAGGGCGCCCCCGTCAAGGACGAGGAACGGTCCCGCCGCACGCAGGCTGGCCCCGAAGCCGGGGCTGTCGGCCTGGACCAGCGTGCCCAGCAGGCTGACCGTCGTCCCCAGACCCCGGGCACCCGCGCGGGCGATCGCCCTGTCGCGGTCCACCCAGGGGGGCGAAACGACCAGCACCAGCCCGTTGTCCGCCGGTGGCAGCGACATCAGCGCAACCGCCGGGCCGCCGAGGGCCAGCATCAGGACTGTCAGGGTGATCTGCATGACCTGCACGGGGCATGTCCTCCTTACCGGTTCAGCCGATAAGGGGATTCCCCTTGCTGCCGCGTTAACGCCTGCGGTCTTTGCCCGCTACATCGGGGCGATCTGCACCGCGCCCAGATCCAGGGCGCGGCCGCCGTCGCTGCGATAGACGCGCAGGCCCAGAGGCGTCTCGTGGAAGGTGAAGCAGCCCGCCGCATGTGTCGTCCAGCAAAGCTGCCCGCCCGTGTGCAACTGCCACTGCCCGTGCAGAGCGGTTTCCGTGCCGTTCAGGGTCGTGGCTCCCACCAGCGTGCCGTCGGGGCGGAAGAGCATCCGGCTGGTCCCCGCGCCATTCGACCAACTCAGCGTGCGCCCGATCAGCCGCTCTTGTACCTGGGCCGCGGTCAGCGTGTAATTCGCCGGTTCTTCAGGGGGTTGCGGGTGGTAGGGGCGCGGTGTGGCCTCTGGCATGGCGGTGCCGCGGGTCAGCGGATCGGGGCAGAGCGTGCCAAGCTGGGAGATCGCCTTGTTCGAGCCCGCAAGACCGAGGTGATGTGTGACCGCCCCGGCCCCTTCGCCAAGGGTCAGCCGGGCGCGCAGCCCCTTGGCCAGCCGGGTCAGCAGCAGGCCATGAGCCTTGCGGTCGAAGGACCCGGCGTAGACTTGCATCCCGGTGCCCTCGTCGCGCCGGTGCAGGGCGATCTCCTGCGCCGGACCGTGATCCACCGCCAGCGTCATGGGCAGCACCCCCTGGCCCAGGGCCGTGCCTTCGTAGCGGATGATCCATTCCATCGCGGCGCCGGGCTGTGCGCAGGTCAGGAAGAGGCAGAAGAAGGGATCCCTGCCCCCCGCCTCGGGCTGACAGGTGCTGACGCCGGCGCCGTCGTGATCGTTGAAGGCGATCCAGTCGGTGGCCCGCGCGGCTCCGGGCAGGGCCAGGAACATCGCGAGAACAAAAAGGGCGGCCTTCATGGTCGGATCGCTTTCATTGGCTGGCGTCAGATGCTAGCGAAAGGCTACGCGTCCCCCCTTGAACGAGGCAAGTGAAAGAAGATGTCATTTACCCTGGCCACCTGGAACATCAATTCCGTCCGCCTGCGCGAACCGCTGGTCTGCCAGCTGCTGGAGGCTGAGGGGCCCGACGTGCTCTGCCTGCAGGAATGCAAATCCCCCGTCGACAAGATCCCGATGGAGCGGTTCCGCGAGCTGGGCTACCAGCACATCGTGGCGCGCGGGCAGAAGGGCTACAACGGCGTGGCCATCCTGTCGAAACTGCCGCTGGAGGATGCGGGCGACCGGGATTTCGCGCAGCTGGGCCATGCCCGCCATGTGGCGGCGCGGCTGGAAAACGGCGTGACCATCCACAACTTCTACGTCCCCGCCGGCGGCGACAAGCCGGACCGCGAGATCAACGAGAAGTTCGGCCAGAAGCTCGACTATCTCACCGAGATGCGGGACTGGTTCCACAGCGAACGCCCCGAGAAGGCGATCCTGGTGGGCGATCTGAACATTGCGCCGCGCGAGGATGACGTCTGGGATCACAAGAAGCTGCTGAAGATCGTCAGCCACACGCCGGTCGAGGTCGAGCATCTGGGCGCGGCGCAGGAGGCCGGGGCCTGGGTGGACGTGACGCGCGCCGACATCCCGGAGGGCAACCTCTACTCCTGGTGGTCCTACCGCAGCCCCGACTGGAATGCCGCCGACAAGGGCCGGCGCCTGGATCACGTCTGGGCCACGCCGGACATCTCGAACGCGGCCCATGGCTCGCGCATTCTGCGCGAGGCCCGCGGCTGGGAAAAACCTTCGGACCACGTACCGGTCTTCGCCACCTTCGATCTGTGATCACGGGCAGGGGGCATCCCCCCTGTTTCAAGGGCCGGCGCCTGACGGGGCCGGCCCTTTGGGTTCCCGGGCGCCTCAGCCCTCGCGCAGGCTGCGGCGCAGCTGGAACTTCTGGATCTTGCCCGTCGGGGTCTTCGGCAACTCGCCGAAGCGCACGGCCTTCGGCGTCTTGAATCCGGCAAGGTGGTCGCGGGCATAGGCGATCAGCGCCTCTTCCGTTACCTGCTTGCCATCCTTCAACTCGACGAAGGCACAGGGCACCTCGCCCCATTTCTCGTCCGGCATGGCGACCACCGCACAGAGCATCACCGCCGGGTGGGCCATCAGCACGCCCTCGACCTCGACGGAGGAGATGTTCTCACCCCCCGAAATGATGATGTCCTTCGCCCGGTCGGAGATCTGCAGGTAGTTGTCAGGGTGCTGGATCCCGATGTCGCCGGTGTGGAACCAGCCGCCGGCAAAGGCCCGTTCGGTGGCGCGGGGGTTCTTCAGGTAGCCCTTCATCACCGAATTGCCGCGAATGGCGATCTCCCCCTGGGTCTTGCCGTCGCGCGGCAGGATCTCTCCGTCCTCGCCCATCAGGACCGTTTCATCGACCGAAGGCAGGGGGACGCCCTGGCGCGCCTTGCGCGCGGCACGGTCGGCCTGCGACAGGGCGCCGTCGCGGTCCTCGTCCCAGGTGCAGAGCGAAATGGCGCCGTAGGTCTCGGTCAGGCCGAAGACCTGCGTCACCTCGAAGCCCATGGGCTCCAGCGCGCCCAGGGTGGCGGCGGCGGGAGGCGCGCCGGCGGTCATCACCTGCACCACGTGATCCAGCGGGCGGCGCTCTTCCTCCGGGGCGTTGACCAGCAGCGACAGCACGATGGGCGCGCCGCCGAAATGGGTCACCCCCTCATCCGCCAGGGCGTCGAAGATATTGGCGGCGCTGATGTCGCGGATGCAGTGCATGCAGCCGCCGAGTTGCGGTAGCAGCCAGGGTTTCGACCAGCCGTTGCAGTGGAAGAAGGGCACCACGCCCAGATAGCGCAGGTACAGCGGCATCCCCCAGCCGGTGGCATAGCCGAGCGCGTTCATATGCGCCCCGCGATGGGAATAGACCACGCCCTTGGGCCGTCCGGTGGTGCCTGAGGTGTAGTTGAGCGCGATGCTCTCCCATTCGTCGCCCGGCATGATCCAGTCGAAGTCGGGATCGCCCGAGGCCAGGAAATCCTCGTATTCCATGTAGTCGCCGAAGGGCCGCACCCCGGCCTGACGGTCGGCCACCTCGATCACCAGGGGCGCCTCGTCGCGGTCCATGTCCTCGATCGCATCGGCCAGCACCGGGATCAGCTGCGGATCGCAGAGCACCACCTTGGCGCCGCCGTGGTCCAGGATGTAGCTGATGGTCTGACTTTCCAGCCGGGTGTTGATCGTGTTCAGCACCGCGCCACAGGCGGGCACCCCGAAATGCGCCTCGGCATGGGCAGGAACGTTCGGGAGAAGCGTGGCCACCACGTCTCCGGGCTGCACGCCAGCCCCTGCCAATGCCGAGGCCAGCCGCGTGGCCCGTTCATGGTATTCGGCGAATGTCTTGCGGAAGGTGCCGTAGACCAGCCCCTCGCGGTCGGGCCAGATCGTCGCGGCGCGCTTGAGATTGTTCAGCGGGGTGAGGGGGGCGAAGTTCGCCTCGCAACGCCCGAGCCCGGTTTCGTCGGCCATCCAGCCCATGTGTCTTCCCTTCGTCTTCGGTGCATCTTGCGGATTTTCTGCACCTGCGAAGGTACGCCTCAGGGATCTGGCGTCAAATGGATGGCCGGCCGGCCGGTGGCGCGGTCAGGCCAGCAGCAGCACCCAGGCGGTCAACGCCACGCCGAGGATCAGCATGTAGGGGCCGTTCCAGCGGTGGCTGACCTCCAGCGGGTCCGCGTCGCCCAGGCGGGCGGTCAGCATCACCGAGGCGGTGAAGGGCGAGGTGGCGCCGGCCATGGCCCAGCCCCCGGTGAAGGCCAGGACCATCGGCACGGGGGAGATCCCCAGGGCCTCGGGCGTTGGCAGCAGCGGGCCGAACAGCGACACGAAGAGGATCGGGTTCATGCCGATCTGTCCGCCCAGCGGGATCAGCCAGATCGGCAGCACCAGCACCAGCCAGACCGGCAGGGCGCTCATGTCGAAGCCGGTGGCGGCGACCAGCGGCGCCAGCAGCGTGCCTGCGCCGGTCCCCAGGAACCCCGCCATGGTCAGCAGCACGATTTCCGATCGCAGGGCCGGCAGTTCGGAGAAGAGGAAGGCGCCGGAATGTTCGGCCAGGTAGCCGCCCCGCCGCCCTGCGGGCCCCATGCGCCACAACCAGATCGCCGCGACCAGAGGGACCACGGCCAGCACGATGCGCGAGGCGGGCAGCCCGGTCAGCAGGTGCACGGCCGAGACGGGCAGGGCGATCAGCGCCAGCAGGGCCAGCACCGGCAGAAGCACCCGGGGGCCGCCGCTGTCCGCCGGATCGGCGCGCGTCGGCACCTGTCCGGGGCGCAGCTTCGGCTTGTAGATCCGGTCGATGGTCCAGCCGATCCCGGTCATCAGGGCCGCCGAAACCAGCGAGGGCAGGACGACGCTGCCCCAGGTCGCGCCGGGAATCACGGTGGTCGAGATCACCACGGCCAGGGCCAGGGGCGACCAGACCAGCGAGGCGGCAAACCCGCGATGCACCGCCAGCAGCATGCGCCGGGTGCGGATGCGGGCGATCTCCGGGTCCGGCTCCGACCGGGCAGAGCTGCGCGCCATGGTCCCCAGCAGGGAGATCGATCCGTAGTTCAGAACCAATGCGAAGACCTGCGCCCCCAGCGTCAGCGCGGTGTAGCGCCGTCCGGGGGGCTGCTGCGCCAGGTAGACCGCGGCGCGGGTGATGCTGTCGGACAGTTCGGCGGCGTGGCGCAGGGTGGCCAGGGCACAGAAGAAGGCGAGGATGAAGCTGGCCTGGGCCAGCGAGGCGGCCAGCACCTCGCCCGCATGGGGCGCGGCGATCACCGCATAGATGGCCAGCGCGGCGCCCAGCAGGACGAAGACCTGCCGCCCCGCGCGCACCGTGGGCGTCATCCACAGGATCGCCGCCAGCGTGCCGCCCTCGGCCAGCCAGTCGGCCCCTCTCCAGCCGGTGAAGGCGCTGAGTATGACCCCCAGAACGGCCAGGCACAGCAGGCCCCCGGTGATGCGGTCGTGGCGGGGGCTGGCGGTCAGGTGGGGGATGCGGAGGGTCATGGCGGGCCTTTCGTGGCGCCAGTTAGCGGCCCGGCCGCGGGGATGGCAAGGGAGGGGGCGGGTGTCAGGTGCCCTCGCATGGCAGGGCGGCGTGGGGTGCATGGCGGCGCCGCGCGGCGCGCGGGCTGCAAAACCGGGCACCGCCGGATCGGTCGCGCTGCGGGGGCCCGCGAGCCCGGTCCGCGTCCCTCTGCCGCTTGGAAAACACCGGCGAAGGGTCCATATAGGCGGCAAGCAGGCGCACGGGGACGTGCGCGGGACGAGATACAGCACCAGGGGAGCCAGCCATGATCGAGCTCGGAACCGGCCAGAACACCGATGCGCCCAAGGGCGATTACGTCAAGGATGTCAGCGAAGCGACCTTCATGCAGGACGTGGTCGAGGCCAGCCAGGAAGTGCCGGTCATCGTCGATTTCTGGGCGCCCTGGTGTGGCCCCTGCAAGACTCTGGGCCCGGCGCTGGAAGAGGCGGTGAACGCCGCCGGCGGCGCGGTGAAGATGGCCAAGGTCAACGTCGACGAAAACCAGATGATCGCCAGCCAGATGCGGGTGCAGTCGATCCCCACGGTCTACGCCTTCTTCCAGGGCCAGCCGGTCGACGGTTTCCAGGGCGCGCTGCCGCCGTCGGAGGTGAAGACCTTCGTCGACAAGCTGGTGGCGATGTCGCCGGGGGGCGCCGATGGCGGGCTGGACGATGCGATCGCCGCCGCCGAGGAGATGCTGGCCGAGGGGGCCGCCGCCGACGCGGCCCAGACCTTTGCCGCGATCCTGCAGGAAGACCCGGCCAACGCCCCGGCTTACGGCGGGCTGGTGCGTGCCCACCTGGCGCTGGACGAGGTCGAGCAGGCCGAGGCGATCCTGAACGGCGCGCCGGCCGAGATCAGCACCGCGCCCGAGCTGGAAGCGGCCCATGCCCAGCTGGAACTGGCCAAGCAGGCCGCTGAAGCCGGCCCCGTGGCCGAGCTTCAGGCCAAGGTCGAGGCCAATCCCGACGATCACCAGGCGCGCTTCGACCTGGCCCAGGCGCTTTACGCCTCGGGGCAGGTGCAGGAGGCCGTGGACCAGCTGCTGGAGCTGTTCCGCCGCGACCGGGAATGGAACGACGCCGCCGCCAAGCAGCAGCTGTTCACCATCTTCGACGCGCTGAAGCCACAGGACCCGATCGTCCTCGCGGGACGCCGCAAACTGTCGTCGATGATTTTCGCCTGACGGGCTTTCCGGGTGCGCCATGCGGTCTAGCTTCTATCAGATGATGACGCCCGCTGACCTGCCCGACGTGATTCCCGTCTTTCCCCTGCCTGGCGCGTTGCTTCTGCCGCGCGCCCGGCTGCCGCTGCATCTGTTCGAGCCGCGCTACCTGGCGATGTTCGAGGATGTGCTGAAGACACCGCATCGCCTGATCGGGATGATCCAGCCCAACGAGATGGCCGGCGAGGGTCAGCATGGGCTGCACCGCATCGGCTGTGCGGGCCGGGTCACCCAGTTCTCGGAAACCGAGGACGGGCGCTACATGATCACTCTGACCGGCATCTCGCGCTACCGCATGGGGGATGAGGTCACCGGGTTCACCCCCTACAGGCGGTTTTCGGTCGACTGGGCCGGGTTTGAACACGACCTGGCGCCCAGTGACAGTGACCCCGATTTCCGCCGCGATGCCTTCATGCCGCTGCTGTCGCGCTACTTCGAAGATCAGGGCCTGTCGACCGATTGGGAGACGCTGAAGGAAGCGGATGACGAATTGCTCATCAACTCCTTGTCCATGCTCCTGAATTTCTCCAATGATGAGAAACAGGCGCTGCTGGAGGCGCCCTCGCTGACAACACGCCGCGAAACGCTTGTGACACTACTGGAATATGCACTGCGCGGCGGAGACGGACAGGAATTGCTGCAATGACCGATACCCCCGAGGCCCCCGCGCCCGCCCAGCCCCTTTTCGACCGCCGCATGCTGGAGGCGCTGGTCTGTCCGCAGAGCCATGCGACGCTGCGCTACGACGCTGAGGCAGATGAGCTGATTTCCGACGCGGCCGGCCTGGCCTTCCCGATCCGCAACGGCATCCCGGTGATGCTGGTGGACGAGGCGCGCCGGCTGGACTGACCGCCGCCGCGGCTGTCGGCCCCTGGAAACAACAAGGCCCCGTTGCCGATGGCAGCGGGGCCTCTTGTTCCTGCGGCAGGGACAGGATCGTTGCCCCGCCCGGGGCTCAGCGCATGAGGTCGGGCAGATCGCCGGTCAGGCCCGCCGCCTCGCGGATGAAGGTGCGGCGCAGGCCGGGCATCCGGTTGACCAGCCCCAGGCCGAGGTCGCGGCCGGCGCGCAAGAGCGGGTTGTCATTGGAAAACAGCTTGTTCGTCAGATCCGTGGCCATCGCCAGGCTGGCGGTGTCGAAGCGGCGCCATTCCTCGTAGCGTTTCAGCACGTCCAGCGCGCCGATGTCCTCGCCCCGGTCCTTCGCCTCGGTCAGCACCTGCGCCAGGGCGCCCACATCGCGCAACCCCGCGTTCAGGCCCTGGCCCGCGATCGGGTGCATGCCATGGGCCGCATCACCGACAAGCGCCAGGCGCCAGCCGGCGAATTCCTCGCAGACCGACAGGACCAGCGGGTAGAGGAAGCGCTGCCCTTCGAGGGAAATCTCCCCCAGGAAATCGCCGAAGCGGGGGCGCAGCGCTTCCAGGTATTCGTTGTCGGGCAGGGCCTGGATGGCCCGGGCGGTGGCGTCCCGTTCGCTCCAGACGATCGACGACCGGTTGCCGGGCAGCGGCAGGATGGCCAGCGGACCCGGCGGCATGAAGAACTGATGCGCGACGCCGTGGTGCGGTTTTTCGTGGGCGATGGCGCAGACCAGCGCGGTCTGGCCGTAGCCCCAGCCGTGGCGGCGGATGCCGGCGCGCTGCGCGGTGGCGCTTTTCTTGCCGTCGCAGCCGACAACGACGCGCCCGCGCAGCACTTCGCCGCTGTCCAGCGTGACCGAGGCGCCATCTGGGCCGGTCTGCTGGTCGGTCACCCGGGTCTCGTTCAGCACGGTGATCTCGGGCCGTTCGGCCATTTCCTCCAGCAGGGCACGGCGCAAGTAGCGGTCCTCGACCATGTGGCCCATGGGACCTTCCTCGATCTCGGCATGATCGAAATGCAGCCAGAGCGGCGAGGGGCCTTCGCCCGCGCGGCCATCGCTGACCTTGATGTCCAGCATGGGCTGGCTGTGACCCTCGATCCGGTCCCAGACGCCGATGTTGCGCAGCAGCCGGACGGAGGCCAGGGCCAGCGCATAGGCGCGCCCGTCGAAAGTGGCATCCTCCATCCGGGCCTTGGGCAGGGCGTCGATGATCGTGCTGGTCAGGCCCGCGCGCGCCGCCGCCAGGGCCAGGGCGGGGCCGTTCAGCCCGCCGCCCACGATCAGCAGATCGCTGTGACTTTCGCTCGCATCGCTCATGGCATCGCCTCTTTTGGTCCTGGGGCTGAATATGCGCCCCCGGGCGGGATTGTCCATGCGCCCGGCTGCCGCTACCGTCGCGCGGCGGAAAACGGATGAGGGCGAGATGCAGGATTGGCTGTGGATGGAAGCGGCGGAGTTGGGCGCGGGGATCGCCCGCGGAGAGATCGACCCGCTGGCCCTGACGGAGGCCTATCTGGCCGCCATCGACGCCCATGCCGAAACCTCCCGGATCTACGCCCGCACCACGCCCGATCGTGCTTGGGCCGAGGCCCGCGCGGCCAGCCTGCGGGCGCAGAACGGCACGCGGTTGCACCCGCTGGACGGGGTGCCGGTCAGCTGGAAGGACCTGTTCGACAGCGCCGGCGTTGCGACCGAGGCGGGCAGCGCCCTGTTGGCCGGGCGTGTGCCCGAGGAGGACGCCCGGGTGTTGCGCAACGCTACCCAGGCCGGGCTGGTCTGCCTGGGCAAGACGCATATGTCGGAACTGGCCTTTTCGGGCATCGGGCTGAACCCGATCACCGCGACCTCGCCCAACGTCAACAATCCCAATTGGGTGCCGGGCGGGTCGTCGTCGGGTGCGGCGGCCTCGGTCGCCTTCGGGCTGGCGGCGGGGGGGATCGGGTCGGACACCGGCGGGTCGGTGCGAATCCCGTCTGCCTGGAACAACCTGGTGGGGCTGAAGACCACCAGCGGCCGGATCAGCCTGGACGGGGTGGTGCCGCTGGCGAAACGGTTCGACACCGTGGGGCCGCTGGCGCGGTCAGTGCGCGATGCGGTACTGCTGCTGTCGGCGGTGGAAGGACGCCCGGCGCCGGATCTGACCGGCGCCAGCCTGAAGGGCCTGCGCCTGGCGACGCTGGAAACCCATGTGCTCGACGACATACGCCCCGAACCCCTGGCCGCCTACCGCCACGCGCTGGAGGTGTTGGCGGAGGCGGGCGCCGAGATCGTGGCGGTCACCGCGCCGGAATACGACGCCGTGGCGCCGCTGGCCGCCAAACTGTTCGCGCCCGAGGCCTATGGCCTGTGGGGCGAGGTGATCGAGGCCGCGCCCGAAAAGATGTTCCCCGAGATCCTCGAACGGTTCCGCGGCGGCGCTTCGGTCAGCGCGCCGGATTACGTCGCCGCCTGGGAGGCGGTGTACCAGGCGCGCGCGGCCTGGAACGCCCGCATGGGCGCCTATGATGCGGTCCTGATGCCGACCTCGCCCATCCTGCCGCCCGATGCCGCGCGGATGATGGAGGACCACGCCTATTACGTGACCGAGAATCTGCTGGCCCTGCGCAATACCCGGGTGGGCAACATGATGGGCCTGCCGGGCTATTCCCTGCCCACGGGCACCCCCGCCTGCGGGCTGATGCTGCTGGGTCGGCCCATGGGCGAAGAGGCCCTGTCGCGCGTGGCCCATGCGGCCGAGGTGGCGCTGCGCGCCGCCTGAGGCGGTGCGCGGGGCCGCTTTCCCGGGGCCGCGCGGTGTTTCGATGCAACATCGCTGTGGCCAAAGGGCAAGAGCGCTGGACGTGTGGCGCGCCAATGGGTTAGTCTGCCGGGATAAACGGGGCGAAACGACCCCGATCCAGAGGCAGTTTTAGATGTTTCCAGAGCGGTTTTCGAACCTTCCGGAATATGCGTTCCCGCGCCTGCGCGCGTTGCTCGACCATATCGAGCCGGGCGGTGAGGTGACGCATATGACGATCGGAGAGCCCAAGCACCCGTTTCCGGACTGGGTGGGTCAGGTGCTGTCCGAGAACGTCGCCGGTTTTGCAAAATACCCCCCCAACGACGGCACGCCCGAGCTGCAGGCGGCGATCACCGACTGGATCGCCCGCCGCTATGACGTGCGCATGGACCCCGCCCGCCAAGTGATGCCGCTGAACGGCACCCGCGAGGGGCTTTATAACGTCGCCATGGCCCTGTGCCCGGAGGAGAAGCGCGGGCAGCGCCCGGTGGTGCTGATCCCCAACCCCTTCTACCAGGTCTACATGATCGCCGCGATTTCCGTGGGTGCCGAGCCGGTCTTCGTGCCGGCCACCGCCGAGACGGGGCACCTGCCCGACTACGCGGCCCTGCCCGAGGAGGTGCTGAACCGCACCGTCGCGGCCTTTGTCTGTTCCCCGGCCAACCCGCAGGGCGCCGTCGCCTCGCCCGCCTATTGGCGCGAGGTCATGGCCCTGGCGGAGAAATGGGATTTCCAGGTCTTCTCCGACGAATGCTATTCCGAGATCTGGCGCGACGCGGCGCCCACTGGCGCGTTGGAGATTGCGGCGGAAACCGGGGCCGACCCGGAACGCGTGCTGATCTTCCAGTCGCTGTCGAAACGCTCGAACCTGCCCGGGCTGCGTTCTGGCTTCGTGGCCGGTGGCCCGCAGTCGATCCGCCGCATCCGCCAGCTGCGCGCCTATGCCGGTGCCCCCCTGCCGCTGCCCCTGCAACGGGTGGCCGAACGGGTCTGGGCGGATGAGACGCACGTGGACGAGAACCGCGCGCTCTACCAACAGAAATACCAGGCGGCCGATCAGGTTCTCGGCGGCGTGCCGGGCTACCAGGGACCCGAGGCCGGGTTCTTCCTGTGGCTGCCCGTCGAGGACGGCGAGGCGGCGGCGGTGAAATTGTGGACCGAGACCGGCGTGCGGGTTCTGCCCGGCGCCTACCTCAGCCGCGAGACCGAGGCGGGCAACCCCGGTCGCGGCTATATTCGTGTCGCCATGGTGGCGCCGCGCGACGACATGGTGACGGGGCTGGAAAAGCTGCGCGCCTGCCTTTGGGATTGAGGAGCGGAGAGAATGGCCTACCAGACGAAACGTGACCCCCTCTTCGACAGTTCGATGCAGGAAGCCATCGAGAAGCGCGGCAAGGAACTGCTTGGGCTGGCCCTGCTGGTGGCGGGCCTCGGGCTGGCGGCGATGCTGTACAGCTACACGCCGTCGGATCCTTCCTGGCTGTCGGCCTCGGATGCGCCGGTGCGCAACTGGCTGGGCCTCTTCGGTGCCTCGATCTCGGCGCCGGTGATCATGGTGATCGGCATCGGGGGCTGGGCCCTGGCGGCGCTGGCGGTGATCTGGGGCGTGCGGTTCGGACTGCACCTGGGCGATGATGCGCCCGTCGGGCGCCTGGTCTTCGCGCCGGTCTTCGTGGTGCTGCTGTCGGTCTACGGCGGCACGCTGAACACATCGGACACCTGGCCGCATGCCTTCGGCCTGGGCGGCCTCTTCGGGGATACGGTGCTGGGCGCTCTGATTGGCCTGTCGCCGATGACCGTCGCCGGCTCGCTGAAACTCGCCGGGCTGATCATGGGGCCGGCGGCGCTGGCGCTTGGCATCTACGTGGCCGGCGTGACGATGATGGAAATCCGGCTTGGCTTCCGCTGGCTGCTGGTCGGCGTGGTGCTGGGCTATGACCTGCTGCGCCGCCTGCTGGGCCGGGGCGCCGTGGGCGCCTTCGCCGTTGCGGGCCAGGCCACCTCGAAAGCCGGGGACAGTCTGCGCAACCGCGCCGAGCGCCGGCGCGATGCGCGCCTGGCCGCCCGCTCCGCCGCCTACGACCAGGACGCCCGCCTGACGGCACAGGAAGATGTCTACTGGCAGCAGGACGACCTGCCGCCCGTCGACACCTGGCAGAACGAGGACGACGTGCTGGCCTATGACGACGATCAGCCGATGGCGATGACGCAGGCGGAGCCGGAGCCGAAGCCGCGCCTGCTGGGTCGTCTGCCGGGTCTCATCCGCCGCCCCGAGCCGCAGAACTGGGACGAGATGGACGACGACGATCTGCTGATGGCCGCCGGCGAGGAGGATCTGCCCTCGGACGAACGCATCCGGGCAAAGATCGCCGATGTGGTCCGCTCGCGCGCCCGCCGCGCACCGATGCCGCCCCGTCCGCAGCCCGTGCGCGGGGCAGGGGCCACCGCCACCGGCCGTCGCGGCCTGCGGGGCAAGGGGCCGTCGCCGCTGATCCTGGATCAGACCCGGCCCGAGCCGCCGCTGACCTCCTCCCGCGACCAGGGCCTGCCGCCGGAACCGCCGCTGACCGCCGCCCAGGCGCCGCAGCCCGCCCGCCCGCGTCTGGGCGGAGCCGATCCGCGCCACGCCGGTCTGGCCTATGCGGCTGATCCGCAGGCCGAGGCGCTGCCGGAAGACCGTGAGCTGCCGCGCGCAGAACTGGTCGATCCCTACGAGGCCGCCGCCGCGCGCCAGGACGAGGCCCGGTTCACCGCCCAACCCGATGAGGACATGGCGACCGCAGAGGCCTATGACGATGGCTACGGCTACGACGATGGCCATGACGTTGATGCGGCAGAGGCCGAAGACGCCCCCTACGCCGAGTTCGCCACGCCCGAGCAGATGCCGCAGGAGCGGCCGCGCATCCCCGTGGCCGAGCCGAAGAAGGTGGTGCAGCACAACGAGCGCAAGCCGGTGCCGCAATCCAGCCGCGCCAAGGCCGAGGCCCAGCCCGGGCTGGCCTTCGACCCGGCCGAGGCGGAATACGAACTGCCGCCCCTGTCGCTGTTGACCAACCCGACCACGATCGAACGGCTGCACCTGTCGGACGAGGCGCTGGAGGAAAACGCGCGGATGCTGGAGAACGTCCTGGACGATTACGGCGTCAAGGGCGAGATCGTCAGCGTGCGCCCCGGCCCCGTGGTCACCATGTACGAACTGGAACCGGCGCCGGGTCTGAAGGCCAGCCGGGTGATCGGCCTCGCCGACGACATCGCGCGGTCGATGTCCGCGCTGTCGGCGCGGGTCTCCACCGTGCCGGGCCGCTCGGTGATTGGCATCGAACTTCCGAACGACAACCGTGAGATGGTGGTGCTGCGCGAGATCCTGGCGGCCCGCGATTTCGGCGACAGCCACATGAAGCTGCCGCTGGCGCTTGGCAAGGATATCGGCGGTGAGCCGATGATCGCCAACCTGGCGAAGATGCCGCACCTTCTGATCGCCGGGACGACCGGCTCGGGCAAGTCGGTGGCGATCAACACCATGATCCTGTCGCTGCTCTACCGCCTGACGCCGGAAGACTGCCGCCTGATCATGATCGACCCGAAGATGCTGGAGCTGTCGGTCTATGACGGCATCCCGCACCTGCTGTCGCCGGTGGTGACCGACCCGAAGAAGGCCGTCGTGGCCCTGAAATGGGTCGTGGCGGAGATGGAAGAGCGCTATCGCAAGATGTCCAAGATGGGCGTGCGCAACATCGACGGCTATAACGGCCGCGTGGCCGATGCCCTGAAGAAGGGCGAGATGTTCTCGCGCACCGTGCAGACGGGCTTTGACGAGGACACCGGCGATCCCATCTTCGAGACCGAGGAATTCGCGCCCGAGAAGATGCCCTATATCGTCGTCATCGTCGACGAGATGGCCGACCTGATGATGGTCGCCGGCAAGGAGATCGAGGCCTGCATCCAGCGCCTGGCGCAGATGGCGCGGGCGTCGGGGATCCACCTGATCATGGCCACGCAGCGCCCGTCGGTCGACGTCATCACGGGCACCATCAAGGCGAACTTCCCCACCCGGATCTCCTTCCAGGTGACCTCGAAGATCGACAGCCGTACCATCCTGGGCGAGATGGGCGCCGAACAGCTTCTGGGCATGGGGGACATGCTCTACATGGCCGGCGGCGCCAAGATCACTCGTTGCCACGGGCCCTTCGTCAGTGACGAGGAGGTCGAGGAGATCGTCAACCACTTGAAGGCCTACGGTCCGCCCGATTATGTCGGCGGCGTGCAGGACGGCCCGGATGACGACAAATCGGCGGACATCGACGCGGTGCTGGGCCTCAATACCGGTGGCAATACCGGCGGCGAGGATGCGCTGTACGATCAGGCGGTGGCGATCGTCATCAAGGATCGCAAGTGTTCGACCTCCTACATCCAGCGCAAGCTGGCCATCGGCTACAACAAGGCCGCGCGCCTGGTGGAGCAGATGGAAGAGGAAGGCGTCGTCTCGGCTGCCAACCACGTCGGCAAGCGCGAGGTGCTGGTGCCCGAGCAATAGGGGCCGCAAGGGATCTAGGGTCGCTAGGGAGTGGGGGCTCTGCCCCCCTTGAGCCTTCGGCTCAATTCCCCCCGGAGTATTTTTAACGAAGTGAAGACAGGGGCGGGGCCGATGCGGCACCCGCCCCTCTTGCTGTGGGGGGCGCCCGCGGGGGCCCGGGCGTTCGGCACGTCGGGGCGCGGGGCCTGCGCTTCTCCGACAGCTGGAATTGGTTTGGGGGATGCCCCTTGGCGGTCCGGCGCCGATGGCGGAACGCTCACGCCTTGCCTCGCGTTTGTGTCTGGAACGAATGACTGCCGGAGCTTACATCTAGGCCATGAAACTGATGACCCGTCTTCTGGCGCCTGCCGCCGCGATCCTTGCCACCGCCCTGCCGGCGCTGGCCGATCCCATTCCGCTGCCCGAGCTGTCGGCCTACATGAACGGCATGAAGACGGCCGAGGCCAAGTTCACCCAGGTCAACGGGGATGGCTCCATCTCCACCGGGCAGCTTTACATCATGCGCCCGGGGCGGATGCGGTTCGAATACGACCCGCCGAACGAGGCGCTGGTGATGGCCGGGGGCAATGCCGTCGCCGTCTTCGACCCGAAATCCAACGGCGGGCCGGAGACCTACAGCCTCGGGATGACGCCGCTGAAGCTGATCTTGGATGACCGCATCGACCTGGGCCGCGACAACATGGTGACCGATTACCGCGAGGAAGGCCCCTCGACCATCGTGCGGGCGCAGGACCCCGAGCATCCCGAGTACGGCCATATCGAGCTGATCTTCACCGGCGACCCGGTGGAACTGCGGCAATGGGTGGTGACGGACGAGGCCGGCAGCCAGACCACGGTGATCCTGGGCGAGCTGGAAACCGGCGTGTCCCTGGGCACCGGCATGTTCTCCATCCGTCAGGAAATGGCGCGGCGCGGGGGCTGAGCCCGCGCGCGAGAGGCCTGAATGGAAAACGGCGCCCCCGGATGGGAGGCGCCGTTCCTATTTTGCCAGATCCGGGGGCCGGCCTCAGCTGCAATAGGCCAGCTGTCGGGCGTAAAGGTCCGAGCGGATCGCGACGTTCTGTGCCACGGAAATCAGCCAGGATTTCTGCAGGTAGGAGCCGCGGGCGTAGCCCGCCCGGCCCTCGTGGTAAGCCAGGTACTGCCCGCGCGCGTCATCCAGCGGGATGCCCAGGCGGCGGGTCGTCTCGTTCATGTACCAGCCCATGAAATCGGTGGCGTCGTCGATGTCGGTGCGGCGCGCGAAACGGCCGCCCTGTTTCTCCTGGTATTCCTCCCAGGTCCCGTCCAGCGCCTGGCTGTAGCCCGTGGCCGAGCTTTGCCGGCCCAGGGGGATGATCCCCAGGGCGAAGCGGTGCGGGGTGCGCGCATTCCCGATGAACTTGCTCTCCTGGTGCATCACGGCCATCTGGACGTGAACCGGCACCCCCCAGCGACGTTCCGCGCGTTCGAAGGCGCGTTCGTAGTGCGGGCGCTGTTGCAGGATGGAACAGGCGTTGTCGAGGTTGCGCGGCGCGGTGGTGTCCCGGCCGCCCCCACAGGATGCGACAAGGAGGATCGCCAGAAATGCGAATAGCTTTCTGCTCATCTGCCTCTCGTTTTCTGCTTTTGTCTTTTTCCAGCAGGTTACACGAAACGCGGCACCTGCGAAACTGGCAATGACGTGATCGCCAGTCAGAAAAGCCGACTGGATACCCGCGCCGAACGCCCTAGGTGGGCGCGCGCCCTGGCGATCAGAGCAGCACCGCCAGAAGGGCCGGCAGCAGCAGCACCGACAGCAGGGTCGAGACCACGACGAGGCCCGCCACCGCATCGAAATCGGCGCCGTATTTCACCGCCAGCAGGTAGGAGGTGACGGCCACGGGGGTCGATATCTGCAGCACCAGCACCGCGAAGGCCACGTCATCCAGTCCGAAGGCCCGCCCCGTGATCCAGGCGATAGCCACGCAGAGCACCACCTTCAGCACCGACAGCCCGGAGGCCAGGCGGATCGAGCCGGGTCGCAGCCGCGCCACCGCCACGCCCAGGGTGATCAGCATCAGCGGGATCGCCAGCTGGCCGACCAGTTCCAGCGTGTTGGTCAGGAACAGCGGCGTCTGCCAGCCCTGGCTGAGGAAGATGCCGCCCAGGATCGTGGCCCAGAGCAGGGGTTCCTTCAGCGCCCGCACCACAGAGCCGCCGCCGGAGACGATCCAGACCCCGAAGGTGAAGTTCCACACCGCCATGACCGCAAAGACCACCACCGCGTAGCTGAGACCCGCCTCCCCGAAGGCGAAGAGCGCCAGCGGCAGGCCGAGGTTCCCGGTGTTGCCGAAGATCAGCGGCGACAGGTAGCTGCGCATCTCCAGCTTCAGCCCCCAGATGGCCAGGGCGGTGACCGCGGTCAGCGCCGCATAGGCCGCGACGGCGGCCAGGGACAGTGCGGTGAGGGCGGCCGGGTCGATCTCCGTCTTCATCAGCGCGGTGAAGATCAGGCAGGGCACCGACAGTGTCATGGCGAGTCGGGTGACGAAATCGATCTGGTAGTCGAAGCCCATCCGGACCCAGGTGAAACCGATGGCGGCCAGCAGGAAGACGGGGGCCGTGATCTCCAGCACTGTCAGGACGAGATTCACAGAGTGTTTCCTTTAAATTCGCTGCATCGGGTTGGACAAGGGCCGGGGAAAGACGTTAGTAGGGGGCCTCATGACCTGCAAGGCGATGCTGAAGACGAACGCGAAATATCATCTGGGCCAGATCGTGCGCCACAAGAAGCACCCGTTCCGCGGTGTCATCTTCGACGTCGATCCCGAGTTCAGCAACACCGAGGAATGGTACGATGCCATTCCCGAGGACAGTCGTCCTGTGCGCGAACAGCCCTTCTATCACCTGCTGGCCGAGAACGATCAGAGCTACTACGTGGCCTATGTCTCGGAACAGAACCTGGTCGAGGACCTGTCGGGAGAGCCGGTGGATCACCCGGATATTCCCGATCTGTTCGGTCCCTTCGAGGACGGTCATTACCCGCTGCATTTCCAGCTGAACTGAGCCCGGCGCCCGGACGGAATGCTGGCCGGGGCAGGGGGCGCTGCCCCCCTTGAGCCGTGTCGGCTCAATTCCCCCCGGAGTATTTCCGGCCAACGTATGACACCAGAGCGGTGGCTGGCGCCTGGGCGCCAGGCCGCCTGCCCTGTCGAGAGCGGGCGGGGGCCTCAGTAGCCGATGGCGCAGCCGTCCTTGCGCGGGTCGGAACCGCCTTCGAGGAAGCCGCTGTCGTGGATGCGGATCGCCTGGGCGCCGCCGATCGGCGTGTCGGGGGTGACGATCCTGTGGCCCTTGGCTTCCAGCGCGGTGGCGACCTCCGGCGCATAGCCGCGTTCCAGTTGCAGGGTGCCGCCCTCGGGGAAGGCGCGGGGGGCGTCGATGGCCTCCTGCGGACTGAGGCCGTAGTCGCGCAGGTTGGTGACGAAGCGCGCATGTCCCGCCGCCTGGTACTGGCCGCCCATGACGCCGAAGGGCAGGTTCGGCCTGCCGTTCTCTGCCAGCATTCCGGGGATGATCGTGTGCAGCGGGCGCTTGCCCGGCGCCAGCTCGTTTCCGTGCCCTTCGGTCAGGGTGAAGCCCATGCCGCGGTTGTGCAGGACCAGGCCGAATTTTTCGGTGCCGAGGCCGGAGCCGAAGGCGTGGAAGACCGAGTAGATCAGCGAGACCGCCATGCGGTCGCGGTCGACCACGGTGATGTAGATCGTGTCGCGATGCGGGGTGCCGTCGAAGGCCGTGCCTTCGGGCAGCGCGCGGGCCGGGTCGATGCGCGCGGCGAGGTCGGCGGCGAGGGCCGGATCAAGCATCCGGTCGCCCTGGGCCGTGGCGGGATCGGCGATGAAGCGATTGCGCGCGGCATAGGCCAGCTTGGCGGCCTCGGCCTCCAGGTGGGTGCGCTCGGCGCCGAAGGGATCCAGGGCGGTCAGGTCGAAATGGCCGAGGATGTTCAGCATCAGGATCGCCGTGGCCCCCTGGCCGTTGGGCGGGTGTTCATGCAGGGTCGCGCCCTTGTAGGCGCCGGAGATCGGGTCGGTCTGCAGGCCTTTCTGAGCCGCGAAATCCTCCGCCGTATGGGCGCCGCCGCCCTGGCGCAGGGCGGTCAGCATGTCCTCGGCCACCTCGCCTTCGTAGAAGGCACGGGCGCCGTCGCGGGCGATGCGGCGCAGCACCTCGGCCTGGCCGGGCAGGGCGAAGCGTGCGCCTTCCTTCGGCGGCCTGCCCGTTGGCATCAGGTGGCGGGCGGCGGTGGCGTCCAGCCGGTCGGCGGAACTGGCGAAGTCGACGGAGACCCGGGCATGCACGGGCACGCCGGTCTCGAACAGCCGGATCGCGGGTGCCAGGCTGTCCGCCAGCCCCAGCTTGCCCCAAAGCGCCGACATCTCTTCGAAGGCGGCAACGGCCCCAGGGATGGTGACGGATCGGGCGTCGCGGTCGGGCATCTGGGTCAGCCCCTCGGCACGCAGCGCGGCGGCGGAGGCGCCAGCGGGGGCACGGCCCGAGCCATTGTAGGACAGCACCTGATCCTGGCCCGCCGGCTTGACCAGCGCGAAGCAGTCCCCGGCGATGCCGCACATGGCCGGTTCGCAGACGCCAAGCGCCACGGCGCCGGCGATGGCGGCGTCCATGGCGTTGCCGCCGGCCTTCAGGATGTCCAGCGCGGCATTGGCCGCGATCGGATGGGATGTGGCGCAAAGGCCGTTCTCGGCCCAGACGGGGGAGCGGCCGGGCAGGTGCAGATCGCGCATGGTTCCTCCTCATTGAGGGCGCGATGCTGCGAGGGGGCGCGGCCGGGGTCAAGGGCAAAGCGACCCGTCGGGAGCACGATACCGGAGGCGCGGTCGGTGGCGGCGATGATCTGGGGGAGGGGGAGCTGGTAAGACCTCGACGCCACGCACTGGGTGGGGGCTGTTATACGCGGCGCCGAGGGAAGCCAGTGCAGCTACAAATAGAAGGGTCGGCCCGGGTCATGGCCCGAATGGGATTGGCGTGGGGCGATTTCGGGGCAAATTCGGCGATTGTGGCGAAAAATGTCCGATGGCGGGACAGGTGTGGCCGAGGTGCCTTGATCCTGGGGGGCTGGCCACAGTTTCGGGACATTTGCGCCGCTGTTGCCGGTTGGTGATTGCTGTTCGGTCCCAGTGGCATGTGCGTCGGGGTCTGGTCACCCGCCGCCTGCTCGCCTGGGCCATGGCATGACGGGCATCGCCCGCCCGGTCAGTCAGAGCCCGGCCTCCGTGCCGCCGATGCGCATGCGGAAGGTCAGTTCGTTCACGTCGCCCTGTCGGCTGTAGCAGACATCGCGCGAGAGGTCGCGGATCAGAAACCAGCCGAACCCGCCTTCGGGCATCGCCTCCAGCGCCTCGGGCAGCGGGGCAGGGTCGCCCATCGGGGCCACGCCATCGGGCATCGGCCGCCCCTCGTCTCGGATGCGGAAATGCAGCCCGTCGCGTTCCTTCGTGCAGTCGAGGCTGATCCAGCCGCGATCCTCGGCCCCATAGGCGTGCTCGGCGACGTTGTTCAGCGCCTCGGCCAGCACCAGTTCGACCGTCCCGCGTTCCTCCAGGTCGAACCCCTGCAGGTCGGTCACCACGGTCTGCAGCGCGCGGCGCACCGACAGGGGCGAGCTGGGGAAGGTCAGGTGCAAGGTGCCGCTGCCCGTCATCGCCTTCATGGCCGCAGCGCCCTGCGGAGGGGCCGCCCGATCTGTCGAGGGATCAGCCCGCATGGCTGGACACTGCCGTGCGGATGTCGTTGTGGATGGGGAACACGGTGTCCATCCGCGTCAGCCGGAACACCTTGTCGACGTTGGTGTTGAGCGAGGCAAGCTCCAGCTTCTGGCCCGGCTGCAGCTGTTTCATCGAGGCGACGATGGCGCCCAGGCCGCTGGAGTCGATGAAATCGACCTGGGTCAGGTCCAGGATGATCCGCCCGTCCAGCCCGTCGGTCGCATTCTGCATCAGGTCCTTGAACCGGATCGCGACCGCCGCATCGATGCGCGCGGCCTGCACCGTGATGATCGTGGCGCCGTCACTGGCGTTGATGCTGAACTCCATCCCGGGCCTCCCTGGAAAACTGCGGGTGTGGAAACGCTAGACGGCATTCCTTACCATTCGGTATGCACGGGTCAGAGAGAGGGAGGGTTTCATGCAGGAAGTCATCATCGCGGGTGCGTCCCGGACCGCCATGGGCGGGTTCCAGGGGGCGTTCAGCCCGCTCACCGCGTCGGACCTGGGCGGGGCCGCCCTGCGCGCCGCGCTGGCCCAGGCGGGCGTGGACACGGTGGACGAGCTGCTGATGGGCTGCGTCCTGCCCGCGGGCCAGGGCCAGGCCCCCGCACGTCAGGCGGGGTTCGCCGCCGGGCTGGATGAGGCGGTGCCGGCCACCACGCTGAACAAGATGTGCGGGTCCGGCATGAAGGCGGCGATGATGGCCTTCGACCAGATCGCCCTGGGCCATGCGGCGGTGATGGGCGCGGGCGGCATGGAAAGCATGACCAACGCCCCTTACCTGCTGCCCGCCATGCGGGGCGGGGCCCGTCTGGGGCATGGGCGCACCGTCGACCACATGTTCCTCGACGGCCTTGAGGACGCCTATGACAAGGGGCGCCTGATGGGCACCTTCGCCGAGGATTGCGCCGAGGCCTTCCAGTTCACACGACAGGCCCAGGACGACTACGCCCTGGCCTCGCTGGAACGGGCGCTTGCCGCCCAGAGCTCCGGTGCCTTCGAGGGCGAGATCACCCCTGTGGAGATCGCCTCGCGCAAGGGCGCGGTGACCGTCGCGGCGGATGAGCAGCCCGGCCTCGCCCGGCCGGACAAGATCCCGCAGCTGAAACCGGCCTTCCGCGAAGGCGGCACGGTGACGGCGGCCAATTCCTCCTCGATCTCCGACGGGGCGGCGGCCCTGGTGCTGGCCTCCCGCGCCACGGCCCGGGCACGCGGTCTGCCGATCCGGGCGCAGATCATGGGCCACGCCAGCCACGCCCATGCCCCGGCCAATTTCCCAACGGCCCCGGTGCCGGCGGCGCAAAAACTGCTGAAGAAGCTTGGTTGGGCCGTGACGGACGTGGACCTGTGGGAGGTGAACGAGGCCTTCGCCGTGGTTCCCATGGCCTTCATGTCGGAAATGGGGCTGTCCCATGATCGGGTGAACGTGAATGGCGGCGCCTGCGCCCTGGGCCATCCGATCGGCGCCTCGGGGGCGCGGATCATCGTCACCCTGCTGAACGCGATGGAGGCGCGCGACGCGAAACGCGGGGTCGCCGCCATCTGCATCGGCGGCGGCGAGGGGACGGCGATCGCCATCGAACGCCCCTGATCCGAGGCCGGGCGGGCGGCGCCCCCCCTTTCCCTATTTGTTGGCCTCAAATATCCTCCGGGGTGAATTGCAGCCCCCGGCGCCGCAAGAGGGGGCAGACAGCCCCCTCCCCTCTCAGCAGGAACGACCAAGATGATCCAGATTTCTTCCCTTGTCCCTCGCCCCGCCGGGGCCCACGCATGAGCTTCGAGGGCTGGACCGTCTTCGCGCTCTTCTGGGTGCTCTTCGTCACCACGCCGGGGCCGAATGCGGTCAACTGCATCCAGAACGGCATGACCCTGGGCTTCCCCCGCGCGCTTTGGGGCGTGGCGGGGATCCTGACCCAGGCGACGCTTTTCCTCTTTGCCTCCGCGGCCGGGATCACGGCGCTGATCGCTGCCTCGCCCACCGGGTTCCTGGTGGCGAAATACCTGGGCGCCGCCTTCCTGATCTGGACGGGGATCCGCGGCTGGATGAACGCCCGGCGCCCCCCGGCCGCCACGGACCGGCCGGGCCATTCGGTCTATATCCGCGCCTTCCTGATCGCCACGATCAACCCGAAGTCCGTGGCGGGCTACTTGGCGGCCTTCTCGCAGTTCGTGCAGCCCGATGTCCCGATCTGGAGCCAGATGGCCGTCATCGTGCCGACCGCGCTGACCATCACCACCGCCAGCTACGTGACCTACACCGCGCTTGGCGTCTTCGTCGGTCGTGCCGCCCTTGGGGCCGTCTTCAACACCTGGTTCCGGCGCGCCATGGCGGTCTGTTTCATTGTCTACGGGGTGCTTCTGGGGGCGTCCTCGCTGCCGGCCCGGTCCTGAGTCGGGGCGTCGAGGCTCGACGGCGCGAAGGTGAGAGGCTATCTGGGCGGCCATGAGTGACGTCTACACGCCCCCCGATACCCCCCTGTCGGTGATCCACGAGGATCACGAGCTGCTGATCGTCGACAAGCCCACGGGCCTTCTGTCCGTGCCGGGCCGGGGGGAGCACCTGGCTGATTGCTTGCTGACCCGCGTGCAGGCGGCCTTTCCCACGGCGCTTCTGGTGCACCGGCTGGACCGGGACACCTCCGGCCTGATGGTCTTTGCCATGACGCCGCACGCGCAGCGCCACCTCGGCCTGCAGTTCGAACACCGCCGGGTGAAGAAGACCTATGTCGCCCGGGTCCATGGGCGGCTGGAGCCGAAGACCGGCACCGTGGACCTGCCGTTGATCGTCGACTGGCCGAACCGCCCCAAGCAGATGGTCGACCATGAGAATGGCAAGCCCGCCGTGACCGACTGGAAGGTGGTGAAGGCCTCGGATGCCGAAAGCCGGGTGCGGCTGTTTCCACA
The DNA here is from genome assembly GCF_020177265.1 of Pseudooceanicola marinus. Taxonomy (GTDB): domain Bacteria; phylum Pseudomonadota; class Alphaproteobacteria; order Rhodobacterales; family Rhodobacteraceae; genus Pseudooceanicola; species Pseudooceanicola marinus_A. Next base: position 75,823 of record NZ_JAIVMC010000004.1, read on the forward strand.
GACGGGTCGGTCGCACCAGTTGCGGGTGCACATGCTGGCGCTTGGCCATCCGATCCTGGGCGATCCCTTCTACGCCGAGGGTGAGGCCCGCGACCATCCGCGCCTGATGCTGCATTCCGAAGAGCTGCGCCTGCTGCACCCCGAAGGCGGGCAGGGGATGAAGTTCCGCGCCAAGGCGCCGTTCTGAGGGCGTGAGAGGGGGCTCTGCCCCCGTCGCCGGACGGCGGCAAATCGAAGGGAGAGGGGGCTCTGCCCCCGTCGCCTTTGGCGCCTCCCCCGGGATATTTCTGGCCAACAAATAGGGGGAAGCGGGCGCCTCTGGGGGCGTTCACCGCTTGAGGATACGGTCGGTCAGGTTCTGGCGGTTGGCCATCAGGGTATCGATCTGCGGCGATAGCGCGGGATCGCGCAGGCGCAGGGTCTCGATCTCGTCCAGGCGGTTGGCGGCGATCAGCGACAGCAGGTCGCCGCGCACCTTGCCTGCCTCGTCGCGGGGCAACTGCGCCACGGGCTGCACCTTCTCCGACAGGCTTTCCGGCAGCAGGGTGCGCAGCGCCTCCTGGCTCATGGCGGTCTCCACGAAGGTATAGAGGCCGGTGCCGCGCCCGGGCAGGGCATAGGTGGCGACGTGATGGGCCGTCACCGGCTGGTCCTTCAGGCGGGCCGCTATCTTCGGCCCGTTGCGCTCGATCCGATCCTCGGTGCCCTCGCCGTCGGACCAGTCCAGGAGGTCGCGGGTGATCCAGTTGTAGAGCCGCTTGCCGGTCTTCATCCAGATCCGGGTGGGCAGCGCCTTGTGCGCCAGCATGGCGCGTTCGGCCGGCGTCAGCAGGTGGCGGGCATAGGCGCGCTTCTGCTTCAGCAGGTGGCGCAGGTCCTCCCGCGCCATGGTGCGGAAAAGCGGGCCGCGAAAGCGATGCACCGAGGCCAGCTGAAAGTCGATCACCGCCGCGCCGCCATCGGGGCGCATCAGCCAGTTTTGCGGCTTGGCGATGTCGTTATGGGTGACGCCCCGGCGGCGCATCTCGCGCAAGAGTCGCTTGGCATCGCGGTAGAAGGCCGCGTCGGCGGGTTTCGCCAGTTGCAGCGGCGTGCCTTCGGACCAGCCGCGCAGGATGCCCTCGCGGTCATAGCGGATCAGCTCGGGGCAGCCCTCGATCCCCTGCACGGCGCGCAGGCCCCGCACCTCGCGCCGGGCCAGCAGCCGGGCCACGGGGCGCGACCACAGGGGCAGCTCGTCCAGCTTGCGCAGGGCGACGCGGCGATCCGGCGCGCCGGCCAGGTGCCCCGACACGGTTTCCGAGAAGGGATCGCGCTTCAGCACGGTGACGGGGATGAAGACGGGGTCGGTCACGGGACGGGTCTCTCGGGGTTGGGGCGGCGCTGCCGGGTCCTGAGGCGTTGCCGCATCTAGCAGGGCGCCGGGCCGGGGGGCAAGCGCGGGGCGCCTTTCCCGGCCCGTCCCGGCGGGTTAGGGAAGGGGCAGCAAAGACAGGAGGGCCCCATGGCCAAGATGATCCATTCCATGATCCGGGTGCTGGAGGAGGCGCGGTCCGTCGCTTTCTACGAAACGGCTTTCGGGCTGAGCGTGGCGCAGAAGCTGGATTTCGAGAGCTTCGCCCTGATCTACATGTCCAACGCTGAAACCGGGTTCGAACTGGAACTGACGCTGAACAAGGACCGCACGGAGCCCTATGACCTGGGCGACGGCTACGGCCACCTGGCGGTTTCCGTCGAGGATGTCGAGGCCGAGCACGCCCGGCTGACCGAGGCGGGCCTGGCCCCGCGCAAGATCGTCGAATTCGCCCCCGACGGACAGTTCATCGCCAAGTTCTTCTTCATCGCCGATCCCGACGGCTACGAGATCGAGGTGATCGAGCGCGGCGGGCGGTTCCTCTGAGAGGACCGGCCCTTGGCCGGTGGCCTCCGGCGGGAGTACTTGGGACAAGGTGAAGACAGGGGCGATGCGGCCTGCCCCGGCGTGGCCGACTTTGGCCAGGGGCGGGTCCCGCAGGATGTCGAAGGAGGCCACGCTGGCCCGACCGGGCACTGCCTCCCCTGCTTCACTTCGTCGAAAATACCTCCGGGGGAGTCGCCCGCAGGGCGGCGGGGGCAGAGCCCCCTTGCCTGCCGGGTCCGTCCTAGCGAAACGTGGCCGAATGACAAAAGGGGAGGTCCTAGACCTCCCCTTTCTCGTGACAGAGTCCCTTTCCGGGATCAGGCGGTCTTGGCGTCCCAGCCGGAGACGGCCTTGACCTCCAGGAAATCCTCCAGCCCCCAGATGCCGCCCTCGCGCCCGTTGCCCGAGGCCTTCATGCCGCCGAAGGGCGCACCCGCGCCGCGCGGCTGGCCGTTCATCTCCACCATGCCGGAGCGCAGGGACAGGGCCATGCGGTTGGCGCGTTCCCCATCCGTGGTCTGGACGTAGTTGGTCAGACCGTAGGGCGTGTCGTTGGCGATGGCGATAGCCTCTTCTTCCGTGTCGAAGGGCATGATCGTCAGGACGGGGCCGAAGATTTCCTCGCGGGCGATGGTCATCTGGTTGTTGGCATCGGCAAAGACCGTGGGCCGCACGAAGAAGCCGCGGTTGAAGCCCTCGGGCCGGCCGGTGCCGCCGGCGACCAGGCGGGCGCCTTCGTCGATGCCTTTCTGGATCAGGCCCTGGATCTTCTCGAACTGGCTGGCGTTCACCACCGGACCGATATGGCGGCCTTCCTGCGAGGCAGGGCCGACGGTGATCTTCTCGGCCACGGCGGCGGCTTCTTCCACGGCGGCATCGTAGCGGTCGCGCTGCACCAGCATGCGCGAGGGGGCGTTACAGCTCTGGCCGGAGTTGTTCATCATGTGCAGCACGCCGCGCTTCACCGCCTTGTCGTCGGCATCGGAGAAGATCACGTTGGCGCCCTTGCCGCCCAGCTCCAGGTGCACCTTCTTCAGGGTCTTGGCGGCATTCTGCGAGATCGCGATGCCCGCGCGGGTGGACCCGGTGAAGGACACCATGTCGACGTCGGGGTGGCCCGACAGGGCCGAACCGACACCGGCGCCGTCGCCGTTCACCAGGTTGAAGACGCCCTTGGGCACGCCGGCCTCGTCCATCATCTCGGCAAAGAGCAGCGCGTTCAGCGGGCTTTCCTCCGAGGGTTTCAGCACCATGGTGCAGCCCGCGATCAGCGCCGCGATCACCTTCAGCGTGACCTGGTTCATCGGCCAGTTCCACGGCGTGATCAGGGCGCAGACGCCGACGGCCTCGTAGACGATGCGGTCATTGGGGGCGTGATCGCCCAGCGGGCGCACGAATTCGAAGGTCTTGGCGGCGCGCAGGAAATTCTTGGTGTGGGAGAAACCGGCCCCCCACTGGGCGCTGCGCGACAGGTCGATGGGGGCGCCCATCTCGGTGGAGATCGCCTGGGCCATCTCTTCCTTGCGGCGCTCGTAGATCTCCAGGAACTTCTCGACGATGGCGATGCGGTCCGCCGGCGGCGTGGCCATCCAGGCGGGGAAGGCTGCCTTGGCGGCGGCCACGGCGCGGTCCGCGTCGGCCTCGGAGCCCAGAGAGATCACCGCGCAGGGATCCTCGGTCGAGGGGTCGATCACCTGGTGGTCGCGGGGCTCAAGCGGGGCGACCCACTGGCCGTCGATGTAGAAGTCGCGTTTCTCGATCATGGGGCTGTCCTTCGGTCGTCTTTAATTTCGCTGTGCGGGACGTGGTTTTGCAATCTTCGCGATCACTGTGTCACTCTGCGCGGGGCTGGGCAAGATCCCTCCGCCACTGCCCGGTGCGCTGGCGTCGTGCAATGCGCCAGCCTCCGCCGTCCTGGCGGGCGTATTGACGCGGGCAGGGGCGCAGCCCTGCCAACGGGGGTGCAAAACGTCCTGACGCCCACTAGATATGTCGGAAGACACATCCTGACAGGAGGACACCATGTCTCTGCGCATCAACGATACCGTTCCCGATTTCAAGGCCGAGACCGACCAGGGCACCATCGCCTCGTTCCATGACTGGATCGGCGACAGCTGGGCGATTCTCTTCTCCCACCCGAAGGATTTCACCCCGGTCTGCACCACCGAGTTCGGCGCCGTCGCGCAGCTGGCCGATGAATGGGCCAAGCGCAACACCAAGGTGATCGGCATCTCGGTCGACGGTGTGGAAGAGCACAAGAAGTGGAAGGGCGACATCGAGAGCTTCGCCGGCACCTCCGCGGGCTTCCCGATCATCGACGGCACCGATCTGGAAATCGCCAAGATGTGGGACATGCTGCCTGCCGACGCCTATCTGCCCGATGGCCGCACCCCCGCCGACAGCGCCACCGTGCGCTCGGTCTTCATCATCAGCCCGGACAAGAAGCTGCAGCTGTCGATGACCTACCCGATGTCCGTGGGCCGCAACTTCGCCGAGGTGCTGCGCGCCCTCGACGGCCTGCAGAAGACCTTCGGCGCGCCGCTGGCCACCCCGGCCAACTGGGAAACCGGCCAGGACGTGATCGTCGCCCTGTCGCTGGACGATGCCGCCGCCGCCGAGAAGTTCGGCGACCTGGACATCAAGCTGCCCTACCTGCGCTTCGCCAAGGACCCGGCATAAGTCACCGGGGCCAGGCAAGGCCGGAAGATCGGAAAGGGGCGTCCTGCGGGGCGCCCCTTTTGCGTGATCGGGGCGAAAACCGGGCAGAGGGCCCCGGGCGGCGGCTCCGGCGCGCGGCAGAGATTGTGGGGCCGCGCCGGCCGGCCTAGGATCCATGCAAGGCAAAGAGGACTGTCATGCGCGGATCGGCGAAGGGTATTGTGGCGCTCGTGGGAATTGCGGGGATCGGGCTGGTCGCCGGACTGGGGCTGACCCTGATGGCTGACCGCGAGGACCCGCCCCTGCTGGCCTGGAACGATGCGGAGACGGTGGCCCGGGGGCATCTGCTCTACGACGATCAATGCGCCGCCTGCCACGGCGGTCTGGGTCCGGACCCGACGCCGCCGTCGGTGAGCAACCCCGATCTGGTGGCGCCGCCCCATGATGAGACCGGCCACAGCTGGCAACACCCCGACTACGCCCTGTTCGAGCTGACCCGCAGCGGCGAGGTGGCCGAGCTTTGCCTGACCGGCGCCGAGGAGGGCGGCATGCCGCAGTTCGGCGATACGCTGGACGATCGTCAGATCCTCGACGTGCTGGCCTACATCAAGTCCACCTGGCCCGAGGCCACGCGAGAGCATCAGGACGGCGTGAACGCGATGTACGCGGCCCAGAACGATGCCGTGCGGAGCCTGGTGGGCGACGCCGGGCACTGAGCCGGCCCGCCGGGCCCGCAGGCCGCTGCCCCTTTTCATTTCGCCGCGGCGCGCTAAGACGGACATATGCGTTTTCTGAAGCTCGACACCGGCGTCATCGACACCTTTGATCAGGCCCTTGCGGGGGCGGTGGAGGTGGTCGCGACCTCTCCTGGCAAGCCGCTGGCGCGCCTGGCGCGGCACCGCGGCTGGTCCCGCGCCCTGGGCGTACAGGCCCGCGCGCTGGTGGCCCCCGGTGCCGAGGCGCGGCAGCTGATCGCGGGCAACATGGCCCGCAAACGCATCCGCCTGCCCGAAATCTTCGGCAATCCCTTCGTCGCGGGCCTCTATTCCTACATCAAACGGGTCCAGGCGGCGGTCCTGAAGGAGGCGCTGCTGGCCGAGCTGGCCGCCAGCGATCCGGAGGTGGTGATCGTCTACAACGGTTCCTCCTATCCCGAATCGGTGCTGGAAGCCGCCAGCCGGGGCCGGCCGCGCGTCTTCATCGAGGCGGGGTTCTTCCCCAAGACCCTGCAGGTCGACCCAAAGGGGCTGAACGGCGCCAATTCCGTGCCCCGCGACCCCGCCTTCTACCTGGAGACGGAAGAGGATTTCGCTGCCCCCGGCCTGCCGGAGTTCGTCAACAACCGCCCGTCGAAGAGCAAGTACGACCCGGTGGAGCTGACGCCGGGCTATGTCTTCGTGCCCTTCCAGGTGCCCTCGGACATGCAGGTGACGCAGCATTCGCCCTGGATCCGCGACATGGAGCAGTTCCTGGAACAGGTCTGCGCCGCCGCCGACCGCAACCCGGACGACACCTTCGTCATCAAGGAACACCCCAGCTTCAAACGGTCGGTCATCGGCTGGCGCGAGCATCCTCGGGTGATCTTCGCCAACGGCAATGTCACCTCCGATCTGATCCGCGATGCGCGCGCCGTCATCACGCTGAACTCCACCGTGGGGATCGAGGGGCTTCTGCTGGGCAAGCCGGTGATTACCCTGGGCCATGCCTGCTACAACATCGACGGGTTGGTGCAGCATGCCCCCGACGCGGCGTCGCTGGACGCGGCGCTGGCGGCGCGCGACTGGGCGCCGGATGAGCGGCTGCGGCGGCAGGTCCTGGGGTATCTGTGGAACCGCTACCTGGTGCACGGCAGCTATGCCGAGCTGCCCGCGGACCTGGCCGAGACCCTGAAGGCGCGGGCGGCATGAGCGGCGACGTGACGGGGCAGGGGCCCATCCGCATCGCCGTGGCGACGGATGCCAACATGGTCGAGGCGGCGCTGGTCGTCATCGGTTCCGCGCTGGAACATGCCTCGCGGGCGCTGGAGGTGCATTTCCTGGGCTATCAGCTGACCGCGGCGCAGCGCGACCGTGTCGCGGCGCACTGCGAGGCCGGCGGCGCCCGGCTGGTCTATCATGAGATCACGCCGGATCTGTTCGACGGGGCCGAACAGCGCGACAGCAACATCTCTCTGGTGACCCTGGCGCGGATGCACCTGCCACGCTGGGTCGAGGGGCGGGTCATCTACCTCGATTGCGACATGCTGGTCCTGGGCGACCTGGCGGAGGTGCAGGATGCCGACCTGGCCGGCCAGCCCCTGGGTGCGGTTCGGGATTTCTACGTGCTGGACCAGATGCGCGCCGGCCAGGAGCGACCCGAGAAGCTGGCCCACCACGCCGCGTTGCTGGGACGCGCCGATGTGGCGGGCTATTTCAACGCGGGCCTGCTGCTGCTGGATTGCGAGGCGATCCGCGCCGATGCGGATCTCTGCGCCCGCATGGGCGATGCGGGTGAGGCCAGCCGGTACAAGTTCATGGACCAGGATTTCCTGAACCTGCTGTTCGACGGGCGCACCGCCTTCCTGCCGCAGGCCTGGAACAGCATCTGGGGCCGCGACGCGGCTCGGGCGAAAACGCTGGCCGGGCTGCCCTGGCTGCCCGATGCGGAAAAGACCCCGGCGGCGTCCCGGCTGATCCACTACACCGGCCCAAAGAAACCCTGGAAAAAGCAGAGCCTCGCCAAGGCCCTGCTGCGCGGCCGCCTCAGGGCGTTGCGGCAATGGCGTCTGGCTTCCAAGCGCCTGTTAGACTGAGGTTGGCGCGGGTTACGGGGCGACCGCGTCGCTGGACAGCTCCTTGAAAAGGGCCTCGATCTGGCGATTGGCCCAGAGCTGTGCCGCCGCATGCGCCTGCTCGCCCAGGGCGCGCCGCTTTCCGGCATCCCCGGCCAATGCGCAGACGGCATCGGCAAAACCCTCGTGATCGCCGTCGGGCAGGCTGATGATGCCGCCCTGCTGGGACGGGGGAAGGCCACGCAGGCCTGTCTGGCTGGAGACGATGGGCACGCCGGTGGCCATGGCCTCCAGCAGCTTGATGTTGATGCCGGTGCCTACCAGCATCGGGTTCAGCGAAATCGGGGCCTGGAGGTAAGCCTCGGAAAGATCATCGACAAAGCCGTGCCGGATGACGCCCGGTTGATCCGCGAGCTTCCGGCAGACCGAGCCCGCCAGATGGAGCCGGAAATCGGGTCGGCGGTGGCGTATCAGGGGCAGCGTATCGGATATGAACGTCTCGACCGCCTGCAGATTGGCGGGATTGTCCGAGCCGACAAAGAGCGCGGCGTCATCGGTGCCGAAATCGGTCAGGCAGTTGCTGGTATCGAGCAGATGGCTGACCATGGTGACCTTCGGCTGCCTTTGCGCATCCGTGGAGGCCAGCCTGCGACGGATATCTTCGGCTTCGTCACCCTGAATCGCCAGAACGCTGTCGGCACGTCGGAAGGCCCGCAATTCCTGCTCGGGTTTCAGGGAAATCCAGTACTTGTCTGGCATGCCCTGGGCCCGGAACACCCGATGGCGATCGGCGAAGACATCGTGGGTGTCGAGGATACGACGGGCGCCCTCCGGGCAGAGCGTCAGCGCGTATGAGTTGATGGCATAAGCGACGATCACCGCGTCCGCATCGGCGCAAAGCGCGCGCAGTTGATCGTCCCAGCGATGGTTCCACAGCAGCTCCAACGGCGAGTAGAAGCCGATATCCAGCCCCATGCGGCGCAAGGGTTTGCGCCAGGCCTTGCGTAGCGAGCGACGCAGGCGGAAGAGGCGGTGCCCGACGCGGCCGCCATTGCTCACCAGGTGGACGCGCTGCCCCTCGGGTTGGTCGAAGGCGGCGCGGTGAGCGTCCAGATCGTATGCTTTGCGATCTGCCGGCAGCAAGACGAGGTGGACTTCGTTATCCTGGGCGACAAGCTGCTCGGCCATCGCGCGAATACGGCTGCGGTTGCCTTGGGTGGTCGGGAAGGCAGGGACTGAGCTAATCACTATGATCTTCATGGCGAGCTCACTAGCCGCTTCCACGGGCCCAGTGAAAGGGTGATCTGCCCCTCAAGCGAAAAACGGCCACCGGGGGTCCCGGTGGCCGTCGAACAGAGCTTCGAGCAGCTCAGTCGGAAGGTCCGATTACTCGGCGCCTTCCTCCTTGGTCATCTCTTCGCCGGTCTCCTGGTCGACCATCTTCATCGACAGGCGGACCTTGCCGCGGTCGTCGAAGCCCACGAGCTTCACGAAGACTTCCTGGCCTTCCTTCAGCACGTCGGAGGGGTGGTTCAGGCGACGGTTCTCGATCTGGGAGACGTGCACCAGGCCGTCCCGCTTGCCGAAGAAGTTCACGAAGGCGCCGAAATCGACGAGCTTCACGACCTTGCCCTTGTAGATCTTGCCCTCTTCCGGCTCCGCCACGATCGAGTGGATCATGTCGTAGGCGCGCTGGATGGCCTCACCGTCGGACGAGGCGATCTTGATGATGCCGTCGTCGTTGATGTCGACCTTGGCGCCGGAGGTTTCCACGATCTCGCGGATGACCTTGCCGCCCGAGCCGATCACTTCACGGATCTTGTCGGTGGGGATCTGCATGGTCTCGATGCGCGGCGCATGGGCGGAGAATTCGCCGACGCCGGACAGGGCCTTGTTCATCTCGCCCAGGATGTGCATCCGGCCGTCCTTGGCCTGGGCCAGGGCGGTTTTCATGATCTCGGGCGTGATGCCCTGGACCTTGATGTCCATCTGCAGCGAGGTAATGCCCTCGGAGGTACCGGCCACCTTGAAGTCCATGTCGCCGAGGTGATCCTCGTCGCCCAGGATGTCGGTCAGCACGGCGTAGGAGCCGTCATCTTCCAGCACCAGGCCCATGGCCACACCGGCCACGGCGGCCTTCAGCGGCACACCGGCGTCCATCATCGACAGCGAACCGCCGCAGACGGAAGCCATCGAGGAGGAGCCGTTGGATTCGGTGATCTCCGACACGATGCGGATCGTGTAGGGGAAATCGGTGGGGGCGGGCAGGACGGCCTGAAGGGCACGCCAGGCCAGCTTGCCGTGACCGATTTCACGACGACCAGGGGAGCCGACACGACCCACTTCGCCGACCGAGTAGGGCGGGAAGTTGTAGTGCAGCATGAAGTTGGATTTGAAGTTGCCGTGCAGGGCGTCGATGAACTGTTCGTCATCGCCGGTGCCCAGCGTGGTCACGACCAGACCCTGGGTTTCGCCACGGGTGAACAGCGCCGAGCCGTGGGTCCGGGGCAGGAAGCCGGTTTCGGCTTCGATCGGGCGCACTTCGTCGGTGCGACGACCGTCGATCCGCTTGCCGTTCTTCACCACGTCGCCGCGCAGGACGGTGGATTCCAGCTTCTTCAGGGCCGAGCCGAGGTTCGCATCTTCCTGCTGTTCCTCGGTCAGACCGCCGATGATCTCTTCCTTCACCGCGGCAACGGCGCTGGTGCGCTCCTGCTTGTCGGTGATGGCGTAGGCGGCGCGCATCTTGTCTTCACCGGCGGCCTTCACGGCGTCGTACAGCGCCGAGTAATCCGGGGGGGTGAAGTCGAAAGGCTCTTTCGCGGTCTCTTCGGCCAGGCTGACGATCAGGTCGACAACCGGTTGGATCTGTTCGTGCGCGAAGGTCACGGCGCCCAGCATCTCGTCTTCCGTCAGCTCGTAGGCTTCGGATTCGACCATCATCACGGCGCCCTTGGTGCCGGCGACGACCAGGTCGAGACGCTGTTCGGGGTTGTTGCGCAGGCCCTGCATGTCATCGACGGAGGGGTTCAGCACGTAGTCGCCATCGACGAAGCCGACGCGGCAGCCGGCGATCGGACCCATGAAGGGCGCGCCCGAGATGGTCAGCGCGGCGGAGGCGGCGATCATGGCGACGATGTCGGGATCGTTTTCCAGATCGTGGCTCAGCACGGTGCACATCACCAGCACTTCGTTCTTGAACCCGGGGGCGAACAGCGGGCGGATCGGGCGGTCGATCAGGCGCGCGGTCAGGGTCTCTTTCTCGGTGGGCCGTGCCTCACGCTTGAAGAAGCCACCCGGGACCTTGCCGGCCGCGTAGTATTTTTCCTGGTAGTGGACAGTGAGGGGGAAGAAGTCCTGGCCCTCTTTCTGCTTCTTGGCGAAAGTGACGTTGGCCATCACGGAGGTTTCGCCAAGGGTGGCGATGACGGTGCCATCGGCCTGACGGGCAACCTTGCCCGTTTCAAGAGTGAGGGTCTCGTCCCCCCACTGCATCTCTTTTTTCGTTACGTTGAACATCAGCGTATCCTGTCTGGAGGCTGTCCCGGGCCCTCCCGGGTCCTCCGTTTGCATGGTGGCCCCATTGCCACCGACCCCTAATCCTCATGTCACAGCGCCGGGGTCCCTTGCGCTACGTCTCAGATTACCGGCGCCATACAGGAGAATGGGTCTCTTGGAAAGCTTTGAGGTTGGGCGCCGGGCGGGGCAATTCGTCCTTGCCGTGTGCGCCGGGACCGATATGCAGGGCGGATCCGGCCCGCCCGCGCGGCGCGCCCGAGCCTGCCCGTGGTCCCCGTCCCAGCCGAAAAGATGCCGCCCCGATGTCTTCCGCCCCGCTGCCCCCCTCGCCCTACGAGGCTCCCGGTTTCTACGACCGGGCCATTGCCGAGGGGCGCCATCGTGCCATCGTCGGCGGCCGCTGGGATGAAACCGGACGGGTGCAGATGGGCCTGCTGCGCGATCACGGGCTGCACTCCCATCACCACCTGTTGGACATCGGTGCTGGTGCCCTGCGCCTGGGCTGCAAGGCGATCCCCTATCTGTGCCCGGGCCACTACTGGGCCACCGACGCCAGCCGCGAGATCCTGCTGGCCGGATATGAGCGGGAACTGGTGGAGGTGCCGCCGGCGCAGCGCCCCGACCCGGCGCAGCTGATCGGCGATCCCGGTTTCGACTTCCCGGGCGTCAGCGACGCGATCACCCATGCGATCTGCTTCGCCGTATTCCCGCACTTGGCACCCGGTTACCTCGACCGCGCGCTGACTTCGCTGCGTCGCTTCCCGGCGCTGGAGCTTTTCGCCTTCACCGTCTTCCTCGCCCCCGAGGAAGCCGCAGGCGCGCCCTATCGCCAGGCGGACGGTGTGGTGACCCATCCGGGCAAGCCCCCCTGGCACCGCCCCGAAGCGGAGGTGCGCACCGTGGCCGAGGGGCTGGGCTGGCAGCTGACCCGCGACGACCGCATGCTGCCGCGCGGCCAGGTCCTGTTCCTGGCGCGGCGGGGGTAGGGAGGGGCAGTGGTGACGCATTGAGGATACGCTACCGGCTGTTTCCGACTGGATCTTGCAATTTCTTCTTCTGTGTCGGGCGTCTGGCCGTCAGTCTGTCTCTGACGGAAAAGGGGAGGAGATTTTGTTGAAACGACTATTCGCTGGGGCGCTGGCCGTCTTGCTGATGACTGGATGCGCCAGCAGCATCATGGAAAGTTATGTCGGGAAATCCATTCAGGAGCCCATCTTGGACTATGGCCCGCCAAGCCACGTCATGGACATCAGTGCGAACAGGCGCGCGTTCCAGTGGTCGATGACGAATAGTGGTGTCATTCCGATCACCACACCAACGACAACAACGGTTTATGGCAACGGTGGCTACGCAACCGCATACAGCCAATCGACGACCTACGTCCCCCATTCAAACCAATGTGTCTACACGCTTACTGCAATCAAGCAGGGGGACGACTACATCGTTGACGGTTTCCGCAAGCCTACTCTTATGTGCGAGTAATGGGTTTGTGGGCGTGTCGCCCCGTCGGGTGACCTCCCGCGGCGCCAAAACGCGAAACGCCCGCTCCTTTCGGACCGGGCGTTTGCTGTCTTGCGACGGTGGGCGCGCTTAGCGGCGCAGGCCCAGGCGCTTGATGAGGTCCTGGTAACGGGCCTGATCCTTGCCTTTGAGGTAGTCCAGCAGCTTACGACGCTGGGCGACCATCATCAGAAGGCCACGGCGACCGTGGTTGTCCTTCTTGTGGGTCTTGAAATGCTCGGTCAGGGTCGCGATACGCGAGCTGAGGATCGCAACCTGCACCTCGGGCGAACCGGTGTCGCCTTCCTTGGTGCCGAATTCCTTGATCAGGCGGGCTTTTTCTTCGACGGTGATCGACATCGGAATCTCCTATGAGTTCAGGGTTGGGGCACAAGCCGGGATGTCGTCCAGCAGGGTCCATAAAGAATCCACCGGGGCGGTCCCCGAAAGATTGCGCGCTGATAGGGGATTCCGGCGGTGAAATAAAGCCTTTTCTGGCGTTTTGCCCGGCTTCGCGCAGCCACTTGCCCGAGGCGACCCCGTCAGGTGTCCCGTCAGACTGCCGGTCAGGCGGCGAAGGTCTGGGCGTCGGACAGGGGCAGGACGGCGATGCTGCCTTCGCCGATCGCATCCGTCCCGGCGAAGCTGGCGATACAGGTGCCATCCGCCAGGACGCGGGTCGTGGTGCCGTCGCTCTGGATGCTGATCTCGGGCGGCGGGGTGCCATCGGCATAGGTGACCATCAGCACGTCGTCCTCGGGGGTGAAGTCGATGATCTCGACCGCCGTTTCCTCGCCGGTGATCCAGTCGCCCAGCACGAAGACATCCGCGCCCGCGCCGCCGGTCAGCGTGTCGCCCGCGCCACCGATCAGCGTGTCGTCGCCGGAGCCGCCGTTCAGATAGTCGCCCTGATCCAGATCCCGCGGCCCCCCCTCGGCGGTGGCGGGATCTTCGTCCAGGCTCTCGATCAGACCGGAGATCCAGTCGTCCCCCGACGCGCCGAAGAGCGTATCCGCCCCCAGCCCGCCCAGAAGCCGGTCATTGCCGATCCCGCCGGAGGCCGCGTCATCGCCTGACCCGCCGGCCAACAGATCGTCGCCTGCCCCGCCGCGTAGCACGTCGTTGCCCGCGCCGCCGGCCAGCGTGTCGGCGCCGGACATGCCCGACAGCACATCCGCGCCCGAGCCCCCCGCCAACAGGTCGTCCCCGGAGCCGCCCTCCAACGTGTCATCGCCCGACTCGCCCAGCAGGGCGTCGTTGCCGCGCATGCCATGAAGCGCGTCATCTCCGGCCCCGCCGGCAATGGAATCCTCGCCGCTGTAGCCGCCCAGCTGGTCCTGTCCGTCGCCGCCCTGCATCAGGTCGTCGCCGGGGGTGCCGGCCTCGATGGTGTTCAGAGAGGTCGTGAACTCCTCCGCCAGCCGGTCGAGCCGGGCGCGCAGGGCCATCATCTCATCAAGGCTCAGGAGGTTGTCGCCCGAGGCGGTTGCAATCTCGTCCTCGGCTGCCACGTCGTCGCCCGAGGTCTCACCCAGGCCAGTCTCGGACAAGGCATCGTCGCCGGACGGGTCGGTCCCGGCGGAGGTGTCTGTCTCCTCGTTGCCGGCGCCATCTGTTTCGACCTCATCCGTTTCGGGATCGTCGTCTCCGGCAGGCGTCTCGCCGCCGCCGAGGATCCGGTCGAGCCAGCCGCTGCTGCTGCCGGTGTCGTGATCCTCTTCGCTGTCGGTGTCCTCGTTCTCCACATCGGCGGTGTCGTCCAGCGCCAGGACGGCGGTGGCGCCGATCATCAGCATGCCCATCAGACTGGCCAGAAGATACATGTCACCCTACCTGCTCCGCCGTCCGTGGACGCGGAGCGCGCACTCACACCCGTGGCGAGTAGGCCACGCGGCAGGGCGCCAGGTCAAAGACATCCGGAGCGGGTGGTTAATCGACCGCTACCACCCAGGGGTGTGGCTGGGTGGCATAGGCGATGTAGAGCGGGTGGCGCGGCTCCCCGGCCTTGGTCAGGCCCAGGTGCGCCAGCGGTCGGCCGGTGGCCCGCAGCAGGGCGGCGCAGGCCCGGCCACGCCCCATGTGATCCGCATGTGCCCCCCAGCCACAGAGGATCAGCCCGTTGTCGCCGACCCAGCGGGCAGCCTCCGCCAGCTGGGCATCGTTCGCGGGGCCGATCGGATCGGCGGCCTTCTTCAGCAGGGCGGGCGAGGTCTCGCGCCAGGCGAAGATGTTGCAGGCCCGGAACCCGCCATAGCCAAGGGTGCGGGCACGCCGCTCGCAGCGTTCGATGGTCGGGTCGTTCTGCTGTTCCGTGGCGGTCGAGGGGTTCAGCATGACGTAAAGAAGGCGCGGCGCCCTGTCGTCCCAGACCCGGGTCAGGGCATAGCGGTAGTGGCCGCAGGGGGAATAGAGGGCGGCGCTGGTGGCGTCGCCCTTCTGGAAGTGCTTCTCGACCAGCGCCGCCATCAGCCTTCCGGCGTCGGGGCGGGGGCCGCGGGCAGGTTGAAGACGCGGCTGGGGTGCAGCTCGCCCGCCTTGAAGGTGCCCACGGCGACCGGCACGCCCTGGTGCACGGCCCAGCACTCCTCGCCGTAGTCAAGGCCCTGGGCGATTACCATGCCTGGGTTGCCATGGCGCAGTCGCGCCGCGCCCTCGGCGGTGGCGGTGACCATGGGCAGGTCGGTCAGCCCGGTTTCCAGCGGCAGCAGGTACTGATCCAGATCGGGCGTGCGCGCCAGCTCCTCCACCGTGGCGAAGGAGATGCCCTTGGCCGCCTCGAAGGGGCCGGACCAGACGCGGCGCAGGTGGTCGACATGACCCAGACAGCCCAGTTTCGCGCCCAGGTCGCGCGCGATGGACCGGACGTAGCCGCCCTTGCCGCAGACCATCTCCAGACGCGCGTGATCGGCATCGGGACGGTCCAGCAGGATCAGGCTCTCGACCCAGAGGGGACGGGCCGCCAGCTCCATCTCCTCGCCATCGCGGGCACGCTTGTAGGCGCGTTCGCCGTCGATCTTGACGGCGGAGAATTGCGGCGGGACCTGTTGGATGTCGCCGACGAAGGCGTTCAGCGCCTCCTTGATCTCGTCATCTCTGGGGCGCGTGTCGGAGGTGGCGATGACCTCGCCCTCGGCATCGTCGGTATTGGTGGCGGCGCCGAAGGTGACGGTGAAATCATAGGCCTTCAGCGCATCGGTCACGAAGGGCACGGTCTTGGTCGCCTCGCCCAGGGCCACGGCCAAAGTGCCCGTCGCCTCGGGGTCCAGCGTGCCCGCATGGCCCGCCTTCTTGGCGTCGAAGGCCCAGCGGACCTTGTTCACGACCGCGTTGGAGGTCAGCCCCGCGGGCTTGTCCACCACCAGCCAGCCGGAAATGTCGCGCCCCTTGCGTTTGCGTGCCATGTCGTCTCTCGGATTGCCTGTTTTCAAAGGCCGGTGAGCTAGCCGAGCCGCGCGCATCCGTCAAGCGTCCAGGGGCGGGGGCGCTGCCCCCCTTGAGCCTGCGGCTCAATTCCCCCCGGAGTATTTCTGGCCATCGTATGGAACAAGGAGAGTTGCTCCTTCCATACGATGGCTGAAAATACTCCCGCCGGAGGCCATCGTCCGCCAGGACGATCCCTGGCGCGCTCAGTCGGCCTTGCGCAGCACAGCCATGTAGAACCCGTCCATGCCGCCCAGGTCCGGCCAGAGGTCGGGGGTGGTACGGACGCCGCCTTCCTCGGTGATCCAGGCGGGTTCGAGGCCGGGGCTCTCGGGGGCGATCACGCTGAGGCCGGGGTGGCGTTCCAGCGCCTCTTCCACCTGGCATTCGCCCTCGTCGGGGATCAGCGAACAGGTGCAGAAGACGAGGCGGCCGCCGGGGGCCAGCAGGGTCAGGGCGTGGTCCAGCATGGCCGACTGCAGCTCGATCAACTCGCCGATCTCGTCGCCGTCGCGGGCCTGCGGCAGGTCCGGGTGGCGGCGGATGGTGCCGGTGGCGGAGCAGGGCGCATCGAGCAGGATCACGTCGTATGCGCCGGTCTGTTCCAGCGCGTCGCCGGCGCGGATCCCGGCGGACAGCCCGGTGCGGGAGAGGTTCTCCTGCACCCGTGCCAGGCGGGTTTCGCTGAGGTCCAGCGCGGTGACCCGGGCGCCTGCGGCGGCCAGTTGCATCGTCTTGCCGCCCGGGGCGGCGCAGAGGTCCAGCGCGGTCTTGCCGGTCAGGTCACCCAGCAGGCGGGCGGGCAGGGCGGCGGCGGCATCCTGCACCCACCAGGCGCCCTCGGCGTAACCCGGCAGGGCCGACACCTGGCCACCGTCGGCGAGGCGCAGCGATCCGGTGGGCAGCAGCGTGGCGCCCAGCTCCTTCGCCCAGTGTTCGGCGCTGGCAGGGTCTTTCACCGTCAGGTCCAGGGGCGCGCCCGCGGCATGGGCCGTCTCGAAGGCGCGGATCTTCTCGTGGCCGTAGGCCAGCGACAGCGGTTCGCGCAGCCAGTCGGGCAGGCGGGGCGCGCGCAGCTTGGGCCATTCGTCCTCGGCCTCGGCGGCGACCTTGCGCAGCACCGCGTTGACAAGCCCCTTCATGTTGGCCCGGCCCGCGGCCCGCGCCGCCTCGGTCACCCAGTCATTGACCACGCCATGCGCCGCGCCGCCCGCGGCCAGTTCCCAGGTGCCCAGGCGCAGGATGTTCAGGATCGGCAGGGGTGGCGCCTTCGTCAGGTGCTTTTCCAGCAGCCGGTCGCAGCGTTCCAGCTGGCGCAGCGTTTCCGTCGTCAGACGCTGAGCCCGGGCGCGGTCCGGCGGGGAGAGCCGGCCCAGCCAGGGCGCCTCGCGCAGTTCCGACAGCAGGCGCGGGTCCTCGCCCAGCACCCCGTTCAGCAGGCGCAGCGCCCCGGCACGGGCCGAGAGCGGCGCGGCCGGCGCGCGATCGGCGCTGCCGTCACGGCCACGCGGGCCGCCTCCGGGCTTGCCGCCGCGCGGGCCCTTCGGTCCGCCCTTGCGATCAGGGCGGCCCTGGCCGTTGGAGCGGGGCGGGCGGGGCGTGGTCGGCTTGGACATCGGGGCACCTTTCGGGGCAACGGGTCAGATCCCGGGAAAGATCGTGACGGCAGATCGTGACTGGGGCTCGTCTTGCGGCTGGATGAGGGCGGCGTATATCATGGGGAGAGCCGAAAGGAAGCGTGCCATGAGCGAAGAGACCTCCGACCGGATGCCGCAGCCGGTTCCCGACCTGACCAGCGGTGCCGCCGACGACGCCCCCGAAGCGCCCGCGGTGCCCCGCCTGAGCCCCGAGGAAGAGGCCGCCCGTCGGGCTGCCCTGCCGGAGGTTGCGCGCCGCGCCCTGGAAGAGGCCGATGCCCGCCGCGAGGCCGCGCTGGCTGCCGAAGCCGCCCGCCCGAAGGAGCTGGGCGGCCGCGACGGGCCGGACCCCGCGCGCTACGGCGACTGGGAAAAGAAGGGCATCGCGATCGATTTCTGATCGCGGCGTCCGGGGCTGGCCCGGCCTGAGCATGGCGTGACGGTTCAGGCTCCGCTCGGCGCCTGGCCCCCATGGCGCAAGGGGTCAGCGGCGCAGCCAGAAGTCCTTCGACTGTCCCTCGCCTGCGTCGCTTGTAAATCGCAGGGTCTGGGAGATGAGGGTGACTGTCTGGCACTCCTCCTTGCTGCGTCGATCTCCCCAGCTCAGCTGCCGGCAGAAAAGATCGTCCTGCCAGTGCCAGCGGCCCGACAGGCCGGTGCCCAGCATCTCGCCGCGAATGCGGCCATCTCCCTCGATCCGCATGGTGACGCCAAGCGCGCTCAGCCGGGCGCCGGCGACAAGGGCGACGAAATCATTGCGGGTGGAAATGGTGTGGATATCGGAGGCCTCTGCCGGTGGCGACAGCAGCGCCAGGCAGGCAAGGGCGCAGAGGCCATGAGGTACCGTGTGGTGCGACAGGCTCATGCGGTTGAGATAGAGGCCACGCCGTGCCGTTTCAACACCCCGGATGAGGGTCCTGCCGGACGCGCGGATCTGTGCGCAGGCGCCCGCGCCCGGGGGGGGCGCGGGCTGTCTGCTCAGCCCTTCAGGCCGAGCACGTCCAGCATGTCGTACTCGCCCGGCCCCTTGTCCTGACCCCAAAGCGCGGCCTTCAGCGCGCCGCGGGCGAAGACGGAGCGATCCTCGGCCACGTGGCGCAGCACGAGGCGTTCGGACTGCGAGGCGAACATCACGTCATGTTCGCCCACGATGGCCCCGGCGCGGATGGCGGAAAACCCGATGTCGCCGCGCTTGCGGGCGCCGGTGATGCCGTCACGGCCGCTGTCGGTGACCTCCTTCAGGTCCACGCCGCGGCCTTCGGCGGCGGCCTCGCCCAGCATCAGCGCGGTGCCCGAGGGGGCGTCGACCTTGCGGTTGTGATGATACTCGATCACCTCGATGTCGAAATCCTCGTCCAGGGCGGCGGCGACCTGTTTGGTCAGCTGCACCAGCAGGTTGACCCCCAGGGACATGTTGCCGGCGCGGACGATGGTGGCATGGCGGGCGGCGGCGGCGATCTTTTCCAGGTCGTCGTCGGACAGGCCGGTGGTGCCTATCACATGGGTGGCGCGGGCCTGGGCGGCCAGCGCCGCGAATTCCACGGTGGCGGCGGGCGCGGTGAAGTCGATCACCGCCTGGGCCTTGGAAAAGGCCTCCAGCGCGTCGTCGGTGACGCTCACGCCCAGGGCAGCGCCGCCCATGCATTCGCCCACGTCCCGGCCGATCCAGTCATGGCCGCTGCGTTCCAGCACGCCGACGAGGCGGGCGGCGTCGCTCTCGGTCACGGTGCGGATCAGCATCTGGCCCATGCGCCCCGAGGCGCCGGTGATCACGATACCCGGTTGATTGGTCATGGGGGTCTCCTTCTGGGGCCGCGCGGCCGCCGGTGCTGTTGCCGGCCTTCCTTAGCGTCCCCGGCCCTGCTTGGCAAAGGGCGGGGCGCGTGGCAGGGTTCGGACATCCGTGGCGGCGCGGGACGGCCGGGTGCCGGTGCCCTCCCGGTGGCGGGCCTTGTTCCCGGCGCGCGAAGGGCCTAGATGCGGCGCGACATTGACACGACAGACAGGAGGGGCCGGACCGGCCGGCCCCGCATGAGGCGGCAGCGATGAGCAAGAACAAGTTTCACGACGGCGCGGGACCCTCGCAGCGGCAGCTGCGCGTGGGCGAAACGGTGCGGCGCGCCCTGTCCGAGCTGCTGTCGCGTGGCGACATCCATGATCCGGAGCTGAACCGGCTGTCGATCACCGTGGGCGAGGTGCGCTGTTCGCCGGACCTGAAGATCGCCACGGCCTACGTGATGCCCCTGGGCGGCGGTCACGTCGATGATGCCATCGACCTGCTGGCCAAGAACCGCGGCGAGCTGCGCCGCCAGATCGGCAAGAAGCTGAACCTGAAGTTCACGCCGGATCTGCGCTTCCGTCCCGATGATACCTTCGACCGGCTGGACGAGACCCGCCGCCTCTTCGCCGACGAGACCGTGCGCCGCGATACCGGTGCCGATCAGGACGACGAGGCCCAGGACGATGATGATCGCGACGACGACGAGCGGACCGGGGGCTGACCCGGTGATCGCCCGCCGTCCCTTTCCCGCCGTGCTGGCGGGCCCGGTGTTCCTGCTCCTGCTGATGCTCTGGCCCCTCGCGGCGGGGGCGGTCACCTGTCGGGACGAGACCTGGGAGGGCAACCGCTACTCGATCTGCGAGGTCGATCCCTCGGCGGAGGACCTTGAACTCTTCCTCTATGATCCGGGCGGGGCGCCCTACGGCGATTTCACTACGCTTGAGGCGCGTCTGGCCAGCAAGGGCAAGCGCCTGGCCTTCGCGATGAACGCCGGCATGTACCACGAGGACCGGGCGCCCGTGGGCCACTACCTGGAAGACGGGCAGGAGATCATGCGCGTGATCCCCAATGCCGGGCCGGGCAATTTCGGTCTGCTGCCCAACGGGGTCTTCTGCCTGGCCGACGGCCGGGCGGAGGTGGTCGAGACGCTTGAGTACCAGCGCCGCCGCGACGACCTGGGGTGCCGCGATGCGACCCAGTCGGGTCCAATGCTGGTGATCGACGGAGAGCTGCACCCGCGCTTCTTGCCCGACAGCACCTCGCGCTACATCCGCAACGGGGTGGGCACGACGGCGGAGGGGGACCGTGCGGTCTTCGTCATCTCCCGCAGTGCCGTCACCTTCCACGATTTCGCCAGCGTCTTCCGCGATATGCTGGACCTGCCGCAGGCGCTCTACTTCGACGGCAACGTCTCGCGGCTCTATGCGCCCGAGCTGGGCCGGGCCGACTGGGGCCGCCCGATGGGTCCCATCGTGGCCGTGGTCGAGGATGCGGCGGAGTAAGTCGGTATCGTCCTGACAGCCGATGGCCGCCGGCGGGCGGGGTCACGGCCCCCTTTGCCCGGGCAGGGGGCGCGGATGCTGGCGGATCGGGCACAGCGCGGCACTGATCCCGTTTCACGCATGACAGGGCTTGCGGTGCGGGCTAGGATGCGGCCAAACGCCAGCAGAGCGTTTCGACGACAAGCAGACGAGCGACAGAGGCAGGCAGATGTCCCGATCCGAGCCCCAGGCCCCCGGCGGCGCACGGTTTCTGAACCGTCTGCACGCATGGGCCGCGGCCCGCGCCCGTCCTGCCACCGCCTTTACCAGCCAGCCCGAACCCCGCAGCGTCGGCGCCTTTGCCCGGGGCCGGCAGATGCTGGCGGGCAATTTCCTTTTCGCGGGCCAGCTGGTCGAGGCGCCCAAGACCTCGATCTGGGACATTGCGCCCCCCGATGACGCCTTCGAGGATGAAGTGCACGGCTTTGCCTGGCTCGATGACCTGGCCGCCGTGGGCGACCAGAAGGCGCGGCTGGCGGCCCAGGAGTGGACCTGGGACTGGATGGCGCGCTACGGACGTGGGCGCGGCCCCGGCTGGCAGCCCGATCTGGCCGGGCGGCGGCTGATCCGCTGGATCCACCACGCCCTGTTCCTGCTGCGCGCCCGGGACAGTGCCGCCTCCGAGGCCTTTTTCCTATCGCTGGGCCGCCAGACCATTTATCTGTCGCGTCGATGGAAGGCCGCGCGGCCCGGGTTGCCGCGCTTCGAGGCGCTGACCGGGCTGATCTACGCGGGCCTCGCCCTGCGGGGAATGGAAGGGCACGTCGACCCCGCCCGCCGCGCCCTGGAACGCGAGGCAAAGGCCCAGATCGACGCCCAGGGCGGGTTGCCCACGCGCAATCCCGAAGAGCTGCTGGAGGTCTTCACCCTGCTGACCTGGGCCGCCCTGGCCCTGGAAGAGGCCGAGATCGAGACCGGCCCGGAACATCGCGCCGCCATCGAACGTATCGCCCCCACCCTTCGCACCCTGCGCCATGCCGATGGATCGCTGGCGCGGTTCCACGGCGGCGGGCGCGGGCAGGAAGGGCGGCTGGACCAGGCGCTGGCCGCCAGCGGCATCAGCCATGCCCAGCCGGATGGGCTGGCGATGGGATTCGCCCGGCTGTCGACGGGCCGCACCTCGGTCGTCGTCGACGCCAGCCCGCCGCCCACCGGGCGCGCCAGCCTCTCGGCCCATGCCTCCACCCTGGCGTTCGAGCTGACCTCGGGGCGGCGCCCGGTCGTGGTGAACTGCGGCTCGGGTCGCAGTTTCGGCCCCGAGTGGCGCCGCGCCGGGCGGGCCACCCCCAGCCATTCCACCCTCTGCCTCGACGGGCTGTCCTCGGGGCGGTTGTCGCATCGCAAGGGGCTGCGCGGCGAGGAGCTGGAGGATGCACCGAAGACGGTGCCGGTCCGCCTGACCCATGCCTCCGACGGGATTCGTTTCCAGGGCGGGCATGACGGCTGGGTGCGGACCCACGGCCTGACCCATGCCCGCACGCTGGAGCTGACCTTCGACGGGCGCGCCATTGCGGGCGAGGACATGCTGCTGTGCCTCGACGACCGCGACAAGAAGCGGTTCGACCGCGTCATGGACGCCCACAAGCTGGAGGGCATCCCCTACCAGATCCGTTTCCACCTGCACCCGGAGATCGAGGCGCATCTGGATATGGGCGGCACCGCCGTCAGCCTGGCGCTGAAGAGCGGCGAGGTCTGGGTGTTCCGCCATGATGGCCGCCAGGAGATGACGCTGGAGCCTTCGGTCTTTCTCGAACGTAACCGGCTGAAGCCCCGATCGACCCTTCAGATCGTTCTTTCGGGCCGCGCCGTTGAATATGCCTCGCGCATTCGCTGGTCTTTTGCCAAGGCACAGGATACTCCCGTCTCCGTCCGGGACCTCTCCCACGAGGAGGAGGACCCGGTTTTACTGAGTGATCTGACCTGACCCACAGCTGGACCCCGACACCATGACCGACACCCGAGCCCTGCACCCCGTCCGCCGCGCGCTGATCTCCGTTTCCGACAAGACCGGGCTGGTCGACCTGGCCAAGGCGCTGGCCGCGCGTGGGGTCGAGCTGCTGTCCACCGGCGGCAGCGCCGGGATGCTGCGGGACGCGGGCCTGGAGGTGCGCGACGTGGCCGATGTCACCGGCTTCCCGGAAATGATGGACGGCCGGGTGAAGACCCTGCACCCCAAGGTGCACGGCGGCCTTCTGGCGCTGCGCGACGACGAGGGCCACGTGGCGGCGATGAACGAACACGGCATCGGCCCGATCGACCTGCTGATCGTCAACCTCTACCCCTTCGAGGAAACCGTGGCGAAGGGCGCCGATTACGACACCTGCATCGAGAACATCGACATCGGCGGCCCGGCGATGATCCGCGCCGCGGCCAAGAACCACAAGTTCGTCAACGTCGTGGTGGATGTCGAGGACTACCAGCCCCTGCTGGGCGAGCTGGAGGCCAACGACGGCGCCACCTCCTATGCCTTCCGCCAGAAGCTGGCGCTGACCGCCTATGCCCGCACCGGCGCCTATGACGCCGCCGTTTCGGCCTGGATGACCGGCGCCCTGGAAGAGACCGCGCCGCGCCGTCGTGCCTTTGCCGGCACCCTGGCCCAGACCCTGCGCTATGGCGAGAACCCGCACCAGTCGGCAGCCTTCTACACCGATGGCTCCGACCGTCCGGGCGTGGCCAATGCGACCCAGCTGCAGGGCAAGGAACTCAGCTACAACAACATCAACGACACCGATGCGGCGTTTGAGCTGGTGTCGGAATTCCTGCCCGGCAACGGCCCGGCCTGTGCCATCATCAAGCACGCCAACCCCTGCGGCGTGGCGCGCGGCCAGACCCTGCGCGAAGCCTACATGAGCGCGTTTGACTGCGACCGCACCTCGGCCTTCGGGGGCATCATCGCCCTGAACTCCAAGCTGGACGCGGAGACGGCGGAAGAGATCAGCCAGATCTTCACTGAGGTCATCATCGCCCCCGGTGCCGATGACGCCGCCAAGGAGATCTTGGCTAAGAAGAAGAACGTGCGCCTGCTGCTGACCAACGGCCTGGCCAACCCGCTGACCGCCGGCCTGATGGTGAAGCAGGTCTCGGGCGGCTACCTGGTGCAGGACAAGGACGCCGGTCACATCGACATGGACGACCTGAAGGTGGTGACCAAGCGTCAGCCCTCGGAAAAGGAAATGGCCGACATGCTGTTTGCCTGGAAGGTCGCCAAGCACGTGAAGTCGAACGCCATCGTCTACGTCAAGGACGGCGCGACCGTGGGCGTGGGCGCGGGCCAGATGTCCCGCGTGGACAGCTGCCGCATCGCCGCCCGCAAGGCGCAGGACATGGCCGAGGTGCTGGGCCTGTCGGAACCGCTGACCCGTGGCTCCGTCGTGGCCTCCGACGCCTTCTTCCCCTTCGCCGATGGCCTGCTGACCGCGGCGGAGGCGGGCGCCACCGCTGTCATCCAGCCCGGCGGCTCCATGCGTGACGACGAGGTGATCGCCGCCGCCGACGAAGCCGGCCTGGCCATGGTGATGACCGGCATGCGCCACTTCCGTCACTGAAGCGGGCAAGGGAAACACCAATGCGCATCGTGTTCTGGGCCGCCTTCTGGGTCTTTCTGGCCGACCAGGTGACGAAATACCTGGTCGTGCACATGATGGATCTGGCGCATCGCCAGGAGATCGTCCTGATCGACGGCTACCTGCGGTTCCGCATGGCCTGGAACGACGGGATCAACTTCGGCCTGTTCTCGGACGGGGCGCATTGGGCCCGCTGGGTGCTGATCGCCCTGGCGCTGCTGATCTCCGTCGGCGTGCTGTGGTGGGTGAAGCGCGAGATGCCGCGCCGCGCCGGCCTGATCGCCGCCGGCCTGGTGGTGGGCGGCGCGCTTGGCAATGTCGTCGACCGGCTGCTTTACGGGGCCGTGGCGGATTTCGCCAATGTCACCTGCTGCGGCATCGACAACCCCTATGCCTTCAACATTGCGGATGTGGCGATCTTCCTCGGAGCGGCGGCGCTGGTGTTCCTGCCGGCGGAGAAAGAGGCGTGACCTCGGACCTGCAATCGGATAAGCCTCGGGCAACGCCAAGGAGTACCGCGATGAATCTGGCTCGGGGAGCGATCATTCTGACCATCTGTGCGCTGGCCGGCTGCAGCAGCGGCGACGGCACGCTGCGCTACTTCTCGGACAGTGGCGGGGGGCCTGAAGAGTTCAACATCGTCCCCTCCAAGGAGTTGGAACAGCCCGAGGATTACGCCGCGCTGCCCGCGCCGACGCCAGGCGGGTCCAACCGTGTCGATCAGCAACCCTTGGGCGATGCCGTGGCGGTTCTGGGCGGACGTCCGTCGGCGCTGGAAGACCAAGGCGTCAGCACCGCCGATGGCGCGCTGGTCACCTATGCGTCGCGCGCCGGGGTTGACCCGCAGATTCGCCCGACGCTGGCCGCCGAGGACGAGGAATTCCGCCGCCGGAAGGCGATGTTCAACAACCTGCGCCCCTTCAAGCTGGACCAGTATTACCGCGCCTATGAGGACCAGTCGATCGACCCGCGCAACGTGGCCCAGTACTACGTGCGCCGCGGCGTGCCGGTGCCCAGCTACCCGCCGGTCGACTGACCGCGACGGTGCTTTGAGCGCTGCCCGGTTCGCGGGCCTGACAGCCCCCGCCTTTGCGGGGGCTTTTTCATCTCCAGGGCAGGGTGCGGGGGCATAAACGCTGGGCACGCGACCCGGAGGGTCAGCCATTAACCGCCTGTTAGGCTTCGCGACGGAAGCTCCGGCCATCAATTCATGTCTCGTGCCGTCACTTCATGGTGAATGCGGATGCGGCCCCTTGCCGCCGCCCCGTCGGACCGTATCTTCATGCCCCATGACGTACATGAGAGGAGGGCGCATGCTGAAACGGCTCGCCGCCGGGGCGTTGACCCTGGCCTGTCTCGCCACCCAGGCCACGGCTTCGGAGGCCGTCGACCAGGTCACGGACTTCACGCTGGACAACGGGATGCAGGTCGTGGTGATCGAGGATCATCGCGCGCCGGTCGTGGTGCACATGGTCTGGTATCGCGCGGGCGCCGCGGATGAGGCGCCGGGCGTCTCGGGCATTGCGCATTTCCTCGAACACCTGATGTTCAAGGCCACCGACAGCATGGAGTCGGGGGAACTGTCGGCCACCGTTGCCGCCAATGGTGGCACCGACAATGCCTTCACCAGCCAGGATTACACCGCCTACTTCCAGCGGGTCGCCGCGGACCGTCTGCCCCTGATGATGCAGATGGAAAGCGACCGGATGCGCAACCTGGCCCTGACGGAGGACGACATCGCCACCGAACGGGACGTGATCCTGGAGGAGCGCTCGATGCGCACCGACAGCGATCCGGGCGCGCTGTTCAACGAACAGATGAAGGCGGCGCAGTACCTCAACCATCCCTACGGCGTGCCCGTCATCGGCTGGCGGCACGAGATGGAACAGCTGGGCCTGGCGGAGGCGAACGCCTGGTATGAAACCTACTATGCGCCCAACAATGCCACGCTGATCGTCGCCGGTGACGTGGAGCCGGAGGAGGTGCGCGACCTGGCGGGCGAATACTACGGCGTGCTGGCCCCCAACCCGGCGCTGGACGCCGAGCGACAGCGCCCGCAGGAGCCGCCGCAGATCGCCGAACGGCGCGTCGTCTTCAAGGACGCCCGCGTGGCGCAGCCCTATGTCAGCCGCAACTACCTGGCCCCCGAACGCGATCCCGGCGCGCAGGAAAAGGCGGCGGCCCTGGTGATCCTGGCCAAACTGCTGGGCGGTGGCTCGACCTCCTTCCTCTACGAGGACCTGGTGCTGGACCAGCAGGCGGCGGTCTATGCGGCGGCCTATTACTCCGCCACCTCCTATGACGACACCACCTTTGGCGTCTACATCGTGCCCCCGCCGGACGTGGATCTGGAGACGGCCGAGGCCGACCTGGACGCCGCCATCGCCCGCTTCCTGGAGGCCGGCGTGGACGAGGAGGCGCTGGACCGGATCAAGATGCAGGTGCGGGCCGAACAGATCTACGAACGCGACGACGTGGCCGGCATGGCCCGGGTCTATGGCAGTGCGCTCAGTTCCGGTCTGACCATCGAGGATGTGCAGGCCTGGCCCGGCATCCTGCAGGCGGTGACGCCAGAGCAGATCATGGACGCCGCCCAGGAGGTGCTGAACCGCGACCACGCTGTGACCGGGTTGCTGATGCCGGACCCCGAAGGCTCGGCCGAACCCGTGCCATTGTCGAACCCCGAAGCCGGTGAGGTGACCCAATGATCCGCCTGATGCGCCACATCCTGGCCCCCGCCCTTCTTCTGCTTACCGCCCTGCCACTGCGCGCGGAGGTGCCCATCCAGGAGGTCACCAGCCCCGGCGGCCTGACCGCCTGGCTGGTGGAGGAGCATTCGATCCCCTTCACCGCGCTGGAGATCCGCTTTGCCGGTGGCGCCTCGCTTGATGAACCTGGCAAGCGTGGGGCGACCTACCTGATGACCGGCCTCCTGGAAGAGGGATCCGGCACGGGCGAGGCCGAGATGGACAGCCGTGAGTTTGGCCGCGCCGTCGAAGGGCTGGCCGCGCAGTTCTCCTACGACGCCCATTCCGACGGCCTGTCCGTCTCCGCCCGCTTCCTGTCGGAAAACCGGGACGAGGCGGTGGCCCTGCTGCGCCAGTCCCTGGTCGAGCCGACCTTCCCCGAGGATGCGGTCGAACGGGTGAAATCGCAGGTCCTGTCGATCATCCGCAACGATGCCAAGGACCCGCAGAAGATCGCCAGCACCAACTTCGCCGCGCAGACCTACGGCAACCACCCCTATGCCACATCCATCGAGGGCACCGAGGCCAGCGTTGCGCCGCTCACGCGCGAGGACATGATCGACGCCTGGCGCAATGTCATGGTGAAGGACAACAACCGCGTCTCCATCGCCGCCGTGGGCGACATCACCCCCGAGGAACTGGGTGTCCTGCTGGATGACCTGCTGGGCGAACTACCCGAACGCGGCGGTCCGCTGCCCGGCCAGGCGAACCTGACCCTGACCCCCGGCGTGTCGATCACGCTTTACGACACCCCGCAGGCGCAGGTGATCTGGGGGCAGGAGGGGCTCGGCATGGACGATCCCGACTTCTTCCCGGCCTATATCCTCAACCAGATCATCGGTGGTTCCGGCTTCGACAGCCGGCTGATGACCGAGGTGCGCGAAAACCGCGGGCTGACCTATGGCATCTACAGCTGGCTGGCCGATCGCGATTACGCCGATGTCTGGATGGGCAGCGTGGCCTCCGACAATCGCCGGGTCTCCGAGACGATCGAGGTGATCCGCGACGAATGGGCCCGCGTGGCCGAGGAGGGCGTGACCGCCGAGGAACTGGAGCAGGCGAAGAAATACATGACTGGCGCCTATCCGCTGCGCTTTGACGGCAACGGGACCATCGCCCGCATCCTGGTGGGGATGCAGCATGACGATTTCCCGATCGACTACCCCGCCGGGCGCAACGACCGGATCAACGCCGTCACCCTGGAGGAGATCAACCGCGTGGCGCGTGAACGCCTGCACCCCGACCGCCTGCGCTTCGTCGTGGTGGGGCAGCCCGACGGGCTGGACGAGGTGAACTGACCCTGCCTGCCTCGCGAGGAAACGAACGCCCCCGCAGTCCGGCTGCGGGGGCGTTTCGCGTTCTGCGGGGCGTCGTTGGCGCCGGGGCGCGACTTAGTGCTCGCCCAGGCATTGCCCGTGATCGCCAAGCGCCTCGATCAGGCCGCAGGGCGCGCCGGGGGCGTGGTCGCAGGCTTCGGCCAGCCGCTCCAGCTCTGTCTCCAGCCGTTGCAGGCGGGCGATGCGGGCGCGGATGTCCGACAGGTGCTGCGCGGCGATCTGGTGGGCATCGGTGCAGTCGCGGCCCTTGTCCGACAGTTCCAGCAAATGGCGGATGGCGTCCAGCGACAGGCCCAGACCGCGCCCATGGGCGATGAAGTGCAGCCGGTCCAGGTCGGCGCGGGCATAGCGGCGCTGGCCGCCCGCGCTGCGCTCGGGCGGGGGCATCAGCCCCGCCTCCTCATAGTAGCGGATCGTGGGCACCTTGACCCCGGTGGCCCGGGACAGCCTTCCGATGGAAAACATCGCATTTCCCCTTGAACCTCTAGTGACTAGAGATCCTATCTTGTCTCGTGACGCAGAGAAAGAGCCGAGCATGCCCCACGATCACGCCCATCATCACCATCACCACCACGCCAGCGCCGAGCTGGCAGGGGACAAGCGAGTCGCCTGGGCTGTCGCGGTGAACATCCTGCTGACCGTGGTGCAGATCGTGGCCGGGATCTTCTCCGGCTCGCTGGCGCTGATCGCCGATGCGATCCACAACCTCAGCGACGCCCTGTCGCTGGTCATCGCCTTCGTCGCCCGCCGCATCGCCCGGCGCCCTGCCGACGCCTCGATGACCTTCGGCTATGGCCGGGCGGAGGTGGTCGCCGCGCTGGTCAACTACACCACGCTGATCGTCATCGCCGTCATGCTGGCCTTCGAGGGGGTGGAGCGGCTGTTCAACCCCGCCGAGGTCGAGGGCTGGACCGTGGTCATCGTGGCCGGCGTGGCGCTGGTCATCGACACGGCCACGGCCCTGCTGATGCTGTCGTTGCAGAAGGGCAGCGTGAACATGCGGGCGGCCTTCCTGCACAACATCGCCGATGCGCTTGGATCCGTCGCGGTGATCGTCGGCGGCACGCTGATCCTGCTTTACGACTGGCGGCTGGTGGATCCGATCGTCACCCTGATGATCTCCGGCTACATCCTGTGGCACGCCGGGTCCGAGATCGGGCCGGTGATCCGCCTGCTGATGCTGGGCAGCCCCGACAGCCCCGAAGTTGGTGAGGTCGCGCGCGAGATCCGCGCGGTCGAGGGGGTCGACGGGCTGCACCACCTGCACCTGTGGCGGATGCAGGAGAACGAGGCGGCGCTGGAGGCACATGTGGTCCTGTCGGGCGCCGCGGCCGAGGCGCCCGGCGTGCGCGCCCGCATTGTGGCCCTGCTGCACGACCGGTTCGAGCTGACCCATGTGACATTGCAGCTGGAGACCCGCGACGAGGCCTGTGCCGATGCGCCGCTGATCGGTCACTAGACCGGCAGGCAGGCGTCAGCGATCCGCGGGGATGCGCCCCGCGGCCTTTTCGCGGGCGTAGAAGAAGGCCAGCGACTTGTCGCGCTCGGGAGCGAAACGGGCGCCGCTTTCGATGGCGGCGATGCGATCCAGGCGGAAGGTGCGGAAATCCCCGCGCAGCTCGCACCAGGCCAGCAGGGTCCAGACCTTGCCCCAGAAGAACAGGCCGAGCGGGCGCAGCACGCGCTCCGTCTCGGCGCCGGTTTCCGACAGGTAGCGGATGTGCAGCCGGGTGCGGCCATGCACGGCGGCCTCGATCCGGTCGAGGCGGGCGCGCAGGGCGGGCGGCAGGTCGCGCGGCGCGACGGCATGGACCTGCACGGCGCCGGCGCGGGCGCGGGCCGCCTCGGGCAGCACCGCGTCGATCTTCAGCAGTGCCTCCTCGGCGCTCGCGGCCATGGACAGTCCGCCCCAGGCCCGCAGCAGCCGGGCCCCGGCGACCAGCGCCACGATTTCCTCTTCGGTGAACATCAGCGGCGGCACGTCATGGCCCGGCTGCATCACGTAGCCCAGCCCGGCCTCGCCCTCGATCGGCACGCCGGAGGCCTGCAGGTCGGCCACGTCGCGATAGATGGTGCGGAGCGACACCTCCAGCCGCTCCGCCAGGGCGCGCCCGGTCACCAGCCGCCCGCCGCGCAGATGCTGCACGATCTGGAACAGGCGGTCGGCGCGGCGCATCCTCAGGTCCCCTGCATGGCGGGTTCGAACAGGCCGATGCGATTGCCATCGGGGTCGTGGATCACCTGGTAGCGGCCCGGCGGGATCGACAGCAGGGGCCCTTCGGTGGTGGCGCCCGCGGCCAGGGCGCGTTCGGTCGCCGCCTCCACCGTTTCTGGGACCAGAAGGTGAATCACCGGCCCCTTGCCCCCGGCCACTGGCCCTGCGACCAGGTTGCCGCCCACGCCGCCGCTGCCGAAGGCGGCGACCCTCTCGGGACCCATCTGGGTGATCGGCATCTCCCAGCCGAAGACCTGGCGGTAGAAGGCGGCGCCGGCCTCCAGGTCGGTGACGGGGATCTCGGTCCAGACGGTCGTCAGGGCGGGGGTCTGCATGTCTTGGCTCATGGGGTGTCTCCTGTCAGAGCGGTGATGCGCCCTGTCTGACACAGCCCTGCTGACAGCATCCTGTCAGCAGCCGTCAGCGTCCAGCGGGAAAGCTGGCGTCTGTCCTGTGGGAGCCGTACTGCCCTGGGTCTGCCAACCGCGCGCGGCGCCCCGGCAGGTGCCCGGCTGCTGCCGCGGGGGGCACAGCCTAGGAGGTGCTCAACTCCGCCGCCGGGATGATCGGGAAGAACTCCCCCGAGGACCGCACGCCGAACCAGTCCGTGCCCTCGACCTCCTGGGTCTCGCCCAGATCGACCAGCCGGTAGAAGCTCTTGCGGTCGATCAGCGCCTCCAGCCGGTCACGGATCAGCACGTAGGGCGAGGGCTCGCCCGTTTCGGGGTCGCGTTCGACGCGGATCGGGTGGTCCGGTCCGGCCGCGGCCTCGTCGGCGACATTGGTCAGGAAGGTCAGCACCTGCGACTCGCCCTCTCCCTCGACCTCGAAATCAACGGCGACGAAGGGGGCATCATCGACGGTGATGCCGACTTTCTCCACCGGAGTGACCAGAAAGTAATCATCGCCATCCTTGCGCAGGATGGTCGAGAACAGCCGCACCAGCTCTGGCCGCCCGATGGGCGTGCCGAGGTAGAACCAGGTGCCATCGCGGGCAATCCGCATGTCCAGGTCGCCGCAAAAGGGCGGGTTCCACTTGTGGACCGGCGGCAATCCGCGCCCCTTGGCGGCGCGCGCCGAGGCTGCGATGCTGTCCGCGGAGATATTCACACTATTTTGTGACGACAGTGAATTTATCATTAACCAACTCGTCGCTACAGTTTCTCTTAACACTATAGAGCATAGCCTGCGCTGGAGGAATGTCATGGGTGAGACCGCCCCCGGAACGACCCAGGAAACCCCCGCCGAGGATCTCGTGGCCGAGATCGAGGCGGTGGAAGCCAAGCTGGCGCAGGCCAAGGCCTCGATCACGCGGCGCTTTGTCGGCCAGGAACAGGTGGTCGATCTGACCCTGTCCTCGCTGCTCTGCGGCGGGCATGCCCTGCTGATCGGCCTGCCGGGCCTGGGCAAGACGCGGCTGGTGGAAACCCTGTCTACGGTGATGGGGCTGGATGGCAACCGCATCCAGTTCACGCCCGATCTGATGCCCGCCGACATCCTGGGCTCCGAGGTGCTGGAAACCGGCGAGGACGGCAGCCGTGCCTTCCGGTTCCTGCAGGGGCCGATCTTCTGCCAGCTTCTGATGGCGGATGAGATCAACCGCGCCTCGCCCCGGACCCAGTCGGCCCTGCTGCAGGCGATGCAGGAAAAGGTGGTGACCGTGGCCGGCGAGGATCGTGAACTGGGCCGTCCCTTCCACGTGCTCGCCACCCAGAACCCGATCGAACAGGAAGGCACCTATCCGCTGCCCGAGGCGCAGCTGGACCGTTTCCTGGTGAAGATCGACGTGCTCTACCCCGACCGCGACACCGAACGCGCGATCCTGCTGTCCACCACCGGCGCCACCGAGGACGAGGCGCATGCCATCTTCACCGCCGAGGAGCTGATCGCCGCGCAATCCCTGCTGCGCCGCATGCCCGTGGGCGAATCGATCGTCGAGATGATCCTGGACCTGGTGCGCGCCTGCCGCCCCGACGACGTCACCGCGCCGGAACGGGTGCGCGACACCGTGTCCTGGGGCCCCGGCCCCCGCGCCGCTCAGGCCCTGATGCTGACCGTGCGCGCCCGCGCCATGCTGCAGGGCCGTCTGGCCCCCGCGCCCGAGGACGTGCTGGCCATGGCGCAGCCCGTCTTGTCGCACCGCATGGGCCTGAACTTCGCCGCTCGTGCCCGGGGCGATGACCTCGACGGGCTGATCGCCGAGATCGCGCAGGACGTGATCGGTGGCGCCGCCAAGGGGAGCGGGGCCGCGGCGTGAGGACACCGGCCGCCCTTCGACACCGCGCCGAGGAGGAGGCCGCCCGCCTGCCGCCGCTGCTGGCGCGGGCCGAGCAGCTGGCCGGCACCGTCCTGCTGGGCGACCACGGTCGCCGCCGCGCAGGGCTGGGCGATGACTTCTGGCAATACCGCCCGGTGCAGCCGGGCGACCCGCGCCGCATGATCGACTGGCGCCGCTCCGCTCGGTCCGACGACCGTTTCGTGCGCGAACGCGAATGGCAGATCGCGCAGAGCGTCATGCTCTGGGTCGATCAGTCGGCGTCCATGTCCTTCACCTCGAACGACAAGACCCTTCCCGAAAAGGGTGACCGCGCCCGCGACATTGCCCTGGCGACGGCCATCCTGCTGATCCGGGGCGGCGAACGCGTGGGCCTGACCGGCACCCTGCTGCCGCCGCGCCGGGGGCAGAACCAGGTGCTGCGCCTGGCCGAGTTCTTCAGCCGCGCCAGCGACGAGGATTTCGGCGTGCCCGAACATCGCGCCATGCTGCCCAATGCCCGCGCCCTTTTCGTCAGTGATTTCCTCGGCCCCATCGACGGGCTGACCATCGCGCTGACCAAGGCCGCCGACCGCGGCGTGCGCGGCGTGCTGTTGCAGGTGCTGGACCCGGTGGAGGAGGCCTTCCCCTTCCATGGCCGCACCATTTTCGAAAGCATGGGGGGCACCGTCGCCCATGAAACGCTGAAGGCGAGCGAGCTGAAGGATCGCTATCTCGCCCGCCTGGGGGAACGCAAAGAGCATCTGACGCAGCTTTGCGCCGCGACCGGCTGGCAATACGGCCAGCATCATACCTCCGCCTCGGCCCAGAGCGCGCTGCTGTGGGTCTGGCAGGCGCTGGATCGGGGGGTGTGATGCTGGGACCTGTCGGATTCGCCGCGCCCTGGTTGCTGCTGGCCCTGGTGGCCCTGCCCATCCTGTGGCTGATCCTGCGCGCGGTGCCGCCCGCGCCGGTGCGCCGGCGCTTCCCCGGCGTGGCCCTGCTGCTGGGCCTGAAGGACGATGAAAGCGTCAGCGACCGCACGCCCTGGTGGCTCTTGCTGCTGCGCATGCTGGCCGTGGCCGCGGTGATCATCGGCCTCGCCGGTCCCGTGCTGAACCCCGAGGACCGCGCGGCGGAGGGCAGCGATAGCCCGCTTCTGCTGCTGCTTGACGGCAGCTGGGCCAGTGCCGCCGACTGGCCGCGCCAGGAAGAGGCCGCCGAGACCCTGCTGGAGGATGCGGCCCGCGCAGGCCGCACCGCCGCCGTCATCCGCCTGACCACCCCCGAACCGCCCGTGTTCCAGACCCCGGAAACCTGGGTCACCCGCCTGCCGGGCCTGGCCCCTGAACCCTGGGAGCCCCGCGACAGCGAGGACGAGGCCATGGCCCGCACGATCGAGGCGATCGGCGCGCTGGACAGCGGGATCGAGACCGTCTGGATCTCCGACGGCCTGGACCGGCCCGGGCGCGAGGCCCTGCTGGAGGCCGTCGAGGCCCGCGGCCCGGTGCGCGTGCTGGAAACCGGCGGCGACGTGCTGGCCCTGCGTCCGCCCGCCTTCGCCGATGGCGCGGTGCAGCTGACCGCGATCCGCGCCGCCCGCGACCTCGACCGCGCCCAGACCGTCACCGTGCAGGCCCATGGCCGCGACCCGGCGGGCGTCATGCGCGTGCTGGAGCAGGCCGAGATGACCTTCGACGCCGGGGCCGCCCTGGCCCGCACCGAGATGGTCCTGCCGGCCGAGATCCGGGCACGGCTGACCCATTTCGCCCTCGCCGGCACCCGCTCTGCCGGGGCCGTGGCGCTGACCGACGACGGGCTGCGCCGGCGCGAGGTCGCGCTGATCGCAGGGCGCGACGACCGCGAGGCGCTGGAGCTGCTGTCGCCGCTGCACTACCTGCAAAGCGCGCTGGAAACCAACGCCGACCTGCTGCATGGCGCCCTGACCGACGTGCTGCCCGCCAACCCCGACGTGGTGGTGCTGGCCGATGTGGCCACCCTCTCGGACGGCGAGGCCGAGGCCCTGACGGAGTGGGTCGAGGGCGGCGGGATGCTCCTGCGCTTTGCCGGCCCGCGCCTGGCCGCCAGCGATGTCAGCCGGGCCGAGGAAGACCCGCTGATGCCCGTGCGCCTGCGCGCCGGCGGGCGCAGCCTGGGCGGCGCCATGTCCTGGGGCGATCCGAAGACCCTGGCGCCCTTCGACGACGACAGCCCCTTTGCCGGTCTGCCGGTGCCCGAAGACGTCACCGTGTCCTCGCAGGTCATGGCCCAGCCCGATCCGACCCTGGCCGAACGCTCCATCGCGCGGCTCAGCGATGGCACGCCGCTGGTCACCCGCAAGGCGATCGGGCAGGGGCAGGTCGTGCTGTTCCACGTCACCGCCAACGCCGAATGGTCCACCCTGCCGCTGTCGGGTCTCTTCGTTGGCATGCTGGAACGGCTGTCGGTGTCCTCGGTCAACACCCGCCCCGCTGCAGAGGAGATCGAGGGCAGCACCTGGGCGCCCGAACGGGTGATGGACGCCTTCGGCACCATCTCCAACGCCGGGACCCTGCCGGGGGTGGACGGGGCCGACCTGATCGCTGCGCCGCTAGGGCCGGACCTGCAACCGGGTCTCTATCGCAGTGAGGACCGCGCCATCGCCCGCAACGTGATGGGGACCGAAACCTCGATCGCGCCCGCCCGCTGGCCTGGCCGCGTGGCGGTGCAGGGTCTGGTGCCGCCGGTCGAGCGCCCCCTGGGCGGGTTCCTTCTGGGGCTGGCGCTGTTGCTGCTGCTGGCCGATATCCTGGCCTCGCTGGCCCTGTCGGGGCGGCTGCGCGGGACCCGTGCCGCGGGCGCCTCCGCCGTGCTGGCCCTGGCCCTGCTGCTGCCCGCGCCCCAGGTGGCCCGCGCGCAGGAAACGCAGGGACAGGAGACGCGGGGGCAGGCAGCGCAGGAGGCCGAGGATTTCGCCCTCGCCGCCACCCAGGAGACCGTGCTGGCCCATGTGCTGACCGGCAACGACCGGGTCGACGACCTGGCGCAGGCGGGGCTGCGCGGGCTGTCCGATACGCTCTACTTCCGCACCTCGGTCGAACCGGCCGCGCCCATGGGGGTGAACCTGGAAACGGATGAGCTGTCGCTGTTCCCGTTCCTCTACTGGCCCGTCACCGCCGATCAGCCGATCCCGTCGGATGCGGCCTATGCCAAGCTGAACCGCTACCTGCGCAGCGGCGGGATGATCCTCTTCGACACCCGGGACGGTGATGTCGCGGGCTTCGGCGCCGCCACGCCGGAAGGGCGGCGGCTGCAGGACCTGGCCCGGCCGCTGGACGTGCCGGCGCTGGAACAGATGCCCGAAGATCACGTGCTGACCCGCACCTTCTACCTGCTGCAGGACTTTCCCGGCCGCTACGTCGGCGCCCCCGTCTGGGTGGAGGCCGCGCCCGCGGATGCCGAGCAGATCGAGGGGATGCCCTTCCGCAACCTCAACGACGGGGTGACGCCGGTGGTCATCGGCGGCAACGACTGGGCCGCCGCCTGGGCCGTGGGCGAGGACGGGCTGCCACTGCTGCCCGTGGGGTCCGGCATGGGCGGCGAACGCCAACGCGAGATCGCCTATCGCTTCGGCGTGAACCTGGTGATGCACGTGCTGACCGGGAACTACAAATCCGACCAGGTCCACGTGCCTGCGCTGCTGGACCGGCTGGGGAACTAGGCCATGCTTGGACAGATCATCTTCGACCCGCTTCTGCCCTGGGCCGTCTGGGCCGTTCTGGCCGCGCTGACGGTGACGGGCGTGGTCCTGGCGGTCTGGCGCGGGCTTGCCGGCTGGGCCTGGCGCGGCGCGGCGGCGGCGGTGGTGCTGGCGGCGCTGGCCGGTCCCTCGTTGCGGCAGGAGGATCGCAGCCCGCTGTCGGACATCGTGTTGCTGGTCGAGGATCGCTCTGCCTCGCAACGCCTGGGCGACCGCGCGGCACAGACGGAACAGGCCGCCGAAACCCTCGCCGCCCGCATCGCCGCGCGCGACAATACCGAGCTGCGCCGGATCGAGGTCGGCGATGGTGAGGGCGACAGCGGCACCCTGCTGATGACCGCCCTCAGCGAGGCCCTGGCGGAGGAGCCGCGCGGGCGCATCGCCGGGGTGATCCTGCTCTCCGACGGGCGGGTGCATGACATCGACCAGCTGCCCGGCCTGCCCGCGCCGATGCACCTGCTGCTGTCCGGCACGCCCGAGGACTGGGACCGCCGGTTGATGGTCAGCAATGCCCCGGCCTTCGGCATCCTGGGCGAGGAGGTCCTGCTGACCCTGCGGATCGAGGACGAAGGCGCCGTGCCCGAGGACCTGGGCGAGGTGGCCGAGCTGGCCATTTCCGTCGATGGCGGCCCGCCGCAAAGCTACGGTCTGCCCGTGGGCGAGGAGGTCGAGATCCCGGTCGTGCTGCCGCACGGCGGGCGCAACGTAATCCGCTTCACCACGCCCGAACAGGATGGCGAGCTGACCGATCGCAACAATTCCGCCATCGTGCAGATGAACGGCGTGCGCGACCGGCTGTCGGTCCTGCTGGTCTCCGGCGAGCCGCATCCGGGCGGGCGCACCTGGCGCAACCTGCTGAAATCAGACAGTTCCGTCGACCTGGTGCATTTCACCATCCTGCGGCCACCGTCGAAACAGGACGGCGTGCCGGTGTCGGAACTGTCGCTGATCGCCTTCCCCACGCGGGAGCTGTTCATGGACAAGATCGAGGATTTCGACCTCATCATCTTCGATCGCTACAAACGGCGCGGTATCTTGCCGGCGCTCTACCTCGACAACATCCGCAACTACGTGGAAACGGGCGGCGCGGTTCTGATCGCCGCCGGGCCCGATTTCGCCTCGGCCGAGTCGCTCTACCGCTCGCCTCTGGCCGAGGTGCTGCCGGGCCGGCCCACGGCGCGGGTGGTGGAGGAGGGCTATCGCCCTGCCGTCACCGACCTGGGCCATCGTCACCCGGTCACCGCCGGGCTGGAGGAGGCCTGGGACGGCGACTGGGGCCGCTGGATGCGTCAAGTCGAGCTGACCCCGGAACGCGGCCAGGTGGTGATGTCAGGCGCGGGTGACCGGCCGTTGCTGATCCTCGACCGGGTGGGCGAGGGCCGTGTGGCGCAACTGGCCTCCGATCAGCCCTGGCTGTGGAATCGCGGCTTCGAGGGCGGCGGGCCGCAGCTGGAATTGCTGCGCCGCCTGGCCCATTGGATGATGAAGGAACCCGAGCTGGAGGAGGAGGCCCTGACCGCCGAGGCTCAGGGGCAGCGGATGGTGATCACCCGCCGGTCGCTGTCGGACAGCGTGGGCGGCGTCACCGTGATCGCGCCCGACGGGACCGAGACGGAGCTGGCGCTGGAGGAGGTCTCGCCCGGGCGTTTCCAGGCCCAGTTCGAAGGCCCCGAGATTGGCCTTTACCGGCTGACCTCCGGTGATCTGAGCTCCGTCATCGGCCTTGGCCCTGCCGCGCCCCGCGAGTTCGAGGAGACGATTGCCAGCGGCGACGTGATGGCCG
Source organism: Pseudooceanicola marinus (assembly GCF_020177265.1). GTDB lineage: Bacteria > Pseudomonadota > Alphaproteobacteria > Rhodobacterales > Rhodobacteraceae > Pseudooceanicola > Pseudooceanicola marinus_A. The sequence continues at coordinate 114,186 of NZ_JAIVMC010000004.1, forward strand.
AGGCGGTGGAGGCCACGCGCGGCGGGGTGCGCAATCTCTCCGACGGTCTGCCCGGCCTGCGCGACGTGCGACCCGGGCGTCCGGCGGCGGGGCGCGGCTGGATCGGCCTGACCCCGCGCGAGGCTTACGAGACCCGCTCGGTCCGCCAGATCCCGCTTCTGCCGCCCTGGCTGGTCCTGCTGCTGTCGGCGGGCCTTATCCTGGCAGGCTGGCTGCGCGAAGGGCGCCGCTGAGGGGCCCTCCGCTCAGGTCCCGGCGGCGATCCGGCAGGCCAGCCACAGCCGCGCCTTGCGCGCGCTCAGCTCGTCACAGGGCAGGACGCCAAGCGCGGTGATCTCGGCCATGCAGCCGGGGTAGTCGTAATCCGGCCCCAGCCGACCCGACAGGGTGGAGGAGGTGACGGCCATCGGCACGCCGGCCTCGCGCAGCGCGGCGATCTCGGGCATCCAGTCGGGCGGCACCTGGCCGCGCCCCAGCCCGTCCAGCACCAGCCCCTGCGCCCCGCTGTCCACGGCGGCGCGCAGCAGCAGAGGCGAGGCTTCCATCGCGGCCGGCAGGATGTCGACCCGGGGCAGGGGGGCGGTGAGGCCCGGGAACCGTTCCGGCAGGTGCGCCGGGCGGCGCATGTCGATGAAGGCGCCGTCGACCAGCCCAAGCGCCCCGTGCCCGGGCGAATCGAACCCGCGCAGCCGGTGGGAGCTGACCTTGCGTACATGCAGGGCCTCATGCACCTCCTGGTCGAAGACCAGCAGCGCGCCCGCGCCCCGCGCCGCCGGGTGCGCCGCCACGGTGATCGCATCGCGGATGTTCGGCCCCGCGTCGGACCCCAGGGCATAGGGCACCCGCTGCGCCCCGGTCAGCACCAGCCCGGCGCCCGGCAGATCGCAGATCATGTCGAGCAGGAAGGCGCTGTCCTCCAGCGTGTCGGTGCCCTGCGACACGACCACGCCCGCCGCGCCCTCGGCCACCGCGGCTTGCGCCGCATCGCGCACGGCGAAGAGATCGGCGAAGGTCAGCGCGTTGGAGGCCTTCTGCGCCAGGGTCTCGACCTGCAGCGTGACGGGGGTGTCGAGGCCAAGCGCCTCGATCAGTGCCTCGCCCGTCATGGCGCCGGCCCGTGCCCGCCCGCTGTCGCTACGGATCGAGGCGATGGTGCCGCCAAGGGCGATCAGGGTGATCTTGGGTTGCGTGCCGGTCTGGGGGGTATCGGTCATGGGGGCCTCGCTGCGGGTCATCCAGCCCTTTCGATAACCTGCCCGCCCCGTCTTGCCCAGAGGCGGAGGCGGCGACGACCATGGTGGGGGCTGCGCAAAAGCAGGGAGGCCCAGGGGGCCGCGCGCCTGCCTGCGAAACCGGCAGGACGGGGGGCAAACCGGCCCTCGCTGCGGAAAGTCTTGGCGCGCGGTGCCCGTTCGCTCGACAGCGAGGCCTGCGCCGGTGTCGCCTGTCTGCAAGGACGCGACAGGAGGGGCAATCCCATGGCAGAGAAAGAAATTCTGGTCGGTTTCGGCGTGGACGTAGACGCGGTGGCGGGCTGGCTCGGCTCCTACGGGGGCGAGGACAGCCCCGACGACATCTCGCGCGGCATGTTCGCGGGCGAGGTGGGCGTGCCGCGCCTGCTGCGGCTCTTCGAGCGGTACAATCTGACCACCACCTGGTTCATGCCCGGCCATTCGATCGAGACCTTCCCCGAGCAGATGAAGGCCGTGGCGGAGGCCGGCCACGAGGTCGGCGTGCATGGCTACAGCCACGAAAATCCCATCGCCATGACACGTGAGCAGGAAGAGGCGGTGCTGGACCATTGCATCGAGCTGATCACGAAACTGACCGGCAGGAAACCCCGGGGCTATGTCGCGCCCTGGTGGGAATTTTCCAACGTCACCAACGAGTTGCTGCTGGAGCGCGGGATCTTCTACGACCATTCCCTGATGCATGACGACCACACCCCCTACCGGGTGCGCGTCGGCGACAGCTGGACCAAGATCGACTACACCGCCCACGCGCAGGACTGGATGAAACCGCTGGTGCGCGGCGCCGAAACCGACCTGATCGAGATCCCGGCCAGTTGGTATCTGGATGACCTGCCGCCGATGATGTTCATCAAGGGCAGCCCCAATTCGCACGGCTTCGTCAATCCGCGCGACATCGAACAGCTGTGGCGCGACCAGTTCGACTGGGTCTACCGCGAAATGGACTACGCGATCTTCCCGATCACCATTCACCCCGACGTGTCGGGCCGTCCGCAGGTTCTGATGATGCTGGAACGGCTGATCAAGCATTTCCAGGCCCATGAGGGCGTGCGCTTCGTCACCATGGAAGAGATGGCCGAGGATTACGACCGTCGCTTCCCTCGCGCCTGATGTGCGCGCTCTGCGGTATCCTGGGGGGCGATGACCACTGGTCGGACGCCGTGCCGCGCGCGGGTGTCTATACCCGCCGCGACGGTCCCCAGGCGCGGCGGGCCGAGGCGGCGCGGCGCGCCAAGGTGCTGAACGCCGTGCTGGCCTCGCGTGGGCTGAAATTCCGCGACTGGCAGGGGCAGTACATCCTTCAGACCCTGACCGGGCAGACGCAGGTGCTGTCCATGATCTCCCACGTCTGGGCCGAGGGCGGGCGGATGACGGGCCGGCCGATGGATCCGCTGGACCCGGCCTGGCTGGCGCGGATCGAGGACGCCGTGCCTGACGAGGGCGGTGCCGCATGATCCCCGTCACCGTGCTGACCGGCCAGTTGGGCGCGGGCAAGACGACCCTGCTGCAACGGCTGCTCACCAGCCCGCAGATGGCGGGCACCGCCGTGCTGGTCAACGAATTCGGCGAGATCGGCCTGGACCATGAGCTGCTGACCCCGCTGGAGGGGGAGGTGACGCTGCTGCGGTCCGGCTGCATCTGCTGCACCGTGCGCGATGACATTGCGGGCGCCATCCGAGACCTGATCGACCGCGCCGCGCGAGGGCAGATCCCGCCGCTGACGCGCGTGATGATCGAGACGACGGGCCTGGCCGATCCCTTCCCCGTGCTGTCCACCCTGTCGGCCGATCCGGTGCTGCGCAGCCATGTCGCGCCGGGCGGCGTCATCACCGTGGTCGATGCGATCAACGGGCCCGATGCCCTGGCCGAGGCGGGCGGCATGGCGCGGCGCCAGGTGGCCGCCGCCGACGTGATCGCCCTGGCCAAGCGGGACCTGTCGGTGCCCGCCCAGACGCAGGGCACGCTTGACCAGTTGCACCGGCTGAACCCGGTGGCACAGCTGACCTTCGCCGATGCGCCGCTGTCGCGCCTGCTGCCGCAGGGGCCGCGCGACTGGCCGGAGGCGCCGGAGACGCCGGCGGTTGCGGCCCCCGGCAGCGGCCACGGCCACGCTGACCTGGACGGTATCCGCACCCTGACCATCACCCGGCCCGGCGCGATCAACTGGACGGCCTTCGGTCTGTGGCTGACCGCGCTGCTGGACAGCCACGGCGACCGCATCCACCGCGTGAAGGGCGTGCTGGAGGTCGATCCGGGCGGCCCGCCGGTGCTGATCAACGCCGTGGGCTGGCTGGTGCATCCGCCGCAGCACCTGACGCGCTGGCCCGAAGGGGTGCCCCATACACGGCTCGTCTTCATCTTCGAGGATCTGGAGCCGGAGCGGATCCGACGATCGTTTGAGGCCTTCGACCGGCTGGGCCATGCCGTCGCGCCGCTTCCGGGCTGAGTCGCCGGCGCAGGTGCGCCTGGGCGAATTGCCTGTCCGTGCCGCAGGACTTGCCCCTGCGTGCGCCCGCTTGGCCCAGTTTGTGGCGCCAGCAGCCGCGCGGGCGCCTCCCCGGTGCCGCCTGGCCCCTGAAATCGCCCGAAACTGACCATTCTTCCGGCAGATCGCCAGTCTGACCCCGGGTCATACCGCGCCTCGTCTTGCACGCAGGGCCATGCGCTTCGCAGGATCATCCCATCCGGTACACCCCCGTACCGGCCCCATGCAGACGGAGAGGGTGATGCAGACAGAGGCAAGCGGCTGGCAGAGGTTTTCGACCACCTCGATCCCGCGCGGCGAACGGCTGGCCTTCTGGCAGGAGTCGGCGAATGAGCTGTTCCCCTCGACCATCGTCACCGGGTCGCCGGAAGAGGATTTCTTCGGCTCCGTCTCCTGGATGCAGTTCGGCGAGGTGGTGCTGGCCGATTTCGTCTCCACCGCGATGGAGGTCAGCCGCGCCGAGGAGCATATCGCGCGCAACGACGCCTGGTACGAGGTCTGCCTTCAGGTCGAAGGCGATTGCGAGCTGACCCAGGGCGGCCGCACCGTCACCGTGCGCCCGCGTGAGATGGTGCTTTACGACAGCCAGCAACCCTATCGCATGGTCTTCAAGGGGCCCTACCGGCAGATCGCGCTGAAACTGCCGCGCCGGTTGCTGCAGGATCGGGTGCCCTGCCTGGATACGCTGATCGTGCGACAGATCTCGGGCCAGTCCCTGCCGGGGCGGTTCCTGTTCGATTTCATCATCACCATGTGCGAGGTGAAGGGCGAAAGCGCGCGCGACAGCCTGATCTCGCGGCTGGAAAGCCATGTGGTCGACCTGCTGGCCACCGCCCTGTCGGAGATCGCCCAGGATCAGCCCCTCTCGGCCAACCGCCAGGCGCAGCTGGCCCGGGTGAAGGCGCATATCCTGGCCCATCTGGACGAACCGAGCCTGTGTCCTGCGGAGATTGCCCGGTCGCAATCCATCTCCCTGCGGTCCCTCTACGAGCTGTTCGAGGGCGAGGACCTGCAGGTGTCGAAGTGGATCAAGGCGCAGCGACTGGAACGGATCCGCAAGGATCTGGGCGACAGCCTGCTGTCCTCCTGGCCGATCACCACCATCGCCCTGCGCCGGGGCTTCAAGGATTTCTCCCACTTCTCCCGCGCCTTCCGGGCGCAATACGGGATCTCGCCGCGCGCCTATCGCAAGTCGCGGCTCAGCTAACTTTCAGGAATTCGCAATGCGTCTTTGGATCAGGAACCCGCTGGCCATCATGGCCGAGGGGGCAGGGGGCGGCCTTGTCGTCGAGGATGGCCGGATCGTCGAACTTGTGGCGGCGGGGCGTCAGCCCGCGCAGCCGGTGGACGAGGTGCAGGATGCCTCCGCCCATGTCGTCATCCCGGGGCTGGTGAACACCCACCACCATTTCTTCCAGACGCTGACGCGGGCGCATCCGCAGGCGATCAACAAGGAGCTGTTCCCCTGGCTGAAGACGCTCTACCCGCTGTGGGGCGCGCATCTGAACCGCGACACCTTCCGCCTGGGCGTGCGGCTGGCGCTGGTCGAACTGTTGATGTCGGGCTGCACCACGGCCTCCGATCACCTGTTCGTCTTCGCCGATGACATGGCGGACGCGGTGGACATCGAGGCGGAGGAGGCGCGCGCCCTTGGCATGCGGATCGGGCTGACCCGCGGGGCGCTGAACATGGGCACCAAGTCCGGCGGCATCGCGGATGAACGGCTGATCCAGGACTACGACACCATGCTGGCCGACTGCGAGAGGGTCCTGGGCCGTTACCACGACCGCAGCGAGGGCAGCATGTCCACCGTGGCCCTTGCCCCCTGTGCGCCCTTCAACGTGACCCGCGACATGATGGTCGACACCGCCGAGATGGCGGAGAAACACGATTGCCGCCTGCACACGCACCTGGGCGAAACCCATGACGAGGATGAGTTCTGTCTGGCGAAATACGGCATGCGCCCGCTGGACTACCTCGAAGACACCGGATGGATGTCGTCGCGCGTCTGGTTGGCGCACGGGATCCATTTCAATGACGAGGAGATCGCCCGCATCGGCAAATGCGGCATGGGCGTCTGTCATTGCCCGACGTCCAACATGGTGCTGGCCTCGGGCCAGTGCCGCACGAAGGAACTGGAGGCGGCGGGCGCCGTCATCGGGCTGGGCGTCGATGGCTCGGCCTCCAACGACAACTCCAACCTGATGGAAACGGTGCGCCACGCGCTGATGCTGGGACGGCTGACCTATGGCTCTGCGGCGGTGACGCATCTGGATGCGCTTGGCTGGGCCACCGAAGGGTCGGCAAAATTGCTGGGGCGCGACGACATCGGGGTGATTGCGCCGGGCAAACAGGCGGACCTGGCGATGTACACGCTGGACGAGCTGCGCTTTTCCGGCGCGGGCGATCCGCTGGCCGCATTGGTCCTGTGCGGCGCGCACCGGGCCGACCGGGTGATGGTCGCGGGGCAGTGGCGCGTGGTCGATGGCCTGCCCCTGGGCGTCGATCTGGAGGCGCTGCGCCGCGATCACGGGGCCGCTGCCGCGCGGTTCCTGCAGGCGGTGTGATCCGCCCGGCGTGGCCTTGGAACTCGGGCCACAAAGATGTGCACCGGGGACCATGTTTTGCCGCGCCGCGACGCCAGAGGCCGCGATGGCCCGGCGGCGCGCCCCGTCCGATACTACCCGTGGCGGCCCCATGGGATGGTCGCGACAGATAGGAAAGAACGCCCCATGGTCTATCGACAGTTGGAGACCCGGCAATGGCAGGACCTGGACGAGGCGCATTACCTGCACCCGTTCACCGATCACAAGGCGCTGCGATCCAGCCATTCCCGCGTCGCCGTGCGCGGCGAAGGCGTCTATGTCTGGGACACCGAAGGGGACCGGATCATCGACGGGTTGTCGGGCCTGGGCTGCGTCACCATCGGCTATGGCCGCAAGGAGCTGGTCGAAGCCGCAACGGCGCAGATGACCGACCTCAGCTTCTGCCAGTCCTTCTTCAACACCTCGCACCCCGCCGCCATCCGACTGGCCGAGAAGCTGGTGCAGATCACGCCCGAGGGGCTGAACCACGTCTTCTTCCAGTGCTCGGGGTCGGAGGCGAACGAGACCGCCGTGCGCGCCATCCGCCGCTACTGGAAGCTGAAGGGCCAGCCGGACAAGCGGATGATCATCGCCCGGGAAAAGGCCTATCACGGGTCCACCCAGGTGGCCGCCTCGCTGTCGGGCCTGCCCGACATGCACGAGGCCGGGGGCGATCTGCCGCTGGATTTCATCACCCATGTCGGCACGCCTTACGCCTACCGCAACAAGCCCGAAGGCATGTCGGACGAGGATTTCGGCGAGCTGGCCGCCAGTTGGCTTGAGGACAAGATCCTGGAACTTGGGCCTGAGAACGTCGCCGCCTTCTACGCCGAACCGGCGCAATCTGCTGGCGGCTCGATCTGCCCGCCGATGACCTACTGGCCCGCGATCCAGAAGATCTGCCGCAAGTACGACGTGCTGCTGGCCGTGGACGAGGTGGTCATGGGCTTTGGCCGCACCGGCAAGTGGTTCGGCAGCTTCTACTACGGCATCCAGCCGGACTTCATGCAGCTGGGGAAGGGTCTGACCTCGGGCTACCTGCCGCTGTCGGCTTGCCTGATGTCGGACCGCGTGGCCGATGTGCTGATCGAGGACGGGGGCGAATGGGCGCATGGCTATACCTACTCGGGCCATCCGTCCTGCTGCGCCGTGGCCCTGGCCAATATCGAGGTGTTGCAAAGCGAGGGCATCGTCGAACGCGCCGAGGCGGAACTGGTGCCGCATTTCGAGGCCAAGCTGGCTGAGTTCGTGGATCATCCGCTGGTCGGCAATGTCCGCTCCGTCGGGCTGATGGCGGGGATCGAACTGGTCGCAAACAAGGCAACCGGCGAGGCGTTTCCCTTTGAACAGCGCGTCGGCAATCAATGTTCGGTCGAGGCGTTGAAACTGGGTCTGGCCTTCCGCGACAACGGTGACACCATGGCGCTGATGCCGCCGCTGGTGATGACCATCGCCGAGATGGACGAGATGTTCGCCATCGCTCGCCAGGCCATCGACGCCACGGCCAAGAAACTGGGGATCATGTGAATGACCCATTGGGGTGAGTTCTATATCGGCGGTGTCTGGGTGGCGCCCCTGTCCGACACGACCGGACCCGTGGTGAACCCCGCCACGGGCGAGGAGATCGCCCGGGTGGCCTGGGGGACGGCGGCGGATGTCGACCGCGCCGTTGCCGCCGCCCGTGCCGCCTTCCCGGCCTGGGCCGCCACCCCGGTGGCCGAACGCGTGGCCCTGCTGCGCCGCATCGCGGATGTCTTCAAGGCCCGCAAGGCGGAGCTGGAACAGGCGGTCACCGCCGAGATGGGCTCCCCCGCCGATCTGTCGGACTGGATGCAGACCGACAGCTCCGTCATCTATTTCAACCAGGCCGCCGATACCGCCGAGGGCTTCGCCTTCGAACAGCCCCATGGCACCACCCGGCTGCGCTATGAACCCATCGGGGTGGCCGGGCTGATCACGCCCTGGAACTGGCCGCTGAACCAGATCGTGACCAAGCTGGGCCCGGCGCTGGCCGCCGGCTGTACGGTGGTGCTGAAACCCTCGGAAATCTCGCCGCTGTCGGCGCTGATCCTGGCCGAGGTGCTGGCCGAGGCGGGCGTGCCTGCGGGCGTCTTCAACCTGGTCAACGGATCGGGGCCGGAGGTCGGCGCGGCCATCGCCGCCCATCCCGGCGTCGACATGGTGTCCTTCACCGGCTCCACCCGCGCGGGTGTGGAGATTGCCCGCACCGCCGCCCCCACGGTGAAGCGGGTACATCAGGAGCTGGGCGGCAAATCCGCCAATATCGTCCTGCCCGATGCCGATCTCGACCTGGCGCTGGTCGACGGAGTGGGGCGCATCTTCATCAACTCCGGTCAAAGCTGCATCGCGCCTTCGCGCATGCTGATCCCCCGCGAAAGGCAGGAAGAGATCGAGGCGCGGCTGCTGGCCGAGGTCGCCAAGGTCCGAATTGGCGATCCCACCGACCGCACCACCACCATGGGCCCCGTCGCCAATGCCGCGCAGTGGGACCGGGTGCAGGGCTTCATCGCCCGGGGCATCGAGGAGGGCGCGCGCCTGCTGTGCGGCGGGCCAGGCCTGCCCGAGGGCGTCAACCGCGGCTTCTACGTGCGGCCCACGATCTTTGCCGATGTGACCAATGACATGACCATCGCCCGGCAGGAAATCTTCGGCCCCGTGCTGTCGGTGCTGACCTACGACAGCCTGGACGAGGCGGTGCAGATCGCCAACGACAGTGACTACGGGCTGGCCGGCTACGTCTATGGCCGCGACCTGGACCGGGCCGAGGCCGTGGCGCGCCGCATTCGCGCGGGTCGCATCTTCATCAACAACCCGCCCTTTGACTTCTCCGCCCCCTTCGGCGGCTACAAGCAGTCCGGCAACGGGCGGGAGCTGGGGGTCTTCGGGCTGACCGACTTCCTGGAGGTCAAGGCCATGCTGGGCCACCGCAACGGCGAGGAGAGCCAATGAACATGAGCGTCCAGAGCCAGGGCCAGAGCAGCGCCGGGACGGCGGAACCGCCCGTCGACATCCTGGTCGATCACGCGGGCAAGACCTTCGTCACCCGCAAGGCGCAGATCGAGGCGCTGGCCGACGTGTCGCTGAAGGTGCGGCGCGGGGCCTTCGTGGCGCTGATCGGGCCGTCGGGCTGTGGCAAGTCCACCCTGATGCGCATGGTCGCCGGGCTGGAAACGCCGACCGAGGGCGTCGTGCGCATTCGCGGCAACCAGCCGCAGCAATACCGCAACCAGGGCAAGCTGGGCATCGCCTTCCAGGATGCTGCGCTGATGCCCTGGCGGTCGGTCTATCGCAACGTGGCGCTGCCGCTGCAGGTGCTGAAACGCTCGGTCGCCGCCCATGACGCCAAGATCCGCGAGATGATCGACCTGGTAGGGCTGAAGGGCTACGAGGATCACCTGCCGGCGCAGCTGTCGGGGGGGATGCGCCAGCGGGTGGCCATCGCGCGCGCCCTGGTCACCGAGCCCGAGGTGCTGCTGATGGACGAACCCTTCGGCGCGCTGGACCAGATCCTGCGCCGGTCGATGAACATCGAGCTGCAACGCATCTGGAGCCAGCAGAAGGCCACCACCCTGTTGGTCACCCACGGCATCGACGAGGCGGTCTTCCTGGCCGACCAGATCGTCGTCATGCACGCCAAGCCGGGGCGCATCGCGGAAATCGTCGACGTGCCGTTCGAGCGGCCGCGCACCAAGGCGCTGTTCTCCGACCCGGCCTTCCACGCCATGTGCGAAGAGCTGATGGAGAAGCTGCACCCGGGCCATAAGGACGACTGACCCACGGAGCTAGCCAGGTGCGGGCCGCATCCCGATGCCCGGACTAGCAAGGAACCGTCGCGCCCCTCGGGGCGTGGCGGTTTTGCTTTTGGGGTAGCGGGCGTCAGCTGGCGGGGGCCATCCACTCCAGCTCGACGAAGGCGTCACCCGGCGTGCGGATGTAGCAGCAGCGCCCGCCGGGGAAGGCGATGACCTCTCCCAGAACCGTGGCGCCGGCGGTGCGGCAGGTGGTCAGCGTCGTCTCCAGATCGTCGACGTGGAAACAGACATGCCCCGCGCCGGGCCGCCAGGGCAGCGGATCTGCGGGGGGCGGGCCGTCCGGATGGGTGAAGGCGATCAGTTCCAGCACCAGATCCATCCCGGGCGCGCGCATCTGGGTGAAGGCGCACAGAAGCCCCGGGTGCCCCGCCATACGGGCGATGTCGGCGCCCATCTCCTCCTCGACGAAGTCGGGGGCGAAGCCGAAGGCAGCGCGGAAGAACTCCATGGCGGCGGGCAGGTCCGAGACGGTCATCGAGGCGTGGTGAAACCTCATCGCCGGGTTTTCCGCTCCAGGATGCCGACCAGTTCATAGGTCAGGGCCGAGATCAGGATCGAGATCAGCGCCCCGGCCCAGATCGTTTCGTAATCCAGCGCCGGGCGGGCGAGGTTCAGCAGGTTGCCCAGGCCGATGCCCGAGACCAGCCATTCCGCCACCATGACGCCCAGCAGGGCCATCGGCGCCACCATCTTGGCCGCCGCAAAGAGGTAGGAGATGGAATAGGGTATCGCGATGCGCCACAGCAGCTGCCAGCGCGATCCGCCATAGACCGAGACCAGGTCCCGCGCCGCCGAGGGGATCGAGGCGAAGCCCTGGGTCAGCAGCACATAAGCCGGGAAGAAGACCACCAGCATGGCGAGGAAGACCGAGGCCGCCACGCCCCGCCCAAAGGCCAGAACGACAAAGGGCACCAGCGCCACCAGCGGCGTGTTCTGCACCACCATGGCCACCGGCACCAGCGCGCGGGCGACGGCCGGCGACAGGATCGACATCGAGGCCAGCACAAAGGCGAAGGCCAGCCCGGCGATCAGCCCCAGCACCGCCATCGGCAGGGTGATCGATAGCGCCTCCCAGATCGGGAAGGCGTCTTCGGTGAAGATGAAGCGGATCGTGGTCAGCGGCCCCGGCGCGATGATCGAGGGCATGTCGGCCAGGTCGATCAGGAAGGCCCAAAGCAGGAAGGGCACCACGAAGGCCAGCACGCCGAACCCCAGCCGTTCCACCCAGCTGCCGCTGCGCGCGGGCGCGGCCATGGCGGTGGCCAGCGTCGCGCTTTCGGTGGTGCGGCGCAGCCAGACGGCGGGGATCATGAAGATCAGATAGCCGCAGAGCCCGATCATCGAGGTCGAAATGGCGATCCCCCACAGCCGCGTCGGATTGGCCTGCGGCAGGGTCGACAGCAGGAAGGACCCGAAGCCGAACCGCGTGCCCGATCCGAACTCCCCCAGCACCGCGCCCAGCACGGCGATCGGGGCGGCGACGCGCAGCCCGGCGAAGATGGCGGGCAGGGCGCCGCGCAGGCGGACATAGCGCATCAGCGCGCCTTCATGGCCGCCGTAGACCTCGATCAGGTCCGACAGCCTCTGGTCGACCTGCTTCAGCCCCAGCAACATGGTGGACATGGCGGGGAAATAGACCATCAGCGCCGACAGGATCGTCTGCGGCCAGTCGCCCTTGAAGAACAGCACCAGCAGCGGACCGACGACGATGGCGGGCATGGTGTAGATGGCGATGTTCACGCCCCGAAACGCGGTGTCGAGCCAGGGCAGCACGCAGTAGAGCAGCGCCATGACGAAGGCCGCGCCACAGCCTATGGCAAAGCCCGTCGCGGCGATTTTCACCGTGGCCGCGCCGTGCAGCAGGTACAGATCGGCGCCGGTCCACATGTCCCCCAGGATATAGACCGGGCTCGACAGGATCAGTCGTCCCATCCGGGTCTGGGTGCCCAGCAGGTGCCAGACCAGCAGCACCGACAGCACCAGCGCCACCTTCAGCGCGATCAGCGCCGCAGGGGACCGCAGCAGCGCCAGCAGCGGGCGGGGGGCGGTTTCGGGCAGGGGCAGCGTATCGGACATGATCGGTCGGGCCTTTGCTGGGGCGGACGGGACGCGCCATCCTGGTCGCATGAAGCCTGCCCGCAAACTGGATCGCGGCGCCAGAATCGCGCGTCGCTCGGCGGCGCGGCAAAACTTGGCCGCAGGTGCGCCTGCCTTGCGATAGGGGCGCCACCGGGCCGCAGGCGGGCCAGATTGGCCAGGGTTTTGTGCAATTCCTGTGCAAAGGCCGGGAAACGGTGTCGCGGCGTTTTCCGCCGCCGAGTCCCGAAAATCCCGCCCGGAACGGCAAAAACGGGGCGAAATAGCGCGCTCTGCATGGATTTCATGCGCTTTGCAAATCGCATTTGCTGCTTCGCAGAAACCGTCAAGTCAGCGCGCATGACAGGCCAAGCCAGCCAAATTGACCGCGCCCGGATCCGCTACCTAGGCTGGGTCCTATCGCCGGGAACCGGAAAAACGGACCGCGCCAGGAAAACGATAACCTCACCCAACAGGATCTTCCCCATGACCAAGCTTTCCCGTCGCGCCTTCACCGCCTCTGCCCTGGGCGGTCTGGCCGCTGCCTCCGTCCCCGGCCGCCTGTTCGCGCAGGATCTGACCACGCTGACCCTTCAGGCCATCTGGATCAACGACCCCGAATTCAACGGCTACTACATCGCCATGGAAGAAGGGTACTACGCCGACGAGGGTCTGAAGATCGACTATATCCCCGGCGGCCCCGACGTGATCCCCCAGGCCTCTTTGCTGACCGGCAAGGCCGATATCGCGCTGGTCTCGCCCATGGAAACCGCCGAGGCGATCTTTGAAAAAGGCGCCGATTTCAAGGTGATCGGCGCCCAGTTCCAGAAAAGCCCCGACTCGGTGATCTTCCTGAAGGACAGCGGCATCGAGACGATGAAGGATCTGGAGGGCCGCACCGTTGCCTGCCCGCCGCTTAACGTCGGCCCCTTCAAGGTCGTCCTCGGCCTGGCCGGTGTCGACGGCGAAAAGGTGAACTTCGTCCCCTATACCTTCGACCCGACCCCGCTGGTCGCCGGTCAGGTGGACGCGGTCGTCGATTTCATGACCTCGATGCCCTATGTGATCAGCCAGGCCGCCGGCAAGGAATCCGATTTCATCCTCTTCTCCGACGTGGGCATGGTGATGGGCCAGGACCTGGTCTGCGCCAATGTGGAAACCATCGAGACCCGTCGCGAAGACCTGGTGGGCTTCCTGCGCGCCTCGCGCCGCGGCTGGGAAAAGGAATTCGAGGCCCCCGGCAAGGCCGCGCTGGAATGGGAAGACAGCTGGTTCAAGGGCAACGGCTATACCCCCGACATGACCCAGTTCCATTCGAACATCCAGGTCGACCTGATCCAGCATCCCGACGGGATCTTCGCCATGGACGACGAATGGATCGCTGCTACGATCGAGTCGATGCACAAGGTGGGGATCGAGGCCGACGAGAGCATGTTCGATACCTCGCTTCTGAAAGAAATCTGAGCCGGATCGAATGACTGACAAGACCACCGGGCCAAGCGCCCTGTTCACCCCCCTGATCGTCAGGGGGGTGACGTTTCATAACCGCCTTCTCCTGTCCCCCATGTGCCAGTACGCCGCCGAGGATGGCCGCGCGACGGGCTGGCATTTCGATCACTACGCCCACATGGCCATGTCCGGTCTGGGCGGCGCCCTGATCGAGGCGACGGCGGTGCAGCCCGAGGGGCGGATCACGCCGGATTGCCTCGGGGCATGGTCGGATGACCAGATCCCCGGGTTGGCGATGATCGCCGAGGCGTTTCACCGTCACGGTGTCCCCGCAGGAGTGCAACTGGCGCATGCGGGCCGCAAGGCCTCGACCGAGCCGCCCTGGAACGGGGCGAAATTCCTGCCCGCAGGCGACCCGCGGCGCTGGACCTGCGTTGCGCCCTCGGCTGTGCCCTACGCCGACGGTTGGCCCGCCCCAGCCGAGCTGAGCCTGGACGACATCGCCGCCCTGCGCGCGGCCTTTGTCGCGGCGGCGCAGCGGGCCATGGCGGCCGGGTTCGATTTCGTCGAGATCCACGGCGCCCACGGCTACCTGCTGCACAGCTTCGTCTCCCCCCTGTCGAACCGGCGCACCGACGGCTACGGCGGGTCCGCCGAGGCGCGGCATCGCCTGCCGGTGGAGATCGCGCAGGACCTGCGCGCCGCCCTGCCCGAGGACATGCCGATCTTCTACCGCGCCTCCTGCGTTGATCGCGTCGAGGGCGGGCTGGACCTGGAGGACACTGTGGCCCTGGCCGCCGCGCTGAAGGGCGTAGGCGTCGACGTGGTGGATTGCTCCGCCGGTGGCATCGCGCCGGGCACCAATGGCTCGCAGGTCGGGGAGGAGATCACGGCCCAGCACGACATGGCCGCACGCGTGCGGGCCGAGGCGGGGGTGGCGACCATGGCCGTGGGCGGCACCCACAGCCCCGCCGTCGCCATGGGCAGCATCGACGACGGTAAGGCTGACCTGGTCGCGGTGGCCAGCGAGATGCTGAACAACTTCGACTTCCCCCGGCAATGCGCCGAGGCGGCGGGCGTGGAGACACCCGATTTCATCCAGCCGCACCGCTACGCCTTCTACAACCAGTTCGCGCGAGGGGCCTCATGACACTGCCCCGCGTGCCCCTGGGGGGCACCGGGCTTTGCGTCAGTCGCATCGGGCTTGGTACCGCGCCTCTAGGGGATTTCTACGCGCATCTGGACGACCATCAGGCCATCGCCACGGTGGAGGCCGCGCTGGCGGCCGGCATCACCCTGCTGGACACCTCGCCGCACTACGGCAACGGCCTGGCCGAACATCGTACCGGCACCGGCCTGCGGTCGGTCCCGCGCGATCAGCTGGTGCTGTCGACCAAGGTGGGCCGGGTGATGGACCCGCACCGCCATGGCTCCGTGGCGGCGCCCGCGCGCGGTTTCGTCGGGTCCCTGCCGCATGCCGCGCGGTTCGACTACAGCTATGACGGGACGATGCGGTCCATCGACCAGTCCCTTCTGCGGCTGGGCACGGACCGGCTGGACCTGGTGCTGATCCACGATGTGGACAGCTGGACCCATGGCGAGGCGATGATCGAGGCCCGTTATCGTCAGGCGCTGGATGGCGCCACGCGGGCGCTGGCGGAGCTGAAGGGGCAGGGGGTGATCGCCGGCTACGGGCTGGGTCTCGATGACCACGAGATGGCCGAGCGGTTCCTGGGCGATGCGGATTATGACGTGGTGCTGCTCGCCGGGCGCTATTCCCTGCTGGAACAGCCAGCGCTTGCCACGATGATGCCCCGGGCGCAGGCCAGGGGCACGGCGCTGATCCTGGGCGGGGTGTTCAACTCCGGCATCCTGGCCACCGGCGCGGTGCCGGGGGCGAAATACAATTATGCCGAGGCCGGGCCGGACGTCCTCGACCGGGTTGCCCGGATCGAGCGGATCTGCGCCGCCCATGGCACCGCGCTGCCCCATGCGGCGCTGCACTTCGCCCTCGCGCATCCGGCCGTCGCCTCGGTCGTCCTCGGCGCCGTGCGTCCCGAGGAGGTCACCCGCAACATCGCCGCCCTGCAGGCGGAGATCCCCTCCGCCCTCTGGGCCGACCTGAGGGGCGAGGGCCTGCTGGACCCCGCCGCCCCGGTGCCCGACTAGGGCTGGGCGGCGGCCTCCTCGGCCCTGCCGGGCCTCCTCGGACCGACGGGGCCCGCGTCAGTCGAACATCTGACCCCAGCCGGTGATGGCGGGGCGCACCCCGGCCTTTAGGCAGGCATCCAGATAGGTGACAGAGATGGAATCGGCCAGCGGGATCCCCGTCTCGGCCTCGTATTCCGCCGCCAGCGCCGTGGCGGGGAAGTTGGTGCAGACCACCGCGACGCAATCGGCGGCATCGTCGGCGGCCTCGTGCAATAGGGCGCGCATCCGATCCAGCGGCGTCGCGCCGATGTCGACGTTGGCCACGCAGCCCAGCGAGACGGCCTTCACCACCTCGAAGCCGGACCGCGTGTAGTTCTCGACGATGGCCGCCGTCACATCCTCGGTATAGGGCACGGCCAGCGAGATCTTGCGCCAGTTCTTCGCGGCGAACAGATCGAAATAGCCGATGGTGGCCGAGGTCGCGGTGATCCCGGTTTCCGCCTCGATCAGCTCGCACAGCTTGCGGTCCTGGTCGATGCCGCGCCAGCTGGCGGCGGTGCCGTTCCAGGTGATCACGTCCAGCGGCGCATCGGCCAGAAGCCGCGCCGCAGACAGCATCGGGTCGTACTGGAAATGGCTTTCCGAGCTTTCGTTCAGCGCCAGGGTCTTCACCACGATCCGCGAGAAATGGTTCGAGATGCGCGCCGCCTCCTGCATGCTCAGGGCATAGGTCAGCGGCTCGGCCCAGGTGTTTGACGAGGGCATGATATGGCCGATGCGGGTATAGCTGGCGGGGTCGCTGTAGGGATAGGGCAGGGTCATGACGGGTCCATGGGCAGGGTGCGGGTAAAGCCGAGGTCGGGTTTCGGCCGGGTGTCGAGAAACTGCTGGATATGGGGCAGGGCGGCCTCGGCGGCGGCGCGCTGGTCGGCGCGGGCAGCCTCCAGCGCAGGCATGTGGCGGGCGATGCGGGCGCGCAAGGCGCGGGTGTCGAAACGGGGCTGGCCGTCTGTCAGCACCTCGCGTCCCGCGACGAAGACCGAGGTGACCGAGCTGCCGGTTTCCGCCGTCACCATCTGCACCACCGGATCGTTCAGGGGGGTGAAGGCGAGGGTGTCGAGGGACAGGATCGTCAGGTCGGCGGGGGCGCCGGGGCGCAGGGTCGAGGGCGCCAGCCCCATGCAGGCCGCGCCGCCTTGGGTGGCCATCCCATAGGCGGTGGCGGCGTCGATCCAGTGGTCGCGTGTGGTCTCGGACAGACGCGACAGGTTGGTCGCATGGCGCATCGCCTCGAACGTGTTCATGGCGTCCGACGAGTTCGCCCCGTCGGTGGCGAGGCCAGGCGTCAGCCCTGCCTCGCGCATCATCTGCACCGGGGCCACGCCTGCGCCCAGGCGCTGGTTCGACGCCGGGATATGCGCCACTGACGCGCCGTGCCGCGCCAGGGTGGCGAAGTCGCGCGCGCCCAGCCAGATCGCGTGACCGGCGGTGAAATCGGGGCCCAGAATGCCCAGGCTTTCCAGCCGGTCGACGGGCGAGCCGCCCCAAAGCTGGCGCGCCACTTCGGCCTGAAGGCGGCTCTCGGCAACATGCATGTGCAGCCGCCAGCCCCGGCGTCGGGCCAGGTCGGCGGCGCCTCGCAGGAAGGCCTCGGAACATTGGTGCGGGATGGTCGGCGCCAGGCCCCAGGTGATCCCCTCCGGCAGGGCAAAGCCCATGCCCTTGTCGATACGGGTCAGCAGGGCCTCGGGGTCCTGCGGGGCGGTGCTCAGGCTGGCGGCGATCTCGGGCGGCAGGGTCTCGACCAGCCCGGGGATGCTGTCCGCAAAGCCGATGTCGGCGACCATTGGCGCGATAACGGCGCGCAGGCCCGCGTCGGCATAGGCTTGGGCCACGGCGGCCAGATGGTCGGGATCGGGGGCGGGCATCCCCACGGCCAGGTCATAGACCGCCGTCACCCCTTTCGACAGCATGTCCCAGGCGCCCAAGAGGGTACTGTCATAGACCATCTGTGCATCACGACCGGCAGCCATCCAGCCGCCCGAGGTCAGGGAAAACTCCAGCGGCCAGCGGTCGGCCACGCCCTTGTTCAGGTTGGCGTGCCCATGGGTATGGGCGTTGACCAGCCCGGCGATCACCATCTGCCCGCTGATGTCGCGGCGCGGCAGGCCGGCGGCGTCCGCGCTGATCACCCCGTCGCGCAGGATCACGTCACGGACGGTCACCGCGCCGGTCAGGGGGCATGCCACGAGGCCGCCGGTCAGAACCAGGCCTGTCATCTTGGGCAGACCTGCGCAAAGTGGCGGGCCACTTCGGCGCGGGGCGCGAACCAGACGCCCGGGGTGCCCGCGACCTCTTCCAGGAAGTTGCGGATGCCTTCGAACCGTGCGGGCTGGCCCGAGATGCGGTTGTGCAGCGAGATGGTCATCAGCCGGGGCGAGCGGGCGCTTTCGCGCAGCAAGGTCCGGAAGGCCGACCAGAGGTAGGCGTGGAAATCGCCCGGCGTCGGCAGCTTGGCGGTGGCCAGGCGGTTGTCGTTCAGGGTGAAGGTATGGGGCACCACCAGGCGACCTTCGGTCCAGTATGGTAAATCGTCTGCATAGCCGTCTGCATCGTAGATCAGACAGGGGTGATCGGCTAGAAGCATACGGGTGCGTTCGGATGCGGCATAGCGGCATTGCCAGCCCGTGGGGGCGCGGCCCGTGGCGGCGGTGATGCCCTCGACGGCGGCGGCGATGGCGGCGCGTTCCTCGGCCTCGGTCATCAGGAAATGGCGCTGAAAGCGGTTGCCATGGGCGCAGATGTCCCAGCCTTTTTCGGCGATGAACCCCGCCGCCTCGGGGTTGCGCGCCAGGGCCTGGGCGCAGGCACCGATCGTGGGGGGGATGTCAAAATCTTCGAACATCTCGGCCAGCCGCCAGAACCCCGCGCGGCTGCCGTATTCAAACAGGCTTTCGGCCACCAGATCGCGTTGGCCCAGGGGCACCTCGCCCGGGATGGCGTCGGTCAGGGCCAGCTCGGTGGCCGGATCGCCGTCGGGGATCGAAGGCTCGGCGCCCTCTTCGAAGTTCAGCACCACGACCACCGCCAGACCGGCGCCGCCGGGCCAACGGAAGTCGGGCTTCACCCGCCCGTATCCGACGAAATCGCGCGTCATGCGGTGCCCTCTGGCAGTTGCGCGAAGATCTCGGCGGCGATGGCCAGCAGCCGTTCCTCGCCACGCGGGCCGGCGATGAAGGACAGGCCCACGGGCACGCCCTCGACCGTGGTCGCGGGGATGTTCAGCTGCGGCAGCCGGGTCAGCGAGGCGACGCAGGTCAGCGCCAGGGTCTTTTCGCGGAACTCGATCAGCTGTTCCAGACCGCCCCCCACTTCGGGCGGCAGGTCGTGGGCCGTGGGAATGCACAGCACGCCGTCGCCGCCCAACAGGTCCACCATGTAGCCGGTCAGCGCATCGCGCCAGATCGTCGCCGGGGCGATGTCGGCGGCGGTGACGGTGCTGGCCAGTTCCATACGCTGGGCGATGGAGGCCGAGACCTGCCGCCCGGGCTGCGCCGCCCAGGTGCCCAGGGTGGCGTGCAGGTCGCCCAGTTGCAGCGGGCGGAAGGTCTCCAGCCAGTGCTCGACCCCGCCGCGATACAGATCGACCTCGGTCGTGGTCAGTGCCTGCGCCAGCGGCGCCAGCGCCTCGGCCACCCGCGCATTGGGAATGGCGAAGGCATCGCGGGCCAGCATCAGCCGGGTCGCCGACAGGGGTTTCGGGGCACCGAAATAGGCCTCGCCCACGCGCGACATCACCTCGGGCGTGCGGGCCATCCAGCCCACGGTGTCGAAGCTGGGCGCCATGGCCATGACGCCCGCCACCGACAGCCGCCCGAAGGTGGTGCGCAGCCCGAAGATGCCGCAGAAACTGCCCGGCACGCGGACCGAGCCGCCTGTGTCGGTGCCGAGCGCAAAATCCACCAGCCCCCCCGCCACGGCCGAAGCCGAGCCGGAGGAAGAGCCCCCCGGCACGCGGGACGGCGCGCGGGGGTTGATGGGGGTACCGTAGAACTCATTGTCACCGAACATCCCGCAGGCGACTTCGTCGGTATGGGTCTTGCCCAGACAGAGCGCGCCGGCGGCCAGCGGCACCTGCACCGCAGGTGCTGTGGCGGCGGCCACCACCCCAGCTTTCAGCCGGTCGGGATTGCCGCAGGCGGTGACGCTGCCTGCGATGTCGAACAGATCCTTCACGGCGAAGGTCAGGTCCGACAGCGGGCCGGTCTCCGCCGCCCGGAAGGGCGCCGGGGAATGGCCGACGAAGGCTGCGCGGCGGAGCGTTTCGGCGTCCATGCTCACTCTGCCGCCGCCTTGGCCAGCAGGTTGTCGACCTCCAGGTCATAGGTGCCCATGAAGCCGTCGACGCGCGATTTCACCTCGTCCCAGTCGAAGAAGCGGAAGGAGTTGCCACGGATCACGAACTGGGCGCCCGAGTAGAACATCTCGTACTGCAAGTGGCGCGAGCCGAACTCGGATCCGACCGCGTCCCAGGCCAGTTTCATCAGCTTCACCCGGTCATGGCTGTCCATCACGGGCGAGCGTTGCGTGCGGCCGATGATGTCTGCGGTTTCGGGGCTGGCGAAGTCGAGATCCGACGAAGGCACCATGATCATGCCACCGCCCGACAAGATGCGGATCGCCTCGACCACTTCCGGATAGGTCGTCTGGGCGATGACCTGCGCGGTGACGAGGATCGAGCGGTCGGGGACGTAGTATTTCCCGTATTGCTCGCCCTTCGCCTCCATCGCCAGCACCAAGGCATCCATGTTCTGGACCTTGGCGGCGATCAGGCCCAGCTGTTCGCGTACCTGCGGATAGCCGATGATGTTGTTGGTCTCGGCGATCTTGCGCGCCAGGCCCAGCAGGAAGTGAAGTTTTTGCGTCAGGCGGATCATGCATTGGTAGTTCTGCATGACGTGACCGCGCGTCTGGTGCCACTGCGCCTGCGCCAGCTTCAGGTCGCGGAACATGAAGACCCGTTCCCAGGGCACCTTCACATCGTCGAAGACGACCACGGCGTCGTTCTCGTCGAAACGGGCGGAGAGCGGGTAGTCGAAGGTCGAGGTGGCGCTGGCCTCGTAGCTGCGGCGCGACAGCATCTTCAGGCCCTTCGTGCCAAGCGGCATCGTCAGGGTGAAGGCGTAATCCTCATCGCCCGGTTGCAGCGGCGTGATGCCCGACACCATGATCTCGTTCGCGACGATGCCCGAGGTGGCCAGCATCTTGGCGCCGCGGATCGTCACGCCTTCGCTGTCCTCGTCGACGATGCGCGCGACCAGGTCGCGGTCGGCCTGACCGGCGGCGGATTTCGCCTTGTCCGCCTGCGGGTTGATGATGACGTAGCTGAGGTACAGGTCATTGTCGCGCACGTAGTCGAAGTAATCGGCCAGGGCGGCGGAGCGTTTGGGGTCGGCGGCCTCGTAGACGTCCAGGCCCATGCGGAAGCCCACGAAGGTGGAGGCGACGTGATCGGGCGAGCGGCCCATCATGCCGCAGGTCAGGGCCGACCATTCCTCGATCGCCTTGCGACGCTCGACCAGTTCGGCATGGGTGGTGGGCATCATCCAGGACTTGTTGATCCGCTTGCCGGTCTTGGGCGAGGCGAATGTCATCCGGTCCTGGTTCTCGGGCGCGGCCTGGTAATCATAGAGCGCGCAGGCCGAAGCGACGGCGCCACGAAAGGCGGGGTCGGTGTTGATATCCGCGACGCGTTTGCCGTCGAGGTAGATACAGCGGTCGTCCTGAAGCGAGGCGAGGTGGTCGGCACCGTTCTTGGGCATCTTGGGTCTCCGGTCTGGCGGCGCAGGGGGAATCTGATCCTGCGATGCACCGCGGAAGGGGTGTGGTCTGGGGTCCGTGGCCCCGTCTCCTATCGCCCTTTTTCGGGTCAGGCTCCGGGTCTCGGGTCAGGGTGGAAAGCGGACTTTCCAGGGTCAATCCCGGCGGGGCGGCCCCGCAGGGACAGGCATCGTCGGGCGCAGGTCCGGCCATGCGGCCCGCGCCACTGGTCAGGTCGCCAGCATGTCGGCGTCGAACATGTCTTCGGGGGTCATGTTGGTCTTCAGCAGACCTTCCTCGCCCATGTAGCGGATGATCGCCTGCAACGTGTCGCGGTTGCGGGCGAAGCCGCCGGACCAGTAGCCTTGGCCGAGGCGTCTTTCGGTGTCCAGCAGGGCCTCCAGCTGCCAGGGCAGCATCGTCTTCAGCACGCCGGAGTGGTAGATCTGGTCACGCGCCATCTGCTGCGCGTCGTTCAGCGCGGTGAACAGGCGACGGGTCAGGCCCGGGTGGGCTTCGGCGATGGTGCGCTTGACCGCGAAGATGTGCATCGGCGGCAGGATCCCGGTCTTCGCATAGAAGGCGGTTTCCGTCTCGCGCGGGTCCTCGTAGAGGCGGGTCACCGGGCAATCGGGGTCGAAGGGATCCCAGGTCGAGGGCGCCGCGGCGGTATAAAGCGCGTCGATCTTGCCCTCGGCCAGCATCCGGGCCAGCCCGCCCTCGTCATCGGCATGGACGATCTCGAAATCCGCCGGGTATTGCTGCGGGTGCTCATCGCCGCTGCGGCCGAACTCCAGCCCGTTGGTGACGTAGATGGGCGCGCGCATCGGCAGGCCGTAATGTTCGTCGAAGATGCCGCGCAGCCAGACGGCGGCGGCCATGTCCCAGATCGGGATGCCGACGCGTTTGCCGGCCAGATCGGCGGGCGAGGTCAGCCCCGCCGCGCGGTTCACGAAGACGCAGGAAAAGCGGAAGTGCCGCGAGGGGAAGATCGGCACCGCCAAGTAGCGGCGCGGCCCTTCCAGATCGCGCAGGTAGGTGGCCAGCGGATATTCGGCAGCGTCGTAGACGTGGCGCGCGCATTGCAGGTTGAACAGTTCCTGCACCGGGTGGGTGTGCCAGGTGGCCGCGACCCCGTCGATGCGGATCTCGTCGTTGATCAGCGGGCGCAGGCGGTCGTTGTCGGAGGAGCCGATGGTCAGCGACAGGGTCATGCGTCTTCCTTTTCCAGGATGTTCTCGACCAAGACGTCCAGCAGTTCCGGCAGGGCCAGCGGCGTCGCGTTCGCCCCGCCGCGCGACCAGTGGCTGCCGACGCGGTCGGGCGTGGTGCCCAGGCGCTTGGCCAGCCGCGCGATCGCGTCGGTGCAGTCCTCGGCCAGGGGCAGGCAGGTGATCTTCAGCGGATCGGGCAGCAGGTCATTGGCGCCGATGAAGGCCAGGTTGCGCCCCGCGACCTTCTTCGAGGCCGGCACGCCATGGGCCTTGCGCGCGCCCTTCTCCAGCACGAAGGACCGGTGGGTCAGCCCCGGCGCCACCCAGGAAATGCGCGCGTCGTAGAATCCGCCGATCCGTTCCATCGCCTTGGCCAGCAGGCGGGCCATTTCGTTGTGCATCTCGACATAGGCGCGTTTTTCATTGTCGCCCCAGGCCCATTTCGACGGGCCGACCTGAACCGCCGTGCTGTCCCCGCGCCAGGGCGAGACGGCATTGCCGCGCTTCTCGAAAAGCCCCGGATCGTCATAGGCATGGCAGGGCGAGGGCTTGCCCTCGTAGCCGGTGATCGTCTCGTAAGGGACCAGCGCCATGGGTTCGGAAATCACCGCGCGGTGAATGTAGGTGCCCTTGCCGTCACTGAGGATCGACACGTCGAGCAGCTCCTGCGGATCGTCGGGACCCAGTCGCGCGCACAGCTCCTGCGCCAGGGGCTGGCGGGCGACGGGACGGAACCCTTCGTCATGCAGGCGGCGGTTGATCGCCCGGTGTTCGGTCGAGAAGGGATAGGGTTTCGTCGCCGTGCAGGGCATCATCAGCAGCACCTTGCGCCCGCCCTCGGGCAGGGGCGGCATGTAGCGTTCCGTGACGAACTCGATCCAGTCGGCAATGCGCGGATGCGACAGCGAGTCCATGTTGTCCTGGGGGGAATAAAGGCACAGCTCTGGGTCGAGCTCATAAGGCGCCTGGATCTTCTCCTGCGACTGGAGGAAGCGGGCGGCCTTGTCTTCGACGATGACCTGGTTCGACATGGGATCCTCCTAGATGGTTTCCGGCGTCAGATGGGGCAGGGGGGCGGTTTCGGGGCGCAGCTCGGGCTCGTCATAGGCGCGCAGGGTCGCCAGATGATCGGCCGCGTCCTCGGTGAACAGCTGGCGGGTGATGCCGCGTACGACCCGTTCGGCGCCAAACTTCAGCGCCGAGATCCCGGCGGAGCAGCCCTGGGAGACCATGGCGGCGAAGGTATAGCAGTAGTGGCGCGCCAGCACGGCGTCGGAGACGGCATCGCGGCCCTGGAACTGGAAGGCATCGCCCAGGTAGGGATAGGCGCCCAGCCCGTAGGCCTCGGGCCCGGCGGCGGGGGCAAACCGATCGGCCCAGGTGGCGATGCCGGGGGCCAGGCGGGCCAGTTCGGGGCGCAGGGTCGGGTCGATGGCCATGCCGGTTCCGACGATCAGGAAATCCGCGTCAAAGCTGCCCTGGGGCGTGGCGATCTGCACCTTCCCATCCACGTGCGCCAGGGCGGTGAAGGGGCTGTCGTAATGGATGCCGAAGCTCTGCCAGACATGGCAGCGGTTGAAGGTGTCCTGCGGCGGCGGCTGGTTCATGCGGAAGATGGTCTGCATGAACTCCCACTTCGTCGCATCGTCCAGATCGGGGAAATGGCGCAGGAAGCCGGTGTATTCCATCCAGCGGTAGGGGTTCACCGGCGGCAGTTTCGGGCGCCGCACGAACAGATCCACCTTGGCCGCGCCCGCCTCCAGCGCGCAGGCGGCATTGTCGAAGGCCGAGGCGCCGCCGCCCAGCACCGCCACCCGCTTGCCCGCCAGGGCGGCAAAGTCGATGGTCTCGGCGGTATGGGCGTAAAGGGTGTCGGGCAGGGCGTCGCGGACGAACTCGGGCACCGCCCAGGCGCCGGTGGCCTCGATGCCGGGCGCCAGCACCACGGCGCGGGCGTAGTCGACGCTTTCGTGCCCGTCACGGTCGCGCAGGCGGATGGCGGTAATGCCTCCCTCCAGCGGCTCCAGGTCCACGACCTCCACCCCGTGAAAGACCGGCTGGCCGACAATGCCCGCAACCCAGCCCAGGTAGTCCTGCCATTGCGCCTTCGGGATCTTGTCCAGTACCTCCCAGGCGGCATCGCCGTAGCGGGCGCGATACCAGGCCTCGGGGGTCAGGGCGGGGATGCCCATCTCGGGGCCGGAGACGTGTTTCGGCGTGCGCAGCGTCTGCATCCGCGCGTAGGAGGTCCAGGGGCCAGCCTCGCCGGGGCGGTTGCGGTCATAGAGGCGGATATTGGTGACATTCTCGCGCATCAGGCCGAAGGCGATCGACAGGCCCGACTGGCCGCCGCCGACAATCGCCACGTCCAGCACCGGCTGGCCCTTGTACTGGCGCGGCGTGACCCAGGGTCTGCGGGGATAGGACAGCGCATCAATCTGCGCCTGCGCGGCCGCGGCCAGCGCATTCAGCGGGTCTGACATGGACACTCCTGATCAGGACGTTTGACGCCCCGCGCAGGGGCGCCGCACGGCCGGACCCGATTTTCCGGTTGCCACGGCCTTTGCCTGTCAGATTTCCACGTTCCGACCCGCCGGTCAGCGCCCTTGGCGCGCTTTGCCAGTGGAGCAAAGAAAAACCGCGCCCCTGTCCGCCGCCCTGCCTATTTCGTGACCGTTCAGGCCGGGCTGTCGGGCCCGTTCGGCGCCTCTGCCGGGTCCATGTCGCGGGTCAGCAACAGTTCCCGCGACTGCGACGCGAACTCGCGACGCCACAGGATGGCGCAGGTGGTCAGGGTCGCGGCCAGCAGGCCCCAGGGGCCCAGGAACCAGCCGGTCGCGGCCATGGCGAAATAGATCGACCGCAGCCCCCGGTTGAAGCTGCGCGCGGCGAAGATGTTGATCTGCGCCGCCTTCTGCGCCCGCGGCATGGCGCGCGGATCGGTCGGTTCGTTCGGGATCGCGCCCATCAACACGCCGCAATAGCCGAACAGGCGGTTGGCCCAGACGAACTTCAGGAAGGCGTTGACCATGAACAGCAACACCAGGATCAGCTTGATTTCCCAGAAGACTTCGGAGCTGCGGTCGATCACGCCCAGGTCGCTGACGACCCCGCGCAGCTGGTCGGAATTGCCCAGGAGGGCCAAAGTGCCGCCGATGGCGATCAGCGTGGAGGAGGCAAAGAAGGAGCTGTTGGCGCGCAGCATGCCCAGGATCTGGCTGTCGACGATGCGGTTGCCGCGTTCGATCGTCATGCGCAGCCATTCGCGGCGGTTCTCGGCCATCAGGATCGACACCGAGGGGCGCGGCCCGGGGTGTTCGATCCGCCAGCCGATCCCCAGCCAGCCGGCCAGGATCAGCACCACGGCGGCGGCGTCTGCGGTGGAAAACAGGGTCAGGACATCGCTCATCGTCATGCCGCTACCTAGCCGTGGGACGCGGCGTCTGGCTATCGAAAAATGGCGCTGGATATTTCTGGCAAGAAATTGGTTCAAAAATCTTACCAATCCTGATATTCCCGGGCCAGCGATCCGCGGACCAAGGGGAGGAGAGCCATGCAGATGCCAGCGCCCGATGCGGCGGTCCTGTCGAAGAAACCCGCGCTGGTGGCGCGTCTGCGCAAGGTGCTGCCCGCGCAGGCCGTCATCGACGACCCGGCCGAGACCCGCGCCTATGAATGCGACGCCCTGACGGCCTATCGCTGCCCGCCCCTCTGCGCCGTGCTGCCCAGCTCCACCGAGGAAGTCGCGGCGGTGCTGAGGATCTGTCACGAGATGGGGGTTCCGGTGGTGCCGCGCGGCGCGGGCACCTCGCTGGCGGGCGGGGCCCTGCCCACGGCGGATTGCGTGATCCTGGGCGTGGCGCGGATGAACGCGGTGCTGGAAACCGATTATGCCAACCGGTTCATCCGGGTGCAGACCGGGCGCACCAACCTGTCCGTTTCGGGCGCGGTGGAGGCCGACGGGTTCTTCTACGCCCCCGACCCCTCCAGCCAGCTGGCCTGTGCCATCGCCGGCAACATCGCCATGAACTCCGGCGGGGCGCATTGCCTGAAATACGGGGTGACGACGAACAACCTGCTGGGTGTCACGATGGTCACCATGGAGGGCGAGGTGATCGAGTTGGGCGGCGCGCATCTGGACGCCGCCGGGCTGGACCTGCTGGGCCTCGTCTGCGGGTCCGAGGGGCAGCTGGGCGTGGTGACGGAGGCGACGCTGCGCATCCTCGCGAAACCCGAGGGCGCGCGGCCGGTGCTGATCGGCTACGACAGCCTGGAGGTGGCGGGCCAATGCGTCAGCGACATCATCGAGGCGGGCGTGCTGCCCGTGGCGATCGAGTTCATGGACCGCCCCTGCATCCGCGCCACAGATGCCTTCTCCGGCGCGGGCTATCCCGATTGCGAGGCCTTGCTGATCGTCGAGGTCGAGGGATCGGGGGCCGAGATTGCCGAGCAGCTGGAGATCATCACAGCCATCGCCCGCCGCCACGATCCGGTGGAGCTGCGCGAAAGCGGCTCGGCCGAGGAAAGCGCGCGGATCTGGCTGGGGCGCAAGTCGGCCTTCGGCGCCATGGGGCAGATCAACGATTATATGTGCCTGGACGGCACGATCCCGGTGACCGAACTGCCCCGCGTGCTGGGCCGTATTGGCGAGTTGAGCCGCGAGTACGGTCTCGACGTGGCCAATGTCTTTCACGCGGGCGACGGCAACATGCACCCTCTGATCCTGTTCAACGCCAACCAGGAAGGCCAGCTGGAGCTGTGCGAGGCCCTGGGGGCCGAGATCCTGAAGCTCTGTGTCGAGGTCGGCGGCTGCCTGACCGGTGAACATGGGGTGGGCATCGAGAAACGCGACCTGATGGGCCACCAGTATCGCCCGGCCGATCTGGAGGCGCAGATGCGGGTGAAGGATGTCTTCGACGGCAAGTGGCTGCTGAACCCGGCCAAGGTGTTCCCGCTGGAGGTCTCGGCCTCGCGCCGGGCAGGGGGCCTTGCCCCCCGGGTCGCCTGACGGCGCCCCTCCCCCCAGAGTATTTGGCCCCCAGAGTATTTGGAGCTTTCGGATGATGAGACCCGGGACGGAGACCGAACTGGCCGAGCTGCTGCGGGCCGCCCGCGCGCCGCTGGCGGTGCGGGGCGGGGGCACGCGGGGGGTGCCCCTGGCGGGCGAGGTGCTGGAGACCGGCGGGCTGTCGGGCGTGCGTCTTTACGAGCCGGGCGCGCTGACGCTGGTGATGGGGGCGGGGACGCCCCTGGCCGAGGTCGAGGCGCTGCTGGCCGAAAAGGGCCAGCGCCTGGCCTTCGAGCCGATGGATCACCGCGCGCTTCTGGGCACCGGGGGGGAGCCGACCATCGGGGGCGTGGTGGCCGCCAATGTCTCGGGGCCGCGCCGGGTGCAGGTCGGCGCCTGCCGCGATCACCTGCTGGGGGTGCGGTTTGTCTCCGGTGCCGGTGAGGTCGTGTCGAACGGCGGGCGAGTGATGAAGAACGTCACCGGCTATGACCTGGTGAAGCTGCTGGCGGGCAGCTGGGGGACGCTGGGCGTGTTGACCGAGGTCAGCCTGAAGGTGCTGGCCCGGCCCCAGGCGGAGGCCACGCTGGTGCGCGCGGGGCAGGGGGTGGCGCAGGCCGTTACCGACATGTGCCGCGCCATGGGCACCCCCTATGACGTCAGCGGTGCCGGGTGGGCCGGGGGCCAGACGCGGTTGCGGGTCGAGGGGCTGGCCGGTTCGGTCGCCTATCGCGCAGGCGCCCTGAACACGGCCCTGGGCGGCGGCTGGGACGTGGTCGAGGGCGCGGAGAGCGCGGCCCTGTGGCAGGCCTTGCGCGACGTTTCGCCCTTCGCCGGGCAGCCGGGCGCGGTCTGGAAGCTGTCGGTGAAACCCACCGAGGCGCCGGGGCTGCTGGAGCGGCTGTCGGGCGCGGGGGTGGATCATGAGGCCCTGCTGGACTGGTCCGGCGGGTTGATCTGGCTGCGCGTGCCGGAAGAGGGCGACGCGGGCGCCGCCGCGATCCGCGCCGAATGCGCCACGCGGGGCGGTCATGCCACGCTGATCCGCGCAGGCGAGGCCCTGCGCGCGCAGGTGCCGATGTTCCAGCCGCGCCCGGCGCCGATTGCCCGGCTGGAGGCCGGCCTGCGGGCGAAGTTCGACCCCAGGGGCCTCCTCAATCCCGGCCTGATGGAAGGGGCCTGACATGCAGACCAACTTCACCCCCGAACAGCTGGAAGACCCCGGTACGGCTACCGCCAACAAGATCCTGCGCGCCTGCGTGCATTGCGGGTTCTGCACCGCCACCTGTCCCACCTACCAGATGCTGGGCGACGAGCTGGACAGCCCGCGGGGCCGCATCTACCTGATCAAGGACATGTTGGAGAACGAGCGGGTGCCGGACGCCAAGACGGTCAAGCATATCGACCGGTGCCTGTCCTGCCTCGCCTGCATGACCACCTGTCCCTCGGGCGTGCATTACATGCATCTGGTGGACCATGCCCGCGCCTATATCGAAACCCACTACCGCCGCCCCTGGCATGACCGCGCCTTGCGGGCCCTGCTTGCGCGCATCCTGCCCTATCCGGGGCGCTTCCGCCTGGCGATGATGGGGGCGAAGATCGCCCGGCCCTTCCGCCGGCTGATCCCCGATGCCCGCCTGCGCGCCATGCTGGAGATGGCACCGCGCCACCTGCCGCCCGTCTCGCCCAACGACCGGCCGCAGACCTTCGCGCCATCCGCGCCGCGCCGGATGCGCGTGGCGCTGATGACCGGCTGTGCGCAGCGCGCGCTGAACACCGACATCAACGATGCCACCATTCGCCTGCTGCGCCGTCTGGGCGTCGAGGTGGTGGTGGCGAAAGGCGCCGGCTGCTGCGGCGCGCTGACCCATCACATGGGCCGCGAAGACGACAGCCACGCTGCCGCCGAGGCCAATATCCGCGCCTGGGAGGCGGAGATGGAGGGCGAGGGCCTGGACGCCATCGTCATCAACACCTCCGGCTGCGGCACCACGGTGAAGGACTACGGCCATATGTTCCGGGACAGCGACATTGCGGGCCCGGCGGAGAAGGTCGCGGGCCTTGCGATGGACATCACCGAGCTGCTGGCCAAACTGGATCTGCCCGAAGTCGCCCCTGATCACCCCGCGCGGGGAATGCGCGTGGCCTATCACGCCGCCTGTTCACTGCAACACGGCCAGAAGGTGACCGACCCGCCCAAGGCCCTGCTGAAGGCCGCCGGCTTCGAGGTGCTTCTGCCCGCCGATGCGCATCTGTGCTGCGGCTCCGCGGGCACCTACAACCTGATGCAGCCCGGGATCTCGGGCCAGCTGAAGGCGCGCAAGGTCGACACGCTGGAGGCGCTGAGCCCGCAGGTGATCGCCGCGGGCAACATCGGCTGCATGATGCAGATCGGATCGGGGACGGGGGTGCCGGTGGTGCATTCGGTGGAACTGCTGGACTGGGCCACGGGCGGGCCGGTGCCGCCCTCGCTGTCGGGGGATCCGCTGCCGCAGCCCCGTTCGGTGTCTGGTGCGACGCCCGATGTGATGCCGGTGCCGAACCTGCGCGATTAAATCCCGTCTTCGCCCAAATTTGGCCCGAAGCGGCAGGCAGTGTAGGGCGGCAAGACCCCGGAGACCCAATGCCCCGCCCCCACGCCCGTACCCCGCGCCGATCGCGCCTTCGCTCAGCCCTGCTTGGCCTTCTGGCGCCCATCCTGGTCAGTGGCCCGATGCTGGCGCAGCCCGACGATTCGGCGCTGCAGCGTCTGGATACCGGCGACGCGGGGCGCGGCTGGGAAGCCGTGGGGCGGCTCGATATCGGCGGCAAGGGATTCTGCACCGGGGCTCTGGTGGCGCCCGACCTGGTGCTGACGGCGGCGCATTGCCTCTACGAACGCGGCAGCGGCGCGCGCATCGACCCCGGCCAGATCGAGTTCCTGGCGGGCATGCGCAACGGCCGCGCCAGCGCCTATCGGCAGGTGCGTCGCGCGGTCACCCATCCCGACTACGTCTACCAGGCCGCCGTCTCCGCCGACCGGGTGCGCAACGACCTGGCCCTGTTGGAGCTGTACCAGCCCATTCGCAACACCACCGTCATCCCCTTCCAGACCGACATGCGACCCGCCGCCGGGGACAAGGTGGGCATCGTCTCCTACGCCCATGACCGGGCCGAGGCGCCGTCGTTGCAGGAAATCTGCGGCGTGATCGCGCGTCAGGGCGGGGTTCTGGTCACGTCGTGCAACGTCGACTACGGCAGCTCCGGCGCGCCGATCTTCTCCTTTGCCAGCGGCGTGCCCCGCATCGTCTCGGTGGTTTCGGCCAAGGCTGAGGTCGACGGCGGGCCAGTGGCCCTGGGGACCGAGCTGGAAACCCCGCTGTCGGTGCTGAAGGCCGAACTGGCCGCCGGCCAGGGCTACGGGCTGGAGCCCGCGCCGCGGGCCAATCGTGTCACCGTCGGCGGCGGGCGCGAGGATATCGGTGCGAAATTCATCCGCCCCGGCGACTGAGGCGGACCCTCGCCCACCCTCTTGAAATCGCGAAAACGCCTTCCCAGATCAGGGATACGGGACGCCAGACGGGTCCCGAAAGACCGGCTCGTCCCCGTGGGAGGGCCACCAGACATAGTTATCGCTTCGAGAAGGATGACAGACATGCGTAACTTCGATCTTGCGCCGCTTTACCGTGCCACCGTTGGCTTCGATCAACTGGCCGACATGATGGATCGCGTGCTGACCAATGACGGCGCCCAATCCACCTATCCCCCCTACAACATTGAAAAAACCGCCGATGATGCCTACCGCATCTCGATCGCCGTCGCCGGCTTTGCCGAAGACGAGCTGACGGTCGAGGTGAAGGACCGCGCGCTGGTCGTCTCTGCCCGCAAGGCGGAGGAAAACGACAGCCGCACCTACCTGCATCGCGGCATCGCCACCCGCGCCTTCGAACGCCGCTTCCAGCTGGCGGACCATGTCCAGGTGACAGGGGCCACCCATACCGATGGTATGCTCCACATCGACCTGGTGCGCGAAGTGCCCGAAGCACTGAAGCCGCGCCGGATCGAGATCGCCCGTGGCAATACCGTGAACCACCGCGCGATCGCCGCACAGGACGCCTGATACCCTCGGGCCCTGTAGTTCCGGGAATGAGAGCGCCTGGGACTTACCTCAGTCGGGCGCGGCCTCCATCCGGGGGTCGCGCCTTCTGTGTTTGCGATGTCAGCCCAAAACCACTTCGCCCGACGGCCCGGTGAGGCGGGCGGTGAGGGCGGGGGTATCCGAGACCGCCCAGCGGACCCGCTCATCCTGCAGGATCGGCGCCAGCAGGGTCTCGGCCTGGGCGGCGCGGGGGTGCGACAGCTCCAGCGCGGTCAGGGTGAACGCGCCACCGGGCATGGCGCGCGGCGGGATCGCCGCCTCGTCACATTCCCAGTCGAGGAAGGACGGAAAGACGCCCCCGAAGGGCAGGTGGCCGTCTTCGGGCACGGTGATCTTCCAGCGCAGATCGCCGCGTTGCTGCGCCAGTGCAGGGCCACAGGTCAGGGGCAGGGCGTCACGCCGGGCCACCAACCCCGGCACCCGCACCAACCAGTGCGCTAGGCGCGGGCTGTCCGGCGGGTTGTCCAGCCCGAACCAGCGCGCGTGTCCCGGGTCCGGGGCCTCCGGATCCGGGGCGATCACCTCCAGGAAACTGGCCTCGCCCAGGCGCATGACCCGGTTGTGGGTGCCCATCAGGGGATGCTTGCCGCCCGCCGGCGGCAGGGCCACGCCCAGCCTCTCCTCGGTCCAGGCGAGGCCCGCCTCCAGCGTGCTGGCGGCGACCACGATATGATCCAGACGGCTGTCTGCCTGCATGTCTTCCTCCCTAGGGCATGACCGCCGGTTCCGGGCGCTCCGCCCCTCTCTCCATTTGTTGGCCGGACATATCCCGGGGGGAATTGAGCCCATGAGGGCTCAAGGGGAGCAGAGCCCCCGCCCCCTCGCGATCACTGCAAATCGGCGAAGGCGGCCTGCATCCGTGCCACGGCCTCTTCCACCCGCGCGCGCGGCGTGGCCAGGTTGAACCGTTGGAAGTCGTCGCCGCCCAGACCGAAGACCGCGCCGTAGTTCACCGCGATCTTCGCCTCTTCCAGGATCCGCCGCTTCACCTCTGCCGGGTCCATGCCGGTGCCGGAGAAATCGACCCAGGCCAGGTAGGTGCCTTCCAGGCGCATTGATTTCAGCCCCGGGATCGCCTCGATGCCGGCATCGAAGACCTTCCGGTTGCCATCGAGGTAGTCGCACAGCGCATCGACCCACTCGGCCCCTTCGGGCGAATAGGCGGCGGTGGCCATGTGCAGCGCGAAGGAGTTGGGAGAGATGCCCAGGGCGCCCATCACCTTCTCGAACCGCCGGCGCAGGGCGGCGTCGTGGATGATGACATTGCCCACGTGCCCGCCGGCCAGGTTGAAGGTCTTGGTGGTGGCCGTCATCATCACCAGACGGTCGGCGATCTCGGGGCAGGCCACGGCCATGGGGATATGCTTTTGCCCGGGCATCACCAGGTCATGGTGGATCTCGTCCGACACGACGATCAGGTCGTGGCGCTGCGCGAAGGCCGCCATGCCCTCCAGCTCCGCCTGGGTCCAGACGCGGCCGCCGGGGTTATGCGGCGAACAGAGCAGCAGCATTTTCTCGTTGCCGGTCATCTGCGCGTCGTAGGCATCGAAGTCGAGCGTGTAGTGCCCTTCGTCCAGCACCATCGGGCATTCCACCACCTTGCGGTCGGCGGCATTAATCACCCGGGCGAAGGCATGGTAGATCGGCGTGAACATCACGATCCCGTCGCCCGGCTCGGTAAAGGCCTGAAGGCAGAGGCCGGTGCCGTTGACCAGCCCATGGGTGGAGAAGATGGCGACCGGGTCCACCTCCCAGCCGTGGCGGTTCTGCATCCACCAGACGATCGCGTTCTTGTAGGCGGTGTCATCCCCGAAATAGCCGAAGACGCCCTGGTCGACGAAATCGCGCAGCGCCTGGGTGACGCAGGCCGGCGGACGGAAATCCATGTCGGCCACCCACATCGGGATGCCCTCGTCCGGGGACAGGCCGTAGTAGGTTTCCAGGTTGTCCCATTTCGCGGAATGGGTGCCGCGGCGGTCGATGATCTCGTCGAAATCGGGGGTCGTCATGCGGGGCTCCTTTGCGTCGAAGCCGACGCTAGCGTCTCGGGTCCTCGGTGCAAGGCGATTCCGGCAGGATGGTGGACCGTCCCTGTGCAGTGGCGCGAAGCCGGGCGGCTGTCGCATCGGCAGGGCTTGCCCGAGGCGGGCCAGGCCGCTACCGGGGAAGGAACGGCCCGCAGGCGCGGGCACCCGACAGACAGCAGAGGATCCACCATGACAGCCCCCAGCATCGAGACCCTTGTCGAGACGATCCGCGCCCGGGCGGGCGACGCCCCGGTGGAAATGGCGATGATCCTCGGCTCGGGCCTGGGCCCGCTGGCCGATGAGGTCGAGGGCACGCATATCCCCTATACCGACCTGCCGGGCTTTCCCCATTCCGGCGTCTCCGGCCATTCCGCCGAGCTGGTCATCGGCACCCTGCACGGCATGCGCGTCGCGGTGATGAGCGGGCGGGAGCACTACTACGAGAACGGTCGTTCGGACGCGATGCGCCTGCCGCTGGAGGTGATGAAAGAACTGGGCGCCAAGGCGCTGCTGGTGACCAACGCCTGCGGCAGCTTCCGCGGTGACATTCCGCCGGGCGACCTGATGATCATCGCCGATCACATCAACTACTCGGGTCTGAACCCGCTGATCGGCGAGCCCACCGATGCGCGTTTCGTCAACATGACCGATGCCTACGATCCCGCCATCCGCGCCGCCATCGAGGAGGCGGCCCAGGCCCAGGGCATCGATATCAAGTCGGGCGTCTATTCCTGGTATTCCGGTCCCTCCTTCGAAACGCCGGCCGAGATCCGCATGCTGAAGATGCTGGGCGCCGATACCGTCGGCATGTCCACCGTTCCCGAGGTCATCCTGGGCCGCTTCCTGGGCCTGCGCTGTGCCGCCGTCAGCGTGGTGACCAACATGGCCGCGGGCCTGTCGGACGAGAATATCAGCCACGAGCACACCAAGAACAGCGCCCCCATTGGCGCGGCCAAGCTGAAGGGCATCATCGCCCGGCTGCTGCCCGGGCTGACCGGGACGCTCTGACGCTGCGGAAGGGGCTCTCGGGGGCGTGCCTTGCCATTTGACATGAAGCATGGTGAGGCTAGCTGATACCTGATTTTTCCGCCCCGGGACGCCCGTCCATGGCCCATGCCAAAGCTTCCGCCGATCCGCTTGCCGATCTCATCGCCTGTCCGCGATGCGACGCGGTTCAGCACGTGGTGGAGCCGCAGCCGGGGCAGCGCGCGCTGTGCGGGCGCTGCGATCACGTGTTGATCGCGCCCCGCAAGAGCGCGGGCAAGCAGATCATCGCGGTGGCGGTTTCGGTGCTGATCCTGGCGGTGTCGGCGACCTCGCTGCCCTTCCTGCGGATCAGCCGGGCCGGGCTGGCCAATGCCTCCTCGATCCTCGACGCGGCGCTGGCCTTTTCCTCCTCGACGCTCTTCACCTTGCTGTCCCTTCTGCTGGCCGGGCTGATCGTCTTCATCCCGGCGCTGCGGGCGCTGCTGTCGATCTACGTGCTGTGGCCGCTGGTGCGCGACCGCGCCCCCTGGCCCGGCGCCATCGGCGCCTTCCGCCTGTCCGAGGCACTGCGCCCCTGGTCCATGGCCGAGGTCTTCGCCATCGGCTGTGCCGTGGCGCTGATCAAGGTCAGCGACCTGGCGCGGGTGGAATTCGGCCCCGCCTTCTGGATCTTCGCCTTCCTGGTCATCCTGGTGCCGGTGCAGGACGGGCTGACCTGCCGCCAGTCGGTCTGGCGCAGCCTTGACCGCAGCCTGGTGCACCCCGGCCGCAAGGAACGCCGCGCGGCCCGCGATGCCGCCCGCGCTGGCACCCCTGACCTGCCGACGGGGCGCACCCCATGAAGTCGGCACGCGAAATGGGCCTGGTGGCCTGCACCCGCTGCAACCGCGTCTGGGAACCGGGGATCGCCCATTGCGGGCGCTGCGGCCACAAGCTGCAAAGCCGCAATCCCCTCGGGCTTCAGAAGGTCTGGGCGTGGTGGGTGCTGGGGCTGATCTGCTACATCCCCGCCAACCTCGATCCGATGCTGATCACCCGCACCCTGGTCAGCCGCCAGGACAACACGATCATCGGCGGCGCGCTGGAACTGGGGCGCCATGGCAGCTGGGGGATCGCGCTGGTGATCCTCGCGGCCTCGGTGGCGATCCCGGTGGCCAAGTTCTCGGTCATCGCGGCCCTGGCCCTCGGCGTGCGCCACGGTAGCCGCATGTCGGCCGAACGGCGCCAGCACCTGCATGAGATCGTGGAATACATCGGACGCTGGTCGATGATCGATGTCTTCGTCGTCGCCATCCTCAGTTCGCTGGTGCAACTGGGCGCGGTGGTGGCGATCCGCCCGGGCCAGGCCAGTCTCTACTTCGCGCTGTCGGTGATCTTCACCATGTTCTCGGCCATGGCTTTTGACAGCCGCCTGATCTGGGATGCGGAGGAGGGCGAGGTGCCGGACCTGGCGCCCTTGCCCGCCCCCTCCCCGAAAGACCCCAAAGAGGAGCCCGCCGGATGAGCGAGACCCCCGACGTTCATGTCACCTCCACCCGCCGGTCCGTCATCCAGCGGCTGTCGGTGATCTGGCTGCTGCCGGTGATCGCCCTGGCAATCGCCCTGGGCGTGGCCTGGCAGAGCTATGCCGAACGTGGCCCGCTGATCGAGGTCACCTTCGGCAATGCCGAGGGCGTGGCCGCCGGAGAGACCGAGCTGCGCTATCGCGACGTGGCCGTCGGCGTGGTGGAAAAGGTGGGCTTCAGCGAGGGCCTCAGCCGGGTGCAGGTTTTCATCCGCGTGGATCGCGACGTGGCCGAATACGTGGATGACGAGGCCGCCTTCTGGATCGTGCGCCCCCAGGTCACCGCGCGGGGGGTGACGGGCCTCGGCACCGTGCTGTCGGGCGTCTACATCGAAGGGCTTTGGGACAGCGAAGCCCAGGGCGGCCAGGAAAGCTTCGAGGGGCTGGACCGCGCGCCGCTGAACCGCGAGGGTCGCGAGGGGCTGCGCATCCGCCTGCGTGCCTCCGCCGATGGCGATCTGACCAGCGACGTGCCGATCGAGTTCCGCGGCATCGAGGTCGGCCACCTGGGCCAGGCGCAGGTCAGCGAGGATGGATCGACCGTCGAGGCCGACGCGATCATCTTTTCCCCCCATGACCGGCTCATCAGCTCCGCCACGCGGTTCTGGGATACCTCCGGGTTCAACTTCTCGCTGGGCCCGAACGGCGCCAGCCTCGACTTCTCCTCCGTCGCCTCGCTGCTGGCGGGGGGCGTGACCTTCAACACCGTCGTCTCGGGCGGGGAGCCTGTGGATGAGGGCACCCTCTTCACCGTCTATCCCAGCGAGGGCACGGCCCGAGCCAGCGCCTTCGGCGAGCAGGACGGAGAGCGAATGGTCTTCAACGCCATCTTCGAGGAGAACGTGGCGGGCCTGTCGGTGGATGCCCCCGTGACCTACGGCGGGCTGCGGATCGGCCGCGTGGATGCGGTCAGCGGCATCGTCGATCCGGACCGCTTCGGTGACAACCGGGTGCGGCTGGCCGTCACCCTGCAGATCCGTCCGCAGCGCCTGGGGCTGGAGGCCTCCGGCGTGGCGATAGACCCCCTGCAGTTCTTCGAGGATCGCGTCCGCGAGGACGGGCTGCGCGCGCGGCTGGCCACCGCCTCGATCCTGACCGGCGGGCTGAAGGTGGAGCTGGCCGAGATCGATGATGCCGCACCCGCCGAGGTCGTGGTGGACGAGGACGGTTCGATCACCTTCCCCACCACCGAGGGCGCGATTTCCGACGTCTCCGCCACCGCCGAGGGCGTGATGGAGCGGATCAACAACCTCAAGATCGAGGAGCTGATCGACAGTGCCATCCATACGCTGGACAACATCGGCAATCTGGCCGGCAATGAAGAGCTGAACGCGGTGCCGGGTGACGTGCGTGATCTGCTGGGCAACGCCCGTAGCCTGGTCGGGTCGGACGCGGTGCAGGCGCTGCCCGAACAGATCGGCGGCATCGCCGATCAGGTCGAGGAACTGGTGGCGGCGCTGAACGCCCAGGCCGCGGCGGAGAAACTGGCGGCTGCGCTCGACGGTGTGTCCTCGGCCGCCGACAGTGTCAGCGGTGCCGTTGCCGGCGTGCCCGACGTGGTGGCCCGTATCGACGCCATTGCCGCCAATGCCGAACAGGTCCCGCTGGACGAGCTGGCCGCGACGCTGGACCGGCTGATGCAAAGCGCCGATGCGGTGCTCTCGACCGAAGGCGCCCGGGACCTGCCCGCGCATCTGAACGAGGCCCTGGACGAGCTGCGCGCCACCCTGGCCGAGCTGCGCGAGGGCGGCGTGGTGGCCAACCTGAACGAGACCCTGGCCTCGGCCCGCGATGCCGCCGGGTCGATCGAGGTGGCCGCGGATGACCTGCCGCGGCTGATCGAACAGGCGCGCGGGGTCCTGTCGCGCGCCGCCACCGTGCTGTCGGGCTATGACGCCGACGCCGGCGTGGGCCGCGACCTGCGCGGCACCCTGCGGGAGCTGGACCGCGCCGCCCAGGCGATCAGCGCCCTGGCGCGCGAGCTGGAACGCAACCCCAATTCCATTCTCTTCGGGAGATGACCATGCGCCACCTGATCCTTGCCACCTCCGCCGCCCTGGCCCTCGCCAGCTGCGCCGCCGATGAACGGTTCTACACCGTGCCCGACGTGGCCCCCGAGACGCTGGCCCCGGTCAGCATCCGCTACAGCTCCGTCGAGGTGCTGGAGGTGTCGCTGCCCGACTATGCCGAGCGTCAGCAGATCGCGCGGCGCCAGGCCGATGGCGCGGTGGCCGCCGAGACCGATGTGCTCTGGGCCGATCTGCCATCGCGCGGGATGAGCCTGGAACTGGCGCGGCATCTGGGCCGGATCACCGGCGTGCAGGTGGCGGGCGAGCCCTGGCCCTTCAACGACCGGGCTCAGGCGCGACTGGAGGTCCGGGTGGAGCAGATGCTGGCCGAGGCCGATGGCACCTTCCGCCTGTCAGGGCAGTATTTCGTGGCGCCTGACCTGGGCGGGCGTGGCCGGACGGGGCTGTTCGACATCACCGTCCCGGTGGCCGGGCCGGGCCCGTCGGAGATCGCGGCGGCCCGGGCGCAGGCGGTGGCGGAACTGGCGGGCCAGGTGGCGCGCGACGGCCTGCGCTGAGAGGGGCAGGGGACCAGCCCAACTCTGGTTTGCAGTGCCCCCGACGCGAGCGCCCGGTGAGGCATCGCGTCTTTTTCGAAGGACTGTGCAGATAGCTGAAGGGGCGGGGGGCGCTGCCCCCCTTGAGCCCGTGCCGGGCTCACTTCCCCCCGGAGTATTTTCGACGACGTGAAGACAGGGGCGGGGTGCCTGGTGTCCTGTCCGCTGCGACGGGTGGCGGATGCGCCACGCGCGGCGATCAGGGTGGGGCGCGCGGATCCTGCCGCGCGCGCCCGGGGCTGTGTCAGCGCAGGCGGGACAGCAGGGCGACCGAGGGGTGGCCGTCCGGCGTGGCGCCGATGGAGCGCTGGTAGGCGCGAATCGCGGCGGTGGAGCGCGAGCCGAGGATGCCGTCGACGCCCCCGGTGTCATAGCCGCGCCGGGTCAGCAGGCGCTGCAGTTCCACCCGCTCGGACCGTTTCAGCATCCGTTCCCCCTGCGGCCAGGGGCGAGTGATGTCACCCGCGCCGGCGATCCGGTCGCCGAGGATGCCCACGGCCAGGGCGTAGGTGTCGGCGTTGTTGTAGCGCTTGATCACATCGAAGTTGTGGAACACCAGGAAGGCTGGCCCGCGGGCGCCGGCCAGCAGCAGCAGCCGGGCATTGCCGTAGTCGCGCAGCTGGCCGCGCGCGGGGCGCACGCCCAGGCGGGCCCAGGCGGAGGGCATCCGTTCCGGCGCGTTGGCCTGGGTGTAGTCGAAATTGGCGGGCAGGGTCACCTCGACCCCCCAGGGCTGACCGCGCCGCCAGCCGTGTTTCGCCAGGTAGTTGGCCGAGGAGGCCAGCGAATCCGACGGATCGTCCGACCAGATGTCGCGCCGCCCGTCACCGGTGTGGTCCACCGCGTAGCCGAGGTAGGAGGTGGGCATGAACTGCGTATGGCCCGAGGCCCCGGCCCAGGAGCCCAGCATGTTCTCCGGCTGGCTGTCGCCGTGCTGCACGACTTTCAGCAGCGCGATCAGCTGCGCCTCGTAGAAGGAGCCGCGGCGGCCCTCATAGGCCAGCGTCGCCATGGAGGAGATCAGCGGCGTCTTGCCCCGGTAGGAGCCATAGGCCGTCTCCAGCCCCCAGATCGCGGTGATGTACTGCCCTGGCACGCCGTAGCTGCTTTCGATGCTCGAAAGAAGCCGCGTGTTGCGGGAATACTCGCGCCGGCCATTGCGCACGCGGCTGTCGGAGACGGCGCCATCCATGTAGTCGCCGATCGACTTGGTGAACTCGGACTGGTTGCGGTCCTTGGCGATCACCTCGGGCATGAAGCGGGCGTTGCGGAAGGCGCGGTCGAAGGTGGCACCGGTGATGCCTTCGGCCATGGCGCGACGGCGGAAGCCGCGCAGCCAGGCGGTGAAACCGGGGTCGGCGGCGACGGGCGTCGCCTGCGGCGTGGCGGAGCGGCTGCCCGAGCTGGCCAGCGCCGAGGGCCGCAGGCGCGGGCGCAGCGAGCTGGCCGAGGCCAGGATCACGCTGGCGCGCGGCGTCGTCTGTGCCTGGGACGCGGGGGCGGTGGTCGGGGCCGCAGCTGGGGTCGCCCGGTCGATGACCTGCGCCAGCGAGGCGGCGGTGACCGACCCGGCTATGACCACGGGCCTGGCCTGCGGGCGCAGGGAGGTCTGGGGGGCATCGGCCACCGCGGCGCCGCTCATCGGCGGGGCGAGGGTGGCCGCGAAGGCGGCAAGGGCAAAGGCCTTGGCGGGAACGCGCATGGCTGAAAATCCGACTGCTCTGACGTTATTATTAACCCCAGTGTAACCGGAAAAATGCCGTGCCGAAAGCATGGGCTGACGCGAAAGCGGGACCGGCGGGCGGGCGCCGTGCGCACCGCCCGGGGCCGACGGTCAGCCGTTGCGCTTGCGGGTCAGCTTGCGCTTGGTCTTGTCGGTCTTGGCCTTGGCGCGGATCAGCTTGCGCTTGGGGTTGCCCTTGGGCTTCCCCTTCCCCTTGCCGAAGCTCTTGCGCGGGCCGCCGCGCCCCGGGCGCCCGCCACGGGGGCCGGGGGTGACGGCCTCGCCCTCCAGCTCGATCAGCTCCAGTTCCAGCCCGCCAGTGACGGGGGCGGCTTCGGCCAGCTTCACCTTCACCCGCATGCCCGGTTCCACCAGCATCCCCGATTGCGAGCCCATCAGGGTCATCGCTTCGCGGTCGAAGTGGAAGAATTCCTGCCC
Source organism: Pseudooceanicola marinus (assembly GCF_020177265.1). Taxonomy (GTDB): domain Bacteria; phylum Pseudomonadota; class Alphaproteobacteria; order Rhodobacterales; family Rhodobacteraceae; genus Pseudooceanicola; species Pseudooceanicola marinus_A. The sequence goes on from NZ_JAIVMC010000004.1 coordinate 155,560, forward strand.
GAGGGAGCGGATGGGGATCAGCCCGTCGGCGCCGGTCTCATCCAGCCGCACGAAGGCACCGAAGCGGGCCACGCCCGAGACGCGGCCCTCGAACTCCTGCCCGATGCGTTCGGACAGGTAGGCGGCCAGGTAGCGATCCGTCGTGTCGCGTTCCGCCATCATCGAGCGGCGCTCGGTCTCCGAGATATGGGTGGCGGTCTGCTCCAGGTTCTCGATGTCCTGGGCGGTCAGCCCGTCCTTGCCCCAGTGGTGGGCGTTGACCAGCGCGCGGTGCACCACGAGGTCGGAATAGCGCCGGATGGGCGAGGTGAAATGGGCGTAGTTCTGCAACGCCAGGCCGAAGTGGCCGAAGTTCACCGGCGCGTAATAGGCCTGCATCATGGACCGCAGGGTGGCCATGTTGATCAGTTCGGCCTGATCCGTGCCCGCCGCCTGGTCCAGCAGCCGGTTGATATGCGCGGTCTTCAGGACCTGTCCCTTGGCCAGGCCGAAGCCGGCGGCATCCGCCGTCTCGCGCAGGGCGTTCAGCTTCTCGGGGCTGGGTTCCTCGTGCACGCGGAACAGCAGCGGCGAGTTCTTGGCGATCAGCGTCTCGGCGGCGGCCACGTTGGCCAGCACCATGAATTCCTCGATCAGCTTGTGCGCGTCCAGCCGGTCGCGGAAGTTGACCGACAGCACCTCGCCCTCGTCCGACAGCACGATCTTGCGCTCCGGCAGGTCGAGGTTCAGCGGCTGGCGTGCCTCGCGCGCGGCCTTCAGCGCGGCGTAGGCCTCGTAGAGCGGCTTGATCACCGTCTCCAGCAGCGGCGCGGTCTTGTCGTTCGGCGCCCCGTCCATGGCGGCCTGCACGTCCTCGTAGGCCAGCGAGGCGGCGGAGCGCATCAGGGCGCGGTGGAAGGTGTGGCGCAGCTTCTTGCCATGCCGGTCCAGCACCATGCGCACGGCGATACAGGCGCGCGGCACGCCTTCGTGCAGCGAACAAAGGTCGCCTGACAGCCGGTCGGGCAGCATCGGCACGACGCGGTCGGGGAAATAGCTGGAGTTGCCGCGCCGCTTCGCCTCGCGGTCCAGGGCGGAGCCGGGGGTGACGTAGTGGGCCACGTCGGCGATGGCGACCCACAGGATATGGCCGCCGGGGTTCTTCGGATCGTCGTCCGCCTCGGCATAGCAGGCGTCGTCGTGGTCGCGGGCATCGCTGGGGTCGATGGTGACCAGGGGCAGCTCGCGCAGGTCCTCGCGGCCCGACAGGCCGGCGGGCTTCTTGGCGTCGGCCTCGGCGATCACCTCGTCAGGGAAGGCATCGGGGATGCCGTGCTGGTGGATGGCGATCAGCGAGACGGCGCGCGGGGCCGTGGGATCACCCAGGCGGGCGACGATGCGCGCCTTGGGCAGGCCCATGCGCGCCTTCGGCCCGGCCTGTTCGCCCTCGACCAGCTCGCCGTCCTTGGCGCCATGGGTGGCGCCGGCGGGCACCATCCATTCCTTGTCGTTGCCCTTGTCGATCGGCACGATCCGCCCGCCTTCGGATCCCATGCGGAAGACGCCCAGGATGCGGGTCGGGTTGGTGCCGATCTTGCGGATCAGCCGCGCCTCGTAGGCATTCTCGCCCTCGATCGGGGTCAGCCGGCCCAGGATGCGGTCGCCGGCGCCAAGCGCGGGGTCCGAGGCGCGCAGGATCAGGTGGACGGCCGGTTCCACCCCTTCGCCATGCCATTCCAGCGGCCGCGCAGTCAGGTCGCCATCGGCATCGGGCGCATTGACCAGCAGCACCGAGACGGGCGGCAGCCGGTCCGGGTCACGGTAGGTCTTCTTGCGCTTTTCCAGCACGCCTTCGTCCTCAAGCTCCTTCAGGATGCGCTTGAGGTCGATCCGGGCGGCGCCCTTGATGCCGAAGGCCTTGGCGATGTCGCGTTTGGCCGTGAGGGTGGGGTTGGCAGCGATCCAGTCGAGGATCTCTTGCTTCGTCGGTAGCTGGGACATGGGCCAGCCCTAGCACGCGGCGCGGGCGGGGTCATCGGGAAAAGGGGCAGGGCAGGACGCTTGACCTTTCCCCGCCGGCGGCCTTTGCTGTCGGGCGTTTCCCCTGCCCGGAAGGCCCCCGCCCATGCTGCCCGACCTTGCCGTCCTGCCCGACCTCGTGGCGGTGCTCGTCACCCTGGCGGCCGCCGGGATGATCGCCTTCGTCAAGGGCGCCTTCGGCGGCGGCTTCGCCCTGATCGGTATCCCGCTGATGTCGCTGGCGATGGACCCGCTGACGGCGGGCGTGGTGCTGGCCCCGCTCTTCCTGACGATGGATCTCTTCGGGCTGCGCTACTGGTCCCCCTCAACCTGGAGCCGGCAGGACGCCAGCTGGCTGGTGCCCGGGGTGCTGGCGGGCACCCTTCTGGGCACGGTCCTGCTGGGGGTGCTGCCGGAACCGGCGGTGGCGATCCTGGTGGGGGGCATCGCGCTGATCTTCACCGGGCTGTGGCTGCGCGGGGGCCGCAGGACAGGGCACCGGGGCTTCAGCGCGCCGGGGGCGCTGTTGTCGGGGCTGGGCTGCGGCACCACCTCGATGGTGGCCCATGCGGGCGGCCCGCCGCTGGCCATGTACCTGCTGCCGCGCGACCTGCCGACGCGGCTCTACGCCGGTACGACCTCCATCGTCTTCACCGCGGCCAACCTGTTCAAGCTGGTGCCCTGGATGCTGGTGGCGCCGCCCGGCGCGTCCGAACTGATCCTGATGGCCGCCGCCGTGCCGGTGATCCCGCTGGCGCTATGGCTGGGCCACCGGCTGCATGGCCGGATGGACGCTCGCCGCCTCTACGCGATCTGCTACGCCCTGGTGGCGCTGGCGGCGGTGAAGCTGCTCTGGGACGGCATCACCGGCCTGGGTTAAGCGAGACTTTCATCCAGCAGCCGGGTCAGGCCATAGACGCCGGCCATGGCGGGCACCGGCATCTCCAGCTTGCTGGCCAGCTCCACCAGCGCCCCCAGGATCGGGTCGATCTCCAGCCGCCGCCCGGCCTCGACATCCTGCAACATCGAGGTGCGGATCGGGCCCAGCTTGCGCGTCGTGGCGATGCGTTCGTCCATGTCGTCGAAGCCCGGCAGCCCGATGCGCGCGCCCAGATCGGCCATCTCGCGCATCATCTGCAGGGTCAGGGCGCGCACGCCCGGATCGGCCAGCATGGCGGCGGTATCGGCGCGCGACAGGGCCGACAGCGGGTTCATGTTGGAATTGCCCCAGAGCTTTGCCCAGACCTCGCGCCGGACCTCGCCGGTCTCCTCCGCCGGGATGCCGCCCTTGCGGAAGACCTCGGCCAGCGCGGTGATGCGCGCGACGGGACCGCCCGGCGTGATCTGACCCAGCAGCAGCTTGTTGGCTTTCACCAGCTCCACTTGCCCCGGCGCGGGCGTGCGCGAGGCGGCATGCACCACGTTGCCGACGATCCGCTCCGCCGGAATGGCCCGGGCCAGCGCCCCGCCGGGATCCACGGCGTCCAGCACCATCCCCTCGGCCGGGCCGCCGAAATCCTGCAGGAACCAGAAGGGCAGGCCGTTCACCGCCGGCATCACCAGCGTCTCCGGCCCCATGGCGGCCTCGATGGCGGGCAGCAGACCGGGCAGCGCATGGGCTTTCACCCCCAGCACCAGCAGATCGGCCCCCGCCAGATTCGCCGGGTCATCGGTGGCCGTCACCGCGATCCGCTCCGGCCCCGCGCCCTCGTCCAGCATCAGCCCCTCGGCCCGCAGCGCGGCCAGCGTCGCACCCCGCGCCAGTACCACCGCCTCGGCGCCGCCGCGCAACAGCCCCGCCGTCAGCCATCCGCCGATAGCCCCGCATCCGATCACCGCAACTTTCATGCTCTCACTCCCCTCGGGCCATCCGGCTCCGTCTTTCCTTCATACGCAGGCTGAAAATACTCCGGGGGAGTCGCCCGGCGGGCGACGGGGGCAGCGCCCCCTTCACCCCTCCAGCCGCAGCTCCATCTCCCGATGCGGCACACCGCCGTCATCATACTCCGGGCCGCAGGCCACGAACCCCAGGCCCTCGTAGAACCCCATGGCCCGCACCTGGGCGCCCAGCACGATACGATTGTGCCCGCGCGCCGCCAGCCGTTCGATACCCGCGCGCACCAGCGCCGCGCCCAGGCCGGTGCCGCGCTGCGCCTTCACCACGCAGATCCGTCCGATCCGCCCCGCACCGTCCTCTTCCAGCAGCCGCGCGGTGCCGACAGACGCGCCGTCCAGCGTCGCCAGCAAATGTTCGGCGCCTGCGTCCAGGTCGTCCCATTCCTCCTCTGCCGTGAACCCCTGCTCGGCCATGAAGACCTCTTCGCGCAGGGCGAAACAGGGGGCGGGGTCGGTGACGGGGGCGATTTGCAGCATCAGGCGAAATAGTCCTTTAGCACCCGCGCATAGACTGCCTTCAGCTGCGGGATCTGCTCCACCGGCACGTTCTCGTCCACCTGGTGCATGGTCTCACCCACCAGGCCAAACTCGACCACCGGGCAGAGATCCTTGACGAAACGCGCATCCGAGGTGCCGCCCGTGGTCGACAGCTCCGGGGTCACGCCGGTCTCGGCCTCCACGGCCCCGGCCACCAGCGCCGACAGCTCGCCCGGGGGCGTCAGGAAGGCCTCGCCGGAGATCTTGATGCGCGGCTCGATCACGATGTCGAACTGGCGCGACACGTCCTGCGCCTCGCGGCGCAGCCATTGGCTCAGGCTTTCGCCGGTGTGGATGTCGTTGAAGCGGATGTTGACGGCGGCGCGGCACTGGGCGGGGATGACGTTGGTGGCGTCATTGCCGGTGTCGAACTGCACCACGGCCAGGGTCGAGGGGTCGAAATGGTCGGTCCCCTGGTCAAGCTCTTGGCTGGCCAGCCGGTCGATCAGCCGCGCCATGGCGGGCAGGGGGTTCTTCGCGCGGTGCGGATAGGCGGAATGGCCCTGCTTGCCGGTCGCCGTGAACCAGGCGGTCATCGACCCGCGGCGACCGATCTTGATCATCTCGCCCATGGTGGTGGGGCAGGTCGGTTCACCAACCAGGCAATGGGTCATGCTCTCGCCGTTGGCCTCCATCCAGTCCAGCAGGGCGATGGTGCCATCGGTCGAGTCGCCTTCCTCGTCGCCGGTGATCGCCAGCACCACCGCGCCGTCCTCGGGCGGGGTCCGGGTGACGAAGTCGATGGCGGCGGTGGCGAAACAGGCCACCCCGGATTTCATGTCGGTGGCGCCGCGCCCGTACATGCGGCCGTCGCGGATCTCGGCGCCGAAGGGATCGGCGGTCCAGGCGGCGGCGTCGCCCACGGGCACCACGTCGGTGTGACCGTTGAAGCCGAAGGTGCGGGCGGCCCCCTTCTCGCCCCAGCGGGCGAAGAGGTTGGCGATGCCGTTGCGGTCGGCCCGGAAACAGGTGAAGCCCGCGGCCTCCAGCCGCTCCTGCAGCAGGACCAGCGCCCCGCCCTCTTCCGGCGTGACGGAGGGGCAGCGGATCAGCTCGGCGGTCAGGGCAACGGGATCGGTGGGCGCGGAGGCGTCGGCGGGCATGGGGAACTCCTTTTCTGGCCGAATGGCTAGCCGGTTTCGCGCCTGTTGCAAAGGGCGGGGCCGTGCCGGAGCGCCGGGCGCGGGGCCGGGACGGCCTCCGGAGAGGCGTGAGGCGGCCCGAAACCGGAGCGACGGGCCATATCTGCCCGGTGAAATGCAGTTTGCCACCATATGATCTTTACCTGAGAGCCAAGGAATGCGATTTTACCTGCAAGAGCGCGCAGAGAGACGCGCCGGGCGAGGCGCCATGACAGGGCAGACGATCTTTCTTTCCAGCACGGCGCGGGGATCTGCGCGGCGGTCCGTACTTCGGGTCGTGCTTCGCGCCATGTCGGCGCGCGGGCGGGGCTAGGCCATGGGCTGGGTCGCCGTTTCCTGCCCCGGCGTGGGGGCCATCGCGGCCAGCGGGCCGGACACGCCGGCCGGTCGGGGCACTGGCACGTTGCTGCGCAGCGCCGGCCCGGCCGAGCTGATGGGTCAGGGCTCGATCCTGCTGGAGGCGCAGATCACCGCGACCCGCGTGCTGAATCCGCTTCTCGACATCACCTTCCGCCACCCCGTCGCCGGGCGGCTGACCCTCAGCCAGGTGCCTGGCGGGGCGTTGAGCCTCGTGCTCGAACGGGGCAGCAAGGTGCGCCAGTGCAGCCTGACGCTGGACAGTGGCGAGCGGCCCGAACGGATCCGCGCCATGCTGTCCTGGGAAAGCCGGTCCGGCGTGGCGCGGCTGGTGGTGGAGCGGCCCGAACGGGACGTGGCGCCGCTGGCCACGGGTTTTGCCGATCCCGTCGCACTGCCTTTCCAGGCGCTGACCGAGGCGGCGCTTTACCCCGAGCTGGAGATGCTGGGCGCGGGCGTCGATTTCCTGGCCGTGTCGGACGGGATCGAACCGATCGGGCCGATGCCGGGGTTGCAGGGCGACACGCTGATCGACACGCCCGAGGGGCGCCGTGCGGTGCGCGAGCTGCGCCGCGGCGACCTGGTGCTGATCGAGGGCGAGGGCGCCGTGCCCGTGCTGGCCGCGGTGCGCCGCACCCTGCCGGCGCGCGGGCTGTTCCGCCCGGTGCAGCTGTTTGCCCCGCATTTCGGCCTGACCCGTGACGTGGTCGTGGCCGCGGGCCAGCGCCTGGTGACCGGGGGGGAGGAGGTGCGCTATCTTTTCCACAGCGAAAGCGTGCTGGTCGCCGCGCAGCATCTGGTGACGGACCAGACCGGCGCCTGGGCCGAGACCGGGCCGCTGGTCACGATGCACCAGCTGCTGCTGCCGGATCAGCAGGTGCTGGGAGTCTGCGGGGCCCAGATGGAAAGCCTGCACGTGGGGCGTCTGCGCCGGTCGGCCGCCCTGGTCGAGGCCAGCCTGCTGGCGGGCTACCAACGCTCACGCCTGCCGCACCAGCCAGGCCATGCGCGGCCCGTCCTGCGCGACTACGAGGCGAAGATCCTGGCCAACCACCGCGCGGCCTGAGCGGCGCGGGCGGTCGTTCTGTTGAAACCGTGGGAATTTGCGGCGCGCCATGGGGGCGCGCGCCTCAGTTCGGGCGGTCCGCGCTGCCCTGTTCATCGCCGAAGAAGGGCGTCATCTGGGCGACGATGACGGAGTTTTCCTCCGCCGCGCGGGCCATCAGATCGCGCTCTTCCTGCTCGACCTCGTGACCCATCTCGATGCGGTCGTCCAGCGTGCCGTAGCCGGTCACGTCCAGCGGCGCCAGGTCGGCCTGTTTCAGGATCGCCACGGTCTCGCGCACCGCCTCGGCCTCGTCCACGCCGGAGGCATAGCACATCAGCGCCGCACCGGTGCTGCCCTCGGGCAACCCGTCGCCGTCATGGCGGCCGACCTCGACCAGCAGGGTGTAGACCTGTTGCCGTTTCGGGGCCTTCTTGTCCTTGCCGTCCTTGGCCATCTCGCGCTCCTCGCTGATGCGCAGGGCCGTGCCAGAAAGGGCGCGCCGAGTAAAGGGGGGCTTTCGCTACTCGCGCCCGCAGCGGCCGGGCGCTAGGGTCGGGGCATACGTGATGGTATCGGGAAGGGCGCGGGCATGGCCAAGGACATCGTGATCCTGCTGGACGGGACGTCGAACGAGATCGGGCGCAAGCGTACGAATGTCCTGCGCCTTTACGGGTGCCTCAAAAGCGACGAGGCGCAGCTGGTCTACTACGACCCCGGCGTCGGGACGCTGGAGGCCCAGAACGCCTGGTCCCGGCTGCGGCGGCGGAGCCTTGAGATCTGGGGCATGGCCACCGGCAGCGGCATGGATCGCAACGTGAAGGAGGCCTATCGTTTTCTCTGCGCCAACTACGAGCACGGAGAGGGCGGCGAGGACGCGGACCGGATCTGGCTGATGGGATTCTCGCGGGGCGCCTACACGGCGCGGGTGCTGGCCGGGTTCCTGCATGCCTTCGGCGTGCTGCGGCCCGAACAGATGAACCTGCTGGATTATGCCTATCGCGCTTACAAGGGCATCGGAGAGGGCGCCGGGGCGAGGGAAGACGCGGATGCCGAGGCAGCCTTCGCCGAGATCCGCCTGCATGAGCGTGCCTTGCGCCCGCAGAAGGTGGCTGTGGCCGGTCTGGCCCTGATGGACACCGTGGCCAGCGTGATCGAATGGGGGCGGCGCGGCATCCGGCTGAAGCACCACGCCTATACGGCCAACAACCCGTCCGTCCGATTCCTGCGTCATGCGGTGGCCATCGACGAGCGCCGCTCAATGTATCGGGCCGCGCTGTGGGGGCCGGATCGCGAGGTGCGCAAACCCTTTGCCAAACCCGGCAGCGGAGAGCCGCAGGATGCCAAGGAGGTCTGGTTCGCCGGTGTCCATGGCGACGTCGGCGGCGGCTACGAGGAGGCGCGTAGCCAACTGGGCAAGATCCCCCTGGCCTGGCTCATCGAGGAAACGCAGGCCGCGGGGCTGCGCTACAAGACCCGCAGCGTGAACCGCCTGGTCCTTGGGACGACCGAGGGGGACAAATACGTCGCACCGGACCCGACCGCCGATCAGAACGTCTCGCTAACCTGGGGCTGGTGGCCGCTGGAGCTCTGGCCTTCCCTCGATCGCGAGGCGCCGGGGCGCCGCTTCCTCGGGCTGACCTGGCCCCTTGGAGCCTATCGGCACATACCGGAGAGCGCGACGATCCACCCCAGTGTCGCGACGCGCCTGCAGGCTCGGCCCGACTATCGGCCCCCGAACCTGGCGGGCCACCTGCCGCAGCTTGCGGACGAAGACGACCCCAACACAAACGCATGAAGGGCGGAGTAGCCCCGCCCTTCATGCGTCTTGCAGTCTCTTGTCCGGCTCAGGCCCGGCGCAGGCCACGCACGATGGCGATCAGCAGGCAGGCGCCCAGCACGGCCACGATCATCTGGCCTATGATGCCGTAAAGCGTGGCGCCGACGATGGCGGTCAGAAGGAAATTGCCCACCACGGCGCCGATGATGCCCATCACGATGTTCATCAAAAGCCCCATGCTGGAGTTCATGATCTTCTCCGCGATCCAGCCCGCCAGGGCGCCGAGGATGATTGCCAGAAACCAGCCGATGCCGACCATGTGTTCTCTCCTGTCCGTGTCTGCGCCCGCGTGGGGCCTGTTTTCATGACAACGTGAAACCCGGCGCTGCGGTTCCCTGTGTCCAGTCCCTTCGGCGCTTCCCTTTGGCCCGCGCGGGCGCGGCCATGAAAAAGGCCCGCCTCCCCGGGGGAGGCGGGCCGATCCGTGGCGCCGCGTCAGCGGGCGAGGCGCGATCAGTCGCGCAGCAGCTCGTTCACGCCGGTCTTGGAACGGGTGCGTTCATCCACGCGCTTCACGATGACCGCGCAGTAGAGGTTCACGCCGTTCTTCGACGGCATGGTGCCCGCGACGACGACGGAATAGGGCGGCACTTCGCCGTAGAAGACCTCGCCGGTTTCGCGGTCGACGATCTTGGTGGACTGTCCGAGGTAGACACCCATGCCCAGCACCGAGCCTTCGCGCACGATCACGCCTTCGGCCACTTCGGAGCGTGCCCCGATGAAGCAGTTGTCCTCGATGATGACGGGACCCGCCTGCAGCGGTTCCAGCACGCCGCCGATGCCTGCGCCGCCGGAGATGTGGCAGTTCTTGCCGATCTGCGCGCAGGAGCCGACGGTGGCCCAGGTGTCGACCATGGTGCCGCTGTCGACATAGGCGCCCAGGTTCACGAAGGACGGCATCAGCACGGTGCCCGGCGCGATGAAGGCGGATTTGCGCACGACGCAGTTGGGCACGGCGCGGAAGCCCGCGTCCTTCCATTCCTTCTCGCCCCAGCCGAAGAACTTGCTGTCGACCTTGTCCCACCAGGTGGAGCCCTGCGGGCCGCCGGCGTGGGGTTCCATGTCCTTGATGCGGAAGCCCAGCAGGACGGCCTTCTTGGCCCACTGGTTGACGTGCCAGTTGCCGTCTTCGCCCTTCTCGGCGACGCGCAGCTTGCCGCTGTCCAGCGCGTTCAGCGTGGCTTCGATCGCCTCGCGGGTCTCGCCTTCGGTGGCGGGGGTGATCTGGTCGCGCGCCTCCCAGGCGGCTTCGATGGCAGCTTCGAGCTGGGCGTTGGACATGGTCTTCCTCCGGGAACGTCAGGCGATGAATTCGGTCCAGCGCGGTATAAGCGCTTGCCGCCCGCACCGCAATTGCATGCAGCGACCCCTTGGGGCCCTTTGGCGAAGGAATTGCCCCTGCGCGCGGCGGGGGCGGGGCGTTTCGGCGGTGCAGGTGGCCGCGGATTGCGCCACCGTTGCGGGCACATCCGCCCTTGCCCGCCGCTTCCACGACGATCCGGCCATCCCCCATGGCGCCCGGGCGCGGCCTGCGCTAGGCAGGTCGGGTCATTGAAGGAAAGACCATGAGCCACGACAGCCGCCATTCCCGTTTCCGCGACGCCCATGACGACAAGACGACCGCCCGCTATGTCGAACAGACGCCGCAGACCATGTCGCCCAGCTACCGGCTGGCCTACGCCGACGAGGAATTTCTGCTGCGCGACGAGATGCGCTCGGTCCGGTTGCAGCTGGAACTGATGAAGCCCGAGCTGGCGCTGGACGAGGCGGGGATCAACTCCACCGTGGTCCTGTTCGGCGGTGCGCGCATCCGGGCGCCGGGGGTGGTGCCAGAGGGGCATCCGATGGCGAAGCTGGCGACCTATTACACCCAGGCGGAGCGGCTGGCGGCGCTGGTGACGAAGAAGTCGCTGGACGCGGGCGGCACCGACTGGGTGGTCTGCACCGGCGGCGGCCCCGGCGTGATGGAGGCGGGCAACAAGGGCGCCCATGAGGCGGGCGGGCGCTCCGTCGGCCTGTCCATCGTGCTGCCGCATGAACAGGTGCCCAACAGCTATGTCACGCCCGAGCTGACCTTCAACTTCCACTATTTCGCCGTGCGCAAGATGCACTTCCTGATGCGCGCCCGCGCCGTCTGCGTCTTCCCCGGCGGCTTCGGCACGCTGGATGAGACCTTCGAGGCGCTGACCCTGATCCAGACCGGTCGGATGGAACGTCAGCCGGTGCTGTTCTTCGGCCGCAGCTTCTGGGAGGGGGTCATCAACTTCGAGAAGCTGGTGGAGGCGGGCACCATTTCGCCCGAGGACCTCGACCTCTTCCGCTTCGTCGAAACCGCCGAGGAGGCGCTGGAGGCGATCGAGAGCTGGGAAGGTGCCGGCACCAAGCGCAGCGAGATCCCGGGCCGCAAGGACCTGGGCGACCCGACGGAAGAAGGCGGCGCCGCGTGATCACCTGGCTGCGCGTCGTCCTGCTGTTCTGCGCGGGCATGGGGGCCGCGGCGCAGTTCGGCAAGGTCTCCGTCCTGTTTCACGCCTGGGAAGGGGTCTACCCGCAGGGCGGCGCGGCGCTCGGCTTCCTGGTGTCGCTGGTGTCGCTGATGGGGGTCCTGCTGGGCCTGCTGGCCGGTATGGTGGTGACGCGCGTCGGCTTTCGCCGCACGCTGATCTGGGCGCTGGTGGCGGGCGCGGTGATCTCCGGGTTGGAGATGCTGCTGCCGCCACTGCCGGTGATGCTGGCGCTGCGGGCGCTGGAAGGCCTGCCGCATCTGGCCATCGTCGTCGCCGCGCCGACCCTGCTGGCGGAGATCACCGACGACCGCTCGCGCCCCATGGCGATGACGCTCTGGGGGACCTACTTCGGCGTGACCTTCGCGATCTACGCGGCCTTGGGCCCCTGGATGCTGGACGCGGGCGGGGTGCAGCTGGTGCTGGCCACGCATGCCGGCTTCCTGTTGGTGATGGCCGCGCTCCTCTGGGTGTTGCTGCCCGATGATCGCTCCGTTCCCGATGGCGAAGTGGCCCACCCGGGCGAACGGCTGGGCCTGCGGATGATCCTGGATCGCCACGCCACCGCCTATTCCTCGCCCTTCATCGCGGCGTCGGGCGTGGCCTGGCTGTTCTACGCCATCAACTTCGTCGCGCTGATGACGGTACTGCCCACCTTCCTGCCCGAGGCGACGCGGGAGATGCAGATGACGGTCCTGCCACTCGTTGGCATCGCCTCGGCCCTGACGCTGGGCGCACTGGCGCTGAAGCTGTTCCGCGCGGTGCCGGTGGCCATCGCGGGCTACATCATGGCCGCGGCCTCGGTCGTGCTGCTGGTGCTGGCGCCGGGCGTGGTCTGGGTGCCGGCGGTGCTGTTCATCGCCATGGGCTTCATGCAGAGCGGCGGTTTCGCCTCCGTGCCGCAGATCAACGTCGATCCGGCGGACCGGGCGCTGGCCAACGGGGTGCTGGCGCAGATGGGCAACGTGGGCAACCTCAGCGGGACGCCGATCCTGCTGGCGATGACCGGGGCCTTCGATTTTGCCGGGCTGGTGGTGTTTTCCGTGCTGTTCTACGGGCTGGGCGCACTGGTGCATATCCTGGCCGCGCGGATGCGGGCCGGTCGGGTGCTGGGCGCGGCCTAGGCCGTCTGCCCCTGCGCCCCGGCGTCCAGCCGCCCGGCGCCGACCCGCGACAGCAGCAGCAACAGCGCCGCCACGCCGAGGCAGGCGGGCAGCCCGCCCAGCTGATAGCTGAGCCCCGACAGCAGCGTGCCCAACAGCCGCCCGGCGGCATTGGCCATGTAGTAGAACCCCACGTCCATCGTCACCCGCTCACCGCTGGTGAAGGCCAGGATCAGGTAGCTGTGCAGCGAGGAGTTCACGGCGAAGACCGCGCCGAAGATCAGCAACCCCGCCACCAGCGTCACCGTCAGCCAGGGCGCCGGATCACCGGCCGCCGCCACCAGGGCTGCCAGCAGCGCCGGGATCGCCACCAGGGCGCCGACCCAGCCTCGCGCGGCACGGATCAGCTCGCCCTCGGGGCGGCTGGCGGCGCGCAACAGCCTCGGGGCGCTGGCCTGCACGGCGCCGTAGAGGATCGTCCAGATCGCCATGAAGGTGCCAATGGTGAAGAAGGCCGCGCGGTTGCCCGCCTCGGACCCGTCCGACAGCACGGCGTAGAAATAGATCGGGATGCCGACGACGAACCACACGTCGCGGGCGCCGAACAGGAAGACGCGGGCGAAGGACAGCCAGTTGACGTTGGCATCCTTGGAGAAGACCTCGGCGAACTTGGTGCCCTTGCGGCCCTGCGGCAGGCCCGCGGGCATGAAGCAGGCGACGGCCAGCAGGATCACCGCCAGCACGCCCGCCATGGCCCAGACCGAGGCGACGAAGCCCAGGAGGCCCAGCAGGGCCGCGCCCAGAAGGAAGCCCAGCCCCTTCACCGCGTTCTTCGATCCCGTCAGCACCGCGACCCACCGGAAAAGGCCACCATTGCCCGCAGGCGCCAACAGCTTCACCGCCGATTTCGACGACATCTTGGCCAGGTCCTTGGCCACGCCGGAGGCCCCCTGCACCGCCATCACGAAGGCGACCGAGCCCCAGAGCGTCCAGCCCGGATCCAGCTGCGCCAGCGCCACCAGCGCCGCGACCTGAATGCCAAGGCCCGCGTAGAGCGTCTTCGTCAGGCCAAACCGCGCGGCGATCCAGCCCGCCGAGAGGTTGGTGATGATGCCTGCCAGTTCATAGAGCAGGAACAGGTAGGCCAGCTGCACCGGCGAGAAGCCCAGCGTGTGAAAGTGCAGCAGCACCAGCATCCGCAGGGCGCCGTCGGACAGCATGAAGGCCCAGTAGGCGGCCGTGACCGCGACATAGGCCGCAAGGCCCTCGGGACGTGTCGCGGTCACAGCCTGTCCCCAACCATGCGCGCCACGTCCACCAGACGGTTCGCATAGCCCCACTCGTTATCGTACCAGGCGTAGATCTTCACCTGGGTGCCATTCACAACCATGGTCGACGGCGCGTCGATGACGGACGATCGCGCATCGTTGAGGAAATCGGAGGAGACCAGCGGCCGGGTCTCGAAGCCCAGGATGCCCGCCAGCGGCCCTTCGGCTGCGGCCTGTAGCAGGGCGTTCACCTCTTCCACGGTGGTCTCGCGCTCCACCTCGAAGACGCAGTCGGTCAGCGAGGCGTTCAGCAGCGGGATGCGCACCGCGTGGCCGTTCAGGCGGCCGGTCAGCTCGGGGAAGATCTGGGTGATTGCTTTGGCCGACCCGGTGGTCGTCGGGATCATGGAGTTCAGCGCCGAGCGCGCCCGGCGCAGATCCTTGGCGGGGCGGTCCACCATGGTCTGGGTGTTGGTGACGTCGTGGATCGTGGTGATCGAGCCATGGCGGATGCCAAGGCCCTCGTGGATGACCTTCACCACCGGGGCCAGGCAGTTGGTGGTACAGCTGGCCGCCGTCACGATGCGGTGCGCCGCCGGGTCGTAGTCTTGATTGTTCACGCCATACACGATGTTGGCCGTGGGGCCGTCCTTGACGGGGGCCGAAACGACGACCTTTTGCACCCCGGCCTCGAAATAGGGGGCGATCTTCGCCTCGGTCTTGAAGACGCCGGTGCAGTCGATGACCACGTCCACACCCTCCAGCGGCAGCTCCGCGATGTTGCGCGCGCCGACGAAGGGCAGGCGGGTGCCGTCGACGGTCACGCTATCCGCGTCATGGGCGAAGGTCGCGGGCCAGCGGCCATGCACGCTGTCGAACTCCAGCAGATGCGCGTGCATCTCGGGATCTCCCACGGCGTCGTTGATCCAGGCGATATCCGCGCCGCTTTCCAGCAGGGGGCGCAGGGCGAGCTTTCCCATCCGGCCGAGGCCGTTCAGTGCATAGGTGGTCATGCGGCGGGTTCCTTGTCGGTGAGGGCCAGGCCATCGACGGCGCGTTGCAGCGAAATCCGGTCGAGGCTGTCCATGGGAAGGGCGGCGAAGCCGTGCAGGCGGTTCTGCAGGATCCCGAAGGCCTGCTGGAAGGCGAGCGCCCGTTCGGCGTCCGATCCCATGGCCTTGGCCGGGTCGGGCAGGCCCCAGTGGGCGCTGATCGGCTGGCCGTCCCAGGCCGGGCATTCCTCGTTCGCGGCCTGGTCACAGACGGTGAAGACGAAATCCATCACCGGCGCGTCGGGATCCTGGAATTCATCCATGTTCTTCGATCGCAGCGGTGCGGTGTCGAACCCCTTGTCTTGCAGCAGGCGCAGGGCGAAAGGGTTGGGCAGGCCCGCAGGCGCGGTGCCGGCGGAATAGACGTTGAATCGGTCCCCCGCCATGTCGCGCAGCAGCGCCTCGGCAAAGAGGGAGCGGGCGGAGTTGGCGGTGCAGATGAACAGCACGTTCAGCTTGCGATCAGCCATGTCGAAAGGTCCCTTGGCGGCGCCGGTCAGGCAGGTTTCGGGCCGGCTGCGGCAGCAATCGGCGAAGAGGTAGTCCAGCAGGTCATTGGCCGCCGACATGCCCGCACGGTAGCGCAGCGAGGTGCCCTCGCGCTTCTGCTCGATCAGCCCGTTGACGCGCAGTGAGGACAGGTAGACCGACAGGGTCGAGGGCTTCAGCCCCGTCGCTTCGGCGATTTCACCGGCGGGCACAGCCTGGGGGTAGCGCCGCATCAGCAGGCGCCAGACCCGCAGGCGTTGCGGGTGGCCAAGGATGGCAAGGGTGTCGGCGGCTTCTATTTCCATATTTCATGAAATATGGAAATAGGTGATCGCGCGCAAGGATTCTTTTGCCGCGGACGGGAGCAAAACACTGAGGTCTGTCAACTGGTGGCGTCGGAGCGCGCCTGGCCGCGCAGGTCTCTAGGTGTTCCTGCGGCTGTCCTCGGGATCGGCGTCCTCAGCCTCCCCGGGCTCATCCGGCGTGTTGTTGATTTCGGGATCGTTGTAATCGTTGGGATCGAAATCCTCGGGGTCGAACCCGTCTTCGCCCTCTTCGATGCCGGTCACATGGGTCGTTCCGGTTTCCTCGTTGTAGACCAGCCCGTAGTTGGCACGCCCCTCGGACTTGTACCGCCGGAACTCGTGAAAGGCGGCGTAGAGAAAGGCGAGGGCGAAGGGCAGAAGGAGGACGGCGGCGATGACCTGGGCTTGCATTCAAACTCCGTTGTCGGGGCCCCGGACCATTCCGGGACGCGGGCGGGATGTCCGGCGGACCGGAGACCGAGGAGTCTCACAGACGCAGCCTCCGCTGTCCAGCGGACAGGCAGAGTATCGCCGAGCGCGACAACAGGGGATGGTGGGAAAACGGCCTGATCCGGTCGCGCAGCGACGCCGGCGCGGACCGGGTCAGATCCGCAGGAAGGGCTGCGCCAGCCGGGGCAGCAGCGAGCGGAACCGCAGCCGCGCGTCGGTGGCCGCCAGGCAGATGCAGGCCGCGCCCGCATCGGCAATGGGTGTATGCTCCAGGCTTTCGTCCGCCACCTCGACATCGCCGGGACCGAAATGGCCGGTCTCGTCGTGGAAGGCGCCCTGCAGCACCATGGTCAGTTCGGTGCCGCCGTGGCCGTGGTCTGGCACAGCCTGGCCGCCGGGAATGTAGAGCAGCCGAACGGAGCTCTTGCCGTCTTCCGCCAGGATCTGCTGGCGCACGCCGCCACCCGCGGCGCGCCAGCGGGGCGGGCCGTGGTGCAGCGCCTCGGCCACGGGGCCGGGATAGATGCCCATGCGGGCCGGGGGCGTGCGGGCGGCACCATCGGGCTCAACCGGGGCGTCCAACTGCGCCAGGGTGCGTTCCAGCAGGTCGCCTTCCAGCGGGGCGGCGGGGGCGGCGGTTTCCATCAGGGTGCCGCCCAGCATCTCATGGGTTTCCAGCGCGGCGCGGCAGGCGTCGCACATCGACACATGGGCCGCGACGATCATCTCGAAGGTCGCGGGCAGCCGGCCGGCGGCATAGGCAGCCAGCATTTCGTCCGGGATATGATGCGCGATCTTGGTCATTCGCGTCGTAGGTCCTTCAACTCGTGGCGCAGGCGTTCCAGCCCCAGCCGGATGCGCGACTTGATCGTCCCGAGCGGCAGCCCGGTTTCCTCGCGGATCTCGCCGTGGGTCAGGTCGCCCAGGTAGGCGCGCGAGATCACCTCGCGCTGATCCGGGGTCAGGCGGGCCAGGGCGGCGCGCAGTTCCCCGGCTTCCTGGGCCAGGCCCAGGATCGCGCCCGGGTCGGCCTCGGGCGGGGTTTCCGTCTCGACCTCCTCGGGCAGGGGGCGCCCGGCCTTGCGCGCCAGGTCGACCTGGCGGTTCCGGGCGATGCGGTAGACCCAGCCGGACACTTGGGCCCGCGCCGGATCGAACTGATGCGCCTTGTGCCAGACCGCCAGCATGACGTCCTGCACCACATCCTCGGCGGCCGCCGCGCCCATGCCGGAACGCATCAGCATGCCCTTCACGCGGGGCGCGAAGTGGGCAAAGAGCCGGGCAAAGGCCGCCCGGTCCCGATTGTCACGCACGGCCAGCATCCAGCTCGTCTGCTCCGTTAGGTCCTGGTCTTGATCCACCTGCGGTCTTTCGTTCCGGCGGGGCGACCGCGCCATCGGGGCGGGCCGTTGCCGGTCGAGTGTCGCAGGCATCGGATCTGGGTTCAACATGGACAGGATACGCGGGCGCAGGCGGGTCGGATCACAGAAGCGGCGAAAAAATCCTGCGAAAAAACTGGCGCCGCATGTGAACCGATCCGTCGGGCCGCCCGTATCCTCCATGAAACACGCCGGAAAGACCGTCCGGCGACAGCCAGGAGCGCCCATGTCCTTCGATGCCCTTTCCAATCGCCCGCAGCGGATCGCCGTGATCGGTGGCGGCATCTCGGGCATGGCGGCGGCCTGGCGGCTGGCGCCGCAGCACCGGGTGACCCTTTTCGAGGCCGCGCCGCGCCTGGGCGGCCACGCCCGCACGGTGATTGCCGGCAAGCGCGGCGACCAGCCGGTGGATACCGGCTTCATCGTCTTTAACTATGCCAACTATCCGCATCTGACCGCGATGTTCCGCGACCTCGACGTGCCGGTGGAACGCTCCGACATGAGCTTTGGCGCCACGATCGACAATGGTCGCGTGGAATACGGGCTGCAGACGCCGGCCGCCCTGATCGGCCAGCGCCGCAATCTGACGCGACCCGGGTTTGCCGCGATGGTGCGTGACATCCTGCGGTTCAATGCCAGGGCCGAGGCGGTCGTGGCCGCCCATCCCGAGATGTCGATGGGCGATCTGATGCGCCACCTGCGTCTGGGGTCGTGGTTCCGCGATTATTACCTGAAGCCCATCTCGGGCGCGATCTGGTCCACCGCTCCCGACCGGATCGAGGATTTCCCCGCCGCCGCGCTCGTCCGCTTCTTCCGCAATCATGCCCTGTTGTCGACGACCGGCCAGCACCAGTGGTGGACCGTTTCCGGCGGGTCGGTGGAATACGTCCGCCGGCTGGAGGCTTCGATGATCGCACGCGGCGTCACGATCCGTACGGGCGCGCCGGTGCAGGCGGTCCGCCGGGATGGCCCGGTGCCGCAGGTCCTGACCCCGGGGCAGGAGCCCGAGGCCTTCGACCAGGTGATCCTGGCCTGCCATTCGGACGAGGCACTGGCCCTGCTGGCGCAGCCCAGCGAGGAAGAACAGGCGGCGCTGTCCGCCGTGCGCTACCAGGACAACCACGCGGTGCTGCATTGCGACGCGGCGCAGATGCCGCGCCGCCGCGCCTGCTGGTCCTCCTGGGTCTACAAGGCCGATACCCGCCAGCGGCAGCAGGCCATTGGCGTGACCTACTGGATGAACAAGCTGCAGAATATCGACGAGAGCGATCCGCTCTTCGTTTCCCTCAACCCGGTGGTGCCGGTGCGCGAGGAGGCGATCTATGACGAGAAGACCTTCCGCCACCCGGTCTTCGACGCCGCCGCCCTGGAGGCGCAGAACCGCATCGGGCTGATCCAGGGGCAGAACGCCACCTGGTACGCTGGCGCCTGGCTGCGCCACGGCTTCCACGAGGACGGCTTTGCCAGCGCCATGCGTGTGGTGCGGGCGCTGGATCCGCTGCCCGAACCCGCCGGTCGTCAGGCAGTGGCATGACCCGCTGGCCCGAACACATCCCCGGCACCACCGTCCATGCCCGCAAGGGCAGCGCCGAGCACAGCTTTCGCTACGGGGTGGATTACGTGCTGATCGATCCGGACAGCCAGGCCGGCCCACGCCTGTTTGCCCGCAACGCCCGCGGTTTAGCCGCGGTGCAGGACCGCGACCACGGCGGGCCGCGCGGCGATGGCGAGGGGGCGCCCTGGGTGCGCCGCATGCTGGCGGCGCAGGGGCTGGACATGACCCGGGTCGACCAGTTGCTGCTACTGACCCAGCCGTCGTTCCTCGGCATGGTCTTCAACCCCGTGTCCTTCTGGATGGCCTTTGAGACCCGCGATGGCCATCCCGCCCTGATCGCCGTGATCGCCGAGGTGAACAATACCTTCGGGGATCGCCACAGCTACCTCTGCGCCAAGCCGGGATTCGCGGAGATCGAAAAGTCCGACACTGTCCATACGACCAAAGTCTTTCACGTTTCCCCCTTTCGCGAGATCGCTGGTCACTATAGCTTCCGGTTTCACATGGGAGAGGAGAGGATTTCGATCCTTATCCTCCACGGCGAAGAGGGAGGGGAGACCCTGTTCGCCACCTTGGCCGGGCCCCGTCGTAGGTTGACGTCCTGGGGGCTGCTTCGCGCAGCTCTCAGACGACCCTTCGGCGGGGCCCGCGTTCTTTCCCTGATCTACTGGCAGGCATTGCGTCTGAAGCTGAAAGGCGCAAACTACCGTACCCGCCCAGAGCCCCCGACCGAGGAGATCACCTGACATGCCCCTGATTACGTCCCGCGTGAAACGTGACTTCCTGGCCAGCTGCGAAGAGATCGAGACAGGCCGCCTGACGGTGATCACGCCGGAGGGCGAGACCCACCATTTCGGGCGCGAGGGCATCGAGGCCGAGTTCCGGATCAACGACTGGGCCGCCGTCACGGCGGCGCTGGCACGCGGTGACGTGGGCCTGGGCGAGGCCTATGTGGCCGGGTTGTGGGACACGCCGTCGATCGAGGCGCTGACCGCGCTGGCGTTGCAAAACCTCGACCAGTTCGGCCGTTACGCCTATGCCGGGCCCTGGCAGGCGCTGAAGTTCCGCGCGGTGGACCGCATCCTGCGGGCCAATTCCAAAAGCGGCGCGTCGAAGAACATCCAGGCGCATTACGACGTGGGTAACGAGTTCTTCCAGCTCTGGCTGGACCCGTCGATGACCTATTCCTCGGCTCTCTTCGCCCCCGGTGACGACGACCTGGAGCGCGCCCAGTACCGCAAGTACGACCGCATCCTGGAAAAGGTCGGCGGCGGTGAGCGGCTGCTGGAGGTGGGTTGTGGCTGGGGCGGCTTTGCCGAACGCGCCGCCGAGCAGGGCCGGCACGTGACTGGGCTGACCATCTCTCCGGCGCAGAAGGGCTACGCCGATGCGCGGCTCGACGGGCGGGCCGACATCCAGCTGCGCGACTACCGCGACAGTGACGGAAAGTTCGACGGCATCGTGTCGATCGAGATGATCGAGGCCGTGGGCGAACGCTATTGGCCGACCTTCTTCGAGACGCTGAAGGCGCGGCTGTCGGAAGGTGGTCGGGCCGTGGTGCAGGCGATCACCGTCTCCGACCATTATTTCCCGACCTATCGGCAGGGGTCCGACTACATCCGCCAGCACGCCTTCCCGGGGGGCATGCTGCTGTCCGAAGGGCAGATCCGCGAGGCCGCCGCCCGCGCCGGGCTGCAACTGCGCAATTCCTTCGCCTTCGGGCCGGATTATGCCCGCACCTGCCGTACCTGGTTGGAACGGATGGATGCCGAGGCCGGACGGATCGCCCGCCTGGGCTACGGCGAGGCCTTCCTGCGCAGCTGGCGCTACTACCTTGGCATCTGTGCGGGGTCGTTCGAGGTAGGGCAGACCCAGGTGCTGCAGGTGGAACTGGCCCATGCCGGTGCAGGGATGGAGCGAGCTCCGAAGACCCTCGGTCGGTCCGCAGCATAACCCAAACCTTTGCGCTGCTTGGCGCAGAAAGTGTCGCCCCCTGGTCTCAAGGACCTCGATTCGTACGAGGCCCTGTCCTAAGTGTTTGCGGAAATCCGCCGAATACCCCCTAATCAGGGGGGGCCGGGTGCAGATATGAAGCGTCTTGAAACTCCACGCAGCTCTACTGCGTTGATTAGGGCACGACGCCGCGTGTTGGCGGCTGCGTCAGGCCAAGGTACTAGGACTGCAGAAGGATCGCCGCCGATGCGCGCACGCCCCATCAATGACAAGACTTACTGGATCGTCGGTGCCAGCGAGGGATTGGGGCGGGAGGTCGCCCGCGAGATGCACCGTCTCGGGGCAAAGCTGATCTTGTCGGCGCGCAGCGAAGAGCGGCTTCAGGAACTGGCGGAGGAATTGCCAGGCAGCGAGGTGCTTCCACTGGACGTGACGGACCGCGACGCGATCTGCTCCGCGGCGGAGCGGGCGCGCCATGCGGACGGGCTGATCTATTCGGTCGGAATGTACGACCCGATGACAGCGCAGGAATGGGATGCAGCTGTTGCCGAAACCATCGCCGAAGCGAATTTCATGGGCGCGCTGCGGCTTCTGGGTCAGGTCGTGCCGGGCTGGGTGCAGCGGAACTCGGGCCATGTTGTCCTGATCGGCTCGCTTGCCGGTTTCAGCGGCCTGCCCGGTGCCATCGGCTATGGCGCAAGCAAGGCGGCACTGCGGCACCTGGGGGAAGATATGTACCTGGATCTGCAGGGCACCGGTGTCGATGTGCAGGTGGCCAACCCCGGCTTCATCCGCACCCGGCTGACCGAGAAGAATGATTTCACCATGCCGCAGATCATGGATCCGAAAGAGGCGGCGCGCCACGTCATGGTCCTGATCCGCAATCCCGGCACGCGGGAGGTCAGCTTCCCGCGGCCCTTCGCCTGGGTGTTCACCAAGCTGGGCCGGTGCCTGCCCTTCGGCCTCTACGCGCGCATCGTCGCGCCGGGGCGCGGGGCCGATGCACCGGCGGCGGCCGAGTAGGCCGCAATCTCATTTATTGGCGGGCGCCAGGCGCGCCCGCGCGATGGCGGCGTAAAGCTGCGCGCCATGCAGCAGCGCCGCATCGTCGAAATCATAGTTTGCCGCGTGCAGCGGGGCCGATGCGGTGCCGTTGCCCAGAAAGGCGAAGCAGCCCGGCACATGCGCCAGGAAGCGGGCGAAATCCTCTGATGCGCTGATCGGGGCACTGTCCGCCGCCACATGGGTCGAGACCGCGCCGGCCGCTTCGGCAAAGGCGCGGGTGGCGTCCGCATCATTGATCGTGGCGACGAATTCCCGCGCATAGCCCACCTCGACCGACAGGCCGAATTGCCGGGCGGTGCCCTCCGCGATGCGGCGCATCTCCGTCTCGATCCGGGCGGAGACCTCGGGGCGGAAACTGCGGGCGTCGCCCAGGATCCGGGCCTGTCCCGGCAGGGCGTTGCGGGTGCCATCGGTCACGATCTCGGTCACCGAAACCACCGCAGTCTCCGCCGGATCGAGGCGGCGCGCGACGATGCTCTGCAACGCCAGCACCAGCTGGCAGGCCGGCACCATCACCTCGGCCCCCAGGTGCGGGGCGGAGGCATGGCCGCCCTGACCCTGCAGAATGATCTCGAAGACATCTTCGGCGGCCATGATCGGCCCCACCCGGGTGGCGAAATGGCCGACGGGCAGGCCCGGCATGTTGTGCAGCCCATAGACCTCATCGAAGGGAAAGCGGGTCAGCAGCCCGTCATCCAGCATCGCCTGCGCCCCGCGCCCCCATTCCTCCGCCGGCTGGAAGAGGAACTGCACCGTGCCCTCCAGATCCTCCTGCGCCGCCAGCAGCTGCGCGGCGCCCAGAAGCATCGCCGTGTGCCCGTCATGGCCGCAGGCGTGCATCAGCCCCTCCCGGGTGGATGCATGCGGCGCGCCCGTCGCCTCGGTGATGCGCAGGGCGTCCATGTCGGCGCGCAGGGCAATGGCGCGGTTCGACGTGCCCCGGCGCAGGGTGCCCACGACGCCGGTGCCGCCGACACCCTCGGTCACCTCCAGCCCCAGGGCGCGCAGTTCATCGGCGACCAGCCGGGCGGTGCGGTGTTCCTCGAAGCCGAACTCGGGATGGGCGTGCAGGTCGTGACGCCAGGCGCGCATGCGGCGGTCGAGGGCGGCAAGATCGGTCATGTCGGGCTCCGGTCGTCTGAGGCTTGTGGGCAGGATAGCGGGGAAATCTGCGGTTTGGGCTTATCATATGTGGCGGATCGTGAGAAATTCGGTCACCCATCCGTCGAAACGTGAAGGAAACCGGTCGCTATGGATATCGCCCCCTCCGATCGCACCATCCTGTCGATGCTGCAGGCCAACGCCCGTGAGCGACTGGAAACCATCGCCGCCGAGGCCGGGGTCTCCGTCGCCACGGTCCAGCGGCGCATCCGGGCGATGAAGGCCGAGGGGGTGATCGCCGCCGACGTGGCACAGCTGTCGCCCGCCGCTCTGGGCTTCCCCATGTCCTTCGTCATCCTGGTGGAGCTGGAGCGCGAACGCATCGACCAGCTGGATGCCTTCCGCCGCAAGGTCCGGGACGAGCCGCAGGTGCAGCAGTGCTACTACATCACCGGCGACGCGGATTTCGCCCTGATCGCCCTGGCGCGCGACATGGACGACTACCAGGCGCTGACCCATCGGCTGTTCTTCGACGACAGCAACGTGAAACGATTCCGTACCTCGGTGGTGATGGACCGCTCCAAGGTCAGCCTGGACGTGCCGCTGGAGGACTAGGCCTCAGTCCTCTGGCCCTTCCGACAGGATGACCAGCGCGCGCGACTGTGCGGGCAGGTCGGCGGCCAGCAGCGCCGCCAGCCCCGCGGCTCCGCTTGGGGTGGTGGCCAGCCCCGCCCCCTCGGCCAGCAGGGTCACGGCCTGCGCCGCCTGATCCTCGGTCACGGTGGCGAAGCGGTCGGCGTCATGGCGCAGCGTCTGATAGGCCAGCAGCGAGGCGTCCTTGCAATCCAGCCGCCCCATGGCGGAGACCGGCCCCTCGGCCCGGGTCAGCGCCCCCGCCGCGACGCTGCGCAACAGGCAGGGGGCGGCCTCGGGTTCGACCACGATGATCTCGGGCTGTTGGCCCCAGCTTTCGCGGATATGGGCGGCGGTGGCGGCGGCCAGCCCGCCGACGCCGGCCTGCAGGAAAACGTGGGTGGGCCACTGGCCCCGGGCGGCGAAGGCGGCGCGGCATTCCTCGGCCAGCACGGTGTAGCCTTCCATGATCAGTGCCGGCGCGGCGGTGTAGCCGGGCCAGGAGCCATCGGCCAGGTGGATCCAGCCCTGCGCCTCGGCCAGGCGCATCGCCTCGGCCACGCTGTCCTCGTAGCTGCCGTCGACGCGGATCACCTCGGCGCCCATGGCCTCGATCCGGCGGGCGAAGGCCTGCGGCACGCTGGCCGACAGGACTATCCTGGCCCGGGCGCCGAAGACGCGGGCGCCGGCGGCCACCGACAGCCCGTGGTTGCCCGCGCTGGCGGTGATGAAGGTCATGTCGCGTGCCACGGCCTGGGCCTGCGGATCAATCGGGTCATCTGTGCCCGCGCGGTCCAGGATCATCTGTGCCACGGCGAAGGCACCGCCCAGGGCCTTGAAACTGCCCAGGCCCATGCGCGGGCTTTCGTCCTTGATCCAGAGCTGGTCGAGGCCAAGCCGCGCCGCCAGCCCGGATGCCTCGCGCAGTGGTGTGGGGACATGGGCCGGACAGCGGGCCAGCAGGGCCAGCGGGCGCGCGGGGCTGGTGCGGAAACCCGGCGTACGGGGCGAGGTCGGGGAGGGCGTTTCGATCATCATGGGGGCATTTTGCAGGATTTCGGGACGTGCGTGCGACAGCCGGACCCGGTTTCGGCGCATAATCCTGTCACTGGCGCCCCATCGAATGCTCTGATCGCCTCAGGGCTTTCTGCGATGATCCGCCGGAGCCCCTTGCCAACCGGAGACCCGCCTTGCCTGCCGCCGCATCCCTGCCTGTCGCCGAGTACCGAAGTCGCACCGCCCGCGCACAGCAGGCCATGGCGGCGCAGGGCATCGCGGCACTGCTGCTGACTTCGGAGCCCGACGTGCGCTATTTCACCGGCTTCCTGACCCGATTCTGGGAAAGCCCGACGCGGCCCTGGTTCCTGGTGCTGCCCGCGACGGGCGTGCCGGTGGCGGTGATCCCCGCCATTGGCGCCGAACTGATGGGGCAAAGCTGGATCACCGACATCCGCAGCTGGGACGCGCCCGACTATGCCGATGACGGGGTGGGCCTGCTGGCTGAGACGCTGGTGAAGCTGGTGCCGCCCGGCGGCCGCATCGGTGTGCCCATGGGCCGCGAAAGCGTGCTGCGCATGCCGCTGGCCGATTGGGAACGGCTGACCCTGATCCTGGCGGACCGGCCGCGCGTCGATGCCTCGCCGCTGTTGCGCGACTTGCAGATGGTGAAGAGCGAGGCCGAGATCGCCCTGATCCGGCGGATCTGCGACATCGGCGGTCGCGCTTTCAGCCGGGTGCCGGAGGTGGCGCGCCCGGGAGTGACGCTGGCGCAGCTGTTCCGCTGCTTCCAGGGGCTGCTGCTGGAGGAAGGCGCCGACTGGGTGTCCTACTTGGCGGGCGGCGCGGCGCAGGGCGGTTATGGCGACGTGATCTCCCCCGCCCATGACCGGCCGCTGACGCCCGGCGATCTGGTGATGCTGGACACCGGCGCGGTGCGCCACGGCTATTTCTGCGACTTCGATCGCAACTGGTCGGTCGGCCCGGCCAGCGAGGAGCTGCGCGCCGCGCACCGCATCCTGTGGGAGGCGACCGAACGGGCGGCGGAGGCGGCGCGGCCCGGCGCGCGGGCCTGTGACCTGCATGCGGCCATGTTGCCCCTGCTGGCACGCCACAACGCCGGTCCGGTGACCGGGCGGCTGGGCCACGGCCTCGGCATGCGCCTGACGGAGCCGCCCTCGCTGATCCCGGCGGATGAGACGGAGCTGCGCGCGGGCATTGTCCTGACCCTGGAACCCTCCCTGGTGCTGGGGCCGGGGCGGATGATGGTGCAGGAGGAAAACATCGTGATCCGCGAGGATCGCGTGGAATGGCTGACCCCGCGCGCGCCGCAGGATCTGCCCGAGCTGGAGTGGGGCGCGTGACCAAGCTGCATTTCACCCTCGGCCCGCCTCTGGGCCACCGGGCCACCTTCGGCCTGATCGTGCTGCGCACCGATGAGACGGTGGAGGGCGAGGCGCGGCAGATGCTGGCGGGCGACGGGCTGGCCCATTACGTCAGCCGGGTGCCGTGCCAGCCCCATGTGACGATGGCGGGTCTGGCCCTGATGGAGGCGGAGATCCCGCGCTCGGCCTCACTGCTGCCGGATGAGCGCGGCTATGACGTGGTGGGCTATGCCTGCACCTCTGGGGCGACCTCCATCGGGTCGGACCGGGTGGAGGCGGCGGTCAGGGCCGGCACGCAGGTGCGGCATGTGACCAACCCGCTGGTGGCGGCGATTGCCGCGATGCAGGCTCTTGGCGCCCGGCGTATCGGCTTTGTCACGCCCTACCTGCCGGAGGTGTCGCAGGCGATGCGGACCAAGCTGGAGGCGGCCGGGATGGAGATCGCGGGCTTCGGCTCGATGGAGGAACGCGATGACCTGCGCGTGGCGCGCATCGACGGCGCCTCGATCGCCGCGGGGATCCGCAACGTGGTGGCCCAGGCGCCCTGCGATGCGGTCTTCCTGTCCTGCACCAACCTGCGGGCGCTGCACCTTGTCGCCCCGCTGGAGGCGGAGCTGGGCGTGCCGGTGCTGACCAGCAACCAGGTGCTGTTGTGGCACATGCTGCGGCTGGCGGGCCAAGACACGGGCCATCTGCCCTTCGGGCGGTTGATGACCCGGTCGTTCTAGCCCTCCGCTGCCGTCGCTGCACCGGCGAGGAAATCCGCCGCCGCCCGCGCCAGGTGGGCCGAGGCCGCCACCCCGTCGATCAGGGTCACGCCGCTGCGCCGTTGCAGGTCGGCGCGCAGGGGCGCCATGCCGGCGCAGCCCAGCACCACCGCCTGGGCGCCGGTGTCGGCATGGGCGCGGCGGATGCTGTCGGACAGCTGCCCGCGGGTCTCTTCGCTGGCCTCGTCTATGGTCAGCACGGGCAGGCCGCTGGCCTCCACCCCGGCGCAGCCGCCGGAGAAGCCGCGCGCCTCGATATTGGCGCGGATCACGGGGATCGACACGGCGAGCGAGGTGACGACGCAGAACCGCGCGCCCAGCAGGCTGGCCATCTGATAGGCGGCCTGGCCGATGCCCAGCACGGGGCAGGGGGCAACCTGGCGCGCCTCGTCCAGGCCGGTGTCGTCGAAACAGGCGATGACGATGGCATCCGCGTCGGCGGCCGCGCGCACATGGCCCAGCACGCCGGGCACGGCGCGGTCCCCGTCCTCGGGGCCTTCGATGGCGGGCGGGCCGTCGGTGTTGGTGACGCCGATGATCTCGGCATCCGGCAGGGCCGCGCGGGCCTCGTCCACGATCGCCCGGGTCATCGAAGCGGTGGCATTTGGGTTGATGTAGACTAGTTTCATCGCCGCCCCTCAGACACCCTGGCCCGCATCGGACCCGGCCCGCGCCCGGCGCTTGCCCATGATCCAGGCGGCCAGCAGGAACGCCCCGATGATCAGCAGCGAAAACAGCGTGGTCAGCGTGCCGAGGGCATAGATCACCGGCGTTGTCACGTTGGTGGTCATGCCGAAGATCTCCAGCGGCAGGGTGTTGTAGCTGCCCGAGGTCAGCAGGGTGCGGGCGAACTCGTCATAGCTGAGGGTGAAGCCGAAGAGCGCGACCCCGATCAGCGAGGGCGCGATGATCGGTAGGACCACGTGGCGGATCGTCTGCCAGGCGGTGGCGCCCTGGTCGCGGGCCGCTTCCTCGTAGCTGCGGTCGAAGCGGTTGAAGACGGCGAACATGATCAGCAGGCCGAAGGGCAGCGTCCAGGTCAGTTGCGACCCGAAGCCGGAGGTGGCCCAGTGCACCTTGAACCCCAGCTGGTTGAAGATCAGCCCGACGCCCAGCGAGATCAGGATCGAGGGGATCACCAGCGATGTGATGGCAAGGTAGAACAGCACGCCCGAGCCCTTGAACCGCTTGCGGAACGCGAGGCCGGCCATGACCGAGATGACGACCGTGCTGACCATGACCATCAGGCCCAGGGCCAGGCTGCGGCGGAAGGCGCCCCAGATGTCGCCCACGGCCTGTTCCTGGAACAGGTCGCGGAACCAGTGCAGCGAGACCCCGTTCATCGGGAAGGTCAGCCCGCCCTGCGGCCCCTGGAACGACAGGATGCCGATGGTGATCGTCGGCCCGTAGAGGAAGAGAACGAAGAGGGCGAAGAAGGCCGCCAGGACGTAGAAGCTGGTGGTGCGCTTTTCCATGTCAAAGCTCCTTGCGGATGTTCACGAAGCGCAGCAGCACCGCGATGATGATCAGGACGGTGGCCAGCAGCACCACGGCGGTGGCTGCGGCCGAGGGGTATTGCAGCAGCGCGATGTCGTTGGAGATCAGCCGGCCCACGTTGGCCTTCTGGCTGCCCGACATGAAACGAACGGTGATGAAGTCGCCCATGACCAGGGTGACGACGAAGATCGTGCCGATCATGATGCCCGGCTTGGTCAGCGGCAGGATCACGTGGCGCAGGGTCTGCAAACCGCTGGCGCCATTGTCGCGCGCCGCCTCCAGCAGGGATTTGTCGATCCGCATCATGGTGTTGAAGATCGGCACCACCATGAAGAGCGTGTAGAGGTGCACGAAGGCCAGGATCACCGAGAAGTCGGAGTAAAGCAGCCATTCCAGCGGCGCGTCGATCAGCCCCCAGTCCTGCAGGGTCTGGTTGGCGATGCCGTTGCGCCCCAGGAAGGGGATCCAGGAAATCATGCGGATGATGTTCGAGGTCCAGAACGGGATGGTGCAGAGCAGGAACAGCGCGATCTGCATGGTCTGGCTGCGCACGTGGAAAGCCAGGAAATAGGCCACGGTGAACCCGATGGACAGGGTCAGCGCCCAGGTGATCAGCGCGTATTTGAAGGTCGCCAGGAAGACCCGGTAGGTCACCGGCGATCCGAAGAGGAACTCGTAGTTGTCGAACTGAAAGGCGGGGTAGATCGAGAACTCGGTCGCGCCCCAGAAGCTGACGATGACGATCATGATGATCGGCGCCACCAGGAAGCCTGCCAGGATCACGGTCAGGGGCGCGGCCTGCAGCCAGCCCAGAAGATTGGCGCCCAGCCCGTGGCCGGCCCGTTTCGGGGCGGCGGTGGTTTCGGGCGGTGGGGTGTCTCCGGTCAGGTCGGTCATGATCCGGTCGGTCCGTTCATTGGGGCAGGGTCAGGCGGGGCGGATGGGCCGGGTCCCGAGGGACCCGGCCACGGCGTTGCGGGCGGACAGGAAGGGAACCGCCCGCAATGGGGTCAGGCGGCGATGAACTCGTTCCACTTGCGGACCATGTACTGGTTTTCGTCCATCACGGCGTTCCAGCAGGCGACGGAGCCCATGCGTTCCTCGAAGGAGCCGCCATCGCGGACCTCGCCGGCCTGGGCCAGCGTGTCGCCGGTGGGCGAGGTGATGACGTCGGTGGCTTCCTTGCCCTCGAACCAGTAGCCCCACTCGTTCTCGGACATGTAGTCCTTGGAGGTCTCCGGCACGGCCGAGTAGTAGCCCTGGCGCATCAGGTAGCCGCCGACCCAGCCGGACAGATACCAGTTGATGTATTCGTAGGCTGCATCCAGCTCCATCCCGGACAGGGAGGAGGACAGGCCGATGCCGCCGCCCCAGGAGCGGTAGCCCTCTTTCAGCGGCTGGTAGACGCAGGGAATGCCGCGCGATTTCACGGCCGTGATGGCGGGCGACCACATGGACTGGATCACCACCTCGCCCGAGGCCATCAGGTTGACGCTTTCGTCGAAGGTCTTCCAGAAGGCCCGGAACTGGCCGGCGCGCTTGGCTTCGGTGAAGATGGCGAAGGTGGCGTCGATCTCCTCGCGGGTCATGTTGCCCTTGTCGCCGTAGGTGATTTCTCCCATCGCCTCGCAGACCATGGCCATGTCCATGATGCCGATGGAGGAGATGTCGAGGATCGAGGCCTTGCCCTTGAATTCTGGGTTCAGCAGCTCGGCCCAGGTGTTGATCGGACGGCCGATCAGGTCGGGACGGATGCCCAGGGTGTCAGCGTTGTAGATCGTCGGGATGAGGGTCATCCAGTTGGTCTGTTCATCGGCGAAGGTGGTGGCGCCGGGTTCGGGGATGAAGCCCACGGTGTGCGGCGCGGTGCCCTGGGCGATCTCGCTGTCGGGCGTCAGCTTGCCGTCCTTGAAGATGCCGACGATCTTGTCGTAGTTGGCGATCTTCGAGACATCCATGGCCTGCAGGTTGCCGGTCGGCCAGACCTTCTTGCAGATCCAGTATTCGATGTCGGCGATGTCGAAGCTGTCGGGCTGGGTCGCCGCGCGCTGCGTCACGCTGTCGGAGTCCAGCGCGGTCATCTCCAGGGTGAAGCCCAGGTCTTCCTTCACCTTCTGCGCCACGTCGTTGAGGTTCGACACGCCGGTGCCGAACTGGCGCAGGGTGATGTCCTTGATCTCCTGCGCCCAGATCATCGGGGCCGGAAGGGCGGTGGCGGCGGCTGCCGCGGCGCCGCCTTTCAGGATGGTGCGGCGGCTGTATCTCATCTTCGACATGGTGGTAACTCCCCGTTGGATTGTCGTTGATCAGGCTTGAAGACGGTTGGCCCGTCCTTCGTCCCAGGACAGGCGCACGGCCTCTCCCGGAGATTTCGGTGCCGCGAAGAAATCTTCCTCGGGCAGCAGCGCGAGCAGCTCCTCGCCGCTTTCGGTGGCGGCGGTCAGGGCGACGCTGGCGCCCTGGTATTCGACGGCCGTGACGGTGGCGGGCAGGCCCGCGTCGGGGCCGGCCAGGCGCACGCCATCGGCGCGGAAGGCCACCTTGCCCTGGGGCGTGGCGATCACGTTGTGGCCGCCCATGAAGCGGGCCACGAATTCGGTGCGGGGTGCGTTGAAGACCTCGCGCGCGGGGCCGGCCTGTTCGATCACGGCGTTGTTCATCACCACGACCTCGTCCGCCAGCGCCAGGGCCTCGTCCTGGCCGTGGGTGACGTGGACGAAGGGAATGCCCAGCTCGCGCTGCAGCTTCTTCAGCTCGGCGCGCATGCGGATGCGCAGGAAGGGGTCGAGCGCCGACAGCGGCTCGTCCAGCAGCAGGACCTTGGGGTCGGTGACCAGCGCGCGGGCCAGGGCGACACGCTGTTGCTGGCCGCCCGACAGCTGCGCCGGCAGCCGGTCGGCGAAACGGCCCATGTCCACAAGCTCCAGCAGCTCGTTGGCGCGCTTGTGGCGGGT
This sequence comes from Pseudooceanicola marinus, assembly GCF_020177265.1. Taxonomy (GTDB): domain Bacteria; phylum Pseudomonadota; class Alphaproteobacteria; order Rhodobacterales; family Rhodobacteraceae; genus Pseudooceanicola; species Pseudooceanicola marinus_A. The sequence continues at coordinate 186,831 of NZ_JAIVMC010000004.1, forward strand.
GGGTTTGTCCACGCCCTTCATCCGCAGGGAGAAGGCGACGTTGTCGCGCACGTTCAGATGCGGAAACAGCGCGTAGTTCTGGAACATCATCGCGGTGCCGCGGCGCGCCGGCGGCAGGTCGGAGATGTCGAAGCCGTCCAGCAGGATCGAGCCCTCGGTCACCTCTTCATGTCCGGCGATCATCCGCAGCGTCGTCGACTTGCCGCAGCCCGAGGGGCCCAGCAGGCAGACGTAGGCGCCGGCGGGGAAGGCGTGGGTGACATCATCCACCGCCACCGTCTCGCCGTAGCGTTTCGTCAGTTGCACAAGTTCGAGTTGGTTGCTGCGTGCCATGAAGCCCTCTGGTCGCTGTCCTGTCTCACGCTGGTCACGGCCAGGGTCCGCTGTCAGGTCTTTCCGGAGGGCGGTCGGGGCGAAAACAGACTCTGCTCAAGGAATGGGCGGTTCTACGGCGTCTGTGCGCAAAAATGAATGCAAGATTGCATACAATCCTGTCGACACATGGTCCGGGTGGTGATTCGCTTGCTCTCGGGCGGCTGTGCAGTAGTGTCCCGATGGTCATGAAAGTTGGGACGATGACGAAGAAGCAAAGCCAGAGCGGCACAATCGAGAGCGTGGCAAGCGCGCTGGAAAAGGCGATTCACGAACATCGCCTGCCGCCGGGGTCGAAGCTGGGCGAGGATGACCTGGCGGAGATCTACGGGGTCAGCCGCACCCAGATCCGCGCCGCCCTGCAGGCGCTGTCGCACCTGAAACTGGTGGAGCACAAGCGCAACCGGGGCGCCTTCGTCGCCCAGCCCACCCTGCGCGAGGCGCGCGAGGTCTTCGAGGCCCGTGCCTTGCTGGAGCCGCGCACGGCCCATTCCGCCGCCGCGCGCTGCACGCCCGAGGATGTCGAGAAACTGCGCGCCCATATCGAGGCCGAGCATGCTGCGCTGGCCGCCGGCGACAATGGCCGCGCGCTGCATCTGTCGGGCCTCTTTCATATCGAGATCGCGCGGATCGCCGACCAGGAGACGATCGCCGCCTTCATCGCCCAGCTCGTCTCGCGGTCGTCGCTGATCATCGCGCTGTACTGGCGTCGCCGGATGGCGATGTGCGAAAGCCACGCCCATGATGCGTTGATCGCCGCCCTGGCCGCCCATGACGGTCCGCAGGCGGAAGAGCTGATGAAAAGCCACCTGCTGGATCTCGTGTCGTCGCTGGATCTGCGCAACCAGCTGTCGGCCCCCGGATCGCTGCGCGAGGCGCTGACATGAGTTCGGTGATGCGTGTCGCCACAGCCGCCGATGTGGCCCTGATGCTGGACTGGGCCGCCGCCGAAGGTTGGAACCCCGGGTTGGGCGATGCGGCGGCTTTTCGCGCCGCCGACCCGCAGGGATTCTTCGTGGCAGAGGTCGAGGGCGCGCCCGTGGCCGCCATCTCGGTCGTGAACCATTCCGACGACATCGCCTTCCTGGGCCTCTACCTCTGCCGTCCCGACCATCGCGGGCAGGGGATCGGCTATGCCCTGTGGCAGCATGCGCTGGCCCACGCGGGCGGTCGCACCGTCGGGCTGGACGGGGTGGCGGCGCAGCAGGCGAACTATGCGAAATCGGGCTTTGCCCTGGCCGGCAGCACGACGCGCTACAGTGGTGCACTGGACGCGGTAGCGGACCCGGATGTGCGTCCGCTGCGCGAGGGCGATTCCGCGGCTCTCGCCGCGCTGGACGAAGCCGCCAACGGCTATGCCCGCCCGGCGTTCCTGTCGGCCTGGCTGGCGCCGGACCAGACCCGGTGGAGCGTCGTGCTTGAGGCCGAGGGCGCGATCTGTGGCGTCGCCACCGCCCGGCTGTGCCGCGAGGGGATCAAGATCGGGCCGGTGATCGCGCCCGATGCCGAGGCCGCCCTGCGGCTGGCCCGCGCGGCGTTGGCGGCGGCGCCCGACGGGGCCGAGGCCACGCCGGAAGTGATGATCGACCTGCCCGAGGCCAGCGCGGACCTGGCGGCGCAGCTGCAAACCCTCGGGTTCGCACCGACCTTCGCCACCGCCCGCATGTATCGCGGCCCGGCGCCGCAGGCGGGCACGACCCTTCAGGCCATCGCGACGATGGAGCTGGGCTGATCCAGCGCACGGAAAACAGGCAGGCGCATCGCTGCGCCGCGTCATGTCGTCGAATTTTCAGGGGAAGGTCTGGTAGCGGAGGAGGGACTTGAACCCCCGACACGCGGATTATGATTCCGCTGCTCTAACCAACTGAGCTACTCCGCCAAACCGTGGCGCTTCCTAAGATAGCGCCCCGGACAGGTCAAGCGCAAAAATCGAGGTTTTTCGCGCCCCGGGCGACCCGCTTGTCCTTCCCCCGCGGGAGGGCCAATATGCGCCGCGCAAGAGCGGAGTGACCATGATCGAGAAGCTGCAGGAAATCGTCGGGGCGGCCCACGTGCTGACCGGGGCAGAGGCGGAACCCTATGGCTGGGACTGGGCCCATGAGCGGTTCGAGGCCCCCCTTGCGGTGGTGCGCCCCGCCAGCACCGAGGAGGTCTCGGCGCTGATGAAGCTGGCGCATGAGACCGGCACGGTGGTCACCCCCCTGGGCGGGCGCAGCGGCATGGCCGGCGGTGGCCAGGGCGAGGGCAGCCTGGTGATTTCCATGGAGCGGATGAATCGTATCCGCGAGATCCGCACCGGCGCACGGTCCGCCGTGGTCGAGGCCGGCGTGATCCTGGCCAACCTGCACGAGGCGGTGGAGGCCGAGGGGCTGATCTTCCCGCTGTTCTTCGGCGCGCGCGGATCGGCCATGATCGGTGGCGCGCTGTCCACCAATGCGGGCGGGTCCAATGTGCTGCGTTACGGCAATACCCGCGACCTGGTGCTGGGCATCGAGGCGGTGATGGCCGACGGCACGGTGATCGACCTGATGCAGAACCTGCACAAGAACAACTCCGGCTACGACCTGCGGCATCTGCTGATCGGGGCCGAGGGCACGCTGGGGATCATCACCGGCGCCGTGGTGCGGCTGATGCCCAAGCCCGGCGCCTATGTCACCGCCATGGTGGGGCTGAAGGCGCTGGATCCGGCGCTGTCGCTGCTGAACCGGCTGCAGGAGGTCACCGGCGGCGCCGTCGAGGCCTTCGAGTACATGCCCGACACCTACCTGGCCGACTACCAGGCCATGCGCCCCGAGACCCGCCGCCCCTTCGAGGAGGCGCACAAGGTCAACATCCTGCTGGAGATCGGCGCGCTGAGCCCGCGGGATTATACCCCCGGTCCGGACGGTCAGATGCCGATTGCCAGCTACCTCGAAGAGGTGCTGGGCGGAATGCTGGAGGCGGGCGAGGTCGACGACGCTGTCATCGCCAGCTCCGAGCAGCAGCGCCGGGAGATGTGGGCGATCCGCGAGGCCGCCAGCGAGGTGGCCGGCCTGCGCCCCAATCAGATCATCATGGACGTGGCGGTGCCGGTGGACCGGATGGGCGATTTCCTCGACCGGGCCGATGCGGCGCTGGCACGGATGGATCCCAAGGCGGAAACCTCGGTCGTGGCCCACCTGGGTGACGGCAACGTCCACTACACTATTTTCCCCACGGACCCGGCGCAGAAGGACGTGCTGGTCGAGGGGATCGAGGACGTGGTGGCGGAGCTGGGCGGCTCCTTCTCGGCCGAGCATGGCATCGGCAAGCTGAAGCTGACGACGATGGCCCGCCGTAAGGACCCGGGGGCGCTGGCCGCCATGCGGGCGATCAAGGCGGCGCTGGACCCCAATGGCATCCTGAACCCGGGCAAGTTGCTCCCCTGATCCCTTCGCGGTCCGCCCCGCGCGGCGGAGTTGCGCAAACGCAAGGCATCGCTTAGATCGGCCCCATGAAACGCCCTATCCTGATCCATCCCGATCCGCGCCTGAAAAAGGTCGCAGCCCCGCTTGAGGACAGCTCGGATGAGCTGCGCAAGCTGGCCGACGACATGCTGGAAACCATGTATGACGCGCCCGGCATCGGCCTGGCCGCGCCGCAGATCGGTCTACTGCAGCGCCTGATCGTGCTGGACTGCGTGAAGGAAGAGGGCGAGACGCCGCGCCCGCTCGTGATGCTGAACCCCGAGGTGGTGGCCAGCTCGGACGAGACCAGCTCCTACGAGGAGGGCTGCCTGTCGATCCCCGAGCAATATGCCGAGGTGACCCGCCCTGCCGAGGTGACGGTGCGCTGGATGGACCGCGACGGCAACGCCTGCGAAGAGACCTTCGACAAGCTCTGGGCGACCTGCGTACAGCACGAGATCGACCACCTGGATGGCAAGCTGTTCATCGACTACCTCAGCCCGATGCGCCGCCAGATGATCACCCGCAAGAGCCAGAAGCTCAAACGTGAGCGGGCGCGCGGCTGATGGCCGTGATGGAGATCCTGCGCTGGCCCGATCCGACGCTGAAGACGGCGGCGGAAACGGTGGAGCAGGGGACCGATCTGGGCGCATTGCTGTCCGATATGTTCGAGACCATGTACGACGCCCCCGGTCGCGGCCTGGCCGCGCCGCAGGTCGGCGTGCTGAAACGCGTCTTCGTCATGGATTGCACCTGGAAAGAGGGGCCGCGCAGCCCGCGCGCCTGCGTGAACCCCGAGATCCTCTGGCGCTCGGACGAGATCGCGACCCATGAGGAGGGGTGCCTGTCGATCCCCGGGGTGGTGGCCAGCCTGCCGCGCCCGGCGCGGGTGCGCATGCGCTGGCATGATGCCGACTGGGCCCTGCACGAGGCGGAACTGTCGGGCTTCGAGGCTGTCTGCGCCCAGCATGAGTTCGACCACCTGGAGGGGCGCGTCTACCTGGACTACCTCTCCCCCGACCATCGCGCCGAGGTTCTGCGCGCCTATGAGGAGGCCGGCGCATGACCGCCCGCACCTGCATTCCCTGGCCCGACAAGCGGCTGCGCACCCCCGCCGCCGATGTCACGGAAATCACCGACGAGATCCGCGCCACCTGGGACGACATGATCGACACGATGGAGGCGATGCCGGGCGTGGGTCTGGGCGCCAACCAGATCGGCGTGATGCTGCGCCTGGCGGTCATCGATGCCTCCGAGGAGCGGGGCAAGGCCGTGCGCATGGCGAACCCGGAGGTGCTGCATGCCTCGGTCCAGCTGCGCGAGCATGAAGAGGCCAGCCCGAACCTGCCCGGCGTCTCCGCCAAGATCAAACGCCCGCGCGCCGTCACCGTGCGCTTCCTCAACGAGGCGGGCGAGATCGAGGAGAAGGATTTCGTCGGTCTCTGGGCGACCAGCGTCCAGCACCAGATCGACCACCTGGCGGGGAAGATGTATTTCGACCGGCTGAGCAAGGTGAAGCGGGACATGCTGCTGCGCAAGGCCGCGAAACTGCGATGACGGCGCCTGCGGGCGCTGTCGGATCTGAGTATTTGGAAACAAGGTGAAGGGGCAGGCGATGCGCGTGATCTTCATGGGAACGCCCGAGTTTTCGGTGCCGGTGCTGGAGGCGCTGGTCGCCGCCGGGCATGACATTGCCTGCGTCTACTGCCAGCCGCCCCGGCCCGCCGGGCGCGGCAAGAAGGACCGGCCCACCCCCGTCCATGCCCGCGCGGCCGAGTTGGGGCTGGAGGTGCGCCACCCGATCAGCCTGAAGGGCAAGGCGGAACAGGCCGAGTTCGCCGCGTTGCAGGCGGATATGGCGGTGGTCGTGGCCTATGGTCTGATCCTGCCGCAGCCGGTGCTGGATGCGCCGAAACACGGCTGTCTGAACATCCACGCCAGCCTTCTGCCGCGCTGGCGCGGCGCCGCCCCCATTCACCGCGCGATCCTGTCGGGTGATGCCGAGACCGGCATCTGCATCATGCAGATGGAAGCGGGACTGGACACCGGCCCCGTATTGCTACGCGAGGCGACCCCCATCGGGGCCGAGGAGGTGACCTCCGAGCTGCACGACCGCCTGTCCGTGATGGGTGCGCGAATGATCGTCGAGGCGCTCGATCGTCTGCCCAAGCTGGTGCCCGAGGCCCAGCCCGAGGAGGGCGTGACCTATGCCTCGAAAATCGACAAGGCCGAGGCGCGGGTGGATTTCACCCAGCCCGCCGAGGGGGTGGACCGGCAGATCCGCGGCCTCTCCCCCTTCCCCGGCGCCTGGGTGGATCACGACGGGCAGCGCCTGAAGCTCCTGGCCTCGCGCCTGGCCGAGGGTCATGGCGCCCCGGGCGAGGTGCTGCGCGCCGACGACCGCCTGGTCGTGGCCTGTGGCGCGGGTGCGGTCGAACTGCTGAAACTGCAACGGGCCGGCAAGGGGGCGCAGGCGGCTGATGTCTTCCTGCGCGGCAATGCGCTTGCCACTGGCACCATTCTGGGAGGTTGAGATGCTGCGTTCCGAGATCAACGAACTGATCCGCGAGGGCGATGCCTTCTTCCGACAGTACGGTTTCACCCTGCCGCCCTTCGCCTACTGGTCGCCAGGCGACTTCCGCGCCCGCAAGGCCGAGGCCGGGCTGATCGTCGAACAGGGTCTGGGCTGGGACGTGACGGATTACGGCGACGGGCATTATGACACGCTGGGTCTGTTCCTGTTCACCCTGCGCAACGGCAACGCGGGCGACCTGGGCAACCCCAAGGGCGGCCGGGTCTATGCCGAGAAGCTGCTGATTTCCGACGACCACCAGATCTCTCCCATGCATCGCCACATCGTGAAGACCGAGGACATCATCAACCGCGGCGGCGCGCCGCTGGTGCTGGAGCTGTGGACGGACGGCCCCGAGGGGATCGATCTGGAGGCCGAGGTGCGGGTGATGACCGACGGGCTGTGGCGGACCCTGCCGGCGGGCGGGCACCTGAAGCTGATGCCGGGCGAAAGCGTGACCCTGACCCCGGACATCTGGCATGCCTTCTGGGGTGAGGGCGGACGTGTCTGCATCGGCGAGGTCTCGACCGTCAACGACGACCGCACCGACAACATCTTCGAGGCGCCGATCGGGCGGTTTTCCACCATCGAGGAAGACGCCGAGCCGCTGCACCTGCTGGTGTCGGACTACGAAACGAAGCTCTGATCAAAACGGGCGCGCGACGGGCTGTTCAGCCCTTGTAGGGGGCCATGCCCGCACGGGCCAGCGCGTCGGCGCGTTCGTTTTCCGGGTGGCCGGCGTGGCCCTTGACCCATTTCCAGGTCACCTGGTGGCGTTTCGCCGCCTCGTCCAGCGCCTGCCACAGCTCGGCGTTCTTCACCGGCTTCTTGGCGGCGGTCTTCCAGCCGTTCTTCTTCCAGCCATGGATCCAGCCGGTCACGCCGTTCTTCACGTACTGGCTGTCGGTGTAGATGGTGATCTCGGTCGGGCGACCCAGGGAGTCGAGGGCGTTGATCGCGGCCAGCAGCTCCATCCGGTTGTTGGTGGTATTGGCCTCGCCGCCCTTCAGCTCGCGTTCCTTCAGCACCGTCTCGCCTTCGCGGGCCTGCAGCAGGACGCCCCAGCCCCCGGGGCCGGGATTGCCGGAACAGGCGCCATCGGTGAAGGCAAGAAACTCGGCCATGGGGTCCTCATGCGTGCTGGATCGTGGGCGGAGACAGCACGGGGCGCGGGGGAAGGTCAAGGGCCGCGGCGGGGCGATAGGCGGGCCGCGTGACCATACTGTTCCCCCCGGACGGCGGCGCCGGTTAACCTGCCCTCAGACAAGGAGATCGCCATGCGCCCCCATTCCGCCCCATCCTCCCGCCGGTTGCGTCCGTTCCTGCTGGCGGTTCTGCCCCTTTGCCTGTCTCTTGGCCTGCCGGCGGGGGCGCAGACCGCCCATGACCACGCGGCGCATGGGGGCGGCCTGCCGGTGGAGCCGGGGCAGGGGGCCTTCGCGGCACTGGCCGAGATCGTGGCGATCCTGCGCGCCGACCCGCAGACGGACTGGAGCCGCGTCGACATCAACGCCCTGCGCAATCACCTGGTGGACATGGATCTGCTGACGCTGGAGGCGAAGGTGTCGCGGGATCGGCTGGACGACGGCATGGTCTTCACCGTGACGGGCAGCGGCCGGGTGGTGCAGGCGATCCGGACGATGGTGCCCGCCCATGCCCCCTTCATCACCGCCGAGACCGGATGGGCCGCCTCGGCGCGGCTGTTGGACAACGGGGCGGAGCTGCGGGTGACGGGCGATGCGGCGCAGATCCGCGCCCTGGGCTTTCACGGGGTCATGACGCTGGGCGCCCATCACCAGGCGCATCACCTGGCCATCGCGCGGGGCGAGGTGCCGCACTGACCGGGCGCGGGGTGGTGTTGAGTGCCCTTCTGTCGTGAGCGTTCCTTGCAGAGCCCTCAGGCCGGCTGGCGCAGCACGCGGGGCACCTTGAAGGAGACATTCTCCTTCGCCGTTTCCACCAGTTCCTCAGTCACGTCATAGCGGGCCTTCAGGGCGTCGATCACCTCGTTCACCAGCACCTCGGGGGCGGAGGCCCCGGCGGTGATGCCGATCGAGCGGATGCCTTCCAGCGACCGCCAGTCGATGTCCGTGGCGCGCTGCACCAGCTGGGCATAGTCGCAGCCCTGGCGCGCGGCGACCTCGACCAGACGGCGGGAGTTCGACGAGTTGGGCGCACCGACGACCAGCATGGCGTCGATGTTGCCGGCCATGGCCTTCACCGATTCCTGGCGGTTGGTGGTGGCGTAGCAGATGTCTTCCTTGTGCGGCCCGACGATGGCCGGGAAGCGCGCCTGCAGGGCCGCGACGATGCCGGCCGTGTCGTCAATGGACAGGGTCGTCTGGGTGACGAAGGCCAGCTGTTCGGGGTCGCGGACCTCCAGCGTGTCGACATCGGCTTCGGTCTCCACCAGCAGGACCTCGCCCTCGGGCAGCTGGCCCATGGTGCCGATGGTTTCCGGGTGGCCGGCGTGGCCGATCATGACGATTTGCAGGCCCTCCTCGGCATGCCGCTCGGCCTCTATATGGACCTTGGACACCAGCGGGCAGGTGGCGTCGACATAGATCATCTGGCGTGCGGCGGCGGCCTCCGGCACGGCCTTGGGCACGCCGTGGGCGGAGAAGATCACCGGCCGGTCGGTCGGGCACTCGTCCAGTTCCTCGACGAAGATCGCGCCCTTCTCGCGCAGCCCGTCGACGACGAACTTGTTGTGCACGATCTCGTGGCGGACGTAGACCGGCGCGCCCCATTTCTCCAGCGCCATCTCGACGATCTTGATGGCCCGATCGACACCGGCGCAGAATCCGCGCGGCGCGGCGAGGTAGAGTGTAAGGGGCGGCTTGGCGGCGGTGGTCATGATGCGTCTCCTGCTGCCCCCCACAGGTAGGGGAGCGGTGGCGGCACGTCCAGAGGGGGGAGGCCCTGCAAAACGTATCGGCGGTGCGATGACGGTTGCGCGGGCGGGATTGGTCTGCCGATGTGGCAGTCCGGTGCGGCTGGACCGCTAAGTAAGGCCTGGCATGCACCGGTTGGAAAGGGCAGGCGCGGGATCTGGCGGCGGGCAGAGTGGGGCCCGGTGGCTGGGATCCCGATCCTGGGTGCGGCGCCCGCCCGGGGCGCCGCAGGGATCCGTCAGGGATCAGACCGAAGCGCGGGCGCTGCGGGTGTCCTCGCTGGGCGTTTCGCGCGGGGGGCGTCCGATCACGTCCTTCAGCTCGTCCAGCTCGATGAAGTTGTCGGCCTGGCGGCGCAGTTCGTCGGCGATCATCGGCGGCTGGCTGCGGATGGTGGAGACGACCGAGACGCGCACGCCCTGGCGTTGCAGGCTTTCCACCAGCGGGCGGAAGTCGCCGTCGCCGGAGAACAGCACGATGTGATCCACGCGCGGGGCCAGCTCCATCGCATCGACGGTCAGTTCGATGTCCATGTTGCCCTTCACCTTGCGCCGTCCCTGGCTGTCGGTGAATTCCTTGGCGGGCTTGGTCACCATGGTGAAGCCGTTGTAATGCAGCCAGTCGACCAGCGGGCGAATGGGCGAATACTCGTCATTCTCCAGCAGAGCGGTGTAGTAGAAGGCGCGCAGCAGTTTGCCGCGGCGCATGAATTCCTGGCGGAGGAGCTTGTAGTCGATATCGAACCCGAGCGCCTTGGCGGCGGCATACAGATTCGATCCGTCGATGAACAGCGCAAGCCGTTCGTCCTTGTAGAACATGAATATAACCTTTCCAATTTACCGCCGCGGATCCAATACGGGCTGAGTGAGGACCCGATCCGAGGCAGGTGAATGAAAATAAATCCTAACTGAGCATGCATCAAGTGATGTGGCATGTCCAAGTTTAAGCGGGAGCACGGTTTGCAGAGCGTGAATCACCATTTCCTGATCGCCCTGGGCGGCAATATCGAGACCGGTCCCGGGGGCATTGCGGCCACCCTCGCGGGGGCCGTGGAGGCGCTGCGCGCAGGGCCCGGCCGGGTCACTGCGGTCAGCCCGTTCTACCGCAGTCCGGCCTTTCCCGCGGGGTCTGGTCCGGACTATATCAACGCCGCCCTGACGCTGGAAAGCGTCGAGTCCCCCGAGGCCCTGTTGGCGCGGTTACATGCTGTCGAGCAAGACTTTGGTCGCGAAAGGAAAACCCGTTGGGGCGCCCGGGTTCTGGACCTCGACCTGATCGCCTGCGACGGGGAAATCCGGCCTGATACAGCCACTCAGAACCGCTGGCGCACCTTGCCGTTGGCGCAGCAGATGGCTGAGGCGCCGGGGGAGCTGATCCTGCCGCACCCCCGCCTCCAGGACCGTGCGTTCGTGCTGGTGCCGCTGGCCGATGTGGCCCCCGACTGGGTGCATCCCCTGCTGGGCCGCAGCGTGGCGCAGATGTGCCGGGATCTGCCGGCGGAGGACCGCCGGGCGCTGGTTGCGATGACGTAGCGGCACTTTGCCGTGTGCGCTGGAATTTCGGCCAATCCGTGCAAGGCGCGGTTCCTTCGGCGCCCTGGCGCCACCCGCCGTAGGCCAGCCAGAATCAGCTTGCTCTCAAGGGGCAGAGGTCTTAGATACCCTCATTCGACCCCCGCTCATGATCCGTTCATGATCCATGCCGCGACCGAGGAGTGACTGATGGCCCGCGTTACCGTTGAAGATTGCGTCGACAAGGTACCGAACCGGTTCGAACTGGTGATGCTTGCTGCCCACCGGGCGCGCGAGATCAGCTCGGGCGGGCCGATCACCGTGGACCGCGACAACGACAAGAATCCCGTCGTCGCCCTGCGCGAGATCGCCGAAGAGACCCAGTCCGCCGACGAGCTGCGCGAGCGTCTGATCGAGTCGAACCAGACCCAGATCGAGGTCGACGAGCCGGAAGAAGACAGCATGGCCCTGCTGATGGGGGCCGAGGCCGCCGACAAGCCGGCCGAGGACGACATGAGCGAAGAAAAGCTGCTGCGCGCCCTCGTCGAGGCTCAGCGCCAGGAGTAACCGACCCATGGGCCCCCGCGATGCCGATGCGGCGGATGCGCCGCGCAGGGAAGAGGGGGCCGCGATGGAGGCTGCATCCGAAACCGCGGACATGGTGCCGGTCGAGGAGCTGATCACGCTGGTCAGCGCCTACAACCCCAAATGCAACGCCGACATGCTGCGTCGCGCCTATGATTTCGGGCGCGACATGCACGAAGGGCAGTTCCGCCGTTCGGGCGAGCCCTATTTTACCCATCCCATCGCCGTGGCCATGATCCTGGCCGAGCAGAAGCTGGACGATGCCACCATCGTCACGGCCCTTCTGCACGACACGATCGAGGACACTCGCGCCACCTATGCCCAGGTCGCCGAGATGTTCGGCGAGGACGTGGCCGAACTGGTCGATGGCGTCACCAAGCTGACCAACCTGCAACTGTCGTCGAGTGAGACGAAGCAGGCCGAGAACTTCCGCAAGCTGTTCATGGCCATGTCCAAGGACATGCGCGTGATCCTGGTGAAGCTGGCCGACCGCCTGCACAACATGCGCACGCTGAAGGCGATGAAGCCGGAGAAGCAGCAGCAGAAGGCGCGGGAGACGATGGACATCTTCGCCCCGCTGGCAGGCCGCATGGGCATGCAGTGGATGCGCGAGGAGCTGGAAGACCTGGCCTTCCGCGTGCTGAACCCCGAGGGGCGCAACTCGATCATCCGCCGGTTCCTGATGCTGCAGAACGAAAGCGGCGACGTGATCGAGCGGATCACCAAGGACATGCGCAAGGTGCTGTCCGAACATGACGTGCCCGCCCAGGTCTACGGCCGCGCCAAGAAGCCCTATTCGATCTGGCGCAAGATGGAGGAGAAGAAACAGAGCTTCTCCCGTCTGTCCGACATCTACGGCTTCCGCGTCATCACCGAGACCGAGGATGACTGTTATCGCGCCCTGGGGGTCATCCACCAGCGGTGGAAGTCGATCCCCGGCCGGTTCAAGGATTACATCAGCCAGCCGAAGTCGAACGGATACCGAAGCATCCACACCACGGTTTCGGGCCGCGACGGCAAGCGCGTGGAGGTGCAGATCCGCACCCGCGCCATGCACGAGGTGGCCGAGGCCGGCGTCGCCGCGCACTGGTCCTACAAGGATGGCGTGAAGGCCGAGAACCCCTTCGCCGTCGACCCCACCCGCTGGATCAGCGCGCTGACCGAACAGATGGGCGCCGACGAGGATCACGAGGATTTCCTCGAAGCGGTCAAGCTGGAGATGTATTCCGACAAGGTCTTCTGCTTCACCCCAAAGGGCGAGGTGGTGAAACTGCCGCGCGGTGCGACGCCGATCGACTTTGCCTATGCGATTCACACCCGGATCGGGTCTGCCTGCGTGGGCGCCAAGATCGACGGCATGCGTGTGCCGCTTTGGACCCGGATCAAGAACGGCCAGTCGGTGGAGATCATCACCGCCGAGGGCCAGGAGCCGCAGGCCACCTGGCTGGACATCGCCACGACGGGCCGCGCCAAGGCCGCCATTCGCCGGGCACTGCGCGAGGTGGACCGCGAACGCTACATCAAGCTGGGCCGCGAACTGGCGCGCTCGGGCTTTGAACACGTCGGCAAGAAGGCCACCGACAAGGTGCTGGAAACCGCCGCCAAGAAGCTGCGGATCGAGGATGGCAAGGATGAGCTGCTGGCCCAGCTGGGCCGGGCCGAATTGCGCGTGGCGCGGGTGGTCAACGTCCTCTATCCCGAACTGATGGCCAGCGACGAGGGCGAGGCGCTGAGCCGCGATCGCGCCCTGATCGGCCTGGAAAAGGGCCAGAGCTTCAAGCGGGCGCGCTGCTGCCAGCCGCTGCCGGGGGAGCGGATCGTCGGCATCACCTGGCGCGGGCGGCCCTTGCAGGTGCATGCGATCGACTGCGAAAGCCTGTCGGCCTACGAGGATCAGCCGGATCGCTGGGTCGACCTGCACTGGCAGGTCGGTCGCCATGCCGCAATTTACGGCGTTACGCTCGATCTCGTTCTGGCAAATGATCCGGGGGTGCTTGGGCGGATTTGCACATTGATCGGGGAGCAGAAGGCCAATATCTCGGACCTTGAGTTCCTGGATCGGAAGCCGGACTTCTACCGCTTGCTGGTCGACGTGGAGCTGCGGGACGCGGAACATCTGCACAACCTGATCTCGGCCCTGGAAGCCGAGGCGGATGTGGCCTCTGTCTCGCGCCATCGCAAACCGGAGGAGCCGCCGGCGGCGCCTTCTCCAAGCCCCTGAGGTCGCCCTAGTGGTCTTTAAACGTCGGGACAGACGACCCTACTGGAAGATCGCCTTCGAGTTCTTCTGGCCCCGTGGGGGCTGGACCCGTGCCTTTCACTACGTCAAGCATCGGCTGCGGCGGCTGCCCGATACGCCGGAGAAGATCGCCCGCGGCATCTTCGCCGGGATCTTCACCGTCTTCACGCCCTTTTACGGGATGCATTTCGTCGTCGCCGCCCTGCTGGCGGTGATCCTGCGCGGCAACGTTCTGGCTGCGCTGCTGGCGACATTTGTCGGCAACCCGCTGACCTTCGTACCCATCGGGGTGGTGTCGCTGCAGACCGGCTACTGGTTGCTTGGCATGCGCAACGGCCCGGGCCCTGCGCCGCATCCCGACGGGATCACCCATGGGTTCGGGGGCAAGTTCGTGGCGGCAGCGGATGATCTGAAGGACAACCTTTGGGCGCTGTTCACCGACGTGGATGCCAATTGGCAGGGGCTGGCGGCCTTCTACCACGAGATTTTCTTCCCCTACATGGTGGGCGGGCTGATCCCGGGCGTGATCGCCGGGCTGATCGGTTACTGGATCTCGGTGCCGCTGATCCGGGCCTACCAGGCCCGCCGCAAGGGCGCCCTGAAGGCCAAGCTGGCGGCGATGCGGGCAAAGTCCGCCGCCAAGAGCGCCAAGCCGAAACGCTGAGCTGGTGGTTCGGGCGGGCGGGGGCTCTGCCCCCCTTGCGCCTGCGGCGCAATTCCCCCCGGAGTATTTTCTACGAAGTGAAGACAGGGGCGGGCCGCGCCTGGGGCGGCGTGGCGCGGGGGATTTGGTGGTGTTTGGGGGGTGGCGCTTGGCCGGAGGCTGCGGCATGAATTGGCGCAACGCGAAGGGAGTCCCGTCATGAGCGATCAGCCGAAACTGCGTCTGGGTGTGAACATCGACCATGTGGCCACGGTGCGCAACGCGCGCGGCGGCGCCTATCCCGATCCGCTGCGCGCGGCGAAGCTGGCCGAGGAGGCGGGCGCCGACGGGATCACCGCACACCTGCGCGAGGATCGCCGCCATATCTCGGATGCCGACATCGAGGCGCTGGCCGCCGCGCTGAGCGTGCCGCTGAACTTCGAGATGGCTGCCACCGACGAGATGCAGGCCATCGCCCTGCGCCACAAGCCCCACGCGGTCTGCATCGTGCCCGAAAAGCGCGAGGAACGGACCACCGAGGGCGGGCTGGAAGTGGCGCGCGAGGAAAACCGCCTGGCCCATTTCATCGCGCCCCTGCGCGAGGCGGGCTGTCGGGTGTCGATCTTCATCGCCGCCGACCGCGCCCAGATCGAGGCCGCCAACCGCATCGGTGCCGAGGTGATCGAACTGCACACTGGCGCCTACTGCGACGCCCATGCCGAGGGCCGTTTCGATGACCGCGACGCGGAGCTGGAGCGGCTGCGCGAGATGGCCGCTTTCGGTCATTCCCTGGGGTTGGAGGTCCACGCGGGCCATGGTCTGACCTACGACACCGTCGTGCCCGTCGCCGCCTTCCCCGAGCTGCGCGAGTTGAACATCGGCCATTTCCTGATCGGCGAGGCGATCTTCCGCGGGTTGCCGTCGGCGATCACCGAGATGCGCCGCCTGATGGACGAGGCGCGGGCCTGATCAGGCCCCGCCGCTGACGATCCCCCGGTGGCCCAGCCCCTCGGCCCCGGTGCTGTCGATCAGCCACTTGCGGAACAGCCGCTGTTCCGGTGACAGTGACAGCTCTCCGTGCGACAGCAGCCAGTAGCGCAGGTCGGTGCGGTGAAAGCGCGGGATCGGCGCGCAGACCCGCCCCTGGTCCAGCGCATCCCGGCACAGCGTCTCGAAGCTGAGGAAGACCCCCGCCCCCGACATCGCCGCATCGAGGCAGAGCGAGGCCTCGGAAAACTCCGGCCCGTCGCGCAGGGGCAGGCCGCCGGCGCCTTCGGGGGCCAGCCAGTCGTCCCAGGAGAACATGGCGTTGGTGTCGCGGATGATCGGCACCGAGGCGAAATCCTGCTGGCTGGTGATCGTGCGCGCCATGTCCGGCGAACAGACCGGCACGATGCGCAGGGGGAACAGCGCCTGGGCGCGCAGCCCGGGGTAGGGACCGCGCCCGATGCGGATGGCAAAGTCGATCTCGCCGTCGTTGGGATCCGCCAGGGCCGCCTGGCTGTCCAGCCGCACCTTGATGTCCGGGAAATCACGATAGAACCCCGGCAGCCGCCAGATCAGCCAGCGCGCGGCGAAGATCGGCGCGCAGGACAGCGACAGCTGGCCGCCCCGGTCGCGCCGCCCCAACTCCGCCGCCGCCGTCAGCTGGCGAAAGCCCGAGGTCAGCAGGCGAAAGAACTCCTCGGTGCCGGGCAGCGGGCGCAGGCCCTCGGGGCGGCGATCAAAGAGCTTGTGGCCCAGGGTTTCCTCGGCGCGGGCCACCTGTTGCGACACGGCGCCAGGGGTGATGCCCAGCTCTGCCGCGGCCCCGCGCAGGGTGCCGGTGCGGGCCACGGCCTCGATGGCGCGCAGGTTGTTCAAGTGAAGACGGTTCAGCGGGTTCATATAGCTTAGCTAAACCTGGCTATACCTTTGCTGCAATTAAAAAGGGTCCGGCGTGTCCCTATGTTGGGTTCATCTGAAACCAAGAAAGGAGAAAGCCATGTTCAATTGGTTCCGTTCTGCCCCTCGCGCGACCTCGCGCGAGTCGATGGACACCCCCGAGATCGCCCGGATGACCCCGCGCGAACTGGCCGACCTGCCGCTGGTGCCGCCGATGGCGCCCGCGCGCGAGGCCTGCCGGGACAGCCGCGTGGCCGCGCCCGCGGCCGCCCGTCCCGCGGCCTGCTGAAGGCCCGTCCGGCGCAGGCGCCCCCGGGCGCCGTGTTCCCCCATCCGAATGTCGCGATCCTCGCGACCCTGTCGCGGCGCGTCATGTGCCGCGAAATAGCTGTTGAATCCCACCCCCGACCCGCGCCAGTTTTGTCCCCTGCAACAAGGGGTATGGCATGATCCTGGGAATCGGAACGGACCTGGCGAATATCGAGCGCATCCAGCGCGTGCTGGATCGCCACGGCGACCGGTTCCGCAACCGGGTCTTCACCCCCATCGAACAGGCCAAGGCCAGCCGTCGCAAGGACGAGGCTGGCACCTATGCCAAACGCTGGGCCGCGAAGGAGGCCTGCTCCAAGGCGCTTGGCACCGGGCTGGCCATGGGCATCGCCTGGAAGGACATGGCCGTCAGCAACCTCGGCACCGGGCAGCCCGTCATGGCCCTGACCGGCTGGGCCGCCGACCGCCTGGCAGAGATGACGCCCCCGGGGCATGAGGCCATCGTCCATGTCACCCTGACCGATGACCACCCCTGGGCCCAGGCCTTCGTGGTGATCGAGGCGCGCCCGCTCTAACAAGGTGCTCCCCCAGGAGGGTCAGCTTCGGCGCTCCTGTCCCGCGCGTTCGCCCGCATCGGGCCCGGCGCCGGGATGTTTCCAGCCAGCACATGAACGAACCTTTCGCCCATTACGGGACGCGAGGCCCATTTCCTGGCGCGGGCATCGGGAGCCCTCCCCGCCGCGCACGCGCGCGCCCCGTGAAACACGTTCCCGAGACCGTTCGGAGGCTTTTCCCCGGCCCGTGTTGACTTGTCCGCCTGCCCCCCGCATGAAAGCCGGGCTGCTTCGCGCGGGCGGGGCGTACCACCAGGCAGGAAGGACCGGACGGGCATGGCCAAGGCTGAGGGCGAGAGCAGTTTCCTGTGGGAAACCATCAAGACGATCTTCTGGGCGCTGATCATCGCGGGGGTCTTCCGCAGTGTCTTCTTCCAGCCGTTCTGGATCCCCTCGGGGTCGATGAAGGACACGCTCCTGGTCGGCGACTTCCTCTTCGTGAACAAGATGTCCTACGGCTACTCCTATGCCTCCTGCCCGAACATCCGCATCCAGCGGTTCGGCATCGACCTGGATGCCAAGGACCTCTGCGGCTTCCTCGACAACGACAATACCCGCCTGTTCGGGTCGGAGCCGGAGCGCGGGGACGTGGCCGTCTTCCGGCATCCGGTCAGCGGAGAGGACTACATCAAGCGGGTCATCGGCCTGCCGGGCGACCGCATCCAGATGATCGATTCGGTGCTGCACATCAACGGCGAGGCCGTCGAGATGGAGCCCGCCGGCACCTTCGTGGAACCCTATGGCCCGCAGGGGCCCCAGGGGCGCATGCCGCGCTGCTTCAACGATGCCACCGTCGGCCTGGGGGGCACCTGTGAAAAGGAACGCTTCCTGGAAACCCTGCCCAACGGGGTGACCCATTCGGTGCTGAACGTGGGCTATTCCTCGCGCGCCGATGACACCGCCGTCTTCACCGTGCCCGAGGGCGAGTATTTCATGATGGGCGACAACCGCGACAACTCCACCGATTCGCGCTTCTCCCAGGCGGGCGGCGGCGTGGGCTTCGTGCCCTACGAGAACCTGATCGGCCGCGCCAACCGGGTGATCTTCTCCTCCGCGGGCCGCTCGCTGCTGTTCTTCTGGGACTGGCGCGGCGATCGCTTCCTGGAGCCGATCGAGTAACGCGCCCAAGGGCGCAGGACCCTTCCGGCAAAGCCGCGGCCCTTGCACGGGCGGCGGCTTTGCGCTTTTTAAGGCGGCAATCCGCAGCGGGAACCGGCGTATGAAGATTTCAAGCGAGTTGAAGGCCTTTCAGGCGCGGCTGGGACATGACTTCGCCCGGCCCGAACTGATGATGCGCGCGGTCACCCACAGCTCCGTTTCCTCGCCCACGCGGCCCGACAACCAGCGGCTGGAGTTCCTCGGCGACCGGGTGCTGGGCCTCGTGATGGCCGAGGCGCTTCTGTTCGAGGATACGGGCGCAAGCGAGGGTCAGCTGGCCCCGCGTTTCAACGCGCTGGTGCGCAAGGAGGCCTGCGCCGAGATCGCCCGCGAGATCGAGCTGGGCGCGGTGCTGAAGCTGGGGCGCTCGGAACAGATGTCCGGCGGCCGGCGCAAGCAGGCTCTGCTGGGCGATGCTATGGAGGCGGTGATTGCCGCCGTCTACCTCGACGCCGGTTTCGATGCGGCGAAGGAGATGATCCTGCGCCTCTGGGGGCAGCGCATCAAGGATGTCGAGGAAGACGCGCGCGACGCCAAGACCGCCCTGCAGGAATGGGCCCAGGCCCGGCGCCAGCCGCCCCCCGCCTATGTGGAACTGGCCCGCGAAGGGCCGGATCACGCCCCCGTCTTCACCATCGCCGCGCGTCTGAAGACCGGCGAGGAGGCCCAGGCCCAGGCGACCTCGAAACGCGCCGCCGAACAGCAGGCCGCCGCGCGGTTGCTGGCCCGGCTGGAGACCGAAGGGTGAGCACGAACCTGCGCGGCAGCCTCTTCATGGTCCTGGCGATGATCGGTTTCGCCATTGAGGACGCCATCTTCAAGGGGATCGTCACCACCCTGCCGCCGGGGTTCACCACGCTGCTCTTCGGCCTCATCGGCACGCTGCTGTTTTCCGGCCTCTGCTGGCAGGCCGGAGAACCGGCGCTGACCCGCGACGCGCTGCGCCCGCGCCTGCTGATCCGCTCGGCCATCGAACTGGTGGGGCGGTTGTTCTTCGCGCTCGCGCTGGCCTTCACGCCGCTCAGCTCCACTTCCGCGATCCTGCAGGCCGCGCCGCTTTTCGTCACCCTGGGGGCCGCCGTCCTGCTGGGGGAGAGGGTCGGGCCGCGCCGCTGGATCGCCATGGCCTTCGGATTTCTGGGCGTGCTGTTGATCCTGAAACCCACGCCCGCCGCCTTCGAGCCGCAGTCGGTCTTTGCCCTGCTGGGCATGATCGGCTTTGCCGGGCGCGACCTGGCCACGCGCATGGCGCCGCCGGCCGTGTCGGGGCGCCAGCTGGGCACCCTCGGCTTCCTTGTCATCACCTGCGCGGGCCTCGTCTTCATGATCTTCGACACCGCGCCGCCGCGCCTGCCGGAGGCGGGGGAGGGCGCGCGGGTGCTGGCCCTCGGCCTCGTCGGGGTCTCGGCCTACACGGCGCTGACCGTGGCGATGCGGTCGGGCGAGGTCTCGGTCGTGGCCCCCTTCCGCTATTCGCGGCTGCTGATCGCCCTCCTGATCGCCTATCTCTTCTTCGGCGAACGTCCCGACCTCTGGACCCTGGCGGGAGGGCTGCTGATCGTGGTGTCGGGCACCTACACTCTGATGCGTTCGGGGCGGGGCGCGGTGCCGCCGGCGCCAGAGGGGCCGTGATCCGCGGATCACAGCATGGCAGACAGGGCTGGCGCGCTGCGTTAAAAGCCTCTAGAGAGCGCACTTCGCTTGAAGGACGGATAGCATGAGCACATCGGCGGGCTTCGTCGCCCTGATCGGAGAGCCCAATGCGGGCAAGTCGACCCTGACCAACCGCATGGTGGGGGCCAAGGTCTCGATCGTCACCCACAAGGTGCAGACCACCCGCGCGCGTATTCGCGGCGTGGCGATGGAGGGTGAGGCGCAGCTGGTCTTCGTCGACACGCCGGGGCTGTTCCGCCCGCGTCGCCGCCTGGACCGCGCCATGGTCGCCGCCGCCTGGGGCGGGGCCGCCGATGCCGATGTGATCGTCCTGCTGATCGAGGCGCATCGCGGCATCACGCCCGGCGTCGAGGCGATCCTCGACGGTCTCGACAAGCTGCCCAGGGGTCGCAAGGTCGCCCTGGCGATCAACAAGATCGACCGGGTGGAATCGCCCGTGCTGCTGTCCCTGACCGACGAGATGAACAAGCGGTATCCCTTCGAGGAGACCTTCATGATCTCCGCCGAGAAGGGTCATGGGGTGCAGGCGCTGCGCGGCTGGCTGGCCGAGCAGATGCCCGAGGGCCCCTGGCTCTATCCCGAGGACCAGATCGCGGATCTGCCGATGCGCATGATCGCCGCCGAGATCACCCGGGAGAAGCTGACCCTGCGGCTACACCAGGAGCTGCCCTACCAGCTGACCGTGGAGACAGAGCACTGGGAAGAGCGCAAGGACGGGTCGGCCCGGATCGACCAGATGGTCTATGTCAGCCGCGATGGTCACAAGGGTATCGTGCTGGGCAAGAAGGGCGAGACGATCAAGGCCGTCAGCAAGGCCGCCCGCGAGGAGCTGGAAGAGTTCCTGGGCCGCAAGGTGCACCTGTTCCTGCAGGTGAAGCTGCGCGAGAACTGGCTGGAAGAGGCCGAGCGCTATTCCGAGATGGGCTTGGATTTCAAGGACGGCAACGCCTGATCCCTGGGCCTGGCGCGACTGGTGGACAGGGCGCGCTCTGCCCGCTCTTGAGCCTTTGGACCTTCCGGGATGATCGTCGAGGGCTGCCAAGGGGCTGCCCTGAGCGTCGGGACGTCAGCTTTCGGCGGCGGCGCGTTTGGCGCGGCGGCGGGCGGCGATGCGCCACCACAGGACGCCTGCCAGCAGCAGCACGGCCCCGGCGGCATGCAGCCCGGCACCGGTGAGGCCGGGCGCCAGCCCCGTCAGGAAGGCCCCGGAGCCTGCAAGGCCCAGGGCGATGAGGATCATTGCTGGTATCGGCATGGTCGCTCCTTCCTGGTTGGGCCGGCATCTTCCTGGTACGGGACGGGGCCGACCGGAGGACCCTAGGCCGGAAATCGGACGAAAGAAAGGCGCGCGCCGCGCCCACTGGCGCTGACCACGGGTGACTTGTGCGCCGGGCGCGCGGCGTGTCATGGGGAAGCATCCCGTCAAAGGAGCCCGCCAAAGGAGAGTGACATGCGGCTGACAGCCCGGTTCTGGATCGACGCCTACCTGGCCCGTCTGCGGCTGGCCGATATTCCCGCCTTCGTCACCGCCCATGGCGATGACCATGCGGGGGCGGTGCTGGTGAAGATGAACACGCTGGACGGGCAGGCCGTGCTCTATCAGCGCAGTTTCGACCTGATGACCGGTGAGCGCCGCTGGACGGTGCTGAGCGAGGGCGAGGAGCGCGCGGTCGACGAGGCCGTGGCGCGGCAGCGCGGCTTTGATCCCGACCTCTGGGTGGTCGAGGTGGAGGACCGGCAGGGCCGTCACCTGCTGGACGAACCCGGCCTAGCGGAGTGAACGGCGCGGCGCCTCAGCGCCGCAGCAGCCGGGCGAGGAAGAGCAGCACCAGACCGCCGGCGAAGAAGCCCAGCCCGATCATCCCCGACCAGACCGCGACCCCGTCCCAGCGGACCTGCTCGGGATCGAGAAAGAAATAGGGGTAGAAGCCGTCCGACTGGCCCCGGGCCAGGGCATAGCCGATGTAAATTCCGGGCCAGACCAGCCAGGCCACTGCGGCCCAGGGGCGCATCCGGTCCTTGCGGGCGAAGACCAGCCACCACAGCAGCACCGCGCCGGGCAGCACCGTATGCAGCCCGTGATCGGCCCAGAGCTCCAGCCCCGTCAGGCCCTCGCGCGCCAGCAGCAGATGGTAGATCGCCGCCGTCATGCCTTCCCACAGGGCCAGCCCGCCCAGCCACAGACGATGCGCGCCGCGGCGCGTGGCGCCCATGCCGGCGAAGGTCACCAGCGCCAGCAGGGCCGTCAGGTTGGTGAAATAGCGCAGCATGTGCCAGGCGGTGTCGAGCGCGCTGTACTCCGGGTACAGAGCCGCCGTGACCAGCGCCTGGGCACCAAGCGCAACCAGCGCCAGGAGCGCGATCAGCCGGGCGGTCAGGCGGGCGGGAGCATTGAGGGCGTTGGAGCGAAAATCCATGGCCCGGAAGCTGCTTGATCTTGCCCCGGGTCGCAACCCCACCGATGATGTGTCGGCATGGAATGGCGTGACGAGGGAATACTGCTGGCGGTGCGTCCGCATGGCGAAAGCGCGGCGATCGCCGAGGTCTTCACCGAGGCCCGCGGACGCCATGCCGGGTTGATCCGCGGGGGCGCCTCGCGCCGCTTGGCGCCGGTGTTGCAGCCCGGCGCGCAGCTGGACATCACCTGGCGCGCGCGGCTGGAGGACCAGCTGGGAAATTTCACCGTCGAGCCCGTCCGCTCGCGCGCTGCCCAATCCCTGGGCGACCGGCTGGCGCTGGCCGGGCTGGGATCCGTCTGTGCCCTGCTGTCCTTCGCCCTGCCGGAACGGGAGGCGCACGGGCGCCTCTATCGGCAGACCGAGCAGTTGCTGGACCTGCTGGAGCAGGGCGATGTCTGGCCGCTGGCCTATCTGCGCTGGGAAATGGCGCTGCTGGAGGACACGGGCTTTGGCCTCGACCTGACGGCCTGTGCGGTGACCGGCGCGGTGGAGGGGCTTGCGTTCGTCTCGCCGCGGACGGGGCGGGCGGTGACGCGGGCCGGGGCGGGGGACTACGTGGACCGGCTGTTGCCGCTGCCGCCGGTTCTGCGCGGCGAGGGGCTGGCCCCGGATGCAGAGGTCGTGGCGGGGCTGCGGGTGACCGGGCATTTCTTGGAAAACCACCTGGCGCCGGAACTGGGCACGAAACCCCTGCCCGAGGCGCGGGCGCGGCTGGTGCGGCAGATCGAAAAGCGGCTGGGTGAGGCGGCGCCTTCACAGGCTGGCTGACCGGCTGCGGGTCTGGCGCAATCCTGACGTTCCGCATTGCGGGCAAGGCGGGGGGGGAGGTGGCCCGGGCGAGGCCGGCGCCTGCGGCGCGCGGCCCGCCCTCTTTCGGGGCCTTTGGGGAGAGAATGGGAGAATGGGAGGGCGTCGGTCCTGCTCAGCGCAGGGCCAGCACCAGGTCGACCAGCGTATCAAGCGGTGCTGTGTCGTCGCTGTCTTCGGCGCCGGCGATCTGCGGCAGGCCGATCTGAGCGGCGTAAAGCAGGCGCGCGATTTCGGGATTGGTCACCCCGATCCGCGTCAGCAGCTCTTGCAGGTGATCCAGTCGCGCGGCGTCGATCTGCGCCAGAGTTTCCGCCGCCGACGGGTCCGTACGGGCCCAGGCGCGCATCGCCGCCTCGGCCGCCGGTTCGGGGGAGAACCCGTCGCGGACCAGCGCGTGCAGCTGGGCCACGGCCTCGGTCCGGTCGGAAGGCGTCTCGGCCAGCAGGCCACCGGCCTCGCTGCCCCAGAATTTCAGCAGGGCCTGACGGAAGGCCGGAACATCGGGAAAATGCCAGTAGAAGGAGCCCTTTGTGGTCTCCAGGCTGCGGGCAAGGGGTTCGGCCTTCAGCGCTTCGGGACCGGCAGCGCTGAGGGCATCCAGACCGGCGCGAAGCCAGTCGTCGGGGGAAAGTCGTGACCGTTTACTCATGGGTCAGACGGTATCGGAGCTGCCGCGGCGCAGCAATCGGGAGGATGTGACAGCGGTCACATTCGCGGGTGTCCATAGCGCTTTCTGTCCGGGTGTGAGCAAAAAATTGCCTATCTGTGCGGCGACGCTGCGGCCTTTGTCCCGAGGGCTATGTCAGGTGACATATCAGGCCATCTCACCCAGGGTCAGCGTCACCGGCGACAGGCCGTCGATGCGCCCCGTGAGGGTCATGCCGGGGGCGACCGGGCCGACGCCTTCGGGGGTGCCGGTCAGCACCAGGTCCCCCGGACGCAGGTGGTAGAAGCCCGACAGATGGGCCAGCAGATGCGGCACATCGTGGATCATAAGGTCGAGGGTGGAGGCCTGGCGCGTCGCGCCGTCCACGTCCAGCGTGATCGCCTGCGCGCCCAGCGGTCCGACGTCCGCGGCGCGGGTCAGCGGGCCCAGCACCGTGCCGCCTTCGACGTCCTTGCCCAGGTCCCAGGGGCGCTGCTTCTTGCGCTCGGCGATCTGCAGGTCGCGCCGGGTCATGTCCAGCCCGGTGCCATAGCCGTAGACGGCGCCCGCCGCGTCCTGCGGGGTGGCCCGGAACAGCTCTGCGCCCAGGGCCACCACCAGCTCCACCTCGTGGTGGAAGTCCGATGTGCCGGGCGGATAGGGCAGGGTCGCGCCGGTCAGAACCATGTTCGCGGGCGACTTGGTGAAATAGAACGGCTGCTCGGGCACCTCGTTGCCCATTTCGGCTGCATGGGCCGCGTAGTTGCGCCCGACGCAGAAGATGCGGCGCACGGGATAGCCCTGCGCCTCCTCCAGGACGGGCAGGTCGGGGATGGGCGGCAGGTCGAAGAGGGGCATGGGCGGTCCTTTGCTGCGATGCTCCAGAGGTAGCGGGCGCCTGGGCGGGCGGCAAGAGAGGGCTGCGCTGGACAAGCGGGCGGGCATGGGGCCTCTTGGGGGAAACCAGCGACGGAGGCCCGAAATGGCACAGGAACAGCTAGATGAGATGATTGCCCAGGGGCGCGGCGATGCGCCCGCCGACCTGGTGCTGAAGGGCGGCCGGGTCTGGGACATGGTGACGGGGATGGAGGTGCCGGGCGACGTGGCCATCTGCGGCAGCCGCATCGTCGGCATCGGCGAGACCTACGAGGGCCAGCGCGAGATCGACGTGACCGGGAAACTGCTGGTGCCCGGGTTTATCGACACGCATTTGCATATCGAAAGCAGCATGGTGACGCCGTTTGAATTCGACCGCTGCGTCGGCCCGCGCGGGGTGACCACGGCGATCTGCGACCCGCATGAGATCGCCAACGTGATCGGCGTGCCCGGCATCCGCTATTTCCAGGAGGCCGCCCGCCGCACCCTGATGGACATCCGGGTGAACCTGTCGTCCTGCGTGCCCTCCTCGCACATGGAAACCGCCGGGGCCGAGATCACGGCCGCCGATCTTGCCCCGTTGAAAGGGCATTCCCAGGGCATCGGCCTGGCGGAGTTCATGAACTACCCCGGCGTGATCTTTCGCGACCCCGGTTGCTTGGAGAAGCTGGAGCTGTTCCGGGGCGAACATATCGACGGCCATTGCCCGCAGCTGTCGGGCCGCGACCTGAACGCCTATGTCGCCGCCGGCATCCGGACGGAGCATGAGGCGACCACGGCAGAAGAGGCGCGGGAGAAGCTGCAGAAGGGGATGCGGGTGCTTATCCGCGAAGGCTCCGTTTCCAAGGACCTGCACGCGCTGCAACCGCTGCTGACCGAGATCACCTCTGCCTACATGTGCCTGTGCACCGATGACCGGAACCCGCTGGATATCGGCGAGCATGGGCATCTGGACTACATGATCCGGGAGCTGATCCGGCTGGGCTGCCCGCCGCTGGCGGTCTACCGTGCCGCCTCACTGTCTGCGGCAGAGGCCTTCGGCCTGAAGGATCGCGGCCAGATCGCCCCGGGCAAGCGGGCCGATATCGTGGTGCTGGACGACCCGGCGGAGTGCCGCGCCGAGATGGTGCTGGCCGGTGGCGTGGTGGTTGACGATGCCGCCTTCGCCGCGCGCGAGCTGATCGACCCGGTGGGCCGCAACTCGGTCAAGGCGCGCAGCGTGACCGGCGCCAACTTCCGCACCTCGGCCAACCATGAGGATACGGATGTGATCGGCATCGACGAGGGTCGCATCATCACCCGCCACCTGCATGAGGACATCGCCATCACCGACGGCGACAAGCGCCCCGACGTGTCCCGCGATCTGGTGAAGATCGCCGTGGTCGAACGGCACGGCAAGAACGGCAATATCGCCACCGGCTTCGTGCAGGGCTTCGGCCTGCAACGGGGCGCCATCGCCTCTACCGTCTGCCACGATCACCACAACATCGCCTGCGTCGGCGTCGACTACGACGACATGGCCCTGGCCGCCAACCGGCTGGGGGAGATCGAGGGCGGCTTCGTCGTGGTCGAGGGCTGCAAGGTTCTGGCCGAGGTCGCGCTGCCGGTGGCGGGGCTGATGAGTCTGGAGCCCTTCGAGGTGGTGCGGGACGCCCTGGTCGATCTGCGTGCCGCCGCCAAGGGGCTGGGCGTGACGCTGGAAGAACCCTTCCTGCAACTGGCCTTCCTCGCCTTGCCGGTCATTCCGGCGCTGAAGATCACCGACCGGGGCATGGTCGACGTCGAGAAGTTCGAGATCATCTCCTGATCTGATTTCGCTTTGCGGAAATTGTTTCCGCAAAACTTGACCCCCTCTCCGCGAGGGCCTAACGTCGCTCCTCAATGAGGCGCGGCGGTGGAGGTCGCGCGGGGAGAGAGGGAGAACGCCATGGCCGACGGAGCTGTGTCGGAGAACGTCGTCACGACCGAAATTCTGGGCGACGTGGCGCTGGTGTGCATCGACAACCCGCCGGTGAATGCCAGCGGTCATGCGGTGCGCGTGGGGCTGGTCGAGGCGATGGAGGCGCTGAACGGCGCGGGCGAGGCGAAGGCCATCGCCATCTGGTGCGCCGGCCGCACCTTCATGGCGGGCGCCGACATTCGCGAGTTCGGCAAGCCGTCGAAACCGCCCGCGCTACCCGACGTCTTCAACGTGATCGAGCAGAGCGCGATCCCGGTCGTCGCCGTGATGCATGGCACCGCCCTTGGCGGCGGGTTCGAACTGGGCCTGTGCTGTCACGCCCGCGTGGCCATCGCGGGGTCCAAGGTCGGCCTGCCCGAGGTGCTGATCGGCCTGCTGCCCGGCGCCGGTGGGACGCAACGCCTGCCGCGTCTGGCGGGCATCCCCTTTGCGCTGGATATGTCCCTGTCGGGCCGTCAGGTGCCGGTGGAGGAAGCGGCGGAAGCGGGGGCCATCGACCGTGTCGTGACGGGGGAGCCGCGCGCCGTCGCGCTGGACATGGCGAAGGCCGTCGTCGCAGGCGACCTGCCCACGCGCCGTACCGACCAGATCGAGGCCGCCTATGACGCCGACCTGCTGGCCGAGGCGAAGGCCGCCGCCCAGGCGAAGAACCCCAACCTGGTGAACCCCGGCAAATGCGTCGATGCCATCGCGGCCTGCAACCTGCCGCTGCCCGAGGGGCTGAAGGTCGAGCGGCAGTGTTTCCTCGACTGCATGGAGACGCCGCAGCGCGCGGGCCTGATCCATGCCTTCTTCGGCGAACGCGCCGTGTCGAACATCCCCGAGGCCAAGGGCCCGTCGCGTGATGTGCAGACCGTTGGCGTGATCGGCGGCGGCACCATGGGATCGGGCATCGCCACCGCCTGCCTGTCGGCGGGCCTGAACGTGGTGCTGGTTGAGGTCGCGCAAGAGGGGCTGGACCGGGGCGTCTCCACCATCGGCAAGAACCTCGACGGTGCGGTGAAGCGCGGCAAGATGAGCGCCGAAAAGAAGGACGCCGCGCTCGGTCGTCTGACCCCCGCATTGGAGCTGGACGCCCTGGCCGCGGTCGATCTGGTGATCGAGGCGGTTTTCGAGAAGATGGAGGTTAAGCGCGAGATTTTCGGCAAGCTGGACGCGATCTGCAAACCCGGCGCGGTGCTGGCCTCCAACACCTCCTACCTCGACATCAACGAGATCGCGGCGGCTACCTCGCGCCCTGCCGACGTGCTGGGCCTGCACTTCTTCAGCCCGGCCCATGTGATGCGCCTGCTGGAAATCGTGCAGGGGGCCGAGACCGCGCCCGAGGTGCTGGCCACCGGCTTTGCCCTGGCGAAAAAGCTGAAAAAGGTCGGCGTGCTGGCGCAGGTCTGCGACGGCTTCATCGGCAACCGGATCCTGGCTCACTACGGACTCTGTTCCGGCTACCTTGTGCTGGACGGCGCCTCGCCCCAGCAGGTGGACCGCGCGCTGGAGGACTTCGGCTTTGCCATGGGGCCCTACAAGGTCAGCGATTTGGCGGGCCTCGACATCGGCTGGGAGACGCGCAAGCGCAAGGCAGGTGACCGCGATCCGGCCGAACGCTATGCCGGCGACATCCCCGACCGGATCTGCGAACGGGGCTGGTTCGGGCGCAAGACCGGTCGCGGCTACTACCTCTACGACGCCAGCGCCCCGGTGCCCAACCCCGAGGTCGCCGAGATCATCGACGCGGTGCGCGCCGAAAAGGGCCTCACGCCGCGCGCCTTCAGCGATCAGGACATCGTCGACCGTTACATGACCGCGATGATCGTGGAGGCCGCCCGTGTGGTCGAGGATGGCACCGCCAAGCGCCCCCTCGACGTCGATATGGTCTTCCTCTTCGGCTACGGCTTCCCCCGCTTCCGCGGCGGGCCGCTGCACTACGCCGATACCCTGGGCGCGGCGGAAATCGTCGCCCGGATCGAGCGTTACGCCGAGGACGACCCGCATTACTGGCAGGTGCCCGCGATCCTGCGCCGCATGGCGGCCGAGGGCACCAGCTTTGCCGATTTGAACAAGTCTTGACGGGGGAAAAGACATGGATCTGAGTTTCACGGCTGAAGAACAGGCCTTCCGCGAGGAGGTGCGCGCCTTCTTCGCCGCCAACCTGCCCGAGGACATCAGCAGCGCCGTCCGCAAGGGGGGCGAGCTGACCAAGGACATCATGGACCGCTACCATGCGATCCTGAACGAAAAGGGCTGGCTGGCCACCACCTGGCCGGTTGAGTTCGGCGGCCCCGGCTGGTCCCCGGTCGAACGGCATATCTTCGAGGAGGAGGCCTGCCGCGCCTATGCGCCGCGCATCGTGCCCTTCGGCCTGGCGATGCTGGGCCCGGTGCTGATGCAGTTCGGCTCGAAAGAGCAGCAGCAGGAATATCTGCCGCGCATCCTGTCGGGCGAGGACTGGTGGTGTCAGGGCTATTCCGAACCGGGCGCCGGGTCGGACCTGGCCAGCCTGAAAACCCGTGCGGTGCGCGACGGCGACCACTACGTGATCAACGGTCAGAAGACCTGGACGACACTGGGTCAGCACGCCAACCGCATCTTCTGCCTCGTGCGGACGGACCCGGATGTGAAGCCGCAGAAGGGCATCAGCTTCATCCTCGTCGACCTGGACACGCCGGGCATCGAAATGCGCCCCATCAAACTGATCGAGGGCGGGCACGAGGTGAACGAGGTCTTCTTCACCGACGTTCGCGTGCCGGCGGAAAACCTGGTCGGCGAAGAGAACATGGGCTGGACCATCGCCAAGTTCCTGCTGACCCATGAACGCACCAATATCGCCGGCGT
Source organism: Pseudooceanicola marinus (assembly GCF_020177265.1). Taxonomy (GTDB): domain Bacteria; phylum Pseudomonadota; class Alphaproteobacteria; order Rhodobacterales; family Rhodobacteraceae; genus Pseudooceanicola; species Pseudooceanicola marinus_A. The sequence goes on from NZ_JAIVMC010000004.1 coordinate 216,252, forward strand.
CGGCTTCTCCATGCAGTCGCTGGAAGAGGTGAAGGCGCTGGCGCGGCAGGTGAAACGCAATGGCCGCCCCCTGATCGAGGATCCGCTGTTTGCCGCCCGCGTGGCCCAGGTGGAGATCGACCTGGAGGCGATGAAGATCACCAACCTCCGGATGCTCTACAAGGCGCAGCAACAGGGCGCGCCGGGGCCCGAAACCTCGATCCTGAAGATCAAGGGCACGGTCATCGCGCAACAGTTGAAGGATCTGGCGCGCCGGGCGCTCGGGCCCGCGGCGGCGCCCTTCCCGGGCATGCTCTCGGCCAACCTCGCGCCCGCGCCGGAAGACGCGGCGCACAACGCGGCACGCTATTTCAACAACCGCAAGACGTCGATCTACGGTGGGTCCAACGAGATCCAGCGCAACATCCTGACCAAAACCATGCTGGAGCTGTGACGATGGATTTCTCCCTGACCGAAGACCGGCAGATGCTGTCGGACAGCCTGACCCGCTACCTGCGCGAGAAATACCCGATGGAGGTGCGCAACGCCGCCGCCTATGCCGAGCCGTTCCACGCGCCCGCGCATTGGCAGGGCCTCAGCGAGCTGGGCGCGCTTTATGCCCTGGCGCCCGAGGAGGCCGGTGGCTTCGGCGGTACCGGCTTCGACGTCTCGGTCGTCTTCGAGGCGCTTGGCGGCGCGCTCTGTCCCGAGCCAGTGCTGGCCGCGCTGATGGCCGCGCGCCTGATGACTGCCGCCGGCGAGGACCAGGAGGCGCTGCTGTCAGGTGCGGTGAAATACGCCGTGGCCATCGGCGAGATCGACGCCTGGTATGACATTGGGGCCGTTGGGACCGAGGCCGTGACCTCGGGCGAGGGCCACGCGCTGACAGGTCGCAAATCGGTGATCTACGGCGGCCAGGTGGCCGAGAAGCTGCTGGTGGCAGCAAAGCTCGACGGCAAGGTGGCGCTTTTCGAGGTGGCGGCCGAGGCGGCCTCGGTCACCGGCTACGGCATGATCGACGGCGGCGGTGCGGCGGAAGTTGTGCTGGACGCCACGCCGGGGCGTCTCCTGATCGCGGATGCAGGGGCGGCCCTGGCTGATGCGGTCAATGCCGGGATCGTGGCGCTGTGTTCCGAGGCCGTGGGGGCGATGGATGCGCTTTACGCCATGACCCTGGACTACCTGCGCACCCGCAAGCAGTTCGGCGTGGCCATTGGCCAGTTCCAGGCGCTGCAACACCGTGCCGTCGACATGTTGACCGAGATCGAACAGGCCCGTTCGATCACCATCAAGGCCGCGGCAGAGCTGGACGGGCCCGAGGCCGGGCGCTATGCCTCGATGGCGAAAAACCTGATCGGCCGCGCCGGGCGCCTGGTGGCGGAGGAGGCGATCCAGATGCACGGCGGCATCGCGATGACCTGGGAATATCCCGGCTCGCATTACGCCAAGCGGCTGGTGATGATCGACGCCCAGCTGGGCGACACCGATTACCACCTGTCCCGCATGATGGCCGCCTGAGCCTTGGGCTGACCCCGGGCCGGGGGCGCTGCCCCCGGACCCCCGGAGGTATTTCCGACGAGATGAAGGAGCGGGACGGTGCCCTGTGCGGCGCTCGCCTTTTGCCACAGGCGCTTGCACGCTCTCCTTGCAAAAGGAGGCCGCCTGGCCTGGCGCGGCCCCCCCCCCTGTCTTCATCTCGTTCCAAATACCTCCGGGGGGAGTCGCTTCGCAGAAGCGGCGGGGGGCAGAGCCCCCCTTGCCTACCCCGGCAACCCTTCGTGGCGCCCCGTCTTGTAAGGCGTCCAGTCGGTGATCTCGGGATAGTACATCTGTCGCCACAGCCGCACGCGCGGGTTCATGCGCCGCCGCCATAGCGGCGGGATCATCGCCAGCATGGTCATCAGCGGATAGCCATGCGGTAGCTCCGGCGCCTCGCCATCGGTATAGGTCTGCAACAGCGGAAAGCGGCGGTCGGGCTTGTAATGGTGGTCCGAATGGCGCTGCAGGTTGATCAGCAGCCAGTTCGTCGCGGTGTGCGAGGCGTTCCAGCTGTGATGCGGCTTCACATGTTCGAATTTGCCATTCCCGAGGTATTTTCGCGTCAGCCCGTAGTGTTCGACGTAGTTCGTCAGCTCCAGCATCCAGACGGCGATGAAGGCTTGGTAGAGGAACAGGACCAGCCCCGGCAGGCCGCCAACAAGCAGCGTGATCAGCAGCATGGCCCCCTGAAGGGCCGCATAACGCCAGAAGGGGTTGCGGCGGTCGGTGGGTGGCAGGTCCTTGCGTTTCAGCCGCGCCACCTCGGTCTTCCAGGCGGAGCGCGGGCAGTCGCGCAGCACGCGCCAGAAGTAATGCGGGAAGCTCTCGTTGTAGCGCGCCGTCACCGCGTCGCGCGGGGTGCCGACGGCCACGTGATGCACCAGCAGGTGTTCGCTGCGGAAATGGGAATAAAGCGTCATCGCCAGCAGGATGTCCGCCAGCCAGCGTTCGCGCTTGTTGGTCTGGTGCATCAGCTCGTGGCTGTAGACGATGCCGATGGCGCCGCACATCAGCCCGACGCCGTAGAACAGCACGATCACCTCCAGCAGGCCCAGGGTTTCGGTCTGGCGGGTGTACCAGATCGCCCAGAACAGCGTGACGAACTGCACCGGCGCCCAGATCAGCGTGATGGCGCGATACCAGAAGAGATCGTCCACTGATGTGCCGGGATCGGCGTTCTCGGTGTTCAGGCCCAGCAGGCGATCCAGCAGGGAAAAGAGGCCCAGCCCGTAGAGTGGTGCCAGCAGGACGGTCCAGCCGCCGTAGACCGTGCCGATGACGATCAGCGGCACCATGAGCAGCGACAGCCAGAAGGGCGCCGCGCGGGTGAAGGTGGAGATGTCTTGCGAAGTGCTCATCATGTGCCCTCCCGGGGCGGAGACGCGCGTCAGCTCATGTCTACGAAGCTGGCGCGGGCCAGGTCAAACGCCTTTCGCATCACGGTGGGCAGATCCGAGGGGCGGAACCGCTCCGGCGGCAGGAACTGCCCGCGTTCGGGGTTGCTGCCCCGGGGCAGATCGGCCACGCGGATGGCCAGGCGCAGGTGGAAATGGGTGAAGGTGTGCAGGGCCTCGGCGCCCGGGTCGCGCCAGTCCGCCTCCACCGGGGGGCTGTGATCCGGCACCTCCTCGGCCCAGTCGGAGCCGGGCCAGCCCAGCATGCCGCCCAGAAGCCCCCTGTCGGGGCGGGTTTCCAGCAAGAAGGCGCCATCGGCGCGGCGTGCGATATAGGCGACGCCGACGCGGGTGGGCTTGGGTTTCTTCGGGGTCTTCTTCGGCAGCTCGGCCGCGGTGCCGGCGGCGCGGGCGGCGCAGGGGGCGACCCAGGGGCAGATGCCGCAGGCGGGCGAACGGGGGGTGCAGATCGTGGCGCCCAGGTCCATCACCGCCTGGGCGTAGTCGCCGGGGCGGTCCCCGGGCGTCATCAGGGCGGCCTTCTCCGTCAGCTCGGGCTTGGCCGCGGGCAGGGGCGTGTGGATGTCGAAGAGCCGCGCCATGACCCGTTCGACGTTTCCGTCGACCACCGTCTCGACCCGGTTGAAGGCGATCGATGCGATGGCGGCGGCCGTATAGGGGCCGATGCCGGGCAGTTTCAGCAGCGCCTCGCGGGTGTCGGGGAACTGGCCCCCGTGGTCGGCCACCACCACCCGGGCGCATTTCAGCAGGTTGCGGGCGCGAGCGTAGTAGCCCAGGCCCGCCCATTCGCCCATCACTCGGGCATCGTCGGCGGCGGCCAGGTCTTGCACGGTCGGCCAGAGGGTGGTGAAACGGGTGAAATACTCCTTCACCGCGGCCACCGTGGTCTGCTGAAGCATGACCTCGGACATCCAGATGTGATAGGGATCGGGGCGGTGGCCGGCCCGGCTTTCGGCCGGGGGCACGCGCCAGGGCAGGGCCCTTGCGTGCTGGTCGTACCAGGAAAGAAGATCCGCCGCTTGCGCCGTGTCACGCATTCTTTATGCCTCGTCAGGGGCGGGCACGGCCTTTCAGGCTGGCGTGCCCGTTTGCGGTGACTAGAATAGTGCGGGCCGGGGGGATGCAACCCTTCGGCGCAAGGATTTCCCGGCGGCCCGGCAAAAGCGAAAGGCCCGACGCAATGGCGCGACGCGCGACCTCGACCTATGGTTTCAAGCGGACCTACGGCCTGCTGGAGACCCGCATCCGCAAGGCTGGCGAGGCCCGCGGCTTTGCCGTGTCGCGGCTGCTGACCCATTGGGAAGAGATCGCTGGCAGCGACATCGCCGCCATGGCCCGCCCGGTCGAGGTGAAATATGGCCGCGGTGCCATGGGGGCCACGCTGGTCCTGCTGACCACCGGCGCCCATGCCCCGGTGCTGGAAATGGAGAAGGAACGCCTGCGCGCCAAGGTCAACGGCGTCTACGGCTACAACGCCATTTCGCGCGTGCGCATCACCCAGACCGCGCGCACCGGGTTCGAGGAAGGCCGCGTCGCCTTCGAGCGCAGCCAGGCCAGTTACACTCCGCCGCCGCCTCCGCCCGAGGTGGTTGCGAAGGCCCACGAGGTGGCCGAGGGTGTCGCCGATACCGGCCTGAAAGATGCGCTGGAGCGGCTGGCCCAGAACGTTTTGAACAAGACAAACAGGACTTGAGAAAGGACGACCCATAATGGATCGCAGGTTCCTCATCGGAGGCGGCGCTGCCGTCGTCGCAGCCGCCGCCGGGAGCGGCATCTGGTACATGAACCGCCCGGCCGAGGCCCAGACCCAGGTCAACGCCGGGGCGGCCAGCCCCGAGCTGGACGAGATCGACACCTCGTCTGTGGTGGAGATGGCCCTTGGCGCCGAGGATGCGCCGGTGACGATGGTGGAATACGCCTCCTTCACCTGCCCGCATTGCGCCGATTTCCACGAGCGCGTCTTCAACCGGCTGAAGACGGATTACATCGACACCGGCAAGGTGCGGTTCATCTACCGCGATGTCTATTTCGATCGCTACGGCCTCTGGGCTTCGATGATTGCGCGCTGTGCGGGGCCGGACAAGTTCTTTGGCCTGGCGTCGATGTACTACAAGTCGCAGGACACCTGGCTGCGCGGCGCCGAGAGCGAGGCGCAGATCGCCGACAACCTGCGCAAGATCGGGCGGCTGGCCGGCATGGACGATGCCACGCTGGAGGAATGCCTGAACGACGTGGACATGGCCCGCACCCTGACCGCTTGGTATCAGAAGAACGCCCAGGCGGATGAGATCAACGCCACGCCGACCCTGCTGATCGACGGCGAGAAGCATTCGAACATGACCTACGCCGACCTGCAGGAGATCCTGGACGGCAAGCTGGAAGGCTGACTTCGGCCCTTTCCGCAGCGAATGAGAGGCGCGGCCCGCAGGGGGCGCGCCTTTTATATTTCCGGGGGCTTCGGTCGCGGCCGCAGCTCTGACGGCGCGCGACTGGCGGGCGAGTGCCTCCGCCCGCCGGAGCGCCTCAGAGCTTCACCACCTGCTTGCCGGTGTTGCCGCCCTTGAGCATCGAGAAGAAGGCCTTGGGGGTGTTTTCCAGCCCCTCGGCCACGTCTTCGAGGTAGGAGACCTGGCCCGATTTCACCAGCGGCGTGACTTCGGCCAGGAAGTCGCCGAAGCGGTCGGTGTGGTCGGTCTGCAGCAGGCCCTGGATCGTCAGTCGCTTCACCAGCGCCATGCGCCAGACCTTCTGCAGCGGGATCGAGCCGGTCTCATCCGTTTCGCCCGAGTACCAGGCGATCATGCCGCAGACGATGATCCGCCCGTGCAGGTTCATCAGCGGCAGCACACCACCCAGGACCGGGCCGCCGACGTTCTCGAAATAGACGTCGATGCCGTCTGGGGCGGCCTCGGCCAAGGCGCCGCGCATCGCCTTGGCGTCGCCATGGGCGCGGTGGTCTATGGCGGCATCAAACCCGAAGCGATCGGTCAGCAGGCCGACCTTTTCCGGCCCGCCAGCGATGCCCACGGTGTGCAGACCCTTCAGCTTCGCCAGCTGACCCACCATGGAGCCCACGGGGCCGGTGGCGGCGGCCACCGCCAGGGTCTCGCCCTTCTTTAGCTTGCCATAGGCCTCCAGCCCTGCCCAGGCGGTGAAGCCGGGCATGCCCAGCACGCCAAGCGCGGTGGAGGGCGGCAGCTCGGGGTCGAGCTTGCGGCAGGCCTTTGCGGGCGCCACGCCGTGGCTGGCCCAGCCGAAGAAGCCCAGCACCAGGTCGCCCGGCGCGAAGGCCTCGCTGCGGCTTTCCAGCACCTCGCCCACGGCGCCACCGCCCATGGTTTCATTCAGCTTCTGCGGTTCCGCGTAGCTGGCCACGTCATCCATGCGGCCGCGCATGTAGGGATCCAGCGACAGGTGGGTCACCTTCACCAGGATCTCGCCCTCGCCGGGGCTGGGCAGGGGGATCTCTTCCAGCCGGAAATCCTCCTCCACCGGGAAGCCATCGGGACGGCGCGCCTGGACGATCCGTTGCATCGTGTCGGTCATCTTGAAATCCTTTCCTTTGCACACAGGTTAAGGCATCCGGCGGTCGCGACAACCCGCTTTGCGGAAATCGTTTCCGCAACGCTGCGGCGTGGCCGGATCGGGGCGAAGAACCCCCGGATGGACAGTGCCCGCCCGGCTGGCGTAAAGAGGCCCGATCATGGCGAAGAAACCAGAAAACCCGAATTACAAGGTCATCGCGGAGAACCGCCGCGCCCGTTTCGATTATGCGATCGAGGACGATCTGGAGTGCGGGATCCAGCTGCAGGGCTCCGAGGTGAAAAGCCTGCGCACGGGCCAGTCCAACATCGCCGAAAGCTATGCGGCGGTGGAGGACGGCGAGCTGTGGCTGGTCAACTCCTACATCGCCCCCTATGAGCAGGCGATGTTCGGCCACGAGGATCGTCGCCGGCGCAAGTTGCTGGTTTCTAAGAAGGAACTGGCGAACCTGTGGAACTCGACGCAGCGCAAGGGGATGACCCTGGTGCCGCTGGTCCTCTACTTCAACCATCGCGGCATGGCGAAGGTGAAGATCGGCATCGCCAAGGGCAAGAAGAACCACGACAAGCGCGCGACCGAGGCCAAACGCGACTGGAACCGGCAGAAGCAGCGCCTGCTGAAGGAACAGCACTGACGCGCCGCCCCGGGCTTTCCCTTGCCTTGTGCGGGCAGGGGGGCTAGGGAATCGGCGGTTTTCATCGGAGAGGCGCATCATGCAGGACGACCCGCGGATACTGGTTTCCACCGACTGGCTGGCCGATCACCTGAAGGATCCCGACCTGCGGATCCTCGACGCCAGCCTGTTCCTGCCCGGCACCGATCGTGACGCGCGGGCCGAGTACGGGGCCGCGCATATCCCCGGCGCCCGCTTCTTCGACATCGACGAGATCAGCGATCAGCGTTCGGAATTGCCGCATATGGTGCCGACGGTGGAGAAGTTCATGTCGCGCATGCGGGCCATGGGCGTGGGCGATGGCCACCAGGTGGTGGTCTATGACAGCCAGGGCCTGTTCTCCGCCGCGCGTGTCTGGTGGACCTTCCGCCTGATGGGCCAGTTCGACATTGCCGTGCTGGACGGCGGCCTGCCCAAGTGGGTCGCCGAGGGCCGCGAGGTCGAGGACATGGACCCGGTGATCCGCGATCGCCACATGACCGTGCGCCGCCAGAACCAGATGGTGAAGGACGTGACCCAGGTCAGCGCCGCCGCCAAGCTGGGCGACTACGAGATCGTCGATGCCCGCGCTGCCGAACGGTTCCGCGGCGAAGTGGCCGAACCGCGCGCCGGCCTGCGCTCGGGGCACATCCCCGGGGCGAAGAACGTGCCCTATACCGCCCTGCTGAACGACGATAAGACGATGAAGGACCCGGCGGGCATCCGCGGTGTCTTCGAAGGCGCTGGCGTCGATCTGAAGAAGCCGGTCATCGCCTCCTGCGGATCGGGCGTGACGGCCTGCGTCCTGGCCCTGGCGCTGGAACGGATCGGCAAGACGGACCATGCAGTTTACGACGGCTCCTGGACCGAGTGGGGGGCCTTCCCCACCCTGCCCGTGGCCACCGGAGAGTGAGAGAGAAATGTTCGAGAACCTCAAGGAACAACCCGCCGACAAGATCCTGGCCCTGATGGAAATGTATCGCGCCGACCCGCGCGAGCAGAAGGTCGACCTGGGCGTCGGTGTCTACAAGAACGCTGAGGGCGTGACCCCGGTGATGCGTGCGGTGAAGGCCGCGGAGAAGCGCATCTGGGAAGAGCAGACTTCGAAAAGCTACACCGGCCTGGCCGGTGAGCCGCTGTTCATCGAGGCGATCCGCAAGCTGGTGCTGGCCGATGCCGTTGCGCCCGAGCAGGTCGCCGGCGTGACCACCCCCGGCGGCACCGGCGCCGTGCGCCAGGCCTTCGAGATGATCAAGATGGCCAACCCCGGCGCCCGCGTCTTCGTGTCGGATCCGACCTGGCCGAACCACCTGTCGATCCTGAAGTACCTCGGCATCGAGACCGTGCCCTACCGCTACTTCGACAGCACCACCGGTGGCATCAACTTCGATGGCATGATCGAGGATCTGCAGGCGGCGCGTCCGGGCGACGTGGTGCTGCTGCACGGCTGCTGCCACAACCCGACCGGCGCCAACCTGACGCTGGAGCAGTGGAAGAAGGTCGTCGAGACGCTGAACGCCATCGAGGCGCTGCCGATGATCGACATCGCCTACCAGGGCTTCGGTGATGGTCTGGACGAGGATGCTGCCGCGACCCGTTACGTGGCCGCCAACGTGCCCGAGCTGCTGATCGCCGCGTCCTGCTCGAAGAACTTCGGCATCTACCGCGAACGCACCGGCCTGCTGATGGCCGTGTCCAAGGACGGGGGCAAGACAAAGGTCAACCAGGGCACCCTGGCCTACCTGAACCGCCAGAACTATTCCTTCCCGCCGGATCACGGCGCCCGCATCGTCGCCACCATCCTGCATGACGAAGAACTGACGGCGATGTGGAAGGAAGAGCTGGAAGAAGTCCGCCTGGGCATGCTGGAGCTGCGCAAGCAGCTGGCGGCCGAACTGGCGCGGCTGACCAACTCCGACCGGTTCGCCTTCCTGGCCGAGCACCGCGGCATGTTCTCGCGCCTGGGCTGCTCGACCGAAGAGGTCGAGAAGATGCGCGACGAGAGCGGGATCTACATGGTCGGCGACAGCCGCATGAACATCGCCGGTCTGAATACCAAGACCGTGCCGATCCTGGCCAAGGCCATCGTCGACGCCGGCATCTGAGCCGGCCGTCCGGGAAATGGTGCGCGGGTTCGCAGGTGACTGTGGACCCGCTGCGTTGACCAGAACCCGCGTCTGGCCGACGATCTTCCGCAGACCAAGCGGAGGAGACGGCCATGCGCAAACTTCAGGTTCAGGGGGTGCACCACATCACCCTCACCGGAGCCGACCGGCAGACCAGCATCGACTTCTGGGAAGGGGTGCTGGGCATGCCCTTCGTCTTCGATCAGCCCAACCTGGATGACCCGAACCAGGGGCATCTCTACTTCGACCCCGGCGACGGGCGGCTGATCACCATCTTCACCAACGAGGACCGCGGGCCGGTGCATGACCGGACGCCGATGGACCCCGGCTGCGTGCATCACCTGGCCTTCAATGTCTCGGCGGCGAGTTTCGCCCAGGCCGTGACGCGGCTTGATGAGCGCGGGATCAAGCATTCGGGGGTGAAGGACCGCGGCTTCATGGATTCGATCTATTTCAAGGATCCGCTGGGTCTGCTGATCGAACTGGCCAGCTACAAGTTCTTCCCGCCCGAGGGATCGACCCATGCCGAGGTTCTGCTGGAGGCGCACCGCATCCGCGTGGCGCGTGGCGATTACAACATCGCCGAAGAGCACCTGGCCGATGCGATCGAGCTGATCGTGGAACGCCGCACCGGCACCCTGTCCGACAGCCGCGCGCCCGCCGATCCCTACCGGCGCTAGGGCTGTCGCCAGCTGGCCGGGTCCAGCGCGAAGAACCGCGCCAGCTGGCCATAGAGCTCCGGCGCGTGGTCGCGGACGCGGTGTGGGGTCTCGAAGAAGGCCTCGACCGCCACGGCAAAGAACTCCTGCGGGCCCTCGGCGCCGTAGGGGTCGAACAGCGTGTGGCGGTGGTTTTCCACCCGGTAGAGGTGCTGGGCGTAGGCTTCGTCGAAGACATGACGCCATTCGGCATGGCTCTGGCCCGGGGCCAGGTCCGGCATGCCGTCGGTGGCGCCCGACAGGTCGTCCAACTGATGCGCGAACTCGTGGAAAACCACGTTGTGACCGTCGTGCGGGGCCTCCGCCCCCTGTTGCGCATCGGCCCAGGACAGGACCACCGGACCGCGCGCCCAGCTTTCGCCGCTGCGCACCGTCTCGCGTTCCGTCACCACGTAGCCGTCGTGGTCCTTCATCTTCGACCGGAAGGCGTCGGGGTAGACCAGCACGCTGCGCAGGGTCTCGTACCAGGCGCCGGAATTGGCGATCAGCAGGCAGGCCTGGGCGGCGATGGACAGGCGCATGGCATCCGTCACCTCCAGCCCGTTGCAGCCGGTGAATTCCACCTGATCGAGGAAATCGACCATCCGCGCCTCGAAGGCGGGGCGGACCTCGGCGGGCAGGGCGCGCGACAGGGGCACCTCCTCGGCGACGATGGCGCGCTGTGCCTCGGTCAGCCCGGCGTCGCGTCGGGTCTGCCGGGCTCGGCGACGCAGGGCCAGCACGCCCACAAGGGCCGCGACAAGGATCAGGACGACAAGCAGGAACTCGATCATGGGGTCCTCGGAAATTGTCTCTCCTACCTAGTCACCCAGCGGGCGAAAGACAAAGATCCACGCAGGGCTGCGCGGCACGCCCCTCCCATCCGATAGCCAAAAATACTCAAACACCACGGACCCGTCCGGGTCGGCTCGCGCAGACGGGGGCCGAAACGCAAAAGGCCGCCCCTAAGGACGGCCTCTGGATCAAGTCGCGTGCCGCGCTCAGGCGGCGGCGGTCTCGTAGAGACCGGCGTGCTGCATGGCGGCGCGGATCTTTTCCTTCACCGGCTCCGAGGGCTCCAGCAGGGGCAGGCGCACCTCCGGGGAACACAGGCCCAGCTCGGACATGGCGAACTTGGCGCCCGAGACGCCCGGCTCGATGAAGATCGCCTCATGCAGGGGCAGCAGCAGGTCCTGGTATTCCAGAGCCTTGGCGTAGTCGCCCGCGAGCGTTGCCGCCTGCATTTCCGCGCAGAGCTTCGGCGCCACGTTGGCGGTGACCGAGATGCAGCCGACGCCGCCCATGGCGTTGAAACCGACGGCGGTCGCATCCTCGCCCGACAGCTGGCAGAAGTCGGCCCCGCAAAGCATGCGGGTGAAGGCCACACGCTCCAGCTTGCCGGTGGCATCCTTGACGCCGACGATGCGCTCCAGCTTGGCCAGCTCGGCCATGGTCGTGGGCAGCATGTCGATCACCGACCGGCCGGGAATGTTGTAGATAACGATCGGCAGATCGGCGGCGTCGTGCATCGCGGTGTAATGCGCGATCAGGCCCGCCTGGGTCGGCTTGTTGTAATAGGGCGTCACCACCAGGGCGGCATCAGCGCCCACTTCGGCCGCGTGGGAGATCAGGCGCACGCCTTCCTTGGTGTTGTTGGCGCCCGCGCCGGCGATCACCGGAATGCGGCCGGCGGCGTATTTCACCACCTCTTCCACCACGATCTCATGCTCGCGCAGCGACAGGGTGGGCGATTCGCCGGTGGTGCCGACCGGCACGATCCCGTTCGAGCCCTGGGCCACATGCCAGTCCACGAGTTTCTTGAGCGTCACCAGATCCAGCTCGCCGTCCTTGAACGGCGTGACCAGGGCGGGAATCGACCCTTTGAACATGACACGCTCCTTCTAAAAGTGGCGGGTGGCGGAAAACCGCGCGGACCCGGTGGGTGAAACCGCTCTGCCGGATATGTGAGTTGAGAGACAGAGACGGCGCATTATCGTCGTGGTCGCATACCTTCGGAACGGGGCCAAAACAAGTGAGAGTGAGACGATTTCCGGCGGTTTTCGCCCTTTGCACGGCGCTTATGGCGCCTCTCGGCGGGGCTGCGGCAACCCAGGCCACCGGCGACGGCGAACCCTCGCGCATGATGCCGCGTCCCTTGGCCTGGGCGTTCCGGGCCATCGCCCGGGGCGACTGGGACCGCGCGGCGGAGGTGGCGAAACGCGACGGGCCGGTGGCCCAGGAAATCGTGGAGTGGGCCCGCCTGCGGGCCGGCGAAGGCACCCCGGCCGACGTGCTGGTCTTCCTCGCGGCCCATCCCGACTGGCCCGGGCTGGACCTGATGCGACGGCAGAGCGAACCGGCCTTCGCCGGGGCCTCCGCCGCGCAGGTGCGTGCCTTCTTCGATGGCCACCCGCCGCAGACGCCGGAAGGCGCCGTGATCTACGCCCGCGCCCTGGCCGCCGGGGGCGACAGCGCGGGCGCGGAGGCGCAGGTGCTGCGCGCCTGGCGCGAGATGCCCATGCCCGCCTCGCTGGAGGAAACCTACCTCGCCGAGTTCGGTTCGGTTCTGGCCCCGCACCATGCGGAGCGCGCCGAGGCGATGTTCTGGGCCGGCGCCCCGGACGATCAGAAACGCATGGCCGCCCATCTGTCCGGAGCCGAGGCCGCCCTGTCGGAGGCCCGCCGCCTGGCCCGGTCGGGCGCGCCGGAGGCCGCCGAGGCCATCGCGGATCTGCCCCGCGCTGCCCGCGACGATCCGGCGCTGGCCTACGCGCGCTTTCGCGGGGAGCTGGCCGCGGGGCGCGATGACGCCGCCCGCGAGATCCTGCTGGCGCAGAGCGAGGTGCCCGGCGGGCTGGGCCGGCCGGAGCTTTGGGGCCCCGAACGCCGCCTCTGGGCGCGGCTGACGCTCTTCGACGATGACAAGCCCCAGGAGGCCTATGTGCTGGCGGCCCACCACCAACTGTCTGGCGGCGGCACCTTTGCCGACCTGGAATGGCTGTCGGGCTATATCGCGCTGAGGTGGCTGGAGGATCCGGCGACCGCGCTGGAACATTTCAGTGCGCTGGAAAAGGGCGTCGACGGCGCCATCTCGCGCGGGCGGGCCTGGTACTGGATCGGCCGCGCGCAAGAGGCCCTGGGTGACAGCGCCAAGGCGCAGGTGGCCTATGAGGCCGGCGCGCAGCTGCAGACGACCTACTATGGCCTGCTGTCCGCCGAGAAGGCGGGCGTGCCCTTCGACGCCAGCCTGGCCGGCACCCAGGCGCCGCCCGAGTGGCGTGGCAGTGCCGTCGAAACGGCAGAGCTGCGCCAGGCGGCCATGCTGCTGACCGCCTCGGGCCAGCCGGCGACGGGGGAGTATTTCCTGATGCACTGGGCCGAAAGCCTCGGCCCCGACGACCTGGGACGTCTGTCGGCCCTGCTGGAGGCGCGCGGCGAGGCACACCTGGCTGTCCGCCTCGGCAAGCTGGCGGCTCAGGAAAACGTCATCCTGCCGCGCGCCTACTATCCGCTGCACCCGCTGGCCGAGATGCCCCTGCCGATCGCCCCGGAAATGTCCCTGTCCATCGCCCGGCGCGAAAGCGAGTTCGACCCCACCGTCCGCTCTCCGGTCGGCGCGGCGGGGCTGATGCAGCTGATGCCGGGCACTGCGACCCATGTCGCCAACGGGCTGGAGATCGCCCATGATCCCGCCTGGCTGACCGGGGACTGGCGCCATAACGCCACCCTGGGCGGCGCCTACCTGGCCGAGCTGAGCGAGGAGTTCTGGGGCAATGTCGTGCTGATGTCGATCGGCTACAACGCCGGGCCGCACCGTTCCCGCGCCTGGATCGAGGATTACGGCGACCCGCGCAATCCCGACATCGACATCGTCGACTGGATCGAGACGATCCCCTACCGCGAGACCCGCAATTACGTGCAGCGAGTGGCCGAAAGCCTTCCGGTCTACCGGGCCCGGCTGGGGCGCGATCCGCTGCCCATCCCCTTCACGGCCGAGCTTCAGGGATCAACCCTGATGCCGCTCGCGCCACAGGGTGAATAGGCCGGCGGCGATGACGATGGCGGCGCCGAGCGCGACGTTGGGCCGGATCGTCTCGCCGAAGATCGGAATGGCGATCAGCGCGCCGAACCCCAGCTGGAAATAGGCGAAGGGCTGCACCGCGCTGGCCTCGGCCAGTTCGTAGACGCGGATCAGCAGGTAGTGGCCCGAGGCGCCGGTGATGCAGAGCAGGGCCATCCAGCCCCAGTCCGGCGCCGTCATCGGTTCCCACCACCAGGCGCCCAGCAGGGTCATCACGATGCAGCCGACGGCGCCGGTCCAGAAGAACGACGTGGCCGAGCTGTCGCGCCGGGCCACGTAGCGGTTCAGCAGGCTGTAGGTGGCGAACATGCCGGCGGCGATCAGCGGCAGGATGGCGGCGGGGGCGAAGACGGCCATGCCAGGCTGCAGGATCACCATGACCCCGGCGAAGCCCACGGCGATGGCCGACCAGCGCCGCCAGCCCACCTTTTCCCCCAGCACAGGCCCCGACAGGGCGGCGATCAGCAGCGGGTAGGAAATGAACACGGCCTGGGTCTCGATCAGCCCGAGGTGGGTGAAGGCGACGACCATCACGCAGACCTCCAGCGCCAGCAGGACACCGCGGATGATCTGCAGCACCGGCTGCGTGGTGGCGGCGGCGGCGCGCACGCCGCCGGCCTTGCGCGTGGCCAGCAGGATGACGAAGGCGGCAAAGAACCAGTAGCGGATCATCACCACCATCCAGGTGTTGTAGGTTCCCGCCAGATGCCGCGACAGCGCATCCTGGGCGGCGAAGATGAAGGTCGTCAGGATCATCAGCCAGATGCCGCGCCGGGTGTTCTGGTCGCTCATGCCTCTTGTCCTTCTGTGCCTGCATCCGTGTCGGGCCGCTGCGCCCGGGTCATGTGCCGCTTGCGTCCGAAGCCGGGGGCGCGCGTCACCTCGAACCCGGCCGCCGCCAGGGCGCGCCGCACGTGGCCCGCCGCCGTATAGGTCGCCGCCGTGCCGCCCGGGGCGGTGTGATCATGCACCGCCTGCATCAGGTCCTCGCCCCAAAGCTCGGGGTTCTTCGCAGGCGCGAAGCCGTCGAGAAACCAGGCGTCCGCCCGACCGTCCCAGGTGGGCAGGGTGTCGCGCGCGTCGCCCACGATCATCTCGAAGGTCAGATCGGGCAGGGTGAAGGCCGTCTTGCCCAGGTGCGGCGCCAGCTCCGCAGCCAGCTCCGCGATCTCCGGAAAGGCCGCCTGAGCGCGGGCCATGTCGGCGGCCTCCATCGGGTAGGCCTCGAAGGTGGTGAAATGAAGGGGGCCGCTCTGCCCTGTGTCGCGCCACAGCTTCCACACCGCCAGCAGGTTCAGCCCGGTGCCGAAGCCCAGCTCGGCCACGCGGAACCCGGCGCCGAACCGCGCGGGCAGGTCGTTGCCGGCCAGGAAGACATGGCCGGTTTCGGCCAGCCCGTTGCCGAGGCTGAAATAGGGGTCGTCGAAGCGGGTGGCGACGGGCACGTCGCCCTCTTTCCACGCCAGCGCGGGTCTCTGGCCCTGCATGGGGCGATCCTCTAGGAAGGGCAAATCAGCGGCAAGATGGAACGGAGGCCGGGAATTGGCAAGCGGGGGAATGGCAGGCGGCAGCGTGGACGTGACCGTGCGCGGTGCGGGGATCTTCGGCCTCAGCTGCGCCTGGGCCTGCGTGCAGCGCGGCGCGCGGGTGCGCGTGGTCGATCCCTTCGGGCCCGGGGCCGGGTCCTCGGGTGGCGTGGTGGGCGCGCTGGCGCCCCATGTGCCGGAGAACTGGAACGACAAGAAGGCCTTCCAGCTCGACAGCCTGCTGATGGCCGAGGCGTTCTGGGCCGAGGTCGAGGCGACGGGCGGCGTGACGGCGGGCTATGCACGGTCGGGCCGGTTGCAGCCCCTGGCGGATGAGGCGGCGATCGCCCTGGCGCGCGGGCGCGAGGCGACGGCGGCAGAGCTTTGGCAGGGGCGGGCCAGCTGGCAGGTTATCGCCGTGACCGGCGCCGCCTTTGAACCCGCCAGCCCCACGGGGCTTCTGGTCCACGACACGCTGACCGCCCGCATGCACCCCCGCCGCGCCTGTGCCGCCCTGGTGGCCGCCCTCACCACGCGCGGGGTCGAGGTGGTGGCCGAGGCCGCGGACGAAGGCGCGGTGATCTGGGCCACCGGCGCCGCCGGGCTGGAGGACATGAGTCGCGAAGCGGGCCGCCAGGTGGGCGTGCCGATCAAGGGCCAGGCGGCGCTGCTGCGCTTTGATGCGGGGGCTGTGCCGCAGGTCTTCGCCGGGGGCGTCCACGTGGTGCCCCATGCGGACGGCACCGTCGCCGTGGGCTCGACCTCGGAGCGGGAGTTCGAGGGGCTCGGCACCGATGATCAACTCGACGCAGTGATCGAGGCGGCGCGTGCGGCCGTACCGGTCCTGCGCGAGGCGGATGTGATCGACCGCTGGGCGGGGCTGCGCCCGCGCGCCCGGTCCCGCGCGCCGATGCTGGGCGCCTGGCCGGGGCGGCCGGGGCATTACATCGCCAATGGCGGCTTCAAGATTGGCTTCGGCATGGGCCCCAATGTGGGCGCGGTGATGGCCGACCTGGTGCTGGAGGGCATCGACGCGATCCCCGAGGGATTCCGCGCCGAAGCGCTGTTCTGAGGAGGGTGCGCTGCCATCTGAGTATTTGGAACGAGGTGAAGACAAGGGGGCCTCCCGCACGGACGGATGTGGCCGACTTTGGCCACGGGCGGGACCCGCCCCTTGCCAAAGTCGGCCACTCTGGGGCAAGGACTGTTCCCATCTTCACCTTGTTGGAAATACTCCCGCCGGAGGCGTCGGCCCGAAAGGGCCGAAACCCAGCTCAGCCGCCCTGACGGACGCGGAAGACGCCGGTGCCGGTGGCCGCCAGCGTCCCCAACTCGTCGCTGATCTTCGCCTCGGCGAAGAAGGTCTTCGAGCCGCCCCCCGTTCGGAACCCTTCTGCAATCAGCGTCTTGCCCTTCATCTGGCCGAGGAAGTTCACGCTGAGGTTCAGCGTCATCGCCAGCCGCTTCTCCTCGGGATCGCCGGTGTAGCAGCCGGCGAAGCCCATGGCGGTGTCGCACATCATCGAATGCACGCCGCCATGCAGGATGCCGTAGCGGTTCATCAGGAAGTCTTCCATCGGCAGTTCGAAACGGGCGTAATCCTCGCGCCAGTCGGTGATGTAGAAGCCGAGGTGGCGTTGCAGGGCGTAGGGGTCTTCGACCAGGTTCGGGTCCATGGTACCTCTCAGACGGTTTTCGCGGCCTCCAGGCCGGCGGCGGCGAACCGGGGCACCAGCGCGCCCATCTGGCGGCCGCGTTCCGGGTTCGACGCGTTGCCGTCCAGCGCGCGCTTGTAGACACCCTGGATGATGCCAGCCATGCGGAAGAAGGTGAAGGCCAGGTAGAAACCGAACCCCTCGATCCCGGGCAGCCCGGCGCGGGCGCAGTAGTCGGTCAGGAATTCCTCATCCTCCATCAGCCCCGCCGCGCGGCGGTCGACACCGGCCAGTCCGCGCCCGTCCGGCCCCTGCGGCATGGACCATTGCATGATGACCGCGGCCACATCCGCATAGGGGTGGCCGGTCGTGGACAGCTCCCAGTCCAGCACGGCGGCGATGCGGGGGCTGCCTTGTTCGAACAGCATGTTGTCGATCCGGTAGTCCCCATGCACAAGGGTACGCATGCCGTCGTCGGGCGGGATGTTGGCGTCGAGCCAGGCGATCAGCGCGTCCATGTCGGGCCGTGCCTCGGTCTCGGCGGCGCGGTACTGCTTCGTCCAGCGGTCGATCTGGCGGCGGTAGTAGTTGCCCGCAGGGCCATAGTCGTCGAGGCCCGTGGCCTGCAGATCCACCCCGTGGATCGCGGCCAACACGCGCGACATCTCGGCCTGCACGGGGCGGCGGTCCTCTCGGGCCAGCTCCGGCAGGTCGGGCAGGTTGAAATGCCGCCCCTGGACCTCGTCCATCACGTAGAAGGCCGAGCCGATGACGCTGTCGTCTTCACAAAGCAGATGCATCTTCGCCACCGGCACATCCGTGTCAGCCAGGGCCTTTTGCACGCGGAACTCGCGGTCCACCGCATGGGCGGACTTCAACAGCACGCCCGGTGGCTTGCGACGCAGCACGTAGTTTTTCGTCGGGGTGGTCAGGCGGAAGGTGGGGTTCGACTGGCCCACGGCGAACTTCTCCGCCTCCAGCGGGCCTTTGAAGCCGGGCAGCCTGTCTTTCAGCCAGCGTTCGACGGCGGCAAGGTCGAGGGTCTGGGTCGTCATCGGGGCCTCCTAGGAATAGGTCAGCAGCGGGTCAGCGGGGCTGGCGAGGAAGGGCGTCTCGTTGAAGCCGTTCAGGAAATGGCGGCGCGGGGAGAAGACGAAGCGGGCCACGGCACAGTTGCGGGTCTGCAATTGCAGCTCGATCTGGGCCTGGCCGGGGGCGCCGAGGGTGGCGGCGATCATCTGGCTGATGGCCCCGCCGGAGGAGACGGCAAAGACCGTCTCGGCGCCGTCGCGCATCAGGTGGGCGCGGGCGGCTTCGACCCGGGCGGCGAAATCGGCCCAGGGTTCGGGCGGGTTTTCCACCTCGTCCCGCTGCCACATCAGAACGGTGTCACGCAGGGTACGGAAATGGCTGCGGCGGTCGTCGTGCATATGTTCGGGCGCGCCGCCCCTGGCGAAGCGCGCATCGAGCAGGGCCTTGAAGTCAAACTCCGACAGGCCGGGGTGCACCTCGGGCTCCGGCGCGGCCTCGACCCCCTCCAGCACGCCCGAAAGCGTGTCGCGCTGGCGCTTCAGCCCGCCATGGGCGGCCCTGTCGGGCCGGATGCCCTGGGCGGCGAACCAGCGGCCCAGGGCGCGGGACTGGGCATGGCCCACCTCCGACAGCACGTCGTAATCCGCCGCGCCGAAGGAGGCCTGGCCATGCCGGATCAGGTAGAGCGTGCCCATCACAGAACTTCGAAGAGGCCAGCCGCGCCCATGCCGCCACCCACGCACATGGTGCAGACCACGTAGCGGGCGCCGCGGCGCTTGCCCTCGATCAGGGCGTGGCCGACCATGCGGGCGCCGGACATGCCGTAGGGGTGACCCACGGAAATGGCGCCGCCGTTGACGTTCAGGATCTCGTCCGGGATGCCCAGAACGCGCGCCGAATGCAGCACCTGGCAGGCGAAGGCCTCGTTCAGCTCCCACAGCCCGATGTCGTCCATGGTCAGCCCGTGGGCTGCCAGCAGTTTCGGCACCGCATGGATCGGGCCGATGCCCATCTCCTCGGGATCGAGACCGGCGGCCATGACGCCGATGTAGCGGCCCAGCGGTTGCAGCCCGCGCTTCTCGGCCTCCTTCGCCTCCATCAGCACCGAAGCAGAGGCGCCATCGGACAGCTGCGAGGCATTGCCGGCGGTGATGAACTTGCCCTCTTTCACCTTCTGCCCATCCTTGAAGACCGGCGAGAGCGATTGCAGCCCCTCCAGCGTGGTCGAGGGTCGGTTGCCCTCGTCCTTGGCCAGGGTCACCTCGTGGAAGGAGACCTCTTTCGTCTCCTTGTCCATGACGCCCATGGTGGTGGTCAGGGGCACGATTTCATCGTCGAACTTGCCCGCCTCTTGGGCGGCGGCGGTGCGTTGCTGGGACCGCAGGGAATAGGCGTCCTGGTCTTCGCGGGTGACGCCGTAGCGGTCGGCCACGATCTCGGCGGTTTCCAGCATGGTCATGTAGATGTCGGGGCGGTGTTCCATGATCCAGGGATCGCGGGCGCGGTCGGTGCGCATGTTCTGGTTCTGCACCAGAGAGATCGATTCGACCCCGCCCCCGATGGCCACCTGCATCCCGTCGGTGATGATCTGCTTGGCCGCCGTGGCGATGGCCATCATGCCCGATGCGCACTGCCGGTCCATGGAAAAGCCCGCGACCGAGGTCGGCAGACCCGCCCGGATCACCGCCTGGCGGCCGATGTTGCCCCCCGTGGAGCCTTGCTGGATGGCGCAGCCGACGACGCAGTCCTGCACCTCGGGGCCTTCCAGACCGGCGCGGTCCACAGCGTGGCGGACGGCATGGCCGATCAGCTCCTGCGCCTGGGTGTTGTTGAAGGCACCGCGAAAGGCCTTGCCGATCGGGGTGCGGGCGGTCGAGACGATGACGGCGTCACGCATGGTTGGGTCTCCTCCCTGAGACGGTTTTGGGGTGGGCACGGCCCCTGGGCCGCGCCTGTCGTTCGTGGGTTAGTCGGGTAGGTCGATGCCGCGCAGCTTGGCCGCCATGGCGGCATATTTGCGCGTCTGGGCGAAGGCGCCCGGCATGACCTCCTGGCCTTCTTCCGCGCGGATCTCCTCCATCCGGGCGGCGATCGTGTCGGGGTCCAGCTCGTCGTCGGCAAAGGCCGCGCCGGGGGTCTCATAGATGCGGGTTTCGGTGAAACAGCCGCCGCCCGCGCCCAGGATCATCCGGCTGGGGGCGTCCTCGTGCAGCAGGGTCAGAAGGCCCGGGGTGATGGTCTCGGGGCGCAGCAGGTCCAGCACCTGCTGCGGCAGCAGGCCTTCGGTCATCCGGGTGGCCGCCGTGGGGGCCAGCAGGTTGGCGCGGATGTTGTACTTGGCCCCTTCTTGGGTCAGCACGTTCATCAGCCCGACCAGCGCCGCCTTGGCCGCGCCATAGTTCGACTGGCCGAAGTTCCCGTAAAGCCCCGAGGCAGAGGTGGTATAGACGATGCGCCCGTAATTCTGTTCGCGGAAGTGGTCCCACAGCGCCTTGGTCGGCACCACGGATCCCATCAGGTGAACATCGACCACCTTGGCGAAGTCGTCCAGCTCCATCTTGGTGAAGGTCTTGTCGCGCAGGATGCCCGCGTTGCAGACGAGGATGTTGACCTTGCCCCACTGGGCCACGGCCTGATCCACCATGTCCTGCACCTGGGCGGCATCGGTCACGTTGGCGCCATGGGCCATGGCCTCGCCCCCGGCTGCGCGGATCTCTTCGACCACGGCCTCCGCCTCGGCCGAGCTTTGGCCGGTGCCGTCGGTGGCCACGCCCAGATCGTTCACCACAACCTTGGCGCCGCGTGCGGCGAGGCCCAGGGCGTGGCTGCGGCCCAGGCCCACGCCTGCACCGGTGACGATGGCCACGCGGCCCGCAAAGGAAATGCTCATGAAGTTTCTCCGAAATATCTCCGCCCCAGCCATTCGGCGACCAGCGCGGGTTTGTCCTGTCCCTCGATCTCGACCGTGACCTCGGTGGTGGTCTGGATCTCGCCCGGGCGGATCTGGTGGACCTTTTGCAGCAGGAACCGTCCGCGGATGCGCGCGCCCGAGGGGACGGGCGAGATGAACCGGACGCGGTTCATGCCGTAGTTCACCGCCATCCTGGTGCCGGTGATATTGGGCATCTGGTAGGTCATGGCCGAGAGCAACGAGAGCGTCAGGAAGCCATGGGCGATGGTGCCGCCAAAGGTGCTGTCTGCGGCGCGGGCCGGGTCGGTGTGGATATACTGGTGATCCTCGGTGCAGTCGGCAAAGGCGTCGATCCGGGCCTGGGTGACCTCGATCCAGTCCGACAGGCCCAGCTCCTGCCCCGTCAGGGCGGTGTATTCTTCCAGTGAAAGCTCGGTCATGCGTCCTCCAGGAAGGCGGCCTGGGCTGTGGCGACCTGCATCCCGCCCGACAGCGGGATCACCGCGCCCGAGACATAGCTGCCGCCGCGCCCGCACAGGAATTGCAGCACGCCCGCCACGTCTTCCTCGCGGCCCACACGGCCGGCGGGGACGGTGGCGGCAGTCTTGCGGCGCCCTTCCTCGTGACCGATGGCGAAGGCCATCATCTTGGACATGAAGGGGCCGGGCGCGATGGCGTTGACGGTGATGCCGCGCGGCGTCAGCTCATTCGCCAGGATGCGGGTCATATGGTGCACCGCTGCCTTCGATGTGGCGTAGGAATAGGCGCCCTGACCTTTCGGGATCTCGCCCATGACGGAACCCACGTTGACCACGCGGGCCGGGTCATCGGGCGTTGCTGCGGCCTCCAGCAGGGGCAACAGGGCCTGGGTCAGCTGGAACATGCCGGTGACGTTCAGATCCAGCACCTTGCCCCAGGCATCATGGGGAAACTCGCCCAGGGGCGCGCCCCAGGTGCGGCCCGCGTTGTTCATCAGGATATGCAGCTGGCCGGTGCGCGCGGCCACGGCCTCGGCAAGCGCCGCGATGCCCGCCTCGCTGCCGACGTCGCCGGCGAAACCCTCGGCGCTGCCCGGCAGGTCCAGCGCGTTCAGCTCCTCTGCGACGGCCTCGCAGGCCTCGCCCTTGCGGGACGCGATCAGCACCCGGGCGCCCGCGGCCACCAGCCCCTCGGCGGCCATGCGGCCGATGCCCGTGGCGCCGCCGGTGACCAGCGCCACCTTGCCGGTCAGATCGTTCAGATCGGATGGTTTCAAGCTCATCAGAACCCCCTTGCGGCAGCGACGCGGGCGGCGTGATAGCCGTAGTCGCCCAGCCATTCGGCGCCCACCCGGGCGCGTTTCATGTAGAACCCCATGTCGAACTCGTCCGTCATGCCGATGCCACCATGCATCTGCACGCCTTCGCTGACCGCCAGTTTCGCGGTCCGCGTGGCCCGCGCCTTGGCGACCGAGACGGCCAGATCGGCCTCCTCCGGCGTCTCGTCCAGCACCCGGCCCGCGTTGGCGACGGCGGAGGCGGTCACCTCGATCTCGCACCACAGATGCGCGGCGCGGTGTTGTAGCGCCTGGAACGACCCGATGGTGCGGCCGAACTGGCGGCGTTCGCGCAGGTAGGCTGCTGTCATCCAGAAAGCGCCCGAGGTCAGACCCAGAAGCTCGGCCGAAAGTCCCGCCTGACCGGCCCGCAGGGCAGGGGCCAGCACGGCCATGGCGTTGTCGGCCTCGCCCAGCACGTCCTCGCCTGTGGCCTCGACCCCGTCGAAGTCGAGATTGGCATGGTCGCGGCTGTCCACGGTGGCGCGGGCGGTCCGGGTGATTCCGGCGCTATTGGCGTCGAGGTCAAAGAGGGTCAGGCCCTCTGCCTCGCCCGGGGCGCCTGCGGTGCGGGCCAGCACCAGCACCCGGTCGGCGCTGCCGCCATCGGCGACGAAGCACTTGCGCCCCGTCAGGCGATAGCCGTTCCCGGCGCGGGTGGCCTGAAGGCCCGCCCGCTCGGGCGCGAATTTCGAGGTCTCGTCGAGGGCCAGCGCATAGGTCGCGCCTTCGGCGATACCCGCCAGCCGCGCGCTGCCCGCCGCGCGCAGGGCGGTGGCGGCGATGACGGCGGAGGACAGGAAGGGCGAGGCGGCCAGCACCTCTCCCATCTCCTCGGCCAGGATCCCGGCGGCGCGGTGGCCCATGTCGGACCCGCCCGCCTCTTCGGGCAGCAGCACACCGGCCCAGCCCATCTTTACCATCTCGGACCAGAGGGCGGGATCATAGGGGCGGCCCCCGTCGCGGTTGGCGCGCAGGGCGCTGACCGGGCTGGCCTCTGCCAGAAAGGCCCGGGCGCTGTCGCGCAGCATCACTTCGTCCCCGGAGGGCACAAGAGAAGCGGTCATCTTGGATCTCCTATTGGCTGGGCAGGTCGAGGACGCGTTTCGACAGGATGTCGAGCATCACTTCCGAGGTGCCGCCTTCGATCGAGTTGGCCTTGGTGCGCAGCCATTCGGACGGCAGGG
Source organism: Pseudooceanicola marinus (assembly GCF_020177265.1). Classification (GTDB taxonomy): domain Bacteria; phylum Pseudomonadota; class Alphaproteobacteria; order Rhodobacterales; family Rhodobacteraceae; genus Pseudooceanicola; species Pseudooceanicola marinus_A. The sequence goes on from NZ_JAIVMC010000004.1 coordinate 239,911, forward strand.
CGCCATGGGCCCCGTCCCAGTCCAGCCCGTCGCTGCCGGTCACCGACATCAGCAGTTCATAGCGGCGCTTGTTCAGCTCGGTGCCCGCGTATTTCAGCATGGCGGAGGCATGGCCGACGCCACCCTGTTTCGCCATGTCCTTGTAGCGGTCGAGCGTCATGGCGGTGGCCAGGCTGTCGACCTCCAGCTCCATCGCGCGGCTGCGCAGCACCGGGTCGGCCAGCACCTGATCGTCGAGGTCCTGCAGGAAAGCGCCGAGAGAGCGGGTGCCCAGCAGGCCCTGCGCGCCGCCGCCGATCATCTCGCGTTCGTGGGTCAGCAGATGCTTGGCCACGTCCCAGCCGCGGTTCAACTCGCCCACGATGCGCGACAGGCCCGCCGGGTCTTCCTTCGGCACGACGACGTTGTCGAAGAAGGTCTCGCAGAAGGGCGAGGCGCCGGAGATCAGGCGGATGGGTTTGGTGCTGACGCCCTCGGCCTCCATGTCGATCAGCATGAAGGAAATGCCGCGATGCTTGGGCGCCTCGCGGTCGGTGCGCACCAGGGCGAAGATCCAGTCGGCCTGATCGGCGTAGCTGGTCCAGATCTTCGATCCGTTGACCACCCAGTGATCGCCGCGGTCCTCCGCCCGGGTCTGCACGCTGGCCAGGTCGCTGCCCGCGCCCGGTTCCGAATAGCCCTGGCACCAGCGGATCTCGCCCCGGGTGATCTGCGGCAGATAGTGCAGCTTCTGGTCATGGGTTCCGAATTCCAGCAGGGCCGGGCCCAGCATCCACAACCCGAAGCTTTCCAGCGGCGTGGGCGCGTTCAGCCGCGCCAGCTCCTCGCGGTAGATCTTCTCCTGCTGGCGCGACAGGCCTGCGCCGCCGTACTCGACCGGCCAGCGGGGGGCCGACAGGCCGGTTTCCGCCGCCGCCTGCATCCAGGCCTTCTGCGCCGCGCTGGAAAAGTCGAAGCGTTTGCCGCCCCAGCAGATCTGCTGATCGGTGCGGGGAATCGCCCGCAGCTCGGGGGCGCAATGGGCCTCGATCCATGAGGAAATATTGGCCCGGAACGTGTCCGGGTCGTCGCTGTGCTGCAGCATACCGTCCTCCCCAACGGTTTGTCTTTCGCATTGCAGAATAGAATTTCACACATTGCTTGACAAGCCGCCGCCGAGGTCTTTTGATCCTTGGCAGGAAAGCGGGGCCTGCATACCCTGTTTTCCATCTAGGGAGGAGAACATTATGAAATCGACCGTGAAAGCCGCGCTTGCGGCTGCCGTGTCGCTGTGCGCCGTTCAGGCCGCGCAGGCCGACACCCTCAAGATGGCCTTCATCGACCCGCTGTCGGGTGCCATGGCCTCTTCGGGTGAACCCGCCTACCAGAGCTTCGTCCTGGCCGCCGAGCACATCAACGCCGACGGTGGCGTGAATGGCGACATGATCGAGATCCTGGGCCTGGACAACAAGATCAGCCCGAAGGAATCGCTGGTCCAGCTGCAGAAGGCGATCGACCAGGGCGCGCGCTATATCATCCAGGGCAACGGCTCTTCCGTGGCCTCGGCAATCATCGACGCGGTGAACAAGCACAACGCGCGGAACCCCGGTGAAGAGGTTGTATTCTTCAACTATGCTGCGGTCACGCCCGAGTTCACCAATGAGGCCTGCAGCTTCTGGCACTTCCGGTTCGATGCCCATACGGACATGAAGATGAACGGGATCACCGACTGGATCGCCTCGCGCGAGGACATCAAGAAGGTCTATCTGATCGGCCAGGACTACGTGCACGGCGAGGCCGTGGCCCATGCCGCCGAGACCCAGCTGGCCGAGAAGCGCCCGGATATCGAGATCGTCGGCAACGAGCTGCACCCGCTGGCGAAGGTGAAGGATTTCACCCCCTACGTGCAGAAGATCATCTCCTCCGGCGCCGATGCGGTGATCACCGGCAACTGGGGTCAGGACATGACCCTGCTGGTCAAGGCCGCCGCCGACGCGGGTCAGGAAATTCCATACCTGACTTTCTATGGCGGCTCGAACGGGGCCGTGGCGGCCCTGGGTGAGGGGGCGATCGATACGCTGTACCAGGTCTCCGAACTGGCGGCGAACATGGAGGACGTCCCGGAGGAACAGAACGCCCTGGTGGAAGAGTACAAGGAGCGGTTCCCCGACTATGACTACTACTACCACCGCGCCTTCGTGACGCTGGACATGTTTGACAAGGCGGCCGAGGAGGCCGGCAGCAACGATCCCATCGCCGTGGCCTATGCCCTGGAAGGGATGTCGGTCGAGGGCGGCTATGGCGCCGCCACCATGCGGGCCGAGGATCACCAGCTGCAACAGCCGCTCTACATCACCACCGTTGCGGCGGATGTCACCTATCCGGTCGACAACACCAACCTGGGCTGGCGCCTGGTCGAGGGTGGCGTGATTCCGGCTGACGCGGCGGAGACGCCCACCACCTGCGAAATGGAACGGCCCGACTAAGCCCTTCCCCACTGCAACCGCGATGTCACGGAGGGTCTGGCCAGTCGTGACATCGCCCATCCGCCGACGGACGGCGGGGTGGGACAAGACAGGACCTCTCTCATGGAAACTCTGGTCTTCGCGCTGCTCAACGGCGCGATCTACGGGCTTCTGCTCTTCATGCTGTCCAGCGGGCTCACGCTGATCTTCTCGATGATGGGCGTGCTGAACTTCGCCCATGCAAGCTTCTACATGCTGGGGGCCTACCTGGCCTTCACGATCACCGAGGGCACCTCCTTCTGGATCGCGCTGTTCCTGGCGCCGGTCCTGGTCGGCGGCGTCGGCATGCTGGTCGAACGCTATGGCCTGCGGAAGGTCCATGCTCAGGGGCATGTGGCGGAGCTGCTGTTCACCTTCGGCCTGGCCTATCTGATCGACGAGCTGGTGAAGATCTTCTGGGGGCGCACGGCGGTGAACTACCGCGTGCCCGAGATCCTGGATTTCCCGCTCTTCACCCTCTACGGGGCGCAATACCCGGCCTACCGGATCTTCATCCTCTTCGTTGCGGCCTTCATGCTGGTGGCGCTGTGGTATCTGCTGAAGAAGACCCGCGCGGGCCTGATCATCCAGGCGGCGCTGAGCCACCCGCACATGGTGGGCAGCCTGGGCCATAACGTGCCCCTGATCTTCATGACCGTCTTCGGCGCGGGCTGTGCCCTGGCCGGTCTGGCAGGGGTCATCGGCGGCAACTACTTCGTCACCGACCCGGCCATGGCCGTGCAGATGGGGCCCATCGTCTTCGTCGTCGTGGTGGTCGGCGGCCTGGGCAGCCTGGAGGGCGCCTTTGTCGCCGCCATGCTGATCGGCCTGCTGCAGACCTCGGCGATTTCCATCAATGCCTCGCTGGCCGACATCTTCGGCTTCATCGGCCTGGGGGCCGACACCGAACTGGGCGAGATCACCATCGCCTCCATGGCGCCAATGCTGCCCTTCCTGCTGCTGGTGCTGATCTTGATGATCCGCCCGCGCGGCCTCATGGGGGACCGTGAAGTATGACCGACATGACTGCATCCCACGCTGCTCTGGAACCCTCGCGCAGCGACAAGTTCCGCCAGCGGACCGTGCCTCTGATCCTCTTTGCCGTGGTCCTGCTGGTGATCCCGCTGTTCAACCCCTCGCGCAGCATGGTGACCCTGCTGAACCACATGGGCATCACCATCGTCTTCGCGCTGTCCTACAACATGCTGCTGGGCCGCGCCGGGCTGCTGTCCTTCGGCCATGCGGTCTACATGGGGCTGGGCGGTTACTTCGCGGTCCACGTGATGAACTGGATCGCGGAGGGCACCGGCATCTGGGGCTCGGTCCCGATGTTCTCCATGCCCGCCTTCGGCTTTGGCGCGGGCGCGCTGGCCGGGGCCGTGATCGGCTGGCCGTCGTGTCGCCGTGCGGGCACGCCCTTTGCAATGATCTCCCTCGGCGTGGCCGAGCTGGTGGCCGCCGCTGGCTTCATGTTCGACAGCCTGTTTGGCGGCGAGATGGGCATATCGGGCGACCGGATGAACGGGCCGGAACTGTTCGGCCTGTCGCTGGGTCCCGTGGACGAGGTCTACTGGTTCATCGCCTTCTGGACCTTCATCGGCGTGCTGGGCACCTATGCCTTCACCCGCACCCCCCTGGGCAAGCTGTCGGAGGCCACGCGCGACAATCCCGAACGGGTGGAATTCGTCGGCTACAGCCCGCAGCGCGTGCGCTACCTGGTGTTCATCTTCGCCGGCGCCTTCGCGGGCATGGCGGGTGGCATGTCGGCCGTGCAGGATGAGATCTTCACCCCGGAGAACCTGTCGCTGATCCCCTCGGGCGCGATCCTGATCGCCACCTACGTGGGCGGGATCCGCTATTTCACCGGGCCGATCATGGGCGCCATCGTGATGACCTACATGGGCAGCAACCTTTCCGACTACACCGCCGGCTGGCTGCTGTACCTGGGGCTGATGTTCGTCTGCGTGGTGATGTTCCTGCCCGACGGCATCGCCGGCATCGTCTACGGCACCGCCGACACGATCCGCCAGGGCCGCGCGGGCGAGATGTGGCGCACCTGGATGTTGCGCCTCGTGGGGCTGGCCCTGGTGGGCGCCGCGATCATCACCATCGTCGAGGTCGCCTTCCGCTGGTCCGATGGCTACGGCGAGGTGTTCGAACCCTTCGGCCTGCAACTGACCGTCGAGAACCCGCTGACCTGGGTGATCGGCATCCTGTCCCTGGTGCTGGGCATCCTCGCCCTGCGCCGCGCCGCGAAGGGAGGTGGCAAATGACCCTGGCCCTCGAACTCAAGGACCTGAGGAAAAGCTTCGGCCCCGCCAAGATCATCCAGGGGGTGAACCTGCAGATCGAGAAGGGCGAACGGCACGCGATCATCGGCCCCAACGGGGCGGGCAAGTCGACGCTGTTCAACCTGATCTCGGGGCGGTTCTTCCCGTCCTCGGGAGAGGTAAAGCTGAACGGCGAGGTGATCTCGGGCAAGCGCCCGTTCGAGATCAACCGGATGGGGCTGTCGCGGTCCTTCCAGGTGTCGAACATCTTCACCAACATGACCGTGCGGGAGAACGTGCGCTGCGGCGTCCTCTACTCCATGGGCTACGGCATGAGCTTCTGGCGCAATATCGGCAACCTGAAGGAGGTGTCGCAGAAGACGGCGCAGATCCTCGACGAGGTGGGGCTGCTGGACAAGGCGAACCTGCCTGCGGCCTCGCTTCCCTATGCCGATCAGCGCACGCTGGAGATCGCGATCACCATCGCCGGCGGGGCGGAGGTGATCCTGCTGGACGAACCGACCGCTGGCATGAGCCATTCGGAAACCGACCGTGCCGTGGCGCTGATCGAGAAGGCTAGCCAGGGCAAGACCCTGCTGATCGTCGAACACGACATGGGCGTGGTCTTCGGCATGGCCGACCGGATTTCCGTGCTGGTCTATGGCGAGATCATCGCCACCGGCACCCCGGAGGAAATCCGCGGCGATGCCAAGGTCCGCGAAGCATATCTGGGCGAGGATGCCCAGGCACTGGAGGGCGTGGCATGAGCCTGGACGCGAAACCCGAACCGATGCTGCAGCTGACGGATCTGCATGCCTACTACGGCAAGAGCCACGTGCTGAACGGCGTCAACCTGGAGATCATGCCGGGCGAGGTGATCGCCCTTCTCGGCCGCAACGGCGTGGGTCGGTCCACCACCGCAAAGGCGATCATGGGAGAGGTGGTGCCCGTCGGCTCCGTCCGGTTCAAGGGGCAGGAGATCGGCGGCATGGCCAATCACCGCATCGCCCGCCTTGGCCTGGGCTACGTGCCGGAAAGCCGGGACATCTTCCCGACCATGACGGTGCGCCAGAACCTGATGCTGGGGATCAAGAACATGCGCCGCCCCGGCAAGTGGACGATCGACCAGATGCTGGAGATGTTCCCCAACCTCGGCCGCCGCGCGGACAACGCTGCCGGGGTGCTGTCGGGGGGCGAAAAGCAGATGCTGACCATGTGTCGGACCCTGATGGGCGACCCGGAGCTGATCATCATCGACGAGCCGACAGAGGGGCTGGCCCCGCTGATCGTGCAACAGGTGGGCGAGATGATCGCCGAGATCGCCAAGGCGGGGGTGTCGATCCTGCTGGTGGAACAGAAGCTGTCCATCGCGCTGAAGATCGCCGACCGGGTCTATGTCATGGGCCATGGGGAGATCGTCTACGGCGGCACCCCCGCCGATTTCGCCACCCGCGACGACATCCGCAAGGAATGGCTGGAGGTGTGAAACCCCGAACCGCGCTGCGCGCGGCAAACCCTCCGGGGAGGGTTTGGGGGTTTCACGGGCGGAGCCCCTCCTGAACTGCGCTTCGCCCGGGCAATGCTCCGGGCGGGCGTTTGAGAAACCTGCGGGCGCGCCCTCTGTCGCGCCTAGTGCTCCGCGCCCGACAGCTTCATCAGCACGATCCCCGACAGGATCAGCAAGGCGGCTAGCAGGCGCAGGGGTGTCACCGCCTCGCCCATCCATAGCACGCCCACTGCAAAGGCGCCGATCGCGCCGATGCCGGTCCAGACCGTGTAGGCCGTGCCCAGGGGCAGGGACCGCATGGCCAGCGCCAGCAGGCTGAAGCTGGCGATCATGGTGACAAGGGTGATGATCGAGGGCACCAGCAGGGTGAAACCCGCAGACTTCTTCATGAAGCTGGCCCAGACGATTTCCAGGCAACCGGCGAGGGTGAGATAGAGCCAGGGCATGACCTGACCTCCGTTCCAGGGGCCGGGCCGTCCCGGGATGAGAACCAGGCGCCGGGTCGTCCCGACGCGCCCCGGGCCTAGCAACCGGGGCGGAGCCGGTCAATCGCCGCCCCGCGGCGCCCGGCCATGGCCGCCATGCAAAAAGGGGCGCCCGGCGGGACGCCCCTCTTGTCTGGCCCGAACGCGATGAATCAGGCGCTGACGCGCAGGTCCGGGTGCTGGTAGTCTCCCAGCGTCTTGCGCAGGGTCAGTTTCGACACCTTGCCGGTGGCGGTCATCGGCAAGCTGTCCAGCCAGATGATGTCGTCGGGCATCTGCCACTTGGCGAAATGTTCCGACAGCAGCTCGTGCAGGTCCTCCGCCGTGGGGCGGTCCTCGCCGGCGGCCACGGCGACCAGCACGGGGCGTTCGTCCCAACGGGGGTGCGGCACGCCGATGGCGGCACATTGCGCAATCGCCGGATGGGCGGTGGCCGCGTTTTCCAGGTCGATCGAGGAAATCCACTCGCCGCCTGACTTGATCAGGTCCTTCGCCCGGTCCTGGATCGACAGGAACCCGTCGGGATCGACCGAGGCCACGTCGCCGGTGGCGAACCAGCCGTCGGCATCATGGGACTTGGCCGAGGCCTCGGGGTTGCGGAAGTAGCCCGCGACCACGGCATTGCCGCGCACGTAGAGCTCACCCACGGCCTCGCCATCCTGGGGCAGGACCTTGCCGTCCTCGTCGACGATCTTCAGGTCGACGCCGTAGCAGCGCCGGCCCTGCTTGGTCTTGGCGTCGATGCGCTCCTCGAAGGGCAGTTCCTCCATCCAGGCGGGCAGGCAGCCGTGGGTGCCGATGGGCGACATCTCGGTCATGCCCCAGGCATGGCCAACCTTCACGCCGCGGGTCTCGAAGGCCTCGATCATCGAGCGTGGCGCGGCGGAGCCACCGATCACCACGTCGCCGAAGCCTTCGGGGATGCGGCCCTGGGCCTCGATCTCTCCCAGCAGGCCCATCCAGACGGTGGGCACGCCCCAAGCGGAATAGACCTTTTCCTGGTCCATCAGCTTGAACAGGCTCGGCCCGTCCAGCGCGGGGCCTGGCATCACCAGAGAGGCGCCGATCATCGGCGCGACATAAGGAAGGCCCCAGGCGTTCACGTGGAACAGCGGCACCACGGGCAGGATCGGCTTGCCCTCCTCGAAGCTGCGCTCCTGGCTGACCACCAGGGTCAGGGCATGCAGCACGGAGGAGCGGTTGGAATAGAGCGCGCCCTTCGGATGGCCCGTCGTGCCGGAGGTGTAGCACAACCCGCAGGCGGTGTTCTCGTCCAGCTCGGGCCAGGCGATCGCCTCCTCTTCGCCCTCCAGCAGCTCCTCGTAGCAGAGCGCGTCGAAGGGGGTGTCGGGCATATGCGCCCGGTCGGTCATGATGACGAAGGTCAGGTCGTCGGGGAGGTGCTCGGCCACGGCGGCGATCACCGGCACGAAGGTTGTGTCGAGGAACAGCAGTTTGTCCTCGGCGTGGTTGACGATGTAGATTAGCTGCTCGGCCGAGAGGCGGGGGTTAATCGTGTGACAGATCGCGCCGATGCCGCCCACGGCGTAGTAGAGCTCGAAATGGCGGTAGCCGTTCCAGGCCAGGGTCGCCACGCGGTCGCCGATCTGCACGCCCCGGCGGCGCAGCCCGTGCGCCAGCTGCGCGATGCGGGCGCCGGCCTCGGGGTAGGTGTAGGAATGGATGTCCCCCTCGGTCCGGACCGAGGTGATGCCCGCCTTGCGGTGCGCGTTCATGCCGTATTCAAGAATATTCGACACCAGCAGCGGCCGGTGCATCATCATGCCTTCCATGGCGGTTCTCCTCCCAGAACTATCTGGGAGAAATGTAACCTCGCGCCGGGGCGCCCCCAAGGGCGACGCAGCGTCTGCGGAATATTTTTCCGTTTTAATTCCGCCCGTCGGAAATGCCGGGCGGTTTGCTGCGTTGCGGCGCCGGTTTTCGGTGAATCTCCGCGCATTCCGTAGCGTTTTCAATGCCATATCCGGGCGCCTGGCCTAGTCTTGCGGCAGAAGCCCCGCGCGGGAGACGCGAGGCGCGAATCGCAAGGGAGGCGCGACGTGAAAGCCATCGTCTGTCATGAATTCGGACCGTTGGACGACCTGGCCTGGGAGGAGGTCGCCGACCCGCGGCCCGGCCCCGGCGAGGTGCTGATCCGCACCGAGGCGGCGGGGGTGAACTACCCCGACGGCCTGCTGGTCCAGGGCCTCTACCAGGTGAAGCCCGAGCGCCCCTTTTCCCCGGGGATGGAGGTCGCGGGAGAGATCGAGAGCGTCGGCGAGGGCGTCACCGGCCTGGCGCCGGGCGACCGGGTGCTGGCGGCGGTGCAGATGGGCGGCTACGCGGAAAAGGCGGTTTGCCCCGCCGCGCGCTGCATGCCCCTGCCCGAGGGGATGGACGCGGCGGAGGCCTGCGCCCTGCTGGTGGCCTATGGCACCTCGCACCATGCGCTGAAACAGCGCGGGGCGCTGGCGGCGGGGGACTGGCTGGTGGTCTTCGGCGCGGCCGGCGCCACCGGGATCGCGGCGGTGCAGATCGGCAAGGTCATGGGCGCAAAGGTGATCGCCGTCTGCTCCACCGAGGAAAAGCGTGCCATCGCGCTGGAGAACGGGGCCGACCACGCCATCGGCTATGACGATCTGAAGGCTGAGGTGAAGGCGCTGACCGACGGCCATGGCGCCGATGTGGTCTACGATCCAGTCGGTGGCGCTGCTTTCGACGCGGCTGCGCGGTTCATGGCGCGCAACGGGCGGCTGCTGGTGATCGGCTTTGCCAGTGGCGAGATCCCGCAGTTCCCGGTGAACCTGGCGCTGGTGAAGGAATATGCGGTGGTCGGCGTCTTCTGGGGCAACTGGACCCGGGCCGAGCCGGAGGCCTATCGCGCCAATATGGCCGAGTTGCTGGAGTGGTATGCCGAAGGCCGGGTAAAACCGCTGATCGAGGGGCGTTACCCGATGGCCGATGCGGCAAGCGTGCTGAGCCGGGTGCTGGGCCGCGGCGCCACGGGAAAGATCGCGCTGGTGCCCTGAAAGGGGGCGCGGGGGGATCGGCCTGGCGGCCGATGCCTCCGGCGGGAGTATTTTGGGCAATCGGATAAGAGCAGGGTCACGCGGGACGCGCGTTTATGAAACAGTCGCGAGACAGGCGCCTGGTGCCGGGCGCAGCGCGCTCAGTACCCCGTGCGGCTGACCATGCGGGACAGGTCGACCAGTTTCGGGCCCAGTTCATGCTCCAGCCGGTCGCGGGTCAACGAGAAGGCGTAGCCGCCCAGGTTGAAGGCCAGCATCGGCGTGTCGGGCTGGGGTGAGCGGTAGGGGACCGAAACCGCGTGCACGTCGCGCTGCCATTCGCCGAAGTTGGCGTAGAAGCCCTTGCGGGCGATCTGGTCCTGGGCGTCCTCGATGCCGCGCAGCACCTCGGTCAGCTTGTCGCCCTCGTAGCGGTCGCGGATGCGGTCGAGAATCTCGGCCCGTTCGGCCTCGTGGGTGCCCGCGATATAAGCCCGGCCCATGGCCGAGCGCGCCAGAGAGATGCGCGAGCCGACGTTGAGTTGCAGCGAGATCACCCCTTCGGAGCGCGCCGCGGCGATATAGGTGACCGCCATGTCGTCGCGCCCGCCCAGGGCTACAAGCACCCCGTCACCGCAATCATCGGCCAGTTTCTGCATGTAGACCTGCGCCGTTTCGCGCACCTGCATGCCAGCCAGGCAGGCATAGCCCAGCGACAGCACCGGCAGGCCCATGCGGTAGCGGCCCGTGCCCTCGTCATAGACCAGGTAGCCGGATTTCAGCAGGGTGAAGGTCAGCCGCGACACGGTGGAATTGGGCAAGCCGGTGCGTTCGGCCAGTTCGGAATTGCCCAGCCCCGCCTTGTCCGCCGGGCGGAAGGCCTTGAGAATTTCCAGACCCCGGTAGAGCGCCGTTACGAACTGGCGGTCGCCATCGCCCTTCTCTGCCTCGGTCCCCGTCTCGCTTACCCGTTTCCGCATGTACTCATATCCCCGATGCGCGTCTCGACGCAGCTACAAAGCGGCAGCCGGAGGGTCAAGGCACCCCGCCTGCCGCATGGTCACGTGACCGGCGCGCTGTCCCGGCGCGCCTCTTTTTCCGCCAGTTCCCGCCACAGCACCTTGCCGGATGCGGACTTCGGCAGGCTGTCCACGAAATCCACGGATTTCGGGCATTTATAGGCCGCCATCTGGCTCCGGCACCAGTCGATCACCCGGGCTTCGCTGAGGTTCTCGGCGCCCGCCCGTGGCACGGCCAGGGCCTTCACCGTCTCGCCACGGCGCGGATCGGGCGTGCCGATGATGCAGACCTCGGCCAGGTCCGGGTGGCCGTGCATCAGGGCCTCGACCTCCGCCGGCCAGACCTTGAAGCCCGAGGCGTTGATCATCCGTTTCACCCGGTCGACCATGAAGAAGTAGCCCTCTTCGTCATGATAGCCCAGATCGCCTGTGCGGAAGAAGCGTTTGCCGTCCCGCTCGATGAAGGCCGCCGCGGTCTCTTCGGGGCGGTTCCAGTAGCCGCGGAAGACCTGCGGCGCATGAGTGATGATCTCGCCCGTTTCGCCGGGGGGCAGTTCCTCCAGCGTGTCGGGGTCGATCACCCGGCTGTCGACGCCCATCACCGGGATCCCCAGGCATTGTCGTTTCGGCCGGTGGGTGGGATTGATGTGGGTGCCGGCCATGGTTTCCGACAACCCGTAGCCCTCGATATAGTCGAGCCCGGTCAGCGCGTGCAGCTTCGCCGCCACCGCCTCGGGCATGGCCGCGCCGCCGCCGCCTATGCCGCGCAGAGAGGTCAGGTCGTAGTCCGAGAGGTTCGGCACCTGCAACAGGTCGATAGCCATGGTCGCGATCGAGCGCCAGCGGGTCACCCGGTGTCGGTCGATCAGAGCACAGGCGGCCTCGCGGTCCCAGCGGGACATCAGCACGATCTCCTGGCCGTTCAGGATCGGGATCGACATGCCGTTCTGCATCCCCGTCACATGGAACAGCGGCAGGGTGGTCAGATGCACCTCGTCCTCTTCCTCGGATGGGTTCCAGGCGGCGCCGCCGTGGATCGTGGCCTGAACCGAGGCATGGGTATGCACGCAGCCCTTGGGGTGGCCGGTGGTGCCCGAGGAATAGGGGATCACCGCCAGATCCTCGGCCCCGGCGGTGATCGGCCCGGGGGCGTGACCGGCGGCCAGGGCCGCGCGGAAGGGCAGGGTGCCGGGGCCGCGCGCGCGCGTGTCGCTGTGCCCGCACAGCGTGTCGTGCAGGGGGATGTCGTGGTCGGGTTCGGCCATATCGGCATAGGCGGCGGCCAGGATGTGATCCAGCAGCCCGGCTTCGGCCAGGGGCTGCACATGGGCCAGCAGTTCAGTGCCGCAGATCGCCACCCGGGCGCCGGTGTCGCGGGCCAGGTGTTCCAGCTCGGCCTGGCGGTTCATCGGGTTCACCGGGATCACGGCGGCATCGGCGCGCAGGGTGGCGTAGTAGGCGATGACGTATTGCGGCGCGTTCTGCATGTAGAGCAGGACACGGTCGCCTTTCACCACCCCATGGGCCTGAAGCCAGCCGGCCAGGCGTTGGACGGCGTCGTTCAGCTCGGCATAGCTCAGGCCGTGGCCGTGGTAGCTCAGCGCGGTCTGATCGGGCACGCGGGCGGCAGATCGTTCCAGGTTCAGGGCCACCGACTCCTGCGGCAGCGGGAAATCCATCGGCAGATCGGGAGGCCAGTGGGCGTGGTGGCGCGTCGTCATACCTTCATCCCCGGCAGGTTCAGCGAGGCGGTATTGCCGCCATCCACCGGCAGGGCCTGCCCGGTGATGAAGGAGGCGTCGTCGGAGGCGAGGAAGGCGATGGCCGCCGCAATCTCTTCGGGGTGGCCATAGCGGCGCAGCTCGGCCCGGGCGCCGAGGCGGTCTTCCTTGCCGTGCTCGCGGGCGTAGTCGAAGACGGGGGCGGTCATGCCGGTTTCGATCAGCCCGGGGCAGACGGCGTTGACGCGCACCCCGTACTGGCCCAGGTCACAGGCCGCCGTCATGGTCAGCGAGATCACCCCGGCCTTGGAGGCGGAGTAGGCATTGCCCCCGGCGCCGGATCGGATCCCCGCCACCGAGGCGGTGTTGACCACGGCGCCGGTGCCCTGCGCCTGCATAACCTTGCCCACATGCTTCAGCATCATCGCCGCACCGATCAGGTTGACCCCCAGGGTGCGTTCCCAGGTGGCCTTGTCCGTCTCGGTGATGGGCGAGCGATCGCAGATGATGCCGGCGTTGTTGGCCAGCGCGTCGATGCGGCCGAAGTGGGCCTGGGCAAAGGCCACGGCCTCGGCCACCTGGGCCTCGTCCGAGACATCGCAAGTGCGGGTCAGGTGGTCGCCTTCGGGGGTAGCTGCCTCAAGGGCTTCGGCGTTGCGGTCCAGCAGCAGGACACGGGCACCTTCCTCGGCCAGGCGTGCGGCGGTGGCGCGCCCAATGCCCGAGGCGGCCCCGGTGACGATGGCATATTTGCCGTCAAAACGTGTGATCGCGGGCATGGCTCAGAAGACCTCCTCTGCCGTCTTCACCGCGTCCCAGTAGGGCACGCGCAGCTCTCGCTTCAGGATCTTGCCGATCTCGGAGCGGGGCAGGTGGTCGCGGAATTCGACCTCGGAAATGCGTTGCAGCTTGCCAAGGCGGGCGTTGGCCCAGGTGCGGATTTCTTCCGGATCGAGGCTACCCTCGGGCACCACCAGGGCCAGGGGCGTTTCGCCCCAGTCCTCGGACGGCACGGCGATCACCGCCACATCGGCCACCGCCGGGTGGTGGCGCAACACGGCCTCCAGATCGGCGGCATAGACGTTGAAGCCGCCGGAAATGATCATGTCCTTGCGGCGGTCCATCAGGTGCAGGAAGCCGTCCTCGTCGATCCGGCCCATGTCGCCGGTGCGGATGAAATCGCGGCCCTCGGCGTCGCGCCACAGCAGTTCGGCGGTCTTGTCAGGCAGGTTCAGGTAGCCCGGCGTCATGGAACCCGAACGGCCCACGATCTCACCGAAATCGCCGGGGGGCAGCTCGCGGCCCTCTTCGTCGATGATCTTGACCTCGTTGCCGTCGGGGACGATCCCGGCGGTGTCCCATTTGTCGGGGTGCGCGGCGCAATCCAGCACCGTGGTCACGCCGCCCTCGGTCATGCCGTAGAATTCCACCAGGTTGCCGGGCCAGCGGGTCATCACCTGCTTGATCAGCACGCCGGGCAGGGGGGCGGAGGTGGAGAATTTGCACTGGAAGGCCGACAGGTCGAAGTCGTCGAACTGCTCTTCCTTCATCAGGCGCATGTACTGGACCGGGACCAGCATGGCGTGGGTGGCGCGGTGGCGCGCCGCCAGATCGAGGAAGCCCAGCGTGTCGAACTTGGCCATGGACACCACGTGCCCGCCGCCCACCAGGCCTGACAGGACGGCGACCAGGGTGGTGTTGGAATAAAGTGGGGTCGACATGATCTGCACCGCCTCGGTGTCCAGCCCGAAGACGGTGAAACGCCCGAACTGCCGCGACCGGAAGCTATGGTCGTGCTGGATGCCCTTGGGGGTGCCGGTGGTGCCCGAGGAATAGATGATGTCGAACAGATCGTCCGGGGTCACGTCGCGGGGCGCGGCCTCGGGGCCCTCGGCCCAGGTAGCCAGATCCTCCAGCGCCACGACCTCGGCGCCCAGGGTGGCGGCCCGGCCTGCCTGGGGGGCCGAGGCAAAGAGCAGCTCCGCCTCGCAATCGGCACGCATCTTCGCCAGCGCCTCGTCCGAGGCAGAGAAGGGCAGCGGCACCATGCAGGCCCCCGCCGACAGGACGCCCGCATAAAGCGCCAGGTGCGCGACGGAGTTCTCCGACAGCGAGGCGACGCGATGACCCGGCCCTATGCCGTGCTCGGCCAGCCGCCCGGCGATCCGCGCGGCCAGCGCGGCGAAGTCGGCCCAACTCATCGTGCCGGTCTCGTCGGTCACCGCCGGGCGGTCGCCCAGGCGGGCGCCGTTCTCCGCGATCACCTTGCCGAAGGTCACGAATATCTCGTCCGGTACCTGCGCCGCGCGCAGCCGGACCTCTGTCATGTCGGTCATGATGGACCCCTCCTCCCCAGGAGTTCTCCTCTGATCCATGGAGACTGGCACGGGGTCAGCGCGCGCGTCAATATCCCGCATATCGGAAAAGTATTCCGCAACTTGACGGGCGGGGGCGGGCCGGGCATCAAGGAGGGCAAGAGTGGAGGAGACAAAGATGTACGATCATTTCCCGATTTCCGATCGGGCGAAAGAGCTGCGCGAGCAGCTTATCGCCTTCATGGACGCGCATATCTTCCCGGCGGAGGCGACCTATGCCGCGCAGGTGGCCGAGGGCGACCGCTGGCAGCCGGTGCCGATCATGGAAGAGCTGAAGGAGAAGGCGCGCGCGGCGGGGCTGTGGAACATGTTCCTGCCGCACTCGAAGCCGGGCTATGAGGGGATGGGCCTGACCAATGTGGAATACGGCACGCTCTGCGAGTTGATGGGCCGCTCGGCCATCGGGTCGGAACCCTTCAACTGCTCGGCGCCCGATACCGGCAACATGGAAACGATCTTTGCCTATGGCACCGATGCGCATCGCGAGAAGTGGCTGAAGCCGCTGATGGCCGGCGAGATCCGTTCGTGCTTTTCCATGACCGAGCCTGATGTGGCCAGTTCGGACGCCACCAACATCGAGACCCGGATCGAGCGCGACGGCGATCACTACGTGATCAACGGGCGCAAGTGGTGGTCTTCGGGCGGGAACGACCCGCGCTGCAAGATCGCCATCGTCATGGGCAAGACCGATCCCGGGGCCGAAAAGCACCGGCAGCAGAGCATGATCCTGGTGCCGCTGGACACGCCCGGCGTGAAGGTCGTGCGCCCGCTGGAGGTGATCGGCTATGATCACGCGCCGCACGGCCATGCGGAGATCCACTACGAGAACGTGCGCGTGCCGGTCGAGAACATCCTGCTGGGCGAGGGCCGCGGCTTCGAGATCGCCCAGGGCCGGCTTGGACCGGGGCGGATCCATCACTGCATGCGCTCCATCGGGCAGGCGGAACGGGCGCTGCAGTCGATCTGCGAACGCGGCATGGCGCGCACCGCCTTCGGCAAGCCGATTGCCGAGATGGGGGTGACCAAGCACTGGATCGCCGAGAGCCGCTGCGAGATCGAACAGGCCCGCCTGCTGACGCTGCACGCGGCCTACATGATGGACACCGTGGGCAACAAGGCGGCTCGCAAGGAGATCGCCATGATCAAGGTCGTGGGCGCGAACATGGTGCAGCGCGTCGTGGATCGCGCCATCCAGGTGCACGGCGCCCAGGGGGTGAGCCAGGACACCTTCCTGGCGGCCGCCTTCGCAAATGCGCGCACCATGCGCCTGGTCGACGGCCCCGATGAGGTGCACCGCGAGACCATCGCCAAGCTGGAGCTGAAGCAGTACCGCAACTGAGCGCCCGGCCCGGATGGGGGTGGGGGCTCTGCCCCCGTCGCGCGGGGCGCGACTCCCCCGGAGTATTTCGGACGACGTGAAGCAGGGGGCGGGGCGCGCAAGGCCGGGGCGCGCGCCCTTTGACGCAGGGGCGGGGCGGCCTCTGGCCAAAGGAGGGCACGCCGGGACCGGGACGGGGCGGTTTTGCGCGCGTTAGCGTTCTCATCTCCGTGCCGGGCGGAAAAGCCGTTTTTCCCTTGCGGGGGATGTGGAATAACGCTGGCGAAGCCCAAGGAGTTTTCCATGCCCGCCATTGATCCCGCCCGCCTTCCCGCCGACCTTTTCCCCGTCATCGATGCGCTCTGCGCCACCGGCGCCGCCGTCGCGCGCATTGTCGCGCGTGGACCCCTGGGCCAAGCCCTGGGCGCGGGCGTGGGGGAGAACAGCGACGGCGACCAGCAGAAGGCGCTGGACGTGCTGGCCGATGAGATGTTCGAGGCGGCGCTGCGCGAGGCCGGGGTGAAATACTATGCCTCCGAGGAGCAGGAAGAGGTGCTGAGCCTCAACGCCTCCGGGCGCTACGCCGTGGCCGCCGATCCCTTGGATGGCTCGTCCAACATCGACGTCAACGTGACCATCGGCACCATTTTTTCGGTCTTCGAGGCGAAGGAGGACGCGAACGAGAGCTTCCTGCGGCCTGCGTCGGAGCAAGTGGCGGCGGGCTACATCGCCTATGGGCCGCAATGCCTGCTGGCGCTGACATGGGGTGAGGGCACCCTGCTTTACGTGCTGGATCCCGAAACCGGCGCCTTTGCCCTGGCCGACGAGAAGATGGCTCTGCCCAAGGCTGCGAAGGAGTTCTCGATCAACAGCTCCAACCGCCGCCACTGGACGGCGCCGGTGCGCGCCTATGTCGAGGAGAACGAGGCGGGCAAGACCGGTGCCAAGGGCAAGGACATGAACTTCCGCTGGGTCGGGTCCCTGGTGGCGGAAACGCACCGCATCCTGACCCGGGGCGGCACCTTCCTCTACCCGTCTGACGCGCGCCCGGGCTATGAAAACGGCCGGTTGCGCATGGTCTACGAGGTGGCGCCCATGGCCTTCCTTGTCGAACAGGCGGGCGGGCTGGCCACCGATGGTGTGGCTCCGATCCTGTCGCTGACGGCCGAACAGCTGCACGAGCGCCGCCCCTTCGTCTTCGGCTCTGCCGAAGAGGTGGAGCGCATCGCGGCGTTGCACGGCTGAGCCGCGGCGCAGGCGAAGGCGCCCCGCTCGCCCCCGGCGCCGCGCCCCTCCCATACGTTGGCCGGAAATACTCTGGGGGGAATTGAGCCCGGCACGGGCTCAAGGGGGGCAAGGCCCCCACGCCCTTTGGCTTCCCATACGGCTCGGGCGGCGCTATAGGGGCGCCAGACCCAGCAGGAGGCCCGCCCCATGTCCCTTGATCGCACCCTGAAGATCGCGCCCTCGATCCTTTCTGCCGATTTCGCCAACTTCGGCGCCGAGATCGAGGCGGTGGAGGCGCAGGGTGCCGACTGGATCCATGTTGATGTGATGGACGGGCATTTCGTGCCCAACCTGACCTTCGGCCCGCCGCTGGTGAAGGCGATCCGCAAGCACATCAAGACGGTCATGGACGTGCACCTGATGATTGCCCCCGTCGATCCCTACATCGACGCCTTCGTCGACGCCGGCGCCGATGTGCTGACCGCGCATCTGGAGGCCGGGCCGCATATCCACCGCACCCTGCAGGCCATCCGTGGCGCGGGCTGCAAGGCGGGTCTGGCGCTGAACCCCGGCACGCCCATCGACGCGGTGGAACACCTGCTGGACATGATCGACCTGATCTGCGTGATGACCGTGAACCCCGGCTTCGGCGGGCAGAAGTTCATCCATTCCCAGATCGCCAAGGTCGAGAAACTGCGCGCCATGATCGGTGACCGTCCCATCCATATCGAGATCGACGGCGGCATCACCCCCGAAACCGCCCCGCTGATGCGCGCGGCGGGCGCCGACGTGCTGGTGGCAGGCTCAGCCGTCTTCAAGGGCGGTTCGGTCGCGGACCCCGCGCCCTATGGCGCCAACATCCGCGCGATCCGCACCAGTTGCGACACGTTGGTCTGAGCGGTCTGAACCGACGACAAGGGCGCCCGGGAGGCGCCCTTTTGCTTGGGGAGAGAGGCGATGGAATTTCTGATCGAAGGCGAGGGGCCGACCCTGCTGCTGGCCCATGGGGCGGGCGCCGCGATGGACACGCCCTGGATGACCGCCCTGACCGCCGCGCTGACGGGCCATGGCCTGCGCGTGGCGCGGTTTGAATTCGCTTACATGGCCGGGCGCCGCACCGGCGGATCGAAACGCCCGCCGCCGAAGGTTGACCAGCTGCAGGAAGAATACCGGGCGGCCATCGCGGCGCTGGCGCCGGAGGGGCCACTTTTCATCGGCGGCAAGAGCATGGGCGGGCGTGTCGCCAGCCTGATTGCCGACAGCGCGGGCGTGGCGGGCCTCGTCTGCCTGGGCTATCCCTTCCACCCTCAGGGGCAGCCGGAGAAATTGCGCACCGAACATTTGGCGGACCTCGCGACGCCCACGCTGATCTGCCAGGGCACCCGCGATCCCTTTGGCACGGCGGAGGAGGTGGCAGGCTACGCCCTGTCCGACGCCATAGAGCTGCACTGGCTCGATGACGGCGACCACGATCTGAAGCCGCGCAAGCGGGAAACGGGCCGGACGCTCGACGATTACCTGGCCGAGACCGCGCAGTTCGTGGCGAACTGGATCAAGCACCAAGCCGGCTGAACGACCTCCCCGCACAGCGCCTGTGCGATGACCCCCGGTGGCGCGCCGCACGCCGCTGCCCTAGCTTGGCGCCCAAGGGCCCGGCGGCAGGCGCGGGGCAAACAGCCACGGAGGACACCCATGGAAGTCGGTCTGTACACATTCGGCGATGTCGGGCGGAACCCGGTCACAGGCGAGCAGGTGGATGCGCCCACCCGGCTGACCCGCCTGCTGGAAGAGATCCGGCTGGCGGACGAGCTGGGCCTCGACCTCTTCGGTCTGGGCGAACACCACCGTCCCAACTACGCCATCTCCAGCCCGGCCACGGTGCTGGCCGCCGCCGCCGCGCAGACCCGGCAGATCAAGCTCAGCAGCGCCGTGACCGTCCTCAGCTCCGAGGACCCGGTGCGTGTCTATCAGCAGTTCGCCACCATCGACGGCCTCTCCGGCGGGCGGGCCGAGATCATGGTCGGGCGCGGCAGCTTCATCGAGAGTTTCCCTCTCTTCGGCTATGATCTGCGCGATTACGACGACCTCTTTGAGGAGAAGCTGGCCATGCTGATGGCCCTGAACGAGGGCGAGAAACTCTCCTGGCAGGGCACGAAGCACACCCAGGCGGTGGAAAGCCTCGGCATCTACCCGCGCCCGGTGCACGACAAGCTGCCGATCTGGATCGCTGCCGGGGGCACGCCGCAGTCGATGGTGCGCGCGGGGGCCTATGGCGCGCCGCTGGCGCTCGCGATCATCGGAGGCCAGCCGCGCCGCTTCGCGCCCCTGGCGGATCTCTACCGTCGCGCTGCGGACCAGGCGGGCCACGCAGACAAGGCGCGCGTGTCGCTGAACGTGCACGGTTTCGTCCACGAGGACAGCCAGAAGGCCGCCGACATCTTCTTCCCGGCGCAGAAACAGGTGATGGACCAGATCGGCCGCGAACGCGGCTGGCCGCCGCAGAGCCGAGCGCAGTTCGATGCCTCGATCACGCCCGAGGGCGCCAATTTCGTCGGCAGCCCGGCACAGATCGTCGACAAGATCCTGGGCCTGAAGGAGGACCTGGGCTTCGACCGGGTGACCCTGCAGATGGCCATCGGCGTGATCGACCACGCCGAGATGCTGAAGGCGATCGAAACCGTGGGCACCAAGGTCCTGCCCGAGCTGCGCAAGGCGGGCTGAGGGGCGTCGCGCCCCTGTCCCTGTTCTACGGCTGGAAATGCTCCGGGGGTCCGGGGGCTGGCCCCCGGACCTCGCTCAGGTTCCGGGCGTCGCCTCGGCCTCCTGCAGGGGGAAGTCGAGGGTGATCCGCGTCCCGTCCGGGCCGGAGGCCAGGGCGAAGGTGCCGCCCAGCTGACGCGCCGAGGCCTCGATCACCTGCATCCCCAACCCCTGTTTCGCCGTGACGCCTTCCGGCAGGCCCACGCCGTTGTCGGCCAGGGTCAGCTTGCAGCGCCCCTCGACCGGCGGATCGACCCGGCAGGAGATCGTGCCGGCCTGGCCATCTGGGAAGGCATGCTTGATCGCGTTGGAGGCGAACTCGTTCAGGATTACCCCCAGGGCGGCGGCGACGCTCGGGTCCAGGTCCGCCGCCGGCCAGTCGGCGCTGAGGGTGATGTTGGGCGGAGCAGACTGGCCGATCAGGCGGCAGACCGACGGGCCGAAGCTGGCCAGCGAGATCGTCTCCGCCCGGTCGGCGCGGTACAGCTGTTCGTGCAGGGCCGCCACCGTCTCGATCCGGCGGCCGACCTGCAGCAGGGCCAGGCGGGTTTCCTCGTTCGAGGCGCTGCGCGCCTGCATCCGGGTCAGGGCCGACACCGACTGCAACGAGTTCTTCACCCGGTGGTCCACCTCGTGACGCATCAGCTCGGCCTTGGACAGGGCGCGCTTCAGCTCCATCTGGGCGATGACCTGGGCGGCCAGCACCCGCAGGGCATCGCGTTGCAGCGGCGTCAGGCGGTTGGGCTCGCGGTCGATCACGCACAGGGACCCGACGGGCGACCCTTCCTCGCTGCGCAGCACGACCCCGGCGTAGAACCGCAGGTGTTCGTCGCCCAGAACCAGCGGATTGTCGGCGGTGCGCGGGTCCTTGGTGGCGTCGGGCACCTCCAGGAAATCGTCGTCCTGCAGGATCGCATGGGCACAGATCGACTGCTCGCGCGGGGTGCTGTCGATGTCCAGGCCGTGGCGCGCCTTGAACCACTGCCGGTCTTCGTCGACCAAGCTGATCAGTGACACCGGCGTGCCGCAGAGCGCCGAGGCCAGTTTCACCACGTCATCGAAAGGCGCCTCGGGATCCGTGTCGAGGATCTCGAAGGAGCGCAGGATAGAGAGGCGGTGTGCCTCATCGGGATGCAGAGGGGGCTTCATCAGTCCATCCGTTCACGGGAAGAGAGCAGGAGCGCGTCGAAAAGCCTTAGCCTGCAAAGGCGCGTTTGCAAAATCTTTTATCCCCATACGGAGCAATTGACGTAAGGGAATGATGGCGCCGAAAGTCGAGTGTATACAGGTGGTTGCGTATGTTGTGCTTGAAAGGCCGTGGGCCCGGTCCGGGCGCCTGCCTCCTCAGGGCACCACGGATCGGCCTCGCTGACGGCCCCGACTACAGCCCCGGCCCCGCCAGTCGCCGGATCAGCCCGGCGGCATTGCGCACTCCGTATTTCTTCAGCAGGCGCGCGCGGACATCTTCGACCGTGCGGGGCGACAGCCCCAGGCGGCGCGCCATCTCCTTCGAGGTCTCGCCGCGTTCCAGCCCCGCCACCACGTCGCGTTCGCGCGGGGTCAGGCGGCTGTCCTCTGCCCGCGAAAGCGGCGCGAAACTCATCACCACGCTGGACAGGGGCGCCTCGGGCGTCTGCGTGCGGGCGCGGAACCGCACCCAGAAGGCGCCGGTTTCCGGGTGCCGCATCATGCGTTCGTCGGAATAGATGCCCGTTTCCGCCAGCGCGGCCAGGCCCACGTCACGGATCGTCTGGAACTCCTGGTCGGAGGAATAGAGGACGCGGAAACTCTGCCCCACAAGGGCCTCGCGCGTCCGGCCCACCATCCGGGCGAAGGGCAGGTTGCAGGCGCGGATCACCCGGTCCTGGGCCAGTACAAGGCCCATGGGGGCGTGATCCCAGGCCAGGCGTTCCATTGCGTCGAGAGGGGGCAGAGACATGCTGTTATACTATTTCACACCGTGGTTCTACGGTATTGAGACCGTAGCCCGTCCCGGCAAAAGCTGGAACCCATGACTGAGCCCCAAGTGAAAATGCGCCTGCACGAGGCGATCCTGGCCCGCCGCGACGAGTTGATCGCGTTGACCCAGGACCTGATCCGCATCCCGACCCTGAACCCGCCGGGGGAGAACTACCGGGAGATCTGCGACTACCTGGACCGCCGGCTGCGCGGCAAGGGGTTCGAGACCCAGCTGGTCCGCGCCGAGGGCGCCGTGGGCGACAGCGACAAGTATCCCCGCTGGAACATCGTGGCCCGCAAGGAGGGTGCGCGGTCCGGCGAATGCGTGCATTTCAACAGCCATATCGACGTGGTTGACGTGGGCCGCGGCTGGACGACCGACCCCTTCGGCGGAGAGCTGAAGGACGGCAAGATCTATGGCCGGGGCGCCTGCGACATGAAGGGGGGCCTCGCCGCCTCGATCATCGCGGCCGAGGCCTTCATCGACGTCTGCCCCGACTTCTCCGGTGCCATCGAGATCTCCGGCACGGCGGATGAGGAATCGGGCGGCTTCGGCGGTGTGGCCTACCTGGCGGAGAAGGGGTTCTACGCCAAGGTCGATCACGTCATCATCCCCGAGCCGCTGAACAAGGACCGCATCTGCCTGGGCCACCGTGGCGTCTGGTGGGCGGAGATCGAGACCCATGGCGAGATCGCCCATGGCTCGATGCCTTTCCTCGGCGATTGCGCCGTGCGCCACATGGGCGCCGTGCTGCACGAGATGGAGGAAAGCCTCTTCCCGGCCCTGGCCCAGAAGCGCACCGAGATGCCCGTGGTCCCCGAGGGTGCGAAGCAGTCGACGCTGAACATCAATTCGCTGCACGGCGGCCAGGCGGAAATCCCGCGCGACGCCAATGCGCTGCCCTCGCCTTGCGTCCCCGACAGCGCGCGGATGGTCATCGACCGCCGCTTCCTGATCGAGGAAAGCATCGACGAGGTCATCGGCGAGATGAAGACGGTGCTGGACAAGGTGAAGGGCGAGCGCCCGAACTTCAGCTACGAGATGCGCGAGATGATGCGCGTGCTGCCCACCATGACCGAGCGCGAGGCGCCGGTGGTGCAGTCGGTGACCCGTGCCATCCAGGACACCATGGGCACCGCGCCGCAATACGTGGTCAGCCCCGGCACCTACGACCAGAAGCATATCGACCGCATCGGCCGCCTGAAGAACTGCATCGCCTATGGCCCCGGCATCCTCGACCTGGCGCACAAGCCCGACGAATACGTCGGCGTCGACGACATGCTGCAATCGGCCGAGGTCATGGCGCTGTCGCTGGCCGACCTGCTGACCGGCTGAACGGATGGGCGCGGCGCGGCATAACTGGCCCCGGCGGCGGGCCCCGGCCCGCCGGTTGTCCGCCCATGCCTGTTCAGGTGCTTTCGCCGGAGACCGGGATATTGTCGATCAGCCGCACATCGCCCAGCCAGGCGGCGGCGAAGAGGCGCGTGGCGCCTGTCGCGTGGTCGCGGGCCTCCAGCGTGCTGGCCTCGCGCAGCTCCAGGTAGTCGATGGCGCCGAAGCCGGCCTCGGCCAGACGGGCGTGGGCCCCGGGCAGCAGATCGGTCAGCGCCGCGCCGTCGC
This sequence comes from Pseudooceanicola marinus, assembly GCF_020177265.1. Classification (GTDB taxonomy): domain Bacteria; phylum Pseudomonadota; class Alphaproteobacteria; order Rhodobacterales; family Rhodobacteraceae; genus Pseudooceanicola; species Pseudooceanicola marinus_A. The sequence continues at coordinate 263,664 of NZ_JAIVMC010000004.1, forward strand.
GCAGGGCCGCGGCCATGTCGCGTATCACCGCGCCGAGGGACGGCGCCCGGGCGCGGGCCTCGGCATCCAGCCGCAGGTTGCGCGAGGACATGGCCAGACCGTCGGCCTCGCGCACCGTGGGACAGCCCACCACCTCGATCTCCATGTCCAGGTCGCGGGCCATGCGTCGCACGACCTGCAACTGCTGCCAGTCCTTGCGCCCGAAATAGGCGCGGTGCGCGGCAGTCTGCGCGAAGAGTTTCGCCACCACAGTCGCCATGCCGTCGAAATGGCCCGGCCGGTGCGCGCCACACAGGACCTGCGTCAGCCCCTCGACACTGACGGTGCTGGCGAAGCCCGACGGATAGACCTGGTCGCCATCCGGGACGTAGATCACGTCGACGCCGAAGGGGGCGAGCTTGGCGGCATCCTCGATCTCGGTGCGGGGGTAGTTCGCCAGGTCTTCGGGGCTGTTGAACTGGCGCGGGTTGACGAAGATCGTCACGATCACCCGGTCGCAATCGGCGCAGGCCGCGCGGACCAGCGACAGGTGCCCCTCGTGCAGGGCGCCCATGGTGGGCACGACGCCGATGACCTCGCCCCGGCGGCGCCAGGTACGGGTGCGGTCGCGCAAGCTGTCCAGGCGACGCAGGATCGTCCCTTCGCCCTCGGGCGGGGACATCGGTTCGGGCGCGGTCATGCTCTGCTCCTCCAACAGCACTCGGGCGGTTGGCGGGGTAACAATATTGCGCGCCCGGGTCCAGAGATTACAGAAGCCGTAAAGGCTTGACCCTGCCCCGGCAGGAGACAAGCATGCGGACACAACAGGGAAGGGCGCCGGAAAAGGCCCCGCAGAGACAGGAGTTGACCCCATGACCAACACGTTGAGAAGTGTGGCGAAGACAGCGGCGGCGGCCAGCGTGATCGCGCTGACGGCCGGCGCAGGGGCGGCGATGGCCCAGGACAGCCTGACGCTGGGCCTGCAGCTGGAACCGCCGCACATGGACCCGACCTCGGCCGCCGCGGGCGCCATCGACCAGGTGGTCTATGCCAACGTCTTCGAGGGGCTGACCCGCTTCGGCTCCGACGGGTCGGTGAACCCCGGCCTGGCGAAAAGCTGGGACATCTCCGAGGATGGTCTGACCTACACCTTCCACCTGGTGGAGGGCGCCAAGTTCCATGACGGCACCGATTTCGAGGCGACCGACGTGGTCTTCACCCTCGACCGCGCCCGCGCCGAGGACAGCGTGAATGCGCAGAAATCCCTCTTTGCCGGCATCGAAAGCGTCGAGGCGCTGGACCCGGCCACCGTGCAGGTGACCCTGTCGGCCCCCGACGGCATGTTCCTGTTCAAGATGGCCTGGGGGGACGCCGTGATCGTCGCGCCCGAGTCGATCGAGGACATCACAACCAACCCCGTGGGCACCGGCGCCTTCACCTTCGGCAACTGGGTGCAGGGCGATTCGATCACCCTGCAGAAGAACCCCGAGTACTGGGGCGAGCCGGCCATGCTGGACAGCGCCACCTTCAAGTTCATCTCGGACCCGACCGCGGCCTTTGCGGCGATGATGGCCGGCGACGTCGACGTCTTCGTGGCCTTCCCCGCGCCGGAAAACCTGCCGCAGTTCGACGCCGACCCGCGCTACAACGTGCTGATCGGCAACACCGAGGGCGAGACCATCGTGGCGATGAACAACGCCCGCCCGCCCTTCGACAACAAGATGGTGCGCGAGGCGGTGGCCCATGCCATCAACCGCCAGGACATCATCGACGGCGCCATGTTCGGCTACGGTACTCCGATCGGCACGTTCTTCGCCCCGCACAACCCTGACTACGTCGATCTGACTGAGATGTCGGCCTACGACCCCGAGGCCGCCAAGGCGCTGCTGGAAGAGGCGGGTGTCGAGCTGCCGCTGTCGGTCAAGATGACCCTGCCGCCGACCTCCTATGCCCGTCGCGGCGGCGAGATCGTGGCGGCGCAGCTGCGCGAGGTCGGCATCGAGGCGCAGATCGAGAACGTCGAATGGGCCCAGTGGCTGGAAAACACCTTCCGCAACGCCCATGACTACGACCTGACGATCATCAGCCACACCGAACCGATGGACATCGCCTCGCTGGCCGATCCGGACTACTACACCGGCTATGACAACTCCGCCTTCCGCGAGGTGATCGACCAGATCGCCGTGGAAAGCGATCCGGAGGTGCGTTCGGACCTGCTGGGCCAGGCCCAGACCATGCTGGCCGAGGACTATGTCGCGGGCTTCCTCTTCGAACTGCCGCTGCACACGGTTGCCAAGACCGGCGTCGAGGGCCTGTGGGTCAACATGCCGACCCAGGCCACCGACCTGACCGCCGTCTACTGGGACAACTGATCCCCTGTGATCATCTGCGGGGGCCACACGCATGTGGCCCCCGTTTCCATGTCCCGGCCGGGCCGCCCGTGGCCTGCGTCGCACCGCCTCCGGCGGGAGTATTTCAAACGAGATGAAGCCAGGGGTGCGGCGCTCCTTTTCATCTCGTTTCAAATACTTCCGGGGGTGCGGGGGCAGCGTCCCCGCGTCCCGACCTCAACAAGTGGACCGCTGAAAAGACATGCTGCGCTTTACGCTGACCCGGCTTCTTTCGCTCTGCCTCAGCCTGGCGGTGGCCTCGGTGGTGATCTTCGCCGCCATCGAGGTGCTGCCGGGCGATCCGGCCTCGATCATGCTGGGCGTCAACGCCCAGCCCGACACCCTGGCGGCCCTGCGGGCCGAGCTGGGGCTGGATCAGCCCATGGCGGCCCGCTACCTCGACTGGATCGGCGGACTGCTGCAGGGCGATTTCGGCATTTCCTACACCTACCGCACCCCGGTGGTGGAGATGATCGGGGACCGCCTGGCCGTGTCGCTGCCGCTGGCGCTGTTCTCGCTGGCGCTGACCGTCGTCATCGCCTTTCCGGTGGGGATCTGGGCCGCCGCCCGGCGCGGATCGGTGGCCGATGTCGCCATCATGGGGCTGACCCAGCTGGGCGTCGCCATCCCGAATTTCTGGTTCGCCATGCTGATGGTGCTGGTCTTTGCCATCAACCTGCAATGGTTCAGCGCCGGCGGCTTCGCCGGCTGGGATGCCGGGCTGTTCCCGGCGCTGAAATCGCTCACGTTGCCGGCCATCGCCCTGGCCCTGCCGCAGGCCTCGATCCTGGCGCGGGTCATGCGGTCCGCCCTGCTGGACACGCTGTCGGAGGACTTCATCCGCACCGCCCGCGCCAAGGGCCTGTCGCGGCGCGAGGCGCTGTGGCGCCATGCCCTGCGCAATGCGCTGATCCCGGTGCTGACGATCATCGGCATGCAGTTTTCCTTCCTGCTGGCGGGGGGCATCATCATCGAGAACGTCTTCTACCTGCCGGGCCTCGGCCGGCTGATCTTCCAGGCGATTTCGGCCCGTGACCTGATCGTGGTGGAAAGCGTGGTAATGCTGCTGGTCTTCGCCGTGATCGTCGTGAACTTCCTGGTCGAGCTGGCCTATGCCGCCGTCGACCCCCGACTGAGGGCCCGCTGATGTCCCATAGCCAAACCGACACCGCCGCCCCCACCGAACAGGGCACGCTGGCCGCCGCCCTGCGCAATCGCAACCTGATCCTGGGCGGCCTGCTGACCTTGGTCTTCCTGGGCGCGGCGCTGCTGAGTTTCCTCTGGGTGCCTTATGACGTCACCCAGATGGCGATCGCCAACAAGATCAAGCCACCCTATGCCGACCACCTGCTGGGCACCGATCATTACGGGCGCGATATCCTGTCGATGCTGATGGTGGGCGCGCGCACCTCCATCGCCGTGGCGGTTCTGGCCGTGGGCATCGGGATGGTCATCGGCGTGCCCCTCGGCCTCTGGGCCGCGGCCAAGCGCGGCTCACTGCTGGATGAGGTGATCATGCGTGGCAACGACCTGGTCTTCGCCTTCCCCAGCCTGGTCATCGCGGTGATGATCACGGCGGCCTTCGGCCCCTCGGCCACCAATGCCATCGTCGCCATCGGCATCTTCAACATCCCCGTCTTCGCCCGGATCACCCGCTCCGGCGCGCTGACCCTGTGGAACCGCGATTTCATCCTGGCCGCTCGCGTGGCCGGCAAGGGATCGGCGCGGATCAGTTTTGAACACATCCTGCCCAATGTGCTGAACCTGCTGATCGTGCAGGGCACCATCCAGTTCAGCCTAGGCATCCTGGCCGAGGCGGGCCTCAGCTACGTGGGCCTGGGCGCGCAGCCCCCCACGCCCAGCTGGGGCCGGATGCTGGCCGACAGCCAGACCTTCATCAGCTTCGCCCCGCACATGGCTCTGTTCCCGGGGCTGGCAATCCTGCTGACCGTGCTGGGCCTGAACCTGATGGGCGACGGGCTGCGCGACCTCTTCGATCCCAAGCTGCGGAGGGGCCGCACATGAGCCTTTTGGACGTTCGCAATCTGTCGCTGGCCATCCACGGCACGCCGATCCTGCACGACGTCTCCCTGACGCTGGAGGCGGGCCGCATCCTGGGCGTGATCGGCGAAAGCGGTTCGGGCAAGTCGATGACCGCCTTTTCCACCATGCAGTTGCTGCCGCAGGGGGCCGAACCGACCGGGCAAATCCTGCTCGACGGGCAGGACATCCTGACCCGGACCGAACGCGACATGTGTTCCGTGCGCGGGCGCGAGATCGGCATGGTCTTCCAGGAGCCGATGACGGCGTTGAACCCGCTGAAGCGGATCGGCGACCAGGTGGCCGAAACGATCACCCAGCACGAACGGGTCCCCCGCCGCGCCGCGATGGAACGGGCGGCTGATGCCCTGCGCCGGGCCGAACTGCCCCCCGAGAAATTCCCCATGTCTCGCTTCCCGCATGAGCTGTCGGGCGGCCAGCGCCAGCGGGTCGTCATCGCCATGGCCATCGCCCTGCGCCCGCGCCTGCTGATCGCGGATGAACCCACGACCGCGCTGGACGTCACCACCCAGGCCCAGATCCTCGCCCTGCTGAAGAAGCTGGTGCGCGAGGAAGGCATGGGGCTGATGATGATCTCGCATGACCTCGCCGTGGTGGCCGACATGGCCGATGAGATCGCGATCATGCAGAAGGGCAGGGTGGTCGAAACCGGCCCGGCCGAGACGCTCTTCTGCGAGATGCGGCATCCCTATTCCAAGGCCCTGCTGGCGGCCTCCACCCATGCGCCGGAACGCGGTTCGGAGGTGGCGGAGACGCCCCTTCTGGAGGTGCGCAAGGTGCGCCGCAGCTATGCCCTGCCGGCCAAGACGCCCTTCGGCGCGCGGCGCGAGATCGAGGCGGTGAAGGGCGTCTCCTTCACCCTGAAGCGCGGCGAAAGCCTCGGGCTGGTGGGCGAATCGGGTTGCGGCAAGTCCACCCTGACCCGCGCGATTCTGGGGCTGGAAGAGGTCCAGTCGGGAGAGATCGCGCTCGCGGGTGCCCCGGTCTTCACCGGGCACAAGCCCAACCCGGAGGTGCGGCGCAAGATGCAGGTGGTCTTCCAGGACCCCTATGGCAGCTTCAACCCGCGTCACAGGGTGGCCCGCCTGGTGGCCGAACCCTTCCACCTGCTGCCCGACACGCCCCGGGCGGAGCGTGACAGCGCCGTGGCCGAGGCGCTGGAGGCCGTGGGACTGTCGGCCGCCGACGGCGCCAAGTACATCCACGAGTTCTCCGGCGGGCAACGTCAGCGGATCGCCATCGCCCGCGCCCTGATCACCCGGCCCGAGCTGATCCTGCTGGACGAGGCGGTCAGCGCGCTGGACGTGCAGGTCCGGGCGCAGATCCTCGACCTGCTGGCGGATCTGTCGGATCGCTTCGGCCTCAGCTACCTCTTCATCTCGCACGACCTGTCGGTGGTACGTTCGATCACTGATCGGGTCCTGGTGATGAAGTCCGGCGAGATCGTCGAGGAGGGGCCGACCGAACAGGTCTTCGACAGCCCGCAGCACCCCTATACTCAGGCGCTGGTGGCCGCGGCCCCGGTGCTGCCCGACGACGTGGCGGCCTGATCAGGACTGCCTGATCGGGGCCGCCTGACCGGGACGGCCTGAGGCGGGCCCCGCCTACCCGAGCGTCGGCGCGACCGGATGACGCCGCGGCGGGGCATTGGCATTTCGGGGCGTCCGGTGCAGAAGGGCGCCCCCAAGTCCCCCACCGATTCGTCCAGGTCCGCCTTTCATGTCCGCGCAACGCAAGACCGCCCTTCTGGCCGCTGTCCTCATGTCGGGGATCATGTCCTTCTGCCTGTCCGGTTTCCTAAGCTGGCTGCCGCGCGGCTTCACCGCTGACTGGCCCGGCGCCTGGATGCGCAGTTGGCTGACCGCCTGGCCGCTGGCCTGTGCGCTGGTGATCGTTCTGGGGCCGCGTGTCGGCGGGGTCTCGGCCCGTCTGGTGGCGCGTTACAGCCCGGAGTGACGGCGCGCCCCGGCTGATCCCGGGCGCCCGCCCGTCCCCATACGTTGGCCGGAAATACTCCGGGGGATGCGCCGTCCAGGCGCCGGGGGCAGCGCCCCCTCCGGCGTCGCCGCGCAGGCCCCCATGCAGGCCCCCATATCGCATCCCTTGATATCGCCCATCACCGCAATACCCTTTCATGCCATCCGTACATGGGGTATGCACCCCCGTCCCTATTGAAAGGAGTCATCCATTATGGGCTATAAGGTCGTCGTCGCAGGCGCCACGGGCAACGTGGGCCGCGAAATGCTGAACATCCTGGCCGAGCGCCACTTCCCGGTGGACGAGATTGCCGTGCTCGCATCCCGGAAGTCGCTGGGCACCGAGGTGAGCTTTGGCGACAAGACCCTCAAGACCCAGGATCTGGATACCTTCGATTTCACCGGCTGGGACATCGCGCTCTTCGCCGTGGGCTCCGGCCCGACGGAGAAGTACGCCCCCAAGGCCGCGGCCTCGGGCTGCATCGTGATCGACAACTCCTCGCTCTACCGCTACGACCCGGACATCCCGCTGGTCGTGCCGGAAGTGAACCCCGAGGCGGTCGACGGCTACGCCAAGAAGAACATCATCGCCAACCCCAACTGCTCCACCGCGCAGATGGTCGTGGCGCTGAAGCCGCTGCATGATCGCGCCAAGATCAAGCGCGTCGTCGTCTCCACCTACCAGGCCGTTTCCGGCTCGGGCAAGGATGCCATCGACGAGCTCTGGGATCAGACCAAGTCGATCTACAACCCGACCGACGACTACGAAGCCAAGGTCTACCCCAAGCAGATCGCATTCAACGTGATCCCGCATATCGACAAGTTCCTCGACAGCGGCGACACCAAGGAAGAATGGAAGATGGTCACGGAGACGAAGAAGATCGTCGATCCGTCGATCAAGGTCACCGCGACCTGCGTGCGCGTGCCGGTCTTCGTCGGCCACTCGGAATCGATCAACATCGAGTTCGAGGACTTCCTCGACGAGGACGAGGCCCGTGACATCCTGCGCGAGGCGCCGGGCATCATGGTGATCGACAAGCGCGAGGACGGTGGCTACGTCACCCCCATCGAATGCGTCGGCGATTTCGCCACCTTCATCAGCCGCATCCGTCAGGACGTGACCGTCGAGAATGGCATCAACCTGTGGTGCGTCTCGGACAACCTGCGCAAGGGCGCGGCCCTGAACGCCGTGCAGATCGCCGAGACCCTGGGCAAGCGCGTGCTGCAGAAGGGCTGACGCCCCGCCTGACGGCCCCAGATTTCCAAAGCGGCGTCCCCTGCGAAGGGGGCGCCGTTCTGCTTTTGGCGGCGTGCCGAAACCCGCCCATCACCGCTGGTAACGCAAAACGTCACTTGGCCTTTCCGGCGCGCTCATGTCCTCTGGGGAAAAGACCACCCGGAGGAGAGCCGATGACCACCCGCCCCCTGTTTGCCCGTTCCCCCTTTGCCCGCCCCCTCACCGCGCGGACCACCAGCGCCCTGGCCCTGGCCGCCGCCCTGGCGGGCAGCGCCGCCATGGCCGACAGCTTTGACGCCGACAGCGCCGTGACCGAGGCGGTGCTCTACCCCCAAGGCGCCACGCTGACGCGGGAGGCCGCCTTCGACCTGCCCGCCGGGCGGCACACCCTGGTGCTGACCGACATGCCGCTGATCGAGCTGGACAGCCTGCGCCTGGCGGCCGAGGGGCTGACCATCGGCACCCTGTCCTACCGCGACCGCCAGGTGCCCCCGTCGGGCGCCGAGGAGCCGGCCGAGATCGCCGCGGCCCGCGACCGGATCGAGGAGATAGAGGACCGGATCCAGGCGGTCGAGGACCGCGCCCGGGCGGCCGAACTGGAAGCCGAAGCAAGCCGCGACCGCATCGCCTTCCTCACCGGGCTGGGCGGATCCGACGCCGCCGGCGGCGCCGATCGGGACCGGTTGCAGATGCTGCTGGAACTGGTGGGAGAGGAGGGTCTTGCCGCCCGCCGCGCCGCCCGCGAGGCGGACCTGCGGGCCCGCGAGATCCGCGAGGAGAAGACCCCGCTGGAAGAGGATCTGGCCGAGGCCGAGGCCGCCCTGGATGCGCTGCTGACCGCCTCCGGGGACGAAAGCGTTCTGGCGGTGGAGGTCATCGCCGAGGCCCCGGTTTCCGGCGTGCTGACCCTGCACTACACCAGCTGGGAGGCTTCCTGGTATCCCGCCTATGACCTGCATCTGCAGACGGGCGAGACGCCGGCGCTGCAGGTCCGCCGTGGCGCCTACCTCAGCCAGGCCACCGGCGAGGACTGGTCGGAGGTGGCGGTGACCCTCTCGACCGCGCGCCCCTCGGGGCGGATCGCGCCCAGCGGGATCTCGGGGCAACTGTTGCGCATCGTCGACCCGGAAGCACCGCAACCCAAGGCGCCGGAGCTCTTCTCCCGCGCGGCTGGCGCCGACATGGCGATGGCCCCCATGGCTGAGCCGGTGATGGAGGAAGCGCAGGCCGGTTTCGACGGGATCAACGTGACCTATGCCGCGCCGCAGCCCGTCAGCCTGGCCAATGGCGCCGATGCCGCCAAGATCGAGCTGGGCCGGCTGGAGATGACCCCGGAGGTCTTCGCCCGTGCGGTGCCGCTTTACGATCCGTCGGCCTACCTCGTGGCGCAGTTGACCAACGACAGCGGCGAGATGCTGCTGCCCGGCCCGGCGCAGCTGTTCCGCGATGGCACCTATGTCGGGCGCACGCATCTCGACATGCTGCCGGTGGACGAGGAGGTCGAATGGGCCTTCGGTCCCATCGACGGGCTGCGCGTCACCCGCCGGCTGGACGACCGGATGGAAGGTGACCGGGGCGTCATCCGCCGCGCCAACGACCGCCGCGAGGCAGTGACGATCACGGCCGAGAACCGCACCGATCAGGCCTGGGATCTGCGCCTGCTGGACCGCGTGCCCTATTCCGAGCAGGAGGACCTGGATATCGCCTGGGAGGCCACGCCGATGCCCGACGTGCAGGATTTCGACGACCGGCGCGGGGTGCTGGAATGGCAGTTCGAGCTGGCGCCGGGGGCCGAGCAGGAGATCGCCCTGTCGCACGAGGTGACCTGGCCCGAGGACATGGTCCTGCGCTGAACCGTGCGTCCTGGCGCCTCCCGGCCCTCATAGGGGCGCGGGTGGCGCCGGGCCGACCCCCGGCTGCCAGCGAGGAAACCGGGGGTCCATTTATGCGCGGTTTTCGGCATTGCTGCCTGTCCCGCAGAGCCGAGACTGCGCTGGCAGGGTTAACTTTCCATTGAAATGACTGGGCGGGCACGGGCCATCGGCTATGCGCGTCCCGGCGTTTCCTTGCCAAAAAATATCCCCGCCGGAGGCATCCGACGGGGCCATTTGGTTCAGGCTGTGCCGCGGCGCCTATCGGCGCCGTGGCCGGATCAGATCACGGCGAAGCTGTCTTCGCTGGGCAGATACTGTTCCAGGGTGCCGTTGCCGATGTCGTGCCACAGCCCGTGCACCGACAGGTCGCCCGATTCCACGCGGTCGCGCAAGAAGGGGAAGGTCATCAGGTTCTCCAGCGAGATCAGCACCGCCTGGCGTTCCAGCGCATCACGCTGCGCCTGCTCGCCCTCGATGTCCTTCACCCGCTCGTAGCCCGGGCGCAGCAGATCCATCCAGCGACCGACGAAGGAGGATTTCTCGTCCAGCTCGGGCGCCTGGCCGGAACACATGGCATGGCACCCGGCGACACCCCCGCAGGAGCTGTGGCCCATGACGATCAGATGCGCCACCTTCAGCGCCGTCACGGCGTATTCCACTGCCGCCGAGGTGCCGTGCTGGTTGCCGTCGGGTTCGTAGGGCGGGACCAGGTTGGCGATGTTGCGGTGAATGAAGAACTCCCCCTGGTCGGCGCCGAAGAGAGAGGTCACATGCACGCGGCTGTCGCAGCAGGAAATGATCATGGTCTTCGGGCGCTGGCCTTCGTCGGCCAGGCGTTTGTACCACGACTTGTTCTCCGTATAGGTCGTCGCTTTCCAGCCATGGTAGCGCTGGACCAGCAGCGAGGGCAGGGGCTTGGCTCTGTGCATGAACGACTCCTAAGGATGCTATACGTGACGGTCGTTATAATCTTCTGCCGCCCCACGGCAAATGGGAATGGGCGTTCTGACGGGGGCGGATGGGCACCTGGCTGGCCTGATCGGGGCCAGCCGGGTGGTCGACAGGGCGGCAGACCGGACAAATCCCCCTAAAACACCTGCAAAATCCGGCGCGTTTGCCGGCCCGCTTTCAAGGAATTGAGAACTTCCGCCCGCCATGGTGTCTGCCGCCGTGGGGGTGAATGGGAAAGGGGTGAAACCGTGGAGCATATCCTGGTGCTGACGCAGGACGAACCGGTCCGGGTGGACCCGGAGCGGCTGCGCGAGCTGTACATGCGGCTGGGAGAGGCCGGCGCCGAAGACGTGGTCTGTCGCGCGATGGAGGAGATCGCCGTGCGCCTGTCGCATACCGAACGGCTCTACCGCCAGGACCGGCTGCGCGAGATGCGCAAATCCGCCCGGTCGCTGGTGGCCATCGCCGACCAGGTGGGGATGAAGAACCTGGCCGCTGTGGCCGAGGATGTGACCCGCTGTATCGACGATTGCGATCCGGTCGCCCTGGCCGCGACGCTGGCCCGGCTGCTGCGCGTGGGCGAACGATCTCTCACCGCCGTCTGGGACCTGCAGGACGCGTCTCTCTGAACCCGGTGCCGGACCGCAGCGGTCCGACCAGGTTTCGGGCGGTGATGCGCCGGCCGGTCGAAGGCCCTTGCGGCGGGCGATGCCCGGGCTAGGCTGAGGGGCGAACAAGATCCGGAGCCCGCTATGACCGCCGACATGATGTCCTTCCTGCCCGCCGATGCCGCGGGTGATGCCCTGCCGCTTCACCTGGTCGAGGCCGATGGCCTGGAGGCCTTCGTCGAGGGCCAGCCCGACAGCGTGGCCGCCTGGGTACGGGCCAACGGGTTCGCCGGCGGGCTCGGCCAGGTCCTGATGGTGCCGGGCGAGGGCGGCGCACCGGCGATGGCCCTGGTGGGCTATGGCGATGCGACGGCCCGGGCGCGCGGACGCTTCTGGCTGGGTGGCGCGGCGCCCAAGCTGCCGGCGGGCGCCTACCGGCTGGCCACCGATCTGCCGCATGAGACGCTGGAGGCCGAGGCGACCGGCTGGCTCTTCTCGGCCTATACCTTCGAGCGATACCGTGCCCAGCCCGCCCATGGCGCCCGGCTGGTGGCGCCCGAGGGCGTGGACGCCGCCCGGATCGAGGCGATCGCGGCGGGCGAGGCCCTGGCGCGCGACCTGATCAACACGCCCGCCTCCGACATGGGGCCAGCCGAGCTGGAGGCGGCCGCGCGTGCCCTGGCAGAGGCCCATGGCGCGACCATCGCCGTGACCACCGGCGCGGAGCTGCTGGAGCAGAACTTCCCGATGCTCCATACCGTGGGCCGCGCCGCGACAGAGGCCCGCGCGCCCCGGTTGATCGACATCCGCTGGGGCGATGACGGCCCGGCGCTGACCCTGGTGGGCAAGGGCGTGTGTTTCGACACCGGCGGGCTGAACCTGAAGGGTGGGGCCTCGATGGGATTGATGAAGAAGGACATGGGCGGGGCGGCCAACGTGCTGGGCCTGGCGAAGATCCTGATGGCGCGCGGCATGCCCCTGCGCCTGCGGGTGCTGATCCCGGCGGTGGAAAACGCCGTGGCGGGCGATGCCTTCCGTCCGCAGGACATCCTGACGGCGCGCAACGGGCTGACGGTCGAGATCAACAACACCGACGCCGAGGGGCGGCTGGTGCTGGCCGATGCCCTGGCCTTCGGGGCGGAGGAAAACCCCGACCTGATGATCTCCTTCGCGACGTTGACCGGCGCGGCGCGGGTGGCCGTGGGGCCCGACATCGCGCCCTTCTTCACCGATGACGTCAACGTCGCCTCTGCCCTCGGGTCGGCGGGCGCGGTGGTGGCCGATCCGGTCTGGCGGATGCCCTTCCACGAGCCCTATGAGACGATGATCGAGCCGGGGATCGCGGATCTGGACAATGCGCCCAAGGGTGGCTTTGCCGGGGCGATCACCGCCGCGCTGTTCCTGCGTCGCTTCGCCGGGCCGCGCGCGCGCTATACCCATTTCGACATCTACGGCTGGGTGCCTGCCGCCCAGCCCGCGCGGCCCAAGGGCGGGGCCGGGCAGGGCATTCGCGCGCTGCACGCCGCCCTGCCGGGGATCCTGGGGCTTTGAGCCCCGTTCCCGCCGGCGAGGACCGGCGCCGCTGGCCCGCCAATACCCGTGTCGCCGCCCTGCGCCTGAAGGGGCGTGCGGGGGAGGTGTCCCATACCGAGGGCACGCGGCGGGTGCTGGGCGCTGCGGCCGCCGACCTGCTGGCCGCCCCCGGCGGGGCGCGGGATCGCCAGCTGCTGCGCGGTGCCGCGCTGCGGGTCTACGAGATCCACGAGGGCCATGCCTTCGTCGAGGCCGAATACGACGGCTACACCGGCTATGTCGTGGCCGAGGCGCTGGCGCCGGAGGGCGCGCCGGCGCCGTCGGCCTGGGTGGCGATCCGCGAAACCCTGGCCTGGGAGGCGCCGAAGGCCCGGGCCATGGCGCAGGCGCGTCTGTCCTTCGGGGCGGGGGTGACCGTGCTGGGTGCGGCCGACGGCTGGGCAGAGACCGATGCGGGCCATGTTCCCCTGTCGCACCTCAGCCAGTCCGCGGTGCAGGGCGCCGATCCGGTGGCCCTGGCGGAACGCCTGCTGGGCCTGCCCTATCTCTGGGGCGCCAATGGTGCCGGCGGCATCGACTGTTCCGGACTGGTGCAGGAAGCCTGCCGCGCCTGCGGCATCGACTGTCCGGGCGACAGCGACCAGCAGGCGGCGGAACTGGGCGAGGCCCTGCCCGAGGAGGCGCCCCTGCGGCGTGGCGATTTGGTGTTCTGGAAAGGCCACGTGGCCTGGGTGTCGGGACCGGACCGGATCCTGCACGCCAATGCCCACACGATGAGCGTCGCACATGAGGCGCTGTCGGGCGCCATCCACCGCATCGCGGCGGCAGGCGAGGGGCCGGTGACAGCGCGGCGGCGCCTCTAGACGGGCATCAGTCGGGCGTATCGACCGAACGGATCAGCTTGCGTTCCAGGACCCGCAGCACCGTCTTCAGGTCGTGACCCCGGCGCAGCACCTGCCCGTCCATGCCGACCACCGCGTACATGCCCTGCTTGTTGCGCAGCTTGGGGCGCTTCTCGATCCGGTAAAGGGGATATTCGGCCGAGCGGCGGAAGACCGAGAAGATCGCCACCTCCCGCAGGCTGGAAATGCCGTAGTCGCGCCATTCGCCGGCGGCGACAAAGCGGCCGTAGAGCGACAGGATGACGTTCAGCTCGGTCCGGTGGAACACCACCTGGTCGGCGGAGACACCCGGGATCGGGGCATTGGTCTGCATGTTCATGGCCCAAGCCTGCGCCCGGCAGGGGGCAAAAGCAAGCGGGTTTCCCGGACAGAAGGCCCGCCCCGGCGCGCGCGATGCCTCAAATGAGGGCGAAATCTTCGTGAGCGGAGCCCTGCGGGCGCGGCGCGCAACGGTCCCACGGGCTCTGACCTTTTCGTGATGCGCCGCACGCGGCGTTTGGCGGATCCCGCAATGCCTGTAAGGTGACGGCAACGCGCACCCTAGCAACGTGGAGACCCTCCGATGCAGCTGAAGACCCTCGCCCTTGCGGCCGTCACCGTCACCATGGGCGCCGCCGCCCTGGCCCATGCCGATGTCGAGAACCCCGTCGTCAAGGAACGGATGGACCTGATGGGCGATATCCGCGCTTCCTTCGCGACCCTGGGCGGCATGGTGCAGGGCAAGACCGCCTTCGACGCCGAAGCCGCAGCCGATGCCAAGGCAACGCTGGAGGCCTCCGCCGCGATGATCCCGACGAAGTTCGAGGCCAACGAGATGGACCCCGAATCCGAAGCCGCCCCGGCGATCTGGGAAGACTGGGACGGGTTCACCACCATCGCGTCCGAAATGCAGACCGCCGTGGCGGCGCTGGACACCGGATCGCTGGAAGGGGTGCAGGCCGGGTTCCGCCCGATCGGCGCGGCCTGTGGCGCCTGCCACCAGGGCTATCGCGTCGACTGAGGCGCGCCAGGGTCGCGGAAGCGAGCGCGCTGCGGTTCAGCCGCAGCGCAGCTCGCTCACCCGGTCCTCATCGTCGAGATGCACGTTCAGCCGCTCCGGCAGGTGCTCCATCGTCATCATGTCACCGGGCCGCAGGACCCGCACACGGCCGTCGCGCGGCGGCAGCAGGTCTTCGGACCAGGGCTGGCCGATGACATGGTCGAGCGTTTCCAGGCCGCAGGGCGTCTTGGGGCCCGGGCTCATGGCGGTGGCACAGGCCGAGGTCAGCAGGACCAGGGCCAGGGCGAGCGGGGCAGGTTTCATGCGGTTTCCTTGGTGGGGGCGCCGTAGCGGCAGAGGAAGGTCTTCACGGCCTCGTCGGCAATTCTTTCGCCCTCGGCGGCGGGCAGGGCGTCGATCATACCGAATTGCAGCTTCAGCATCAGCGTGCTCTTGCACAGGCCGAGGAATTGGTCGGCGGCCAGACCCGGGTCGTGCACCTGCAGCTCGCCCCGCTCGGTCGCTTCCGCCAGGTAGGTCGAAAGCTTCGTCAAGGTCAGCTGCGGCCCGGCCTCGTAGAAGGCCTGGGCCAGATCCGGAAAGCGGTTCGATTCCGAGGTCGCCAGCCGGTACATCGACACGACGATCGGGTGGCTGAGGTCCTGCACGGTGCGCCGGGCGATGGCCGTCAGCATTTCCTCGGCGGGCAGGTCGGGCAGGACGAAGTGCTTCGCCTGATCCGCGTGGCGGTGGCATTCGCTGCGGGCAATCTCGATGAACAGCAGCCGCTTGTCGGGGAAGTAGCTGTAAAGTGTCGCCTTCGACACCCCGGCCTCCCGGGCGATGTCATCGACGTTGGCATTGTCGAACCCGTCCTTCAGGAAGATGCGCCGGGCGCCTTCCAGAACCTGATCGTATTTCCGCCCCCGACGACCGGGGGATGTTTGACGGGTCATGTAACCTCCGCGCTTGCCGGGGGATAATGGCGCTTGTGCCGGGCCGCGGCAAGGGGTGCGGCCAGAGGTTGACGCCACAGGCCTCTCTGCGATGATCCGGCGCAAAGGAAACGGGCGTTCCGGCCCGAGGGGGGATGGATGTACAGCAAGGGCAAGGTGGCCTACCGGGCTTTGCCGCTGCCGGACCGGCGAGAGCTGGCGCCAGAGGAGATGCAGCAGGCGGCCGAGGCGTTCCGCGCGCTGATGGCGCAGCGCCATTCGGTGCGTGAGTTCAGCGACCGGCCCGTGGCGGCCGAGGTGATCTCCACCTGCGTTGCCGCCGCCGGGCTTGCGCCCTCAGGTGCGAACCACCAGCCTTGGCATTTCGTCGCCATTGCCGATCCGGCGATGAAGGCGCGCATCCGTGCTGCGGCCGAGGCGGAGGAGGAGAAGTTCTATGCCGGCGGGGCGGGCGACGAATGGTTGGCCGCGCTGGAACCCATCGGGACGGGGGTGGCCAAGCCGCATCTTGAGGTCGCGCCCTGGCTGATCGTCATCTTCGCGCAGCGCTACGGGCTGACCCAGGAGGGCGAGCGCTACAAGAACTACTACGTGCCCGAAAGCGTCGGCATCGCCACGGGGATGCTGATCACCGCGCTGCACACCGCGGGCCTGTCCTGCCTGACCCATACGCCCAACCCGATGCGATTTCTGAACGAGCTGTGCGACCGGCCCGAGCACGAAAAGTCGGTGATGATCCTGGCCGTGGGCCACCCGGCGGCAGACGCCACCGTGCCCCAGGTGGCCAAGATCAAGAAACCCCTGGACGAGATCCTGACCCTTTGTCCCTGACCCCTGATCCCTGACCTGAAACGGAGCCCGATGACCGAGATCTACATTGATGCCGACGCCTGCCCGGTGAAGGCCGAGGCCGAGAAGGTGGCGACGCGCCACAAGGTGACCCTGTGGATGGTGTCGAACGGCGGGCTGCGCCCCTCGGCCAATCCCTACGTCCGGCATCAGATCGTGGCCGAAGGGCCGGACGTGGCCGATATGTGGATCGCTGACCGGGCTGGCCCGGGCGATGTGGTGGTCACCGGGGACATCCCGCTGGCGGCGAAATGCGTGGCCGCCGGGGCCACCTGCCTGCGCCACAACGGCGAGAAGTTCACCGCGGCCAACATCGGCCAGCAACTGGCGATGCGCGATCTGATGGCCGATCTGCGCGCCGCCAATCCGCTGGGTGCGGGCGGCGGGGGCAAGGGCTTTACAAAGGCCGACCGCTCTCGTTTTCTGAACGCTCTGGAAACCGCACTGCGCAGCGCTGCGAAATAGCAAACGGACCCAAGACCTATGACCGCAACGCCCATCAAGGCCGTCGTCTTTGACATCGGCAACGTGCTGCTGGAGTGGAACCCGGAGGCGCATTACGACGCCAAGTACGGGGAGGAGAAGCGGCGGGAGATCTTTGCCGCCGTCGATCTGGCGGCAATGAACGACCGCGTGGATCGCGGCGAGGACATGGGCGAGCTGACCCGCCGCCTGGCCGCCGATCATCCAGAATGGCATGACGAGATCATGACCTGGCACGAGGACTGGCTGACCATGTGCTCGCCCGCCATCCCGCATTCCTGGCGCCTGCTGCGCGCCCTGCGGGGCAAGGGCATCCCGGTCTTTTCGCTGTCCAACTTCGGCATCGGCACCTACGAGATCGCCCGCGCCGAATACCCGGTGCTGAACGAATTCGACCAGGGCTATGTCTCCGGTCACCTGGGCGTGATCAAGCCCGATCCACGCATCTACGAGATCCTGGAAGAAGGCAGCGGGTTGTCGGGTGAGGCGCTGCTGTTCACCGACGACCGGGCCGACAACATCGCCGCCGCCGCCGCGCGCGGCTGGCGCACCCATCAATTCGAGCACCCCGAGGGCTGGGCCGCGCGCCTGGTGGCGGAGGGGCTGCTGAGCGAAGAGGAGGCCGCATGAGCGACATTGCCATGATCTCTTATCAAGAGGGCGAGCGCGTCCTCGATTGGCTGCGGCTGACCGATGCGCTGGCTGCAGCGCATGATCTGCCCAAGGCCGAGATCGGGGATACCTTCCTCTATCGCGGCGAGGACACGCTGCTGACCCGCTCCGCCTGGATCGACGGGCTGGGCGTGGCGGTGAAGGCCGCGACGATCTACCCGGGCAACAAGGCGGTCGGCAAACCGGCGGTGAACGGTGCCGTCAACCTGATGTCCGATGAAGATGGCACGCTGGAGGCCATCGTCGATTTCCACCTGGTGACCAAGTGGAAGACCGCCGGCGACAGCCTGCTGGCCGCCCGCCGCCTGGCGCGGCCTGACAGCCGGGTGATCCTGATCGTGGGGGCAGGCGCCGTCGCGGCCTCTCTGCGCCAGGCCTACGGCGCGGCCTTCCCGGAGGCGCGCTTCCTGGTGTGGAACCGCACGCCCGCCGGCGCCGAGGCCCTGGCCCAGGGCGATCCGGCGATGGAGGCGGTGACCGACCTGCCCACCGCCGTGGGGCGGGCCGACATCGTGACCTGCGCGACCATGGCGACCGCGCCCTACCTGGACGGTGCCTGGCTGACGCCGGGCACCCATGTCGATCTGATCGGCGCCTATCGCCCCGACATGCGCGAGGCGATGGACGGCGCGTTGCAGCGCGCCCGCATCTTCGTCGACAGTTTCGACACCACCGTCGGACATATCGGCGAGATCCAGATCCCGCTGGACAGCGGCGCGATCACCCGCGCCGATCTGGTGGCGGATTACTACGACCTCGCCGCCTTCACCCGGACAGACGACGAGGAGATCACCCTGTTCAAGAACGGCGGAGGCGCGCATCTGGACCTGATGACCGCCCGCCACGTCCTCGACGCCTGGCGCGAGGCGCGGTGAGCGTCGCGCCCCTGATCGGCCTGGTCCTGGGCGGCGGTGCGCTGGCCTGGGCGCCCTTCCTGCGCGAAGACCTGCGCCCCAAGGTGGCCGGGCGGCGCGACAGCCCCCCGGGTGAGATCGCGGATCTGCCCCGGGGGCGCATTCATTTCCAGTGGCACGGGGATGAGGATGACCCGGTTGCGGTGCTCGTCCACGGGCTGACCACGCCCGCCTATGCCTGGGACGGGGTCGTGCCGGGGCTGGTGGCCATGGGTTATCGCGTGCTGAGCTATGACCTCTACGGGCGCGGCTGGTCCGACCGGCCCGAGGGCGGGCAGGATGCCGATTTCTTCGTTGGCCAGCTCGTGGATCTGCTGGAGGCGCTGGACGTGGCCGAGCCGGTCACGCTCTTCGGTTATTCGATGGGCGGGGCCATCGCCGCCGCCTTTGCCGCGCGCTATCCGACGCAGATCGAGAAGCTGGTGCTGGTGGCGCCCGCCGGCATGGGGGGCTATCCGACCGGGCTGACCCGCCGCATCCGCGATGGCGGCGCGACCGGGCGCTGGCTGTTCTACCTGCTGTTCCCCGGTCAGCACCGCCGCGCCTCGCGCCGGGCCGAGGCCCAGGGCGTGCCGCGCAAATACGCCCGGATGCAGGCGGCGGAGGTCGACTGGCGCGGGTTTGCCCCCGCGGTCCTGTCCTCCCTGCGCGGCGTGCTGCGCGATCCGATGGAGCTGGAACACCGCAAGATCGCCAAGGCGGGCTTGCCGATGCTGTCGATCTGGGCCAGCGAGGATCAGGTGATTCCGCTGGACGGCATGGGCGTTATCTCGCGCTGGAACCGGGCCTCGGTGCAGAAGGAGGTGCCGGGCGCGGGGCACTGGCTGCCCCTGTCGCACCCCGAGGCGGTGGTGCGCGCCTTCCGCGACTGGCTGTGGGAAGACGGCGAGATCTGATCCCGCCGCAACTTTCCCTCAGGCTGCGGCCGAGGTCGGCAGGCCGGGCCGGTTTTCCCGCACCGGCAGGTGGATCAGGGCCGAGAAGGCGCCGACGCCCACGCCGACCCACCAGACCAGCGTGTAATCGCCGTGGATGTCGTACATCTTGCCGCCCAGCCAGACCCCCAGGAAGCCGCCGATCTGGTGGCTGAGAAAGACGATCCCGTAGAGCGTACCCATGTAGCGCATCCCGTAGATATGGGCGATCAGACCGGAGGTCAGCGGCACCGTCGCCAGCCACAGCCCGCCCATCAGGGCCGAGAAAATCAGTACCGAGGCCGGCGTGATCGGCAGCACGATGAAGGTGCCCGCCACGATGGTCCGCAGGGTGTAGATGCCCGCCAGAAGGTACTTCTTCGGCAGCCGATTGCCCAGCCAGCCGGCGAAGAGCGTGCCGCCGATGTTGAACACCCCGATCAGCGAGATGGCGATGGCGCCAAGCGCCGAGGTGGTGGTGATGCCCAGCGACGCCAGGATCCCGCCCGAGGCAATGGGCCCGCACAGCTCGGTCACGAAGGCCGGGAAATGCGCGGTGATGAAGGCCAGCTGGTAGCCGCAGGAAAAGAAGCCAAGAAAGATCATGGCAAAGGTCGGATCCTTGCCCGCGCGCACCAGGATCTGGCCCAGGGTCTCCTCCAGCTCGGCCTTGGTCGCGGGCGGGGCCGGGCTGCGCATCATCGGCAGAAGCAGCAGCACGGCCAGGATGGCGGCGGCGAAGACCAGGAAGACGTTCTGCCAGGGCATCATCCCCAGCAGGAATTCGGCCACCGGTGCGCCGACGACCTGGCCCGCGCTGCCCGCCGCCGTGGCGATGGCCAGCGCCATGGACCGGTGTTCGGGTGCCGCCGCGCGGCCCACCACCGCCAGGATCACGCCAAAGCCCGTGCCGGCGATGCCGAAGCCCACCAGGATCTCCAGCCCCCAATGCGCCTCGGGCGTCACGGCGAAGGAGGAGGCCACGAGGCCCGCGGCATAGATCACCGCCCCCAGGATGATCGCCCGCCGGTCGCCCAGCTTCTCGGCGAAGGCGCCGAACAGGGGCTGGCCGATCCCCCAGGCCAGGTTCTGGATCGCGATGGCCAGCGAGAAGTCGGCGCGCATCCAGTTGAATTCCTCGGCGATCGGGATCTGGAAGACCCCGAAACTGGCGCGGATGGCGAAGTTCACCAGGATGATCAGGCAGCCCACGATCAGCACGGGGGTCAGCAGGCGCGGGGCGGCTGTCATGTCGGAGGTCCTCCCAAAGATTGGGCGCAGATTAGACTTTGCCCGGGGACAGTCAATTCAGCCTTCGTGAGGCGGGTCATTCGCGAATGTGCGCTTTCCCAGCCGGGGGTGGCGTATTATCTAGCCCCCCATGAGCCAGAGCATGTCCGACATCTACCACGCCCGCGTCGCCAGCGGAGAGATCCGCCCCGACCCCGCGCAGGAACACGTCCTGCCCGAGTTCGACCGTATCCGCGAGGGGCTGACCGCCCAGCCGGTGAAGCGCGGCTTCTTCGGCCGCAGGAAGGCCCCCGAGGCGCCGAAGGGGCTGTATCTGTGGGGCGGTGTCGGGCGCGGCAAGTCGATGCTGATGGATCTCTTCGTCGAAAGCCTGGACGTGCCGGTGCGCCGGGTCCACTTCCACGCCTTCATGCAGGAGATCCACGAGGGCATGCATGCCGCCCGCAAGGCCAATACCGAGGACAGCCTGGCCCCCGTCGCCGCCAAGGTGGTCGAGGACGTGAAGGTGCTGGCCTTCGACGAGATGCAGATCACCGACATCACCGACGCGATGATCGTCGGCCGCCTGTTCGAGGCGCTGTTCGACGCGGGCGTGGTGGTGGTCACGACCTCCAACCGGGTGCCCGATGACCTCTACAAGGACGGGCTGAACCGGCAGCTGTTCCTGCCCTTCATCGAGCTGATCAAGGACCGGCTGGTGGTGCATGAGCTGGAGAGCCCGCATGACTATCGCCAGCACCGCCTGTCCGGCCAGCAGGTCTATTTCACCCCCGCCAATGCCGAGGCGCGTCGCCAGATCGAGGCCTACTGGCACGATCTGACCGGCGACACCGGCGCGGGCGAGCCGCTGGTGCTGAAGGTGAAGGGGCGCGAGGTGACGATCCCCGCCTATCGCTCCGGCGTGGGGCGGGCGTCCTTCCACGACCTCTGCGGCGCGATGCTGGGGCCGGGGGATTACCTGGCCGTGGCCGAGGCGGTCGAGGTGCTGATCCTCGAAGACATCCCCTGCCTGGGCCGGTCGAACTTCAACGAGGCGAAACGCTTCGTCACGCTGATCGACGCGCTTTACGAGGCGAAGGTGCGGCTGATCTGTTCCGCCGCCGACCAGCCCGAAAGCCTTTATCGCGAGGGCGAGGGGGTGTTCGAGTTCGAGCGCACGGCCAGCCGCCTGCGCGAGATGCAGGACAAGGACTGGGGCGCCGAGGACGACTGACCTTTGGGGCGGGGCGCCTGACTGCAAGAAGGGGGCCGTTGTCCGACCCGTCGACCTGAATGGCCGCCTGAAAAGAAAAAGGGGGTCGTTGTCCGACCCCCTGTGTTCTGCCCGATAGATCCCAAGTCTGCGACATGGTCCGACACGCGGTGATAGGCTGCTGTGCGAGCCGTCCCATGCAGATGAACGCCTGATCTGTAAGGACTTTATGCGAATCGAATCGAAACGGTCAATGCAAAACGAATCGGTTTACGGGCGGTTTCGTCCCGCCGGTCAAGAAGTGATTCGGAAACCCGATTCGGAACAGCGTCTTACGAGTCACTCTTGAAGTGACGGAAATTTCCGCAGGCTCCGGGCCATGGGGGCTGTCGCCGCGCCGAAGCCGGGTCAGCCGTTGATCCGCAGCACGTCGCCCGCGAAATAAAGCGATCCGCAGAACATGATCCGTGCCTGGGGCGTCTCGGCGACGATGGCCGCCAGGGCTGCCTCTATGCTCGGGGCCGTCTGCGCCTGCATCCCGCATTCGCGCGCCGTTTGCGCCAGGGTGTCGGCGGGCAGGGCGGCATCCGCGCCCGCGATCGTCACCGCTGTCAGCCTGTCGGTGCAGGCGGCCAGGGGGCCGAGGTAGCCGCTGGCATCCTTGGTGTTCAGCATGCCGCAGATCAGGTGGGTCGGCCGCGCCGGGCGCGAGGACAGGAAGTCGGCCAGCGCCTTGCCGGCGGCCGGGTTGTGCCCGCCGTCGAGCCAGATCTCCGCCTCGGGGGCGGCCTCGGCCAGGGTGCCGGTCGTCAGCCGTTGCAGCCGCGCGGACCATGTGGCGCCGGTGACGGCGGCCTCGCAGGCGGCCTCGTCGAAGCCCAGGTAGCGCAGCGCGGCCAGGGCGGCGCCGGCGTTCTGGATCTGGTGGGCGCCGGGCAGGGCGGGCAGGGGCAGATCCAGCAGGCCGTTTTCGTCCTGGAAGATCAGCCGCCCACGTTCTTCCCAGGCATGCCAGTGCTGCCCGTAGGCCAGCAGCGGCGCGCCCAGGGCGGTGGCGCGGGCCTCGATCACCTCCAGAGCCTCCTCGGGCTGGGGGCCGACGACGCAGGGCACGCCCCGCTTGAGGATGCCGGCCTTCTCGGCGGCGATCCGGGCCAGGGTGTCGCCAAGGAAGGCCTCGTGATCCATGGAGATGGGGGTGATGATGGTCATCGCCGGCTGCGCCACGACGTTGGTGGCGTCCAGGCGTCCGCCCAGGCCGGTTTCCAGCAGGCACCAGTCGGCGGGCGTGCGGGCGAAGGCCAGCAGGGCGGCGACGGTGGTGATCTCGAAATAGGTGATCGCCTCGGGGCCGTTGGCCGCCAGGCATTCATCGAGGATCGCCGTCAGCTCGTCCTCGGGGATCAGCGTGCCGGCCAGGCGGATGCGTTCATGGAAGCGCACCAGGTGCGGCGAGGTATAGGCATGGGTCGTCTTCCCCGCCCCCTCGATGCCCGCGCGCAGCATGGCCTGGGTCGACCCCTTGCCGTTGGTGCCCGCCAGGTGGATCACCGGCGGCAGCTTTTCCTCGGGATGATCCAGCGCGGCCAGCAGCCGCCAGACACGGTCCAGCACCAGGTCGATGACCTTGGGGTGCAACTGCATCATGCGCGCCAGAAGCGCGTCGGACGTCGCTGCCGTCACTTTTCGGACTTGCTCTTCTTGCCGGCCTCGGCGGGCTTGGCCTCGGCCTTTGCATTCTCCGCCTCGGCCTCGGCGGCGGCCTTCGCTTCGGCGGCTTCGGCCTCGGCTTCCGCTTCGGTGGCCTCGGTCATCGGGGCGGGCGGGGGCAGGTCACCGGCCACGGCGGGCGGCAGACCCATCAGCATGCGCGTGATGGTGATCAGCTCTTCGCGCATCTTGGTGCGCGGGGTCACGCGGTCCAGCATGCCGTGATCCAGCAGGTATTCCGCCCGTTGGAAGCCTTCGGGCAGCTGTTCGCGGATCGTCTGTTCGATCACCCGCGGCCCGGCGAAGCAGATCAGCGCATTGGGTTCGGCGATCTGCACGTCACCCAGCATCGCGTAGGAGGCGGTAACGCCCCCGGTGGTCGGGTGGGTCAGCACGACGATGTAGGGCAGCCCGGCCTCTTTCAGCATCTGCACGGCCACGGTGGTGCGCGGCATCTGCATCAGCGACAGGATGCCTTCCTGCATCCGCGCGCCCCCGGCGGCGGAGAACAGCACCAGCGGGCACTTCTTCTGCACGGCGCGTTCGGCGGCGGCGATGATCGCGTTGCCCACGTACATCCCCATGGAGCCACCCATGAAGGAGAAGTCCTGCGCGGCGGCGACGACCGGCGCGCGGCCCATCTCGCCCTCGGCCACCAGCATCGCCTCCTTCTCGGAGGTCTTGCGGCGCGCCTCGCGCATGCGGTCGGGGTATTTCTTCTGGTCGCGGAAATGCAGCGGGTCGGCCACGGGTTCCGGCACGGAGACCTCGGTGAAGATGCCGCCGTCGAACAGGTTGCGGAAGCGGTCGCGCGGCGAAATCCCCATGTGATGCCCGCAGCTGGTGCAGACGTTCAGGTTTTCCTTCAGCTCACGGTGGAACAGCATCGTCCCGCAACTGTCGCACTTGGACCAGAGGTTCTCGGGCACTTCCCGGCGCGAGAAGATCGAGTTGATCCGCGGCCGGACGTAATTGCTGATCCAGTTCATCGTGGCCTCTTTGGGGCGTTTCCGTCGCGCCCTGAAATAAGCGTGCGGGGCGGGGATTGCAATCAGCGCCTGATGGCAAGGCGGGCTGAAAGCCACGCGAGCGCCAGCACGAAGAGTTCCACGGCCAGCATCAGGGTCAGGATCGGCCCGTTGGCGCCCGCCCCGGCCATGTCCGGCATCTCGGGGGTGGCGGGGAAGAGGAACAGCGACAGCCCGCTGTCCAGCCCGCCCACCTCGCCGAAGAACAGGAAGGCATAGGCGTTGTTGGCCAGGTGCAACCCGATGGCGGGGCCGAGGTTGCCGGCCCGGGCCGTCAGGTCGGAACAGGCCAGGCCGAAACAGAAGGCCCAGATGACATATTGCCAGTTGTCGGCCCAGCCCGATCCCTCATTCCAGTGGACCGAAGCGAAGATCAGGTTGGGCACCACCATCCAGATCGCGGGATGGGCGAACCGCGCGGCGATCTGCTGTTGCAGGTAGCCGCGGTAGAGCAGCTCTTCGGAGGCGGTCTGCACCAGCAGCGCCGCCAGCGCCAGCGGCAGGGCCAGCAGCCAGGGACCGGCGGGGCGGATCTCCTCGATGGCGGCGAAGTCGCTCCAGGGCGGCATGAACTGCACCACCATGTAGAAGGCCATGGCGCCGAGAAAGCCGCGGGTCATCAGTCGCAGGGCCTGTCCGCGCGCACCGATGAGGCTGCGCGCGGGGCGGCGGTGCAGCCGCTCGGTGACGAAGGCGGTGGCGAGGCCCAGGAAGCCGTAGCTGGCCAGTTGCACCATCAGCCCGGCGGGCGTCGTGCCCTCGAAGACGGCAATCGCCAGGGCCGGTGCCAGGCTGTCCAGCGCCGCGTCGAAGCCCCGGATCGCCAGGGCAAAGATCGCCTCGATCGCCGTCAGGCCAAGGACGATCCGCCACAACTCGGGGCTTTGCAGGGCGGGCGCGGCAAAGGCGCCGTGGCGGTGGTAGGCGCGGGCCGGGTCGAAGAAGGCGCTCATCGCCGCAGGGCCAACCGTGCGGTCAGCCACAGCACGAAGGTGCTCGCCAGTTCCACCGGGATCAGCGGCAGCAGCGCCGGATCGTCCTGGCGGATCGTCAGGTGGTAAAGGGCCAGCCCGCCCAGTTCGTCGCCGAAGGACACCCCCAGCAGGGCGATGCAGTTATTGAGGAAATGCAGCGCCAGCGCCGGGCCCAGGCTGCCAGCCCGCGCCGTCAGGTCGCCGGCGGCCAGGCCGAAGGCGGCGGCAGAGACAACGAACCAGATGGCATTGTCGCCCGCGGTGGCGTCGAAATGCAGCGCCCCGAAGACCAGCGCGGGCAGGCCCAGCCACAGCGCGGGGTGATCCAGCCGCGCCTGCAGCCGTCCTTGCAGGTAGCCGCGGAACAGGAACTCCTCCGCCGAGACCTGGATCGCCACCGCCACCAGCCCCGGCACCAGCCAGCGCAGCCAGGTGCCGGTCGACAGGTAGCGGCGCGGCTCCAGCGCCTCGGACATGGGCAGCAGCGAGATCACCAGGACCACCGGCAGCGCGTAAAGCAGGACCCGCCCGCCCTGGAGCAGGGTCAGGGGCAGCGATCCGATCAGCACGCCCAGCCCGCGCCCGTGCAGCAGCCGCAGCACCAGTTCCAGGGCCAGCAGCGCCACCGCGAAGGAGGACAGCATGACGAGGGTGGCCACCTGGCGCCCCGCCAGCATTGCCGAGATCATCGGCGTCAGCGCGATGAACCACAACGACAGCAGCACCGCGTAGAAGACGACGAACATCAGCAGTCCCGCGCCGGTGCGCCACAGGGCGGGCGGGGTGTCCCGCCAGGGCGGTGTCGAGTCGGGGGAAGGGCCTGTCATGCGGGGCAAGCTAGCGCCCCCCCGGGGCGCCCGCAATCGCGCTTCTCGCGCCGTGCCCCGCGGCACAAAGGCGCCTGCGCCGGGCGGGCCGCCGTGTCGCATCTGCGCCGGACGGGCTTGTGCGGGGCGGGGCGGTCATTTATCCCCATGCCAGCCACAAGATCGGGGGAGCTGCTTCCATGACGAAGTTCGACAAGTCCAAACTGCCCAGCCGCCATGTCACGGAAGGTCCGTCGCGCGCGCCGCACCGCTCCTACCTTTACGCGATGGGCCTCAGCGAGGACGAGATTCATCAGCCGCTGGTCGGCGTCGCGACCTGCTGGAACGAGGCCGCCCCCTGCAACATCGCCCTGAACCGTCAGGCCCAGGCCGTGAAACTGGGCGTGAAGGCCGCCGAGGGCACGCCGCGCGAATTCACCACCATCACCGTCACCGACGGCATGGCCATGGGCCACGAGGGCATGCGCAGCTCGCTCGCCTCGCGCGAAGCCATCGCCGACACGGTGGAACTGACCATGCGCGGCCATTGCTACGACGCGGTCGTGGGCCTGGCTGGCTGTGACAAGTCGCTGCCGGGCATGATGATGGCCATGGTGCGCCTGAACGTGCCGTCGGTCTTCATCTACGGTGGCTCGATCCTGCCGGGCAAGGCGCCCCAGGTCGACGAAATCCCCGAGGACTTCCGTTCGCGCGATCTGACCGTGCAGGACATGTTCGAGGCCGTGGGCCGTCACCAGAACCACGACCTGAGCGATGCCGCGCTGGCGATGCTGGAACGGGTGGCCTGCCCCTCCGCCGGGGCCTGCGGCGGCCAGTTCACCGCCAACACCATGGCCTGCGTGTCCGAGGCCATCGGCCTGGCGCTGATGAACTCGTCGGGCATGCCCGCCCCTTACGAATCCCGCGATCAGTACGGCGAGGCCTCGGGCCGCGCGGTGATGAACCTGATCGAGAAGAACATCCGCGCCCGCGACATCGTCACCAAGGAATCGCTGATCAACGCGGCCCGCGTCGTGGCCTGCACCGGCGGCTCGACCAACGCCGGTCTGCACCTGCCCGCGATTGCGCATGAGGCCGGGATCGACTTCAACCTGTTCGACGTCTGCGACATCTTCCACGACACCCCCTACTTCGTCGACCTCAAGCCCGGCGGCACCTATGTCGCCAAGGATCTGTTCGACGCCGGCGGCATCCCCGTGGTGATGAAGGAGCTGCGCAAGGCGGGCCTGATCTACGAGGACTGCATGACCGCCTCGGGCCGTTCGCTGGGCGAGGAACTGGACCGTATCGACCGCGAGGCCGACGGCAAGGTGATCTATTCCATCGACACGCCGATCACCAAGACCGGCGGCGTCGTCGGCCTGAAGGGCAACATCGCCCCCGAGGGCGCCATCGTGAAGGTCGCCGGCATGGCCGCCGAGCAGCAGGTCTTCACCGGCCCCGCGCGCGTCTTCGAATGCGAGGAAGATGCCTTCGAGGCGGTGCAGAACCGTGGCTATGAGGAAGGCGAAGTGATCGTCATCCGCAACGAGGGCCCCTCCGGCGGTCCCGGCATGCGCGAGATGCTGGCCACCACCGCGGCCCTGTCGGGCCAGGGCATGGGCAAGAAGGTGGCGCTGATCACCGATGGCCGCTTCTCCGGCGCGACGCGCGGCTTCTGCGTCGGCCACGTCGGCCCCGAGGCGGCCCATGGCGGTCCGATCGCCCTGCTGAAGAACGGCGACATGATCACCATCGACGCCATCAAGGGTACCATCGATGTGGACCTGCCCGAGGCCGAGCTGGAGGCCCGCAAGGCCGACTGGGCCGGGCCGAAGGACACGATCTATGCCTCCGGTGCGTTGTGGAAATACGCCCAGCTCGTGGGCTCGACCTACCTGGGCGCCGTGACCCATCCCGGCGGCAAGGCCGAGAAGCATGTCTACGCCGATCTTTGATCGGCTCCGGGCCGGGCGGGGCAGATCCCGCGCGGCCCGTGCCCTGATCACCGCCGCGCGCCCTTGGCGTGCGGCGTTTCTGCTGCCGCTCTGCCTGGTGCTGTCGGGCTGCCTGGAAACCGCCGGCACACCGTCTGCCGGGTTCCGCCAGGTTGAGGAACAGGGCCGGGGCGGCGGTTTCTTCGCCTCCATGCGGCGGCCCGTCGGGCCGGTCCTGGTCACGGCCGCCACCGCGGCGGGTGACGTGGTGATCCGCGGGCCGGAAGATTACTGCATCGAGGGGCGCAGTCTGAAGACCCGGGCGCGGGGCGGTTTCGCTCTGCTGGCCCGCTGTGACATCCTGTCGGGTGGCGAGATGGGCGACCCGGTGGCCCTGGCGCTGCTGACCGCGACGGTCACCCCCTACGAGGGCACGGAACTGCCCCCGGCACGCCAGCTGGCGGCGGATTTAGCCGCAATGGACGTGCTGGAGGTGATGGATCGCGATGGCGTGCGCCTGTTGCACCTGGGCAAGGGCGGCAATGCGCGCGTGCCGGCCGCCGATCCCCGGCAATGGCGGGCGACCTTCCTGCTGAACGGCTACGCGGTGTCGCTGGCGGCCTACGGGCCGAAGGACAGCTCGGTCGCCGGTGCCGCCGGACGACCGATCCTGCTGGCCATGGCCCGGGCGATCCGGGCCGCCAGCCCCGACCGGCCGGGCGGCCAGGACCCGGCCGCCGAGGCCGCCACCGATGGGGCCGAACTGGCCGCGCAGGAGCCCGAAGGGTTGGGCACGACTCTGAACGCGCCCGATTGACGCGCCGACCGGCGCGGCAGAAAGGCCATAGACGGTGCTCTGCGATGCAGCGCCGCCGCCGCACATGGTTGTTTCCCGGCCCGGCTGGGGTAACCTGATGCGGTGACCACGGGCGGCGATGCCCCTGGGGCCGGGAGAGTGCCCAGAGCGGCAGGCAGAGACAGGACGGACCGACGGCAAGATGGCAGGACCACGACGCTCATTCCTCGACAGGCTGGTGAACCGGTCCGAACTGCGCCGCTGGAACGGTCGCGCGCGCAAGGTGCATACCGCGCCCCTGTCCGAGCTGCGCGCGCAGCGCAACCAGGCGCGGGCCCTGCGCGGCAACCTCGACTACCTGATCTATTTCGGCGACAGCCGCCTGGCCCTGCCCAGCATCGGGTCGAACGCCTTCCCGGTGCCTCATGGCACCGACTGGTCCTGGCGGCCGCAGCTGTGGCGCGGCCCGCTGGCGCAGCACGGGCTGACCGCCGTCGCCTCCGGCGAGAAGCTGGGCGACGAGGTGACGATGTTCCACGATTGCGAAACGTCCGAGCTGACCCTGCGCCAGGTGCGCAACCACCGGGAAAGCGACCTGGCGCCCTATGCGCTGCGCATGGATGTCTTCGCCTTCGACGGGTCCTTCCTGTCGCTGGTGGTCAACCTGCCGGACGAGGCGCTGAAGGGGCTGCGCAAACGCCACCTGATCCGCCTCGACACGCTGGTGCAGATGGAAAAGCCGCTGGCGATCTTCGCCCGGCTCAACATCAAGCACGGCCCCAACACCGAACAGCTGATCCGCGAACTGCCCCTGCACGAGGCCGACCGCATGGTCGAGTTCGACCTGGCCTATTCCGACATCAACGAGAAGCGGATCGAAAAGGCCTGGATCGACCTGATCTTCGAGGGGCCGCAGATGAACGAGGTCACGCTGCGCGACTTCACCCTCAGCCGCCGGCCCCGCGCCGATCTGTGACCCGGCCTCGCAGACCCCGCTCCCAATCCCCGATCAAGGTGCCCCGATGACCAGCCAGACCACCCTGACCAAGACCCGCCTTTTCGCCGGCCAGTGGGAAGGGGTACTGTCCGTGCCCGACGGTGCGCCGGCGCCGCAGATCGAGGTTGTGGTGCATGATGAACGCATCGACGACGTGGCCGTGGCCAAGATGGAGGCGCCGGGCGACTGGGCCGTGACCGTGCCGATCCCGCCCGAGGTCCTGTCGGACGGCGTGCAGATCTTCCTGATACGCGACCGGGCCACCGACGCGGTGCTGAATTCCTTCGTGGTCATGGCCGGGGAAGAGGTCAGCGATACCGTCCAGGCCGAGATCCTGTTGCTGCGGGCGGAACTGGACATGCTGAAACGCGCCTTCCGCCGCCACTGCGTCGAAACCGGCGCCGCCTGACCGCAACCCCGGTCGCCGCGCGGGTTTTACCGGGGTGACGCCATTCGGCGCCGCCCGTTTCCTCAGTTGCAACTATCCCGCGGAAAATCGCGATATTGTCGGCTGCCTGCCCACTTCCTGCCTTGATCGACGCTGATAAACGTCGCTGACCACCCGGTAATACAGGTAGGACTATGGATCGGCTGACGGAAATGGAGGCGTTCGCGACGGTGGTGGACCAGGGCGGGTTCACCGACGCGGCGAAGAAGATGGGGATCTCGAAATCCGCCGTCTCGAAGCATGTCTCCTCGCTGGAGGCGCGCCTGGGCGCCCGCCTGCTGAACCGCACCACGCGCCGCGTCTCGCCGACGGAAATCGGCCTGGCCTACTACGACCGCGCCCGTCGCGTGCTGAATGACGCGGGCGAAGCCGATGCGCTGGTGACCTCGATGCAATCGGCGCCCTCGGGGATCCTGAGGATTTCGGTCGCCACCGATTTCGGGGTCAACCACCTGTCGCCGGTACTGGGCCGCTTCCTGCAGGAATACCCCGACATCACCGTGAACATGGTGCTGAACAACCGCTACGTCGAACTGATTTCCGAAGGGTTCGACATGGCGATTCGCATTGGCGAGCTGGAGGACAGCTCGTTGCGGGCCCGAAAGCTGACCGAGACGGCGCAGCGGATGATCGCCGCCCCGTCCTATTTCGAGAAATACGGCCGGCCCACCAAGATCGACGACCTGAACGAGCACAAGCTGCTGCACTACTCCAGCCAGGCCTCGGGCAACGTGTGGAAGCTGACGGCGCCCTCGGGCGAGAAACGCCAGATCCGCACCGCCGGCTGGCTGTCGGTTAATGACGGGCAGTCCCTGCTGAACGCGGCCATCGCGGGGCTGGGCATCGCCTACCTGCCGTCCTTCCTCTACCACGAGGCGATGAAACAGGGCCTGGTCGAGGATGCGATCCCCGATCTGCCGACCGAGATGCAGGGCATCTATGCGGTTTATCCGCCGGGCCGGTTCACTCAGCCCAAGGTGCGCGCCTTCATCGATTTCCTGGTCGAGGCCTTCCAGAACAAGGGCCCGCTCAACTGGTGAGCGGGCCCAGCCGATCCTCCCCCTCCCGTGTCTCAGTCACGGACCTTACACCCCGGCCACTGGCCGGGGTTTTCTTTTGCGATCAGGGGGGTCAGGGCAGCAGGATCGCCTCGACCCGGCGGTTGGCCTTGCGGCCGTCCTCGGTGGCGTTGCTGGCTATGGGGGCCAGGTAGCCGACGCCATGGGCCTCGATCCGATCGGGCGCGATGCCATGGGCTTGGATCAGCCGTTGCCGGACGGCCTCGGCCCGCTGGCGCGACAGGGTGCGGTTCGTGTCCAGGCTGCCCTCGCTGTCAGTATGACCGACCAGCAGCAGCCGTTGTGTCGGGCGCGCCGCCAGCACCTGTGCCAGCGCATCCAGCGAGGTGGCAGGGCCGTCCTCCAGCCGCACGGCGCCCGTGGCAAACCGCAGGTCCGACAGCACCACGCGCCCGTCGCGGTCCAGCGTGGCGATGACATCGGCAGCGGCGGCGTCCATTTTCGGCGTGACGCTGTTGATCGGGGGCAGGGCAGGCAGGCCCTTGGTCGGCGCGTCGTCGTCGCCATCGCCCGGATCGGGGGCTGTGTCGGCGCCCTTCGTGTCGGCCTCCACCACCTGCACGTAGCCTGCGCTGCTGCTGCGGCTGACCAGGACGAAGACCATCTGCGCGGGCGCCTCCGCCGTGCCGCCGCGGCGGGCGGTCAGGGCGCGATAGTCGAACAGATCGACGTTCATCGCCGGCGGTTCGATCACCTCCAGCGCGAAGCGGAAGTCGAAACCGCCGCAGCGCTGCGCGGCGCAGTCCAGCACCACCTCGAAGCCGTTGTCCTGCAGCCGCTCGCGCAGCGGGCGCAGCAATTGCAGGCTGGTCACGTCGGAGGCCGGGACGACCCAGGCGCGGCGACTGATGGCGCCCTCGATGGCCTGCATCGGGGGCGCGGCGGCGCCGGTGGCGGGGCCTGTGGGAAAGGCGTAGCTGTCGGGCGCGCGCCGGCTGGTGGCAGTCTGGCGCGCGGCATAGGGCAGGTCATCGGGCAGGACCTCGGCGCGCGCCCTGCCGGGCAGGGCCAGCGGGACGGCCAGCAGGCCGAGCGCAAGCGCCGCCAGGCGCCACCGCCGCTGTCCCCGCCCCGCCGCCATTCAGCGTGCCTGGCCGTGGTATTCGGGGTTCGGGCGCATGTCGACGGCGCTGGCGATCCGGTTGGTCATGTTGAAGAAACCCGCCACGTTGGCGATGTCCCAGATGTCCCTGTCGCTGAAGCCTGCGTCGCGCAGGATCTGCCGGTCGGCCTCTTCGATCCGGGCGCTGGCCTCGGTCACCTTCACGGCGAAATCCAGCATGGCGCGCTGGCGCGGCTCCAGATCCGCCACGCGGTAGTTCATCACCATCATCTCGCCCAGCTCGGGCGTGCCCATTTCGCGCACGGCGGCGCCATGAGCGGTCTGGCAGTAGAAGCAGCTGTTGATCGAGCTGACGACCACCGCGATCATCTCGCGCTCCAGCTTCGACAGCCCGCTCTCGCCCAACATCAGGTCGTTATACAGGCCGGTGAAGGCCTCCAGCTTGGCGATGTCGAAGGCATGCGCCTTCAGCACGTTGGGCACCATCCCGAGCTTGTCCTGGCAGACATCGAAATACTTCTGCGTCCGTTCGGGCAGCGGGTCCACCATCGGCAGGTCGAGCGCGGTCACTTGGTCGGTCATGGGGTCTCTCCTCTCCTCATGACCCCTGACGGTAATGATACGTGCCGACCTGCGCCATGCCGAGCGCGCGATAAAGTGCGTTTCCGCCGGCATTGGCGCGGGTAACCACCACCGCCAGCTCGCGCGCGCCCTGGTCGCGGGCCCAGCGGGCGGCGTCGATCATCATCGCCCGGCCCATCCCGCGCCCGCGCACCTCCGGCGCGACCTCCAGCGCGTGCAGCATGGCGATGTCGCCGTCGATCCCGATATAGGCCGTGCCGCCGGGGCTGTTGTCGTAGCGTCCGATCAGCGAGGTCTTGGGGCAGGTGGCGCGGGCCATCACCTCCAGCCGGGCCGGGCCGATGCCGCCGGCGGCCCAGATCTCGCGCTGGATCGCCAACGGTTCCCAGGCGGTCAGGCTGACCCGTTCGGGGCTGGCGCCCTTGTCCAGCTCCGCCAGCTCGGTCGTGGCGCGGGCATAGATCCACACCGGGTCGAAGACGGCGTAGCCGCGCGCCTCCAGCGCGGCGTCCAGCGCCGCGTCGCCTGGCCGGAGGGAGAAGAGGGGCACCTGGCCCATCTCGCGCATCGCCGCCTCGGCGGCGTCGATCTGGGCCGCCGTCACCTCGCCGCGCAGGGCCGAGGCGGAAGAGACGCGCTTGCCCCCGCCACTGCCGCGACGCAGCACGAAGGGGTCGGCGCGGCGGATCTCGGCGGGGGGCCAGGTGGTATCGACCACCGACATCATCTCCTCGGTGCGGTCCGGGGCCTGCGCGGGGTCGGTCCCGGTCACGGGAACATCCCGGCCAGTTCGGACATGGCGGCATCGACGCGGGCGCCATCGGTGCCGCGGATGACGATATTGGCGCCGTAGACCCCGTCACGCTGGTAGGGGTAGCTGCCGATGGACAGATCCGGATAGCGTTCCGCCAGGGCCGCCAAGGGCTCCGCGATCTCTCCCTCGCCACGCTCGATGCGCAGGTTCTGCGACATCAGCGGCGTGCCCCCGGTCAGGGTGGGCAGCACGGTGGCCACCATCGCCTCGAAGACGGCCGGCACACCGGCCATGACATGCACGTTCTCGATGGTGAAACCGGGTGCGATGGAAACCGGGTTGTCGATCAGCCGGGCACCGGCCGGGATGCGCGCCATGCGCAACCGCGCCTCATTCACCTCGACGCCGCGCGCCTCCCAGTGGGCCACCAGCAGGTCGCGGGCATCGTCGCGCACGTCGATGCTGCGGCCGAAGGCCTCGGCCACGCAATCGGCGGTGATGTCGTCATGGGTCGGCCCGATCCCGCCGGAGGTGAAGACGCTGTCGTACCTGTCCGACAGATCCCGCACCGCGCCGACGATGGCGGCCTGATCGTCGGAGACCACGCGCACCTCCATCAGGTCGATCCCCACCTTGGTCAGCTCGCAGGCCAGGTGGTGCATGTTCGCGTCCCGGGTGCGGCCCGACAGGATCTCGTCGCCGATCACGATCATCGCGGCTGTGGGGTTGCCCATGACACCTCTCCTTGCTTCTGGTGGGTGGACAAAGCTATAGGCCCGCACCATGCGCTTTCAAACCCCTCTTCTGCCCGCGACGTTATTGCGCCGATACAAGCGGTTCCTGGCCGATATCCGGCTGGAGGACGGGCAGGAGGTGACGGCCCATTGCGCCAACCCCGGCTCGATGATGGGGCTGGCCGAGCCGGGCAGCCGGATCTGGGTGGAGCCCAACGACGATCCGAAGAAGAAGCTGAAATACGGCTGGCGTCTGGTGGAACATGCTGATGGCCATTTCACCGGCGTCGACACCGCCGTGCCCAATCGCGCCCTGCGCGAGGCGCTGCTGGCGGGTGGCGTGCCGGGGCTGGAGGGCTACGCCACGGTGCGCCCGGAACAGAAATACGGCGAGAAGAGCCGCATCGATTTTCTGCTGAGCGACCCGGCGCGGGCCGATTGTTATGTCGAGGTGAAGTCGGTGACCCTGTCGCGCCAGCCCGGCCTGGCCGAGTTCCCCGACAGCGTGACCGCGCGCGGGCTGAAGCATTTGCAGGAGCTGGCGCAGATGGCCCAGGCGGGGCACCGCGCGGTGATGCTGTTCTTGGTGCAGCGGACGGACGCGGAACGCACGGGCCTGGCGGCCGACATCGACCCGGCCTATGCCGCCGGCTTCGCCGCCGCCCGCGCCGCCGGGGTCGAGGCGCTGGCCTTTGGCTGCAACATTTCTCCGCAGGAGATCACCCTGGGGGCGCCCCTGCCTGCGCCGGAGGGCTGAGGGGCGGCGATATCGCTCACTCCGGGTCGCCGCTGCGCTCAGCGCCTATGGTCGGCGGCGCAGCTGTCTCCCCTCTCTGGCCTTTCCGGGCAAAAGCGCTTATTTCTGCCCCCGACGCGCATAGCGCCCCGCGCCGCCCTTCGGGGCCTGTCGCCCGGGCCCGCGCGCCCTATGGGCAAGCTTTCAGGGAATATGGTTTTGGAACAGGAACACAAAGGCCGCACGACGCGCGAAGGCATCCGCATTCACGACGCCTCGGATTTCGAGGGCATGCGCAAGGCAGGCGCCGTTGCGGCGCAGATTCTCGATGACGTGATCCCGATGATCGAACCGGGCCGGACCACCGCCGAGATCGACAAGTTCATCGAGGACAAGGTGACGGAATACGGCACCACCTCGGCCACCATCGGCTATCGCGGCTATCAGCACGCCTCCTGCATCTCGATCAACCACGTGGTCTGTCACGGCATCCCGGGCGAGAAGAAGCTGAAGGATGGCGACATCCTGAACATCGACGTGACGGTGATCCTGGATGGCTGGTACGGCGACAGTTCCCGCATGTACGTGGCCGGCAAGCTGTCGCGCAAGGCGGAGCGGCTGCTGCAGGTGACCCACGACAGCCTGATGATCGGCATCGAGGCGGTGAAGCCCGGCAATACCTTCGGCGATATCGGCCATGCGATCCAGACCTATGTCGAGGCGCACCGCATGTCGGTGGTGCGCGACTTCTGCGGCCATGGCCTGGGCCAGGTGTTCCACGCGCCGCCGAACGTGCTGCACTATGGCCGTCCCGGCACCGGTGCGGTGCTGGAAGAGGGCATGTTCTTCACCATCGAGCCGATGGTGAATCTGGGCCGCGCCGAGACCAAGGTGTTGTCGGACGACTGGACCGCGGTCACCCGCGACAAGTCGCTGTCGGCGCAGTTCGAGCATTCGCTGGGCGTGACCGCGGACGGCTGCGAGATCTTCACCCTTTCGCCCGGTGGCCTGTTCCACCCGACCTACGCGCAGAACTGAGGCGCGGCGGGTTTGGCGTGAGGCGGCGGCCTGTCCCATCGGGGCGGGCCGTTTTGCGTTTGGAGAGGGGGAGGGGGCGCTGCCCCCTCTTGAGCCTGCGGCTCAATTCACCCCCGGAGGATTTTTGACGACGTGAAGACAGGGGCGGGGGGCTGGCTGGAAGGCCGCGCGCTGGCCTCAGGCCTTTTCGAGGAAGGTCATGGCGCTGTCGCCGAAGCGGCGGCGGTCGAGGATGTCCCAGCCCTCGGGCGGGGTGATCTCGGCGCTTTCTTCCCAGACGATCAGGGCGCTATCGTCGATCCATCCCTGCGAAAGGGCGCTGGCCAGGGCCGGTTCGCCCAGCGACTTGCCATAGGGCGGGTCGAGGAAGACCAGCGTCGCGGGGGCGTCGGCGCAGGGCGGCAGGCGGGTGGCGCTGGCGCGCAGGATCGTCGTGCGGTCCTTCACCCCCAACTCGCGGATGTTTTCCGCCAGCAGGCGCCCGGCGACGCGGCCATCGTCGACGAAGGTGGCCTGCGCCGCGCCGCGCGACAAGGCCTCCAGCCCCAGGGCGCCGGTGCCGGCGAAAAGGTCCAGCACGACCGCAGCCTCCAGCGGGTCGCCGAAACGGCCGCCGGTCAGGATCGAGAACAGGCTTTCACGCACCCGGTCGGTGGTGGGGCGCAGGTGGGCGCCCGCGTCGCCCTTGCCGAGCGCCGCCAGGCGGCGGCCGCGGAACTCTCCGGCGATGATCCTCATGGGGTCAGAAGCTCCTTCAGGTTAGTGGCGGGATCGGCGATGCGCCCAGGGTCGGCGGTGCGGCCCGCCTCGATCAGGCGCTTGCCCACCATGTAGCCGCGCGGGTCGTTCATCGCGTCGACGGCCAGAAGCTGGTCGCCGGCGTAGTACCAGTGCGACCGGGCGCCCCGGTCGTCCCGGCGCGTGACCAGCCGGTCATAGCCGGTCGACAGGCCCGCGATCTGCAGCTTCACGTCGTATTGGTCGGACCAGAACCACGGATGGGGCGCATAGTCGCGCCCGGCGCCCAGCATGTTGTCGGCGACACATTCGGCCATGTCGATGGCGTTCTGCACGCTTTCCAGCCGCAGCCGCCCGACGCCGTGCGGGATGCTGGCACAATCGCCCGCCGCCCAGATATGCGGATCCGAGGTGCGGCCCGTCGCGTCGCAGGCGATCCCGTTGTCGAGCAGCAGGCCCGCCTCTTCGGCCAGCCGCGTCCGGGGCAGGATGCCGGTGCCGACGATCACCAGGTCCAGATCCAGATGCGTGCCGTCGCTGAGGATGGCGCCGCTGGCCGCGTCGTCGCCCAGCAGACGTTCCAGGCCGGTGCCTTCGCGGATCTGCACGCCGTTTGCCTGGTGGAGGGCGCGGAAATAGGCGGCGGTTTCGGGGGCGGCGACACGGCCCAGGATCCGCTCGGCCTGTTCGATCAGGGTGACCTGCATTCCCTTCTGTGCGGCCACCGCCGCGGCCTCCAGCCCGATATAGCCGCCGCCGACGATCAGGACGCGGGCGCCGGGCACCACATGGGGCGCCAGCCGGCGGATGTCATCCAGGGCGCGGACGCAAAAGACATTGGCCAGGTCCCCGCCGATGGCGCCGGGCAGGGGGCGGGGCCGCGCGCCGGTGGTCAGGGCAAGCGTGTCGTAGCGCAGGACCTCGCCGCCCGTCAGGACGATCTCGCGGGCGGCGGGCAGGAGGGCCTCGACCTCGCATCCGGGGCGCAGGGTGATGCCGTTGTCGGCGTACCAGGCCTCGGGCCGCAGGTAGAGCCGCTCTTCGGCCATCTCGCCCAGCAGGAACTTCTTCGACAGCGGCGGGCGCTGATAGGGGGGCACGGGTTCATCGCCCAGCAGGGTGATCTGCCCGTCGAAGCCCTGCGCGCGCAGACGAGCCACCAGGCTGGCCCCGGCCTGACCGGCCCCGATCACGGCAAAATGGCTCACTTTTTCACCTCCCCGCTGGTTGTCGGCGCGCAGGCAGCTATAGTCCTTCGCAGGGAAAACGCAAATCAACCACAGGACGGACAGATGACCATTTCCACCGGCGATACGCTCCCCGAGGCGACCCTGCTGACCATGACCGACCAGGGCCCGACGCCCGTGTCGATGGCCGAGAAGACCAAGGGCCGCAAGGTTGCGCTCTTTGGCCTGCCTGGCGCCTTTACCGGCGTCTGCACCACCGCCCATGTGCCCAGCTTCCTGCGCAACGCGCCCGCCTTCGCCGAGAAGGGCGTGGACGAGATCATCTGCATCTCGGTCAACGATCCCTTCGTGATGGCCGCCTGGGCCGGCGCCACCGGCGCGGACGAGGCGATTACCTTCCTGGCCGATGCCCAGTCGGAGCTGACCAAGGCCCTGGGCCTGGACTTCTCCGCCCCGCCGGCGGGCCTGATCGACCGCTGCAAGCGGTTCTCGATGCTGGTCGAGGATGGCGTGGTGAAGGTGCTGCACCTGGAAGAGAACCCCGGCGCCTGCGAGATTTCCGCCGGTGAGACCCTGCTGGCCGAGCTGTAACTCCGCGCGCCGCTCCCGACGGGCGCGGTGACAGACCTGGATGAAAAGAGAACGCCCGGAGCCTTGGTGGAGGCTCCGGGCGCTTTTGAAGGGCCGCAGTCCCGATACGGCGCTTCTACCCCGTCCGCACCTGGGCGCGCGGGTATGTCCCCTACCCGGCAGGCCCATTGCAATTGGATCGGTGCGATCCGCCAACCCCCGGTGTGCCCAGTGAGCTGACGTGGGGACAGGCTAAACTGTATACAGGCGAGAGGTCAATCACTTGTTTGAATGCGAATGTTGGCCACGGGTCTGGCCAGGCGTCCCGGTGACGGCGCCAGGCGCGCGCGACTGCAGGAACTTCAGCTGCGCCTCGCTTTCCACGGCTTCCTCGAAATGGCTGCGGACCAGCGCCACGGCAGCGGGGGCGTCCAGGCCCTGTTCGATCAGCAGCCAGGCGGCGGTCAGACCGCTGCGCCCGGCGCCGTACTGACAGCAGGCGGCGATGCGGCCGCCCTCGGCCATGATGTGGTGCAAGGTGGGGCCCAGATCGGCCCACTCCTGCAGGAAGTCGGCATCGGGCGCGTGAAAATCCGCCACCGGCAGGAACAGCCCCTCGATCCCCTGGCGCGCCAGCTGCGCGCGTAGCAAGGCGAAGCTGCCCTCGGGAAGTTCGCATTCCTCGGGCAGGACCAGCAGCAGGCGGACCCCGTGATCGGCCAGATCGGCAAAGGTGTCTTCCAG
This sequence comes from Pseudooceanicola marinus, assembly GCF_020177265.1. Classification (GTDB taxonomy): domain Bacteria; phylum Pseudomonadota; class Alphaproteobacteria; order Rhodobacterales; family Rhodobacteraceae; genus Pseudooceanicola; species Pseudooceanicola marinus_A. The sequence continues at coordinate 303,306 of NZ_JAIVMC010000004.1, forward strand.
CGCGATCGGGTCGATATAGCCGCTGCCATCCACCCCGGTTTCCAGACCTGGAAACCCGGTCATCAGGCAGGCGCCCCCCCGGGGCATGGGGATGGCGGCCCTGACGGCAGAGCTGTCACGAGTGGCAATCCGCACTGATATCTCCTTCAAAAGTTGCCCATTGCTTGCCAAGCTCAACCCAAAGGGACATAAATATCCCCTGCTGTGAATGCTTTTCCAAAGGAACGGGCCGGGTGGCCGCGTACGAGTGACCTGAACGATGCGCAAGACCAACGCCGAGATCGCCGCCGAGGTCCGAGAACGGATCTGCCTGAACGGGGGCGCCGGCGAAATTCTGCTGCACGAGGGACAGCTGGCCACGGAGTTCGGGGTGTCGCGCACGCCGATCCGCCAGGTCTTGCAGATGCTGGCCTATGAAAACCTGGTCGAGACCCGGTCCGGCATTGGCACCATCGCCACCCCGCTGGATCCAGGCAAGATGGAGGCCGATTTCCGCGCCTTCGCCGCCATCCTCACCGCCTGCGGCAAATGCCCGACCGATCAGGAACACATCGCGGGGCAGGTCCTGGACCGGCTGCGGGATGCACGGCGTTTTCTGGACCGCTCGGTCGGCGCCGATTCCGCGCTGATCCGGGCGCTGTCGGCCTACCTGGAGGCAACCGTCTGGCTGGTGGGCGATCATATCCTGGCCACCGCCCTGCGGTCCGCCTACTGGCGGCAGGTCCGCTGGGGCCTTCATCCCGACCGGCCGAAGCTGGATGATCGCTTCGCGATCTTCCGGGACAGGCTGGACGATTGCGTGGCCCTGGCAGAGGCCGGGGACCCCATCCCGCTGTTGGCCAAGCTGACGGAGCTGCCGGTGTCGCACATGACGGGCCTCGACCCACAGGGCTGAGGGCGAGCCCGACGCGGGGGCGTCGCGCATCCGGCCACGCCCTGACAGCGAGCGCAACGAAAAAGGGGGCCACCGTGGCCCCCTTTCGTTTGTCGCAGGTGCAAGGTGGCCCTGGCTCAGTCCTTCTTGCCGGCCTCGACATCGGGCTGCAGCAGGGTGCGCGTGGGGAAGGGGATGTCGACACCGCCCTCGTCCAGCGCCTCTTTCACCTTGCGTTTCATGTCCGCCTGGAAGGCGAAGAAATCGCCGCTGTCGCACCAGACACGCACCAGAAAATCGACGCTGAAATCGCCCAGGTTGTTCACCTGGATGAAGGGCTCGGGCGTCTTGTGGGCGCGGGGATCGGACAGAATCGTGTCGCGGATGATCTGCTCGGCATCCTTCAGGTTGGCACCGTAGCCCACGCCAAAGGTCCACTCGGCGCGGCGCGTCGGGTAGATCGAGTAGTTGACGATCGTGTTCCCCCAGACCTCGCTGTTGGGAATGATGATCTGGGTGTTGCTGAGGCTCGCCAGCTCGGTGAAGTTCAGGCTGATGTTCTTCACCGTGCCCATCTGGCCGTTGACCTCGACGAAGTCGCCGTTCTTGATCGGGCGGAAGAAGATGATCATCACGCCCGCGGCCACGTTCGACAGGGTTCCTTGCAGGGCCAGACCGATGGCCAGCCCGGCGGCACCGATGACGGCGACGACGCTGGTGGTCTGCACCCCGAAGGTATTGAGGACAAAGAGGAAGGCAAAGGCGATGATCGCGTAGCGCAGGATCGAGCCCAGGAACTCGAACAGCGTGTCATCCAGCTGTTCGTAGCGTTCCGAGATATGGGTGATCCGCCGCTTCGCCCAGCCGGCGATGAAGAAGCCCACGAAGAGGATGACCAGCGCGGCCAGCACATTGCCGACGATGCCGGCGAGGAAATCCAGGGTCAGAAGATCGCCCAGGGTTCGTCCGTTCCAGATTTCGGTTTGCAGCAGGCCGTTCAGGCTATCCATGTTCATTACGCCAATTGATCCATTTTTCGTGCAAGTTTCGCGTCAGCTGCCGTGATGCCGCCCATGTCATGAGTGGTCAAGCGCACAGTGACCGTCTTGTAGACATTGCTCCAGTCCGGGTGGTGGTCCCACTTCTCCGCCCAGAGGGCGGCGCGGGTCATGAAGGCGAAGGCCTCGGTGAAATCGGCGAAGGTGAAGGTCTTGACCAGCACGTCGCCGTCACGTTCGACCTCCCAGCCGGTGTCGAAGAGGGGCCCCAGCAGGGTTGCCCTTACGGATTCGTCGAGAATTTCAGTCACTCCTGTTCCTCCTGTCTGTCGCGGCGGAAGGGGCCGTAGGCGGTCAGGACCTCGATGTCCTCGTCCACGGCGCGGGCTTCGGCCTCCAGGTATTGCGCGATCGCGCGGGCAAAGCCCTGATCGGCAACCCAGTGGACCGAATGGGTGACGCTGGGCATGTAGCCCCGCGCCAGTTTGTGTTCGCCCTGCGCCCCGGCCTCGACCCGTTTCAGCCCGCGGGCGATGGCGGCGTCGATGGCCTGATAGTAGCACAGTTCGAAATGCAGGCAGGGATGGTGCTCCAGCGCGCCCCAGTAGCGGCCGAAGAGCGCCTCGCGCCCGATGAAGTTCAGCGCCCCCGCGACGGGTTCGCCGTCGCGCAGGGCCAGCACCAGCAGCACGTCGTCGCGCATGCGGTCCTGCACCAGGTCGAAGAAGGCGCGCGTCAGATAGGGCGTGCCCCATTTGCGCGCGCCGGTGTCCTGGTAGAAGCCCCAGAAGGCGTCCCAGTGTTCGGGGCGCAGGGCGTCGCCGGTCAGTGCCAGGATCTCGCCGCCGAAGGCCTGGGCCTGGGCGCGTTCCTTGCGGATGTTCTTGCGCTTGCGCGAGCTGAGGTTCGACAGGAAGTCGTCGAAATCGCTGTAGCCGTCATTCAGCCAGTGAAACTGCTGGCTGGTGCGGTGCATCAACCCCATGGCCTTGGCGGCCAGCGCCTCTCCTTCCGTGCAGAAGGTGGCATGCAGGCTGGACAGCCCGTTATCGGCGGCGATCTGTACCGCGCCCTGGATCAGCGCGCTCATCCCCGCGGCCTCGTGGCCCGGTTTCACCAGGAAACGGCGGCCGGTGGCGGGGGTGAAGGGCACGGCGATCTGCAGCTTCGGGTAATAGTCGCCGCCGGCCTGTTCATAGGCATGGGCCCAGTTGAAATCGAAGATGTATTCGCCCTGGCTGTGCCCCTTGGCATAAAGCGGCGCCACGGCGATCAGCTCGCCGCCCTGGCGGGCCAACAGGTAGTGCGGCTCCCACCCCGTACCGGGGCCGACGGATCCGCTGTCTTCCAGCGATTTCAGGAAGCGCCAGGTGGTAAAGGGATCGACGGGAGGGCCGCCGTCCGCGGCCTCGGGACAGGCGCAGCCGTCCCACTCGGCCTCGGCAATGCCGCCAAGGCTGTTGAGCGTGCTGATCTCGATCTCCGCCGTGGCGCCGGGGGCGGTATCGGCAGCGGTCGGGTCCTGGGTGGGGTCGGGGCGTTCCATTTCGCGATAATCTGGCGCGCCCCGCCCGGTGTTCAAGCGGGAACTTCGGCCGCGAAGTGCTCGAAGGTCACATTGTCGGCATGGATCCGCGCCTGTGCCTCTTCCTCCGCCGAGCGGATGGTCCAGCAGAAGACCGGCAGGCCCTTCGCCCGCAGGGCTGTCACGCTGTCGCGGGTCAGGTCCTTCCATTCGTGGCTGATGAAGGACGACCCCGTCGGTTCGACCGCGCCCAGGGCCTGCATGTAGGCCTTCTCCTCCGCCGAGAGATGGGCGAAATGCTCTCCCTCGTAGGCGCAGGTGGTCAGGCCACGCGGCCAGTCGGGGGCCAGCTCGGCCAAGCGGCCGACCATGCGCGGGTTGAAGGACATGAAGGCCAGCGGCCCGTCATACCCCTCGACCAGTTGGGCGGCGCGGGCCTCCAGCGTGCCGGGGGCATGGGCGTCGCGCCCGTCCTGGTCCTTTAGTTCCACCAGCAGGGGCACGCGGCCCGCGACCTGGGCCAGGACCTCGGCGAAGGTCGGGATGCCGGCCTCGCCGCCCGACAGCGGGATGGCGGACAGCGTCGCCGCGTCCCGGGCGTCCACGTCGCCCGTCTCCGCCGTCACCCGGTTCAGCGTGTAGTCGTGAAAGACCATCGCCTCGCCGTCCGCCGACAGCTGCAGGTCGATCTCGATCCCGTAGCCTGCCGCCACGGCGGCCTCGATCGCCTCGCGGCTGTTCTCGGGGCGGCCCGCGTCCCGGTCATGGTAGGCCCGGTGGGCGATCGGCAGGCGCAGGAAGTCCTGGGGCAGGGCGGTCATGTCATTCGATCTCGAAGATGCCTTCGATCTCGACCGCGACGCCGAAGGGCAGCGAGGCGGCGGAGACGGCAGAGCGCGCATGGCGGCCAGCATCGCCCAGCACCTCGACCAGGAAGTCGGAGGCGCCGTTGACCACCTTGGGCTGGTCGCCGAAGTCCAGCGTCGAGTTCACGAAGCCGGTCAGTTTCACCGCGCGCTTCAGCTTGGTGAAATCGCCCCCACAGGCGGCCTTCACCTGGGCCAGAAGGCCGATGGCGCACAGCTTGGCGGCGGCGGCGCCGGCCTCGACATCCATGTCGTCGCCCAGCTTGCCCTTCACCAGGCCGCTGGCGTCCATGCTGACCTGGCCGGAGATGTGCAGCAGGTTGCCGACCTGCACGAAGGGCACGTAGTTGGCGGCGGGGGCGGCGGCGTCGGGCAGGGTCACGCCCAGCTCGGCCAGGCGGGTTTCGATCGCATTGCTCATGGGTAGCTCCTCTCAGGCTGTCGGCCGCGACGCTAGCGGGCAGACCTGCGATTGCAAGCCCAAAGGCCCGTCTGTTGCTGGGCGTTGCGGATCGGCCATGCGCCGCCGAAGGGAGGGCGCCTGTGCGCGGTGGCTACCGGGGCGAAGCGGGTGATCCATAGCGCTGGTCTCCCTGGCCATAAGGTCCGGGCCGTATGCCTGTCATGGGCTGCCGTCGTATGCCGTGTCGGAAGGGCCCTCTCGATGGCCTGGGCGGTTGCGACTGCCGGGGCTTGGCCCATCTCTTCCGGGGCGGGCCTCGGGCGCGCGGGAGACGGGACGTGCGGTCCGATGCGGCGCACCAATCCTGACATCGCCGAGGCTTCATCGGCCAGTTCTCCCGGGACTTCCGACGGGCAAGGATGAAAGGCGCTACCCGGCATCGCCCACCCCCGGCTTTCCCGCTTCAGGGCCAACCACACTTCGAAGCGCCGCAAGCCGCGCCAAGCCCCGTGCGGTAACCTCTCCATCCCGCCGCAGGTCTGCGTCTTCCTGCGCCCCGCCCTGTCTTCACCTTGTCGCAAATACTTACGCCGGAGGCACCGCCCGGCACGGGCGGTCCCTTGTGCAACGGGGCTGCTATTCGACGAAGGCCCGGGCCAGGTAGTCGCCGAAGGGCTTCACCAGGTAGGCCAGCGGTGTGCGATCCTCGGTGCGCAGGAAGGCCTCCACCGGCATGCCGGGGATCAGCACCAGCCCCTCGGGCAGCCGCTCCCGCTCCCCCTCGGCCAGGCGGATCTCGGCCCGGTAGAAGTTGCGCCCCGTGACCTCGTCGGTGAAGGCATCGGCGGAGATGCGGGTCAGCGTCCCGGTCAGTTCGGGCGTGCTGCGCCGGTCGAAGCCGGAAAACCGCAGCCGCACCTCCTGGCCGAGGTGCAGGGCGTCTACGTGAATCGGTTCGACCCGGGCGGCGATCAGCAGCGGCCGGTCCTGCGGCACGAGGTACAGCAGCGGTTCCGCCGGGCGGATCACCGCGCCGGGGCCGAAGACACGCAGCCCGTGAACGACGCCTGCGACCGGCGCCGTGATCTCCAGCCGGTCGAGGCGATCGCGCAGGGCGCGGCGGCGCTCGGCCAGCTCCAATTCGCGCACGCGCAGGTCGCGCAGGGTGGCAATGGCCTCCTCGCGGCGGGCAGTGGCGCGGGCCAGGATCTGAAGCTCGATCTCGGTGATGCGCCCCTCCGCCTCGGCGCGGGCCGCGGCCAGCTCGCCCAGCTGGCCCTCCTGCCGGGCGGCCTCCCGGCGCAGGGCCAGAACCCGGGCCAGCTGGCTCAACCCGCGGTCCAGCAGGTTCTGCTGCACTGCCAGCTCTTCGCCGACCAGAGCGGCCTGGGTGCCAAGCGCCGCCTCCTGGGCGCGCAGCCCGGACAGCTGGGCCCGGATCTGGCCCTGGCGTTTCTCCAGCTGGGCCCCCTCCTGCGCGGCGGCCTCGCGGCGGGTCAGGAGCAGGCGGCGCTGTCCCTCCATCAGGGCGCGGACCTCCGGCGTGGGATTGGCTGTCAGCTCGGGATCGAACCGGGGCGCGTCCAGCCCGTCACGTTCCGCCTCCAGCCGGGCGCGGCGGGCCATCAGCTCATGCAGCTGGCCTTCCACGATGGCCAGTTCCGAACGCAGCGCCCCGGGGTCGAGCCGCGCCAGCGTGGCGCCGCGCGGGACCGTCTGGCCCTCTTCGACCAGCATCTGATCGACCCGGCCGCCATCGGCGTGCTGCACGACTTGGCGGTTGCTTTCGACCTCGATCTGGCCCGGGGCGATCACCGCGCCGGCGATCTGCGTCAATACCGACCAGCCGCCGAAGCCGCCGATCAGAAGCGCCAGGGTCACCAGCCCGGCGATGACCGGGCCGCGCACGACCAGGGGATCGGGGCCGCGCCCGTCGCGGCGGCTCATCTCAGCCCCCCCGCGCCGTTGCCGGCGCTGGCCTGGATCTGGCTGTGGTTGGCCACCACCTTGCGCAGCACTTCGTCGCGGGGCCCGAAGGCGACCCGCTGGCCGTTGTCGAGCATCAGCAGCAGGTCGCATTCCTGGATCGCCGCCGGCCGGTGCGCCATAATCAGCACCGCGCCGCCCTCGGCCCTGAGGGCGCGGATCGCCTGGTTGAGCGCCTGGCTGCCCTCGTTGTCGAGGTTGGAATTGGGTTCATCCAGCACCAGAAGCACCGGCGTGCCGTATAGGGCGCGGGCCAGGCCGATGCGCTGGATCTGCCCACCCGACAGCCGCCCGCCGCGGGGGCTGACCCGGGTGTCGTAGCCCTCGGGCATCTTGACGATCATCTCGTGGGCATCGGCCTTCTGCGCCGCGGCGACGACGGCGGCATCGTCGGGGTTTTCGGCCATGCGCGCGATGTTCTCGGCGATCGTGCCTTCGAACAGTTCCACCCGTTGCGGCAGGTAGCCGATCAGCGTGCCGCGCGTGTCGGGGTCGTATTGATCCAGCGTTGCGCCATCCAGCCGGATCGTGCCGCCCGCGCAGGGCCAGGCGCCGGTCAGGGCGCGCGCCAGCGTCGACTTGCCCGCGCCGGAGGGGCCGATGACGCCGCAGGCCTGTCCCGGGGAAAGCGTGAAGGTGACCATGCGAAGCGCCGCCTGCCGGTCGCCCGGGGGCACGATGCTGGCCTGGGCCACCTCCAGCCGGGCCTTGGGGCGGGGCAGGGCGGTTTGCGGTGGCGCGGGCGGTGCTTCTCCCAGCAGGGTGGCGAGCGAGGCCCAGCCCCGGCGCGCGCGGCTCATCAGCGGCCACTGGCCGACCAGGGTTTCCACCGGGGCCAGCGCCCGGCCCAGCAGGACGGACCCGGCGATCATGGCGCCCGGCGACAGCAGTTCCCGCAGGGCCAGCCAGGCGCCCAGGCCCAGCATCGCCGATTGCAGGAAGAGGCGCAGCGCCCGGCTCATCGCCGTCAGCGCGGAGGTCAGATCGGCGGCCCCGGTCATCTGCGACAGCGCGTCCGAGCGCAGGTGCTGCCAGCGGCGCCAGGCGGCGCCCTGCATGCCCATGGCGCGCACCAGGCCGGCCTCGGCGCGCATCTGGTCGGCCTGGGCCTGCGCGGCGAACCCGGCCGACAACCCCGCCGCCTGCCGGTCGCGGCCGAAGCCCTGGCCCAGGGCCGCAAGCGTCACCAGCGCCGCGCCGCCGGCAAGGGCCAGCAGGCCGAGGGCCGGGTGGAAGAGGGCGATGCCGCCCAGGAAGAGCGGCGTCCAGGGCAGATCGGCCAGGGCGGCGGGCACCGGCGAGCCGAGCAGGGCGCGAATCGCGTCGAGATCCTGCAGCGCCGTCTCCGCCCTAGGATCGCGCCGGTCGGAGGCGCGGAGCAGGGACGCCTCGTAGACCCGCCGGTCCAGGCGTGCCTGGAAACGCGCGCCGATCCGCGCCATCAGCCGCGACCGCGCCCCGTCGAGCACGCCCATGACGGCGAAGAGGAAAGCCACCAGCGCCGTCAGCGCGATCAGCGTCTCGACCGAGCGGGACGACAGAACCCGGTCATAGACCAGCAGCATGTAGAGTGGTCCTGTCAGCATCAGCAGGTTGCAGAAGACGGAAAACAGGCCGATCAGCCAGTAGAGGTGCCGGTTCTCGGCCCTGATCCGGCGCAGTTCCCTTGCGCCTTCCTGCCGCTGGTCTGTCGTCACGCGCCACTCCTCTCTGATTGCGGGCTGGCTGGTCCCCGGTTGCCCACTGCGTAGGCATCTGTCCGATAACGCCGCTACCTGCGTCCCCTCGGGCCGGTGACCGACGCCGCAAGCCGCACGGCCCCCAATGCGGAGCGCGCCGGTGCGCCCCTTCGATCCTGCATTGCGCACGCCCGCGCAGGGCGTTGCGCGGAAATGCCCGGTTTCCCTCGCACCGCCGGTGCCTTACCTCCGGCCTGCAGGCTCGGGGTTCAGTCAGAGCTGGTCCCACCCGCCCGGCACTACGGTGCAGATCCAGGAACGACACGCTGCGATGCCGGCGTTTCGGCCCGGTCCGCGAGCGGCGGCTTGTCGCTTTGTGGCCACAACCCCGCGTTCGGGGTATTTGCAGCTATGGCACCTGAGCCTTTAAAGAATAGATAAAGCCTGTCGGGCATCCTGCGCCCGGGCCCGCCCTTTTGCCCGCCAGTCGAGACCAGTGAAACGAGATCGCCATTCATGACACAGCCAAGCCCGACCCCCTCCGCGCGCCGTGCCCTGCGGTCTCTAGCCCCCTCGCTGGCCGGCCTCGCCCTGCTGGCCGCCGCCGGCTGCAGCACGCCCGAACCGGGCAGCGTGACCCGCGCGGGTGAGCCCTATGATCCCTACGAGGCGCAGAACCGCCAGGTGCATGCCTTCAACAAGGGGCTGGACCGCGCCGTGCTGCGTCCCGTGGGCGTGACCTATGCGACCGTCGTGCCCAAGCCGGTGAACGAGATGGTGGGCAATTTCGCCGACAACCTCGGCACTCCGGCGGACGTGGTGAACAACCTTCTGCAGGCCCGGTTCGAGAATGCGGCGGTGAACACGGTCCGTTTCGTGATGAACTCGACCATCGGCGTCGGCGGTCTGCTAGATGCGGCCACGGCCTTCGGCATCGCACCGCGCGATACCGATTTCGGCGAGACGCTGGCCGTCTGGGGCGTCCCCCAGGGCGCCTACCAGGAACTGCCGGTCTTCGGCCCCTCGACCGAGCGGGCGACGGCGGGGATGATCGTCGACCTGGCGACCAACCCGCTGAACACCGCGCTGGATGCGTCGGAGCGGCGGCTGAAGCGCGGCAGCGCCGTGGTCAGCAGGGTGGGGGAACGCGGCTATCAGGCCGGCACGGTCGATTCGATCCTTCAGGACAGCGCCGACAGCTACGCGCAGCTGCGCCTGATCTACCTGCAAAATCGTCGCCATCAACTTGGCGATGCGCAGCAGGAGTCCTATGTGGACCCCTATGATGACAACGGGACGGACAGCGATGCGGCCTATATCGACCCTTATGCGGATGACCTCTACATTGACCCCTATGCGGAGTGAGCGGATCTCGCGCCGGGCGGCGCTGACCGGCCTGGCCGGCCTTTCGTCGGCGGCGTTTCTACCGGCGGCGCCGGCCCGCGCACTGAGCGCGTCGGAGGCCACCCAGCTGGTCGACCGCGTCGTGGCGGAGATCAACAGCGTGATCAACTCGGGCGGTTCCGAGGCGCAGATGATCCCTCAGTTCGAGGCGATGCTTCGCCGCTACGCCGATGTCACTGCCATCGCGCGCACCTGCCTCGGGCCGGAGGCGCGCAGCCTGTCCTCGGGCGAGCTGTCGGCCTTCACCGAGGCCTTCACCGGCTACATTGCCCGCAAATACGGCAAGCGGTTCCGCGAGTTCATCGGCGCCCAGATCACCGTGACCGGGGCCGAACCCTACCGGGATCGCTTCATCGTGAAGACGGTGTTCAACCTGCGTGGCCAGGCGCCGTTCGACGTGGATTTCCTGGTGGCGGAACGCGGCGGCAACAGGCTCTTCTACGAGATGATCATCGAGGGCGTATCGATGCTGGCCACGGAACGGTCCGAGATCGGCGCCATGCTGGACGCGCAGCGCGGCGACGTGGGCGCGCTGACGGCGCAGCTGCAGCGCACGGGCTAAGCCCTCAAGGGCGGCCCGGCCGGGCCCGAACCCTGTTCAGGATGTGAAAAGGCCCCGCGGTGGAAATCGCGGGGCCTCTGCTTTTGTCGGTGTCGGCAGGCGCCTCAGTTCAGGCCAAAGATGTCCTTCAGCGCGCGTTCGATGGCGGTTTCCAGGCCGCCACCCCCGCCGCCTCCGCCGGAGCTGCCGCCGCGACCGTTGTCGGCGATGGTCCGCGCGGGTTCCGGCGCGGGGTGCAGCATCGGAAGTTCATGCACCGGCAGGCCGTCGTGGACGCGGGCCATGACCTCGTGGAAGATCTCCGCCGGCAGGCCGGAGCCGGTCACGCCGGTCAGCGGCGTGTTGTCGTCGTAGCCCATCCAGACGCCCGCGACATAATCGGCGGAGAAACCGATGAACCAAGCATCGCGCGCCGCCTGGGTGGTGCCGGTCTTGCCCGCGATCTCGCGGTCCGGCAGGCCGGCGCGGCCGCCGGTGCCCTGGGTGACGACCTGGCGCATCATGTAGATCAGCTCGCGCGCGGCATCCTCGCGGATCACCCGCTCGCCGATGCCGCCCTCGCTGCCCATCAGGGGCTCCGCGTCGCCCTGAAGGCGCACCTCCTGCAGGCCGTAGGGCGTCACCGAGGAGCCGCCGTTCAGGATGCCGGCATAGGCGCCGACCATCTCGATCAACGTGCTTTCGGAGGCGCCGAGCGCCAGGGCGGGACCCGCGGCCAGGTCGCTTTCGATGCCGAAGTCGCTGGCGATCTGGCGCACGTTGTCGAGGCCGGCCGCCTCGGCCACGCGCACCGCCGGGATGTTCAGCGACTTCATCAGCGCCTCTTCCAGGGTGACGGGGCCACGGAACTGGTGGTCATAGTTTTCCGGGCTCCAGGGGCCGGAGCCGGGAATGTTGATGGTCAGCGGCGCATCCTCGACGATGTCGTTGTAATGCCAGCCCAGTTCCAGCGCGGTGGCATAGACGAAGGGCTTGAAGCTGCTCCCGGTCTGCCGCAGCGCCTGGGTGGCGCGGTTGAAGACGCCCGAGGCCTGAACGTCGCGGCCCCCCACCATGGCGCGCACGGCGCCATCGGCGCTCATCACCACCACGGCGGCCTGCGCCTCGGAGCCTTCGCGGACCTTCTCGTCGAAGACCCATTTCAGGGCATCCTCGGCGGCGGTCTGGATCCGCTGGTCCAGGGTGGTGCGCAGGATCACGTCGGCGGTGGTCTTCGAGGTCAGGAAGTCCGGGGTCGAGGACATGATCCAGTCGGCGAAATACCCGCCCGACTGGTCCTGTGCCCGTTTCGACAGTTGCGCGGGATGGTCGATGGCGTTCTGCGCGGCGCTGGCCGACAGATAGCCCTGATCCTCCATCAGCCGCACGATGGTTGCCGCTCGGCTCTGGCTGCGGGCCAGGTTGTTGGTCGGCGCATACCGGGTGGGGGCGACCAGAAGGCCCGCCAGCATGGCGGCCTCGGCCGGGGTCACATTGGCCGCCGACTTGCCGAAATAGCGCTGGCTGGCGGCCTCGAAGCCGCGGGTACCCTCGCCCAGGTAGGCGCGGTTCATGTAGAGGCCCAGGATCTCATCCTTGGAATAGCGCATCTCCATGCCCAGGGCATAGATCGCCTCGCGGCCCTTGCGCAGCAGGGTGCCCTGGCGGCAGTCGGACTCGTAAGCGGCTTCGCTGTCCCATTGTTCGGGATCGTACGCCTGGCCGAAGCACAGCAGTTTCGCCGTCTGCTGGGTGATGGTCGAACCGCCGTGGCCCGACAGCGGCCCGCGTCCCTCGCTGAGGTTGATGCGGATGGCGCTGGCGATACCGCGCGGGCTGACGCCCCAATGCCGATAGAACCGCTTGTCTTCGGTGGCGACGATGGCGTTCTTCAGGTGCGGGCTGACGGTGTCGGCGGTGACGACGCCGCCGAACTGGTCGCCGCGCCAGGCGAAGACCTCCCCCTGGTCATCCAGGATGGTCACCGAACCGCGTGCGCGCCCGTCATAGAGGTCATCGATCGGCGGCATGGTCAGCCCGCTGATGCCGGCGGCCAGCACCACCAGCGCCACGGTCACCGCGACCAGACGCCAGGTGACGCGCCAGATCAGGCCGAAGATCCAGCCGAAGAGGCCCAGAACGAAGGCCACCACCGGGTTGCGGTGCTTCTGCGGGCTCTTGCGGCGCGCGGGTTTGCGGGGCGGGCCCGGCCGTTTGCCGCCACCACCACCGCTGCCCTTGCGCGCGGTCGTCTTGCCGCGCGCCGGCGGTTTCGCCCGGGGTTTTCCCCCATAGCGTTTGTCCGCCACCAAAGGCGGTTTGCGCCGTCGTGAATCACTCATGCTGCCTGCCCGGTGCTTCTTGATTTTTGTCAGGATACAGCCTGCGCGCCGGAATGTTGAGGGACCGCGTGCCCGTCACACGGTTAACATAAAGCATAAATAATGAGCAAAAAATGGGATCTGCGCATTTTGAAGGCACATATCGGGCGTTTTGCACTGGTCAGGGCGGCCTTCTGTTCCGAAAAAGGGGGCTCCACGGCTTAGCTGCCGGTGCCAAAGGGCGGGCGCGGACTGCGCGATAGCCCGAAGAAGGAAGGGGATAGTAGTGAAACTCATCATTGCGACAATCAAACCGTTCAAGCTGGAGGAGGTCCGCGAGGCGCTGACCGAGATCGGCGTGCGCGGGATGATGGTGACTGAAATCAAGGGCTTCGGCTCCCAGTCGGGTCACACGGAGATCTACCGCGGGGCGGAATACGCGGTGAACTTCGTGCCGAAGATCAAGCTGGAGATCGCCGTCAGCGCGGCCATGGCCGACCAGGTGGTCGAGACCATCACCTCCACCGCCAAGACCGGCAAGATCGGCGACGGCAAGATCTTCGTGCTGGACATCCAGCAGGCGGTTCGGGTGCGGACCGGCGAAACCAACGACGACGCGCTCTGAGACGCTCCGACAGGGAAAGGGAACTAATCCAATGAAAACCTTCGCAAAACTGGGTCTTGCCGCAGCCGCAATCGCGCTGCCGAGCCTGGGCCTTGCTCAAGACGAGGCCGCTGCGCCGGCCGTTGTGCCGACCGACGTCGTCTTCATCCTGAACACGCTGCTGTTCCTCGTGGCCGGCTTCCTGGTCTTCTTCATGGCCGCCGGCTTTGCCATGCTCGAAGCGGGCCTGGTCCGTTCCAAGAACGTGGCCATGCAGCTGACCAAGAACGTGGTGCTCTTCGGTGTCGCCTCGATCTTCTACTACCTGATCGGCTACAACCTGATGTACCCGCTGGGCACCTGGGCCGTTGACGGCGTCCTGTCCGGCGTGTTCGGCCCCGGCGTCCTGGAAGCTGTCGGCGTGACCGCCGAAGCCGCGGACGACTACGGCTATGCCTCCACCGGTTCGGACTTCTTCTTCCAGCTGATGTTCTGTGCCGCCACCGCCTCGATCGTCTCTGGCACCCTGGCCGAGCGCATCAAGCTGTGGCCCTTCCTGATCTTCACCGTGATCCTGACCTCGGTCATCTACCCGATCACCGCATCCTGGACCTGGGGCGGCGGCTTCGTGGGTGAAGCAGGCTTCTCCGACTTCGCCGGTTCGACCATCGTGCACTCTGTCGGCGGCTGGGCTGCTCTGACCGGTGCCATCATCCTGGGCCCGCGCCTGGGTCGCTACACCGACGGTCGCGTCAACGCCTTCCCCGGTTCCAACCTGACCCTCGCCACCCTGGGTACCTTCATCCTGTGGCTTGGCTGGTTCGGCTTCAACGGTGGTTCGCAGCTGGCCATGGGCTCCGTCGGTGACGTGGCTGACGTGTCGCGCATCTTTGCCAACACCAACACCGCTGCTGCGGGTGGTGCCGTGGCGGCCGCGATCCTGACCCAGCTGATGTACAAGAAGGTCGACCTGACCATGGTGCTGAACGGCGCCCTGGCCGGCCTGGTGTCGATCACCGCCGAACCGCTGGCCCCCTCGCTGGGCCTGGCGACCATCATCGGCATGATCGGCGGCATCCTGGTCGTCTTCTCCGTCCCGCTGCTGGACAAGCTGAAGATCGACGACGTCGTTGGCGCCATCCCGGTCCACCTGATCTGCGGCATCTGGGGCACCCTGGCCGTCGTCCTGACCGGCACCGCCTCCATCGGCGACCAGCTGTACGGCATCGTGGTGATCGGCGCGGCAACCGTCGTGGCCTCCACCGTGGTCTGGTTCATCCTGAAGGCCGTCATGGGCATCCGCGTCTCCGAAGAAGACGAGATCGCTGGCCTCGACATGGCGGAACTGGGCATGGAAGCCTACCCCGAGTTCTCGAAAGGCTGATCCTCCTTCCATATTCAGCCACTACCTGCCCGGGCGTTCGCGCCCGGGCTTTTTCTTTTCCGGCAGGGTGACGCGACATGAAAAAGGGCCTGCCTTGCGGCAGACCCCTTTTCGATCCGAGGCGGGAGCGCCCCCGGTGTCTATTCCGGGTTCACCATGCTGGGGGCGCCGGTGCCCATGTCGGTGCCCATGTAGGGCAGCTTGGCCTCCTTCCAGGCGCCGAAACCGCCGCCCATGTGCGCGATCTTGTCGATGCCCGCCGCGATCGCCGCGCGGGCCATCTTCTCCGATCGGACGCCGGAGCCGCAGTGCAGCACGATCCGTTTGGTGCCCTGGGAGGGCAGGTAGTGCGGCGCGAAGAAGGACATGGGCATCAGCAGCGATCCGACCACATGCTCGAACATGTATTCCTGTGGCGTACGCACGTCGATCAGCACGATGTGCCCTTCGGCCAGGGCGTCATGCACCTCCTGCGGCGTCCAGGTTTCCAGTTCGACGCCGTCCACGGTTTCCGATTCCATTGCTCTCTCCTGTGATGTGAGGGTCATGACGCGAGGCAGGGCAGGTCCGGGGAGCCAATGGCCTGCCATCGCCCGCGTCTGTCATGGATGTAGGGCCGTCCCGCCCGGTCGAGGAGGGCCAGCGCCCGTGGCGGCTCGCCGCATCGCAGAAATCCGCTGGCCCTGCTGCGACGACGACGGGGCCCGGGGTCTGCCCTGTCGCTGGGCGCCGCTGCGTCCATTCCGCACCGCACGGCCCCGTCCGATTGCCGCGCTCCGGGATCCGTGCTTATGCTTTGACGAAAAGACAAGAACCGGGGGACGGGACATATGTACGATTTGGTGGCCATCGGGGCCTGGTTGGAATTCGCCGTGCGCTGGCTGCACGTGGTCACGGCGATCGCCTGGATCGGCTCGTCCTTCTATTTCATCGCGCTGGACCTGGGCCTGAACCGGTCCATCCCCGGCCCTGCAGATGGCGAGGAATGGCAGGTGCACGGCGGTGGCTTCTACCATATCCAGAAGTACCTGGTCGCCCCCGATGCGCTGCCCGATCATCTCGTCTGGTTCAAATGGGAAAGCTACGCCACCTGGCTGTCGGGCTTTGCCCTGCTGTGGCTGGTCTATTACCTCGGCGCCGATTTCTACCTGGTTGATCCCAACGTGCTGGACATCCCCGCCTGGGGCGGCATCGCGATCTCGCTGGCCTCGCTCGGCTTCGGCTGGCTGGCCTATGACACGATCTGCAAATCGAAGTTCGGCGACAACAACACCCGGCTGATGCTGCTGCTCTACGTGATCCTGGTGGCGCTGGCCTATTTCTACACTCAGGTCTTCACAGGCCGCGCCGCGCTGCTGCACCTGGGTGCCTTCACCGCGACGATCATGTCGGCCAACGTCTTCATGGTGATCATCCCCAACCAGAAGATCGTGGTGGCGGATCTGAAGGCGGGCCGCACCCCGGATGCCAAGTACGGCAAGATCGCCAAGCAGCGTTCGACCCACAACAACTACCTGACGCTGCCGGTCATCTTCATGATGCTCAGCAACCACTACCCGCTGGCGTTCTCGACCGAGTACACCTGGATCATCGCCAGCCTCGTCTTCCTGATGGGCGTCACCATCCGGCATTTCTTCAACAGCATGCATGCGAAGAAAGGGATGCCCTACTGGACCTGGCTGCTGACCGCGCTGATCTTCCTGCTGATCATGTGGTTGTCCACCGCGCCACTGTTCCGCTCGGACGTCTACGAGGAGGAGGCTTCGGCCCACCTCAGCCGCTTTGCCGAGGCCGAGGGGTTCGAGGATGTGCATGACATCGTGATGGGCCGCTGTTCCATGTGCCACGGCGCCGAACCTTTCTGGGACGGGATCCTCTGGGCGCCCAAGGGCGTGCGCCTGGACACCGAGGCCGACATCGTGCGCAACGCCCGCGGCATCTACCTGCAGGCCGGGCTGACCCATGCCATGCCGCCCGCTAACGTTTCCTTCATCGAAGAGGAGGAACGTCAGGCCATCCGCGACTGGTACAAGGCGGCGATCAAGGGCTGACGACCGCTTGGGCCGCCCTGACCGCGAGGTTACAGGAGGCCGCAATGCGCCGCAGGTTTCGTCTGGCTCTGCTCGGGGTGCTCGTGTCGCTGCTGCCGGCGGGGCAGGCCGGGGCCGAGATCCTGGCCGCGCCGGTGACCGTGACCATCAGCAACCTTGGCACTCCTCTGGCGGTGTCGATCCGCCCGTTCCGCGCCGAGGCGCAGGAGATATGGCATGTGGCGGGCGCCTGTCCGGCTGCCGAGGATCCGGCGCGGGTGCGCCTTGTCGCCTTTGCCGCACTGGCCGAGCTGACCATCTACCTGACCGACGCACCAGAGAAGGCGCACCGGACGATCTGCCTGACCAATCCGGCGGCCTGGCCACAGGCGCGGGAGTGATGGCCCGTTCATAGCAGAGACTGCACGCCGTGCGTCTCGTTCACTCGACGCGGAGGGCTTTGGGGGCGCTTTGTTGCGAGAGATCGTGGGACTGCGACAGGCTCTGGTTCTGGGCCGCATGTCGCGTAGCTCAAAGCGCCCGCTTATAGCCCCCTTCTGCCCGGCGGCACGCCGGGCTGCGCCCTCCCCTCCCCACGGGAGGGCGCATTTGCACGGGGTGTGGATAGCGGAACGGACCCTGGCCTAGCGGGTGGATCGCTTCGCTCGCATGTTTGCGCGCCCACCCAGGGGAGGGCGCAGCCCGGCTTCTGGGGGATGCATGGCATGCGGGGAGGACGGTGTTGGGAAAAAGGAGCCTGTGCGGGAGAGGGGCCCTTTGACCACCGTTCTCCGGGGCGCAGCCCCCATTTCCGACTCATTCGGCACCTGCTACATTTGGCGGCATGCAGCGTCCCGACCCCCATATCCTCGATTCTCAGCCCGTCATCCGTCAGCTCGACGATGCCGCGATCAACCGCATTGCCGCCGGCGAAGTGGTCGAACGCCCGGCCTCGGCGGTGAAGGAACTGGTGGAAAACGCCCTCGACGCGGGCGCCACCCGGATCGACGTGACCGTGGCCGATGGCGGCAAGACCCTGATCCGCGTGGCCGACGATGGCTGCGGCATCACGCCGGAGGCGCTGCCGCTGGCGCTGTCGCGCCATGCCACCTCGAAGATCGACGGCACCGACCTGCTGAACATCCACTCCTTCGGCTTCCGGGGCGAGGCGCTGCCCTCGCTGGGGGCCGTGGGGCGGCTGTCCCTGACCTCCCGCGCGAAGGGCCATGACGCGGCCGAACTGCGGGTGTCCGGCGGCCAGCTGGGGGAGGTGAAGCCGGCGGCCCTGAACAAGGGCACGGTGGTCGAGCTGCGCGATCTCTTCTACGCCACGCCGGCGCGGCTGAAGTTCCTGCGTACCGACCGGGCGGAGATGCAGGCGGTGTCGGACGTGATCAAGCGCCTGGCCATGGCCGAGCCGCACGTTGGGTTCACCCTGCGCGACGCCTCCGGTGCCTCGGGCAAGGGCGGGGACGCGCGGGTGACCTTCCGCGCCGATCCCGAGACCGGGGACCTGTTCGATGCGCTGCACGGGCGCCTCGCCTCCATCCTGGGGCGCGAGTTCGCGGAGAATGCCCTGGCCATCGACGCCACGCGCGACGGCATCCGCATGACCGGCTATGCGGCGCTGCCGACCTATTCGCGCGGCGCAGCGGTGGCGCAGTTCCTCTTCGTCAACGGCCGCCCGGTGAAGGACAAGCTGCTGACCGGCGCCCTGCGCGCCGCCTATTTCGATTTCCTGTCGCGGGACCGGCACCCGGCTGCCGCGCTGTTCCTCGACTGTGATCCGCATCTGGTCGACGTGAACGTCCACCCGGCGAAATCCGAGGTGCGGTTCCGCGACCCGGGCACGGCGCGGGGGCTGATCGTCTCGGGCCTGCGCCATGCGCTGGCCGAGGCCGGGCATCGCGCCTCGACCACCGTCGCGGGCGCCACGCTGGGGGCCTTCCGGCCCGAACCCGCAGGGGGCAGCGCGTCGCCGATGGGCGCGCTTGGGCCTGCGCCGCAGGCCCCCGAGGGCAGCGCCAATCGGGTCTACCAGTACGACAGCCAGTACCGGCGGGAGGCGCCGGTGCGCCCGACCTTCGGCGGCCAGCGCGAGGCAGGGTTCGCGGAAACCTTGGCACCCGACTGGGGGCTGCCCAGCCTCGACACCGGCCCCTCCGCCCGGTTCGAGCCGGTGGTCGAGGATCTGCCGCAGGGCACCAATGAGACCCCGCTGGAAGAACACCCCCTGGGCGCGGCCCGCGCACAGCTGCACGAGAACTACATCGTCGCCCAGACCACACGTGGCATGGTCGTCGTCGATCAGCACGCGGCCCACGAACGGCTGGTCTACGAGAAGCTGAAACGCCAGATGGCCGAGAACGGCGTGGCCGCCCAGGCCCTGCTGATCCCCGAGATCATCGAGCTGTCGCAGGGCGACGCGCAGCGCCTGCTGGACGCCGCGGACGACCTGGCGCGCATGGGGCTGGTCATCGAACCCTTCGGCGGCGGCGCCATCGCGGTGCGCGAAACCCCCGCCATCCTGGGCGAGATCAACGCCGAGGCCCTGCTGCGGGACGTGCTGGACGAGTTGACCGATCAGGACGACAGCCTGACCCTGCAGGCGCGCATCGAGGCGATCCTCAGCCGCGTCGCCTGCCACGGCTCGATCCGCTCGGGCCGGCGGATGCAGGTGGCCGAGATGAACGAACTTCTGCGGCAGATGGAGGCGACCCCCCATTCCGGGCAATGCAACCACGGCCGCCCCACCTACGTAGAGCTGAAGCTCTCCGATATCGAAAGGCTGTTTGGCCGCACATGATCCAGATCGGCACCACCCAGATCGACCTGTCCGACCCCCTTGCCCTCGCCGCCGTCATCGGCGGCGTGGCCTTTCTGGTGCTGCTTGTCCTGATCGTCTTCGCGATCCGCGCCGCCGGCCGCTCGTCCGAGCCGGTGATCTGGCAGATGAGCCAGCTGTCGCGCACGGTCGAGGGGCTGGCGTCGGGGCAGGAGCAGCTGGCCGGGCGCCTGGGCACCGTGTCGGATGCGCAGACCAACGGCCAGACCCGGATGGTGCAGACCATGGAGGCGCGGCTGGCCCATGTGCAGAGCCAGATGAACGACCGCCTGCATGCCAACGCGATGCAGCAGGCCCGCGCCCTGGCCGAGATGCAGGAGAAGATGAACGAGCAGCTGCGCGGCGGGTCGGAAAAGACGACGAAAAGCCTGGCGGAGCTGCAACAGCGCCTGCAGGTGATCGACCGCGCGCAGGAGAATATCACCAAGCTGTCGGGCGACGTGCTGTCGCTGCAGGACATCCTGTCGAACAAGCAGACCCGCGGCGCCTTTGGCGAGATCCAGCTGAATGACATCGTGGGCAAGGCGCTGCCCTCGGACAGCTACACGGTGCAGGCGAAGCTGTCGAACGACCGCCGCGCCGACTGCCTGATCCACCTGCCCAACCCGCCGGGGCCGATCGTCATTGACGCCAAGTTCCCTCTGGAGGCCTACGAGGCCCTGCGCGGCGCCCAGACCCAGGACCAGAAGGCCCGCGCCCAGACCCTGTTCCGCCAGGCGGTGCGCGCCCACATCAAGGCGATCTGCGAGCGGTACATCATCGAGGGAGAGACCGCCGACGGCGCGCTTATGTTCCTGCCCTCGGAAGCGGTCTATGCCGAGTTGCACGCCAATTTTCCCGAAATCGTGCGAGAGGGGTTCGCCGCCCGGGTCTGGATCGTCTCGCCCACCACCTGCATGGCGACGCTGAACACCATGCGCGCCATCCTGAAGGACGCGCGCATGCGCGAACAGGCCGGCGCCATCCGCAAGACCCTGTCGCTGCTGCACCGCGACGTGGAGATCGTGGTGGAACGGGTGGCCAAGCTGGACACCCATTTCACCCAGGCCCGCAAGGACCTGGACGGCATCGGCACCGCCGCCGAACGGGCCGGCAAACGTGCGCTGAAGCTCGACAATTTCGACTTCGAGGAGCTGGCGCCGGAGGCCGACAGCCCACTGGAAAGCCTCACCCAGGATCCGCCGAAAAGCTGAGGCGAAAAACCTGAGTTTGCGGCAAATCAAGGAAGGGCGTAGGCTTTTGCCTGCATGCTCCGCGACGAACAGGAGGAAACGCCATGCTAGAAATTTCCATCTCCAAGGTCGCCAATGTCATCCTCATGGCGCGGGAGTTGAACCGCGCCGAGGGAGAACTGCGTGCCTTCCTCGAAAATCTGAACGAGGATGAACTGGCCAGCCTGGTCGCGATCATGTGGATCGGGCGCGAAAGCTTCGATGCCGACGACCTGGAGGAGGCCATCGCCACCGCCAAGACCGAGGCGAGCACGCCCACGGCGGATTACCTGCTGGGCACGCCGCATCTGTCGGATCACCTGGAAAACGGCCTCGATGCGCTTGGCCTGTCGGCCTCGGACGAGGAAGACGACCTGGTGCGCGGCGGCTGAAACCGATCCTTGGGGACGTGGTCTGCCGCCCCGCAGGGGCTGTGCCTCCTGTAGTCTTCGCAATGGAAAAGGGGCGCCGCATCGCTGCGGCGCCCCTTTCGTCACGTTCCGTTTGCGCAGTTCAGGCCAGGTAGTCGATCCGTTCCAGCGTGTCGGCCATGCCCTCGACCTCGGCGATCCACTCGCGGCGGATGTCCTCGGCGAACATCGGGTCGGCGGCGTTCGACGCGGTGACGACGCCCGTGGCGAGGCGCGAGGCGACCAGCGCCTCGATCGCCATGGCGACGGTGATCGACACCAGCTTGCCCATGGCACTGCCGTCGTCCTTGCCCGACGCATCCATCGCCCAGGCCTGATCGAAGACCGGCGCGCCGTCCTTGGTGGCGGTCAGGCGCACGAACATCACCACGCGGTCGGCCTCGCCCTCGTCATAGGCGTGGTCATTCCACAGCCCTTCGGAGATCTCGCGCAGGCGCGCGTCGCCCTCGGGGCCTTCCAGCGTTTCCACTTCCTTGAAGAGATCCGCCCAGGCGGTCGACCAGCCGTCCAGCCGCAGGGTGCCGCGCACGAAGTCCTGCACGTTCCACGCCGGGTCGAAGCCGTACTGGTCGATGAAGGGCAGGGAGTTGCGGTTCGGGTAAGCCTCGAAGACCTCGCCGCCGGGCAGCGGGTTCTCGTAGCGGGTGATCGCATCCCAGGGGCGCGCCACGTTCAACTCCTCGCCGCCCTTCAGCGACTTGGAGGGCGAGCGCAGGGCCTTCAGCACGCCCAAGGGCGACCAGCTGAACTTGTAGCGGAAGTCGTTGGCAACCTTGGGGAAGCCGCCGCAGTAGGAGGTGAAGGAGATGTCCAGGCCCTCGCCCAGCCCGCTGTCCTTCAGCCGGGCCACCAGATCATCGGCCAGGATGTGGTCGATGCCCGGGTCCAGCCCCACCTCGTTGACGAAGCTCAGGCCCTTGTCCTTCGCCGCCTGGTCCAACTCCGCCATTTCGGGCGCAACGTAGGAGGAGGAGACGAAATGCGCGCCCTTCTCCAGGCAGGCCTTGGCCAGCGGGACGTGCAGGTCGGCGGGCAGCATCGAGACGGCGATGTCGCCGGGCTCCAGCGCCTGCGCCACGGCCTCCAGCGTGAAGGGGCGGATGTCCTTCGTGAGGTCGCCCACCTCGGCCTCGGCCTTCGCCACCGTGCGGTTCCAGACCACGACGGGGTAGTTGCCCGTCAGCAGGCGCCGCAGGCCGGGGACGGCCGACAGGCCCGTGCCACACCAATGAATCTTCATGCCAATGCCTCCATATGCGTGTCGAATTCGGCCTTCGCGCGCCCCCAGACCCCTGCGTCGAGCGCATCCAGCGTCAGCAGGGAGTGCAGCAGCTGGGCCGCGTAATCCTCGCTGCTTTCCTTGGGCAGCATCGAGGGCAGGTTGTCGATCGCCATCACGTCCAGGGGCGGTGTGTCGCGCACCCGCAGGGCCGGAGCGGCCCAGGTGGTGGTGCGGTCATAGACCTTGATCGGCGAGAAATCGGATGTCGGGTCGCAGGCCACGTCGCCGATGACGGTCAGCTTGCGCGGGCCATCGGCCATGGCCACGGGCACGAAGACGGGCGTGCCCGGCATGGCCAGGATCGAATTCACGAAGATCTCGTGCTCCGCGATCTCGGGGAAGGGGCCGCCCGATGCGGTCTCGGCCATGTCCCACTTGGTCACGTCACAGCCCATTTCGGCACAGAGGTCCGAGGCGCCGGTGCCGACGCGGCCTTTGGCTCCGATGACGATGGCACGCGGCAGTTGCCGGTCGTAGGGCGTCAGCCGTTCCGAGAGGTCCGACAGCAGGGCCTCCTTGTCGGGGTAGGCGCCGACGGGCGGGCAGAGCGTGCCCTGTTGCTGCGCGGCCCAGCACATCAGCGAGACGGCGGCCCCGGCATACCCGGCCCAGTAGCCGAAGGCGGCGACGCGGCGCCCCGTTTCATCCACCAGGTATTCCAGATCATAGAGCGTGCCGCCCCCCGCGCGGAACCGCTTCAGCAACTCCTGCCCCGCGGGCTGACCCTTGTAGGCATGGCCGAACATGATGTGGCGGTGACGCAGGGGCGTGCCGTCCTCGGGCAGCTCCTTCAGGCCGAAGATGATCGCGTCTTCGGGCGCCTCGGGCCAGCTGTTCTCGGCCACGATCTCGGCCCCCGCATCGCGGTAGCCCTCGATGTCCAGGATGCGCGTGCGGCTTTCCTCGACGCTCAGGCGGAAGCCCTTCTCGATCAGCGCGCGCGCGCCCTCGGGCGTCAGGCCGGCCCGGTCTTCGTTGGGGCGCTGTTCGGCGCGCAGCCAGATGTGGGTCATGAGAGGCTCCTTTCGGTCACCCGGTATAGCGGGCCGCCTCTGGGATGCAATCAAAGCGGTGCCGTATCGAGGTGGCAGGCCCCCCGAAGCGCCGCGATTTGCCTTTAGTGGCACAAAGCTGTTGTCTCGGACCGGAGACAGACAGGAGGCCCCCCATGATTCCCGTGAACCCGGAGCGATTTCTGGCAGACCTGCACACCCTGCGCAGCTTCGGCGCGGCGGGTGTCGGCAAGGGGGTCGTGCGCCCGGCCTATTCCGATCCCGACATCGCGGCGCGCCGCTGGCTGGCCGAGCAATACGCCGACGCCGGGCTGGAGGTCGCGGTGGATCCCTGCGGGTCGGTCTTCGGCCTGGCGCCGGGCCGCTCGCTCTTGGTGGGCAGCCATTCCGACAGCCAGCCCGAGGGCGGCTGGCTGGACGGGGCGCTTGGCGTGATCTGCGGGCTGGAACTGGCGCGCGCGGGCGCCGCCGCCGGGGTGCCGATCTCCGCCGTGTCCTTCCAGGACGAGGAGGGGCGGTTCGGCGTGACGACGGGCAGTCGGGTCTGGTCGGGCAATACCTCTCTGGAGGAGGCGGATCAGCTGGTCGACCGCGACGGTGTGACCTTCGCCGAGGCGCGCGCGCGGATGGCCGACATGGTGACCGGTCCGGTCGATCCCAGCCGGTTCACCGGCTTCCTGGAATGCCACATCGAACAGGGCCCCTGGCTGTATGAGGCGGGGGAGGCCGTGGGCGTGGTCAGCGACATCGTGGGCATCCGCGACATGACCATGACCTTCGAGGGGGAACAGAACCACGCCGGCACCACGCCGATGCACCGCCGCCGCGACGCCTTCCAGGCCATGCTGCGCTTCCAGGCGCTGATCGATGATCGCTTCCGCAACGTGGTTACGCCGCAAACCGTCTGGACCACCGGCGACGTCGAACTGCACCCCGGATCGCATTCCATCGTGCCGGGGCGCTGCAGCTTCTCCATGCAGTGGCGCGACGGCGACAAGGACCGTCTGGACCGGATGGAGGAGATCATCCGCACCGCCGCGGCCGAAGTGGCGGAGGAGACCGGCATGACCCTGTCGACCTCCGGCATGCTGGGACTTGAGCCGGTGCCGATGGACGCAGGCCTGCGTGCCGCGCTGGAAGGGGCTGCCGAGGACCAGGTGCCGGGCCGCTGGCGCAAGATGCAGTCGGGCGCCCTGCATGACGCGGCCAGCGTGGGCCGGCTGATGCCCGTGGCGATGCTGTTCGTGCCCTCGATCAACGGCATCAGCCATGCCTTTGCCGAGGATACCGACGAGGCGGATCTGGCCGCCGGGCTGAAGGTGCTGGCCGAGGCCGCGACGCGACTGGCATGACACTGGCCTGATCCTCGTCTGATCCGGGCGTGACAGCCTAGTCCCAGGTCACGTCGCCGAGGAAGATGTAGCCCGCGCCGTAGATCGTCTTGATCAGGCGCGGGTTCTTCGGATCCTCGCGCAGCTTGGTGCGCAGCCGCGAAATGCGCACGTCCATCGCCCGGTCGAAGCTTTCGCCGGCGGCGCCCCCCAGCACCTCCTGCATCGTCGCCCGGCTGACCAGCCGTTTCGGGCGGTCGAGGAAGAGGCGCAGCACCTCGCCTTCGGCCTGGCTGAACGGCGTCTCGGCGCCTTCGGCGTCTTCCAGCGTGAACCGGTCGAAATGGGCGGTCCAGCCGGCGAAACGCGCGGTCTGGCTGGCCTCGCCGGTGCCGGGGCGGTCGCGGCGCAGGCGGGCGCGGACGCGGGCCACGACCTCCGCCGGATCGAAGGGCTTGATGATGTAGTCATCTGCCCCCAGCTCCAGCCCGGTCACCCGGTCCTGCACCTGGGCGCGCCCCGAGATGATGATGACCGTCGCGCCCTTTTCCAGCGCCAGTCGGTGCACCAGGGTCAGCCCGTCGCGGTCGGGCAGTGACAGGTCCACCAGGCACAGGTCCGGCGTCATGTGGCGCAGGGCCGCCTCGAACTCGGTGGCGCGACCGAAGGCCTGGCTGCGGAACCCTGCCTCCTCCAGCGCCGAGGACAGGATGGTCCGGATGTCCGGTTCGTCATCAAGGATGGCGATCAGGGGCGCGGTCATGGCTCTCCTCCCAGAGAGAGGAAGCCGGTGAGGGCCTCCTGGTCGAAGGGTTTCTGCAGCACGGGCGCACGGGCGGCGGCGCGGCGGTGCAGCGGGTGGTCGGGGCGCAGCGAGGTCATGAAGAACAGCGGCGGCCGGTCTTGTGGCGGTGCCTCGGGCAGGGCCTCCAGCAGGTCCAGCCCGGTCGATCCGCCTTCCAGCGTCAGGTCCGACAGGATCATCACCAGATCCGGCAGGTCACGTGCGATGGCGCGCGCCTCCTCCGCCGCGCTGGCCTCGATCACCGAATAGCCCATGGCGACCAGCATGTCGCGAATCGAACGGCGCAGCTCGGGGCTGTCCTCGACCAGCAGTGCGAGGCCCGGCGTCACCGGCTGCGGCGCCTCCCGCCAGGGCAGGTCCAGCGTGACCTGCGCGCCGCCCGCATTGGCCAGGCGCATCCGTCCGCCGGCGCGTTGCGTCATGTCATAGACCATCGACAGGCCCAGCCCCGACCCCTCGGCGCCCTTGGTGGTGAAGAAGGGAGTCAGCGCCTTCTCCAGCGCCTTGTCGGTGAAGCCGGGGCCGGTGTCCGAAACGGTGATCTCCAGCCAGGTGTCCTTCAGACAGCGGCTTTCGAGGCGGATCTCGCCCGGCTGGCCGGCCAGGGCGTCGCGGGCGTTCAGCACCAGGTTCAGCAGACTGTCCTGCAACAGCCCGCTGTCCAGCCACAACCGCCGCGCGCCCAGGTCATCGTCGAGTACCAGCGAGATGTCCTCGGTCAGGGCCGAACGTGCCAGGGTGGCGAAGTCGCGCAGGAAGTCGGACCAGAGGACGGGGCCGGGGGTGTGATCGCGCCCGCTGGTGGTGTCGGCGATCCGGTCCAGCAGGCGCCCGCCGCGTTTCGCCGCCGCCAGGGTGGCGCCGACCAGCCCCTGGGCGGGCTCCGGCAGGTCCATGCGCGACAGCTGTGATTGCAGGCCGAGGATGATGGTCAGCAGGTTGGAGAAATCATGCGCCATCCCCGAGGTCATCTGCGCCGCCAGTTCCCGCCGCCGGGTCTGGGTCAGCGCCGCGCGGGTCTGGGTTTCCTCGGTCACGTCCATCGACATGATATAGGCCCCGTCGGCCCCGTTGGGGGTCAGCGCGGTGCGGATGCGGCGCGAACTGGCCTCGTCGGTGAACTCGAAGGTGCCGGGCTGCCCCGCCAGCGCGGCATCAAGGTAGGGGCGCACCGCCTCGTAGGCCTGCCGGCCCAGCACGTCGGCAATGTGCAGCCCCACGATATGCGCCGGGCGTCCCGGCATGATCCGACTGAGGCGGCGGTTGGAATAGGTGTAGATCCGGTCCGGGTTCACATGGGCCACGTGGGCGGGCAGCATCTCGGTGGTCAGCCGGGTGCGCGCCTCCATCTCCGTCAGCTCGCGCTTGGCCTCTTCCAGCGCCGAGTTCGTGGCCTGAAGCGCGCGGTTGGTGGCCGCCAGCTCCTCCGCGCGGGTCAGAAGTTCCGCCGACAGCTCGGCCGAGCGCGCGCGCAGAAGGCGTTCCTGGCGCTTGGTCTCGGTGATGTCGGTGTAGACGGTGACCCAGCCGCCCTCGGGCAGTGGCGCCCCCTCGACTGAGATGACGCGGCCGTTGGCGCGGGGGCGTTCCAGGTAGTGGGGCTCGAAGGCCAGGGCCTTTTCGACCCGCACGCGGATCGCCTCCTCCAAGTCGTCGATGGGGCCGTATTCGCCGGATTCGCACAAGAACCGGATCGTGTCTTCGAAACCCGCGCCGGGGCGGGTCAGTTCGGCGGGCAGATCGAACATTGACCGGAAGCGCCGGTTGCACTGCACCAGCCGCAGATCCTGATCGTAGATCGACAGCGCCTGCTGAATCATGTTCAGCCCGGCCATGGTCATCCGGTCGGTACGTGCCTGATGGCTCGTCATAATTCCTCCACTCCCCGGGTCAGACCTACTGGGAAACGGGCCGTCGAGGAAGGGGTTCGCTTTGCAGTTGCAGCGTGGATTTCGCGCCTGCGGCACCTGTAACAATTCGAAAGGATCCGGAAATGATGCGGCAAAACTTCGCGGCAAAGTTTGACTTGTCAGGAGCGTCCGGGTCGGATGCCCCGGGGGATGACCCCGATGACCCGCCTTGAGGAGGGCGGTTGCCCGGTCGGGGAGGACCGGAGCCAAGGGAGGAGAACATCGTGGGAGAACTCTCGCGCGACGCGGGCGGGCCGGTCACATCCGTGCCCGCCCTGCTGGACCGGAATGCAAAAGCCTGGCCGGACAGAACGGCCTATCGCGAAAAGGAATTCGGCATCTGGCAAAGCTGGAGCTGGGCCGAGACGCGGAGCGAGATCCGCAACCTGGCGCGGGGTCTTCTGAACCTCGGGGTGGGGCCGGGCGATTTCGTCGCCATCATCGGCGCCAACCGGCCGCATCTCTACTGGTCCATTCCGGCGGCGCAGATGGTCGGCGCCGTGCCGGTGCCTGTCTACAACGACAGCGCCGCCGAAGAGATGGCCTATGTGCTGGACCATTGCGGCGCCCGGGTGGTGATCGCCGAGGACCAGGAACAGGTCGACAAGGTGCTGGAAGTGAAGGCGCAACTGCCCGCGCTGGAGCACATCATCTACCTCGACCCGCGCGGCATGCGGAAATACGACCACACGCATCTGCACGAGTTCACCCATGTGCAAGAACAGGGCCACGCCCTGCGAGATGAGCTGACGGCCGAGCTGGACCGGCGCGCCGCTGCCATCACCTATGACGACATCTGCGTCATGCTCTATACCTCCGGCACCACCGGGAAGCCCAAGGGCGTGGTGCTGTCCAATCGCAACATCATCGAGACCTCGAAGAATTCGGCCGAATTCGACAAGCTGGGCGCGGGCGAAGAGGTCCTGGCCTACCTGCCCATGGCCTGGGTCGGCGATTTCATCTTCTCCATCGGGCAGGCCTACTGGACCGGCTTCTGCGTCAACTGTCCCGAAAGCGTGGAGACCCTGGCCACCGACCTGCGCGAGATCGGGCCGAGCTACTACTTCGCCCCGCCGCGCATCTTCGAAACCCAGCTGACCAACGTGATGATCCGCATGGAGGATGCCGGGCGGCTGAAGAAGTGGCTGTTCGACCGTTTCATGGCCCATGCCCGCAAGGTGGGGGGCGATCTGCTGGATGGGCGCCCCGTGGGCGGCATGGACCGGCTGAAGTACCGCCTGGGCGAGTTCCTGATCTACGGCCCGCTGAAGGATACCCTGGGCCTGGGCCGCGTCCGCGTGGGCTATACCGCAGGTGAGGCGATCGGGCCGGAGATCTTCGATTTCTACCGCTCGCTGGGGATCAACCTGAAACAGCTTTACGGTCAGACCGAGGCCAGCGTTTTCATCACCCAGCAACCCGATGGCGAGGTGCGCTCCGACACCGTGGGCGTGGCCTCTCCGGGGGTGGAACTGAAGATCGCCGAGAGCGGTGAGGTCTTCTATCGCAGCCCCGGCGTCTTCCAGAGCTACTACAAGAATGCCGACAGCACCGCCTCGACCAAGGATGCCGAAGGGTGGGTGGCCACCGGCGACGCGGGCTTCATCGAGGAAGGCAGCGGGCACCTGCGGATCATCGACCGCGCCAAGGACGTGGGCAAGATGGCCGATGGCAGCCTGTTCGCGCCGAAGTACGTCGAGAACAAGCTGAAGTTCTACCCCAACATCCTGGAGGCCGTGGTCTTCGGCAATGGCCGCGAGATGTGCACTGCCTTCATCAACATCGACCTCACGGCCGTCGGCAACTGGGCCGAGCGCAACAACATCGCCTATTCCAGCTATCAGGAACTGGCGGGGCACCCCCAGGTGCTGGAAACGGTGCGTGAGCATGTCGAGGCGGTGAACCGAAGCGTCGCCGAGGACGAGATGCTGTCGGGCTGCCCGATCCACCGCTTCCTGATCCTGCACAAGGAACTGGATGCCGATGACGGCGAGATGACCCGCACCCGCAAGGTGCGCCGCAAGGTCATCGAGGAGAAGTTCCACGACCTGATCACGGCGCTCTACGACGGGACCGAGACCATCTCGACCCGGACCGAGGTGACCTACGAGGACGGACGCAAGGGCCATATCTCGGCCACGCTGAGCATCTGCGATGCGGCGGTCCAGCCCGTGGCAAGCAAGAAGGTGGCAGCGGAATGAGTCTGGCAGAACAAGTACTTGGTCACGAACGTGACAACGAGGACGGTGGCTGGATCACCGCCGACGGGCGCCAGATCGGCGCGGTGATGATGGAGATGAAGAACATCACCCTGCGCTTCGGCGGTGTGGTGGCGATCAAGGACATCTCCTTCGACATCCGCAAGGGCGAGATCCGCGCGATCATCGGGCCGAACGGGGCCGGCAAGTCCTCGATGCTGAATGTCATCAGCGGCTTCTACAATCCGCAGGAAGGCGACGTTTTCTACCTGGGCGAAAAGCGCCCGAAGATGCGCCCTTACGAGGTGGCCCGCCAGGGCATCGCCCGCACCTTCCAGAACATCGCGCTGTTTGAAGGCATGTCGGTGCTGGACAACGTGATGACCGGCCGTCTGAACCACATGAAGGCGGGCGTCCTGTCCCAGGCCCTGTGGAAGGGCCGCGCGGAACGCGAGGAGATCGAGAACCGCGAGAAGGTCGAGAAGATCATCGACTTCCTGGAGATTCAGAACATTCGCAAGAAGCCCGTCGGCAGCCTGCCCTACGGCCTGAAGAAGCGGGTGGAGCTGGCCCGCGCCCTGGCGGCGGAGCCGTCGCTGCTGCTGCTGGACGAACCCATGGCGGGGATGAACGTCGAGGAGAAGGAGGACATGAGCCGCTTCATCCTCGACGTGAACGACGAATTCGGCACCACCATCGCGCTGATCGAACATGACATGGGCGTGGTCATGGATCTGTCCGACCGTGTGGTGGTGATGGATTACGGCAAGAAGATCGGCGACGGCACCCCCGACGAGGTGCGCAACAACCAGGACGTGATCGACGCCTACCTGGGGGTGGCCCATGACTGATGTCGTGACTGAGCCCCTCCTGGCTGAGCTGCGCCTGACCGCCGCCTGCCGTCCTGCCCAAAACACCTGCTGCCCCGCAGCGCAACCGGAGGTCTGAGCCATGCCCGATCAGTTGCTCTTTGCAATGGAAGTCTTCCTCAACGGGCTGATGGCCGGCGTGCTTTACGCCCTCGTCGCCCTGGGGTTCGTGCTGATCTACAAGGCCAGCGGCATCTTCAACTATGCCCAGGGGGTGATGGCGCTGTTCGCCGCGCTGACCCTGGTGGGGATCATGGAAGGGCAGGTGCCCTTCAGCCACCTGATCAACGCGGTCTTCGGGACCGAGATCCATCACTTCGGCTGGCACCTGCCGGCAGTCGTGGCCATCGTGCTGACCGGCGTGGTGATGATCGCGCTCGCCTGGGCGGTGAACCGGTTCATCTTCCGCCACCTTGTCGGGCAGGAGCCGATCATCCTCTTCATGGCGACCATCGGGCTGGCCTATTTCATGGAAGGCGTCGGCGACATCATGTGGGGCGCCGACATCAAGAAGCTGGACGTGGGGCTGCCGCAGGGGATCAACACCTGGATCGACGAAAGCACCTACGAGATCTTCGGCTACGGCTTCTTCATCGACAACCTGGACCTCTGGGCCACCGGCATCGCTGCCGCCCTGGTGATCGCGCTGACCATTTTCAGCCAGTATTCCAAGCAGGGCCGCGCCCTGCGCGCGGTGGCCGATGACCACCAGGCCGCGCTGAGCGTGGGGATCAGCCTGAACTACATCTGGGTGCTGGTCTGGTCGATCGCGGGCTTCGTCGCCCTGGTCGCCGGGATCATGTGGGGCACCAAGTCGGGCGTGCAATTCTCGCTGTCGCTCATCGCCCTGAAAGCTTTGCCGGTTCTGATGCTGGGGGGCTTCACCTCGATCCCGGGCGCCATCGTCGGCGGTCTGATCATCGGGGTGGGGGAGAAACTGTTCGAGTTCGCCATCGGACCGCTGGTCGGCGGCGCGACGGAGAACTGGTTCGCCTATGTGCTCGCCCTTCTGTTCCTCGTCTTCCGTCCTCAGGGCTTGTTCGGCGAACGGATTATCGAAAGAGTGTAAAGACCCCATCCCGTCGCTGCGCGCCTTTGTCGCGGTGACGGGCCGGGGCCCCCGGAAAGAGGAGCCGGGGGGCATCATGGAGGAGATTTGACATGAAAGACGTGAAGGGAATCCGCCTGGTCGCCGCAACTGCGTTCTGGGTCGCCTACTGGGGCTTTGTCTTCTGGGCCGCGCGCCCGGGGCACCTGGAGGGCCAGCATCACCTGATCAATGCCGTGATCGTCGTGATCGGCCTGGTCGCCGCCTGGCTGACCTACCTGACGGCCGCGCGCCGCATCACCTGGGCGATGAAGGGAGAGGACGCATGAAGCTGCTGGCCATTTCCAACGTGGTCGCCTGGGGCGCCTTCTGGACCTTCGGCCTGATCGCGCTGTTCGTCGAGCTGGCACGGGGGGAGGTCCTGATCGCCGCCCTGCTGGCCGCCCTGGGGTTCCTGGTGGGCGTCGCCTGCCACCTCGGGCTTTGCAACCGTATCGCGCCGACACAGCGCATCGCACCGAAAGCCGAGGTCTGATCAATGCTTTACCGCGAAGCCGGGGATTTCAAGACCAGCTATCAGGCTGACAACCAGACCTTCCCGATCCGGTTCGACCGGGTGGGTCTGCGCGTCGTGCTGGTGCTGGCTCTGGGGGTGGTGCCCTTCTTCATCAACGACTACTGGGCCAACGCCGTGGCGCTGCCCTTCCTGATCTACGCCATCGCGGCGATCGGGCTGAACATCCTCGTTGGTTTCTGCGGGCAGGTCTCGCTGGGCACCGGCGGCTTCATGGCCGTCGGCGCCTATGCCACCTACAAGCTGATGACGGCCTTCCCGGAGGTGTCGATCATCATTCACGTGCTGCTGGCCGGCGGGATCACCGCGGGCGTGGGCGTCCTCTTCGGTCTGCCATCGCTGCGGATCAAGGGCTTCTACCTGGCCGTGGCCACGCTGGCGGCGCAGTTCTTCCTGGTCTGGCTCTTCAACCGGGTGCCGTGGTTCTACAACTACTCCGCGTCCGGTCAGATCAGCGCGCCGGAACGCGAGGTGCTGGGCTATGCCGTGACGGGCCCCAATGCCGAGGCCTGGGTGACCTACCTCTTCTGCCTGCTGTTCCTGATCTTCGCCGCCGTGGTGGCGCGGAACCTGACGCGGGGCACCATGGGGCGCAGCTGGATGGGCATCCGCGACATGGACATCGCGGCCGAGATCATCGGGGTGAACCCGCTGTCGGCGAAACTGTCAGCCTTCGCGGTCAGCTCCTTCTTCATCGGCATCGCCGGGTCGCTGTTCTTCGCGGTCTACCTGGGCGCCGTCGAGGTGGGCGAGGCCTTCGGCATCAACAAGTCCTTCCTGGTGCTCTTCATGATCATCATCGGCGGGTTGGGCCGGATCGGCGGGTCCCTGATGGGCGCGGCCTTCCTGGTGCTGCTGCCGGTGCTGCTGAAGAACGTGCTGGTGGGCAGCCTAGGCTGGCCCACGGACCTGGCGGCGCATCTGGAATTCATGATCGTGGGCGCCCTGATCGTCACCTTCCTGGTGGCCGAACCCCACGGGTTGGCGCAGCTGTGGCGCGTCGCCAAGGAGAAGCTGAGACTTTGGCCTTTCCCGCACTAGGGCGGGCCTGACCGGCGCGCCGCGGGGAAGAGGAGCCCTGCACGCGCCGAGGACGCAAGCCCGGAAGAGGCAGGCGTCGCGACGCCGGGACAGAGGAGCCCCGGCAGATGGACCATCGTTCCAAGGGAGGAGATTGAGATGGCGAAGACGAAGATGAGTGTCGCGGGCGCCGCCCTGCTGGCCGCAGGGGTGATCGCGGGCCCGGCCGCCGCCGAGCTGGTGTTCCCGGACCTGAGCTACCGCACCGGCCCCTATGCCGCGAACGGCATCCCGTTCTCGGACGGCTACCAGGATTACCTGACCCTGCTGAACGAACGTGACGGCGGTATCGGCGGCGAGATGATCGAGGTCATCGAATGTGAGACCGGCTACAACACCGAGAAGGGCGTCGAGTGCTACGAGGCGACCAAGGGCGAAGGCGCGCTGATCTACCAGCCGCTGTCGACCGGCATCACCTATCAGCTGATCCCGAAGGCCACCGCTGACGGCATCCCGATGCACACGATGGGCTATGGCCGCACCTCCGCCAAGAACGGCGAGGTCTTCCGCTGGGTCTTCAACTACCCGGCCAACTACTGGGACGGCGCCAGCCATGCGATCAACCACATCCTGGATGTGAACGACGGCGATATCAGCGGCAAGACCATCGCGCTGGTCTATCACAACTCCGCCTACGGCAAGGAGCCGATCCGCACGCTGGAGGAGCTGGCCGAGAAGCATGGCTATGAACTCCTGCTGCTGCCCGTGGATCACCCGGGCCAGGAACAGAAGAGCCAGTGGCTCCAGATCCGCCGGGCGAAGCCGGACAACGTGATCATGTGGGGCTGGGGCGTGATGAACCAGGTCGCCATCCAGGAAGCGGTGAACATCCGCTACCCGATGGAGAACTTCATCGGCATCTGGTGGTCCGGCTCTGAAAATGACGTGCTGCCCGCCGGTGATGGCGCCGACGGCTACAAGGCGCTGACCTTCCACAACCTCGGGATGGATTACCCCGTCTACGACGACCTGAAGGAATACGTGGTCGACGTGGGCATGGCCGCCGGGGCCGGCGATCAGCTGGGCACGGCGCTTTATAACCGTGGCATGTATGCCGCGATGCTGGCCGCAGAGGCCGCGCGCACCGCGCAGGAGATCCACGGCACCGCCCAGATCACGCCCGCGATGATGCGCGACGGCATGGAAGCCCTGGAGATGACCGAGGAGAAGATGGCCGGTCTCGGCCTGCCGAACTTCGGCCCGACCTTCAACGTTTCCTGCTCCAACCATGGTGGCGACGGCCTGGGCGCCGTGGCGCAGTGGGATGCGGAGGCCGGCAGCTGGTCGCTGATCACCGACTACGGCGCGTCCGACGGTTCGGTCCTCGACCCGCTGATCACCGCCGACAGCATGGCCTATGCCGAGGAAAACGGCATCACGCCGGGCTGCGAGTAATCGCGACAGATCCGGGCGGTCCCCAGGCGGGGGCTGCCCACCCCGTGACGCCACGGGACAAGTGAATTTTCCGGCCATCGGATGGAGGGGCCCATGCTGGACACCGCGATGCAGAACGACGCGAAGACCGCCAAGACGCTTTTGGAGGTCAACAATATCGAGGTGATCTACAACCACGTGATCCTCGTGCTGAAAGGGGTCAGCCTGTCCGTGCCCAAGGGCGGCATCACCGCCCTGCTGGGCGGCAACGGCGCGGGCAAGACCACCACGCTGAAGGCCATTTCCAACCTCCTGGGCAGCGAGCGCGGCGAGGTGACCAAGGGGTCCATCGTCTATCGCGGCAAGCGGATCCAGGATCTGGACCCGGCCAGCCTGGTGAAGACCGGCGTGATCCAGGTGATGGAAGGCCGCCACTGCTTCGAACACCTGACGGTGGAGGAGAACCTGATGACCGGCGCCTACACGCGCTCCGGCAAGGGGGAAATCGAGGCCGATCTGGAGATGGTCTACAACTACTTCCCGCGCCTGAAGGTGCGGCGCAAATCCCAGGCCGGCTATACCTCCGGCGGGGAACAGCAGATGATCGCCATCGGCCGGGCGCTGATGTCGCGCCCCGAGACGATCCTGCTGGACGAGCCGTCCATGGGCCTGGCGCCGCAGCTGGTCGAGGAGATCTTCGGCATCGTGAAAAGCCTGAACGAGGAGCAGGGCGCCACCTTCCTGCTGGCCGAGCAGAACACCAACGTCGCCCTGCGGTTCGCCCACTACGGCTACATCCTGGAATCGGGTCGCGTGGTGATGGATGGCGAGGCCGCCGCCCTGCGGGAGAACCCCGACGTGAAGGAGTTCTACCTCGGCATGTCCGACGAGGGCCGCAAGTCCTTCCGCGATGTGCGTTCCTACCGGCGCCGCAAGCGTTGGCTGAGCTGAGCCTGCCCCTATCCCGATTCTCGCCCCGGAGAGCATGATGACCCGCCATTCCCGTACCCACCATTTCGATGCGCTCGAAACCCGCAGCCCGGATGAGCGCGAGGCCGCGATCGCCCGTGACCTGCCGCGCCAGGTGGCCAATGCCCAGTCCCTGCCGGGCGCGGCGCCCGCGCTGGTCGACGTCGAGGCGGGGGCGGTGACCAGCGTCGCGGCGCTGGCGGATCTGCCGGTGATCCGCAAGTCGGACCTGGTGAAGCGGCAGGGCGCCGGGGCGCCGCTGGGCGGACTGACGGCGCTGCCGCTGACGGGCTTTGCCCATGTCTTCCAGAGCCCGGGGCCGATCTATGAACCGGGGGGCGCCAGCCACGACTGGTGGCGCATGGGCCGCTTCCTGCATGCGGCGGGCATCGGCCGGGGCGATCTGGTGCAGAACTGCTTCGGCTATCACCTGACACCCGCCGGCATGATGTTCGAGAACGGCGCCCGGGCCGTCGGCGCCACCGTGCTGCCCGCCGGCACCGGCCAGACCGACCTGCAGGCCCGCGCCGCCCATGACCTGGGCGTCACCGCCTATGCCGGCACCCCGGATTTCCTGAAGGTGATCCTGGACCGCGCCGAGGCGCAGGGGATGGAGCTGCGGATCACCAAGGCCGCCGTGGGGGGCGGGGCGCTGTTCCCATCCCTGCGCGCCGAATACGCCGAGCGCGGCATCGCCTGCCTGCAATGCTATGCCACCGCGGATCTGGGCAATATCGCCTACGAAAGCGACGCGATGGAGGGGATGATCGTCGACGAAGGCGTCATCGTGGAAATCGTCACCCCGGGCACCGGCACGCCGGTCGCCCCGGGCGAGGTCGGCGAGGTGGTGGTGACCACCCTGAACCCCGATTACCCGCTGATCCGCTTCGCCACCGGCGACCTGTCGGCGGTGCTGCCGGGCACCAGCCCCTGCGGCCGCACCAACCTTCGCATCAAGGGCTGGATGGGCCGCGCCGACCAGACGACCAAAATCAAGGGCATGTTCGTGCGCCCTGAACAGGTGGCAGATTTCGTCGCCCGCCACCCGGAGGTTACCCGCGCCCGTGTCGTGGCCGAACGCGAAGGCGAGATGGATGTGATGACTCTTCAGGTGGAGGCCGAGGGCGGCGACGAAGCGGTCTTTGCCGCCAGCGCGACCGATCTGCTGAAGCTGAAGGCGCGAATCGAGATCCTGTCGCCCGGCAGCCTGCCCAACGACGGGCTGGTGATCGAGGATCGCCGCAAATACGACTGACCCATTCGCCTGACCCGCGGGCTGATAGCGGCTAGTGGGCGCGGTCCGGCGACCAGAGGTACAGCCGCCCGCCCCCCTTCTTCCTGCCCGTGTCGCTGACGCCGGGCAGGCGTCCGGCGCGGACAGCATCGAGGAAGGCGTGGCCCGCCTTCACCTTGTCACCGATCCACATCTCATCGAAGCCCGCGCAGATGTCGCGGAAATGGAAGGGGCCCGGCTCCCTCTCGGCCAGCGCGGCGCGCAGGCGGGCAATGTCTTCATCTGTCATGGGGAAAGGGTAGGCCTGGGCTGCCGGACGCGAAAGGGGCGGCGGCAAGATGTCGCCGCGCGCGATCACTGAACGCAAAACCCGAATGCAAAAAGGGCCGCCCGAAGGCGACCCTTTTCGTGTAAAGCTCTGGCAGCTCTCAGCCCTGACGGGCCTTGAAGCGGCGCTGCGTCTTGTTGATCACATAGACGCGGCCCTTGCGGCGCACGACGCGGCAATCGCGGTGGCGCTGCTTCAGCGAGCGGAGCGAGTTCTTGACCTTCATGGCCTCTCTCCTCATGTCGCGGCGCGGCTAGCGCCAGGTTTCGTGCAGGGAGGCCCGGAGGCGTCCCGATGAATAGAATGGTGGGCGATACAAGGATCGAACTTGTGACCCCTTCGATGTCAACGAAGTGCTCTACCGCTGAGCTAATCGCCCACACTGGCTCGAAAATCTTTGCTTCCGCCTGGTCCGTTCCGACCCGTTTCCGGGCCGCTCTGACAAAGAAGAAGCGCGGATAACCGCGCCGGTTCGCGTCCTA
Organism: Pseudooceanicola marinus; assembly: GCF_020177265.1. Classification (GTDB taxonomy): domain Bacteria; phylum Pseudomonadota; class Alphaproteobacteria; order Rhodobacterales; family Rhodobacteraceae; genus Pseudooceanicola; species Pseudooceanicola marinus_A. The sequence continues at coordinate 340,905 of NZ_JAIVMC010000004.1, forward strand.
TAAAAGGAGTCGGCGGGGGGATCAAGGGGCTTTTGGCAATCCTTTTTTGCGCTACTATCCTCGGCATTGCCCAGGAGGTGCCCCGCCCGTGTCCGAACACCCGTCATCCTACGCGCTGTACCGGCCCGAAAGGCTGACGACCAGCGTGGTTTTCGCCTCGCCCCATTCGGGCTGCGACTACCCGGCGGACCTTATGGCGCGGACCCGGCTGGACGCCAGGATGATCCGCAGCTCGGAAGACGCCTTCGTCGACCGGCTCTTCGCCCCGGCGGTGGAGCAGGGGGCGGCGCTGCTCTGTGCGCGGGTGCCCCGGGCCTATGTTGACCTGAACCGGGCCGCGGATGAACTGGACCCGGCCCTGGTCGAAGGTGCCCGGCGGCGCGGGCACAATCCACGCATCGCCTCCGGGCTGGGGGTGATTCCCCGTGTCGTGGCTGGCGGGCGGCCAATCTATCAGGGCAAGATTTCCCTGCAGGAGGCGGAGGCACGGCTGGATCGCTGCTGGCACCCCTATCACGCCACCTTGCAGACCCTGCTGGCGGAGGTGCATCGCGGGTTTGGCGAGGCTGTCCTGATCGATTGCCATTCCATGCCGCATGAGGCGCTTGATTCGATCCGGCGCAATTCGCGCCGTCGGCCTGACGTGGTGATCGGCGACCGCTTCGGCGCCTCGGCGGACAGCCAGTTGGTCGACCGGATCGAGGGCGCTTTCGTCGGCGCCGGGCTGACGGTGATCCGCAACGCCCCCTTTGCCGGGGCCTACGTGGCGCAGCATTACGGGCGCCCGGCGCGGCGGCGCCATGCCGTTCAGGTGGAGATCGACCGCGCGCTCTACATGGACGAGGCGCGAATCGAGCCGCGCGCGGATTTCGACGCTTTCGCCGAGGTGATTCGCAGCGTCATCGCGGACTTGGCGGAGCTGGGCCGGCGCGACATGCCCCTGGCCGCCGAATAGCCCCCTAAGCTCAGCGCAACGCCCGGCCCTTGCGGATGGCATCCTTGCCGAAGCGCGCGCGGATCTGGTCCGAGGCGCGTTCGGCGGCAGTGCGGCGGCCTGCGTCCGGGTCTAGCAGGTCACCGGAGCGGTCGGCATCGGCGGCGGAGCCCAGGTCGGTGACCCCCACGCCGATCAGCCGGTAGGGGCCACGGTCGCTCAGCTTGTCGAACAGCCCGCGCGCCTCGCGGTAGATCCGGTCGGCCAGCTGGGTGCCGTCGCGCAGCCCGGTGCGGCGGGTCAGCAACGAGTGATCGGCGCGCTTCAGCTTCAGCACCACGGTCCGGCCCGCGATCTCCTTCGCCTTCAGCCGGTCGGAGACCTGTTCGGCCAGCCGCCAGAGGTGCCCGTCCAGCAGGTCCGGATCACCGATGTCCTCGAAGAAGGTGGTTTCGTTCGATACCGATTTCACCGGCGCATGCGGCGACACGCGGCGGCGATCCTCGCCGCGGGACAGGTGGTATAGCCGCGTCCCCATGGACCCGAAGCGGGCCACAAGGTCCGAAAGCTCCCAACGACGCAGGTCCTCGATCGTGTGGATGCCTGCCCGGTCCAGCGAGGCCTGACCGGCCGCCCCGACGCCCCAGATCAGGCTGACGGGTTTCGGGCCGAGGAAGTCCATCGTTTCCGCTTTGCCGATCACCGCGAAGCCATGCGGCTTGTCGAGGTCCGAGGCGATCTTGGCCAGGAACTTGTTGTGCGACAGCCCGATGGAGCCGGTCACGCCCAGTTCGTCGCGCATGCGTTTGACCAGTCGCGCCAGTTGCACCGCCGGCGGCGTTCCATGCAGCCGGGCGGTGCCGGTCAGGTCGAGGAAGGCCTCGTCGAGCGACAGCGGCTCGATCGCGGGTGTCAACTCCTCCATCATCGCGCGGATCTGGCGCGACACCTCGACGTAGCGCGACATGCGCGGGCGGATCACCACCGCGTCCGGGCAGAGCTTCATCGCCTGGAACATAGGCATGGCAGAGCGCACACCGCGGATGCGGGCGACGTAACAGGCGGTCGAGACAACGCCGCGCCTGCCGCCGCCGATGATCACGGGCTTGTCGGCGAGAGAGGGATCATCGCGTTTCTCGACCGAGGCATAGAAGGCGTCGCAATCCATGTGCGCGATGGACAGCGAGAACAGCTCCTCATGGCCCAGGCAGCGGGGCGAGCCGCAGGCCGGGCAGCGCAGCCGCCCCGGGGCGCTGGCGGTGAAACTGTGCAGGCAATCGCGACAGAGGGCATCCATGGCGGACTCGGCTGGGACGGGATGAGGGAAGATGATAGACCGCCACCATGACGAGCGAAACAGCCATTCCCGCAGCGGCGCGGGATCGCGCACGGGTCTTCTCGGGGGCCAAGGCGGCGGTCTTCTTCGGCAGCCAGATGGCCGTGCTTCTGCGCGATGACCGGCCCGACATCCCCTATCCAGATATGTGGGACCTGCCCGGCGGTGGTCGCGATCCGGGGGAAAGCGCCGTGGATTGCGTGATCCGCGAGGCGCAGGAGGAGCTGGCGTTGGATCTGGCGCCCGGCGATCTGCACTACGGGGCCATGCACGAAAGCAGCGGCGGCGAGGAGGTGTGGTTCTTCGCCGCCCATCTCGCGCCCGGGCGGGCGGCGGACCTCAGGCTGGGGGATGAAGGGCAGGCCTGGCAGTTGATGAGCGCCGAGGCCTTCCTGTCGCATCCCCGGCATATCCCAACCTTGGGCGCCCGGCTGCGTCTCTACCTGGGCTGGCAGGCGCGGGGCGGCCTCGGCTGAGGCACGCCGCCGGGTCTGGCCGTCGGGGGAGGGGCCTTAGAGGCCCCGCAGTTCCGAGACGATGGCCTGGGCCGCGGCCCGGGGATCCTCGGCGCGCCAGACAGGGCGGCCGACCACCATGTGATCGACGCCGGCGGCCACGGCGGAGGCCGGGGTGGCGATGCGTTTCTGATCATCCGAGGCGCTGCCCGCCGGGCGCACGCCGGGGGTCACGATCAGCCGGCCGTCGGAGGAGGGTAGGGCGCGGATCGCTGCCGCTTCGTTGGGGGAGCAGATGATGCCGTCGGCGCCGGCGTCCAGAGCGCGGTCGGCGCGTTCCACCACCAGGTCGGGCACGTCCCCGGCGACCATCATGCCGTCGTCCAGATCGGCGCGGTCGAGCGAGGTCAGGATGGTCACGCCCAGGATCTTCAGGTTGCTGCCGGCGGCCCCCTGCTTGGCGGCGCGCACCACGTGGGGGTCGCCGTGGACGGTCAGGAAATCGAGGTCGAACTGGGCGATGCCGCGCACCGCGTTCTCCACCGTCTGGCCGATGTCGAACAGCTTCATGTCCAGGAAGATGCGCTTGCCATGTTCCTGCTTCAGCTCATTGGCCAGCGCCATGCCGCCGCCGGTCAGCATGCCGAGGCCGATCTTGTAGAAGGAGACCGCGTCGCCGATCTTCTCGGCCAGTTCCAGCCCCTGCAGGGCATTGGGCACGTCGAGGGCGACGATCAGGCGGTCGTCGGCGGGCGTCTGGGTCTGGGTCATGGCTGTCTCCGCGATTTTCCCCCTGTTGGGCCAGAGGGCGGCGCAGGTCAAGCCATGCAGGGCCGGCAGCGCGACCGCGCGCCGCGATCAGGCCGCGCGGTTGAGCAGCCGATCCCACAGGGCAGAGGTCGCGGCCTGCACCTTTGGCGGGACATGATCGAGAAGCTGTTCCCGGCGTTGTGCGCGAAACTCCGTCCGGCCCCGGGCGTGATGGCGGCAGGCCATCTCGGCCAGGCTGCGCGTCACCGTTTCGTAATCCGCGTCCATCGGGGCGCGCAGGGAGACCGGGTAGGTGAAGACCTCGCCCGCGTCATGCAGCGCCACCGCAGCCTCGAAGGCGCGCGCGGCTGGGTTGTAACGGATCGTGGCGATCCGGGTCAGGTAGTCGGGGGTGGGCTGGTCCTTTTCCATCTTGGGCATCTGGGCCTCCTTCATCCGGCGCCACAACCGGCGCGCTTGCAGAAGAAACGAAGGGCGCGGGCGCCGGGTTCCGTTTTTGCGCCGGAATGGGCTGAATCCCGCTTGAACAGGGCCATACGCATCCCCATCTCATTCTCGTGAGGTCCCGGACCTGTGCATGCCTCGAAGAGGGTGCGAAACGACTCGGGACGCTTGGGAAAAGGAGAAATGCCATGGACTTGTCGAAGTTCACGGAGCGGTCGCGGGGGTTCATCCAGGCGGCCCAGACCATTGCCATTCGGGAAGGCCATCAGCGCCTGGTCCCGGAACACATCCTCAAGGCGCTGCTGGACGATGACGAGGGGCTGTCGGCCAACCTCATCCGCAAGGCGGGTGGTGACCCGGCGGCGGTGACCCAGGCCTGTGACCTGGCCCTGTCGAAGATACCGGTGGTCAGCGGCGATGCCGGCCAGACCTACATGGACAATGCCACCGTCAAGGTCCTGTCGGAGGCCGAGAAGGTCGCCAAGCAGGCCAAGGACAGCTTCGTGCCCGTCGAACGGCTGCTGACCGCGCTGGCGCTGGTGAAATCCGGTGCGAAGACCGCGCTGGAGGCCGGCGGCCTGAGCGCGCAGAAACTGAACGCCGCGATCAACGAGATCCGCAAGGGCCGCACCGCCGATACGGCCAGCGCCGAAGATACCTTCGAGGCGTTGGAGAAATATGCCCGCGACCTGACCAAGGCCGCCGAGGAAGGCAAGATCGACCCGATCATCGGTCGCGACGACGAGATCCGTCGCGCCATGCAGGTGCTGTCGCGCCGAACCAAGAACAACCCGGTCCTGATCGGTGAACCCGGCACGGGTAAGACCGCGATTGCCGAGGGCCTGGCCCTGCGCATCATCAACGGCGACGTGCCCGAGAGCCTGAAGAACAAGCGTCTTCTGGCGCTGGACATGGGCGCGCTGATCGCCGGTGCGAAATACCGGGGCGAGTTCGAGGAGCGGCTGAAATCCATCCTGTCTGAGATCGAGGCCGCCGCGGGCGAGATCATCCTTTTCATCGACGAGATGCACACCCTGGTCGGCGCCGGCAAGACCGATGGCGCCATGGATGCGGCCAACCTCATCAAGCCTGCCCTGGCGCGAGGGGAGCTGCACTGCGTCGGCGCCACCACGCTGGACGAGTACCGCAAGTACGTCGAGAAGGATGCGGCCCTGGCCCGTCGGTTCCAGCCCGTCATGGTGGACGAGCCGACAGTCGAGGACACGATCAGCATCCTGCGGGGCATCAAGGAGAAATACGAGCTGCACCATGGTGTGCGGATCTCGGATAGTGCCCTGGTGGCCGCGGCGACGCTGTCGAACCGCTACATCACTGACCGGTTCCTGCCCGACAAGGCCATCGACCTGGTCGATGAGGCGGCCAGCCGTCTGCGGATGGAAGTGGACAGCAAGCCCGAGGAGCTCGATCAGCTCGACCGGCATATCCTGCAACTTCAGATCGAGGCGGAGGCCCTGAAGAAGGAAGACGACGCCGCGTCCAAGGACCGGCTGGAGGCTCTGGAGAAAGAGCTGTCGGAACTTCAGGAGAAGGCCGACGCCCTGACCGCCCGCTGGCAGGCCGAACGCGACAAGCTGGCCGGTGCGCGCGAGCTGAAAGAGCAGCTGGACCGCGCCCGGGCCGATCTGGACATTGCCAAGCGGCAAGGTGATCTGGCGAAGGCCGGGGAGCTGTCCTACGGCGTGATCCCACAGCTGGAAAAGCAGCTGGGCGAGGCGGAAGCCGCCGAAGCCGAGGGTGAGGTCATGGTCGAAGAGGCCGTGCGCCCCGAGCAGATCGCGAGCGTTGTCGAACGCTGGACGGGCATCCCGATGGCCAAGATGCTGGAGGGCGAGCGCGAGAAGCTGCTGCGCATGGAAGACGGCCTGCACAATCGGGTCATCGGACAGAACGCAGCCGTGAAGGCGGTGGCCAATGCCGTCCGCCGGGCGCGTGCCGGTCTGAACGACGAGAATCGCCCGCTGGGGTCCTTCCTGTTCCTCGGGCCGACCGGCGTCGGCAAGACGGAGCTGACGAAGGCCGTGGCCGAGTTCCTCTTCGACGATGACAACGCCATGGTGCGCATCGACATGAGCGAGTTCATGGAGAAGCACTCCGTCGCCCGTCTGATCGGGGCCCCGCCGGGCTACGTCGGCTACGACGAGGGCGGTGTGCTGACCGAGGCCGTGCGGCGGCGCCCCTACCAGGTGGTGCTGTTCGACGAGGTCGAGAAGGCGCATCCGGACGTGTTCAACGTGCTGTTGCAGGTGCTGGATGACGGTGTGCTGACTGATGGTCAGGGCCGCACCGTGGACTTCAAGCAGACGCTGATCATCCTGACGTCGAACCTCGGCGCGCAGGCCCTCTCGATGCTGCCCGACGGCGCCGACAGCGGCGATGCCAAACGTGACGTGATGGACGCGGTGCGGGCCCACTTCCGCCCCGAGTTCCTGAACCGGCTGGACGAGATCATCGTCTTCGATCGCCTGCATCGCCAGGACATGAGCGGCATCGTGGATATTCAGCTGTCGCGGCTGGAAAAACGCCTGGCCGGCCGGAAGATCCGGCTGGAGCTGGACGCGGATGCCCGCAAGTGGCTGGCCGACGAGGGCTACGACCCGGTGTTCGGCGCCCGGCCGCTGAAACGGGTGATCCAGCGCGCGCTGCAGGATCCGCTGGCCGAGGCCTTGCTGGCCGGCGAGATCGGCGATGGCGCTTTGGTCCCGGTCACCGCCGGGGCCGAGGGGCTGATCATCGGCAATCGCGTCGGCACCTCCGAGCGGGACACGCCGGACGAGGCCACGCTGCACTGATCCGGTGGCAGGTTGAAACAGGAAGGGGCGGCTCCGCTGGGGCCGCCCCTTTTCATTTGGCAGGAAAAGGTGCGCCGGTGCCCGGTGTGGGTGGGCGGTCAGGCGTCGGGTATCTCCGCCTCCTCGCCCATGTCGCCGACGGTCAGCGACACCAGGTCGAGGCGCAGCAGATATTTGGCGACGAAGGCCGGGCGGCCGTTGCGCGACAGCACGGTGGTCAGCGAGACCAGTGGCACGTTGGCCGGCAGATCGGCAAAGCCGCTGCGCGGGCGCCCGCCCGTGGCGGCATCCGACAGGCGCCACAGGGTCGTGACGCACTTGGAACGGAACTTCGGCCCGAGGTCGTTCAACAGGCTGCCGGAAGGGTTGGCCGCATCCAGCGGGCGAGCGTCGCGCAGCACCTCCATCGGTACGGCCTCCAAGGCGGAGACCACGGAGGTCTGCTCGCCCCGCAGGAACAGGGTCTCGCGGGTGTAGAGCTGCGTGTCCGGCTGCGCGATGTCCAGCAGCGTGCGCGACCAGTTGGTGCTGGCCAGTGGTCCATCGCGGACGACCCGCGCGCGCAGCTCGCCCGTGCCCGACACGATATCTTCGAGCGGGGCGGAGAAGGCAGGCGGGCGCTTGCCCGAGGCGGCCAGCTGGCGCCGGCGCGGGTCGGCGGCGCGTTCGATCACCCCGTCTTCCTCCAGCAGGCGCAGCGCCTCGCGCAGCACGGTCCGGCTGACGCCGAGGTCCTCTGCCAGGCGGATCTCCGGCGGGATCAGCGCGCCGGGCTCCGCGTTGTTGCGCAGCACCTCGACCAGCTGGTCGTAGACCTGGACGGACAGCGCACGCTTGTCTCTGACGCGCTGAAACTTGAGCTGCTGATCTTCGGGCATGGGGGGTCCTTCGTCACGTGGACGTGATGCATCCTGTCTAGCGCCTCTCCGGACAGCACACAATCCTGACGGGAGCATTGCGGAGAGGTCACATTGACAATCCATTGTTGAACAATGGTGGTGACTCTGCAAGGGTGATGCCGAGCCCAGCCCCATTTCCAGGACGATGAACATGCAGATGAACCCTCTCGGCCGGACCGGCCTCCCGGTCTCCTCCTTCGCTTTCGGCACCATGGCCTTGCTGACCTCGAACACCGAGGCGGAGGCGATCCGGCTGGTGCATCGGGCGCTGGATGCCGGCATCAACCTGGTTGATACCGCCGATATCTACGACAACGGCGCGGTGGAGGAGGTTCTGGGCAAGGCCCTGAAGGGGCGCCGTGACGAGGTGGTGCTGGCGACCAAGGTTGGCCTGCCCATGGGCGGCGATGCGGCGAAGTCCGGCGGCGGTCGGGCCTGGATCACCGAGGCGGTCGAGGGATCGCTGCGCCGCCTCGGGGTGGATCATATCGATCTTTACCAGATGCATCGCCCCGACCCGAAGGTGCCGCTGGAAGAAAGTCTGCGTGCCTTCGAGGACCTGATCGCCGCTGGCAAGGTGCGCCACATTGGAAGCTCCACCTTTCCGGCGGAAATGCTGGTGCGGGCGCAATGGGCGGCCGAACGCGAGAAGGTGACGGGTTTCGTATCGGAGCAGGCGCCTTATTCCATTCTGGTGCGGGGAATCGAGGCAGACGTTCTGCCGACCTGTCGCCGCTACGGTCTGGGCTTGCTGTGCTGGAGCCCGCTGAACGGCGGCTGGCTGACCGGGAAGTACCGGCGCGATGCGGCGGCGCCGGAGGGGTCACGCGCGGCCAGCGGCAATCCCTTCGTGCGGGCTGATGATGCCGCCAAGCTGGAGGTGGTGGAGCAGCTGGCACCGCTCGCCGCCGAGGCCGGCCTCAGCCTGACGCAGATGAGCCTTGCCTGGACACAGGCGCATCCGGATGTGACCAGCACGCTGATCGGTCCGCGAACCGAGGCGCAATTGGACGCGCTGCTGGACGCCGTCGGCGTGACCCTGGACCCCGACCTGCTGGACCGGATCGACGCGGTTGTGGCGCCGGGGCGCAACGTGGATCCGCGTAATGCCGGCTGGGTGCCTGAAGGGCTGGCGCTGTCAGCCCGTCGCCGCTGATCGGCTCGGACCGGACGCCGGGGTAGTCCGATCCTGCCTGCAAAGCGCACGAGAGGCCCCGGAAGCCGGGCAAAAAAGCTCAGAAAATATGCGTTACCCGTCCCGTGACCGTTTTATCTCATCTGCAAACATATCATTGTTGAACAATGGCTGTGACCGCGTAGGCTCCCCTCATGACACAGACGACAGACCAGAGTTGCCCCAGATGACGGACCGCCCCGCCTTGCCGATGCCCGCCGCGCGCCGGACTGCCGTGATCGCCCCGATCGCGATCGTCGGGTCCTTCTCGATCGACAGCGTGGTGGCCCCGGACGACACCGCGCTGCCGGCAAAACCCGGCGGCAATGCGCTGTGGTCGGCCATGGGGGCGCATCTGGCGGGGCAGACGCCGCGGATCGTGGCCCGAGTGGGTCGCGACTATCCCGCCGCAGTGCTGGAGCGGCTGGCCGGGGCGGGCTTCGACCTCGACTCGCTGATCCGGCTGGAGCGGACCCATCCGGTGCGCGTCAGCTATGCCCATCGTCCCAACGGCGATCGGGTGCAGCCGGTGCCCGAGGCCCTGCTGGCCCATCTGTCGGCCGAGGACCGGGCGGAGTTCGTCGATACCACCCATTCCCCGGAAACCCTGGTCGAAGGCGCGCCTGAGCCGCAGGACATCCCCGCGGATTGGCTGGCCGAGGTCAGTCACTGGCACCTGCCGTTGTTGCCACTGGCGCGGCATCGCGCCCTGGTGGCCGCCCTGGCAAGCGCGCCGGGGCAGGTCCAGGCCGATTGCCCGACCCGGGCCGCCCTGGTCGGCGCCCCCTTTGAGAGGCTGGCCGCCAGCCTGCCTGCCATCGACGTCTTCCTGCCCTCCACGTCGGATCTGGATGTCTTCGCCCCCGACCTAGACCCGCGGGCCGCATTGCAGGCGCTGCGTGCCCATGGGGCGCGGTCGGTGGTTCTGAAGGCCGGCGCCGACGGCGTCTATGTGCTGGAGGGCCGTCGCCTGACCCATATGCCCGCCTGGCCCGCGACGCCCATCGACCCGACCGGGGCCGGGGATGCCTTCTGCGGCGGCTTCCTCGTGGCCCGTGCCCAGGGCGCGGACCTGGTGGCGGCGGCCGCGCTCGGTTCTGCCTGCGCGTCCTTCGCGCTGGAAACGGCCGACCCGCTGGATCTGCTGGAGGGTGGGCGGGCCGAGGTCCTGCGCCGCATGGACAGCCTGATGCAGGAGGCCACGATGCTGACCGCAGTCTTCCCCGAAACGGCGGGCGCCGCCGTGATGCTGGAAAAGGATCCGACCGCATGACCCGGATGACCACCATCGGCCTGATCGGCCGCTCGGCCCGTGCGGGTGAGACCCTGCCGCCCGACCTGCTGGAGGCCGCGGAGGCCGTGGGCCGCGTCGTGGCGGAGGCCGGGGCGGCGCTGGTCACCGGCGGCACGGGCGGCGTGATGGAGGCGTCCAGCCGGGGCGCCAAGGCGGCGGGCGGGCTGACTGTGGGGTTCCTGCCCTATGGCGACGCGGAAAAGGCCAACGCCTTCTGCGACCTCGTCTTTCCCACCGGCATGGGCACGATCCGCAACGTGCTGACCGCGCGTTGCTGCCACAGCCTGATCATGCTGGGCGGCGGCGTCGGCACCCTGAACGAACTGACGGTGGCCTATGACGCGGGCGTGCCCGTGGTGGCGCTGGAAGGTTGCGGCGGTTGGTCCGACCGGCTGCGCACCACTCTCTACGACGGCCGCTACCTGGACGAACGGCGGGTGCTGCCCGTCAGCTTTGCCAAGACCCCCGGTGAGGCGGTCGAGATTGCCCTGTCCCGTGCCGAGGAGCCGCGCAGCGGGTCCAAGCTGGAGGCGCTGACAGGCTGGGCCGGGGGGTGATCCGCCCGGTTCGGGCCGGGGCGCGGAGGCGTGCCCGAGACCGGCCCAGGACGACGAAAGACCAAAAAGAAGAAAAGCCACCACTCACACTGATCCAACGGAGCCAACCATGACCCTAGCCCGCAATGACCACCGCCCCTCCCGATCCCGCCGCCGCGCCCTGGCGCTGACCCTCGCCACCGCGTTGGCCACCAGCCTCTCGCCGCTGGCCGCCGGCGCTCAGGAGGATGCGATCTGGACCATGATCACCGACCAGAACGGCTTGGGCGACCATGGGTTCAACGACCTGGCCAAGCTGGGCCTGGACCGCTCGGTCGAGGCCTTCGGCGGCCGCGCCCAGGTCATCCAGTCCACCGACCAGTCGCAGTTCGTGCCGAACCTGCTGCAGGCCGTCGCCGGGGGCTCGACCATGGTGGTGGGCGTGGGTTCGCTGCTGAACGACGCGGTGACCGAGGTGGCGTTGGACCGTCCCGAGGCGCATTTCACCCTGATCGACGCCGTGTCGGTGGATGACGATGGCAACCCGTTGCCCAATGTCGCCTCGGTCACCTTCCGCGAACAGGAGGCGGCCTTCCTCGCCGGCATGGTCGCGGCAATGACCACCGAAAGCGATCACATCGGTTTCATCGGCGGTATGGAAACCCCGCCCGTCGTGCGCTTCCTGACTGGTTACACCGCCGGCATCGCCACCGTGGACCCGGAGATCGAGGTGGCCCATGCCTTCGTCGGCTCCTTCCGCGATCCGGCCAAGGCCAAGGTGCTGGCCGAGGGCATGTTCGACGCCGGTGTCGATGTGATCATGGACGTGGCCGGCGGCGGTGGCCGTGGCATCTATGACGCCGTCATCACCGAGGGCGAGGGCACCTGGGCGATCTCGGTCGACACCTGCAAGGGCCACCTCGCCCCCGACAACTTCCTGACCGCCGCCGTCAAGGACGTGGCCGGTGCCGTCTTCTACGAGAACAAGGCCCTGGTCGAAGGCACCTTCGAAGGCGGCCCGCAATCGCTGGGTCTGGCCGAGGGCGCCGTGGGCCTGTGCGCCGACAACATCGACGAGATCCCCGCCGACATCATGGAGAAGGTCGAGGCCGCCAAGGCCGCCATCATCGCCGGTGATCTGGTCATCCCCGGCAGCTACGAAGAGCTCGACGCCTTCGAGCCCGGCGCCCTGTGAGCGGCGCGCCCGAAAACCAGATCCCGGCCATCCATCTGGCCGGGATCGACAAGCGGTTCGGCGCGGTCCACGCCAACCGCGCCATCGACCTGCGCGTGGCGCCCGGGTCGATCCATGGCCTGCTTGGCGAGAACGGCGCGGGCAAGTCGACCCTGATGAAGATCCTCTTTGGCATGATCCATGCCGACGCGGGCACGGTCGAGATCGACGGCGCCCCCGTTTCCTTCCGCTCCTCCGCCGAGGCGCTGGCCGCCGGGATCGGCATGGTGCAACAGCACTTCTCACTGATCGGGGCCTTCAGCGTGGTCGAGAACCTGATCATGGGTCGCGCCCAGGGCTCGGCCCTGTCACGGTTGACGCGCAAGCTGGATCTGCCCGCCGCCGCCGCCCGCGCGGCCGAGCTGTCGGAGCGTTTCGGCTTCGGCATCGACCCCTGGGCGAAGGTGTCCACCCTGTCGGTCGGCGCGCGCCAGAAGGTCGAGATCCTGAAGGCGCTTTGGGGCGGGGCCCGCACCCTGGTCCTGGATGAGCCGACCGCCGCCCTGTCGCCGCCCGAGGCGGATGAGCTTTATGCCGTGCTGGAGAAGCTGCGCGCCGAGGGCAGGACCATTGTCCTGATCAGCCACAAGATGCCCGAGGTCATGCGCCTGTGCGACCGGGTCACCGTGCTGCGCGACGGCGCCGTGGTGGGCAACGCCGAGATTTCCGCGCGCGACACCACCGATCCGAAGGTCCGGGCCGAGTTGGAGGCGCGCATGGTCGACATGATGATCGGTCGCGAAAGCCCCGCCCTGCCGGACCGCGCCCCGCAGGAGGGGCCGCTGATCCTCGACGTGCGGGGGCTGAGCGATGGCCACCGCCTGGGCCCGCTGGACCTGCAGTTGCACGGGGGCGAGATCGTCGCCGTGGTGGGCGTCGAGGGCAACGGTCAGTCCGAGCTGGTCGACCTGTTGATGGGTTTGTCTAAACCCACCGACGGGCTGATCGCCATCGACAACCGCAATGTCACCGACTGGTCCACCCAGAAACGCCTGGCCGCCGGGATCGCGCATATTTCCGAAGACCGCCATGCCTCCGGTGTCGCCAATGACATGAGCCTCGCCGACAATGCCTCGATCGGCTACCTCGACGGCGAACCCTTCAGCCCCGGCCCCTGGTATCTGGCCTGGCGCGACCGGGTCCGCTTTACCGAGGTGCTGATCGAACGTCACAAGGTGCGCACGCCCTCGGCGCTGCTGCCCATGTCGTCGCTCTCGGGCGGCAACCAGCAGAAGCTGGTGGTGGGGCGTGAACTGGCCCGCTCACCCCGGCTGATGGTGGCGGCGCAGCCCACGCGCGGCCTCGACATCGGCTCGGCCTCGGCGGTGCACCATGCCCTGCTGGGCCTGCGCGAACGTGGCGCCGCCGTGCTGCTTCTGTCGCTGGACCTGGCCGAGGTCTTTGCCCTGGCCGACCGGCTGGTCGTGCTGCGCAAGGGGCAGATTGCAGGCGCCATGACGGCGGCGGAATTCGATATTGACCAGATTGGCCGCTGGATGTCCGGCGCCCAGGACACAACGCCTGACACAACGCCCGCCACGGCCCCCAGGAAACAGGAGGTCGCATGATCTTCAAACGTCCGCCGCTGCCCCATGAGGGCGACTTGCGGCTTGATCCCGAAGTCCGCGCCGGTATCGACGCGCGCCGCGCCCAGCCCTTCTCGGTCGAGGCGATGGTGGCGCAGATGCGCGACGGCACCCGCAGCGTCGCGGGCCGGGTGCTGGTCTTTGTCATCACCCTGGCGGCGGCGGTGATCTGCACGTTGCCCTTCCTGTTCCTGTCCGGCGCCGAGCTGGGTGTGACCCTCAGCGCCTTCCTGAACGGCAGCCTGGGCTCGCAGTTCGCCTTCGCCGAGACGCTGGTGCAGATGATCCCGTTGCTGATCGCCGGCATGGCCGTGGCGATCTCCTTCCACGGCGGGCTCTTCAACATGGGCGTCGAGGGGCAGCTGATCTTCGGCGGCCTGGTGGCCGGGATCATCGGGGCGGAGGTCGAGGCCCCGCCGCTCATCCTGTCGGTGCTGGTCCTTCTGGGTGGGGTCGCAGGCGGCGCGCTGGCGGCCCTGGTGCCTGCCCTGCTGAAGGCCTATCGCGGCGTGCATGAGGTGGTGACCACCATCATGATGAACTTCGTCGCGACCTATTTCGCCATCTATGCCGTGGCCCCCGCCGGGCCCTTCGTGGCTGCCACCCAGCCCTCGGCCACCGAGAAGATCCCGCGTGACGCGCGCCTGCCGACCATCTGGGACGGCACCCGCCTGCATGCCGGTGTCATCATCGCCCTGGTCGCCGTGCTGGGCCTGTGGTGGCTTCTTTACCGCACGCCGCTTGGCTTCCGCATTCGCCTGATGGGCAAGAACGCCGGGGCCGCGCGGGCCAGTGGTGTGTCGGTGAAACGCACGATCATCACCACGCTGCTGATCTCGGGCGGTTTCGGCGGCCTGGCGGGCGCGGTGCAGGTGCTTGGCGTCTACGGCCGCTTCTTCGACGCCTTCTCGGCCGGCTACGGCTGGGACGCCATCGCGGTGGCCCTGCTGGCCGCGCTGTCGCCCTTCGCACTGATCATCTCGGCCTTCTTCTTTGCCATGCTCGACAGTGGCGCGGTGCAGATGCAGGCCGTGGCCGGGGTCAGCCGAGAGATGGTCGGCGTGGTCTCCGGTCTGGTCGTGGCCTTCGTCGCCATCCAGCCCTGGTTGCTTCATGGGCTGGACCGGATGCGCGCCCGGCGTCGCACCCGGCGCGAGGCCGGCGCCCCCGTGACCCTGACCGACACCGGAGACGCGACATGAGCGATTTCTTCACCATCGCCCTCTTCGCCTCGGCCCTGCACCTGGCGGTGCCGATCATCCTGCCGATGCTGGGTGGCCTGCTGTGCGAACGTTCGGGCGTCATCAACATCGGGCTGGAGGGCATGATGCTGGGCGGAGCCTTCGGCGCCGTGGCCTTCAGCTATGTCACCGGCAATCCCTGGCTGGGCCTTCTGGGCGCCGTGGGCACCGGGCTACTGTCGGGGGTGATCCTGGCCACCATGTCGGTGCTGCTGCGCGGCGATCAGGTGATCGGGGCCACGGCCATCAATCTGGTCGGCGCGGGCCTGACCGCGGCGCTGGTGCCGATCATCTGGGGGATCGACGGCACCACGCCCTCGGTGCCCAAGGTGCCGACGCCGGAACTGCCCTTCGTCGGGCAGATCCCCCTGGTTGGTCCGCTGCTGGCAGAGCTGTCGGCCATCGACCTGGTGGCCTTTGCCCTGGTGGGCGCCGTCTGGTGGGTGCTGATGCGCACTGACATGGGCCTGCGCCTGCGCGCCTGCGGAGAAAGCGCCGCCGCCGCCGATGCCGCCGGGATCGACGTGACCCGGGTGCGCTTCATCGCCGTCACCCTGTCGGGGGTGCTGGCCGCCCTTGGTGGGGCCTACCTGTCGATTGTCACGCTGGATCTGTTCCAGGCCTCGATGACCCAGGGGCGTGGCTTCCTGGCGCTGGCCGCCATGGTCTTTGGCAAATGGCGCGTCGGCCCTGCCTTCCTGGTCTGCCTGGGCTTCGGCCTGGCCGATGCCATCGCCCTGCGCGCCCAGATCTTCACCCATGACCTGCCGCATGACCTGCTGTTCGCGTTGCCCTACGTGCTGGCGCTGGTCGCGCTGGCCACCTTCGTCGGACGGGCCACCGGCCCCGCCGACGTCGGCAAACCCTTCCGCCGGGCCTGAGCCCGCCCAAGATCACGGAGACGTCCGATGTATGTCAGTGAAATCCCCGCCCTGCGCGACTACTGGTATCCGGTGGCCTACAGCAGCGATCTGACCGACGCGCCCCGCGCCGTGCGCCTGCTGTCCGACAACTACGTCATCTGGCGCGGCGAGGGGGGCAAGGTGGCCTGCGCCGTCGACGAATGCCCGCACCGGGCCGCCCGCCTGTCGCAGGGCTGGGTCGAGGGGGGCGACATCATCTGCCCCTACCACGGCTGGGCCTTCAACGGCTCGGGCGCCTGCACGCGCATTCCGCAGAATGACCCGGACAAGCCGATCCCGCCGCGCGCCCGCACCCTGCCGATGCTGGTGGAGGAGAAATACGGGCTGATCTGGGTCTGTGTCGGCATGCCCCGCGAAGACATCCCTTTGTTGCCGGAACTGGAGGAGGGCGGCTTTACCCTGATCCACGAGATGATGGAGGTCTGGGACACCTCGGCGCCGCGGGTCATCGACAACGCACTGGACATCTCCCACGTTGCCTGGACGCACCGCAACACCATCGGTGACAGCAATGCCTCGCAATTCGAGAGCTTCGAGATCTTCCGCGATGGCCACGACCTGTCGGCGCGCATCAGCTATCGCGCCCGGGTAACCGAGGCACTGCGCAAGAATACCGGGCTGACAGGGGACTACACCATCCGGGTCACCAATTCGCAGCTGGTGCAGCCGCTGATGTACAAGGACGTGATGGAATACGAGAACGGGCTGCGCCACGTCCTCTACAAGACCGCCACGCCGGTGGACGACAGCCATACGCTGTTCTGCCAGTTCATCGCCCGCAACGATAACCCGGACGCGGAAAAGGTGGCGGGTATCGTCGCCCTCGACCGTCGCATCCAGTCCGAGGACAAGGAGTTGCTGGCCGGCGTCCGCCCCGAGTTCCCCCTGGACATGCAGACCGAGATGCACACCCGCGCCGACCGGATGACGGTGGAATACCGCAAGATCCTGGCGGAGCTGGCGGCGGAAAACTCGGATGTTACCCCGGATGAGGCCTGGGCTCGCCCCTTCCTGGCCTCCGTCAAGGCTCAGCGGTCCCCGCGCTGAGTCGCATGGCCGCGGCGCACATCCCACGTCACGCCGCGGTCATGCCTTTTCTGACACCTCAGCGATCGCAGTTGATCATCCAGGGCACGCCGAAGCGATCCCGGCAGGTGCCGAACCCCTGGGCCCAGAAATTCGGGGCGAAGGGCAGGATCACCTCGCCCCGGTCCGACAGCCGCAGGAACAGGTGATGGGCGATGCCGGGATCCTCGTCGTCGATCTCGATCGCGAACCCCATGTAGTTGATCGGTGCCTCGGGCCCGTCCCGGTCCGACACCATGATCTCGGCGTAGGAGGAGGTCAGGTGGCCGTGCATCAGCCAGTGATGTTTCTCCCGAGGCAGGGGCGGGGGTTCCGGCATGTCGGCATAGGTCAGCACATGCTCGATCTCACCCCCGAGCACTTCGGCATAGAAATTCAACGCGCTGCGCGCCTGGCCGTTGAAGAACAGGTAAATGGACATCTGAAAAATCCCGGTCTCGTCTCCGCAACGGAGAGAGCCCCCACCAGTGCCCATCATATCACGGATCGGCTTGCGACAAAGCCCCTTGGGTCTTATGAGGCGCAGGAACCTTAGATTGGAGTAACGCCATGGGCTTCAGGATGGGCATCGTGGGGCTGCCGAACGTCGGCAAGTCGACCCTGTTCAACGCGCTGACCAAGACCGCCGCGGCCCAGGCCGCCAACTTCCCCTTCTGCACGATCGAACCGAACGTGGGCGAGGTGAACGTGCCGGACCGCCGTCTGGACGCGCTGGCCGAGATCGCCGGATCGAAACAGATCATCCCCGCGCGGATGACCTTCGTCGACATCGCGGGCCTTGTGAAGGGCGCCAGCCAGGGCGAAGGCCTGGGCAACCAGTTCCTCGCCAACATCCGTGAAACCGATGCCATCGCCCATGTGCTGCGCTGCTTCGAGGATGGCGACATCACCCACGTCGACGGCCGGGTGGACCCGGTGGCCGATGCCGAGGTGATCGAGACCGAGCTGATGCTGTCGGATCTGGAAAGCATCGAGAAGCGCCGCGCCAACCTGGTGCGCAAGCTGAAGGGCAACGACAAGGAAGCGCAGCAGCAGGACCGTCTGCTGGCCGCGGCCCAGGCCGCGCTGGAAGACGGCAAGCCCGCCCGCGTGGTCGAGGTGGACGCAGAGGACCTGAAGGCCTGGAAGGGCCTGCAGCTGCTGACCACCAAACCCGTCCTCTATGTCTGCAACGTGAACGAGGAAGACGCAGCGGCAGGCAACCAGTTCTCACGAGCCGTGGAAGAGATGGCCGCCGCGCAGGGCGCCGGCACCGTGCTGATCTCCGCCCGGATCGAGGAGGAGATCTCCCAGCTCGACGCCGAGGAAGCCGAGATGTTCCTGGGCGAGATGGGCCTGGAGGAAGCGGGCCTCGACCGCCTGATCCGCGCCGGCTACGATCTGCTGCACTTGGAAACCTACTTCACCGTTGGCCCGAAGGAGGCGCGCGCCTGGACGATCAGGCAGGGCACCCTGGCACCCCAGGCCGCCGGCGTCATCCACGGCGATTTCGAGAAGGGCTTCATCCGGGCGGAGACCATCGCCTTTGACGACTACATCGCCTGCAAGGGCGAAAGCGGCGCCAAGGAAGCGGGCAAGATGCGCGCCGAGGGCAAGGCCTACGAGGTGAAGGACGGCGACGTCCTGCATTTCCTCTTCAACACCTGAGGTCCGCTGCCGGCCTGCGCCGCCGCTCCCGCAAGATCACGAGCCGCCCCGTTCCGGGGCGGCTTCGTCGTTTCAGGCCCCTGGCGTCTCTGCCTGGCTCCTGTCCCTGGCCGCTCCCTCCGACAGCTGTCGGCTCCTCTTTTCCGCGCCCGGGACTTTTTGCCAATCGCGGCACTTTCGCCTTGTACTCTCCGGGTTTGCTTGGATATACGCGTCGGCGGAGACGTGGCCGAGTGGTCGAAGGCGCTCCCCTGCTAAGGGAGTAGGCGGGAAACCGTCTCGAGGGTTCGAATCCCTTCGTCTCCGCCATACCTCACAACATTCCAGAGTCGGTGGCGCCGCCCCGGTCGGGCTGTGCCGGGGACTAGGCCCCTCGGTCCTGATCGGTCGTGCTTTCCGCCTGGCTGTGCGCCAGGGCCTGCAGGGCGCGTAGCAGCTTGACCGCAGCCGGGGGCAGTTGGCCCATGCGGCGGCGGTAGATCTGGAAGGTGCGTCGGAAGGTCAGTTCCGGAATCGGCAGGGCGACCAGATCGCCCGCTTCGACCTCCAGCGCGACCAGGCCGCGTGGCATCCAGCACATCTGGCCGCCCTGGACCGTCATGCTTTTCAGCATGTTCACTGAACGTGACAGCACCCCGATCTCCACCGTTTCGACGCCTCGGGCGAAGAACCGGCGTTGCAATTCGCGCGTGATCGGCGTGTCGAGCGGGGGCAGGGCCCAGGGGTGGCCGGCGGCCTCCGGCAGGGGGATCCTGTCGCGGCCCGCGAGCGGGTGGTGGGGCGATGCGAAGACCTCGACCAAGTCGTGCAGGGGATCGGGGCAGGCCAGGGTGATCTCGTCGTCCAGATAGGGTTCGGGAGAGATCGCCAGGTCAACCTCGCCCCGTTTCAGCGCCGTCAGCAGCTTGTCCTCGATCTCTTCGGTGACCTGGGCCTGCAGGCCGGGCTGGTCCGCCAGCAGCGATTGCAGCGCCGTCGCCAGGTGACCCGAGACCACACTGCCGACGCCGCCCACGCGCACCACGCCCTTGCTGGCGCCGCGCAGCGAATCCAGCAGGTCCTCGGCATTGGCCATCTCGGCATCGACGGTGCTGGCGTAGGGCAGGAAGGCCTTGCCGTATACATTCAGCGTCACGCCGGTGGTGGTGCGGTCGAACAGCGGGGCACCCAGATGCGCCTCCAGCCGCCGGATGATCCGGGTCACGGCGGGCTGTGTCAGGTGCATCTCCCGCGCGGCCCGGCCGAAACTGCCGTGTTTCGCGGTGGCGAGGAAGGTCGAAAGCGTGCGCTGATCCCAGGTCATACCGAAACGGTATGGGTATGCGCATAGAATGACAATTCCCTTTGGTGTTTCGGATCTGCGAAGATGTATGCATGAAGAGGAAGACCCCCGGGCTTGTCCGGGGTGGGGAGGAGATATGACCCGATCGGGTTCGGCGCATGGCACGACCGTGCGCGAGGCTGTGTTCCAGCTGCTGCGCCACCATGGCATGACGACGATCTTCGGCAATCCCGGTTCGACCGAGTTGCCGCTGTTCAGCGATCTGCCGGAGGGGTTCCGCTATGTCACCGGGTTGCAGGAATCCATCGTGGTCGCCATGGCGGACGGTCATGCACTGGCCTCCGGTGGGCCGGCTTTCGTGAACCTGCATTCGGCCGCCGGTGTGGGCCATGCCATGGGCAGCATCTATTCGGCCTTTCGCAACCGGGCGCCGGTGGTCATCACCGCCGGTCAGCAGAGCCGCCCGTTGCTGCGCGCCGATCCTTTCCTCTACTCCGAGGCGCCGACCGAGCTGCCGCAGCCCTACGTGAAGTGGGCGATCGAACCTGCACGGGCCGAGGATGTGCCGGCGGCCATTGCGCGGGCCATCCACATGGCCTGCCTGCCGCCCGCCGGGCCGGTCTTCGTGTCGATCCCGCTGGATGACTGGGGGCAGCCCTGCGATCTGCCCGCCCTTCGGGAGGTCACGGGCCGGGCGCAGCCCGACGCGGCTACGCTGGCGGAGATCGCCGCGCAGTTGAACGGGGCCGCCGATCCGGTGTTCGTCGTGGGCGCGGGGCTGGACGCCGACGGCGCCTGGGACGCGGCGGTGGAGCTGGCCGAACACCATCAGGCGGCGGTCTGGGTCGCGCCGCTGTCCTCGCGCTGTTCCTTCCCCGAAAGCCACCCCCTGTTCGCCGGCTTCCTGCCCGCGAACGAGGCGGATATTTCGCGCCTGCTGACCGGGCATGACCTGATCGTCACGCTGGGCGCGCCGGTCTTTACCTATCACTACGAGATGCCGGGGCAGATCCCGCCCGAGGGCGCGACGCTGGTGCAGATCGTCAGCGATCCGAAACAGGCGGCCTCGGCGGTCTGCGGCACCTCGCTGGTCGGCGATCTGGAGCTGTCGTTGCGCGCGTTGCAGGCCGGCGCCGCGACCCCCCGGCCGAAACGCCCCGCACCCCTGCGGGAGATCCAGGCACCGGGGCCCGCGAAGGGAATATCTTCGGCCATGGCGCTGGACGCGCTGCGGCGGCTGCGCCCCGCCGACGGCATCGTGGTGGAGGAGGCGCCCTCGAGCCGCGATGACGTCCACGACCACCTGCCCATCGATCGCGCCGGGGGCTTCTTCGCCACGGCCAGCGGGGGGTTGGGCTATGCGCTGCCCGCCGCCGTGGGGGTGGCAATGGCCAACCCCGGCGAGACGGTTCTTGCAATTCTGGGCGACGGGTCGTCCATGTACTCGGTCCAGGGACTTTGGAGCGCGGTAGAACATGACGCTGACGTGCTTTTCGTCGTGCTCAACAACGGCGGCTATGCCGCGCTGAAGGGCTTTGCCGGTAACAAGGAGGTGGTCGGCTGCGACATCGGTCACCTGTCGCTGGCGGCGCTTGCAGAAGGGCAGGGATGCCCGGCGCAGCAGGTGACGGACCCGGCAAAGCTGGATGGCGTATTGAGCAAAGCATTCGCGGCCGGAGGAGGGCCGCGCCTCGTGGAGGTCATGATCGACCGGGGCTGACCGCCCCGACGCGACCTGCGCGACCAAGACCAAGGCAACACTCTCTAGGAGGAGGAAGAGATGATGCGTTCTGTACTTCTGGCGGCAGCAGCCGCAACCACCATGGCGGCCCCGCTGGCCGCCCAGGACGACCCCGTCAACCTGCGCTTCGGCGTCTGGGTCGGGCCGACCCACCCGCTGATGCAAGGCACCCAGGCCTGGATGGATGCGATCGAGGAGGCCTCTGACGGGTCGATCGAGATCACGCTTTACCCCTCGCGCCAGCTGGGCGCGGCGGTGGACCACTACGACCTGGCCCGTGACGGGATCGCCGACATCACCCTGGTGAACCCCGGCTACAACGCCGGCCGCTTCCCGGTGATTTCCTATGGTGAGCTGCCCTTCCGCTTCAACCACGCGGTGGCGGGCTCTCGCGCTCTGGACCAGTGGTATCGCGCCTATGCCGATCAGGAGATGTCGGAGGTGAAGTTCTGCATGGCCTTCATGCATTCGCCCGGCACGATCCACACCACCAGCCCGGTCAGCGGGCCGGAGGATCTGGACGGGCTGTCGATCCGCCCGGCCAACGGCACCCTGGGCAACTACCTGTCCAGCCTGGGCGCCACCACCATCCAGGCCTCCGCGGCCGAGATGCGCGACCTGCTGACCCGGGGCACCGCCGATGGCACCGCGAGCCCCTACAGCTCGCTGGTGACCTGGGGCATTGCCGATGCCGCGACCCATCACCTGGACATGCCGATGTATGCGGCCAACTTCGTCTACGTGATCTCGCCCATGGCCTGGGACCGGATGAGCGAGGCGCAGCAGGCGGTGATGGACGAGCATTGCTCGACCGACTGGGCCGGCCGCATCGTCGAGCTCTGGGCCGAGGAGGACCTGGAGGAGCGTGCGGTGCTGGAAGAGGACAGCGCGCATACCTTCAGCGCGCCCACCGAGGCGCAGCGTACCGCTTGGCTGGAGGCGGCAGACCCCGCCATCGCGCGCTGGCGCGAGCAGGTCGAGGCGTCCGAAGTGGATGCCGCCGAGGCAGAGGCGGCCATCGAGGCGGCGATTGCCGAGAACGATGCCGGCCTCTGATCGCGTCATGATCCCGGAGGCGGGCCGCATGGCCCGCCTGATCTCGGCCATCGAAATGGTGGCCGGGATTTTCCTCGTGCTGATCGCCGCGTTGACGGTGACCGAGGCGACCCTGCGCTATGCCCTGGGCATGCGCATCCCCGATGCCTACGTCGGCGCCACCGCGCTGCAGGGGATCGCCATCGCATGGGGCATCGCCTGCACCACCTGGACGCGCCGCCACATCACCGTCGATGCCATCTACGAGCTGTCGCCGAGGGCCGTGCAGAAGGCGATGAACGTCTTCTCCTCGGCAGTGACCTTCGCCGCGATGCTGACGCTGATGATCATGCTCTGGCGCAAGACCGCCAGCAGCCTCGAAAGCGGCGAGGTTTCTGCCGACCTGCTGCTGCCGCTCTGGCCGGTGGTTGGGGCCACCGCCGCCGGCATCGCCGCCGCTTCCATCCTGGGCCTGCTGCGCCTGGGCCGTGACATTCTGGACTTCAGGACCCGTTGATGGACCCGACACTGCTTTCCTTCCTGGGCTTTGGTGGCCTGTTCCTGCTGATCATCCTGCGGGTGCCCATCGGGATCGCCATGGGCGTCGTGGGCGTCTGCGGTTTCGCCGCCGTGGTCAACTGGTCCGCCGGGCTGAACCTGCTGGTCAATGCCCCCTACCGGATGATGTCGGACTATTCGCTGAGCGTGGTGCCGATGTTCGTGCTGATGGGGGTCTTCGCCGGGGCCGGGGGCCTCAGCCGCGAGCTGTTCGATGCCTCCAACACCTGGCTGGGGCATGTGCGCGGCGGGCTGGCCACGGCCACCGTGGCGGCCAGCGGCGGCTTTGCGGCGATCAACGGGTCCTCGGTGGCCTGCGCGGCAACCATGACGACCGTCGCCCTGCCGGAGATGCGGCGCGCAGGCTATGCGCCAGGGCTGGCGGCGGGCGTCATTGCCGCAGGCGGCACGCTGGGGTCGATGATCCCGCCCTCTGTCTTCCTGCTGCTTTACGGGATCATCACCGAACAGAACGTGGCCGAGCTGTTCATGGCCGGCGTGATCCCCGGCCTTCTGGGCCTCGGCCTTTACGCGCTGGTGGTGCAGATCATCGCGCGTCGCCGCCCCGACAGCATGCCGCACGGGCGGCGCGCCAGCTGGGGCGAGCGTTTCGCCGCGCTGCGCGGGCTCTGGGCTACGCTGCTGCTGTTCGCGCTGGTGATCGTCGGCATGTACGGCGGTTTCGTCACCGTGACCGAGGCGGCGGGGGTGGGCGCCGTGGGCGCGCTGCTGATCGGCGTGGCGCGCGGCAAGCTGCCGCCGCGGGTGATCCTGCGCTGCCTGGTGGATGCGCTGCAGATCACCGCCGCGATCTTCACCATTGCCGTGGGTGCCACGCTCTTCGGCTATTTCCTGACCGTGACCCAGGTGACCCAGAACCTAACCACCTACCTGACCCAGGTACCGCTGCCCGCCTGGGGCGTGCTGGGCCTGATCCTGCTGGTCTACCTGGCCCTTGGCGCGGTGATGGACGAACTGGCGGTGATCCTGCTGACGGTGCCCATCGTCTTCCCGGCGATGCAGGCGCTCGGCTTCGATCCGATCTGGTTCGGCATCGTCCTGGTCACCACCATCTCCATCGGGTTGATCTCTCCGCCCGTGGGGATGAATGTCTTCGTGATCAATTCGATCGCGCGGGATGTGAAACTGACCGAGATCTACCGCGGCGTGCTGCCCTTCGTAGGCGCCGACCTGGTGCGCATTCTGGCGCTGTGCCTGTTCCCGGCCCTTGCACTCTGGCTGCCGGGCACGATGTAGAGAAATGAACAATTGGTTGATGGAGGAGTGAGACCATGAACGTGCAAAACCCCGGCCTTCGGGCCCCGACGCAGTTCTTCATTGGTGGCAAGTGGGTTGCCCCCAAGGGTGACAAGACGCTGGAGGTGATCTCTCCGGTGACGGAACAGAAGGTGATGGAATATCCCGAGGCCTCGACCGCCGACGTGGATGATGCCGTTGCCGCGGCCCGCGATGCCTTCGACAACGGCCCCTGGCCGCGGATGAGCCCCAAGGAACGCGCGGGCTATCTGCGCAAGGTGGCCGACAACATCGAGGCACGGCTGGACGAAATCGCCTCCAGCTGGACCGGCCAGATGGGCGCGCCGATTTCCCTGACGAAAATCCTGGCGCCGCAGAACGTGACCCTGTTCCGCTACTACGCCGATCTGATCGACAGCAATTCCTACAGCTTCACCGATGAACGCGAACGCGCCGATGGCGGCCGTGTGGTGGTGGCCAAGGAACCCGTGGGCGTCTGCGCCGCGATCACGCCGTGGAACGCGCCGATGGTGCTGCTGACCTACAAGATCGCGGCCGGTCTAGCGGCGGGCTGTACCTTCGTGGCCAAACCCTCGCCCGAAACCCCGCTGGAGGCCTATATCCTGGCCGAGTGCATCGAGGCAGCGGGCCTGCCTGCGGGCGTCTTCAACCTGGTGCCGGCGGCGCGCGAGGTGGGCGATTACCTGGTGCGCCACACCGACGTGGACAAGGTGGCCTTCACCGGCTCCACCGCGGCGGGCAAGCATATCGCGGCGGTCTGTTCCGAACGCCTGGCGCGCGTCTCGCTGGAACTGGGCGGCAAGTCGGCGGCGATCCTGCTGGATGACGCCGATTTCGAGGCCGCGCTACCCTCGCTGATGGTCTACACCATGCCGATCACCGGGCAGGTCTGCTTCTCGCTGACCCGGATCCTGGTGCCGGAAAGCCGCGCGAAGGAGTTCACTGACCTCTTCGTCGGCGCGGTGAAGGGCATCAAGGTGGGCGACCCGGCGGATCCGGCGACCCAGATGGGTCCGCTGGCCATGGGCCGCCAGAAGGAGCGGGTCGAGGGCTACATCAAGGCCGGCCTCGAAGAGGGCGCCAAGATCGCCACGGGCGGCGGCACGCCCGACGGGATGGAGAAAGGCTTCTACTTCGAGCCGACGGTCTTCACCGATGTCACGCCCGAGATGACCATCGCCCGCGAGGAGATCTTCGGCCCCGTGGTGTCGATCATCACCTACAAGGACGATGAGGACGCCATCGCCAAGGCCAATGCCACGGATTACGGCCTGAACGGTGCGATCTACTCCACCGACAGCGAACGCGCCTACCAGATCGCGCGCCGGGTGAAATCGGGCGGCCTGACGATCAACGGCAATATCATCGACCCGACCATGCCCTTCGGCGGCGTGAAGCAGTCGGGCTACGGCCGCGAAGGCGGGATCGAAGGGCTGGACAACTACCTGGAAGGCAAGACCATCCACTTCGCCTGATCCCGGTCGCCAATTTCAAAGACGCCCGCCCCCGAAAGAAAGGGGCGGGCGTTTGCATGTCCGGGGGGCGGCGCCCCTGCTCCATAGGGGCAGCTCAGGCCGCTGCGTCGCCGGCCAGGTAGGCCGCCAGCGCGGCTTCGGTGCCCTCGGCCCAGATCATACGCAGCCAGCGATCAAATGCCTTGGCGAAACGGGGCGCCTTGGCCAGGTCGCCATAGGTCGCGGGCTGGGCCAGCCAGGCGGCGGGCCTGTCGCGCGCGATGAGGGCCGTGGCGCGCAGTTGATCCCAGTGGGGATCGTTGGGGGCGATCTCGCTGCCGTCCTCGCGGGTGCTTGCGCACATCCGCGCCCAGAGCGCCTCGACCAGGGCCAACCCCTCCACCGGGGCGTCCTTGTCCAGCGCGTCGCGCAGGATCGGTAGGACGAAGCCCGCGTGCCGCGATGATCCGTCGAAGGCGACGCGGCGGGTGGTGTCGCGGATCGCGGGGTTGGCGAAACGGGTCTCGATCAGCTGCATGTAGGCCGCGGGCGTCATGCCGGGCACGGGCGCCACATGCGGCACGATCTCGGTGGTTTCGACCCGGCGCCAGAAGGGGGCGATGCGGGAATCGTTCATGCAGTCGTCGATGGTGGCGCAGCCCAGCAGTTCGCCCGCATTGGCCAGCACCTGGTGCCCGGCGTTGAGGATGCGGATCTTCATCGCCTCGTAGTCATGCACCTCTGCGGTGAAGGTCGCGCCGACCTTGTCCCAGGGCGGGCGCCCGGCGCAGAAGGCATCCTCGATCACCCACTGGCGGAAGTTCTCATGCGTCACCGGCGCCGCGTCTTCGATGCCGAAGGCGCGGGCGGCCTCGATCTCCGCCGGGCCGGTGGCGGGGACGATGCAGTCGACCATGGAGTTGGGGAAGGTGCAGGCGCCCTCGATCCAGTCGGCCAGGTCCGGGTCGGACAGGCGCGCCAGGCCGACGACCGCGTCGCGGGTGATGGCGCCGTTGCCGCGCAGGTTGTCGCAGCTTTGCACGGTGAAGGGGCCGTGGCCCGCCGCCCGCCGCAGGCGCAGGGCCGCGACGATGGCGCCGAAGGCCGTGCGGGGCGTTTCCGGGTTGGCCGCGTCATGGGCGATGTCGGGATGGGCCGGGTCGAAGTGCCCGGTCGAGGGGTTCACGAAATAGCCGCCCTCGGTCACCGTCAGCGACACGATGCGGATCGCGGGATCGGCCATCTGGGCGATCAGGGGCGCATTGTCCTCGGCCACGGGCAGGAAGTCGATCATCGCGCCGCAGACCTCGGCGCTGGTGCCCTTGGGGCTCAGCTCGATCAGCGTGGTCAGGCAATCCTGGGCCAGAAGACGCTCGCGCATGGCGGCGTCACCGGGACGGACACCCGCGCCGATGATGGCCCAGTCCTGGGCCAGCCCCTGCTGCATCAGACGGTGCAGATACCAGGCCTGGTGGGCGCGGTGAAAGTTGCCGGTGCCGATATGCACGATGCCGGGGCTGAGGTCGGCCGCGTCATAGCCGGGGCGGGCGATATCCTCGGGCAGGGTGCCAAGCATGGCACGGCCGAGACGGACGGGGTCCTGGGTCATGATGTGGGTCCTTCCTGGCCTCTGCCTCAGTCGATCCGCAGACCCTGGGCGTCGAAGCGGTGGATCAGATCCTCGCGCGGGGCCAGCGACACCCGGTCGCCGTGGCGCAACCCGACCTCGCCGGTGGCGCGCACGGTCACGGTCTCGGCCAGGCCGGTGTCATGCACGTGCAGGAAGGTGTCCGATCCCAGGTGTTCGGCCACGCCCACGGTGCCCGACCACGGCCCGCTGTCGACCACGTCGATATGTTCGGGGCGGATGCCGATGGTATGGGCGTTCTGCGCTGCCGCCACCTCGCCTTCCAGCAGGTTCATCTTCGGCGAGCCGATGAAACCCGCGACGAAGAGGTTGCGGGGGCTGCGGTAAAGCTCCAGCGGCGATCCCACCTGTTCGATGTTGCCGGCGCGCAGCACGACGATCTTGTCGGCCATGGTCATCGCCTCGACCTGGTCGTGGGTGACGTAGATCATCGTCGTCTTCAGCTTGGCGTGCAGCTCGCCGATCTCCATCCGCATGCCGACACGCAGGGCGGCGTCGAGGTTCGACAGCGGTTCATCGAAGAGGAAGGCGGCGGGTTCGCGCACGATGGCGCGGCCGATGGCGACCCGCTGGCGTTGACCGCCCGACAGCTGGCCCGGGCGCCGGTCCAGGTAGTCGGTGAGGTTCAGCGCCTTGGCCGCGGCCTCGATCCGCTTGTCCTGTTCGGCCTTCGGCACGCCTGCCATCTTCATCGGGAAGGCGATGTTGCGGCGCACGGACATATGCGGGTAGAGCGCGTAGCTCTGGAACACCATGGCCAGGCCGCGCCGCGCCGGCGGGGTGGAAGAGGCATCGGTGCCGTCGATGCGGATCGCCCCGGAGGAGATATCCTCCAGCCCCGCGATCAGGCGCAGCAGGGTGGATTTGCCGCAGCCCGATGGCCCGACGAAGACGCAGAACTCTCCGTCCTCGATGGTCAGGTCCAGGGGCGGAATGACCTGGACGTCGCCGAAGGACTTGGTGACTTGCTCGAGCGTGATCTGTCCCATTGAACTGTTCCTTTACTTGACGGCGCCGAAGGTCAGGCCGCGCACGAGTTGTTTCTGGCTGAACCAGCCGAGGATGAGGATGGGGGCGATGGCCATGGTCGAGGCCGCCGAAAGTTTCGCGTAGAAGAGGCCCTCGGGGCTGGAGTAGCTGGCGATGAAGGCCGTCAGCGGGGCGGCATTGGCCGCCGTCAGGTTCAGCGTCCAGAAGGCCTCGTTCCAGGCGAGGATGAAGTTCAGCAGCAGGGTCGAGGCGATTCCGGGCACGGCCATGGGCGTGAGGACATAGAGGATCTCCTCCTTCAGCCCGGCCCCGTCCATGCGCGCGGCCTCCAGGATCTCGCCCGGGATTTCGCGGAAGTAGGTGTAGAGCATCCAGACGATGATCGGCAGGTTGATCAGCATCAGGATCGCCACCAGCGCCGCGCGGCTGTCCAGCAGGCCGAAGCGGATGCAGATCAGGTAGATCGGGTAGAGGACGCCCACGGCGGGCAGCATCTTCGTCGACAGCATCCACAGCAGGATGTCCTTGGTCCGCTTGCTGGGCACGAAGGCCATGGACCAGGCGGCGGGCACGGCGATGATGACGCCGAGGATGGTGGAGCCCCCCGCCAGGATGACCGAGTTCCACAGGAAGCGCATGTAGTCGGAGCGTTCCTGTACCACGCGGTAATTCTCCAGCGTCCAGTCGAAACCGAGGAAGATCGGCGGATCCGCGATCGCCTGGGCCTCGGTCTTGAAGCTGGTGAGGATCGTCCAGAGGATCGGGAAGAAGACCAGCAGACCGATGCCCCAGGCGGCGGCGGTGGCGATGGTCTTGCGGCGGGTCGAGACGGCACGGGCCATGGGCGGGATCTCCTCAGCGGTCCAGGTTCTTGCCGACGATGCGCATCAGGAAGATGGCGACGATATTGGCGAGGATGATGGCGTAGACGCCGCCTGCGCTGCCCAGGCCCACGTTCTGGCTTTCCAGCACGCGCTGGAAGATCAGGTAGGTCAGGGTGCGGGTGCCGAAGGCGCCGCCGGTGGTCACGAAGATCTCGGCGAAGATCGAAAGCAGGAAGATCGTCTGGATCAGCAGCACGATGGTGATGGCGCGGCCCAGGTGCGGCAGGATGATGTAGGTGAAGCGTGACAGCGGGCTGGCCCCGTCCATCTCCGCCGCCTCCAGCTGTTCACGGTCCAGCGACTGCACGGCGGTCAGCAGGATCAGCGTGGCGAAGGGCAGCCATTGCCACGACACGATCATCACGATTGAGGTGGTGGGCACCTCGGACAGCCAGGCGATGGGATCGGCCCCGAAGAAGCGCCACAGGTGCGCCAGAAGCCCGTTGGTGGGATCCATGAACATGTTCTTCCACACCAGCGCCGAGACGGTGGGCATGACGAAGAAGGGCGCGATGACCAAGATGCGCACGATGCCCTGGCCCCACATCGGCTGATCCAGCAGCAGCGCCAGCAGGACGCCCAGGACGATGGTGATAACAAGGACGCCGCCCACGATCACCAGCGTCGTCTGCACGCTGGGCCAGAAGGCGGAGGAGGTCACGAAACGGGTGAAGTTGTCGAAGCCTGCCCACCCCAGGTCGCCGCCTCGCAGCGGCAGGTAGCGGCGGAAGGAGAACCACAGCGTCATGGTCAGAGGCACCAGCATCCAGCCCAGAAGCAGGATCACGGCGGGGGCCATCATCAGGCGCGCGGCAGAGCGGGAATGCTGGGTGGCCATCGGGGAAGCCTTTCCGGTCAGGCGTTTTGCCTGGCTCGCAGTTGGTCGGGAACGTCAGGGGATGCGGGCGGCGGAGTCACGCCGCCCGCGGGGGAGCGGGGCTCAGTAGCCGGCGGCTTCCATTTCTTCCTGGGTGATGGCCTGGGCCTTCTCCAGCGCCTCGTCGACCGACTGCTGGCCGGCGTAGACGGCGGAGAACTCCTGGCTCACCTGGGTGCCGATCCCGGCAAACTCGGGGATCGCGACGAACTGCACGCCGACGTAGGGCACCGGATCGACCGTCGGGTTGGTCGGATCGGCGGCCTCGATCGAGTTCAGCGTCATCTCGGCGAAGGGCACTTCCTGGTATTCGGGCGTCTCATAGAGAGAGGTCCGCGCACCCGGGGGCACGTTGGCCCAGCCTTCGTTCTCGGCCACCAGCTCGATGTAGTCCTTCGAGGTTGCCCATTCGATGAACTGCTTGGCCTCGTCCGCCTTCTGCGTACCGGCCGGGATGCCAAGCGCCCAGGCCCAGAGCCAGTTGCCGCGCTTCTCGACGCCTTCCTTGTTCGGCGCCAGGGCGAAACCGACGTGGTCGGCCACGGTGGAGTCCTCGGGGTTGGTCACGAAGGAGGCCGCCACGGTGGCGTCGATCCACATGCCGCACTTGCCCTGCTGGAACAGCGACAGGTTTTCGTTGAAGCCGTTGGTGGCGTAGCCGGCGGGGCCGGATTCGTTCATCATGTCGGTGAAGAAGGACAGCGTTTCCTTCCATTCCGGCTGATCGAACTGCGGGGTCCAGTCCTCGTCGAACCAGCGCGCGCCGAAGGAGTTGGACATGGCGGTGATGAAGGCCCCGCCTTCGCCCCAGCCGGCCTTGCCGCGCAGGCAGATGCCGTTGATGTCGTTGGCGTCGTCATCCATGGCGGCGGCCGCTTCGCGGATGAACTCCCAGGTGGGGGCGTCGGGCATTTCCATCCCGGCCTCTTCCATCAGGTCGGTGCGGTACATGATCATCGAGCTTTCGCCGTAGAAGGGCGCCGCGTAGAGCGTGCCGTCATGGCTCAGGCCGTCGCGCATGGCGGGCAGGATGTCATCGACGTCATACTCTTCCGACAGGTCGTCCAGCGGCACCAGCCAGCCGTTCGCACCCCAGATCGGGGTCTCGTACATGCCGATGGTCATGATGTCGAACTGGCCACCCTTGGTGGTGATGTCGGTGGTGACGCGCTGACGCAGCACGTTTTCCTCCAGCGTGACCCATTCCACGCCGATCCCGGTCTCTTCGGTGAACTGGTCGGTGTAACCCTGCATGCGGATCATGTCGCCGTTGTTGACGGTGGCGATGGTGATCGTGGTGTCCTGTGCAAAGGCGGCAGCAGCCGAGCACAGGGTAAGCGCCGTAGTGGCGCCGAGAACGCGCTTCAGTGACATCCGTATCCTCCCTGAATTGGATGTGATGCCTGTAGCGGTAGGCCAATGCACAGATTCGCGTCAACCTAAAATTTTACGCGCGAAAAGTTACGCCGACTTGCGAAGGACCAGGGTGCCGTCGAAAAGCGTGGAGATTTTCGCCTCCGGGCGGGCCCCTTCGGCGATGATTTCCAGAAGCTTTTCAAGGCTGCGCCCGGTGATCCGGTCATAGTCCTGCGACACCGTGGTCAGGGCCGGGCAGGTGAAGCGGGCGACGGGGTGGTCGTCGTGTCCGGCGATGCGCATGGCGTGGCCATCGCCGATGCCGACGCGAAGCCCCTGTTCGTAGGCGGCGGCGAGGAAGCCGATGGCCAGTCGGTCGTTGGAGCACAGCACCGTGTTGGTGGGCAGGGCGCGCTCTTCGATCATCCGGGTGGCCTCGCGGTGGGCGATTTCCTCGAAGGCCCAGCCGGTGCCCTCGGCCACCAGCAGCATCGGTTCGTGACCCAGGCGGCGCATCGTGTCCTCGTAGACCGCGCGCCGCTTGTTGGCGTTCGGATTGGGGGCGTTGCGCATCTCGAAAAGGGCCGGTGGCTCGCCCGTACGGGCGAGATATTCCACAATGACACCAGTGCTTTGCTTGTAGTTCGTGCCGAACATCGCGTCGCCCACATCCTCGACGTCGCAGTCGAAGAGGACGGTCGGCACGTCGCGGCAGAAGGCGTCCAGTGCCTCGCGCCGCGACAGGCGTCCGATGGGACCCAGCAGGACGCCGGCAGGGCGGATGCCGCGCAGGCTTTCAAGGTTCGCGATCTCCCGGTCCGGTTCCCCGTGGGAGCTGAGCAGGATCGGGTTGTATCCCGCCGAGGTGCAGAGCATTTCCAGGTTCCGCGCCATCTCGGCAAAGAAGGGGTCCGCAAGGAAGGGGACCACGATCCCGATGTTCCGCGTCAGGTGGCGGTTCTGGTTGATGGCGTGGACATTGGGGGTGTACTCGTAGCGTTCCAGCGCCGCCTCGATGCGGATCTTGGTGGATTGCCGCACCGATGTCGGATCGTTGAAATACTTCGACAAAGTGGGACGGGAAATGCCGCTGACCGTGGCCAGCTCCTCCATCGTGCGAACTCTTTCCTGACCCATTCAGCCGTCCCTGACCGCGCCTGCGGCTTAAGTAAGTTTACGCGCGAAAATAATTGACGCGCATGTGATTCATGTCAACGGGGCTGCGCCGCAGGCCGGCCGCAGCCGTCCCGCCATCCCTTCAGGCAGGTTCATAGCACGAACTGGGACGGCCGCACCCCTTGCCGCACGAAGGGTCAGTCGCGGCCGGTGAAACGGGGCTGATCGAAGACCTCGACCGGGGGCAGAGGATCCGTGAAGGCCTCCACCTCAACCAGGCAGGAATGGGCCGACGGCCCCTGGCTGAGCTTCGAGGTGCGCCGGTCCGGGCACAGCACATTGGGGTTGCCGTGCCGGTCCAGCGGCAGCGCATCCGAGGGTGCGGTCGGATCGGGATCCCACCAGGCGCCCGTGGACAGTTGCACCACCCCGGGCAGCAATCCGTCATAGGTCTCCACCGCCGCCAGGGAGGCGCCGCGATCATTGAAAACGCGGGCCACGTCCCCGGTTTTCAGCCCCCGCGCGGCAGCGTCATCGGGGTGCATGCGCATCACCTCGCGCCCCTCGACCTTCGAGGCGCGCGACACGCCGGCCATGTCGTACTGGCTGTGCAACCGCGTGGCCGGCTGGTTCGACATCAGATGCAGCGGGAAATGCGCGGTCGCCTCGGATCCCAGCCATTCCTGCGGCGGCAGGAAGGTCGGATGCGGCGGGCAGTCGTCATAGTCGAACCCGGCAATCGTGCGGGAATAAAGCTCGATCCGGCCCGACGGCGTGGTCAGCGGCGCGCCCTCGGGATCGGCGCGGAAGGCCTGCATCAGGTCGCCGTGGCGGCTGTCCTCGGTTGGCTCCAGCAGGATCTGCGGGCCGGTCCAGAAATCGTCGAACTCGGGCAGGCTCTGTCCGGCGGCTTCGGCCACCCGTTGCCCGCGCGCGTAGAGATGGCGCAGCCAGCCCTCGGGGTCGCGGCCTTCGGTGAATTTCTCCCCCGCGCCCAGGCGCTCGGCCAGCCCGGCGAAGATGGCGTAGTCGTCCCGCGCCTCCGCATGGGGCCGGGCGACCGCGTGGCTGGGAGAGATGAAGCGGTCGTAGCTGGAATAGGCGATGTCGTTGCGTTCCAGCGCCGTCGTGGCGGGGAAGACGATGTCGGCGTGCCGCGCCAGCGGGTTCCACCAACTTTCGTTGACGATCACCGCCTCGGGCCGCTGCCAGGCGCGGGCCAGCCGGTTCAGGTCTTGGTGGTGGTGGAAGGGGTTGCCCCCGGCCCAGTAAATCAGCCGCAGGTCGGGATAGTGCCGCTCGGCCCCGTTGAACGGGTAGGGCGCGCCGGGCTCCAGCAGGGCGTCGGCGATGCGGGCGACGGGGATATGATCGGTCACCGGGTTCGACAGCTGCGGCAGCGCCGGGAAAGAGAAGGCGGGGCGCAGGTTGCCGATGCCGTTGGTCGAGGCATAGCCGAAGCCGAAGCCGCCGCCGGGCAGGCCGATCTGGCCCAGCATCGCCGCCAGGGCGATGGCGGCCCAGTAGGGCTGTTCGCCTCCGTCAGAGCGTTGCAGGGACCAGGCCATCATGACGAAGCTGCGGGTGGCAGCCATGGTCCGCGCCAGATCCGCGATACTTTCGGCGGGGATGCCGGTGATACCGGCGGCCCAGTCCGGCGTCTTGGGCGTGCCGTCGTCCTGGCCCAGGATATGCGCCTCCAGCTGAGCGGCGCCGGTGGTGTGGCTTTGCAGGAAGGCACGGTCGGCCAGGCCGTCGCCCAGCAGCACATGACCCATGGCCAGCAGCAGCGCTGTGTCGGTGCCCGGGCGCAGGGGCAGCCATTCGACGCCGTCGACCACGGTGTCGTCGCGGATGGGCGAGATCGAGATCATCCGCGCGCCGCGGGCCCGCAGCCGCTCCAGGTTCTCGGTCAGGATGTGCCGCGACAGCCCGCCCGAGCAGATCTGTGCGTTCTTCGCCGGCACGCCGCCGAACATCACCAGCGTCTCCGTCGTTTCCGCGATGCGCGGCCAGGAGGTGTGGTGGCTGACCAGCCCGCGTTTCGACCCGATCACATGGGGCACGATCGTATCCCCGGCGGCATAGCTGTAGTTCTGCACCGACCGGGTGTAGCCGCCGACGCTGTTGAGGAAGCGGTGCACCTGGCTTTGCGCATGGTGGAACCGCCCGGCAGAGCCCCAACCGTAGGAACCGCCATAGATGGCGCGGTTGCCATGCTGTTGCCGGACCCGCTCGATCTCCTGCGCCGCGAGGTCCAGCGCCTCGTCCCAGGGCAGTTCGACGAAGGGCTCGCGCCCGCGCCCGGCGCCTTGGGTCTCGATCTTGCCGGCCTCGCGCGCGGCGAGGAAAGAGGCCCGCACGGCGGGCCTGCGGATGCGGGACGGCGCGTTCAGCCCCTCGATCATGCTGTCGCCCAAGGGCGAGGGGTCCGGGTCCTGGGCCAGGGGGATCAGGCGTGTGGGGCGGCCGTTTTCCAATTCCGCGCGGAAGCTGCCCCAATGGGCGACGACGAGCGGGGTTTCCGGCGTTTTCAGCATGATGGTCCTCTGCGGCCTGGGGGTGTGTCCTGCGGTACCGCCGCAGCGGCGCGGGGACAAGGCGGTTCGGCGGATCCCGGCGGGGGCTGGCCGGGGATTGTGGCCGGCCCTGGTCATCCTTTCGGCAGGTACGGCCCGAGGCGGGGTCCTCAGGTCCCGCCACCCTTGCCTTCGCTCGCCACAGGGGGAACATCCCTGTGACGCGGCACGGCAGAGGGGTGGGGCATGCAGTATTTCGATGCGGAGGCGGTGCATGCGGCGCTGCCCTGGCGCGGTCTGGTCGAGGCCCTGCGGATGGCGCATGCCACGCAGGAGATGCCTCTCAGTGATGCCCGCCATTTCGATGCCCCGGACGGTGGCGGCGACCAGTTCGTGAACCTGACCGCCTGGTCCGCTGGTCGGGCGGTGGCGGTGAAGCTGGTCGGCGTCTTCCCCGGCAACCCGGGCCGTCTGCCACCGGAACCTTCGGTGCAGGGGCTGGTGGTGCTGTTCGACGGGCAGACGGGACGCCCGATCCTCAGCTGCGACGGGGCGGCACTGACCTACCGCAAGACGGCGGCGGATTCCGCGCTTGGGGTCGATCTTCTGGCGCGCCCGGAGGCGGAGGTGCTGGCCATTGCCGGCGCCGGCGGGCTGGCCCCCCATGTGGTTGAGGCGATCTGCGCTGTCCGTCCGATCCGGCGCGTGCTGATCTGGAACCGGACACGGGTGCGGGCCGAGGCGATGGCGGAGCAGCTGGCGCGCCCGGGGCTGGCCGTCGAGGCGGTCGACGCCTTCACCCAGGCTCTGCCACAGGCCGACATCGTCAGCACGGTC
Source organism: Pseudooceanicola marinus (assembly GCF_020177265.1). Lineage (GTDB taxonomy): Bacteria > Pseudomonadota > Alphaproteobacteria > Rhodobacterales > Rhodobacteraceae > Pseudooceanicola > Pseudooceanicola marinus_A. The sequence goes on from NZ_JAIVMC010000004.1 coordinate 376,850, forward strand.
ACCATGGCGACCCAGCCCTTGATCGACGGTCGATGCCTGAAACCCGGCGCGCATGTGGACCTCGTGGGGGCCTACCGCCCCGACATGCGCGAGGCCGATGCCGAGACCCTGCGCCGCGCCGGGCGCATCTACGCCGACAATCGTCCCGTCTTCGCCCTGTCCGGTGACGGGATAGATCCGGTGGCCGAAGGGCTCGTGCCCGGGGTCGAGGCGGATTTCTTCGACCTTTGCGCGGGCCGCCATCCGGGCCGTCGCAGCGACGCGGAGATCACGGTGTGCAAGAACGCCGGCGGCGCGCATCTGGATCTTTTCACCGCGCAATACCTGGCCCGCGCCGTTGGCTGAGGGGAGCTTCTGGCAAAGAGAAACGGAAGCGGGCAGTCCTTCAACGCCCCGAGTGTTCCCCGTCTGCAATGTCGGTCACCGGGTGCGGCGCTGAACTGATGCGCTCCTCCTCCGCCTGCGTGCCGCGCCCTACAGGTCAGGGGCCTGGTGCACGTCCTTCACCGCGAAGTCGATCAGCGCGCGCAGCTTGGGCGGCAGGGCGCGGCCCTCCAGGTAGGCCACGTGCAGGGGGTGCGGCAGGCCTTCGTAGCCCGGCAGCAGGGGCACCAGCCGCCCGGCCTCCAGGGCCTGCGTCAGGATGAAACGCGGGCAATAGGCGATGCCGCGCCCTGCCTCTGCCATGTCACGCGCGGCGCGGGCCGAATTGACTAGGAAGCGGGAGGCGATGGGGGCGACCACCTCCTGCCCCTCGTGCAGGAAGACCCAGCGGGCCGGATCGGCGCGGTTGGTGTCGGCGATGCACTGATGCCCGGCCAGATCCTGCGGGGTCTCGGGCGTGCCATGCTCCTCCAGGTAGGCCGGCGCGGCCACGGCGAGGCTGCCGATCTGGCCCAGGCGCCGGCGTTTGAGCGATGGGATGGCCGTGTCGCCCACGCGGAAGGCCAGGTCGACGCCCTCGGCCGCCAGGTCGACATAGGCATCGCTGAGACGCAGGTCGATCGTCAGTTCCGGATGCGGCGCGGCAAAGCGCGCCAGCAGGCCCGCCACGTAGACCTCACCGAAGGTCACGGGGGCGGAGATGCGCAGGGTGCCGGAAAAGCCGCGGCTGTCCTCGGTCACCGATTGCAGCATCGCTTCCATCTCGCCCAGCAGGGCGGGGGCGCGGGCCAGCAGTGTCTCGCCCGCGGGTGTGATGCCGACACGCCGGGTGGTGCGTTGCAACAGGCGCGTGCCCAGCCGTTCCTCCAGCTCCGCCACGTATTTCGAGGTCAGCCGGTTCGACAGCCCCAGCCGGTCGGCGGCGGCGGTGAAGGAGCCGGTTTCGGCCGTGGCCACGAAGGCGCGCAGCCCGTCGATCAGGTCCATGCCATTTCCATTCGGAACAAATCGGTCGTAGTCATTCCATATCCTCCCCATTTCATTCGAGCGTCGCAAGGGGCATCTTGCCTGCAACACGAAACCACAGGGCGCGCGGCGGTCGACCCGACCCGGCGCCCCAGGAGGAAAGGATCGGACCCATGTCCATTGCACAGGATCTGCGGAAGCTGGCCGAGGGCCTGCAACGTTCCGACCGGCTGCCGGTGGTCTTCCTCGGCCACGGCTCGCCCATGAATGCGATCGAGGATAACGAATATTCCCGCAGCTGGACCAAGCTGGGGGAAACCCTGCCGCGGCCCCAGGCGATCCTGGTGGTTTCGGCCCACTGGATGACCCGGGGATCCACCCTGGTCAACGTCTCGGCCATGCCGCAGACGATCCACGATTTCTACGGTTTCCCGCAGCAGCTGTTTGATCAGCAATACCCGGCCCCCGGCGCGCCCGACGTGGCGAAGGAGGTCGTGTCGATCCTGGCCAGCCACCATGCCGAGGGCGACGAGACCTGGGGCCTGGACCACGGCGCCTGGTCGGTGCTGAAGTTCCTCTACCCGGGTGCCGATGTGCCGGTGTTCCAGCTGTCGATCGATATGACCAAGGACCTGCCGCACCACGTCGAGATCGGCCAGGCCCTGCGGGCGCTGCGCGACCGTGGCGTGCTGATCCTTGGCTCGGGCAACGTGGTGCACAACCTGCGGGCCGTTCGCTGGGACAAGGGCGCCGCGGCCTGGGACTGGGCCGAGGAGTTTGACGGCCTCTTTGCCGACCGGCTTGGGGCGGGGGACATCGACACGCTGGCCGACCGCGGCAAGCTGGGCAAGCTCTTGCAGATGGCGCACCCCTCGGTCGACCACTACCTGCCTGCGCTGACCGTGGCGGGGGCGGCGGATGCCAGGGACAGCCTGCTGTTCATGACTGATGACATCGACCTCGGCTCGGTCTCGATGCGCAGCTTCGTCTACTACTGACGCCCCCATATGACCTTCCCCGGGCCCGCGCGGCCCGGGGCCGCAACAGACGCAATGACGATCCGAAGGAGACAGAGATGCTGGTAGATGGCAAATGGACCAAGGACTGGGACCCGGTTCAGAAGGCGGACGCCAAGGGGCGGTTCGTGCGCCAGGTCTCGACCTTCCGCAACTGGGTGACGCCGGACGGGTCCGCCGGCCCGACGGGCGAGGGCGGCTTCCCGGCCGAGGCAGGGCGCTATCGCCTTTACGTTGCCTATATCTGCCCCTGGGCCTCGCGCACGCTGATGGCGCGCAAGTTGAAGGGGTTGGAGGAGATCGTTCCCGTGACCGTGGTGAACCCCGTGCTGGGGCCGCAGGGGTGGGAGTTCGGCGGCTATCCGGGCGCCGACGAGGACCCTCAGCACGGGGCCCGCTACATGCATGAGCTTTACACCCGCGCCGATCCCCATGTGAACGGTCGCGCCACCGTGCCGGTTCTGTGGGACATGAAGCGCGACGTGCTGGTGAACAACGAAAGCGCCGACATCGTTCGGATGTTCGACACCGCCTTCGAGGGGCTGGTGCCTTCCGATCTGCGCCTCTACCCCGAAGACCTGGCCCCGGAGATCGACGCGCTGAACGCCCAAGTCTACGATCGCTTCAACAATGGCGTCTACAAGGCCGGTTTCGCCTCCAGCCAGGAGGCCTATGACGAGGCCGTGGCTGGCGTGTTCGAGACGCTCAGCATGCTGGAGGACCGGCTGGCCGAGGGGCCCTACCTCTTCGGCGAGCGCCTGACGGAGACCGACCTGCGTACCTTCGTCACGCTGATCCGTTTCGACGCGGCCTACCATGGGGTGTTCAAGTGCAACCTGCGGCAGGTGAAGGACTATCCCCGTCTCTGGACCTACACGCAGCGGGTGCTGGACCTGCCGGGTATCCGCGAAACGGTGAACATGGATCACATCACCCGGGGCTACTACGCCATCAAGGCGTTGAACCCGACACGTATCCGCCCCGTCGGCCCGGCCCATATCGAGGCCCTGTTCCGGGACTGACCTGTTGCAGGGACCTGGTGCGAGGGGAGGTCGATGGCCTCCCCTCTTTCATGACCGGAGGGGCGTCAGCAGGGGCGCCAAGCTCTCAGGCAGGGCGTCTTCGGTCAGAGCGCCCAGCAAGGGCCGGGCCGCCGCAGGGGCATGGGCACGGCAATCGGCAAGCTTCGCCCTGAGGTCCGACAATTGCGCCGTCCCGGCGGGCAGGACAGGCGGGGCCGGGAGGGGGCGGGTCTCCTCCCGCCCGTCCGCGAAGCGCAGGTGGGCGGCAGGTTTCAGCCCCGGCGCGCAGTCCCGCATGGCGATTTTCGCGGCCAAAGCCAGGGTCCCGGGGTCGTTGCGCGGACCGCCGGCGAAGGCGGCCAAACTGGGTGCGCCCCGCCGCCAGGCATGGGCGAAGCAATAGGGGATCGAGAACTTGGCCCCGATGGCCGAGCTTGGCCGTTGCCGATCTGCCAGCGGGTGAAACAGCATGTCGTCGGGTGGGGTCAGGGTGAAGGCGGCAGCCGCCAGCGTTTCGGGAGCTATGCCTTCGGCGCGCAGCGCCAGGCCAAGAGCGGTGGCCGGGTGCGTCCCCCGGCAGCAGGGCCAGAGCTTCAGCGTGACGTGCTCCCCATGAAAGACATGGCCCAAATCGTCGAAGGCGGTCGCCTGCAGCTGGCTGCCCGTCAGCAGCGGCCCCAACCCGCCTGCCTCGGCCAGTGGATCCGTGGTGCCGGTGACGCCGGCGCGGGCCAGCAGGGCGCCCTCGACCGCCGCCCGGGCGGCGAAACCGTCACGCACCGCGCGCAGGTCGCTGGTCGGGCTGCGTTTCAGCGCGTCGGTCAGCGAAAACTGCACCAGCGCGAGAGAGACCGCCGCGACGGCCTGATCGGGCGATAGGCCTAGCAGGTGCGCCGCGCCCACGGCCGCCCCGGCGCAGCCTATCATCGGCGGGTGATACCAGCCATGTGCGGCGGGGTCGTCGGCCAGGGACAGGCTGATCCGGCAGGTCAGGTCGCAGGCCAGCGCCAGCGATGTCGGAAGGTTGGTCAGCGAGACGCCTTCGGCCTCGGCCAGGGCCAGGAGGGCGGGGATGGCGACGGCGTTCGGGTGCATGCCGGTGGCGTCGAAGGTGTCCTCGAAGTCCAGCGCGTGGGACAGGACGCCATTGGCCAGCGCGGCCAGCCCGGGCGGGGCGGTGCCGCCGGCCAGCAGCGTCGCGGCGCCCGGGCCGCGCGCCATATCGGCGAAGGGCCGGGTGGCGGGTTCCAGCGTCACGGCGGCGGCCATGGTGGCCAGCCCGTCCAGCAGCGACAGCCGCGCCGCATTGGCGGCGCGGGGCGGCAAGGCGTGGATCGCCAGCGCCCGCGTGGCGACTGTCCGGGTCAGGCTCATGCGCCCAGGTAGGGACGAAACCGGTCGCCTTCGGGCGTGTAGGTGGTGCCCAGCCCCGCTTCGGCGGTGATCTCGCGCAGATAGGCCAGAATGCGGTCGAACCGCGGATTCTCGGGCGGAACGATGCGCGGCACGGCATCCCGCTCGATCCAGACGGGCACCAGCCGCAGGTCCTGCACCCCGCCCCGGTCTAGCGTGCATTCCACGATCATCGACATCGCGCTGTCGGGCGGGAAATTATAGCTGCTGTCCAGATCCGGCACCCAGTCGGGGTTCAGCTTCTGGATCTCGCGGAATCCCTTCGAGGCCGCATGTTTCGCGTCCATCTTCAGATCCAGCGCAAAGTTGGCGAGGGAATGGATGATCGGCCGACCCTTGTAGAACTCCATCCCCTTCAGGATGTGCGCGTGACAGCCCAGCACCATGTCGGCGCCCGCGTCGATGGCGGCGAAGGCCACGTCGCGCTGATAGTCGGGGATCACGGCAGGGACGAAATGGATGCCCGCGTGATGCGACAGGATCACCACGTCGACCTGCGCCTTCAGATCGCGGATCGAGGCCACCAGTGCAGCCAGATCCTCGCGGTGCGGGAAGGTATGGATGCGCGCGGGGGTACCGGGCTGGTCCGTCTCGATTTGCTCGTAAATCGTATGGCCGCGCATGGGGGCGCAGCCGGGCTTGTCCTCCTCCGCCCAGTAGTTGGCGGGCAGGATCGAGTTCACGGACAGGAACCCCACTGTGATACCGCCCCGCTCGACGATCACCGGGGCGCGGGCCTCGGCGATGGTGGCGCCGGCGCCCATGTGATGCGCGCCGGCGCGTTCCAGGTTGGCAAGCGTATCGAACATGCCTTCGGGGCCCCAGTCCATCGTGTGGTTGCCCGCGAAACTGACCACCTCCAGCCCGGCGCCGACCAGGGCCTCGGCGATCTCGGGCTTGCCGCGCATGGTGTGGCGGGCCTGGGGCATCCGGGTGCCGCGCGTGGTCAGGTTCACCTCCAACTGGCAATAACCCAGGTCCGAAGCGGTCAGCCGGTCGCGCACGGCGTCGAAGATGGACGCCGGATCGTCGCGATCCGGGGCCACGTCGCCCACGGCGACAAAGCGCAGGCTCATGTCCAACCCTCCGCCGTGACCCGGTGACAGGCGACCTGGCCGCGCGGGGTTTCCTTCAAAGCGGGGCGGTCGCGCTTGCAGACCTCCTGCGCGAAGGGGCAGCGGGTGTGATAGGCGCAGCCCGAAGGCGGGTTCAGCGGCGAGGGCAGCTCGCCCATGGGCGGCGTGGCCGTGGGCGGCGCGGCGGGGTCGGCGGGCAGGGCAGCGGCCAGCAGGGCGGCGGTATAGGGGTGATCGGGGCGGGTGCAGATGCGCGCGGCGGGGCCGCGTTCCACCACCCGGCCGAGGTAGATCACCACCACCTCGTCACACATGAAACGCACGGTGGCCAAGTCGTGGCTGACGAACAGCGTGGCCAGCCCGTAGTCTTCCTGCAAGTCCTTGAGGATGTTCAGGATCTGCGCCTGGATCGAGATGTCCTGAGAGCTGACGGGTTCGTCCAGCAGCAGCAGCTCGGGACGCGAGGCCAGGGCCCGCGCGATGGCGATCCGCTGACGCTGACCGCCCGAGAACTCGGACGGCAGCCGCTCGGCCACGTCGGCTGACAGGCCCACCTGTTCCAGCACCTCGATCACCCGCGCGTCGATCTCGGCCCGGGTCATCTCGCCCGAGGCCGACAGCGGCTCGGCGATGATGCGGCGCACCTTCATCCGGGGCGAAAGCGAGGAATAGGGGTTCTGGAACACTGGCTGCACGGCGCGGCGATAGGCGCGCAGCTCGGGGCGGCTCAGGTCTGACAGGGGCTTGCCCTTGAACATCACCGCCCCGCTGGTTGGCTGGTCCAGGGCCAGCAGCAGCCGGTTCAGCGTGGTCTTCCCGCAGCCCGATTCCCCCACGATCCCCAGCGAGGTGCCCGGCGTGCAGGCTAGCGTGACCTCCGACAGGGCATGCAACAGCCCGCCGCGCACCTTGAAGGCCCGGCCAAGGCGGCGGGTTTCCAGGATGGCGGGGCCGGCGGGTGCGGCGCGGGGCGGGGTTTCTGGGCTGGGCACGACGCGAAGGGCGCGATCAGGCGATTTCATGGGGGTGCTCCTGCGGATGCCAGCAATTCAGGGTGTGGCCCGGGCGCAGCTCCGTCCGGGGCGGGGCCTGGCGGCAATGGGCCGAGGCGGCGGCGCAGCGCGGGTGGAAGGGGCAGCCCTCGGGGCGGTGGCCCACGGCGGGCGGGGCGCCTTCGATCACCGGCAGGCGATGCGGCGCGTGGCCGGTGGAAGGCACCGAGGCCAGCAGCGCCTTGGTGTAGGGGTGCGCGGGCCGGGCGAAGATCTCGGCCACCGGGCCGGTCTCCACGATGCGCCCCGCATACATCACTGCCACCCGGTCGCAGATCCGGGCCACCACGCCGAAGTCATGGGTGATGAAGAGCATCGCCATGTGATGCGCCGCGCGCAGCGCCTTCAGCAGCTCCAGGAACTGGTACTGGATGGTGGCATCCAGCGCCGTGGTCGGCTCGTCGCAGATCAGCAGCTCGGGGTCCTGCGCCAGCCCGATGGCCGAGACGATGCGCTGCCGCATCCCGCCCGACATCTGGTGTGGGAAGGCGCGCAGCCGCTCCGCGGGGGAGGGGATATTGACCTCTGACAGCGCCGCCTCGGCCGCAGCCGACAGGTTGCGCTTGCCGCCGCGCCGCAAGGCCTCCTGCAGCTGGGTGCCGATGGACTGCACCGGGTTCAGCGAGGCCATGGGGTCCTGCAAGATCATGGAGATCTCTTCGCCCCGGATATGGCGCAGCTTACGGTTCGGCATGGTCAGGATGTCGTCGCCCTTCCAGGCGATGCGCCCGGTGGTGCCGGCGGTGAGCGTGGGCGAGGTCAGCCGCAGCACGGACATGCCCAGAGTGGATTTGCCCGAACCGCTTTCACCGACCAGCCCCAGGGTTTCGCCCGGCATCAGGTCCAGCGATACCTTGTCGAGGATCGAGGGCGCGTCCGCCCTTTTGCCCACGCGCACCGTCAGGTCGCGGATGGAAAGAAGGGGATCGGTCATGCGCCACGTCCTTTTAGGCCCGGGTTGATGCGGTCGGTCAGGGCGTCGCCCACCACGTTGACGGCCATGACGACCAGCACGATGGCCAGGCCGGGCAGGGCCGAGACCCACCAGGCGGAAACGATGTAGCTGCGGCCCTCGGCCACCATGCCGCCCCAGCTGGGGTTCGGTGGCGGCACGCCCACGCCCAGGAAGGACAGCGAGGCCTCCAGGATGATGACGACGCCGACCTGCAGGGTCGCCACGACGATCAGCGATGGCGCGATATTGGGCAGCACGTGGCGAAAGATGATCGCGGCGTGGCCGAGGCCCGAGGTGCGGGCAAGGTCGACGTAATCTTCGTTCTTCACTCGCAGCGTCTCGCCTCGCGACATGCGGGCATATTGCGACCAGAGCACCAGCGAGATGACGATGACGATGTTCAGGAAAGACGGCCCGACGACGGCGGCAAAGAGTAGCGCCAGCAGGATGACGGGCAGCGACAGCGCCAGGTCGACCACCCGCATCAGGACCCTGTCCAGCCAGCCGCCGACATAGCCCGACAGGGTGCCGAGTGCGGTGCCGATGGTGCCGGCGATGGCAATGACTACGACGCAGACGGCCAGCGAAATCCGCGCGCCTTGCACGATGCGCGCCAGCACGTCCCGGCCCAGTCGGTCGGTGCCCAGAAGGTGGGTGGCCGACCCCTCGGGCGCCCAGGCGGGCGGGTCGAGGCGCGCGCGCAGCGAGCCGCGCAGCGGGTCATGTTCCAGGAAGAACGGCCCGATCAGCGCCACGATCGCGAAGAGGATCAGCAGGCCGAGGGCGAATTTGAAAGACAGGTCACGGGGCATGATGGGTCCTTTCGCGCCGCTCAGCTGCGCGCCCGCATCCGCGGGTCGATGGCGAGGTACAGAAGATCGACGATCAGGTTCGCCAGGATGAAGAAGGCGGTGATGACCAGCACGACGGTCTGGATGACGGGGAAGTCGCGGGCCATGATGCTTTCGTAGGCCAGTCGCCCGATGCCGGGCCAGGCGAAGACGGTTTCGACCACCACCGCGCCGGTGATCATCGTGGCAAAGAAGGTGCCCATGAAGGTCACCACCGGGATCAGCGAATTGCCGAGCGCATGGCGCAGCACCACCGCCCATTCCGAAACGCCCTTGATGCGCGCCAGCTTCACGTATTCCGAGCCGAGCGCCTCCAGCATCGAGGCGCGCACCAGTCGCGTGATGGCGGCCAGGGTGAACAGCCCCAGCGTCAGGGCGGGCAGCACGTAGTAGACGGCGCCGCCGAAGCCCGAGGTGGGCAGCCAGCCCAGTTTCACCGCGAAGAGATAGATCAGCATGATGCCCAGCCAGAAGCTGGGGGCGGACTGACCCAGCAGGGCCAGCAGGCGCACGGCCAGGTCGGCCACGGTGCCGCGGGTGACGGCGGCCAGCACGCCCAGCAGGATGCCCACGACCAGCGTGAACAGCAGCGCGATCCCGGCCAGCGACAGCGAGGCGGGCAGGCGCGACAGCACCAGGTGCAGCGCATCCTCGCGCCCGGCGGTGACGGATTGGCCGAAATCGCCCTTCAGGGCATTGCCGAGGAAGGTCAGGTATTGCCGCCAGCCGGGCTGATCGAGGCCCAGCTGGGCAATCAGCATCTGGCGGTCGGCCTCGGTCGCGCTATCCGACAGCAGCAGCGCCACCGGGTCGCCGATGACCCGACTGAGAAGGAAGATCACGAGGCTCATCAGCAGAAGCGCCACCAGCGCCTCGGCCAGCCTGCCGGCAAGATGTTTCAGCATGGGAAACCTGTTCGCTGGGGGCGCGGGCACGGGGTAGGCCGTGCCGGGGATGTCGCGCCGGTTCCTTGCGACGGGCGGCGACAAAGCCACCGCCCGTGGCGGGACGGGGCCGTTACTCGGCCAGTTCCGCCTGGTCGAAGTTGTATACGTAGGAGGTGTCGATCCCCCAGTCGCCCACGCGCGGCCCGACGCCGTAGGGTTCGTTGGCCAGCACCATGAAGACGTTGGCGGCCTCGTCGCGCAGGTACTGGCCGATGTCTGTCAGCCGCTGGGTGCGCTTGGCCGGGTCCGTCTCGGCGCCGAGGCCCGCCAGCTTCTCTTCCAGCGTGTCCGAGGTGAAGGAGGCGAAGAGCGACTTGGTCGAGAAGCCCGCCTCGACCCCGTTTTCGGGGTTGGCGAAGGGGAAGCCGCGGTGCGTCATGGCGAAGTCCAGCGGCTTGCCCGAGGTCCATTCGGCGCGGATCGAGGGCCAGTCGCCGGGTTCGATCGTCACGTTGATGCCCACGTCCGCCCAGTAAAGCGCCACCGCCTCGGCCATCAGCGGCAGTTCCGCGCCGGGCGTGGTGGTGAAGGTCTTCAACGTCATGTCGAAGCCGTCCGCGTAGCCCGCCTCGGCCAGCAATTCGCGGGCGCGCTCGGGATCGTAGGGGTAGGGCTCGACCGAATCCCAGGCGGCGATGGGCGTGTCACCGTTGGCCACGGTGCCCTCGCCCTGGAACAGCTCGTCGATGATGGTCTGCTTGTCGACGGCATAGTTCATCGCTTGGCGCACCCGCACGTCGGCCCAGGGGTTGTCGGGGTTGAACCTCTCGGGGTCGGTCTGGACGATGCCGCCCAGGCGGATCACCGGCGACCAGGTCTTCTCGGCCGACACGATCCGCAGGTCACTGCCTTCCAGGCCCGGGATCGAGTCGAAGCTGACCGGGGCGATGTCGGCCTCGCCCGCCTGCAGCATGGCCACGCGCGTGGCCTCCTCCGGCACGGCCTTGAAGCTGATCGTGTCGAAATCGGGTGAGACCCGCCAGTGCTCGACGCCTTCGCGCAGCGACAGGGTGATCTCCGATCCGTCGACGGACTCTGACACCACATAGGGACCGCTGCCGACGGGCATGGCGCTGTCGGCGCCCTCGCCCTGGGCCTCGATGTAGGATTTGCAAACGATGCCGACCTGCTGGGCCTCGCCCATGTAGCCGGTGGCCAGCAGGAAGTCGGGGGCCTTCAGGTTCAGGCGCACCGTGTGTTCATCCACCACCTCGGCGCTGTCGATCACCCGGCGCATGGTCGAGGCGGGGCCGGCGCGGCTGTCCTCGTCGATGATCCGCTCGATGGAATAGGCCACGTCCTCGGCGGTGACGGTGCCGCAGCTGTCGTCGGAAAACGGCACGCCCTCGCGCAGGTGGAACGTCCAGGTCTGGCCCTCGTTCTTCATCTCCCAACTGGTGGCGAGGCCCGGCTGCGCGTTGCCGTCGGCATCCAGGTAGACGAGGTAATCGTAGACCAGGTCGAGGTATGTCTTGCGCTGACCCGACCCCGCCCAAGGGGTCATGGTCTGTTCCGAGAAGGTGGGGATGGCGACGGTCAGTGTCTCCGCCGTCCCCGGTGAGGCGGCGAGCAGCGCGAGCGCGGACGCACCCATCACTGCCGCGCGGCGGCGCGGTGTCAGATGTTTCATTTTTCCTCCCTGCAACCCGGTCGCGGGCCGCTCCTTTAGTGTCCTGAGTGTCCTATCACTGCCTCTCATTGTCAACAATCTTGCGCTGGCCTTTGTCGACCATTCGCGAGATGATGGCCCGAACAGCCCGTGGGGGAGGCGCAGGATGGCGGACGACATGCCGAAACAGGATCTGAGTTCGGAGGGAATCGCGGCGGCGCTGCGCGGCCGAATCCTCAGTGGTGGCTACGGCTTGGGACAGCGGTTGATCGAGATGGATCTGGCGGAGGAGTTCGGGGTCGGGCGCGGACGCGTGCGCGAGGCCTTTCGCATGCTGACCGGCGAGGGTTACCTGGAGTTCGTGGCCAATCGCGGCGTGTTGGTCCGGCGCTATTCACGGGTCGAGCTGATCGAGATGGGCCGCGTGCGTGAGGTGCTGGAGGGGCTGGCGGCGCGTCTGGCGGCCGAGCGGACATTGACCGACGTGCAGCGTCAGGAGCTGGAGGCGGCGCAGGCGCGCATGGATGCGGCCGAGGTGGCGGGCGACCTAGATGCCTTCGGTATGGAAAATCGCGCCTATCACCGGCTGATCGAAGAACTGTCGGGCAATGTGCATGCCTCGGAGTTCATCACGCGCGTGCGTATTCCGCTGATCCGGGTGCAGATGCCTTGGGAGGAGGTGGCGGAATCCGTGGGCCGGTCGAACCGCGGTCACCGGGTGATCACCGCCGCCATCCTGGCGGGCGCGCCCGAGGCGGCCGAGGTGGCCATGCGCACCCATGTGCGGGACGGCAACGCCCATGTGGCGCGCCTGCCCGATGAGGTGTTCGAGGCCCGCTAGGGCCCCGCTAGGTGTGCTCAGAGAAAGCGGACCGGCACCGCGAAGGGGCCGTATTCGGGCCAGGTGGTCATAGGCGTGGGGCCATCGGCCTCGAAGCCGTTGCAGTACTTGGCCCAGCTTTCCAGTGCCGCCTCGATCATCAGCCGCCCGATCGGCTCTCCCGCGCAGCGGTGCGGCCCGCGCCCGAAGGCGATGGCGGGCTTGGGGTTGTCGCGGTCCAGGCGGAACTCGTGCGGGCATTCGAACACCGTCTCGTCACGGTTGGCCGAGGTGAAGCACAGCGCGATCGGCTCATCCTTGCAGATCTTTTCGCCGCCGATCTCCACGTCCCGCGTCGGCGTGCGGGCAAAGCCGCGATAGGGCGTGTAGAGGCGCAGCAGTTCTTCGGTGATCTGCGGCGTTTTCTCCGGGTGGTCCTTCAGCAGCTGGAAGTGTTCGGGGTGGCGGCAGAAATGCACGGCGGCCGAGCCGAGGAAGGTCGTGGGGGCGATGATGCCCACCACCAGCAGCTGCCGAATGGTGCCCAGGATGCCCTGGTCGGGCAGAGGTTCCCCGTCGAAATCCCGCGCAGCCAGAAGGGCGCTGGCCGGGTCTGCGCCGGGGTCGCGGGGGTTTTTCTTGCGGTCGTCGATGATCCCCTGGGCGATGTCGTACAGCACCAGTGAATGCTTCTGGATCGCGTCGAAATCCTTGGTTTGCAGGGCCAGGTTGAAGGCGTGGCCGATTTTGCGGATGCGGAAGGCGCCTTCCTCCGAGATCATGAAGAACTCGGCCAGGACGTGGATCGGCAGGTGGAAGGAGAACTCGCCGCAGATGTCGGCGCGGCCCATGGCGGGGATGTCCTTGAACAGCCGGTCCGAGATCTCGCGCACCACCTTGTTCCAGTGCTGCATCCGTTCCTTGCGGAACAGTGGCGCGATGGCCTTGCGGTAGGGCGTGTGTTCCGGCGGATCCAGGTGCAGCGGCGGGCGGCGTCCGGTGGTGGCGACGCGGGGCACCACGTTCTGCACGGCGGTGGAGTAGAGGGCCGGGTCGGACATCGCGGTCTCGATGTCCTCGTAGCGGGTCAGCATCCAGAACCCCTCCATGTCGTTGGAGTGGGCGACGGGGCAGCGGGCGCGCAGATCGCTGAACAGTTCATGGGCCGCGTCGAAGTCCGAGGGGTCCGTCTCGGCGTCGAAATCGTGGCGCCTGCTGAAACGCTCCGTGCCCTCGGGGGCGCGGCGGTCGTGAATCACCTTGGTCATGGTTTCCTCCCTGATTGTCGACAATGTGGCCGATATGCGTGCTGGGAGCAAGCATTTTGGCGGGCCTGACGGCCGAGCAGGGCCACAAGCGCCACCGCCGGAGGCACAGGGCCCCCGGCGGTCGGGTCAGATCGGTGGATTTTTGGGGCGCGGGCGCCTAGAGCGACGGCAGCCAGAGCACCAGGATGGGCAGGGCGATCAGCAGTGTGACGTGGATCATGTCGGCCAGCACGAAGGGCGCAGTGCCACGAAAGATCGACGACAGCGGGATGTCGCGCGCCACGCCCGACAGGACGTAGACGTTCATGCCCACGGGCGGGGTGATCAGGGCGATCTCGGTCATCCGCACCACCAGCACCCCGAAGAGCACCGCGTCGTAGCCCAGCTCGGTCACCAGCGGGAAGAACAGCGGCACCGTCAGGGTCATCATCGCCGAGGCGTCGAGGATCATCCCGAGGAAGAAATAGACCGCCAGGATCACCAGCAGGATCGCCAGCGGCGCCAGGTCGGCGCCGGCCACCCAGCCGGTCAGCTGCATCGGGATCGTGGTGACCGTGATGAAGGCGTTGAAGACCAGCGCGCCGAAGAGGATGCCGAAGATCATGCCGGTGGTCTTGAAGGTCTCGTAGACCGCATCGACCAGCCGCGCCCAGGTTAGCCGCTTCCGCACGGCGGAGATGATGAGCGCGCCGAAGGCCCCCATGGCGCCGGCCTCGGTCGGGGTAAAGAGGCCGCCGACGATCCCGCCCATGACGAAGAGGAACAGCACGATCACGTCGCCGCAGCCCTTGAACCCCTGCCAGCGGTCGGCCCAGCTGGCGCGCGGGCCGGCGGGGCCTGCCTTTGGGTTCACCCGGCACTGGATCCAGATCACCGTCATGTACATCAGCGCCAGCAGGACGCCCGGGATGATCCCGGCGGCGAACATGTCGCCGATCGAGGTTTCGGTGAGGATGCCGTAGATGATGAACATCCCCGAGGGCGGGATCAGCGAGCCGATGGTGCCGCCCGCCGCGACCGAGCCCGAGGCCAGGGGCAGCGAATAGCCGTGCTTGCGCATTTCCGGCAGGGCCACCAGGCCCATTGTGGCCGTGGTGGCCAGCGACGAGGCATTGACCGCGGCAAAGCCCGCCGAGGCGCCCACCGTGGCCATGGCCAGCCCGCCGCGCCGGTGGCCCAGGCAGCGGGCCGCGAAATCGTACAGATCCTTGCCGATGCCGGACGCGAACAGGATATGCGCCATGAAGAGGAACAGCGGCACCGTACCGATGGCATAGTTGGTGGCCAGGTCGAAGGTGATCACGCCGACCTTGATCAGCACCGCCTTCACCGTCAGCAGCGAGGCGAAGCCGACCACGCCCACCAGGCCCATGGCGAACCCGATGGGCATGCCGAAGGCCAGGAAGGTGAAGAGGACGGCGAGGCCGATCAGGCCCATTTCCACGGGGGTCATTCTGCATGCTCCTGGGGCGTCGAGGGGCCGGTTCCATCCGTGCGGGGCGCGAACCGTTGCAGCGCGCGCAGCACCAGCACGGCAATCAGCAGGCCGGTGGCGCCGACGATCAGCCAGCGGAAGGGGGCGACAGGGATGTCCATCAGCGGGGTCTTTTCCCCCTGGGCGCCATGGCGCTGTGCGTCATGGATGCCGGCCCAGAGCACGAAACCCCAGAAACCGCAGCCCAGAAGCAGCATCAGCCCCTCCAGCCAGTCAGCCAGCCGGGTCGGCAGGGTCTGGGTCAGCAGATCAACCTTCGTATGGGCCCCGTCCCAGGCGGCATAGGCCAGCGACAGGGTGATGGTGGGGATCAGCAGCAGTTCCGACAGCACGTAGGTGCCGGGAAAGGCGATGCCGATGGCGCGGAAGACCACCGTCACCACGATCAGCCCCATCAGGGCCAGCAGGGTCAGCACGCCCATCAGGGCGGAGGCGCGCACCAGCGCGCCGAGCCCGGTTTCAAGGATCTTCAACATGGGTCCTCCCACCCGTCAGGGGGCGAGAGCGACGAGTACGCCGCTCTCGCGGTCCGTCATTCCTCGTGGGCCGCGCGGATCTGCTCCAGCACCTCGGTGCCCGGCTTGCCCATGGCGTCCAGCTCCTCGGCCACCTCGGCAAGCGCCGGCGCAAAGGCCTGGGAGTATTCCGCGACCACCTCGGGGGCGACGCTGTTGAATTCCACGCCTTCCTCTTCGCCATAGGCGCGCCCCTCGGCCTCGGCTTCCATCGACAGCTCCAGCGTGCGCTGGCTCAGCCAGTTGGTGTTGGCGTCGAAGATGGCCTGGATATCCTCCGGCAGGCTCTCCCAGGTGTCCATGTTCACCGCCCGGGACGGATAGGCGCCGCGCGAATGGGGCAGTTCGGAATAATAGCTGACCACCTCGGCGAAGCTGAGGGATTTAAGCGCCTCGTAGGGGGCGATCACCCCGTCCAGGACGCCCTTTTCCAGCGACGGATAGGTTTCCGTCATCGGCATGGTCACCCCCTCTGCGCCGAAGGCCGCCAGCGGCCCGATGAAGTCGACGGCCGAGCGGATGCGCAGCCCCTTCAGATCGTCCAGCGTCTCCAGCGGGGCGTTGCGCAGCAGCAGGTGCATCGGCGTGCCGACGTTGTAGCCCACCACGTGCACGCCCAGTTCTTCCTGGAAGACGGGGTAGTCCTCCACCAGGTCCATGTAGACGCCCAGCACCTTCTGCGGATCGGTGTAGCCGTAGAACATGCCGGGCACCAAGCGGTTCATGTCATAGCCCGA
Organism: Pseudooceanicola marinus; assembly: GCF_020177265.1. Taxonomy (GTDB): domain Bacteria; phylum Pseudomonadota; class Alphaproteobacteria; order Rhodobacterales; family Rhodobacteraceae; genus Pseudooceanicola; species Pseudooceanicola marinus_A. Next base: position 392,976 of record NZ_JAIVMC010000004.1, read on the forward strand.
CCGCGCGTAGATCGGCGCGATATAGGAGACATCGGCGATGCCGGCGGCCAGTTCGTCCACCCCTTCGCGGCTGGTGATCAGCGCCCGGCCCCAGTAGGGCGTGATCGCCACCCGGCCGTCCGATTGTTCTTCGATCCGGGCGATCCATTCCGCGTCGGCCTGGCCGTAGGGATGAGCCGTCGTATAGGGCGAGGCGTAGGTCAGATTGAAATCCGCCGCGAAGACGGCAGTGGCAGAGGCGCCAAGGGCGATCGCTGCGACGGTCATCGTTACATGTTTCATGGTTCTCCTCCCTGGAAACACGATTGCGTAGATTGCCGGAGTTGTCTCCCCGGTCGGTGGCGCCGGGGCGTCAGCCGCTCAGCGCGGTCATCTCCTCCTGTTCGAGCCCGAGGCGTTCGAGGATCTCGGCATTGTCGTGGCCCGGCAGGGCTGCCGGCCGGGGCGCGGGTTCCCCGCCCAGGCGGACGGGCGGGCCGAGCTGCGGCTGGGGGGTGCCGCCCGGCAGGGTCACCTCGACGACCGCGCCGCGGGTGCGGAACTGTTCCTCCGCCAGCGCCTCGGTCACGTCGTTCACGGGTGCGAACTGGGTGCCGGCCTCGTCGAACAGCGCCAGCCAGTGGGCGCGGGGTTTCTCCGCGAACAACGCCTGCAGCGTCTCGCGGATCTCGTCGCGGCGGCTGGCGTCCAGTTGCAGCGGAATGAAATCCGGGCGTTCCATCACCTCGCAGAACGTCGCCCAGTAGCGGGGCTCCATGTCGGTGGTGCAGAGCCAGCGCCCGTCGGCACAGCGCCAGAGGCCGAGGTCGGCCCGGCGGCTGCCGCGCGGGGGCGCGTCGGCGGGTGTTTCGTAGCGCGACAGAAGGTTAGCGGTCAGCGTCATGGCGCATTCGGTCATCGCCACGTCCACATGGCGCCCCTGGCCGGTGGCGCGGGCCGACATCACGGCGGCCAGCGTGGCAAAGGCCGCGTGACTGCCGGTCAGCACGTCGGCGGCGGGAGTGCCGGGCAGGCCGGGGGCCTCGGGGTCCTCGCCGGTGCGCGACATCACCCCCGACAGGGCCAGCGCCACCGGGTCGTGCCCGGGCTTGTCGCGCAGCGGGCCGGTCTGACCGCAAAGGGTCAGGCTGACGTAGACCAGCGCGGGGTTCAGCGCCCGCAGCGCCTCATATCCGAGGCCGAGGCTTGCCAGAATGCCGGGGCGGTAATCCTCGACCACCACGTCGACCTGCGCCACCAGCCGTTTCAGCACTGCCTGCGCGTCGCTGTCGCCGATGTCGAGCCGCAGGGATTTCTTGCCCCGGGCCAGCATGTCGCGGCCGCGCTGGCGCGCCTGGCCCTCGGCATCCATCTTGTCCCAGCCAAAGACCTTGGCCTGTTTCGCCAGTTCGCGCGGGTTCTCGACCCGGATCACCTCGGCGCCCTGGTCGGCCAGCAGCCAGGTGCAGTAGGGCCCGGGCAGCAGGCGCGAGAAGTCGAGCACGCGCAGACCGTCGAGAGAGGGGGGCAGGGGGGGCGTCATGCGGCGCCCTCCTCGGGGTGCACGGCAAAGAGCGGGCCGCGCGCCAGCTTGCCCTGGGGCGTTTCGACGAAGATGCCGCGCGCCTGCATCTGCGGGCTGTCCGGCACCTCGGCCAGCTTGGTGATCGGCGACAGGCCCCAGCCCAGCTTCAGCGACCAGTCGCCGAGCCGGGCGCGGGTATGGCGCGCGAAGAAGGCGCCGACCAGGTCCTGCCAGCGGTCGATGATCGCCTGATCGGTGTCGGCCACCAGGATGTCCTCCCAGACGATCTCGGCCAGTTCCCCGGCGCAGCCTTCCTCGTCCATGACCCGGACCACGGCGCGCATCATGCCGGGGTTGTCGATCATCGACCAGGTGACGTAGCCATCGGCGCAGGGCCAGACTTGGCGCACGCCGGAGGCGCCGCGCACCAGCTTGTTGCCCACCCGGCGGCCAATGCGGCCGGTCCATTCGTACATCACCGCCTCGCGGTAGTTGGCCAGGGTCACCGATTGCAGACCCGAAACCGGAATGCGCTGGCCCCGGCCGGTCCGGGCCCGGGCGCGCAGACCCATCAGGGCGGCGGTGGCCACCTGGATCCCGGTCAGGGCATAGGCCTGTTCGCCGGGCAGGCGCAGGGGCGGGTCCTCGGCGGTGCCGATCACATGCATCAGCCCCGAAGCCGCCATCAGCGTCAGGTCGGTGGCAGGGCGGGGCGACGTCGCCTCGGGCCAGGCCGTGGCGACCACGTGGACCAGCTGCGGCTGCGTGGCGGCCAGGGCGTCCACCTCGGCGCGGGGGGTGCGGCGGCGGTCGTCCAGCAGCACATCGGCACCGGCAAGCAGCTCGGCCAGGGGGGTGGATGATGCGGGGGAGTACCGCATCCCCCCGTGCCACGCCGCCTGCCGGATCTCTGTCACCTCGCCCGTGTCGGCCAGGGTCACATCGGCGCCCAGCCGGGCCAGCATCTCGCCGCCGAAGTCGACCAGCCGGTCGGCCAGCACGACGACCTTCAGGCCGGTCAGCAGAGCGGGGGTTGGGGTCTTGGCGCTCATGCCAGGGCTCCTTCCTCGGTCAGGCGGGCGATGTCGTCTGCGCTCAGCCCGATCTCGGCGAAGACCTCGGCGTTGTGCTGGCCCAAGCAGGGCGAGGCGGTGATCGCCACGGGGGTGTCGGGCAGGTGGTAGGGCGGCGTGGGCATGCGCGCGGGGCCGATGACCGGGTGATCGGTGGGGGCGAAGTGGCCTGCGGCCTGCAGAGCGGCGCTTTCGGCCACGCCCTTGCCGTCCAGCACCATCGAGGCGGGCACGCCAGCCGCGACAAGTGCCTGTTCCAGTGTCGCGCCATTGTGCGGAGCGGTCAGATCCGACAGGTCCTGGCGCAGCACCGGCGCGGCGGCGCGGCGCGCGCCCGCATCGGGATAGCGGGTCGCCAGATCGCCTGCGTCGAGCACAGCGCAAAGGGCGCGCCACTGGCTGTCATCCTCGCAGGCGATGGCGATCCAGGCGTCCTCGCCCGCACAGGGGAAGACCCCGTGCGGCGCCATGACGGGATCATCGTTGGCGGGCTTCTCCTCGGGCATCCCGGCGAAGAGGTCACCGGCCACATGCACCATGGATTCGATCTGGCTGACATCGACGTGGCAGCCCTGGCCGGTGCGGTCGCGGGCCTCCAGCGCCGAGAGGATCGCCACGGTCAGGAACATCGGAGCCACCACATCGCCATAGGCCAGGGGCGGCATATGTGGCTCGGTCCCGGGCCAGCCGGTCATGTCCGCATGGCCCGACTGCGCGGCGGCGATATTGCCGTAGCCGCGAAAGCCCGCCATCGGCCCGGTGCGCCCGGCGACAGAGACGGAAGCCAGGATGATCCCGGGCCGGATCTGTTGCAGGGTCTCATAACCCAGGCCGATGCGGTCCATGTAGCCGGGGCCGAAGTTCTCGACCACCAAATCGGCCCAGGCCACCAGCCGCTTGGCCACCTCGACCCCCGCCGGATCGGAGAGGTTGATGGTGACGCTTTTCTTCGAGGTATTGGTCTGGGCGAAGAAGACCGAGGCGTCGTGGTTCTTCGACTGCCCCTCGGCGAAGGGGGGCGAACGGCGGCCCAGATCGAGGCGCCGCGCGCTTTCGATCTTCACCACCGTGGCACCATTGTCGGCCAGGTCCTTTGTGGCGCGGGGGCCTGCGCCGACCCAGCTGAAATCCGCGATTTTCAGACCGTGAAGGGCTCCGGTCATGTTCTGTCCTCCAAATTGTCGAGGGCCTCTGTCACCTGCGCCACCACCGCCTCGCGGTCCCAGTCGCGCGGGTCGACCATGTCCGACCAGACCTCGATCACCGTGACGCCCGCTGCCTCCAGCGCCTGTTTGACGAAGAGGGAGCCGTAGCCCGAGAAGCGGTCATGTTCGGGGATCAGCAGCAGCGCCACGTCGATGCGATAGCGTTTGGCCTGTTCGACCATCCAGGCGTTGACCCAGGGCGGCTGGTGCAGTTGTTCGTTCATCGCCGAGACCCGCGCCGCGAGCGCCCGCAGCGGGTCGCCATGGTCCTCGCGGATATAGCCGTCGGCGGCGAAGGGCAGGTACATCGACCAGGCGAAGGTGGCGCCGTGGCTGTCCTCGAAGGCCTTGTAGAACGACGTGTCGAACCACAGCCCCGCACCGATCCACATCATGCGGATCCTCTCGTTCGGGCAGGCGGCGTGGCCGTCCCGGATTCGCTCTGCCACCTCGTCGCGGAAGGTCTCGACGTGCTGCAGGGCCCAGTCCGATCCGCGATGCCATTGCGGGATCATCACATTGGGCATCTGCTCCCCGATGCCCACGGGCACCTTGGGCGCTTCGGCTATCATCTGGCTGACCTCGTCCAGGATCTTCTCCTGCTGGTCGATGCGATCCATGTAGGCGGCGAAGGCGTCACGCTCGAAGGTGCGGCCGGTCATCTCTTCCACCGCGCCGATCAGCTCCTCGATCTCGGCTACCATCAGGTCCAGCCGGGCGGTGCCGTAGAAATCTTCCCAGTTGCTGCGCGCCTGCACCCACCAGTCAGGAGCGGGGTCGGGCACGGCGGGCGCCGAAAGCAGGTGCAGCGGTGCGCCGGTCTTGTCTGACCACAGCTGGAAGATGCGGGCGTGTTCGTCGGAACTGGCCCTGGCGCAAAGCAGGGCGGGGGCGGGCAGGCCGCCCCAGGGCTGACGCTCGGCGTCGCCCTCCAGCAGGGCCATCAGCGGCAGCGAGGAATACTTCGGCAGATGGCGGTGAAAGCCCGCGTCCTCCATCCAGTCGAAGTAGAAGGGCGCCTGCTGTTTCGCGGCGATGACGGCGGACCACCATTGGTTGGTGACCATCGGCACGTCCATGAAATGGAAGATCTCATGCGGCGTGTCGGCATTGACGAAGGCAAAGGGCGCGCCTTGGGTGATCTCGGCCCTGAGGCCCTTGATCCAGTCGCGCTGATAGCTGGTGGCGGCGGCGGCCATGGTCATGCGAGGGCCTCCTCGATACGGCTGTGGGCGGTGTCGATCCAGGCGGCGTCGGGCCGGAAGGGGCGCAGGGGCAGCCGGGCGAAGCGCGTGCCCTGGTCCGCCAGGTCGCGAGCCAGGGTCGGCAGGTCCCAACCGAAGCTGTCGTCGTTGCGATCGGGCGAGGCGATGACCAGGTCGCAGTCCGCCAGCCCGGTGCGCAGGGCCTCGCCATAGCGGCGCGGCGGGTTGGCACGAATGTGCAGCGGCGCCTTGGCCACGTCGCGCAGCAGGCTCTCTGCCTGGCCCAGGTGCTGGCCGGGCCAGGGATCACCATAGGGGGTCAGGTCGGCGGTGACGTGGCCGAAGTGGCGGGCCAGATCATGCATCAGCGGCAGGTCGCAGGCGGTGCCGATCAACCCGATGCGCAGGCCGGTCTGCGGCTCCTCCACCGTCTCGACGGTGTCGAGCAGCGCGGCATGGGTCTCGGCCTCCAGCCAGCGGCCGGCGTTGCGCAGGGCGAAGAGGTCGGGGTGGCCATCCAGCCGGGCCAGCGCCTGCGCCCGGGCCTCCTCGCGGGTCAGGGCCTCGGTCAGGGCGTCAGGTGACAGGGCCGCGCCTGCAGCCTCCGCCAGGGCGGCGTCCAGCCGTTCCGCCTCTGTGGCGTTGAACCGGGCAATCGCCTCGCTCTGCCCGTGCAGCAGGTTCCAGAGGTGCAGGCGCGGGCCGTTCGGGGGGGCATGGCCCAAGCGACGCAATTCGGTGGCGTACTGGTAGGCGGTCAGCCCGGCCACGTCGTCGCGGGCAAAGACGATCATCGCGTAGTGGTCGAAGGCGCCGGCGGCGAAGCGATGCAGGAAGCGCGCGGTGAAATCGTCGAGGAAGCCTTCGGCCACGCGGCTCACCGCGGCGACCTGCGGCCCTGTCGCGGCATCCGCCAGCGGCGGCGCCTTCACCTCGACGGCGCGCGCGCCGGTGGCCCGGATCAGCGCCTCGGGCAGACCGTCGCCGAAGGTGCCGACCAAGGGCGCCCCAGATGGCTTGACGTGATCCGCCCGGTCGCGAAAGGCGCGCATGAGCTCTTCCATCGCTGGCACGATGTTCCTCCTCCCTTAGTCGAGGGGCGCGGCTGGTCTCCTCCCTGCCGCGGGCCTCCAATTGGTTCACTTTGGAAACTGTTTGCCCCCTTTGTCAACTCCCGAAATTGACAGGATCGCCTCCTGCGGCTAGCCAATCTGAAAGCCGGGGATTGGTCATGAGTGAAGAAAAGTCCGAAAAAACAGATGGATCGGAGGTGTCGCTGGGTCACCTTGCGACGGATATTTCCTTTGTCACCCGGGTGTTGCGGGCGCAGCTGCTGGAACAGACGGGCGATTTCTTCGAGAAGCACGGCGTTGCTTCGGGGCAGGTCGCGCTGCTGAACCTGATCGCTCTGAACCCCGGTGTCTCGCAGAAGGAACTGGCCGAGGCGGTGGTTCTGAAGAAATCCGCCCTGACCAAGGCCATCAATGAGCTGGAGCGCAGCGGGCTGATCGAGCGGCGCAAGGCCGGCGGCGACCAGCGGTACAATGCCCTGCACCTGAGCGAGCAGGGCCTGGCCCGCGTGGCCGCGATGCGAACCGACATGCTGGGGCTTCAGGATACGATCCTGGGCGTGCTGAGCGACGCCGAACGGGCACAGCTTTTCGACATGATCTGGCGGGTGATCCGCAGCCTCTGAGGGCCGCTGCGTCAGCGGCCTGGGCTGGGCGCTTGACAATCCATCTCCATACGGTTTCCATGGTGAACTAATTTGGAGGAGAGGGAGAGGACCATGGCGCAGCCGCTCGCGGGGGTCAGAATCGCCGATTTCAGTCATGTGATCGCGGGTCCCCTGGCCACGCAGTTCCTGTGCCTGCTGGGGGCGGAGGTCATCAAGATCGAGCCGCCGGCGGGCGACGCCATGCGGTACTACACCCGGGCAGAGGCGCGCCGGGGCATGGCCGAGCCCTTCGTCGGGGCCAATGCCGGCAAGAAATCCGTGGTGCTGGACCTGAAAAGCGAGGAGGGCCGCGAGGCCGCACAGGCCATCGTCGCCAGCGCCGACATACTGGTGGAGAACTTCCGCCCCGGCGTCGCCGCACGTCTGGGGCTGGGGGAGGAGGAGTTGCGCGCCGCGCATCCGGGGCTGATCTACTGCTCCGTCTCGGGCTTCGGCCAGGCCGGCCCGATGCGGGACTACCCGGCGATCGACCAGGTGATCCAGTCCATGTCGGGGCTGATGTACCTCTCCGGGCAGGAGGGCGACCCGGCGCAGCGCGTGGGCTTCCCCATCGTCGACACCTACACGGCCCTGCTGACGGCCTTTGCCGTTCTGGCCGCCTACACGCAGCGGCAGGCGGATCCGCAGGGGCAGGGACAGGCCATCGACGTGTCGATGCTCGATGCGACGATGGTGCTGATGTCCTCGGTCATCAGCCCCTACCTGCTGACCGGCGCCGAACCGGTCCGGGCCGGCAATCGCGGCTTTTCGGGCGCACCCACGGCCGACACTTTCGACACCGCCGACGGTGAGATCACCATCGGTGCCGTGCAGCAGGTGCAGGTGGAGCGGCTGTTCCGCGCCATGGATCTGGCGGATCTGCTGGAGGACGCCCGTTTCGCCACCCCGCCCGCGCGGCTGGCCCATGACGCCGAGTTGCAGGCGATCTTGCGCGCCCGTTTCGCCACCCGCAGCGCCAGCGACTGGGAAAATGTATTGGCGGGGGCCGGTGTGCCCGCCGGCAAGGTGCGCCCCCTGGCCGAGGCGATGGAAATGCCGCAGATCCAGGGGCGCGATCTGTTCCTCGACGTGCCGGATCCGGTCTCCGGCGACAGCGCGCAGATCCTCAACGCGGGCTTCCGCTTTGCCCATGACGGCCCTGGCGTCAGCGCCCCCGCGCCGGGCCTCGGTCAACATACCGAAGAGATCCTGGCCGCCCTGCGCAGCCGCGCCTGAGCCTTCAGGCGTGGGCCCTACGCCCCGTTCCCTGCCTGGGTGCGGGGCGTTTGCCTGCGCACACCCTGCGCCGCAACCCTCTGGCATGTCGGTGCTTTTCAGACGGGGATCGGCTGCGGGGCGCGCGGCTTGGCAATCGTCGCAGGAATTTCCGCGAAACGTAGCAAAACTGACATGGAAGTCCGCTCAACTGAGCATGTGAAATGCTGAAGTGAGCACCATGGACCGCAAGGAACAGATTCTGCAGCTGGCGCGCCGCGAGGGCCGCGTGATGGTCGACGGGCTGGCCGAGGCCTTCGGCGTCTCCGCCCATACCATCCGCCGCGACATCAACGCGCTCTGCGAAGAGGCCAAGCTGCGGCGCCTGCACGGGGGGGCGGAATATATCGAGGGCCAGGCGAACCTGCCCTACCACGCCCGCGCGGTGCTGAACTTCGACGAGAAATCGGCCATCGCGCGCGAGGTGGCCCAGGTCATTCCCGACGGGGCGACGCTGTTCATTTCCATCGGGACGACGCCGGCCATTGTCGCCGGGGCGCTGGCCGAGAAGCAGGCGCTGACGGTCATCACCAACAACCTGAACGCGGCCCTGGCGCTGTCGGAAAACCCCGGCAACCGGATCATCCTGCCGGGCGGAGAGATGCGCCTGCCGGATCGTGACATCCTGGGGCCGGAAGCGGTGGAGCTGTTCCGAACCTACCGGGCAGATTTCGGCATCTATGGTGTCGGTGGCATAGACCATGACGGCAGTCTGCTGGATTTCAACGCCGCCGAGGTGCAGATGCGCGAACAGATGCGGGCCAATTCCCGCCGCTCGATCCTTGTCGCCGACCGGACGAAATTCGGCCGCCGCGCCGCGGCCGTGGGCGGCCAGCTGGACGAGGCGGGGATGGTCGTGCTGGACCGAGCGCCGGGGGCAGACTGGCAGCCGCTGCTGGATGCCTACCCGGGCAAGCTGGTGCTGGCGATGGAGCAGGTTCATGTCTGATCCCTTCGTCGAGCTGCACGAGATCCGCCGCCAATGGGACGGCAAGGGCGGGGTGCGCGGCGTCTCGCTTTCGGTGCCGCGTGGTGCCTTCGTGTCGATCCTGGGCCCCTCGGGCTGCGGCAAGTCCACGCTGCTGCGCCTGCTGGCCGGGCTGGAGGTGCCGCAATCCGGGCAGATCCTGATCGGCGGGCAGGACGTGACCCATGCCGCGCCCTCGGCGCGCGGCCTGTCGATGGTGTTCCAGAGCTATGCGCTCTTCCCCCACCTGTCGGTGCGCGAAAACATCCTGTTTGGCATGAAGGTCCGCCGGGCCAGCCGCGCGGCCCAGGCCGAGAAGCTGGCCGAGGCGGTGGCGATGACCGGCCTTGAGGGGCTGGAGGATCGCAAGCCCGGCGCGCTTTCTGGCGGCCAGCGGCAACGCGTGGCCCTGGCCCGCGCCGTGGTGGCGGGCCATCCCCTGTGCCTGATGGACGAGCCTCTGTCGAACCTCGACGCCAAGCTGCGCCATTCGGTGCGCCGCGACATCAAGGCCCTGCAACGGCGCCTGGGCCTGACCGTGGTCTATGTCACCCATGACCAGTCCGAGGCGATGTCGCTGTCGGACCACGTGGTGCTGATGAAGGACGGCGCGGTACAGCAGCAGGGACACCCGGAAGACCTCTATACTCGTCCCGCAACGCCCTTCGTGGCCGAGTTCATCGGTGACCCGCCCATGGCCCTGGTCGAGGGCGCGGCCCTGGGGCAGGCAGCGGCGCAGATCGGCATCCGGGTCGAGAAGATCGAGCGCGCGCATGTGGACGACGCAGATCTGGTGGCCCATGTGGAGGCCTGCGAGTTTCTGGGCGGCGAGACCCGGGTGCTGCTGAGTCATCCCCGGGCGCGCGGTCTTGGCCTGATCCTGACCGGGCGGCGCGAGCTGGCCCCGGGCACGGCCCTGGGCCTGGCCCTGCCGGACGAACACCGGGTCCTTTTCCCCGCACCGGGCGGACAAAAGGACCCGCAGCAGAATTACGGGGCGACCGATCGCCAAACCGCGCCCCGTGATGGCCGAAAGGCCCCATCCCAGCAGACCGAAGAGGTATCCCGATGATCCGCCAAGTTTCTGCCGCGGCCATGCTCGCCGCCGGCGCCCTTGCCGTCAACCCGGCCAGCGCCACCGAACTGACCATGTATTACCCGATCGCCGTGGGCGGCCCGCTGACCAAGGTGGTCGACGGCATGGTCGAGGAATTCGAGGCCGCGAACCCCGACATCACCGTCAACGCGATCTACGCCGGCAACTACGACGACACCCGCATCAAGGCCCTGGCGGCGCTGAACGCGGGCGAACCCGCGCAGCTGGCCGTCATGTTCTCCATCGACGCCTATGACCTGATCGAACAGGACATGATCGTGCCCTTCGACGACGTGCTGGGCGAAGGTGGCCAGGACTGGATCGACAGCTTCTACCCCGGGCTGATGGCCAACGGCCAGGTCGAGGGCAAGACCTGGGGCATCCCGTTCCAGCGTTCCACCATCGTGGCCTATTACAACAAGGACATGTTCGCCGAGGCGGGCTTGGACCCCGAGCACGCCCCGGAAACCTGGGACGAGATGGTCGAGATGGGCCGCGCCCTGACCAATGACGACCACTACGGCCTGATGATCCCCTCGACCGGCTACCCTTACTGGATGTTCCAGGCCCTGGCCGTTCAGAACGGGATCGAGCTGATGTCGGGCGACGGTCTGGAAACCTATTTCGACGCCCCCGAGGCGGTCGAGGCGCTGGACTTCTGGAAGTCGCTCTCGGTTGACGAGGGCATCATGCCCGAAGGCACCGTCGAGTGGGGCACCCTGCGCCAGGCCTTCCTGGAAGGGCAGACCGCGATGATGTGGCATTCCACCGGCAACCTGACCGCGGTGAAGAACGCGGCCGAGTTCGACTTCGGCGTCGCCATGCTGCCCGCCAATGTGCAACCCGGCTCGCCAACGGGCGGCGGCAACTTCTACCTCTTCAAGGATAGCACCGATGAGGAAAAGGCCGCCGCGCTGAAGCTGATCCAGTTCATGACCCAGCCGGAGAAGGCCGCCGAGTGGTCCATCGCCACTGGCTACATGGGCGTCTCCCCCGCCGCCTATGAGACCGAGGCCCTGCAGGCCTATGCCGAGGAGTTCCCCCCGGCGCTGGTCGCCCGGGATCAGCTGGAAGTGGCGGTGGCCGAGTTTTCGACCTTCGAGACGGCCCGTGTCCGCGAAGGGCTGAACAACGCCATCCAGTCCACCCTGACCGGCGAGACCTCGGCCGAGGAGGCCCTGGGCGAGGCGCAATCCGCCGCCGAGCGCCTGCTGCGCGCCTACCAGTAACCAAATCCCCGGGGGCCTGCGGGCCCCCGGCTGTACTCCCCTCGGGGGCCTGCGGGCCCCCGGATCCCGTCCGTGCCTGCATCCCCGGGCGCGGGTCAGAAGAGGCTCAGCATGACAGACGCATTCCGCATCGCCAAAAGGCGCCGGGCAATCCACGGGTGGCTCCTGCTCTCGCCCGCGCTGGTCATGCTGAGCACCTTCGCCTTCTATCCCTCGGTCGCTACTCTCTGGGCCAGCTTCTTCTCGCGCGAGACGCGGCGGCACCCGTCCGAGTTCATCGGGTTGGACAACTACCGTTTCCTCTTCGAGGATCCGACCTTCTGGAAGGTGGCGGGCAACAACCTGCTCTATGCGGGCGTGACGATACCCATCTCCATCGCCCTGGCGCTGGTTATGGCGCTTTGGGCCAACTCGAAGATCCCCGGAAAATCCTTCCTGCGCACCGCCTACTTCACCCCCACGGTCCTGCCGATGATCGCGGCGGGCAACCTGTGGCTGTTCTTCTACACACCGGACATCGGGGTGCTGGATCAGCTTTTCGGCCTTGTCGGCCTGGGCTCGATGAACTGGCTTGGGCGGCCTGAAACATCCCTCTGGGCGATCTGCATCGTGACCATCTGGAAGGAGAGCGGGTTCTTCATGATCTTCTACCTGGCCGCGCTGCAAACCATCCCGCCCGAGTTGAAAGAGGCCGCCGACATCGAGGGCGCCAGCCGCTGGACCTATACCCGCCGGATCGTGCTGCCGCTTCTGATGCCGACGACGCTGTTCATCCTGGTCAATGCGCTGATCAACTCGGTGAAACTGATCGACCACCTGTTCATCCTGACCAAGGGCGGGCCGTCCGACAGCTCCAAACTGATCCTCTACTATATCTGGGAGCTCAGCTTCGCCTTCTTCGACAGCCCCATGGCGGCGGCGACCACCGTGCTGGTGCTGGCGGTGCTGGGGATCGTCGCGGCGCTGCAATTCGGGCTGCTGGACAGAAGGACCCATTACCAATGACGCGCCTGATGCCCCGGATCGAGGCGGCGCTGGCCCTGCTGCTGGCGCTGGTCTGGATCTCTCCGCTGCTGTTCGCCCTCTGGGCGGCGTTTCATGCCACGACGGATGCGGTGAATTTCACCCTGTCGGCGCCGCTGATCCTGGACAACTTCCGCACCGCCTGGGACGGCGCGCCCTGGCTGCGCTATTTCCTCAACACCTTCCTGCTGGTGACGCTGGTCCTGGCCGGGCAATTCTTCCTGTGCACCCTCGCGGGCTTCGCCTTCGCCCGGGTCGAGTTTCGCGGCAAGGGCACGGTCTTTACCCTGATCCTGCTGCAGCTCTTCATCCTGCCCGAGGTGCTGATCGTGAAGAACTACGCCATCGCCGCCTCGCTGGGGCTGGTGGACACGATCGCGGGGATTGGCGTGCCCTACATGGCCTCGGCCTTCGGCATCTTCCTGATGCGTCAGGCCTTCAAGGGCGTCCCGATGGAGCTGGATGAGGCCGCCCGGGTCGAGGGCTGTTCCCTGCTGGGCGTGCTGTGGCGCGTCTACGTTCCGGCCGCCCGGCCCACATATATCGCCTATGCGCTGGTCTCGGTGGCGACGCACTGGAACAACTTCCTCTGGCCGCTGATCGTCACCAATACCGAAAGCGCCCGGCCCCTGACCGTGGGCCTGTCGATCTTCGGCGCGCCGGAGAACGGCGTGGACATATCGGTGATCTCGGCGGCGACAGTGATGGTCATCGCGCCCCTGCTGGTGCTGTTCCTGGTGTTCCAGCGCCAGTTCGTGCAGGCCTTCCTGCGGGCAGGGATCAAGTAGGATTTAATCCTGCGTCAGGTGTCGGCGCACCAGCAGCAGGTGCAGGACATGGGCGGCGGTGAAGACACCGAGGATCAGCGCGATCGCGGCGGGCCCGGCATCGGCCACCAGGTGGAACAACAGCGCGACACCCCCGGCCAGAAGCGGCGTCAGGCACAGGGCCAGGCCGCGCGGCGCGGACCAGGTGGGACGGCCATCCAGCCCCCATTGCATGGGAAGGTGACCGGCACGGGGCAGTTGCAGGTAGGCCCCGGCCGACAGCCCGATCAGGGCAAGTGACAGAAATCCGCAGAGATAGATCATCGGCGGCCCTCTTCCGGTGGCATCCATACGTCGCCGGATTCTGTCAAAGGGGTCGGGGCCGCGTCAAGGCGCGGCCCGGATTTGCTCAGCGAAGCGCTTTTTGCCACTCATGGTAGGAGCTTTTCGGCGTCCGTTTCATCGTCTCGAAGTCGACATGCACCAGGCCGAAGCGTTTCTCGTAGCCCAGCGACCATTCGTAGTTGTCCAGAAGCGACCACAGGAAGTAGCCGTTCACCGGCACGCCCTCGTCCCCCGCCTTCTTCACCATCGCCAGATGCTTCTGCACGTAGTCCAGCCGCTCGGGGTCGTTGACCGTGCCGTCGGGCTGGATCACGTCGGCGTTGGCCATGCCGTTCTCGGTGACGAACAGGGGCAGGTCGCCGGTGTATTCCTCCGCCGTGCGTTTCAGGAACTTGTAGAGGCCCTCGGGGTAGATTTCCCAATCCATGAAGGTCTTGGGCAGGGGGCCTTCGACCTCATGATGATGCGGCCAGGGGCCGTCGTCGGGCGCGATCAGCTTGCGGGTGTAGTAGTTCACGCCGACCCAGTCGAGCGGGCTGGCGATCACGTCGAAATCGTCCTGCCAGCCCTCGGGCATATGCGGCTCGAATCCCTTCATGACGTTGGCGGGGTATTCCTTCTTGAACATGCCGCCCAGGAAGAAACGGTTGTAGTAGCCATCGTAAAGGGCTGCGGCCTCGGCCGCCTCGGGGGTGTCATCGGCCGGATCGGCCCATTCCATGTTCACCACGGCCCCCAGGTTGTTCAGGCCCATGGCGCGCATCGCCTGGATGGCGGTGCCGTGGGCTTTCATCACGTGGTGCATGGCGCGGGCGGTGGCGCGGATGTCCTTCAGCCCCGGGGCCTGATGGCCCAGGAAATGCGACAGGAAGGCCACGCACCAGGGTTCGTTGATCGGCGCGATGGAATGCATGCGGTCGCCGATGCGGCCCATGATGACCTCGGCGAAATCGGCGAACCAATAGGGGATGTCGGGGTTGCGCCAGCCGCCCAGATCCGCCAGCGGGCTGGGCAGTTCCCAGTGATACAGCGTCGCGCAGGGCTTGATGCCGCGTTCCAGCATGGCATCGGTCAGACGGTCATAGAAATCCAGGCCTTCCGGATTGGGCGTGCCGCGTCCCTCCGGCAAGACCCGCGCCCAGGAGGTGGAAAAGCGGTAGCAGTCGAAGCCCGCGCCCTTCACCAGGTCCAGGTCTTCCTCGTAGCGGTGGTAGTGGTCACAGGCGCGGTCACCGTTTTCAGAGCGCACCACGTTTCCGGGGGTGGCGGCGAAGGTGTCCCAGTGGGTCGAACCGGCGCCGCCGAAGGCGTGCCCCTCGATCTGGTAGGAGGAGGTGGCGGTGCCGAAGAGGAAGCCTTCGGGGAAATCCTGTCGGGAGAAGGTCATGGGTCTCTCATCTGCTGCGGGGCGGGGCCCGGGTCGGAAAGGGGTGTCAGCCCAGGCGTGCGGCCTGAATGGGGGCGGGGCCGGTCGAGCTGCCGACCACCAGCTGCGCTTCCAGCAGCCGGGTGATCGGGCCCTCGTCCGGCGCGGAGATCAGTTGCACCAGCGCATCGGCCAGCAGTTCGCCCGCCATGCGGACGGAGGACCGGGTGGCGGTGAAGATCGGCAGGTCCTGGCCGTTCTTGAGGTAGGACAGATCGTCGTCATGGGTGATGACCGACAGGTCGCGGCCCATCACCAGCCCGGCTTCCTGCAGGGCGCGGCGGATGCCGATGGCCGACAGGATCGAGGAACAGATGATCGCCGTCGGCGGATCGTCCAGCGACAGCATGTGCCGGGTCTTCTTGAAGCCGAATTCCTCGGTCATCTCGTCGGTGCACATCAGGATTGGATCGGGGGTCAGCCCGGCGGCCTCCAGCGCGCGGGTGTAGCCCTTGCGCCGGCGGAAGGCGAAATCCATCCGTTCCAGCCCGTTGATCAGCGCGATGCGGCGGTGGCCCAGCTGGATCAGGAATTCGGTGGCACGGCGGAAGGCCTGGGTGTTGTTCACGTCGATCCAGGAATAGGGAACATCGACCCCGGTCGAGCGGCCGTGCACCACGAAGGGCAGGCCGATCTCGTTCAGCAGGGCGATGCGTTCGTCGTTCACAGCGGGCGCCTGGACAATCACCCCGTCGACGGCGCCGCGGGCGCGGAACTCGCGGTACACCTTGCCCTCGTCATCGCCGGGCACCCGGGTCAGCAGGATGTCATAGCCCGCCCGCGCCAGGTTCTGGCTGGCGCCTGCGACGAAATCCCCGAAGACCGGGTTGACCATCTCATGCTCGGTCGAGGTGGGGATCACCTGGCCGATCAGCATCGCGCGCCCCGTCGCCAGGCCCTTGGCCCGGCTGTTCGGGCGATAGCCCATTTGCGCGGCGGCTTCCTCGACCCTGCGGCGCGTCGCCGCGCTGACCTCCGGGTAGCCGTTCAGCGCACGGCTGACCGTGGTCTGCGACAGCCCGAGGGCCTCTGCCAGGGTTTTCAGGTTCATCAGTTATCCAAAGCGCTTTGAAAAACGGTGCGGCTTTCTGTGTGCAATCAAAGACCCGTCACGTCAATGGCCTTGATAATAGGGCGTGAGTGCTGACCTTACGTCCTGCTAAACTTGAATTTTCGGCAAATTGTTGACATCACGGAGACGCGTGTCATTTATCTTCACACGCCTCAAAGCGCTTTGAACTGGATTCGGCGCAAGCAAGATGGCGCATGGCGCATTCGGGAGGGAATTTGGCTATGAACAAAGTACTTTACACGAGCGTGGCAAGCCTGGCCCTGACGGTCGGCGCGGCACAAGCAGAGCAGGTCACCGTTTTCGGTCCCTGGCTCGGCCCGGACCAGGAACAGGTCGAAAAGGTTCTGGAAGGCTTCGCGGAAGCCTCCGGTCATGAGGTGTCCTACGTGGGCTCCGACAGCTTTGAACAGCAGATCGTCATTGACGCCGAGGCGGGCTCCGCGCCGAACATCGCGATCTTCCCGCAGCCGGGTCTGGCGCAGGACATGGCGCGCAACGGCTTCCTCACGCCGCTGGCCGACGGCACCGACGACTGGGTGCGCGAGCACTACGCCGCTGGTGACAGCTGGGTCGACCTGGGCAGCTTTGCCGGCCCCGACGGCGAAGACAGCCTCTATGGCTTCTTCTACAAGGTCGATGTGAAATCCCTCGTCTGGTACATGCCCGAGAACTTCGAGGACGCAGGCTACGACGTGCCCGAGACCATGGAAGAACTGAAAGCGCTGACCGAGCAGATGGCCGCGGACGGTGAGACGCCCTGGTGCATCGGTCTGGGGTCGGGCGCCGCGACCGGCTGGCCTGCGACCGACTGGGTCGAAGACCTGATGCTGCGCGTCGCCACCCCCGAGGAATACGACGCCTGGGTCAGCAACGACATGCCCTTCGACGATCCCAAGGTGATCGAGGCGATCGAGGAATTCGGCTGGTTCGCCAAGAACGACGACTACGTCGCCGGTGGCGCCAATGCCGTGGCCGCGACCGATTTCCGCGATGCGCCGCAGGGCCTCTTCTCCTTCCCGCCGCAGTGCTACATGCTGAAGCAGGCGTCCTTCATCCCGACCTTCTTCCCGGATGATGCGGTGGTCGGCGAAGACGTCGATTTCTTCTACTTCCCGGCCTATGGCGACAGCGACCTGGGCACCCCGGTGCTGGGCGCCGGCACGCTCTGGGCGATCACCAGCGACAGCCAGGGCGCGCAGGATCTGATCAAGTACCTGCAGACCACCGAGGCGCATGAAACCTGGATGGCCATGTCCGGCTTCCTGACGCCCTACAAGGATGTGGACACCTCGGTCTTCGGGGATCCGACCCTGAAGAACATGAACGACATCCTGCTGAACGCCACCACCTTCCGCTTCGACGCCTCCGACCTGATGCCGGGCGCGGTCGGCGCGGGGTCCTTCTGGACCGGCATGGTGGACTACGTCGGTGGCAAATCCGCCGAAGATGTCGGCGCGGACATCCAGGCGTCCTGGGACGCCATCAAGTAAACCCAGTCGCGGGGGAACCTGCGATCGCGCGGCCCGGAGGCAACTTTCCGGGCCGCGCCTGACTTCGGCGACAAGCAGACGAGGGTATCATGGCACCGGCATTGCAGGGTTTGCTGACAATCGTGATCGGCATCAGCGTATGCATCGGATATTTTCTCGGGTCCAACCTGCTGCTGGATACCCTGTTTCCGCCACGTGGCCCGCGCGCCGGGCGCAACATCAACATCGCCAACATGGTACGGCCCTGGCTGTTCCTGTTCCCCGCCATGTTCGCCCTGGGTCTGTACCTGGCCTACCCGGTGGTCGAGACGCTGCGCCTGTCGCTGACCGAGCGGGTCCCGGGGGGCGGCTATGTCTGGGCGGGCTTCGACAATTACATCCAGATGGCGAATGAGCCGAAGTTCTGGGAAGCGATCATCAACAACATGCTCTGGCTGCTGGTGGTTCCGGGGCTGGCCACGGTCTTCGGCCTTCTGGCCGCGCAGCTGACCGACCGCATCAAGTGGGGCAATATCGCCAAGTCGATCATCTTCATGCCCATGGCGATCAGCTTCGTCGGGGCCTCGGTGATCTGGAAACTGGTCTATGACGCCCGCCCCGCAGGGCAGGAGCAGATCGGCATCCTCAACGCCATCGTGGTGGCCCTGGGCGGACAGCCCGAGACCTGGCTGACCATTCCCTTCTGGAACAACTTCTTCCTGATGGCCGTGCTGGTCTGGATCCAGACGGGCTTTGCCATGGTGATCCTGTCGGCTGCCCTGCGCGGCATCCCGGAAGAAACCATCGAGGCCGCCATCGTCGACGGCGCCAACCCGATGCAGATCTTCTTCAAGATCAAGGTGCCGCAGATCAAGGGCACGATCATGGTCGTCTGGACCACGATCACCATCATCGTGCTGAAGATCTTCGACATCGTCTTTGCCATGACCAACGGCCAGTGGGGGACGCAGGTTCTGGCGAACTACATGTACGCCAAGCTCTTCGTCGCCCGGGACTGGGGCGTGGGCAGTGCCTCGGCCATCGTCATCATGGTGCTGGTGCTGCCGATCCTGGTCTGGAACGTGCGCAACGCGCGCAAGGAAATGAACTGAGGAGGCGGTGATGAAGAATATTGCCGGACAGAAACCCGCACTTCTCTGGGCCACGCATCTTGCCGTGGCCTTCATGGTGATCCTGTGGATCATCCCAACCTTCGGCCTGCTGGTCTCGTCCTTCCGCACCGGCGACCAGATCTCCACCAGCGGCTGGTGGAAATCGCTCTTTGCCACCGAACAGGTGGAGGGGTTCCGCACCGCCTCGCCCGAGGACCAGGTGCAAGAGGGCGATCTTTACGTGATCGAGGGCAATGTCTTCACCGATGGCGGGGCCGAGGCCAACACGCTGTCGGCCTGGGGCACCTCGTCGCGTGATGTCAGCGCCTATGCGCCGGGTGACGTGGCCGAGCTGCGCGACGGCGGCACCATCACCATCGCGGAGAACGGCGACTACCGGCTGGAGAACAGCGAACCCTTCGAGGGCAGCCGGGGCGAGCGGGTCTTCGGCACCGTGTCCGAACCGCCCACCTTCACCCTGGAAAACTACGATCGCGTCCTCTTCTCCGGCTCCAGCACCGACGGGATGCAGAAGGCCTTCCTGAACACCATGACGGTGACGATCCCCGCGACCGTTATTCCGATCCTGATCGCCGCCTTCGCGGCCTATGCCCTGGCCTGGATGGATTTCCCGGGCCGCGCCCTGCTGATCGCGGGCGTCGTGGCCCTGCTGGTGGTGCCGCTGCAACTGGCGCTGATCCCGCTGCTGAAGCTGCACCTGAACATCGGCATCGGGAAGGGCTACATGGGCGTCTGGCTGGCGCATACGGGCTTCGGCCTGCCCATGGCGGTCTACCTGCTGCGCAACTACATCGCGGGTCTGCCCCGCGACATCATCGAAAACGCCCGCGTGGACGGCGCGACGGAATTCCAGATCTTCACCCGGATCATCCTGCCGCTGTCCTTCCCTGCGCTGGCCAGCTTCGCGATCTTCCAGTTCCTGTGGACCTGGAACGACCTGCTGGTGGCCAAGGTCTTCCTGATCGACGCCTCGGGGCAGACCACGGTGATGACCAACCAGATTGTCGAGTTGATGGGCACCCGGGGCGGTGACTGGGAGATCCTGGCCACGGCGGCCTTCGTCTCCATCTCCGTGCCGCTGCTCGTCTTCTTCTTCATGCAGAAATACCTGGTCCGCGGCCTTCTGGCCGGGTCCGTGAAATAGGAATGCTCCCCATGACGACAACGATTGCTTCTGCCGAAAAGACCGCGGAATGGTGGCGCGGTGCCGTGATCTACCAGATCTATCCGCGCAGCTTCCAGGACGCCAATGGCGACGGGATCGGCGACCTGGCCGGCATCACGCAGCGCCTGGACCATATCGCCTCGCTCGGCGCCGACGCGATCTGGATCTCGCCCTTCTTCACCTCCCCGATGAAGGACTTCGGCTATGACGTCAGCGACTACTGCGACGTCGACGCCATGTTCGGCACCCTGCGCGATTTCGACGACCTGACCAGCCGCGCCCGGGAACTGGGCCTGAAGGTGCTGATCGACCTGGTGCTGTCGCATACCTCGGACCAGCATCCCTGGTTCGCCGAAAGCCGTGCCAGCCGCGAGAACCCGAAATCCGACTGGTACGTCTGGGCCGATGCCAAGCCCGACGGCACCCCGCCCAACAACTGGATGTCGCTGTTCGGCGGTTCCTCCTGGCAGTGGGATTCCCGTCGCCAGCAGTACTACCTGCACAACTTCCTCTCCTCGCAGCCCGACCTGAACTTCCACTGTGACGAGGTGAAACAGGAGCTGCTCAGCGTCGCCCGCTTCTGGTTGAACCGTGGCGTCAACGGCTTCCGCCTGGACACGATCAATTTCTACACCCACGACGCCGAGCTGCGCGACAACCCCGCGCTGCCGCCCGAGAAACGGGTGGCCAACACGGCACCCTCGGTGAACCCCTACATCTGGCAGGACCATCTCTACGACAAGTCGCGCCCCGAGAACTTGGAGTTCCTGCGCGAACTGCGCGCGGTGATGGAACCCTATGACGCCGCCGCCGTCGGCGAGGTGGGCGATGACCAGCGCGGGCTGGAGATCCTGGGTCAGTACACCCGGGGCAACGACCTGATGCACATGTGCTATGCCTTCGAGTTGCTGGCCGGTGACACGCCCTCCGCCGACTACGTGAAGACCACGATGGACCTCGTCGACCGAGTTGCCAGCGACGGCTGGGCCTGTTGGGCGTTTTCCAACCACGACGTGGTGCGTCACCCGACCCGGTGGAAGCTGGAAGACGAGGGCATCCGCTGCTTCAACGTGATGATGATGTGCCTGCGCGGCTCGGTCTGCCTCTACCAAGGCGAAGAGCTGGGCCTCTACGAGGCCGACGTGGCCTACGAGGACCTGCAGGATCCCTACGGCATCCAGTTCTGGCCCGAGTTCAAGGGCCGCGACGGCTGTCGGACCCCGATGGTCTGGGAGGCGCACAACCCCCACGCCGGTTTCGGCACCGGCGGCGACGAACGCCCCTGGTTGCCGGTCAGCGGCAGCCAGGCCGCCAAGGCCGTGGACCTGCAGGAAAACGTGCCCACCTCGACCCTCAACCACTACCGCCGCTCGGTGGCGCTGCGCCAGGATCACCCGGTGTTGAAACGCGGCACCCAGACGCCGCTGTCGGCTGAGGGCTCGGTGCTGTCCTTCACCCGTGAAGGGGAGGGCGAGACGCTCTTCTGTGCCTTCAACCTCAGTGGGGACGAGGCCGAGCTGACCCTGCCCGCGGGCACCTGGACCAGCGTGGCAGAGGGGCTGCAGGGGGCCGTGGTGCCGGAGGGCAAGACTGTCAAACTGCCCGGCTGGGGCTATGCTGTGCTGGCAAAAGAAGGGGAGTGAGGAAGAATGGGCAACCTGACGCTGACGGATGTCTCGAAGACCTACGGGGGCGCGGTCAACGTCCTCAATGACATCAACCTCGAGATCGAGGCCGGCGAGCTGATCGTCTTCGTCGGTCCCTCCGGCTGCGGGAAGTCCACGCTGCTGCGCATGATCGCGGGGCTGGAGAAGATCACCGGCGGTGAGCTGACCATCGACGGTCAGCGCATGAACGACGTGCCGCCCGCGCAGCGCGGCATCGCCATGGTGTTCCAGTCCTACGCGCTTTACCCGCACATGACCGTGCGGGAGAACATGGCCTTCGCCCTGAAGCTGGCGAAGAAGTCGAAGGAGGAGATCGACGCGGCGGTGATGGATGCGGCGAAGAAGCTGCAACTGGAAGACTACCTCGATCGTCTGCCCAAGGCCCTGTCAGGTGGTCAGCGTCAGCGGGTGGCCATCGGCCGCTCGATCGTCCGCGATCCGAAGATCTTCCTCTTCGACGAGCCGTTGTCGAACCTCGACGCGGCGCTGCGCGTTGCCACACGGATCGAGATCGCCCGCCTGAAGGAGGAGATGCCCGACCGGACGATGATCTACGTCACCCACGACCAGGTCGAGGCGATGACCCTGGCCGACCGGATCGTGGTTCTGGCCAACAAGGGCATCGCCCAGGTCGGCGCGCCGCTGGAGCTTTACGAGAACCCGCGCAACGAGATGGTGGCGACCTTCATCGGCTCGCCGGCGATGAACCTGCTGCCGGGCAAGATCACCGCGACCGGCGCGGTGACGGAGGTCACGCTGGACGCCGGCGGCCTCGCCCGGTCGAGTGTCGAGACGACCGAGGCGGACATGGGCAAGACCGTCAACATCGGCGTCCGGCCCGAACACCTGCTGCCGACCGAGGAGGGCGAGGCGCTGTTCACTGGCCGGGTCGACATCACCGAGGCCCTGGGCGAGGTGACGTTGCTCTACTTCGAGACGGTGGGCACGGATCCGGCGCTGATCGCCAAGCTGCCCGACGTGCACAAGCACCTGCGCGGCAAGACGGTGAAGATGACCGCCGCGCCGGAACACGTGCATCTGTTCCACGAAGGCCTGTCGATGCGCCACCGCTGAGGCGTTCGCCGGCCTCTGCTTCCTAGAACCCGCCGGTTCCGCCGGCGGGATTTTTCATGTCCGTCGCGTCGAGGGCCCGGGTGGACCGACAGGGGACCGGCCTGCGGCCGGTTGCCTCCGGCGGGAGGTATTTGGAACGAGGTGAAGATCAGGACGCGTCTAAGGCTCGGCCCGTGGTCCGGTGGGACGTGTGGCAGGGGCGCATTGCGAAAGTAGGCCACTCGGCCGGGCATCCGTTCGCGTCTTGTCGTCGGGGGACCGGCGCCACAGCGGGCCCGGGTGGAGCCCCTCGTCAGCCCAGCGAATGGGAGGCCAGGCCGTAGACGCGCGCGCCGGTGGTGGCGCGGCGGGGCGTGCCGATCCACATCTCGGTCACTGTGTCGATGACGCCCATGCCGGCCTGGGCCAGGAGCTGTTTCAGCGCGGTGCTCTCGATCTGGGTGTCCATCCGGGTGAACTGGCCCGCACAGTCGCGGATCAGCGGGGCCACCAGTTGCACCGCCATCTCGTCCGTTTCGGCGATCACCGGGCCGATCACTGTGCCCTTGCCGAAGGGCCGCTTCATCGCGAAGCCGCGGATCTGTCCGTCCCGTTCCAGCACCAGCCCGTCCGAGCGGGTCATCAGCTCGGTATAGAGGGCCGAGCGATCGGCGCCATAGGCGTGCAGGTCCAGCGCCCGGAGCGCCGGTTCGTCGCCCGGGGTCATGGGGCGCAGCCTGCATCCGGCGGGGAGCTCCGGCGCCTCGACCGGGCGAGCGACGCCCTGATGCTGGGAGATTTCGGCGACCGGTGCGAAGCCGGCGGATTCGTAGAGCCGGAAGGCCGAGCGGGTGGCGGTAACCCGCAGGTCGCGCCCCTCGTTGTCGCGCATGATCCGGCGCAGCAAGCGGCGCCCGGCCCCCTGGGATTGCAGGCGTGGGGTGACGACCATCATGCCGCACATGGAAAAGTCGTCGCCCATGGGGAAATACATCGCGGAGGCAAGCGGCCGGCCGATCTCGTCACTGGCGACATAACCCTTGCCCAGCGACAGGAAGAGGTCGATGTCGCGGCTCCGGTGCGGCCAGAAGACCATCATCACCAGCTGGTGCAGGAATTCCCGCTTCGAGGCGTCGACCGGCTCGATCGTCGCCGTGTAGCTTTCCAGCTGCAGCTGATCCTCGTCACCTGACACCTGCCTGGCCATGAAGGCCTTGTAGCGCTCTTCGCTCCACATGATCGTACTTTCGTTTCGCCCCTGCAGGCTGGCGTCTCCCACGACACAGGCGCCTGCGTTTCGGCGACAGTATCCCGCGAAGGGCGAAGCCTTTTCCACCGAATATTCAGCCGGACCAGAATTTTATGCCGACGACGTGACGACACGGCCCGGACAGCAAAAGCCCGCGCAATGGGCGGGGCCATTGCGCGGGAGGTGTCGCGGGGAAGGGAGGTCCCCGCCGAAGCGTCGCTGCCCCTTACAGTCCGCCGAAGTGGAAGGCTTTGGTTTCGAGGTATTCCTCGATGCCTTCCTGTGCGCCTTCGCGGCCGAGGCCGGAGGCCTTGACGCCGCCGAAGGGGGCCTCGGCGTGGGAGACCGCGCCGGTGTTGAGGCCCACCAGGCCCACTTCCAGCGCCTCGCCGAAGCGGAAGGCGCGGGCCATGTCGGTGGTGAAGAAGTAGGCCGCCAGGCCGAAGGGCGTGCCGTTGGCGATCTCCAGCGCCTCTGCCTCGGTCTCGAACCTGAAGACCGGGGCGACGGGGCCGAAGGTCTCCTCGCCCGCCAGCTGCATCTCGGTCGTCGCGCCGGTCAGCACCACCGGGTCGGCGAACTGCGGCGCCAGGTCA
>NZ_JAIVMC010000005.1 GCF_020177265.1 Pseudooceanicola marinus
TCGGCAGGCTGAAGGATTGGCGGCGTGTGGCGACCCGATACGACAGATGCCCGAAAGTCTTCCTGTCAGCCATCGCCCTCGCAGCCCTCGTTATTTACTGGCTATGAGTCCTGACCCTAGATCGCGTCGACGCTTCGTTCAAACCATTAGCACCCTTCGCGCGTTTCGATGAAACCGATCGACTTTGGACACAATCTTGGTATCAGGACGCGAGAAACGAATGGCCTGAAATTACTGAGGCGGAGGGCATTAGCCTAACCGACTACTCCTTAATTTCCGTTGGAAAATATATGTCCGAGCTAGGATACAGCGTCGAAATTCTTTCGACGGAAGCTCGACTTTCGAATTTCAAATTCAAGCCCACGAAGGCCACAAGAAGGCGAAGACCTCTGAGAGCGCACTAAACCACAACCTCAAACCGCTCCTGCTCCCCAACGCCGAAGACCCGCTTGTAGCGGGCGATCTCATCCGCAGGGCCCATAGCCTTCTCGGGGTTGTCCGACAGCTTCACCGTGGGATGCCCGTCCGCCGCAACTGCCTTGCAGACAAGGGAAAACGGCGCCAGGGCATCGTTCGGCGCCAACCCCCTAAAATCGTTGGTCAGCAGGGTGCCCCAGCCGAAGCTGGCCTTCACGCGGCCGTGGAACTGGTGCGACAGCTCCTCGATCTTCGCCACGTCCAGCCCGTCCGAGAAGATGACCAGCTTCTCGGTCGGGTCCTCGCCGCGGCTTTTCCACCAGTCGATGGCCGTCTCGGCCCCCGTCGCCGGGTCACCGCTGTCGATGCGAATGCCGGTCCAGCCGGCCAGCCAGTCGGGGGCGTTCTCCAGGAAACCGGCCGTGCCGTAGGTGTCGGGCAGGATGATGCGCAGGTTGCCGGAATGCTCTTCGTGCCAGTCGGCCAGCACGTCGTAGGGGGCACGGGCGAGCGCCGCATCGTCGGGGGCGAGGGCGGAATAGACCATGGGCAGCTCATGGGCGTTGGTGCCCACGGCCTCCAGGTCGCGTTTCATGGCGATCAGGCAGTTGGAGGTGCCGATGAAGGCCTCGCCCAGCCCCTCGGTCATCGCCTGCACGCACCAGTCCTGCCAGAGATAGCTGTGCCGCCGCCGGGTGCCGAAATCGGCGATCTTCAGGTCCGGCAGGGCGCGTAGCCGCTCGATCTTCTCCCACAGCTTCGCCATGGCGCGAGCATAAAGGACCTCAAGCTCGAACTTTCCCATCTGGTGCAGCACGGCACGGCCGCGCAGCTCCATCAGGATGGCGAGCGCCGGGATCTCCCACAGCATGACCTCATGCCACTTGCCCTCGAAGGTCAGCTCATACTGGTCGCCGCGGCGTTCCAGGGTGTAGGGCGGCAGGCGCATGCCCTCGAACCACTCCATGAAATCGGAGCGGAACATCTGGCGCTTGCCGTAGAAGGTGTTGCCGCGCAGCCAGGTGCTCTCCCCCCGGGTGAGCGAGAGGGAGCGGACATGGTCGAGCTGTTCGCGCAGTTCGCCCTCGTCGATCATCTTGGCCAGGGGCACGTCGGCCGAGCGGTTGATGAGAGAGAAGGTGACGGTCGTTTCGGGCTTGTTGCGGAAGACCGACTGGCACATCAGCAGCTTGTAGAAATCCGTGTCGATCAGGGACCGGACGATCGGGTCGATCTTCCATTTGTGATTGTGGACGCGGGTTGCGATGTCGACCATGGGGCCCTCCCTGGATATCGGGACGATAAAGCAGGGGAGGGGGTTGGAATGCAAGGGCGGCGGGACGGCGGATCGCCCGGCGCCTCCGGGCAATTCCAGGGCGCGACCTGCGACAGCGGGTCCGTCCGCCGCCCCACTCCCGCCCGATTTCCGCCCAACACCGGCCCGCAACCCGCCGCCAAACGGCCCCGCACCGGCCCCGGTCGTGTCCCGGGGTTGCCGCAATTCCACCGGACAAGGGGATCACAGTTAACAGCACGTTATTACAAGTGGTGTTCCACGACACAGTTTCAGACCTGTTCAGACTTGGCGCCGAAGGGATGCCCCGATGAACTATGATTTCGACATGCATTCAGTTCTGCCGCTGGCCGCGCAGAGGAAGGCCCGTACCGAGGGCCGAAAGGGCGATCTGTCGGGACAACAGATCGCCCTTTTCCGCGACCGGCGGGTCGCCGACGCCCTGCGTGCCGCGGATCGCGAGGTACAGGAGCTGTTCCTGGAATCCGGTTTCGGCCTGACCAGCTGGGTCAGCGACCTGCCACCGGGACGCTTTCGCGCGATTGACGAAGAGACGCGCAACGCCGCCATCGCCCGGTTCGCCGCCAACCTGCGCAACTCGCGCGGGCGGTTGCGGACCAGCAACTGGGGCGGCTTCTCGATCAGCGATTTCACCGATGGCTACCTGAACGCCAGCCCGCTGCCGCAGCCGGTCGGTGTCCTCGCCGGCCGGGACTCAGATCCCGTGCCGCCCATGCCGGACATGAACCCGGACTTGGCGCCGCCGAATGAGCTGGCCAGGCGAACCCGGGCGCGCCTGCGCCGCCGCCGGCGCAACGGCCTTCGCCAGGTGTCTTCCAGGGCCGGCGCGCAACTGGCCCGGCTGAGCCCACTGCAGAAGGTCTGCGCCCTGGGGGCCGGCCTGGTCGCCTGGCTGCTGGCGCTGACGATCTGGCACATCATGGAAAACGGCCTGGGCGTGGAGATCGCCCATGCCATGGCGCGGATCACGGCCCGGCTGGGCCCCTGACCGCCCCCGAGACCCGCTTGCCGCCCTTATGGGACCCCCGTTTCACGGGGAAGGGCGGCGCGGAGCCGCGGGATCAGGCGAGGATGACGCCTGCCTCTGCCATGGCAATTTCAGCCGCGGCAAGCGAGCCGTCCATGTCGATCCCGCGGCACAGATCCCGCCGCACCGTCACCTTGAACCCCAGCTTCGCCGCATCCACGGCGCTGTAGTTGACGCAGAAATCGGTGGCGAGGCCCACCATCACCAGCTCGGAGATGCCGCGGCTGCGCAGGTAGCCTTCCAGCCCCGTGGGCGTGACGTGGTCATTCTCGAAGAAGGCGGAATAGCTGTCGATCGCCGGGTTGAACCCCTTGCGGATGATCAGGTCGGCCCGATCCACGGTCAGGTCCGGGTGGAACTTCGCCCCGTCGGAGCCCTGGATGCAGTGATCGGGCCAGAGGACCTGGGGGCCGTATGGCATCTCGGTCATCGACATCACCTCGGCCCCGGGGTGGGTGGAGGCGAAGGAGGAATGGCCCGCCGGGTGCCAGTCCTGGGTCAGGACCACAACCGGGCTTTCGGCCATCAGCGCGTTGATGCCGGGGACGATCTGATCGCCCTCGGCCACGGCCAGGGCGCCGCCCGGGCAGAAATCCTTCTGCACGTCGATCACGATGAGGGCCTCGGTCATGGGGTATCTCCTTCTGCGGCGCGGGCAGCCCCGCGATCTCGCGCGCAGCTTCGCCCCTGACCCGGCGGGGGTCAATCAGGTCACGCGGCCCCGTAGGTCAGCACCCGGCAGGCCGCGGCCACCGCTGCCCGCGAAACGGGCGCTATTGCCGCAGGGGCGCCAGGGGCCTTGCCCGACAGGCGGCGGGGCGCTAATCCGCGCCTCATGTTCACCGTCTGCGCCCTTTATCACTTCACCCGTTTCGATGATCCGGCCGCGATCCGCGGCCCCCTTCTGGCGCTTTGCGAGCGCGAGAAGATCTGCGGCTCGCTGTTGCTGGCGCGCGAAGGGATCAATGGCACCATCGCCGGCCCCGCGGCCGGCATCGACGCCGTTCTGGCCCATATTCGCGCCCTGCCCGGCTGTGCAGACCTGGAATGGAAGCTGTCCACCGCCAGCGAGCGCCCCTTTGCCCGGATGAAGGTGCGGCTGAAGAAAGAGATCGTCACCATGGGCCAGCCGGATGTCGATCCCCTGGCCGCCGTCGGACACTATGTCGAACCGGCTGAGTGGAACGAGCTGATCCGCAGCCCCGATGTGGCCGTCATCGACACCCGCAACGACTACGAAGTCGCCATCGGCACCTTCGAGGGCGCGGTGGATCCGCAGACCGTCAGCTTCCGCGAGTTCCCCGCCTGGTGGGAGGAGAACAAGGACCGCTTTCACAACAAGCGCATCGCCATGTTCTGCACCGGCGGCATCCGTTGCGAGAAGTCGACGAACTTCCTGATGGGTCAGGGGGTCGAGGATGTGTACCACCTGAAGGGCGGCATCCTGAAATACCTGGAAGAGGTCCCGGCAGAGGACAGCACCTGGCAGGGCGAGTGTTTCGTCTTCGACCGGCGGGTGTCCGTGGGGCACGGGCTGACCGAAGGGCCGCATATCCTGTGCCATGCCTGCCGCCGCCCGATTCTGCCCGAGGACCGCGACCGCCCCGAGTACGAGGAAGGTGTGTCCTGCCACCTGTGCATCGAGGAAACCACCGAGGCCGACAAGGCGCGGTTCCGCGAGCGGCAGAAGCAGATCGCCCTGGCCAAGGCACGCGGCGAGACGCACCTGACCGAGCTGGACGACTAGGGCCTTGGCCCGAGCGATCGCCGCCCTGGCGGAGGCGCCGCGCCATTCGGTCTTCGCCCGCGGCGGCAGTGCCCGGCCCTGACGGGTGACTTCGCTGGAGCGGGGCACTGGGGGTTGCCGGTGTGAGCTCCGCCTTGCGTTCGCCACCAATCGGCAATGAGTTCGCGCCTTCCCCACTCGCCCCGGATCAACACCCGTGCGGTCCGGCGCATAGAGAGCCGGATGCGGGGTTGCGCTCCACCCTGCCGACGCTCAGCCGTAGCTGCGTACCAGGCTGGAGGCCAGCAGCGTCCAGCCATCGGCGATGACGAAGAAGGACAGCTTGAACGGCAGTGACACGATGGCCGGGGGCACCATCATCATGCCCATCGACATCAACACCGCCGCCACCACCAGGTCGATGATCAGGAAGGGCAGGAACAGGAGGAAACCGATCTGGAAGGCGCGGGCGATCTCGGACAGCATGAAGGACGGGACAAGGACCGACAGCGGCGCCTCCGGCCCGGTCTCGATCTGGTCGGCATCGGGGCGCAGGGCCGCCATCGCCTCGAAGGTTTCCACGTCCATGCGGTTGGCCATGAAACCGCGGAAGGGATCGACGGCGCGCGGCAGGGCCTCTTCCACCGTCAGCCGTTCCTCGATCAGGGGAGAGATGCCCGCCGACCAGCTTTCGGTCATCACCGGCTCCATGATGAACCAGGTCAGGAACAGCGCCAGCGAGACGATCAGCATGTTGGGCGGGGCCTGTTGCAGGCCGAGCGCCTGGCGCAGGATCGACAGGACGGTGACGAGGAAGGGGAAGCAGGTAATGGTGATCAGGATGCCCGGCGCCAGGCTGAGCACCGTGATCAGCAGGATCATCTGGATGCCGCGCGCCGAGAGCGACTCGCCCTCGCCCAGATCCAGCGTCAGATCTTGGGCGCCAGCCGGGCCAGCCATGACGAGCAGAACCAGCAGCAGAGACAGGGAGGTGAAGCCTGACGGCAAGGTGCGGCTAAGCGCGGGGGAGGACACGCGGGCAAGGGTCTGTTTCGCACCGGTCGCACGGTGAGCATCGACCGTGGGCCGGCACCGCATCACGACTGCGGGCCAGCGGCGTGACGGCGTTCGTCCAAGTGCGCCACCCAGGCGCTGCCCTGGCGCCACCGGGTCCGACCCGCATCGACTAGCGTCCGCGCGCAGACCAGCGGGCGGGGCGCGGCGTGGAAAGCGGCGCCTTCTGCGCCCCTGTGCCATGACCTAAAGCTCCCCCGACAGGTCCGAAACCTCGGTCAGGCGCACGGCCAGCTGACCGGCATTGTCGCCCTCCATCTCCTCCAGCTCTCCCCGGGCGATCAGCCGGTCGCCCACGTAAAGCTCCACCGGGTCCTCGACCCGACGGTCAAGCGGCAGCACGGAATCGCGCGTCAGTTTCAGCAGGTCGCGGATCAGCGGACGCGCCTTTCCGACCGAAATCGTGATCTCGATCGGGACCACGGTGAAGGGGTTCCCCCGGCTCGGGGTCTCGGCGCTGTCATCCATGGTGTTCCATCCTTTCCTGTTCCGCGAAGAACCCGGCCAGGGCGGCGCGGATGCCATCCGTCACCGCGTCCAGGTCGATCTCCGTCTCTTCCTCTCCGAACCGCAGGAAGACCTGCCCGTCGGAAAGGGTGTCGTCACTTTGCACCTGCACCGGGAAGCCGAAGTCCTGTTCAGCCAGCCCGTCGATCACCGCCCGATTTTCGGGGGCAACCGAAATCTCCACCGCCGTGGCGGACCGCTCGCGGGCCAGCGCCTCCAGCTGTTCGGCAACCCGCAGGCCAAGCGTGTCCCGGGCCGCCTCCGGCAGGATCTTCCCGACGATCTCCTGCAGCAAAGGCTTCACCGAGGCGAGCATGTGCGAATGCGCCTCGTGATAGGTGAAGGAGAGGTCCTGCAGATTGCGCGCCAGGTCTGCCCCGATGTGCGCCTGCTCCTCCTGCCCGGCCTTGGCCGCGTCATCCCAGCCGGCCTTGTAGCCGTTCTCGAAGGCTTCGAGGCGGATCGTTTCCAGTTCCTCCTCCGACAGGCCCGGCGGCGCAGTGGCGTCGGGCCGGCCGAAATCCTCCAGGATGCGGGCGATGGGTTTCATGCCCGCTCCTCATCCTCTTCCAGCCAGGAGCGCAGGATCTCCATCGTCTCGTCGCGGCGGTCCTCGATCAACGCCTGCAACTTGGCCACCGGATCATCCTCAGCACCGCCACCGCCGTCGAAATCGGTCATCATCGGGAAGCCGCCGCCATCATCATCCCCGCCGAAGCCACCGAGGCCCGGAAGCTCCGGCAGCTCGTAGTCGTCGTCGATTTCACCGTCCAGCGGGGCCTCCCCGCCACCGGCCGTCAGCAGCGGCACCTCGGCGCCCCGCGCCAGCAGCGGGCGGACAACGAAGAGACCGAGGATCAGCGCAACGACCGCCAGGACGGCCATCTGGATCAGCGACATCACGTCGATATGGATCTGGTCGAGAAATCCGGGCGCGGCCAGGGTGCCAAGCTCGGCCACAGGTTCGAACTGCATTGACTTGATGGTGATGACGTCGCCCCGCGCCTCGTCGAACCCCACGGCCGAAGCGACCAGGTCGCGTAGCGCCTCCAGCTCGGCCTCGGGCCGGTCCTCGAAGACGGCGGTGCCGTCGGCGCCCTCGGCCTCGGTGCCATTGACCAGCACCGCCACCGTCAGCCGCCGGATCGCCCCGGCAGCGCGCAGCACCTCGCGATTCACCTCCGACACCTCGTAGTTCACCCGCTCCCGCGTTTCGCTCTGCTGCGAAGAGGACGTGCCGCCGCCCTCCCCGTCGCCGTCCGGCAGGTTGGAGGCCACGGTCACATCGCCGCTGCCGGAGTTCTGCGAGGTATTGCTTGCCTCCTCTGTCTCGGTGGAGATCGCCACGCGCTCCTGCGGGTCGAAGCGCCGCTCGCGGATCGACTCGCTTTCGTTGTCCGTTTCCACCGCAACCTCGACCACGGCATTGCCCAAGCCCACACGCGCCTCCAGCAGGCGCTGCACCTTCTGCTTCAGCTCCTCCGCGCGGTCCTGCGCGGTGGTCGAGCCGGTGGCTTCATCCGCCAAGCCAATGAGTTCACCCGAATCGTCGATCACCGCCACGTCGTCCGGGTCCAGCCCCGCCACGGCAGAAGCCACGAGGTAACGCAGCGCACGCGCCTGGGCGGCCGAGACCTCACCCGAGGCGGTCAGCGCCACCGAGGCGGTCGGTTTCAGATCGCGCTGAAAGGGCGTGGCGCCCTGGTGGGCGATATGCACGCGCGCCGCCGCGATCTGCGGCGAGGCGGCGATGGTGCGCGCCAGCTCCCCCTCCTTCGCCCGCCAATAGGCGGCATCGAACATCTGGCTGGTGGTGCCGAATCCAGACAGGTTATCGAGCAGCTCATACCCCTGGGAGGAGTTGCGCGGCAGCCCTTCGGAGGCCAGCGTCATGCGCAGCTCATCCCGGCGCGCGCCCTCGACATAGATCGACCCGCCCTGCACGTCATAGACTACGCCGCGCTGGTCCAGCGCACTCACGATCTCCCCCGCCTGGCCGTTTTCGAGGCCCGAGTAGAGCAGCGACAACGAGGGTTTCGAGGCCAGATTCGCCAGCCCCAGCACGGCGGCAAACATGGCCATCGCTGCCAGGATCGCCGTCACCCGGCGCCGCATATCCAGGTTGCTCCAAAGCGTCAGAAGCTGTTGCAAACCATCTCTCCCGTCCATCCGGCCTTCTGCCGGTGTCTGCCCCTTAATGGGCCGAACGGGCTTAATAATCGGTTAGTGCCTGAGCGCTAAAACCGCCCTAACGAGTTTTCCGACGGAGGGGTTCGGAACCCATGGCCGAGGCCACAACAGAGATCGAGGAAGAGGCGCCGAAGAAGGGCTCGAAGCTGCCGCTGATCCTGGCGCTGGTGCTGGCGCTCGGCGGCGGGGGCGGGGCCTTCTTCGCGATCTACAGCGGCATGATCCTGGGCAGCGACGAGGCCGAGATGGCGGGCGCCGGGGGCGAGTCGGCAAAACCCTTCGTCGCGCCTGACGTGGCCTTCATCCCGCTCGATCCGATGACGATCTCGCTGGGCCGCGCCTCGGAAGGTCGGCACCTGCGGTTCACCGCCAATATCGAGGTGCCCAGCAACCAGGAAGACAACGTACGCAAGGTCCTGCCGCGCATCGTGGACGTGCTGAACGGCTACCTGCGCGCCCTGCGGATGGAAGACTTGGAGGACCCGGCGACCCTGGTCCGGATTCGCGCGCAGATGCTGCGCCGGATCCAGGTGATCACCGGGCCGGACGCGGTCAGCGACCTGCTGATCGTGGAATTCGTACTGAACTGAGGAGACCGGAATGGAGCTGACGCCATGGAACTGATCGCCGATATCCTGCTGGTCGCTGGCGCCCTAGGGGCCGGGTTCTACTGCTATATCCTGGCCCGTCGCCTGTCACGTTTCAACGATCTGGAAAACGGCGTCGGCGGGGCTGTGGCCGTGCTGTCGGCGCAGGTCGACGATCTGTCGAAGACCCTGCAATCGGCCCAGGGCGCCGCCGGTGAGTCGAGCGCCTCTCTGCAACAGCTGACAGACCGTGCCGAAGGGGTCGCCAAACGGCTCGAGCTGCTGGTGGCCTCGATGCACGACCTGGAGGTTGCCGCGCAGAAACAGGCGCAGGATGAGGCCCCCGCGGTCTTCGCCCGCCACAACGAGACGCATTGAGGGCGCCATGGCCAAAGCTGCGAAACCGGGCGCCCCGGACGGGCGCAAGCGCGCCAAAGGCACCCCGGGCGCCACAGCACCAGCGGGCGGGCGCAAACGCCGCCGGGCGCGCCCCCGACGCGGAACACTCGCGCTGATCGCCGGGCTCCTGCTGACCTCGGCGGCGATACGTGTGGCCCTGCACTCGGACGAAGTCATGGCGCTGGACGGTCCGGACATGCCCACAACGGGCGATGCCGTCGCCGCCGCAGGCTGTGACCAGCCGCCGGAGATCGAGGCCATGCTGGAGGCCTTCGAGGCCCGCGAGGCACGATTGACGCAACGTGAGACGCAGCTGCGCGACCGGATGACTGCTCTGGCCATCGCGGATGAGGAGATCGACAAAAAGCTCGCCCAGCTCGAAGAAGCCGAATCCGCCCTGCGCGCGACCCTGGCACTGGCAGACAGCGCGGCGGAGAACGACCTTGGTCAGCTGACCGCCGTCTACGAAAGCATGAAGCCGAAACAGGCCGCCGCCCTGTTCGAAACCATGGACCCGGAATTTTCCGCCGGCTTCCTGGCCCGGATGCAGCCCGCAGCCGCAGCCGCGGTCATGGCGGGGCTGTCGTCTGAAAGGGCCTACGCGATCAGCGTGATCCTGGCGGGCCGAAATTCATCGGTTCCAAAGGAATGACCCCTAGCATGAGGGCCAACTAGTGGAATCGGGGCAGCAGAAATGATCGGGTTTGTCGGCATCGGTGTCATCTTCGCCATGGTTTTCGGCGGCTATATCCTGGCCGGCGGCAAGATGGGCATCATCATCAAGTCGCTTCCCTTCGAGATGATGATGATCGGCGGCGCGGCCGTCGGCGCCTTCCTGATCTCCAACGACATGGCGGCGGTGAAGCATACGCTGAAAGATGTCGGCAAGGTCTTCAAGGGCCCGAAATGGAAGCATGACGATTACCGCGATCTGCTGTGCCTGCTCTTCGAACTGATCCGCCTGGCCCGACAGAATCCCGTGGCGATCGAGGAGCATATCGAGGATCCCGAGAATTCGTCGATCTTCTCCAAATACCCGCGCATCCTCAGCGACAAGGAAGCGATCGCGCTGATCTGCGACACGATGCGCTCTGCCTCGATGAACTACGACGACCCTCACCAGGTGGAAGAGGTGCTGGAGAAGCGGATGGAGGCGAACGCCCACCACGCCCAGCACTCCAGCCACGCCCTGCAGGCGATGGCGGACGCGCTTCCGGCGCTCGGCATCGTTGCCGCGGTGCTGGGGGTGATCAAGACGATGGCCGCCATCGACCAGCCGCCCGAGGTGCTGGGCGGGATGATCGGCGGCGCCCTGGTCGGCACCTTCCTTGGGGTGTTCCTGGCCTACGGCTTTGTCGGCCCCTTCGCCGGCCGGCTGAAAACCGTGATCGACGACGATGCGCATTTCTACCAGCTGATCCGTGAAGTCCTGGTGGCCAACCTGCACAATCACGCCACCAACATCTGCATTGAGGTCGGACGCCAGAACACGCCCTCCCATTGCCGGCCCAGCTTCTCCGAGTTGGAAGAGGCGCTGAAGGACGTGAAAAGCAGCGGGGCCGCATGAGGGCACAAGTCCCCCCTCTTCCAACTCGCCGGCGACGGCGCGCGCCGGTCCTCCTGGGGCTGGCCGCTCTCGTTCTCCTGGCCCTGTCGGGCGGTGCACGCGCCCAGGCCATCCTGCGATCCGGCGATCATGCCAATTTCACCCGGCTGACCCTGCCACTGCCTGAAGGCACGGTTCCGTCGGTGGAGGCAATGCCCGGGCGCGCAATCCTGCGTTTTTCCGGCCCGATGGGGCCAGTGGACACGTCGCGGGTATTCGACAGGATCGGGCGGGATCGCCTGACGAGCGTGACCCTCCAGCAGGGGCCGGCGCTGCGCCTCGACCTGGCCTGCGATTGCCCGGTCGAAACCTCCGTCACCTCAGGAAACCTGCTGATTCTCGACATTCTCGACGGCCCCGCCCTGACAGAGGACCTTCCGTTGCCCGGACCGGCTCCCGACCGCCCGACGGCGCCGGTGCCCCAGCCGTTGATCACGGGTCTGCCCGACCGGCGCCCACCGACTGAAACTGCTCCTGCACCCCTCGCGTTCGACCTGCCCTCCATCAACCCGCTGCGCCCGGGGCCGGTGTCGATCGCGGCCGCCGCGCCGCCCCGCAACGCATCCGCACGGGTGCCCGACGCGCCCGCGCGCCAAACCGAAGATGCCCCGGACGAAGCCCCCCTGCGCCTGGCGCCGGTCGACCTGCCGCAAGGCCCGCCCGGACGAGGCGAGGTCACGGAGACGGTCGAGAGCCTGACTGCGCCCCCCGCCCCAAACCCGGAGACCGCCCGCCTGACCCGCGAGTTGGAAGAGAGCCTGCTGGCCGCCATCGGCAGCGCCGCGACCGAGGGACTGCTGGCCGCCGATGCACGCCAGGCCGCCGCGCTGAGCGAGGCACAACGCCAGGTCACCGGCGCCCTGGCCGATGGCGTCAGCCCCGACCCGGGGCTGGCAGCCACCCCCAGCACCTTCGCCCCGGAGAATGCGACCGGCGACGGCCGCATCATTCTGTCCGGGAACCCCTGCGCCCTGCACATGCCCCCCCTCGTCGCCATCGAGGACCTGGATTTCCTCCGCGAACTCGCCAGGCTGCGCGCCGCCCTGACAGGAGAGTTCGACCGCGACGATGTCGACGCGTATCACGCGCTGGCGCAGCTCTATCTCTCCCACGGTTTCGGAGCCGAGGCGCGGCAGGTGCTGGAGACGGTGCAGCAACCACCACTGGAAGCGGCGGAAATGGCCTCGGTCGCGCGAATCCTCGAGTATGGCCACGACCCGGAGCCCAGCCCCTTCGACGGGCGCCTGACTTGCGACACCGATGCGGCGCTCTGGGCCGCGCTGGCGCCGAAGGCGATCCCCCCCGGCAGCGATTTCGATGCCGCCGCGATCAAGCGTAGCCTGATGGCAATGCCCGGAGCGCTCAAGGCGGTGGCCGGTCCGCTGCTGGCCAATCGCTTCATGGCCGCGAAAGAGGGGGATTTCGCCCGGGATATCCTGCGGATCGTGGAACGCGACTTGCTGGACACCTCGCCACGACAGGCCCTGGCCGCCGCCAAGCTGGCCAGCGGCGACGGCCCGCCCAGTCGCGCCGACTTCGCGCCGCTGATCGCTGGCAACAGCGACATCTCGCCCGAAGCGCTATTGCACTACACCAATGAAACGCTGGCCCATGGCGGCCGCGTCGACACTGAGATCATCGGCCTTCTGGAAAGCTATCGCAGCCAGTATCGCGATGGTCCGCTCGCGACCGACCTGGCCCGCGCCGAGGTGCTGGCCCAGGCCGCGCTGGAGAACTTTCCAGCCGCCTTCACCCTGTACGAAAGCGAGCGTGACCGTTTCGACGAGGGCACCCGGGCTGAGTTGTCCAGTGCCCTGGCCGAAGGCCTGGCTTCAAAGGCCAGCGACGCCATCTTCACACGCCTCTACTTCGCCCAGGGTCGCGAAATGGCCGAGACCGCAGGATCTGCCGCCACCAACGCCCTGGCGGCGCGGCTGCTGGACCTGGGTCTACCGGAAACCGCGGAAGAGCTGCTGACCGCGGCCCCGCCGGCAAGATCAGACGCCCAGGAGGCGCGCCGCCTTCTGCTTGCGCAGGTCGCACTGGACATGAACCTGCCGCGCAAGGCCGAGGCCGAGTTGGAAGGCCTGTCGGGCGCGGCGGCGGACAAGCTCCGCGCGGCCGCCCGGCTCGCGCGGGAGGATTTTGCGACGGCCCGCGCCCTCTA
Source organism: Pseudooceanicola marinus (assembly GCF_020177265.1). GTDB lineage: Bacteria > Pseudomonadota > Alphaproteobacteria > Rhodobacterales > Rhodobacteraceae > Pseudooceanicola > Pseudooceanicola marinus_A. The sequence goes on from NZ_JAIVMC010000005.1 coordinate 13,016, forward strand.
TTCCGCCGCGGGCGAGGCGGAGGCGGCGATCGAGGCGGCCTGGCTCGCACGCGACTGGCAAGCGCTGGCAGACGCCCAGGCAGAGAAGGCGCGCCTTGCCGAGGTGGTCCAGCAAACCCCGGTGGACCTGCCCGAGCTTGGCCCGCCGACCCTGGCCGCCAGCCGGGAGGTTCTGGATCAGAGCGACGAGACACGTTCCGCCCTGCGCGACCTCCTGTCGACGCTGAACGTGCCGGAACAGGTCGATCCCTGAACCGCGTCGCCCGCCGGCCGTAGCGTTTCCTTGCTTGGTGGCGACCTGCCCGAAGTTCACCGGCAGGCGGAGACCAGTCGCGCCCCCGATGCGCCACGGCCATACCCGGTTGTCGTCGTCCCGGCGTCCCCTCGGCATTGATGATGACACCGCCCGGCAGGGTGTTGCGATGTCTGCCTGACGTGAGGCCGATCCCCGCAGCGCCACGCAGATCTTTGCGAAGCCTCAACCATTTCGCGGAATAAACGTGGGGAACTACTTCGCCAGAATGGCCGGGGGCCGCCCCCGCAGGAAACAGGTCCGAATGACCGCTGCCGCATCCCAGTCCCGCCCGCTGTTCCAGCCGACGATCCTGCTGGCCCTCGCGCTGATGGCGATCATCGTGATGATGATCCTGCCGGTTCCGGCCTTCATCCTGGATGTCGGGCTGGCAGCCAGTTTCGCCCTGGCCATCCTGATCTTCACCGTCACGCTCTTTGTCGAGAAACCGCTCGATTTCTCTGCCTTCCCGACGGTGCTGCTGGCCTCCCTGATGCTGCGGCTGTCGCTGAACGTTTCCTCCACAAAACTGATCATCGGCGAGGGGCATACGGGAACGAATGCAGCCGGTGACGTGATCCAGGGCTTTGCCGATTTCGTCATGTCCGGCTCGGTCTTTCTTGGCCTGGTGGTTTTCGGAGTCCTGCTGATCGTCAACTTCATGGTGATCACCAAGGGCGCCGCCCGCATGGCCGAGGTTGGTGCGCGCTTCGCTCTGGACGGCATGCCGGGCAAGCAGCTGGCGATTGACAGCGACATGTCGGCCGGCGCCATCGACCACATCCAGGCCAAGGAACGTCGTGAGCGGGAACAGTTGGAAACGACCTTCTTCGGCTCGCTCGACGGCGCATCCAAATTCGTCAAGGGCGATGCGGTCGCCGGTCTGCTAATCACTCTGCTGAACCTCGTGGTCGGGCTGCTGATGGGGGTGATCGTCCACGGCATGCCCTTGGGCGATGCCTTTGAAACCTACGCGATTCTCACGGTGGGCGACGGGCTGGTCACGCAGATCCCGGCGGTCATCATCTCCATCGCCTCCGCGCTTCTGCTGGCCCGAGGCGGGGCCATCGGCGCCACCGACATGGCCCTGATGGGCCAACTGGGTCGCCACCCCGCGGCATTGGCCACGGTCGCGGTCCTGATGCTGCTCTTCGGCTTCGTGCCCGGGCTGCCCTTCGTGCCCTTCGTCCTGGGCGGGCTGGTGCTGGCTGGCGCGGCGGTGGCCGTCCGCCAGGCTCGGGCCCGCGCGGAGGACGCCGCAAAGGCGCCGGAGGAGGCTGCACCCAAGGCGCGCCAGAAATCGCTGGGCGACACGCTGGACCTCGACGACATCCACGTCGAATTTGCCCCCGATCTGGTGAATATGGTGCTGGACCCCGGCACCGGGCTGGACGCGCGGATCGAGAACATGCGTCTTCACGTAGCCGAAAGTTACGGGCTGATCCTGCCCGAAATCCGGCTCACGGACGATCCCGCCTTGCCTTCGGGCAGCTACGTCATTCGCATCCAGGGGGTCGAACAGGCCCGCGCCATCTTGCGCCCCTCTCGCGTGCTGGCCCTGACCGACGGACGCGGCGGCCCGGCGGGTGAGGAGGTGAAGGAACCGGTCTACGGCGCCCCCGCCCGCTGGATCGACGAGTCGGCCCAGGATGACGCCGCCCTCTCCGGTCTGACGCTGGTCACCCCGACCGAAGTCCTCGCGACCCACCTGCTGGAAACCATCAAGCGCAACTTCGCGCGCCTGCTGACGATGAAGTCCCTGCGCCGCCTGCTGGAAGAGATGACGAACCTCACCGATGCGCGGCGGGCCGAGGCCAACCGCAAGCTGCTGGATGAGCTGATCCCCGACAAGGTGCCGCTGGACCTGCTGCACCAGGTGCTGCGTCTCCTGGTCGGCGAACAGGTGTCGATCCGCAACCTGCCCCTGATCCTGGAGGCGGTCGGGGAACTGCGCCAGGTCACCCAGCAACCCGAGGCCATCTGCGAACACGTCCGCCACCGGCTGGGGTTCCAGCTGATTGCCGACCTCAGGCGCGAGGATGGCACGGTGCCTCTGATCCAACTGGCGCCGGAATGGGAAGACATCTTTGCCACCTACCAGATGGAACGGGATCGCGGGGTCGTCGACGTGGCACTGCCGCCCGACATGTTCAACCGCCTGGTCACGGCAATCTCCACGGCCCTGTCAGAGGCCTCCGAGCAGGGCATCCACCCGGCCCTGATCACCTCCACACAACGGCGCCGCTTCCTGCGCATGGCCCTGACGGCGCGCGGCATCACCAACCCGGTGCTGTCTTTCGAGGAGATCGGCATCGACGCCCGCCCAGCCCTCATTTCCGTGGTGCCTGCCGATGAATGAGCCAGCAGCAGAGGCCCTGGCCATGGTCCGCACCCAGGGCTGGGCGGCGCTGATCGTCTTCCTGCGGGTCGCTGCGGTCACCTCCTTCCTGCCCGGCTTCGGGGAGCAGTCGGTGCCCATGCGGATCAAGCTGGTGATCGCCCTCGCCCTCACCGCGATCGTCCTCTCCGCTCGGCCCGCGCTGCCGCCGACACCGCCTAGCCTCGGCGCACTGGCCCATTTCCTCGGCACCGAAACCGTCGCCGGGCTCGCGTTAGGTGTGGGCCTGCGACTGTTCCTCCTGGCGCTGCAAACCACGGGATCCATGATCGCCCAGGCAACCTCGCTCAGCCAGATCCTGGGCCCGATGGTGATCGAACCGATGCCCGCCATCGGCAACATCCTGGTGGTCGGCGGATTGGCCCTGGCGATGATCCTCGGGCTGCACGTGCACGCGGTGCTCTACCTGCTGATCTCCTACGAGGCGATGCCGGCCGGCAACTGGCCTGCCGCGGCGGACCTCGCGCAATGGGGCACGGCGCTGGTCGCCCGGGTCTTCCGCCTGGCGTTTTCCCTCGCGGCCCCCTTCATCATCATCTCGGTCATCTACAACCTGACCCTCGGCGTCATCAACCGCGCCATGCCACAGCTGATGGTGGCCTTCGTCGGCGCCCCGGTCATCACCTTCGGCGGCATCGCGCTACTGCTATTGCTGGCGCAGACGCTGCTGACAACCTGGGCCGAGGGGCTGTTCGGCTTCCTCCTGGCCCCGTTCTGAGCGGGGCGGAGATGGCGGAAAGCGAACAGCAAGGCGGCGAGAAACCGCATGAGCCGACACAGCGCAAGCTGGACAAGGCCCGCGAGAAGGGTGAGGTGCCCCGCTCGAACGACCTGTCGACGGCCGCGGCCTACGGCGGGCTTTGCCTCGCCGCCATGGCCGTCGGCCCCGGCGCCTTGCCGGGGCTAGGGGCCACGATGCAGACTCTCGTCGACCGCCCCGAAGCCCTGGCCCCACTTTTCTTCGACGGCCCCGGTGCCACGATCACCGGCGGCCTGATGGGCGCGGTCACCCTGGCGATCCTGCCCTTCTTCCTCGTCCCCGCCGTGGCCGCCCTTGCCACGATCATCGCGCAGCGCGCCTTCGTCGTCTCTGGCGAAAAACTGCGCCCGAAACTCTCGCGCATCTCGATCATCAAGAACGCCGGCAACAAGTTTGGCCGCACCGGCCTGTTCGAGTTCTTCAAGAGCTTCGCGAAACTGCTGATCTACTCGCTCGTGCTGTTTCTCTTCGTCTCGGCCAAGCTGCCCGAGATGGCGCAAACCCTTCTTCTGGAACCGGGAATCGCCGTGGCGACCCTGGCCCGGCTCTGTGTCGAGTTCCTCTCACTGGTCTTTGTCATCGCGCTGGTCATCGGCGGCATCGACGTGCTCTGGCAACGGGCCGAGCACATGCGCCGCAACCGCATGACCGACAAGGAAATCCGCGACGAGGTGAAGGACTCCGAGGGCGACCCCTACATGAAACAGCAGCGCCGCGCCCGCGGTGAACAGATCGCAAGGGCGCAGATGATGGCCGATGTGCCCCGCGCCGATGTCGTCATCGTGAACCCCAGTCACTACGCGGTCGCGCTGGCCTGGGACCGCAGCCCGGGCAGCGCGCCCGTCTGCGTCGCCAAGGGAGTGGACGAGGTCGCCCTGGCCATCCGTCGCATCGCCACCGAGGCGGGCGTGCCGATCCACAGTGATCCGCCCACGGCCCGCCGCCTTCATGCCGAAACCGAGGTCGGAGCGCAGATCGCCCCGGCCGATTACCGCGCCGTCGCGGCCGCGATCCGTTTCGCGGACCAGATGCGGCGCAAAGCGAAAGGAACGATCTGATGCCCCTCTCCCGAAAGACAAAGGCGCTGGAACCCGTCGCCGAGGCAACCTCGATGGCCTTCGAAACCGAACTGATGCAGCTGCGTCGTATCGCGGCGCGCGAACGCCAGTTGCGCCTGTCGCTTGATGCGCTGGAGAAGCGCGCGGCGGACCGGTTCCTCGACCAGATCGACGAGGTATCAGGCAGCGATCTGACCTTCGCCGACGGCCAGGACCGCGCCTGGCGCGACTGGATCTCCACCCGGCGCAGCAACCTGCAGGCCGAACTGGCCCTGGTCCTGGCCGACAAGAGCGAGCGTATGGGCCAGCTGACCCGCGCCCTGGGGCGCCGCGATATCGCCGCCCGGCTCCATGGGGCCAGCCTCAGCGAGGATCGCCGCGCGGCCCTCGCGCGCGAGCTGGCCGGCCTTCAGGATCTGGCGGTACTTCTGAAGGGTCGCGCCCGGAGGGATCATCTGAACTGACCCGGAGAGGGTCGCGACAGGGGGCGCTGTGTCGGGCGAGGCCTGACCGGGCCCCTGCCGCCTCTCGGTCATTCCGGGGCAGAGTTACTTCGCGCCCTTTGAAAGGCTAGATGAACCCCCTGAAATTTGAGGCTTTTCCCGCAATCCGGACCTGAGCGTATGTTAGGACTCCGATCACGCCCGGAGCCTCGCAGCAACCCTGCCCGACCGTCAACGCCGCATATTCGGTAGCAATGGAGTTCGGCAAACCGGCCGCAATGAGGGTTGGCCATGACGGGCGTGCGGACAGGCCGACGCTCGCGGGCCAGACGCAGGGTCCCGGCTAGGCATCCTGACGGGCGATGTCGGTGATCAATACATCCGACACGGTCGGACCCAGGACCTTTCGCGCCACGCCGAACAAGGCCGCGCGCAGCACGTCGAGGTTGTTGGAATTGGTGAAGGCCCCGTCGAAGCCCCCCACGTTCGCATGGTCAAACATGACCTGCAGGAAGGCGTCGCGCAACTTCGGCTCTCGCGCATAGACGAGTTCCTGGCCACCCAGCTCCACCTCCAGGCTGATCGACATCACGACCAGGGCGCCGATCTTCTCATCCGTGATGACCGGGATGATGAACTGGTTGTTCATCTTGACGTATTCCCGGTCGGTCAGCTCCTCCTCCGGCGGCTCGGCCATGGGCTCCGCCATCTCCTCGGCAGGCGCCTCCATGCCCTCGGCGGCGCCCTCGGCCGGAACCTCAGGCGCGGGGCGCAGCATCAGGCCGGCGCCGGCACCGCCACCGATCCCCAGGACGATCAGCAGGATTGGGAGGAGTTTCTTCATCGGTCCGCCTCAGAACGGCAGCACGCGATCCAGCACTTGCTGGCCGATCCGCGGTTGCTGCATGTCGGTGATCTGGCCGCGGCCGCCGTAGCTGACGCGGGCGGAGGCGATCTTGTCATAGGTGATCTCGTTCTGGCGCGAGATATCTTCGGGCCGGACATAGCCCGATACGAGAAGTTCGCGCAGTTCGAAGTTCACCCGAACCTCCTGGTTGCCGGAGATGGCCAGCACTCCGTTGGGCAGCACGTCGACCACCGTCGCGGCGACCCGCAGGGTCAGTTGCTCATTGCGGCTGACGGAGCCATCGCCGGAATGCGACGACGTGCTGTCGACCGAGACCGCATTGTCGTAGGAGGCCCCGTCGGGCAGCAACCCGCTCAGCCTTTGGGGAATGCCCAGAAGCTGCGGCAACCCAAGGTTGTTGGAACCCGACCGCGAACGGTCGGTAGAGTTCGAGATGGCAGCACTTTCGTCGATCTCGATCACGACGGTCAGGATGTCGCCCTCGCTCATCGCGCGCCGGTCACCCAGCAGGGACCCACGGTCGCGCCGCCAGAGAGAAGCCTCCGGACGTTCAGCGCCGTATGGCGCATACCCCAGATCGGCCCCCTTCCGGGCTGGGTCCATCATCGCTCGATACTCAGGCGTATGTATATCCGGAGAGAAATTCGGCGGCTTGCCCAGATGCGACCGGTCGATGCAGCCCGACAGGGCCAGTGCGGCAAGGGCGAGGGGCAGCAGGGAACGGGTCATTGCACTTTCACACTTCCATCGGGCTGGATCCGGCCGCTGATCGTCTGCCGGGATGAGAGGTTCATCACGCGGATCGTCTCTCCGGCACCGCCGCGGCCAAGGGCGCGGCCTTCGGCGGTGATCACCAGGCCGTCCCGGTCATAGGTCAGGCTGACGATGCCATTGCGTTCGACCAGGGCCGGCGGGCCGAGGTTGCCCGGCAGAATGGGACGACCCGCGTAGATGGTGACGCGGGTTTCCATACCCACCACGCCGTCGGCTGTGGTCAGCGCGCCGGGCACCTGGATGTCGCGCAGGGCGATATCGAGGGGCGTCAGAACCGTCTGTGGCCGAAGGTTGCGCGCCGCCACCAGCGTTTCGGCCCGGACCGCCGTTCCGGCCAGGCAAAGCGCCAGACAAACCCCGGCCAATTTCCGCGCCGGCCCGGTCATCAGCGCACGGCCGCCGTGGCGCCCAGCATCTGGTCCGCGGCCGAAATCACCTTGGAGTTCAGCTCATAACCGCGCTGCGCCTCGATCAGTTCGGTGATCTCGCGCACCGGATCGACGGTACTTTCCTCCAGGTAGCCCTGGCGCAGGGTGCCCAGCCCGTCGAGGCCAGGCGTGGTGATGACCGCCGCCCCCGAGGCCTCCGTTTCGACGAAGAGGTTCGAGCCGATCGCCTCCAGCCCCTTGGGATTGGTGAAACCGGCCAGTGAGAACTGGCCCAGAAGCTGCGGCTGGGTCGCATCGTTGAAGAAGGCATAGACCTCCCCATCGGCATTGATCGAGATGGAGCGCGCATCTTCCGGGATCGTGATCTCCGGCGCGACGGGGTAGCCGTCCGAGGTGACGATCAGCCCCTCCCCCGTCCGCTTCAGCCCGCCATCGCGGGTATAGGCGGCCTGGCCCGAGGGCAGGGTCACCTCGAAGTAGCCACGCCCCTCGATCGCGATATCCAGGTCCCCGCCCGTGGCGCCCGACGGCCCCTGTGCCAGCAGCATGCTGACCGAGGTGGGGCGCACGCCGAGACCCAGCTGGATCCCGGTGGGCAGGACCGTCCCGTCGGAGGCATTGACCGTGCCGGCGCGGGCGAACTGTTGGTAGTGCAGGTCCGCGAACTCGGCCCGGCGGGCGTTGTAGCCCGTGGTCGACATGTTTGCGAGGTTCTGCGAGATGGTTTCCACCCGCATCTGCTGCGCGGCCATGCCGGTGGCGGCGATTTTCAGCGCTCTCATTGCGTCATCCTTTCCATGTCATGGCGACAGCCTAGCGGGCGAGGGTTTTCAACAGGTTGCGAATTCGGTCATCTTCTCGTTCGAGAAAGCTCTGCCCCAGTTCATAGGCGCGCTGGACGGTGATCATGCGCGCCACCTCGGACACGGGATTGACGTTCGACGCCTCCAGGAAGCCCTGCAGCACGCGCGGCGCCTCGACCGCGTCAAACCCCTCGTCTGCGCGGAACATCGTGCCGCTTTCACGCTGCATCCGGTCGGCGGCCACGGGGCTGACCACACCCAGCTGGCCCACGGGCTGACCGTCGGCGGTGATCGTGCCGTCCCGGCCCAGGCCGATCTCGGCGGCGGGGGGAATGAACAGTGGCGCGCCGCCGGCATCCAGAACCGGGTAGCCATCATGGGTAACCAGGTCGCCCGCGTTGGAGGTGGCGAAACTGCCCGCCCGGGTCAGCCGTTCGCCCTGCGGCGTCTGCACCAGGAAGAACCCGTCGCCCTCGATCGCAAAATCCAGCCGCCCCCCCGTCGGCGTCAGCGTGCCTTGGGTGTATTCGACCCACCGGATATTGCCCTGCGCCATGGAGATCGACGGCCCAGCCTCGATCCCCTGCACATACTCGGAAAAAATCATCTCCTCGCTGCGGAACCCGGTGGTGGCAGCATTGGCGATATTGTTGGCGATGATGTCCATCTCGCGCGACAGCCCCGAGAGGCGGGTCAACGTGGTGTAGGTGGCGTTTTCCATGGTCAGCCTCCGGCGATCAGCGGGATCAGGTGGGTCTGGAAGAAGGCGACGAGGGTCTGCGACATGAACCCCATCGACAGCCAGAAGACGACGACGATGGCCCCCAGTTTCGGCACGAAGGTCAGCGTCATTTCCTGCACCGAGGTCAACGCCTGGAAGAGGCCGATCACCAGGCCGGTGACCAGGGCCACCGCCAGGATCGGGGTCGAGGTGATCACCGCGACCCAGAGCCCCTGGCGCAGGGCGTCGAAGAAGACCGCCTGGTCCATGCCGACCTCAGCCCCGCGTCACACGGGCATCCGCAGGATTTCCTGGTAGGCCTCGACGACCTTGTCGCGCACGGTCACCGCGGCTTCCACCGCCAGTTCCGTCTGCGCGAGGGCCTGGACCAGAGAGGTGGCGTCAGCCTTCCCGGCCATCGCGGCGCGGGCCACCTCCTCACCTTCGCGAAAGGTCTCGGCGAAGTCGCTTGTGACTTCGCCGAGCGTGGCGCCGAGACCCTTTCCGGGCCCCTGCTCCTCCCCCGGCGCGGGCAGCGTCGCGGGGCGTGCGGCCGCATATCTTTGCGCGGCGTTCAGGGCACGAATGTCCATTCTGAACCTCCTTTATCGACCTTCTATCGACGTAACAGTTCGAGCAGCCCCGCGGACATTTGCCGCGCCTGGTCGAACACCTTCAGGTTCGCCTCGTAGCTGCGCTGTGCTTCACGCGCGTCGGCGATTTCGACCACCAGATCGACGTTCGATCCATCATAGTGGCCGGTTTCATCGGCCAGGGGATGCGCGGGATCGTAGATCCGCATCACCTCCGTCCGATCCAGTTGCACCCGTCCGGTGCGCACCTCGGAAATCCCCTCACCGCGGGCCGCGGCCTCGAAGGGGACGGTCTTGCGCCGGTAGCCCGGCGTATCTGCGTTGGCGATATTCTCGGAGGTGTGCCGCAGACGTTGTGCCTGTGCACGCAGGCCGCTGGCCGAGACCGACATGGAATTCAGCAGCTCGCTCATCCTTACCTCCGCCCGATGGACATGCGCATCAGGCTGAGCCCGGAGCGATAGATCGCCAGAGCGCGGTCGTGCTGCGACTTCACTTCGACCGACTTCAGCATTTCGTTTTCAAGGGAGACGTTGTTGCCGTTGGGTTCGGCATAGCCGTCCCGCTGCGGGCGGGTGATGGCCGTGGCCAACCCCTCTCCGCCATGTAGATGGCGAGCGCGGGAGGCCCGCATCGGCGTGGCCGGGGCGCCACCCTCGACAAGATCGGCAAAGGGCACAACGTCCCGCGCCTTGTAGCCGGGGGTATCTGCATTGGCCGTATTTCCGGCCACCACGTTCTGCCGCACATCGGCATGGCGCGTCATGGTATCCGCCATGCGGAACACTTCCAGAGTTTCGAACATCGGGGCTTCTCCCTCGATTGGCTTCAATCAAGGCTTAACCCCGATTCCTTTAGAAATGGTTCGCAGCAGATGAAGGGATCGCACGATGTCACAGAAGGTGCTGCATGGGGTCCGGGCAGAGATCGGCAACCTCTCCGCCGTCCGCCATGTCGGTCGGATCGAGGCGGTGGAACCGGAGGTTCTGCGCGTCACCGGCCTCGGCCGCTACGCGCGCCTGGGCGATATCCTGAAGGTGCTGCGCAGCGACGGAGGCGTGCTGCACGGGGAGGTCGTGCGCTTGGACCGCGAGGCGCTGACGGTCATGCCCGACGACCGCACCGAGGGGGTTTCGCTGGGCGACCGGGTGGTGCTGCGCGGACCGCTGCGAATCGCACCCGACGACAGCTGGATCGGTCGGGTGATCGACCCCCATGGACAACCGCTGGACGGTCGGCCCATCCTCCCCGGGCGTCAGGCGCGCGGCTTGCAGGGGGATCCGCCGCCACCTGCCGATCGGCGCGGCCTGGGGGACCGGCTGGAGACCGGCACTACGATCCTCAACACCCTCCTGCCCGTGGTTGAAGGGCAGCGAGTCGGCCTGTTTGCCGGCTCCGGCGTCGGCAAGTCGCGCCTGATGGGCCATCTGGCCAAGCGCATGCAGGCCGACGTGGCGGTGATCGCGCTGATCGGGGAACGCGGGCGCGAGCTGCGCGAGTTCACAGACAAGGTTCTGGGGCCCGAGGGGATGAAGCGCGCCGTGGTCGTCGCCGCCACCTCCGACCGTTCCGCGCTGGTGCGGCGGCGCTGCGCCTGGACGGCCATGGCCGTGGCGGAACACTTCCGCGATCAAGGCAAGCATGTGCTGCTTCTGGCCGATTCCATCACCCGTTTTGCCGAGGCCCACCGGGAGGTCGCCGTCGCGGGGGGCGAGCTGCCGGCCCTGCGCGGCTATCCCCCCTCGACCGCCTACCAGATCATGCAGCTGTGCGAGCGGGCCGGCCCCGGCGTGATAGACAGCGGCACGATCACCGCTGTCTTGTCGGTGCTGGTCGCTGGCTCCGACATGGAGGAGCCGGTGGCCGATATTCTTCGGGGTGTCCTGGACGGCCATATCGTCATGGAACGCCAGATCGCCGAACGTGGCCGCTACCCGGCCATCGACCTGCTGCGCTCGGTCTCCCGGTCTCTGCCCGAGGCGGCAACGGCGGAGGAAAACGCCCTGATCGCCGAGGCGCGCCACCTCCTGTCGGCCTATGCCCGGTCCGAGATGATGGTCCAGGCCGGCCTCTATGTGCCTGGAAGCGATGCGGTTCTTGACCAGGCGATCCGTGCCTGGCCAGACCTCGATGCTTTCCTGGCGGAGGAAGAGGAGAACGGGATCGCCGGGTCCTTCAACCGGTTGCAACTGATCCTGCGCCGCTCGGCCGCCGGACCCTCGCGTGGGCCGGCGCAGAAAACACGTTCACAGGCACGAACCGATTCGGACAGCCCGAGTCGCGTGCCGCGGACGGTCTAAGGAAGTCCTGACCAGCCGGGAATGGGTCCTTTCTCATCGAGCGGCTCCTTCAGCTGGGTCGATCAGCCCTGGCGAAGGCTCTTCATGAAGGAAAGGCTGCCCGCCAGAAGCGTCTGGGCGATCATGCCAGGTGTCGTTGTCTGCATCTCGGCCACCTGGGCCCGGAGGAGGTAGGTACGCACCAGTTTGTCGCGATTCTCCTGTTCGGCGAACGCCCGGGGGTCATCGGTCCCGATCAGCTTCTCGGCCCTGTCCCGGAACACCTCTGCCTGCTGGTCCAGGTCGATCTGGCCGAAACTGCCCGGCAGCCCGAAGGCGGTTTCGAACACCTTGCGAAGGGGCTGGTTGCCCATGATGCGGAACCACTGGGTGTCGACCGAGGCGGTGCTGTCCGACAACTCCTCCAGGACGCGGTCCGCATTCAGCGCCAGGCGCATGCTTTCATCCTGTTCGCCCACGGCGATCTCGAACTCCTGGCGGCGGAACTTTTCCGCGATTTCGGCCCCGAAGGTCGAGATCTTGGTCTGCGGCGTGCCACGATCAAACAGGAAGGCGTCGGACAGCTCCTTGTAGCGGTCATCGGAGAGCTTGTTCGCCAGTGATTTCTCGTCCAGCGTCCCTTCCTCCAGCACCTTGCGGATGAAGAAACGATTGTCGATGTCGTCCTGAAGCCCGAAGGCCCCCAGGGCCACGCGCAACAGCCGGCGATCCTTGACCAGTTCCTCCGCGGTGGAAATCTTGCCGATATTCGCCTCGAAGTACTCCGTATCCCGCGTCATCAGCGGTGACTTGTCGAAGGTCCGGCGCTGACTTTCGTAGGTCCGTTCCAGGAAGGCGAAGCCGGCATAGCCGGTAAAGGGGACAACGGGGGTGAACATCAGTTCGGCCTCGCGTTCAGCAACCGTTCCTCCCGGGGCAGAAGGCCGCGGAGGGCCTTCAGGCATTGGTAATACTGCCCCTCCAGAACCGCGTCCGTGGCGTTGCCCAGCAAGCTGCGGCTGTCAGGATCCGTCAGGATCTGACTCAACTCCTCGATCCGGCGAAGCAGCGGCAGGCGGGTCTCTTCGGCGCTGGCGTCGCCGGTCAGCACCAGCTGTGCGGCATAGCAGACCCGGCGCACAGGCGTCGTGGCCTCCTCCGGATGGATGGCATCCCGCAGGCGCAGAATGTTCACGTTGGGCGTGACGATGTTCAGGCGCGACCGGCGGTCACCGTTTTCGATCACCGCGCCATTGATCAGCACTCGCTCCTTCGGGGAGAGTTTCAGGACCAGCCCGCTCATGCGCCAGGTCCCCCGGCGCGTAACCCGCGCATGATGGCGGTATTGACCTCGATCAGTGGTTTCAGGTCGGCCTTGTCGTTCAGCACCTTGCGGCTGTGGGCAAAGGTGAATTCGGCCAGGTAGAAGATGCGCGCGCGCAGCTCCTTCGGGAGGGTGTTGCCCTCGCCGGCCACATCGGCGGCCAGGATCGTCCACAGCTGGCGATTATCCTGCACGGCGCGGGCTATTTCGGGAAAACCGCTGCGACGGTCGCGACGAGCGGCGGCCACAAGGCGGCGGGTGATGCGCGCGAAGACCTCGTACTCGACGCCGCGCGGGGTTCGCGTGGGGGTCGAGGCCTGCCCGTAGGCGCGCAAGGCTTGAGAATGTGCGGTCACGGCGGAACCTTCCAGTCAGGATACGGATGTCACGGAGGGAACCGGGGGCGCCTGGGCGCCCCCGATCATCTCGGGCCTCCGCTTACTGGAAGAGCGACAGCAGGGTCTGCGGCGCCTGGTTGGCGATCGACATCGCCTGCACCGCCAGCTGCTGTTGCACCTGAAGGGCTTGCAGGCGCGCCGACGCTTCTTCCATGTTGGCATCCACCAGGGTGCCGATGCCCGACTTCAGGCTATCGACAAGGGTCGAGATGAAGTCCGACTGGGTCTCGATGCGGCCCTGCACGGAACCGAAGGAGGCCGCGGCGTCGATCGAGGTCTGGATCATCCCTTCGATATCGGCCAGGGCGTTCTCGACGCCGGTGTCGGTGGTCACGTCGATATTGGCCACCTCTTCCAGGCCACCGCCGATGGTGTTCCCAGCCGCAGCGTATTCGCTGACCGCGACAGAGATGTTGTCGCCGGTCACGCTGGAACCGGTGAAGGTAATCACGCCGGTGGTCGCGTTGAAGGTTGCCGCCACCGTCGAGCGGTCATCGCCCATGGCTTCGGCGGCATACTTGTTGAACGCCTTCACCAGGCCTTCGCCCACGTCGGTGATCGTATCGCCGTCCCGCGCGACATACTTGATGTCGTTGGCGTCCGTGGTGTTCACACCCGCGGCGAAGTTGCCCGCACCGGCGCTGAGCGCGATCGAGAAGCCGGCCCCGGCCGAGACATCGTCAATGGTCACGGTGGTGGTCGGCGGCGTACCGGCGGCAGTCAGCGCCGTGGCGGTCGAATCGGCCGGGCCGGTCAGGTTGTTGCTGGCCGCGGCGATTGCCGTGCCGCCAACCTCGGAGGCCTCGGTCCCGAGGTCCTGCTTGGTCACGGCGATCTGGCCGACGGTCACGCCCGAAGAGGAGCGATCAAGCGACCCCAGCACGTTGACGGTGCCGGAGCCCGCCTCGGCTTCCTTGTTCGACAGCAGGTTCAGGCCGTTGAACTGCGCCGCCGAAACGGTGGCGCCGATCGAGTCGGCCAGGGCGTCGATGTCGGCCTGGATCTTGTCGCGGTCGACGTTCTCTTCCTGCGCCGCGACGATCTTTTCCTTCATCTGGGTCAGAAGGTCGTTCACGGTTTCCGAGGCGGAGCGGGCCACGGCGACGGTGGATTCCCCCAGGCCCAGGGATTCGGAGATCCCCTTGAAGCCCGCCACGTCGGATTCCATCACCTTGGAGATGGCCCAGACGGCCGAGTTGTCCTTGGCGTTGGCCACCTTCTTACCGGTGGAGATGTTCCCCTGCACCTGCGTCAGGTTCTTGTTCACATTGCTCAGGGTCTGCAGCGCGACCATGGCGCTGGTGTTCGTCAGAATGCTGGACATGCGGTGTTCCTTTGGTCGTTGGGCGCTTTACGCCCGTTACACATCCCGCCCCCCACGGGACGGATCGAATGTCATTCTGACGGGTGCAGGCACGCGGAACTCCGCGAGGTTGATCCCGATCACGGAGGTGCCACAACGTGGCACCTGCCGATCAAGGGATCCCGGTCGCGGTTTCCCTGCCTGCGCCATCCCGAAGGATGCGAGGGGCAGAATGCGCGCCATATCCTAACGCTTTCCTAACTGCGGCACGGACCGTTTCGGGCATTTGAAACAAAACGAGGGGACTTTCCCGGACCTCCCGTGACGGATGGCCCGCCGCGGCGCGCCATCCCTGGGCCAGAACAAGCTCAGGCGCGCTTTTCCAGTTTGTTATCATGTTGTTGCAGCAGGGCGGACTTGCGTCCGGTCCGGTCGTAGGTCTCCAGCGTGTTACGGATCTTTCGCAGGGTGGAAAACCGGTTCGCCACGGTTCGGATCCCCCGCAGCGCCCCGTCCAGAAGGGCCTGATTGCGCTGCGCCTTGCCGCGCAACGGCTGCAGCCGCTCCGGCGTCATGTCATCGAGCGCGTTCAGCTGGTCGATCAGCGTCTCCTTCGCCTCCAGCAGGCCGGGCAGCGCCTCCAGCCGGCCCGCGGTCAGCACCGCGCGCTCCTGGTCCAGCAGCGCGTCCAGTTCGTCGATCAGCGCCTGATGGGGATCATGGGTCATCGGGTCGTCTCCTTCGTGAGGGAATCGTAGAGGGTTTTCGCCAGGCCGATACCACCGGCCTCGACCATCGCGCGGGCCTGTTCCTCGCGCAGGAACGAGGCGAATTGATCCTCCCCCGCGCCGCCGCCGAACTGTTCTGGTGTTCGGCCCAGCCCGGCAGATTTCAGCATCTCTGTCAGGAAGCCCGTTTCCAGATCGCGAGCGGCTCGCCACAGGGGGCCGTCGCGTGGCGCCGCACCCGGGGGCCCGGGCAACGATTCGAAGGGCGGCGGGCGTGACAAGGCAGGAGACGGCAGGGGAGACGGCCTCCCCACGGTAGGCAAGGCGGACAGGGGGTCGGGCATCGCGACATCCTCCAATTTGATCGAGTTTCCCCGAAAATGGTCCTGCACCGGTAAAGATGCGGTAACCGGACTTGAGACAGGATGGGGCCACGGAAGAAATCCGGAGGTTGCCATGACCATTTCCTCTATGCCCCCCGCGCTCCTGTCAGCGCTCTCCGCGCGCGGCGCGGCCGGCGACGGTGCAAGCACCGCGCGTGATGCGCGCCCCGACGACGACGGGGGATTCGGCGCGATCTTTGCCGAGGCAGGCCTCCTTCGGGACAAGGGGCAGCGGCCTGATACGCGCAGCGGCACCGGGTCGGATGGCGGGGCAGACCCGAATTCCCCTGCAGACAAGGACAGGACCAAGTCCGAGGAGGCGACCCGCGCTGACAGCGCGGCGGAACCGCATGCCGCGCCTGAGTCGTCGTCGCACACCGACGGTCCCGCCGAAGCCGATGTCCCCCCGGTGCCCGAAGATCGCCGCAGGTCCATAACCGTCAGCCCGGCCAATGGCATGGGCACGGCTGACACGCCGCGCGCCCAGTCGCCCGAGGTCATGACCGCCAGGACCGCTCCCACGCAGGACCAATCCGCCACGCCACCCACCGCTCGCGCCGAACGGACCACGGCGCCCGTTCATCTCACGGCCAAGGAAGGCGGCGCGGGCGCTCCGCCCCCCTCCACGACCGCATCGCAGAGCGATAGCGCAATCGATCCAGGGGGTCTGGTGCCGCGGAGCAGCAAGGTCACCGCTACGGGGGATGCAGGTGTACCCCCGTCGCCCCGCAGCCGTCCCGTTCCTGCGACCGAGGTCGGGCGGCGCTCAACCCTCGGCACGACCGACCCGGCTCAGGGCCCATCCCGATGGCCCGTGGCGGACACGCCCCCGCAGCGCAGCGGCATCACCTCGGCCCAGATGGCAACGACGGACACCGTACCGCGTGACACGGCCGGGCCTCGCCTTGCACCAGTCACGACTGCCATCAATCGCACCGGCTCGCCCGCCCCAGGCTCGACGTCACCGGGGAAGCGCCTCTCCGCGCGCCCCACAGCGGCAGACCAGGCCCAGGCCGCCCCCACGACGCCCCAGCCCGCGAAATCGCTGCAAGGGGAGCCTCGGATGCGCGACGTCCCCCTTGCAGCGAGTCGGCATCCCGAAGCGGTCGCACGACCGACCGTGTCCACCGAACTGACTACAGGGAAACTGAGCGGGACGGTCGGGGACGCGGGTTCGCCGCCGCCGACCGTTTCTCAACCTCTGGGACGCACATCCACCCCGCCGAGCCTCGCGCGATCCGAAACGTCGGATGCGGTGCGTCACCAGTCACCTTTGCCCGCATCAAAGATGGCTCGCCCGCGGCCAGCGCCCGGAGCGCAGGCAGTCACGGGTGATGCCCCGCAGGATAGCTACACGTCCTTCCGCAGGGCGGGTCCGGAGAGCCCTCAACGCCCCCCGGAGGCCTTTGCGCATCGCGCCGAACCGAAGCTGGACTTGCGGAGATCAGACGACACCCCGGCGGCGCCCCGGCGCCTCAGCGCGTTCGAACGGGACCCGGATCGCCTGACGCAAGGACTCTCAGGCAGGGCATCAGCCAGGCTCTCCGCCGCACCGGTGACCTCGGCGCCCGCAACACCCGCCGCTTCGGCGACGCTAGCGCAACCAGGCCAACCCGTTGGCAGCCTGTCGGAAATGACACCACCGGCCACCGCCCAGCCCGCACCAAAGCCCGAGTCGACCGCGCCCGGGGCGGACCGCCCCCTGGTCGCACAGGCCGAGACACGGCCGTCCGCTGCCCCGCCATCTGCCGGCTCCGTCCCGAAGGCCGGCGCCGACACCCTGCCCCCCGCGTCCGACCGGACGACGCCCGTGCCGCCGACCCAAGCACCGCGCACCCGCGCAGACGCGCCACCGGCACCGCCCGCGGCCGAGACCCAGCCGCAAATCACGCGACCGGCGCCTCCTGCCAAGGCCACAATGGCCCCTGCGCAGTCAGGCAACACCGCAGACGTCGAACCATTCTCCAGCGCGCTCTTCCGCAGTCAGCGTCGGGTGAAAACCGACACTGGGCGCAGCTCGGTCCCCGACGCAGACCGTCCAGCAGCCGCGCCCCGCCCCGTGCAAGAGGCACCGCCGGCTTTCCAGCGTGCGAGCCTGGAAACGCGCCCCGGCGCCCCCGCGGCGGATCCGCTGCCCCGCGACCGACGCGCGCCGGAGGCAGAGCTGCCCCGTGACGGGCCCCGCTCGCCTGTGGCGCCGCGCGCTCCCGTGGGCCCCGCCGCACCACAGGTGGTCTCCACCGCACCCCCCGTATCTCCGGCGGCCGTGCCCCCGGCGACCGGGCAGGTCCTGCCGGGCGACCAGACGCTCGACGTCGAAAACCTGCCAGGGGAGCGCGACGGCCCGCTGCCCTCGGGGGAGCTGCCCCAGACCGCCGGGGAAGCCCTGCGCCTTTCCGCCAGCGCCACCCGCCCGGACATGGCCCGCCCCCTGGCGCAACAGATCGCCCAGCAGATTGCCCAGGCTGCCGGTCGGGCTGCCCAGGCCCCAACGGAGGTCCGGCTGGACCCCGAGGAGCTGGGTCGCGTCACCCTGCGCCTGTCGACCGAGGAGGGCGGCGTCACCCTGCATGTCACCGCCGAACGGGCGGAGACCTCGGACCTCATGCGCCGCCACATCTCGCTCCTGGAGGAGAGCTATCGCAGCCTGGGCTACGACCGCATCGAGATTGCCATCAACGGACGTCAGGCCGGCGGTCATCCCGGCCAGGGCAGCCAGGGCAATGGTCAGGACACGGCCGCCGGCACCGGCGGAGCCCCCCTGATGCAGCCCGCGCCAGAGGCCAGCGCCGCCGCACCGGCCCCCTCACCGGGATCGAGCGACCGGATCGACATCCGCCTCTGAGCCCGCCGCCCCTCCCCGGACCATCCGAAGGACCCGACATGGACAGTATCACCAGTGCCACCGCCGCCGCCGCCAACAGCGCCCGCCCCGCCACCACACCGGAAACGGCCACCGCCATTTCCTCCGATTTCGAGACCTTCCTGCAGATGCTTTCGACCCAGCTGCAGAACCAGGACCCGATGGATCCCGTGAAATCGGAGGATTTCGCGGTGCAGCTGGCCACCTTCTCCGGTGTCGAACAGCAGGTGCTGACCAACACCCTGCTGCAGGACCTCTCCTCGCGCATGATCGCCTCGTCGATGTCCGACCTCGCCTCCTGGGTCGGGCTGGAGGCGCGCTCCGCCGCGCCGGCGGCCTGGTCCGGCACGCCGGTGGACGTGTCGATCAACCCGCTGGCCGCGGCCGACCGCACCATCCTCGTGGTGCGCAATGCCAGCGGCAGCGAGGTGCACCGCGCCGCTGTTCCGATCACCGCCGACACGGTCAGCTGGGACGGACGCAATGCCGCGGGCCAGGTCTTGCCCCACGGCAATTACACATTCGAGCTGGAGAATTACGCGGGGGACGATCTGCTGGCGACGGATCCACTGGAAAGCTACGCGCTGGTCACCGAGGCGCGGATCATGGACGGGCAGACCGTGCTGGTCACCGCCTCGGGCGAGCTGGTGCCGAGTGATCTGGTCACCGGTTTGCGCCAGCCCGACGACTAGGCCGCCCCCTCTGCCGCCCTTGCAACCCAGCAGGTCACCCGCACCGGAGACGACCCCGCGCGGGTCCGCTCCAGTATGGCCCGCCGTGCCACGCTGATCAGCCCGGCATGACAGGCCTCGCCCCTGGCGGCCATAACCCGGCCGCACCCTTGCCCCGCCCGGGCCAGGCGGCCTAGGACTGTCCCGACCTCTGCAAGGGATCTTCATGGCCCGCCCGCCCGACCTGCTCAAAGAGCTTCACGCCGATCTGACCTCACGCCACCCGGCTCCGCCCCCCGATCGGTGGCAGTCCCTTGCCGGCGGACGCAGCAACCTGTGCTGGCGTCTGCCCCGCGAGGGTCCGGACCAGGCAGAGGATCTCTGCACAGAGCAACCGATGGGCCAGGCACCTCGCTGGCCGTCCGGAACGACGGCCAACCAGCCGGCCGACGCCACATCGGACGGCGCAAATTCAGGCGACAGGGTGCTGAAGCTCTACCGGCCCGATCGGAGCAGCCCGCTGTTTCCAAATGATGCTGCGACCGAAGCCGCCTGTCTTGCCGCGCTTGCAGGCCCCGGACCAGTCTTGGCCCCCAGGATGCTGGATCACTGGCACGGCCCGCTGGGGCCCTGCCTGCTCTACCGGCACCTGCCCGGCCCGACCTGGCGCGAGGGCCCCGAGGCAGTGGCCCGTCTGCTGCGGCAGCTGCACGCCCTGCCAAAGGACAGGCAACCCGCCGGGCTGCGCTGCCTGGAAACCAGCCCGATGGCGCTACGGGCCGCGATTGTCCGGGATTTGCCCAAAGCCCCCGCCAGCGACAGCCCCGGGCAGGCCCGGCTGCGCGCGGCGCTGGCCGAGGTGTCGGATCCCGGCCCGCTGCCGCCCGCGCGACAGGCCTGGCTGCACGGCGATCCGGTGCCTGGCAATATCATCATGACCCCTGCGGGCGCGCGTCTGATCGACTGGCAATGCCCGGCCCGGGGCGATCCCTGCCACGATCTGGCACTTTTCCTGTCGCCGGCCATGGGGGTGCTCTACCTGGCTCGACCCCTGTCGAAGACCGAGCGTGCGGCCTTCCTGGCCGCCTACGACGACCGGGCCATCACCGACCGGCTTTCGGGGCTGGCCCCGCTGCTGCACCTACGGATCGCGGCCCATTGCCTGGCCCGTGCCGCGGAAGGATCGGCGCCCGATGCTCGTGCCGCCGAGGCGGAACTGGCCGCCTTCGACGCGCGAGCGCCATAACCACCGCCCAGGAAAGGAAACGGGGCCCGCCCCGGTCTGGAACGGACCCCGCAGACCTCAGTTCGCGGGCTCAGCTCAGCCCGGCACCGACCAGCACCAGCACGGCCCCCAGGGCCAGGCCCCCAGCCCCCCAGCCCAGGCGCGACCAGAGCGACGGGCGCTGCGGCTTCGGCGGTCCCTGCAACTGGCGCGTCAGCACCTCGTCCACCAGGTCCGGCAGGCGGGGCCCGTAGCGGCCCAGCACCTTCACCGTGCGGCCCAGATCGGTCAGCATGGCGCGCGGGCCGATGCTTTTCTCGATGTATTCCTGCACGATGGGCTTGGCGGTGTCCCAGATATTGATCGACGGGTTGAGCGAGCGCGCCACCCCTTCCACCACCACCATGGTGCGTTGCAGCAAGATCAGCTCGGTCCGCGTCTCCATGCCGAAACGCTCCGTGACTTCAAAGAGATAGCTCAGCAGCCGCCCCATCGAGATGCGCGTGGCATCCATGCCGAAGATCGGTTCACCGACGGCGCGCAGGGCGCGGGCGAACTCTTCCACGTCGCGGTCGGCAGGCACGTATCCGGCCTCGAAATGCACCCGCGCGACGCGGTGGTAATCACGCTTGATGAAGCCGTAGAGGATCTCGGCATAGACCCGGCGGGTGTATTCGTCGATGTGCCCCATGATGCCGAAATCATAGGCCAGCAGCGTGCCGTCGGCGGCCACCTTCAAGTTGCCGTGGTGCATGTCGCCGTGGAAGTACCCGTCGCGCAGCGCGTGGTTCAGGAAGAGGGACAGCACCCGTTCGCCCAGCTCCGCGCGGTTGATGCCGATGGCATCCATGGCGTCCGTGTCGCCGAGGGGGATCCCTTCGACCCAGGACATGGTCATCACCCGGCGGCCCGAGTGGAACCAGTCCACCGCCGGCAGCTTGAACCCCGCGTCACCCTCGGTATTGGCCGCGTATTCGCTGGCGGCGGCGGCCTCCAGGCGCAGGTCAAGCTCCGCCCGGACCACGCCGTCGAAATGCTCGATCACATCCGAGGGCCGCAGGCGGCGGGAGAACGGCGCCAGGGTCTCGATCATCCAGGCGGCGAAATAGAAGGCGTCCACGTCCTTGCGGAAGGCCTTCTCGATCCCCGGGCGCAGGATCTTCACGGCGACTTCCTGGCCGGTCTCGGCCAGGCGCGCCTTGTGCACCTGCGCGATGGAGGCGGCGGCGATCGGTTCGCTGAACTCGGAGAAGAGCTCTTCCGCCGGGTGGCCCAGCTCGGTCTCCACCGCCTGCATCGCCTCATCACGGCTGAAGGGCGGCAGCTTGTCCTGCAGGACACGCAGCTGCTGCGCCAGATCGGGGCCCACCACGTCGGGGCGGGTTGACAGAATCTGGCCGAACTTGATGTAGGCCGGGCCGAGCGCGGTCAGCGCACCGGGCAGCGGCGGCTGGCTGGGGTCGCCCTTCAGGCCGAGGAACTGGAACGGCCAGCCGATGACCCGGGCGGCCAGGCGCAGCAGCGGCGGCGCATCATAGGCGTCCAGCAGCAGCTTCATCGCGCCCGAGCGTTCGAAGGTGGCGCCGGTGCGAACCAGGCGCCAGATGTTGTGGGGGCCGCGCATCGCTTACAGTTTCCAGCCGGAATGCAGGCAGGCGATGCCCATCGACAGGTTGCGATACTTCGCATTGTCGAAGCCCGCCGTGCGCACCATCCCGAGGAAGGTTTCCTGGTCGGGGAAGCGGCGGATCGATTCCACCAGGTACTGATAGCTGTCACGGTCGCCCGCGATCACCTGGCCCATGGGCGGGATCAGGTTGAAGGAATAGCGGTCGTAGGCCCATTGCAGCGCCGGCGTCGGGATCTGGGAAAACTCCAGCACCATCAGGCGGCCGCCGGGTTTCAGCACCCGGTAGGCCTCGTTCAGGGCGTCCTGCGGGCGGGTGACGTTCCGGATGCCGAAGCTGATCGTGTAGACGTCGAAGGTGTTGTCGTCGAAGGGCAGCGCCATGGCGTCGCCCACCACCCAGTCCAGGCTGTCGGCCATCGACGCGGCCTCGGCCCTCTTGCGGCCCTCGACCAACATCGGTTCGGTCAGGTCCAGCACCGTGGCGTGGCCCGATCCCGCGCGGGACAGGAACTTGAACGAGATGTCGCCAGTGCCCCCCGCGACATCCAGCAGGCGCTGACCCGGACGCGGCGCGAGCCAGTCCATCATCGCATCCTTCCAGATGCGGTGGATGCCAAGGGACATCGCGTCGTTCATCACGTCGTATTTCGAGGCGA
The DNA here is from genome assembly GCF_020177265.1 of Pseudooceanicola marinus. Lineage (GTDB taxonomy): Bacteria > Pseudomonadota > Alphaproteobacteria > Rhodobacterales > Rhodobacteraceae > Pseudooceanicola > Pseudooceanicola marinus_A. The sequence goes on from NZ_JAIVMC010000005.1 coordinate 35,575, forward strand.
CCGAGCCGAAGATGCCCTGCACGCGGCCCGCCTTCTCGGATTCCGGGATCTCGGTGAAGCCGAAATGGGTGGTCTTTTCCATCGTCGCATCCTGCCTTATCTGTCTGTCTCTCCTTATAGGGCGAAGGGGGGCCGCTGCAATGCGACCCGCGCGCATGTGAGGAGGGGGTCAGGGGGCCTCGCCCCCTCTTGGCCCCCGGAGATGTGGGCCCGTGGATGTCGGACGGCCAGAGAATGGGAGGGCACCATGCCCGAGTTGCCAGAGGTAGAGACGGTGCGGTCCGGGCTGGCCCCCGCCATGGAGGGCGCGGTGATCGTGGCGGCCGCCGTCAATCGCCCCGACCTGCGCTGGCCCTTCCCCGATCGGATGGCCGAACGGCTGACCGGGCAGAAGGTGCTGCAGCTACGGCGGCGGTCGAAATACATCCTGGCGGACCTGGCCAGCGGCGAAAGCCTGCTGATCCATCTCGGCATGTCGGGGCGGATGACCGTGTCGGGCGACCCGCTGGGCCGTTTCGTGGACGATCATCCGGCAGCGCAGAAACACGATCATGTCGTGCTGGACATGTCGAACGGGGCGCGCATCACCTTCAACGACCCGCGCCGTTTCGGGGCCATGGACCTGATGCCCACGCTGGGCGCCGAGGCGCATCCTCTGCTGGCCGGGCTGGGGCCGGAACCCCTGGGCAACCACTTCGACGGGGCCTACCTGGCGGCCCGATTGAAACCGCGCCGAAGCCCGATCAAGACCGCGCTGCTGGACCAGAAGGTCGTGGCCGGGCTGGGCAATATCTATGTCTGTGAAACCCTTTACCGGGCGGGCATCAGCCCGGCGCGACGCTGTGACCGGATCGCCACGGCGAAGCTGGCGGACCTGGTGCCGATCATCCGCGAGGTGCTGACCGAAGCCATCGCCGCCGGCGGCTCCTCCCTGCGCGATTTTCGCCAGGCCGATGGCGAGCTGGGCTATTTCCAGCACAGCTTCGATGTCTACGGGCGCGAGGGGTTGCCCTGCCGCTCCCCGGGCTGCACCGCCACGATTCGACGGCTGGTGCAATCGGGGCGCTCCAGCTTCTACTGCCCGCAATGCCAAAGATAGCTTGATCCACGGGGCCAACCTGATAGGGAATCGACCCTACATCTCAGCAACAGGGACACTCACCCCATGGCTTACGAGACGATCATCGTCGAGATCGAAGACCACATCGCGCTGGTGAAGCTGAACCGCCCGGACGCGATGAACGCGCTCAACGACGTGCTCCTGGGCGAGCTGGCCACCGCGCTGAAGGCGGCGCAGAAGGACCCGAAGGTCCGCTGCATCGTCGTGACCGGCACCGAGAAGTTCTTTGCCGCCGGCGCCGACATCAAGATGATGGCCGACAAGAGCTTCGTCGATGTCTACTCCGAGGACCTGTTCTCCGAGGCGACGGGCACCATCACCCGCGTGCGCAAGCCGATCATCGCGGCCGTGTCGGGCTACGCCCTGGGCGGCGGCTGTGAACTGGCCATGATGTGCGATTTCATCATCGCTGGCGACAATGCCAAGTTCGGCCAGCCGGAGATCAACCTGGGCGTCATGGCCGGCATCGGCGGCAGCCAGCGCCTGACCCGCGCCGTGGGCAAGGCCAAGGCGATGGACATGAACCTGACGGGTCGCTTCATGGATGCCGAAGAAGCAGAGCGCGCCGGGCTGGTCAGCCGCGTGGTGCCCTGCAAGAAGGTCCTGGAAACCGCCATGGCGGCGGCGGCCAAGATCGCCGAGAAAAGCATGATCTCGGTCATGGCGGTCAAGGAAGCGGTGAACCGCGCCGAGGAGACCACCCTGGCCGAAGGCCTGCTGTTCGAGAAGCGCCTGTTCCACTCGATGTTCGCCACCGAGGACCAGAAGGAAGGCATGACCGCCTTCCTTGAAAAGCGCGAACCGCAGTTCCGCGACCGCTGAGGGCCTGCCCACCCCGGCCCCACCATGACAAAGACGTAGCCCCCGGTCCGTGGCCGGGGGTTTTGCTTTGCCCCGGCGTCCGATCACCCGTGCCGCAGGCGGCGCGGCGACAGGCGGTCGGCCAGGCCGCTGTCGTCTGCCTCGCCCAGGATCTGCGATACGGCCAGCTCTGCCAGCGCGGGTGAGGTCTGGATTCCCGTCGCCCCCTGCCCGGACATCCAGAAAAAGCCCGGCCGGTCCTCCGCCCAGCCACAGACGGGCAACCCGTCGGCCACGTAGCAGCGCAGCCCGGCCCAGGCCCGGCGCACCCTGGCCAGTTCGATGTCGAAACAGGCCGCAATCCGGTCGAGGCACAGGGTCACGTCCAGATCATCGGGTTCCGCCGCGCAGCCGGGCACGACGGTTTCGTCGACCGGAGAGGCCAGCAGGAGATCCCCCTCGGGCTTGAGGTAGAAGTGCAGATCCGCATCCACCATCATCGGCAACTCCGACAGGTCCCGACCGCCCGCCGGCTCCAGCTCCAGCACGGTGCGACGACGGCAGCGCAGGCCGATGGGTCGGGCGCCGGCCATCCGCGCGACCCGTTCGGCCCAGGCCCCCGCGGCGTTGACCAGCACCGGGGCCCGCATCGCGCCGACACCGCTGTCCACGCGCCAGGTGCCGTCCTGCCACTCCAGGGCAGAGACCGGCGCGGCGCAGAACAGGCGCCCGCCCCGCGCTTCCAGCCGCGTCTGGTGCAGGGTCATCATCAACGGCACGTCCAGGTCCTGCGTGCGATCATCGCTGAGCGCGGCACAGGCGTAGCCCGGACGCAGCACCGGCAGCCGCTCCGCCAGGGCCCGCCCCTCAAGTCGGCGCAACGGATGGGATCCGGCCAGGCGCGCCTCGATCCGGTCCAGCAAGCGTTCCTGGTCAGCGCGCGCGAGGATCAGCAGGCCGCGGGGGCGTGTCAGCGTCCGGCCCGCCAGTTCCTCATGTTCCGCCGTGAAGAAGGGGACCGAGTCGGCCGCCAGCTGTCGCAGCTCGGGCGCGCGGTGCAACTGGCGCAACAGGGAGACGGCACGCGCCGTCCCCTGACGTCCCGGCCGAAGCTCCCGCTCCAGCACGGCAACGCGCGCACGCCCGGCAAGGGCGCTGGCCACGGACATCCCGACGATACCCGCGCCGATGACGATCACATCGAACGTTTCGCTCATGTCCCGTTTTCCGCAGACCCCGAGCCCACCTGGGGATCCGACCCCGACAGCAACCCGCACAAGTATTAATGAATGGTTAATTCTCCCCCGGGCGGCCTGCGTGGGCGGGATCCGCCTCGGCCCGGCCCGCTGTGTCGGCGACAGGCCCCAGGGCTGTTGACTCCGCCCGCGCTTCGCCTTATTGCCCGGGCTTCAGAACAGATCGCGCCTCTTCGCGGTCGCGTCTGCAGTGTCGTGAGGCCGCATTGTGCCGGAGAACGTGAGGGAAAACGCCCTCGCAGCCTGCCACGGGATTGTAGTCGTCTGGCAGGTTTTTTGTGTCGGCGCCCCGGGTGCCGTCGCGGATCCCTCCGGACCTCGGCGACGGCGCAGCGGCCCCGGACACAGAGAAAGAGACCAGACCCATGGCCAATACGCCCCAGTCGAAGAAACGCGCCCGCCAGATCGAAACCCGCACCGAGGTGAACAAGGCGCGCCGTTCGCGCATCCGCACCTACCTGCGCAAGGTCGAAGAGGCGATCGCCTCCGGCGACAAGGAAAAGGCAGCTGCCGCCCTGCGCGCCGCCCAGCCCGAACTGATGCGCGGCGTCACCAAGGGCGTGTTCCACAAGAACACCGCGTCGCGCAAGGTTTCGCGCCTCGCCGCCCGCGTGAAGGCCCTGGGCTGAGCCCCGGACACTCCCCGTTTCGGGTAAGCAATTGACGACAAAGGGCGCGGCTTCGGCCGCGCCTTTTTGTTGGGCAGAGCACACGAAATTGGGGGTATACGTTCAATCTGTGCTTGTGGCGGCATTGCGGCAACAGGGTCGCGATTCCTTTCCACAAGGGCCAGAGTCAAGCGCGTTGTGCTGTTGCGGCTGTCGCGCGGAAGTTGCTAGCTTCAGCCTTGCGAGTCACATCGCCTTGGGGGGGACATTGCGGTCCCGAACTAGGGTCTGCTGGCTGACGATCGTCCGGGACAAACGCTGCCCCGTGACGTCCCGATTGTCGGCCATGTCCAGGTCATAACGCCAGGCACGCCTGACGCTGCAAGAGCCTCTCTTGCGGCCCGGGATGCGTCCAGCATTGCCAGCCGGCACGATCGGCAGCCGCTTCGTCTAGGCCACGAAGCGGACGGGCACCCTTTCCCCCAGGGCACCAGGTGGCCGCCGCGCTTCGGACCGACCGGAGATGCGAGGATCGAGGTAAAGTGGGGTACAAGGACAAGATGGCGACGACGAGCTGGGGCGAGCTGAAGAAATCTCTGCGGGCATCCGTTAACGAACATAACTACACCAACTGGATCGCACCGCTCGAGCTGCTGTCGCTGCGCGAAGGTGTTGCGACCATGGCGGCGCCCTCGGGTTACGTCGGCACCTATGTGCAGCGTCACTTCGAGGATGAGATCCTGCGCGCGCTGACCGCCATCGACCCGGCCGTGCGCCGCATCGATTTCACCGTCACGCCGCGCGCGCCCCGCGAAGAGGCCCCCGCCTCCGCCCCCGCCATGGCGGAAAAGGCGACCGCCGAGTCCGGGACCGAGTCGCAGGCCCAGGCCGGTGCCGACACTCTGACCTCCGGCGTCAGCAGCGCCGCCCCGCGCAGCACCAGCTCCGACGCCCTGTCGATGCAGGACCGCATGCTGCAGCCCGCGCCGCTCGACCCGCATTACACCTTCGACAGCTTTGTCGTCGGCAAGCCCAACGAACTGGCCCATGCCGCCGCCCGCCGGGTCGCCTCCGGTGGCGAGGTCGAGTTCAACCCGCTGTTCCTCTACGGTGGCGTGGGTCTGGGCAAGACGCACCTGATGCACGCCATCGCCCATGAGCTGAAGGCCTCCCAGCCGCATCTGAACGTGGTCTACCTGTCCGCCGAACAGTTCATGTACCGCTTCGTCCAGGCCCTGCGCGAAAAGCGCATGATGGATTTCAAGTCGCTGTTCCGCACCGTCGACGTGCTGATGGTCGATGACGTGCAGTTCATTGCCGGCAAGGATTCGACCCAGGAAGAATTCTTCCACACGTTCAACGCGCTGGTCGACCACAACAAGCAGATCATCATCTCGGGCGATTGCGCGCCCAACGAGATCAAGAACCTGCCGGTCCGTATTTCCTCGCGCCTGTCGTCGGGCCTGGTCGTCGACCTGCATCCCACCGACTATGAACTGCGCCTGGGCATCCTGCAGTCGAAGGTCGCCGCCTTCCGCCTGAAGCACCCCGAGCTGGAGGTGGCCGACGGCGTGCTGGAATTCCTGGCGCATCGCATCTCGACCAACGTCCGGGTGCTGGAAGGCGCGCTGACGCGTCTCTTCGCCTTCGCCTCGCTCGTGGGCCGCGAGATCACGCTGGAACTGACCCAGGACTGCCTGTCGGACGTGCTGCGCGCCTCGGAACGCAAGATCACCATCGAGGAGATCCAGCGCCGCGTGGCCGAGCATTACAACATCCGTCTGTCGGACATGATCGGCCCCAAGCGCGTGCGCAGTTTCGCCCGTCCGCGCCAGATCGCCATGTACCTGTGCAAGAAGCTGACCTCGCGCTCCCTGCCCGAGATCGGCCGCCGCTTCGGCGGGCGCGACCACACCACCGTCATGCACGGGGTGAAGCGCATCGAGGAGCTGATGAACCAGGACGCGCAGATCGCCGACGACCTGGAACTGCTGCGCCGCGCGCTGGAGGCGTAAGCACCACCGCCCGGGCCAGCCACGGCCCCCAGAGTGCCACGACAGGGTCGCGCATCGCGCGGCCCTTTCGCGTTTCAGCGGGATTGGCCGCGCATCGCCGCACAGCGGTCTCGGCAATCTCCTGTATAGACTTGGAAATCCTCCTGTGGTCCCAATAGCCATGGCCTCTGCCAGAAGGAGAATTTCCAATGAAGATTTCAGCCGCCGTCGCCCGCGACTTCAACGCCCCCCTCAGCATCGAAGAGGTGGAGCTGGACGAGATCCGCGATGACGAGATCCTGGTGCGCCTGGTGGCCACCGGCGTCTGCCACACCGATGCCGCCGTGATCGAGGGCCTGATGGGCACCGAACTGCCTGTCGTGCTGGGCCATGAAGGCGCCGGCGTGGTCGAGAAGGTCGGCAGCGCCGTGACCAAGGTTGCCCCCGGCGATCACGTGGTGATGACCGTCGACAGCTGCGGTCACTGCCCGGCCTGCATGGAACACGACATCACCTATTGCCATAACTCCTACCCGATGAACTTCATGGCGCAGCGCCCTGATGGCACCCGCGGCATCTCCAAGGACGGCGAACGCATCGGCTCGATGTTCTTCGGCCAAAGCTCCTACGCGACCCATTCGGTCTGCCACGAGGCGAACTGCGTGAAGGTGTCGAAGGATGTCGAGCTGGAAAAGCTGGGCCCGCTGGGCTGCGGCATTCAGACCGGCGCGGGCACGGTGATGAATGCCCTGGCGGTCGAGCCGGGCAAGTCCATCGTCATCTTCGGCGCGGGCGGCGTGGGCCTGGCCGGCGTCATGGGCGCCGTGGTGCAGGGCGCCACCACCATCATCGTCGTGGACATGGTCGACAGCCGGCTGGAGCTGGCGAAGGAGCTGGGCGCGACCCACACCTTCAACGCCAAGACCCAGGACGTGACCGAAGAGATCATGAAGCTGACCGGCTACGGCGTGAACTACGCCTTCGACACCACCGGCAATGCCAAGGTGATCCGCCAGGCTGTCGAACTGCTGGCGCCCAAGGGCACCTGCGCCATCGTCGGCGCGTCGTCCCCCGAGGCGGAGCTGGTGCTGAACGAGACCCACTTCATGTCCGGCGGCCGCCGCATGATGGGCGTGGTCGAAGGCGAGGCCAACCCCGACGTCTTCATCCCCACGATGATCGCGCTGTGGCAGCAGGGGCGGTTCCCCTTCGACAAGCTGATCACCTTCTTCCCCTTCGAGGAGATCAACGAGGCCTTCGCCGCCTCCGCGCGCGGCGAGGCGATCAAACCGATCCTGCGTTTCTCCTGATCCGCACGACCAAGGGGGGCGAGGCGACTCGCCCCCATTCCTGACGTGACCGGGCAGGCGGAGAATGATTCGCCCGGCCGGTCAGACCTCGACCCCGGACCGCAGGCCAGGGTTATCCCCAGGCGAGCCGGGCGCATGACAGGCCCTGCGGGTTGCCGTGATGGCGCAGGGCAGAGTTTCCGCGCGCTCGCTGCTTGACCTCTTCCTTCCGAGGCCCGAAAACGGGAAAAACCGTTGTGCTGCTTGCAGAAACGGGTAGCTTATCGGTCCCGGGGCGTGCCCGGGCCAGGACAGGGAAAGAGGCCATGAAATTCAGCATCGAACGTGCCGCGCTTCTGAAGGCCGTCGCCCAGGCGCAATCCGTCGTCGAACGGCGCAACACCATCCCGATCCTGGCCAACGTGCTGATCGAGGCCGACGGCAACGACGTCATGTTCCGCGCCACCGACCTGGACATCGAGGTGGTCGACAAGGCCCCGGCCATGGTCGAACGCGGCGGGGCGACCACCGTGTCGGCCGTGACCCTGCATGAGATCGTGCGCAAGCTGCCCGACGGCGCCATGGTGACTCTGGCCGACGACGGCACCGCCGGCCGGCTGTCGGTCGAGGCGGGCCGGTCCAGCTTCAACCTGGCGACGCTGCCGAAAGAGGACTTCCCGGTGATGGCCTCGTCGGAATACACCTCGAACTTCTCGGCCCCCGCGCCGACGCTGCGGCGCCTGTTCGACAAGTCGAAATTCGCCATCTCCACCGAGGAGACCCGCTATTACCTGAACGGCGTCTACATGCATGTGACCGACAGCGAGGAAGGCCGGGTGCTGCGCTGCGTCGCCACCGACGGCCACCGCCTGGCCCGCATCGACGCCGCCCTGCCCGAGGGCGCCGAGGAGATGCCCGGCGTGATCGTGCCCCGCAAGACCGTGGGCGAGCTGCGCAAACTGCTGGACGATGACGACATGGAAATCGCCGTCTCGGTCAGCGAGACCAAGGTGCGTTTCGCCACGCCGCAGATCACCCTGACGTCGAAGGTCATCGACGGCACCTTCCCCGACTATTCGCGGGTGATTCCCACGGGCAACACCCGCCGCCTGGAGGTGGACGCCTCCGAGTTCGCCAAGGCCGTCGACCGGGTGGCCACCGTCAGCTCCGAACGCTCGCGCGCGGTGAAGCTGTCGCTGGACGAGGACCGGCTGATCCTGTCGGTCAATGCGCCCGACAGCGGCGCCGCCGAGGAAGAGCTGGCCGTGGCCTATGCCGACGAACGGCTGGAGATCGGGTTCAACGCCAAGTACCTGCTGGAAATCGCCAGCCAGGTGGACCGCGAGAACGCCGTCTTCATGTTCAACTCCTCCGGCGACCCGACCCTGATGCGCGAGGGCAACGACACCTCCGCCGTCTACGTCGTCATGCCGATGCGTGTGTAACGCGACAGGGGATCGCGCCACGGCGCGATTGCCTTCGGCGAGAGTATTTTCAGCCATCGTATAGAAAGGGGTCTGGCCCATGGGACGGCTCTGTCTGACCCGGCTGGACCTGTCGCATTTCCGGTCCTGGCGGCGGGGGTCGATCGCGGCCGACGGGCGACCCGTGGCCCTTTGGGGGCCCAATGGCGCCGGCAAGACCAATGTGCTGGAAGCGGTCTCGATGTTCTCGCCCGGGCGGGGGCTGCGCCGGGCTGCCGCCGACGAGATGGTGCGCCGCCCCGAGGCGATCGGCTGGAAGCTGTCGGGCGTGCTGCGCAGCCTGCACCAGGTGCATGAAATCGAGATGCAGGTGGAGCCCGGCCAGGGCCGCAGCCTGCGCATCGACGACAAGGCCGCCGCGCAGCTTGCCCTAGGGCGGATCGCCCGGGTGCTGTGGCTGGTGCCCTCGATGGACCGGCTGTGGATCGAGGCGGCCGAGGGCCGGCGGCGCTTCCTCGACCGGATGGTCCTCAGCTTCTTTCCCACCCATGCGGATGCCAGCCTCGCCTATGACAAGGCGATGCGCGAACGCAACCGTCTGCTGAAGGACATGGTGCGCGACGCGCATTGGTATGCCGCGCTGGAACGGCAGATGGCCGAGGCGGGGGAGGAGATCACCTCCAACCGGCTGCGCGCGCTGCATCTCGTGGCCGAGGCCACCGAGGAGGCCGAGACCGCCTTTCCCGCCCCCGAGCTGGCGCTGAGCCACCCCGAGGGCGAGATGGCACAGAGCGCGGCGGACCTGCTGACCGGCTATCAGGAGAGCCGCCGCCGCGACATGGCCGCCGGGCGCACCCTGCTGGGGCCGCACCGGGTCGACATGGAGGCCTTCTGGGCGGTGAAGGGGATCCCGGCGCGCGATGCCTCCACCGGCGAACAGAAGGCGCTGCTGGTCAGCCTGATCCTGGCCAATGCACGCGGGCTGGCCCGTGATTTCGGCGCCCCGCCGATCCTCTTGCTGGACGAGGTGGCGGCGCATCTGGACGCCGACCGCCGCGCGGCGCTTTATGACGAGATCTGCGCCCTGGGCGCCCAGGCCTGGATGACCGGCACCGGTCCGGAGCTGTTTGAAGGTCTGGGGGATCGGGCGCAGTATCTGGAAGTGACGGAGGAGGCGGGCACCAGCCACGCCGAGGAGAGGAGCGCGCCATGACGCCGCAACGGGTTTCCCTGATCACGCTGGGGGTCGATGACCTCGACCGTGCCCGCACATTCTACGAGGCCCTGGGATGGGTGCCGGCACAGGTGACGCCGGGCATCGTCTTCTTCCAGCTGGACGGGCAGGCCCTGGGTCTCTTTGGCCGCGCCGCCCTGGCCGAGGATCAAGGACGGCCCGGCACGCCGCTTGGCACCGGGGCGATGACCCTGGCTCAGAATTTTTCTGACAGGGCAGCGGTGGATGCGGCCTTTGCCCAGGCGCTGGACGCGGGCGCCACGGAGCTGAAAGCGCCTGAAGAGGTCTTCTGGGGCGGCTACTCGGGCTATTACGCCGACCCGGACGGCCATGTCTGGGAAGTTGCCCATAACCCCTTCATCACCCTGGACCCGGACACCGGGCGTTTCACCCTGCCGGTGGCGACATGACGATGTTGGCCTCTGACCTGGCGCTATATGCCGGCGCGCTCTTCGTGCTGTTCATGACGCCGGGGCCGGTCTGGCTGGCCATCGTGGCGCGCACCCTGTCGGGCGGCGCGGCCTCGGTCTGGCCGCTGGCCGCGGGCGTGGCCCTGGGGGACATGATCTGGCCGCTGGTGGCGATCCTGGGTCTCGGCTGGATCGAGGGGCAGGCGGGTAACCTGCTTTGGGTCGTGCGCCTTCTTGGGGCGGCGATGTTCGTCTGGATCGGCATCGGCATCCTGCGCCGGGCAGACGCGCGGATCACGGCGGACAGTCGGCTGACGCGTCCGGGCCGCCTGGCGGGCTTCCTCGCCGGGCTGGCGGCCATCGCGGGCAACCCCAAGGCGATCCTGTTCTACCTCGGCATCCTGCCCAGCTTCGTCGACATCGGTACGGTGACAGTGCCCGACATTGCCGCGATCCTGCTGGTGTCCATGGCCGTGCCCTTCACCGGCAACCTGATCTTCGCCGGGTTCGTCGACCGCGTGCGGCGCCTCATCGCCTCGGACCTGGGAATGAAGCGGACCAATATCGTCGCCGGCTGTCTGATGATCTGCGTCGGCCTGATCCTGCCGTTCACCTGAACACAGCCAGAGCGTCGCCACCCCGACCGGCGCGTTTCGCGCTAGTCTGCCTGGGAGACTCACGCTGGAGGAAGCTGCGATGATGACGTTCTACTGGGCCCCGCAAAGCCGCGCCGGGCGGATGTTCTGGGCCCTGGAAGAGGTGGAGGCTAACTACGAGGTGGCCACGGTCGATTTCCGGTCCGACCCGCCGGTCCACCCCGAGGGGTTCACCGCAGCCTCGCCCCTGCGGAAGGTGCCCGCGCTGCGGGATGGCGCGCTGGAGATGGCCGACAGCGCGGCGATCGCGCTCTATCTGGCCGACCGCTACGCGCCGAGACGGCTGGCGCCCGCGCTGGATGAACCTGATCGGGGCGCCTTCCTGACCTGGCTCTTCTACACCCCCTCGGTGCTGGAACCCGCCATGGTGGAGAAGATGGCCGATCTGCCGCCCCGCCCGCAGTCCTATGCCTGGGGCAATTTCGACCGCGCGCTTGGCGCCGTCGAGGCGCGGCTGGAGGGGCGCGACTGGCTAGTGGGAGAAGCCTTCTCCATGGCCGACCTGATGGTGTCCGGCACGCTGCAGTTCATGCAGATCTTCGGCATGCTGACGCCTTCCTCCCGACAGGCCACCTGGATGGAGCGCTGTTTTTCCCGTCCCGCCTACGCCGCGGGACGCGCCCGCGAAACGGCGCTGATGGCGTGATTGCAGGCGCGTTGGCGCGCCGCGTACCGGCGGGGCGTGGAAGCCCCGCCACCACCCCCGAAAGAGCCCTGCTTCCCGGCCTGCGCAGACGGCGCCGCGGCCCTGCCGGGAACGCCAAAAAAGCGTGTCATTCGCGTGACATTCCCCCTGTGAACACGTAAGTTGGCGACAAGAAATTCGAAGGGAAAACGCATGGCCGAGGCCGAGCAGACACCACCTGAATACGACGCAGGATCCATCAAGGTTCTCAAGGGCTTGGACGCGGTCCGCAAGCGTCCGGGGATGTATATCGGTGACACCGACGACGGGTCCGGCCTGCACCACATGATCTACGAGGCCGTGGACAACGGCATCGACGAGGCCCTGGGGGGCTACGCCGACTTCGTGAAGGTCGTGATCCATGCCGACAACTCGGTCTCCGTGCGCGACAACGGGCGAGGCATTCCGGTGTCGATCCACCCCGAGGAAGGGGTTTCGGCGGCCGAGGTCATCATGACCCAGCTGCACGCCGGCGGTAAGTTCGACCAGAACTCCTACAAGGTGTCCGGCGGTCTGCACGGCGTGGGCATTTCCGTGGTGAACGCGCTGTCGGACTGGCTGGAACTGCGCATCTGGCGCGACGGCAAGGAACACTACGTCCGCTTCGAGCATTCCGAGACGGCGAACCCGCTGGAAGTGGTGGGCGATGCCAACGGCGAAAAGGGCACCGAGGTGCGCTTCCTGTCGTCGCTGGAGACCTTCTCGAACCTCGAATACAACTACGCCACCCTGGAAAAGCGCCTGCGCGAACTGGCCTTCCTGAACTCCGGCGTGCGCATCGTGCTGGAGGATCACCGCCCCGCCGAGCCGCTGAAGACCGAGCTGTTCTACGAAGGCGGCGTGAAGGAATTCGTGAAGTACCTCGACCGGTCCAAATCCTCGATGATGGAGGAACCGATCTTCATCACCGGCGAGAAGGACGGCATCGGGGTCGAGGTCGCGATGTGGTGGAACGACAGCTTCAACGAAATGGTGCTGCCCTTCACCAACAACATCCCTCAGCGCGACGGCGGCACCCACATGGCGGGCTTCCGCGGCGCCCTGACCCGGACCCTGGGCAAATACGCCCAGGAAAGCGGGATCGCCAAGAAGGAGAAGGTCAACTTCACCGGCGACGACGCCCGCGAAGGCCTGACCTGCGTTCTGTCGGTGAAGGTGCCCGACCCGAAATTCTCCAGCCAGACCAAGGATAAGCTGGTCTCGTCGGAGGTGCGCCCCGTGGTCGAGAACCTGGTGGGCGAGAAGCTGTCGGAATGGTTCGAGGAGAACCCGAACCAGGCCAAGATGATCGTCGGCAAGATCGTCGAGGCGGCGCTTGCCCGCGAGGCCGCGCGCAAGGCGCGCGAGCTGACGCGGCGCAAGACGGCGATGGACGTGAACTTCCTCGCCGGCAAGCTGAAGGATTGCTCCTCCAAGGACCCGTCCGAGACCGAAGTGTTCCTCGTCGAGGGTGACTCCGCCGGTGGCTCCGCCCAGACGGGCCGCGACCGCCGCACCCAGGCCGTGCTGCCCCTGCGCGGCAAGATCCTGAACGTGGAACGGGCCCGCTTCGACCGGATGCTGTCCAGCCAGGAGATCGGCAACCTGGTGATGGCGCTCGGCACCGGCATCGGCCGGGACGAGTTCAATATCGACAAGCTGCGTTACCACAAGATCGTCATCATGACGGACGCCGACGTCGATGGTGCGCACATCCGCACCCTGCTGCTGACCTTCTTCTATCGCCAGATGCCCGAGCTGATCGAGGGCGGCTACCTCTACATTGCGCAGCCGCCGCTGTACAAAGCATCGCGCGGCAAGTCCGAGGTCTACCTGAAGGACCAGGCGGCGATGGATGACTACCTGATCGAACAGGGCACCGACAGCACGCTGCTGCGCCTCGGCGACGGCACCGAGCTGGCCGGCGAGGACCTGAAGCGCGTGGTGACTGAGGCGCGTCAGCTGAAGCGCGTTCTGGACGCCTTCCCGACGCATTACCCCCGCCACATCCTGGAACAGGCCGCCGTCGCCGGCGCCTTTGTGCCCGGCGCGGTGGACAGCAACCTGCAGGGCGTGGCCGACAAGGTCGCCGCCCGGCTCGACCTGATCGCGCTGGAATACGAGAAGGGCTGGCAGGGCCGCATCACCCAGGATCACGGCATCCGCCTGGCGCGCATCCTGCGCGGCGTCGAAGAGGTGCGCACCCTGGACGGGCCGATGCTGCGCTCGGGCGAGGCGCGCAAGACCGGCTCCTTCACCCAGTCCCTGCAGGAGATCTACAACGTGCCCTGCACCCTGGTCCGCAAGGATCGCAGCCAGGTCATCTATGGCCCGCTGGAACTGCTGCGCGCCATCCTGACCGAGGGCGAGAAGGGCCTGACCATCCAGCGCTACAAGGGCCTGGGCGAGATGAACCCGGATCAGCTGTGGGAAACCACCCTGGACCCGGACGCCCGCACCCTGCTGCGCGTGACGGTGGACGACATGGCCGAGGCGGACGACCTGTTCACCAAGCTCATGGGCGACGTGGTGGAGCCGCGCCGCGAGTTCATCCAGCAGAACGCCCTGTCGGTCGAAAACCTCGACTTCTGATCCTGCACCGGGATCGCGCAACGAAAAGGACCCGGGCCGAACTGGCCGCGGGTCCTTTTTCATAGGATGCCGACAAAGGTCTGCAGCTGCGGCCTACATCTGCGCGATGACGAACTCGGGCACTGGGGTCGGGAACCTCTGGCGGCTCTTGTCGGTCAGGCCCTCGTCGGTGATGATCCGGGTGATCTGCTCGATCGGCACGGTGCGATGCAGGGCGCGTTCCATGAAACGGGCACTGTCGGCCAGCAGAATCACTTCGCGCGCGGCGGCGACCATGGTGCGTTTCATCTGGCTCATCTCGATGGCGGTTTCCGACACACATTCCTCGTCCACCGCCGCCGCCGACATGAAGAAGATATCGCAACGGATGTTTTCCAGGAACGCCTCGCCCGGGGCGCCCAGCAGGCTGTAGCTGCCCGGGCGACAGGTACCGCCGGGCACGTGCAGCTTGATGTTCTCATGATAGGTCAGCGCACCGGCAACGTAGAGGTCATTGGTGATCACCGTCAGCGGCATCGACAGCTTGGCCAGCTCATCCGCCAGCAGGTGACAGACCACGCCGCCGGTGTCGATCAGCAGCGACTGGTTCGGACTGACGAAGCGCAGCGCCTCGCGCACGATGGCCTGCTTTTCCTCCACCGCCGTGCGGCGCGACACGTCCGTTGACGGCTCCCATGTGGCGCGGTTGCGCACGGCCACGGCACCGCCATGAGTGCGCTTCACCAGCCCTTCGGAGGCCAGCACGTCGAGGTCTCGCCGGATGGTGGAGACGGAGATGCCGAACATCCGCGCCAAATCCTGGCTGGCACCGGAGTGATTGGCCTCGAACCACTCGATCAGATGCTGTCGCCGCGCGGCCGGCAGCATTTCCTCGTTCAGCGGCAATTCGGACATGCAGCTCCCCTCTCATCACGCAGCATCGCGCCTGCGCGCCCCGGACCTTGGGATAGGTACGGAAAGACAGGCCATCGGGCAACCGGAAGGCGGGCGGGTGCCGCAGCGGCGCGGGGCGCTTGCCCCGGCTCTTGCGGGGCGATCGGCAGAGCCGGACGCGCCGCGGCAAGACCGGGACCTGTGACAAACCGTGCAGCCTTCTGCACGTTTTCGCGCATCACGCGCTGCGTCCGGCGGCCGGCACGCGCAATTCCCTGTCGCTCAGCCGGCACCCGGCTGGATCCCTCTGTCATACTGCGCCCTCTCTGTCGGTCCGCATCCCCTGGTATCCCTGCGCCAGAGGTATAGTCGCGCAGCAAATTGCTCATACCTGGCCGTTTACAAATCTATTGCGCATATTTCTACCATACTCTACCACGAACGCGCAAACACTCCCTCATCGACGAGGGGGCGCCCGAGTCGGGCGACCAGGACGACAGGAACGGACCCTTTCCATGATACTCGACGTGCTCCAACGCATTGAAACGGACACGCAACTGCCCGACGCGGCTGACGTGGTCATCATCGGCGGCGGCATCGCCGGCGTGACCGCAACCCTTTTCCTCGCCGAGGCGGGGCTGAAGGTCGTCCTGTGCGAAAAGGGCGTCATCGCGGGCGAACAGAGCAGCCGCAACTGGGGCTGGGTGCGCCAGATGGGTCGCGACCCGGTGGAGCTGCCGCTGACCATGGGCAGCCTCGACATCTGGCGCGGCATGGACAAGCGGTTCGGCATCGACACCGGCTTCCGCGAGACGGGCATCACCTATGTCTGCCGCACCCCGCGCGAGGTGAAGGAGTTCGCCGACTGGGCCGACCTGGCGGATCGCATCGGCATGGCGTCGGAACGGCTGGACCCGGCGGCCCTGGCGCGCAAGCTGCCGGCGATTGCCCGCGACCGGTTCAAGTTCGCCCTGCACACCAAGGATGATGGCCGCGCGGAACCCTGGCGTGCCGTGCCGCAGATGGCCATGGCCGCCCGCCGCCTGGGCGCCACCATCATCGAGAACTGCGCCGTGCGC
The DNA here is from genome assembly GCF_020177265.1 of Pseudooceanicola marinus. Lineage (GTDB taxonomy): Bacteria > Pseudomonadota > Alphaproteobacteria > Rhodobacterales > Rhodobacteraceae > Pseudooceanicola > Pseudooceanicola marinus_A. The sequence continues at coordinate 51,575 of NZ_JAIVMC010000005.1, forward strand.
GGTGTCGAGACCAGCGCCGGCCACCTGTCCGAGGTGGTGACCGAGAAGGGCACCATCCGGACCGAGCGCGCGATCCTCGCCGGCGGGGCCTGGTCGCGGATGTTCCTGGGCAACAAGGGCGTCAACTTCCCCCAGCTGAAGCTGCACGGCACCGTGGCCCGGGTGGAGATCGACGGCGATGCCGGCGACATGCCCGTGGGCGGCGGCGACTTTGCCTTCCGCAAGCGGCTGGACGGCGGCTATACCGTGGCGCGGCGCAACTGGAACGTGGCGCAGATCACCCCCGACAGCTTCCGCCTGCTGGGCACCTACCTGCCCACGCTGATGTCCAGCTGGCGCGAGATCCAGGTGCGGCTGAACGGCGAGTTCCTGAAGGAAGCGGGCATGCCGCGCAAATGGGGTCATGACCAGCAGACCACCTTCGAGAAGATCCGCACCCTCGATCCGCAGCCGATGGAGCACTACAACCGCCACGCGCTGAAGAACCTGGCGCGCGCCTTCCCCGTTTTCGCCGGCGCGCGGATGACCCACAGCTGGGCCGGCCTGATCGACGCGACCCCCGATGCGATCCCCGCCATCGGCCCGGTGAAGGAAATCCCCGGCCTCTTCCTCAGCTCCGGTTATTCCGGCCACGGCTTCGGCTCTGGCCCGGGGGGCGGTCAGCTGGTGTCGGATCTGGTGCGTGGCGTCACGCCCACCTTCGACCCCGAACCCTTCAGCCTGGAGCGGTTCAAGACAAAGGGCCTGCGCCCCGGCGGCGCAGCGTAACGGCGCCCCGCCCGGAATGAAAAGCCCCCGCGCCACGGCACGGGGGCTTTTCAATGCGCTACGCCCGGGGGCCTGCCCCTGACGCGGAGATCACCACACGCGGTCGAGCAGCGACAGCCAGTTTTCCCCCATCACCCGGCGGATCTTGGTTTCCGACCAGCCCGCGCGTTCCATCGCGGCGGTCAGGTTGGGGAAATCGGCGATGGATTCCAGCCCGTCGGGGAACTCGACCTCCCAGATCTCGGTCAGCTGGCGGGCATAGCCCTTGTCGCGGTTCAGGTATTCGAAGAACTTCGCGCCATAGCCCATGGTGAAATCGGTGCCGAAGCCCACGCGTTCCTCGCCCACCAGATTGACGATGTAGTCGATGGCAGCGACGTAATCATCGACGGTGGCGTTGTTGCCCGCGGCCAGGAAGGGCGGGAACATGGTGACGCCGACGAAACCGTCCTTGTCGGCGATGAAACGCAGCTGTTCGTCCGACTTGTTGCGCGGATGCGGCTTGAGGCCCGCAGGCAGACAGTGGGAATAGGCCACGGGTTTCTTCGAGGCCAGGATCACCTCTTCCGAGGTCTTGGGGCCCACGTGGCTCAGGTCGCACAGCATGCCGACGCGGTTCATCTCGGCCACCACCTCGTGCCCGAAGTCCGACAGCCCGCTGTCGGTGCCCTCATAGCAGCCCGAGCCGACCAGGTTCTGGGTGTTGTAGGTCATCTGCACGATGCCCACGCCCTGCTCCTTGAACAGCTCGATGAACTCCAGCCGGTCCTCGAAGGCGGTGGTGTTCTGGAAGCCCAGCACGACAGCGGTCTTGCCGAAGGCCTTGGCCTGGCGGATGTCCTCGACCGTCTTCGCCTTGACGATCAGATCGCCGTGCTGCTGGAACTGGCGGTTCCAGTCGCCGATGGCCAGCATCGTGTCGCGGAAGTTCTCCCAGACCGAACAGGTGCAGTTGGCCGCGGTCAGCCCGCCCGCCTGCATCGCCTCGAACACCGGGCGGCCCCAGTCGGAAATAATGAGACCGTCAAAGACGATCAGATCGTCGTGCAGCGTGGTCATGTGGTGGTCCTTCGTTCAGAGATAGATATTGCGCACGATGGCGTCGTGATCGCCGGCCATGGCGCGCACGTCGCCGCCGTCGACCACGGCACCGTCGCGCAGGACGATGAAGCGGTCGGCGGCGCGGAAGGCGAGGTTGAGGTTCTGCTCGACCATCAGCAGGGTCACCCCTTCGGCCTTCAGCGCGTCGATGATCAGGGCGATCTCCTCGCAGAATTGCGGCGACAGCCCGCCCGAGGGTTCATCCAGCAGCAGCAGCCGGGGCCCGGACATCATCGCCCGCCCGATCGCCACCATCTGCTGTTCGCCGCCCGACAGGGTGCGGGTGGCCTGGCGGCGCCGTTCGGCCAGCCGGGGGAAGCGGTCGTAGACATGGGCCAGGGTCTGCGACAGCGCCTTGCCGCCGCGCCGCATGGCGCCCAGGCGCAGGTTGTCCTCCACCGTCAGGTCCGGAAAGAGGTCCCGCGCCTGGCTGACCTGGGCGATGCCATGGCCAAAGATCTTGTGCGGCGGCAGGCCCGCCGTTTCCGTGCCATCGAACAGCACTGATCCGGAGGTCGGCGTGACGAAACCGCAAACCGCGTTGAGAGAGGTCGATTTGCCTGACCCGTTGGCCCCCAGCAGGGTCAGGCATTCACCGGGCAGAACATCGTAGGTGGCGCCGCGCAGGATGGGTTTCTTGCCATAGCCCACGTGCAGGTCGCGGATCTTCAGAAGCGGTTCAGGCATGTCCAAGGTAGGCCTCCAACACGGCGCGGTCTTCGCGGATTTCCTCAGGCGTCCCCTCGGCGATGCGGGCGCCGGCGGCCATCACAAGGATGCGGTCGGCGGCGGCCATCACCAGTTCCACCGCGTGTTCGATCAGCAGGATGCCGACGCCCTTCTCCCCCGCCAGACGGTGGATGATCTCCATCATCTGGGCGCGGGCCACGGGCGACAGGCCCACGGCGGGTTCGTCCAGCAGCAGCACCGGCGGGTCCGAGGCGACGGTGCGCACGATCTCGACGATGCGCTGTTGCCCGCCCGAAAGGTCGCCCGCCCGGGTGTCGGCCATATGGTCCATCGACATCAGCTTCAGCAGCTCACGGGCGCGGTGGATGTTCTCGGCCTCGGATTTCAGCGCGGCGGACCGGCCCAGAAGGATGTCCAGGAACGACCCCTCGGTCTGGGCGTGCAGCCCGGTCATCACGTTCTCCAGCACGGTCAGCGCCGGGAACAGCCCGCCGTTCTGGAAGGTGCGGCGCACCCCCTGTTCGGCGATCTCATGCGGGGTCAGCTGGGTCAGTTCCTGCCCCTTCAGAAAGACGGTGCCGGAGGTCGGGGTGACATAGCCCGAGATGGCGTTGAACAGGGTCGACTTGCCCGCCCCATTGGGGCCGATGACGGCGCGCACGTTGCCCTCTTCCAGGGTGAAGGACACGTCATCCAGCGCGGTCAGCCCGGAAAAGCGGACCGACAAGCCTTTTACGTCAAGCAGGGTCATGGGGCCTCCCGGTAGAAACGTTCGACGAAGATGGGGGAGACACGGCGCAGCAGGCTGGCCAGCCCCATGGGCATGGCGACCAGCACCCCGGCGACGATCAGGCCGAAGAACAGCTCTTCCATGCCCGGGAAGGCGCGCAGGTATTCCGGCAGGGCGGTCAGCAGAACCGCGCCCAGCACGGCGCCGAGGACAGAGCCCAGCCCACCCACCAGGACCATGGCGAAGGAGGCGATCAGGTGCAGCATCCCGAAGCTTTCTGGGAAGACATGGCCCACATGACGGGCGAACAGCGCGCCCGCGCAGCCGACGACAAAGCCCGACCACATGAAGGTGACCAGGATCACCCGCGCCGTGGGAATGGCCAGCGAGGCGGTGGCCACCTCGTTTTCGCGCACCGCCATCACCGCCCGGCCAAAGCGCGACCGCATCAGGTTCAGCGTGGCCTTCACCAGCAGCACGGTGACGGCCAGGAAGATGTAGAACTTCAGCGTGTCATCGCTCAGCGAGGTGCCCAGCAGGGTCTCACGCGGCATCGGCATGCCGTCGGTGCCGCCGGTGACGGGCTTTGCATGCAGGTAGGCCCATCTCATCAGCTCGCCGAAGGCCAGGGTGATGATCGCCAGGTAATAGCTGCGGATGCCGCGCAGCGCGGCGGAGGAGGCGAGGAAGCCGCCAAGCGCGCCGAAGGCGCCGGCCAGCGGGATGGTCAGCAGCCAGGGCACCCCCAGCTTCGCCGCCAGGATGGCCGAGGCATAGGCGCCGATGCCGAAGAAGGCGGTATTGGCAAAGGCCAGCTGGCCCAGGTTGCCGATCACCAAGGTAAAGCCAAGGGTGACCAGTACCGAGATCAGGATGCCGTTGGCGATGAACTGGGTATAGGGGTTGGTGGCCAGCGGCAGCAGCAGCAGGACCGCGGGTACGGCCCAGAACAGCCAGCTGCGCAGGCGGCGTTGACGGGCAGAAGGCATTTTCGTCTGGCTCATCGCGTCACACCTTCACCACGGCCTTGCGGCCAAAGAGGCCCTGCGGGCGGATGAACAGGACGGCGACGATGACCACATAGGCGGTGATCTCGATCAGCGCGCTGTCGAGGTAGGCGCCCGCGTATTGCTCGGCCAGGCCCAGCAGGACCCCGCCCAGCACCGCCCCGCCGAGGGAGCCGAAGCCGCCCAGGGTCATGGCCGCGAAGCCCTTGATCAGGAAGGAGGCGCCCAGGTCGGGATGCAGCAGCGACACCGGCGCCACCAGGATCCCGCCAAGCGCGCCCAGGGCCGCGCCGATCCCCCAGGAGAAATCGTTGAACCGGTCCACGTTCAGCCCAATCAGCCGCGCGCCGCGCGGGCTTTGGTAGACCGCCTGGATCATCTTGCCGAGGTCGGTCATCGCCAGCAGGCCAAAGAGGATCAGCAGCAGCACCAGCACCGTGCCGATGATGAAGACCGCGTCGCCGGTGATCACCAGGTTGCCGAGGAAGATCGGCTGCATGTCGAAGACGGCTGGCATGGGCAGCACCTCGCGCCCCCAGACCATGCGGGCGATGCCGCGCAGCACGTAGCCGGCAGCGATGCACATCAGGGCCAGGCCGATATGCGGGCCACCACGCACCGGGCGGATCAGGCCGCGGTTGAACAGCACCCCCAGCACGAACATGGCGATCATTGCCAGGACGGCGGCGGGCAGGAAGGCCACACCGGCCAGCACCACCAGGACGTAGGACAGGAAGGCCCCGGCCATGACGAAATCCCCGTGGCCGAAATTCACCACCGTGGTCGAGCGGTAGACCACCGTCAGCGACAGCGCGATCAGCGCGTAGATCATCCCCTGGGACAATCCCCCCAGGGTCAGCTGCATCAGCATCTTGTCTGCTCCTTCAGAACGACCGGACGTTGCGACCGGGCAAAAGGCCCGGGCGCGGCAGGCACCGCGCCCGGCAGTCGGGGATCAGTAGGGCTGGCCCCAGGCTTTCAGCACGGTCGGCTCTCCATCGACGAAGCCGGCCACGGCCGAGCCCTTGACGCCCTGGTGGTCCTCGGGGGTCCAGGTGATCGGGTCGGACAGGATGCCGGTGTCGAAATCACGCACCTCTTCCAGCGCCGCCATCAGCTTGGACCGGGTCAACTCGGGCCCGACCGCTTCCAGGGCGGCCACCAGCGCCTCGGCCGAACCGATGGACACGAAGGAGAAGGTCGAGAGCTCTTCCTCGGGGTAGTACTCGTGGATCATGTCGCCCCAGGGCTGCATCAGCGGGCCGTCCAGGTTGTCGACGTAGGAGTGGATCACGTAGTAGTTCTTCACCGTGTCGAAATCGCCCGTCCGCTTCAGGGTGTTTTCCAGGTCGGTCCCGGCCGTGCCCATCACGGGGATGTCACCCATGCCGTATTTCTTCAGGTCGCGCAGGAAGATGGCGGTTTCCGCCTCATAAAGCGCGGCGATGATGAAATCGGGCTGTTCCTGGCGCAGCTTCAGAACCTGGGCGGTTGCGTCGGTCTGGCCACGTTCCATCGTCAGTTCCAGCGAGGGGGTCACGCCCTGCTCTTCCAGGTAATCCCGCGCGGGGTTGGAATAGCTGTGCGCCCAGTCGTTGGAATGCTCGATGATCGCCACGTTGGTGGTGTCGGGCTTGGACAGCACGAACTGCGCCATGGCGCGACCGTTGGCGCGACCCGTGGGCACACCGTGGAAGATGTTGGCCGCCAGCGGATCGGAGATGGAATCGCTGACCGCATGGGCGACGATCCAGGGCAGGCCCGCCTCTTCGATGGTCGGGCGCAGGGCCACGGCCACGCCGGAGCAGGAGTTGCCCTGCAGCATGAACACCTCATCCTGCGAGATCAGCTTCTTGGCGGCAGCCAGGCCCTTGGCGCTGTCGCAGGCGGTATCTTCCTGCACCGCGACCAGTTGGCGGCCATGCACGCCACCCTCGGCGTTGACCTTGTCGTAATAGGCCATCATCCCGATCAGCGCCTTGCTGTAGGAAGAGGCATTGCCGGAGAACGGGCCCATCACGCCGATGGTGATGGCATCGTCGGTCAGGCCCTGGGTTTCCCAGGCATCGTCCTGCGCCAGCAGCGGCGACGCCGAAACGGCGAAGGCGGCCAGCAGGCTTGCGAAAGTCTTCATGGTTCACTCCTGTTGGAAGTCAGTTGGGTCCTGCGGTTCGGGCCGCTTTTTGTTGGGGTTGATCCCTATAGATACCGACTGGTTGGTTTGTTATTTGATCAGCCGGATTTCACCGGGCGCACGTGCACGGCGATGATCGCCTTCAGCGCCCCCAGCATTTCGTGGAAGTAGGCGTCGTCGCGGCGCAGCACGGCCTGCACCGCCATGCCCCGGAAGACGTTCATCACCAGGTTCAGTGCCACGCGGGAGGAGACCACGTCGGCATCCACCGCCACGAAGCTGCGGGACCAGGTGCCCTCGAACCGTTCGTGCAGGTCAAGGATCAGCGGTGCCAGATGGCGGCGCAGCTCCTCGTCGCCCCGGGCGGCGACGATGATTTCCAGCGAGGAATAGAACCAGTCGCCGTGGCGAACCCCGTCCCAGACCGCATCAAAGAAGGCGTCATAACTGAGGCGCCCGGCGCGCAGCTCCGTCGCCAGGGCCTCCAGCGCGTTGGCGAAGTTGGCGAACATCTCTTCGGTGGCGGCGACGATCAGGTCCATCTTGCCGGGGTAATGGTGCGTCTGCGCGCCCCGCGACACCCCCGCCCGCTTTGCAATGCCGGCGGTGCTGGTATTGGCATAGCCCACATCCATCAGCGACTCGATCGTCGCCTGCAACAGAAGGCGGCGCGTCTTGGCGCTGCGCTGGTCCTGGGTTCTGCGTTCCGTGATCGTCATGTCGCCTCCATTTACAAACAGGTCGGTTTGTTTCTGGATTCGAGTCAAGCGATACGTGTGATGGACTATCTGTGGGCGTCGTTTTTCCCCGACGCCGGGTCGTCACTGCTCGTAATCTGGGCATACACAGCGGTCAGAGGGCACTCAGGGCGGGCCGCGCGGCGGCGCTGTCGCAATCATGTCATCTGCGCGTCACATGGCTGAAACCTGGCGCGCGCAGGTCGCAGGCACAAGGAGACACCCCATGACCCTTCCCGTGATCGGCGCCGCCCTGATGGTGCCCGAACTGGCCACCTACCACGACTGGCTGTTCGAGAAGAACCGCGACCTAGAAATCCAGAGCTTCGCCGACCCGGCCCTGCTGGCCTCCGGCGACTGGCAGCCGCTGGTCGACGAGGCGAAGCGCCAGCTGGACGGTTTCGCCGGGCGCTATGGCATCCATGGCCCCTTCTGGGGCCTCAGCTTTGCCAATCCGGACCCGGAGATCCGCGCCGTCGTGACCCGCCGCATGGCCCAGGGCCTGGACATCTGCGAGGCGCTTGGCGGCAGTCACATGGTCATCCACTCGCCCTTCACCACCTGGGATCACCACAATCTGTCCACCTACCCCGGCGGGCTGGCGCGGGTGACGGAATGGGTGCACGAAAGCCTCGGCGCCGCCGTGACCCGGGCCGAGAACGCCGGGATCACCCTGGTGCTGGAGAATATCGAGGACATCGATCCCGAGGCTCGCAAGGAACTGGTCCAAAGCTTCGGCTCCGAGGCGCTGAAGCTGTCCATCGACACGGGGCACGCCCACTATGCGCACGGCTCGACCGGGGCGCAGCCGGTGGATTACTTCGTCCGTTCGGCGGGTGATCTGCTGGGCCATGTGCACCTGCAGGACGCCGACGGCTATGCCGACCGGCACTGGTCCATCGGCGAGGGCACGATCCGCTGGCACGAGGTGTTCCGCGCCATCGCCGCCACCGGCGCCAACCCGCGCCTGATCCTGGAGCTGCGCAACCGCGCGGACATCCCCCGCTCGATGGCCTGGCTGGAATCCCGGGGGCTGGGACAGTAAGCAGGGGCATGTCCGCCCCCGATCCCTCTCCCCAGACGCCTCCGAAGAAGCGCAAGAAGATCGACGCCGGGCTGATTACCCTTGCGCTGATCTGCGCGGCCAGCGGCGCAGCGGTCTGGGTTCTGCACGGGCCGGAGGTCTTCACCGATACCCTGCTGGTCGAGCTGGGCTTTGCCGCCATGCTGCTGCCCAAGGTCGTGGGCGGCATCCTTCTGGCCGTGGCCCTTGGCTATGTCCTGCCGCGCGAGCGCATCCTGGCGCTCGCCGGTCCCGACAGCGGGGTGCGCGGCCTGGCCGTGGCGACCGCGGCCGGGGCGCTTTTCCCCGGCGGGCCGGCGGTGACCTTTGCCCTGACGGCGGGGCTGATCACCTCGGGCGCCGACATCGCGGCGGGGGTGGCGATGGTCTCGGGCTGGGTCCTGCTGTCGGCCAACCGCACCCTGATCTGGGAGCTGTCCTTCCTGCCCGCCCATTTCGTCGGCCTGCGCGTGCTGATGACCCTGCCGGTGCCAATCCTGCTGGGGCTGGCCATCCGCCACGTGGCGCGGCGCCGGGCGATCACGGGAGAAGCGGCGGAATGAACATCCTGATCGGCAGCGCGATCATCTGGGCCGGTGCCCTCTGGGCCCTGGCCCGGGTCCGGCGCGATCACGCGTCCGAACTGCGCACGGTCTGGACGATCAGCCTCGACACCTTCGTCTTCATGCTGCCGCGTCTGATGCTGGGCCTGATCTCCGCCGGATTCCTGGCGCTGCTGCTGCCGGAGGCCTTCGTGCAACGATTCCTGGGCGACAGCGCGGGCTTCGCCGGGCTGCTGATCGCCTCCGTTTTCGGGGCGCTGACCCCGGGCGGCCCCTTCGTGGCCTTCGCGATCGGCGCCTCGGCCCTCAAGGCCGGCGCAACCTTCGGCGCCCTGACCGCCTATGTAACGGCCTGGTGCATCTATTCGATCCTTCGGATCATGAGCTACGAGGTGCCAATGATGGGGGGCAGGTTCACAAAGGTCAGGCTGCTCTATTCGCTGCCGGTCCCGGTGGTCCTGGGGTTGGTGGCGCAGGCCGTCATGTAGGCTGACGGCCCGCGCGGATCGCGTGGTTAGCTGGCGGCCTTCACCGGCTCGGCGCCGTGTTTCATCGCCCAGTTGGCCGTCGCCTTGATCCCGCCCAGCGGGAAGAAGTGGATCTGCGCCGGCGCATGGGTACCGGTCACCCGGGCCTCGGCGAAGTCGGTCATGACCTCGGTCGGCTCGTAGGGCAGCATCAGCTTGGTCACGTCCATGGCGCGCTTCTGCAGCACCTTCAGGGACGGGCCGACGCCGCAGGCGATGGCGAACTTGATCAGCGTCTGCAGCTTCGCCGGGCCGGCGATGCCCACGTGCACCGGCAGGTCAACATTGGCGTCGCGCAGGCTGGCGATCCAGTCCAGCACCGGCTGCGCCTCGAAGGCGAACTGGGTGACGACCGCCATCTCGGCGTCGGTGCGCTCGGAGAAGCTCTGTTTCCACTGCATCGCGTCATCGACCAGCTTGGTGGAGCCGTCAGGGTCGATGTCCTTGTTGCCCTCGGGGTGGCCCGCGACGTGCAGGCGCTTGAACCCGTGCTGGTCGAACAGGCCGGTTTCCAGCAGCTGCATGGAGGAATGGTAGTCGCCGTGCGGCTCTGCCACGCCCCCGGCCAGCATCAGCGCCTGATCGACACCCGCTTCGCCCTGGTAGCGCTTGATCCAGTCTTCCAGCGTCGCCTTGTCCTTGATGATGCGCGCGGGGAAGTGCGGCATCACAGGGAAGCCTTCGTCCGCGAGGCGCTTGGCGGTGGCCACCATCTCCTCGATGGGCGTGCCCTCGATGTGGGCGATGTATACGCGGGTGCCCTCGGGCAGCAGGGTGCGGAAATCCTCGATCTTGGCTGCCGTGCGCGGCATCACCTCGATGGAATAGCCCTGCACAAGCTCGTGCAGCCCGGCTCCGGTGGCGGAGCCCCCTTTGTCGCGTCGTCCGATGAACGAGATCATATCCTGCAGTCTCCTCCGTAATCCCTGTGTCAATGTATACATGATATGACGATTCCCACAAGAGCTACGCGCATAAACGCAAGTTTTCGGCGGATGACAGAGCATCCGTCGCGCTGTGATGTATTCATGACGCAGGTCAGACGCGGGGCCCGCAGGCCCCGCATCGTCATTGCATCATGGTATCAGGTAGGATCAGAACGATCTGAGGGAAGGCCACCAGCAGGATCAGCGTCGCCAGCATCGCGAACCAGAAGGGCGTGACGCCCGCGAAGATCCGCGCCAGCGGCACGTCGCGCGCCACCGATTTGACGATGAAGACGTTGACCCCCACGGGCGGCGAGATCAGCCCCATTTCCAGCGTCAGTACCACCAGCACGCCGAACCAGATCGGGTCCAGACCCAGCTGCATGATCACCGGGAAGTAGATCGGCATGGTCAGCACCAGCATGGCGAACCCTTCCAGGAAGCAGCCCAGCACCAGGTAGGTCAGCAGGATCAGCGCCAGGATGGCGATCGGCCCCACGTCCAGCCCAGCCAGGAAGTCACCGACCAGCGCCGGGATGTGGGTCAGAGCCAGGAAGGGGTTGATCATATGGGCGGCGATCAGGATCAGCATCACCGTGGCGGTGGTCACCACGCTGTCCTTCGCCGCTTCCCAGAAGCGGCGGAAAGTCAGCTTGCCCTGAAGCGAAGCGATCAGGATCACCAGCCCTGCGCCCACGGCCGAAGCCTCGGTCGGGGAGAAGATGCCGGTGTAGATGCCGCCGATGGTCAGGATGACGACCAGCAGCACGGGCAGTGCGCCGATCAGTTTCTGCGCCTTCTCGCCCATGGTGGTCTTGGGACCCTTGGGGCCGAAGTGCGGCCAGATCCAGCACATGATCGAGATCGCGGCGATGAACATCGCCAGCATCAGCAGCCCCGGCAGGACGCCCGCCAGGAACAGGCGGCCGATGCTCTGCTGGGTCAGAATGGCATAGATGACGAAGCCGGTGGAGGGCGGGATCAGGATCCCCAGCGTACCGCCCGCGGCGACCACGCCGGTGGACAGCCGGTTGTCGTAGTTGAAGCGGTCCATCTGCGCCATGGACACCTTGCCCATTGTAAGCGCCGAGGCCACGGACGAGCCCGACAGCGCGGCGAAGCCCGCACAGCCCAGCACCGTGGCCGAGGCCAGGCCGCCGCGCAGCCGTCCGATAATCGCATAGGCGGCGTCATAAAGGCTCGCGCTCATCCCGGTGACGGAGGCGACGTTGCCCATCAGGATGAACAGCGGCACCACCACCAGTTCGGCGGAAGAGGCGAGGGTAAAGCTTTCGGAGGCCATCAGCGACATGGCCGAGTTGAGGTCGCGCAGCACCCAGATGCCGACGAAGCCCACGGCGAACATCGACAGGGCGACGGGAAAGCGCAGGACAAGAAGCGCCAGCAGCACCAGCATGCCGACGAGGCCGATCATTTCTCCGCTCATTCACGGATCTCCTTCTCGGCCCGGGCATCCCAGCCCGTCAGCGTCAGTTCCACCGCGCGCAGGATCATGCCCAGGGCGGTAATCAGGGCCATCACCGAAAGGGCCCACTGGAAATACCATTTCGGCAGCGCCACGATGTTGGTGGCCAGCCCCAGCATCTGGGAGAGTTTCGAGCTGTCGTAGACGGTATAGGCGATGCCGACGAAGATCGCGGCGCCCAGAATGGCGGCGAGAACGTCCAGCACATGGTTGAAACGCGGCGGGAAGCTGCGTTCGAAGATGTCGACGGAGACGTGCCCGCCCAGCTTGTCGCACAGGGCCATGCCACCGAAGACGATGATGACCATGCCCATCTGGGTGTAATCCTGCGCCCCGGTCAGCGGCGAGACGAAGGTCCGTCCGATCACGTCGACCAGCACCACGCCGGTCACGAAGACCAGACCCAGGGTGCCGATGAATGCGGACAGGCCGATAAGCCCGTCCGCGATCTTTCTGAGAGTTCCGAGCATTGCCGGTCCTTACTCGTATGCGGCCTGCATGGCCTCCAGCGCGGCCTGGCCGCCGATCTCGTCAACCGTCGCCTGCGTCACCGGCGAGGTCAGCTCGCCAAAGGCGGCGGCTTCTTCGTCGGACAGGGTGATGACGGTCTTGGAGCTGTCGGCCTCAAGGCTCGCGATGGTTTCATCGGCCACGCGGTTCCAGGCTTCCTCGGCGCTCTGCGACAGGCTCTCACCGGAATGGGCGTCGATGGCGGCCTTCATCTCGTCCGACAGGCCATCGTAGCGGCCCTGGTTCATGACGACGTAGAAGGTCAGACGGCCGAGCGGCGCGCCCACGGTGTAGCTGTTGGCCACTTCCGACAGCTTGAAGTCGGTGACGGCGGAGGCGCCGGTGACAACACCGTCGATCAGGCCGGTCTGCAGCGCGTTGTAGATCTCACCGGCGGGCATCTGCACCGGGGTGGCGCCCAGGGCTTCGATCATCGAGGCGGAGGTGGACCCCGCGACGCGCATCTTCAGGCCTTCCAGATCGGCCGGGGTGCGAACGTCGACGTCCTTCATGATGAAGATGTTGGGTTCGGAGGTCCAGACAGCCAGCGGCTTGGTCGCCGGGAACTCGGACTTGATCTCATCCATGGCGGCCCAGATGCCCGGATAGCCCGGCTCACCGTCCGGGATCACGCCCGGCATTTCCGCGATCATGGTCTTCTGGAACTGCGACGAGGTGTAGCCCGGCAGGCCCCACACGATGTCGGCCACGCCCTGCACGACGCGGACGTATTGTTCCAGGGGGCCCTTGCCCAGCTCACCGCCCGGATAGGCGCGCACGGTCAGCTCGCCGTCGGTGTCGGCGGAAACGCCGTCGTTCAGCGGTTCGATGACAGAGCCGGTCAGGGTGTGGGTGGGGGCTGCGAAGTGGGCGAAGGACAGTTCCTCAGCCTGGGCGGCAGCGGCGCCGAAGGTCAGGGCGCTGGCGAAGGCCAGGCCAGTTGCAAGACGGTTCATGAAAATCCTCCCGGGTTTTGCGAACGCCGGCACGGGCTCCTCCCCATGCCGGTATTCCGTGATGCATACAGACGATACGCGACAAATCCGAGACTTCGACCGGAAATCGCGCGGCTGGCATCATTTTCTCGCGACCCCCGAGGGGGATTACAACCCCCCGGGGATACACGAAAACGTCTTAGCCCTTGGTGCGCCAGCTGTCCGCGTAGTTTTCGCGCGCTTCCTTGGCGTAGGGAGTGTCCGAGACGCGCACACGGATGTCCGCCTGGCGGTGCTTCTCGGTCGAGGTCTTCTGCGTGTCGTCCGGCTCGCCCCATTTCAGGGTCAGCACGTCACCGACCTGCACGTCCTGGGACACGACGCCCAGCGACAGGCAACGGCGCTCGTTGAAGGAGTAGCCGTTGAACATCGACATGCCGACCATCTTGTCGCCCTGCATGACCATGTCGGTCGAGGAGGAGGCGTAGTTGGGCTGCGGGAAGTCGATCCACTTGCAGGGCACGCCTTCCTCGAAGTTGGAGGCGATGACCTTCATCACGTCTTCGGGGTTCCACTCGAAGGTGACCTTCTTGCGGTTCGAGGGGGAGTCCTTGAGCTTGGTCAGGGCCTCCTTGCCGATGAAGTCGTCCTTCTTCCAGCCGATGTAGAAGCCGTAACCCAGCTCGAACGGGTTGGTGTAGTAGTCTTCGATGTTGTCGGTGACGTAGGAGCCACCCACCGAACCCACGGCTTCATAGGCGTCGGCGCCCAGCCAGTCGCGGTACTCGGCCATCATGCCGTCGCCGGTGTAGATGCCGGGCAGCGGCGAGGGGATCCAGCCGGATTCCACGGTGTTGGTGGAATAGGCGCGCGAACCCACGCGGCGCAGGTCGACACCGACCTTCTTCGCGGCTTCCAGGATGGTCGACAGGATGTAGTCGCGATCCTTGTAGGGGCCCCAGATTTCCAGACCCGGTGCACCGGCCATGCCGTGACGCAGCGCCTGCACCTTCTTGGAGCCGATGTTGATCCAGTCGACGTTGAAGAACTTGATGTCCGGAACCGGGCCGCCGTTGATCTCGTCGAAGATCTTGTTGGCGTCGGGGCCCTGGATCTGGAAACGGTAGTGGGTGCGCAGCACGCGCTCGCCATCGGGGCGCGAATCGGAGCGGGGATCGTGGAACAGGCGCACGTTCCACTTGCCGATGGCGGCCTGGAACTTGGTCCAGTTGGCGGTCGGCTGACGGCCCACCAGGACGAATTTGTCGTCACGCTCGCGGAAGATGATCATGTCGCCGATGACGTGGCCGGCGGGGGTAACGGGGACGAAGTGCTTCGCCTTGTTCAGGTCGAAGTTCTTGAAGCCGTTGATACCGACATAGGCCAGGAAGGCTTCGGCGTCGGGGCCTTCGACGATCAGCTCGTCCATGTGGTGCGTCTGGTCGAACAGGACGGCGGTGTCGCGCCAGGCCTGCTGTTCGCTGCGCCAGTTGGAGTATTCGGGCGCGACCACCGGGTACACATAGATGCCGCTTTGCGAGTTGCGCAGCAGTTCGACGGGGTTACCCGCGGCAGCGATGACCGAGGAAAGACTTTGGATTGCCATGTGGAGGCTCCTCCCATTCACATGTTGATGTATACATGAGATCGCGAGTCGCGCTGCAAAAAGCAAGAGAAAATTTCCGCGCCGCCCGGGGAAATTTTGACCGGGAGGCGAGAAATTGCCTGCTTTTACTGGCTATATGGGCGGTTACTTTTCTGCGGGCGCAACAAGCTCCAACCCCGGCACGGTGGTGACCATGCTATGTTCGCTGGAGAAAATGTATTCAAGGTTGCGCCGTGCGGCCAGGGCATGTTCCCGCGCCAGGGCCTCCGCCCGGGCGCCTTCGCGCGCCGCGATGGCGGCCACCAGCTCGCGGTGCTGCTCCTGCCCGACGGCCAGTGACCGGCGGAAGGCCGACAGGCGCCCCTCGTTCGGCAGGAAGGCCGAGGGCGAGGCGAAGGGCAGGGATTTCACCCGCGCCAGCTCCCGCTCGAAGGTGGCGGAGCCGGGCAGCGCCGCCAGGGCGTCATGAAACTGGCTGTTCAGCTCGGAATAGGCCTCGAAATCCACCTCGCCGGGGTCATCGCCGAAAACCTCGTCCAGCTTGCGCACGATCTCGGTGATCTCGCGCAGCTTCGCCTCCGACACGCCGCGCTCGGCCGCCAACCGCGCCGCGGTGCCCTCCAGCACGCCCCGCAATTCCAGCGTGTCGAGCACGTCGGCATAGGCGAAGCTGCGCACCATGAAACCGCCCGAGGGCGCACGCTCCAGCAGGCCCTCCTCGGCCAGGCGCGACATCGCTTCGCGCACAGGGGTGCGGGAGATTTGCAGATCCTCTGCCAGGGCCACCTCGAACAGGCGGGTGCCGCCCGGCAACTCGCCCTTTGTGATCCGCTTGCGCAATTCCACCAGCGCGCGCATCGCGTGAGTTTTCGAGGTCGCTTCCCGTGCCATTCATGTCTCCTGATCCATCCGCAAAATTTGTATACATGACTGCGCCACATCGCAAACCAATTGACAGCTGGCCTCGGGCACACAGGGGCCTTCCCCGCGGCAATGTATACATTGGAGGGGATTTACCCTTGTTGAATCGTCAAAACACGGCTATCCAACGATGAAATGTATGCGACGTGGAGGAGGAGGACCGCCATGGCGACATTGCTGCTGATCCCCGGACTGTTATCCGATGCACGCGTCTGGCGCGCCGTGGCCGAGGCCTCGCCGATGCCCGTGGCCGATGCCGATGTCTCGCAGGAGACCAGCATCCCCGCCATGGCCGCGCGCCTGCTGCGCGATCACCCCGGCCCGCTGGTCCTCGCCGGTCACTCCATGGGTGGCCGCGTCGCGATGGAGATGGCCCACCAGGCCCCCGACCGCATCCGCGGCATGATCCTGGCCAACACCGGCCACGGCAGCCTGAAGGCGGGCGAAGAACCCAAACGCATGGCGAAGGTCGCCCTGGGCCATGAGGACATGGACCGGCTGGCCGCCGAATGGATCCCGCCGATGCTGGACCCGGCCCGCGTCGGTGACGCGGCCCTGGTCACGGACCTGACCGAGATGGTGCTGAAAATGGGCGCAGAGGTGCATGAGCGCCAGATCCGCGCCCTGCTGGCCCGCCCCGACGTGAAGACCTACCTTGCCGACATCCCCTGTCCCGTGCTTCTGATCACGGGCGCCCAGGACGGATGGTCCCCGGCAAAGCAACATCGCGAGATCGCTGCCCTTCTGCCGCGCGCAGAGGTACAGGTGATAGACGGCGCAGGCCACTTCCTGCCCGTCGAACGGCCCGAGGAGACGGTGACCGCAATCACCGCCTGGCTGAAAACCCACGAGGAGGAGTTCTGATGTCCGACGCACAGATCCCCGAGACACCGCTGTTCGACCGCAAGGGGTCGATCGACGGCTATCGGATCAACAAGATGGCCATGGCGCTTGGCGACCCGGCCAACCGCGAAGCCTTCAAGGCGGACGAGGAAGCCTTCCTCGACCGGTACAAGCTGACCCCCGAGCAGAAGGACGCGGTCATGTCCCGCGACTGGAACCGGATGGTGGCCATGGGCGGCAACCTGTTCTTCATCCTGAAGATCGCCGCGGTCGACCCGACCCCGATCACCGCCATCGGCGCGGCCCAGGCGGGCCTCGACCACGCGGACTTCCTGAAACAGCGACTGGGGAAAGAATAATGGCCAAGATCATCGGCGGCGTGGGCACCAGCCACGTACCCTCCATCGGCGCGGCGCTCGACAAGGGCATCTCCGACAACCCCGACTGGAAACCCTTCTTCGACGGCTACATTCCCGGCAAGGAATGGATGGCAGAGAAGAAGCCCGACATCGCGGTCGTCATCTTCAACGACCACGGCAACACCTTCTTCCTCGACCGCGTGCCCACCTTCGCCGTGGGCGTGGCCGACCATTACGACCCGGTGGACGAAGGCTACGGCCGCCGCTCCATCCCTTCCTTCGAGGGCGCCACGGATCTCAGCTGGCATTTCGTCGACAAGCTGGTGGAGAACCACTTCGACCCGCTGGTCTGCCGCGAGATCGAGGTCGACCACGGCCTGCAGGTCCCGATGGAGCTGTTCTTCGGCCGCCCCGAAAACTGGCCGGTGAAGGTGCTGCCGATCTGGGTCAACACCATCCAGTACCCGATCCCCACCCCGCAACGCTGCTGGGAAATGGGCAAGGTCCTGCGCGAGGCGATCGAGAGCTTCCCGGGCGATGAGCGCGTGGTCATCATGGGCACCGGCGGCCTGTCGCACCAACTGCAGGGCAGCCGCGCCGGTTTCATCAACCGCGAGGCCGACGAGGACTGGCTGAACAACATCGCCAACAACTACGAGAAGTTCCGCAACATGTCCCGCGAGGACTATGTCGAGCAGTTCGGCTCGGAAGGGGCGGAGTTGATCATGTGGTTGGTGATGCGCGCGGCCATGGACGACAAGGTCGACCTGAAGATGAAGCATTACCACGCCCCCGCCTCGATGACCGGCGCCGGCATGGTCGTGCTGGAGAATCTCTGATGGCCTTCTTCCTGATGCGCTGTCTGCACCACCCGGGCCAGGACGCGGCCCGGGATGAACACCGCCCCGCGCACCGCGCCTGGGTCGGATCGGGCGGAAACGGCCTGGCCTCCGTGCTGATCGGCTCTGCCCTGCAGGATGACAGCGGGGCCGGCATCGGCAACTTCGGCATCATCGAGGCAGCGTCGCCGGCCGACGCGCGCGCCTTCGCCGAAGGGGATCCGTTCAACGCCGCGGGCATCGTGGCCGAGATCGACCTGACGCCCCTGCCCGACACCTTCCAGGCCCATCGGATTACCGATCCGATGTCGCCCCGCCTCGCCGATGGCTGACGGGACGATGCCGGTCGGGTCCGAGGTTGCAGTGCGCACGAAGGTCTTCGTCCGCGACTTGCGCGTCGAGGCCCTGATCGGCGTGCTGGGTCACGAACAGGGGCAACGCCAGCCCCTGTTCCTCGACGTCGAGATGGACGTGCTGACCCCCGATGCCGATGACCTGGACCAGGCGCTGGATTATCGTCTGGTGGGCGAACTGGCCGAGGACATCGCAGCCACCCAGATCGGCCTGGTCGAGGTCTTCGCCGAGCACCTGGCGCGCCGCTTGCTGGACCGCGCCCCGGTGCAATCGGCCCGCGTGCATCTGCGCAAACCCCAGGCGCTGACCAATGGGCTGGCCGGAACCGAGGTCACCCTGGCCCGCACTTCGGCCTGATCCGCCGGGCCAGATGGTCCGCCTTCCAGGGTGGGTTCCGCCGATTTCCAACGCGTTAGCGGCACGGCACGCTCAGTATTCAGAGAGTCAATTCCAGTTCAGCCGCGCCCGCTTGGGTGCGGCTGAACTGCTATGCCAGCCATGTCACAAGGATTTCACCGTTTTCCTGTGACCTGAAGTCTTGCGCGGTCGCTCAAAATATTAGACACATGCGCCCAAACCCGAATACGGTCGCCGCGGCGGCCAACAGGCGCAATTGTGCAGGCGCATATGGAAAGGACAGGGCCATGAGCTATCCGGACACGCTTCTTCTGATCGACGGCGAATGGGTGCCGGCGGCTTCTGGCAAGACGCTCGGCGTTGTGAACCCCGCCACCGGCGAGGAAATCGGGCGCTGCGCCCATGCCAGCACCGAGGACCTGGACCGCGCGCTGGCCGCCGTCGACCGCACCTTCCCCGAATGGAAGCGCACCGCGGCCTTCGAACGGTCGAAGATCATGCGCCGCGCCGCCAACCTGCTGCGGGATCGCGTCGACACGGTGGCGCAGATCATGACCGCCGAACAGGGCAAACCCCTGGCCGAGGCCAAGGTGGAGATCCTGGGCGCCTGCGACACCATCGACTGGTTCGCCGAAGAGGCGCGGCGCGCCTATGGCCAGGTGATCCCGGCGCGCAAGCCCGGCGTCACCCAGCTGACCATCAAGGAGGCCGTCGGCCCCGTCGCCGCCTTCACGCCCTGGAACTTCCCGATCAACCAGGTGGTGCGCAAGGTCTCTGCCGCGCTTGCCACCGGCTGCACCATCATCGTGAAGGCGCCCGAGGAAACCCCGGCCTCCCCCGCCGAGCTGATCCGCGCCTTCGTCGACGCAGGCGTGCCCGCCGGCGTGCTGAATCTGGTCTACGGCGATCCGGCGGAGATCTCCGGCTACCTGATCCCCCATCCGGTCATCAAGAAGGTCTCCTTCACCGGTTCCACCCCGGTGGGCAAGATGCTGATGGGAATCGCCGGACAGCACATGAAACGCGCCACGATGGAGCTGGGCGGCCATGCGCCGGTGCTGATCTTCGACGATGCCGATGTCGAGGCCGCGATCGAGGGCATGCTGGGCGCGAAACAGCGCAACGCGGGCCAGGTCTGTGTCTCTCCCACCCGCTTCCTGGTGCAGGAAGGGGTGGCCGACGCCTTCACCGACGGCTTCACCGAGGCCTATGCTGCGCTGAAGGTCGGTGACGGCATGGCCGAGGGCACCCAGATGGGGCCGCTGGCCAATGACCGCCGCATCCCCGCGATCACCGCGATGATCGACGATGCCGTCGCCAAGGGAGCAAAGGTGAAGACCGGCGGCCACCGCATCGGCAACGCCGGCAACTTCTTCGAGCCGACGGTGATCACCGACGTGCCCACCGATGCGCTGATGATGAACGACGAACCCTTCGGGCCGCTGGCCATCGTCAACCGCTACAAGACCGAGGATGAGATCTTCGCCGAGGCGAACCGCCTGCCCTTCGGCCTGGCCTCCTACGCCTGGACCAGCTCGTCGCGCCGCGCGCAGCGCCTGCAGGACGAGGTCCGCGCCGGGATGCTGACGATCAACCACCTCGGACTGTCGATGCCGGAGGTCCCCTTCGGCGGCATCGGTGACAGCGGCATGGGCACCGAGGGCGGCTCGGAAGCCATCGAAAGCTACCTGGAAACCCGGTTCGTCACCCGGCTGGGCTAAGACAGAACGCGGCGCGCGGGCCCCAATTCCCGCGCGCCGCGCGCCGTGCCGTCAGCACTGCACCGTCAGTGGGCCTGCGGCAGCTCGATATTCAGCATCTTGCGCAGCAGGTATTTCAGCTGCTCCGCCTCATCCGCGCTGAGGTTCATCGAGGCGCGCTTCTCCAGGCGCAGCATGTCCTCATCGGCGCTTTCCAGAAGCAGGAACCCCTTGCGGGTCAGCGACACGCAGATCGACCGCGCGTCGGTCAGCGAGGCTTCACGCTGCACCAGCCCCTTGCGCTCCATCCGGCGCAGGGTGTCGCTGACGGTATTGACGTCCAGCGCCACGGCCTCCCCGATCGTCTTCTGCGACGAATTCGGCCGTTGCCCGATCGCCACCAGCAGCGCCAGTTGGCGCGACGTGATGTCGTATTCAGCGAAGACGCCCGGAAACAGCGACTCGCACCGGAAGTGTGCCCGCCGCAAGAGATGCACCATCACATCCAGAAGCACATGCTTCCGCGCGACGCTGGACACCTCTACCTCGGTGTTCGGCCCGGTATTCACTTTCTCAAACATACTCATACACTTTGTCCCCAGAAAATTTCGCCGTCACGCGTCCCGACGGCGGCGCACACAACAGTTTTGTTCACATGACCAATTACACAATGACGTAAATCAATTTGCAATTGAGATATTAACTAAAACTAATACGACTTTTGTCGTACCGACACGGATAGTTCTTTGAGGAAAGCGTCCTGGGCGGCTGTCGGAAGCCAGTCCTGCCGGGTTGTCAGCCCGATGGGCCGGCGCGTTCCGGGCAGGTCCAGTGGCAGGGGCACCATCAGCCCGAGGTCGATCTCGGCAGCCGCCTGAAGCCGCGAGATGAAGCCGAGATGGTCGGAGGCGCGCAGCATCTCCCGCATCAGGATCATGGAGCCGGTCTCCACGATGCTCTCGGGTGGGCGATGTCCCTGGAACAACCCGTCGAAGATCCGACGCGAGGGCGTACCCTGCCGGGCCAGGACCCAGGGCTGCGCGGCCAGGTCCTCCAGCGTCAGATCCCGGCGATCCCGCAAGGGGTGGTCGGGGCCAACCACCGCGATCAGGTCATCCTCGAACATCTCCTGCTGAACCACGTCCCCGATGGGCAGGGGATCACGCAGAGCGCCGATGAGAAAGTCGATTTCCCCCCGCCGCAACCCGGCCAGAAGATCGGCATAGGGACCTTCGTCGACCCGGATCAGCGTGTCGGGCCGGGCCGCGCGAAACGCGGCGATGGCCCTTGGCAACAAGGAACTGCGCGCCAGCGGCATCGCCCCGACGACGATCCGCCCCGCCGCGCGACCGGCAAGTTCGGCCAGCTCCATCTCGCCCTGCTCCAGCTCGGCGAAAGCCAGGCGCGCCGCATCCGCCAGCTGCCGCGCCGGGCGGCTTGCCCGGATGCCCTGGGCGGTTCGGTCGAACAGCGGTCGCCGCGCCTCGGATTCCAGGTAGGCCACGGCCCGGTGCACCGTCGGCTGCGACAGCCCCAGGCGCCGGGCGGCCAGGGTGAAGTTCTCGGTCTCGCGCAGGGCGATCAGCGCCTCCAGCTGGGCAAAGCTGGCCGCCCCCGCCAGCCGCGGCGAGATCGGCGCCGCGGCCCGATCAATGCGGCGCAGGGCACGGGCGACCCGCGCCGCCAGCAGCTCCCCCGCTGGGGTGGGAAAAAGGCCCTGCGACATATGCCGGAAAAGCGGCTGCGCCAGGTCGCGTTCCAGCTTGGCGACCGCCTGGGTCGCAGCCGGTTGCGACAGGTTGCATTCCTGCGCCGCACGGGAAACGGAACAATGCCGCGTGATCGCCAAAAACACCCTCAGGTGGCGCAGGTTCCATTTCATGCCATGCCTCCGGCACCGCCTTTTGCAAAAAGGTACATTCGAGATTGCATAATTAATGAGTCCATTATTTCATTTGCAGGCATTCATTCCAATCCACGCTCGGCACACAAATGCTATAGCATGAACTTATCAGGCGCCACGCTCTTCAAATTTGGGTTTTCCGCGCTGATCGGTGAAGGTTCGCGCGACCCGCAGCCGGCGCCGTCCCGGCACAGCGGCCTGTACGAAGGAGACCCCCATGTCCGACAAACCCACCGCCCTCATCATCTCCGCCCATGCCGCCGACTTCGTCTGGCGCTGCGGCGGCGCGATCGCCCTGCATGCGGAAAAGGGCTATGATGTCACCGTCGCCTGCCTCAGCTTCGGGGAGCGCGGCGAGAGCGCGCGCCTGTGGAAAGAGGGCAAGAGCCTGGACGAGGTGAAGGCGATCCGCCGCGGCGAGGCCGAGGCCGCCGCCGACGCCCTGGGCGCCGCGCATCTGGAATGCTTCGACTTGGGCGACTACCCGCTGCAGCTGGAGAAGGAAGACAAGTTTAAGCTGGTCGACCTGATCCGCAAGGTGCAGCCGCGCTTCATGATGAGCCACAGCCAATACGACCCCTACAACACCGACCACATGTACATGACCCAGATTGCCCTGGAGTGCCGCATGATCGCCCAGGCCTGGGGCCACAACCCTGGCGAGACCGTGCTGGGCGCGCCGCAGCTCTACCTGTTCGAGCCGCACCAGACCGAACAGATGGGATGGAAGCCCGACACCTTCCTCGACATCACGCCGGTCTGGGACAAGAAGCGCGCGGCGATGGAATGCATGAACGGCCAGGTGCACCTGTGGGACTACTACACCCGCGTCGCCCAGCAACGCGCCAACCACTTCAAGCGCAATTCGGGCGGCATGTCCGGCGGGCGCGACTGCAAGTACGCGGAAGGGTTCCAGTCGATCTTCCCGCGCACCGTCGACGAACTTTGACGCGGTTCGAGGGAGGAAACCATGTCCGACGTTCCAACGATGCCGCATCCCGACCTGGCCCACCTGGGCCATGTCGAGGTGCTGACCGACAAGTATGACGAAAGCCTCGACTTCTTCACCCGGGTTTTCGGGCTGAAACTGTCCGCCGAGGATGAGACCAGCGCCTATCTGCGCGCCTGGGAGGATTACGAGTTCTGCTCGCTGAAGCTGACGCGGGCCGATACCACGGGCATTGGCCACATCGGCTATCGCGTCGCCTCGCCCGAGGCGCTGGAGCGGCGGGTGGCGGCCATCGAGGCCAGCGATTACGTCAAACACGGCTGGGTCGAAGGCGACCAGAGCCACGGGCGCGCCTACCGCTTCGAGGATCCCTTCGGCCATGTGTTTGAACTCTATTGGGACACGGTGAAATACCAGGCCCCGCCCGAGGATGCCTCGGCGCTGAAGAACCTCGCCTCGCGCTACCACGCCCAAGGCATCAGCCCGCGCCGCATCGACCACGTCAACCTGCTGGGTGAGGACGTGCGGGCCTTCAAGGACTGGGTGGATACCTGCCTCGGCTCCCGCGTGACCGAGTATATCCAGCTGGACAACGGGCGCATGGGGGGCTGCTGGTTTTCGTGCAACAACAAGACCTATGACCTGGTCTGCTCCGAGGAACGCGGCGGCGGCAATGGCCGCCTGCACCACGTCACCTTCGCCACCGACACCCGCGAGGACATCCTGCGCGCCGCCGACATCTACCTGGAGAACGGCGTGCATATCGAGACGGGGCCGCACAAGCATGCGATCCAGGGGTCCTTCTTCCTCTATGCCTGGGAGCCTGCGGGCAACCGCATCGAGCTGGCCAATGCCGGCGCGCGGCTGATCCTGGATCCGGGCTGGGAGCCCGTCGTCTGGACCGAGGCCGACCGCAAGAAGGGCCAGGCCTGGGGCCTGAAGACCATCGAGACATTCCACACCCACGGCACCCCGCCCGTGGACAAGAAGGAGGGCTGAGGCATGGCAAATGTCGTCGTCCAGAACATCGAACGGGCCGATCAGGCCATCATTGACGAACTGGCCGCCGCCGGTGTCGCCACCGTGCACGAGGCCGCCGGGCGCACCGGCTGCCTGGCCGCCTACATGCGCCCGATCCAGCAGGGAGCGAAGATCGCCGGCTCCGCCGTCACGATCTCGGCCGCGCCGGGCGACAACTGGATGATCCACGTGGCGATCGAACAGCTGCAGGCCGGGGACGTGATGGTGCTGGCCCCCACCTCGCCCTGCGACAACGGCTATTTCGGCGACCTGCTGGCGACCTCGGCCCAGGCGCGGGGCTGTCGCGGGCTGATCATCGACGCGGGCGTGCGCGACACCGCCGACCTGCGGGAGATGAATTTCCCCGTCTGGTCCAAGGCCGTGTCCTGCCAGGGCACCGTGAAGGAAACGCTCGGCTCGGTGAACGTCGACATCGTCTGTGCCGGCCAGGCCATTCGCGCGGGCGACATCATGGTGGCCGATGACGACGGTGTCTGCGTGGTGCGCCGCGAAGACGCCGAGACCGTGCTGGCCGCGACCCGCAAGCGTCTGGACGCCGAAGAAGCCAAGCGCGTGCGCCTGGCCGCCGGAGAGCTGGGCCTCGACATCTACGACATGCGGCCGCGGCTGGAAGCCAAGGGGCTGAAGTACGTCTGAAGGGCAGCGACCATCGGACTTGACCGATGGCGCAAGTTGCAAGGCTGGGGGCGTTCCGCCCCCAGACCCCCCGAGAGTATTTTCAGCCCAAGTATGGGAGGGGCGCCATGCCCGAGTATCAGGACGGAATTCCCTGCCTCTGGATGCGGGGTGGGACCTCCAAGGGGGCCTATTTCCTGGCCGCCGATCTGCCAGACGACGTGGCGGCGCGGGATGCGCTTCTGCTTGGCATCATGGGCTCGCCGGATCCGCGGCAGATCGACGGGATCGGGGGGGCGGATCCGCTGACCTCGAAGGTTGCGGTGCTGGGCCCGCCGACGCGCGAGGATGCTGACGTGGATTACCTCTTCCTGCAGGTCTTCGTCGACGAGGCCATCGTCACCGACGCCCAGGGCTGCGGCAATATCCTGGCTGGTGTCGGCCCTGCCGCGATTGAACGCGGGTTGGTGCCCGTGGCGGGTGACGTGACCCCGGTGCACATCCACATGCGCAACACCGGCGAAGTGGCCGTGGCGAAGGTCCAGACCCCGGGCGGGCGGGTGACCTACACGGGCGACGCCTCCATCGACGGCGTCCCCGGCACCCATGCGCCGGTGCCGCTGATGTTCACCGGCACCGCCGGGTCGATGACCGGCAGCGGCGTCATGCTGCCCACCGGAAACGGCGCGGACGAGATCGAGGGCGTGGCCTGCACGCTGATCGACAACGGCATGCCCTGTGTCGTCATAGCCGCCAGCGACCTGGGCATCACCGGCACCGAAACGCGCGAGGAGCTGGAGGCGAACAGCGCCCTGAAAGAACGACTGGAGGCGATCCGCCTGAAGGCCGGACCCATGATGAACCTTGGCGACGTGGCGGAGAAATCGGTGCCGAAGATGACACTGGTCTCGGCCCCGCTGGCAGGCGGGGCGATCAGCACCCGCAGCTTCATCCCGCATCGCTGCCATGCCTCGATCGGGGTCTTCGCCGCAGTCACCGTGGCCTCCGCCTGCCTGGTGGAGGGCAGCCCCGCCGCCGCCCTGGCGCAACTGCCCGAGGACGGCCGGTTCCGGATCGAGCATCCCTCCGGCGCCGCCGAGGTGCTGATCGAGACCGACGCGGGCGGGCAGATCACCGGCGCGGGAACCCTGCGCACGGCGCGCAAGCTGTTCGACGGGCGGGTCTTTTCCTGAACCTGGCCGAAGGCCGACCCTTATCCGAAGGGGTGTTCGATCTCGGGCGGGAAAATCACCGTGCCATCCTCGTCGTGGAAGAGGTAGCCATAGGGGTCGACCCGGGCGCCGCCGAGGTGCAGCCGCACGTCCACCTGCCCGTCGCCGCGCGACATGCAGTGGCGGGGAATATGCCCCAGGGCCAGCACCCCGATGTCCAACTCGCGGATCTCAGTCACGTCCTTCACCGCGCCCCAGATCACCAGCCCGGCCCAGCCGTTTTCGGCGAAGCGCCGGGTCAGACGCCCGCCCAGAAGGGCCGCGTGCAGCGACCCCGCACCATCGACGACCAGCACCCGTCCGTCGCCCTCGCTGCGCGACAATTCCCGCAGCTTCGTATTGTCCTCGAAACACTTCAGCGTTTCGATCGGGCCCTGAAATCCGGTCCTTGCCCCGTAGGAGGTCAGGCCGTAGGGCAGGATCTCAATCGCATTGCCGTAATCTTCATGCAGGTCGCACGTCGTCTTCATCTGCACCAATTCCATAGGGAGAGCTGGGCCGCATGGAACGCCTCATAGAACTGATTTTCAATGGATTGCCGGTGGAATCCGGGCTTCTCATGGCGGGTATGAGCCTTGCGTCTAGCTTCATCACCGCCTCCATGGGGATCGGCGGCGGGGTTCTTCTGCTGGCAGTGATGGCCAGCCTGTTTCCCCCGCTGGCGCTGATCCCGGTGCACGGGGTGATACAGCTGGGGTCCAACTTCTTCCGTGCCGTGCTGATGCGGACCCATGTGCAATGGCGGGTGGTGGCGGCCTTCGCCGCGGGCTCCGTCCTGGGGGTGGCGATCGGCGGATCAGTGGCGGTGCGGCTGGAACCGGCAGTGGTGCAGATCGGCATCGGCGCCTTCGTCCTGTGGTCCGTCTTCCGCAAGCCGCCCGCCTGGCTGGCGAAGGCCGGCGGGCTGACCGGGCTGGCGTCGTCGTTTCTGACGATGTTCTTCGGTGCCACCGGCCCCTTCGTCGCCAACTACGTGAAATCGCTCACCCTGCCGCGACAGGCCCACGTGGGCACCCACGCGGTACTTATGACGATCCAGCACAGCCTGAAAAGCCTGACCTTCGGTTTTCTCGGCTTCGCCTTCGGGCCCTGGGCCGGGTTCATCCTGCTGATGATCGCCATGGGGTTCCTCGGCACGGTGCTGGGCAAACGGGTGCTGATGCGCCTGGACGATAGACAGTTCCGCCGGGCGCTGAACCTGGCGTTGGTGCTGATCTCGGCCCGGCTGATCTGGCTGGGCGCCAGCACCCTGCTGGCGGGTTAACGCGCCAGCCCGTCGATCTCCTCCAGCAGGGAGACATCGGCCGCGATGCCCGTCCTCGACAGCTCCGACCGGATCTGCTGACGGCGGCGACCGGGCAGGCGCGCGCCGTCCATCTCCTCGATCTCGCGGGCCATGTCGGCAAAGCGCGTGGTGGCATGAGGGCCGAAGACGGTGGCGTCGATGGCCAGGATGACCTGGCCCACCCCCATCGGGTCCCCTTCCACATCGAAGAAGGAATTGGCCTCATGGGCGTAAAGCGCGCCGGTCAGGCCTGCGGCCAGCATCTCCACCATGATCGCCAGCGCCGTGCCCTTGGCCTCGCCCATGGGCAGCATGGTGCCCTTCATCGCGGCATGGGCGTCGGTGGTGGGATTGCCATCGGCATCCAGCGCCCAGCCCTCGGGGATGTCCTCCCCCGTCTGGGTCGCGGCCATGATCTTGCCCTTGGCGACCTTCGACAGGGAAATGTCGATGACCACCGGATCGCCGCCCGCGACAGGGGCGGCAAAGGCGATGGGATCGGTGCCGAACAGCGGCTTGCGCCCGCCCCAGGGGGCCATTGCGGCGGGGGCATTGGCCATGAAGATCGCCAGGAAGCCTTGCTGGGCCAGCCGCTCCACCGGCAGGCCGGCGACGCCGCAATGATGCGAATTGTGCAGCCCGGCCAGGGCGATGCCGTTCTCGCGCGCCATCTCGGGCAGCTGCTCCAGCGCCATGTCGAGGGCGGGATAGGCAAACCCGTCATGGGCATCGACCAGCAGGGCGCCGGGGCGCGTGCGCTGGCTGGTCGGCTGCACCCGGCCCTTCACCTTCCCCGTCAGGACATGGCGCGCATAGGTCGGCAGGCGGCGCAGCCCATGGCCGTATTGCCCCGTCAGCTCCGCCCCTACCAGGGCCTCGGCCACCGGCACCGCATTGGCGGGATCCGTGCCGCAGCGGGTCAGGGTGTCGACGACGAGGGCATGGGCCTCGGCGGGGGTCAGGGTGCGGCTGGTCATGGGAGAGGTCCGATCTGGAAACGTGGCGCCAATGGATCGCCTCGGCGCGGGACAGTCAAGCCGATGCCCTCTGCCGCTTTGGCGCCCGGACCGGGCGATGCCTCCGGCGGGGAGAATTTTGGCACAGAGAAACGCATCGGGCTGACCCTCGAAAGCCCCCGGGGCGCCGCCGAGGTTTTGCTGTGCCCCACCCCTCTCTATGTGTTGGCCAGTAGTATCCCGAGAGGAGTCGCGCCCCGCGTGACGGGCCTTACGCGGGCCCGAGCAGCTTCTCCGCGATCAGGTCCCCGATCGGCAGGGCCGAGGTCGCCGCCGGGCTGGGGGCATTGCAGACATGCAGCATCCGGGGCGTATCGAGGAAAACGAAATCCTGGCTCATGCTGCCGTCCTTCAGGATCGCCTGGGCGCGGATGCCGCAGGGTTCCGGGGTCAGGTCAGACAGCTCCAGCGCCGGGCAGTAGCGGCGGCAGGTATCCAGGTAGCGGCGGCGGAAGACCGAATTACCGATCTCGGTCAGGCCCGGGCCGACATATTGCAGGATGGACTTCCAGAAGCCCGGGAAACTCAGCATCTGGGCCGCATCGCGGGGGCTCACCGACCACTTGGGATAGCCCTCGCGCGCGAAACCCAGCATGGCGTTCGGCCCCACGGTGACATAACCGTCGATCATCGGCGTCAGGTGGGTGCCCAGGAAGGGCAGCCCGGGTTCCGGCACCGGGTAGATCATCGCGTGCACCACGTCGTTGAGGCGCGGCGCCAGGCGATAGTATTCGCCGCGGAAGGGCACGATCTGCAGCCCCGGGTCGATCCCCGCCATGCGCGCCACCCGGTCCGACTGCAACCCGGCACAGGCCACCAGGCGACGGGCGGTGATGACCTCGCCGCCGGTGTCGACGGTCACCTGATCGCCCGCCTCGGTGATCGCGCGCGGCGCGGTCTCGAACCGGATCTCGGCGCCCTGGGCCTCGATCTCCGCCAGGATCACCTGCATGACCTTCGTGTAATCCACGATGGCCGCCTCGGGCACGTGGATGGCCTTCAGACCGGTCACATTGGGTTCACGCGCGGCGATCTCGGCCCCGTCGATCAGCTCCGCCCGGATGCCGTTTTCGCCGGCCCGGTCGTACAGCGCGTCGAGGCGGGGGATCTCCTCCTGCCGCGTGGCGACGATCAGCTTGCCGCGATCCTCGTACGGCACCCCATGCTGCTGGCACAGTTCCTTGGTGCGCGCCGCCCCCTCGCGGCAGAGCCGCGCCTTGAAGGAGCCCGGCGCGTAGTAGATGCCGGAATGAATCACGCCGGAATTGCGCCCGGTCTGGTGGCGACCCAGCTCCGGCTCCTTTTCCAGCACCACCAGCGAGGCGCCGGGGGTCCGGGCCAGCAGCGCCCGCGCCGTCGCCAGCCCGACGATGCCGCCGCCGATGATGCAATAGTCGAAGATCATGTGCTGCCCCTCCACGGTCCACGCCCTCCGGGGGCGGTTCGGCCCGATGATGGCATCTGACCCGCCGAAGCGCCAGAGCACCCGGCTTATGCGCCGGACGCATCATGCCATGACCAGAACTCGTTTCATCTCGGGGGCTTCGGCCGCTAGGTAGGGGGCAGGCATGACGAGAGGGAATGACATGACATCGGGAACGGGTGACGCGCCCCTGAAGGGGCTGAAGGTCGTGGAACTGGCGCGGATCCTCGCCGGGCCCTGGATCGGCCAGACCCTGGCCGACCTGGGCGCCGAGGTCATCAAGGTGGAGGCGCCCGAGGGCGACGATACCCGTCGCTGGGGCCCGCCCTTCATCACCCGCCCCGATGGCCGCGGCGGCGAGGAAACCGTGGCCGCCTATTTCCACGCCGCCAACCGGGGCAAGACCTCGATCACCTGCGATTTCGGCGACCCGGCGCAGCTGGAGAAACTGAAGGCGCTGATCGCCGAGGCGGACGTGGTGCTGGAGAACTTCAAGGTCGGCGGGCTGGCCAAGTTCGGGCTGGATTACGACAGCCTGAAGGATGCCAACCCGGGGCTGGTCTATGCCTCCGTCACCGGCTTCGGGCAGGACGGGCCGCGCGCCAAGCAGCCGGGCTATGATTTCCTGATCCAGGGCATGTGCGGGATCATGGACCTGACCGGCGACCCGGCGGGCGAGCCGCAGAAGATCGGCGTGGCCTGGATCGACATCTTCACCGGGCTTTACGGTGTGATCGGCGTGCAGGCGGCGCTGGCCGAACGGGCGCGCTCGGGCAAGGGGCAGCACGTCGACCTCAGCCTGCTGGACGCGGGCGTGGGCGTTCTGGCCAATCAGGCGATGAACTTCCTGCTGGGCGGCCAGGTGCCGCACCGGCTGGGTAATGCGCATCCGTCGATCGTGCCCTACCAGGTGTTTCCGGCCGCCGACGGCCATTTCATCGTCGCCTGTGGCAACGACCGGCAGTTCCGCGCGCTTTGCGGCATCCTCGGGCTGGAGCTGGCGGATGATCCCGACTTCGCCACCAACGCCGCCCGCGTCGGCAACCGCGACCGGCTGGCCGAGCTGATTTCCGACAAGACCCGCCTGCGCCCCAAGGCCGAGCTGATCGCGGCGATGGAGGCCGGCGGCGTGCCCGGCGGGCCGATCAACACGGTGGAGGAGGCCCTGGCAGACCGCCAGATCGTTGCCCGCGGCATGCAAATCGCCCCCGAGGGCCTGGCCGGACTGCGCACGCCGGTACAATTCTCCCGCTCCGACCTGGCGGTGGACAAGGCCGCGCCGGCGCTTGGCGACGGAGAATGGCGATTCTCTTCCTGATTTGTATACATTAATACCCTGACGGCGGGCCGCTCTGGCGCGCACCGAACGGCGGCCAGAAGCCCCGACTGGGCCCATGGTGGAGAAAATTCACTATAGGAACGGGATTTCCGCCACCACCGGCGGCTTTCCCAACAAAACGCGTGACCTCCCCCCGCGATGCAATGTATACACCGCATCAGAGGAGATCACCGACGCCCCCGGGCGCGGTGGAATGGAGGAAGCATGTCGATCCAGAGGCGACAGACCGCGGTGCAGGGCACCTGCGGCCCGGCGACACACGCCCTGACGGCCCCGCGCCCCGGCGCAGGCGGCCCGTCCGCTTTCGGAACGCCGCGTTCCCGAAAGGAAACCAACCGCCCCATTTCGCCGCCTTTTTGCACGGAAGTGTCGCGCCCGGCCCTGCGCGCGGCTGTTTTCCCGGCAGAAGTTCCGGTACGGCGAGGACCGACCCAAACCGCCCGCCCGACGCGCCGCGGAACCCAAGGAGCCCGAACGGATGTCTGCGAAAATCATTGATGGCAAGGCCTTCGCCGCCGATGTGCGTGCCCGCGTGGCCGAGCAAGTCGCCACGCTGAAAGCCGATCACGGTATCACCCCCGGTCTGGCCGTCGTGCTGGTCGGCGAAGACCCCGCGTCTCAGGTCTATGTCCGCAACAAGGGCAAGCAGACCATCGAGGCCGGCATGAACTCCTACGAGCACAAGCTGGAGGATACCACGCCCGAGGCCGATCTGCTGGCCCTGGTCGAGAAACTGAACGCCGATCCCGCGGTGCATGGCATCCTGGTGCAGCTGCCGCTGCCGGACCACATCGACGAGGCCAAGGTGCTGGCCACCATCGACCCCGCCAAGGACGTCGACGGCTTCCACATCTCCAACGTCGGCCTGCTGGCGACGGGCCAGAAGGCGCTGGTGCCCTGCACGCCGCTTGGCTGCCTGATGATGCTGCGCGACCACCACGGCAGCCTGTCGGGGCTGAACGCCGTGGTCGTGGGCCGCTCGAACATCGTGGGCAAGCCGATGGCGCAACTGCTGCTGCGTGACAGCTGCACCGTGACCATCGCCCACTCGCGCACCAAGGATCTGGCCGAGGTCTGCCGCCGCGCCGACATCCTGGTCGCCGCCGTGGGCCGCCCGCAGATGCTGAGCGCAGAGCACGTGAAGCCCGGCGCCACCGTGATCGACGTGGGCATCAACCGCATTCCCGCCCCGGAAAAGGGCGAGGGCAAGACGCGCCTGGTGGGTGACGTGGATTTCGACAGCGCGGCCGAGGTGGCAGGCGCGATCACCCCCGTGCCCGGCGGCGTCGGCCCGATGACCATCGCCTGCCTGCTGGCCAATACCCTGACCGCCTGCTGCCGCGCAGCCGGCCTGCCTGAACCCGAGGGCCTGACCGCCTGACCTTTTGACCCCAAGGACCATACCATGAGCGAATATACCCTCACCGTGACCTGCCAGACGCAGCGCGGCATCGTCGCCCAGATCTCGGGCTACCTGGCCGAGAAGGGCTGCAACATCACCGACCTGGCGCAGTTCGACGACACCGAGACCGGCATGTTCTTCAGCCGCGTCACCTTCGTCAGCGAGGAAGGCACGGGCATCGACGAGCTGCGCGAGGGCTTCGGTCCGATCGGGGCCGAGTTCGACATGACGTGGAAATTCCACGATCCGTCCGAGCGGATGAAGGTCATCATCATGGTGTCGCGTTTCGGGCACTGCCTGAACGACCTGCTGTACCGCGTGCGCATCGGCGCCCTGCCGATCGACATCGTGGCGGTGATCTCCAACCACATGGATTACCAGAAGGTCGTGGTGAACCAGGACATCCCCTTCCACTGCATCAAGGTGACGAAGGAGAACAAGCCGCAGGCCGAGGCCGCCATCATGGACGTGGTGCGCGAAACCGGGGCCGAGCTGATCGTGCTGGCGCGCTATATGCAGATCCTGTCGGATGAGATGTGCCAGAAGATGTCGGGGCGGATCATCAACATCCACCACTCGTTCCTGCCCAGCTTCAAGGGGGCCAACCCCTACAAGCAGGCCTATGAGCGTGGGGTGAAACTGATCGGCGCGACCTCTCACTACGTGACGGCCGATCTGGACGAGGGTCCGATCATCGAGCAGGACACGGTGCGCATCACCCATGCGCAGTCGCCGTCGGACTACGTGTCCCTGGGCCGCGACGTGGAAAGCCAGGTGCTGGCCCGTGCGATCCACGCGCATATCCACCACCGCGTCTTCCTGAACGGCAACAAGACCGTGGTCTTCCCGGCCTCTCCGGGCAGCTACGCCTCCGAGCGCATGGGCTGATCGCCTGCGGTGATCAAGACGGCGCCTTGGGCCCGAAAGCAGAGGGCGGGGAATTTCCCCGCCCTTTTCATTTACACGCATGTCGTCGCGTCGACATCCGAGAGGGACGCACTAGGCCAGAGGGCCGCGCCCGACCCTGGGTGGGCGCCTCGATTCCCTTCCGCTACGGATGCACCCCAAAGCCCCTTCGTCGGTGCCGCTTTCCACGACAATCGCCATGCGCCCTCCCGGGGGGAGGGTCGGGCGCGGCCCGGGCTTGCAGCCCGTGCCAGGGCCCCGCATCGCGTGCCCATCTTTTCACCGGCGCCCCGTCATGCTCTCTTGTCCCTCACCAACGGAGAGCCCAACGTGACCGACACCCCCGACGAACCGGCCAAGCTGCGCCAGAACCCCCATGCCCTGCGCGAAACCCGCGAGAAGAACCTGGAGGTCGCCATCGGCCGCCAGGTCCGCGAGCTGCGCAAGCGGCAGCGGATGACCGGCAGCGACCTGGCCCAGGCGGCGGGCGTCTCGGTCGGCATGCTGTCGAAGATCGAGAACGGGGTGATCTCTCCCTCCCTCTCGACCATCCAGACCCTGGCCCACGCCCTGCGCGTGCCGCTGGTGCAGCTTTTCTCCGGCTACGAGGAGGCCCGTGGCTGCGTCCATACCAAGGCGGGCGAGGGTGCCGAGGTCGACCGCGAAGGCACCCGCGCCGGGCATCAGTACAACCTGCTGGGCCATATCGGATCGAACAACTCGGGCGTTGTGGTCGAACCCTACCTCATCACGCTGAACAACGAGAGCGACCGCTTTCCCGTCTTTCAGCACGAAGGGATCGAGATGCTCTACATGCTGGACGGCCTGCTGGATTACCGCCACGGCGACACCATGTACCGGCTGGAGCCGGGCGATACGCTCCTGTTCGACTCGGATGCGCCGCATGGGCCGGAGGGGATGCTGGAATTCCCCATCCGCTACCTGTCGATCATCACCTACCCGCAGCAGCAGAAGTGATCCTGCCCGGATTCTAGGCACCGCGACGCGCGCCCTGCACGCGCGACCGCGACATTTTCCCCTAAGGGGATTTATTTTCTTTACAGGAAATAACCTCTCCTCCTAGGAAAGGCATGACGGGGCCTGGCCTGACGCCGGTGCCCCCATGCTGATGGAGTGAGAAGATGTGTGGCATCGTTGGCCTCTTCCTGAAGAAGGATGAGCTGCGCCCGCGCCTGGGCGACATGCTGACCGATATGCTGATCACCATGACCGACCGCGGCCCGGACAGCGCCGGGATCGCGATCTATGGGGATGCAGCCGACGGTCTGAAATTCACCGTGCAATCGGATGACCCCGCCGCCTTCGACGGGTTGGCCGAGGCGCTGGAAACCACCCTGGGCGTGACCATCCCGGTGACGCTGAAGGACACCCACGCCGTGCTGCTGGTGCCCGCCGAGAAAGAGGCCGCCGCCATCGAGGCGCTGGAGGCCCGGGGCCTGCGCATCATGGGCATCGGCGAGGCGATGGAGATCTTCAAGGAAGTCGGCCTGCCCAAGGACGTGGCCGCCCGCTTCGGCCTGCGCGAGATGGGCGGCAGCCACGGCATCGGCCACACCCGCATGGCGACCGAGTCCGCCGTGACCACGCTGGGCGCCCACCCCTTCTCCACCGCCGAGGACCAGTGCCTCGTGCACAACGGCAGCCTGTCGAACCACAACGACATGCGCCGCAAGCTGGCCAAGAAGGGCGTCTTCACCAAGACCGAGAACGACACCGAGGTGGGCGCGGCCTACATCAGTTCCCGCATCGCCGAGGGCGCGACCCTGGGCGAGGCGCTGGAAGGCACGCTGAAGGATCTCGACGGGTTCTTCACCTTCGTCACCGGCACCAAGACCGGTTTCGGTGTGGTGCGCGACCCCATCGCCTGCAAGCCCGCCGTCATGGCCGAGACCGACGACTACGTCGCCTTCGCCTCCGAATACCGCGCCTTCGCCGACCTGCCGGGCATCGACACCGCCCGCGTCTGGGAACCCGAACCCGCCACCGTCTACTTCTGGGAGCGTTGAGCCATGCCCACCCTCGATATGTCGCAAGTCGAGCTGCGCGAGGTCAACCAGACCCTGCAAGGCGCCGCCGGCACCCAGACCGCCGAACCCTATGACATCATCAACCCGCGCGGCAGCCATGCGGTCGCCTGCGGGCTGAACGGCCCGCTGACCGTCACCGTGAAAGGCTCCACCGGGTACTACTGCGCGGGCATGAACAAGGACGCCACGGTGCACGTCGAAGGCTCCGCCGGGCCGGGCGTGGCGGAAAACATGATGTCGGGCACCGTGGTCATCGACGGCGACGCCAGCCAGTACGCGGGCGCCACCGGCCATGGCGGGTTGCTGGTCATCAAGGGCAATGCCTCCTCCCGCTGCGGGATCTCGATGAAGGGGATCGACATCGTCGTGCATGGCAACATCGGCCATATGTCCGCCTTCATGGCGCAAAAGGGCAACCTAGTGGTGCTGGGCGACGCGGGCGAGGCTCTGGGCGACAGCCTTTACGAGGCGCGCCTCTTCGTGCGCGGCTCCGTCAAATCCCTGGGCGCCGACTGCATCGAGAAGGAGATGCGCCCCGAGCACCTGGAGATCCTGGCCGACCTGCTGGAGAAGGCCGGCGCCGACGCAAAGCCCGAAGAGTTCAAGCGCTATGGCTCGGCCCGCAAGCTCTACAATTTCAACATCGACCACGCCGACGAGTATTGAGGAGCGCGATATGGACAAGACCCCACAGACCGACCCGCGCCAATCCTGGACCTTCTCAAAGGAAACCAATTCCGAGATCCGCCGCGCAGCCGCGACCGGCATCTACGACATCCGCGGCGGCGGCGCGAAACGCCGCGTGCCGCATTTCGACGACCTGCTGTTCCTCGGCGCCTCGATCAGCCGCTACCCGCTGGAAGGCTACCGCGAGAAATGCGGCACCGACGTGGTGCTGGGCACGCGCTTCGCCAAGAAGCCGATCGAGCTGAAGATCCCCATCACCATCGCCGGCATGTCCTTCGGCTCTCTCTCCGCCAATGCGAAAGAGGCCCTGGGCCGGGGCGCGACCATGGCGGGCACCTCCACCACCACCGGCGACGGCGGCATGACCGAGGAAGAGCGCGGGCATAGCGAGAAGCTGGTCTATCAGTACCTGCCCTCGCGCTACGGGATGAACCCCGACGACCTGCGCCGCGCGGACGCCATCGAGGTGGTCGTGGGCCAGGGCGCCAAGCCCGGCGGGGGCGGCATGTTGCTGGGTCAGAAGATCACCGAACGGGTCGCCGGGATGCGAGACCTGCCCGTGGGCATCGACCAGCGCTCGGCCTGTCGTCACCCCGACTGGACCGGCCCCGATGACCTGGAGATCAAGATCCTCGAGCTGCGCGAGATCACCAACTGGGAGAAGCCGATCTACATCAAGGTCGGCGGCGCGCGCCCCTACTACGACACGGCGCTGGCGGTGAAGGCGGGCGCGGACGTGATCGTGCTGGACGGCATGCAGGGCGGCACGGCGGCCACGCAGGACGTCTTCATTGAACACGTGGGCCAGCCGACGCTCGCCTGCATCCGCCCCGCCGTGCAGGCGTTGCAGGATCTGGGTCTGCACCGCGAGGTGCAGCTGGTCGTCTCGGGCGGCATCCGCACCGGCGCCGACGTGGCCAAGGCGCTGGCGCTTGGCGCCGATGCGGTGTCCATCGGCACGGCGGCACTGGTGGCCCTGGGCGACAACGACCCCAAGTGGGAGACCGAGTACAACAAGCTGGGCACCACCGCCGGCGCCTATGACGACTGGCACGAGGGCCGCGACCCTGCCGGCATCACCACCCAGGACCCCGAGCTGATGGCGCGGCTGGACCCGGAGGCCGCCGGGCGGCGCCTGCGGAATTACCTGAACGTCATGACGCTGGAGGCCCAGACCCTCGCCCGCGCCTGCGGCAAGAGCCATGTGCACAATCTTGAACCGGAAGACCTCTGCGCCCTGACGATGGAGGCCGCCGCCATGGCGCAGGTGCCCCTGGCCGGGACAAACTGGTGGCCGGGCAAACCCGGGTTCTGAGACGGCGGCGGGGAGCGATCCCCGCCGTTCGCCCTTGGCGGCACGGCAGGTGCTGACCGGGCGAAGACATGAGACGAATGGATCGACAGACGGGGCGCCAGACCCCCGCGACACGACAGGGAAAGGACAAGCTATGACCGACCTCACAGCCTTCGCGAAGGCCAATGGCGTCAAGTATTTCATGATCTCCTACACCGACCTCTTCGGCGGACAGCGGGCGAAACTTGTGCCCGCCGCCGCCATCGCCGACATGACCGAAGACGGCGCCGGTTTCGCGGGTTTCGCCACCTGGCTGGACATGACGCCGGCGCATCCCGACATGCTGGCCGTGCCGGATCCGACCACGGTGATCCAGCTGCCCTGGAAGCCCGAGGTCGCCTGGGTCGCCGCCAACTGCGTCATGGAAGGCCAGGACGTGGCCCAGGCGCCGCGCAACGTGTTGCGGGGCCTGGTGGCCGAGGCCGCCAAGGAGGGTCTGCGCGTCAAGACCGGGATCGAGGCGGAATTCTTCCTGCTGACCCCCGAAGGCGACGTGATCTCGGACCCCTTCGATACCGCCGAGAAGCCCTGTTACGATCAGCAGGCCGTGATGCGCCGCTATGACGTGATCAGCGAGATCTGCGACTACATGCTGGATCTCGGCTGGGGCCCCTACCAGAACGACCACGAGGACGCGAACGGCCAGTTCGAGATGAACTGGGAATTCGACGACGCCCTGGTCACAGCCGACCGCCACAGCTTCTTCAAGTTCATGGTCAAATCGGTGGCCGAAAAGCATGGCTTCCGCGCCACCTTCATGCCGAAACCCATCGAAGGGCTGACCGGCAACGGCTGCCACGCCCATATCTCGGTCTGGGATCTGGAGGGCAAGGAGAACGCCTTTGCCGGAGATGCCGGGGGCCAGATCGGTGAGGTTGGCCTGAGCGAACGCGGCGGCTATTTCCTGGGCGGCATCATGAAACATGCCGAGGCGCTGGCGGCGCTGACCAACCCGACGGTCAACAGCTACAAGCGGATCAATGCGCCGCGCACCATGTC
Source organism: Pseudooceanicola marinus (assembly GCF_020177265.1). Taxonomy (GTDB): domain Bacteria; phylum Pseudomonadota; class Alphaproteobacteria; order Rhodobacterales; family Rhodobacteraceae; genus Pseudooceanicola; species Pseudooceanicola marinus_A. The sequence goes on from NZ_JAIVMC010000005.1 coordinate 89,930, forward strand.
CGGGGCCACCTGGGCGCCCAACACCGTCACCTGGACCGGCAACAACCGCACCCACATGGTGCGCGTCCCCGGCCCCGGCCGGTTCGAGCTGCGCCTGCCCGATGGCGCCGCCAACCCCTACCTGTTGCAGGCAGTGATCATCGCCGCGGGCCTCTCGGGCATCCGGTCCAAGGCCGATCCGGGGCAACGCCACGACATCGACATGTACGCCGAAGGCCACAAGATCACCGATGCGCCGAAGCTGCCGCTGAACCTGCTGGATGCCATCCGCGCCTTCGAGGCGGATGACGAGTTGCAGGCGATGCTGGGCACCGACTTCTCCGCCTCCTATGCCAAGATGAAGCATCAGGAATGGAACAGTTTCGTGTCCCACTTCTCCCGCTGGGAGAAGGACAACACGCTGGATATCTGAGGGACCTCTCCCCGTTGGCCACAAGATCCGGCCGACGACTGGCCCGGGGTCTCCCCCGGGCCTTTTTTGGTTCAGAGGTCCGGGGCGCGCCGCATCCTGCGCACCTGACACCCTGCCGCGCAGGGCGCAGGGTGTGACCGGCCGGCCCCGTCAGCCGTTGTCGCGCAACAGGATGATCTCCAGCCGGTCATTGCGGGCGGCCATCGGGTTACGGTCGGCCAGCTCGCGATCCGCGTGGCCGGTGACCCGCGACACGCGGCTGCCCGACAGCCCCTGCTGCAGCATCAGCTTGCGCATCTCCTGGGCACGCAGGGTCGACAGCTCCCAGACCGGGTTCTCGTTCAGGACGACGGGACGGGCGTGCACATGCCCCTCCATCGCCATTTCGTTGGTCACCAGCGAAGTCACCCGCACCAGCATCGCCGCCATCTCCTCCAGCAGGGCCGTCGGCTCGGCGGTCTCCCCCTCGAAGAGCGGCACATCCTCGGTCTCGAACAGCTCGATCACCAGGCCCTCGTCGGTGACGCGGGTCACGATGTGGCGCAGCATTTCGGGATGCACGTCGCTTTCGCCGGTCTGGCCGCGCAGGATCTTCTCGATCTCCTCCAGCTGGCGCTGCTGCTCGGCCTCCGCCTCCTCCTCGGCCTCGCGCCCCGAGGCCTTGTCCTCCGGCGTGGGGTTCAGGGAGGTGGCCCCGGTGCCGACCTGCGGCAGGGCCATCTCGGAAAAGGTGCTTTCGCCGCCGAAGGCGCCGTCGCCCCCGCCGGACACCCGGTTCAGCGGGATCGTCGGGCTGAAGTAATCCGCGATCCCCTTGCGTTGCTTTTCCGTCGTCGCGTTCAACAGCCACATCAGCAGGAAGAAGGCCATCATGGCCGTGACAAAATCGGCATAGGCCACTTTCCAGGCGCCGCCGTGATGTCCGTCACCGCCGCCCTTCTTCACCTTCTTGATGATGATCGGCTGGGCGTTGCTCGGCCCACTCATCCTTACCACCTCTGTTCTCACCCGGGATCAGGCTACCCCCCAGCCCTTGCTGCGGCCTTAACACCTTCAATTGTCCCCATTTGCCCGCGTCCAAGGCGCGCGGGAGGCAGGCGGGAACCGATCCTTAACTCTGCCGCGCCAAGGATGGGCGCACATCGGATGGAGGATGAGGGTGACAGTCGATCTGCTGGTTCTGGGAGGCTCGGGCCGCGTGGGCCGCCTGTTGCGCGGCGCGCTGGCCCGGTCCGAGGCGCTGCGCGCAGAGCTGGCGCCGTCGGGCCGGACGCCGCGCCTCATGTGGCAGTGCCGCCGCGGGCCGTCAGGGGCGGATATCCTGAAATGGCAACCGGGCGCGGCCCTGCCGGAGGGGCTGCGTGCCCGGGCAATCCTTGCGCTCTGGGGCGTGACCGAGGGGCCGGCAACGGCGCTGGCGCAGAATGCTACCCTGGCGCGCGCGGCGCTGCACCTGGCGCAACGGGTCGGCGCCGACCGGGTTCTGCATGCCTCCAGTGGGGCCGTGCAGGCCGGGCTGACCGGCGCCCCGGCGCAGGAGGATGGCCCGCTGGCACCGCTTGGCCCCTACGGCACCGCCAAGGCGGAGATGGAACGCGTCGTGGCGGCCTGGCACGCCCGCCGCGCCACGGCAGGGGATACCCCAGGCGACACAGGCCCGCGCAGCCTGATCCTACGTCTGGGCAACATCGCCGGGGCCGACAGCCTGTCGCGCGCCCTGTCAGGTCCCGGACCGATCACGCTGGACCGTTTCGACGGGCCCGGCGCCACCGCAGGCGGACCCCGCCGCGCCTACCTCGGAATCGAGGATCTGGCCCGCGCCCTGGGCGCCCTGCTGCGCCTGCCCGCCGCCGCGATGCCAACGCACCTGAACCTCGCCGGCCCCGCCCCCGTCGCGATGGAGGCGCTGGCCCGCGCCGCCGGGCGCGAGGTGCTCTGGCGCCCCGCCCCGGCGGCCGCGCTGCCGGTGCTGGCGCTGGACACCACGCGCCTTGCCGCCCTGACGGGCGGCCCATTGCACGGCAGCGCCGACCCTAGCGCCCTGCTGGCCCAGTGGCACGGCGCGGAGGTCGGCGCATGACCTCCGGCGTGCACGGGCCGTTTCCCGCGAAGGCCTCCCCCCTCTCCCGCGCCCGTGGCCAAGCGCAGGCCTCTCCTGCCCGGCCCGCGCCGCTGCCGCCCGGACGCCGGGCGCTGGACCTGTCTGTGGCCCTGCTGGCGACGCTCTGCCTCTGGCCCCTGCTGCTGGCCCTGACCCTGCTGATCCGGTTGCGCGACGGCGCGCCTGTTCTCTACCCGGCGGAGAGGATGCAGGCGCCCGGTCGGCCCTTCATCCTGTGGAAATTCCGCACCATGACCCCCGATCCCGATGACCATGGCGTCACCGGCGGCGACAAGGCGGCACGGATCACGCCGCTTGGCCACCACATGCGCCGATGGCGGCTGGATGAGCTGCCGCAGCTGTGGAACCTTCTGCGTGGCGACATCACCCTGGTCGGCCCGCGGCCGCCGCTGCGCAGCCATGTCGCCGCCCGGCCCGCGCTCTTTGCCCGCGTCCTGCAAAACCGCCCCGGGCTGACCGGCCTCGCCACGCTGCGCTGGCATGCCCGCGAGGCCGCGCTGCTGCACCCCTGTCGCGACGCCGCCGAAACAGAACGGATCTACCTGGCGCGCTGCTTGCCCGCCAAGGCGCGGCTGGACCTGTGGTATGCGCGCCACCGCAGCCTCCGGCTCGACCTCTGGATCCTGGCCCGCACCCTCTGGCCCCGCCGCAGACGGCGGAGTCGGCGATGACGGCGCGACGCGGCCCATGGTCCCGGCTGGCCCGCCACCTGACCGATCTCGGCCCGCGCCCCAAGGCGGCGATCCTGCTGGCACTGGACAGTGCCGCCGCTACTCTCGCCTGGGTCGCTTGCCTGCTGGCCTGGCCCGGCGCGGGTGACCCGGCACTGCTGCTGGTGCTTCCGGCACTGGCGGGCGCGGGCTGCGTCTTGCTCGGCCTCCACCGCGGGAAACTGCAGGCCTACCCGCTGCAAGGGCTGCCCCGCAGCCTGGCGCTGGCGGTCGCACTGGCCGGGTTGGTCGCCCTGTGGCAGGGTCTGACGCCCACGGCCAGCAGCGCCACAGCGGTGGTCCCGGCCCTGGGACCGCCCTTGGGACTGGCCTCCCTCTTTGTCACCCTGACGGTCATCGGTCGGCTGATCCTGCTGCGCCTGGCCCTGATGGCCCATGGAGTCGCGCGCCCGCCGGACAGCCTGCTGATCTGGGGCGCCGGGAGGGCCGGACAGCAACTCTCCGCCGCCTTGGCGGGCGATCGCCACCACCGCTGCCTCGGCTTTCTCGACGATGACCCGCGCAAGCAGGGACAGCGGCTGGCCGGGCTACCGGTCCATGCCCCGGCCCGCGCGGCGGACCTGCTGGCCCGGCACAGCCCCGCCCGGATCATCCTGGCCCTGCCCCGCGCCACCTGGACCCAGGCCCGGGCGCGACTGGCCGGCCTGTGCTGCGAGGTGCAGACCCTGCCCGGCTTCGCGGCCCACCTTTGGGGCGGTGCGGACGGGCCACCGGACCCGCCGGACCTGCTCGGACGCGCCCGCCTCGACCGGCACCTGCCGGAGGTGCGCGACAGCTATGCCGGGCGGCGCATCCTGGTGACCGGCGCCGGCGGCTCGATCGGATCGGAACTGGCCCGGCAACTGCTGCGCTGCGGCCCCGCGCGGCTGGTGTTGCTTGATCACGGAGAACTCGCCCTCTACAGCATCGCGATCGAATTGGAGGCAGCGGGCCAGGGCGTGATCCGCCCCGTGCTGGGATCGGTCTGCGACGGCCCCGGCATCGAGGCCCTGCTGACGTCAGAGCGTATCGATACCGTCTTTCACGCCGCCGCTCTGAAACACGTCCCCCTGGTCGAGGCGAATCCGCTGGCGGGGATCCGCACCAACGTCCTGGGCACCCAGACTCTGGCCGAGGCCGCGCTGCGGGCCGGCGTGGGCCGGATGCTGCTGGTCTCGACCGACAAGGCCGTGCGCCCGACCTCGGTGATGGGCGCCAGCAAGCGGCTGGCCGAAGAGGTGGTGCAGGACCTAGCGGAGCGCAGCGATGCCACCCGCTTTGCCATGGTGCGCTTCGGCAACGTGCTGGGCTCCTCGGGGTCCGTCGTACCCCGCTTCGCCGCCCAGATCGCCGCCGGCGGGCCGGTGACGGTGACCGATCCCCGGATGACACGCTACTTCATGACCTGCGCCGAGGCGGTGCGGCTGACCCTTCTGGCCGGGGCCTGGGCGCGCGGCGGCGATCTCTTCGTGCTGGACATGGGCCCGCCGCAACGGATCCTGGACCTGGCCTGCCGCATGATCCGAGGTGCGGGCCATCTGCCGCGCCTGCCTCCGGGGACCGCTGCGCGGGACCGACCCGCGCCCCTCGGGGCAGAACCGCCCGGCCCCGATGCGGAAGAGATCGAGGTGCGCTTCACCGGCCTGCGCCCGGGAGAGAAGCTGACCGAGGATCTGCTGATCGGGGACCAGCTTCATCCCACGCCGCATCCCCGCATCCTGCGCGCCCGCGAGGGACATCTGTCGCAGATAGAGGTGGCCGCGGCCCTGACAGAGCTGCGCCGCTGTCTGGAGGCACGCGACGACACCGCTGCCGTCGCGGCCCTGCACCGATGGGTCGCGCGCGGCCAGCAGCCCCGCCGCGCCGCCAGCGGAGAGGAGAGCGGCTAACCCGCGGATCAGCCGACCTGTAAGCCCTCGGGTAACTCGAGCGACCTACCCGGCGCCATCCCCCCAGAAGGCGGCAGGATGGCAACGGCTGCGCATGATCCCCAGGCCACAGCCGCCACGGGCAAGCCGGGCGCGGCATGGTATGGGCTCTCCCCCAGCACCCGGAGCCCCGGTTCTCTCGAAGCCGGCGCCATGCGCCGCTGAGAGTGGGGCGCCCCTCTTCTCCTTGCCGGACATATCCCCACCGGAGGCATCGGCCGCCAGGCCGATCCCCTTCAGTCCTTCCAGGTGCGCCGCAGGACCGCCATCCAATTGCGATGACAGAGCTTCTCCATCAGCGCGTCGTCGATCCCGTGATCTCGCATCGCTGTGCGCAGCGCCGAAAGGCCGGCGCAGTCGCCGATGGCCTGCGGCACGATCGCCCCGTCGAAATCGGAGCCGAACCCCACACGATCCTCGCCTAGGATGCCGATCAGGTGGTCGAGGTGGCGCAGCAGCATGCCCAGCGGGGTGTCCGCCGTCATCTGCCCGTCGGGCCGCAGGAACCCGGTGGCCAGGTTGATCCCCACCATGCCGTCGCTGTCGGCGATCGTCCGCAGCTGATCGTCGGTCAGGTTGCGCGCATGCGGACAGACGGCGGCGGCGTTGGAATGGGTGGCCACCAGGGGCGCGTCGCTGATCGCGGCCACCTCCCTCACGCCAGCCGCATTCAGATGCGACAGGTCGATCAGGATGCCCAGGCGGTTGCATTCGGCGACCAGGCGCCGCCCGGCCTCGGTCAGCCCGCCGCCGATGTCGGGATCGGACGGATAGCGGAAGGGGACGCCTTCGGCGAAGATCGTCGGCCGCGACCAGACCGGCCCGAGGGACCGCAGGCCGCGCGCGTGGAAATCCTCCAGCTCGGCAATCTCCGGCCCGATGGCCTCGGCGCCCTCGATATGCAGCACGGCGGCCATCTCTGGCCCGTCCAGTGCGGCCTCCAGCGTGTCGGCATCCGTGCAAATGCGAATGACCCCGGCCGCCTCCAGCGCGCGGGCGGCGGCGAAGCCCTGATCGGTCATCTCGGCGGCATAGGGGCGCTCCACCGGTGGCGGCAGCGGGATGTCGTAGCTGGGTTTCGCCAGGTCCTCCATCGACATGCCATGCTCCGGCGGGCTGGGCACGAAGATGGCGAAGAACCCGCCCGACAGGCCACCGGCCCGGGCGCGCGGCAGGTCGATATGGCCGCTGTTCAGCCCGTCGCGCACCTGCGCCGCCGTCACCTTGCCGGTGATCAGCCGCAGGATCAGGTCGTTATGGCCGTCGAAGATGCCCGGCTGGCGGTCACTGTCATGCATGATCTGACTTCCCTGAAAACACAGCCCCGACAGAACCGCCTAGCGCCGCCTCTGTCCAGAGTGGATCAGGCTGTCGCGGCGGGAACCTGGCGGGACGCCGTTTCGCGCAGCAGGTGCCAGAGGCTGCCCGCGGCCGAGCGCGGCGCCAGAACCGCCAGATGATCCTCCGCCCGACGGATGACGATGCAGCCCAGGTGATGCAGCAGGGTGCGGGTGGCATGGCCCGGGGCGACCTGATCGGGCGACAGGTTCACCAGCCGCTCCAGCAGGGCGCGGATCGGGGCGGGGCCCGCGTCCGAGGTCACCTCGACACAGACCCAACCATCGGACTGGTCGGTCAGCCGGGCGCCTGGCGCGCTGCGGATCGCATCGCGCAGCCGTTCGGCATGGTCAGGCACATCGGTCTCGATCATCCACTGACCCGGCCCGGTCCAGAAGGCCGCCGCCCCCTGCCCCTGCGACCACAGCCCCGGCCCCGGCAGGTGCAGGCCCAGGGGATGCGGCGCAGGCGTGCCCGGGCGGGTGGCGACGGAGATCAGCATCAGGGCCGTGTTCTCGGTCAGGGTCAGGGCGCCATGGCTGGCGCGGGCGGGGTCGGGGGTGCCCAGGGCCCCCATGGGAATCAGGTCAGTCACGCAGTCGTCCTCCTTCGGGATCGACGAAATGAGCCGGGACGACACGGGCGGAAATGTCCTGTCCTTCCAGCGGGTTGGCACAGCGGATCACCTCGCCCAGGCGCTGATCGCCCTTCTCGAGGAAACCGAGCGCGATGTAGCTTTCCACATGGGGCGAATAGCAGGCGGAGGTGATCCAGCCCTCGTCTGTCGCCAGCGCCTGCGCCGCGCCCTCGGCAAAGAGATGGGCGCCTGCGGGTAGCTTCTGGCCGGGGTCCACGGGTTGCAGGCCGACCAGGCGGCGGCTGTCGTCCGCCAGCCCCTCGCGCCGCGACATCACCGCGCCGATCGCATCCTTCTTGGCGGATACCATCCGCCCCAGCCCCAGCATGGCAGCGGTGGTCTGGCCGTTCAACTCGGCCCCCGCCGCATGGCCCTTCTCGATCCGCAGCACCGCCAGCGCCTCGGTCCCGTAGGGGGTCACGCCCAGATCGGCGCCGCGTTCCATCAGCCGCTCCATCAGGGCATGACCATAGCGGGCCGGCACCGCCAGCTCATAGGCCACTTCGCCCGAGAAGGAGATCCGGAAGAGCCGCGCCGGCAACCCGCCGCAGACCGTCAGCTCGGCACAGGCCATGAAGGGGAAGACATCGTTCGACAAATCGAACCCGTCCACCACCCGTTCCAGCAGGGCACGCGATTTGGGCCCCGCCACGGCGATCTGGGCCCAGGCGTCGGTGGTGGAGATCAGGGTGACATCCAGCTCGGGCCAGAGGCACTGGCGGGCGAATTCCATCCGCTGGAAGACCAGGCCGGCGTTGCCGGTGGTCGTCGTCACAACGTAATGCCCGTCGCCCAGGCAGGCGCAGGTACCGTCGTCGTACAGGAACCCATCCTCGCGCAGCATCAGCCCATAGCGGACGCGGCCCGGTTTCAGGGTCGAGATCGTGTTGGCATAGATCCGGTCGAGGAAGGTGCCCGCATCCGGCCCCTGCACGTCGATCTTGCCCAGCGTGGTCACGTCACACAGACCCACGGCGGCGCGCACGGCGCGTGCCTCGCGATCCACGCTTTGCCGCCAGTGGGTTTCGCCGGGCTGGGCGTACCATTGGGCCCGCATCCATTGACCGACCTCGACGAAGGTGGCGCCGTTGGCCTCGGCCCAGTGGTGCGTCGGCGTCAGGCGGCGCGGACGGAAGTTGGCGCCGGTGTCGCCGCCGCCTAGCACCGACAGGGCGACGGGGGTGTAGGGCGGGCGGAAGATGGTGGTGCCGGTGCGGGCGATGCCATTGCCCGTCAGCTCCGCCATCACCGCCAGGGCCGTGACGTTCGAGGTCTTGCCCTGATCCGTCGCCATGCCCAGCGTCGTCCAGCGTTTCATGTGCTCGACCGAGCGCATGTTCTCCTGGTGCGACAGCTTGATGTCCTTGACCGTCACGTCGTTCTGCAGATCGACCCAGGCGCGGCGCTGGCCCGGCACATGCCAGAGCGCGGTGATGGCCGAAGGTTCCTCCTCGGCCTGCGGCAGGGCGGGGGCGGCGGCCGTGCGGTCCAGCTGCGTCAGCGCTGTCTGCGCCGCGCGGCGCCCGTCCGCGAGGGCGGCGATGGTGCTGCCATGGCCGCAGGCGGCCCCGGCGGGGATCAGCCCGGCGGGGCCATCGGGGCCGGGCAGGAAGGTCAGCCGTTCGCCATCCCAGACCGGGCGCCCGCGATGATGCGAGGCCAGTTGCACATTGGGGTTCCAGCCGCCCGCGACGCCCAGCACCCCGCAGGAGATCCAGCTGTCGCTGCCGTCAGCGGTGCGGATCTGCACCCGCCGCAGCCCGTGACGCCCCTTGGTGCCGGTGACTACGGCGCCGGCATGGGTGGTGTAATCGCCCAGGCTGCGCGCGCCGCTGCGGCTGTCGACCACGCCCGCCAGGGACACGCCGCGCGCCAGCAAGGACTGGGCGGTACGATGGCCGTCATCGTTGTTGGTGAAGATCAGCACCGGATCCGTGGCCCGCGCCTGCGGAGTCACCCCCCAGCGGTTGGCATAGGCGCGTAAGGAACCAGACAGCAGAACGCCGGGGCGGTCGTTGTCGGCAAAGGGGATATGCCGTTCCGTGGCGCCAGTCGCCATGATCGCGCGCTTCGCGGTGATGCGCCACAGGGTCTGGCGTACCTGTTCGCCGGGAGTGGCAAGGTGATCCGACACTCGTTCGACCGCGCCGTAGATGCCGTGGTCGTAAACCCCGAAGACCGTGGTGCGCGGCATCAGCCGGACGTTGGGCAGCGCGGCCAGCTCGGCCAGCACCTGAGCGACCCAATCGGTCGCGGGGGCGCCATCCAGCAGCCCGCCTTCGGCCAGCAGGCGCCCGCCCATGCGCGCATCCTCGTCGGCCAGAACCACCTCGGCCCCGGCCCGCGCTGCGGTCAGCGCGGCCATCAGCCCGGCCGCGCCCGCACCGATCACCAGAAGGTCCGGGTGCAGATAGCCCCGGTCGTAGCTGTCGGGGTCGGCCTCCATCGACAGCTTGCCCAGACCGGCGGCGCGGCGGATCGCCGGCTCGTAGAGCTTTTCCCAGAAGGCGCGCGGCCACATGAAGGTCTTGTAATAGAACCCCGCCGAGAGGAAGGGCGCGGCCAGGTCGTTCACCGCCATCAGGTCGTGCCGCACGCCGCCGAGGTGGTTCTGACTGCTGGCCTCCAGCCCCTCGAACAGCTCTACCATGGTGGCACGGGTGTTGGGTTCGGCACGCGCCCCGCTGCGCAGGGTGACCAGGGCGTTCGGCTCCTCCGATCCGGCAGAGAAGATGCCGCGCGGGCGGTGGTACTTGAAGCTGCGCCCGACCAGCTGCACACCATTGGCCATCAGGGCCGAGGCGAGCGTGTCACCGGCGAAGCCCGTGTAGGGCCGCCCGTCGAAGGTGAAGGACAGCGGGCGGTTGCGGTCGATCAGCGCGTCGCGGCTTTGCGGGAGGTCCAGGCGGCTCATGCGGTGCCCCCCAGCTTCACGTCGCGGGCCAGCTCGGCGCCCAGGATCTCATGCGTCAGGGTGTTGCGGGTGACCACCAGCCAGGATCGGTCGCCCTGTTCGTGGAACCACAGCTCGCGGTGCACACCCGCCGGGTTGTCGCGCAGGTAGACGTAATCGGCGAAACCCGCCTCGCCCGCCGCCGGGTCGGGGCGGTTCAGCAGGGCGGCATCGCCGAGATAGGTGAACTCCTGCGCGTCTCGCAGGCCCAGAAGGGGATGGGGGATCAGCATCGGGACCTCAGTGCAGGTTGGGTTGCGCGCCAGCGCCGCGTTCGTCGATCAGATGGCCGCGCGCGAAGCGGTCCAGGCGGAAGGCGGTGGCGGTGTCATGGGGGGTGTCGGTGGCCAGCAGATGCGCAAAGACATGGCCCGAGGCGGGCGTGGCCTTGAACCCGCCGTAGCACCAGCCGCCGTTGAAATAGAGGCCCTCGACCGGCGTCCGGTCGATGATCGGCGAGCCGTCCATCGACATATCCATCAGCCCGCCCCAGCTTCGCAGCAGCCGGGCACGGCCGATCATCGGCATCAGGGCCATACCGCCCTCGGCCACATCCTCGATCACCGGCAGGTTGCCGCGCTGCGCGTAGCTGTTGTAGCCGTCGATATCGCCGCCGAAGACCAGCCCGCCCTTGTCCGACTGGCTGATGTAGAAATGTCCGGCGCCGAAGGTGATCACCCCGGGGATCACCGGCTTCAGCCCCTCGGTGACGAAGGCCTGCAACACATGGCTTTCGATCGGCAGGCGCAGCCCGGCCATGGCCATGACCCGGCCCGAAGACCCTGCAACCGCCACGCCGACCTTGCCCGCACCGATGTAGCCGCGCGAGGTTTCGACACCCCGCACCTGACCACCTTCGATGCGGAATCCGGTGACCTCGCAGTTCTGGATGATGTCGACGCCCATCTGGTCGGCGGCCCGGGCATAGCCCCAGGCGACGCCATCGTGCCGCGCCGTGCCGGCGCGGGTCTGCATCAGCCCGCCCTTGATGGGAAAACGCGCGTTGTCGTAGTTCAGGAAGGGCACCATCTGGCGCAGCTCGTCGCGGTCCAGCAGGCGGGCCCCCGCGCCGGTCAGCATCATGGAATTGCCCCGCCGCCGGAAACTGTCGCGCTGCGCGTCGCTGTGGATCAGGTTGATGATGCCGCGCTGGCTGACCATCGAGTTGAAGTTCAGGTCCTGCTCCTGCCGTTCCCAATGCTGCATCGACAGCTCGTAAAACGGCTGGTTGCCGGGCAGCAGGTAGTTCGACCGGATGATCGTGGTGTTGCGCCCGATGTTACCACCGCCCAGCCAACCCTTCTCCAGCACCGCCACGCGATGCCGGCCATAGAGTTTCGCCAGGAAATAGGCCGTCGCCAGCCCGTGACCGCCGCCGCCGACGATGACGATGTCGTACTGCGCCCGCGGCGCCGGATCGCGCCATAGCGGCCCCCAGCCCTTGTGGCCGGTCAGCGCTTCCTTGATGACGCGGAACCCGGAGAATCCCATCTGCTGCTCCTTGCTGCTGCGCCCTTGATCTAGCCGCGTGAGCATCGCAGTGTGCTGCGGAAAACGGTCAATTTATTTCGGAAAAGGGTCATCCATGCCCCCCAAGCGCATCGGCTTCGTCCTGGTCGACGGCTACGCGATGATGAGCACCGCCGCCGCGATGGAACCGCTGCGGGCGGCGAACCTGTTCTCGGACGGGCTCCTGTACGACATCGTGCCCCTGTCGCGGCAGGGCGGGCCTGTGGCCTCGTCACTGCCCTTCACCATCGAAACCACGGCGCTTGCGCGGGCGCGCGGGCCTTTCGATCTGGTCTTCGTGGTGGCGGGGGGCCATCCGCTGGCGCTGAACGATCCGACCCTTCTGGCTTGGTTGCGCCGGCTGGATGCGGCGGGGGTGCCCTTGGGCGGGATCTCCGGCGGGGCGGCGATCCTGGCCCAGGCGGGGCTGATGGCGGCGCGGCGTTTCACCGTGCACTGGCACCACCTGGAGGCGTTGCGCGCCCTGTCGCCCGATTTCCTGCTGGAACGGCGCCTCTTCGTCATCGACCGGGATCGCTACAGCTGCGCGGGGGGCACCGCCCCGCTGGACATGATGCAGGCGATCCTGGCGCGCGACCACGGCACCGCCTTTGCCCGCCGCATCGCCGACTGGTTCATCCAGACCCAGATCCGCCCGGCGGACGCACCGCAGCAGGCCGGGATCGGCGCCCGCTACGGCGCCCTGCCGCGGCCCGTGCTGGAGGCGCTGGAACTGATGGAGACCCACCAGGCCGACCCGCTGGACCTGGGCCAGATCGCCGCCCTGGTCGGCCTGTCGCCCCGGCAGCTGCAACGCCAGTTCGACGCCGCCCTTGGCCGGTCGGTGATCCGCGCCTACCGCGAAATGCGCCTGGCCACGGCGCGGGACCTGCTGCGCAGCTCGCGCCTGCCGATGGGTGAAGTCGCTGCGATCACGGGGTTTTCCACGCCTGCCCTCTTCTCCGACAGCTATCGCGCCCATTATGGCGAGGCGCCGCGCGACACCCGCCGGGCCGCGCAACAGGCATCCTGACGTCCCGGCGGAAGTGTGGCGCATTTTAGGGGTCTGCCCGGTTGTTAGCCCGCTGTTAAGGCCGCGCCCTTAGCCCTGAGGCACGACAAAAGGTCGATGCAGCAGAAAGGCGTATTCATGACAATTTCCTCGTCCCTCAATGCGGGCGTCGCGGGTCTGCAGACGAATGCCACCCGTCTCGCGGCCATTGCCGACAATATCGCCAACTCTTCCACCTTCGGGTACAAGCGGGTCCAGACGGACTTCAGCTCGCTGGTGCTGGGCGATTCCGGCGGCGGCTATACCGCGGGTGGCGTGCGCGCCTCGACGATGCGGCTGATCGACCAGCGACGGTCCATCGTGCCCACCGACAATCCCACCGACCTGGCGGTGCGCGAACGCGGCATGCTGCCTGTGGCTCTGTCGACCGAGATTGCCGCCACCGGCACCTTCGAGGAAATGCTGCTGACCTCAACAGGGTCCTTCCGCATGGATGCCGACGGCTTCCTGAAGACGGAGACAGGGCTGGTCCTGCTGGGCTGGCCCGCAAATGGGGACGGCAGCTTCCCCAATGTCCCGCGCGAAACCTCCAGCGCCCTGGTGCCGGTGCAGATCGACCCGTCGACCTATGCCGGCAACCCGACCACGGCGATCGACATGGGGGTGAACCTGCCCGCGACCGAAACCGAGGATACCGCCAGCGGTGACCCGCTGGAGGTGACGATCGAATACTACGACAACCTGGGCAAGCCCGAGACGCTGACGGTGGTCTTCACCCCCGATGTGACCGGGCCCGGCGCCAGCAACATGTGGTCGATGGAGATCACCGACAGCGCCACTGCGGCGGTGGTCGGCGAATATGACCTGACCTTCAACGACAGCCGGACCGCCGGCGGCACCCTGGCCGATGCCACGCTGACCGGCGTCGGCACCGCCTATGACACCGGCACCGGGACCGTGGTCATCAACGTCGCCAGCGGCCCGATCGAGATCGACCTCGGGCTTTACGGCGAGGGCGGCGGCCTCAGCCAGCTGGGCGATGATTTCGCACCCACGGGCATCAACAAGGACGGCTCCGCCGTGTCCAACATGACCGGGGTGGAGGTGGATGCGAACGGCTACGTGCGCGCCTTCTTCGAAAGCGGTGAGGCGCTGGTGCTCTACCAGGTGCCGCTGGCAGATGTGACCAACGTCAACGGGATGAAGTCGCTGGACTACCAGACCTACAAGCCGACGCCCGACAGCGGCGGCTTCTACCTCTGGGACGCCGGTGACGGTCCGACCGGCGACATCGTCGCCTACGCCCGCGAGGAATCGGGCACCGATGTCGCCGGTGAACTGACCGACATGATCCGCACCCAACGCGCCTATTCCTCCAACGCTAAGGTCTTCCAGACCGTCGACGAGATGCTGCAGGAAACCACCAACATCAAGCGATAACAGCAGCTTGACCCCGGGTCGTCGCCCAGGCGGCGGCTCGTGAACAGGAAGGCCCACTAAACAGGAAGGTCTGATCCATGTCCCTCTCCGGCGCCCTGTCCAACGCCCTGTCCGGCCTGACCGCGACCGCGCGCAATTCCTCCGTCACCGCCTCGAACATCTCGAATGCGATGACCGAGGGCTACGCCCGCCGCACGCTGGAAACCTCCGCCCGCTCCACCGGGTCCTACGGCGGCGTGCAGGTGGACGGCGTGGTGCGCCACGTCGATCACGGTCTGGTGGCTGACCGGCGGGAGGCGAATTCCGCCCTGCAGCAAAGCGACACGATCAGCCAGTTCTACACCCGCGTCGAGGATCTGCTGGGCACGCCAGAGGATGGGGCCTCCCTCTCCGGCCGGCTGACCAACTTCGAAAGCGCGCTCATCGCCTCGGCCTCGCGCCCGGACCTGTCGGAACGGCTGACAACCACGCTCTACGCCGCCCAGGACGTCGTGGATGTCTTCCGCCGCATCAGCGACGGCATCCAGGACATCCGGATGGAGGCGGATGCGGAAATCGACAGTTCCGTCACCCGAATGAATACCCTGCTCGATCAGGTGGCCGATCTGAACACCGGCATCAACAAGGCCCGGATGACCGGCGGCGATCCGAATTCCCTGATCGACCATCGCCAGGCGGTCATCGACGAGCTGTCGGAGTACATCCCCGTCATCGAGGTCGCGCGCGCCAATGACACCGTGGCGCTTTATTCCGCCGGCGGGGCGATCCTGCTCGACGGCTCCTCAGCGGTGGAGTTCGGCTTCACCCGCACCAACATGATCACCGCCAACATGACCCAGGACGCTGGCCTGCTGTCGGGGCTGACGATCAACGGTGTCGCCATCGACACCGAGGACGACCGCAGCCCGATCCTCGGCGGTCGTCTTGCCGCCCTGTTCCGCGCCCGCGACAGCCTGGCGGAAGAGGCCCAGGCCCGGATCGATTCCACCGCTCGCGACCTGGTCGAACGCTTCCAGGACCCGGCACTGGATCCGACGCTTCTGCCTGGCGATGCCGGTCTCTTCACCGATGGCGGCGGGGCCTTCCTGCCCGCCGACGAAGTGGGGCTTGCCGGCCGGCTGCAGATCAACGCCGCCGTCGATCCGACCCAGGGGGGCGAAACCTGGCGGCTGCGCGACGGGATCAATGCGGGCGCCCAGGGACCGGTCTCCGACGCGGCCCTGCTGCAGGACATGCTCTCGGCCCTGGCGGTGAAACGCACCCCCGCCTCCGGCCCCTTCGCCACCTCGGGCCTTTCCGCGCCGGACCTGGCCTCCTCGCTGATCTCCATGGCCGGAACGGAACGGCACCTCGCCGAACAGAGCCTCAGTTTCGCCACCACCCGCGAGGCGGAGCTGAAGGCGCGACTGCTCTCCGACGGCGTCGACACCGATGAGGAAATGCAGCGCCTGTTGCTGATCGAACAGACCTACGGCGCCAATGCCCGCCTGGTGCAAACCATCGAGGACCTCCTCGACCGACTGATGAGTATCTGAGCCATGCCAAGCCCCATCACCATAGGCGACCTCGCGCAGAGCTTCATGCTGCGCCAGCAGAACACCGACCTGAAGAGCCGGATGAACCAGCTCAGCCAGGAACTGGCCTCGGGGCGCACCGCCGATGTCGCCCGCCATCTTTCCGGCAGCTATTCCTACCTGGCCGACGTCGAACGCAACCTCACCCTGATCGAGGGATACGATTCCGCCGCCAGCGAGGCGATCCTCTTCACCGGCACGATGCAGGAGGTGCTGGACCGCTACCAGACCCTGGCCACGGACCTCGGCTCCGCCGCCCTGACCGCGGCCGGCTCCTTCCTGGACGAGGCGGTGATCGGTGCCTCGACCCGCGCGACGGAAGACATGGAAAGCATGGTCAACGCGCTGAACACCACCGTGGCCGGGCGCGCGATCTTCTCCGGCATCGACAGCGACACCTCACCGCTGATCTCCTCCGAACAGATCCTGGACGAGCTGCGCACGGCATTGGCCGGTCAGACCGACCTGGCAGGGGTCCAGGGCGTGCTGGACACCTGGTTCGGCCCCGGCGGCGATTTCGAGACGGTGGCCTACCAGGGCAGCACCACCTCGCTGCGCCCCTTCCTGCTGGGAGAGGGCGAAACCGTCGACCTGGACCTGCGCGCCGACGATCCAGGCCTGCGCGAGCTGATGAAACACACCGCCATGGCCGCGCTGGCCTCGGATCCGGCCCTTGGCTTCGACAGCGCCCTGCAGGTCGAGATGATGAAGGCCGCGGGGGAGGGCCTCTCCTTCCAGCAGGAAGGCATCGTGCAGTTGCGCGCCGATCTCGGCTATGCCCAGACCCGCGCGGAGGAGGCCTCGGCCCGGGTGGTGTCGGAACGCGCCGGTTACCTGATCGCCCAGTCCGAACTGCTGGCGGTCGACCCCTATGAAACGGCGACACAGCTGGAGGACGTTCAGTTCCAGCTGGAAGCGCTCTATGCGTTGACGGTGAAGCTCTCGCGCCTGTCGCTGACGGATTACCTGCGATGATCCGCCTCGGCGCCGCCCTGACCCTGTGCCTCGCCCTGCTGGCCGCCCCCCTCGCCGCCGGGCCGATCCGCATCAAGGACCTGGTCGAATTCGACGGGGTGCGGGGCAACGACCTTGTCGGCTACGGGCTGGTCGTCGGGCTGAACGGCACCGGTGACGGGATCCGCAACGCCCCCTTCACCGAAGAAATCATGTCGAACATCCTCGAACGGCTGGGGGTGAACATCACCGGCGAACAGTTTCGGCCAAAGAACGTGGCCGCCGTCTTCGCCACCGCGGAACTGCCCCCTTTCTCCCGCGCCGGGTCACAGATCGACGTGACCGTCTCGGCCATCGGCGATGCCTCCTCCCTGCTGGGCGGGACATTGATCATGACGCCCCTGAACGCGGCCGACGGGCAGATCTACGCGGTGGCCCAGGGCACGATCATCGCCGGCGGCGCCGCCGCCGAGGGCGAGGCGGCGCAGGTGGTCCAAGGCGTGCCCACCGCCGGGGTCATCCCGGCCGGCGCCCGGGTGGAGCGGGAGGTCGATTTCGAGCTCTCGGCCCTGTCCTCCCTGCGCCTGGCCCTGCGCGAGCCTGACTTCACCACGGCCGCCCGGATCGAGACGGCGATCAACAGCGCCTTCGGCACCGGCGCGGCGCGCATGCTGGATTCGGGCACGGTGCGCCTCGATATTCTGGCCACCGGGCTCCCCTCTCCCGCCCATGCCCTGGGCCAGGTGGAAAACATCCTGGTGGAACCCGAGCGCAAGGCCCGCGTGGTCGTCGACCAGCGATCCGGGACGATCGTCATGGGCGATGACGTCCGCATCAGCCGCGTCGCCGTCAGCCAGGGCAACCTGACCCTGCGGATCGAGGAGGACCCGGTGGTGGTTCAACCCAACCCCTTCGCCGAAGGGGAAACCGTGGTCGTGCCACGCACCAATGCCGACATCATCGAGGAGCCGGGCATCGGCCTGGCGGAGATCGACGAGGGCACCTCCCTGTCGGAAGTGGTTGCGGGTCTGAACGCGCTCGGCGTGGCGCCACGGGACATGATCGACATCCTCAAAAGCATCAAGGCCGCCGGGGCCCTGCATGCGGAGTTCATTGTGCGATAGCCAGGCCGCACTGAGGCAGAGCGGTGAAGGAGGCCCGGGACGCTTGCGACCGACTTGAGGTCGACGTCGCGCGACCGCCCAGCAGAGCGCACTGCGGCGACAAGACGATCCGGGGTGGTCCATGCGCCCTCCCCCATCCTCTGACGTCATGGCCATGCCCTGCGAAACGCAAGGCACGCAGGGCTTAGGGCTTAGGGCTTAGGGCTTAGGGAACCTGGCACGGGTGACATCGAGATCACCCCCGGCAGCAGCCCAATTCCCGGTGACCCCCGATCATCTGGATAGCCGAAGGGTGGCATGGGGGGACTACCTCCATGGTCCTTTCGTCGTCTCCCGCCGGGGCGGCAACGAAATAGGGGCCGGACCATCGGTCCGACCCCAGGGCCCACCGCCAGGGGCCAATGAATGTGCCGGGGATCCGCAGATGCCCCGGTCACCCGGACCTCAGAAGGTCTGGTCGTAGTCACCCACGCCCGGCTCGGTGCGGATCACCGCATCGACCTCTTCGAAGATCGCGCGCAACTCCTCCGCGCTGTCGGAGCTTTCGCAGACCACCACCAGGTTCGGCGTGTTCGAAGAGGCGCGCACCAGCCCCCAGGAGCCGTTTTCGAGGATCACGCGAGCGCCGTTCACCGTCACCACTTCCTTGATCGCCTTGCCGGCGAAGCTGTCGCCGGCCTCGGCCTTGGCCACCAGCTTCTGCACGATCCGGTCGAGGATGTCGTATTTCTCCTCATCCGCCGCATAGGGCGACATGGTGGGCGTGGAATAGGTCACCGGCAGGGCCTTGCGCAGGTCCGACATCTTCATGTCCGGGTTGCGATCCATCAGCTTGCAAATCTCGACCGCCACGCGCATGCCGTCGTCGTAGCCGCGCCCGATGGGTTCAGCCAGGAAGTAGTGGCCCGACTTCTCGAAGCCCGCCAGCGCGCCCAGCTCGTGCACCCGGCGCTTCATGTGGCTGTGGCCGGTCTTCCAGTAATCCGCCTTGGCGTCGCCCGCGACCAGCTCGGGATCGCTGGCAAAGAGGCCGGTGGACTTCACGTCCGCCACGAAGGTCGAACCGGGGTAGAGCTTCACCAGATCGCGGGCCATGATGACGCCCACCTTGTCGGCAAAGATCTCCTCGCCCTCGTCGTCCACCACGCCGCAGCGGTCGCCGTCTCCGTCGAAGCCGAGGGCGAAATCGGCGCCGGAGGCCTTCACGCTGTCGGCCATGTCATGCAGCATTTCCATGGCTTCGGGGTTCGGGTTGTAGTTGGGGAAGGTATAGTCGAGCGTGTTGTGACTCTCGACCACCTCGACGCCCATGCGGCGGAACAGCTCGGGCGCATAGGCGCAGGCGGTGCCGTTGCCGGTGGCGCAGACCACCTTCAGCTTGCGGGACATTTTGAAATCGCCCAGCAGATCGTCCATGTAGGCGTCCCAGACGCCGTCGACGAATTCCACCTTGCCGCCCTCGCGGGCCTCACCCTTGCCTTCCAGCACGATGTCCTTCAGCTCGGCCATCTCGTCGGGGCCGTGGGTCAGGGGCATGTCGAAGCCCATCTTCACCCCGGTCCAGCCGTTCGGGTTGTGCGAGGCGGTGACCATGGCCACGGCGCAGCCGCCCAGGTGGAAGCTGCTGAAATAGGCCATGGGCGTGATGCAGGGGCCGATGTCCTTCACCGTGATCCCGGCCTGCACGAGGCCCAGGATCAGGGCGTTCTTGATGGTCAGCGAATAGTCGCGGTAGTCGTTGCCGACGGCGATCACCGGCGGCAGGCCGCGCTTCATCATCTGCGTGCCCAGGCCCAGGCCGAGGGCCGTCATGCCGGGCAGGTTGATCTCTTCGGGGTATTTCCAGCGGGCGTCGTATTCCCGGAAGCCGGTCGGCTTGATCATCGGATCGCGCAGGAATTCCCAGGTATTGGGGGTGACGGTGGAAAGGGGTTTGGTCATGCCAAGTCATCCGTTTGAAAAGAGACGAAAGAGGTCGCCTCAAAGTGGTAGCGAGGGCCGGCGGGGGGATCAACGCAGATCCCGGGCGACCGGTGGTTTGTTACCGAAACGAAAAACTAGCGGCGGATGACCGCCGGGAAAGGGGGCGCAGCGGCGGAATTTCAGGCCCCGCGCGATTGGACACCCCCCGCCCCGGCGCCTATAGCTGCAAAACAAGCGAAATGCGGCGGGCCCGGCCCGTGCGCGAGGCGCGCCGGGGACAGGCGCGGGACTGAACGGAAGTGGGGCAGCAGATGGCAGGCAGGCTCTTCGGCACCGACGGGGTGCGCGGACAGGCGAACAAGTGGCCGATGACGGCCGATGTGGCGCTGCAACTGGCGGCGGCGGCGGGGCGGTATTTCCGTACCGACAAGCAGGACCACCGGGTGGTGATCGGCAAGGACACGCGGCTGTCGGGCTACATGCTGGAAAACGCGCTGACCGCGGGCTTCACCTCGACCGGCATGAACGTCTTCCTGCTGGGCCCGGTGCCGACGCCCGCCATCGGCTACCTGACCCGCAGCCTGCGCGCCGACGTGGGCGTGATGATCTCCGCCAGCCACAACCCGGCCGAGGACAACGGGATCAAGTTCTTCGGCCCTGACGGGTTCAAGCTGTCGGATGAGGCGGAGGATGCGATCGAGCGGCTGATGGCCGAGGGCGTGCCCCCCGCACAACCGCAAAACATCGGTCGCGCCAAGCGCTACGAGGACGCGCGCGGGCGCTATGTGGAATATGCCAAGGCTACCCTGCCGCGCCGCACGCGCCTGGACGGGCTGCGCGTGGTGCTGGATTGTGCCAATGGCGCGGCCTACCGCACCGCCCCCGCCGTCCTGTGGGAGCTGGGCGCCGAGGTCATCCCCATGGGCGTCGAACCCAACGGGTTCAACATCAACGAGGATTGCGGCTCCACCCATCCCGAGCAGGCCGCGCGCCGCGTGCGCGAAACCCGTGCCGATCTGGGGGTCTGCCTGGATGGTGACGCCGACCGGGTGATCCTGATCGACGAGACCGGCCGCGTGGCCGATGGCGACCAGATCATGGGCCTGATCGCCGCCCGCTGGAAAGAGGCCGGCATCCTGGCGGGCGACAGCCTAGTGGCCACGGTGATGTCGAACCTCGGGCTGGAACGCTATCTGGAAGGCCGCGGTATCGGTCTGGAACGCACCGCCGTCGGTGACCGCTACGTGGTCGAGCGGATGCAGCAGGGCGGCTTCAACCTCGGCGGCGAACAGTCTGGCCATATCGTGATGACCGACCATTCGACCACCGGCGACGGGCTGCTGGCCGCGCTGCAATTCCTGTCGGCCATGGTCGAGACGGGCCGGTCCGCCAGTGACCTGTCCAACGTGTTCCAGCCGGTGCCGCAGAAGCTCATCAACGTGCGCTATGCCGATGGCAAGGCGCCGCTGGACACCGACCCGGTGCAGGAGGCCATTGCCCAGGGCGAGAAGGCCCTGGGCAAGGGCGGGCGCCTGCTGATCCGCAAGTCGGGCACCGAACCCCTGATCCGCGTCATGGGGGAGGCCGAGGACATGCAGCTACTGGACCGCGTTCTGAACAGCATCGTGGACGAGGTCCGCGCGGCGAGCTGACCGCTCAGGCCGGGACCTGCGCGCGGGCGGCCCAGAGGCGCCGCGCCTCGCCACTCGGGTCGGGCACCCCCAGCGTATCCAGCGCCAGTTCGGCGGTGCCCAGCACGATCTCGGTGGCGAAATCATCCGCCCAGTCGCCGGACCACAGCCGCGCCAGCAGCGTCGGATCGGTCCAGCCCCGGTTCAGCTTGCCCGTCTCCGCCATCCGCGCGGGCGCCAGCCGGTCCAGCGGCGCGCCCTCGCGCAGGCCGAAGAGGGCAATCTCCTTGCCCGGGTTGCGTTCAAACTCGCCGCCGCCGCCCTTGATGACGGTCAGGTTGTCCTGCCCCAGCAGACGGCCCGCGTCGGCCTGCAGCTCCCGGTAGGGCGGATGGAAGACCCCCTGGACGGAGGCCGGCGCGCGCGCCGGATTCAGCACCCGCAGCACCGTGTTCACGCAGCTGCGCACGCCAAGCTTGTCCCGCAATTGCATCAGCGCCAGCAGGCCGGGCTGAAACTGCTCCAGCGGCAGGTAGGCGATGCCGTGGTCGGCCAGCAGGGCGCCTGCGTCCGTCACCGAAGCCGCGACGGGAATGCCGGCATGGAGCAGCGCGCTGCGGACCGACGCCGCCTCGGCCATGTGGTGTTCGGAATTCCAGCCGTGCAGCAGCACCGGATGCCCCGCCTGGGCCACGAGCCGGGCGGCCAGCAGGAAAAACGGCAACCCCCGGGTGCGCCCGGCGGCATAGCTGGGCCAGTCCAGCGCAGGGCGGGGGATCTGTGGCAGGGCCTCGCGGGCCGCCTCGGCGAAACCCGCGATCTCGTCGGCGGTTTCCCCCTTCATCCGCAGCAGCATCAGGATGGCCCCAACGGCCTCCGGGTCGGCCCCCTCGGCCAACATCAGGCGCATGACCTCCGCCGCTTCCTCCTGCGTGTAGGAGCGTGATCGGCCCGGGCCACGGGCGAGGATGCGGGTATAGGGGGCCAGGCTCATCGCGCGCTCACTCCGCCGCTTCGGCGCGGGCGGGGGGCGCCACACGGGCCAGCAGATCGGCCAGTTCCGGCCGGCAGGAGCCGCAGTTGGTGCCCGCGCCCAGGGCCGCGCCGATCGCCTCGACCGACATCAGCCCGTCGCTTTCGATCGCCGTGAGGATGGTGTTCACCCCGATGCCGAAGCACGAGCACAGCACTGGCCCCGGGTCGGGGCGGTCGGCGCCCGCGCGGCCCGACAGCGCGGTCGGCGCCTCGGTGCCCGGCAGGCCGGCCAGGTAGTCGCGCATCACCGCCACCGGCTCGGGCGCGGCGAAGAAGGCCGCCTGCAACCGCCCGTCGCGGATCACGGCGGCGCGGTAGCTGCCACGCGCGGGGTCGGTGACCACCTGCATCTCGTCCTCGGCACAGTCGAACATGCCGCAAAGGTAACGCCCCCAGTCCTCGGGGCAATGATGATCCGCGATCTCGGCCCGCCAGCCCTGGCCGGTCTTCGCCTGCGCCCAGTAGGCGGCATCGGGGGTGAAACGGTCAGACGCCACGGCGAAGGCGTAAAAGCCCCCCTGCCAGCGCGCCACCTGGGCCACGGCCGCCTTGCTTTCGGGCTGGCCCGAGACCGGGTCGACCACGGCGGCCACCAGCGTGTCGATCCGCGCGGAGGGGGCGGTTTCGCCGGTCCAGTGCATGGGGGCGAAGACCTCACCCGGCTGCACGCGGTCGGTCAGCAGGGCGCGCAGGATCGCGCGGCCCGTGGGGCTGGTGACCTCGACCAGATCGGCAGGCGCGATGCCGCGGGCGGCAGCGTCCTCGGGGTGGATCTCCAGAAACGGTTCGGGCAGATGCGCCGACAGCCGGGCGGAGCGCGCGGTGCGGGTCATCGTGTGCCACTGGTCGCGGATGCGCCCGGTGTTCAGGCGGAAGGGGAAGGTCTCGCTGACCTCCACCGCCGGGCCGCGCTGGTGCAGCGGCAGCATCCGGCCCTTGCCCGAGGGGGTGAAGAACCGCCCGTCACCGAAAAAGCGCCCGCCCTGGCGGCCATCGGTGACCGGCCAGCGGATCGGTTCCAGCGCGTCATAGGCGGCGTCGGTCAGCCCCGCCAGGCCCGAGATGTCGAAGTCGAGGCCAAAGCCCCCCGCGATTCCCGACAGCGCCGCATATTCGCGGAAGATCTCGGCGGGGCCGTCGAAATCGAAGGCGCGGGACCAGCCAAGGCGGCGGCCCAGCTCGCAGATCTGCCACCAGTCGGGGCGCGCCTCGCCCGGGGCGGGCAGCAGAGCGCGCTGGCGGCTGATGGTGCGGTCGGAGTTGGTGACGGTGCCGGATTTCTCGGCCCAGCCGGTGGCGGGCAGCAGCAGGTCGGCCAGCCGCGCGGTATCCGTGGCGCCGGTGATGTCCGAGACGGCGACGAAATCGCAGGCGCCGATGGCGTCGCGCACCGCGTCGGCATCGGGCATCGACACCGCCGGGTTGGTGTGCAGGATCCACAGCGCCTTGATCCGCCCCTCGCCCACGGCGCGGAACAGATCGACGGCCTTCAGCCCGGCACGGTCGGCAATGGTGGGCGCGTCCCAGAAGCTGCGGACGGCGTTGCGGTGATCGGCGTTTTCCAGATCCATGTGGCAGGCCAGCATATTGGCCAGCCCGCCCACCTCGCGCCCACCCATGGCATTGGGCTGTCCGGTGACGGAAAAGGGCCCCATGCCCGGCCGCCCGATGCGCCCCGTCGCCAGGTGGCAATTGAGGATCGCGTTCACCTTGTCACTGCCGCTGCTGGATTGGTTCACGCCCTGGGAATAGACGGTGACGACCTTCTCGGTCCGCACCCAGAGGTCGTAGAAGGCGCGCAGATCGGCGGCGTCCAGCCCGGTGGCGGTGAGATCCGTGGTCGAGGCGGCGCAGACGGCGGCGTCATAGCCTTCGATCCGGGAGAGATAGGCGGCATCCGCCGCGCCCTGCTCGTGGATCTGCGCCAGCAGTCCGTTGAACAGCGCCACGTCGCCGCCGGGTTTCACCGCCAAGTGCAGATCGGCGATGTCGCAGGTGGCGGTGCGGCGCGGGTCTATGACCACCACGCGCATCTGGGGCCGGGCCTTTTTCGCCGCGATCAGCCGCTGGTACAGAACCGGATGGCACCAGGCCAGGTTCGACCCGGTCAGCACCACCAGATCGGCCTGTTCCAGATCCTCATAGGTGCCGGGCACGGTGTCGGTACCGAAGGCGCGCTTGTGCCCGGCCACCGAGCTGGCCATGCAAAGCCTTGAGTTCGTGTCGATATTCGCCGATCCGATGAAGCCCTTCATCAGCTTGTTGGCGATGTAGTAATCTTCGGTCAGCAGCTGCCCCGAGACGTAAAGGGCGACACTGTCGGGCCCATGATCGCGGATGGCGGCGCGGAATTTCTCGGCCAGCGTCGCCATCGCCGCGTCCCAACCGACAGGGGCGCCCTGCAGCATCGGCTGCAACAGGCGGTCTTCCATCCCCACGGTCTCGCCCAGTTGCGTCCCCTTGGAACACAGCCGGCCGAAATTCGCCGGATGCGCCGGGTCGCCCTTCACCGACAGCCCGCCCTGCCCGTCGGGCGACAGCAACACGCCGCAGCCCACGCCGCAGTAGGCGCAGGTGGAGCGGGTGACCGGAGCGCCCATCAGGCCGCGCTCCGCTTGCCGACGGCGACCGCGTCCAGCAGCAGCCGCCCCTCTTCCAGGCGGATGGGATAGGTGGCGATCTGCCCCTCATCCGCGCCCTGGGCCGCGCCGGTTTCCAGCGAGAACACCCAGTTGTGCAGCGGGCAGGTGACATGGCGCCCATGCACGATGCCCTCGGACAGGGGCCCGCCCTTGTGCGGGCAGCTATTGGCGGCGGCGAACACCTCCGCCTCGGCGGTGCGGAAGACGGCGATGCAGCCCACGGGGGTTTTCACCAGGCGCGCGCCGCGCAGGGGCACGTCGTCGATATGTCCGATGTCGATCCAGCTCATTCCGCGGCCTCCAGGGTGATGTCCGCCAGGGGCTGGTACAGATCGGCGCGGTGTTCGGCGTGATCGGCCCAGGGATCCTTGCGATAGACGGATTGCGAGATTTCGAAACGTTCGTTCAGGGCGGCGCGTTCGGCCGGCTCGGCCAGCACTTCTTTCACCCAGTCCAGGCCCACCTTGGCGACCCATTTGTAGGGCCGATCCAGATAGCGCGCCTGTTCGCGGTAAAGCTGCACAAAGGCGGTGGTCCACTCGATCGCCTCGGCCTCGGTCGGCACGTCGACCAGGCGTTCGGTCTCCTTCACCTCCATCCCCGCGGCGCCCGCCACCGACACCTGATAGCCGCTGTCGACGCAGATGATGCCCACGTCCTTGCAGGTCGCCTCGGCGCAGTTCCGGGGGCAGCCCGACACGCCCAGCTTGACCTTGTGCGGGGTCCACGACCCCCACAGCTTCTTCTCCAGCTTGATGCCAAGGCCCGTGCTGTCTTGGGTGCCAAAGCGGCAATGGTCGGTGCCGACGCAGGTCTTCACCGTGCGCAGCCCCTTGGAATAGGCGTGGCCAGAGACCATGCCGGCCTGGTTCAGATCGTACCAGATCGCGGGCAGATCCTCCTTCCGCACACCCAGAAGGTCGATACGTTGGCCGCCGGTCACCTTTACCGTGGGCACCTTGTACTTGTCGGCGGCATCCGCAATGGCGCGCAACTCATCCGGGGTGGTGATCCCGCCCCACATGCGCGGCATCACCGAATAGGTCCCGTCCTTCTGGATGTTGGCGTGGTTCCGTTCGTTGACGAAACGCGACTGAAGATCATCGTGGTAGTCCAGCGGCCAGTCGGCCAGCAGGTAATAGTTCACCGCCGGGCGGCAGACGTGGCAACCGTTCGGCGTGGACCAGCCCAACTCCTGCCAGACCGCCGGTTGGCTTTTCAGCTCCTGCGACTTGATAAGCCGCCGCACGTCCTCGTGGGACAGATCGGTGCAACCGCAGATGCCCTGCGCCCCGGGCAGGACGAAATCATCGCCCAGGGTCACCGCCATCACCTGTTCCACCAGCCCGGTGCAGGTGCCGCAGGAGTTGGAGGCCTTGGTGATCGCCTTCACATCGCCCAGCGTATGGGCGCCGTCCTGCACCGCCTTGACGATGGTGCCCTTGCAAATGCCGTTGCAGCCGCAAATCTCGGCGTCATCCGCCAAGGCTGCAACGGCTGCCAAAGGGTCCGCGGCGGCCCCCCCCTGGAAGGCCGGGCCGAAGATCAGGGTGTCGCGCATCTCCTCAATGCATTCACCCTCCTTCATCAGGCCGAAGAACCAGTTACCATCGGCCGTGTCGCCGTACATCACCGCGCCGATCAGTCGGTTGTCCTGCAGGACCAGCCGCTTGTAGACGCCGCGCGCCGGGTCGCGGAAGACGATGTCCTCGCGGTCCTCTCCTTCCGCGAAATCGCCCGCACTGAACAGGTCGCACCCAGTCACCTTCAGCTTGGTCGAGACGTTGCGCGGCACGAAGGCCGCCTCTTCGCCCGACAGCGTCGCCGCCGCCACCTTGGCCTGATCATAGAGCGGCGCGACAAGGCCGAAGAGGGCGCCACCATGTTCCACGCATTCGCCCAGCGCCAGGATGTCGGCGTCGGAGGTGATCATCTGGTCGTCCACATGCACGCCCCGGCCCACCGCCAGCCCGGCCTGCTGCGCCAGCGCCACGTTGGGACGGATGCCCACGGCCATGACCAGCAAATCGCAGGGCAGAACGGTGCCATTGTCCAGCGCCAGCCCGGTGACATGGCCGTTTTCGCCCAGGATCTCCTTGGAGTTGGTCGCGCAGAGCACCTTGATGCCGCGCCCCACCAGTTCCTTGCGCAGCAGATAGCCCGCGGCTTCGTCCAGCTGGCGTTCCATCAGGTGGCCCATCAGATGCACCACGGTCACGTCCACGCCCCGCGCATGAAGCCCGGCGGCGGCCTCCAGCCCCAGCAGGCCGCCACCGATCACCACCGCACGGGCGCCCTTTTGCTCTCCGAGCGCAATCATGCGGTTGGTGTCTTCCAGATCGCGGTAGGCGATCACCCCTTCCAGGTCGTGACCCGGCAGCGGGATGATGAAGGGGTTCGACCCGGTGGCGATGACCAGCTTGTCATAGGCCAGCACCTCGCCGGTTTCCGACGTCACGGTCTTCGCGGCGCGGTCGATGCCCGCCACCTTTTCGCCGAAGCGGCAGGTGACACCGTGGCCCTCGTACCAGGCCGCATCATGGGTCACGATCTCTTCATAGGTCTTTTCGCCGGACAGCACCGGCGACAGCATCAGCCGGTTGTAGTTGCCGCGCGGTTCGGCGTTGAACAGGGTCACGTCCCAGTCGGTGTGCCGCTCGAAGAGATGTTCCAGCATCCGGCCCGAGGCCATGCCGGCACCGATCACAATCAGTTTCTGTGCCATGTCGTTCCTCCGTCAGAAGGGTGTTGCGGGTCGCGTGGTGCCCGCCCGGGCGCCGCGTTGCGAAGCAGTTCGAAAGAGGGGCGCCGCCTATTCGGCCGCGATCCGGGCCGTTTGCGCGGCCTTGGGTTTCGGCGTGGCGCCGTGTTCGTATTCTTCGAGGAAGTCGAGCACGTCCTGCCGGTAGCGGTAGTAATCGGGGTGTTCGAGCAGCGCCTTGCGGGTGCGCGGGCGCGGCAGATCGACCTTGGTCACCTTGCCGATGGTGGCGCGGGGGCCGTTGGTCATCATCACCACGCGGTCGGCCAGCAGGATCGCCTCGTCCACATCATGAGTGACGCAGATCGCGGTGACCTTGGTGCGCGACCACACTTCCATCAGAACTTCCTGAAGTTCCCAGCGTGTCAGGCTGTCCAGCATCCCGAAGGGTTCATCCAGCAGCAGCAGCTTGGGCGACAGGGCGAAGGCGCGGGCGATGCCAACGCGCTGTTTCATGCCGTTCGACATGGAATGCGCCGGGCGGTCCATCGCATCCGCGAGGCCCACGCGTTCGAGGTAGTATTCGATCACGTCCTGTTTCTCGGCCTGGGAGGCGCGGGGATAGACCTTGTCGACGCCGATCGCCACGTTCTCCTTGGCCGAGAGCCAGGGGAAGAGATTGGGCGACTGGAAGACCACGGCGCGTTCAGGGTCGGCGCCCTGCACGTCGAAGCCATCCAGCTTGATGACCCCTTTCGAGATCGCGTTAAGCCCCGCCGTCATGGTCAGCACGGTGGACTTGCCGCAGCCCGAGTGGCCGATCAGCGAAATGAACTCGCCCCGGTCCATCTTCAGGTTGAAATCCTCGACCACGGTCAGCGGGCCCTTGGGGGTGGGATAGACCTTGTGCAGCCCCTCGAAGCTGAGGAAGCGATTGTCGATCAGCCCCTTCTGGGCGTCGCTGACGGCCTTGGGCACATTATGGATCGCCTCGACGTTGGGCAGCGTGCGGGTGCCCTCGGCCTTGGCCTCGATACCGAGATCCATCAGGTAGGTGGTGACCCGGGCGCGCAGCGCCTTGAAAGTCTCGTCGCTGTTCATCGCGCCGCGGTCGCGCGGGCGGGGCATGTCGACGCGGAATTCCTCGCCCAGGGTGCCCTCGGGCGTCAGGGCGATGATGCGGTCGGCCAGCAAAATGGCCTCGTCCACGTCATTGGTGATCAGCACGCAGGTCTGTTTCTCCTCGTTCCAGATCGCCTCGATCTCGTCGCCCAGGTTGGCGCGGGTCAGGGCGTCCAGTGCCGACAGCGGCTCGTCCAGCAGCAGCACCTCGGGGTTCATCGCCAGGGCGCGGGCCACGTTGACCCGCTGGCGCATGCCCCCCGACAGTTCCGCCGGACGGCGGGTGGTGGCGTGGCTGAGGCCGACCATCTGGATATACTTGGCCGCCTTCGCTTCTTTCTCTTTCTTCGACAGACCCGGGAAGATCGTGTCGACCGCCAGCATCACGTTCCCCTGCACCGTCAGCCAGGGCATCAGCGAGTAGTTCTGGAAGATCACCCCGCGTTCCGGCCCCGGCCCGGTGACCGGCTGGCCCTTGAAGGTGACCGCGCCCCGGCTGGGCATTTCCAGCCCCGCCATCAGGTTGATCAGGGTGGTCTTGCCGGTGCCCGAGAACCCCAGCAGGACCAGGAACTCGCCCTCTTCGACGCTCAGGTCGATGTCCTTCAGGACATGGGTCGCGCGGGTTCCCTCGCCGTAGCTTTTGGAAACGTTGGTAAAGTTGATCACGCCCATATCGCTCACCGCTGGTTCGAGAAGGTGAAGAGGGATTGCAGCGCGTACATCACCCGATCCAGCAGGAAGCCGATGATGCCGATGGTGAAGACGGCGACCATGATCCGCGACAGCGAGGAGGAGCTGCCGTTCTGGAATTCATCCCAGACGAATTTGCCCAGGCCGGGGTTCTGCGCCAGCATTTCGGCGGCGATCAGCACCATCCAGCCCACGCCCAGCGACAGGCGCAGCCCGGTGAAGATCAGCGGCAGGGCCGAAGGCAGGACCAGCTTGGTGATCTTCGACCAGGTGCCCATCTTCAGCACCTTCGAGACGCTGATCAGATCCTTGTCGATCGAGGCCACGCCAAGGGCGGTGTTGATCAGCGTGGGCCAGAGCGAGCACAGCGTCACGGTGATGGCCGAAACCAGGAAGGACTTGGCGAAGAGGCCATCATTTGTGGTGTAGACCGCCGAGACGACCATGGTGACGATGGGCAGCCAGGCCAGCGGCGAGACGGGTTTGAAGATCTGGATGATCGGATTCAGCGCCGCATTGGCGGTCAGCGACAGCCCCGCCAGGATGCCCAGCGGAATGGCCACGGCGCTGGCGATCAGGAAGCCGAAGAACACCGTCTTGATCGAGGTCCAGATCTGCGCGTAGTAGCTCGGCGCGCCGGTATAGGGGATGTCCTTCACCCGTTCGGGCTGGCCGTTCTCGATGAAACGCTGGTTGCGGGCATCGACCCGGGCCTCGAACTCGGCCTTGTCGGCGGCGGTCTGCACCGCGGCCTCATGCAGGCCCACGGCCTCGGTCCAGACCTGCGCCGGCCCCGGCACGGCGCCCAGCGAGGTCTGCACCTTCGGCGCCAGCGTGCCCCAGAGCATCAGGAAGATGGCGATGGCCAGAAGCGGCACACCCAAGAGGCGCCAGACCTCTTTCGCCTGGACCTTGGGGTTGTCGCCGGCGGCGGCCTTCAGCATCGGGGTGATCCACGCCAGCCCCAGAACCTGGAACCACTTGTCGGCGGAATTGATGCGGGTGAACAGCTTCGCACGGCGGGCCTCACGGGCCTCTGCGCGCGCAAATTCGGGATCGACAGTGGTCATCGGTCTTCTCCTGGATCCGGCGGGATGGCCCGCGTTCGGTTTGGGGTCCGGTTGGCGGGGCGGTCCGCCAACCTCAGGGTGTCATGGGTGGGTCTGGTCTGCGGCGGCCGGGGGTGCGCCTGCTCTGCGCCCCCCCGGGGCGCTCAGCCCTGAACCTCGTTGCCGACGACCTTCTGTTCGCCCTTCAGGCCGATCGGCAGGCTGTCGAGGTAGGCGTTCGGGGTGCGGCCGTCGTAGGGGATACCGTCGATGATATCGGCGGCGGGCGTCGGATCCTTGTAGCCGTCGCTGTCCCAGGGGAAGTCGGCCTCGTTGGCCAGGCCCTCGTCCACCAGCATCCGCGCGGCTTCGAGGTAGATCTCGGGCTTGTAGACCGATTTCGCGACCTCATCGTACCAGCTGTCCGACTTCGCCTCGGGGATCTGCCCCCAGCGACGCATCTGGGTCAGGTACCAGACGGCATCCGAGTAGAAGGGATAGGTGGCGTTGTAGCGGAAGAAGACGTTGAAATCGGGCACCTCGCGGGTGTCGCCCTTCTCATACTCGAAGGTGCCGGTCATCGAGTTGGCGATCACCTCGTAGTCCGCACCGACGTACTCGGGGCGCGACAGGATCTCGACCGCCTCGGGACGGTTGGCGTTGTCGTTCTCGTCCAGCCACATGGCGGCGCGGATCAGCGCCTTGGTGATGGCCAGCGTGGTGTTGGGGTTGGCCTCCTGGAACTCTGCCGACAGGCCGAAGACCTTCTCTGGGTTGTTCTTCCACAGCTCGTAGTCGGTGATCACCGGCACGCCGATGCCCTTGAAGACGGCCTGCTGGTTCCACGGTTCCCCCACGCAGTAGCCGCTGATCGTGCCGGCCTCCAGGGTGGCGGGCATCTGCGGCGGCGGGGTGACCGACAGGAAGGCCTCGGCCCCGATCTGGCCGGTGACGTTCTCGGGGGAATAATAGCCCGGTTCGATCCCACCGGCGGCCAGCCAGTAGCGCAGCTCGTAATTGTGGGTCGAGACGGGGAAGACCATGCCCATGTTGAAGGGCTTTCCTTCCGCGTTGAAGCTTTCGATCACCGGCTTGAGGTGTTCGGCGCCGATGGGGTGGGCCACCAGGCCCGCGTCATTGGTGGGCAGGTTGGGCTTCATCATCTCCCAGACCTCGTTCGACACGGTGATGCCGTTGCCGTTCAGGTCCATCGAGAAGGGGGTGATGATATGCGCCTCGGTGCCATAGCCGATGGTGGCCGCCAGCGGCTGACCGGCCAGCATGTGCGCGCCGTCCAGGGTGCCCGAGATCACGCCGTCCAGCAGCACCTTCCAGTTGGCCTGCGCCTCCAGCGTGACGAACAGGCCCTCGTCGTCGAAGAAGCCCTGTTCATAGGCCACGGCCAGCGGCGCCATGTCGGTCAGCTTGATGAACCCGAAGGTCAGCACGTCCTTTTCCAGGTCCAGCATCTCGGCGTTTGCCGGTGCGACCAGGGCGGTGGAGGCCGCCAGCGAAAGAAGCAGTTTCTTCATCTTCATACCCCGTCATCTGTTCTTTTTCAGGAACCCGGGGATGGTTTTTCCTCACCCGGGCCAAACACGAAAAGCCACTCTGACAATCCCGGATGCGGGTGCATCCGAAGTGTCGAGCGGCTCTGCTCAGTCAAACCCAGTCGGTGGGAGAAATTCGTCAGGTGGGCGCCATTGCCTACCTGTGATCCTTGATGCGGGACTCGGTGCGCAAAAGCAAAGGTTGGATGTGCGCGGACGCCCCATTTTTCGCGATTAGACAGGTTCTGCCGCAAAAAGCGCCGTTTCAGGGGCTATTCCTGCGACGACGGCTCAAAAACGCGGCTGTCGAAGAAGGAATCGGGGATCAGCGACAGGTGACCCGCCGCCGAGGCGATGGAGGTTTCGCCGGTCACCGCTCCCTCGATCTTCGATGAGGCACCGGGCAGATCGGCCTCGGTCCCCGACAGGGCGGCGCGGTGCAGGTCGCTGCGGAAGGCCTGCGCGCCCGCGCGGGCCGCCGCGTCGCGGTCCAGCCCGGTGCGCGCGGCCAGCTGATGCGCGATCCATTCCGCCTGGCTGCGCCAGGGGAAGCTGGCACAGCCCCGGTGGAACCCGACGAAGCCCGGCACGGCGCGCGTATCGCCGCGCCCGTTGATGACCATGCGCCCCGACAGCGACCGTTCCAGCACCTCGACCGGCAGGTTCAGGTATTCGGGCCGCGAAAGCAGCTCAGCCGCCAGATCCCGCGCGCCGGGCTCCGCCAGCCAGCGCCCGGCCCGCCAGCAGGCGCGCACCAGGCGGCCGACCAGCGCGCCTTCCCGCTCGGCCCAGTCGGTGCGCATCGCCAGCACCTTTTCCGGCGCCATCTGCCAGATCGCCCGGCCCGGCAACAGCAACTCACCAGCGCCGTTTTCCACCGTGATGCTGCCCCAGGGTTCACCGACGCAGAAGGCGTCCAGCTCGCCCGCGGCCATGGCATCGGCCATCAGCGGCGGCGGCACGGTGTGGATCGACACCCCCTGCGGCGCGGGCAGGCCCAGGGCGGACAGCCAGTAATAGAGAAGCTCTGCGTGCATCGAGAAGGGGAAGGGCACGCCCAGGCGCAAAGGCCGGTCCTGCGGTTTGGCGCGGATCAGCGCCTCGCCCGCCGCCCGTGCATCGTCAAAGGCGAAGTCATGGCCCACGGCGCGCAGCCGCTCGGCCAGGGCGTTGCTGACCCCGATCACGTTGCCGTTCACCGACAGGACCGAAACCGCCGACAGTGCCGCCCCCGTGCCCCCCAGGCCCAGGGCCGAGGCCACGGGGACGGGCGACAACATATGCGCCGCCTCGACCCGGCCGAAGACCAGCATGTCGCGCAAGCTGGACCAGCTGGGCGCGCGCTGCAGGTCCAGGGTGATGCCTTCCTCGGCGGCAAAACCCATCTCCTGCGCCACCACCAGGGGGGCGGCATCCACCAGCGGGATGAACCCCACGTTCAGAACCTGCGGCGTCATCCCAGCAGCCCCGCCGTGGTGACCAGCGCCTGGGCGACATCCGCCACCCGCTTGCCCTGGTCCATCGCCGCCTTGCGCAGCAGGGCATAGGCCTCATCCTCGCCCAGGCCCCGCGCCTTCATCAGCAGGCCCTTGGCGCGGTCGATGACCTTGCGTTCCTCCAGCGCGCGCTTGGTCGTCTCCAGTTCGGTGCGCATCCGCTGGAACATGTGAAACCGCGCCACGGCAGCATCCATCACCGGCTTCACCCGCTCGGGCTTCAGCCCGGCGACGACATAGGCCGACACGCCCGCCTCGATCGCGGCGCGGGTCAGGCCATCGTCGGACTGGTCCACGAACATCGCCACGGGGCGGTCCAGCGGGCCGGAGGCAAGCGTCAGCTCCTCCAGCATGTCGCGCGACGGGTTGGCGATATCGACCAGCACCACGTCGGGGTTCAGCGCGGTGACCTTGCGGGCCAGGCCCGTCACCTCGGATATCACGTGCAGATCGTAATCCCCGGCCTCGGCCAGGCTGTCAACGATCAGCATGGCCCGGTCCCGATCCGGTTCGACGACGATGATGGAAAGCTTGTCCGGCATACCCCGACATGGGGCCAGCCGGCGGGTTTTGTAAACTCCCCCGTGATCCTGACATGATCCTGACGGCCCGGCCTGCTGGCGCTTGGCCCAAAAAACCGGCGGGTCAGGCCGGGTCCCCCAGCAGTTTTAATCATTGATTAGGGAAGCTGCGGCGAAATGGCCCCGCTGCCCTGTGACAGGAGGTTCCCATGCAGACGATCGACCACCCGCCGATGACCTGGCGCGACGACCAGAAGATTGCCTGGCCGATGAAGAAGCTGGGCCATGCCCAGCTTGGCGCCGCCGAAGGGGCCATGCTCTACTACATCGCCCGCGACTGGGTGTCGGGGCGGCACCCCCTGCTGGAGCTCGGCTCCTTCCTGGGGGGCAGCGCCTCTCTGACCGGGGCCGGGCTGATGGCCAACCCCGACTGGGACGGCACCACGCGGCTGCACTGTTTCGACATCTTCGAGGCGAAGTTCGGCGATATGGCCGAATTCATCCGCACCCGCATCGACCCCGACTTCCGCGAGGGGGAGGATTTCCAGCACCTCTTCGAGGCCCAGACGGCAGAGGTCGCCCCGGCGATCGAGATCCACAAGGGCGACTTCGCCCAGGCCCGCTGGGACGGCGGCGCGGTGGATCTGGTCTTCGTCGACATCGCCAAGACGGCCGAACTGAACCGCGTCGTGCTGGAGCGGTTCCTGCCCGCGCTGCGCCCCGGCCCGGGCCTGCTGGTGAACCAGGATTTCCACAATGCCGACAACCCGTGGATCCATTGCTCGCTGGGTCACCTGATCGACTATTTCGAGCTGATGGAGCCGCGCGCCGACGATTCCATCCTGCTGCGCCTGCGCGAGTCGATCCCCGCCCACGCCCTGGCGGAGGCGGGCCGCTGGGAAGACCTGGACCCGACCGATGCCCTGGCCCGGGTCGATCGGCTGCTGTCGCTGTTCCGCGAGGGCGGGCACGACACCCGTTACATCGAACTGGTCCGCGCCCGGCTGCTAATCCGCAGTGGCGATGCGGGGGGCGCCCTGGCCCTGGTGGACGAGGCGCTGGAACGCTTCGGCCCCGGCGACCCGAAGGAGCATTTCTTCTGGCTGCGCCGCTGCCGCGCCGTCCAGCAGGAGGCTGCCTGACGCCCCGTCCAGGGGTGAGCAGCCCCTGTGCACGGATGCGGGGCTGCGCGCGGGGGATTTCGGCCTATCTTGGGACCAAAGGAGGCCCCTATGAGCTGGAATCCCGACGCCCTTCTGACCGACCCCGACCTGATCGCCGCCTCGGCGCTGGAAACCCTCATCATCCCCCGCAGCCGTGACATCGGCGGCTTCGAGGTGCGCCGCGCCCTGCCCGCACCCCGACGGCAGATGGTCGGCCCCTTCATCTTCTTCGACCAGATGGGCCCGGCGGAACTGCTGGCCGGCGACCGGATCGACGTGCGACCACATCCCCATATCGGGCTGGGCACCGTGACCTACCTGTTCGAGGGCAGCTTCCGGCACCGCGATTCCATCGGGTCCGATCAGGTGATCGTCCCGGGTGACGTGAACTGGATGGTGGCCGGACGCGGGGTCAGCCATTCCGAACGCTCCCCCTCGGTCGAGGCGGGCGGCGCGATCCACGGCCTGCAGACCTGGATCGCCCTGCCCGAGGCGGAGGAGACCCGCGCGCCGCTGTTCGAACATTTTGCCAAGGCCGCCCTGCCCGAGCTGGAGGCCGAGGGCATCCAGGCCCGGCTGATCCTGGGCGACGCCTTCGGTGAAAGCGCCCCGGCGCAGCTTTTTTCCGAGAGCTTCTACCTGGACGTGACCCTGGCCCCCGGCGCCCGCTTCCCCCTGCCCGACGACCACGAGGACCGCGGCGTGCATGTCACCCATGGCGCGGTCGAGGTGGCGGGCGATCGGTTTGATCCGGGCCGGATGATGGTCTTCCGCCCCGGCGATGCGATCACCCTGCGCGCCGCGCCAGAAGGCGCACGGTTCCTCGCCCTCGGCGGCGCCACCCTGCCCGGCCCGCGCTACATCTGGTGGAACTTCGTTGCCTCCGATCCCGACCGGATCGAAGCGGCCAAGCTGGACTGGCGCCGCGGCACCTGGGGCCAGGGCCTGTTCGACCTGCCCGTGGACGACCGCGACGAATTCATCCCCGCCCCCGAAGACGGCCCAGGCCGCCTGCTGCCCATGCGGGCCGGGGCGCGCAAACCGGGCGGGCACCCCGGCTGACGCATCGGGCCGCTTGCGGCATGGCCTGCGCCGGGGTTATCCCCCGGGAAGTCACACCGACTGGAGATCCCATGCTGCGCGCGTCCAGCGCGCCTCGGACAGCTACGCCCGCCACTACGGGATCGACCGCGACAGGGATTGGTATGTCCTCAAGATGCTTGA
This sequence comes from Pseudooceanicola marinus, assembly GCF_020177265.1. GTDB lineage: Bacteria > Pseudomonadota > Alphaproteobacteria > Rhodobacterales > Rhodobacteraceae > Pseudooceanicola > Pseudooceanicola marinus_A. The sequence goes on from NZ_JAIVMC010000005.1 coordinate 126,393, forward strand.
GGAATCGGGCGAGGTGGCCAAGGCTTGGAACAGGCTGACCCATCGCGGCCGCCGCCGCGACGCCAGCGCCTCGGACCTGGCGCGAGACCTGGAGGACGAGTTGGCCGATCTCCTTGGCATGGTGCTTTTGGTGGCCCATCAGAACGACGTGGATCTGGACGCCGCCATCCGAGGAAAATGGCATTTCGATCCCGCAGCGATCCCGGATGATCAGGCCGAAAAGGCGGAATAGGCGCCCGATTTCCGGCGCCGCCCCGGCGTGTCCTGCGCTAGGATCGCCTCATGATGTTCGAGCTGCCTTCCGATGACACCCTCTACGACGCGCTGCTGGCGCGGGACGCCACCTACGAAGACCGCGCCTGGGTCTGTGTCACGTCGACCGGTATCTTCTGCCGGCTGACCTGCCCGGCCCGCAAGCCGCGGCGGGAGAACTGCCTGTTCCGCGCCACCCTGGCCGACTGCATCGCCGAGGGGTTCCGCCCCTGCAAGCGCTGCCACCCCCTTCGGGCGGCGGGCGAGGGCGAGCCGGCGGTGCTGGCCCTGCTCGCGGCACTGGACGACCGGCCCGATCACCGCTGGAGCGAGGCCTGCGTGATCGCCATGGGCCTCGATCCTTCCACCGTGCGCCGGGCGTTCAAGCGTACCTTCGGGATGACCTTCCTCGACATGGCGCGCCAGCGCAGGCTGCGCGACGGCTTCCTGACGCTGGCGCGGGGCGGCAAGGTGATCGAAGCACAGCTGGAGGCGGGGTTCGACAGCCCATCGGCCTTCCGCGCGGCCTTTGCCCGGCACCTGGGAGTCGCCCCGGGCCACCTGAAACGCGACGCCCTGCTGCGTGCCGAATGGATCCCGACGCCCCTGGGTGACATGGTCGCGGTGACCTGCGCCCGCCATCTGCACCTGCTGGAATTCGCTGACCGCCGCGCCCTGGGCGCCGAGGTGCGCAAGCTGGCCAGCTACGCCCGGGGCTCGCTGGGGTTGGGCTCCCATGCGCCCGGCGCGCAGATCCGCGAGGAACTGGCCCGCTACTTTGATGGCGGGGACGCGCGGTTCGACACACCGCTGGCGCTGCACGGTTCGGCCTTCACCCGGCAGGTCTGGGAAGAGCTGCGCCGCATTCCGGCCAGGGAAACCCGGTCTTACGCGGATCTGGCCCGCGCCATTGGCCGCCCCGATGCGCATCGCGCCGTGGCTCGTGCCAGCGGCGCCAACCAGATCGCCCTGGTCATCCCCTGCCATCGGGTGATCGGTAGCGACGGAACGCTGACCGGCTACGGCGGTGGCCTGTGGCGCAAACAGCGCCTATTGCAGATCGAAGGCAGACAGCTTTTCTCCGGGGCAGGCTGACGCGATGCTTTTGGGGGCTGAATTGGCGTTCAAGGCAGGGTCAGATGCACGGGCGCACCACTGAGGCCCGAGCCCCCACATCCCCCCGCCAGTTCCTGTTCGGCTCGCATGCACGTTACGCAACACCGCCCGGCGATCGGATCAATGTAGTCGCCCGGATCGTCAAAACTCTCGATACAACCGCCGGCGTATTGGGTATCGAAGAGGAATTCGGTCTCCATCGCCCGACCTCACGAGAAGGCACCGTAGCCGGAATTTAGATCGGCGATGTTACCTTCAGTCCCCCAGACTAGGGTGTCGGCTTCAACGCAGCCAGACCCTCGGCCAGGCCCTCCGTCGAAAACGAGAAGACGCGCTGTTCTGCATTGATCCTTGGGCGTTAGGCTATTCACTGCTCCTGCACTACAGTCGGCTAGACACTTCTCAGGACGGCCAAAGAACTTTGGTGTGAAGGTGGGGCCAGCAGACTGCGGTTTTCAGTGCGTCTCGGCAGGAAAAGAGACGGAAAATCGGCGAAGATGGCGCGCCGTTCCACGGGTCACCAGATGCCCCCGAGCTGATCTGCCGCCTTCTTCGCGCGGGCTTCACCGGCCCGTTGTTCACTGCAGGCCCTGAGCAAACAGGAGAAGCAGGGCAATGCGGCCTCAGGGCAAAGGGCACACGACGGCTGGCGTAGAAAACTCCGGCCTTGCGAGGTGAACGTGATGAAGGAAATGGTCTCCGACATGGTCTGCGGCGCCTGACACACACGAGGACCTGACGCGAAACCAATGGGGTAGGGTGGGAAGTGGTGCCGGTGATAGGACTCGAACCTACGACCCCATCATTACGAATGACGTGCTCTACCAGCTGAGCTACACCGGCACTTCCCTCGGAGGGCCCGCGAACGGGGCCTCGTGGGCCGGGGCTATAGCACCCCGGCGGCGGTTGGAAAAGCGCAAAGTGCGCGCTTTTCCGGGACCTTTCAGCGGCGATCGCCGGAGGGGTCCCCCGGGCTGTGCTCGGGCGGGATGACCTCGGCCTCGGGGATGCCGTCGGAGGCCTCCTGCGCCTGGCTGTCGGGCGCCTCTGCCGTGCCCGTCTCGCCCGGCATCTCGGGCGGGGTGGCGGCCTGGGCGGCGGCGGGCACACCGGCCCCCTCATCCACCCGGCCGACGATCAGCGGCAGCATCGCGCTGGACATGGGCGTCTGGTAATCGGCCGCCGGCGCGTCCTTCCAGGCCAGCGTGTCGAAGGCCTGGCAGTTCTCGCAGACCGGCACCCATTCGGCGTGGATGTGGTGGCAGTTCTCGCAGGTCCACTGCGGGCCGCGCGGGGCGGAGACGGCACGTGCCAGCCAGCCCTTCACCACGGCGTCCGAGGCGCCCTCGCCGCGTTCGATCGCCGCCATGATGGTCAGCGCGCGGGCATCGGGTTTCTCGGTTGCCAGATCGCCCAGGGCCTTGCGGGCGGCGGGGAAATCCTCCGCCGCGATCAGCAGCTCAGCCTGCAGCAGCCGGGTCTCGCGGTGCTCGGGGTGGATGCGGGTCAGGGTCTTGAACCGCTTCAGCCGGGCCTCGGCATCCTCCTCGGGGTGCAGCGCGGCAAAGGCGGCGGCGAGGTCGGGATGGGGATGGGCCTCCCAGGCCTTCTTCAGGACGCGGGTGGCGTATTTCGGCTTGCCCTGCTCGGCATAGGCGCGGGCAGCAAAGACGGCGGCAGGGATCAGGTCCGGCGACAGGCGGTTGGCCTCGATCGCGGCCTCGCGCATCTCGATGGTGCTGTCCTCGGCCAGCACGGTCTTCGCCTCGCTGAGGGCCAGCACCGCATCGCGGCGCTTGTGCACGTCGCGCGGCAGGGCGCCATGGCGCAGCTTCGCCTTCAGCGTGCCGCGGGCGCCGGACCAGTCCTGGTTGGCCGCCTGCAACTTCAGCAGGGTGTCCTGCACCTCGACGTGCTGCGGCTTCAGGGCGAAGGCCTTCTCGGCCAGCTTCATCGCCTTGTCGGTGTCGCCCGCCTCCAGCTTCTGCTTCATCAGACCGCGCACGCCGACGAAGCGGGTGCGTTCATCGGTCACCAGCCGCTTGTAGGCCTCTTCGGCGCGGCGCTTGTCGCCCGCGACCTCGGCCGCCTGGGCGATCACCAGCGTCGTCAGATCGGGCCGGTCGAGGTACCTTTCGGCCTTGGTGGCCTTGGACATGGCCAGCCGCCCCTCACCCGAGGCCAGCGCCATAAGGCTGTCGCTGAGCGCGTTGAAACCCTTGCGTTCGCGGTTGCGGTCGAAATAGCGGCTGAGGGCGGTTTCATCGCCGTTGATGAATTTCAGCAGGGCGATCAGCAGCCCGGCCAGTTTCAGCAGCAGCCAGATGGCCAGCACCAGCAGCAGCAGGGCGATGACCGCGCGGATCGGGGTCAGGTTGAATTCCATCGCGCCAAAGGCGATGCGCACCCCGCCGTCCAATTCCAGCAGGTAGGCGGCGCCAAAGGTGGCCGCCCCCACGAGCAGGACGAAGACGAGGATTTTGACCAGGGACCAGAGCATCAGTTCTTCCTCAATTCGTCTGTTCGGACAGCGTTTCGGCGGCGGCGACGGCCTCGGCCCGGGTGCGTGCCAGGTCCATCCAGTCGCTCATGGCGGCCAGCGCCGGTTCCGGCAGGCCGTCCAGTTCGACCAGCACGGTCTGCAGATCACCGTCCTTCAGCGCCGCCTCGGCGCGCGACAGGACGGCGTCGGTATCCTCGCCCTCCTGCGGGGTCAGGGACCGGGCGCCCAGCTGGTTCTTCAGGAAATCGTTGAAGGACCCGCCCAGGCTGCCGTCGCGGGTCGCGGCCAGGGCGTCGCGGGCGACATCGGGGAAATCATCGCGCAGGCGGGCCAGGGTGGGCACGCCGGTGGCGGCGTTGGCCTCCAGGGGCGCGGGGATCTCCAGGCCCAGTTCCGCCAAGGTTTTCAGCGGATCCTCGAAGGTCCCGCCATCGGCCAGGGCGCCGTCCAGGCGCACCAGGGCCGCACGGACGCGGGTGTCGCGCGCGGTGGCGGCGGCGTCCTCGCGCATCTGCTGGCTGTCGGTGACCATTTCCTGGATCTCGGCGCGCTGGTCTTCCATGGCCTGTTGCAGGCGGGCCAGCTCCTCCTCGTAGGCGGCAATGGCCGCGTCAGAGACGCTTTCGGCCAGGGGCTGTTTTTCAAGCTCGTCGACACGGGCCGCCAGGGCATCCAGGTCCGACCGGGTGCTCTCGACGCTCTGCTGCAGCTCGGCGAAGCTTGCCTCCATGTCGCTGACGCTGGCGGTCACATCATCCAGCGCGGACAGGTCGGGGCCGGCGTCCAGCTGTGCCTGCACATCCGACAACGTGTCGGCCTGGCTGCGCTGCGTCTGTTCCAGCGAGGTGATGTCGACAGGCGGGAAGGCGATCATCGCGGCGCCGAACCCGATGCCGGCGGCGACCACGCCCCCCAGCAGGGCCGGGCCGAAGCCCCCACGGCGGGCGGGCGGTTCCGCCTCGGCCGCGGGCGGCGGCGTATCGGCGGGAGGACCGTTCGGGGTCTCCTCCGCCTGCAGCCGGTCGTCGCCCGCGGCAAGCGGGCTTTCCTCGTCCAGGTCGGCCAGCTCTTCCTCGGGAATGGCGACCGCCGCGGCGGGATCGGCGACTTCCTCGCGCGGATCATGCTCGGGCGCGACCAGCGCGGTCGCCTCGTCGGCGGGGTCGTGTTCGGGCGCGACCAGTTCCGGTGCGCTGTCCGTCGGGTCATGCTCCGGTGCGGTCAGTTCCGCCTCGGTGCCCTCCGGCGCGGGGCCGGTGGCGACGTCTTCCTCTGGCCGGCCCGTCTCCTGGCTGGCCTCCGCATCCGTCTGGCTGCGTTTTTCGGTCTCGTCGTCCCTGGTCTGAGCCAATGATCAACCCCTTCGCTTCTGGGCGTTCGATTCTGGGCGCCCACCACGGCGCATCACGGGCAGCTTAGACGCCGCCCCCTTTGTTCTCAAGCTGATGCGCTGCGGCGATAAGTCCAGTGATCTCGTTCAGCATGGTTTCGCCGCTTGGTCGGGCGGCAACCGACAGCCGGGCCGGCGACATGGCCCGCAGCGGCGCGGCGGCGGCGGCGCTGATGGCGGTGACCAACAGCGCCGCGCCGCCCTGCCATTCCGCCGCCAACCGGCGCGCGGCGCCCGGCGAATAGACCGGCACGACGACCGGCGCCGCCCCCTGCATCGCCTGTCGCGCCTCCGACGTGGCGGCAAGGAGCGTCTGGGCATAGGCCTCCACCGCCTCGGCGCGCAGCCCGGCCGCGATCAGTCGCCCCACCAGATCGCCGCGATGCTGCGCGCCGCGCAGATGCACCAGCGGGCCTGCGGGACGCTCCTTCAACAGCAGGGCCAGCAGGGCCTCCGCATCGCCGTCGGCAGACATGGCCTGCATCCCCGCCTCACGCGCGGCCCGGGCGGTGGCCTCACCCACGCACCAGGCGCGGCGGGCCGCGGCCCCGGCACGGACCAAGGCCCGCACCCCGTTGCGCGAGGTGAAGATCGCCTCGAACGGGCCTTCGGGCAGGGTGAGGGCGTGAAAACGGATCTGTTGCAGGGGCGAGACCACCAGCCGCGCGCCCTGCCCCGCCAGCTGCGCGGCCAGCGCCGTCGCCTCCGGCTCGGGCCGTGTGATCATCACGATGGGGGCCATCCGCTCTCCTGCCCGGGACGGTGGTCGTCATTGTTCCCGGCTCCTGCCAGTGCTACCTCCCGCACAGAGGTTTCGCAACGGACGTGCCATGCCCCCTTCCCTGACCCTTCTCGGCATCGAAAGCAGCTGCGACGACACCGGCGCGGCGCTGGTCACCGGCCAGCCCGGCGCAGCGCGGGTCCTGTCCTCGGTCGTCGAGGGCCAGGCGGAGCTGCACGCGGCCTTCGGGGGTGTGGTCCCCGAGATCGCCGCCCGCGCCCATGCCGAACGGATCGACAGCTGCGTCGCCCGCGCGCTGAAGGAGGCCGGCATGACACTGGCCGAGGTGGATGCCATCGCCGTTACCGCCGGGCCGGGGCTGATCGGGGGCGTCCTGTCGGGCGTCATGTGCGCCAAGGGGCTGGCGGCGGCGACGGGCAAGCCGCTGATCGGGGTGAACCACCTGGCGGGCCATGCCCTGACCCCGCGGCTGACCGATGGCGCGCCCTTCCCCTATCTGATGCTGCTGGTCTCCGGCGGGCATTGCCAGTTCCTGCTGGTCCACGCCCCCGACCGCTTCACCCGGCTGGGCGGCACCATCGACGATGCCCCCGGCGAGGCCTTCGACAAGACCGCCCGCCTGCTGGCCCTGCCCCAGCCCGGCGGCCCCTCGGTCGAACGCACGGCGCGGGACGGGGACGCGAAACGCTTCCGCTTCCCCCGACCGCTGCTGGACCGGCCCGGTTGCGATATGTCCTTTTCAGGGCTGAAGACCGCGCTGCTGCGCGAGCGCGACGCGCTGATGCAGGACAACACCCTGCGCGAAGGCGACCGTGCCGATCTTTGCGCCGGGTTCCAGCAGGCCGTGGTGGACGTGCTGCGAGAAAAGACCGCCCGCGCGCTGGATCTCTACCTGGCCGAGGCGCCCGCACAGCCGATGATCGCCGTGGCGGGCGGCGTGGCGGCCAATGGCGCCATCCGCGCGGCCCTGACCGGGCTTTGCGCCGAACGGGGCGTGGCCTTCACCGCGCCGCCGCTGGCGCTATGTACCGACAATGCGGCGATGATCGCCTACGCCGGGCTGGAGCGGTTCGCCGCCGGAGAGACCGACGACATGACCCTGGCGGCCCGCCCGCGCTGGCCGTTGGACAAACGCGCGCCCGCCCTCCTGGGGTCAGGCAAGAAGGGAGCCAAGGCATGAGTTCCGCCCCCATTTCGGTCCCCATCTCCGTTCTCGGCGCCGGGGCCTTCGGCACCGCGCTGGCCACCTCCTTTGCCGCCCATGCGCCGGTCTGGCTGTGGGGGCGCAACGCCGAGGTCATGGCGCAGATGCAGGCCGACCGGACCTGCCCGCGCCTGCCCGGCGTGACGCTGGACCCCGGGCTGACCTGCGCCAGCGACATCACCGCCCTGCCCGCCTCCGGCCCCGTCCTGCTGGCCGTGCCGATGCAGCAACTGCGCGCCGTCACCACGCGCTTTGCCGATCAGCTGGCGCATCGGACGCTGGTCCTGTGCTGCAAGGGGATCGAGCTGTCGACCGGGCTGCGCGCCAGCGAGGTGCTGGCCCAGACCCTGCCCGAGGCGACGCTGGCCGTGCTGACGGGCCCCAGCTTCGCCGCGGACATCGCCCGCGGCCTGCCCACGGCGCTGACCCTGGCCTGCGAGACCGCGGATTGCGCCGAAGAGCTTCAGGAACAGCTGCAGGCACCGCACCTGCGCCTCTACCGCACCACCGATGTGACCGGGGCCGAACTGGGCGGGGCAATGAAGAACGTCATCGCCATCGCCTGTGGCGCGGCGATCGGTGCCGGGCTGGGCGACAGCGCGCGGGCCGCGTTGATGACCCGGGGCTACGCGGAAATGTCGCGCATGGCCAAGGCGTTAGGTGCCTCCCCGGCGACGTTGGCGGGGCTCTCGGGCTTCGGCGACCTGGCGCTGACCTGCACCTCGGAGGGGTCGCGCAACTACCGCCTCGGCCTCGCCATCGGACGCGGAGAGGACTTCGACCCCGCCGTCACCGTCGAAGGCGCCGCCACCGCCCAGGCCACCCATGCCCTGGCGCAGCGCGAGGGATGGGACATGCCGATCACCGAGGTCGTCACCGGCCTTGTGGAACAGCGGCTGGATGTGAAAACTGCCATGGCGCAACTTCTGGCGCGCCCCCTGAAGGAGGAAACCCCATGACCTTTATCCTGATCGCCCATGACAAGCCCGGCGCGCTGGAAATCCGCAAGGCCAACCGCGACGCGCATCTGGCCTATTTGAAGGAAACCGGCGTCGGCACCTTCGGTGGCCCGATGCTGGATGCCGACGGCAACATGTGCGGCTCGATGCTGATCCTCGACGTGGCGGACATGGCGGCAGCCGAGGCCTGGGCGGCGGGCGACCCCTATGCCAAGGCGGGCCTGTTCGACAGCGTAGAGATCAAGGGGTTCAAGCAGGTGGTGGGTCTCTGATGCGCTACTGGCTCTTCAAGACCGAGCCGAACACCTGGGGGTGGGACGACCAGGTGGCGAAGGGCACGGACGGTGAGGAATGGGACGGCGTGCGCAACTATCAGGCGCGCAATTTCATGCGCGAAATGAAGGTCGGTGACCGCGGCTTCTTCTATCACTCGGTGAATGAAAAGCAGGTGGTGGGTATCGTCGAGGTGATCGCCGAGGCTCATCCCGACAGCAAGACGGATGATCCCCGCTGGGAATGCGTGGATATCCAGGCAGTGCGGCCCTTTCAGCGGCCTGTCACCCTGGACCAGATCAAGGCCGACGGCCGTCTGGACGAGATGGTGCTGGTGAAAAACTCCCGCCTGTCGGTCCAGCCGGTGACGGCAGAGGAATGGCGCATCGTCTGTGCCTTGGGCGAGACCGACCCGGACTGAGGGTGTCGGGGCGGCGCCGTCGCGGGGGCGCGATAGGTGGACCGGTCGCGCGTGAGGCGAAAGTCGCGCGGCGGACCTGACATGCGGAAAGAACGAAGGGGTCGGACAGCGCCCAACCCCTTCGTCACCCCACGTGCTCCCTACACACCACACGTGATCTCTGAATTGGTCGGGCCGTACTGGCCGTGGCACGGGTCTAGCACGAGATCCCGCACCACGACAAAAGATCAATGATTAGAATGCGATGTAACGGCTTAGCCGTAGACCGATTCCTTGCCGAAATGCTTCACCAGCATGTAATAGATCACGGCGCGGAACTTGTTGCGCTCCGACTTGCCGTATGTCTCCACCACGCTGTCGATCGCGGTCATCAGCTCCGGCCCGTCGGACAGGCCCAACTTCTTGATCAGAAAGTTGTTTTTCACCGTCTCCAGCTCCCCCGGCTGGCTGGAGGCGACGGTCGAGGCATCCGCGTCGTAGATCGTCGGACCGCAGCCGATGGTCACCTTCGTCAGCAGGTCCATGTCCGGCTCCATGCCGCATTTCGTCTTCAGATCCTCGGCGTATTTCTCGATCAGCTCATCCCGTTTGCCCATCTCTTTCCCCTCTTCGATTACAGGCCCACCCAATGCGTTCCCTAACAAGAAGTTAATCGGCAAATCCACGCGGAAGTAATCCCATTTTTTCATGCGGCCGCACGAATTTTCGGGCGAACGCCTCTGCAACCCCGGTTTTTTGCAAATATTTCATGACAAGCGCGCCCTGCAGGGGCACCCTGATGCCATGTGGCGCCATGCCGCAGACACAGCTCTGCAGGACAACGACAGGGCCGGGAACAGGGAGACAAGACATGTCACAGGAAGTTTTCGTCGTGGCCTACGAGGGCGACGACGACTCCGGCTCACTGCTGGAGTACGCCATCGAACGGGCGAAGAAAGAGGACGCGGCGCTGCATATCGTGCACGTTCTCGAATGGTCGCCCTATTCCTTCCTCACGCCCGAGGAGGTCGAGGAACGCCATTCCCGCCGCAAGGAAGAGCTGGCCCGCGCCAAGGCGGTCATCATCGACCCCGCGGTAGTCAAGGCTTCCGACGCGGGGCTGAGCGCCACCGGCGACATCCGCTATGGCCAGGTGGTCGAACTGATCGCCGAGATCGCCCGGCAGAAGAGCGCCGCGATGATCTTCGTCGGGCGTTCGGGGTCGAACTCGATCTCCGCCCGGGTCTTTGGCTCGGTGCCTCTGGGCCTGGCCCAGATCGCCCCCGTTCCCACCGTCATCGTGCCCTGAGGAGTCCCCCATGAACCGCGTAACGACATTTGCCGCCGCGCTGGCGGCCTTCCTATTCGGCACGTTGCCCGCCGCCGCGCAGGGCATCGACGAGACCATCAACTCCATCTTCGCCGATTACACCGGCTGGTATGTCGGCCTGATCTTCGCCGACCTGCCCGGCACCAACTTCAGCTGGATCGCGCTGTGGCTGGTGGTCGGCGCCCTGATCTTCACCTTCTATTTCGGCTTCATCCAGCTGAAGGGCTTCGGCCATTCGATCCGGCTGGTGAAGGGGGACTATTCCGACCCCAATGACGCCGGCGAGGTCAGTCACTTCCAGGCGCTGGCCACCGCGCTGTCGGGCACCGTGGGGCTGGGCAATATCGCCGGCGTCGCCGTGGCCGTGGGCATCGGCGGCCCCGGCGCGACATTCTGGATGGTGATCGCGGGCCTCTTCGGCATGGCGACGAAATTCACCGAATGTACGCTGGGCGTGAAGTACCGCAACGAATACGAGGACGGCCACGTCTCTGGCGGGCCGATGTACTACATCACCAAGGGGTTCAAGGAACGCGGCCTGCCGGGCGGCAAGATCCTGGCGGTGCTGTTCTGCATCTTCACCATCCTTGGTGCCCTGGGTGGCGGCAACATGTTCCAGGCCAACCAGGCCCATGCGCAGCTGTCCAACGTGATCGGCGACTACCCGGGCTGGATCACCGGCGTCATCCTGGCCGGCATCACCTTCATCGTCATCGTCGGCGGGATCAAATCCATCGCCCGCGTCACCGAGAAGGTCGTGCCCTTCATGGGGATCTTCTATGTCGTCGTGTCGCTGATCATCCTGATCATGAACTACGACATGATCCTCTGGGCCTTCGGCCAGATCTTCCAGGGCGCCTTCACCGGCCTGGGCGTCGCGGGTGGCTTCACCGGCGCGCTGATCCAGGGTTTCCGCCGCGCCGCCTTCTCCAACGAGGCAGGCATCGGTTCGGCCGCCATCGCGCACTCTGCCGTGAAGACGAAGGAGCCCATCACCGAGGGCTACGTGGCCCTGCTGGAACCCTTCATTGACACCGTGGTGATCTGTACCATGACCGCCCTGGTCATCGTCATCACCGGCGTGCTGAACGTGGATGCCGACACCGGCCTGTACGTCTGGGACGAAGCGGCAGGCATGATCTCGACCGAGGACGGCGTTTCGGGGGTGGAGCTGACCTCCCGCGCCTATGCGCAGTCGTTCTCCTGGTTCCCGGTGATGTTGGCCATCGCCGTGGTGCTGTTTGCCTTCTCGACGATGATCTCCTGGAGCTACTACGGGCTGAAGGCCTGGACCTACCTCTTCGGGGAAAGCAAGGCGAGCGAGGTGATCTTCAAGGTCATCTTCTGTCTGTTCATCATCATCGGCGCGGCGGCCAGCCTGGGCCCGGTCATCGACTTCTCCGATGCGATGCTCTTCTCGATGGCGATCGTGAACATCATTGCGCTCTACCTGCTGATGCCGATCGTGAAGGCCGAACTGGCCCATTACGTGGCACGGCTGAAGTCGGGCGAGATCAAGAAGTTCACCTGATCTGATCCGGGGCTGGACGGCCCCTGGCGACACACGAAGGCCCCGGTCGCAGGACCGGGGCCTTTTTCGTCGGCGGGGCAGGGGTGTCGGGTCAGGGCGCGCCGGGCGCTCCGGAGATCGAGGTGCGATCCTCGCGCCCATCCGTCGGCGCGGCAGAGGGGGTCTCGATCTCCGACAGCTCCTTCTGCCGCTCCAGCATCAACAGGCGCCGGCGGCGCTCGATCTCCGCCAGATCGGCCAGGTCACCGCGCCGGATGGCGTCGCTCTGGTCGAAATGCAGGTTCAGGCGCTGGTCGATGCGGCCCAGGGTGGGATTGCTGCGGGTCAGCAGGCGGTTCTGCTGCTCGGTCCGCAGGCGATCAGCCGCGGTCGTGCCCAGGCCCTGCGCCCAGGCGGGCAGGGCGGCACCGGCACTCAGCGCGGCAAGGCAGATCAGCGGGACAAGGCGGGGCAGGGGTCTCATTCCTCTCAGATGGCCCCGGAGGCGTGGCGATCAAGGGACCGGCGGCGCCATGAGAAAACCCCCGCCGATCGCTCGACGGGGGTTTCCGATGCGGATCCGGGGGCCGGGCGGCCCCGCGGGATCAGTAGCGGTAGTGTTCCGGCTTGAACGGGCCTTCGACGCCGACGCCGATGTAGGCGGCCTGTTCCGGGCTCAGCTTGGTCAGCTTGGCGCCGACCTTGTCCAGGTGCAGGGCCGCGACCTTCTCGTCCAGGTGCTTGGGCAGGACATAGACGTCGTTGCCGTACTCTTCACCCTTGGTCCACAGCTCGATCTGGGCGAGCGTCTGGTTGGTGAAGGAGGCGGACATCACGAAGGACGGGTGGCCGGTGGCGTTGCCGAGGTTCAGCAGACGACCTTCGGACAGCAGGATGATGCGGTTGCCCGAGGGCATCTCGATCATGTCCACCTGTTCCTTGATGTTGGTCCACTTGTGGTTCTTCAGCGCGGCAACCTGGATCTCGTTGTCGAAGTGGCCGATGTTGCCGAGGATCGCCATGTCCTTCATCGCGCGCATATGCTCGATGCGGACAATGTCCTTGTTGCCGGTGGTGGTGATGATGATGTCGACGTCCGAGATCACCTCGTCCAGCAGGACAACCTGGAAGCCGTCCATGGCGGCCTGCAGGGCACAGATCGGGTCGGCTTCGGTCACCAGAACGCGGGCGCCGGCGCCTTGCAGCGATGCCGCGGAGCCCTTGCCCACGTCACCATAGCCGCAGACCACGGCGACCTTGCCGGCCATCATGGTGTCGGTGGCGCGGCGGATGCCGTCGACCAGCGATTCCTTGCAGCCGTACTTGTTGTCGAACTTCGACTTGGTCACGCTGTCGTTGACGTTGATCGCCGGGAAGGGCAGCTGGCCGGCCTTGGACAGCTCGTACAGGCGGTGAACGCCGGTGGTGGTCTCTTCGGACACGCCCTTGATCAGCTCTTTCTGCTTGGTGAAGAAGCCGGGGGTTTCCTTCATGCGCTTCTTGATCTGCGCGAAGAGGTATTCCTCTTCTTCCGAGGTCGGCGTCTCGATCAGGTCGGTTTCGCCGGCTTCGACGCGGGCGCCGATCAGGATGTACATGGTGGCATCGCCACCGTCATCGAGGATCATGTTGGCGCCGTCTTCGAAGGCGAAGATCTTGTCGCAGTAGTCCCAGTATTCCTCCAGCGTTTCGCCCTTCACGGCGAAGACCGGGGTGCCCGAGGCGGCGATGACGGCCGCGGCATGGTCCTGGGTGGAGAAAATGTTGCACGAGGCCCAGCGGACCTCTGCGCCCAGGGCGACCAGCGTCTCGATCAGACAGGCCGTCTGGATGGTCATGTGCAAAGACCCGGCGATGCGCGCGCCCTTCAGCGGCTTGGTCTCGCCGAACTCTTCGCGCAGCGCCATCAGGCCCGGCATTTCGGTTTCGGCAATATCCAGTTCCTTGCGGCCGTAGTCCGCCAGGGCGATGTCTTTGACAATGTAGTCTTGGGTCATCCGTCACTCCAAAAGGGTTCGATCGGTCGCGCAAAGGGGTAGCACCGGCGGCTGGTAGGTACAACTTGGTAGACCGACGCAGGCCCCTTTCATACGGTCGGCAGCCTTGATCGGTTGTTAATTTCCACAGCTCTGCCCAGCATAGGCAAAGGGGTGCAGTCGGCCGCACGGAACTGGCCAGAATATCGAGCAGAGCAAAGCATAGCAGGGCGCAGACGGGGCCGACGACTGCCTGCCAAAGCGGCCTCTCGGGGGCGCCCTCGGCGGGTCGGTGCCTGCAAATGCGGCAGTTTGCAAAGGGGCGAATTTACAGCCGCCGCCGGGCGGCCTAATCAGGGCGCGAAAGGACATTCCCGATGAAACCTCCCCGCGCCTGGCAACGGATGCTCTCCGGTCGCCGCCTCGATCTGCTGGACCCGACCCCGATGGACATCGAGGTCGAGGACATCGCCCATGGCCTGGCCTTCGTCGCCCGCTGGAATGGCCAGACCAAGGGCGATTTCGCCTATTCCGTGGCCGAGCATTCCCTGCTGGTGGAGGCCTTGTTCCGCCGCATGTGGCCTGCGGCCAAGCCGGCCGAGCTGCTGACGGCGCTGCTGCATGACGCACCGGAATACGTCATCGGCGACATGATCAGCCCGGTGAAGGCGGCCGTGGGCCCTGACTACGGCAAGCTAGACGAGCGGCTGACGGCGGCGATTCACATCCGCTTCGGCCTGCCGGCAGCAACGCCGGTGCGGCTGAAGCAACGGATCAAGAAGGCCGACAAGGTGTCGGCCTGGATGGAGGCCACGCAGATCGCCGGCTTCACCGAGGCCGAGGCCAGCCGCTTCTTCGGCCGCCCCAAGCCGGAGGTGATCGAGGGGCTGGACATCGTGCTGCGCCCGCCGGTCGAGGCGCGCAACGAATTCACCGCCCGCCACGCCGCGCTGCTGGCGGCGATCTGAGGGGATGGGGCAGAGGCCGCATATCCGCCGCGCCGGGGCGCTGGATTGCGGCCCCATGGCCGCACTGCTGAACGAGATTATCCGCGCGGGCGGCACAACGGCGATGACCGATCCCGTCACCCGGGCGGAGATTTCGGCCTGGATGACCCGTTCCGACCGGGCGATCTGGCATGTGGCGGAGGATGACGCGGGCGAGATCCTGGGCTTTCAATACGTTGAACCGCACGCCGAACTGGGCGAGGAAGTGGGCACGATCGCCACCTTCGCCCGCAGAGGCCGCACCGGGCTGGGCATCGGATCGGCCCTGTTCGAGGCGACGGCCACCGCCGCCCGCGCCGCGGGATATGCCTGGATCAACGCCGAGATCCGCGCCGACAACGGGGGCGGCCTGGCCTATTACCAGTCGCGCGGCTTCGAGGAGTACGGGCGGATCACCGGCAAGCGCCTGGGCGACGGTCGTGTCGTCGACAAGGTGCTGAAACGCTACGACCTGGATTAGGGGCCATCGCCCCTGTCAGGTCGCTGGGACAAAAGGGACGCCCGGGGCAGGAAGGGATGTGCCGCCCCGGACGCCAGGCAAGGGAACAGGAGCCTATTCCCCAGCGCCGGCGAGCAGGGCGGCATTGCCGCCCGCAGCCGTCGTGTCGACACACAGATGCCGTTCGTGCAGGGCATGACCGCGGTCCGGCTGGCCGGTGACCAGCGGCAGGATCGGCCCCTTTCGGGCGGCCAGCGCCCGGGCGAAATCACGCGCCGCCTCCGCGTCGCCCCACCAGAGCGCACCGCTGAACCCGTCGAGATCGGTCAGCGCCTTGGCATCGGGCACACCGCCCGCCGCCAGCGCCTGACCGCCCAGCGCCTCGACCGCGGCGACCTGGGCCGCCTCAGCCTCGGCCCCCGGCCCCATGCACAGCAGCGGCGCACGGCGGAAGGCAGCCAGACGGTTCAGCTCGCCGGTCGGGCCGGGCAGCAGCTCCTCGTTGACCAGCTCACCCTCGCGACCGCCCTTCAGCTTCGCCGCGATGGCATCGGCGCTGACCGGGCCATCCTCGCTGCCATGCTGCGGCGCGGGTGCGGCGCGGAACCGGTCGAGGTAGTTCGGCCCGCCGGCCTTCGGCCCGGTGCCCGACAGCCCCTCGCCGCCGAAAGGCTGGGACCCGACGATGGCGCCGATCTGGTTGCGGTTGACGTAGAGGTTGCCGGCATGGATCGCATCCGTCACCTCCTGCACCCGGGTGTCGATGCGGGTGTGCAAGCCGAAGGTCAGGCCGTAGCCCGTGGCGTTGATCCGCGCGATCACCTTGCCCAGGTCCTTACCCTTGAAGGTCGCCACATGCAGGACGGGACCGAAGATCTCGCGCTCCATCTCCTCGATGCCGCCGACCTTCAGCAGGGTCGGGGCAATGAAGGTGCCACCCTGGGGCGTGTCCAGCGCATGCAGCAGCCGGCCCTCGGCGCGGGCGGCCTCGATGTACGCGGCGATGCCGGACCGGGCCTCCTCGTCGATCACCGGGCCGACGTCGGTCGACAGATACCAGGGGTTGCCCACCGACAACTCGTCCATGGCGCCGCGGATCATCTCGATCATGCCGGGTGCCACGTCTTCCTGCACGTAGAGGCAGCGCAGGGCGGAACACCGCTGGCCGGCCGACTGGAACGCGGAGGCAACGATGTCGCGCACGGCCTGTTCGGGCAGGGCGGTGCTGTCGACGATCATGGCGTTCAGCCCGCCGGTTTCCGCGATCAGCGGCGCGCCGGGGTCCATCACCTCGGCCATGGCGCGGCGGATGGTCTGCGCCGTTTCGGTCGAGCCGGTGAAGGCCACGCCCTGCACCTTCCCGGACCCGGTCAGCATGGCACCCACGCGGCCGTCGCCGGGCAGCAGTTGCAGCGCGGAGGCCGGCACCCCGGCCTCATGCAGCAGGCGCACGGCCATGGCGGCGGTCAGCCCGGTCTGTTCGGCCGGTTTCGCCAGAACCCCGTTGCCCGCGGCCAGCGCGGCCGAGATCTGGCCGGTGAAGATCGCCAGCGGGAAGTTCCAGGGGCTGATCGCGGTGAAGATGCCGCGCGCGGCATCCTCGCGCCGGGCGCCCTCGCCCGCGTAGTAGCGCAGGAAATCCACGGCCTCGCGCAACTCGCCCACCGCATCCAGCAGCGACTTGCCCGCCTCGCGCGCCAGCACGGCAAAGAAGGGGCCGAAGTTCGCCTCGTAGAGATCGGCGGCGCGGCGCAGCACCTCGGCGCGCTCCTCGGGGGTGGCATCCCAGGGCGCGGCCGCGTCGATGGCGGCCGTCACGCAGGCCTCGTCGGCCTCGGTGACCTGCGCCACGACCGTGCCGTCAGCGGGGTTCAGCACGTCGCGCGCGGTGCCGCTTGCGGGACCCACGGTGATCGGCCCGGCGTCCGGCACGGTGATATCGCGCGCCGCCTCGATCATGCTGAGGGTTCGCGCATCGGTCAGGTCGAACCCACGGCTGTTCACCCGGCCTTCGCCGAAGATCTCGGACGGCGCGACCAGCCCCGCCGGGGCATGGGCCTCGGGCAGGTCAGCAAAGGGATCCCGGGCGATCTCCTCGGGCGAGACCTCTTCATCGACGATCTGGTTCACGAAGGAGCTGTTGGCGCCGTTTTCCAGCAGGCGCCGGACCAGGTAGGCCAGCAGATCCTTGTGCGCCCCCACGGGGGCGTAGATCCGGCAACGGCCCGGGCCGCCCTGATGCTTGGTGCCCTTCATCACGATGTCATGCAGGCGCTCGCCCATGCCATGCAGGCGCTGGAATTCGTACTTCTCGTCCCCCGCCATCTCCAGGATGGCCGCAACGGTGTGCGCGTTATGGGTGGCGAACTGTGGATAGATCCGGTCGGCGCGCTGCAGCAGCTTCTTGGCGTTGGCGATATAGCTGACGTCCGTCGCAACCTTGGAGGTGAAGAGGGGGAAGTCGGGCAGGCCTTCGACCTGGGCCAGCTTCATCTCGGTGTCCCAATAGGCGCCCTTCACCAGGCGCACCATGATGCGGCGGTCGTATTTCGTCGCGGTCTTGTAGAGCCAGTCGATGGTCTGGCTGGCGCGCTTGCCATAGGCCTGCACCACCACGCCGAAGCCATCCCAGCCCGCCAGGGCCTCGTCACAGATCACCGCCTCGATCACCTTCAGGGAGATCACCAGCCGGTCCTGTTCCTCGGCGTCGATGTTCAGGCCCATGCCGGCGGCGCGCGCCTTGCGGGCCAGTTCGCGCACCACGGGCACCAGCTCGGCCATGACGCGTTCCTCGTTGGCGACCTCATAGCGGGGGTGCAGGGCCGACAGCTTGATCGAGATGCCGGGGTTGTCCTCGACCGACCCATGGGTGCAGGCCTTGGCGATGGCGTCGATGGCGTCGGAATATTCCCGGGCATAGCGCGCCGCATCGGCAGAGGTCATCGCGGCCTCGCCCAGCATGTCATAGCTGTAGGTGAACCCCTGCTCCTCGCGGGTCTGGGCGCGGTCCATGGCCTTCTCGATGGTCTGGCCCAGCACGAACTGGCGGCCCATCTCGCGCATGGCGCGGCCCACGGCGGTCCGGATCACCGGCTCGCCCAGGCGTTTCACGGCGCCGCGCAGGGTGGCCGCCATGCGGGGACCCTCGTCATCCAGGACGCGCCCGGTCAGCATCAGCGCCCAGGTGGAGGCATTGACCAGCGGCGAGGACGCCCGGCCCATGTGGGCGGACCAGTCGCTGGGGGCGATCTTGTCCTCGATCAGCGCGTCGATGGTCAGCCGGTCCGGCACCCGCAGCATCGCCTCCGCCAGGCACATCAGCGCCACGCCCTCGCGGGTGGACAGCCCGTATTCCCCCAGGAAATGCTCCATCAGGGTGGGTTTCTGCGTCGTGCGGATCTTGCGCACCAAGTCGGCAGCGCGGTGAGAGATCATCGCCCGGGCCTGCTCGCTCAGATCGGCCTCGGCAGCGAGGGCGGCGATCAGCGGCGCTTCGGCGGTATGCTTGGCCACCCCTTCGAGGGCGTCGAAACGCGGCGTTGCGGTCTGGTCCTGCATGGTCGTCTCCCTTCTGTGATCCCCCTGGCGGGCGGTCGCCGGGCACGTCCCGGGTCAGGGCTGTTGTATCGACTTCGCGATAGTCCTTTCGCCCAAAGATATGCCATGATGGCGGCGATAGAACTTTTCTTCGAGGTATTGGCAGGCGATGCGCACATCAAACCTGGATTCGACGGATCGAAAGATCCTGCGTGAACTCACCGGAAATGCCCGCATCCCGGTGGCGGAGCTGGCGCGCAAGGTTGGTTTGTCGAAAACCCCTGTTGCGGCCCGTCTGAAGGCGCTGGAAGACAGCGGTGTCATCACCGGCTACCGCGCCACCTTGTCGCCCCGGAAACTGGGCCTGACCCATGTCAGCTTCGTCGAGGTGCGCCTGGACGATACCCGCCCCGCGGCGCTGGAAGCCTTCAACGCGGCCGTGCGCCGCGTGCCCGAGATAGAGGAATGCTACATGATTGCAGGGGGATTCGACTACCTGCTGAAGGTGCGTTCCCACGACATGGCCGATTACCGCCGCGTCATGGGTGAAGAAGTCAGCACCCTGCCGCATGTCACCTCCACCACCACCTTCGTGTCGATGGAAGCGGTGGTCGAAGGCAGCAGCCCGGCGTTGTGAGGGGCTGACCGGCCTCACCTCTTCTCTTTGAAAATACTACCCCTAGCGCAGCACGCGTTTCAACTCGGCCTGGAGGCGGTGCAGGGCGGGCAGGTAGCGGGTGGGGATGTCGTCGACGGGCATGTCGCGCACCGGCAGGCCCAGGTTCAGGGCGGCGACGGTGCGGCAGTGGGCGTCCACGATCGGCACGGCGATGGAGCGCAGGCCGATCTCCACCTCCTGATCGATGACCTCATAGCCCTGCGCCCGAACCTGCCCGAGCCGCGCCATCAGCGCCTCCGGGTCGGTCTGGGTCAGCGGCGTGCGCGGCGCGAGGTTCATCGCGTCCAGACGGGCGCGGGCCTCCGCCTCGGGCAGGGCGGCCAGCAGGACACGCCCCATCGAGGTGCAATAGGCCGGCAGGCGCGATCCGGGCATCAGGGCGATGGACATCACCTTGCGCTGTGCGGCGCGGGCCACATAGACCACCTCGCCCTCGTCCAGCACCGAGACGGAAGAGCTTTCGCCCAGCTCCTCCGACAGCTGATCCAGCCAGGGCTGCACCATCTGAGCCAGGGGCCGGGTGGCCAGGCAGGCGGTGCCCAGACGCAGGACCCGGGGCGTCAGGGTGAAATACTTGCCGTCATGGGCGGCATATCCCAGCTCCGTCAGGGTCAGCAGGCAGCGCCGCGCGGTGGCGCGATCCAGCCCTGTCGCCTCCGCCACGTCGCTGATCGACTGGCGCGGGTGGTCGGCGGTGAACCCCTCGATCACCCGCAGCCCCTTCGCGAGGCCAGAGATCATGTCGCGTTGGTTCAGGGCCATGGAGCCTCCTGTCGGGTCTTTTGTGCGCTATCCGTACAAAGGGAGCATAACGCACAAACCCCGTGGACGTCGATCCCTGTCGGGGCGTATGACTCGCCTCAGCAAAGGAGGATCCGCATGGACAAGAGACTCCCCGGCCTGGAAGAGGCCGTTTCCGGGATCAAGGATGGCGCCACGGTGATGATCGGCGGCTTCGGCGGATCGGGAAACCCGATCGAGCTGATCCACGCCCTGATCGACGCCGGCCCCAAGGACCTGACCGTCATCAACAACAACGCCGGCAACGGCAAGATCGGCATCGCGGCGATGATCGACGCCGGCATGGTGAAGAAGATGATCTGCTCCTTCCCCAAGTCGAGCGATCCGCGCGCCTTCACCGACCGCTACATGGCCGGTGAGATCGAGCTGGAGCTGGTGCCCCAGGGCACCCTGGCCGAGCGGATCCGCGCCGGAGGCACGGGGATCCCCGCCTTCTATACCCCGGCGAGCTATGGCACCGAGCTTGCAGAGGGCAAGCCGACCGCCGAATTCGACGGCAAGCACTACGTGCAGGAACGCTGGCTGAAGGCCGATTTCGCCCTGATCAAGGCCGAGCTGGCCGATCATTTCGGCAACCTGACCTACCGCATGGCGGCGCGGAACTTCTCCCCGCTGATGGCCGCGGCGGCGACGACGACCATCGTACAGGCCACCAAGGTTGTGGAGCCCGGCGGCATCGACCCCGAGCAGGTCCATACCCCCGGCATCTTCGTCGATCACGTCGTCGAGGTGGCCGATCCGCAGCAGGAAGAGGCCCTTATCCGCGCAGGAGTTGAATATGAGCGAGCTTAAGCTTTCCAACGCCCAGATCGCCTGGCGCGCGGCGCAGGACATCGAGGATGGCGCCTACGTCAACCTCGGCATCGGCTTCCCCGAGATGGTGGCGCAATACACCGTCGAGGGCCGCACGCCGGTCTTCCACACGGAAAACGGCCTGCTGGGCTTCGGCCCTGCGCCCGAGCCGGGCACCGAGGACTGGGACCTGATCAACGCCGGCAAGAAGGCCGTGACGCTGAAACCCGGCGCGTCCTTCTTCCACCACGCCGACAGCTTCGGCATGGTGCGCGGCGGGCATCTGGACGTGGCCATACTGGGCGCGTTGCAGGTGGCGCAGAACGGCGACCTGGCCAATTGGCGCGTCGGCAACAAGGGTGTTCCGGCCGTGGGCGGCGCGATGGACCTGGTGCATGGCGCGAAACGCGTGGCCGTGCTGACCGACCACGTCACCAAGAAGGGCGACCCGAAGCTGGTCGATGCCTGCACCTTCCCGCTGACCGGGGTGGGCTGCGTGACCCGCGTCTATACCTCGCTGGCGGTGGTGGACATCGTGGATGGCCATTTCGTCCTGCGCGAGAAGCTGGCCGGGATGTCCATGGACGATCTGCAGGCCGTCACCGGCGCGCCGCTGCACACCGAGGGCGACGTGGCCGATCTGGT
The DNA here is from genome assembly GCF_020177265.1 of Pseudooceanicola marinus. Lineage (GTDB taxonomy): Bacteria > Pseudomonadota > Alphaproteobacteria > Rhodobacterales > Rhodobacteraceae > Pseudooceanicola > Pseudooceanicola marinus_A. The sequence continues at coordinate 147,948 of NZ_JAIVMC010000005.1, forward strand.
GGTGCCCGAGCTTTGACAACCGGGGCGGGGTGGCCCCCGCCCAACGAAAGACCCATGGGCGCCGCTTCGGAACGAAGGGCAGCGCCCGACCTCGGGAGGGGGCGATAGCCCCCTCCCTGGGGGGAGGTCGGGGGCTGCCCGGCGTGCCGCCGGGCGGACCAGTTGAAACGGGTCGACAGGGCCCGAGGAGGATCACATGACCGAAGTCTACATCTGCGACTACATCCGCACCCCCATCGGCCGTTTCGGCGGCACGCTGGCCACCGTCCGGGCCGATGATCTGGCCGCCCTGCCGCTAAAGGCCCTGATGGAGCGGAACACCTCCGTCGACTGGGAAGCCGTCGACGACGTGATCTTCGGCTGCGCCAACCAGGCCGGCGAGGACAACCGCAACGTGGCCCGCATGTCGGCGCTGCTGGCAGGCCTGCCGGTCAATGTCACCGGCACCACCATGAACCGCCTCTGCGGGTCCGGCATGGACGCCATCATCACCGCCGCCCGTGCCATCAAGGCCGGTGAGGCCGACCTGATGATCGCCGGCGGCGTGGAAAGCATGTCCCGCGCGCCCTTCGTGATGCCCAAGGCCGAAACCGCGTTCTCGCGCAACAACGCGGTCTACGACACCACCATCGGCTGGCGCTTCGTCAACCCGCTGATGAAGAAGCAGTACGGCGTGGAATCGATGCCCGAAACCGGCGAGAACGTCGCCGAGGACTTCAACATCTCCCGCGAAGACCAGGACAAGTTCGCCCTGAACAGCCAGGAAAAGGCCGCCGCCGCCATCGCCAATGGTCGCCTGGCGCAGGAAATCGTGCCGGTCACGATCAAGCGTCGCAAGCAGGACGACCTGATCTTCGACACCGACGAACACCCCCGCGCCTCCACGCTGGAAAAGCTGGCCAAGCTGCCGACGCCCTTCCGCGAAGGCGGCACGGTGACGGCGGGCAATGCCTCGGGCGTCAACGACGGCGCGGCGGGTCTTATCCTGGCCTCCGCCGAGGCGGCGAAGAAACACGGGCTGACCCCGATCGCTCGCGTGCTGGGCGGCGCCACCGCCGGCGTGCCGCCGCGGATCATGGGCTTCGGCCCCGCGCCCGCCTCGAAGAAGCTGATGGCGCGTCTGGGTCTTGCCCAGGAAGACTTCGCCGTGATCGAGCTGAACGAGGCCTTCGCCTCCCAGGGCCTCGCCACGCTGCGCGATCTGGGCATTGCCGATGACGACCCGCGGGTGAACCCCAACGGCGGCGCCATCGCCCTGGGCCACCCCCTGGGCATGTCCGGCGCGCGCATCACCGGCACCGCCGCGCTGCAGCTGAAGTCGGGCGAGAAGTCCCTGTCGACCATGTGCATCGGCGTCGGCCAGGGCATTGCCGTGGCGCTTGAGGCCGTCTGAGCTATCACGCGATAGGCCATAACTATCAATGACTTGCGGCGCCCTCATCCCGGGGGCGCCGTTTTTCGTCCCGCCTATGCCGCATCGCCGCGCCATGTCGCGGGCAGCGCGTGAAGCGTCGCAATCGTCTGCCCTTCTCTTCGTTTCTGGTCTTTCCCGACATGCCGACCTGTGGTTTGTGAAGGCATCCCCATTACGGAGCGAGCTACCATGAAAACCCGTGCAGCCGTCGCCTTCGAGGCGAAGAAACCTCTGGAAATCGTCGAGCTCGACCTGGAAGGCCCGAAGGAGGGCGAGGTCCTGGTCGAGATCATGGCCACCGGCATCTGCCACACCGATGCCTACACCCTGGACGGCCTCGACAGCGAAGGCATCTTCCCCTCCGTGCTGGGGCACGAAGGCGCCGGCGTCATCCGGGCCGTGGGGCCGGGCGTGAAATCGGTCAAGCAGGACGATCACGTCATCCCGCTCTACACCCCCGAGTGCCGCCAGTGTAAATCCTGCCTCTCGGGCAAGACCAACCTGTGCACCGCCATCCGCTCGACCCAGGGCCAGGGCCTGATGCCCGACGGCACCTCGCGCATGTCCTACAAGGGCGAGGCGATCTACCACTACATGGGCTGCTCGACCTTCTCGAACTTCATCGTGGTGCCCGAGATCGCCGTGGCGAAGATCCGCGAGGATGCGCCCTTCGACAAGGCCTGCTACTGCGGCTGCGGCGTGACCACCGGCGTCGGCGCGGTGACCAACACCGCCAAGGTGACGCCGGGTTCGAACGTCATCGTCTTCGGCCTGGGCGGCATCGGCCTGAACGTGATCCAGGGCGCCCGCATGGTCGGCGCGGACAAGATCATCGGCGTGGACCTGAACGACGCCAAGGCCGAGTGGGGCTACAAATTCGGCATGACCGACTTCGTGAACCCCTCGAAGATCGACGGCGACATCGTGCAGCACCTGATCGCCATGACCGACGGCGGCGGCGATTACACCTTCGACTGCACCGGCAACACCATGGTGATGCGCCAGGCGCTGGAAGCCTGCCACCGGGGCTGGGGTGTGTCGACCGTGATCGGCGTGGCCGAGGCGGGCAAGGAGATCTCCACCCGTCCGTTCCAGCTGGTGACGGGGCGCGTCTGGAAGGGCTCCGCCTTCGGCGGCATGAAGGGCCGCACCGAGGTGCCGAAGATCGTCGACTGGTACATGAACGGCAAGATCGAGATCGACCCGATGATCACCCACGTCCTGACGCTGGAAGAGATCAACAAGGGCTTCGACCTGATGCACGCCGGCGAGAGCATCCGCTCCGTGGTGGTCTTCTGATGGAAACCGTCAGCACCAATCGCGCCTTCGGTGGCACGCAGGGTGTCTACAAGCATGTCTCGACGGAGACGGGGACCGAGATGACATTCTCGGTCTTCGTGCCCGATCACGCGGAGGGGGAAACCCTGCCGGTGGTCTGGTACCTGTCGGGCCTGACCTGCACCCATGCCAACGTGACGGAAAAAGGCGAGTTTCGCGCCCATTGCGCCAAGCACGGCCTGATCTTCGTGGCCCCCGACACCTCGCCCCGCGGCGAGGGCGTCGCGGATGATGCGGAAGGCGCCTATGACTTCGGTCTCGGCGCCGGGTTCTATGTCAACGCCACCGAAGAGCCCTTTGCCGCCAACTACCGCATGCAGGCCTATATCGAAGAGGAACTGCCGGCGCTGATCGCCGATCAGTTCCCCGCCGACATGACCCGCCAGGGGATCATGGGTCATTCCATGGGCGGCCATGGTGCACTGACCATCGGGCTGCGCAATGCCGACCGCTACAAGGCGGTGTCGGCCTTCGCGCCCATCGTCAGCCCGCTGAACTGCCCCTGGGGCGAGAAGGCCCTGACCGGCTACATCGGCGCGGACAAATCCGCCTGGCGTCAGTATGACGCCTGCGCCCTGATCGAGGATGGCGCCCGTCTGCCCGACCTGCTGGTCGACCAGGGCAGCGCGGACAATTTCCTGGAAGGGCAGCTGAAGCCGGAGCTGCTGGTAGAGGTCTGCAAGGAGAAGGACCAGCCGCTGACCCTGCGCATGCAGGAAGGCTATGACCACTCCTACTACTTCATCTCGACCTTCATGGGCGAGCACCTGGACTGGCACGCCGCACGGCTGAAGGCCTGAGGCCCGCGCGCCAGGCGCAACCGGGCCGGACAGAGACAACGGGCGGGCCTTCGGGTCCGCCCGTCTTTCATTCGACCTTGGCGTTTAGTCCAGAAAGTCGATCAGCGCAGCTCGCTCATCCGCATCAGGCCGGCGCTGCAGAAGGGCATCAGCCGCTCGTAGATCGCGTCGAGGTCCGAGAAATCCACCCGGCCGAGCGCCACCGTCGCCGGGCCCATTTCACCCGACAGGCAGCGCATCGTCAGCGCCAGCAGGAAGGTCAGCCCGCAGAGCACATCTTCCTCCCGCGCTTCGGGCAGGGAGGCGCGGATCGCCTCGACATAGGCCAGAGCCACCTCGTCGAAATGTTCTGAGATCAGAGCCTCGAAACGACCGTCCTGAACAGTGTAGGCGAGCATCCGGACATAGCTGACCCAGCCGGGGTCCTGCGATTTCATCTTGTCGAAGAGCGGGCGCATGTAGGTGGCCACCAGGGTTTCGCTGTCCAGCGTACCCGCCGCCCGAAGCTCTGCCAGTCGCTCCAGGCGCAGGCGCGACAGATCCGGCGCCCGGCGGGCGATGGCCGCGGCAAACAGGTTTTCCTTCGACGAGAAGTAGTATTTCACCAGCGCCAGGTTCACCCCGGCTTCGCCGGTGATCCGGCGCAGGGACACCGCGTCGTAGGGGCCCGTGGCAAAGGCCGTCTCGGCCGCATCCAGGATCTTGTCCCGGGTCGCCTTGCCGTCGGCCCGCACAGCGGTGCGTTCGTTTGCTCCCGCACCGGTCGAGGCGGGCGTTTCCTGCGGTACAGGTGTCTTTTTCGTCAAGTGGTCGCGGCCCCCTCAGACCTCACGTGCCTCGTCCCGGATCCGGGTCGGGGCAACTAGGGGCAGGGGGCCGGCCTGGAAGACCCGGAGGCACCTCCCGAAGCGGGGATGCCGTCCCTATCCACTAGCGGTCCACCACAGGAAACCGGAACATCGGTGCGTTTTTCCGATGCAAACATAGTTAACGCAGCACATAGCGAGCTTTCGCCCGGGATGTCACCAATTCCTCACCGCGGCGAGCGTTTGGCGAGAATTCGCTGCAATGTCCGACGGTGCATGTTCAACCTGCGGGCCGTTTCGGAGACGTTGCGGTCACAGAGCTCGTAGACGCGCTGAATATGCTCCCAGCGGACCCGGTCGGCGCTCATCGGGTTTTCCGGCGGCGGCGGCAGCTCATCGCCGGTGGCCAGCAGGGCGTTGACGATGTCCGTCGCGTCGGCGGGTTTGGCCAGGTAGTCGGTGGCGCCGACCTTCACCGCGGCCACGGCGGTGGCAATGGCGCCATAGCCGGTCAGCACGACGATCCGGGCATCCGGGCGCTTTTCGCGCAGCACCTCGACCACATCCAGGCCATTGCCATCCTCCAGCCGCAGGTCGCAGACCGCGTAGGCAGGCGGACGGGCGGTGGCGATGGCGCGACCGGCGGCCACGGTCTCGGCCGTCTCGACGTCGAAACCGCGCTTCTCCATCGCCTTGGCCAGGCGTTTCAGGAAGGGCTCGTCGTCGTCGAGAATAAGAAGCGACCGGTCTTCGCCGATCTCGCGCAGGTCGGTCATGTCGTCCTGTCCCATGAAGGTGGTCAAAGGGCGGCCCGAAGCACGCCTCAAACAGTATTAATGTGCTGATTCCAAGCCGTCAAACCGGCGCGGATCACTTTGCCGCAGGGGCAGGGCGCCGACCCGCGGCACCGACCGGGGGCGGGCCGTCGCATTGCCTTGGTGGGCGCGGCCCCCTATCAACGACGGGCGCCGCAGGCGCCGGACAGACAGGAGCATGCCATGGCCTCGCCGGACACACACCCCGACACGGCCGAAATATCCCTGCCGCAGGGCCAGTACCGCGGCAACTGGATCCGTCTGCGCACGCTGGTCCTGCTTCGCTGGGGGGCGATCTGCGGCCAGCTGTCGGCGCTGGTGGTGGCCGGGCAGATCTACGGGCTGCAACTGGAATACGGCGCCTGTCTCTTCGTCATCGGCCTGTCGGTGATCTCCAACCTGATCACCGGCTTCGTCTTCCCCGAAAGCAAGCGCCTGAACGAGGTCGAAAACCTCGCCATGGTGCTGTTCGACCTGCTGCAACTGGGGGCGCTGCTGTACATCACCGGCGGGTTGCACAACCCCTTCTCGATCCTGATCGTTGGGCCGGCGACCGTCTCGGCGCTGGCGCTGTCGGCGCGGATGACGCTGTTCGTCGGTTCCACCGCCATCGTGCTGGTCACCCTGCTGGCCGAGTTCCACCTGCCGCTGCGCACCGCCGACGGGCAGATCCTGGAGGTGGCGCAGGTCTTCCTGTTCGGCAACTGGCTGGCCATCGTCATCGCGGTGATCTTCCTCGGCATCTACTCGCGCTGGATCGTGAACGAGATGCACTCCATGTCCGACGCCCTGCAGGCCACCCAGATGGCCCTGGCCCGCGAGCAGAAGCTGACCGACCTCGGCGGCGTGGTCGCCGCCGCCGCGCATGAGCTGGGCACGCCCCTGGCAACGATCAAGCTGACCTCGGCCGAGCTGATGGATGAGCTGGAGGATCACCCAGAGCTGGCCGAGGATGCCCGGCTGATCCGCGACCAGGCCGACCGGTGTCGCGACATCCTGCGGTCGATGGGGCGGGCCGGGAAGGATGATCTGCACATGCGCCAGGCGCCCCTGTCGACCGTGGTCGAGGAGGCCGCCGAACCGCACCGCGACCGGGGGATCGAGATCCATTTCACCCACGGCGACGGGGACACCCCACCCCCCGCCATCCTGCGCCGGCCTGAGCTGATCCACGGGCTGCGCAACCTGGTGCAGAACGCCGTCGATTTCGCCCGGTCCGAGGTGCGTGTCGAAAGCCGCTGGACCGAGGACACGATCTCGGTCCGGATCCTCGACGACGGGCGGGGCTTCTCGCAGACGGCTCTGGGGCGCATCGGCGACCCTTTCATGCGCCGGCGCTGGTCCTTTTCCGAAAGCCAGGAACGGCCGGGGTACGAAGGCATGGGCCTGGGGCTCTTCATCGCCAAGACGCTACTGGAACGCACGGGGGCCGAGCTGATCTTCGCCAATGCCGACACCCCGGCAGCGGAGATGACCGACGGCGCCCACCCGGGCCTGCGCGGGGCCATCGTAGAGGTGACATGGCCGCGCCGGGTGATCGACGCCCGCGAAGGGGACAATGCCCTGCCCCCCGGTCGCAACATCCCCTTCGTGTGACGCCCAGTCGCATCTCTTGTCGCCCGGGGTCGCCGGGTCGGAGAGATTGGTTAATCAATTCTTTACTCTTGCCTCAGCATGCTTCCGGCTGAGCAGGAGGATTTTCCCGTGACGCCAATTGACGTCAACTCATTCAAGAGCCTGACCCTTTTCGAACTCGCCCTGGCCCTGCCACTCAGCCTTGCGCTGACCCTTGCCGCGCTGATCCTGGTGCGATCGCGCCAAAGGGACCGGCCAGTGCGCGCGCGCCCGTCTCAGATGAAACCGCCATCCCACGCCGGTTTCGAGCCGGACGGTTTCCAGGCGGGCCCGGACCTGGGCGCGCCCCCCACAGGCGGCGCAGGGATCCCGCTGGAGGACCGGTTCGAACACCTGCCGATCCCCAGCTGGGTGATGACCGACGACGGGCTGATCGAGGATGGCAATGCGGCCTATGAGAAGATCGCGGCGCGGCTGCAAACCTCTGCCGACATCCTGGCGCCCCTGCGACGCAGCGACGAACATAGCGAGGAACGGCCCGGCTTCACCTACCGCGCCCGCCTCCCCGTGGACGGACGCCAGGGCGAAAGGTGGCTCGACATCTCGGCCCGACGCAGTGCCGGCGCCTGGGACTGTGCCGCGCAGGACGTCACCGCCCTGGTCGAGGCCGAACGGGCGCAGCGCGACTTCGTCCAGACCCTGACCAAGACCTTTGCCCAGCTGTCCACCGGGCTGGCAATCTTCGACCGCGACCGGCAGCTGATCCTGTTCAACCCCGCGCTGCTGGACCTCACGCAACTCAGCGCGGAATTCCTGGCCTCGCGCCCGGCGCTGTCGCATTTCTTCGACCACCTGCGCGACCGACAGATCATGCCGGAGCCGAAGAACTACGCCACCTGGCGCGAACACCTGTCGCATCTGGTCAGCGCCGCCACCGACGGCCGCTATCAGGACACCTGGAGCCTGCCCGGCGGCGCGATCTACCGGGTCAGCGGGCGGCCCCATCCCAATGGCGCCGTGGCCTTCCTGTTCGAGGATATCACCGACCAGATCGCCATGACCCGCCGCTTCCGCCAGCAGTTGTCGCTGTCGCAAAGCGTGCTGGACGCCTTCACCGACGGCATCGCCATCTTCGACGCCTCGGGCACGCTGTCCTACTGCAACAGCGCCTATCGCCAGCTTTTCGGCCTGCCCGAGGTCACCGATCTGGCCGGGGTCACTACCGACGATGCCCTGCGCCTCTGGGCCGGGCAAAGCGAGGACAGTGCCGCGCTGGAACCGGTGCGCCGGCAGCTGGAACTCTATCGCGGCGGCGATGGCGCCCGGCATGAGGTCGTCCTGAAAGGGCGCGGCCCGGTCAGCTGCACCGTGCTATGCTTGGCCGGCGGCGCGCGCATGGTCAGCTTCGGCGCGCGACCGGGTCAATTCGTGCCGCTGCAATCGCCCGAACGGCTCGACAGCGCCTGACCGGCAGGTCCGTGGCAAGGGGGGCCGATGCGCGGCCCTGATCCACGCGCCTGACCGCCGGGGGAGGCTGCCGCCCACGAAACCCGCTTGCGGGGGCTGGCCTGCCGGGTAATGTCGACAGGGATGAGCAGCACCCCGTTTCAAGACATCTTCCTTCCCGCGCCAGAGGCTACCGCAGGGCTGGCCCGCCGCCTTGGCGCACGCCTGGCGCCCGGCGACGTGATCCTGCTGTCGGGCGGCATCGGCGCTGGCAAGACCCATTTCGCCCGCGCGCTGATCCAGTCCCTGCTGGCGGAGCCGGAGGATGTGCCCTCGCCTACCTTCACCCTGGTGCAGGAATACGACACCACGCGCGGCCCGCTGTGGCATGCCGACCTTTACCGCCTGTCCGACCCGATGGAGGTGGTGGAGCTGGGCCTCGAAGAGGCCTTCGAGACCGCCATTTGCCTGGTCGAATGGCCCGACCGCCTGGCCGACCTGACCCCCGCCGACGCCCTGTCGCTGGAAATGACGGCCCTGCCCGACAATGACGGCGAGGCGCGGCGGCTGGTGATCCATGCCCCCGCCCGCTGGCAGCCCCTTCTGACCGAGATCCTGAAAGAGACCGACGCATGAGCCGCGACGCCGAGAAACGCGCCTTCCTCTCCGGCACCGACTGGGCGGGGGCAGAGCTGCGCCCGCTGGCCGGCGATGCTTCGCTGCGCAGCTACCAGCGGCTGCACCGCGCCGACGGCGCCACCGCCGTTCTGATGGACGCGCCTCCGGGCAGCGGTGAGGACATCCGCCCCTTCTGCGCCATGGCGCGGCACCTCGCGGGCCTGGGCCTGTCGGCGCCCGCATTGCTGAAGGAGGACGCCGAGGCCGGTCTGCTGCTGCTGGAGGATCTGGGCGATGCGCTCTACGCCCGGGTGATCGCCGAGGATCCCGCCCTGGCCGCACCGCTCTACGATGCCGCCGCCGAGGCGCTGCGCGTGCTGCATGCCGCGCCACCACCCGAGCGGCTGGCCGCCTATGACACCGGCACCATGACGCAGATGAGCGTGCTGGCCTACACCTGGTATCAGGCGGGCGCCACGGGGCAGGGGGTGCGCAACCTGCCCTTCTTCGTCACAACCCTGCAACCGCTGCTGGCCACGCTGGAGGACGAACCGCCCGTCGTCATCCTGCGCGATTACCACGCCGAGAACCTGCTGTGGCTACCCAACCGCGAGGGCGCCGCCCGCACCGGCCTGCTGGATTTCCAGGACGCCATGCTGGGGCACCCGGCCTATGACCTCGTCTCGATGCTGCAGGACGCGCGGCGTGATGTGGACCCGGCGCTGGAAGACGCCATGGTGCCCCGTTTCGCCGCAGCCACGGGCCGCGACCCGGACACCTTCCGCCGCGCCTATGACTTGCTGGGCGTACAGCGCAACCTGCGCATCCTCGGCGTCTTCGCCCGGCTGTCGATGCACTATGGCCGCCCGCGCTACGTCGATTTCATCCCCCGGGTCTGGGGCCTGCTGTGCCGCAGCCTCGATCGGCCGGGGCTGGAGCCGCTGCGCGAGCGTCTCCTGACCGACCTGCCCGAGCCCACCCCCGAGATCCTCCAGACCCTGAGAGACAAATGCGCGACCGTCCCGCAGCCCTGATGCTTTTCGCCGCCGGTCTGGGCACGCGCATGCGGCCCCTGACCGACGACCGGCCGAAACCCCTGGTCGAGGTCGCGGGCCGGCCGCTGATCGACCACGCCCTGGCGCAACGCGGCGACCTGCGGCTGAAGACCGTCGCCAATGCCCATTACCGCGCCGAGCAGGTAGAGGCGCATTTCGACGGGAGTGACGTGACCGTGCTGCGCGAGGCGCCCGCGATCCTCGACACCGGGGGCGGTCTGCGCAATGCCCTGCCAGCCCTGGGCGAGGGGGCGGTTTTCACCCTGAACACCGATGCGGTCTGGAAAGGCCCCGCCGCCTTGCCGTTGCTCGCGCGCGCCTGGGACCCGGCGAAGATGGACGCCCTGCTGCTGTGCGTGCCGCGCGATCAGGCGCGCGGCCATGTCGGACCGGGGGATTTCACCACCGACAACGAAGGGCGCGGCACCCCCGGACCCGGCGCGATCTATTCCGGGGCACAGATCATCGACACCCGGCTGATGGACGGGATCGAGGGCCCGACCTTCTCCATGTGGGAGCTGTGGCGCCGCGCCCTGGCCCATGACCGGCTCTACCTGCTGGCCTACCCGGGCCTGTGGTGCGACGTCGGCCGCCCAGACTGCATTCCCATGGCCGAGGACATGCTGGCCGATGACTGAGCTGCGCCTCTTCGACCGGCCCGGGCCGCGCCTTTTCGGCCTTCCGCCCGGCGCGGATTTCCCCGCCGAACTGCTGCGGGGGCTGGAGGACCGGCTGGGCGACGCCCCGCCCCATGCCCGCGCCCGGGTGCAGATCGTGGTGAACACTCGCCGCATGGCCCGTCGCCTGCGCCGCCTCTACGATAGCGGCCCGGCCCGGCTGCTGCCGCGGATCGACCTGCTGACCGGCCTCGACTGCCGCGCCGCGATCCCGCCCTCTGTCTCTGCCATTCGCAGGCGTCTGGAGCTGATCCGCCTGATCTCCGCCCTGCTGGACGCGGAACCGGACCTGGCGCCGCGCGCCGCGCTTTACGACCTGGCCGACAGCCTGGCACGGCTGCTGGACGAGATGCAGGGCGAGCGGGTCACGCTGGACGACATCGCCGCGCTGGACGTGTCTGACCTGTCCGGCCACTGGGCACGGGCGCAGCGGTTCCTGGAGATCGTCGGGCAGATCCCGCGCAGCGACGATCTGCCGGACCCCGAGGAACGCCAGCGCCGCGTGGTCGAGACGCTGATCGCGGAGTGGGAGGAAAACCCGCCGCAGCATCCGGTGATCCTGGCGGGCTCCACCGGGTCGCGCGGCGCCACCCACTTGCTGATGCAGGCCGTGGCGCGGCTGCCGCAGGGCGCCGTGGTACTGCCCGGCTATGATTTCGACCTGCCCGACGCGATCTGGTCGGAACTGGACGACCCGCTGACCGGCGAGGACCACCCGCAGTACCGGTTCCGCAAGCTGATGCTGGGCCTCGGACTGGAGCCCGGCGAGGTGGGCAACTGGGTCGAGGGCGCCGCCGCCGACCAGGCCGAGGACAGCGCGCGCAACCGCCTGCTGTCCTTGGCCCTGCGCCCCGCGCCCGTCACCCACCAGTGGCTGGAGGAAGGCCCCGGGCTGGGCGCCCTTGGCCCGCCCACCGAAGGCATCACCCTGGTAAAGGCGCCGGGCCCGCGGGCCGAGGCCATGGCCATCGCCCTGCGCCTGCGTATGGCCGCCGAAGAGGGACAGACCGCCGCCCTTATCACCCCCGACCGGATGCTGACGCGCCAGGTCTCCGCCGCGTTGACCCGTTGGGGCATCACCCCGGACGACAGCGGCGGCACGCCCCTGCAAACCACCGCGCCGGGCCGCCTGCTGCGCCAGGTGGCGGACCTGCTGCACGCGCCGCCGACGGCGGTGCAGCTGCTGTCTTTGCTGAAACATCCGCTGACGCATAGTGGCGAGGGGCGCGGCACACACCTGGACCTGACGCGCGGGCTGGAGCTTTACCTGCGTGGAGAGGCGCGGCCCCATCCCGGCCCCGATGACATCCGCGCCTTTGCCGCCACCCGGGAAGAGGCGCTGGCCACCCCCTGGGCCGAGTGGCTTTGCACCACCGCCTTCGCCGCCGCGACGCCCGACCCGGTGCCGCTGGAGGATCGCGTGGCCGATCACATCGCCCTGGCCGAGGCCATCGCGCGCGGCACCGATCCGGCCAGCAGCGGCACCCTCTGGCTGCGGGACGCGGGCGAGAAGGCGCGCGGCGTGATGGACCGGCTGGCCGAGGATGCCCCCCATGGCGATGCTCTCTCGGCCCGCGACTATGGCGATCTGGCCGGCGCCATTCTGGCCACCGAGGAGGTCCGCAACCCCGATGAGCCGCACCCCAAAATCCTGATCTGGGGCACGCTGGAGGCGCGTGTGCAGGGCGCCGACCTGGTGATCCTGGGCGGGCTGAACGAGGGCAGCTGGCCCGAGGCGACACAGCCCGATCCCTGGCTGAACCGCCAGATGCGCAAGGCCGCGGGGCTGCTGCTGCCGGAACGCAAGATCGGACTTTCGGCCCATGATTTTCAACAGGCCGTCGCCGCGCGCGAGGTCTGGCTGACCCGCGCCACCCGAAACCAGGACGCCGAAACCGTCCCCTCGCGCTGGCTGAACCGGCTGACCAACCTGCTGAACGGCCTGCCCGGCCAGGGCGGCCCCGAGGCGCTGGCCGAGATGGAGGCGCGCGGCGCCCACTGGCTGGACCTGGTGCGCCAGGTAGAGGCGCCGATCAGCGCGCCCAAGGCCCCGCGCCCCTCGCCCGCGCCGCCCGTCGCCGCGCGGCCGCGCACCTACTGGGTGACCGACATCCGCCACCTGATCCGCGACCCCTACGCGATCTACGCCAAGCGCATCCTGCGCCTGCGCCGGCTGAACCCGTTGATGCGCGACCCCGACGCGATGATGCGCGGGATCGTGTCCCACACCGCCATCGAAACCTTTGTGCAGGGCGTCAACGCCGGGCAGATCCCGCTGACCCGCGGCGCGCTGCTGTCCACTGTGGCCGATGTGCTGGACGCCGACGTGCCCTGGGGCGAGGCCCGCGCGCTGTGGCTGGCGCGGCTGGACCGCAACGCCGACTGGTTCATCGCCGGCGAGGCGGCGCGCCAGGCTGAGGCCGTGACCGTCTATACGGAAGAGAAGGGTGAAGCCACGATTGCGGAGTTGGGCATCACCCTGGCCGCCAAGGCCGACCGGGTGGACATCGACGCCCAGGGCCGTGTGCATCTTTTCGACTACAAGACCGGCGAGCCGCCCAGCAAGGCGCAGCAGAAGGCCTTCGACAAGCAGCTGCTGCTGGAGGCCGCGATTGCCGAACAGGCCGGATTTGCCCGCATCGGCCCCCGCGACGTGGCCCGCGCCACCTACATCGGGCTGGGCACCAACCCGAAGGAGGTCGAGGCGCCGCTGGACGAGGAAAGCCCGGCGCTGGTCTGGGAGAAATTCACCGAGCTGGCCCGCGCCTGGGCCGATCCGGTGAAGGGCTACACCGCGCGGCGCGCCATGGAAGAGATGCGCACGGGCAGCGATTACGACCAGCTGGCGCGCTTCGGCGAATGGGACGACACCGACGCGGCCTTGTTAACGCCGCTGGTGATGCGAGGGGGCGAGCCATGAAACGCGATCCCGCCTCCGACCGGCAGATCCGTGCGGCAGAACCTGGCCGCTCCACCTGGCTGGCCGCCAACGCCGGCTCGGGCAAGACCCGCGTGCTGACCGACCGGGTGGCGCGGCTGTTGCTGGGCGGCGTGTCGCCGCAGAACATCCTGTGCCTGACCTATACCAAGGCCGCCGCGTCGGAGATGCAGAACCGCCTGTTCCAGCGCCTGGGCGAATGGGCCATGCTGGACGATGCTGATCTGCGCGAAGCCTTGCAGCGCCTGGGCGTCGAGGATGTGATCGACGGCGCCCGGCTGGCACGGGCGCGCACGCTCTTTGCCTCCGCCATCGAGACGCCCGGCGGGCTGAAGATCCAGACGATTCACAGCTTCTGCGCCGCCCTGTTGCGCCGCTTCCCGCTGGAGGCCGGGGTGTCGCCGCAGTTCCAGGAGGTCGACGACCGCAACGCCCTGATCCTGCGCGACGCCGTGGTCGAGGAGATCGCGGAAAGCGAGGACGCCGGGGTCCTCAGCCGCGCGGCCCTGCTGACCACGGATGAGAATTTCCGCGGCCTGACCGGCGAGATCGCCCAGTACCGCGACCTTTTCGATACGGAACCGGATGGAGACGCGCTGGACGAGCTTTTGGACCTGCCGCCGGGGATGACCCCCGAGGCGGTGTTGGATCTGGCCTTCACCCGCGCCGACATGGAACGGCTGGGTCATCTGGTCGAGGCGCTGCGCGGCGGCACCACCAAGGGCGATGAGACCGCGTTGCACAAGCTGTCGGTGCTGTCCGAGCCGTCGCTGGCGGCCCTGTCGGTGCTGGAGGATGTCTTCCTCACCGGCGCCACGGCGAAGGAGCCCTTCTCGCCCTCCTCCCGCTTCCCCTCTGCCGGGGTGAAGAAAGCGAACGCCCATCTGATGCCCGAGATCGAGGACTGGCAGGCGCGCGTGGCCGAGGCGCGTGAGCTGCGGGTGGCCCTGCTGGCCCGGGACAAGGCGCAGGTGCTGCAGGATTTCGCCCGCGCCTTCCTGCCCCGTTATGCCCGCGCGAAAGAGGCACGCGGCTGGCTGGATTTCGATGACCTGATCCTGCGCACCCGAGAGCTGCTGACGAATACCGTTGTGTCCCAATGGGTTCTCTGGCGCCTGGACGGCGGCATCGACCATATCCTGGTGGATGAGGCGCAGGACACCAGCCCGGTGCAATGGCAGGTGATCGCGGCGCTGGCGCGCGAGTTCACCTCCGGCGCGGGCGCCCGCGATGGCGTGGAACGCACCATTTTCGTGGTCGGCGACAAGAAACAGTCGATCTATTCCTTCCAGGGCGCCGACCCCTCGGGGTTTGACCGGATGCGCGCCGATTTCGGCGCCCAGCTAGCCGAGACGGGCCAGCCCCTGCAAGTGCTGGAACTGGAGTATTCCTTCCGCTCCGCCGGGGCGATCCTGGGGCTGGTCGATCGCGTGTTCGATGGCCGTGAAGAGGCCGGGTTCACCACTGACCAGCGGCACAAGGCGTTCAAGGATGCCATGCCCGGGCGCGTGGATCTGTGGCCGCTGGTGGAAAAGCCCGAGGTCGAGGACAAGGAAGACTGGTGGGATCCGGTGGACAAGCCGGGGCAGAACAACCACCACGTCCTGCTGGCCCGGCAGATCGCGGAAGAGATCCAGCGCATGCTGCACGACCGGGTGCCGGTGCCCGTCGAGGTGGGGCATACGGGGCAGTATCGGGCGCGGCCGATCCGGCCCGGTGACATCATGATCCTGGTACGGTCGCGCTCGCGCGTCTTCCCGCATCTGATCGCCGCCTGCAAGGCGCTTGGCCTGCCGATGGCCGGGGCCGACCGGCTGAAGGTGGCCGCGGAACTGGCGGTGCGCGACATCACCGCCCTGCTGAACTTCCTGGCGCTGGAACAGGATGACCTGAGCCTGGCGGCGGTGCTGAAATCACCGCTGTTCGGTTGGGATGAACAGCGCCTCTTCGACCTGGCGCAAGGCCGGGGGCGGCGGACGCTGTGGCAGGTGCTGCGGCAGAACCCGGAAACCTACGCCGCCGAATTGTCTTTGTTGCACGACCTGCGCGACCAGGCGGATTTCCTGCGGCCCTTCGATCTGATCGAACGGCTGCTGACCCGGCACGAGGGGCGGCGCAAGCTGCTCGGTCGGCTGGGGGAGGAGGCCGAGGATGGCCTCGACGCCCTGCTGGGTCAGGCGCTGGTCTATGAACAGACCGAGATCCCCAGCCTGACCGGTTTCCTGGTCTGGATGGAGGCGGACGAGCTGCAGATCAAGCGGCAGGCGGACAGCGCCAGCGACCAGATCCGGGTGATGACGGTGCATGGTGCCAAAGGGCTGGAAAGCCCGGTGGTGATCCTGCCCGACAGTCTGAATTCCCCTGACCAGGACCGCGCCCAGGTGCTGCCGACGCTGGACATGCCGCTGTGGAAGGTGAAGGCCACTGAGGAGCCCGCCGCCATGCGTGAGGCCCGCGAGGCGCGGCGCGCCCGTGCCGAGGAGGAACGCGACCGGCTGCTGTACGTGGCCATGACCCGGGCGGAGAAATGGCTGATCGTCTGCGGCGCGGGCAAGATCGCCAAGGACCGCAGCGATTGGTACGCCCGGATCGAGGACCAGATGGCCGAGATGGGCGCGGGCGAACACGCCTTCCCCGGCGGCGAAGGGCTGCGGCTGGAAAACGGCGACTGGGCCGGGCTGGCGATGGACGACACGCCGCCCACGCCCCGCCCGCGGCCCATGCTGCCCGACTGGGCGCGCCAGGTGGCGCCCCCGGCGGAGGGGCCGGAACAGACGCTGTCGCCTTCGGTCGATCTGGGTGGGGCCAAGGCCCTGGCCGGAGAGGACGGGCTGGACGAGGAGGCCGCGAAACGGCGCGGACGGCAGGTGCACCTGTTGCTGGAACACCTGCCCGGAAGCGACCCGGAGACCTGGGAGGCGATGGCCGACACCCTGCTGGGCGAGGGCCCCGACCGGGCCGAACCGGCGGAACTGGCCCTGCTGCTGGCCGAGGCGCGCGGCGTGCTGTCGAAACCCGCCACCGCACGGTTCTTCGCCACCGAGGCGCTGGCCGAAGTGCCCGTCACCGCCACGCTGGCAGAACTGGACGGGCGGCGCATCCACGGCACCATCGACCGGCTGATCGTCGGCGAAGCCGAGATCTGGGCGGTGGATTTCAAGACCAACGTCACGATCCCCGACCGGCCGGAGGACACCCCCGAAGGCCTGCTGCGCCAGATGGGCGCCTATGCCGCCGCGCTGACGCAGATCTATCCCGATCACCGCATCCGCACCGCCCTTCTGTGGACCCGTTCAGCAACCCTGATGGAGCTGCCCCACGATCTCGTCATGGCGGCCCTGCGCCGCAGCGACCCTTCTTGACCCCTATCCCACGGATACCTAGGTTCGGTTCAACATTCCCTCGATGGAGACGAGATCAATGGCTACCGTTCACGCCACCGACGACACTTTCGAAGCCGAAGTCCTGAAATCCGACACCCCCGTCCTGGTCGACATCTGGGCCGAGTGGTGCGGCCCCTGCCGCCAGATCGCCCCGGCGCTTGAAGAAATCTCGGAAGAGATGGACGGCAAGCTGAAGGTGGTGAAGCTGGACGCGGACTCGAACCCGCAATCCGTGATGTCCATGGGCGTGCGCGGCATCCCCGCGCTGTTCATCTTCAAGGACGGCGAGATCGTGTCGAACCGCACCGGCGCCGCCCCCAAGGCCGCGCTGCAAAGCTGGATCGACGAAACGATCTGAACCCGCACCGGGCTATCAATTGGAAAGGGGCGCCTCTGACGGGGCGCCCTTTTTCATGTCCGCCGGGTCAATCTCCAGCGGCACGCCCAGGCGGTGCAGCCGCGCGGCGATCTGCTGTTCCACGTTGGGACGGCCTGCATTTATGCTCATCTTCTGCCAGAACCACCAGATGTAGCGGTCATAATCCGGGGCATGGTCGGCGATCCGGTCGAAATCCTCCGGGCCCAGGCAGATGTGGTGAAAGTCGATCCGGGCAAAGGTGATCGCCGGCTTTCCGAAGAAGAAGCCGAAGAAGGCGGCAGAGCTGTTTTCCGTCACCACATAATCGCAATGGGCCAGCAGGTCGGCCATGGGCCGTTCGGTCAGCTGCAACCGGGGGAAGCGGCGCGAGAGGCCATCCAGCGCGGCGCGTTCCTCGGCCGAGTAGCTCTCTTTCGGGTGCAGGGTGGCCAGAAGCGGGCGCGTGGACTCCGCCTCCAGCACCCGTTCCAGCATCTCGATCGGCGCGCAGTCCTGGAAGTTGCGGTGTTCCAGCAGGCGACCCTGCAGGGGGATGTAGACGAACCCGTCACGCCGGGCCTGCTGTGGCGCCTCGCCGAAGAGACGGCGTTGCCAGCGGGCGTGGAAGGCGGCGGCCTTTTCCGGGTCGATGCGGTGCTGGGGAAAGCGCGCCTGCGCCACTGGCCAGCGCCAGCGTTGCGCCTGGCGTTCGATGGCCCAGAAGGGCCCGTGATAGACCTTGCGGAAGACCAGCGCGCGATCATGGGTCGGGTGTTCCATGTGAAACATCGCCCAGCCGGGCTGATCCGGCGCCGCCTCCTTCGCCGCCGCGTCATTGCGGCAAAGCCGCACGCGATAGCCGCCCCTTTCCAGCACTCCCGATACCTGCGCCAGGAAGGCATGGCGCCCGGCCTCGACCTCGGCGATCAGGCGGCGGGACAGGTAAAGGCGAAAGTCACGGGACGCATCCATTGCGGCAGGCTAGGCTGCGCCTGCGGGCCGGGCAAGAGGGCGTCCGGGTTGCCCCGGGGCGCAGGCGCCCTCATATAGCCTGACAGACCAAAGGAGGCAGACATGGCAGAAAGCGAATTTCCCGGCTGGCACGGCACCACCATCATCGGCGTGCGCAAGGGCGGGCGCGTGGTGGTCGCAGGCGACGGGCAGGTCTCGCTGGGCCAGACCGTGATCAAAGGCACCGCCAAGAAGGTGCGCCGCCTCAGCCCCGGGGGCTACGACGTGGTGGCGGGCTTTGCCGGATCCACCGCCGATGCCTTCACCCTGCTTGAACGGCTGGAGGCCAAGCTGGAGGCGACGCCGGGCCAGCTGGCCCGGGCCAGCGTCGACCTGGCAAAGGACTGGCGCACCGACAAGTACCTGCAGAAACTGGAGGCGATGCTGATCGTCACCGACGGCAAGGACCTGTTCGTCATCACCGGCGCGGGCGACGTGCTGGAGCCCGAACATGACATCGCCGCCATCGGATCGGGCGGCAACTTCGCCCTGGCCGCCGCGCGCGGTCTTTACGACCACGAAGACGACGCCGAGAAGATCGCGCGCAAGGCCATGGCGATTGCCAGCGACATTTGCGTCTACACCAATGGCAACCTGACGGTGGAAGCCATTGACGGCTGACATCACCCCCGAGGATCTGCGCGCCGCCATCGCCGCCGGTCACCTGACCGAGGCGCAGGCGGCGTCGCTGAAGGCCCTGGCGGAAACCCGCGCGGGGCTGCGCACGCCGGAGGATGAACCCTTCGAGCTGTTTCGCGGCTTTTCGGAAATCTTCGTCACCGTGGGGCTCGGCATCCTGATCGCCGGCGGCTTCGGCCTGGCGCTGGCCCTGTCGGTGCCGGTGGTCATGGCCCTAGCGATCGTGGCCTTCTATTTCCTCGGGCGCTATTTCACCTTGCGGCGGCGGATGATGCTGCCCTCGATCCTGCTGGTGACGGCCTTCGCCACGGCGCTGGCGGCCATCGTGGGCTCGCTGATGTCCGTGGATAACCCGTTCTCGTCGATGTACGACCTGTTCGGCGATGCGCGCACCAGCCTGACGCAGCACCTGGTCGTCTGCGCGGTGACCGCCGCCGGGCTGATCGCCTGGTTCCGCGTCTTCCGGGTGCCCTTCACCATGTTCCTGCTGGGGGTCACCGGGGCCTTCGCGGTGCTGTCCATCGCGGGCGCCACCGGCGACATCGCGGGCACCGAGAACCCCTTCGACCTGCTGGAAGGCTCGACCGTGGCCTGGGGCACGCTGGTGCTGGGCCTGGCGGCGCTGGCCGGGGGCATATGGTTCGACATGCGCGACCCGCACCGGCTGGGCCGGATGTCGTCGTCGGGCTTCTGGCTGCACCTGGTGGCGGCGCCCGCTCTGGTGAACACCGTGGCTCAGACCTTCCTGACCATGGGCCCGGGGCTGGGGTACGTGCTGATGGCCATCGCCCTGGCGCTGATCACCCTGCTGGCCGTGGTGCTGGACCGGCGCAGCTTCCTGACCGCCGGGATCGGCTACCTGATCTTCCTGCTGCTCTACGTCACCGACCGTTCGGGCGAGGGACGCAGCTGGGTCTTCGTCTTCCTCGGCACCGGGGTCCTGCTGACCCTTCTGGGCAGCTTCTGGATCGAGGCGCGCGGCCAGATCATGCGCGCCCTGCCGGACTTCCCCGGCAAGCACCGGCTGCCCCCCTACAAGACCGCAATCGCAACACCGACGCCCGCCTGACGGGCCAGCCGGGGCCCCGCGGGGCCCGGCATGAACAGACAGACAGGCAAGGACATCATGACAGACCTTACCCCCCGTGAAATCGTCTCCGAACTCGACCGGTTCATCATCGGCCAGAAGGACGCCAAGCGCGCAGTGGCCGTGGCCCTGCGCAACCGCTGGCGGCGCAAGCAGCTGCCCGATGACCTGCGCGAAGAGGTCTATCCGAAGAACATCCTGATGATCGGCCCCACGGGCGTCGGCAAGACCGAGATCTCGCGCCGCCTGGCGAAACTGGCCCGCGCGCCCTTCATCAAGGTCGAGGCCACGAAGTTCACCGAGGTGGGCTATGTCGGCCGGGACGTGGAACAGATCGTGCGCGATCTGGTCGATGCGGCCATCGCCCAGACCCGCGACTACATGCGCGAAGAGGTGAAATCGAAGGCCCATGAGGCCGCCGAGGATCGCGTGATCGAGGCCATCGCCGGCACCGACGCCCGCGAGGGCACCCGCGAGATGTTCCGCAAGAAACTGCGCGACGGGCTGCTGGATGACACGGTCATCACGCTGGAGGTGGCCGACACCTCCAACCCGCTGGGTGGCATGGAAATTCCCGGCCAGCCGGGCGGCGGCCAGATGGGCATGATGAACCTCGGCGACATCTTCGGGAAGGCCTTCGGCAACCGCACCGTGACCAAGCGCCTGACCGTGGCCGAAAGCTATGAGCTGCTGATCGGGGAAGAGGCCGACAAGCTGCTGGACGACGAGACGGTGAAGACCACCGCGCTGGCCTCGGTGGAGGAAAACGGCATCGTCTTCCTCGATGAGATCGACAAGGTTTGCGCCAAGTCCGATGCGCGCGGCGGCGATGTCAGCCGCGAAGGCGTGCAGCGCGACCTGCTGCCGCTGATCGAAGGCACGACCGTTTCCACCAAGCATGGCGCGGTGAAGACTGACCATATCCTGTTCATCGCCTCCGGCGCCTTCCACATCGCCAAACCCTCGGACCTGCTGCCGGAGCTGCAGGGCCGCCTGCCCATCCGGGTGGAGCTTCAGGCGCTGACCGAGGGCGATTTCACCCGCATCCTGACCGAGACCGACAACGCCCTGACCCGGCAATACGCCGAGATGCTGGGCACCGAGCAGGTGAAGGTCACCTTTACCGAGGATGGCATCGCCGCCATCGCCCGCATCGCCGCGGACGTGAACCGCTCGGTCGAGAACATCGGCGCGCGGCGGCTTTACACCGTGATCGAGCGGGTCTTCGAGGAGCTGTCCTTCCAGGCTCCGGACAAGGCCGGAGAGGAAGTGACCGTCGATGCCGCCTTCGTCGAGGAGAACGTGGGCCAGCTGGCGGCCAGCGCCGACCTCAGCCGCTACGTGCTCTGACATCTGCGGAACAGGGAATGACAGAGGCCCGGCGGAGCGATCCGCCGGGCTGTTTTCATGTGCATCCGCAAGGGGCAGGGGGGCGTCAGACCGCCACGCCGAAAAGGGCGCCGACCGCGGCCGTTACCACCATGGCGAAGGCCCCCCAGAGGACCACCCGCAGGGCCGCCCGGCCCATGGGCGCGCCGCCCGCGCGGGCCCCAAGCGCACCAAGTACCGCCAGCAGCAGCAGCGTCACCACCAGCACCACCGGGATGACCAGTTCCGAGGGCGCCAGGATCGCGGCCAGCACCGGCCAGATCGCCGCCACCGAGAAAGTCACACCCGAGGCGAAGGCCGCCTGCAACGGGTTGGCCGAGCTGACCTCGGTCACCCCGATCTCGTCGCGCATGTGGGCCGAGAGGGCGTCGTGGGCATGCAACTCCCGCGCCACCTGCGCGGCGGTCTCGGCGCTGAGGCCACGCGCCTCGTAAATCTCCGCCAGCTCGTCCATCTCCCCCTGGGGATCGGCCTGCAGCGCCTCGGCCTCGCGCGCCATGTCCGCGCGTTCGGTGTCCGACTGCGAGGAGACCGAGACATATTCGCCGGCCGCCATGGACATCGCCCCGGCGGCCAGACCCGCGACCCCGGCAATGGCGATGGCACGCGGATCGGGATCGGCGGCGGCCACGCCGACGATGATCGAACTGACCGACACGATGCCGTCGTTGGCGCCCAGCACCGCCGCGCGCAGCCAGTTGGACCGGGTCATGAAATGGGGATCATCCGCGTGGGCGGAGGGCTGAGGGGCAGGGGACATGGCAGAAACCTCGACGGGAACAATATTTAGATTCATTCTAAACTATGGCGTGACCCTTGGGTAGCCCAAAGGACCCTCTGCGGCGATCTGGGAGGAAGGACAGACATGGGCGTTACCGGGGGACGCGCGACGTTATCGCTATCGGCGCACAGCCGCGCGTGCCGCTCTGCATTCTTCCAATCTTCATGTGGGCATGGCATCTCTTGACTTCGCAGGTGCAGAAAGCATGTTGCGCGCATGTTTTACCCGCTCCACCCGGAGCGGCTCGATAAGGATTCCCGCCATGCAACCACCCGAGAGCCAGGCCGTCGTCGATCCGGAAGACCTGGATCCGGCCCGCAACCGGCTGGTCATCGCCCTGCTGATGATCTCGACCTTCACGGTGATCCTGAACGAGACGCTGATGTCGGTGGCCCTGCCGCGGCTGATGACCGACCTCGACGTGACCGCAAACGCCGCGCAATGGCTGACCACGGCCTTCCTGCTGACCATGGCGGTGGTGATCCCGATCACCGGCTACCTGCTGCAACGGCTGCCGACGCGCACCGTCTTCCTGATGGCCATGAGCTTCTTCAGCCTGGGCACGCTGATCTGCGCGATCTCGCCCAGCCTGATGCCGCTGATCCTCGGGCGCATCGTGCAGGCCATCGGCACGGCGATCATGATGCCGCTTCTGATGACCACCGTGATGGCGCTGGTGCCGGCGGAAAGCCGGGGCAAGACCATGGGCAATATCTCCGTCGTGATCTCGGTCGCGCCGGCGATCGGGCCGACCCTGTCGGGGCTGATCCTAGAGTTCTTCCACTGGCGCTGGCTGTTCATCCTGATGATGCCCATTGCCCTGGGCGCCCTGACCCTGGGCTACCTGAAGCTGGTGAACGTGAACGAGGCCCGCGAAAAGACGCTGGACCTGCTGTCGGTGCCGCTGTCGGTGCTGGGCTTCGGCGGGCTGGTCTACGGGTTCTCGGCCATCGGCGAGGGCCATGGCGAAGGCGGGCCGATCCCGCTTTGGCTGCCACTGGCCGTAGGAGCGGTGTTCCTGGTGCTGTTCATCTGGCGCCAGCTGGTGCTGGGGCCGAAGGATCGCGCCCTGCTGGACCTGCGCACCCTGGGCGTGCGGGTCTTCACCGTCTCGGTCATCATGATGGGCCTCGCCATGATGGCGCTGTTCGGGATGATCGTGCTGCTGCCGCTGTTCATGCAGTCGGTGATGGGGCTGAACACGCTGCATTCCGGTCTGCTGCTGTTGCCCGGCGGGTTGATGATGGGGCTGATGTCGCCCTTCGTCGGGCGCATGTTCGACCGCGTCGGCGCGCGCAAGCTGGTGATCCCCGGCGGCACCATCGTCAGCGCGGGCCTCTGGGCGATGACGCTGCTGACGCCCGAGTCCTCGATGGTCATGGTGCTGATCGCGCACCTTCTGCTGAGCATCGGGCTGGCGCTGCTGTTCACGCCGCTCTTCACCTCCAGCCTGGGCTCGCTACCCGCGCATCTCTACTCGCACGGCTCGGCGGTGATCGGCACGGTGCAACAGGTGGCGGGCGCCGCCGGCATCGCCATCTTCGTCTCGGTCATGTCGCTGCGTATCGGGGATGAGCTCTCGGGCGGGGCCGAGATGGTCCAGGCCACCGCCTCGGGCCTGCACGCGGCCTTCACCGTGGCAGCCTCGATCTCGCTGCTGCTGATCGTTGCGGGTTTCTTCGTGCGTCGCCCGCCGGACATGCAGCCGGGCGCGGCGGCCCACGGCGGGCACTGAGCCAGACAACACAAACGGCGGGTTCCGAAAGGGCCCGCCGTTTTTCGTTTCCCCTCAGCGCGCGCGGCGCAGGTAGACGTAGAAGGCGCCGGTGCCGCCGTGCTTGCGATGCGCCGAGGTGGTCTGCAGCACGATCTGCGCCAGCGGCGGCGTCGAAAGCCAGTGCGGCAGCTGGTGTTTCAGGATGCCGTGCCGGACGGGGATCGGGCCGTCCTCTTCGGACCGGCGGCCCTTGCCGGTGATGACCAGGACCAGCCGCAGGTCGTTCTGCACCGCGCGCAGCATAAAGGCCACCAGCGCCTGATGCGCCCGGTCCACGGTCATGCCGTGCAGGTCGATGCGCGCCTCGGGCGCCATCTTGCCCCGGGTCATCTTGCCGTGGGTCTTCTTGTCCATGCGCAGGGGCGCCTGGTGCAGCCGGTCGTGGATCGGCGGCAGCACGTCGTGGCCGCCGGCGCGGCTGCGCGATTTCTCTCCCAGGCGGAAGGGCGACAGGGGCTGCGGCGCCTCCGGTTCAGGGCGCGGCTTCGCCGGTTTCTCGGGCGCGGCCTTCTGCGGGCGGGCCAGCACGCGCTTTTCCGGGTGCATCCGCTCGGTGGAGCCGGCGACCTTGTCCCACAGCTCCTTCTCGTCGGGGCGCAGCTTGCGGCGGCGGCTCATATGTTGTCCTCCACCAGCATGGCATAGGCGCGCTGGATCGGCAGCAGGACGACCAGCCGCCCCTCATCCTTGATCCGCGCCGCGAGTTTGCCCGCCCCGGGGCCGGAGCCGACAAAGACATCCGCGCGCTGCGGGCCCTTGATCGCCGATCCGGTATCCTGCGCCACCATCAACCGACGCAGTCCGCGAAAACCGGTCTTCTCGACCCAGACGGGCGCGCCGAGCGGCACATAGGCCGGGTCGATCGCCAGCGACCGCATGGCGGTGAGCGAGCGGTTCATGGCGCCCTTCGGCCCGGCCTCGGGCGAGACATCCCGAATTTCACGGAAGAAGACGTAGCTGGGATTGTGCCGCAGCAGTTCGGCGCCCTGCGCGGGATTGCGGCGCACCCAGTTGCCGATGACCTTGGCCGAGACCTGATGCGCGTTGTAGATCCCGCGCCGCACCATTTCCTGCCCGATGGAGGCATAGGGATGGCCGTTGTCGCCACCATAGCCGATCCGGATATGGCTGCCGTCGCGCAGCAGAATACGGCCCGAGCCCTGGATCTGCAGGAACATCAGCGCCACCGGGTCGTCGACCCAGGCGATCTCCAGCCCGCGGCCCGCCAGGGCGTCGCCCTGTTCGATCTGGGCGCGCGAAAGCCAGGGGCGGATTTCCAGCGCCTCGGGCGGCATGCGGTAGACGGGATACCGGTAGCGGGCGCTGCGCTGGCGGGCGCCTTCGATCTCCGGCTCGTAGTAGCCGGTGAAGAGGGCGGGGGTGCCATCCTGGATCAGCACGGGCGTGAAGAACAGCTCGAAGAAGGTGCGCGCGCTGTCGGCTGTCTGGGTCTTGGCCATGTTGCACACGGCGACCCAGTCGGGGGCGCGCATGTCGCCGCAGGTGGCGGTGAAGGTGGCAAGGGCGGCCGCGTGATCGTCGGCCGCCCATCCGGACAGATCGTCGAAATCGAGGACAGTTACCGTTGGCGCCTCGGCCAGGTCCGGCTCCGTGTCCTGGGCCCAGGGCGCGGTGCCCGGCAGGAGGAGGGCCATCGCCAGATATGCCGCGATCCTCCGCCGTCCCATGACGCGCCTTATTCCCCCGTCGCGACCAGTTGCCAGTTCAGGTCGTCGGTGCCCATGCGGCGCTCGAAGGTCCAGCTGTCCTTCTGGGTCTTCACCTTGCCTTCATCGCCTTCGATGATGTCACCGGCGCGGTCGCGCACGACCTGGGTCAGCTGGCCGACGTAACGCACGGTCAGCTCGGCGATGCCGGTGTCGGGATCATAGGCGGCGTCGGCCAGGGTCATCTCGCGCACGCCGATGAAATCGGCCTCGACGGTCAAACCTTGGGCGTCACGCGCGGCGACCACCTCGGCGAAGGTCTGGTAGACCTCGTCGGACAGGAAGGGTTTGATGTCGGCCATGTCGCCGCGCTCGAAACCCATCAGGATCATCTCGTAGGCCTGACGTGCCCCGCCCAGGAACTCGGAAACGGAGAAGCCCGGTTCGACCTTCTTCATCTCAGCCAGGGCGCGGGCCGCGGGGCTGTCCTCGGCCACGTGGTCGATGATGTCGCGGTCGGGGCCGCCCTCGATCACCTCGAAACCGGAGCGTTCCAGCGGGCTCGGCGCGGGTTGCCCGGTCACCGGCGGTTTTTCGAATCCTTCGCGGGTGCCCAGCACGCTCTTCAGGCGCAGGATCAGGAAAACGGCAATGCCAGCAAGGACCAGCAGCTGGATAATCGGCAAGGGATCAACCTCCTCTCGGGCCTCCGGGCATGGCATCACCCGGGGTCCGTCCCTATGTAGGTGCTAGGCAGAGCCAAGTCTACATCTGCCACCGAAAGGAGATTGAGGACATGTGGCTTCTTCTGGCCTTCATCGCGGTGCCGATGATCGAAATCGCGCTTTTCATCCAGGTCGGCGGCGTCATCGGCCTGGGCTGGACCCTTGCCATCGTGCTGCTGACGGCGGTGCTGGGCACCTGGCTGGTGAAACAGCAGGGACGCCAGGCGATCGCGAACATTCAGCGCAGTTTTTCCGAGATGACCGACCCGTCGGAGCCACTGGCGGACGGGGCGATGATCCTGCTGTCCGGTGCGCTGCTACTGACGCCGGGGTTCTTCACCGATGCCGTCGGCTTCGCCCTGCTGACGCCAGCCTTCCGTCACGTCGCCTTCAAGTGGCTGCGCAAGCGGGTCAAGGTCCAGAGTTTCACCGCCGGCGGTGCCACCGGCCCCGGCGCCGATCCCCGGGATCCGCGCGGCCCGCGCCCCGGTCCTCGTCCCGGCCCACGTCCCGGACCCTCGGCCTCGGACGAGGTGATCGACGGCGAGTTTACCGAGGTGGACCCCTCGAAACGCCCCACGCATCCATCCGGCTGGACCCGCCACTAGGCGCATGCGGATGGAACGTTGAGGCCGTGCGGCCAAGCTGCTAGGACAACGGCCAAGCTGACAAGACGCAGGAGGGCCAGATGGCCGAAGAGACGACCAACGGCGCAGCGCCGACGCAACCGCAACAGGCGCCGCAAGTGAAGATGAACGTGCTGACCCAGTACATCCGGGACATGTCGTTCGAGAACATCCTGGCGCGCAAGCCGGTGTCGGGCAACGTCCAGCCCGACGTGAAGGTGCAGGTCGCCCTCGACGCGAAGAAGCGCGAGGCGGAAAACCAGTACGAAGTGATCATGAAGCTGACGATCACCTCGAAGGCGAAGGACACCGGGGAATCCATGTTCCTGCTGGAACTGGAATATGTCGGCGTCTTCCACATCGAGGGCGTGCCGGAAGAGCAGATGCACCCCTTCCTGCTGATCGAATGCCCGCGGATGATCTTCCCCTTCGCGCGCCGCATCGTGTCGGACGTGACCCGCGACGGTGGCTTCCCGCCGCTGAACCTGGACACCATCGACTTCGTCGCGCTCTACCGTTCGGAAGTGCAGCGTCGCGTCGCGGCACAGCAGGCGTCGACCCCGGCCAACTGAGGCCCGGTTGCACGAATGACAAAAGGGCGTCCCGCGGGGCGCCCTTTTTGCTGTCCCTTGGTCGGCCCTCACGGGCCGATGCCTTCGGCGAGAGTATTTTCGGCTTTCGGATAAGCAGGAGCGGCGCGCGTCAAAGCCTGGGCGTCAGCCCAACTTGGTCCAGAGCGCCTCTTCACCCATCTTTTCCACGAAGGCCTGGTGGGCGGCGCGTTCCTCCTCGGTCAGACGCGAGGGCAAGGGCGTGGGCCGTGGGCGCGGGCGCCAGTCCTCGTCCACCGGGCCGCTGTCGCTGCTCTTGCGGCCGGCGCCCAGCACCAGGTCGGGCTGACGGCCGCCGATCAGCTCCAGATAGACCTCCGCCAGAATCTCACTGTCGAGCAGCGCGCCGTGCAGCGTCCGGGCGGAGTTGTCGATGCCGAACCGACGACAGAGCGCATCCAGCGAGGCGGGCGAACCCGGGTATTTCTTGCGCGCGATGGCCAGGGTGTCGATGGCCTGTTCCCAAGGCAGTTTCGGCATGCCGAGCCAGCCCAGTTCGGCGTTGAGGAATTTCATGTCGAAGGCGGCGTTGTGGATCACCAGCTTCGCATCGCCCACGAAATCGAGGAAATCCTGCGCCACGTCACGAAACAGCGGCTTGTCCGCCAGGAATTCGGACGACAGCCCGTGCACCTTGAAGGCATCCTCGGGCACATCGCGTTCGGGATTGATGTAGACGTGGAAGGTCTCGCCGGTCGGCACATGGTTCAGAAGCTCGACACCGCCGATCTCGACCAGCCGGTCCCCCTGTTCGGGTTCAAAGCCAGTCGTTTCCGTATCCATAACAATTTCACGCATCTTGCACCTTTGACCTAATTTCAGACACGATTTGCCGAACCTGCGCCCGCGCATGGTCCATCGTGTCGGTCGTCACCACGTAATCCGCCCGGGCGCGTTTTTCCGCGTCGGGCATCTGTTTCGCTCGGATCATCTCGAACTGCGCCTCGGTCATGGTGCCGCGCGCCAGGACGCGGGCCTTCTGAACCTCCGGCGTGACCGAGACGACCACCACCGCGTCCATCGACCGGTCCGATCCGCCCTCGAAGAGCAGGGGGATGTCCAGGACGACGATGTCGGCGCGGGCCTCCGCCAGGAAGGCACGACGGTCCTCGGCGACCAGCGGATGCACGATCCCCTCAATCCGTTTCAGGGCCTCGGGGTCGGCCGCAATTACTTTCTTCAATGCTTCACGTGAAACATTGCCGTCCTCGACAACCTCCGGCCAGATCAGCCCGAGCGGTGCCACCGCCGCGCCGCCGGGCCCGTAGAGGCGATGCACCGCCGCGTCGGCATCCCACAGGGCGCAGCCTTCGTCGACGAACATCTGCGCCGTGGTCGACTTGCCCATCCCGATGGAACCGGTGAGGCCCAGTATGAAGGTCATGCCAGGGCCGCCGCGCGGGCCTCCGCCGTGACCGCCGGGCGCTTGCCGAACCAGCGTTCGAACCCCGGAACGGCCTGGTGCAGCAGCATGCCGAGGCCGTCGACCACCGTGGCGCCGGCTGCCTCTGCCTCCAGAAGAAGGTTCGTTTTCAGAGGGTTATAGACAAGATCCGTGACGACTTGATGCTTGTTCAGCCCGTCCAGCGGCACCCGCAGCTCGGGCTTGCCCAGCATGCCGAGGGAGGTGGTGTTGACCACCGTCGCCGCATCCTCGATCGCATTGCCGGCCTGAACCCATTCGACGACCCGCACCCGGCGGCCGAAATCATCGTGCAGCTTGTCCGCCCGCGCGCGCGTGCGGTTGGAGATGACGATCTCCGGCACGCCGGCGTCGAGAAGCGCCGAGATCACCGCCCGCGCGGCGCCGCCGGCGCCCAGCAGGGCGGTCGGGCCGGCCGTCGGATCCCAGTTCGGCGCGTTTTGCTTCAGGTTCTCGATGAAGCCGTAACCATCTGTATTATCTGCATGAATCTTGCCGTCCTTGCGGAAGATCAGCGTGTTCGCAGCCCCGATCACCGTGGCCCGGTCGGTCACCAGGTCGGCAATCTCCAGAATCGATTCCTTGTGGGGGATCGTCACGTTGACGCCGACGAACCCCATCTTCGGCAGGGTGCGCAGCACCTCGCGCAGATCCTCAGCGGCAACCTCCATCGGGATGTAGTGCCCAGGCAACCCCATGGATTTCAGCCAGTAACCATGCAGCTGCGGCGAGCGGGAATGGACGATCGGGCGACCGATGACACCGGCCAGGGGGATCGTGTCGGGATTCATGCGGCGATGGCTCCTCTCAGGCCGAGATAGTCGAGGATTTCCAGGAGCGGCAGCCCCAACACGGAGAAGTAGTCGCCGTCAACCCGGGTGAAGAGGCGCGCGCCCTCGTTCTCCAGTTGGTAGGCGCCGCAGGAGTGGCCGATGGCGGGCCAGTTCCGGGCGATATAGTCGTCCAGATAGGCGGGAGAGGGCCGGCGCATCGTCAGTTTCACCTCTGACAGCTTTCGCCAGACCGGCTTGGCCTCGTTATGAATGACCGCCGCCGTGTGCAGCGAATGCCGCTGCCCGGCCAAGCGTTCGATCTGGGCGCGGGCCTCCTCGGCGCTTTCGGGCTTTGAAAAGATCTCTCCGTCCAGCTCCAGCACCTGATCGCAACCGATGGTGAAGGCCTCGGGCCGCTTCAGCCCCACTTTTTCCGCCTTCAGACCGGCCAGGGCGTCCGCGATGTTGCGCGGCCGCTCGCCCTCGGCCTGCAGAGAGGCCTTCACCATCTCTTCATCGATGCGTGCTTTGCTGATCTCGAAGGCCACGCCCGCGCGGCGCAGCAGCTCTGCCCGGATTTCGGAACCGGAGGCCAGAAGGATAGGTGCGGGCATGTGGATAAACCGGCGGAAAACTGGGTGATGGGTTAGAGATACTTCTGGGAAAAATTGCGTCTTGACGCAAGACCCGGCGCGGCGCTGTGCGTAACCCCCCGAGTCCCTCACAGCGATGCGAAAGACTCCCACCGAGGGATAAGGACAACTGGAAAACTCCGTATCCCGAAGACTCCCCGGATTCGATCCCCACAAGGCATCCTTCGTTGCCCACAGGTTTGTCCCAGGGCAAGCCACTGGAATCCGGGAATTTTCAGAATCTCGCGAAAACTTCTCCTCGATTCGCTAACGATTCCCCCCAGACTTATCCCCCTGTGGATAAACCTGTGCGGAAAGAAAGGATCCACAGGGCAGGGGTCAGACTACAACAAACAACAACTTCTTTTTTTCTTTCTTATTTATTAGGGGGAGAGAGACTGACCGGAGTTCCCCATGCTCGATTTCCTCGCCCTGGCCTACCCGTGGACAAAGTTCCTGCACATCATCTCGGTGATTTCCTGGATGGCCGGGATCTTCTATTTGCCCCGTCTCTTCGTCTATCACACCGAACAGGATCTGGATGAGACGACGGACCAGCTGTTCCAGACCATGGAACGCCGTCTTCTGCGCGGAATCATGAACCCGGCGATGATCGCGACCTGGGTTTTCGGCCTCGCCCTCGTCTTCACCCCCGGGATCGTCTACTGGGGCGATGTCTGGCCCTGGCTGAAGGCGATCTCGGTGCTGGCAATGACCTGGTTCCATCACTGGCTGGGCCTGCGCCGGAAAGATTTCGTGCGCGGCGACAACACGCGGACCGGCCGGACCTACCGGATGATGAACGAGGTTCCGACGCTTCTGATGATCATCATCGTCGCTTCCGTCGTCGTGAAGTTCTGATTTTATTGACTCAGAAAGGCGAAGCGCCTATCTGAAGCGCCAAGCCGCCCGTCCGGGCGAGTCGATCTTCCATGCATATACCCGATCCGCGTGCCCCTTCGGGCCGGACGAAGGACCTTTTTTCCATGACCGAGAACCATCTGAACCTGTCCGATCTGAAGGCGAAGAGCCCGAAGGATCTGCTGGCCATGGCCGAGGAACTCGAAATCGAGAACGCCTCGACCATGCGCAAGGGCGAAATGATGTTCCAGATCCTGCGCGAACTGGCCGACGACGAATGGACGGTCGGCGGTGATGGCGTGCTGGAGGTCCTGCAGGACGGCTTCGGCTTCCTGCGCTCGCCCGAGGCGAACTACCTGCCGGGTCCCGATGACATCTACGTCTCGCCCGACATGATCCGCCAGCATTCGCTGCGCACCGGTGATACCGTCGAAGGGCTGATGAAGCAGCCCGACGACAACGAACGCTACTTCGCACTGACCTCGGTCACCCGGATCAACTTCGAGGCACCCGAAAAGGCCCGCCACAAGATCGCCTTCGACAACCTGACGCCGCTCTACCCGGATGAGCGGCTGAAGATGGAAATCGAGGATCCCACCATCAAGGACCGCTCGGCGCGGATCATCGACCTGGTGGTGCCGATCGGGAAGGGCCAGCGGTCGCTGATCGTGGCACCGCCGCGCACGGGTAAGACCGTGCTGCTGCAGAATATCGCGCACAGCATCGAAACGAACCATCCCGAGTGCTATCTGATCGTCCTGTTGATCGACGAACGCCCCGAGGAAGTCACCGACATGCAGCGGAACGTGAAGGGCGAGGTCATCTCCTCCACCTTCGACGAACCCGCCACGCGCCACGTTGCCGTCTCCGAGATGGTTATCGAAAAGGCCAAGCGCCTGGTCGAGCATAAACGAGATGTTGTGATCCTTCTCGATTCGATCACAAGACTTGGTCGTGCCTTCAACACTGTCGTCCCGTCTTCGGGCAAGGTTCTGACCGGTGGTGTCGACGCAAACGCCCTGCAGCGGCCCAAACGCTTCTTCGGCGCGGCGCGGAACATCGAAGAGGGCGGCTCGCTGACCATCATCGCCACCGCGCTGATCGACACCGGCTCGCGCATGGACGAGGTGATCTTCGAAGAATTCAAGGGCACCGGTAACTCGGAAATCGTCCTGGATCGCAAGATCGCGGACAAGCGGGTCTACCCGGCGATGGACATCCTCAAGTCCGGTACGCGGAAGGAGGACCTGCTGGTCGACAAGGCCGATCTGCAGAAGACCTTCGTCCTGCGCCGCATCCTGAACCCGATGGGCACGACCGACGCCATCGAGTTCCTGATTTCCAAGCTGAAGCAGACGAAGACCAACTCGGAATTCTTCGACTCGATGAACACCTGATCCACCACGAGAGGGTGAGATGGACACGATTTTCGCGCTCGCCTCGGCCCCCGGCCGGGCTGGCGTCTCCGTCATCAGGATTTCTGGGCCGGGAGCTTTCCCGGCCCTGTCGCGTTTTGGCCTGACGACGCCGGAACCGCGCGCCGCCGCTCTGCGTCTGTTGCGCGACGGCGAGGATGTGGTTGACCAGGCGCTGATCCTGGCCTTTCCCGGTCCCGCCAGTTTCACCGGCGAAGACGTGGTGGAGCTGCATCTGCACGGCTCGCCCGCTATCGTGACCTCCGTCCTGCGGATGCTGTCCGAGGTGGAGGGCGCGCGCATGGCCGAGGCGGGGGAGTTCACCCGCCGGGCGCTGGAAAACGGCAAGATGGACCTGGCCCAAGTCGAAGGCCTGGCAGATCTGATCGATTCGGAAACCGAGGCGCAGCGGCGCCAGGCGCAGCGGGTCTTTTCCGGCAAGCTGGGCGAGGTGGTGCAGGGCTGGCGCCGCGATCTGATCCGCGCCGCCGCGCTGCTGGAAGCGGTGATCGACTTTGCCGATGAAGACGTGCCCGTCGACGTTCGCCCCGAGGTGCATGAGCTGTTGGACGGGGTCGCGGCCTCGCTGGAAACCCAGGCACGCGGTGCCGCGGTGGCCGAACGGGTGCGCCAGGGGTTCGAGGTTGCCATCCTTGGGGCGCCGAATGCCGGGAAATCCACACTTCTGAACGCGCTGGCCGGGCGCGAGGCAGCCATTACCTCTGCCGTCGCCGGCACGACCCGGGACGTGATCGAGGTTCGGATGGACCTGAACGGTCTGCCGGTGACCTTGCTGGACACCGCCGGGCTGCGCGAGACCGAGGATGAGGTCGAATCCATCGGTGTTGCGCGGGCAAAGGCCCGGGCCGAGGATGCCGACCTGCGGATCTACCTGCTGGAACCGGGTGAGAATCCGCGAATCGATCTGCGCGAGGATGACATCCTCCTGCAGGGAAAGGCGGATCTGACCGGCGATCCGGAGGGAATCAGCGGTGCGACGGGGCAGGGGATCGACCGTCTTGTCTCCCGGCTGACCGATGTTTTCAGCCAGCGTAGCGCGCTCGTGGCCACCGCGACCCGCGAACGCCACCGCATCGCGATCTTGCGCGCTCTGGACGATCTGGCTCAGGCCCGCACCATGCTGCGTGATCCCGCCTATAGCGAAGACCTGATCGCCGAAGAGCTGCGCTCCGCTATCAGGGCGCTGGATTCTCTGGTAGGCATCGTGGATGTCGAAACCCTGCTGGGCGAGATCTTCACGTCTTTCTGCATCGGTAAGTGAGGGAGATGTTTCACGTGAAACATTCTAATTTCGATGTTGTGGTTGTGGGCGGCGGGCACGCCGGTTGCGACGCTGCTGCCGCCGCCGCCCGGGCTGGCGCCCGCACCGCGCTGGTCACGCTGAAGCTGTCGGGCATCGGCGTCATGTCCTGCAACCCGGCCATCGGGGGCCTGGGCAAAGGCCACCTGGTGCGCGAGATTGACGCGCTGGACGGGGTCATGGGCCGCGTCGCCGATCTGGCCGGTATCCAGTTTCGCCTGCTGAATCGTCGTAAGGGGCCTGCTGTGCAGGGCCCGCGCGCCCAGGCGGATCGCGCCGTCTATCGTACTGAAATGCTGCGGGAAATGACGAATACCCCCGGGCTGACGGTGCTGGAAGGCGAGGTGACCGATTTCCGCATGGAGGGCGAGCGGGTTGCCGGTGTCGTGCTCGGCGACGGGTCCGTGATCGCGGCCGGCGCCGTGGTTCTCACCACTGGCACCTTCCTGAAGGGTCTCATTCACATCGGCGACGTCAGCTATGGCGGTGGCCGCATGGGCGACAGCGCCGCGGATCGCCTGGGCGACCGCCTGCGGGCGCTCGATCTTCCGCTTGGCCGCCTGAAGACCGGTACGCCGCCGCGGCTGAACGGCAAGACGATCGACTGGAGCGTGCTGGAGGATCAGCCGGGCGACGAGGATCCGGTGCTGTTTTCCTTCCTGTCCAAGGGTGTGAACCTGCGCCAGGTCGCCTGTGGCATCACCCACACCAACGCCGCCACGCATGAGATCATCCGCGAGAACCTCGAACGCTCGGCCATGTATGGCGGGCACATCGACGGGGTGGGGCCGCGCTATTGCCCTTCGATCGAGGACAAGGTGGTGCGGTTTGCCGACAAGGACAGCCACCAGGTCTTCCTGGAGCCCGAGGGGCTTGATGACGATACGGTCTATCCCAACGGGATCTCCACCTCCCTTCCCGAGGAGGTGCAGCACGCCTATGTCCGCTCGATGAAGGGGCTGGAGAACGTCGAAATCCTGCAGCCGGGCTATGCCATCGAATACGATTATGTCGATCCCCGCGCCCTGGACACGCGGCTGTCGCTGCGCGACCTGCCGGGTCTGTATCTGGCGGGGCAGATCAACGGCACCACGGGCTATGAAGAGGCCGCGGCCCAGGGCCTGGTCGCCGGCGTGAACGCCGCGAAAGAGGCGCTGGCACAAGATCCTGTGTTGTTTAGCCGGTCCGACAGCTATATCGGCGTTATGATCGACGATCTGACGACGCGCGGCGTCTCGGAACCCTACCGCATGTTCACCTCGCGCGCCGAATATCGTCTGTCGCTGCGGGCCGACAACGCCGACCAGCGGTTGACCCCCAAGGGCGTCGAGGCCGGGTTCGTCGGCGAGGCGCGTCGTGCGGCTTTCGAGGCGAAGATGGGCCGCATCGGGGCAGGGCGCGACGTTCTGGATAATACCGTGGTGACGCCGAAACAGCTGAACGGCGCCGGTATTCGCGTCGGTGAAGACGGCAAGCAGCGTACGCTCTACCAGGTGTTGGCCTTTCCTGAGACGACGGTCGCAGATCTAGTGCCCCTGGCGCCAGAGCTGGCCGATCTGGATCAGGAAACGCAGGAACAACTGCGGCGCGACGCCCTCTACGCCACCTACATCCAGCGCCAGCAGAATGATGCCCAGGCGCTGCAGAAGGACGAGGCGCGCGGGATTCCCGGTGATTTCGACTATGATCGGCTCGATGGGCTGTCGAACGAACTGAAATCGAAACTGGTGCGCATCCGTCCGTCGAACCTGGCCCAAGCGGGTCGGATCGAGGGCATGACGCCGGCGGCGCTGGCGCTGATCCTGTCGCGTCTGAACCGGGACAAGCGGGAAAAATCGGCGTGAGCAGGGACATTATCGCCGCCAATGTTTCACGTGAAACATTGCAGCGGCTCGACACCTACGCGGATCTGCTGACGCGCTGGAATCCGAAGATCAACCTGGTGGCCAAGTCCACGATCCCGGAGCTGTGGACCCGGCACCTGCTGGATTCGATCCAGGTGGCCGATCTGGCGCCCAAAAGCTATGAAAAATGGGTCGATATTGGCAGTGGCGGGGGCTTTCCCGGCCTTGTCGTGGCGATCCTGGCGGCAGAACGGCAGCCGCAGGCACGCTTCACCTTGATCGAATCGGACCAGAGGAAGTGCGCTTTCCTGCGTTCGGTGGCGCGGGAATGCGGGCTGAAGGTGGATATTCTGGCCAAACGCATCGAATCCGCCCCCGCTCAGGGCGCCGATGTGCTCTCTGCCAGGGCGCTGACGCAGTTGGACGGGCTTCTGGGCTTTGCCGAGCGGCATCTGGCCGCCGGCGGAACGGCGCTTTTCCAGAAGGGGGTACGCTGGCGCGAGGAAGTTCGCGCGGCGGAGGCCCATTGGCGCTTTTCCTGCGAGGCCGTGCCGAGTACAACCGAACCCGAGGCTGTGATCCTGAAAATCGGAGGAATCGAACGTGTCTGACCTGCTTTCGGCGCATGGTCCCCGCATCGTCGCCATCGCCAACCAGAAAGGCGGGGTGGGGAAGACCACGACCGCGATCAACCTCGGTGCCGCGCTGGCGGAGCAGGGGCAGCGGGTTCTCCTGATCGACATCGATCCGCAGGGCAACGCCTCTACCGGGTTGGGTGTCGAGCCCGATGACCGCACCTATACCAGTTACGAATTGATGCTGGACGATGCGCAGCTTGACCAGATCATCATGCAGAGCGACGTGCAGAACCTGGACATCGTCCCGGCCACCGTCGACCTGTCGTCTGCGGATATTGAGCTGATTGCGAATGAAAAAAGGTCCTTCCTGCTGCATGATGCCCTGCGTCAGCCGGCGATGAACGACCTGAACTACGATTACATCCTGATCGATTGTCCGCCCTCGCTGAACCTGCTGACGGTGAACGCCATGGTCGCCGCGCATTCGGTGCTGGTGCCTCTGCAGAGCGAGTTCTTCGCCCTGGAAGGCCTGTCGCAGCTGATGCTGACGATCCGGGAGGTGCGCCAGTCGGCCAATCCCGATCTGCGGATCGAGGGCATCGTGCTGACGATGTACGACAGCCGCAACAATCTCAGCCAGCAGGTGGAGGAAGACGCGCGCGAGAACCTGGGCGATCTGGTGTTCCGCACGATCATCCCGCGCAACGTCCGGGTGTCCGAAGCGCCGTCCTTCTCGGTCCCGGTGCTGGAGTTCGACACCATGTCGAAAGGGGCCGCGGCCTATCGCGCGCTGGCCTCCGAGCTGTTGCAAAAACACGAAAGCGTCGCCGCCTGAGGCGAGTGGAGAGCAGAATGGAAAAGAAAAAGAGCCGGGGTCTGGGCCGGGGGCTGTCCGCCCTGATGGC
Source organism: Pseudooceanicola marinus (assembly GCF_020177265.1). GTDB lineage: Bacteria > Pseudomonadota > Alphaproteobacteria > Rhodobacterales > Rhodobacteraceae > Pseudooceanicola > Pseudooceanicola marinus_A. The sequence goes on from NZ_JAIVMC010000005.1 coordinate 185,236, forward strand.
CGATGTGAACGAACAGCCGGCCACCACGACCACCAGCGGCACCAGCGTCCGCCGTCCGGACATGATGGTGCCGATCGAGAACGTGGTGCCGAACCCCGATCAGCCACGCCGGACCTTCACCGAGGATCACCTGGACGAGCTGACAGCCTCGATCAAGGAAAAGGGCGTCATCCAGCCCCTGATCGTGCGGCCGAAACCCGGTGACGACGGCAAGTTCGAGATCGTCGCAGGCGAACGTCGCTGGCGCGCCTCGCAGCGGGCCAAGCTGCACGAACTGCCTGTCATCGTGCGCGATTTCGACGATACCGAGGTTCTTGAGGTCGCGATCATCGAGAACATTCAGCGCGCTGACCTGAACCCCATCGAAGAGGCGGCCGGTTTCCGGCAGCTGATGGAGAAGTTCGGCCATACCCAGGAAAAGCTGGCCCAGGCGCTCGGCAAGAGCCGCTCGCATATCGCCAACCTGATGCGTCTGCTGCAACTGCCGGACGAGGTGCGCGAGTACCTGGAAGAGGGCAAGCTGTCCGCCGGCCATGCACGGGCGCTGATTACCTCTGACGATCCGGTGACGCTGGCCAAGAAAGTCGTCTCCGAAGGGCTGTCGGTGCGCGCCACCGAGGCCCTGGCGAAGAAGCCGAAGGCCAACGACAAGCCGAAAGTCACCCGCAGCGCCCCGAAAAGCCTGGGCGACAAGGACGCGGACACCAAGGCGCTGGAGGCGGATCTGTCCGCCGCGCTTGGCTACAAGGTGCAGATCGACCATGTGGCGGGGCAGGAGTCCGGCAAGATCACCATCAGCTACCCCTCGCTGGAGGCGCTGGACGACATCGTGCAGATCCTCGGCAGCGGCAACTGATCGGCCTGGCCTAGCTGGGCCGCGTCCAGAGGAAGATCATCACGCAGGTCAGGGTCAGCCCCTGGATCAGCAGGATCGCCGGGCGCAGGCCCATCAGGACAGACAGAAGAAAAACGCCTCCCACCATCACGGTGGCGAGGCGTTTTGCTTTCAGAGAGATGGCGCCGCGTTCGTGCCAGTCGGCGATGGAGGGGCCGAAAGTCGGGTGTTGCGTCAGCCAGGCGTGCAGTCGGTCCGACGAGCGGGCGAAACAGAAGGTCGCCAGCAACATGAAGGGCACGGTGGGCAAAAGGGGCAGCACAACCCCCACGAGGCCGAGACCCATGGCCAGAAGCCCGGAAATCAGCCAAATGACCCGCATTTCCTACGAATCCAGCAGTTTGTTTATGACCGCGTTCAGAAGCATACGTCCTTGATCCGTAACGAAAATTCGACCGTTTTCGACTTTTACCAGGTCTCTCTCGCGCATCTCCTCGACCTGGGACCCGTTGAGCGGCGCTGAGCTCAATTTCTCGAACCGGTCCAGAGAGATCCCTTCGCGCAACCGAAGACCCATCAGAAGATATTCCTCGGCCTGTTCCTGTCCAGTTAAGGAGTCCACCAGGCTGTCGGCATTTCCGGCCTCGGCCATCTGCAACCACTTGCCGGGGGCGCGCGGCTGCTCGGTGGCATGGCGGTGCCCGTCCAGCGTCACCCGGCCATGGGCGCCGGGGCCGACGCCGATGTAATCGCCGTAGCGCCAGTAGAGGACGTTGTGCCGCGACCGCGCGCCGTCGCGGGCGTGGTTTGACACTTCGTAGTTCTCGAACCCGTGGGCGGCGGTGACCTCCTGGGTCAGCTCCCACATATCGGCGGCCAGGTCTTCCTCCGGCAGGCCACGCAGCCCGCCACGCTTGTACCGGTCGCCGAAGGCCGTGCCGTCCTCGATCGTCAGCTGGTAGAGCGACAGATGGTCGATGGCCAGTGACAGGGCGCGGTCCAGCTCCGCCTCCCAGGCGGAGAGGGTTTGGTTCTGCCGGGCATAGATCAGGTCGAAGCTGACCCGCTCGAACTGGTTGCGGGCGATGTCGAAGGCGCGCAGCGCCTCGTCGACGCTGTGCAACCGGCCCAGCCGGCGCAGGTCCTCGTCGTTCATCGCCTGAAAGCCCATGGACACACGGTTCACCCCGGCCATGGCATAGCCCGCGAAACGCCCCGCATCGACGGAGGTCGGGTTGGCCTCCAGCGTGACTTCGGTGTCATTGGCCTGGGGCCAAAGCCGCCGTATGGCGTTCAGGATGCCCTCTACGGTGGCGGGTTCCATCAGCGAGGGGGTGCCGCCGCCGAAGAACACCGATTGCACCACACGGCCCGGTGTGAGGGCCGCGTAGCGTTCCAGCTCGCTGATGTAGGGCTTCAGCCACCGATCCTGGTCGACGTTGCTCCAGACGTGGGAGTTGAAGTCGCAGTAGGGGCATTTGGATTGGCAGAAAGGCCAGTGGATGTAGATCCCGAAGCCCGCGTTCTGCCAATCCTGATCCGCGTTACTCAAAGCAGGCCTTGAGTTTTGCAAAGGCATCGGCGCGGTGGCTGATGCGGTTCTTCTCTGCGGCGTCCATCTCGCCGAAGGTGATGTCGTATCCCTCGGGGACGAAGATCGGGTCATACCCGTGGCCCTCGGTCCCGCGCATCGGCCATTCGACGCGACCCTTGCAGATCCCGGCGAAGATCTCGTCATGGCCATCGGGCCAGGCCAGGCAGAAGGTACAGTTGAAGGCCGCAGTGCGGGGGTAGGGCGCATTGCGCTCTTCCAGCAGGTCCCAGGTCTTCTTCATCGCCATGGGGAAGTCGCGCCCATTGGGCGTTTCGGCCCAGTCGGCGGTATAGACGCCCGGGGCACCGTCCAGACCATCCACGGTGATCCCGCTGTCGTCCGACAGGGCGGGCAGGCCGGTTGCCTTGGCGGCGTAATGGGCCTTGATGCGGGCGTTGCCGACGAAGGTGTCCTGATCCTCCACCGGCTCTTCCAGCCCGTGATCGGCGGCAGAGCTGACCTCGATCCCGTAGGGCGCCAGCAGCTCTGCGATCTCGCGCAGCTTGCCCTTGTTGTGGCTGGCCAGGACCAGCTGCTTTCCGTCGAACTTACGCATTCACGGCCGCCTTCTGGATCTCCGCCAACTCTTCCACGCCCTTTTCGGCGAGGTCCATCAGCTGGTTCATCTGGTCGCGCGAAAACACGCTGCCCTCGGCCGACATCTGCACCTCGATCAGCTTCTTCGAGCCGGTCATGATGAAGTTGCCGTCGACGCCGGCCTCGCTGTCCTCGGGGTAGTCGAGGTCCAGAACCGGCTGGCCGGCATAGATGCCGCAGCTGACGGCGGCGACCGGATCGGTCAGCGGATCGCTGATCACGTCGCCGGCCTTCATCAGCTTGTTGACCGCCAGCTTCAGCGCCACCCAGCCCCCGGTGATCGAGGCGCAGCGGGTGCCGCCATCGGCCTGGATCACGTCGCAGTCGATGGTGATCTGACGTTCGCCCAGGGCAACACGATCAACGCCAGCCCGCAGGGATCGACCAATAAGGCGTTGAATTTCAACGGTTCTTCCGCCTTGCTTGCCCATGGCCGCCTCGCGTCGCATGCGCGAGGTGGTGGAGCGGGGCAGCATGCCGTATTCCGCCGTGACCCAGCCCAGGCCGGACCCCTTGATGAAGGGAGGCACGCGGGGTTCGATGGTGGCCGTGCACATCACATGGGTGTCACCCACCTTGATCAGGCAGGACCCTTCGGCGTGTTTCGTGACCCCGGTCTCGATTGAAACCGGGCGCATTTCGCTTAAATCTCTTCCAGACGGTCGCATGAATTCCCCTCTTTCTTCGGGCCGTGATAGGCAGGGGCGGCGTGCGAAGGCAACCCCGTTGACCTTTCCGGGGGCCTCTCTTTAATGACGATCAGGGCAGACGAGACGAGAATGGCCGAGAGAACTTCGACCCTTGAGGATCTGAACGACCGCTCGCGCGAGGTCTTTCGCCGCGTGGTCGAGGGCTATCTGGACACCGGCGAACCCGTGGGGTCGCGCAGCCTGACCCGTGTGATGAACGAGAAGGTCTCGGCGGCCACCATCCGCAACGTGATGCAGGACCTGGAATTCATGGGCCTGCTGGGCAGCCCCCATGTCAGCGCCGGCCGCGTGCCGACGCAGCAGGGGCTGCGCATGTTCGTCGACGGCCTGCTGGAAGTGGGCGATCTGGACGCGACCGAGCGCGAGAAGATCGACGCCACCATCGGCAACGGCGGCGATGTGGGCACGATGATGGACCGGATCGGCTCCGCGCTCAGCCTCGCGACCCATGGCGCCAGCCTGGTGCTGACCCCGAAACACGAGGCACCGATCAAGCATATCGAGTTCGTGTCGCTGGGGCCTGAACGGGCGCTGGTGGTGCTGGTCACCGCCGACGGCCACGTGGAAAACCGGCTGTTCACCCCACCGCCGGGGCAAACGCCCAGCTCGATGCGGGAGGCGGCGAATTTCCTCAACGCCGTGCTGGAGGGCAAGACCTTGAGCGAGGCGCGGTCGGCTGTTTCACGTGAAATAGACGCCCGCCGTCAACAGATCGACGGGCTGGCCCGGGCGCTGGTGGAAAGCGGCGTGGCGGTCTGGGAGGACGAGGGTGATTTCCATGAACGGCTGATCGTGCGCGGCCGGGCCAACCTGCTGGACAGCCAGGAAGAGGACCTGGATCGCATCCGCGTCCTCTTTGACGATCTTGAACGCAAGCGGGACATTGCCGAGTTCCTGGAACTGACCGAGGATGGCGACGGTGTGCGCATTTTTATCGGGTCGGAGAACAAACTTTTCTCACTTTCGGGTTCCTCTCTGGTGGTCTCTCCTTATATGAACGCTGACCGGAAGATCATCGGTGCGGTCGGTGTGATCGGGCCCACGCGGCTCAACTACGGGCGCATCGTTCCGATTGTGGATTACACGGCGCAGCTGGTCGGGCGGATGCTGACGGACCGGCGATAGGCCGAGATGAGGTGAGACATGGCAGAGCCGAAGGACGAGAATTTCCTGGACGACATCGATGAGGCCGAAGCCGAGACCTATGAGGTCGAAGTGGAAGAGATCGACGATGACGCGGCGGAGGTCGACGCGCTGAAAGCCGAGCGGGATGAGCTGAAGGACAAGTGGATGCGCGCCCTGGCGGATGCGGAGAACGCCCGCAAGCGCGCCGACAAGCAGCGTCGCGAGGCGGAGAACTACGGCGGCGCAAAGCTGTCGCGGGACATCCTGCCGGTCTACGACAACCTGAAGCGCGCCGTCGAGGCCGCAGGCGAAAAGACCGAGGAAAACGCCGCCCTGATCGAAGGGCTGGAGCTGACGATGCGGGAGCTGCTGAACACCTTCCGCAAGCACGGCATCGAGCCGATCGCGCCGGAAGTGGGCGACAAGTTCGATCCCAACGAACACGAGGCGATGTTCGAGGCCCCGGTGCCTGGCACCAAGGCCGGCGAGATCATCCAGGTTTCGGCCGAGGGCTTCATGCTGCATGACCGCCTGTTGCGCCCCGCTCAGGTGGGCGTGTCCAGCTTCACCGGCTGATCGCGGGTATCGGCCCTTGGCCGATGGCCTCCGGTGGGGATATTTCCCGCCAACAAATAGAGAAAGGGCGCGTCTCCGGGATCGGTGGCGCGCCCTTTTGCCATACAATGGCTGAAAATACTCCGGGGGAGCCGAAGGCGGGGGCAGAGCCCCCCTTTGACAGGATCTATCCCCGCGCAGTGTCCTTCAGCCGATAGAGCATCTCCAGCGCCTCGCGCGGGGTCAGGTCGTCGGGGTTCATGCCCTCGACCAGCTCACCCAGGGCCTGCAGCCCCTCCGGGATCTTCGCGCTGGCCGCGGGCGCCGGTGGGGGCGCGGCGGCGAAGAGGGGCAGGTCGTCGATCACCGCCTTGGGGCTGCCGCCCTTGCGCGCGTTGTCTTCGAGCGAGGCCAGAACCTCGCGCGCGCGGGCCACGACGCTCTCGGGCAGGCCGGCCAGTTTTGCCACCTGAACCCCGTAGCTGCGGTCGGCGGCCCCCATGCGCACCTCGTGCAGGAAGATCACCTCGCCCTCGTGTTCGCGCACCGTGACGGTGGCGTTTTCCACTCCCGACAGGCGTTTCGAAAGCTCGGTCATCTCGTGGTAGTGGGTCGCGAAAAGCGCCCGGGTGCGGTTCACCTCGTGCAGGTGTTCCATCGTCGCCCAGGCGATCGACAGCCCGTCGTAGGTGGCCGTGCCACGCCCGATTTCATCGAGGATCACCAGCGCGCGGTCATCGGCCTGGTTCAGGATCGCCGCCGTTTCCACCATCTCCACCATGAAGGTCGAGCGGCCCCGCGCGAGGTCGTCGGAGGCGCCCACACGACTGAAGATCTGGCTGACCAGACCCACGTGGGCCGTGGTGGCGGGCACGTGGCTGCCCATCTGGGCCAGAAGGGCGATCAGTGCGTTCTGCCGCAGGAAGGTCGATTTACCGGCCATGTTGGGGCCGGTCAGCAACCAGATCGACGCGTCCTCGCCATCGGGCGACAGCAGGCAGTCGTTGGCGATGAAGGGTGCCCCTTCACGGCGCAGGGCCTGTTCCACCACCGGGTGACGGCCGCCCTCGATCTCCAGCGTGCGGGACATGTCGACGCGGGGGCGCACCCAGTCCTCGGCGCGGCTGAGGTCGGCCAGCGCCGTGGCCAGGTCGAACTCCGCCACCGACTGGCTGAGGCGGGTGATCTCCGGCGCCTTGTCGAGGATCGCCTGGCGCAACTGGCCATAAAGCCGCGTCTCGATCGCCTGGGCCTGGCCGGCGGCGTTCAGGATGCGGGTTTCCAGCGAGGTCAGCTCGGGCGTGGTGAACCGCACCTGGTTGGCCGTGGTCTGGCGATGCTTGAACGTCTCGGAATGAGGTGGGTTCAACATCTTGTCGGCGTGGGTCGCCGTCACCTCGACGAAATAGCCCAACACGTTGTTATGCTTGATCTTCAGCGAGGAGATGCCGGTGTCCTCGGCGTACTGGCTTTGCATGCCCGCGATCACGCCGCGGCCTTCGTCGCGCAGCCGGCGCACCTCGTCCAGCTCCTGATCATATCCCGGCGCGATGAAGCCGCCGTCACGGGCCAGCAGGGGCGGCTCGGCCACCAGGGCCACGTCCAGAAGCGCCAGCAGCTCTTCCAGCCCCGACAGGCCGCGTGCGGCCTCGGACAGAAGCTGTGGCAGCTGCGCGTCCGACAGCCGGGCCGACAGCACCTCGGCCTGGCCAAGCGCGTTGCGGATCGCCGCCAGGTCCCGGGGGCCGCCGCGGTCCAGCGACAGGCGCGACAGGGCACGGTCCAGGTCAGGGACCTTGCGCAGGGCGTCGCGCAGGTCCGACGACAGGCGGGTGTGATCCACGGCGAAATCCACCGCGTCCAGCCGCCCGGTGATGACCGGCAGCGCGCGGGAGGGCGAGGCGAGGCGCCGTTCCAGCAGGCGGGCGCCCACGGCGGTGACCGTGCGGTCGATGGACGACAGCAGCGAGCCGGCCCGCGCGCCGGTCATGGAATGGGTGATTTCCAGGTTGCGGCGGGTGGCCGCGTCGATCTGCACGTTGCCGTCCAGCGCCTCGCGGTTCGGCGGGCGCAGCAGGGGCAGTTTGCCCTTCTGGGTGATCTCCAGGTAATCGACCACGGCGCCCATGGCCGACACCTCCGGCCGCGAGAAGCTGCCGAAGCTTTCCAGCGTGCCCACCTTGAACAGATCCGTCAGCCGCGTCTGGGCGCCGGCGCTGTCGAAGCTGCCGCGCGACAGGGGCGTGAGGGAAATGCCGAATTCCTCGACCAGCGGGCGCAACTCGGCCTCCTCGGCCTCGCTGACCAGCAACTCGGAGGGCGTCAGCCGGGCCAGTTCCGGCCCCAGCTTCACCGCTGCCATGGGCATCACGTGAAACGCGCCGGTCGAGATGTCGACCCAGGCCAGGGCGCTTTCGCCCCGTACGGTTGCGAATGCTGCGAGGAAGTTGTGGCGCCGCGCCTCCAGCAGGCTGTCCTCGGTCAGGGTGCCGGGGGTCACCAGGCGCACCACGTCGCGGCGCACCACGGATTTCGAGCCGCGCTTCTTCGCCTCGGCCGGGTCTTCCATCTGTTCGCAGACGGCCACGCGGAACCCCTTGCGGATCAGCGTCAGCAGGTAGTTTTCCGCCGCATGCACGGGCACGCCGCACATGGCGATGTCCTCACCCAGGTGCTTGCCCCGCTTGGTCAGGGCTATGTCCAGCGCCGCTGCGGCGGCTTCGGCATCGGCAAAGAACATCTCGTAGAAGTCGCCCATGCGGTAGAACAGCAGGGCGTGCTGATATTGTTCCTTGATTTCAAGGTATTGCGCCATCATCGGCGTGACGTTGGCAGACGTGTTCATGGGGCCCCCGGGTCTTTCGGGCAATCTACAATCGCGCGCCCGGTGACGAAAGGCGAAAGCGGCGAGAGTTGGCAGGCGGGGCGCGCTTCGTGTAAGACGCGAGAGCCTTGAAGGGAGTGCATCATGTCCAAGAGCCGGATCAGCCGCGAAGACGCGCTGGCGTTTCACCTCGAACCCAGCCCTGGCAAGTTCGAGATCAAGGCCACCGTGCCGATGACCACCCAGCGGGACCTGTCCCTGGCCTATTCCCCGGGCGTTGCCGTGCCCTGCGAGGAAATCGCCCAGACGCCGGAAACCGCCTATGACTACACCAACAAGGGCAACCTGGTGGCGGTGGTCAGCAACGGTACCGCCGTGCTGGGCCTGGGCAACCTGGGCGCGCTGGCCTCGAAGCCGGTGATGGAGGGCAAGTCGGTCCTGTTCAAACGCTTTGCCGACGTGAACTCGATCGACATCGAGCTGGACACCGAGGACCCGGAGGAAATCATCAAGGCGGTGAAGCTGATGGCACCGACCTTCGGGGGGATCAATCTCGAAGACATCAAGGCGCCCGAGTGTTTCATCATCGAACAGCGCCTGAAGGAAGACTGCGACATTCCCGTCTTCCACGACGACCAGCACGGCACCGCCGTGATCTGTGCCGCGGGCCTGATCAACGCGCTGCATATCTCGGGCAAGGCGATCGAGGACTGCAAGATCGTGCTGAACGGGGCAGGGGCCGCCGGTATCGCCTGCCTGGAACTGCTGAAGGCCATGGGCGCGCGCCATGACAACTGCATCATGTGCGACACCAAGGGCGTGATCTACCAGGGCCGCAAGGAAGGCATGAACCAGTGGAAGTCGGCCCATGCCGCGACCACCGATGCCCGCACCCTGGCCGAGGCGATGGATGGCGCCGATGTCTTCCTGGGCGTGTCGGTGAAGGGCGCCGTGACGCAGGACATGGTGAAGAGCATGGCGCCGAACGCCGTCATCTTCGCCATGGCCAACCCCGACCCGGAGGTGACGCCGGAAGAGGTGCACGAGGTCCGCGAGGACGTGATCGTCGCCACCGGCCGGTCGGACTACCCCAACCAGGTGAACAACGTCCTGGGCTTCCCCTATCTGTTCCGCGGCGCGCTGGACATCCACGCCCGCGCGATCAACGACGAGATGAAGATCGCCTGCGCCGAGGCCCTGGCCAAGCTGGCGCGCGAGGACGTGCCGGACGAGGTCGCCATGGCCTATGGCCGGGCGCTGTCCTTCGGGCGCGACTACATCATCCCGACGCCCTTCGACCCGCGGCTGATCTACATGATCCCGCCCGCCGTGGCCCAGGCCGGCATGGAAACCGGCGCCGCGCGGCGGCCCATCGTCGACATGGATGGCTATGAACAGACGCTGAAGGCGCGTCTGGACCCGACCGCCTCGATCCTGCGGGCGCTGCATGCGCGGGCCAAGAACGCCCAGGCGCGGATGATCTTCGCCGAGGGTGACGACCCCCGCGTGCTGCGCGCCGCCGTGGCCTATCAACGCTCCTCGCTGGGTGAGGCCATCGTCGTGGGCCGCGAGGCCGACGTGAAGGCCAAGCTGGAGGCCGCGGGCCTGGGCGACGCGGTGGACGAGTTGAAGGTGGTGAACGCCGCCAACACCGAATACCTGGGGGAATACAAGGACTTCCTCTACAGCCGCCTGCAGCGCAAGGGGATGGACCAGCAGGACGTGCACCGCCTGGCGGCGCGCGATCGCCATGTTTTCGCGGCGCTGATGCTGGCACATGGCCATGGCGACGCGATGATCACCGGCGCGACGCGCAAGTCCGCCCATGTGATGGAGCTGATCAACCACGTCTTCGACGCGGGCCCCAAGGACGGCGCCGTGGGCACCACCGCCGTGCTGATGAACGGGCGGATCGTGCTGATCGCCGATACGCTGGTGCAGGAATGGCCGGATGAGAACGACCTGGCCGACATCGCCGAGCGCAGCGCCGAGGTTGCGCGCGATCTGGGGCTGGAGCCGCGCGTGGCCTTCGTCAGCTTCTCCACCTTCGGCTACCCGGTGTCCGAACGCGCCGAGAAGATGCATCTGGCGCCCAAGGTGCTGGAAAAGCGCGGGGTCGATTTCGAGTTCGAGGGCGAGATGACCGTGGACGTGGCGCTGAACGCCCGCGCCCGCGCGCATTACCCCTTCGCCCGGCTGACCGACAATGCCAACATCCTGGTGGTGCCCGCGCGGCACTCGGCCTCGATCTCGGTCAAGCTGATGCAGGAAATGGCCGGCGCCACCGTCATCGGCCCGATCCTGTCCGGCGTCGACAAGCCGGTGCAGCTCTGCTCGACCGGGTCCACCGTGAACGACATCCTCAACATGGCCGTCATGGCCGCCTGCAAGGTGAAGTGAGATGACCATCTGGACCCTCGGCTCGGTCAACGCGGACCTGGTGTTCCGGGTGCCGCATCTGCCGGCGCCGGGGGAAACCCTGGCGGCCACGGATTTTTCCCGCGGGCTGGGCGGCAAGGGAGCCAACATGTCGGTGGCCGCCACGCGCGCCGGGTCCCACGTGGAACATATCGGCGCCGTGGGCGAGGATGGCGGCTGGATGAAGGACCGGCTGGCCGGCTACGGCGTGTCGGTCACCCACCTGGCCGAGATGCCGGGCCCCTCGGGCCAGGCGGTGATCGAGCTGGATGACGAGGGGGAGAACCGCATCATCATCCTGCCCGGCACCAACCGGCGCATCGACATCATGGGCTTTGACGAGATCCTGTCCGAGGCGGAGGAGGGCGACTGGGCCCTGTTCCAGAACGAGACCAACGGCCTGCTTGATTTCGCTCAGGCCGCCAAGGCGCGGGGCCTGCCGCTCGCCCATGCCGCCGCGCCCTTCGATGCCGAGGCCGTGGCACCCCTGCTGGAGCTCTTGGACCTGCTGGTAATGAACCAGGTGGAGGCGGAGCAGCTGCAGGCGGCCACCGGCCTGGCGCCCGAGGCGCTGCCCGTGCGCGACGTGGTGATCACCCTGGGGGCCAAGGGCGCGCGCTGGATCGGCGCCGACGGCGACCGCAGTTTCGAGGCGCCCAAGGTCCGGCCCGTGGATACCACCGGCGCCGGGGACACCTTCACCGGCTACCTGGTGGCCGGGCTGGAACAGGGGCTGGCGATGGCCGAGGCGATCGAGCTGGCACAGCGCGCCGCCGCCGTGATGGTCACCCGGATGGGCACCGCCGACGTGATCCCCAAACGCGACGACCTGTGATCCGATCACGGTCCTGTCATGTCTCGTGATGCGCTTCGGCGTCCTTTTCTGAAACTCCCCCCGGTTTCTCCCGTGATTCAAGGCAACCGACCCCAAACGGGGACGGTCCTGACATCACAATGGGAGATATGACATGAAGACCCTTATCGCAGCCGCCGGCCTCAGCCTCGTTGCCTCCGCCGCCCTCGCCGACGATCACATGGCCCCCATGGTCGAAGCCATGGACCAGGACGTGTCCAACGGCGTGGTCAGCGCCACCAAGGTCGTGGCCCCGGAAAACGGCTGGATGGTCGTGCACCGTACCGATGCCGAAATGGCCCCCGGCCCGGTCGTCGGCTATGCGCCCCTGCGCGCCGGCGAAACCATGGATGTGGCCGCCATCCTGCAGGAAGACGTGATGCCCGGCGACATGCTGATGCTGATGGTCCACTCCGAAGAGGGTGGCATGACCACCGGCATGTTCGAATACACCCTGGGCGCGACCGAGGACGGCCCGATCAAGCCCGGTGGTGACCTGGTGATGTCGGTGATCACCGCAGAGTGATCGGATGCCGGCGGAGGGGAGCCTTTGCTCCCCTCTTGCCATCGGGGCCGCGAAATTCGGCCAGTTTGATCGGCGGATCCGGATTTTCCGGGTCCGCCGATTGGCTTTCCGGCGCCAGCCTCCTAGCGTCGCCCAAAGACGGAGGTGACGATGAGCGATACCCGGGAACAGACCGCCCATGACGCGGAACATGACGCCCGCAACGACGACCTGAAGTTCTGGCTGAACGGCAAGATCGTCGGCAAGGCCGAGGCCGTCGTGTCGATCTACGACAGCGGCTTCATGCTGGGAGATGGCATCTGGGAGGGGCTGCGCCTCTACGATGGCCGCTGGGCCTTCCTGGACGAACACCTGGACCGTCTGTTCGAGGCGGCCCTGGCCATCGACCTGGATATCGGCCTGTCCAAGGGAGAGATCGAGGTGGCGCTGGAAGAGCTGCGCGCCGCCAACGGCATGGAGACCGACGCCCATGCCCGGCTGATGGTCACCCGCGGCGTGAAGGACCGCCCCTTCCAGCACCCCTCGCTGTCGCGGTCGGGGCCGACGGTCGCGATCATCATGGAACATTCCAAGCCGGTCCTCGGCCGCCCGATCCGCCTGGCCACCGTGCCGCATCTGCGCGGTCTGCCGATGACCCAGGATCCCAAGCTGAATTCCCATTCCAAGCTGAACTGCATCCTGGCCTGCATCGCCGCCGAGAAGGCCGGTGCCGACGAGGGGCTGATGCTGGACGTGCATGGCTTCGTGAACACCACCAATTCCTGCAATTTCTTCATCGTCCGCAAGGGCGAGGTTTGGACCTCCACGGGGGACTACTGCATGAACGGGATCACCCGGCAGAAGGTGATCGACGTCTGCCGCGCCGAGGGCATCCCGGTGTTCGAGCGCAACTTCTCCCTGGTTGATACCTATGGCGCCGACGAGGCCTTCCTGACCGGCACCTTCGGCGCCCAGACGCCCGTCGGGGACATCGACGGGCGGCAGATCGGCACCGGAGAGCTGGGGCCGGTCACCGAACGCATCCGCGCGCTTTACAAGGATCTGGTGGCGCGGGAGGCATCGCGATGAAGGTCGCCTGCTGGTCCGGCCCCCGCAACATCTCCACCGCGATGATGTATGCCTTTGGAAACCGGGAAGATTTCTCCGCCGTGGATGAACCCTTCTACGCCGCCTACCTGGCGCTGACAGGCCGCGTGCACCCGATGCAGGCGGAGATCCTGGCGGCGCAACCGCAGGACCCGGCGGAGGTCATCGCCACGCTGACCGCCCCCGATGCCACGCCGCACGCCTATCACAAGCATATGGCCCAACACATGATCCCGCAGATCCCGCGCGACTGGTTCGGGGACATGCGGCATGTCTTCCTGATCCGCCATCCGGCCCGTGTCGTGGCCAGTTTCTCGGTCAAGTACGACAACCCGGAGCTGTCGGAGATCGGCTTCGTCCAGCAGGCGGAGCTGTTCGAGCAGGTGCTGATGGAGGGCCACGATCCGGTGGTCATCGACAGCCACGACATCCGCGCCGACCCCGAGGGGATGCTGCGCGCGCTCTGCGACCGGCTGGGGCTGGACTGGGATCCGGCGATGCTGTCCTGGGAGGCGGGCCCGAAACCCCATGACGGGGTCTGGGCCGCGCATTGGTACAATGCCGTTCACGGCTCCACCGGGTTTGCGGGGGCCGAGGGGGAAATGCCGGCGCTGACGGGGGAGATGGCCGCACTGGCCGAGGCCGCGCTGCCCGCCTATCAGGCGCTGGCGGCCTGCCGGTTGCGCCCCTGATCTCGGCCTGATCCCAAGGCGCGGGGCCTCAGTGCCGCCGCGCCACCATGTCCACCAGGGCGGAGGGGCCGGAATGGCCCGCGCCCTCTTCCAGCACCTTCTCGTAGCTGGTCAGCTCGACGATCTCGCAGCCCGAGAAGGCCTCGCGCAGCATGGCCTCGGTATAAAGTTGCTCGGCGACGCGGGGGCCGCCGGTGCCATGCTCCAGCTGGTCCACCGTGTAGCCATGCACCAGGATCGTGCCGCCGTGCTTGGTGGCGCGGATCATCCCGTCGAAGACCTGCGCCCGGTCGTCGGGGGTGAGGAACTGGAAGAAGATCCCGACGACCAGATCGTATTGCTGCGCGTCCCAGTCGTAGTCGAGGATGTCGGCGACGGAGGTCTCGACCTCCACGTGCCAGTCCTCGGCCAGCTTGCGCGCCTTTTCCACCGCCTTGGGGGCGCCGTCGAAGGCGGTCACCTTCATGCCACGCTCGGCCATGAAGACGGAATTGCGCCCCTCGCCATCTGCAATGGACAGGGCCGTCTGCCCGGGCACCAGCAGGCCGGTGTGGGTGCGCAGCACCTGGGAGGGCGAGGTGCCGTAGACGTAATCGGGGGTGTCGAAACGATCGTTCCAGTTCATCGGGGGGATCTCCTGTCGCTTGCCGTGAATGTGTCACGTGAAACGCGGGCGGCAAGAGGGACGCGGTGTCGCGGAGCCGCATGCGCGGACCCCTGGAACGCAAAACGCGGCGCCCGGAGGCACCGCGTTTCGGATCGTGAAGATCGCTGTGGCTCAGGCCAGGGCGATGTTCGATGCGGATTCGCGGCCGTCACGGCCGGCTTCCACGTCGAAGGTCACTTGCTGGTTGTCGGCCAGGCCGGTCAGACCGGCGCGTTCGACGGCGGAGATGTGGACAAAGATGTCCTTGCCGCCGGATTCCGGTGCGATGAAGCCGAAGCCTTTAGTGGTGTTGAACCATTTCACGACGCCATTGGCCATATCGTGGTCTCCTTCAATAAACCTGCCCGCAGGATGCGGCAGCGTGGCGTGGTCGGTCTGGATCGAGAAAGACTGAGCGCCGGTTTAGAGGAGACAGCTGTCGAAAAAGAAAAACGTAAGCTCCCAACCCCTACGCCGCTTGGGTGAGTCGTACAAGGGATAGTTGAGACGGCGTGCGGGCACTTCGAGTTTATCGTGAACGGGGTGGGATGTGTCGGAGTGCCCGAAGCGTTGTGTGCCTTCAGTGCCCACGCCGGGCTTGGAGTCCCGCCCGGCGGCACCGCCGGGCAGCGCCGACCCGCCCCATGGGCGGCGCT
Source organism: Pseudooceanicola marinus (assembly GCF_020177265.1). GTDB lineage: Bacteria > Pseudomonadota > Alphaproteobacteria > Rhodobacterales > Rhodobacteraceae > Pseudooceanicola > Pseudooceanicola marinus_A. The sequence continues at coordinate 200,353 of NZ_JAIVMC010000005.1, forward strand.
GCAGCGCCACCCCGGGTCGGCGCTGCCCTCGGCGAGTAACCAGCTCTAGGGCTACTTGCGGTGACAGGCAGGACAACAATATGCGCATCCATCAGAGTTCCAATAGTGAGCGCGTTTGGCCTCCGACACAGCATCTTGGCAATTGTCGTAGAAACCGACGTAGGATTTCGACTTTGCCAGCGCGAGCCATTGGCACCCTTCTCTGTGTACCTCGTGCTCGCCAGTCGGTTGCTGATGATCGTTAACATAGTAGTTCGAATAGGGCATTTGAGCCTCCATCAAGAACGATGGACTGCTTGACACATAGCCCTGAACGGGATTCACTCAGGGTACTCTCTACGCCCGCCGCAGCCCATCTAGATCGGTTGGCGGCGATGGAGGACCGCGCCGTCTCGGGTACCAGCCGAGACGGCGCAATCGATTCCATCCGTCAGAGTATAGGATTCCCTGTGACCGCTAACGAGTCAAGCTCAAGGCATGGTGTGCCACCACTAGATGGAGCGCAAATCTCTTTCTTACCAGCTATATGTGGTGAATTCTGGCGCTAGATCAGAGCTTTAGCCAAGCACCTTCCCCAGCTTCATCGCCAGGCCCATGTCGCCCGAGACCTTGATCTTGCCGAAGGCGAAGGCGGTCATCGGGTTCAGGTCGCCCGCCATCAGCTTCACCAGGTTCTCGCGGCTGATGTGAATGGTGCAATCGGCGGGCTCATCGGCCAGCACCACGCCGCCGTCGCGAATGGTGATCGCGCCGTCCGCGCCGCAGTCGAACTTGAAGCTGTCCTCGACGGGCCGTTTCTCCAGCCCGCGGGCGATCTTCGCGGCAATCTCTTCCATGGTCATGACTTTCCCTCCCTCTGGTCGCCGGCAGTTGAGGGCGGGGGCAGGGCGCTGCCAAGGGTGACGTGGCGCGTCTTGACGTGAACGTCACGTCAGCGCGGGGCGCCCGCACACACAAACGCAAAACGGCGCCCGAAGGCGCCGTTCCGACGAGGTATCCGACGGGCGCCAGGACCCGGCGGACGAGGTTACTTCACGCGCTTGTTGCGCGCCGCCAGCAGCTTCAGCCGCAGGGCGTTCAGCTGGATGAATCCGGCCGCGTCCTTCTGATCGTAGGCGCCCGCGTCGTCCTCGAAGGTCACATGGGCCTCCGAGTAGAGCGAGTAGTCCGACCAGCGCGCCACGGTGCGGGCGGAGCCCTTGTAGAGCATCAGCTTCACGGTGCCGGTGACGAATTCCTGGCTCTTGTCGATCAGCGCCTGCAGCATCTCGCGTTCGGGGCTGAACCAGAAGCCGTTGTAGATCAGCTCCGCGTAGCGCGGCATGATCGAATCCTTCAGGTGGCCGGCGCCGCTGTCGATGGTGATCTGCTCGATGCCACGGTGCGCCTCCAGCAGGATCTCCCCGCCCGGCGTCTCGTAGATGCCGCGGGACTTCATGCCGACGAAGCGGTTTTCCACGAAGTCGAGGCGCCCGATGCCGTGCAGCTTGCCCAGCTCGTTGAGCTTGGTCAGGATCGTGGCGGGCGACATCTCTTCACCGTCGATGGCAACGGCGTCGCCTTTTTCGAAAGTGATTTCAACGTATTGCGGCTCATTCGGGGCCGACAGGACCGGATCGTCGGTCCGCTGGTAGACGTATTCCGGTGCCTCGACGGCGGGATCTTCCAGCACGCGGCCCTCGGAGGAGGTGTGCAGCAGGTTGGCATCGACCGAGAAGGGCGCTTCGCCGCGCTTGTCCTTGGCGATCGGAATCTGGTTCTTCTCGGCGAAGTCCAGCAGCGAGGTGCGCGAGTTCAGGTTCCATTCGCGCCAGGGGGCGATGACCTTGATCTCGGGGTTCAGGGCGTAGCAGGCCAGCTCGAACCGGACCTGGTCGTTGCCCTTGCCGGTGGCGCCATGGGCCACGGCATCGGCGCCGGTTTCGGCGGCGATCTCGACCAGGCGCTTGGAAATCAGCGGGCGGGCGATGGAGGTGCCCAGCAGGTACAGGCCTTCGTAGACCGCGTTGGCGCGGAACATCGGGAAGACGAAGTCGCGCACGAATTCTTCTCGGACATCCTCGATGAAGATCTCCTTCACGCCCAGCATCTCTGCCTTGGCACGAGCCGGTTCAAGCTCTTCGCCCTGACCGAGGTCGGCGGTGAAGGTGACGACTTCGCAACCGTATTCGGTCTGAAGCCATTTCAGGATGATCGAGGTGTCGAGGCCGCCGGAATAGGCCAGGACGACTTTCTTGGGCGCGGACATATCTGTTCCCTCTTGCGGATGCGAGAGCGGCGATAGCGGGTTTTGCGGGGCAGGGCAAGCGACAGCCCCGCAAAGCGCCTTGTACGAAGGGCTTTCGACCCGCCGCCCCTTGCCAAAAGCCGCGCCGTGCGGCACCTCTGGCGCCATGGATACCTTCGTTCAGGCCGCCCGCGACGCCATGGAGGCGATGCGCGAGGTCTTCCCCGCCACGCCCCTGATGCGCAACGATCACCTTTCGGCCAAGTACGGCGCCGAGATCTGGCTGAAGCGTGAGGACCTGTCGCCGGTACGCAGCTACAAGCTGCGCGGGGCCTTCAACGCCATGCGCAAGGTGCTGGCGGAGCGGGAGGTTTCGGCCTTCGTCTGTGCCAGCGCGGGCAATCACGCGCAGGGCATGGCCTTCATGTGTCGCCATTTCCAGGTGCCCGGTGTCGTCTTCATGCCGGTGACCACGCCGCAGCAGAAGATCGACAAGACGCGCATCTTCGGCGGTGACTTCGTCGAGATCCGCCTGGTTGGCGACTATTTCGACGACACCCTGGCCGAGGCGCAGCGCCATTGCGCCGAGGTGGGCGGGCATTTCCTGGCGCCCTTCGACGATGGGGACGTGATCGAGGGCCAGGCCTCCGTCGCGGCCGAGATCGAGGCGCAGCTGCCTGATCTGGCCGACATGATCGTCCTGCCCGTGGGCGGCGGCGGCCTGTCGTCCGGCGTGCGCAGCTATTTCGGGGATCGGATCGAGTATCGTTTCGTCGAACCGGCTGGCGGGCCTTCCCTGCGCGCCGCCGTTGCGGCGGGGGAGCCGGTGACGGTGAAGATCGCGGACAACTTCGTCGATGGCGCTGCCGTGGCGAAGATCGGCGCGCGGCCCTTCGAGCGGCTGCGCGACGTGGATCCGGCCCATGTGCTGGCGCTGCCCGAGGATCGCATCTGCATCACCATGCTGGACATGCTGAACGTGGAAGGCGTCGTGCTGGAACCCGCCGGCGCGCTGTCGATCAACGCGCTGGAGGATCTGCGCGATCAGATTGCCGGCAAGCGGGTGATCTGCGTCACCTCGGGGGGCAATTTCGATTTCGAACGCCTGCCGGAGGTGAAGGAACGGGCGCAGAGATACGCCGGTGTGAAGAAATACTTCATCCTGCGCCTGCCGCAGCGCCCCGGCGCCCTGCGCGATTTCCTGGAAATGCTGGGGCCGGAGGATGACATCAGCAGGTTCGAGTACCTGAAGAAATCGGCGCGCAACTTCGGCTCTGTCCTGATCGGGATCGAGACCAAGCGGGCCGAGAACCTGGATGCGCTTTATGCGCGGATGGACGCGGCAGGCTTTACCTATCGTGACATTACGACGGATCCGGTGCTGTCGGAATTCCTGATCTGACTTGGGGCGGCGCTGCCCGGCGCTTCGCAGGTTGGTCTCCGGCGGAACGGTGCAGGCCGTGTGAGCGGCGTGGTCGCTGAAAAGGCCCCGGGGCGCAGCGCTCAGGCCGCCAGCCGTTCGGGCAGTTCGGCCAGGAATATCGCCTTGCTTTCGGCATAGCTGGCGCGGATCGCCGCCAGATCCACCGCGGCCCCTTCGCCGCGCGCCGCCCGGGCCTCGCCCTCGGCGCAGAGGTCCGAGAAATGTGTGAACCCGAGGTTCAACGCCGAGCCCTTCAGCGCATGCAACACCTGTTCCAGCCTCGGGCCATGGGCCAGCGCCGCCAGCGTTTCCTCGACCTCATCGAGGAATATCTCGACCACCTCGTCGAAATTCTCGGCGCCGACATCGTTGCGCAGTTCGGTGACCTGGGACCAGGTAATCATCACAGCCTCCGCCTGTCCGTGGGCCGAGGCTAGGCCGCGATGTTTAACCGGGGCTGAAGCCCGGGCGGTGTTTAACGACAAGTCGAGCTTTAAGAGGCTCTTAAATCCGGCTGTCTAAGGCTGTGGCGCTTGGACCGGCCCCGCGTTTGCGGGCGGGTCGAAACGGGCGAAACAGGCAAGTGGTCTTGGACGTGCAGTTGAAAAGCGACCAGAGGGCAGGGGCGCGCCCCGTGCTGGCGGAGGACGGGGCGGAGGGGATCTCTGCCGCGGTTCCGGCCGCGCGCCGCGTGCTGGTGGTGGATGACAGCCGGTTGCAGCGGCGCATCCTGCTGTCGTCGCTGTCGGGCTGGGGGTATGAGCTGCGTGAGGCCGACAGCGGGGAGGCCGCCCTGGCCGTCTGCCGCGACTGGCCGCCCGACCTGGTGATCAGCGACTGGATGATGCCGGGCATGGACGGGCTGGATTTCTGCAAGCAGTTCCGCAACTTGGAGCGGGAGAGCTATGGCTATTTCCTGCTGCTGACCTCGAAGAACGAGAAGGTGCATGCCGCCGAGGGGCTGGACGCCGGGGCCGACGATTTCCTGACCAAGCCGGTGAACAAGGCGGAGCTTCGGGCGCGGCTGAACGCCGGCGAACGCATCCTCGACATGCAGGAGGAGCTGACGGCGAAGAACCGCATCATCCGCCAGACCCTCAGCCGGCTGCAGGCCGCCCATGACGTGATCGACAGCGACCTGATCGAGGCGCGCAAGCTGCAGCAGAGCCTGGTGCGCGACCGGCATCGCGCCTTCGGGCCGATGCAGATCTCGCTGCTGCTGCGCCCGGCCGGGCGCGTCGGCGGCGATCTGGTGGGGTTCTACCCGATCGACGAGCAGACCTTCGGCTGTTTCGCCATCGACGTGTCGGGCCACGGGATCAGCTCGGCCCTGATGACGGCGCGGCTGGCGGGCTACCTGTCCTCGGCCGTGCCCGAACAGAACGTGGCGATCCGCGCGCTGCCCGGAGGCGGCTATGCGCCGCGCGATCCGGCGGAGGTGGTGGCCCATCTGAACGACCTGGTGCTGGGGGAGATGACGACCGAGCACTACTTCACCATGATCCTGGCCCATGTGCAGATGACCACGGGCCGGGTGCGGCTGGTGCAGGCGGGCCATCCCCATCCCGTGTTGCAACGGGCCGACGGCCGCATCGCGGAGGTGGGGCGGCCAGGCGTGCCCGTGGGCCTGCTGCCGGAGGTCGCGTTCGAGGAGTATGAACTGGTCCTGCGCCCGGGGGATCGCCTGCTTGTCACCTCCGACGGGATCACCGAATGCCCCGATCCCACGGGGCGGCTGCTGGACAGTGACGGGCTGGCGCGGATCCTGCAGGACTTGCGCGGCGCCTGTGGCACCGCCTTCCTGGAGGGGCTGTTGTGGCAGCTGGGGGACTACGGCGGCGAGGAGGAGTTCCCGGATGACATTTCCGCCGTGCTGCTGGAATACCCGCAGCCGGCGCCGGTGTAGTCAGCCCGTGCCTAGAGGAGTTGGCGCAGGATGCCGGCGTCGCCTTCGCTGCCCAGCAGGTCCACCGCGATCTCCGGTGCCATCCACAGGGCGGTGTGATGCGGCTCGATCGGCTCGGACCGGGCCATGACGGGGCGCGCCATGTAGATGTGGCACAGCTTCTCGGCATACATGTCGTAGTCGGGCATCCAGACGAAGCGGCGGTAGACGCCGACGCGGCGCGGTGCCGCGATGGTCCAGCCGGTTTCCTCCCAGACCTCGCGGTGCAGGGCGCGCACCGGGCTTTCGCCGGGATCGATGCCGCCACCGGGCAGCTGCACCTCGGCCTCCGGTTCGGCCTGGTAGGTCAGCAGCAGTTTCCCGTCGCGCGGCAGGATCGCATAGGCCCCGGGCCGCAGGGTGTATTGCGTGTCGGACAGGGGAGGCTTGCCGTAGCGACGCATGATGTCTCCTTGAAGCGGGCTCGCTTGCCCCTTAGGTGGCACCGGGTTATGCCAAGAGCAAGCGGATAGGACCCATTTCATGACCCTCAGCAGCAAGATCGCCTGGGACGACACCGTTTTGCCGTTCCAACTGGACAATGCCGACATCCGCGGCCGCGTGGCGCGGCTGGACGGGGTGCTGGACGGCATCCTGAAACAGCACGATTACCCGCGCGCGGTCGAGGCCCTGGTGGCCGAGATGGCGCTGCTGACCGCGCTGATCGGCCAGACGATCAAGCTGCGCTGGAAACTGTCGCTGCAGGTGCAGACCAAGGGCGGCGCGGTGCGGATGATCGCCACCGACTACTACGGCCCCACCGAAGAGGGGGAGCCGGCGCGCATCCGTGCCTATGCCTCCTACGACAAGGACAAGGTCACCGGCGACGACCCCTGGTCGCAGCTGGGCGACGAGGGCTACTTCGCCATCCTGATCGACCAGGGCCAGGGCATGCAGCCCTACCAGGGGATCTCCCCGCTGGCCGGCGGGTCGCTGCGCGCCTGCGCCGAGGCCTACTTTGCCCAGTCGGAACAGATCGCCACGCGGTTCAACCTGTCCTACGGCCTGTCGCGCGAAGCGGGCGGCGAGGAACATTGGCGCGCCGGGGGCGTGATGCTTCAGATGATGCCGGGCGCCGGGATGCACGTCAGCGAAGGCAGCGGCGAAAAGGGCCTGCTGACCGCCGGTGATCTGGTGGAAAGCGACGAGGAGAAGTCGGAGAACTGGAACCGGGTGAACTTCCACCTGGATACGGTCGACCAGCTGGAGTTGATCGGCCCCTCCGTGGCGCCGACCGATCTTCTGGTGCGCCTGTTCCACGAGGAAGTGCCGCGCGTCTTCGACTCCCAGCCGGTGAAGTTCGGCTGCTCCTGCTCCGAGGACAAGGTACGGCAGTCGCTGTCGATCTACTCGGCCAAGGACATCGAGACGATGACCACCGAAGAGGGCGTGGTGACCGCCGATTGCCAGTTCTGTGGCGCCCATTACGTGCTGGATCCGGCTACCGTCGGGTTCGAGGCCGAAGGGAAGGACGCCCTTGGCAACGATGTGTCGAAGGACTGATCCGCGCGATCCCTATGACCTGCTCTCCGTGGCGCTGTCCCGCGCCACGGAGCCATCGTCGGATTTCGATCTGAACGATGACGCGCATCTGCTGGCCAATGTGAAGACGCGGCCGGCGGGCGTGCTTTGCGCGGTCGAGGACCTGGGCGGCGTGCCCCATGTGATCCTGACCAAACGCTCCTCCCGGCTGAAACATCACCCCGGCCAGATCGCCTTTCCGGGCGGCAAGCAGGACCCCGGCGATGCCGACCCGATTGCCGCCGCCCTGCGCGAGGCGGATGAGGAGATCGGCCTGCCGCCCTCGCATGTCGAGGTGCTGGGCACCTTGCCCACGCACCGCACCGTCACCGCCTTCCAGGTGACCCCGGTGATCGCCCGCGTCACCGCCCCCTTCGTGGCCCGCCCCGAACCCGGCGAGGTCGAGGAGATCTTTCCCGTGCCCCTGTCGCATGTGCTGGACCGGCGGAACTATTCGATCCAGTCGCGGCGCTGGCAGAACTCCATGCGGCACTACTTCACCGTGCCCTGGGGGCCCTATTACATCTGGGGCGCCACGGCGCGGATGCTGCGGGTGCTGGCCGAGGCGGTGGAGGTCGGGCAATGACCGGGGACGCCCCGCGGATCACCGGCGACTGGTTGACGGCGCCCGCCACGCGCGCGGTCTGCGATGCGCTGACCGGGGGCGGGCACCAGGCCTGGTTCGTCGGCGGCTGCGTGCGCGACGCGCTGCTGGGCGTGCCGGTGGGGGACATCGACATTTCCACCGATGCGCGCCCCGAGACGACGCTGGCCCTGGCGCAGGCCGCCGGTCTGAAGGCGCTGCCGACAGGGATCGACCATGGCACGATCACGGTGGTTTCGGGCGGCATCCCGCATGAGGTGACGACCTGGCGCCGCGACGTGGAAACCGACGGCCGCCGCGCCGTGGTGGCCTTTGCCGACACCATGGAAGAGGACGCGCGGCGCCGCGACTTCACCATGAACGCGCTCTATGCCGATCCGGAGGGGCGCGTGGCCGATCCGTTGGGACAGGGGGTGCAGGATCTGCGCGCGCGGCACCTGCGGTTCATCGACGATCCCGATCAGCGCATCCGCGAGGATTACCTGCGCATCCTGCGCTATTTCCGTTTTCACGCCCGGTTCGGCGATCCCGACGCCGGCATGGACCCGGAGGCCCTGGCGGCCATCGCTGCCAATGCGGATGGCATCGACGGGCTGTCGCGCGAACGCGTTGGGGCCGAGCTGGTGAAACTTCTGTCGGTCGCCGATCCGATGCGCGCCCTGGCGGCCATGGATCAGACCGGCGTGCTGCGCCATGTCCTGCCCGGTGCCGGCCTGCGGGCGCTGGGGCCGCTGGTGCACCTGGAGGGCACGCAGGGTCGCGCCCCCGACCAGGTGCTGCGCCTTGCCGCCCTGGGCGGAGAGGACCCGGGCCCCGCCCTGCGCCTGCCCAAGAAGGACGCAGCGCGCATCACCCGGTTGCGCGACGAGGCGACCGGCAGCCGCGGCCCGGCGGAGCTGGGCTGGCGCCACGGCGAGGGCGAGGCGCAGGCGATCCTGATCCTGCGTGAGGCCCTGCTGGAAATGCCCCTGCCGCCCGACGCCATGGCCCGCGCGGGGTTCGGCGCGGCGCAGACTTTCCCGCTGACCGCGAAGGGCCTGCAACCCCGGTTCCAGGGGCGCGAACTGGGTGAGGCTCTGCGCCGGGCGGAGGCGCTGTGGATTGCCTCCGATTTCACCCTCGACGCTGGCGGATTGCTGGCCGCGCTCTAGCTTCCTGCCTGTCCCACGCCGGCGCTTGAATCCCCCGATGCGCGCGGGGATAAGTAGGCGAAAGGGGCCCGACATGCTCAATATCAAGACCTGGCCTGCGAAACTGGTCGATCCCTATCGCCCGGCGAAGGGCGCGCCGCCCGACACCTTGCTGGCCTTCATGGGCTGGTGCCTGTCCGGCGCCTGGCCCGGCCTGGCCCTGGGTGCATTCCTGGCCGCGCTGTCGGGGGCGGCGGATGCCGGCACCGCCTGGATCCTGGGCGCGGTGGTCGACGGGGCGGAGGCCATGGGCCGCGAAGAGTTCTTCTCGGTCGCCAACCTGGCGCTTCTGCTGGGCGCGCTCGGCTTCTTCCTGATCGCGCGGCCGCTGTTCATGGGGCTGTCGACCGCGGCCACCTCGATGATCCTGCAGCCGAACCTCTTCTCGCTGGTGCTGAGCCGTGTGCATCGCTGGACCATGGGTCAGTCGGTGGTCTATTTCGACAACGATTTCGCCGGGCGCATCAGCCAGAAACAGATGCAGACCTCGCGCGCCATGACCGACGTGGCCTTCGAGGTCATCAACGTGGTGGCCTTCGCCCTGGCCACCCTGGCCGGGTCCATCGCGCTGATCATCTCGATCGACGGCTGGCTGGGGCTGATCTTCGTCCTCTGGCTGGCGGGCTATTTCGCCCTGATCCGCTTCTTCATGCCGCGCATCCGCGAACGTTCGGCCAAACGCGCCTCGGCCCGGGCCATGGTGTCGGGCGTGGTCGTGGACACGATCACCAACATCAAGACGGTGAAGCTGTTTGCCCATACCGAACATGAGGATCGCGCGGCGCTCGGGGCGTTGGAGAACTTCCGCCAGACGGCGCTGTCCTTTGGCCGCATCTCCACCGCCTTCCGGGCGCTTCTGACCATCATCGGCGGGCTGCTGCCCGTGCTGCTGGTCGGTGGCACGCTGATCTTCTGGTCGCGGGGCGCGGCCAGCGTGGGCGACATCGTGGCCTCCGGTGCCGTGGCGGTGCGGGTGGCGCAGATGACCGGCTGGGTCAGCTTCGCCCTGATGGGCATCTATGCCTCAGTGGGCGAGGTCGAGGATGGCATGCGCACCCTGGGCCGCCCGGTGCGGCTGCACGACAAGCCCGGCGCGACCGACCTGGTGGTGACCGAGGGCGAGATTCGGTTCGATCATGTGGGCTTTGCCTACGGGCAGGAAAAGGGTGGGGTGAAGGACCTCGACCTGGTGATCCGCCCGGGCGAGAAGTTGGGCATCGTGGGCGCCTCGGGGGCGGGCAAGTCGACGCTGGTCTCGCTGCTGCTGCGCCTCTACGACGCCGAAAAGGGCCGCATCCTGATCGACGGGCAGGACATCGCCGGTGTCACCCAGGACAGCCTGCGCCGCAATATCGCGCTGGTCACCCAGGACACCTCGATGTTCAACCGCTCGGCGCGGGAAAACATCCTCTACGGCCGTCCCGATGCCAGCGAGGATGAGCTGATGGAGGCTACCGACAAGGCCGAGGCGCATGCCTTCATCGAGGAGCTGACCGATTTCGAGGGGCGCACCGGCTACGACGCCCGGCTGGGCGAGCGGGGGGTGAAACTGTCGGGTGGGCAGCGGCAGCGGATCGCGCTGGCCCGTGCCATCCTGAAGGACGCCCCGATCCTGGTGCTGGACGAGGCGACGAGCGCCCTGGACAGCGAGGTCGAGGCGCAGATCCAGGAGGCGCTGGAAAACGTCATGCAGGGCAAGACGGTGCTGGCCATCGCGCACCGCCTGTCGACCATTTCCCACATGGACCGGATCGTGGTGCTGCATGACGGCGAAATCGCCGAGCTGGGCAGTCACCGCGAGCTGTTGCAGCAAGAGGGCCTGTATGCCCGCTACTGGGCGCGGCAGTCGGGCGGCTTCCTGGTGACCGAGGATGACGAGGCAGATCAGGCCCAGGGCGGCGCGGCTGCCGAGTGACCCTGCTGCGAAAGGGCTAGGCGAAGCGCCGCGCCTCATGTAGGAGCCGCGCCATGCAAGAGTTTCAGATCCAGCGACTGGGCCACCACGGCGACGGGATCGCCGCAGGCCCCACAGGCCCGATTTTCGCCCCCATGACCCTGCCCGGGGAACGGGTGACCGGCACGCTTTCGGGTGACCGGCTGGAGGGGGTGAAGATCCTCGAACCCGCCCCCGAACGGGTGGCGGCACCCTGCCGGCACTTCCGCTCCTGCGGGGGCTGCGCGGTGCAACACGCGGGCGACGATTACGTGGCGGCCTGGAAACGCGGGATCGTGGAAACCGCCCTGGCCGCCCAGGGGATCGAGGCAGAGATCGCGGGGGTCGAGACCTCGCCCGCGCAGTCCCGCCGCCGTGCGTCGCTCTCGGCGCGGCGCACGAAATCGGGGGCCATCGCGGGGTTTCACGGGCGTGCCTCGGGCGCCATCGTCGAGGTGCCCGATTGCAAGCTGCTGCACCCCGACCTGATGCGCGCCATCCCCGTGGCCGAGGCCCTGGCCGTGGCAGGCGGTGCCCGCAAGGGAGAGCTGTCGGTGCTGGCGACCCTGTCGGAAGCGGGCCTCGACATCTCGGTGAAGGGCGGCAAGGAACTGGATGAACCCCTGCGGCTGACACTGACCGAGGCGGCGCAGAAGCTCGACCTGGCGCGCCTGTCGTGGGAGGGCGAGCTGATCGTCACCCGCAACCCGCCGTTCCAGCGCTTTGGCCGCGCCCAGGTGGTGCCGCCGCCCGGGGCCTTCCTGCAGGCCACGCAGCACGGGCAGGACACGCTGCTGGCGCATGTGCTGGAGATCGTGAAGGGCGCCAAGAAGGTCGCGGATCTGTTCGCGGGCTGCGGCACCTTCGCCCTGCCGCTGTCGGAACGGGCCGAGGTGCTGGCGGTCGAGGGCGACCGGGCCATGACCGCCGCACTGGAAGACGGATGGCGCCGTGCCGGGGGGCTGCACGCCCTCAGCGCGATGCAGCGCGACCTGTTCCGCGATCCGCTGGAGGGCGAGGACCTGAAGGGCATCCAGGCCGCCGTGATCGACCCGCCGCGGGCCGGCGCCGAGGCGCAGGTGCGCGCCCTGGCCGAGGCCCGCATGCCGGTGATCGCCGCCGTCAGCTGCAACCCCGTGACCTTCGCCCGTGACGCGCGCCACCTGCTGGCCGCCGGCTACACGATGGGCCCGGTGACGGTGGTGGACCAGTTCCGCTGGTCGCCCCACGTGGAGGTCGTGGCCGGATTTTCGCTCAACAAGTCGTGATCGCCGCCTTGCCGCTTTTCGCGGCCCCATGCGGGCTGGTAGACTGGGGAAAACCCCGAAAACGAGCAGATCAATGAAAAGACGGGCAGTGCTTTCCCTGGTCCTGGCGGCAGTCGCCACGGCCTGTTCCAAGTTCCAGACCTACCGCGGGCCGGAGGTGACGCGCATCCACGTGCTGAAGGGTCAGCGGCGGATGTACCTGATGCATCACGACGAGGTGCTGAAGGCCTACGACATCGGCCTGGGCTTCGCCCCCGTGGGCCACAAGCAGTTCGAGGGCGACGGCAAGACGCCGGAGGGGGCCTATATCATCGACCGCCGGAACCCCAATTCCGAGTTCCACCTGTCGATCGGTGTTTCCTACCCGAACGAGGCCGACATGGCCTTCGCCGAGGAACAGGGGCGCAGCCCGGGGGGTGACATCTTCATCCACGGCAAGCCGCGCAAGTACCGCAACGCGCCGCAGGACTGGACGGCCGGCTGCATCTCCGTCTCCGACAAGGAGGTGGAGGAGATCTACGCCATGGTGGGCAACGGCACCCCGATCTACATCCACCCCTGACCCCGATCGGATCGTGGCATGTCATGCGACATGAAAAAGGGCGGCCCGCGGGCCGCCCTTTTCGTAACCACCTGATATGTCTTGGATTAACCGCCGATGCGGTTACTGAGCCATCGCCATTTCGGGGTTGCGGGCGCCCATGATGAGGGTCCACCAGATCTTGCCGTTGTTTTCCTGGTGCCAGGCAAAGCCCATGTCGGTGGCGCGTTTGGACAGCAGCACGCGGCGGGTGTCATCCTTGTCCATCCAGGCGGAAATCGTCTCCATCTCGGTTTCGTAGGTCTCCGAGATGTTCTCGCCGATCAGGCCGCCGGGGTAGCCCACGCGCTGCACCCGGTCGATGGGCGAGGAGCCGTCGGAGCCGAAGTGCCAGGGGCGGTTCTGGTTGGACATGTCGCGCGAATGGGTGGCGGCCGCGGCGGTCAGCTGCGGGTTCAGCTGCACCGGCGGGGCGCCGGCGGCGCTGCGCAGGGTGTTGACCGAATCCAGGACCTCGTAGGGGATCCGGTTCCGCGCATTGCCCGAGATCCGGTAGAGCTTGGGCAGGGGTTTGCCGTCGGCGGCCAGGGTCGTCGTGGGCTGCTGCGTGGTGGGGCTGACGCAGCCGGACAGGAAAAGCATGGCCGGCAGGAGAAGTAGAATGAAACGCATCGGGGCTCCGCCGAGTTAAGTAAAGCTAAGACCGCTTAGCGCGGCCGGGTGACCTTTTCAAACGCACATGCCCGTGAGGCGGTTCAATGACATGCGTTTGAATTGCGACTGCGGCAACTTCGCCATAAGGTGCCGCCGCAGGTCCGGCGCCATTTGGCCAGATCGGATACGGAGATGAAAATGACTTTCCCCAAATTTCCCACGCGGCGTGCCTTCTTTGCCGGCGGTGCCGCTGCCCTCGCCAGTCCCGCCCTCGGCCAGGTGGTCGGCGGCGGCGAATACGCGACCCCCTTCGAGAACTCGACGGAAGTGGAGCGTGACCCGAACGAGACCGCGCGCCGCAACATCTCGTCCTTCCGCTCGCTCGACTGGCGCCCCTATTTCGACAATACGCGCAACGGCGCCATCCTGGTGGATATCGACAGCCGTGCGCTGCACTTCTGGTCCGAGGACCAGTCGGTCTATCGCCTCTATCCCACCTCGGTGCCGCTGACCGAGGACCTGACCCGGCGCGGCCGCACCTCGGTCGTGCAGAAGGTGGAGAACCCGACCTGGCGCCCGACGCCTTCGATGAAGGAACGCAACCCCGAGTGGCCCGACGTGGTCGAAGGCGGCGCGCCGGATAACCCCTTGGGCGTGCGCGCTCTTTACCTCAGCTGGACCTACTACCGTATCCACGGCACCCACGACACGCGCAAGATCGGCCGCCGGTCCTCCAACGGCTGCATCGGACTCTACAACGAACACATCCTGGAGCTGTTCGACCTGTCGCAAGTGGGCACGCAAGTGTTGCTTATTTGACGACATTTCCGTGTGCGGGTTGGACCTTACGCATGTTGCCAATTGCATTTTGCGCCCCGGCCCGCGTATGACGGAATCACGAGGTAAGTCTTGGGTGCCGGTCGATCTATGTCTATTCGTCTGCCGGCCTTTATCTGGAGGATAAAATGAAAAAACTCGTTCTCGCCGCCGCTCTGGCCGCAGCCGCAACCACCGCTTCCGCTGGCGCCTACTCCGAGCCGGTCATCGAAGCTCCGGTTGTCGTCGAAGAAACCACCAGCTCGTCCGCCGGCATCATCCTGCCGCTGATCCTGCTGGCCGTGGTTGCTGCAGCCATCGCCGACTAATTCGGCAGGCGCATAGCAAACAAAGAAGGCGGTGGAGCAATCCACCGCCTTTTTTCATGTCTGCTGCCCAGATCCGGGGACGCCGGGCGTCGGGTGGGCAGGCCGCCATCGGCCCGCCCGGGGCCTGTCAGTCCAGCCAGCCCTGCAGGTTGCGCTCGATCTCGAAGGCCAGCGCGGCGATATGTTCCTCGTCGTCGTTCAGGCAGGGCACGTAGGTGAAGCTTTCGCCGCCCGCATGTTCGAAGCTCTCGCGGATCTCCTCGTTGATCTCCTCCAGCGTCTCGATGCAGTCGGCGGAGAAGGCGGGCGCGATCACGGCGATCTTCTTCTTGCCGGCCTCGGCCAGGCGCGCGACCTCTTCCACCGTGTAGGGCTGCAGCCAGTCCTCGGGGCCGAACTTCGACTGGAAGGTCGTGGTGATCTGCCCGTCGTCCCAGCCCAGCCGTTCCTTCAGCAGGCGCGTCGTCTTCACGCACTGGCAATGGTAGGGGTCCCCTTCGGTCAGGTAGCGGAACGGCAGGCCGTGGTAGGAACAGACCAGGATGTCGGGCTGGTCCTCCATTTCCGCGTACTTGCGTTCCACCGAAGCCGCCAGGGCCTCGATATAGGCGGGGCTGTCGAAGTAGGGCGGCAGGGTGCGGGTCGCCGGCTGCCACTTCTCCTCCATCAGGGCGCGGAAGAACTGGTCGTTGGCGGTGGCCGTCGTGGCGCCGGCGTACTGCGGGTAGAGGGGGCAGAACAGGATCTTGGTGCAACCCGCCTCGACCATCTTGCGCACCTTCGACCGGGTCGAGGGATTGCCGTAGCGCATGCAGAAATCGACCATCACCACCTCTTCGCCATAGCGTTCGGCCAGGGCGGCGGTCAGCGCGGCGGTCTGCGCCTTGGTGATCGTCATCAGGGGCGATTCGTCGTCTTCCGTGTTCCAGATCGTGCGGTAGGCCGCGCCGGATTTGAACGGGCGGATCGACAGGACGATGCCCTGCAGGATCGGCTGCCATTTCCATTTCGGATAGTCGATGACGCGCTGGTCGCTGAGGAACTCCGACAGGTAGCGGCGCATGGACCAGTAATCGGTGTTGTCCGGCGTGCCGAGGTTGGCCAACAGCACGCCCACCTTTTCCCGCGGGATGGCCGGGTGGCTGGCGGGGGCGTGGTCGGGGCGGGTGGCGTCGTCCATGGGGGCTCTCCTGGCAATGTCGTCCCCGGAGATAGAGGGTTCACGCCCCGGGTCAATGCGTCACGTCATCAGGCGCGGGCCGCTGCGCCGTCAGGATTTCAGCGGTGTCTCGGTGGTGCTCAGCGCCTCGGCCAGGGAGGCGCGGGCGGAACCGGGGCGCAGCGGTTGCTGCTGGCTTTCATGCGGGGCCCAGCCGGTCAGGGTGACCAGCTCGAAGGTGGCGGGCACGCGCCCCTCGGCGTCGCCATGGGTCTGCAGGTACAGCTCGACCGCGCGCATCATGACGGCCCGGCGCGTCGGGTGGCGCAGCCGGTCGTTCAGCGCGTTGCCCTCGCCCATGGCGCGCAGGTCCGCCAGCAGTTTCAGCGGCGAGGAATAATCGACCTGTACCGTGTCGCTGTCGGCCACCGGCAGGGCAAACCCCGCCCGTTGCAGCAGGCCGCCCATGTCGCGGATCTCTCCCATGGGGGCGATGCGCGGCGACAACCCGCCCGTCACCTCGACCTCGGCCTGGCCCAGGCAGGCGCGCAGCTCGGTCAGGGTCTGGCCGCCGAAGAAGACCGCCAGCATCAGCCCGTCGGGCCGCAGGGCGCGGCGGCACTGGATCAGTTGGCCGACCGGGTCGTTGGACCAGTGCAGATCGAAGACATGCATCACGAGGTCTGCGGATCCGGGTTCCACGTCCAGCACCTCCGCCGCGGGGATGATCCGCGGCGCGACCGGGAAGGGCGCGGTCAGGGCGCGCCAGTGGTCGGGGTAGGGCGTGACCAGCAGGGGATTGGTAAACTCTCTCTTAACCATCTCGACCCGATCCTGAAGGTCCAGCGCGGCGCGCTCGTGCAGGAAAAGGGCGTCTGCGGTGGCGCGGGCCCGGTTGCGGGCCAGGGCGTCGGTATCGGTGAGGATCGGATGGGTCATGCGCGACTAGATAGGAGCTTCGGCGGCGCTGTGCAAATGGCACTGCGCCTGATCTATCCGCCGCGCTGCCTGGGCTGCGGCGGGCTGGTCGAAAGCGACTTCGGTCTGTGCGGCCCGTGCTGGCGCGACACGCCCTTCATCGGGGGTCTGGCCTGCGATGGCTGCGGGCTGCCGCTGCCCGGCGGGCGGCCGGGCGAGGTGGCGCGCTGCGACGGCTGCCTGGCCGATCCGCCGCCCTGGGCGCAGGGGCGGGCGGTGATCCTGTATGAAGGGATGGGGCGGAAACTGGTGCTGGGGCTGAAGCATGGCGACCGGCATGACATCGCGGCCCCCGCATCCGCCTGGCTGGCCGAGGCGGCGGAGGGGATCGTGGCCCCCGGCACCGTCATCGCGCCGATCCCGCTGCACTGGCGGCGACGGGTGCGGCGCGGCTACAACCAGTCGGCCCTGCTGTCACGTGGACTGGCCCGCGCCCTGGCGGCGCATGCGGTGCTGGACCTGCCCGACCTGCTGGAACGCCCCCGCGCCACGCCCTCGCTGGACGGGCGGCAGCGGGCCGAGCGACGCGCGATCCTGGAGGGCGCGATCCGGGTCACGCCCCGGTACGCCGACAGGCTGGCGGGGCGCCCGGTGCTTCTGGTCGACGATGTCCTGACCTCGGGGGCGACCTTTTCGGCGGCAACCCGGGCCTGCCAGGCCGCCGGTGCCGCAACGGTTGCGGTTCTGGCACTGGCGCGGGTGGGCAAAGCACCTTAGGTTGGCGGCCGAACCGGATAACGGAGGCTCCCGTGCAGACCATTGAAATCTATACCAAGCCGACCTGCGGCTTCTGCCATGCCGCCAAGCGCCTGCTGACCAGCAAGGGCGCCGAATTCACCGAGATCGACATCGCCCAGCACCCGGAACGCCGGGGCGAGATGATCAGCCGCGCCTCGGGCGGGTCCACCGTGCCACAGATCTTCGTGGGTGAGATCCATGTCGGCGGCTGTGACGAGCTGATGGCGCTGGAACGTGCCGGCAAGCTCGACCCCCTTCTGGCAATGGAGTGATCCCGTGGCCGCGCCCGTCAAAGCCGCCCTTCTGCAGATCACCTCGACCGATCAGCCGCAGGACAACCTCGGCATGATCCGCGCCATGGTGGCCGAGGCCGCCGGCCAGGGCGCGGGGTTCGTGCTGACGCCGGAGGTGTCGAACTGCCTGTCCAATTCGCGTGCGCATCAGCGCGAGGTGCTGTGCATGCAGGACGACGACCCCGTGCTGGCAGGCCTGCGCGCCCAAGCGGCGGAGCTGGGCATCTGGCTTCTGATCGGCTCGCTCGGGCTGAAGACGGGCGAGGCGGACGGGCGGTTCGCCAACCGCTCCTTCCTGATCGACCCAAAGGGCGGGATCGCTGCCTGGTACGACAAGATCCATATGTTCGACGTGAACGTGGACGCCCATGAAACCTACCGCGAATCCGATGGTTACCGCCCCGGTGATCGCGCGGTGGTCGCCGCGACGCCCTTTGGCACGGTGGGGATGACCATCTGCTACGACGTACGCTTTCCCTACCTGCACCGGGCACTGGCCAAGGCCGGCGCGACGATCCTGACCGCGCCCGCCGCCTTCAGCCCCGTCACCGGCGCCGCCCATTGGGAGCCGCTGCAACGCGCCCGGGCGATCGAGACCGGCTGCTACGTGCTGGCGCCCGCGCAGACCGGGCTGCACACCCGCCCGGACCAGAAGGAACGCCGCACCCATGGTCATTCCATGGTGGTAGCGCCCTGGGGCGAGGTCCTGCTGGACATGGGCACCGAGACCGGCATCGGCTATGCCGAGATCGACCCCGCCGCCGTGACCAGTGCGCGCAAGCGGGTGCCGTCGCTGGGCCATGACCGGCCCTTCTCCCTCGATACTTCCGCGCTCTGAGGCCCCATGGACGGACCCAGGAATTCCCTCGCCATCGCGCTGTTCTCCGAGATCCTGGCGGTGGATCAGATGATCCGCAACCGCCTGTCCAAGGTGTTGCCCAAGGGGATGGAGCTGTCGCATTTCTCGGTGCTGAACCACCTGGCGCGGACCGGCACTGAACGCAGCCCGGCACAGCTGGCGCAGACGTTTCACGTGACGCGCGGCGCGATGACCAACACCCTGGGGAAGCTGGAATGGGCGGGCTACGTGCATATCCGGCCCGACTGGGATGATGCGCGGCGCAAGATGGTGGCGATCAGCCCCGCCGGGCGCCAGGCCCGCGATGCGGCGCTGACGGCGGTGGCGCCGCTGTTCGCCGGCATGCTGGACGAGATCCCCGAGGAAAAGGTGCGCGCCATGTTGCCCTTGCTGCGGGAACTGCGCGGCAAGCTCGACGACGAGCGTTAACCGCCGCCGCCGAAGGCCAGGACCTGTACCGCGATGGCGCCGGCGTAGATCAGCAGCAGGGCCGAGCTGTCAAACCCGATGCCCGCCGGTCCGCGCCGTTCGCGCACCACCAGCCCGCCGATCAGGATCGCCGTCATCAGCGACGAGGTGACCACCCAGAAATAGTCCTGGTTCGTGGCCGCGTGGTAGAGCGACCCGTCGCGATAGGCCATGTCCGACAGCGGCAGGAACAGCGTGTCGAAGGTGTTGCCGCCGATGATCCCGCCCACGGCCAGCTGCAGCGCACCGCGCCGCACGGCGGCCAGCGTCGTCACCAGTTCCGGCAGGGAGGTCGCCACGGCGGTCATCAGCGCCCCGACGAGGGAGGCCGACAGACCCAGCGTGTCGGTGATGGCCGAGCCGGTCTGCCCGATCCCGTAGCCCGCCACGCCCATGATGAGCATCAGCACGCCGAATTCGCCGTAAAGACGCAGGTTCGATTTGCGCGCCGTCTGTTCGTCCTCTTCCTCCGGGGCGTCCGTGCGGGTGTGGCGCGTGTGCACCGGCGTCCACATCGGCGTTTCCTGCACCGTTTTCGACACGAAAAGGCCCGCGATGTAGAGGGTGGGGATCAGGAAGGAAACGGGGTGGATCGACAGCCAGGTCACCTCCGGCGTGACCAGCGCGCCGAGTGGCAGAAGCAGCAGGAAGATCAGCAGGATACCCTGGAAGAGGTTGGTCAGCTCGGCGGCGGCATGTTCCAGGTTGGCGCGGCGGAAGGCCATGTCGGCCAGCGCCAGGAAGGCCGTCTGCGCGGCGATGCCCCCGATGGAGTTGGAAAACGCCAGAGAGGCGCGCCCTTCCATCGCGGCGGAGATCGACACGATGGTCCCCGAAAGGGAGGTCGCGGCGCCCAGGATGACGCCGCCCACGATCGCCTCGCCCAGCCCGGTGCGGTCGGCGATCCGGTCAGCGTAGTCGGTCATCCGCACGCCCACCAGGGCGATCACCACGGCGAAACCGGCGAAGAGGGCCAGCACGACGGCTGGGGGAAGATCAGCGAACATCGGCGGCCTGGATCGGGGGAACGGGGCAGGGGCAGGACTGTGTCATCGCAGCCTCAACGCCCCCTGCGCCCGCCGGTTCCCTCATTCCGGCCGCAGCGCGGCGGTGACGTAGTTCACCGACAGATCCCGAGCGGAGATCGACCATTGCCAGCTGACCGGGTTGAAGACGTAGCCCTTGCGGTCCACGGGGGTCATGCCGGCCTTACGGATCAGCTCGTACAGCTCATCGGGGGTGATGAACTTGGCCCATTCATGGGTGCCCTTGGGCAGCCAGCGCATGACCCATTCGGCTCCCACGATGGCCATGGCAAAGCTTTTCGCGTTGCGGTTGATGGTCGAGCACAGGTGCAGGCCGCCCGGCTTCAACAGATCGTGACAGGCGGTCAGATAGGCCAGCGGATCGGAGACATGCTCGACCACTTCCATGTTCAGCACCACGTCGAATTTCTCACCGGCCGCCGCCATCGCCTCGGCAGTGTCGTGGCGATAGTCGATCTGCAGGCCCGACTGTTCGGCGTGGGTCTGGGCCACAGGGATGTTGCGCGGGGCGGCATCGACGCCCACCACCTCGGCGCCAAGCCGCGCCATGGGTTCGCACAGAAGCCCGCCGCCACAGCCGATGTCCAGCAACCGCAGGCCGGCAAAGGGTTTTTCCTGGCCCAGGTCACGATCGAATTCCGCGGCGATCTGGCGGGTGATGTAGTCCAGCCGCACCGGGTTCATCATGTGCAGCGGTTTGAACTTTCCGGTGGGGTCCCACCATTCGGCCGCCATGGCTTCGAACTTGGCGACTTCCGCGGCGTCCACGGTTGTGTTGTCGGTTTGCATTCCGCGCTCCTTGGGGTCATGGTGGCTTAACCCCTCTTATATGGGACGGAGATGGATAGAAACTCGGGTCAAAAGAGCGCAAGCCAGATGTTGTACCCGCCCGTGGATCCCTTCGATCAGCGGATGCTGACGGTGGGCGAGGGGCATGACATCTATGTCGAGCAATCCGGCAACCCGAAGGGCCTTCCGGCCATCGTCCTGCACGGTGGACCCGGGGGCGGCTGTTCCCCCGCCATGCGGCGCTATTTCGATCCCGACCGCTATCGCATCATCCTGTTCGATCAGCGCGGCTGCGGCCGCTCGCGCCCCTTCGCCAGCGTGGAGCACAACACCACCTGGCACCTGGTCCGCGACATCGAAAAGATCCGCGAGACCCTGGGCATTGACCAGTGGTGTGTCTTCGGCGGGTCCTGGGGCGCCACGCTGGCGCTGATCTACGCCGAAACCCACCCCGACCGCGTGCTGCACCTGGCGCTGCGCGGGGTTTTCACCATGACCCGGGCCGAGCTGGACTGGTTCTATGGCGGTGGCGCCGGGCATTTCTGGCCGGAAACCTGGGCCCGCTTCATCGAACCGATCCCCGAGGAGGAACGCGACGACCTGATCGCCGCCTATGCCCGGCGGCTGTTCACCGGCGACCCGACCGAGGAGGTGCGGTTCGCCAAGGCCTGGTCGTCGTGGGAGAATGCGCTGGCCTCGGTCGCCAGCAACGGCGTCGGCGGGGAACCCCCGGGGCAGTATGCTCGGGCCTTCGCGCGGCTGGAAAACCACTACTTCACCCACCTGGGCTGGATGGACGAGGGGCAGATCCTGCGCGACATCGGCCGCATCGCCCATATCCCCGGCGACATCGTGCAGGGCCGGCTGGACATGATCTGTCCGCCGCGCACGGCCTGGGCGGTGGCGCGGGCATGGGACAAGGCGGATCTGCACATGGTCCCGAACGCGGGGCACGCCCTGTCGGAGCCGGGGATCACCGCGAAACTGGTGCAGGTGATGGACCGCGTGGCGCGGGGCTGAGCGGGCTGAAACGCAGCAGGGCTTGCGATTCGCCGCGTTGAGGCGTATATGCCCCTCAACAGCGGCGCGTCGGACCCTCTGGGATCGACACTCCACCGGATTTTCGACGGGCCGCGCGCCCGTTTTTTTGTGCCCCGATGGCCCCCACGCCTGACGGCCCCGACCCGGATGAGTATGACCGATCTAATCGCAAAAACCGCCATCGACCGCCGCCTGGCAGAGATCGTGGGCCCCGTGATCGAGGACCTCGGTTTCGAGCTGGTGCGCATCCGCGTGATGGGTGGCACCAAGAACACCAAGACCGTGCAGATCATGGCCGAACGGCCTGACGGCGGGATCGAGGTGGACGAGTGCGCCGAGATTTCCAACGCGGTCTCCGCCGTGCTGGATGTCGAGGACCCGATCACCGACATGTACAACCTCGAGGTCAGCTCCCCCGGTATCGACCGGCCGCTGACCCGGCTGAAGGACTTCGAGGCCTACGAAGGCTACGAAGCCAAGGTCGAAACCGCCGAGCTGATCGATGGCCGCAAGCGGTTCCGCGGCATCCTGGCCGGGATCGAGGACAACGACGTGCTGATCAACATCGAGGATCAGGGCGAAGAGATCACCGTGGGTCTGAACTATGACTGGCTGGCGGATGCCAAGCTGGTCATGACCGACGAGCTGGTCAAGGAAATGCTGAAGGCCCGGAAAGCCGCCGGCGTGTTGAACGAAGAGACTTTCGACGAGATCGAGACCGATCCGGGTTCCCAGGAGGACTGATTATGGCGATTACCTCTGCCAACCAGCTTGAACTGCTGCAAACCGCCGAGGCGGTTGCGCGCGAGAAGATGATCGACCCCGGTCTCGTGGTCGAGGCGATGGAAGAGTCGCTGGCCCGGGCTGCCAAGAGCCGCTACGGCTCGGAGATGGACATCCGCGTGTCCATCGACCGCAAGACCGGCCGCGCCACCTTCACCCGCGTGCGCACCGTGGTCGAGGACGAGGAGCTGGAGAACTACCAGGCCGAGATGACCGTCCAGCAGGCCAAGCAGTACATGGCCGACCCGCAGATTGGCGACACCTACGTCGAAGAGATCCCGCCGGTCGAAATGGGCCGGATCGCCGCCCAGTCGGCCAAGCAGGTGATCCTGCAGAAGGTCCGCGAAGCGGAGCGGGATCGTCAGTACGAGGAATTCCAGGATCGCGTCGGCACGATCATCAACGGCGTGGTCAAGCGCGAGGAATACGGCAACGTCATCGTCGACGTGGGTCGGGGCGAAGCCATCCTGCGCCGCAACGAGAAAATCGGCCGCGAGGCCTACCGCCCGAACGACCGCATCCGCTGCTACATCAAGGATGTGCGCCGCGAGACCCGCGGCCCGCAGATCTTCCTTTCCCGCACCGACCCGCAGTTCATGGCCGAGCTGTTCAAGATGGAAGTGCCCGAGATCTACGACGGCATCATCGAGATCAAGGCCGTGGCCCGGGATCCCGGTTCGCGTGCCAAGATCGGTGTGATTTCGCATGACGGGTCGATCGACCCGGTCGGCGCCTGTGTCGGTATGCGCGGTTCGCGCGTGCAGGCCGTGGTGAACGAGCTGCAGGGCGAGAAGATCGACATCATCCCCTGGTCCGAAGACATGCCCACCTTCCTGGTGAACGCGCTGCAACCGGCCGAGGTGACCAAGGTCGTCCTCGACGAGGAAGCTGAGCGTATCGAGGTCGTGGTGCCGGAAGAGCAGCTGTCCCTGGCCATCGGCCGTCGCGGCCAGAACGTGCGCCTGGCGTCGCAGCTGACCGGTCTGGACATCGACATCATGACGGAGGAGGAGGAATCCGCCCGCCGTCAGAAGGAATTCGAGGATCGCACCAAGCTGTTCATGGACACGCTGGACCTGGACGAGTTCTTTGCCCAGCTCCTGGTGTCCGAAGGCTTCACCAACCTCGAAGAGGTCGCTTACGTCGAGATCGACGAACTGCTGGTGATCGACGGGGTGGACGAGGACACGGCCAACGAACTGCAGGCCCGGGCCCGCGACGTGCTGGAAGCCCAGGCCAAGGCGGCCCTGGACCACGCCCGCGAGATGGGTGCCGAGGACAGCCTTATTGAATTCGACGGCCTGACCCCCCAGATGGTGGAGGTGCTGGCGGAAGACGGCATCAAGACGCTGGAAGATTTCGCCACCTGTGCCGACTGGGAACTGGCTGGCGGCTGGACCACTGTCGACGGCGAACGCCAGAAGGACGACGGCCTTCTGGAGAAATTCGAGGTTTCCCTCGAAGAGGCCCAGCAACTGGTGATGACCGCCCGCGTCCTGCTGGGCTGGGTCGATCCGGCCGAGCTTGAACCGGACGAGGAAGAGATCGAAGACGGCGAAGAGGCCGACGGCGAAGAACAGGCCGAAGGCTGAGACCGGGAACGGAGACGCGCCGATGAGCCGTGGTGGCAAGACCAAGGCCCGCGAGGACGGACCGGAACGCAAGTGCATCGTCACTGGCGAGGTGCAGCCCAAGGCCGGGCTGATGCGTTTCGTCGTCGGGCCCGAGGACCAGGTGGTCCCGGACGTGGCGGAGAAACTGCCCGGCCGGGGCATCTGGGTCACCTCGGATCGCGAGGCGATCGACACGGCCGCGAAGAAGAAACTCTTCTCGCGGTCGGCCAAGCAACAGGTGACCGTGCCCGACAATCTGTCGGACATGGTCGAAACCCTTCTGGCGAAACGCGTGTGCGAGCTTCTGGCTCTGGCGCGCAAGTCCGGTGACGCGGTCGCGGGCTACGAGAAGGTGAAGGATATGCTGGCGAAGGAAGAGGCAACTGCCCTCATCCAGGCCTGCGACGGGTCGACCCGAGGCAAGACCAAACTGTCGACCCCCCACCGGGGCAATTACATCGGCTGGCTCACCGCAAGTGAGCTGGGCTTGGCCTTCGGACGGGAAACTGTCATACACGCCGCCTTAGGAACTGGCGGTTTGAGCAAACGTGTTGTAGAGGAGGCCGCAAGACTGCGAGGTCTGCGTGCCTGACGCATGAGGCGGGAGGGTCCCGCCTGAAAGGAAGATTGGCCAATATGAGCGACAACGACGGTAAAAAGACTCTGGGTGTTCGAGGCGGCGGTCCCCGTGCGGGGAACGTGAAGCAGAGCTTCAGCCACGGCCGCACCAAGAACGTCGAAGTGGTGACGAAGCGCAAACGCGTTGTCGTGCCCAAGCCGGGCTCGGGCAAATCTGGTGGCAACCCGGCACTGGGCGATCCCAACAAGCGGCCAAAGGGCATCACCGATGCCGAAATGGAACGCCGCCTGAAGGCCGTGGCCGCCGCCAAAGCGCGTGAGGCCGAAGACGCCGAACGCCGCGCCCGCGAGGAAAAGGAACGCGAGGAAGAGCGCCAGCGCCGCCGTGAAGAGGCGGAGCAGAAAGAGCGTGAAGCCCGCGAAGCCGAGGAAAAAGCCAAGGCCAAGGCCGCGGAAGAAGAGCGCAAGCGCACCGAGGAGGCCGAGGCCGCCAAGCGTGCTGCCGCTGCTGCCTCCGCGCCGGCTGCTGCTCCGGCTGGCGACGATGCCGGTCGCGCGCCCAAGGGCCGCGCCAAGCCCGCGACCCCCGAACGCACCGACCGCGACGATCGCGGCGGCCGCAACAAGGGTCGCGACGATGGCCGTCGTTCCGGGAAACTGACGCTGAATCAGGCGCTTCGCGGTGGCGAAGGTGGCCGTCAGAAATCCATGGCCGCGATGAAGCGGAAGCAGGAGCGCGCCCGTCAGAAAGCCATGGGCGGCAACGTTTCCCGTGAGAAGGTGGTGCGTGACGTGCAGCTGCCCGAGACCATCGTGGTGTCGGAACTGGCGAACCGCATGGCTGAACGCGTCGCCGACGTGGTGAAGGCTCTCATGCAGAACGGCATGATGGTGACCCAGAACCAGACCATCGACGCCGATACCGCCGAACTGATCATCGAGGAATTCGGCCACAAGGTGCAGCGGGTTTCCGATGCCGACGTCGAGGATGTCATCCAGTCGGTCGAGGACAAGCCCGAGGATCTGCAGGGTCGTCCCCCGGTCATCACGATCATGGGCCACGTCGACCACGGCAAGACCTCGCTGCTGGACGCGATCCGCAACGCGAAGGTGGTGGCTGGCGAAGCCGGCGGCATCACCCAGCACATCGGTGCCTACCAGGTGACGACCGACAGCGGCGCTGTCCTGTCGTTCCTCGACACGCCCGGCCACGCGGCCTTCACCTCCATGCGCTCCCGCGGCGCCCAGGTGACGGACATCGTGGTGCTGGTGGTGGCAGCAGATGATTCGGTCATGCCGCAGACCATCGAGGCCATCAACCACGCGAAAGCGGCCGGCGTGCCGATGATCGTGGCGATCAACAAGTGCGACAAGCCCGCCGCCGACGCCGACAAGGTGCGCGCCGAACTGCTGCAGCACGAGGTGATCGTCGAGAAGATGTCGGGTGACGTGCAGGACGTGGAAGTCTCCGCGCTGACCGGTCAGGGCCTGGATGAACTGCTGGAAGCCATCGCGCTGCAGTCCGAGATCCTGGAACTGAAGGCGAACCCGAACCGGGCCGCCGAAGGCGCAGTGATCGAGGCCCAGCTGGACGTGGGCCGTGGCCCCGTTGCCACCGTGCTGGTCCAGAAGGGTACCCTGCATCGCGGCGACATCTTCGTCGTCGGCGAACAGTACGGCAAGGTCCGCGCCCTGGTGAACGACAAGGGCGAGCGCGTCGAGGAGGCCGGCC
Source organism: Pseudooceanicola marinus (assembly GCF_020177265.1). Classification (GTDB taxonomy): domain Bacteria; phylum Pseudomonadota; class Alphaproteobacteria; order Rhodobacterales; family Rhodobacteraceae; genus Pseudooceanicola; species Pseudooceanicola marinus_A. The sequence goes on from NZ_JAIVMC010000005.1 coordinate 226,882, forward strand.
CGTCCGTGCCCGTCGAGGTGCTGGGCCTGAACGGCACGCCCGAAGCGGGTGACGTCCTCAACGTGGTCGAGACCGAGGCCCAGGCCCGCGAGATCGCCGAGTACCGTCACAACGTGGCCAAGGAGAAATCCGCGGTCATCGGCGCCGGCACCACGCTGGAACAGCTGATGGCGAAGGCCAAGGCGGACGAGAACGTGTCCGAACTGCCGGTCATCGTGAAGGCCGACGTGCAGGGCTCTGCCGAGGCGATTGTCCAGGCGCTGGAAAAGGTCGGCAACGACGAGGTCCGCGTGCGGGTCATCCACTACGGCGTCGGTGCCATCACCGAAACCGACGTGGGCCTGGCCGAAGCCTCCGGTTGCCCGGTGATCGGGTTCAACGTCCGGGCCAACGCCCCGGCGCGGAACTCGGCCAACCAGAAGGGCGTCGAGATCCGCTACTACAGCGTGATCTACGACCTGGTGGATGACGTGAAAGCGGCGGCCTCGGGCCTGCTGTCGAACGAGATCCGCGAGAACTTCATCGGCTACGCGTCCATCAAGGAGGTCTTCAAGGTCTCCAACGTGGGTAAGGTCGCCGGCTGCCTGGTCACCGAAGGTGTGGCCCGCCGCTCCGCAGGCGTCCGCCTGCTGCGCGACGACGTGGTGATCCACGAGGGCACGCTGAAGACCCTGAAGCGTTTCAAGGACGAGGTGTCGGAAGTCATCTCGGGCCAGGAATGCGGCATGGCCTTCGAGAACTACGACGACATCCGCCCCGGCGATGTCATCGAGATCTTCGAGCGCGAGGAGGTCGAGCGGAAGCTCTGATCGCCCGTCCCGGAACAGACGAAAGGCCGGTCCCTCGCGGGGCCGGCCTTTTTCTTTGTCTGGGATGGGGCGTTCGGGGGCTGACCCCGCCGCCGAAAACGAAAAGGCAGCCCGAAGGCTGCCCTGACGCTATTCAATTCGGCCGTGCCGGGATGTTCAGGCGGCAGCGTCCTGGCTCACCGGGGAGCCGGTGAACAGTTGCTGGCCGACGCGAACTTCGACCTTGCCGTTCGGCAGTGCGCGCACGAAGGTGCCCTGAACGGAGACGCACGTGCCAAGAGTAATGGTCTTCAGCATGGTAGGAACCCCTTCCCCACAAACGTTGTAGCTCCTTTATACCTTATGCGGCGTTCTCAGATCATCTAAAAATTACGCTTCCTTAACAAAACCGTCTCACTTTTCGTCCAGAACTCCGCCGCGGCGCAGAAATTTCTCCGCGACGCAGAAGTATGACTTGTGCGTATGGTCGTGGTGTGCGCCCCGAAAATCGGCACAAACCGTTGACTCGTCTATGAAATGGGCAGAGATAACCCTATGGTGGATATGGTAACTATTGCACACGCATAGAGGGAGGCGGCGATAGGGCGCCGATCGCGGCGGTGATTCGCCTAGAGCCAGTCGCGCAGGATGGGCAGCAGGGGCACATCCGCGGGGGGCATCTCGTAGTTGCGCAACTCATTGCCACGCGCCCAGGCGAGGGTCTGGCCCTCCTGGGGCTGCGGCGTGCCCTCCCAGCGTCGGCAGGCGAACAGCGGCATCAGCAGGTGGAAATCGTCATAGGCGTGGCTGGCGAAGGTCAGCGGTGCCAGGCAGGACGACCAGGTGTCGATGCCCAGCTCCTCCTTCAGCTCGCGGATCAGCGCGGCCTCGGGGCTTTCGCCCGGCTCGACCTTGCCGCCCGGGAACTCCCACAGGCCGGCCATGGACTTGCCCTCCGGGCGCTGCGCCAGCAGCACCCGGCCGTCCACGTCGATCAGGGCGACGGCGGAGACGAGAATGATCTTCTTGGTCACGACCGGTAATCCGCGTTGATCGAGATGTAGCCGTGGGTCAGGTCGCAGGTCCAGACGGTGGCGGTTCCGCCGCCGAGGCCCAGGTCGACCGAAATGGCGATCTCCTGTTCTTTCATGATCGCGGCGCCCTGTTCCTCGCGGTAGTCGGGCGAGACCCAGCCGTTCTCGGCCACCAGGACATCGCCGAAGCGGATGGTCAGCAGGTCGCGGTCGGCAGCGGCGCCGGATTTGCCGATCGCCATGACGACACGGCCCCAGTTCGGGTCCTCGCCGGCGACGGCGGTCTTGATCAGCGGCGAATTGGCGATGGCCATGGCGTGCACCTTGGCGTCTTCGTCCGAGGCCGCGCCGGAGACGTGGATCTCGACGAACTTCGTCGCCCCTTCACCGTCCTTCACCACCTGGTGGGCGAGGTCCAGCATCACGCCGCGCAGCGCCTCGATGAAGGCGGTGTTTTCCGGGCCGACCTCGGCGCCCGAGGCGCCGGTGGCGGCCAGCAGTAGCGTGTCGGAGGTCGAGGTGTCGCTGTCCACGGTGATGCAGTTGAAGGTCACGTCGGTCAGCGCCGACAGCATGTCCTGCAGAACGGACCGTTCCACCTTCGCATCGGTGAAGATGTAGACCAGCATCGTCGCCATGTCCGGCGCGATCATGCCCGAGCCCTTGGCGATGCCCGCGATCTTCACCGGCTTGCCGTCCACCATCACCTCGGTCGAGGCGCCCTTGGGGAAGGTGTCGGTGGTCATGATGGCGCGGGCCGCGCCCTCGATCCCGGTGGCCGAGAGGCTGCCGGCCAGCTCATCCAGCTTGGCGGTGATGCGGGCGTGAGGCAGGGGTTCACCGATGACCCCGGTGGAGGAGGAGAAAACGCGCGCCTCCTCCAGCCCCAGTGCCTTCGCCGCGGCGGAGGTGACCGCGCGGGTCGCCTCGATGCCGTTCTTGCCGGTGAAGGCGTTGGAGTTGCCCGAGTTGACGACGATGGCCGCCGGGCCGTCTCCGTCCTGGCCGATCTTGTCCTGGCAATCCAGGACCGGGGCCGAACGGGTCTTCGAACGGGTGAAGACGCCGGCCATCGTGGTGCCGGCGTCGAGGGCGGCAAGCATCACGTCCGTGCGCCCCTGGTATTTCACGCCCGCCGCTGCCGTGGCAAAGCGCACCCCGTCGATGACGGGCAGTGCGGGGAAGGCGGCCGGAGCCAGGGGAGAGGTCGGATACTTGCCTGCCATGCGGTGTTACTCCTGCATTTCCATGTAGAGCGGCATCATGGCCTGGTTGCCCAGGTCCAGTTCGCCAAGTTCGGCAATGGATGCATCGGAGTTTGCGGTCAGCTCGTCAAGATAGGCCGCGCTCTCGCTCTGCTGAAGTTCCGCGGTGAGTTCCTGGCGCACCTCGTCCAGCGAGGGCTTGCGCTGGCGGGTTTCCTCCAGCTTGATCACGTGCCAGCCGAACTGGGTCTGCACCGGCGCGGACACCTCGCCCGGCTCCATCGCTTCGACGGCCTGGCTGAATTCGGCGACCATGCGGTCCGGGGTGAACCAGCCCAGGTCACCACCGTTGGGGCCCGACGGGCCGGTGGATTCGTCGCGCGCCAGCTGGGCGAACTCGGCGCCGCCGTCCAGCTGCTCGATGATGGCCTGTGCCTCTTCCTCGGTTTCGACCAGAATATGGGCAGCGTGGTATTCGACGGGGCCGGAGGCATCGTCGGGGTAGGCCTCGTCATAGGCGGCCTGGATGCGCTCATCCGTCAGGGTCTCGTTCAGGTGCTGCATCATGGCGTCGGTGGCCACGATCCGGCGTTCGGTGTTGTCCAGCATGTAGCGCGTGGCGGCGGGGGTCTCGCCGTCGAACTGCTGGCTCAGCTCTTCCTGCTGGATCAGCTGTTGCAGCAGAGGGCCGGCGATCTGCGCCATGGGCATCTGGTTATAAGGCTGCGGGGCCTCCATGTGGGCTGCCACGACATGACCCAGGGTGATCTCGGTCTCGCCGACGCGGGCCAGCACGGTGTCCAGGGCCAGCGGGCCTTCGACGGTGAAGGTCTCCATCTCCGGTGCGGTGGTTTCCGTTGCGGCAGTGTCCTGCGCCAGCAGGGGGGCCGGAACCGAAAGGGCCAGCAGGGCGGCGAGGGTGAGACGGTGCAACATGGATTTTCCTTCCGTTTGCCACGGGGGCCGTGGCGTTGACACTCTTCCGCCCGCCCACTACATCGCCTTATGGCAAAGGGGCTTGGCGGCCTGTTCCGGCCCTGTTTACGGGCCCGAGAGCGACCGCACAACCGGCCCCCTCACACGTTGGCGTCAGGAAGCGGAAGATAGATCATGCTGGGTTTCGGAACACTCGCCAAGAAGGTCTTCGGCACACCGAATGACCGCAAGGTCAAGGCGACACGCCCGCTGATCGCGAAGATCAACGCGCTGGAAGAAGAGTACAAGGCCCTGTCGGACGATGGCCTGCGCGCCAAGACCGAGGAATTCAAGAAACGGCTGGGCGAGGGCGAGACACTCGACGATCTGCTGCCCGAAGCCTTTGCAAACTGCCGTGAAGGGGCCCGCCGCGCCATTGGCCTGCGGGCCTTCGACGTTCAGTTGATGGGCGGCATCTTCCTGCACCAGGGCAATATCGCCGAGATGAAGACGGGCGAGGGCAAGACCCTGGTCGCCACCTTCCCCGCCTACCTGAACGGGCTGACGGGCAAGGGCGTGCACGTGGTCACGGTGAACGACTACCTGGCCAAGCGCGACGCGGAATGGATGTCGAAGGTTTACGGCTTCCTCGGACTGACGACCGGCGTCGTCTATCCCAGCCAGCCGGACGCGGAGAAACGCGAGGCCTACCTCTGCGACATCACCTATGCGACCAACAACGAGCTGGGCTTCGATTACCTGCGCGACAACATGAAGTCCGAGCTGAAGGACCTCTACCAGCGTGAGCACAACTTCGCGATCGTCGACGAGGTGGACAGCATCCTGATCGACGAGGCGCGCACGCCGCTGATCATCTCCGGCCCGGCGCAGGACCGCAGCGATCTCTATACCGCGATCGACGCGCTGATCCCCTCGCTGACCGAGGAGGACTATTCCACCGACGAGAAGCAGCGCAGCGTGACCTTCACCGAGGCCGGCAACGAGAAGCTGGAGACCCTCCTGCACGAGGCCGGTCTGCTGGAAGAGGGGGCGACGCTCTATGACCCTGAATCCACCACCATCGTGCACCACGTGAACCAGGGCCTGCGCGCCCACAAGCTGTTCATCAAGGACCAGCATTACATCGTGCGCAACGGCGACGTGGTTCTGATCGACGAATTCACCGGCCGCATGATGCCGGGTCGCCGCCTGTCCGAGGGGCTGCACCAGGCGATCGAGGCCAAGGAAAAGGTCGAGATCCAGCCGGAGAACGTGACCCTGGCGCAGGTGACCTTCCAGAACTACTTCCGCCTCTACAACAAGCTGTCGGGCATGACCGGGACCGCCACCACCGAGGCCGAGGAATTCCAGGAAATCTATGGCCTGGGCGTGGTCGAGGTGCCGACGAACAAGCCGATCGCGCGGATCGACAACGACGACGCGATCTACCGCACCCAGGAAGAGAAGTTCCAGGCGATCATCGAGGAGATCCGCCAGGCGCACGAAAAGGGTCAGCCGATCCTCGTGGGCACCACCTCGATCGAGAAGTCGGAACTGCTGTCGCAGCTGCTGACCCAGGCCGGGCTGGAGCACAACGTGCTGAACGCCCGCCACCATGAGCAGGAGGCGCAGATCGTCGGCGAGGCCGGCAAGCTGGGCGCGATCACCATCGCCACGAACATGGCCGGCCGCGGCACCGACATCAAGCTGGGCGGCAACGTCGAGATGAAGGTGATGGATGCCCTGGCCGCCAACCCCGAGGCCGATCCCGACGCCGTGCGCGAGAAGATCGAGGCCGAACATGCCTCCGCCGAACAGGCGGTGAAGGATGCCGGCGGTCTTTACGTGCTGGCGACCGAACGCCACGAGAGCCGCCGCATCGACAACCAGCTGCGAGGCCGGTCGGGCCGTCAGGGCGACCCCGGCAAGTCCAGCTTCTTCCTGAGCCTTGAAGACGACCTGATGCGCATCTTCGGCTCCGAACGCCTGGAGAAGGTGCTGTCGGGTCTCGGCATGAAGGAAGGCGAGGCGATCATCCACCCCTGGGTGAACAAGTCGCTGGAACGCGCCCAGGCCAAGGTCGAGGGCCGCAACTTCGACATGCGCAAGAACGTGTTGAAGTTCGACGACGTGATGAACGACCAGCGGAAGCTGATCTTCGGTCAGCGCCGCGAGATCATGGAGGCGCAGGACCTGAGCGAGATCGTGCAGGACATGCGCTATGAGGTGATCGCGGATCTGGTCGATCAGTACATGCCGCCCAAGACCTACGCCGATCAGTGGGACACCGAGGGTCTGCGCGCCGCCTGCATCGAGAAGCTGGGCATCGACGTGCCGGTGGACGAATGGGCCGCCGAGGAAGGCGTGGACGACGAACAGGTGATCGAACGTCTGGAGAAGGCCTCGGACGAGGCCATGGCCGCCAAGGCCGCCGCCTTCGGCCCCGAGCACATGCGCGTCATCGAAAAGCAGATCCTGCTGCAGACCATCGACGGCAAGTGGCGCGAACACCTGCTGCGGATGGAACACCTGCGCTCCGTCGTGGGCTTCCGCGGCTATGCGCAGCGCGATCCGCTGAACGAGTACAAGAACGAGGGCTTCCAGCTGTTCGAGACGCTGCTGGACAGCCTGCGTGAAGAGGTGACGGCGACCCTGTCGCGGGTCCGCCCGATGACCGAGGAAGAACGCCAGGCCCAGATCAACGCCCTGCAACAGCAGATGGCGGCGCAACAGGCCCAGGTGGATGCCGCCGTGCAGCAGTCCGAGGCCCGCGCCTCGGGCGAGGTGGTGGCCGAAGGCGTGAACCCCGAGGGCGAAGGCTACGTCGAAGGCTTTGATCCGGAGAACCCCGAGACCTGGGGCCGTCCGAACCGCAATGCGCTCTGCCCCTGCGGGTCGGGCAAGAAGTTCAAGCATTGCCACGGCGCGCTGGTCTGATCGATGGCCGCTGACAGGATGCGAAGGGGCGGTGCCAGTGGCGCCGCCCTTTTTTCATGGGCCCGAACGGGGGGAGAGGCCCGAATGACTCCCCGCCCGCGCCACATCGCTGCCCGAATCCTCGCCGATCTTGCGATCATCGCAGGAGGGACATCCGATGCCACTCGCCAAGGCCAGACTGATCAAGGGCGTTGCCATTGCCGGGGCGACGCTGTGCGTTGCGGGCGTCAGCGGGGTGCTGATGGAGCGGCACAGCCGCCAGGTCGCCGCGGAACAGGCCGCCGAGGCGCGCACCCCGGCCCCGCAACCCGCGGTGCAGGAGGCCACGGCTGCCGCCCTGCCGGCCGCTCCGGTGCCCCAGGCTCTGCCCGAGGCTGACACCCTGCCGCTTCAGGACATCGAACTGACCTCCTCCCCCGTGATCCTGCCCGAGAGCGACCCAAGCCATGGCGGCTTCGGCGCAGAGGCGCAGCTGGTTCAGGCCCAGGCCACTGACCAAGCCACGGACCCGACGGCGCCCGAGGGTGAGGCTGGCGCGGAGGTGGCAAACGACTGCCCCGTGTCCCTGACCGCCGAACCCGCCGCCGCGGCCATGGTGACCCTGACCCTCGACGCGCCCTGCTACGCCGAGGATCGCGTGGCCTTCCATCATGAGGGCATGGTGTTTTCCGAACTGACCGACGCCGAGGGCGCGCTGACCCTGTCGGTGCCGGCCCTGGCCGAATATGCGATCTTCGTGGCCGTCTTCCAGGATGGCGAAGGCGCCAGCGCCGAGGCCGAGGTGTCGTCGCTGGCCTTCTACGACCGGTCTGTCGTGCAGTGGCAGGGCGAGACGGGGCTGGAATTGCATGCGCTGGAATATGGCGCCAGCTACGACGACAGCGGCCACGTCTGGGCCGAAACCCCCCGGGATGTCAGCGTCGCGGCACGGGGCGAGGGCGGCTTCCTGACCGTGCTGGGCAACGCCGATCTGCCGCAGGCCCGCCTGGCGCAGGTCTATTCCTTCCCGCTGGGCATCGCCCGCCAGGCCGGCACCATCGACCTGTCGGTGGAGGCCCAGGTGACCGAGGCCAATTGCGGCCGCGAGATCACCGCCCAGGTGATCCATGTCAGCGAAGGCGCCTTCGGCAGCTTCCATGACCTGAATGTCACGATGCCCGCCTGCGACGCGGCGGGGGATTATCTGCTGTTGAAGAATCTGCTCGATGATCTGAAGATCGCCGCCAAGTAACCTGCGGGAACCCGAGGTCAGGCACATGCGATCCTTCCGTGCGGCGATTTTCGCCGCACTTTTCCTTTTGCCCCTCGCGACACTGGTCCGCGCGCAGGACGTGACGCTGACCTCGCGCGACGGCAATGTCGAGCTGTCCGGCGACCTGCTGGGCTTCGACGGCGAATTCTACCGGCTGCAGACTGAGTTCGGCGTGCTGACGCTGGATGGATCCGGCGTTCTCTGTGACGGGCCGGGTTGCCCGGACCTGACGGATTACGTCGCCCGCATCACCATCTCCGGTGCCGAAACCGTGGGCGAGGTGCTGATGCCCGCCCTCGTCGAAGGTTTCGGCCTGCGTGCGGGCTATGCCGTGCGGCGCGAGGCCCTGGGGCCGGGGCAGGTCCTTTACACCTTGACCGAACGGGATGGTGGTCGCGTTGCGGGGGAGTTCACAATTCACAGCCAGACCACCGACAGCGGCTTCGACGAGCTGATCGAGGCTGGCGCCGATCTGGTCATGGCCCTGCGCGAGGTCCGCGAAGAGGAGCTGGAGGCCGCCCGGGCGGCAGGCCTCGGCGATCTGACCCAGCGGGGCCGGGCGCGGGTGCTGGCGCTGGATGCGCTGGTGCCCATTGTGGCGCCGGGCAACCCGGTGCAGCGGATCACCATGACCCAGCTGGCCGATGTCTTTGCCGGGCGGATCACCAACTGGCAGGAGCTGGGCGGGGCGGATGCGCCCATCGTGCCGCACCTGCGGGATCTGACCTCGGGCCTGGGGCAGGTGGTGCAGGACCGCCTGCTGCGCCCCGCCGGGGCCGATCTGGCCGAGGGGGCGGTGCAGCACGAAACCGACGACGCCCTGCTGCGCGCGGTGCTGGCCGATCCCTTCGCCATCGGTCTGTCCTCGGCCTCCGAAGTGGGGGCCGCGGCGGGGCTGGCCCTGTCGGGCGACTGCGGTTTCACCCTTCAGGCCACGCGGCGCAACGCCAAGACCGAAGATTACCCGATGACGGCGCCCGTCTTCCTCTACCAGCCCGCCGTGCGCCTGCCGAAACTGGCGCGCGACTTTCTGGCCTATACCCGCGACCCCCAGGCGCAATACGTGATCCGCCGCGCGGGCTTCGTCGACCAGCTGCCCGAGGAGGTCGCGATCGACGACCAGGGGGACCGGTTTGCCAATGCCATCGCCCAGGCCGGCGACGAGGTGCCGCTGGCCGAATTGCAGCGCATGGTGACCACCCTGACGGGGATGAAGCGGCTGACCATCTCCTTCCGTTTCCGCGCCGGGTCCACCCGGCTGGACGCGCAATCCATGTCGAACGTGCGGATGATGGCCCGGGCGCTGGAAAGCGGCCAGTTCGACGGGCGCGAGGTTCTGCTGGTCGGCTTCTCCGACGGGGATGGCGCGGCCGAGGCGAACCTGCGGCTGTCGGCGGAACGGGCCGAAACGGTGCGCCGCGCGGTGCTGGCCGCGGCCGAAACCGCCGACCTGTCGCGCCTGACCCTGGGCATCGACACCTTCGGCGAGGCGATGCCCATGGCCTGCGATGACAGCGAATGGGGCCGCCAGGTGAACCGCCGGGTCGAGGTCTGGCTGCGCTGAACGGGCCCGCAGGGCCTGGGTTTTCCATTTTTCGGCCCTCGTTTTCCATATCGTGGAAAGGTGCGGATTTTCCGTCGCCAGTGGCCGCACAGGCGCTATCCTTGCCGCAACACTTTCAGGAGATCGTTATGACCGACTATGTCAGCCGCGCCGGCCTCTCCGTGGCCACGGAATTGGCCGATCTGATCGAAGGGCAGGTCCTGCCCGGCCTGCCCGTGGGGGCGGAAGAGTTCTGGACAGGCTATGCCCGCATCCTGCGGGATCTGGTGCCGCAGAACCTGGCCCTGCTGAACACCCGCGAGAGGATGCAGGCGCAGATCGACGACTGGCTGACCGCCCGCAAGGGTCAGCCCTGGGATGGCGCCGCCTATCGCGCCTTCCTGGAGGAGATCGGCTATATCGTCCCCGAGGGCCCGGATTTCTCCATCGGCACCGAGAACGTCGATGACGAGATCGCCCGTGTCGCCGGCCCGCAGCTGGTGGTGCCGATCACCAACGCCCGTTTCGCGCTGAACGCTGCCAATGCCCGCTGGGGATCGCTCTACGATGCGCTTTACGGCACCGACGCGCTGCCGGGCGCGCCCGAGGGCAAGGGGTATGATCCCAAGCGTGGCGCACAGGCGGTGGCCTGGGCGGCAGAGTTCCTGGATACCTCGGTGCCGCTGAAAACGATCTCGCACACCGAGGTCAGCGAGTATTTCCGCGAGGGCGAGGAGTTGATGGCGCGCTCGGCCTCCGGTGTGCACGGCTTCAAGGATCCGCATGTCTTCGTGGGCTACGCCGAAGAGGGCGCCACGGCCACCTACATGCTGCGCCACAACGGGTTGCACATCGGCCTGCTGATCGACCCCTCGCACCCGGTGGGCCGCGACAGCGCCGCGGGTCTGCGCGACGTGCTGCTGGAATCGGCCCTGACCGCGATCCAGGACTGCGAGGACAGCGTGGCCTGCGTCGATGCCGCCGACAAGGTTCTGGCCTATGCCAACTGGCTGGGCCTGATGAAGGGCGACCTCAGCGAAACCTTCGAGAAGGGCGGCAAGACGATGACCCGCGTCCTGGCCCCCGACATGGCTCTGACCGCCCCTGACGGCAGTGCCCTGTCGCTGCAGGGCCGATCCCTGCAGCTGGTGCGCAACGTGGGGCACCTGATGACAACCGACGCGGTGCTGTTCGAGGGCGAGGAGACGCCCGAAGGCATGCTGGACGCCATGGTCACCGTGACCTGCGCCATGCACGACCTGGCCAAGACCGAGGGCCCGCGCAATTCCCGCACCGGGTCGGTCTACGTGGTGAAGCCGAAGATGCACGGACCGGAGGAAGTGGCCTTTGCCGATCGTCTTTACGCTGACGTGGAGGCCGTTCTGGGCCTGCCGCTGAACACGGTGAAGCTGGGCGTGATGGACGAGGAGCGCCGCACCTCGGTCAACCTCTCCGAATGCCTGCGCCAGGTGAAGGACCGCGTGGTCTTCATCAACACCGGCTTCCTCGACCGGACGGGGGACGAGATCCACACCTCGATGCAGGCGGGCGCCTTCGTGCCCAAGGCCGACATGGCCAAGGCCGGCTGGCTGGCCGTCTATGAACAGGGCAACGTCGACACCGGCCTGACCCTGGGCCTGCAGGGCAAGGGGCAGATCGGCAAGGGCATGTGGGCCAAGCCGGACAAGATGGCCGAGATGCTGGAGGCCAAGATCGGCCACCCGATGGCCGGCGCCAATTGCGCCTGGGTGCCGTCGCCCACGGCCGCCACGCTGCATGCCACCCACTACCACCAGGTCGATGTCTTTGCCCGCCAGGATGAGCTGAAGGGCCGCGACGCCGCCTCGCTGGATGCGCTGCTGACGCCGCCGCTGCTGTCGGGGCGCAACCTGACGGACGAGGAGGTGACGCGCGAGGTCGAAAACAACTGCCAGGGCATCCTGGGCTACGTGGTGCGCTGGATTGATCAGGGCGTGGGCTGTTCCAAGGTGCCCGACATCAACGACGTGGGCCTGATGGAAGACCGCGCGACGCTGCGGATCTCGTCCCAGTACCTGGCCAACTGGCTGCTGCATGGCCTGGTCAGCGAGGACCAGGTCGAGGATGCTCTGCGCCGCATGGCCGTCAAGGTCGACGCCCAGAATGCCGGTGACCCGGCCTATACCCCCATGGCGCCCGATTTCGACGGGGTGGCATTTGCCGCCGCGCGGGACCTGATCTTCACCGGCGTGGCGCAGCCTTCGGGCTATACCGAGCCGGTGCTGCACGCCCGCCGCCGGGAAGCGAAGGAGAAGACCCAATGATCCAGGTGACCCGACTGGACCTCGCCGATGCCCGCGTGCTGTTGGACGGCGCCAAGGCCAAGGCCGAGGAAATCGGCGTGCCCATGTGTATCGCCATCACCGACGAAAGCGGCAACCTGCTGGCGTTCGAGCGGATGGAAGGCGGCAAGGTGACCTCGATCACCATCGCCATCGACAAGAGCTTCACCGCTTCGGGCGCGAAGAAGGCGACCCATGACTACGGCAGCGCATCGCAGCCCGGCGCACCGGCCTACGGCATCGGCTCCGCCATCGGTGGGCGCCTGATGGTCGTCGCCGGCGGCCTGCCGGTGATGGCCGGCGGCGACTGTGTCGGCGGCATCGGTATCAGTTCCGGCACGCCGGGGCAGGACCGCGAGGTGGCCGAGGCCGGTCTCGCGGCCTTCGAGGCGACGCTCTGACCCTTCCGGGGACAGCATGATAGGATCGGACGGCCCCTTGGGGGGCCGTCCGTCGTTTCCGGGCCAGGGGATCCGGGTAAGGGCTAGAGGTAGCCTTCGGAGCGGAAGGACAGTTCGCGCGAGCGGCCGACGATGATGTGGTCGTGCAGCGACAGGCCCAAGGCCGCGGCCGCGGCTTCGATCTGGGCGGTCATGTCGATATCCGCCTGCGAGGGCGACGGGTCGCCCGAGGGGTGGTTGTGCACCAGGATCAGCGCGCTGGCGTTCAGCTGCAGCGCGCGTTTCACCACCTCGCGCGGGTAGACGGGCACATGATCGACGGTGCCTTTTCCCTGTTCCTCATCCGCGATCAGCACGTTCTTCCTGTCCAGGTAGAGGACGCGGAACTGTTCCGTTTCGCGATGCGACATGGCGGTGTGGCAATAGTCCAGCAGGGCGTCCCAGGAACTGACCACGGGGCGCTGCATGATGCGGGCGCGGGCCAGGCGGTGCGCGGCGGCCTCGATGATCTTCAGCTCGCACACCACGGCCTCGCCGACCTCATGCTGTTCCAGTAGCTGTTCGCGCGGTGCGCTGATGACGCTGTTGAAATCCCCGAACCGTTGCAACAGGCGGCGGGCCAGGGGTTTCATGTCCTGGCGCGCATTGGCGCGGAAGAGGACCAGTTCCAGCATCTCGTAGTCGGGCAGGGCGGCGGGACCGCCCTGCATGAACCGTTCGCGCAGGCGCTTGCGGTGTTCGCCGATATAGGACGGCAGGCGGCCGGATTTCAGCGGCTGCACCGGCGCCTCGTCGCTGTCGAAAAGCGAGGGCGCACTGTCGGAAAAGGCAGAAGTTTCAGTCATGACGACAGGTTGCGCGGCAAATGGTTAGCGTTGGGTTAAGGGGCTTGGGGCAAAGAGAAAGGGCGGCCCAGTGGGGCCGCCCTTTGTTGGGGTGTTGCATGGGTGCCGGGGCTCCGCCCGTGAACAGGTCGAAGCCTCCACTGGAGGTTCGGCCCGGGGCTCCGCCCGTGAATTGCCCAAAAGGTCCACTGGACCTTTTGCCGGGGCCGAAGGCCCCGGTTCGGCAATTCACCCCTTCATCGAATCCCAGAAGTTCTTCACCGACTTGAAGAAGCCTTCGCTTTCGGGATTGTTCTCTTCCGACAGATCCTCGAACTCGCGCAGCAGCTCCTTCTGGCGGCTGGTCAGGTTGACCGGGGTCTCCACCGCCAGCTCGATGAACATGTCGCCCGAGCCGCCGCCGCGCAGGGCGGGCATGCCCTTGCCGCGCAGGCGCATCTGGCGACCCGACTGCGAGCCTTCGGGGATCTTCACGCGGCTGCGGCCGCCGTCGATCGTCGGCACCTCGATGTCGCCGCCAAGCGCGGCCGTGGCCATCGACACCGGCACGCGGCAGAAGAGGTTGGGCCCTTCGCGTTCGAAGATCGGATGCTTGGCCACCTCGATGAAGATGTAGAGATCCCCGGACGGACCGCCACGCATCCCGGCCTCGCCCTCGCCGCCCAGGCGAATGCGGGTGCCGGTTTCGACACCGGCGGGGATGTTCACCGACAGCTGCCGGTCGCGATCGACACGGCCCTGGCCGCCACAGGCCTTGCAGGGGTTCTGGATGATCTGGCCCAGGCCCGAACAGGTCGGACAGGTGCGTTCGACCGTGAAGAAGCCCTGCTGCGCGCGCACCTTGCCCATGCCGGAACAGGTGGGGCAGGTGGTGGGTTCTGCGCCGCCCTCGGCGCCGGACCCCTCGCAGACGGTACATTGCACCGAGGTCGGCACGTTGATCGTCTTCTGCAGGCCGGTGTGGGCCTCTTCGAGGGAGACGCGCAGGTTGTAGCGCAGGTCGGCGCCCCGGGTGGCGCGCTGGCGTCCGCCGGGCTGACGCCCGCCCATGAAGTCGCCGAAGAGGTCGTCGAAGACATCGGAGAAGGCCGAGGCGAAGTCGGCATTGCCGCCGGGGCCGCCGCCGCCGGGACGGCCTCCGCCGCCCATGCCGCCCTCGAAGGCCGCATGGCCATAGCGGTCATAGGCCGCCTTGCGGTCGCCATCCTTCAGGCAGTCGTAGGCCTCGTTCACTTCCTTGAACTGGTCTTCGGCCTGGGGGTTGTCGGCATTGCGGTCGGGGTGAAGTTCCTTCGCCTTCTTGCGATAGGCCTTCTTGATCTCGTCCGCAGAGGCGCCCTTCTTCAGGCCGAGGACCTCGTAGTAATCACGTTTTGCCACGGTAGGTTATCCCTTCCTTGGAACGTTGAAGGCCGGCCCGCCCGAAGGGAGGACCGGCCCCAGAGGTTCCTCAGCGTGGGCTGATCAGATCAGCCACGCTTGTTGTCATCCAGATCCTCGAAGTCGGCGTCGACGATGGTGTCATCGTCGGAGCCGCCGTCGGACGCGCCGTCGTCAGAGGCCTGGGGCTCATCCGAGCCTTCCTCCTGCTGCGACTTGTAGATCGCTTCGCCCAGACGCATCGACGCTTCGGTCACGTTCTGGATGCCGCTGCGGATCTTCTCGGCGTTGTCGTTCTCCAGCTCGTCCTTGAGCGCGGCAACGGCCAGTTCGATCGCCTCGACGGTCGAGGGGTCGACCTTGTCGCCGTGATCCTCGACCGATTTC
This sequence comes from Pseudooceanicola marinus, assembly GCF_020177265.1. Lineage (GTDB taxonomy): Bacteria > Pseudomonadota > Alphaproteobacteria > Rhodobacterales > Rhodobacteraceae > Pseudooceanicola > Pseudooceanicola marinus_A. The sequence continues at coordinate 241,890 of NZ_JAIVMC010000005.1, forward strand.
TCGGTCGAATGGATGAGGCTTTCGGCCTGGTTCTTGGCTTCGACCAGGTCCTTGCGGGCCTTGTCCGCTTCGGCGTTTTCCTCGGCGTCCTTGACCATCTGTTCGATGTCGTCATCGCTGAGACCACCGGAGGCCTGGATCGTGATCTTCTGTTCCTTGTTGGTGCCCTTGTCCTTGGCGGAGACCGACACGATGCCGTTGGCGTCGATGTCGAAGGTCACCTCGATCTGGGGCATGCCGCGCGGTGCCGGCGGGATGTCTTCCAGGTTGAACTGGCCGAGCATCTTGTTGTCGGCGGCCATCTCGCGCTCACCCTGGAACACGCGGATCGTCACGGCGCCCTGGTTGTCCTCGGCGGTCGAGAAGACCTGGGACTTCTTCGTCGGGATCGTCGTGTTGCGGTCGATCAGGCGGGTGAAGACACCACCCAGCGTCTCGATGCCCAGCGACAGCGGGGTCACGTCCAGCAGGACCACGTCCTTCACGTCACCCTGCAGCACCCCGGCCTGGATGGCGGCGCCCATGGCGACCACTTCGTCCGGGTTCACGCCCTTGTGGGGTTCCTTGCCGAAGAACTTCGTCACTTCCTCGACCACGCGGGGCATGCGGGTCATGCCGCCGACCAGGACGACCTCGTCGATGTCGGAGGTGGACAGACCGGCATCCTTCAGCGCGGCCTGGCAGGGCTTGATCGAGTTCTTGATCAGGTCGGACACCAGGCTTTCCAGCTTGGCACGGGTCAGCTTCATGACCATGTGCAGCGGCTGGCCGTTGGAGCCCATCGAGATGAACGGCTGGTTGATCTCGGTCGACTGGCTGGAGGACAGTTCGATCTTGGCCTTTTCAGCCGCCTCTTTCAGGCGCTGCAGGGCCATCTTGTCCTGGCGCAGATCGACGTTGTTCTCTTTCTTGAACTCCTCGGCGAGGTAGTTGACGATCTTCATGTCGAAGTCTTCGCCGCCCAGGTGGGTGTCGCCGTTGGTCGACTTCACCTCGAAGAGGCCGTCGTCGATTTCCAGGATGGTCACGTCGAAGGTGCCGCCGCCAAGGTCATAGACCGCGATGGTGTGGCTTTCTTCCTTGTCGAGGCCATAGGCCAGGGCCGCCGCGGTCGGTTCGTTGATGATCCGCAGCACTTCCAGGCCGGCGATCTTGCCGGCGTCCTTGGTGGCCTGACGCTGGGCGTCGTTGAAGTATGCCGGAACGGTGATGACCGCCTGGTCGACTTCTTCACCGAGGTAGCTCTCGGCGGTTTCCTTCATCTTGCCGAGGATGAAGGCGGAGATTTGCGAGGGCGAATATTTCTCGCCGCGGGACTCGACCCATGCGTCGCCATTGCCGCCGTCGACAATTGCGTAGGGGAGGTTGGATTTATCCGCAGCCAGGGCCGGGTCGGTCGCGCGACGACCGATCAGGCGCTTCACGCCGAAAATGGTGTTGGTGGAGTTGGTCACGGCTTGGCGCTTGGCGCTCTGGCCGACCAGTCGCTCTTCTTCGGTGAAGGCGACGATCGAAGGCGTGGTACGGGCGCCTTCGGAGTTCTCGATGACCTTCGGCTGGGCGCCGTCCATGATGGCGACGCAGGAGTTGGTGGTGCCGAGGTCGATCCCGATCACTTTACCCATGATTTGTATCCCTTCTACTTAAGGCGATGGTCTGGCGGTCCGACCCATTCCGGCATCGGCCCTTCCAAGACCCGGTCCGGCGGGGGTTTTGGCCCCGCCCGCCGGGCTTCGAAGGCTATATAAGGAGGGGGTTTCGGCCCTGCAAGCCGGTCACAAGCGCGAGATCGGCAAAAAATTCGCCTTTTGCGCTCTTGGTGAACGTCCCGTCGGGGAATGCCCGGGATTCTTGCAATGTCAGTGAATTGGCGGGGGTGGGCCCGGGACGCGGGAGAGGGCAATCTGTTGTGTCCGGCGCCGAAACTTCCCCTACATAGGGGAAGAGACCCGTCAGTGTTCCGAAGAGAGGTAGACCCATGTCCCCCGATCCGACCCTGACCCTGCGCGGCGTGAAGATCTGGCAGGGAGTGCTGGATCGGGCCGCGCAGGAGGCCCTGCTGGAGGATCTGCGCGCCGTCCAGCGCGCCGCGCCGCTGTTTTCGCCCGAGACCCGCTGGGGCAAGAAGATGTCGGTGCGCATGACCTCGGCGGGGAAATACGGCTGGTATTCCGACCGCCGCGGCTACCGGTACGAGCGGCAGCACCCCAGCGGTGTCGACTGGCCGCCTATTCCGGACAGTGTGCTGCGCCTCTGGTCCGATCTGACCGGGCTGGAGCGGCAGCCCGATTGCTGCCTGGTGAACCTCTATGGCGAGGGGGCGAAGATGGGCCTGCATCAGGACCGGGACGAGGCCGACTTTTCCTGGCCCGTAATGTCCGTGTCCCTCGGGGACGAGGGGCTTTTCCGCATCGGCAACGAGGAAAGGGGCGGCAAGACCGAAAGCGTCTGGCTGAAAAGCGGTGACGTGCTGACCCTTCAGGGGCCGTCGCGGCTGCTGCATCACGGGGTCGACCGGATCCGGTTCGGCTCCTCCACGCTGCTGGCCCAGGGCGGGCGGATCAATCTGACCTGTCGGGTGGTGGACTGACCCGTCCCCGGCAGGGCAGCTAGTCGACCGCCTGCAGCCGGCAGCAGCCTGTCTGCAGGGCGTAGCTTTCGCCGTCCTCGCCAAGCTGCCACAGCACCAGCGCCACGGAGAGGCCATAGGCGCGATCCGACATGCCGTCCGAACAGATCTCCCGCCGGATCACGCCGGTCACTTGCACCGACGGCGCGGAGGCCGACAGGGCGAAGGTGCCGCCGCCCGGCGCCGGGGCCTCGAAATCCGTCAGCAGGGGCAGGGGCGCGCGGTCCGGCGTGCTGTAGGCATAGCTGTCGGGGCTTTCGCGGGTCAGCGACCAGAAGGGTTCGGTGCCGAAACAGGCCCGGATCGGTGGCAGCGGGCCGGCCGACACGGGCATCTCCTCTAGGTAGCGCATGTAGACCCAGCCCGCGCCGTCGCGCAGGTTCACCTGTCCCCAGCGGGTGTCGTCGGTCAGGCGGATCACCTCGATCCCGTCCTCCGTGGGGCCGAAGCTGCCGAGGATCTGGGCGCCGGAGGTGGGGGCTGCGCGGATGTTAAGCCGGTCGTCCGCCGCGACATCCACCACGGCAAAGAGGGCGGGAAGACGGGGCTGGGCCTGCCCGCCCCCGGGCAGGGCCAGGATCAGCAGGCAGAGCAGGGACAGGAGGCGGGTCATGGCGGCAGCTCCGACAGGGATGCAGTCAGGATGTCCCAGCGTGGGCCGGTCTGGCCAGGGCCGGATGCGGGGCCTCAGCGCCGGGCGTTCCAGGACAGCGAGGCGTGGCGGCGGGTATAGAACTCGCCGATCATGCCGAGGCAGAACAGGGCCACCGCCACCGACAGCGCATATTCCAGAGAGGAGAAATGCGGGTTGTAGTTGATGAAGGTATGACCGCGCGCCTGGTCGATGGAATGGTACAGCGGGTTCCAGTCGAACAGGTTGCGCATCTGCGGCGTGATCTGGTTGGCCACGAACATCTTGCCCGAGGCGATCATGTTGGCCCGGGTATAGAGCTGTGCCGCGATCCCGGTGAATTCCGGGAACCAGGGTTTCAGCGCCAGGAAACAGACCCCCACGGCGATGCCGTAGAACCAGGCCGTCAGGATGCAGGCAAAGGCAGCGGCGGGTTCGTAGATCTCGAAGGGGCGCACCGCGACGTGGTAGACGAAGAGGATCAGCAGGAGCGTCAGCACCTGAAGATAGAGCGTCGACAGCGCCGAGGAGGCCAGCGCGATGACCGTGTTCATCGGCGCGTGTTTCATCATCGGAGAGGACGGCCCATCGGAGCCCATCACCGACGACACCGTCTTCACATGGGTCATGTAGATGAAGACGCCCGACAGCATGAACAGCAGGAAGTCGCCGCGAATCGCGGTTCGGCGCAGGCCGAGGATGGCGAACATGGCGTAGAAGACCGCCATCATGATCGCCACGCGGATCAGGTTGTTCACGATCGACAGGATCGCGTTGTTGTGGCTCTTGCGGATGTTGTGCGCGGTCGAGTGGAAGATCAGCTCGCACATGGCGATGGCTGACTGCAGTCGCGTCTTCCGGGATCTCTGCTGAAACATGCGCCGGTTCTCTGCCTCTTGCCGCCGGACCGAAGGACGGGGCCGGTCGCCCCCGTCGTCTCGGGCTTTGGCCTGAAGATACATTGCCTTGGCATGGCAATCAATTCTGCCGGGCCCCTATGCCGAGAGGTGTGCGGAGGGGAGTGTGGCGTCTCGGGGAGCAGGACGGGCCATGCCGTCCGCTCTGCCCGCGAGCCGATTCCGGGACCCGCACTTTATGCGGGTGTCTGACTCTCCGGCAAAGCTGCCTCAAAAACGGGCGTTGCACCTTGGCGCGGGTCGGCGGGCCCCGGGTCTGCCCCTGCCCAGCTCCCGGCGCCTGACAGCGCAAGCCGGCGCTATGTGCGAACTTTTCCGCGATTGCCTCCGATAGCTTACCGTTGGGTAAGTCTCGGAAATCCCGAAACATGATCCGGCCTGTGCCCCGCGTCTCGCCGACTGGCGGCCCGAGCGCGGCGGTCCCATCGGCGGGTTCTGGCACAGCGTGCGGTTGTATCGGCGACGACCTGCCTGTCCTGAGTCGTTGCCTTTCATTCGGCATTCACGGTCACTAAGCTTTTTTGGCTGACGCTCCATGAGGGACATCGGCGGCTTGGGTGTGATGGGCCGCACGCCTGGAGGATCTGCGGGGTGTGTGTCCGCAGTTCTGACCGAGAGGGTCACGGTGGTTGGTTTTAAGGTTTCAGACATCTAAGCTGGTCAGGCGTGAACTTGACCATAAATGTTTATCACGGTGCTCTCGTTTCGAGAGCGGCCGAACAGCAATAGATTGAGGGCTCACAGTGCAAAAAAAGGTCACGAAAGCGATTTTCCCGGTTGCCGGTCTGGGGACGCGGTTCCTGCCCGCCACCAAGTCGGTTCCGAAAGAGATCATGACCCTGGTCGACCGGCCGCTGATCCAATACGCGATCGACGAGGCGCGCGCCGCCGGGATCGAGGAATTCATCTTCGTCACCTCGCGCGGCAAGTCCGCCCTGGAGGATTATTTCGACCATAGCGCCGTGCTGGAGGCCGAGCTGGAGGCCAAGGGCAAGGACGACCTGCTTGAGGTGCTGAAATCCACCTACATGGAAAGCGGTCAGATCGCCTATATTCGCCAGCACAAGGCCCTGGGCCTCGGTCACGCGGTCTGGTGCGCGCGGCGCCTGCTGAACAAGGATGAGCCCTTTGCCGTCATCCTGCCCGATGACGTCATCGCCGCCGAGAAGCCCTGCCTGCAGCAGATGGTCGAGGCCTTCGAGGAGAAGCCCGCCTGCATGGTCGCCGCGATGGAAGTGGCAGCCGACAAGGCGAAGTCCTACGGCATCCTCGACGTGAAGGAAGACATGGGCAATGTCGTGTCGGTGAAGGGCATGGTCGAGAAGCCCGCGCCGGGCACCCAGCCGTCGAACCTGGCCGTGATCGGCCGCTACGTGCTGACGCCGCAGGTGATGGAAAACCTCAACCAGATGAAGAAAGGGGCCGGCGGCGAGGTGCAGCTGACCGATGCCATCGCCGATGAGATCGCGGCGGGCCGCGATGTGCACGGTTTCCGCTTCAACGGCCAGCGTTTCGACTGCGGCTCGAAGGCGGGCTTCCTGCAGGCCACCGTTTCCTTCGGTCTGCAGCGCGACGACCTGAAGGACGAGCTGATGGGCTATCTGCAGGACGTCGTCGTCAGCCAGCAGGCTGCAGAATAAGAAGGACGGATACGTGCAGGATCATGTCCTCGTCACCGGGGGTGCGGGCTATATCGGCTCGCACGCCTGCAAGGCGCTGAAGGCGGCGGGTTTCGTGCCCGTCACCTTCGATTCTCTCGTCACCGGCTGGCAGGACGCGGTGAAATTCGGCCCCTTCGAGAAAGGGGACCTGTTGGACCGCGCCCGCCTGGACGCGGTCTTTGCCCGCTATGAACCCGTTGCCGTGATGCATTTCGCCGCCCTCAGCCAGGTCGGCGAGTCGATGCAGGACCCCGGCCTTTACTGGCGCAACAACGTGCTGGGGTCGCTGAACCTGGTGGAGGCCGCGGTGGACGCGGGCTGCATGAACTTCGTCTTTTCCTCCACCTGCGCCACCTATGGCGAGCATGACAACGTCGTGCTGGACGAGGACACCCCGCAGTTGCCGATCAACGCCTACGGTGCCTCGAAGAAGGCGGTGGAGGAGATCCTGCGCAACTTCGGCGAAAGCCACGGGCTGCGGCACGTGATCTTCCGCTACTTCAACGTCGCGGGCGGGGATCCCGAGGCGGAGGTGGGCGAACATCACCGCCCCGAGACGCATCTGATCCCGATCATGCTGGAGGCGATCGACGGCACGCGCCCGGCGCTGACCATCTTCGGCACAGATTACGACACCCCCGACGGCACCTGCATCCGCGACTACGTGCATGTCTGCGACCTGGTCGATGCCCACGTCCTGGGCGTGAAGTGGCTGGAGGAGGGCAAGCGCAACCGCGTCTTCAACCTCGGGACGGGGTCCGGCTTCTCGGTGCGGGAGGTGATCGAACAGTCCCGCGCGGTGACCAACCGCGCCGTGCCCTATGATGAAGGCCCGCGTCGTCCCGGAGACTGCACCAAGCTGGTGTCGGGATCCGTGCGGGCGGAACGCGAACTGGGCTGGACACCGCAGCGCTCCACCCTCGATATTATGATCGAGGACGCATGGCGGTGGCACCAGACAGGACATTACGAGAAATGACCCCGGACGCGGGGGCCGGTGATGCCGGTCCCCCGCCCGCGCTGTCGCTTGGGCGACGGTATCGCCTGCGCCTGCTGCGGCGCCGGCTGCTTTATCGTGCACTGCGCGCGCGGCATCGTCTTCGGCCCGTCGCGGATCGCACGGAGGCCATCACCCCCGAGGCGGTGCTGGCCGTCACCTGCCTGCGCAACGAGGCGCTGCGGCTGCCGTTCTTCCTCGATCACTACCGCCGCCTGGGCGTCGATCATTTCCTGATCGTCGACAACGGCAGTGACGACGGCAGCGCGGCCCTGCTGGCGGATCAGCCCGATGTCTCGCTCTGGCAGACAGCGGACAGCTACCGCGACAGCCGCTTCGGCATGGACTGGCTGGGCTGGCTGCTGATGCGCCACGGGTCGGGTCACTGGTGCCTGACGGTGGATGCCGACGAGCTGCTGGTCTGGCCCGGGCATGAGGCGGAAGGGCTGGCCGTCCTGACCGCCCGGCTGGAGAGCGCGGGGCAGAGCGCCTTGGGCGCCCTGATGCTGGATCTCTATCCCGAAGGGCCGCTGGACGGCGTGGCCTACTGGCCCGGGCAGAACCCGGCGGAGGTGCTGACGGGCTTTGATCCCGGCCCCTACCGGGCCTGCTGGCAGCCCCGCCATGGCAATCTGTGGGTGCAGGGCGGGATGCGCGAACGGGTGTTCTTCGCCGAGACCCCGGCGCAGGGGCCGACCCTGAACAAGCTGCCGCTGGTGCGTTGGCACTGGCGCCAAGCTTACCTGAATTCCACCCATGCCCTTCTGCCCGCCAGCCTGAACGCGGCCTATCGCGGCCCCGCCGGTCCCGGCCCCTCGGGCGTGCTGCTGCACACGAAATTCCTGCCCGACAGCCCCGCGCGTGCCGCGGAGGAGCGGCAGCGGCAGCAACATTTCGGCGACCCGGCGGCCTTCGATCCCTACTACAGCGCCGTCAGCGCCGCGCCCGATGCCTGGCACGCGGGGACCTGCCGCTACACCGGCCCGGACCTGCTGGCGCAACTGGGCCTGATGCGCCGCGACTGACCGGCGCGTCGCCGCAGGGGCACATTCGCCCCCGTTCGGACCACTCGGCCCTTTCCGACAGTTCTGTTTTCATAGAGAAATAGATTGTAGACTGACCGGCACGGATCCGCCGGCAGGGGTGGTCCGAGGCAGAGGGCGCCCGGCGCAGGAGCAGTGGATTGGGCTGGTTCGAATCGTACAATCTGGGGCGGGAAAAGCGTTTCCTGCACTACAGGGCGCTGCGCAAGCGGCACCAGTTGACCGCCGTGGTCAACCGGACCCGGAAGATTCGCAAACGTCACATCCTGGCCTTCACCACCCTGCGCAACGAACGCATCCGCCTGCCGTATTTCCTGGAGTATTACCGCGACCTGGGGATCGACCATTTCCTCTTCGTGGACAACGACAGCGACGACGGATCGCGCGAATACCTGGCCGAGCAGGAGGACTGTTCGGTCTGGACGACCAGGGCCAGCTACCTGAAATCGCGTTTCGGCATGGACTGGATCAATTGGCTGCTGCTGCGCTACGCCCATGATCACTGGACGCTGACGGTCGATCCGGACGAATTCTTCGTCTACCCGTTCTGCGACACGCGCCCCCTGAACGCGCTGACCGACTGGCTGGACGCCTCAGAGATCCGCAGCTTCTCCGCCATGCTGCTGGATATGTACCCCAAGGGGCCGATCACCGCGGACCCCTACCGGGAGGGGCAGGACCCGCTGGAGATCGCCAGCTGGTTCGACGCGGGCAACTACACGATCAGCCGCAATTGGCGGAACGGCAACCTGTGGATCCAAGGCGGGCCGCGCATGCGGGTCTTCTTCGAGGATGACCCCTGGAAGGCGCCGGCGCTGAACAAGGTGCCGCTGGTGCGCTGGCACCGACGCTATGCCTTCGAGTCCTCCACCCATTCGCTGCTGCCGCGCGGGCTGAACCTCGTGTTCGACGAATGGGGGGGCGAAAAGGCCTCGGGCGTGCTGCTGCACACCAAGTTCCTCGATACCTTCACTGCCAAGGCGGCGGAGGAGCTGACCCGCGGCCAGCATTACGGCGACAGCCAGGAATACATCGCCTACCACCAGCGGCTGAAGGACGAGCCGGAGTTGTGGTGCAAGTGGTCGGAGAAATACATCAACTGGCGCCAGCTGGAGATCCTCGGGCTGATGTCGAAGGGAAACTGGGCCTGACCGGCCCGTGAAAGGAGAGAGCGGGGATTTGGGCGTCGGGATCGTGATGCTGGTCCATACGGCCCTGGGACGGGCCGAGCAGGTCGCGCGCCATTGGGCGGCGGCCGGATGCCCCGTGGTCATCCATGTCGACAAGAAGGTGCGCGACCGGGTCTATGACAAGTTCCGTGAGGCCCTGGCCGACGAGGAACTGATCCGGTTTTCCCCGCGCCACCTGTGCACCTGGGGCGCCTGGGGGATCGTCGCCGCGACCCAGGACGCGGCCGAAATGCTGCTGCGCGATTTCCCCGAGGCGCGCCACGTCTACCTGTCGTCGGGGTCCTGCCTGCCGCTGCGCCCGGTGGAAGAGCTGAAGCACTACCTGCGTGCCCGCCCCCATACCGATTTCATTGAAAGCGCCACCACGGCGGATGTGCCCTGGACCGTGGGCGGGCTGGACGAGGAGCGGTTCACCCTGCGCTTCCCCTTCTCCTGGAAGACGCAGCGCCGCGCCTTCGACTGGTACGTCGATTTCCAGCGCCGCGTCGGCTTCCGCCGGCGGATCCCGGCGGGCATCGTCCCGCATATGGGCAGCCAGTGGTGGTGCCTGACACGTCAGACCCTTCAGGCCATTCTGACCGATCCGCAAAGGGCGGAATACGACCGCTATTTCAGCAAGGTCTGGATCCCCGACGAAAGCTATTTCCAGACCCTGACGCGGAAGTATTCGTCCCATGTCGAAAGCCGCTCGCTGACCCTGTCGAAGTTCGATTTCCAGGGTAAGCCGCACATCTTCTACGACGATCACCTGCAATTGCTGCGTCGGTCGGATTGCTTCGTCGCGCGCAAGATCTGGCCCCATGCCAACCGCCTCTACCGCGCCTTCCTGACCGACCCGGCCGGCGCGATGAAGAAACGCGAGCCTAACCCCGGCAAGATCGACCGCATCTTTTCCAAGGCGGTGGAACGGCGCACGCGCGGGCGCGCGGGCCTGTACATGCAGTCGCGCTATCCCTGCGATGGCTGGGAAGGCGGGCTGACGGGCACCAAGTATTCCGTCTTCCAAGGCTTTGCCGAGCTATACGAGGACTTCGAGCCCTGGCTGGCGCGCACCACCGGCTGCCGCGTGCACGGGCAGATCTTCGGCCCCGGCGATGCGGCCTTCGCGGGCGGACAACCGGTGATCAACGGGGCACTGACGGCCAGCGCGACGCTGCGCGACTATGCCCCGCGCGACTTCCTGACCAACCTGCTGTGGAACACCCGGGGCGAGCGGCAGTGCTTCCAGTTCTCGCCGCGCGGCAACCAGGCGGTGACCTGGGACATGGCCAAGGACCTGAACGCGCAGATCAGCGTCATCTCCGGCGCCTGGGCGGTGCCGTTGTTCCGCGCAGACCGCCCCTTCAGCGAGATCCGCAAGGAAGCTGCGTGGCTGCAGAAGGTGGAGGCCGATTTCCTGCATGCGCTGCGGTCCCCCCATGCGAAGGCGCGGGTGCGGATCTGGACCATGGCGGAGTTCGTCGAGGCCCCGATGGAGCCGCTGCAGCTGATGATCGACGAGATGGGCGCCCGCACCGCGCGGCGCCTGTCGGAGGTGCCGCAGATGCGCGACCTGGACGGGTTCGGGCAGTTTCTGCAGGACCTGAAGAACCAGGGCATGCACCCCTACCTGATGGGCGATTTTCCGACCACCCCGGCGGAGGCCGTCCCGGCCACCGAGCCGGAGGAAAAGCCGCGCAAACCCCGCCGCCCCTACCTGGTACAGAAATAGGACGCCATGGCCCGCTTCGACTACTTCATCGTCTTCGCCGAGATGCGCACCGGGTCCAATTTCCTGGAGGCGAACCTGAACGCGCTGGATGGCGTCAGCTGTCTGGGCGAGGTCTTCAACCCCTATTTCATCGCCTATCCCAATGCCGAGGACTGTCTCGGGATCACTCAAGGCGCGCGCGACGCCGATCCGCTGGCGATGATCGAGGCGGTGCGCGCGGCGCCGGGTCTGAACGGCTTCCGCTTCTTCCACGACCATGACCAGAGGGTGCTGGACCTGGCCCTGGCCGACCCGCGCTGTGCCAAGATCGTGCTGACCCGCAATCCGGCCGAAAGCTATGTCAGCTGGAAGATCGCCCAGGCCACCGGCCAGTGGAAACTGACCGACGTGCGCCGCCGCAAGGAGGAGCAGGCCACCTTCGACGCCGAGGAGTTCGAGGCCCATCTTCAGGCGCTGCAGCAGTTCCAGATGCGGCTGATGTCGGTGCTGCAGGTGACGGGGCAGACGGCCTTCTACGTCGATTACGAGGACCTGCAATCGGTCGACGTGATGAACGGTCTGGCCGACTGGCTGGGCGTCGAGGCGCGGCTGGAGGGGCTGACCCAGAAACTGAAGGTGCAGAACCCCCAGGCCCTGTCGGAGAAGGTTGCGAACTTCGACCAGATGGAGGGGGTGCTCGCGCGGCTCGATCGGTTCAACCTGTCGCGCACCCCCAATTTCGAGCCGCGCCGGGGGCCACAGGTGCCGGGTTTCATCGCCGCGACCGAGGCGCCATTGCTTTACATGCCGGTGAAGGGCGGGCCGGACCGGCAGGTGGAACAGTGGCTGGCGGCGCTCGACGGGGGCAAGCCGCGCGACCTGACGCGCAAGATGTCCCAGAAGGAGCTGCGCCAGTGGCTGCGCGCCCGAACCGGGCACCGCAGCTTCACCGTGCTGCGTCATCCTCTGGCGCGGGCGCATGCGGTTTTCTGTGAGAAGATCCTGTCGGCCAAGTTCACCGAGATCCGCAAGATCCTGCGCCAGCGCTATTCCCTGCCGATCCCCGGCAAGCCCGATGGCGACTACAGCCTGGAACAGCACCGCGAGGCCTTTGGCCTGTTCCTCGATTTCCTGAAGGCCAACCTGGCGCAGCAGACGGGCCTGCGCATCGACCCCCATTGGGCCAGCCAGTCGGCGCTGCTGGAAGGGATGGCGCAGTTCGCCACCCCCGACCTGGTGCTGCGGGAAGAGGAGATGGCCGAGGATCTGACGCGCCTGGCCGCACGGCTGGGGATCGACGCGCCGCAGCCCGGCCCCGCGCCCGAGGATACGCCCTATACGCTGGCGCAGATCCACGATGCGGACCTGGAGGCGCGGGCGGCGGAGGCCTATCAGCGGGATTACATGATCTTCGGCTTCGGCCCCTGGGCGGGCTGAGGCGGGCAGGGGGCAGACACGAAAAACGGGGCCCGAAGGCCCCGCTGCGTGATCCGGTCCCTGCGCCTTGTGTCAGGCGGCGGCGACGTTCTGATCCGAGGTCAGGATCGCGTAGAGCGTCGAGGGATCGGGGTTGGCGCGCAACTTCTTGCACAGGCCCTGATCGCGCAGGCTGCGCGACACCAGTGCCAGCGCCTTGAGGTGTTCGACACCCGCGTCCTGCGGAGCAAACAGGGCAAATACCAGGTCCACCGGCTGACGATCAACCGCGTCGAAATCGACCGGCTTTTCCAGCATGATGAATCCGCCCTGAACGCTGTCCAGCCCGTCCAGCCGTGCATGGGGCAGGGCCACGCCATGGCCGACACCCGTCGGACCCAGCGATTCCCGTTCCTGCAGCGCCTCGACCACGCGGGACTGGTTCAACTGGAAGGCGGAATGCGCCAACTCGCCCACATCGTGCAGAAGACGTTTCTTGCTGGAGGCCGAGTTGATCACCTTGATCGCCTCGGGCTTCAGGATCTGTGACAGTTTCATGCTGCCTCGTGCTGTTTCGGGCGGTCCGACCCCGCGTGGCGGGGCCGGAGGCGGCCATCAGCTACGCGGGTCAATCCAACCAATGTTTCCATCATCGCGGCGGTAGACCACGTTCAGACCGTTCTTTCCCTCGTTGCGGAAGACCAGGACAGGCGCGCCGGCCAGCTCCATCTGCATCACGGCCTCGCCGACAGAGAGCGACGGGATCCGTGTTTCCATCTCCGCGACGATAATGGGCTGCAGGGTCTCGGGTTCCGAATCCTCGTTATCCTGATCCGAGGCGAGGATATACGAGGAGCCCTCGAGGATTTCAACCGGCGTGGCACGGGTTTTGTGATGGTCTTTCAACCGGCGCTTGTAGCGGCGCAGCTGCTTTTCCATCTTGTCGCAGCATTTCTCGAATGCCGCGTAGATCTCGGTCGAGACACCCCGCGCCTGGGCGGTCAGCCCGGTGGAGAGATGGACGGTCGTCTCGCAGACAAATTCATGGGCGTCCTTGGAAAAGGTCACGATCGCATCGGTGGGGCGCTCGGCATATTTCGCCACGGCGGTGTTGACGCCGTCCTTGACGTGAGTTTGCAGCGCATCGCCAATGTCGATCTGCTTTCCTGTGATCTTGTAACGCATTCCGTCTCCTCTCATGACAATTCGGGCGTCACCCGGGCGCGGCGGGGCCGCGGGGTGGGATCAGGCTCGAATGCTGCGGAAAAACGACAGGGCCGGCGACGAAATCTTCCGGGTCCCGCCGGGGCGGCACGCAAGGAACATTACGGCGTGAGTCAGACCTGTCATGGGTTCATTTGACGAGCAAAGGGACCGGGCTGTCAATGAAATCCGGTTCAAGAGCTTGCCAGGATCTTGCGCCGCAAAGCAGCGTAAACCAGCGCAGGAGCCGCTGGTTTTCCGCCGCTTGCGGGCCTGTCCCTTGTCACGTTGACGCTGCGCTGCGCGAGAACATGCCGCACTGCGGCGAGGGGCGGGAAAGATGCGTCAAAATGGCCCGCACGGGCCGGGCGGGGATCAGCCGATCCGGAAATTGTCGCCCAGGTAGACGCGGCGCACGTTGTCGTTCTCGACCACCTCGTCGGGGGTGCCCGACATCAGCACGGCGCCGTCGTGCAGGATATAGGCGCGGTCCACGATCTCCAGCGTTTCCCGCACGTTATGGTCGGTGATCAGCACCCCGATGCCGCGGGTCTTCAGGTCGGCCACCAGGTGCCGGATGTCGGCAACCGAGATCGGGTCGACCCCGGCGAAGGGTTCATCGAGCAGCAGGTACTTGGGTTCTGCCGCAAGGCAGCGGGCGATCTCCACCCGGCGGCGTTCCCCGCCCGACAGGGCCAGGGCGGGCGCGCGGCGCAGGTGTTCGATGGAAAACTCCGACAGCAGCTCTTCCAGCCGCTCGCGGCGCTTGTGCCGGTCCGAGTAGGTGATGTCGAGGATCGCGGCGATGTTGTCCTCGACGTTCATGCCGCGAAAGATCGACATTTCCTGCGGCAGGTAGCCGATGCCGAGGCGGGCACGGCGGTACATCGGCAGGCCGGTCACGTCGGTGCCGTCCAGCATCACCCGGCCGCCTTCGGGAATCACCAGGCCGGCGACGGAATAGAAGGTGGTCGTCTTGCCCGACCCGTTGGGACCAAGCAGGGCCACCACTTCGCCCCGGTCCAGGGTCATGGTCACGTCGCGGATCACCACGCGCTTCTTGTAGGCCTTGCGCAGGCCCTCGATCCGCAGGCCGTGCTGGCCGTCCGCGACTGTCAGTTCCGGGGTGGCCAAGTGTCAGTCCCCGTCCTGCGACAGGAAGGTGCGCACGCGGCCTTCCAGCTGGGCGGTGCCCGCGTCGACATCCACGCGCATCCGTTCGGAGGCGATGGTGCTGGGGCCACGCACCAGCAGGACGTCGCCCGACAGCACCAGCGCGCCGGAGGTCACGTCATAGTCGGCGCGTTCGGCCTCGGCGGCATCGTCGCCGCTGACCAGGGTGACCCCGCCAGAGGCCGCCAGGCTGGCGATCTGCGACTGGGTCTCGTTGTAGATCACTTCGACGCGGGCCGCCGACAGGCGCATGTTGTCCTGTTCGACCAGCACATTGCCCTCGAAGATGGCGGCGCCATCGTCCTGGCTGACCGACAGGGTTTCCGACTGCACCTCGATCGGGGCGGAGCTGTCGGCCTGGGTGCCGAAGGGCACCGTCGTCTCCTGGGCGATACCGGGCGCGGCCAGCAGAAGCACCAGGCCTGCGGCAGCGGCCAGGGGACGGGCGAAGGCCCGGCCGCGACGCGGGGTTGGGGCGTGGGTCTGGACGCGGGGCACAGGGGTTACTCCTCGGTTGGTCCGGGGGTGGATCCCGGATCGTATATCAGCTTCACGCCAGCGGTGAAAACCATATAGACCTTGCCGGTCTCGGGATCCGTACTCAGCCGCATGCGGCCGGCGGTGAAGGTGCCGGGCGGGCCTTCGGCGCGGATCTCGCCCTCGGTCTCGGCGCGGGTCTGGCGCATGCCGATGGCCAGGGCCTCCGTCTCCACGCGGTAGCCGGTGGAGGAGGTGATCTCCACCCCGCCGCGCAGGGTGGCGGTATCGGCGGGCTGGTCGATCTGGCCGGTTTCGGCGCGGACAGCCACGCTGCCACCGCTGGCAAAGTCGATCTCGGCCGCCAGGTCATTGGCGTCCAGGCGGTTCCCGTCGCGGGGCAGGGCGCTTTCGGCGGTGAAGGCGATCATGTCGCCTTCCTCGGTGGCGCCGGCAAAGCTGGGCTTGGTCACCCGTTCGCTGCGGGCGCTGTCGCGCAGGTCGACGGTGGAATAGGGGATCTCCGCCAGCGGGTCGATGCTTCGCGAGATCAGGAAGAGCGTCGACAGGATCGCCATGGCCGCCAGCGGCAGCACGATCTTCAGCCAGCTGATCAGCCGGGTGCGGGAGGACTCGCTCAGCGCCATCTGACCCTCAGGAATGGGCGAAGATGTCGATCTCGGGCCAGCCCGCGAGGTCGAGTTTGGCCCGGGTGGGCAGGAAGTCGAAACAGGCCTGGGCGACCTCGGTCCGGTCCTCGCGCGCCAGCCGTTCGTCCAGCTTTTCGCGCAGGCGGTGCAGGTAGAGGACATCCGAGGCGGCATAGTCCAGTTGCGCCGGCGTCAGCTCCGCCGCGCCCCAGTCCGACATCTGCTGCTGCTTGGAAATGTCGACGCCGATCAGTTCCTGGGTCAGGTTCTTCAGCCCGTGGCGGTCGGTGTAGGTGCGCACCAGGCGGCTGGCGATCTTGGTGCAGTAGACCGGCGCGGCCAGGGCGCCGAAGGCCTTGAACATCGCGGCGATGTCGAACCGGCCGTAGTGGAACAGCTTCAGCACCTTCGGATCTTCCAGCATGCGGCAGAGGTTCGGCGCCTCGGTCTGGCCCTTCGCGACCTGCACGATATGCGCGTTGCCGTCGCCGCCCGACATCTGGATAACGCAAAGCCGGTCGCGATGCGGGTTCAGCCCCATGGTTTCACAGTCGATGGCCACCACCGGGCCGAGGTCCAGCCCGTCGGGCAGGTCGTTCTTGTAAAGGTGGTTGGTCACGGGGGCGGCTCCCTGAAAATCTGGAAATGACTTAGGGCGTCGGGGCCGTGGATGCAAATGAAGCTTGGGGAAAAGGCGTGGGGCCGGGCGGTGCGGCCCGGCCCCCCTGTGCGGGTTTGCACAGCGCCTCAGGCGGCGTGGGCGGCCAGTTCCGGCAGCGGCGGCGTCAGCTCGCCCGCGTAGTGGCAGGCGACCTTGTGCCCCTCGGCGAAGGTCTTCACCGGCGGCTTCTCGGCCCGGCAGGTGTCGGTGGCGAAGGGGCAGCGCCCGGCAAACCGGCAGCCCTTCGGCGGGTTGATGGGCGAGGGCGGCTCGCCGGTCACGGTGAACCGATCGGTCGAGGGCGTGGTGTCGTCGGGTGACAGGGCCGCGGCCATCAGGGACCAGGTGTAGGGGTGTTTGGCACTGGCAAACAGCTCCTGCGTGGGGGCGGTCTCGACGAACTCCCCCAGATACATCACCGCCACATGGGTGCACAGGTGCTGCACCACCGCCAGGTCGTGGGAGATGAAGACATAGGTCAGGTGCTTCTCGATCTGCAGTTTCTTCAGCAGGTTCAAGATCTGCGCCTGGATCGCCACGTCGAGGGCCGAGACCGGCTCGTCGCAGACGATCAGCCGGGGCTCTGTCACCATGGCTCGCGCGATGCACAGTCGCTGCCGCTGCCCGCCGGAGAACTGGTGCGGGAAGAGGCGCTTGGCGTCGGGGTGCAGACCCACGGCGCGAAACATCTCATCCACCCGTTTGTCCCGGCCCCGGGCCGGGCCGAGGCCCATCAGGTCAAGCGGTTCGCGCACTGCCTGACCCGCCCGCAGGCGGGGGTTGAGCGAGGAATAGGGATCCTGGAACACCATCTGCAGCATGTGTCGGAGGGTGCGCAGGGCCTCGCCCTCCAGCGCGCCCAGATCGTGCTTGTCCAGCTTGATACTGCCCGCCACCGGATCGACCAGCCGCATCAGCGCCTGCGCCGTGGTGGACTTGCCCGAGCCGCTTTCGCCGACGATGCCGAAGCTGTCGCCCTCGTTGACCTGGAAACTGACGCCATCGACGGCATGGACGGAGCTGCCATTTGCCAGGGGGAAGTGGACCTTCAGGTCCTTCACGTCGAGGAGGGGTTTCATGCGACCTGCTCCATCTTGTTGGTGTGCCAGCACAGGGCGGAATGGTCGGGGCCGGTGGGCACCACGGGCGGGGCCTCGGCGTGGCAGCGGGCATCGGCCAGGGCACAGCGCGGGGCAAAGCGGCAGGCCTTGGGGAAACGACCCAGGGGCGGCACCATGCCGGGGATCTCGCCCAGCCCTTCCTCGGCGGCGCTGGCCGCAGCCGCGCCGAGGCGCAGGCGCGGGGTGCAGGCCATCAGGCCGCGCGTGTAGGGGTGCGAGGGATTGCTGAGGATTTCGCGAACCGGGCCGCTTTCGACGCATTTGCCTGCGTAGAGCACGGCGACCTCATCGGCCATTTCCGCCACCGCGCCCAGGTCGTGGGTGATCAGCATGATCGCGGTTTCGGTCTGGTCCTGCAATTCGCGCAGCAGGCGGAAGATCTGCGCCTGCACGGTCACGTCCAGCGCCGTGGTGGGTTCGTCCGCGATGATCACCTTGGGCCGACAGGCCAGCGCAATGGCGATCATCACCCGCTGGCGCATCCCGCCCGACAGCTCATGCGGATAGGCGGCCAGCCGGTCTTCGGGCGAGGGGATCTGGACGGCGCGCAGCATTTCCAGCGCGATCTCGCGCGCCTCGGCGCCGGTCTTGCCCTGGTGCAGCTCCACCACCTCGGCGATCTGGCGTTCCACGGTCAGCACCGGGTTCAGGGCCGTCATCGGCTCCTGGAAGATCATCGAGATCGCGTTGCCGCGCAACTCGCGCATGCGGGCGGGTTTGGCGGCCAGAAGGTCCTCGCCCATCAGTTTGATCGACCCGCCGGAGACGGCGAACCGGTCGGGCAGCAGGCCCATGGTCGACAGCGCCGTCATAGACTTGCCGCAGCCTGACTCGCCCACCACGCCAAGGGTCTTGCCGGGGGTGAGTTTCAGTGACACGCCATCCAGCACCGAATGCACCTGGCGGCCGGTGTCCACGCCGACCTTCAGGTCGGTGATTTCCAGAACGGGATCCATCAGCGCCTCCGCAGTTTGGGGTTGAGGGCGTCGTTGATGCCGTCGCCGACAAGGCTGATCGCCAGCACGGTGATGAAGATCGCCACACCGGGCAGGGTCACCGTCCACCAGGCGTCCAGCAGGTAGTTCCGGTTCTGGCCGATGATCAGGCCCCAGGACATGGTGTTGGGATCCCCCAGCCCCAGAAAGGACATGCCGGCCTCGAAGAGGATCGCAGCGCCGACTGCCAGGCCCGCGGCCACCACCAGCGGCGGCAGGGCGGCGGGCAGGATGACGCGGAAGATCAGATAGGCATCGCGGGCGCCTGCGGTGCGGGCGGCCTGTACGTAGTCGAGTTTCCGGATCTTCATGAACTCGGCCCGGGCCAGGCGGGCGACCTGCGGCCAGCTGACCGCGCCGATGGCGAGGGTGATCGTCACCAGCGTCGCGCCGAAGATCGTCACCAGCACCATGGCGAGCAGCAGGGTCGGCAGGATCTGGAAGAACTCGGTCACCTTCATCAGCGCCGCGTCGATCCAGCCGCCGAAGTACCCGGCGAGCGATCCGATCAGGATGCCGATCACCACCGAGATCACGGCAGCGGCAGCCCCCACGGCCAGCGTGGCGCGGCCCCCTTCGATGATCCCGGCCAGCATGTCGCGGCCCAGGTAATCGGTGCCCAGGGGCGCATATTCTCCGCCCGGCGCGACGAAGGGCATGTCGACCATGGAATAGGGATCCACGTCGTAGAAGACCGGGCCGAGGAAGGTGGTGCCCAGCACCAGCGCCAGCAGGATCAGCCCGATGATCGCGGACTGGTTGCGGGCGAAGGCGCGCAGGAACTCCAGCGCCGGATGCGCGGGTTTCGGCCCCGTGGCCTCGGGCGCGGCGGTGGGGGCGGAGGTCGTCTCCGTCATTGGGCCGCTCCTTTGGGTTTCGGGGCCTTGCGGCGCGACCCACCGATGCGGGGGTCGATCTTTCCATAGGCCAGGTCGGTCAAGATGTTGGCGACCATCACCAGGATGGCCGAGAAGAAGAGGATCGCCAGGATCGTGGGATAGTCGCGGCGCAGGATGGATTCGTAGGCCAGCCGCCCCAGGCCCGGCCAGTTGAACACCGTTTCCACCAGCACGGCGCCGGCGAACAGCTGACCGAACTGCAGACCCACCATGGTGACCACGGGGATCAGCCCGTTGCGCAGCGCATGGCCGAAGATCACCCGGCGTTCGTTCAGCCCCTTGGCCCGCGCGGTGCGGATGTAGTCGGACCCCAGCACGTCCAGCATCGAGGCGCGCGAGAGACGCGAATAGGTGGCGATATAGATCGAGGCCAGGGTCACCGAGGGCAGCACCAGATGGTGCAGCACATCCAGGACGGCGCCGATCCAGGTCTCGGAGCCGCGCACGTTCTGCATCCCCGAGACCGGGAAGATCGGAAAGACCGAGGCGAAGAGGATCAGCAGCATCAGCCCGGTCCAGAAGACCGGCGCGGCATAGCCCACGAGGGAGAAGATGGTGACGAAATGCGACAGCAGACCTTTCGGTTTGCGCGCGGAATAGATCCCCATCAGCGTACCCACGACCACGGCGATCATCAGCGAGGACACGACCAGCAGGATGGTGGCGGGCAGCCGTTGCAGGATCAGGCCCAGCACCGGCTGGTTGAAGTAGTAGGAATAGCCGAAATCGCCGGTGACGACCTTCGACAGGTAGAGGCCAAGCTGCACGATGACCGGCTTGTCCAGACCGTATTCGGCGCGCAGCCGGGCGATCAGCTCTTCCGAGGCGCCGCCCATCTCGCCGACGATGACCTCGACGGGATCACCCGGCGCCATCTGGATCAGCAGGAAGTTCAGCACCAGCACCGCGACCAGCAGGCCGATGGCGGAGGCAAGGCGTTTGACGAGGGGAGGCATGAAAGCACCTCTGGCAGGGGAGAAGGCTGAGGGAGGCACCCGGCCCGCGGGGGAGCAGTCGCGGACCGGGCAGGGAGCGGGCTTATTCAGTCCACTCGACTTCGTCCCAGGGCGACACGGCGCCCCAGATGGTCTGCGGCAGCCCGGTCAGGCTGTCGTTGTAGGCGGTGTAGAAGGGCACTTCGTTGATGAAGAGGATCGGCGCATCGGCCACGACGATCTGCTGGAACTCCTTGTAGAGCTCCGCCCGGGCCTCCGGGTCGGTTTCCACGGCGGCCTGTTCCAGCAAGGCGTCCACCTCCGGGTTGGAATACTGCTGGGTGTTGGACCAGATCACGCCCTCGCGGATGTTCGAGGTCAGGTAGGTGCGGTGCACCCCGATCACCGGGTCGCCCCAGTTGTAGACGCTGTCCTCGGTCATGTCGAAATCGTAGGACGCGATGCGCTGAGCCCAGGTGGGGAAGTCCGGCGCGGTGCGCACCTCGACCTCGATGCCCAGGGGCCGCAGCTGGGTGCGCATGTATTCCGCCATGTTGCGGCCCATCTCGGCCATGCCGGGGATGAAGTCCATCGTGGCGGTGAAACGCACGCCGTCGGCGTCGGGGGCCAGGCCGGCCTCATCCAGAAGGGCGGCGGCCTTCTCCAGGTCGAAGTCGTAGGTTTCCACCTCGTCGGTGGCCATGGGCGAGGTCGCGGTGATCGGCCCGACGGAGGTCTTGGCCACGCCACCCAGCAGACGTTCCAGAATGAAGTCCTTGTTCATCGCATAGCCGATGGCCTGACGCACGCGCACGTCGTCGAAGGGCGGCTTCTGGGTGTTGAAGGCGATCCAGTTCAGCGGACCGACGGCATCGTAACCGTCATCCGAAACGCTGACGCCATCGGCCTTTTCCAGGCGCTGTACGTCGCGGATGGCGGACATGAAGGGCACCATGTCGACGTCGCCGCGTTCGGCCGAGAGGGTCAGGTTGGCCTGGTCGCCGATGATCTGCACGATCACCTCGTCCATCTTCGGCAGGCCGTCGAGGAAGAAGTCCTCGTTCTTCTCCAGCCGGTAGAAATCCCCCTGCTGGTACTCGACGAACTTGAACGGACCCGATCCGACGGGCGACAGGTTGGCCGGGTTTTCCTGGATGTTGCCCTCGCCGTAGACGTGTTCGGGGATGATCGGCATCAGCGCGGGCGACATGGCCAGCATCAGCGCCGGGTGCGGGTTGGCGAGGTGGATCACCACGGTCAGGTCATCGGGGGTCTCGACCTCGGTCACCGGGGCCAGCATCGTCTGGAACGGGTGGTTTTCCTTGATCGTCTCGATCGAGAATTTCACGTCGGCGGAGGTCAGCGGCTCGCCATCGTGGAAGGTCACGCCGTCGCGCAGGTTCAGGGTGACCGTCAGGCCATCTTCGGAGGTTTCCCAGCTTTCGGCCAGGTAGGGTTCGGGGTTCCACTCGGCATCGTATTTCAGCGGCGAGGCGAAGACCTGCGCGGTGGCCATGAAGGTGGCGATGCCGGACTGGATGGCGCCGTTGAAATGGCGCGGGGTCTGGGTGGTGCCGACGACCAGCGTGTCGGCGACGGCCGGGGTGAAACCGGCGCTCAGGCCCAGGGCGAGGGCCCCGGCGAGAGTGGATGTCTTGAAGAGTTTCATGACTGCGTTCCTGTTGGGAGAGATTTGTTATTTGGTTTCTTGGTTTTAGAGAAGACCCCCGATCCCGCGCAGGGCGGTCACGGCGGCGGTGATACCCAGCAGGCCGATGGCGGCCATCCGGTATCCGCCCTCGCCCAGCCGGGCGAAGGCACGGCCCCCCGCCCAGGTGCCGACCAGCAGGGCGGGCAGGGCGATCAGGGCCTGGGTGAAGACCTGCACGTCGATCTTCTGCGCAAGCCACAGCCCCGGAAGGGCCATCAGGGAGGTCAGGAAGAAGAACACCATGGCCGAGGCGCGGGTGTTCTTCGCGGGCGTGTCGGTTCCCAGGAAATAGGCGATGGCGGGCGGTCCGGGCATGGCGGCGAGGCCCGAGAAGACCCCGGCGGTCAGACCTGCGCCGATGGCCGGGCCGGGTCCGCTGGGCAGGCGGATCTTCAGCAGCAGGGCAGCCAGGCCGATGGCCACGATCACCGCCAGCACCACGCGCATCACGTCCGGCGACAGCTGTGTCAGCCCCCAGAGGCCGAGGGGCGTGCCGACCACCGCGCCGATCGCCATGATCCCCAGCGTGCGGTACATCACCAGCCCCCGGGTGCTGAGGATGTCGCGCAGCCCCACCATGCATTGCAGCAGGATGGCGATGGTCACCGCGCGGGCAGGTGGCAGGAAGAGGCTGAGCGCCGGCACGGCCGCCAGGGCAAAGCCGAAGCCCGTCAGCCCCCGCAGGACCGCGGCGGCGAAGGTCGCCGCGCATATGAGGGCGTAGACCTCCATCAGTCGAAGTTCATCACGATGGTCTTCGAGCGGGTGAAATGGGCCAGCATCGCCTCAAGCGAGGCTTCCTTGCCCAGGCCCGAACGGCCGAAGCCGCCGTAGGACACGTTGGGCTGGATCGTCAGGTTCTGGTTCACCTGCACATAGCCCGCGTTCAGCCGCGCCGTGCTGTCCAGCGCCACCGACAGGGATTTCGTCCAGACCGAGGCCGCCAGCCCGTAGTGGGTGGCATTGGCCTTGGCGATTACGTCCTCGTAGTCGTCCCAGGCGGCGATGAAGGCGACGGGGCCGAAGATCTCGTTCATCACGCAGGGATGATCCTCGGGCAGGTCCAGCAGCAGGGTTGGCTGCATGAACAGCTCCGGCGCCAGCTCCGCGCCCTCGGGCGCGGTGCCGCAGCGGATGACCTTCGCGCCCGGGGTCGCCTCGGCCTGGGCCACGTAGTCGTTGATCACCTTGGCCTGTTTGGCGTTGATGATCGTGCCCACATCCGTGGCCTCGTCCAGCGGGTCACCGATCACCAGCTGGTCCAGCTCGGCGGTCAGTTTCTCCATGAAGGCGTCCATCAGCGAGGCATGGACGTAGATGCGCGAGGCGGCGGTGCAGCTCTGCCCCTGACGGGTGAAGCGCATGCCGGAGATCGCCCCCGCGACGGTCTTGTCGAGGTCGGCATCCTCGCAGATGATCATCGGGGACTTGCCGCCCAGTTCCAGGCTGACCGGGATGATCTTCTTGGCGGCGGCCTCATAGACCGTCTGGCCCACGGCCTCGGAGCCGGTGAAGGTGATCTTGGCGACCTTGGGGTGTTCGCACAGCGGCGCGCCACAGGCCGGGCCGGTGCCGTTGATGACGTTGACCACGCCGGCGGGCAGGTGGCGCGACAGGATCTCGATCATCGCATAGGTGGCATAGGGCGCCTCTTCCGAGGCCTTCACGACCACGGTGTTGCCCGCCACCAGCGCCGGCGCGATCTTCAGCATCATCAGCACCAGGGGCACGTTCCACGGCAGGATCGCGCCCACCACGCCCAGCGGTTCGCGGGTGGTCATGGTCAGGGAGCGAGGGTGGAAGGGCACCGTCTCGCCCTTCAGCTCGGAGCCCAGGCCGGAATAGAATTCCAGGATGTCGATGGCGGTCTTCACCTCGCCCCGGCATTCGGTGCGGATGGCCTTGCCGGTTTCGCGCGCCAGGGCCTGGGCGATCACCTCGGCCTCTGCCGTCATGGCGCGGGCGGCGGCGCCGACCAGCTTGCCCCGCTCACGTGCCGGCACCTGGGTCCAGCCGGGGAAGGCCGCGGCGGCCACCTCGACGGCGGCGGCGGTTTCCTCGGCCGAAGACGCGGCGGCCTGGCCTATCTCGGCCCCGGTGGCGGGGTTCATCACCGCCAGGGTGGCGGCGGTGGCGCGTTTCTCGCCGCCCACCAGGTTCACACCGGCGTAGGAGGCGATCAGTGCCTCGGGATCCTGGGGCAGAAGGGGTGTCTCGGTCATTCTTTCGTTGTCCTTGGGTCATCTGCCCCCGGCTTGGGCCAGAGGGCGGCATTGCATGGGTCCACGCGGGGCGGAAATGAAAACCGGATCGGGCCAGAGGCGCAGTCCGGGAGGTTATTGTCCTGCTTTCAGGGGGTTGCCAGAGAGCATCTCGGTCAGGTCCAGATCGGGCTGGGTGCCGATGCCGACCAGGTGCGTGCCTGTTTCCTGTGCATCTGAACCGGGGGTCAGCTCCCACCGACCGGCCACCCATTGCAGCAGGGCGGGGCCTTCGCCGGCGATCTCCACCCAGCCCTTCAGCCGCAGCAGATCGGCGGGCAGGGCGGCCAGCGCGGCCTCCAGCGCGGGGCGGGGCAGGGGGCCGGTGTCGACCCGGTAGCGGTGGAAGACATGGTCATGGGCCATCGGATCGCCCTGCGGGGCCGACAGCAGCGACAGGGTGGAGCCGGCCAGCAGCTCCATCGGCAGGGCGGCGCGGGTGGTTTCGGCCACGGTCTTGCCCGGTGCGAGGCGGCGCAGGGCGGCGCGGGCCTCGGTAAGGCGGGCGTCACCGGCGGCATCCACGTGGTTCAGCACCACCAGGTCGGCGCCGTCGAACTGGCGCGCCACGGTGTCGCCAATCAGCGGGTCATCAAGCTGCGCCGCCAGCTCCACCGCGTTGGCCATGGTCACCACCATGTCCAGTTTCAGCCCGCGTTCCAGCAGGGCGAATTCGGCCACGCGGCGCGGTTCGCCCACGCCCGAGGCCTCGATCAGGATCTCGTCCGGGCCCTTTTCCATCGCCGCGACCAGGGCCGGGCCGATACCCTCGGCCATCGAACAGCAGATGCAGCCGCCCGACAGCTCCAGCGTCAGCCCGTCGTCCGAGCGGATCAGCGCGGCATCCACGTTGATGTCGCCAAAATCGTTGACCAGCACGGCGATGCGGGTGGTGGCGGCGCCCAGGATCCGGTTGACCAGCGTGGTCTTGCCGGAGCCGAGGAAGCCACCGATCACGGTGACCGGGATCAGGCCGGGCGCGGGCCGGGCGGCGACGTTCAGGGGTGGCGTCATGCGGGCACCGGTGCGTCGGGGATCGTGACATCGGGCACCGGCGCCTGGTCGGCGGGGATCGCGCTTTCGTACCACTGGCCCGCGCTGATGGTGCCCAGCACACGCACCTCGCGCAGTTTCATCGGCTCCACCTCGGCGGGGTCGCTGTCCAGCACGGCGAAATCGGCGAACTTGCCGACCTCGATCGAACCCACCAGGTGATCGAGTTTCAGCTGGTAGGCGGCGCCGATGGTGATCGCCTTCAGCGCCTCCTCGACGGGCAGGCATTCCTCCGGCCCCATGATGCGGCCCTCGCTGGTCAGCCGGTTGACGGCGCACCAGGCGGTAAACAGCGGGTTCAGCGGCGTTACCGGCACGTCGCAATGGACCGAGAACTGCACCCCTTCGGCCAGGGCCGTGCCGCAGGCATCCATGCGCCGCGCCTTGTCGGGTCCCATGGTCAGCGCATAGTGCTGTTCGCCCCAGTAGAAGATGTGGTTGGCAAAGAGGTTGGCCGACAGGCCAAGCGCCTTCATCCGCCGGAACTGCGCCCGGTCGGCCATCTGGCAGTGCTGCAACACGTGGCGATGGTCCGGACGCGGCGCCTTGGTCAGCGCCTCTTCCATCACGTCGATCACGAACTCGGACGCCTGGTCGCCGTTGACGTGGCAATGCATCTGCATGCCGGCCTCGTGGTAGGCCAGGATCATCGCCTTCAGCTGCGCCGGCGGCACGTTCCATAGCCCGTTCGGCGCCCCGTTGTGATAGCCCGGCCATTTCAGTCGTCCGGTGAAGCCCTGGATGGAGCCGTCGGTCATGATCTTCACCAGCCCCATGTAGAGCCGGTCATTGCCCTGTGTCTTCAGCTCGGTCGCGCGGGCGATGCCCTCGTCCAGCGCCCACTGGATGGCGCCCAGGGCGGGCACGATGCGGATGGGGAAGTCCGCCTCTTTTGTGACGGCCAGGAAGGCGGCCAGCGAGTCGTCGTTCAAGCGCTGGTGCAGGTCGGTGGTGGTGGTGACCCCGGCGTTGACGGAGGCGCGGCCATAGGTGCGCAGGGTGTCGGCATCGACATCGCGCACCGCCATCGCCTCGCCCACCACGCGGGCGGCCATGTTCATCGCCGCCATCTCCTGCAGTTCGCCCGTCTCGACGCCCTCAGCGTCGCGCAGGATGCCCTCGACGTTGCTCTGGCCCAGCATGTTGCCGCGTTCCATCACCGGCGTGTTCACGTTCAGCAGGTGCAGCGAGGCATGCATGATGACGATCGGACGGGTGGCGGAAACGGCATCCAGGTGTTTGCGTGTCATCCGTTCGCTGTAGTAGATCGGGTCGAACCCCCAGGCGACCAGCGCCTGGTCGGGATCGGTCAGCTTCGCCTCTTCTTCCTTCAGCCGCTCGACCACCGCCTCGATGCTTTTCAGCCCGCCCTCGACATGGCCATCGGGCGCCGTGCGCTTGAAGTAGCCCAGGAACAGGTTGTTCCACAGCGAGCCTTCCATCGTGTGCCCATGGGCCTCGACGAAGCCGGGCATCAGGATGCGTTCCGCGAAACGCTCATCCAGGGTGCAGTCCCAGGTCGCCTGCCAGGCGGCGCAATCACTGGCATCACCCACGGCCAGGATGCGGCCGTCGCGCACCGCCACATGGGTGGCCAGTGGACGGTTGGGGTTCATGGTGCGGATGCGGGCCGCCTTGAAGATGGTCACGGCGGAGGATGTCGCGGGTGAGGAGGTCATGGGGGGAGAGTCCTGTTGGTCGATTTTTCCCGCAGCCTAGGCAGGGGGCGGCGCGCCAGACAGGTCCAGCCCGGTCCCATGGGTTGGGCCAGCGTAAATCCGTTTCATGTCAGGGATGTGTGCGGATCACAGATCGCGCACGGCGCGGCCCAGCTCGGCGAGGCCCGCGTCGATCTTGCGTTCGTCGATGTAGGAAATCCCGAGCCGCAGGAAGCGGCCCGCCTGGTCCTCAGGCACGAAGGGGTCTCCGGATTCGAACAGCACCCCGCGCGCGCAGGCGGCGGTGAACAGCGCCCGCGCATCGACACCGGGCGGGCATTCCAGCCAGACCGAGGACCCGCCATGCGTGCCCGTGCGGCGGA
Source organism: Pseudooceanicola marinus (assembly GCF_020177265.1). GTDB lineage: Bacteria > Pseudomonadota > Alphaproteobacteria > Rhodobacterales > Rhodobacteraceae > Pseudooceanicola > Pseudooceanicola marinus_A. Next base: position 269,244 of record NZ_JAIVMC010000005.1, read on the forward strand.
AGTCGGGCAGGTAGCGGTCGCAGCCCTCGACCACCTTGGCGTGGCGATGGTCCAGCGCGGCCCGCAGGGAGCGTTGCAGCGCCAGGTAATGCCCCTCGGCCAGGAAGATCCCGGCGGTGCGCTGGTTGTTCAGCGGGGCCGAGCGATGGATCAGCCGGCGCAGCCAGCGGGCCTCCTCCACCAGGGCGGGAGCGGCCACCATGAAGCCCAGGCGCACGCCGGGCGCCAGCACCTTGGACAGCGTGCCGAGGTAGGCGACATGGCCGGAGTTATCGAGGCTTTTCAACGTGGTCTGGTCGCCGTCGCTGGCGGTTTCGCCCTCGTAGTCATCCTCGATCAGCACGGTGCCGTCACGGCGCGCCCGCGCTAGGGTCGCCAGGCGGCGTTCGGGGGACATGGGCACCATGGTCGGGCAATGATGCGCCGGGGTCAGCACCGCCAGGTCCAGCGCGCTGTCGGGCAGGCGGGCACCCTCGCTGTCGATGGGCAGGTCGATGATGTCGGCGCCTTCGGCGGCCATGATGTTGCGGCTGTCGGGATAGCCCGGCATTTCACAGCCCACGCGGGTGCCGGGGCGCGCCAGCAGACGGGCCAGAAGATACAGCCCCTCCTGGGTGCCCAGGGTGATCAGGATTTCCTCGGGCTTCGCGTAGATGCCCCTTTGCGGCAGGATCTGGGTGCGGATCTGTTCGACCAGCAGCGGATCATCCTCCACCGCGCGGTCGGCGGTCCACCAGTCAATGGCCGACCGGCCAAGCGCGTCGCGGGAACAGGTGCGCCAGGTGTTGATCGGAAAGAGCGAGGGATCGACCTGCCCGTAGACGAAGGGAAAGGCGTAGTCCTGCCAGTTCGAGGGCTTGATGATGTGGCGCAGCCGCGAGGGGCGCTGTTTCAGCCGTGCGTCCCAGTCCGGGCCGGTGCCGGGGGCGGCCTCGGGCTGGTTCGCCGGTTCGGGCGGCAGGTCGCGGGCGACGAAGACCCCGCGGCGCGGCACGGAATCGAGGTAGCCGCGCGCCACCAGTTCCTCGTAGACCGCCGTGACCGTGTTGCGCGCGATGCCAAGCTGACCAGCCAGCTGCCGCGAGGGGGGCATCTTCTGTCCCAGCTGCATCTGGCCCGAGTGGATCGACTCGACGATCCGGCGCCGCAGCTGCGACTGGATCGGCTCTTCGCTTTCCCGGGTGATGATGGTTAGCATGGGTGTTGGTCCTATCTCGCCGGATCATAGCCGGTGCGGCGGGACATGATACATGACGTTTCGCGCGGGGATGTTCGCCTGCCAACGGTTTCGCCCAAGATCCGGGCGTGGACAAGTCCGTGGACCCATGTATTCGTGTCGGCTGGACCTGTCGCGAGCGCGCGGCACGCGGCTTTGTGACGGCAAGGACCCAACCGGGAGTTATATTCATGTACGACAACGACATCAGTGATGTGGTGGCCGCCGACAAGGCCCATGTCTGGCACCACCTGACCCAGCACAAACCCTTTGAAACCTCCGATCCGCGCGTGATCGTCGAGGGCAAGGGCATCCACGTCTGGGACGCCAAGGGCACCCGTTACCTCGATGCCGTCTCCGGCGGGGTCTGGACCGTCAACGTGGGCTATGGCCGCGAATCCATCGCCGATGCCGTGCGTGAACAGCTGGTGAAACTGAACTATTTCGCCGGTTCCGCGGGCTCGATCCCCGGCGCGCTGTTCTCGGAAAAGCTGATCGAAAAGATGCCGGGCATGTCCCGCGTCTACTACTGCAACTCTGGGTCCGAAGCGAACGAGAAGGCCTTCAAGATGGTCCGCCAGATCGCGCACAAGCGCTATGGCGGCAAGAAGACCAAGATCCTGTTCCGTGAACGCGATTACCACGGCACCACCATCGCCGCCCTGTCGGCCTGTGGCCAGCCGGAACGCCACATGCAGTACGGCCCCCTGACGCCCGGTTTCGTCGAGGTCCCGCATTGCCTGGAGTACCGCAAGCAGTGGGACGTCGAGAACTACGGTGAACGCGCCGCCGATGCGATCGAGGAAGTGATCCTGCGCGAAGGCCCCGACACCGTCGGCGCCATCTGCCTGGAACCCGTCACCGCCGGTGGCGGCGTGATCGTTCCGCCCAAGGGCTACTGGGAGCGGGTGCAGGAGATCTGCAAGAAATACGACGTGCTGCTGCACATCGACGAGGTGGTCTGCGGCGTCGGCCGGACCGGCACCTGGTTCGGCTACCAGCACTACGGCATCAAGCCCGACTTCGTGACCATGGCCAAGGGCGTCGCCTCCGGCTATGCCGCCATCGCCTGCTGCGTGACCACCGAAGAGGTGTTCAACCTGTTCAAGGACGATGCCGAGGATCCGCTGAACTATTTCCGCGACATCAGCACCTTCGGCGGCTGCACCGCCGGTCCCGCCGCCGCGCTGGAAAACCTGGCGATCATCGAGCGCGAGGGCCTGCTGGAAAACACCACGGCCATGGGCGACTACTGCCTGGAGAAGCTGGAAGAGCTGAAGGACAAGCATGCCGTCGTCGGCGACGTGCGCGGCAAAGGCCTGTTCCTCGGCGCCGAACTGGTCGCAGATCGCGGCACGAAGGAGCCGGTGGCCGAGAAGCTGGCCCAGCAGGTCGTGGGTGAATGCGGCGCCCAGGGCGTGATGATCGGGGTCACCAACCGCTCGCTGCCCGGGTTCAACAACACGCTGTGCCTGTCGCCCGCGCTGATCGCCACGAAAGACAATATCGACGAGATCGTGGGCGCCATGGACGTGGCCCTGACCCGCGTCTTCGGCTGATCCATCCGGGGCTGCGCCCCGCAATTCGCCCTCCGGCCCCGATGGGCCGGGGGGCTTTTTTGCTGCCCGGTCTGCCCCTGCGCAGGGGGCAGGCGCGGCTGGCACACGTAATTCCCCATGGCGGCGCGGCGCATTTTGCGCGACGCTGCCCGCGACCCCGCCTGACGCGGCACCCGGTCCCGACAGGTCCGGCCACTGGACGCAGGCCCGAAGGGAAACGGATTTCACGACACGAGAGGACCGAGATGGCGAACGACCAAACCCCCGTGACCATCGAACGTATCCGGCATGAGCTGAAGCGGCGCCCGCTGACCCTGCTGGAAAAGGAAGAACTGACCCCGCACATGCTGCGCCTGACCTTCGGCGGCGCGGACCTGGCCGATTTCGCCTCGCCCGGCGTGGATGATCACGTGAAGCTGATCTTCCCCGTCAAAGGCGAGGAGGCGCCGGTGATGCGCGAATACACCCCGCGCAGCTACGACAACGACGCGCAACGGCTGGTGCTGGATTTCGCCGTGCATGAGGCCGGCCCCGCCACCGCCTGGGCCATCGCGGCGCAGCCGGGCGACGAACTGACCGTGGGCGGCCCGCGCGGCAGCCAGGTGGTCAGCGGCCCGCAGGAGTGGCTGCTGATCGGGGATGAAACCGCCCTGCCGGCCATCGCGCGCCGGATCGAGGGGCTGGACGCGGGCCACAAGGTCACCGCGCTGATCGCCGTGCCGGGCGCAGCGGACGAACAGGGCTTCGACACCGATGCCGAGGTGGAGATTCGCTGGATCCACCGCCCCGAGGACGAGGCGCATCTGGTCGATCCGATTCTGCCCGCCCTGGCGGAGGTCGAGTTGACCGAGGGGCTTTATGCCTGGATCGCCGCCGAGGCGACCGTGGCCCGTGCCCTGCGAAATGCGCTGGAAGAACGGGGTCACCCGCTGACCCGGATGAAGGCCGCGGGCTACTGGACGCGCGGCGTGGCGGACGGGTCGGACAAGAGCATCGCCTGAGCGCCGGCGCCCAGGAAGCGGGGCCTTGGAAAACTGGGGAAGGGCAGGGGGGCACCTCTGCCCTTTTTCCTTGGCGCGGGGGCGGTAGGAACAACAAAAAGCCCCGTGAAACCAAGGGTTTCACGGGGCTTTGAGTAATGGTGCCCAGGAGAGGACTCGAACCTCCACGTCCATACAGACACTAGCACCTGAAGCTAGCGCGTCTACCAATTCCGCCACCTGGGCCGGTGTCGTGAGGGGCGATATATGGGGTGTGTCCGGGGGTGTCAACGAGGTTTTTGAGCATTTTGTGAAAGTGATTTCGACAAAGCTGCCAACCGCCTTGTGTGCAAGGGAAAGCGGGGCTAGGAACGAGAGGAATTCGATCAGCCGGAGGTACGTCCATGCCCAAATCGAAGCTTGTCACCATTTTCGGCGGGTCGGGATTCGTCGGCCGTTACATCGCCCGGCGCATGGCGCAGCAGGGCTGGCGCGTGCGCGTCGCCGTGCGCAACCCCGCGCTTGCGGGCTTCGTGCGCCCCTATGGCGCCGTGGGCCAGGTGGAACCCGTGTTCTGCAACATCCGCGACGATGCCTCGGTCGAGGTCGCGATGCGCGGCTCTGACGCGGTGGTGAACTGCGTCGGCACTTTCGCGGCCAAGGGAAAGAACAATTTCGACGCCGTGCAGGCCGACGGGGCAGGGCGAATCGCCCGTGTCGCCGCGGCGCAGGGCGTGGCCAACCTGGTGCATATCTCCGCCCTGGGCGCCGATGCCGAGGGGGGAAGCGGTTACGCCCGGTCCAAGGGCGAGGGCGAGGCCGCCGTGCTGGCCGCCTATCCCGAGGCGATGATCCTGCGTCCCTCGGTGATTTTCGGCTACGAGGACAAGTTCTTCAACCGCTTCGGCAAGATGGCCAGCCGCGCCCCCGTGGTGCCGGTGATCGGTGCCGACACCAAGTTCCAGCCGGTCTGGGTGGATGATGTGGCCGCCGCCGCCGTGATGGGCGTGCTGGGCCAGGCCCCGGGCGGCATCTACGAGCTGGGCGGCCCGGAGGTGAAGACCTTCCGCGGCTGGATGAAGGAAATGTTCGGCGTGATCCACCGCCGCCGCGGCGTGCTGGCACTCCCCTTCTGGGTCGGCAGCGTGATGGCCGGCGTCCTGGGTCTGGTGGAAACGCTGACCCTCGGCCTGGTGACCAACAGCGTGCTGACCAGCGACCAGGTGAAACAGCTGCGCCACGACAACGTGGTGACCGGCGAGGCCAATACCTTTGCCGATCTGGGCATCGACCCGGCTGCGCCCGAGGCGGTCCTGCCCGACTATCTGTGGACCTACCGTCCCTCCGGGCAGTACGCGGCGATCAAGGACTCCGCTCAGAACCTGAAGGCCTGATCAGACGGCCTGAACGCACCCGCGTTTCGACGACATGCGAAAGCCCGGCCACTGGCCGGGCTTTTTCGTTGGGGCGGGCCGGGGCGGCGTCAGGCGTAGGCCCACCAGAGCAGGAAGCTGCCCAGGGCGAGGCGGTAGATCACGTAGGGGGTGAAGCTGACCGACCTCAGCAGCCGCATCATCAGCGTCAGGGCCAGAAGGGCCGAGAGGAAGGCGAAGAAGGCGGCGATGGCGCCGCTGATCGCGGCCTGGCTGTCGGCGGTGGCAATCACCTCGCCCGACAGGTAGGCGGCGCTGGCCAGGATCATCGGGATCGACATCAGCATCGAGATCTTGGCCGCCGCCTGACGCTCGAAGCCGCCGAACAGCGCCCCGGTGATGCAGATGCCCGATCGAGAGGTGCCAGGGATCAGGGCGATGGCCTGCCACAGCCCCAAGATGATCGCATCCTTCAGCGTCCAGTCCGTGGCCGGACGCCCGCTGTCGCCGCGCCGGTCGGCGATCCACAGCAGCACGCCGAAGCCCAGCATCGTCCAGCCGATCACGGCGGCCGAGCGCAGCAGGTCGTCGATGCCGGTCATCGCCAGGAACAGGCCAAAGAGGATGCCGGGGATCGTCGCCACGATCAGCAGGAAGGCCAGCCGGCTGCCCGGCGTGTCGGTCCGGCCGCGCATGAGCAGCGGCAGCCCGCCGATGGCTTCGCGGACATCTGCCCAGAAGTAGAGCACAACCGCGCCGAGAGTGCCGACGTGGACCGCCACGTCGATCACCTGCCCCTGGTCCTGCATGCCCGACAGCGCGGGCAGAAGAATCAGGTGACCGGAGGAGGAGATGGGAAGAAACTCGGTAATACCCTGAATAATCGCGAGAAGAAGGAGCTGAAGCAAAGGCATGGGAAATCCTGGGGAGCACAATCAAGGATAGGATTAACCCGCTGTAAGTGAATGGAAAGCTGTTAAATAGGTCCGGATCAATACCTAATAAAACCTGTCAGATGCGCGTCCGTCCGGCTGAAAGCGCTGTTTGCGCATTAATAGGTCACTAGTTCTGACTTTTCACGCCGCGATCCGTGCTGTAGAAGGCCTCGGAACAAGGTAGCGACAAGCGTAACGAGGAGTTGGCCGTGGCGAAGCAACCGATGCTGAAATTCGTCTCCGTCGAGCGGGAAACCCCGGAAAAGCGGGATGCGGATCTCCGTGCCCATGACTTCGACGAGATCTATGCGGAATATGCCCAGGCCAAGGCCGAGGAGCAGGCAAGCCGGTGCAGCCAGTGTGGTGTGCCCTACTGCCAGTCCCACTGCCCGCTGCACAACAACATCCCCGACTGGCTGAAGCTGACGGCGACGGGCCGTCTGGAAGAGGCCTATGCGATCAGCCAGGCCACCAACACCTTCCCGGAGATCTGCGGCCGCATCTGTCCGCAGGACCGTCTGTGTGAAGGCAACTGCGTGATCGAACAGTCGGGCCACGGCACCGTCACCATCGGCGCGGTGGAGAAATACATCACCGATACCGCCTGGGAAAAGGGGTGGGTGAAGCCGCCCGCGCCCGCGCAGGAGCGCGAGGAAAGCGTCGGCATCATCGGCGCGGGCCCCGGCGGCCTGGCCGCGGCCGACATGCTGCGCCGTGCCGGCGTGCAGGTCACCGTCTATGACCGCTACGACCGCGCCGGCGGCCTGCTGACCTACGGCATCCCCGGTTTCAAGCTGGAAAAGGACGTGGTCATGCGCCGCGTCGAGCAACTGGAAGCGGGCGGCGTGGAATTCGTGCTGAACTGCACCGTAGGCGACGACATCTCCTTCGATGCGATCCGCGGCAAGCATGACGCCGTGCTGATCGCCACCGGCGTCTACAAGACCCGCGAGCTGACCGGCCCCAATGCCGAGGCCGAGGGTATCGTGCGGGCCATCGACTATCTGACCTGTTCCAACAAGGTCAGCTTCGGCGACGAGGTCGAGGAATACCTGAACGGCGAGCTGAACGCGAAGGGCAAGAAGGTCGTCGTGGTCGGCGGTGGCGACACCGCGATGGATTGCGTGCGCACCGCCATCCGCCAGGGCGCCGAGTCGGTCAAATGTCTCTATCGCCGCGACCGCAAGAACATGCCGGGCTCGCAGCGCGAGGTGCAGAACGCCGAGGAAGAAGGCGTGGAGTTCGTCTGGCTGTCGAACCCCGTCGGTTTCACCACCGGCGTGATCGAACCCGAAGGCGCGGGCGCCGGCGCCGGCCGCGTGCGCCAGGCCATGGTGCAGCGCATGCGCCTGGGTCAGCCCGATGCGACAGGCCGCCAGTCGCCCGAGGTGATCGAGGGCAGCGATTATGCCGAAGAGGCCGACATCGTGATCAAGGCGCTTGGGTTTGAACCCGAGGACCTGCCGAATCTGTGGAACACCGACGGCCTGGAAGTGACCCGCTGGGGCACCGTCCGCGCCGATTTCGGCACCGGCCGCACCTCTCTGGACCGGGTCTATGCCGTGGGCGACATCGTCCGCGGTGCCTCCCTGGTGGTCTGGGCGATCCGCGACGGCCGCGATTGCGCTGCCGCGATCCTCGAAGACCTGGCCGCTCCGGCCTCTGTCGCCGCCGAGTAAGCAAGATCCCGGGCGCGCGTCCCCGCGCGTCCCCCCTTCCCAGCATTCCCGCAAGGCCCCGAAAGGGCAGGACATGGCAGACGCACTCGACATCACCCCGGTTTCGGACAGCGAGACGCTGAAGGTCTGGCTGTACCGTGGCACCAGCACCCGCCTGGTGCTGTCCTTCTGGGACAGCGAGGAGGGCGGCGCGCCGCTCGCGGCCTTTGCCCATGCGGCCAGCCATGGCGGGCGCGACAACGTGCTGTTCTTCGCCGACCCCGGCAACACCTGGCTGAACGGCGAGGGCCTGATCGAGGAAATCGTCGAATGGGCCGCCGCCTATCGTCGCGAATGCGCCGCCGAAACGGTGATGGTGCTGGGCCAGGGGATGGGCGGTTTCATGGCGCTGGCCATGCCGGCCTTCCTGGAGGTCAAGGTGGCCCTGGCGTTGAGCCCGCTCTTCGCCATGCCGGCCCGCGCCATTCCCGAGGGCAAGGGCCTGGAGGATCTGCGCCTGCACAACCTGGGCGAGGTCCTGGGCCGGTCGGCCGACTACTACCTTATCCACGGCGAGGCGCCGGGCGAGGCCGCCCACCTGGAAAGCTTCCCGCTGCAGCCGAACATCCATCAGTTCGTGCTGCCCTCGGGCGACAAGACCGTGCCGCAGCTGCTGGATGATGCCGGGCTGACCGGCGCCGTGCTGGAACGCGCCTTCCTCAACCAGGCGCGCAAGCTTCGCAAGACACTGGAACCGCTGGGCGTCTACCGCCGCGAAGATGCGCTGCCCGAAGAGGGCAGCGAAACCGAAGAGATGACCGGAGAGCAGGGCGCATGACCGCCCCGGCTTTTCCCCGCAACACCGCCATTTCGGCCAAGGGAGACCTGACCATGACCAAGATCGACGCGAATTGGGCCGCAGCCGAGAAAGCCAAGCGCCAGTGGATGGAGGAAAACGGCCTGTTCCGCGAGGAGCATGAGCATTCCTCCTGTGGCGTGGGCCTTGTCGTTTCCATCGACGGGAAGCCGTCGCGCAAGGTGGTCGAGGCGGGGATCACCGCGCTGAAGGCGATCTGGCACCGCGGCGCCGTGGATGCCGACGGCAAGACGGGCGACGGCGCGGGGATCCACGTGCAGATCCCGGTCCCCTTCTTCTATGACCAGATCAAGCGCACCGGCCACGAGCCGCGCGAGAATGAGCTGATGGCCGTCGGCCAGGTCTTCCTGCCGCGCACCGATTTCGGCGCTCAGGAAACCTGCCGGACCATCGTCGAGGCCGAAGTGCTGCGCATGGGCTACTACATCTACGGCTGGCGCCACGTCCCGGTCGAGATCGACTGCCTGGGCGAAAAGGCCAATGCGACCCGCCCCGAGATCGAGCAGATCCTGATTTCCAACATCAAGGGCGTCGACGAGGAACAGTTCGAGCGCGAGCTGTACGTGATCCGTCGCCGGATCGAGAAGGCCGCCGCGAGCGCGGGCATCACCGATCTGTACCTGGCGTCGCTCAGCTGCCGGTCGATCATCTACAAGGGCATGATGCTGGCCGAACAGGTCGCCGTCTTCTACCCGGATCTGATGGACGAACGGTTCACCTCGACCTTCGCCCTCTATCACCAGCGTTACTCCACCAACACCTTCCCGGAATGGTGGCTGGCGCAGCCTTTCCGCATGCTGGCCCACAACGGCGAGATCAACACGCTGAAGGGCAACGTGAACTGGATGAAGAGCCACGAGATCCGCATGGCGTCGTCGGCCTTCGGGGACATGGCGGAAGACATCAAGCCGATCATCCCCGGTGGGTCCTCGGACTCCGCCGCGCTGGATGCGGTGTTCGAGGTGCTGGTCCGCGCGGGCCGCAACGCGCCCATGGCGAAAACCATGCTGGTGCCCGAATCCTGGTCCAAGCAGGCCGAGGAACTGCCCGAAGCCTGGCGTGACATGTATTCCTACTGCAACTCGGTGATGGAACCCTGGGACGGCCCCGCCGCCCTGGCCATGACCGACGGCCGCTGGGTCTGCGCCGGCACCGACCGCAACGGCCTGCGCCCGATGCGCTATGTCGTGACCGGCGATGGCCTGCTGATCGCGGGCTCCGAGGCGGGCATGGTGCCGACGAACGAGGCCACCGTGCGCGAAAAGGGCGCCCTGGGCCCAGGTCAGCTGCTGGCCGTGGATACCTTCGAGGGCAAGCTCTACCACGACGTCGAAATCAAGGACAAACTGGCCGCGGGTCAGCCCTTCGGCGAATGGGTCGGCAAGATTTCCGAGCTGGACGAGGCCCTGGCCCAGGTCGAGGAAAAGCCGCTGTTCGAGGGCGGCGAGCTGCGCAAGCGGCAGATCGCGGCCGGCTATTCCATCGAAGAGCTGGAGAACATGCTGGCGCCCATGGCCGAGGACGGCAAGGAAGCCATCGCCTCGATGGGGGACGACACGCCGTCGGCCGTGCTGTCCAACAAGTACCGCCCGCTGTCGCACTTCTTCCGCCAGAACTTCAGCCAGGTGACGAACCCGCCGATCGACAGCCTTCGCGAATTCCGCGTGATGAGCCTGAAGACGCGCTTCGGCAACCTGAAGAACGTGCTGGATGAGTCGAGCTCGCAGACCGAGATCCTGGTGCTGGACACGCCCTTCGTCGGCAACGCCCAGTTCGAGGAGCTGCGCAACCACTTCAACGCCGAGATGGTCGAGATCGACTGTACCTTCCCCGCGACCGGCGAACGCGGCGCACTGCGCGAGGCGCTGAACCGCATCCGGCAGGAAGCCGAGGACGCGGTGCGTTCCGGCGGCGGTCACATCATCCTGACCGATCAGCACCAGGGCCCCGACAAGGTGGCCATGCCGATGATCCTGGCGACCTCCGCCGTGCACAGCTGGTTGACCCAGAAGGGCCTGCGCACCTTCTGCTCCATCGGCGTGCGGTCCGCCGAATGTGTCGACCCGCATTACTTCGCCGTGCTGATCGCCTCCGGCGCGACCATCGTGAACGCCTACCTGGCCGAGGACAGCATCGCCGACCGCATCAAGCGCGGCCTGCTGGACGGCACTCTGACCGAAAACATGAAGCGGTATCGCGATGCCATCGACCAGGGTCTGCTGAAGATCATGGCCAAGATGGGCATCTCGGTCATCTCCTCCTACCGTGGTGGCCTGAACTTCGAGGCCGTGGGCCTGTCCCGCGCCATGTGCGCCGAGTTCTTCCCCGGCATGCTGTCGCGCATCTCGGGCATCGGGATCTACGGCATCCAGAAGAAGATCGAGGAAGTGCACCGCTTGGGCTGGAAGAACGGCCAGGACGTGCTGCCGATCGGCGGTTTCTACAAGGCGCGCAAATCGGGTGAGACCCACGCCTGGGAAGCGCAGACCATGCACATGCTGCAGGCGGCCTGTGACCGGGCCAGCTACGAGATCTGGAAGCAGTACAGCGCCCGGATGCAGGCGAATCCGCCGATCCACCTGCGCGACCTGCTGGCGATCAAGCCGCTCGCCAAGTCGATCCCGATTGAAGAGGTCGAATCGATCACCTCGATCCGCAAGCGCTTCGTCACCCCCGGCATGTCCCTGGGCGCCCTGTCGCCCGAGGCGCACAAGCTGCTGAACGTTGCGATGAACCGCATCGGCGCCAAGTCCGACAGCGGCGAGGGCGGTGAGGATCCGGCACACTTCGTGCCCGAACCCAACGGCGACAACCCGTCTGCCAAGATCAAGCAGGTGGCCTCTGGCCGGTTCGGCGTGACCGCCGAATACCTGAACCAGTGTGAAGAGCTGGAGATCAAGGTGGCCCAGGGCGCCAAGCCCGGTGAGGGTGGCCAGCTGCCCGGCATGAAGGTCACCGACCTGATCGCCCGTCTGCGCCACTCGACCAAGGGCGTGACCCTGATTTCGCCGCCGCCGCACCACGACATCTACTCGATCGAGGATCTGGCGCAGCTGATCTACGACCTGAAGCAGATCAACCCCACCGTGAAGGTGACGGTCAAGCTGGTGTCGTCCTCGGGCGTTGGCACCATCGCTGCCGGTGTGGCCAAGGCCAAGGCGGACGTCATCCTGATCTCGGGCCACAATGGCGGCACGGGCGCCTCGCCCGCGACCTCGATCAAGTTCGCCGGTCTGCCCTGGGAAATGGGTCTGACCGAGGCGCATCAGGTCCTGGCGATGAACAAGCTGCGCGAGCGGGTCACGCTGCGCACCGATGGGGGCCTGCGCACGGGCCGCGACATCGTCATGGCCGCGATGATGGGCGCCGAGGAATACGGCATCGGCACCGCCGCCCTGATCGCCATGGGCTGCATCATGGTCCGTCAGTGTCAGTCGAACACCTGCCCGGTGGGCGTCTGCACCCAGGATCCGGCGCTGCGGGCCAAGTTCACCGGCTCGGCGGACAAGGTGGTGAACCTCATCACCTTCTACGCTCAGGAAGTGCGGGAAATCCTGGCCGAGATCGGCGCCCGGTCCCTGGACGAGGTGATCGGCCGTGCGGACCTGCTGCACCAGGTCTCGCGCGGGGCGGAACACCTCGACGATCTGGACCTCAACCCGCTCTTGATCACCGTCGATGGCGCCAAGGACATCCACTACGACCGTTTGAAGCCGCGCAACGCGGTGCCGGACACCCTGGATGCCGAGATCGTCCGCGACGCGGCTCGCTTCCTGAAGGACGGGGAGAAGATGCAACTGTCCTACGCGGTGCAGAACACGCACCGCACCGTGGGCACGCGCACCTCTAGCCACATCGTGCGGGCCTTCGGCATGCGCAACGCGCTGCAGCCCGACCACCTGACGGTGAAGCTGGAAGGCTCCGCCGGTCAGTCCCTGGGTGCCTTCGCGGCCCCGGGCCTGAAGATCGAGGTCTCGGGTGAGGCCAACGACTATGTCGGCAAGGGCCTGTCGGGCGGCACCGTGGTGGTGCGTCCCTCGATGCAATCGCCGCTGGTGGCCGCCGACAACACGATCATCGGCAACACCGTCCTTTACGGTGCGACCGACGGTTATCTCTTTGCCGCGGGCCGCGCGGGCGAACGCTTCGCCGTGCGGAACTCGGGCGCCAAGGTGGTGATCGAGGGCTGCGGCTCGAACGGCTGCGAATACATGACCGGCGGTATCGCGGTGATCCTCGGCTCCATCGGTCCGAACTTCGGTGCCGGCATGACCGGGGGCATGGCCTACCTCTATGACCCGGACGGCCGTGCCGAGACGCTGATGAACAAGGAGACCCTGGTGACCTGCCCGGTGACCGTGGATCACTGGGAGCATCAGCTGAAGGGACTCATCGAGCGTCACGTGGCCGAAACCGACTCGCGCAAGGCCCGGGACATCCTTCAGCACTGGGATCTGGAGAAGGGCAACTTCCTTCAGATCTGCCCGAAAGAGATGCTGCAGCACCTGTCTCACCCCCTATCTGAGGGCGAAGTGTCTGTTCCTGCGGAATAATTTCCGCTCTAGAAAGCGTCACAAAACTTTCAAGAGGGTCCGCCGCCGCGGGCCCTCTTTTTTCGTTCAACCACCCGCCGACAACTTTTCTAAGGGAAAACTGAACTTTCAAGTACTGGAATTTGTTTAGTAACTGAATTGTAAAAGTACATAAAATCAGCGGGTTGCAAGACCTCTCATGTTTGTGAGGGCACGCTATGCCGTGATGAACCTAGACCTGTGCATAGATGCACTTTCATTGGCGAGCGCCCGGGCCTATATCTCTCTCATCGCAAGGACGCAGACAGAAACACACAGCGTCTGAAGCAAAACAAACTAGAGATCTTAGGAGACTAACAATGAAAACCCTCAAAGCATTCGGCATCGCAGCCCTCGTCGCAGCTTCCGCAACTTCCGCTTCGGCTCAGTTCTTCAACGGCTACAGCGACGACGACGCACGCTCGGGCGTGAACACCGTCATCAGCGAACAGAACGACGTGACCCGCAACTACACCGACACGTCCTCGCTGTCCGCCGCTGGCAACCACACCGTCCGCTACAGCGACGATGACGCCCGCGCCACGCTGGACAACGGCAACGACTACGTCCTGCCCGAAGGCAAGTAAGTCCTGGGGTTATCACCCACGCTCCCCGTGGTGACGACCAAGGCATCGGCACCGGCACCAGAGATGGCGCCGGTGCCGTTTACTATCAAGATCCCCATGCCCGGCTTCCGGGAGGTTTCCATGACGACCCGCACTGCTTATGTCCCCGCTCTTATCCTGGCTGTTGCCCTGACGGGCCTCGCCCCCGGAACGTCGCAGGCGGACCCCGATGAGGGGCCCACTATCCTGTCCGGGCTGCGCAATGCGGCGCCGTCCTCGCGGGTGGACGATGAATACCGTCGGGATACTTTTGATCTGCGCGCCGGGTTCGGGGCCATCGGGTCCGACCGGAGGGATTTTGGCCACAGGACCCTGGGGGCAAAGCGCCCCGATATCTGGACCGCCGACTGGGCGGGACATCGCGATTGAATGAAACCGGCCCTGGCGCCGGTTTTTTCTTGCCTGCCGCTCGGGAAGGGGCCTGGCAATGACTTTGCTGCCCGGGCTGTCCCGCGTATAGCTGGACCCGTGGCAAAGCAGACGAAACCCAAGACGAAGACGCGCAAGACGGCCTCCCGCAAGGGAAAACGGGCCGCGCGCGGTGGTCCGCAGCCCCTGCGCTGGCTGCGGCGCTGGCTGTTGCGAGGGCTGGCGGTCGTGGTGATTCTCCTCGCCCTTATCGTGACCTCCCATTCGGTGATCCGCCCCTGGGGCGGCGCCTACATGCTGCGCGAACGGTTGCGCCTGGGCGAGATCGACAGGCAATGGATCCCGATGGAGGAGATCGCCCCGGTGATGGCGCGCTCGGTCGTGGCGGCCGAGGATGCCAATTTCTGCCTGCACTGGGGTATCGACATGTCCGCGATCCGCGACGCCATTGCCGATGGTGCAGCACGGGGCGGGTCGACCATCTCTCAACAAGTCGTGAAGAACGTCTACCTCTGGCACGGGCGCAGCTACGTCCGGAAGGCGCTGGAGACGCTGATCACCCCGTTGGTGGAACTGACCTGGTCGAAGCGCCGGATCCTGGAGGTTTACCTGAACGTGGCTGAGTTCGACGAGGGCGCCTTCGGCATCGAGGCCGGTGCCTGGCGTTATTTCCAGGCGCTTCCGAAGGATCTGTCGGCGGACCAGGCCGCGCGCCTGGCGGCCGTGTTGCCCTCGCCCCAAAGCTGGTCGGCCAGCGCGCCGGGTGAATTCGTCTCCCGCCGGTCGGCGGCAATCCGCGACGGGGCCGCGACGATCGCGCGGGATGGGCGGGCCGCCTGTTTCGAGGATTGAAATTCCGGGCCTTAGGCGGCAAGACAGGTGACATTTCAGGCCCCGGGGCCCGTTGGCCCGCCGCGCCGTCGCGCGCCAGGCCATTCGTACCAGGACACAACGATGACTTCAGCAGAGCTTTACCACGTTCCCCTGTCTCCCTTCTGCCGCAAGGTGCGCCTGTCGCTGGCCGAGAAGAAGATCGAAGTGAAGCTGATCGAAGAGCGCTACTGGGAGAAGGACACCGATTTCCTGCGTCGCAACCCTGCCGGCAAGGTGCCGGTGCTGCGGCTGGACGGGCACGCCCTGGCCGAAAGTGCGGCGATCTGCGAGTACCTGGAGGAGCTCTACCCCGAGCCCTCGCTGATGCCCTCGGATCCGCTGGCCCGGCATGAGGTGCGCCGCCTGGTGATGTGGTTCGACGACAAGTTCCACCACGAGGTGACGTCGAAACTGCTCTACGAGCGGGTGAACAAGAAGATCACCGGCCAGGGATTTCCCAATTCCACCAACGTGATGGCCGGCCTGCGGGCGATCAAGTTCCACATCGACTACATGGGCTGGCTGCTGGATCACCGCCGCTGGCTGGCCGGGGACCGGATGAGCCTGGCGGATTTTGCCGCCGCCGCGCATCTGTCGGCGCTCGACTATATCTCCGACGTGGATTGGGACCGGAACGCGCAGGTGAAGGACTGGTACGCCAAGATCAAGTCGCGCCCCGCGTTCCGCGCCATCCTGATGGACCAGGTGCCGGGTTTCCCGCCGCCCGCGCATTACGCCGATCTGGATTTCTGAGGGCGCGGACGGGCGCAGGCCGTGCCACAGGCGCGACCCGAGGCAGCGCAGGACCGTGCGACGGCACAGCCATGCGCATGGCTATGCCTGACCCTGGCGAACCTGCGCAGCCCTTCGGGATCGCACCCTGCATTTCCCCCACCCCCCGTTTTCTGGCAAAAGGCGCCCATGACCGAGGCCCTGAAACGCAAACTTCTGGACCAGGCGCGGGAGGAGGGATTCTCTGCGGCCCGTCTTTGCACGCCCGAGGCCGTGCCGGAGGTGGCCGAACGCCTGCGCGCCTTCCTCGATGCGGGCTATCACGGGCAGATGTCCTGGCTGGCGGATCGCAGCCATTGGCGCGGCGACCCTTCGGCGCTTTGGCCCGAGGCGCGGTCGATTCTCATGCTGGCCGAAAACTACGGCCCCGATCATGACCCGCTGGAGGTGCTGGAGCATCCCGACCGGGCAGGCATCACCGTCTATGCGCAGAACCGCGATTACCATGACGTGGTGAAGAAGCGGCTCAAACGCCTCGCGCGATGGCTGATTGCCGAGGCGGGGCCGCAGGCCGACGGCGAAGCGGCGCAGGTGAAGGTCTTCGTCGATACGGCGCCGGTGCCGGAAAAGGCCCTGGGCCAGGCCGCCGGGCTGGGCTGGCAGGGCAAGCATACCAACCTGGTCAGTCGCGAGCTGGGCAGCTGGTTCTTCCTCGGCGCCATCTTCACCACGCTGGACCTGCCCCCCGACGATGCGGAGGTAGACCATTGCGGGCGCTGCCGCCGCTGCCTGGACGCCTGTCCGACGGATGCTTTTCCCCAGCCGTATCAACTGGATGCCCGGCGCTGCATTTCCTACCTGACGATCGAATACAAGGGCCCGATCCCGGAGGAGCTGCGCGGCAAGCTGGGCAATCGGATCTACGGCTGCGACGACTGCCTGGCGGTCTGTCCCTGGAACAAGTTCGCCGAACGCGCGGCGGAGGTGAAATACCACGCCCGGGACGACCTTCTGGCGCCGCCGCTGGCGGAGTTGGCGGCGCTGGATGACGCCACCTTCCGCGCCCGGTTTTCCGGCTCGCCGATCAAGCGGATCGGGCGCGACCGCTTCGTGCGCAACGTGGCCTATGCCATCGGCAATTCTGGCCAGCCGGCACTGTTGCCGGCGGTCGAGGCGCTGACCGGCGATGCCGACCCGGTGGTGGCCGAGGCCGCGGGCTGGGCCGTGGCACGGCTGCGCGCGCGAGGCTGACGGCAAGGGCATGACGGAACACGGCGCCCGGGATTTCTCCCGGACGCCGCCTGCCTTGCCTTGCCTGGCGCGCTCCGCGCGCCGTTCACACACCCGAAGGGTCGGTCAGACCCGGTCGTCGACGATCAGCCACAGCTTGCCGTCGGTCTTGCGGTAGAAGCCCACCACGTCCGGCGTGGCGTACCCGCGGCCCTGCAGCCAGCTGGCCAGCGGGCCGTTGGACGCGATGCGCTGACGCAGGCGGGCTATCCAGCCGCGGGATTCGCGCAGCTGTGCATCGAAGCTGGGGATCGAGATCTCGTCCCGGCGCGCCAGCTGCGTGACCGTCACCAGGCCGAAGGCCTGCGGGGGCAGGGTCGCGATGGCGGACATGCCGGAACCGCTGTCGGCAAAGGCCAGGCTCTCGGCATCGGGCATCATGCCGCCATTGGTGCCACCGCCGTTTGTGCCACCGCCATTGGTGCCGCCTCCGCCGGAGCCGCCCCCATTGGAGGCGCCGCCGCCACCGCTGCCGGAGCCGCCGCCCGAACCGCCGCCGACGCCCAGGTCGGCGCCGATATCGGCGATGGTTTCGCCGCCGGCGCCCACGTTGACGTCGGCATCGGCGTTGATGCCGTCGCCACCGCCAAGGCCGGCGGTCACGTCCGCATCGGCATTGATACCGTCGTCGCCACCCACGTCGGCATCGACATCGGCGTCGGCCATCACGCCGTCGCTGCCACCGACGCCCACGTCGGCATCCGCGTCGGCGTTCACGCCATTGCTGCCGCCGACACCGACATCGGCATCGGCCGTAACGTCGAGACCGTCACTGCCGCCGACACCCACGTCCGCATCCGCGTTGATGCCGTCGTCGCCGCCGATGCCGACATCGACGCCCACGCCGATCCCGTCGCCATCACTCGCGTCAAGGTCCACGTCCAGGCCCAGTTGTGCCTGTGCCGCGGTAGGGCCGATCAGCGCCAGGGCGGCGAAGACGGCGGTCGTCCGTTTCATCAGTTCCAGGGTCATGGATATTCTCCTCTCGCTATGCTGAAGAAACGTGTGCGATCTGCGTCAGTTGCACGCATGCCGGGAGTTTGGCGAGTCTTTGCCACTGGGAGGACGTATCATGGCCTTGAAAACAAGGGCTGAGGCGAAAAGGCGTATTTGAATCAACAATGAAGGAGCGTCGGCGAAATCTTGCCGAGTGACGCCGGGTGGCGTCGCCGCAGCGCGGAAGAAACGCAGCTTTGCTGCGAGGCGGCACAAAAAAGGGACCCGCAATGCGGGTCCCCGGGGCGTTCTCGGTGGTGTGGAGAGCTCAGCCGCGGTCGTCGATCACCAACTGGGTGGAGCCGTCCGCCATGGCCTGGACGCCGATCACGTCCTGCGGGGTGAAACCCTGCGCCTCCAGCGCGGCGGAAAGGCTGGCGCTGGCCGAAATGGCGTCCTGCATCGTCGCGATGGCCGAGGCATTGGCGCTAATCGAGCCGTTGATGCCGGCCTCGTCGATCGTGCCGTCGGCCATCAGCGAGGAGACGGTGGTGGTCGCCAGCCCCTCCTCGCCCACGACGTTCGACAGGACCACGCGACCCTCGCTGGCCGCCATCGAGGCGCCGTCGGCCACGGTGCCGGTGGCGGTGGTGGCGACACCTTCCGCGGTGTCGGTGGCCATGCCGGCCGCGCCGGTGGCAGTGTCGGTGGCGCTGGCCACGGTGTCACCCACGGTATCGGTGACCGTCCCCACGGTGTCGGTGGCCGTGCCGGTCACGCCCGAAACGGCGTCGCCGGCGGAGGCGACGGTATCTCCGACGCTGTCGGTCACGCCGCCGAGGCCGCCATTGTCCGTTCCGCTGGTCGCGCTGGCCTCTGCGCTGGCGCCGACACTGGCCGAGCCACCGCCGACCGACACGTCAGCGCCTCCACCCAGCGACAGCTGTGCCCAGGCGGCGGAGGTGGAAGCGGCGGCAATCACGGCGGCCAGGGCGAAGGAACGGGTTTGGAAAGTCATGTGCATCTCCTGCAATCGTTACGGATCGGGTTCCGTCTGGTGGAACCCGGAAAGAGCAACGAGGGCAGAGGCAAAAGGTTTTCGTCCGTATTTTACGGGGTCGAAACAGGCGTCCCGCTGCCGGTTACGCCACCGTATCGCGGCGGGTTCCTGCCGGTTCGGCGGAGCGGGCGCAAAACCGTGAAAAGTCCCGAAACTTCGCCTGCGGGCCCCCGTAGATACTAGGTTAACTTGACTGTCGTGGCGCTCGCAGAGCCGACTGTAAAAGCTGTGTCGGTCGTACCCCTTTCCTTTCCGCCCGGCCTTCCCCACATTGAGGGCAAGCAACGGAGGAACTTATGTCCGACTATCGCAAGACAGACGAAGCCATCGCGCGGCTGACCCCGGAGCAGTTCCACGTGACCCAGGAAAGCGGCACCGAGCGGCCCTTCACCGGCCCCCTTCTGGAGAACAAGCGGGTGGGGATCTACGTTGACGTGGTCTCCGGCGAGCCGCTGTTTGCCAGCGCGGCGAAGTACGAGAGCGGCTGCGGCTGGCCCAGCTTCGTGAAGCCCATCGAGGAAGACAATATCGTCAACCTGCGGGACGAAAGTCACGGCATGGTGCGGGTCGAGGTGCGGTCGAAACACGGTGACAGCCACCTGGGCCACGTCTTCCCCGACGGGCCGACGGACCGGGGCGGGCTGCGCTACTGCATCAACTCGGCCTCGTTGCGCTTCGTCCCGAAGGAAGAGATGGAGGCCGAGGGTTATGGCCAGTACATTAACCAGGTGGAGGATCTGTGATGAGTGAAGAACGCGCCGTTCTCGCCGGGGGCTGTTTCTGGGGCATGCAGGATCTGATCCGCAAGCTGCCCGGGGTGAAACGCACCCGCGTGGGATACACCGGGGGCGACGTGCCCCATGCGACCTATCGCAATCATGGCACCCATGCGGAGGGGATCGAGATCTTCTTCGACCCCGATGTCATTTCCTATCGGCGGATCCTGGAGGTCTTCTTCCAGATCCACGATCCGACCACGCTGAACCGGCAGGGCAACGACATCGGAATGTCCTACCGTTCGGCCATCTACTACGTCGATGACGTGCAGAAGGCCGTGGCCGAGGAAACCATCGCGGATGTGGAGGCCTCGGGCCTCTGGCCCGGGCGCGTGGTGACAGAGGTCGAACCCGTGGGTGATTTCTGGGAGGCCGAGCCGGAGCACCAGGATTACCTGGAGCGGATCCCTAACGGTTACACCTGCCACTTCCCGCGCCCCGACTGGGTCCTGCCGAAGCGCAGCACGGCGGCGGAGTAACGCAGGGCCTAGGCCCCGGCGCCGCCCGGCGCGGGGCCGGCCAGCACGAAGGCCAGCATCAGGATCAGGATCGCGGCGAGCCAGCTGGCCGCGATGCGCAGCGCGATGCCCGGGATCGGCCCCGGCAGCCGTGTCAGCAGCAGGTCCGCGATTTCCGCGATCAGCAGCGCCGTCACCGCCAACACGCCCATCGAGCCAAGCGCCATCAGCGCGGGCGCCGATGCGCTGCCGCCGTGGTAGAGAGCGGCCATGATGAGCGCGGGCAGGACGAACCCCATCCCGTGGCGCAGCATTCCCGGCAGCGGCGGCCCCTTCAGGGCCAGCACCGCACCAGCCAGCGCGCCCGCGCCCAGTGCCAGCGCCGTGGCGGCCTCGCCCAGCAGGTCGGCTCCCAGCAGGCCCGCCCCCAGTCCCGCCAGCCCGGCGATCAGCGGGCGGGGTCCGCCGGTCAGTGCCAGGCCCAGCACCAGCAGGGGCAGCAGGGCCTCGGGGTAGAGGAAGGGCAGGCGCAGGCCCAGCGTCAGTGATGCCATCGCCTCCGCCGGCAGGCCCGGCACATGGGCCATGGCCGGGGCGGGCAGAAGGGCCAGCCCCAAGCAAAGGCCCGGGACCAGAGCCCGGGCCTTCACTGAGGTCAGGAATGGGGCGTGGCGCCGGGCCAAGAGGTCAGGCGACCCCGGCCAGGAAGGCGCCACCGACCACGGCGATCAGGCCTCCGGCCAGGCGCACGACGATCCGTCCGGCGGGTTTCGCGGTCAGTAGGCCCAGGGCGATTCCGGCCATGTGCAGCAGCCCCGTGCCCAAGACGAAGCCCACGCCGTAGGCCAGCGGATTGGCCGCCGCCGGCAGTTCGGTGCCATGGGCGTGGCCGTGGAAGATGGCGAAGACGCCGACGACCACCGCGGCGATCGGCAGCGGCGCGCGCACCGCCAGCGCCACGGCCAGGCCCAGGACGACACCCGACAGCGCGATGCCCGTCTCCACGGCCGGCAGCGGCACGCCGAGGATGCCGAGCGCGGCGCCGAAGGCCATGACCAGCGGGAAGACCACCGGCAGGATCCAGATCGCGGGCTTGCCCAGGACCGCCCCCCAAAGACCCACGGCGACCATGGCGACCACGTGATCCCAGCCGAGGATCGGGTGGCTGAACCCGCTGACGAAGCCGCCGGCGTGGCTGCCGCCGGTATGGGCCTGGGCCGCGGCCGCCAGCAGCATCAGCGGCAGGGCAAGAGGCAGGGAGCGGGCCATGGGGCGCAGAAGAGGGGTCATCGGGCAAAGGTCCTTTTCAACATCAGGAGGTCTGGCTTGGCACCGCGCAGGGCCTGGCTCCGGGGTTTGGCCCACTATACGCGCGGGCGGGCCCAAGGCCAGAGCCCTGCGCCGCGATCCTGTCCCGTCCTGCGGGGCCTGTCGCCCGTCCCTGCGACAGCGGGTATGCGCCCCGCGCCGTTGACCCCGCGACAGGCGCGGGACAGAAGGGTCGGGTGGCGCCCCGCCCTGGGGACGGGCGCGGGAAGTTACGACGCGAAAGGGGCCGGCATGCAGCCGCTCAAGGGGATTGTCCTGAAACTGGTGGCGGTGATCTGCTTCATCACCATGACCTCTCTCATCAAGGCGACGGCGGGCCATGTGCCGCCGGGGCAGTCGGTTTTCTTCCGCTCCTTCTTTGCCCTGCCGGTGATCCTGGGCTGGCTGGCGGTGCGCGGCGACCTGAGGACGGGTTGGCGCACGCAGCGGCCCATGGCCCATGTCTGGCGCGGGCTGATCGGCACCACCGCCATGGGCTGCGGCTTTGCCGGGCTGGCGTTCCTGCCGCTGCCCGAGGTGACGGCCCTGCAATACGCCACGCCCATCCTGGTGGTGGTCTTCGCCGGCATGTTCCTGAATGAAAAGGTGGGGGTCTTCCGTCTCAGCGCCGTGGGCCTGGGCATGGTGGGCGTGCTGATCGTGCTGGAGCCCCGGGTGACGACCCTGGGCGGCGATACGGTGGCAGTGGCCGAGGCCGTTGGCGCGATGATCGTGATCTTTGGTGCCACCTGCGCCGCCCTGGCGCAGGTCCACATTCGCAACATGGTGCGCGAGGAACAGACCTCGGCCATCGTGTTCTGGTTCACCATCACCTCGACCCTGCTGTCGCTGCTGACCCTGCCGTTCGGCTGGGCCTGGCCCTCGGGCGCGGAGGCGGGGATGCTGATCCTGGCCGGGGTTCTGGGCGGCTTCGGCCAGATCTTCCTGACGTCCTGCTACCGCTTCGCCGATGCCTCGGTCGTGGCGCCCTTCGACTATGCCTCAATGATCTTTGCCCTGGCGATCGGCTATTTCATCTTCGCCGAGGTGCCGACGCCGCAGATGTTGCTGGGCGCGGGGATCGTGATCCTGGCGGGCGTCATCATCATCCTGCGCGAACGCCACCTGGGCCTGAAACGCGGAAAGGCGCGGGCGGCGAAGTCGATCGAAAGCTGAAGGCCGGGGGCGCTGCCCCCGCCCGCCTGCGGCGGACTCCCCCGGAGTATTTATGGCTGTCGGATGGGCGGGGGCGCGGCGCCTTGTTTCATCCGACAGCCATAAATACTCCCGCCGGAGGCTATCGCCCGCCAGGGCGATACGCTCCCTTCAATGATCGAAGAGCCGCGCCTGGGTGTACTCGGCGGCCAGGAAGAGGCGTCGGAAACGGCCCAGCGGGAAGCGCGGCGGCGGGGCGCGGAAGGAAGCCGGCAGGATCTCCGAGGGCTCTTCGTCGCGGGCCAGTTCCGCCATGCGGGCGCCGAGGTAGCTGCCCATGGCGACGCCGTTGCCGTGGTAGCCGAAGGCGGTGAAGGCGCCGGGCAGGCCCGGGACCGGGCCGCAATAGGGCGTCAGGGAGGCGGTCAGGCAGACCATCCCGGACCAGTAGTGCGGAGTCTCGACGTGGGACCAGGCGGGGAAGGCGCAGTCGAAATCGGCGCGCACCAGTTGCGCCAGCTTGGCCTCGGTCGCGGGCGAGGACAGCAGACCGCCGCGCTGGCCGAAGACCATCCGCCCGTCGGGCGTCAGGTGGAAGTAATGCAGCAGGCGCCGGTCCTCATAGGCCATCTGGCGTGACCAGTAGCCCTGAGCCTGCATTTCCTCTTCGCTTAGCGGGCGGCTGGCGATCGCCGAGCTTTGCGCGGGCAGGGTGCGGCCCCGGAACCAGGGCGCCAGGTTTTCCGCCGTGTAGCCATTGGTGGCGACCAGCACGCGGTCGGCGGTGACCATGCCCCGGGGTGTGGTCACGGCCAGGGTTCGGCCCTGCTGTTTGATCGCCAGGGCAGGCGTTTCGCCATGCACCGTCACACCGGCCGCCAGCGCGGCGCGCAGCAGGCCTGCAGCGTATTTCCGGGGGTGCAGGGCAAAGCCCAGCGGATTGTGCAGCCCGCCGTGCCAGGTGGGGCCGTCGAGGCCCTCGGCGGCCAGGTCGGCCTTGGACAGAACCCGCATCTCGGTGCCGTAGTCGGCGCTGTAGCTTTCGGCGCTGGCGGCGAGTTTCGCCATGGCCTTCGGCGAATGGGCCAGGATCGTCTCGCCCGTCGAATGGCGGTCCACGTCGATCCCGTGGACGCGGGTCAGCCGGTCCACATGGGCGATGGAGGAGGCCTCGGCCCGGCGCAGCTCGGCGGGGGCTTCGGGGCCGAAGCGGCGGCGCAGCTGGCCGTCGCTGGCCCGGGCCGAGCCGAGACAGCAGAAACCGCCGTTGCGCCCCGAGGCGCCGAAGGCGGGGAAGGCGGCGTCGATCAGCGTGACCTGGCGGCCCGCCTGCGCCAGCGACAGCGCGGCATTGAGGCCGGTGTAGCCGCCCCCGATCACCAGCGCCTCGACCCGGGCGGGGCCGGGCAGTGTCGGATGGGCCAGCGCCGCCTCGGGCACGGCCTCGGCCCAGTAGCAGCGCTCGATCGGCGCGCGCGTGTAGGTATAGTCCGGGTAGATCCGGCGCGGGGTCTTCGTCGTCATGGGGCCGTCCTACGCCTCGGAGCGGGCGGCGTCACGCTCTTCCTGCTGCTGGCGGATCGTGGCGCGTTTCGACATCAGCGAGAAGAGGATCACCCCCGTGGCGACGATGCCGATCATGATGGTCGACAGCGCGTTGATCTCCGGGCTGACGCCTAGGCGCACGGCCGAGAAGATCTTCATCGGCAGGGTGGTCGAGGACGGGCCGGCGGCGAAGGAGGCGATCACCAGATCATCCAGAGACAGGGTGAAGGCCAGCAGCCAGCCGGAGATTACCGCGGGCGCGATGATCGGCAGGGTCACCAGGCGGAAGCTCTGCCAAGGGGTGCAGCCCAGGTCGAGCGCGGCTTCTTCCAGGGAGGTGTCGAAGGAGGCGAGCCGCGACGAGACCACCACCGAGACGTAGCACATGGAGAAGGTGGTATGGGCCAGCACGATGGTCAGCACGCCGCGGTCCAGGTCGATGCCGATGAACAGCAGCAGCAGCGACAGGCCGGTGATCACCTCTGGCATCACCAGGGGCGCGTAGATCATGCCGGAGAAGAGCGTGCGCCCCAGGAAGCGCCCCGATCGGACCAGGATCCAGGCCGCCATGGTGCCCAGCACCGTGGCGATGGTCGAGGAGATCAGCCCCACCTTCAGCGTTACCAGCGCGGCGTCGAGGAAGGCCTCGTTCCGGATCAGTTCGCCGTACCACTGGGTGGAGAACCCGGCCCAGACCGTCACCAGCTTCGAGGCGTTGAAGCTGTAGATGACCAGCACGACCATCGGCAGGTAGAGGAAGGCCAGCCCGAAGGTCAGCGACACGATGTTGAACCCGCTCATCCGTCTCATTGGCCGGCCTCCCGGTTCTTCTGCTCGTTGCGCTGGAACAGCACGATCGGGATGATGAGGATGGCCAGCAGCACCACCGCCACGGCGGAGGCGACGGGCCAGTCACGGTTGTTGAAGAACTCTTCCCACAGGACCTTGCCGATCATCAGCGTGTCGGATCCGCCCAGAAGCGACGGGATGACAAACTCGCCGATGGCCGGGATGAAGACCAGGAAGCAGCCGGCGATGATACCGGGTTTCGACAACGGCACCGTCACCAGCCAGAAGGCGGAGGTGCGCGAACAGCCCAGGTCCTCCGCCGCTTCCAGCAGTGAACCGTCGAGCTTTTCCAGCGTCGCGTAGATCGGCAGGATCATGAAGGGCAGGTAGGTATAGACGATGCCGATGTAGACGGCGATTTCCGTGTTCATGATGGTCAGCGGTTCGGAAATCACCCCGGTCCACAGCAGGAAGGTGTTCAGAAGACCGTTCTGGCTGAGGATGCCCATCCAGGAATAGACCCGGATCAGGAAGCTGGTCCAGAAGGGCAGGATCACCAGCATCATCAGCGTCGGGCGCCATTCCGGCCGGGCCGAGGCCATGCCGTAGGCCACCGGAAAGCCGATCAGCAGGGTCAGCAGCGTCGAGATCAGCGCGATGCGCAGCGAGCTGAGGTAGGCCTTCCAGTAGAGGTCGTCACTGGCCAGGAAGGCGAAGTTCTCGAAGTCGAGCTCGGCGACGAAATCACGGATCGCCGCCCAGCCCCCGGACAGGTCCAGCTGCGGGAAATAGGGCGGGCGGGCCAGGGCCACGTCCGACAGCGAGATTTTCACCACGATCAGGAAGGGCACCAGGAAGAGCGCCAGTAGCCAGAGGTAGGGAACGAGGATCAGGATCAGGCGGCGCATGCGGGGCCTCCCGTTGTGCGGGCTGCGGAGGACGGGGCCCGGAGGAGAGGCAGAGGGGGGCGCTGCCCCCCGTCTCCGTGCCGGAGACTCCCCCCGGAGTATTTGGAACGAAGTGAAGACAGGGGCCGGCGCCCGGTGGCCGCGCGCGGCGCCCCTGCTTCATCTCGTCGGAAATACTCCCGCCGGAGGCATCCGACAGGGACCAGGGGGCGCAGGGGGCGGGGCAGGGCGCCGGCCATCCTCAACGCTCCAGCAGGACGGCGGCGGTGTCGGACCAGCTGAGCCAGACCTTGTCTTCCCAGGTGAAGTTGCGCCGCGACAGGCGCCGGGTGTTGGTCGATTGCGCCTTCACCATGTGCCCGGTGGGCAGTTTCACGTGGTAGGTGGAGATATTGCCGAGATAGCCGATGTCGATGATCTCGCCATGCACCTTGTTGGTGGTCTCGGGCTCCTCGGCTGTGATGGTGATCTTCTCGGGGCGGATCGCCAGGTAGCAGTGCTGGTCCTTGGTCAGCATCGCGGTGGAGGTGGCGACCAGGGGCGAGGCGCCCTCGGCCCAGGTGACCAGCACCTTGTCGCCGGACTGGCTGGCGGCGCCCTCGATGATGTTCACGTCGCCGATGAAGTCGGCCACGTAGACCGAGTTCGGGTATTCGTAGATCCGGTCGGGGGTGGCGACCTGCACCAACTGGCCCTCGTCCATCACCGCCACGCGGGAGGCGACGGTCATCGCCTCTTCCTGGTCGTGGGTGACGATGACGAAGGTGGTGCCGGTCTTCTCCTGGATGTCCATCAGTTCGAACTGCGTCTCTTCGCGCAGCTTCTTGTCCAGCGCGCCCAGGGGCTCATCCAGCAGCAGCAGTTTCGGGGCCTTGGCGAGGGAGCGCGCCAGCGCGACCCGCTGGCGTTGCCCGCCCGAGAGCTGATGCGGCTTGCGGCGCGCGAATTTGTCGAGCCGCGTCAGGCGCATCATGTCGGCCACGCGGGTGGCGATCTCGTCCTTCTCGCGGCCTTCGCGTTTCAGGCCGAAGGCGACGTTTTCCCAGACCGAGAGGTGGGGAAACAGCGCGTAGCTCTGGAACATCATGTTCACGGGGCGCTTGTTCGGCGGCGTGGCGGCGATGTCCTCGCCGCCCAGCAGGATCTTCCCGGTGGTCGGCGTCTCGAACCCGGCCAGCATCCGCATCAGGGTCGTCTTGCCACAGCCCGAGGGGCCAAGCAGCGCGAAGAATTCGCGCGTGTAGATGTCGAGGTCGATGGACTGAATCGCGGTGAAGTCACCGAATTTCTTGGTGACGTTCTGAAACCGGATCAGCGGTTTCTCATCGGGATCTTCCCAGGGGGCAAAGACGGTCTGGGGCATGGGCGCGCGCGAACTCCGGGACGTGACAAGGCCCGCGCCGCGCGGGGCGCGACGCGGGATCGGTTTCGGCGGGGATCAGGTGCCCGATTTCACCCGGGTCCAGAGACGGGTCAGCAGACGCTGTTCCTTGGGCCCGAAGGGGGTCACGGTGTAGAGGTTGTCCAGCGTTTCCTCATCCGGGTAGATGGCGCCGTCGCCGATCACGTCCTCGTTCAGGAATTCCTGCGACGCCTCGTTGCCGTTGGCGTAGTAGACGTAGTTCGACGCCGCGGCCATGTTCTCGGCATCCATGATGAAGTTCAGGAACTGGTGGGCCGCGTCGGGGTTCGGCGCGTCGACCGGGATCGCCATCTGGTCGAACCACATCAGCGCGCCCTCGGAGGGGATGTAGTATTCGACGTTGACGCCGTTGTCGGCCTCCGCCGCGCGGTCGCGGGCGATCAGAACGTCACCGGACCAGCCGAAGGCGACGCAGATGTCGCCGTTGGCCAGCGCGTTGATGTACTCCGAGCTGTGGAACTTGGTGATGTAGGGGCTGATCGCGGTCAGCACCTCCTCGGCCTTGTCCAGCGCCTCTTCCGACTTGTCGTCGGGGTTGTCCCAGCCGGCATAGGTCAGGGCGGCGGGCACGGTTTCGGTGGGGGCGTCCAGCATGTAGATGCCACATTCCGACAGTTTCTCGGCATTGGCCGGATCGAAGATCAGCGACAGCGAGTTTTGCGCCACGTCCTCGCCCAGGACCTCGGCCACCTTGTCGGTGTTCACGCCGATGCCGGTGGTGCCCCACATGTAGTTGATCGAATATTCCCCGCCCGGGTCGTAGACATCGGTGCGGTCCTGGATCACGTCCCACATGTTCTCGATGTTGGGCAGCTTGGACTTGTCCAGCGGCTGGAAGGCGCCGGCCATGATCTGGCGCTGCAGGAAGGTGCCGGTGGGCACCACCACGTCGTAGCCGGACCCGCCGGCCAGCATCTTGGTTTCCAGCAGTTCGTTGCTGTCGAAGACGTCGTAGATCAGCTCGATGCCGGTCTCGGCCTCGAATTTCTCCAGCAGGCTCTCGTCGATGTAGTCGGACCAGTTGTAGACGTGGACCTCTTCCGCCTGGGCCGCAGCCGCACCAAGGGCGAGGGTCGCGGCCGTCAGGCCGAGGATGGAACGTTTCATGAATGCACTCCCGTTGTTTCGCCTGGGGTCTTCTGCCCCTTGATCCCCGATTTGATCAAAAGGCCGGGAACCTGGCAACATGAAGATGTTTTCATGGCCGCCCTGACCGTGCAAGATGGCGCGGTGCCCGGGTGGGTCAACGTGAGGTGATTATTTTGCAGGCAGCGGACACGCAGGGCGGCCCTGCCGGGGCAGCGGCCCCGGACGACGGGCGGTCGGAGGGTGAGAAGCAGGGCGCGGGACAGGGGGCCGGGCTGCCCGCGCATGAGGTGGTCTATCGCACCCTGCGGGCCCGTGTTCTTTACGGGCAGTTCGAACCGGGCCAGGCGGTGACCATCCAGGGGCTGGTGGCCGAACTGGGCGCGGGCATGACCCCGGTGCGCGAGGCGCTGCGCCGGCTGATGGCCGAGGGCGCGCTGGAATTTCAGGGCAACCGCCGCATTTCCGTGCCCCTGCTGGGCGCGGCGGAGATCGAACAGCTTCTGGTGGCTCGCCGCGCGCTGGAGCCGGAACTGGCCCGCCGCGCCTGCGCCCGCATCGCGCCCGAGGACATCGCGGCGATGGAACGGATCGACGGCGCGCTGGATGACGCCATCCGGCGCGGCCATGTCCACGACTACCTGGTGGAGAACCACAAGTTCCACGCCCGGCTGAACGCCGCGGCCGAGGCGCCGATCCTGTCGGGGCTGGTCGAGGGGCTGTGGCTGCGCTTCGGCCCGTCGCTGCGGGTGGTCTGCGGCGCCTTCGGCACCCGCAACCTGCCCGACATGCACAAGGACCTGATCACCGCCCTGAAAACAGGCGATGCCGAGGGGGCCGCCCGTGCCATGCAGGGTGATCTGGAACAGGGGATGGAGATGATCCTGCGCGCCCTCTGAGGGTTCCCGCGATTCGATTGACAGCGCGGGATTTGATCATATCCTCTGGGCCAAGCGCCCCTGACCGGGCGGACAGCCGAGGATTTCGCCATGACCAAGATCTCCAACCACCTGCCGACGGCAGAGCTTCAGGCGCTGGACGCGGCGCACCACGTCCATCCCTTCACCACCCAGACCGAGCTGGCCGAGCGCGGCGCCCGGGTCATCACCGGCGCCCAGGGCTGCTGGCTGACCGACAGCGAGGGGCACAGCATCCTCGATGCCATGGCCGGGCTGTGGTGCGTCAACATCGGTTACGGCCGCACCGAGCTGGCCGAGGTCGCCGCCCGCCAGATGACCGAACTGCCCTATTACAACACCTTCTTCATGACGACCCATGCCCCGGTGATCGCCCTGTCGAAGAAGCTGGCGGAGCTGGCGCCGGAGGGGCTGAACAAGGTGATGTTCGCCTCCTCCGGGTCCGAGGCCAATGACACCAACATCCGCCTGGTGCGCACCTACTGGGCCGAGAAGGGCAAGCCCGAGAAGCAGACCATCATCTCGCGCTGGAACGCCTACCACGGGTCCTCTGTCGGCTCCGGCTCCCTCGGTGGCATGAAGGGGATGCACATGCAGGGCGGCCTGCCGATCCCCGGCATCCACCATATCGACCAGCCTGACTGGTGGTCCGAGGGTGGCGACATGAGCCCCGAGGACTTCGGCCTGGAACGGGCGCAGCAGCTGGAAAAGGCCATCCTGGAGCTGGGCGAGGAGAACGTCGCGGCCTTCATCGCGGAACCCGTGCAGGGCGCCGGCGGCGTCATCGTGCCGCCCGAGACCTACTGGCCCGAGATCCAGCGCATCTGCGACAAGTACGAGATCCTGCTGATCGCGGACGAGGTGATCTGCGGCTTCGGGCGCACCGGCCACTGGTTCGGCAGCCAGGCCGTGGGCATCCGCCCCGACATCATGACCATCGCCAAGGGTCTGTCGTCCGGCTACCAGCCGATCGGCGGCTCGATCCTGTCGGACGAGGTGGCCGAGGTCATCGGCGCGACCGAGTTCAACCACGGCTACACCTACTCCGGCCACCCCGTCGCCTCGGCGGTGGCGCTGGAGAACCTGCGCATCCTCGATGAGGAAGGCGTGGTGGACACCTTCGGCAGCGTCACCGCGCCCTACCTGAAGGAAAAGTTCGAGGGCCTGGCCAAGCATCCCATGGTGGGCGAGGCGAAGATCGTCGGCGGCATGGGCTCCATCGCGCTGACGCCCGACGCGGCAAGCCGGGCGAAGTTCAAGGCCCCCGGCGGCACGGTGGGCTACATGGTGCGCGAGCGCTGCTTTGCCAACAACCTGGTGATGCGCCACGTGGGCGACCGCATGATCATCTCGCCGCCGCTGGTGATCTCGACGGAAGAGATCGACACGCTGATCGAACGCGCCTGGACCAGCCTCGACGAGGCGATGGCCCAGGTGAAGGCCGAGGGGCTGTGGGAAGCGGCGTGATCGCCCGCCGCAGGGCCTGACGAAACGGAGCGGAGCCCTCGCCGGATGGCGGGGGCTTTGTTGTTCTTGGGGAAAAGCCATCCGCACAGCTTACTTAACGGGAACCTCTGCCCCCCGCGCGGCGTTCGTCCTGATCCGCCGTATCAGGACTCTCCCCCGTGACCGATCTTTCCGACCCGAAGCACCCCCACCACGACGCCACCGAACAGACCTCCCAAAAGGACCACGAACCAGACCTCGAGGATCTTGAGGAAAAGTTGCCCTCCACCGCCGCCGCCGTGCATGAGATCATCCGGCGCGAAGGCGACAAGGAGATGGCGCGCGACGGGCGGGCCCTGCTGTGGTCGGCCATTGCGGGCGGGATCACCATGGCGACCTCCTACATGGCGCGGGGGCTGTTGCATGCGCATCTGCCCGACACCGACATCGCCTTCCTGGTGGAATCCATGGGCTATACCCTGGGCTTCATCTTCGTCATCTGCGCCGGGCAGCAGCTGTTTACCGAAAACACCGTGACACCCGTGCTGCCCGTGATGTCGGACCCGACGAAACGCAACGTGGCCCGCGTTCTGCGGCTCTGGGCGATCGTGCTGGCGGGCAATACCGCCGGGGGCGCCATCGCCGGAGCGGTGCTGGCCTTCATGCCGCTCTTCGACAGTGACACGACCTCTGCCTTCGTCGAGATCGGGCGCCACCTGATCGGCAAACCGGCACCGGAGATGTTCTCGGGTGGGGTGATTTCCGGCTGGCTGATCGCGACGCTGGTCTGGGCCATGGCGGCGGCGCCCCGGGCGCGGCTCTGGCTGATCTTCCTCGCCACCTGGCTGGTCTCGGTGGGGGATTTCCCCCACGTGATCGCGGGCACCACGGAGGTCCTCTACCTGGTCTTCCTTGGCCAGGCGAGCCTGGGCGCGGCGGTGCTGGAATTCTGGCTGCCGACGCTTCTGGGCAATGTCATCGGCGGCACCTTCATCTTCGCGCTGATCGCCCATGCCCAGGTGCGTGCCGATGTCGACGACAAGGTCAGCCCGCGCAACCGCTGACCGACCTCAGGGCGGCCCTGCGGTCGCCGCCCCCTTGAACCTGGCGGCCCGGAGGCGCATCACCGGGCCGAATGATGCGCCAGACGGAGGGCAGCAGATGCACGGCGAATACAAGGTGGTGGGCGGCAAGATGGTCGTCGCCGATCTGGAGGTGCGCGACGGCAAGCTGGCCGATGTGCGCATCTCGGGCGATTTCTTCCTCGAACCGGCGGAAGCGCTGGCCGACATCACCGCCGCGCTGGAGGGGCTGCCCGCCAGTTCCAGCAGCGAAGACATCATCACGGCGCTGGACCAGGGCATTCCCGCCGGCACCGCGTTGGTCGGTTTCAGCGTCGAGGCCATCGCCATTGCCGTGCGCCGCGCGCTCGGTGTCGCCAAGGGCTGGCGCGATTACGAATGGCAGGTGATCCGCACCGACCCCCTGGCCCCGGCGATGCACCTTGCCCTGGACGACGTGCTGGCCCGCGACGTAGCCGCCGGGAAACGCCCGCCCACCCTGCGGTTCTGGGAATGGGATCGCCCGGCGATCATCATCGGCAACTTCCAGTCGCTGTCGAACGAGGTCGACTTGGAGGCCTGCGACCGCCTGGGCGTTCAGGTCGTGCGCCGGGTGACGGGCGGCGGCGCGATGTTCGTCGAACCCGGCTCGGCCATCACCTATTCTCTCTATGCGCCCGGCGAGCTGGTCGGCGACATGGATTTCGCCGCCTCCTATGCCTTCCTCGACAACTGGGTGCTGCAGGGGCTCAAGGACGTTGGCATCGACGCCTTCTACAAGCCGCTGAACGACATCGCCTCGCCCAAGGGTAAGATCGGCGGCGCGGCGCAGAAACGCTATGCGGGCGGGATGGTGCTGCATCATGTGACCATGTCCTACGACATGGATGCGTCGAAGATGATGCAGGTGCTGCGCATTGGGCGGGAGAAGATCTCCGACAAGGGCATCACCTCGGCGGCGAAACGGGTGGATCCGGTGCGCAGCCAGACGGGTCTGCCGCGCGAGGAGGTGATCGAACGCCTCGTCGGCACCTTCAAGGCGGTGAACGGCGGCACCGACGGCGGGCTGAGCGAGGACGAGCGCGCCCGCGCCGAGGCCCTGGCGGCAGAGCAGTTCGAGACCGACGCCTGGCTGCACAAGGTGGGCTGAGGGGCTGTTCGCGGTTTCCTCCGCCCCCGCGTCGGGGCATGATCCCGGCGCAAGAGGAGGAAAGACCATGACCCTGCGTGACCGCCTGACCGCCCCCGATGCCCGCCTGCGCGGCATCTTCCAGGACCTGCCCAGCCCGGCGGTGACCGAGGTGCTGTGCCTGGCCGGCGTCGATTTCCTCTGTGCCGACAGCGAACATTCCAGCTTTCGAGGTGAGGTCCTGTCGAACGTCCTGCGCGCCGCCGGCTGTCACGACACGCCGGTGCTGGTGCGGGTGGCCGATGCGGTGCCGCACTTGATCGCCGAGGCGCTGGATGCGGGCGCGGCCGGCGTCATGGTGCCGCGCGTCAGCGACGCCGAGACCGCCCGCGCCTGCGTGGCCGCTGCCCGCTTCCCGCCCCAGGGCGTCCGCGGTGCCGGGCCGGGGCGCGGCGCGGGCTACGGCTATCGCATGGCAGAGGTGATCGAGGCACCCGCGCCGCTGATCGGCGTGCAGGTGGAAACTCTGGGCGCGCTGGACACGCTCGAAGAAATCCTGGCGATCGAGGGGCTGGATTACCTGATGATCGGCCCGGCGGACCTCGGCCTGGCCCTGCGTGCGGGACGCCCCGACTTGTCGCTGGATGCGGCCATCGTACAGGTGCGCGACGCCTGCGCCGCCGCTCGCATGCCCCTGGGCATCTTCGCCGCTGATCGCGCGGCGGGGGATGCGGCGCTGGACTGGGCGCAGTTCGTCCTTCAGGGCACCGATGCGATGCTTCTGGCCGCCGCCACCGAGGCCGCCTTCCGCTGAGCGGCGGGCCCCGGTGGCGCGAAGGTTACAGCCGCGCTAGGTGGTCGGCCACCAGCGCCTTCAGCTCCAGCCCCTCGACGGTTTCGAACACCAGGTCGGTGGTGCCCAGATAGCTTTCCTGGTTCATCGCCGACCAGCCGTTCATCGCCAGCCGGTAGGTGGCGCTGTCGTCCAGGTCCGGGTCGGCCACGTGCATGTAGTCGCCCGTCCGCGCGTCGAGGTCGGCGGCACGGAACTGGTTTGCGCGCGTCAGGATCTTGCGCAGCTGCGCGCCGGTCACCTCGGTCACCGAGATGCCGCCGCCAAAACGCACGAAAGCGTCGAAGTCGTATTTGGTCAGTGGTCCCGCGGCCAGCGGCGCGCCGAAGGTGGTGTGGCCCAGCATGGCGACGTCGGCCTGCGCCGCCGCGCGCACCGCCTCGGCGGCCAGCAGGATCGAGCCGTGGATGTCCAGGCTTTCGGGGATCTCGGCGATCAGCGCGCTGTCGTCCTGGGTCAGATGTTCGGCCTTCAGCGCCTCGATCCGCCCCAGCAGGGCGGCATCGCCGCCGCCGGCGGGCACGGGCAGGGCGCGGTAACCGGCGGTCACCGCCTCGCCGTCGCGGCGCAGGGTGACGATGCCCAGCTCGGTCCCCCAGCAGGCGCCGTGGAAATAGGTGACGTGATCGACATCCATGCCGAAGCTCAGGTGGTCGTGGCCGCCCTGCATCACGGTGCCGGCGGGCAGGCTGTCGATATAGGCCTTGTCGGGGGTGACGCCCGCGTGGGTCATGATGACGGTCAGGTCCGTGCCTTCGGTCACGCCGGGCAGCTCTGCCGCGACGGTCTCGGCGGCCTCGGTGAAGCCCAGGGTGTCGCGCACCTCCTCGGGGTAGGTGAAGGGCGCGGTGACCCCGAGCCCGAGGATCCCGAGGGTCAGGCCACCCAGTTCCAGCGTCGTGGCGGGGGCGGCGAAGGGCGCGCCGCTGCGGGTGTCGGTAAGGTTGGAGATCACGGTGACCCCGGCGGCGCGGGCCAGTCGCACGGTCTCGGCCATGTCGAGGGTGAAGTCGGGCTCATGGTTGCCCAGGTTCAGGACGACGGGCATCTCGGCGGCCAGCGCCTCGACAAAGGCCCAGTCGGCTGCCCCGCCGGAGCGCAGGCCGACCACGTTACCGGTCTCGAACAGGTCGCCATTGATCAGCACGGCGGCGGGGACCCCGGCGGCGTCGCGCTCGGCGCGGATCATCTCCAGCAGTTTCGGCAGGCGGGCGTAGGCGCAATGCAGGTCCGCCAGGGTGAAGAGCAGCGCCTCGGCGCCCCCGGACTGCGCGCGGGCCGACAGCGGCAGCGCGGCCAGCGCGGCGGAGGCGGCGGCGCCTTGCAGCATCAGGCGGCGGTTGAGGGCGAAGGTGGCGTGAAAGCTCATGTCCGGCATCCTTGGTTGGGAAAGGGGAAGGGTGGCGCGCAGGCCGTCATCGCCGCTTCCCTAGGCCCGGATGATGACGCCCGCGTGACGGGTGACGCTCGGCGCGCGGGGTAGGGGCTCTGCTCCCCTTGAGCCTGCGGCTCAACTCCCCCCGGGGGCGATAAACGGGGCGGGACCCAAGGCAAAGGGCCCGCCGCTTGCGCGGGGGCCCTTCGGGTCGTCTTGCATTGGCGGCCCGGGTCAGGCGCGGACCAGCTTCTCGTAGGTCTCGACCATGTCCTTGGCCAAGGCGCCCACCTCGAAGGTGTAGTCGCCGATCTGGCCCACGGGGGTCACCTCGGCCGCGGTGCCGGTCAGCCAGCACTGCTCGAAGCCTTCCATCTCGTAGGGCTCGATATGGCGTTCGTAGACCTTGATACCCTTTTCCTTCAGCAGGTCGATCACCGTCTGCCGGGTGATGCCGTTCAGGAAGCAGTCGGGCAGCGGCGTGTGCACTTCGCCGTCCTTGACGAAGAAGATGTTGGCGCCGGTCGCCTCGGCCACGTAGCCACGGTAATCCATGAACAGCGCGTCGGAACAGCCCTTGGCCTCCGCCGTGTGCTTGGACATGGTGCAGATCATGTAGAGACCGGCGGCCTTGGCATGCACGGGGATGGTCTCGGGCGAGGGGCGCTTCCACTTGGCGATGTCGAGCTTGGCGCCCTTCATCTTCGCGTCACCGTAGTAGTTGCCCCATTCCCAGCCGGCGATGGCCAGGCGCACGGGGTTCTTCATCGAGCTGACGCCCATGTCCTCGCCGGCGCCGCGCCAGGCCACCGCGCGCACATAGGCGTCGGTCCAGCCATTGGCTTCCAGCATGGCGTATTTCGCCGCTTCGATCTCCTCTACCGAGTAGGGAATCTCGAAATCCAGCATCTCTGCGGATTTCCGCAGGCGCTTGGAATGCTCCACCCCCTTGAAGATCTTGCCGTTGTAGCAGCGTTCACCTTCGAAGACGGAGGAGGCGTAATGGAGCGCATGGGTCAGCAGGTGTACGTTGGCATCGCGCCAGTCCACCAGTTTCCCATCCATCCAGATCTTGCCGTCGCGGTCTTCATAACTCGACATCGCGAACCTCCTGACATCAGATTTTTTCCATATGTTGCGTCGAAATGGTCCGAACCGGACATAAAATTGCGTCGCAGCATCGGACAGGTAGCTTTTGATTCTTGGAATGTCAACAAGTCTGACGTAGTTTTGCACTGCAGCGACTGGGCTGCGGGCGCAGCGAGGGGCCGTGCTGGGCCGTGACCCGTGCCGCGCGCGGGCCGGCGATGTCTTGGCTAATCGCCCTCGACCGCCTATCGTCGCGCTGCTTTGGTAATGGGAGGCGTCATGTCGGAAGGTCAGGTCGGAGACTCGTTGCTGTTTCTGACGGATGAGCAATTGCGCCAGGGGATCGAGGCAATGTTCTTTGCCTATCGGGGGTTTACCGCCGGTCCCGACCATCTGCTGGAGGGCACGGGATACGGTCGTGCGCATCACCGGGCGCTGCATTTCATCGCCCGGGCGCCGGGGATGAACGTCAACCGGCTGCTGGCGATCCTGGGGGTCACCAAGCAGAGCCTGAACCGCGTGCTGCGCACCCTGATTGCCGATGAAATGGTGGAAAGCCGCGTCGGTCGCGCCGACAAGCGGGAACGCCATCTTTACCTGACGGAGAAGGGGGCGGCGCTGGAGGGGCAGCTGTCGGACGCGCAGCGCAAGTGGATGCGCGACGCCTATCGCAAGGCCGGCCCCGATGCCGTCGCCGGATTCCGGCAGGTGCTGGAGGCGCTGATGGATAGCGACATCCGCAAATCCTACAACGCCCTGCGCGAGGCCGGTGCATGAGCGATCCGGATCCGCACCTGCTGATCGTCGATGATGACGAACGGATCCGTGACCTGCTGGCGCGGTTCCTCAAGCGCAGCGGCTTCCTGATCTCGACCGCCCGCGACGCGGCCCATGCCCGGCGCCTTCTGTCGGGGCTGGAGTTCGACCTGATCGTCCTGGACGTGATGATGCCGGGCGAGGACGGGATTTCCCTGACCGAGAGCCTGCGTGCGGGCGGGTTGCGCACGCCCGTCCTGCTGCTGACGGCCCGGGGGGAGACCGAGGATCGCATCCGCGGGCTGGAGGCGGGGGCGGATGATTACCTCGTGAAACCCTTCGAGCCGCGCGAACTTCTGCTGCGCATCAATGCCATCCTGCGCCGGGTGCCGGACATGCCGGTGCAACGGGTGCTGCCCAAGGTGCTGCATCTGGGCGAGGTCCGTTACGACATCGACCGGGGCGAGCTCTGGGCCGGGGATCAGCCGGTGCGCCTGACTGCCACCGAGGTGCAGCTGATGCGGATCTTCTCCGCCCATCCGGGCGAGCCGCTGTCGCGGTTGCAGCTGGTGGAGGAGCTGGGCCGGGGCGGGCAGGGCGACACCGGCGGGGCGCAGGAGCGTGCCGTCGACGTGCAGATCACCCGCCTGCGGCGCAAGATCGAGGCGGACCCGAAGCAGCCGCGCTACCTGCAGACGGTGCGCGGCGCGGGCTACATGCTGGCGCCGGACTAAGGCCCTAGCTCTTCAGCAGGTCGCGCAGGTCCTCGAACATCGCCTCGGACAGGGCGACCGTATGGCGGATGCGGGGTCCCGGCATGTCGGGGTGTTCGACGCGGACCAGCAATTCGTGACAGAGGAAAAACGGCAGGTCGCCCGTCAGCTCCTCGTCCGTCAGGGCGAAGGTACGGGCGAAATCCGCGAGGCCGCCCGCGTCCACGCCAAAGCGGCGCTGGCCCGAGGGCAGCATGCCGCGCCGGGCGGCGTGCACCAGGAAACGCGCGATGTCGCGATAGATCGGCGCGCGGTTGGACGCGCCCAGGTCGATCCCCCAGGTCACGCCACCTGCATCCCGCATCAGGTTGTTGGGGTGGAAATCCCCGTGCCCCAGGGCGCTGCGCCAGGTCGTGACGGGCCGCAGGCGGCGCGACAGGGCCTGCATTTTCTGCAGTACGCGCGCCTCGATCCCCTTCAGCCGGTTATGCGCTTGACGGGCCTGGCCGGCCTCGGCCCATTTGCGCCAGGGGCCGCGGTTGACCGGGCGGTCCTCCAGCGTGGGCGCGGCATGGGCGGCCAGCCAGCCCGCGCCGCTGGCCTGAAGGGCGGGGCGGTCCGGCTTGTCGGCCTGCCACAGCGCGTCCAGAAGGGGGGTGCCGCTGATCGCCTGCGTTACCGCTACGCGGTCGCCGGCGATCAGGCGGATCGGTTCGGGCACCCGGAAGGGGCCGTCGCCCATGTAGCCGTGCACGCGGGTCTGTTCGTCGTGGCGGGCGCGGAACCCCGCGACCTCCTCGGGGGCCAGGGCCAGGTGGAACACCACCGCCCGGCCCAGCCAGTGCCCGGCGAAGACGGCGCGGCGCCCGGGCACCAGGCGCAGGATCTCCTCCGGCGCCGCATCAAGGCCCGCCAGCAGCTCTTCCAGGATACCAGCGGCGCGGGCGGCCGCGGCGGGATCGGCCTGGGCGGTGTTTTCCAGCAGCGCGTTCATGGGCCCATCCTGCGCTGTCCCGCCCAAGCCCGTCAACGCGCCAGAAGCCGAATTGAACCACCGGGAAGGGGGCGCTAAGGTGCGCCCGAACTCGCCCCTGAAGGAGCCCGCCATGAGCGATACCCCGATCTCCGAGATGTCCTTCGAAGCTGCCATGAAGGAGCTGGAAACCGTCGTTGGCCAGCTGGAACGCGGCGACGTGGAGCTGGAGGCGTCGATCAAGCTTTATGAACGCGGGGCCGAGCTGAAGAAGCACTGCGAGACCAAGCTGAAAGAGGCCGAGGAGAAGGTCGCGGCGATCACCTTGGACGGCGAGGGCAACCCCGCCGCGCTGAAACCGGTCGAGGGGCTCTGATCTTGTTCCAGAACGCCCTGGCCGAGGCGGGCGCGGCTGTTTCCGACCATCTGGACGATGTGCTGGCCCCCTTCGAGGGCGAGCTGGGCGCGGCCATGCGCTATGCCTGCGGCGGCGGCAAGCGGCTGCGCGCCTTCCTGGTGCTGGAAAGCGCGCGCCTGCATGGCGTGGCGCGTTCGCCCGCGCTGGACGCGGCGGCGGCGATCGAGGCGGTGCATGCCTATTCGCTGGTCCATGACGACATGCCCTGCATGGATGACGACGACCTGCGGCGCGGGCTGCCCACCGTCCACGTGAAATGGGACGAGGCGATGGCCGTGCTGACCGGCGATGCCCTGCAGGCCGTGGCCTTCGATCTGGTGTCGGATGCCGATCTGCCGGACCTGGCGCGGCTGAACCTGCTGCGGGGCCTGGCCCGCGCGGCCGGGGGGCACGGCATGGTCCTGGGCCAGGTCCTGGACATCGCCGCCGAAACCGCCGCCACGCCGCTGACGCTGGATCAGATCAAGCGGCTGCAGGCGTTGAAGACCGGCGCGCTGTTTGAATGGTCGGCCACGGCAGGCGCGGTCATGGCCGGCGCCGACCCCGCCCCGCTGGCGCGCTACGCCGAGGCCTTCGGCCTGGCCTTCCAGATCGCCGACGACATCCTGGACGTCGAGGGTGACGAGGCACAGACCGGCAAACGCGTCGGCAAGGATGCCGCTGCGGGAAAGGCCACATTTGTCTCCCTCATGGGCCTGGACGGCGCCCGGGCCGAGGCGCAGCGCCTTGTCGACTTGGCCTGCGACGCCCTGGCCCCATATGGTGAGGCAGCCGGGAACTTGCGGGAGGCCGCCCGCTTCGTTATCTCCCGGCAAAGCTGAACGCGCGGGGTCTCCCCCTGCCACCCCGCCCGAGCCCGAGAGCCAGACCATGACCCAGATCCCCGCCGAGACCCCGCTTCTTGACCGCGTCGTCACGCCGGCCGACATGAAGGGCCTGTCGGATGCCGAGCTGCGGCGCCTGGCCAATGAGCTGCGCACGGAGACCATCGCCGCCGTGTCCGAGACCGGCGGCCACCTGGGCGCAGGCCTGGGCGTGGTGGAACTGACCGTGGCCCTGCACGCCATCTTCGAGACGCCGCGCGACAAGATCATCTGGGACGTCAGCCACCAGAGCTATCCGCACAAGATCCTGACCGGGCGCCGCGACCGCATCCGCACCCTGCGCCAGAAGGACGGGCTGTCGGGCTTCACCAAGCGCTCTGAGAGCCCCTACGACCCCTTCGGCGCGGCGCACAGTTCCACCTCCATCTCTGCCGCCCTGGGCTTTGCCGTGGCGCGCGATCTTGGCGGGCAGGTGCCCGAGGGGCTGGGCGATGCGATTGCCGTGATTGGCGATGGCGCCATGTCCGCCGGCATGGCGTTTGAGGCGATGAACAACGCCGGTCACCTGAACAAGCGGATGATCGTCATCCTCAACGACAACGAGATGTCCATCGCGCCGCCCGTGGGCGCGCTGTCGTCCTACCTGTCGCGTCTCTACGCCGGGGATCCTTTCCAGAGCTTCAAGGAAGCCGCCAAGGGCGCCGTGTCGATGCTGCCCTCGCCCTTCCAGGAAGGGGCGAAACGGGCCAAGGAAATGCTGAAGGGGATTGCCGTGGGCGGCACCCTCTTCGAGGAGCTTGGCTTCAGCTACATCGGGCCGCTCGATGGCCACGACATGAGCCAGCTGCTGCCGGTGCTGCGCACCGTGAAGGCGCGCGCCGACGGGCCGGTGCTGATCCATATCGTGACGCAGAAGGGCAAGGGCTATGCCCCCGCCGAACGCGCCAGCGACCGTGGCCATGCCACGGCGAAATTCGACGTGGTGTCCGGCAAGCAGAAGAAGGCGCCGTCGAACGCGCCCAGCTATACCTCCGTCTTCGGTGAGGAACTGGTGCGCCTGGCGGGCGAGGACAGCCGCGTCTGCGCCGTCACGGCCGCCATGCCCGACGGCACCGGACTGCAGCTGATGGCGGAACGGTTCCCCTCGCGCACCTTCGACGTGGGCATCGCCGAACAGCATGGCGTGACCTTCTCCGCCGCGCTGGCCGCCGGTGGCATGCGGCCCTTCTGTGCGATGTATTCGACCTTCCTGCAGCGCGGTTACGACCAGGTGGTGCACGACGTGGCGATCCAGCGCCTGCCGGTGCGTTTCGCCATCGACCGTGCGGGCCTTGTGGGCGCCGATGGCGCCACCCATGCGGGCAGTTTCGACGTGGCCTTCCTGGCCAACCTGCCGGGGTTCGTGGTCATGGCCGCCGCCGACGAGGCGGAGTTGAAGCACATGGTGGCCACCGCCGCGGCGCATGACGAGGGTCCCATCGCCTTCCGCTATCCGCGCGGCGAGGGCGTGGGCGTCGAGATGCCCGCCCAGGGCGTCCCGCTGGAGATCGGCAAGGGCCGGATGATCCGCGAGGGCGGACGCGTGGCGCTGCTGTCCTTCGGTGCGCGTCTGAAGGAAGTGATGGAGGCCGCCGAGGCGCTGGAAGCGCGCGGCATTTCCCCCACCATCGCTGACGCCCGTTTCGCCAAGCCGCTGGATCGCGACCTGATCCTGAAGCTGGCCCGCGATCACGAGGCGCTGATCACCATCGAGGAAGGTGCCGTCGGCGGTTTCGGCAGCCACGTGGCGCAGCTTCTGGCGGAGGAAGGGGTGTTCGACAGCGGGCTGAAATACCGCTCCATGGTGCTGCCCGACACCTTCATCGACCAGTCCAGCCCCGCCGACATGTACGCCACCGCCGGGCTGAACGCCGAGGATATCGAGGCCAAGGTGCTGGACGTGCTGGGGGTGGAACGCCTGGGCAAGCGCGCCGGCGCCTGAGCCGCGCCGCGGGGGCGATCAGCCCCCCGAGCCGCCGGTCACCAGC
Organism: Pseudooceanicola marinus; assembly: GCF_020177265.1. Classification (GTDB taxonomy): domain Bacteria; phylum Pseudomonadota; class Alphaproteobacteria; order Rhodobacterales; family Rhodobacteraceae; genus Pseudooceanicola; species Pseudooceanicola marinus_A. Next base: position 311,328 of record NZ_JAIVMC010000005.1, read on the forward strand.
CACAGGATCAGCGTCGCGCTGAGGCCGATCCAGATGTAGCCGATCAGGGTGAACAGCCCGTCGCGGGTCAGCAGCCCGACGGCGAAGAAGGAGATCGCCAGGGCGAAGAAGGAGGTGACGAAGGGCAGCAGCTCCAGTGCCGGGATCACCAGGCAGATCGCCAGGATCACCAGGATCGTCACCAGGTTCGCCGGGCGCGACACCAGGCCCGTCAGGCGGGTGTGGGTGCGCCGGTCGACCCAGCCGCAGGGTTTGCGCAGCCAGGTCAGCGCCTTCTGCAACTTGTCCTCTCCCACCTCGCGGCGGCGCAGGAATTGCGGGATCCAGACGTTGGACCGGCCCATGGCCTTCTGGATGGTGATGAGGAAGATGAAGATCGCCCCGATGGTCGGCAGTCCGAAGATGCCCGACAGCGGCGAGATCAGGATCAGCGCCGGCACCAGGATGATCGGAGCGAAGGCACGGGTGCCCACCTCGTCCACCACATTGCCGAGCGAGACCCGCCCGTCATGGGGCGCCTTTTCCAGCGCGTCGAGGATATCGGTCAGGGAGCGCAGCCGCTGTGCGTCGTCCTTGCCGTGCTGCGGGTCTGTCCCGTCCATCTGTTCCGCCATGCTTGTCATGCCTCTCCAACGCATGCGGGCGCGGAAAGTTCACTGCTGTGAACGCTCGCCCGCCCGGGCCTGTTCCTCGTCAAGCAGGGCGGCAAGCCCGGCGCGGTAGTCGGGGTAGCGCAGGCGCACCCCCAGTTCGTCCTTGATCCGGTCGTTCCGCACCCGCTTGCTCTCGGCGTAGAAGGAGCGGGCCATGGGGGTCATCTCGGCCGTCTCGAAGGCCTCGACCGGCGGCGGGGGCACGTCCAGCAGCGCCGCGGCATGGGTGATTACGTCCTGCGGCGGGGCCGGGTCGTCATCGCAGACATTGTAGGCCGCGCCGGGGTTGGGCCGCGCGATGGAGGCGGCCAGCACCTGGGCGATGTCCTCCACATGGGTACGGCTGAACACCTGGCCGGGTTTCACGATACGCCGGGCGCGGCCCGCGCGCACCTTGGCGAAAGGGCCGCGCCCGGGGCCGTAGATGCCCGCCAGGCGGAAGATATGCAGGGGCAGGCCGGGGATGGCGCGCCACTCGGCCTCGGCCGCCGCGCGCCATTTGCCGCGCCGGGTCGAAGGGGTCAGCGGTGTCGCCTCATCCACCCATCCGCCCTGGTGATCACCATAGACCCCGGTGGTGGACAGGTAGCCCACCCAGTCGTAGCGCGCCGCATTGCGCGTGATCGCCTCACGCCAGCTGCGCAGCACCGGGTCGCCCTCGGCGTCCGGCCCGGCGGAGATCAGCAGGTGCGTGGCCCGGTCCAGCAGCGGCGTCAGGTCCTCGCCCGGCATCAGGTGGGGCGTGACGCCGGTGGCGGCGATCTCCTCCGCCTTGTCGGCGCTGCGCGTGGTGCCATGGATCTGCCAGCCGTCGTCGGGCAGCAGGCGGGCAAGGGCGCGGGCCGAATAGCCGTGGCCGAAGGAAAGAAGCAGACGGGTCATGCCCCAGAGATGCGGTGTGCGGCGGCCCGTGGCAAGGGGCGGCGCGATCTTCCTTTTCCGTCCGGTCCGTCTTGCATGGGCGGCACCGGCACCGCAGAAAGGGCGGAAAGGAGTGCCCGCATGACCGACGAGATCCTCAGCCCCGACACTGGACCGGCCCACCGTTTCACCGATGCCGGCAAGGCGGTGGAGCATCTGGCCACCCTCTATGACCAGGCCGCGGCCTTCCTGCGCGATCATTTCCTGGCCGCCATGGCCGAGGGGCGCCCGGCCACGCGCATCCGCGCTTACTACCCGGAGATCCGGCTGACCACCTCCAGTTTCGCCCAGATCGACAGCCGCCTCAGCTTTGGCCACGTGCCGATGCCGGGGGTCTATGCGGCGACGATCACGCGGCCCGACCTGTTCCGCAACTACCTGCTGCAGCAGATCGGGCAGCTGATCGAGAACTACGAGACCCACGTGGAAATCGGCCCCTCGGACACGCCGATGCCGGTGCATTTCGCCGTGGCCAACGCTGGCATCACCGTGCCCCAGGAAGGCGCGGCCAGCTTCATCCTGCGCGATGTCTTCGACGTGCCGGACCTGACGACGACCAACGACGACATCGTCAACGGCGTCTACCAGCCCGGCCTCGACGGTGCGGGGCCCCTGGCGCCCTTCACCGCGCAGCGCGTCGATTACTCGCTGGCGCGGCTGTCGCATTACACCGCGACCGATGCCGAGCATTTCCAGAACCACGTGCTGTTCACCAACTACCAGTTCTACGTCAGCGAGTTCGAGGCCTATGCCCGGCGGATGCTTGCCGATCCCGACAGCGGCTATACCAGCTTCGTTTCCACAGGAAATGTCGAGATCACCGATCCGGAGGCGGAGATCCCGCCCTCGCCCAAGATGCCGCAGATGCCCAGCTATCACCTGAAACGCCCGGGCGGCGGCGGGATCAGTCTGGTCAACATCGGGGTGGGTCCGTCGAACGCCAAGACGGCGACGGACCACATCGCCGTGCTGCGCCCCCATGCCTGGATCATGGTCGGCCATTGCGCGGGCCTGCGGAACAGCCAGAACCTCGGTGATTTCGTCCTGGCCCACGCCTACCTGCGCGAGGACAAGGTGCTGGACGACGACCTGCCGGTCTGGGTGCCGATCCCTGCGCTGGCGGAAATCCAGGTCGCCCTGGAAGAGGCGGTGGAGAAGGAGACGCAGCTGGAAGGCTATGATCTTAAAAGGATTATGCGGACCGGCACCGTCGCCACCCTGGACAACCGCAACTGGGAATTGCGCGACCAGCGCGGCCCGGTGCAGCGCCTGAGCCAGTCCCGCGCGGTGGCGCTGGACATGGAAAGCGCGACGATCGCCGCCAATGGCTTCCGCTTCCGGGTGCCCTACGGCACGCTGCTGTGCATCTCCGACAAGCCGCTGCATGGCGAGCTGAAACTGCCCGGCATGGCGACCGATTTCTACAAGACCCAGGTCGGCCGGCACCTGATGATCGGCATCCGCGCGATGGAGGCGCTGCGCGACATGCCGCTGGAACGCCTGCACAGCCGGAAGCTGCGCAGCTTCGACGAAACAGCCTTTCTCTGAGGCGTCGGCCCTCGGCGCAAATCCCCGCCGAGGGCCGAAAAAGGCAAGAAAACTTGCGTTATTCCACACTCTATTGATTGTGCCGCCCAGCTACATCCGGTTATATGCGGCGCACGAGGCCCAAGACATCGGGCAGTGAATATGGCCCAGGACATCGGGCACAAGAAGGAGACCTTGAATGGCAAAGCCGATGACGAAGACCCAGCTCGTGGCCGCACTGGCCGAGGAAATGGGCGAAGACAAGAAGACCGCCTCCGCCGCGCTGGACGCCGTGGTTGCTGTCATCACCAAGGAAGTGTCCGAAGGCGGCGCAGTGACCCTGCCGGGCGTCGGCAAGATCTACTGCCGTGAGCGCCCCGAGCGCATGGTGCGCAACCCCGCCACCGGCCAGCAGATCAAGAAAGAAGCCGACAAGGTGGTCAAGATGACCATTGCGAAGGCTCTGAAGGACAGCGTCAACGCCTGATCGGCGGCGACGGTCCAGGGGGGATCTGCCCCCGACCCGAGTTACGGAAAGGCTGCCTTCGGGCAGCCTTTTTCGTGTCTGGGCCTGGGATTATTGAGGCTGCCCAGTGGTGGCGTTTCTCTCAGGACGGGCGGGCGGCACGGTCGATATGCACCACCACCGACAGGCCGGGCACCAGCTCTGCCGTGCCGGTCTGATCGGGGTCGATGGCGATGCGCACTGGCAGGCGCTGCGCGATCTTGGTGAAGTTGCCCGTGGCGTTCGAGGCCGACAGCACCGAGAACTCTGACCCGGTCGCCGGGGCGAACCGCTCCAGGTGCCCGGCGAAATGGCGCCCCGCCAGGGCGTCGACGGTGAAATCCACCGGCTGGCCGGGCTGCATGCCCGCCACCTGGGTTTCCTTGAAATTGGCGATCACCCAGGTTTCGGGCGAAACATGGGACATCAGCGTCGTGCCGGCGGAGACGAACTGCCCCACCCGGGCGGACACCTGGCCCAGACGGCCGGCCTCGGGCGCGTGGATCACGGTGTTGTCCAGATCGATCCGGGCGCGGGCCAGGGCGGCCTCGGCGGAGGCGACGGCGGCGGTCAGGCTGTCCTGTTGCAGGCGCGCGCTGGCCAGCGCCTCGGTCGCCACCGACACCGCGCTTTCCGCCTGGTCCACCCCCGCCTCGGCCTGGCGCAGCGACAGCGTGGCCTGGTCATAGGCGCTGGTGGAGACCACGTCGTGATCCTTCAGCCGCTGGTAGCGGTCGAAACTGGCCTGGGCGGTGTCGCGCGCCGCCTCCGCCGAGGCCAGCGCGGCCCGGCGGGCGTCGATGGTGGCTTCCGCCGAATGGATCGCCTGGGCATTGCCGGCCAGGTTGGCGCGGGCGGTGTCCAGCGCCGCTTCCGCCTGGGCCACCGCCTGGCGGAATTGCCGGTCGTCGAGGCGCGCCAGCACCTGGCCCTCGCTGACCTCCTGGAAATCCTGCACCGGCACCTCGGTCACATAGCCCGTCAGCTGCGGCGCGATGGCGGTGACGCGGCCGCGCACATAGGCATTCTCGGTCATCACCGTGCTGCTGTCGAAGGGCGGCAGCTGCCAGGCGTAAAGGACGAAGCCGAGGCCGGTCAGACCGATCAGCAGGGCGATGAGGGAATGGGACAGTTTCTTGGACAGGGACATGGGGAACCTCAGGCGGAACGGGGGGCAGAGGGAGAGGGGGCGAGGGCCGCCGTCAGGCGTCCCCAGGAGAGGTGAAGCGCCAGGGCGGCGCAGGCGCCGAGCGCCAGCAGGGCGGTCAGGCGGAACAGGTCGTTGTAGGCCAGCACCTGGGCCTGGACCTGCAACTGGCTGGCCAGCTGGCTGGCGGCCTGTGCGCTTTGGCCTGCAGGATCGGCGGTCAGCGATGCGGCTTGCCGGGCGAGGCCCGAGAGCGCCGACGTGACGGCGGGGCTGCCCGCCATCAGCTCATCCCGCAGGATCGCGGCGTGATGGGCGGTGCGCAGGGCCACGCCGGTGCGGAAGAGGCCTGACCCGATGACCCCGCCCAGGCTTTGCGTCGACAGGAAGATCATCACGAAGGACAGGATGTACTGCGGCCCCTTCTGTAGCGCGGCCACCAGGCCAAGCGCCATGGCCGAGGGCATGAAGATGGCGCCGCCGAAGGCGATCAGCCCCTGGGACAGGCGCATCTGGTCAGGGCCGGTCAGGGCGGTGGCGGTGCTGTCCATCCAGGCGCCGGCGGCGATCATTAGCAGGGCGGCGGCATGGATCATCGGCACCCGGTCGGGCCGGATCAGCAATCCACAGACCAGACCGCCGGCGAGGCTGGCGACCACCACCCAGCCGAACAGCGGTGCCATCTGTGCCGTGCCATAGCCCAGCGTCTGCAGCAGGCCGGGGGCGCCCGCGCTCTGTTCCGCCAGCAGCATGCGGAACAGCAGCAGCACCGCGCCAAGGTGCAGGATGCGCGGCGTCGCGATCCAGCGGATGTCCATCAGCGGCGTGTCGCGGTGCAGTTCCAGCACGGCGGCGAAGGTCAGCGCGCAGATGGCCCCGGCCAGCACCATCCCCAGCCAGGCCGTGTCGGCCCACCACAGCGTCGTGCCCCAAAGCGCGACGGTGGTGATCCCGCCGAAACCCAGGGCGATCCCGCCCCAGGCCAGGAAATCCTGGCGGTGCAGCACCTTCTGCCGTGGTGCGTGGCTGAGCGGCAGCAGCAGGATGAAGGGCAGGGCGACCAGGATCAGGCCCAGATCGAAGAGCTTCATCGCCTCCCATCCGCCCAGGTCCAGCAGCGGCTGCGACAGCACCCGCGCCAGCGGCGTGCCCAGCATGATGAAGGTCAGCGCGCCGCACAGCCCGACCGACAGACGATATTTCTGCGGCAGCGGCTCCAGCATGTAGAGGAAGGCCAGCGATGACAGGGGGGCTGCGGCGATGCCCGAGATCAGTTCGGTGGCGATGGCCGAATGCAGGTCGGTGACGAAAAGCGACAGCACTGTTGCGATGGAATAGGCGATGATACCCACCACGGCGAAGCGGCGCAGCCCGTATTGCGCGCGGATCTTGATCAGCAGGATCGGCAGCGAGGCGCGCGGCGCCATGTAGGCCACCATCAGCCAGATGGATTGCGTCTGCGAGGCGCCGATTTCCCCCGCAATGGCACGGGAATTGGCCATCAGGAACCCCTGGCCCAGCGATTGCGACAGCGCCAGCAGCGCCGCCACGAAGAGGAAGGCCGCGACTCGCAGGGGCGGATGCGTCAGGGGCGCTGGTTGGGGTGCGGGGTGGGCGAGGGTGTCAGGGTTGCTCATCCGGGGCCTCGTCGGCAAGGGACAGCCGTTCCAGATTGGCGAAGATGCGCGAAATCGTGTCTTCGGCGGCGTCCAGCTCCTCGGTGGGGATGCCGGCCAGCAGCTCGGCCCGCAGGATCTCGGAGAAGCGGAACAGCGCATCGGCCTCGGCCCGGGCGTGATCGGTCAGCACCACGCGGCGCAACCGGCGGTCTTCGGGATCGGGGCGACGTTCGACGAAACCGTCCCGGGCCAGCCCGTCCAGCGTGCGGTTCAGCGTCGGCGCCTCGATCTGCAACCGGTCGGCCAGGTCGGTCTGGGTCAGCCCCTCGTTGGCGGAGATGATCAGCAGCGCCTCCAGTCGCGCCAGGCTGAGGCCGTAGTCCCGCGCCCGGGTGTCGTAGACCTTGCGCAGGGCGCGACTGAGCCGGGCGATGGATTTCAGGATGTGGTGCGGATCGGGCTGATGCGGGGTCATGGCATGATTAGGCTGCTAATGGTTAGCATGCTAAGTAAATAGATCTGATGATTTTACAAGGGTGGGCGGGTCTTCGGCTGCGGCGGGAAGATTGATCTATCTCCTTGTCATCATTTGTAAAACAACTGATGCGGCGCGTCCGGGGCATGGCCGCCCCGCGCCTGGCGCATGGCAGATAGGCCGTGGCGGGGGTTCCAGCGCGGGCGCGTTGGCCCTATCCCCGGGGCAGGTCGGGACGTCCGGCCGGGCTGACCCGGGGGGAGACACAGGTGGATTTTCGCGCGATTCTGATGGGGGTGGTCTTCGTCCTGATGTGGTCCAGTGCCTTCACCTCGGCCCGGATCATCGTCGAACATGCGCCGCCGATGATGTCGCTGGCCGCACGCTTCCTGATCTCCGGCCTGATCGCCATGGGCATCGCCGCGGCCATGGGCCAGAAACTGCGCCTGACGCGGGGCCAGTGGCGGGCGACGGTGATCTTCGGCGTTTGCCAGAACGCGCTTTACCTCGGGCTGTTCTTCGTCGCGATGCAGTGGATCGAGGCCGGGTTGGCCTCGATCATCGCCTCGACCATGCCGCTGATGGTGGGGCTGTTCGGCTGGCTGGTGCTGGGCGAACGGCTGCGCCCCATGGCGGTGGCCGGGCTGGTGCTGGGGGTGATCGGCGCGGCGCTGATCATGGGCACGCGGATCTCCGGCGGGGCGGACCTGGGCGGCGTGGCGCTGTGCATCCTGGGCACTGCGGCGCTGAGCGTTGCGACCCTGTCGGCGCGCGGCGCCTCGTCGGGCGGCAACGTGATGATGGTCGTCGGATTGCAGATGCTGGTGGGCTCGGCCTGCCTCGGCGTGGTGTCCCCCTTCCTCGAAGACTGGCGGATCAGCTGGGACCTCTCCCTGGTGCTGGCCTTCAGCTATACCGTGCTGGTGCCGGGCATCGCGGCCACCTTCCTGTGGTTCGTGCTGGTGGCGCGGATCGGCGCGGTGAAGGCGGCGACCTTCCATTTCCTCAACCCCTTCTTCGGGGTGCTGGTGGCCGCCGTGGTGCTGGGCGAACGGATCGGGCCGCTGGACATGCTGGGCGTGGCCATCGTGGCGGCGGGGATCCTGGCGGTGCAGCTGTCGAAACAGCCGCCCGCGCCAGCCTCCGTCCCCGTGGCGGACGCCCCGGAGGAGGCCTGAGCCCGCCCGGCTGAAACAAACCGGCGCGATTTCTCACGCAGAGTTCGGGTGACAGTGAGCGCGCGCCGCGCCCATTGTGCGCCATGGAATTGCCGTTCGCCTATCTTGCGGGGCTTCTGACCCTGATCAACCCCTGCGTCCTGCCGGTGCTGCCCATCGTGCTGGGGTCTGCCCTGCAGGCCAGCCCGCGCGGGCCGCTGGCCCTGGCGGCGGGGATGAGCCTTTCGTTTGTCGTGCTGGGCATCACCGTGGCGGGCTTCGGCTATGCCCTGGGCCTGACAGAGGAAGTTGTGGCCCAGGCGGGTGCCGTGCTGATGATCCTCTTCGGCGCGGTGCTGCTGGTGCCGCGTTTCTCCCACGCCTTTGCCAGCGCCACGGGCGGCATGGCCGCCGGGGCCGACGCCCGCATCGGGCGGATGGAGGCCGGCGGCGCGCGTGGGCAGTTTCTGGGCGGCCTTCTGCTGGGCGCGGTCTGGTCGCCCTGCGTCGGCCCGACACTGGGCGGTGCGATCTCCCTGGCGGCCTCGGGCGAAAGCCTGGGGCGCGCCACGCTCATCATGGTCTTCTTCGCCCTGGGCGTCTCGACCCTGATCGTCGGGCTGGGCTACGGCGCGCGGGGCCTTCTGGCCCGGCATCGCGGCGCCATGCAGACCCTGGCGCAGGTGGCGCGGCCCCTGTTGGGCATCTTGTTCATCCTGGTCGGAACGGCGATCCTGTTCCGGCTGCATCACATGGCCGAGGCCTGGGCGCTGTCCGTCCTGCCGCCCTGGCTTCTGGACCTGTCGGTCGCGTTCTGAGGAAAGGTACCCTTATGAAGAGACGTCAATTCATCGCCACCGGGGCCGCCGCCCTGCTGACCCTGCCGCTGGTCCCTGCCGCGCTGCTGGCGCAGGATCTGCCGGCGCCCCTCGACTATGCCCCCGGAGTGATCACCGAGCGCCTGAACGCGGGCGAGACGATCTTTCTCGACTTCAAGGCCGACTGGTGCACCACCTGCGCCGCCCAGACCCGGGTGATGGACAAGCTGAAGGCGGCGAACCCTGCCTACCTCGACAACATCACCTTCATTGAGGTCGACTGGGACACCTACGGCCGCTCGCAGATGGCCGCCCGGATGCGTATCCCACGGCGGTCCACCCTGGTGGTGCTGAAGGGCGACGACGAGCTGGGCCGCCTGGTCGCCGACACGCGCGAGGAGAAGATCCGCGCGCTGATGGACACCGCCCTGGCCGCCGCCACGACGGGCTGAGGGCGCTCGCCACGAGCCCTAGGGCTGTGGACTGATCCGGGTCAGCCGGGCGGGCCCGGCGGCGGGCGCCTCGGTGACCATCGCATCGACCTGGGGGCGGGGCCTTGGCGTCTCGCGCCCCGGCGGCGGCGCCCCGAACCAGCCCGAACTCAGCCCGACGATGCCGGCCAGCAGGGCAACCCCGGCCAGCCCCATGCCCAGCGGGCGGTCGCCTTCGGGGGTGAGATCGTCGAAGAAGCCGGCGGCGGCCATCCGCGCCCCCTGCGTCCGGTCCAGGTCCAGGGCCGGCCGGCGGCCCGGGCCGCGGTCCTGCGTGAGATGTCGGGCGTTGCGCATCGGTCCTCTCCCTGTCAGCGGGCGCGCGGATCCGGCGCCCTGACCGGGATGCTGGGCAGGAAGTCTTAACATAGGGAAAACGCTGACCTGGGCGCCGGTCAGGCCAGGATGCCCAGCAGGGTCGTCAGGGTGATGAAGGCCGCGGCGGTGGAGATCGTCACGGTCAGCGCCGCCGCGCCCTCGTGCCCCGATCCCTGCGCCAGGATGGGGAAGATCCCGAAGACCGGCATCGCCGTGGACAGGATCAGGGCGGGTGCCAGGTTGCCCGGCGGCACCGGCAGGGCCAGCAGCGTGAAGAGCGACAGCCAGGCGAAGGCGATCGTCGGGTGCAGCAGCAGCTTGCAGGCGGCGATGGCGCCGGCCAGGCCGAGGTTGCCCTTCATCGGCAGCCCGACCAGCGATCCCCCGATGAAAAACAGCGCCACCGGCGAGGCGGCCCGCGACAGCAGGTCCAGCGCGCGTTCCAGCCCCGTGGGCAGCGGCAGCGCGAAGACCGAGAAGACGGTGCCGAGGATGATCGCGATGATGAAGGGGCGTTTCAGCACCGACAGCGCCACCTGGCCGATCTGGCGCAACGCCGAAGTGCCGGCGGCCCGCGGGTTCAGCGCCTCGATCAGGGTCAGGCCGAAGGGCTGCAGCAGGAAGTTCTCCACCAGCAGGCACATCGCCAGGATCGAGGGCGCCTGGTCGGGATAGACCATCTGCATGATCGGGAAGGCCAGGAAGGCCGAGTTGGGCGTGGCCGCCCCCAGCACCCCGATGGCACGCCGCCCCGGGCCGACGCCGCGCAGGCGCAAGGCCGTCCACATCAGCGCCTGGGTGGTGAAGGCCGCCAGCACCAGCAACAGCAGGAAGGTCGGATCGACCAGCGAGGAGAAACTGCGCGTGGCGGTGGCGTGAAACAGCAGCGCCGGCAGGGCGATGAGGATCACGAACTTGCCCAGCACCGCCATGTCGCGGGACTCGAAGACCTTCAGCGAGGTCAGCAGGTAGCCAAGCCCGATGAGGGCGAAGATCGGGAAGGTGATGGAGAGGATCGCCAGCATGTCGTCTTTCGTGCCTGTTCGTTCCCCCCGGTTCGCCCCCTATAGCTGCGGGCCGATCCGACCGCCAGCCTCGCCGACCTGGCCGCGATGCAGCAACAGGTGATCCAGGATCACGCAGGCCATCATCGCCTCGCCCACAGGGACGGCGCGGATGCCGACGCAGGGATCGTGGCGGCCCTTGGTGATGATGTCGGTCTGCTCGCCCGTCTTGGTTATCGTCTGGCGGGTCTTCAGGATCGACGAGGTGGGCTTCACCGCGAAGCGCACGACGATCTCCTGCCCCGTGGAGATGCCGCCCAGAATGCCGCCGGCGTGGTTCGAGGAATAGACGGGCTGGCCATCGTTGCCGAGGAAGATCTCATCGGCGTTTTCCTCGCCGGTCAACATGGCGGCGGCCATGCCTTCACCGATCTCGACGCCCTTCACCGCGTTGATCGACATCATCGCAGCGGCCAGGTCGGTGTCCAGCTTGCCGTAGATCGGCGCGCCGAGGCCGGCGGGCACGCCGCGCGCCACCACTTCGACGATGGCGCCGACGGAGTTGCCAGACTTGCGCAGCGCATCCAGGTATTCGGCCCACTCCGTCGCCGCCGTGGCGTCGGGGCACCAGAAGGGGTTTTCCTCGATCTGATCGGTGTCGAAATTGGCGCGGTCGATGCCGTGGGGGCCGATCTGGGTCATGTAGCCCTTGATCTCCACCGTGGGGGCCAGCGTGCCCAGGGCCGCACGGGCCAGGCCGCCGGCGGCCACGCGGGCCGCGGTTTCCCGAGCCGAGCTGCGCCCGCCGCCGCGATAGTCGCGCCGGCCGTATTTCTGGAAATAGGTGATGTCGGCGTGACCGGGGCGGAACTTCTCGGCGATGTCGCCATAGTCCTTCGACCGCTGGTCGGTGTTGCGGATCATCAGCTGGACGGGCGTGCCGGTGGTCTTGCCCTCGAAGGTGCCCGACAGGATCTCCACCTGGTCGGGTTCGCGCCGCTGGGTGGTGTATTTCGACTGGCCGGGCTTGCGGCGGTCCAGCCAGAACTGCAGCAGTTCCGGGTCCACGTCGATGCCCGGCGGTACGCCGTCGACGGTGGCGCCCAGGCCGGGCCCGTGGCTTTCGCCCCAGGTGGTGACGCGGAAGAGGTGGCCGAAAGTGTTCAGGGACATGGAGCTGCTCCGGGGCTGGTTGCGTCCCGGTTACCCGATCCGCTGGCCCCGCGCAATTCCGCGCCGCCCGGCGCCCTCCGCGCCCGCTTGCAGCAGGGCGCCGGTGCCACTAGTGTCGTGGCTACCTCGGGGTGTCCTGGCCGGTGTGCGCAGGACTGAGATGCGTGATGCGAACCCGTTGAACCTGATCCGGTTAATACCGGCGGAGGGATGGTCGGACAGCTGGGAATGCGTGATGCGCAGGCTGTCTCGGAACGTTCTCCGCCCGTAGCAGAAAGGAGGATGCGATGAAGCATCTTGCACTTGCCACGGGTTGTCTTCTGGCCACGCAAGCCGTGGCCGAGACCCCCGTTCTGAACGTCTACACCTATGAAAGCTTCACGTCCGAGTGGGGGCCCGGCCCGCAGATCGAGGCAGGGTTCGAGGCGCAATGCGGCTGCGATGTCGTCTTCACCGGCGTGGGCGACGGCGCCGCGCTGCTGTCGCGGGTGCGGCTGGAGGGCGCGCGGTCCGAGGCCGATGTGGTCGTCGGGCTGGACACTGCCCTGATGGCCCGCGCGCGGGAGACGGGGCTGTTCGCCCCCACCGAGGCCAGCGCCGGTTATGACCTGCCGATCGCCTGGGAGGATCCCGATTTCGTGCCCTTCGACTGGGGCTATTTCGCCTTCGTCGGCGAGGCGGGGGCAGAGCATCCGACCAGCTTCGAGGCGCTGGCCGACAGTGACCTGTCGATTGTCATCCAGGATCCGCGCAGTTCCACCCCCGGGCTGGGCCTGCTGATGTGGGTGAAAGCCGCCTATGGCGACCGTGCGAGCGAGATCTGGGACGGGTTGGCGGACAACATCCTGACCGTGACGCCCGGCTGGTCCGAGGCCTATGGCCTGTTCCTCGATGGCGAGGCGGATCTGGTCCTCAGCTACACCACCTCGCCCGCCTACCACATCATCGCCGAGGGCGATGACAGCAAGGTCGCGCTGCCCTTCGACGAGGGCCATTACATGCAGGTGGAGATCGCGGGCCGTCTGGCGGCCTCGGACCAGCCCGAGCTGGCGGAGCAGTTCCTGCAGTACCTGCTGGGCGCCGAGGCGCAGGGCGTGCTGCCGGAAACCAACTGGATGTACCCCGCCGTGCTGCCCGAGGGCGGGTTGGCGGAGGGGTTCCAGCAGATCGTGACCCCCGACAAGGCGCTGTTGCTGGAGGCCGGTGAGGCCGAGGCCCTGCGCGAGGAGGCCCTGGCGGAATGGCGCGCGGCGCTGGCGCGCTAAGTCGCGGCGCGGGCATCGCCGGGGCCGCGCTGGCCCTGGCGATGCTGGCGCTGCCGCTGGCGGCGATCCTGCGCGCGGCCGGGGGGGGGGTGCGTCCCGGCCCCGCCGATCTGTCGGCGCTGTGGTTCACCCTGGAACAGGCCAGCCTGTCGGCGGTGCTGTCGGTGGCCCTGGCGGTGCCCGTGGCGCGGGCGCTGGCGCGGCGGCGCTTTGCCGGGCGGCGTCTGTTCATCACCCTGACCGGGGCGCCCTTCCTGCTGCCGGTGGCGGTGGCGGTGATGGGCCTGCTGGCCGTCTTCGGCGCACGCGGCTGGCTGAACGCCGCCGCCGGCACGCTGGGGCTGGGTCCCTGGCGCATCTACGGGCTGCACGGGGTGGTGCTGGCCCATGTCTTCTTCAACCTGCCGCTGGCGGTGCGCATCCTGTTGCAGGGCTGGCAGGCGATCCCGGCGGAACGCTTCCGCCTGGCGGCGACGCTGGGCCTGCCGCCGGGCCAGGTCTTCCGCCTGCTTGAATGGCCCATGCTGCGCCAGGCGGTGCCGGGCGCGCTGGCGGCGATCTTTGCCATTTGCCTGGGGAGTTTCTCGGTCGCGCTGATCCTCGGCGGGGGGCCAGCGGCCACGACGTTGGAGCTGGCGATCTATCAGGCCTTCCTTTTCGATTTCGATCTGGGCCGCGCCGCCGTGCTGGCGCTGATGCAGGCGGGGCTGGTGGCCGGGGCCGCCGCCCTGTCCCTGTGGCTGACGCGGATGGACGGCTCGGGCAGCGGGCTGGACCGCGCGGGCCAGCGGCGGGATGCGCCGGGCGGTTGGCGGCGCGGGGCTGATGCCCTTTGGCTGGTTCTGGCGGGGCTCTTCGTCGTGCTGCCCCTGGTCGCGCTGGTGCTGAAGGGGCTGCCGGGGCTGGTCGACCTGCCGGCGCGCACATGGCCCGCCGTGGGCAACTCGCTGTTGGTGTCGCTGGGCTGCGCCGCGCTGACCGTGACGCTGGCCGGTGCTCTGTCCGCCCCCATGGCCCGCTGGGCCGAGGGCGTGGGGCTGATGCCGCTGGCGCTTTCGTCGCTGGTGCTGGGCACCGGCATTTTCCTGATCCTCAACCCGGTGATGCCACCCGCCCGTGCCGCGCTGCCCGTCACGCTGCTGGTCAACGTGCTGATGGCGCTGCCCTTCTGCCTGCGCGTCCTGGCGCCGGCCTGGGCCCGCGCCGAGGTCGATCACGGGCGCCTGGCCGATCAGCTGGGCCTGCGGGGCTTGGCGCGTCTGCGCTGGCTGATCCTGCCGCGCATTCGCGGCCCGCTGGGCTTCGCCGCCGGGATCGCCGCCGCCCTGTCGATGGGGGACCTGGGGGTCATCACCCTCTTCGGCACCGAGGACCGAGAAACCCTGCCTCTGCTGATGTATCGCCTGATGGGCGCCTACCGGACCGAGGCGGCCTGGGGCGCGGCGCTGGTCCTGCTGGGGCTGTCTTTCGGGATATTCTGGATCTTCGACCGGATGGGAGGGCGCGATGCCTGAGCAAGATGGCCTGCACCTGAAACGGGTGGAGCTGATGCAGGGCGATTTCCGCCTGTCGGCCGATTTCGCCCTGGGTGCCGGTGCCCGGGTGGCGGTGCTGGGGCCGTCGGGGGCGGGCAAGTCGACCCTGCTGGGCGCCATTGCCGGGTTCCTGGATCCGGTGGCGGGACAGATCCTGTGGGACGGCGCGCGCATCGACCGGCTGGCCCCCGGCGCGCGGCCCGTGGCGATGCTGTTCCAGGACGGCAATCTCTTTCCCCACCTCAACCTGATGCGCAACCTCGCCCTCGGCATCTCGTCCCGCGGCCGGGTCGATGCCGCAGCCCGCGCCCGGATCGAACGCGCGCTGGAACGGGTCGGGCTGGACGGCATGGCGCAGCGGCGCCCGGCCGAGCTGTCGGGCGGCCAGCAAAGCCGCGCCGCCCTTGCCCGGGTGCTGGTGCAGGCACGGCCCTTGATGCTGCTGGATGAACCCTTTGCCGCGCTTGGCCCGGCCCTGCGCGCCGAGATGCTGGCGCTGGTGGCGGAGTTGCAGGCGGAAACCGGCGCCACCCTGCTGATGGTCAGCCATGATCCGAAGGACGCGGAACGCATCGCGGATCAGATCGTGCTGGTGGACGAGGGCCGCGCCGCGCCGCCCGCGCCGACCGCCGCCCTGCTGGCCGATCCGCCCCCCGGGCTGCGGCGCTATCTGGGCGACGGCTAGGCCCGCGCCTGCGGCAATTGATTGACCATCCGGTCCCGCGCGCCCTATCACGGTGGCATGAGCTGGATCGGACAGGAAATCGGCACGCCCCGCGCCTGGGGCCCGGACGGGGTGACCGAAGATCACCCCTGCGCCCCCGAGGCGCGGATCCTGGTGGGCGCCCCCGGCGTGCCGGGCAATGACCTGCCGGGCAAGCTGATGCCCGAGCAGATGCAGAAGGCCCCCGACGGGATCTATCTGCCGCCCCTGGGCGCGCTGACCGCCGGGCAGCGCCTGCGCCTGCTGGGCTTCCAGACGCTCAACCCCCATTGGGACGGCCTGGCCGTGCTGCCGGGGGTGCGCGAAACCCTCTGGGTCACCCTGTCGGCCGGCGAGGCCATCCACCTGCGCGCCAGCGCCACCCCCCGGCTGGCCAAGGCCCTGGGCTGTGTCGAGGAACGCCCGCAGGGCCTCGACGAGGCCCTGGCGCGGGCCGATGCGCTGCCCTTCGAGCTGGCCGAGGCCAGCCCGGCAGAGGCGCTTGGCCTGCTCCTGGGCGCCGAGATGGCCGCCGCCAAGAGCCTCTGGTTGGGTCAGCAGGCCATGCTCGTGGGTCAAGTGCCGCTGTCGCGCGCCTATCTCGCGGCGCTTCAGGGCCTCTACGTGCCGGTGACCGAAACCGCCGAGGATGCGCTGCTGCGCGAGGGGTTCCGCGCGCTGGCCAAGGCCTTCGTTCACCCCAGCTGATCCCCAGCGCCCACACGCGGGTGACGTCCGGGCAGCGCGCCGGGCGGGTGCCCGTCGTGGACAGGACCGGGCCAAAGTTGTATCCGCAAGGCATTGCCGGGAAGCAAGATCGGGCCGTCCGGGCCCGCCCCGGCAACGGCGGCGTCGCGGGACGGGGACCCGGGGTGCGCGCCGGGACGAAGCTCAGGAGGTCTGCCATGCAGAGCAAGACAGAGGGACAGGCGCGGTCCACCAATGGCCCCGCGCAACTGCCCCAGACCATCGACACCGCCGATGCGATGCGAAACCCCGGGATGGAGCTGGACATGGACTGGGTCCTGTCGGCCCGTGCCAATCGCTCGGCCATCGAACGACGCGCGGCAAGCCTGCCGGGGCGGCGGTCGGTCAAGAAGGACTATCAGGCGGCCTGGCTGGCCCGTGCGATCAGCTGCATCGACCTGACCACCCTTGCGGGCGACGACACCGAGGGCCGCGTGCGGCGCCTCTGCGCCAAGGCCCGCCAGCCGGTGCGCGCCGACCTGCTGGAGGCCATGGGCCTGCCTGACCTGACCACCGGTGCGGTCTGCGTCTATCACGACATGGTCGCCACCGCCCATGACGCGCTGCAAGGTTCGGGCATCCCCGTCGCTGCCGTCTCCACCGGCTTCCCCGCGGGCCTGTCGCCCTTCCATCTGCGCGTGGCAGAGATTGGTGAAAGCGTGAAGGCCGGGGCCGAGGAGATCGACATCGTCATCACCCGCCGCCATGTCCTGCAAGGCAACTGGCAGGCCCTTTACGATGAGATGAAAGCTTTCCGCGCCGCCTGTGGCGAGGCCCACGTGAAGGCGATCCTGGCCACCGGAGAGCTGGGCACATTGCAAAACGTCGCCCGCGCCAGCCTGGTCTGCATGATGGCGGGCGCCGATTTCATCAAGACCTCGACCGGCAAGGAAAGCGTCAACGCCACGCTGCCCGTCAGCCTGGTGATGATCCGCGCCATCCGCGACTACCACCAGCGCACCGGGATCCATGTCGGCTACAAACCCGCCGGGGGCATCAGCAAGGCCAAGGATGCGCTGGTCTACCTCTCCCTCATCAAGGAAGAGCTGGGCGACCGCTGGCTGCGGCCCGACCTCTTCCGGTTCGGGGCCTCTTCGCTGCTTGGCGATATCGAGCGGCAGTTGGAACATCACGTGACCGGCGCCTATTCGGCCGCCTGGCGCCACGCCGCAAGCTGAGGGCTGGGATATGAGCATCAAGGACATTTTCGAGACCATGGACTATGGCCCCGCCCCCGAAGCCGCCGGTGACGCGCTGGCCTGGATCGTCGATCAGGGCAGCCGGTTCGGCGCCTTCATCAATGGCGAGTTCACCGCCCCCGGCGATACCTTCGAGACGATCAACCCCGCCACCGGCGAGGTGCTGGCCGAGGTGACGCAAGCCAGCCCCGCCGACGTGGACGCCGCCGTGGCCGCGGCGCGCAAGGCGCAGGACGGCTGGGAGAAGCTGGGCGGCAAGGGCCGCGCGCGGCACCTCTACGCCCTGGCACGGCTGGTGCAGAAACACGCCCGCCTTTTCGCCGTTCTGGAAAGCCTCGACTCGGGCAAGCCGATCCGCGAGGCGCGCGACATCGACGTGCCCCTGGTGGCGCGGCATTTCTACTATCACGCGGGCATGGCCCAGCTGATGGAGGCCGAGCTGCCGGACCGCGCTGCCATGGGCGTCTGCGGGCAGGTGGTGCCCTGGAACTTCCCCCTGCTGATGCTGGCGTGGAAGATCGCGCCCGCGCTGGCCATGGGTAACACGGTGGTTCTGAAACCCGCCGAATGGACCTCTCTGACCGCCCTGCTGTTTGCCGACATCTGCCGTCAGGCCGGTCTGCCCAAGGGCGTGGTCAACATCGTCACCGGCGACGGGGCCGTGGGTGCCGCGCTGGTCGCGCACGAGGGCGTCGACAAGGTGGCCTTCACCGGCTCCACCGAGGTCGGCCGCAAGATCCGCGAAGCCACCGCGGGCCAGGCCAAGGGCCTGACGCTGGAGCTGGGGGGCAAGTCGCCCCTCATCGTCTTCGAGGATGCCGATCTGGATTCGGCGGTCGAAGGGCTGGTGGATGCGATCTGGTTCAACGGCGGGCAGGTCTGCTGCGCCGGGTCGCGCCTCTTGGTCCAGGAAGGCGTGGCCGAGCGGTTCCACGAGAAGCTGAAGCTGCGGATGCAGTCGCTTCGCGTTGGCAACCCGCTGGACAAATGCATCGACGTCGGCGCCATCGTCCATCCCGAGCAGCTGGCCCGGATCAAGGGGCTGGTCGCCGGATCGGGCGGCGTGGTGACCCAAGGCACGGCGCCCGAGGGCTGCTACTACCCGCCGACGCTGATCGAGGGGCTGGAGCCCGCCGATCCGCTGATGCAGGAGGAAATTTTCGGCCCCGTCCTCGTCTCCACCACCTTCCGCACGCCAGCGGAGGCGGTGCATCTGGCCAACAACACCCGCTACGGGCTGGCGGCCTCGGTCTGGTCGGAAAACGTCAACGTCGCGCTGGATGTGGCGCCCAAGCTGGTGGCGGGGGTCGTCTGGATCAACGGCACCAACATGTTCGACGCCGCCGCCGGGTTCGGCGGGGTACGCGAAAGCGGCTTTGGCCGCGAGGGCGGCTGGGAAGGGCTTCAGGCCTACACCAAGCCCGCCGCGAAGCGGAAGGCGCTGAAAGCCGCCGCCCCGGTCACGGGGGAGCCCGAACTGCCCGAGGGGCTGGACCGCACGGCGAAGCTCTATATCGGCGGCAAGCAGGCGCGGCCCGATGGCGGCTATGTGCGCCATGTCTACGGCAAGGACGGCAAGGCCCTGGGCCAGGTGGGCATCGCCAACCGCAAGGATCTGCGCAACGCGGTCGAGGCGGCACGCGGCGCCGCTGGCTGGGCCGGGGCCACGGCGCATAACCGCGCCCAGGTCCTCTACTACATCGCCGAGAACCTGGAGGCCCGGGCGGAGGAGTTCGCCGCGCGCATCGACGCGGTGACCGGCAAGGGCGGCAAGGCCGAGGTCGAGGCCGCCGTCAGCCGGTTGTTCAGCTATGGCGCCTGGGCCGACAAGTTCGGCGGCGACCTGCGGCAGGTGCCGATGCGGGGCATGGCCCTGGCGGTGCGCGAACCCGTGGGCGTGATCGGGGCCTTCTGCCCGGATGAGGCGCCTTTGCTGGGCCTGATATCGGTGCTGGCGCCGGCGATTGCCATGGGCAACCGCGTGGTGCTGGTGGCGGGCGAGGCCGCACCGCTGACCGCGACCGACTTCTACCAGGTGCTGGACACCTCCGATGTACCGGGCGGGGTGGTCAACATCCTGACTGGGTCGCACGCCGAACTGGCGCCGACCATGGCGCAGCATTTCGACATCGACGCGGTCTGGAGCTTCTCCGCCTCGGACATCAGCGCGGTGATCGAGGCAGGCAGCGCCGCCAGCCTGAAACGCACCTGGGTCAACAATGGCCTGGCGACCGACTGGGAGACCGCCGAGGGCCGCGCCTTCCTGGAGCAGGCC
The DNA here is from genome assembly GCF_020177265.1 of Pseudooceanicola marinus. GTDB lineage: Bacteria > Pseudomonadota > Alphaproteobacteria > Rhodobacterales > Rhodobacteraceae > Pseudooceanicola > Pseudooceanicola marinus_A. The sequence goes on from NZ_JAIVMC010000005.1 coordinate 330,860, forward strand.
ACCGAGGTGAAGACGGTCTGGGTGCCCTACGGTGCCTGATCCGATCTGACAGACTGCTGGGCGCCGTTCAGGCGGCGCCCAGATGTCGCAGCAGGATCGAGCCGCCCAGGCCGATCAGCGCCACACCCCCCAACATCTCCGCGATCCGCCCGAAACGGCGACCCAGCAGGCGCCCGGCCAGCAGGCCCGAGGTGCTGAGCGTCATGGTGGTCAGGCCGATGATGATCGCGATCACCAGGATGTTCACCTGCAGGAAGGCGAGCGACACGCCAATGGCCATGGCGTCAATCGAGGTGCCGACGGCGGTCAGCAGCGTGCGCCACAGCGACGAGGGCGCCGGCGCGGCCTCGCTGTCGCGCGACAGGGCCTGGAACAGCATGTGCAGGCCGACGGCCGACAGCAGGGCGAAGGCGATCCAGTGATCCACAGCCTCGACGTAGCGATTGGCGGCGACGCCCGCGCCCCATCCGATCAGCGGGGTGATCGCCTCCACCGCGCCGAAGATGGCGCCGGTGCGAAGGGCGGGGCCCAGGCCCACGGGGCGCTGCGCGGCGCCCTTGCCGAGACAGGCGACGAAGGCGTCAACGGACATGGAAACGGCAAGGATGCCGATGGTGATCGGGGTCATGGGATCTGACTTTCGCGCGGACCGGGGGAGAGCCGGACAGGCCGGCGGCACCACGATCCCGCCCTTTCGGATCGCCGCGCCACGGTCTCGCAAGGCCCCGGATTGGGCCAGGCACGCCACGCGGATGAGCCGCGAGAATGTTGACGTGCCTCCACCCGGGGTCAGCCCCGGGGTTTGCTACTCCCCGTGGCGGCCAAATGGGCGCTGGGCGGGGGAAAGTCAAACAAAAACATGCGGTTAAAAATGCGTCTCATTCGCAGGTAGGCGTATCATCCCACGGTGACGGACCAGCCGAACTGTGCCGCTTCCCCCGGTGCGAGGCTTTGCGACAGGGGGCGGTCGGCGATCTCCGGGCCGCTGCCCGCGCGGGCCGCCAGGCCATGCCAGGGCTCGATGCACAGGAAGGGGGCGCCGCCGGGCTTCGACCAGATCCCCAGGGCCGGGCAGTTGTCGAACCGGAACGACAGGCGCGGCGCGCCGGGGGCGGAATAGCTGAGGCCCGACCCCGCGCCTTCGGGGAAGATCATCGCGTCGGCATCAAAAAGATCCGGGGTGACGGTCAGCCTCCCGCGGGTGAAGGGCGAGGGCAGCGCCTCGGGCGCCAGCAACCCGTCACCATCCAGCCGCGCCAGAGCCGGTTCCGCGCCATTGTCCAGTCGGATCTCCGCCGGGCCGGTGGCGCCGGGCAGGGGCCAGGCGAAGGCGGGGTGAAACCCCAGGCCGAAGGGCAGGGGGGCGTCGCCGGTGTTGGCGACCTCGACCATGACCGACAGCGTTGCGCCTGTCACCGCGTGGCTTTGCGTCAGGCGGAAAGGCCGGGGATAGACCGCGCGGGTCTCGGGGGTGTCCCCGAGGATATGGGTACAGCCCGCTTCGCAGCGCCGCGCCAGGATCCAGTGGCTGCGGCGGGCGAATCCGTGCTGTTTCATCGTAGCCCGGGCGCCATCCACCGCGATCTCGTCCCCCGGCGCGCGGCCGACGATGGGAAAGAGCAGCGGCGCACGCCCCGACCAGTAGGCCGGATCGCCCTGCCAAAGCAGCTCCGCCCCGTCGTGGGTCAGGCTTTGTAGTTCCGCGCCCAGGTCGGAGACGCGCGCCGTGAGGGCGCCGGAGGTAATGGTGGTTTCGGAAGCCATGGCGGCGGAGTCCCGTCCGTTCAGTCAAATCTGCGCCAAGGGTTAGGCCCTTGAGCACGACGCGGCAATGACAGGGCGCGCAGCGAAGCCCGACCGACGGGTACAGTGGCGCAGCATTGGGCGGATCGCCGGGGCCTAGGTCTCCATCTCGACCAGGGGGGTGACCTCCACCTCGCCGCCGCCCGCGACCATCGGGTTCTTGGCGGTCAGGGTGCAGGCCTCCTCAAGCGTGTCGCACTCCAGGATGGAATAGCCCATGATCGGGGGCCTGTTGCCGCCTTCGCGCGCGCCCTCGGCGGTCACCGTCCAGCTTTTGCCGACAGGATTGCCCGGGTCGACGAGCTTGGGGCCCAGCGTCTCGATCCAGGCGCCCCAGGCGGCCATCGCCTCCTCGGCGGCCTCCGGGGTTTGCGGCGTCTGGGATGTCTCGGCCTTGTAGATCAGCAGGTAGCGGGGCATGGCGTCCTCCCTAGCGATGCGCAGGCGGAAGGGGACGCGGTTTTCGCGATTCGGGCAAGGCAGTGGCCCGCGCCCTGCCGGACAGGCGGCGCGGCGCTGCCGTAGCGTCGGGAGGGATCAGGCGGCCGGCGCCGCGAAGTCCTCGCGGGCGTAGCCCTGCAGGTAGAGCAGCGCGGTCAGGTCACCGAAGTTCACCCGCAGCTGGCATTGCGCCGCGACGGAGGGCTTGGCGTGCAGCGCCACGCCCGCGCCTGCGCGGGTCAGCATGCCGAGGTCGTTGGCGCCGTCGCCCACGGCCAGCACCTCGGCCTCGGTGATGCCCAGGCGGGCGGTGATCTGTTCCAGCGCCTCGACCTTGGCTTCGCGGCCCAGGATCGGGCGGGCGACCTCGCCCGAGAGGGTGTCGCCGTCGGTCAGCAGGGTGTTGGCGCGGTTTTCGTCGAAGCCGAGCCTTGCCGCGACCTGGGCGGTGAACATGGTGAAACCGCCGGAGACCAGCGCGCAATAGGCGCCCGTCGCCTTCATCGTGGCCAGCAGTTCGGGGCCGCCGGGCATCAGGGTGATGCGCGTCGCCAGCACCTGGTCGATGACCGAGACAGGCAGCCCCTTGAGCAGTCCCACGCGTTCGGTCAGGGCGCCTTCGAAATCCAGCTCGCCGTTCATGGCGCGGGCGGTGATGTCCTTCACCCGTTCGCCCACCCCGGCCTCGTCGGCCAGTTCGTCGATGCATTCCTGCTGGATCATGGTCGAATCCATGTCCGCCAGCAGCATCTTCTTGCGCCGCCCTTCGGTCGGTTGCAGGCAGAGGTCGACGCCCTGTTTCTGCAGCTCGGCCCAGGTCTCTTCGAAATTCGCGGGGGCGCTGTCCACCGGGAACTCCGCCGCCTCGCCATCGGCCAGCACGCGGATCTCTCCGCCGGCCCAGGCATTGCGCAGGGCGGTCACCAGCGCGGTGTCCAGCGCGGGCGAGGTGGGGGCGGTCAGCAGGGTGACGGTGAACATGGCGCGGCCTCCTTGGGTTCCCCGCCGCTATAAGACAGGCGGCGGGGCGAAGGCCAGCGGTTCGCGCGTCAGCCGCCGTCGGGGATCGGCGGCAAGGTGCGCAGGTAGAGGATCAGGGCCGCCACGTCGTCCTCGGTCATGTTGGCATAGTGGCGGTAGGACATCGGCGGGTGCATCTGTGATCCGTCGGGGCGGATGCCCCGGGTGATCATCTTGGCGATCTCGGCATCGCTGTAGTTGGCCAGCCCGTCCTCGTGGCTGGTCAGGTTGGCCGCGACGGAAACGCCCCAGGGGCCTTCCCAGGTGTGGCCGCCACCGCCCAGGTGCCCGTCGAGGTCGGGCATCCCGTCCTTCAGCGAATGGCATTCCAGGCAATGGGCCACGGGACCCGCCAGGTATTCCCCATAGGCCACGCTGACCTCGCGCGGGACATCCGCGACGCTGTCGATCGGCGGTCCATAGGCGGGCGGCAGGGGGAAGGGGTAGGTCGAGGCCTTGAACTCGGTCTCCACCGCCGGGACGGTGCGCAGGTAGGTGACCATGGCCATCACGTCGCTGTCCGACAGGTGCCGATAGAGCATGATGGGCATCGGCGGGCCGATGACGGACCCGTCGGGGCGGATGCCCTCGCGGATGGCGCGCACCAGCTCCGCGTCGGACCAGTCGGCGATGCGCGAACCCGGGGTGATGTTGGGCACCTCGGCGGTGAATGCCGGCTCCACCAGGGTCCGCCCGGCCAGCGGCGCGGCCCCGGGCATGGGCGCCGTGTGGCAGGAGCCGCAGGCGGCGGGCCCTTCCACCAGGTATGCGCCGCGTTCCAGCGCGGTTTCGGCGGAAAGGGCGGTTGCGGAAAGGATCAGGACCCCGGCGAGGGTGGATAGGCTTTGGCTGGGCAAACGCATGGATGGGCTTCCTCCGATACCTGTCGAGCGTGTCTGCGGTGGCTGCGCGCTATTGACGCAGGGTCAGCTTATCACGCCGCCCGGAAAAACAAGGGTGGAAGATGTATCAATGCCCGTTCGGGCTATGACGGGGCGCCCGGCGGGCCCGATCCCGGTGGCAGGACCGGGTTTCCGATAGGCGTCACGGGGCGCCCGATTTGCCGGAAATGCGACCCGATGCGGACGGGATGCGACATCTGCGTGATTGCGCGGGGGCCGAATCGTCCGTATATGCGGCGGTGGGACACCCCTCCCCAACGAGGGGCGCTTATCTGGAAGGTTAAGTCATTATGACTGACAAGCATCCGGCCACGCGGCCGGCAAATCCGCGTTTTTCCTCTGGCCCCTGCGCCAAGATCCCCCATTACTCTCTGGACATGCTCGCCGACGCTCCGCTCGGCCGCTCGCACCGTGCCAAGGTTGGCAAGGAAAAGCTGAAGGCGGCGATCGAGACCACGCGCGAGATCCTGGGCATTCCGGCCGAGTACAAGATCGGCATCGTGCCCGCCTCCGACACCGGCGCCGTCGAGATGGCCATGTGGTCGCTTCTGGGCGAACGCAAGGCCACCATGGTTGCCTGGGAATCCTTCGGCTCCGGCTGGGTCACCGACGTGGTGAAGCAGCTGAAGATCGACGCCGAGGTGAAGACCGCCGACTACGGCCAGATCGTGGATTTCGCCGAGGTTGATTTCGACACCGACGTCGTCTTCACCTGGAACGGCACCACCTCGGGCGTGCGCGTGCCGAACGGCGACAAGATCCCCGCCGACCGCGCCGGCCTGACAATCTGTGACGCCACCTCCGCCGCCTTCGCCCAGGCCCTGCCCTGGGACAAGCTGGATGTGACCACCTTCTCCTGGCAGAAGGTGATGGGCGGCGAAGCGGCCCACGGCATGATCGTGCTGAGCCCCCGCGCCGTCGAGCGTCTGGAGAGCTACACCCCCGCCTGGCCGCTGCCGAAGATCTTCCGCATGACCAAGGGCGGCAAGCTGATCGACGGCATCTTCGAAGGCGCGACGATCAACACGCCTTCCATGCTGGCGGTCGAGGATTACCTCGTCGCGCTGGACTGGGCGAAGAAAGTCGGCGGCCTGGACGGACTGATGAAGCGGGCGGATACCAACGCCAAGATCCTGTGGGACTTCTGCGACCGCAACGACTGGATCGCGAACCTGGCCGAGGATGACGCCACGCGTTCGAACACCTCCGTCTGCCTGAAGTTCACCGATGATCGCATCAAGGATCCGGCGAAGTTCGCCAAGGCCGTCGCCAAGAAGCTGGAAGACTACAACGCGGCCTATGACGTGGGCGCCTATCGCGACGCCCCCGCCGGCCTGCGTGTCTGGTGTGGTGCCACGGTCGAGGCCTCCGACGTGGAAGCCCTGACGCTCTGGCTGAAATGGGCCTTCGAGGCCTGCCTCGACGAGCAGGACTAAGCCGGTCGACGGTGGGAGAGATCCCACCGTCCCGCATCTCCAGTCTTTCCCCGGCGCGGTGCCCGCGCCGTCCAGATCCCAATTCCGACTTTCGAAGGAGCGCCTGACATGGCCCCCAAAGTTCTGATTTCCGACAAGCTGTCCGCCGCCGCCGTCCAGATCTTCAAGGATCGCGGCATCGACGTGGATTTCCAGCCCGACCTTGGCAAGGACAAGGACAAGCTGGCCGAGGTCATCGGCCAGTATGACGGCCTGGCCATCCGGTCGGCCACCAAGGTCACCGAGAAGATCCTGGAAAACGCCACCAACCTGAAGGTGATCGGCCGCGCCGGCATCGGCACCGACAACATCGACAAGGAAGCGGCCTCCAAGAAGGGCGTGATCGTGATGAACACGCCCTATGGCAACATGATCACGACTGCGGAACACGCCATCGCGATGATGTTCGCCGTGGCCCGCCAGATCCCCGAGGCCAGCGCCTCGACCCACGCCGGCAAGTGGGAAAAGTCGAAGTTCATGGGTGTCGAGCTGACCGGCAAGACCCTGGGCGTCATCGGCGCCGGCAACATCGGCGGCATCGTCTGCAACCGCGCCCTGGGCCTGAAGATGAAGGTCGTGGCCTACGATCCCTTCCTGGGCGAGGAAAAGGCCAAGAAGATGGGCGTCGAAAAGGTCGAGCTGGACGAGCTGCTGACCCGCGCCGATTTCATCACCCTGCACGTGCCCTTCACCGAGCAGACCGCCAACATCCTGTCGGCGGAAAACCTGGCCAAGACCAAGAAGGGCGTGCGGATCATCAACTGTGCCCGCGGCGGCCTGGTGGATGAACAGGCCCTGGCGGACCTGCTGAAATCCGGTCACGTGGCCGGCGCCGCCTTCGACGTGTTCAAGGAAGAACCCGCCACCGAGAACCCGCTGTTCAACCTGCCCAACGTGGTCTGCACCCCGCACCTGGGCGCCGCCACCACCGAGGCGCAGGAAAACGTCGCCCTGCAGGTGGCCGAGCAGATGTCGAACTACCTGCTGGACGGCGCCGTAGAAAACGCGCTGAACATGCCCTCGATGACTGCGGAAGAAGCCAAGGTCATGGGCCCCTGGGTCGACCTGGCCGGTCACCTCGGCAACTTCATCGGCCAGCTGACCGACGAGCCGATCAACGCCATCAACATCCTCTACGACGGTGTTGCCGCTGACATGAACCAGGGCGCGCTGAACTGTGCCGTGATCGCCGGCATCCTGAAGAAGGCCAACCCGGACGTGAACCTGGTGTCGGCCCCGGTCGTCGCCAAGGAGCGTGGCACCCAGGTCTCGACCACCTCGCAGTCCAAGGGCGGCACCTTCGACGGCTACATCAAGGTGACCATCGTCACGCCCGAGCGTGAACGCAGCTGCGCCGGCACCGTCTTCTCCGACGGCAAGCCGCGGTTCATCCAGATCAAGGGCATCAACATCGACGCCGAGGTGGGGGAGCACATGCTTTACACCACCAACGAGGACGTGCCGGGCGTGATCGGCACCCTGGGCACCACCCTGGGTGAGAACGGCCAGAACATCGCCAACTTCACCCTGGGCCGCACGGCCACGGGCAAGCAGGCGATCGCGCTGCTGTACCTCGACGAGAAGACCAAGCCGGAAACGGTGAAGGCCCTGCGCGACACCGGCCTGTTCCAGCAGATCCGTCCGCTGGAGTTCGCCGTCTGATCGACGTCTGACCCTGTTTCCGAGAGGGGCCGCGCCGCAGGGTGCGGCCCTTTTTCGTTCGGGTCGCGGTTCGGGGGCTCTGCCCCCCTTGAGCCTTCGGCTCAATTCCCCCCGGAGTATTTTTGACGAAGTGAAGACAGTGGCGGGGCGCCTGTCATCCGCTGTCATGAAAATGTGTCGTCCGGGCGCTGGTCTTTGGCGGGCAAAGATGATCCTTTTGCCGCGACGCAGCGACGAGGCTTTCATGACCATCTATGCCATCGGGGACATCCACGGACAGATAGACCTTCTGGACGGGGCGCTGGCGCGGATCGCGGCGGACGGCGGGCGCGACGGGCCGGGCGGGCCGGATGAGGTGATCTTTACCGGCGACCTGGTGGACCGGGGGCCCGAGGCGCGTGCGGTGATCGACCGGTTGATCACAGGCCGGGCCGAGGGGCGCAACTGGACGATCCTGCTGGGCAACCATGACCGCATGTTCCGCCGCTTCCTGGAAAATGCCCGGCTTGACGACCCGGCGATCAAGTCCGGCGCCCCGTGGACGCATTACCGCCTGGGCGGCTGTGCCACGCTGGAAAGCTACGGGGTGGCGACCGGGCCCGACCGGTCCGTCGCCGACCTGCATGCTGAGGCGCGGGAAAAGGTGCCGCAGGCGCACCGGGATTTCCTCGACGGGTTGCCGCTCTGGGCGGAGCGGGACGCGTTGCTGTTCGTCCACGCGGGCATCCGGCCCGGCATCGCCCTGGAGGCGCAGGACGAGCAGGACCTGGTCTGGATCCGGGACGAGTTCTATGCCGAGACCGGCCCGCATCCCTGGCTGATCGTCCATGGCCACACCATTGTCGACGAGGTGAGCCATTTCGGCAATCACATCGACATCGATACCGGGGCGGGGCATTCGGACGGGCCCCGGTTCCTTTCGACCGTGGCCTTTGAGGGTGCTGACTGCGCGGTTCTGACATCGGCGGGCCGGGTGCCCTTGGCGCCCGGGCAGGCCGCCGAATAACGCACCGTCACTGTCGCCACGGGGCGGTGCGGTGGTAGGGTCGGCCCGAAACATCTTCGGGAGGATCTCATGGACGATATCGTCATTCTCAGCGGTGCGCGCACCGCCATCGGCACCTTTGGTGGCAGCCTGGCCGGTGTCTCGCCCATCGACCTGGGCACCACCGTCACCAAGGCAGCACTGGAGCGCGCGGGCGTCGAGGGCGCCCAGGTGGGCCACGTGGTCATGGGCCATGTCATCAACACCGAGCCGCGCGACATGTACGTCAGCCGCGTCGCCGCGATGCAGGCGGGCATCCCCGAGACGACGCCCGCGATGAACGTGAACCGCCTCTGCGGCTCTGGCGCCCAGGCCATCGTGTCTGCCGCCCAGTCGCTGATGCTCGGCGATGCCGATTTCGCCGTCGCCGGCGGGGCCGAGAACATGTCGCGCTCGCCCTACATCATCCAGGGGCAACGCTGGGGCACCAAGATGGGCGACGTGAAGACGCTCGACATGATGCTGGGGGCGCTGAACTGCCCCTTCGGCACCGGCCACATGGGCGTGACGGCGGAAAACGTGGCCGCCGAGACCACGATCACCCGTGAGGATCAGGACGCCTTCGCGCTGGAAAGCCAGCGCCGCGCCGGCGCCGCCATCGAGGCGGGCCATTTCGCCGAGCAGATCGTGCCGGTCACCGTGAAGGTGAAGCGCCAGGAGGTCGAGTTCACCACCGACGAACATGCCAAACCCTCGACCACCGCCGAGGCGCTGGCGGGGCTGCGTCCGGCCTTCCAGAAGGACGGCACGGTGACGGCGGGCAATGCCTCCGGCCTCAACGACGGCGCGGCGGCGCTGGTGCTGGCTCGCGCCTCGGCCGCCGAGGCCGCCGGACTGAAACCGCGCGCCCGGATCCTGGGATATGCCCATGCCGGCGTCCGCCCCGAGGTGATGGGCGTGGGCCCGATCCCGGCGGTGGAAAAGCTGCTGGAGAAGACCGGGCTGAAGGCGTCGGACTTCGATGTGATCGAATCGAACGAGGCCTTCGCCGCCCAGGCCATCGCGGTGAACCGCGCCTTGGGTCTGGACACCGCCAAGGTGAACCCCAATGGCGGTGCCATCGCCCTGGGCCACCCGGTGGGTGCCACCGGCGCGATCATCACCGTGAAGGCTCTGTATGAACTGGAGCGGATCGGCGGATCGAAGGCGCTGATCACCATGTGCATTGGCGGTGGCCAGGGCATTGCGCTTGCGATCGAGCGCCTGTGATCATTTTCTGGCGCTAAGTATCCTCGCCGAAGGCAAAGGCGCGCCCCGCGGGGCGCGCCTTTTTCGTTGCACGAGGCCCGGGCCGTCAGGCGGCGTCGGTTTTATGCGCCTCGATCTCCGCCTCTGCCTCGGCGTGCTCTTCCGGGGTTTCGTCGGGCAGCACGAGGTTGAGGATGATCGACAGGCCGGCAGCGGGCAGCAGGCCCGATGTCAGCAGGATCTGCAGGGTGCGCGGCAGGTGCTGCAGCGCCGAGGGCTCCAGCTGCAGGCCAAAGCCCACCGAGAGCGACACCGCCAGGATGATCATGTTGCGGCGGTTCCAGACCACGTCGGACAGCATGTTGATGCCCGAGGCCGCGACCATGCCGAACATCACGATGACGCCGCCGCCGAGGACGTTGATCGGCACCGTGTTGATCACCGCGCCCACCTTGGGGATCAGCCCGCAGAGGATCAGGAAGACCGCGCCGATGGTGACCACGTGGCGGCTCATCACGCCGGTCATGGCGATCAGGCCGACGTTCTGGCTGAAGGATGTGTTGGGAAGCCCGCCGAAGACGCCAGCCAGGGCCGAGCCGAAACCGTCGGCAAAGGTCGCGCCCTCGATCTCGCGGTCGGTGGCCTCGCGCCCCGCGCCGCCCTTGGTGATGCCGGAGGTGTCGCCCACCGTCTCGATGGCCGAGATGATCGCCATGAAGCACATGCCGATGATGATCGCCGGGTCGAAGCCGAAGCCCCACTGGAACGGCATCGGCAGGTCGAAGAGGCTGGCGTTGCCCACGTTGCCGAAGCTGACCTGGCCCATGACGGCGGCCACGGCATAGCCCGCGAGGATGCCGATCAGCACCGAGGCGACGGACAGAAGCCCGGTGGTGAAGAACGACAGGCCAAGCGCCACGACGATCACCACCAGCGCCGGGATCCACATGGCGGCGGTGCCGAACTCGGGCTGGCCGACCAGGGGCACACCGCCTGCGGCATACTGGATGCCGGTCTTCAGCAGGGCCAGGCCGATCATCAGCACGATCAGCCCGGTGACCAGCGGCGGCAGGGCAAATCGCAGCCGCCCGATGAAGAAGCCGATGCAGAAGTGGAAGATCCCGCCGATCATCACCCCGGTCATCAGCGCGGCCATGCCTTCGGTGCCGCGCCCCGCCACGGCCGGGATCATCACCGGCAGAAAGGCGAAGGAGGTGCCCTGCACGATCGGCAGGCGCGCCCCGATCGGCCCCATGCCGATGGTCTGGAACATCGTGGCGACGCCGGCAAACAGCATCGCCATCTGGATCATGTAGGTCATGTCGGGGAAGCCGAGCGCCCCCTGGTCCGACCCGAAGCCGAAGCCCGCGGCCCCCGCGATGATGATCGACGGCGTCACGTTGGAGGCGAACATCGCCAGCACGTGCTGGATCCCCAGCGGAACGGCGTCGCCGATCGGCGGCATGTAATTCGGATCGCGGAGCTGCTCCGCGGTTCCCAAGGAACTCTCGGTCATTGTCACTTCCCCTGTTGCTGACATGGCCTCTCTTGACGGAGGCGTATGTCAGAGCGTGACAGTAAACGGATGCTCTAGGAAGTGCTCTTCGAGGTTGGGGGTGTCGCCGATGCGGTCGACCACGGCGAAAAGGCCAGGCTCTGCCAAAGGCGTAAGCACGCCGTGCCAGGTGCCGCGGTGGAAATTCACCCCCTGGCCCGGTTCGGGCAGGAAGGCGCGCGGCGCGCCGGGCCGGCCATCCGCGTCCGCGGCGGCGATCACCAGCCAGGGCGCGGCGGTCATCGGCACGAAGGCCTGGCTGCCCTCCGGGTGCCGTTCCAGCAGGTCGCAGGTATAGGGCAGGGCGCGCGCCTGGGCGCGGAAGATCGAGATCCCGGCGCGCCCACCGGGACCGAAATCGAGGGTGGCGCGATCGTGGTAGCGTTCGCACATCCCCGCATTGATCAGCTTGTCATAGCTCTCGGTGACCTCCAGCACGTCGCCGAAGGGGGCAAAGGCCTCTGCCGTCAGCGGCTCGGCCCGGATGGAGGTCACCGGGGCGCTCATTTGCCGTGCCAGACCGGCTTGCCCCAGATGCGCAGGCGCGAGATGCCGCCATCGGGGTGGATGTTCAGCCGGATATGGGTGACGGGGCCGATGTCCGCCACCTCGTCGGTGAAGTTGTGGATCGCGTCCGGACCCAGCTTCAGCCGCGGCAGCAGTTCTTCCCAGAACATCGAGGAGGTGACCAGCGCATCGGTCAGCCCGTCGCCGAAGTTCGACATGTCGGCGGCCTGGATGCGGCAGGCGTCGGGGTAGTTGCCCTTGTAGTGCTTGGTGTCCACCTCGATCCCCGACACGGTGCCCCGCGCGCCAAGCGCGATGATCATCCAGTCGTAGCCGGGTTCACGACGCCGCCGCGTTTCCCAGCCATCGCCCATGTCGCGCCCACGACCCGGGGCCAGGATGCGGTTGTAGTCGCCGTAATGCGCGTCCGAAAACGCCAGCACGCGACCGCCGTTCAGCGCCGAGGCCAGGTCGATCTGCTCGGTGCCCTCGTTCGAGGGGTCCAACTCCGGCACGCCGTAGACCCGCAGGCGGGCGATGCCGCCGTCGGGGTAGATGTGCAGGCGCAGGTGGGTCCAGCTTTCGTAGCTTTCGCAGCGGAAATAGTGGTGATCGGAGGCCGACAGCGGCTTGTTCGGCAGGATCTCGACCCAGCGGGTGTCGGCGGTCGGGTCGCCGTTCAGGCAGGTGCAGGCCTCGATCCGGGCCGCCGGCGCGTAGTTGCCGGTGAAATGGCTGGTGTCGATGTCGAAGCCCAGGATGCGCCCGGCGGCGGCCAGCTTGATGACCGCGCTGTCGTGACCGGCCCCGCGACGGCGGCGGGTTTCCCAGCCGTCCATCCACTTGCCGTTGTCATCGTAGAGATCCGGAAAGAACTCGGCCGGGGCGTCCTTCAGCATCCGTTCCAGCGGGGCGAAGAACTCGTCGCTGGCCCAGACGGCCTTGGCGCCCAGCCCCTCGGAGGCGAGGTTGATTCCGGTCCGCACGAAAAGCGGCACATTGGGGTCGATACGGTCGATTGTCGTCATCAGCTGTCCGGTAGCAGGGCCGCCAGACGGTGATACGCGATGCGTTCGACCTGGCGACAGGCGGCGTTGAATTCGGTGGCACGGTCATGGGCGAGACGGCGCGTCATCGCCTCCATGATCGTCGCCTTGGTATTCTCCTTTGCGGAGATAATAAAGGGGAAGCCAAACTTTTCCGTATAGAGCGTGTTGTGCTCGGTGAAGAAGGCGCGCTCCTCATCGGTCAGCGCCAGCAGGCCCGCGCCGGACTGTTCATCCTCGCTTTCCGCCGTCAGCCGCTTGGCATCGGCCAGCTTGCCGGCCAGGTCGGGGTGGGCCGCCAGAACCTGTAGGCGTTCCTCGTCCGAGGCAGTGCGGAAGACCCGCACAAGCGCGCTCCACAGCCCCTTGGCGCGGTCATGCACCGGGCCCAGCTCGCCCTCCCAGGCGCGTTCGGCCACCCAGGGGGAATGTTCATAGATGCCGCCGAAGAGGCGCACGAACTCCTCCTTGGGCATCTGGCTGGGGACCAGGGCCGGGGTGACATGGGGGTGTTCGGCGGCCCAATGATCGTGGATGTCGATGCGGCGCGGGAACCAGACGTCGCCCTTCGACTGGGCGTAGTCGATGAACTTGCGCAGCGCCGCGATGCGGCCCGGGCGGCCCAGCAGGCGGCAGTGCATCCCGATGGAGAACATCTTGGCCGATCCCGCCTCACCCTCGGCATAAAGCTCGTCGAAGGCCGCTTTCAGGTATTCATAGAACTCTTCCTGGCCGCCAAAGGTGGCCGGCCCGGCAAAGCGCATGTCGTTGGTGTCCATCGTGTAGGGGATGACCAGGGTGCGGTGGCCGTCGAAATCGCCCCAATAGGGCAGGTCGTCATCGATGGTGTCGGAGACCCATTTCATCCCCAGCTCGGCCGCCAGTTTCACCGTGTTCATGGAACAGCGTCCGGTGTACCAGCCTTCGGGCTTCTCGCCGGTCACTTCCTCATGCAGGGCGATGGCGTCGAGCATGATCGTCCGCTCTTCGGCCTCGGGCATGTCCTTGTGTTCGATCCATTTCTTGCCGTGGCTGGCGATCTCCCAGCCGGCGTCCTGCATGGCCCAGACCTGTTCCGGGCTGCGCGCCAGGGCATCGGTCACGCCGTAGACGGTCAGCGGGATGCCCTTCTCTGTGAACAGGCGATGGATCCGCCAGAACCCGGCACGAGCGCCATATTCATAGACCGACTCCATGTTCCAGTGGCGCTTGCCCTCCCACGGGACGGCACCGATCACTTCCGAAAGGAAGGCCTCCGACGCGGGGTCGCCGTGCAGGATGTTGTTCTCGCCCCCTTCCTCGTAGTTCAGAACGAAGGAAACCGCGACCTTGGCGCCGCCGGGCCACCGGGCGTCCGGCGGGGTGGGGCCGTAGCCGATCATGTTGCGCGGGTAGCGGTTCATGTGGTTCTCTCCGTCTGCATCTGGGGCGCGGGCATCTTTGACGCCCGCCCCGCGGAGGCTCAAGGGGAATTTGGCAAAAGGGGTCGGGAATGGCCGAGGGTTACCTGACGACGCATGTTCTTGATACGGCAAGAGGCGTTCCGGCGGCGGGGATGGAGGTCGTGCTGTACCGCCTGGCCAATGGCGCGCGGGATGAACTGGCCAGGATGGTGACCAATGCCGACGGGCGCACCGACAGCCCGATCCTGCCGGCGGCGCATTTCGCCTGCGGCACCTACGAGCTGGAGTTCCACGCTGGCGCCTACCTCGACGCCAGCGGCGCGGCGCCGGAAGAGCCGCGGTTCCTCGACGTGGTGCCGATCCGGTTTGGCATCTCGGACGAGGCGGCGCATTACCATGTGCCGCTGCTGATCTCCCCCTTCGGGATGAGCACTTATCGCGGCAGTTGAGGCCGCCGCCGCGTTACATCACAGCATCACCACGGGCTGGTAGCGGGTTGTGATCCCCGCCTGATCGACCGGGGCCGCGGCGCGGCGGCGCGCGGGGTCGGCCATGTAGCGGTTGAACGCCGCTTCGTCCGGGAAGGCGTAGAGATGCGTTTCGCCGCCCGTGTCGAGGTGGCGCAGGCAGACCAGCCGTTCGCCGCCGTAGTCTGCCAGCAATGGCAGAACGGTCGCTTCATAGGCCTCCAGCGGGCGAAAGTCCTCGCCCGGCGGGCCGATGGTCAGCAGCACGCAGAACATGCCATGCAGCCTAGCGCGGTTTGGTCATCAAAGGGTTAGGACCAGTAGCCCATGCAAAAGGCCGCGCCCGAGGGGACGCGGCCTTTGTCCTTGGCGGGGAGGGCGGGAAAGCCCGCCCGGGCCGGCCTCAGCGGGCGTTCGGCAGGATCACGATTTCCACACGACGGTTCTGCGCGCGGCCTTCGGGCGTCAGGTTCGATGCGCGCGGCTGATCTTCGCCGCGGCCGATGGCCTGGATACGACCGGCGGAGACGCCATAGCCGATCAGGGTCGAGGCGACGGTGCCAGCGCGACGCTGCGACAGGTCCTGGTTGTAGGCGGCGGCCCCGGTGTTGTCGGTGTGGCCCAGAACCTGGACGCTGGTCTGCGGGTAGTCGTTCAGCGACACGGCCAGGTCGCGCAGGTCGCCGGTCAGATCCGGGCGCAGCGAGGCGCTGTCGGTGGCGAACAGGATGTCCTGCGGCATGGTCACGATCAGGCGGTCGCCGGTGTTCACAATCTCGACGCGGTTGCCCATGGACTGGCGCAGCTGCGCTTCCTGGCGGTCGAGGTAGTTGCCGTAGGCCCCGCCGGCCAGGCCGCCGAGCGCGGCGCCGACGACGGCGCCCTTGCCTTCGTCATCCGACACGATGGCACCCAGGGTGGCACCGGCCAGCGCGCCCAGGCCCACGCCGGTGCGGGTGTTGCGTTGGCCGTCATCGGGGTTCTCACAGGCGGTCAGCACCAGCAGCGAAGCGCCCGAGAGCGCGAGAATGGATTTCTTCATCAGGGTCATGTCTGTCTCTTTCCTCCGGTAGGCCATACGGGGGGCCGTCCTTATGCTCTCGGCATAGCCGATGTTGCGAAAGCGCCCAATGGGCAACGCGCCCGGGGCAGGCGGGTTTCCGCTCTCATCGAGGATAGACGGAGTGTTGCAGGACTGCATCGGACCTGATCGGGGGGTGTCAGTCCGTGGCCTGCGGCTGGCGCAGCGCCTCGCGGGTCAGCAGGACCTCTTTCAGCTCGGTGCCCCAGTGATAGCCGCCCAGGCCCCCGTCCTTGCGCAGCACGCGGTGGCAGGGGATCAGCCAGGCGATCGGGTTCCTGCCCACGGCGGTGCCGACGGCCCGGCTGGCACGGGGGGCGTCGATGCTGTGGGCGAGGTCGGAATAGCTGGACGTCTGTCCCTCCGGGATGGCCAGCAGCGCCTCCCAGACCTTGATCTGGAACGGCCCGCCCATGATGTGCAGGCGCGCCGCGCCGCCTTCGAAAGCGGCCTCGGCCAGGGGGCGGATGCGTGCGGGGTCGTGGTGGTATTGCGCGGCGGGCCAGCGCGCGGTCAGGTCCGCCAGCGCGGCGTCCCGCCCGGTTTCGGCGGTGAAGGCCAGGCCGCAGATGCCCCGCCCGGTCGCCATGACCAGCGCCGGGCCATAGGGGGTGGCCAGCTCGTCCCAGGCGATATCCACGCCGGCACCACCGCGGGCCACATCGCCCGGGCGCATCGCTTCCCACCGCAGCACCAGGTCATGCAGCCGCCCGGTGCCCGAAAGCCCCGCCGCCGCCGCGCTTTCCTCGGTGCTGGCGCGTGCGGTCAGCAGCGGGCGGGCACGCGCCAGGGCCAGGAACTGCTGGTAACGCTTGGGGGAGATGCCCGCCCAGGCAGAGAAGACACGCTGGAAATGCGCCGGGCTCATCTGCATGCGCGCGGCCAGGTCCTCCAGCGACAGAGGCGTCTCGGCCGCCCGGATCTCCTCGATCGCGCGGCGGATCAGGCCGTAGTGATAGCGATCCTCCGGCGCGGCGTCGGGCAGGGAGGTCTGGACAGGGGACAGGGGGGCGATCTGTGTCATGACCCGAAGATATGTGTCCCCGCCGGGTCTGGCGACCCGGAAGCTGCGCAAAGGTTGCGGGCGCGGCGCGGGGCAGGCCCCGATCCGTCAGCTGGACAGCAGTCAGGCCGCCAGCAGGTCGAGCAGGGACAGGTCCGGTGGGCAGATCTGGCGCAGCGTCAGTGCCTCTTCTCGGGTCAGGCAGGGGCGCGCCGGCCCCTGACCCTCATCGAAGAGACGTGTGGCGCGACGCACCGCCGGGGGCAGGTCCAGCTGTGCCGCCATTCGGGCGTTCGTGCTTTCGACCCAGAGAGAGCCGGCCGAGATGATCTCGTGCCGTTCCATGATGATGAGGTGATAGGTCAGCCCGCCCATGCGCGGATCGGGCCGCGCGCGGTTGCGGCGCGAGATGTCGCAGAAGCGGGCCAGCGCCTCCTTCGCGCGGAACTGGGTCTCCACCTCTGGGCGGCGGATCAGGGCGCGGTGCCCCGGGGCGACGCGCAGGGTTTCCAGCAATTCGCCCTGCGGCCCGCGTTCGCCGGGATGGAAGGTCAACGGCGACGGCAGGGCGCTGCCGTCGGGCATCTGGCGCAGCCGCGCGATATGCAGCACCGGCTGTGCACCGTGGTCGCGGGTGATCATCTTGTCGCCCGGCGCCAGCCACTCGATCGGCATCTCGCCGTCGAGCGTCAAAACCATGCAGCCGGGGCCAAGGCCCGAAATCGGGCCGATGCCGGAACCTTCCCCGGCCTGGTCTGTCTGAGAATCGGTCATCTGCCTGCCTCCGGGCACAGATTGCGCAGAAGCCCTTTCCCGGGGGTTAAATACCTTGTTGCCAGAGAAAATTCAGGGCAGAAACGCGCCCATGGCCCGCCAATTGCCCTATCCGATCCTGCGCGAGATCTTCGACCGCTTCCAGGCGGCCGAGCCGGAGCCGAAGGGCGAGCTCGATCACGTGAACGCCTATACGCTGCTGGTTGCCGTGGCCCTCTCGGCCCAGGCGACCGATGCTGGCGTCAACAAGGCGACGCGCGATCTGTTTCCCATTGCCGACACGCCGCAGAAGATGCTGGCGCTTGGCGAGGAAGGTCTGATCGAGCACATCAAGACCATCGGTCTTTACCGCAACAAGGCCAGGAACGTCATCAAGATGGCGAAGATCCTGGTCGAGGAGTACGGCGGCGAGGTGCCCAATTCCCGCGCGGCGCTGCAGGCGCTGCCGGGGGTGGGGCGCAAGACCGCCAATGTCGTGCTGAACATGTGGTGGGGCTTTCCCGCGCAGGCGGTCGATACCCACATCTTCCGTCTTGGCAACCGTGCAGGCATCGCGCCCGGAAAGGACGTGGTCGCCGTGGAGCGGGCGATAGAAGATAACATCCCGGTGGATTTCCAGTTGCATGCGCATCACTGGATGATCCTGCATGGCCGCTACGTGTGCACGGCGCGTAAACCCAAGTGCGGTACCTGCCTGATCCGGGATCTCTGCGAATTCGAGGAAAAGGTTCTATGACCCAATATGACGTGATCGGCATCGGCAATGCCGTGATGGATGTTCTGACGCAAAGCGACGACGCCTTCCTGGACCGGATGGGCATCGAGAAGGGCATCATGCAGCTGATCGAACAGGAACGGTCCGAGTTCCTCTACGGGGAGATGGGCGAACGCCACCAGATCCCGGGCGGCTCGGTCGCCAACACCGTGGCGGGCGTCGCCAACATGGGGCTGAAGACCGCCTTCATCGGCAAGGTGCGCGACGATGAGGTCGGCCGCGAATACGCCGCCAAGACCCGCGAAGGCGGCACCGATTTCCCCAATGACCCCTTCACCGACGCCGAGCTGCCCAGCTCGCGCTGCATGATCTTTGTCTCCCCCGACGGCGAGCGGTCGATGAACACCTACCTCGGCATCTCCTCCGAGGTGGGGCCGGACGACGTGCCCGACAGCGTCTGCCAGAACGCCAAGATCCTGTTCCTGGAGGGCTATCTCTACGACAAGCCCAAGGGCAAGCAGGCCTTTGAGACGGCTGCACGCCTGACCCGGGCCGCTGGCGGCATGGCGGGCATCGCCCTGTCCGACCCCTTCTGCGTCGACCGTCACCGCGAGGATTTCCGCAAGCTGGTGAAGGAACTGGACTACGTGATCGGCAACGAGCACGAGTGGAAATCCCTCTATGAAACCGACGACCTGGGCGCGGCGCTGGAAACGGCCGCCGCCGAATCGGGGCTGATCGTCTGCACCCGTTCGGGTCATGACGTGGTCATCGTGCGCGGCGACGAAGAGGCCATCGTGCCGGTGAAGACCGTGACCCCGGTCGATGCCACCGGCGCGGGCGATCTCTTCGCCGCGGGCTTCCTCTACGGCCTGGCTACCGGCGCCGACCTGGCGACCTCGGGCAAGATGGGCTGCGTGGCCGCCGCCGAGGTGATCTCGCACTACGGCGCCCGTCCCGAGAAGGACCTGGCGGCGCTGTTCAAGGCCGAAGGGCTGGTCTGACCTCTCGGACGTCGGCCTGACGTCCCCCCTGTCGCCGCGGGCCAGCTACGCGCTCGCGGCGATGGTATGCCTTTGTGTACCGAACGGGCTTGACCCGTGGAGACAATCGGCGCAAACCACGCACTGAAGCATCTGGAAAGGAATGGCCCATGGCGCAGCGCCTTCACCTCGTCTTCGGTGGCGAACTCGTCGATCCGTCGAAGAACGTCTTCAAGGACATCGACGACCTGCACATCGTCGGCATGTACCCCTCCTATGCCGAGGCCTACGACGCCTGGAAGGCGGAGGCCCAGAAGACCGTCGATAACGCCCACATGCGCTATTACATTGCCCACATCCATCGGCTGCGCGACGAGGAGCTTGAAGCCTCGCCCACCGAGGAACTGGGTCATTAATCCCTGATGGTGCGTCCTGTCGGACTGGCGGCCTACAGGGCGCTGACCCGGCGTGGCGCCCAGGCCGGGGCGGATCTGCCGCCGCGGCCCGAGGGCGTGGTCCTGTGGATCCATTGCCCGCGCGCCGCCCGCCGCAAGTCGGCCGAGGAACTGGCGCGCCGCCTGATCAGCCAGGAGGACGACCTGTCGGTCCTCCTGACCCTGGGCGAAAGCGACCGGCTGACGCCGATCGACGATCCCGCGCTGATCACCCTTCCGGCCCCGGAGGAGGACGGCAGCTCCCTTCAGGCCTTCTTCACCCACTGGCACCCCGACATGCTGGTCTGGCTGACCGGTGACCTGCGTCCGCCGCTGCTGGCCCAGGCGCGGCGGGCCGGCATTCCGATGATGCTGGCGGAGGCCGAGGAGGATGCCTTCAATGAACCCCGGTTCAGCCTGCGTCCCAGCCAGACGCGGCGCATGCTGGAGCGGTTCTCGGTCCTCTGCGCCAGTTCGGCCAATGCGGCGCGGCGCCTGCAACGGCTGGGGGCCGACCCCGCCCGGATCGAGATCAGCGGCGCCCTGCAGGAGGCCGGCATGGCCCTGCCCTGCAACGACGAGACGCGGGACGAGCTGGCCGCCGAACTGGCCGGGCGGCCGATCTGGCTGGCGGCCATGGTGCACCGCGAGGAACTGGCCACCGTGCTGGACGCGCATCGCCGGGCCTCGCGCCTGGCGCACCGGCTGCTGCTGGTGCTTGTGCCGGACGACCCGGAGGAGGCCGAGGCCTACACCGAGGTACTGAAGACCGAGGGCTGGCGGTACATCAGCTGGTCCGACGGGGATCTGCCGCGGGATGAAACCCAGGTCCTGCTGGCCGACACGCGCGGCGAGATGGGGCTGTGGTACAGGCTGTCGCCGGTGACATTGATGGCCGGATCGCTGCGCCGCGGGATGAAGGGGCATGACCCGTTCGAGCCGGCGGCGCTCGGCTCTGCCGTGCTTTACGGGCCCTTCGTGGCGCATCACCTGCCGGCCTATACCAAGCTGGCCCAGGCGGGGGCGGCGCGGCTTATTCGGGACGCGGATAGCCTGGCGCAGGGGCTGTCGCGGATGCTGGCACCCGACCAGGCGGCGACCATGGCGACGGCGGCCTGGGACGTGGCGACCTCGGGCGCCGAGATGACCGACCGGGTCTGCGCCTGGGTGACCGAGCAAATCGACGAGAGGCAGGGCTGATGCAGGCACCATCCTTCTGGTTCCGCCCGCCAGGCGCTTCTGCCACTTTGCTGCGGCCCCTGGGCGCGCTTTACGCTGCCGCCACTGCCCGGCGGCTGGCGGCCCGCGCGCCGGTCGATCCGGGCGTGCCGGTCATCTGCGTTGGCAACCTGAACGCGGGCGGCACCGGCAAGACGCCCACGGCCATTGAGCTGCTGATGCGGCTGACGGCACGGGGTCTGACCCCGCATTTCCTGTCGCGCGGCTACGGCGGATCGCTGGAGGGGCCGGTGCAGGTCGATCCGCGCCGCCACAGCGCGGAGGAGACCGGGGATGAGCCGCTGTTGCTCTCCGCATTCGCGCCGGGCTGGATCGCCCGCGACCGGGTGGCCGGGGCCCGCGCCGCCGTGGCGGCCGGCGCCGATGTGATCGTGATGGACGACGGGCTCCAGGATCCGGCGCTGGCCAAGGCGCTGTCGCTGGTGGTGGTGGATGCCTGGAAGGGCTTCGGCAACGGGCTCTGCCTGCCCGCCGGGCCGCTGCGCGAGCCGGTGGCCAAGGGCCTGGCGCGGGCCGACCTGCTGTTGTCCATCGGGCCGGAGGAGGCCCAGGCGCAGTTCGATCCCGGCCCGCTGCCCGGGGGCGTCGCGCATCTGCGCGGTGAACTGGCGCCGCTGCCCACGGGGATGGACTGGCAGGACATGCCGGTCTTTGCCTTCGCGGGCATTGGCCACCCCGAGAAGTTCTTTGCCACCCTGCGGGGGCTGGGCGCGCAGGTCATCCACGGCGAGGGCCTGTCAGATCACCAACCGCTGACGCCCGCGCTGCTGGCGCGGCTGGAGCGGGACGCGGCGGCCCATGGGGCGCAGCTGGTGACCACCGAAAAGGACGCGGTGCGCCTGCCGCAGGAGTATCGCCAGAAGGTGCTGACCCTGCCGGTGCGGCTGTCGCTGCAGGATGCGGCTCCGCTGGACGCGGCGCTGGACCGGGTGCTGGCGGGCTAGAGGCCGCGGGGCGGGGGCTCTGCCCCCCTTGAGCCTGCGGCTCAATTCCCCTCGGAGTATTTTTGACGACGTGAAGACAGGAGCGAGGGGCCCGGATCGGGCGTGGCGCCCGGTGGCCCCGGGCGTCAGTCGCGCAGGGGCGGCAGAGGATCGCGCGGGGCGTCCGGGGCGAGGCGCGACAGGATCTGATCCTGCAGCCCGGCGGAGGCGGCGATCACCCCGTCGAGCAGCGGGCGGTCGCGATTGAAGACGAGGGGGCCGCCGCTGCGGTCGCAGGCGGTGGCGCCGGCTTCTTCCACGATCAGGCTGCCCGCCGCGATGTCCCATTCCCAGGACGGGCGCAGGGTCATCATCGCGTCGAAGCGGCCCTCGGCCACCAGCGACAGGCGGTAGGCCAGCGAGGGGCGGTAGTGGCGCGACACGTCGGGCACCGGGCCGGACCAGTTTTCCGGCGCGTAGTTGGGTTTCGCCGCCAGGAAGCGGGCGCCGGTGAGGCTGGAGGTGGCGGTGGCGCGGATTGGCGCGCCGTTCAGCGTGGCCCCCTGGCCCCGGGCGGCGGCATAGAGCTTGTCCATGGCGGGCAGGAAGACGACCGCCGCGGTGACGCGACCGCCCTCGGCCACGGCCAGCGAATGCGCCCAGGCCTGGTCGCCCTTCATGAAGGCGCGGGTGCCGTCGATGGGATCGACGATGAAGACCCGCTCGTGCCCGAGGCGCACAGGATCGTCGGGGCGCTCCTCCGACAGCCAGCCGTAATCGGGCCGCGCGGCGCCAAGGGCGGCGTGCAGGGCCGCATCCACCGCCAGGTCGGCCTCGGTCACCGGGCCCTGGCCGTCGGGTTTTTCCCAGCTCTGCGCGCCCTTCGCCGCATAGCGCAGGGCGATCTCGCCCACCTCGCGCGCCGCCGCGATCAGCAGGGCCATGTCCTGCGCATGACGGGCGTGCGCCCGGGGGTCAGCTTCCGGCAAGGGTCATTCCTTCGACCAGCAGCGAGGGCACCCGCAGCGAGGCCCAGGGCCGGGCGTCGTTGGCCGGCCGCAGGGCCCGCAGCATGTCGCGCAGGTTGCCGGCGATGGTGCATTCGTGGACCGGGTGGCGGATCTCGCCGTTCTCGATCCAGAAACCGGCGGCGCCGCGGGAGTAATCCCCGGTGTTGGGGTTGATGGTCGAGCCGATGAGCGAGGTCACCAGCAGGCCCGTGCCCATCTCGGCGATCAGCTCTTCGCGGGTCTGGGCGCCGGGGGTCAGTTCCAGGTTCCAGGTCGAGGGCGAGGGCGGGGCGGAGAGGCCGCGCGCGGCATTGCCCGTGGGCGCCACGCCCAGCTTGCGCGCCGTGGCCAGGTCGACGGTGAAGCCGGTCAGCACGCCCTGGTGGATGATGTCACGCGGCGCCACGGCCAGCCCCTCGGCGTCGAAGGGGCGGGACTGGCCGCCGCGCGGGCGCAGCGGGTCCTCGGTCAGCGACAGGGCGTCGGGCAGCACCGCCTCGCCCAAGGCGTCGCGCAGGAAGGAGGAGCCGCGGGCGACCGCCTGGCCGTTCACCGCGCCGATCAGGTGTCCGATCAGACTGGCGGCGACGCGTTCATCGTAGAGCACGGGGTAGGCGCCGGTTTTCGGCGCGCGGGCGCCCTGGCGGGCCAGCGCCCGTTCGGCGGCACGGCGGCCGATTTCCTCGGCGTCGCGCATGTCGGCGGCGAAGATGCGGCCATCGCTGTCGTGGTCCCGCTCCATCTTTTCGCCCTCGCCGGCGATGGCGACGCAGGCCAGGGAATGCGAGGAGCGGCGATAGCCGCCCTCGAAGCCGTTGCTGGCCAGCATCCGGATGTCGCTTTCGCCGTAGGCTGCCGAGGCGGTGGAGACCTGGGAGATCCCCTCGACCGCCAGCGCCGCGGCCTCGGCGCGCACCGCGGCCTCCTTCAGCGCCTCGGGGTCGGGTTCTCCGGCGGGGTCGTACATCTCCAGCCCTTCGGCATCGCGACGCGTCGACAGCTGACTCGGCTCTGCCAGGCCGATCCAGGGATCCTCGGGGGCCTCGCGGGCCATGGCGACGGCGCGTTCTGCCATCATCTCCAGCCCCTCGCGGCGCGCGTCGGAGCCCGACACGCAGGCCTGGCGCTTGCCCAGGAGAACCCGCAGGCCGATCTCGAACCCTTCGGCGCGTTCTGCCTGTTCCAGGGCGCCGCCCCGGATGTCGATGGACACGGAGGTGCCCTGGCGGGCGATCACGTCGGCGTCGTCGGCGCCGGCCTTGCGGGCGGCATCCAGAAGGGCGTGGGAGAGGGCGGTCAGGTCGTTCATGGAAATCCCCGAAAATGGGCCGGGTTACGGTTCCAACTGACCTAGACCCTGGGGGGGCGCGGATCAAGGCGCCTGGGCCCGCAGGCCGGTTCCGGATCCCGGAACGGCAACCGCCCGGGCGCTGGTGGCGGCCCGGGCGGCAGTGTCGTCGTTCGTCTGGCGGGCCCAGGCCCGATCCGCCGGCCCGATCCGCCTTACGGCATCATCGGATTGCCGTTGACCAGCAGGCTTTCGTCCTCGGTGATCTCGATCGTCGAGGCCAGGTCATCGGGGCCCGACACCTGGCGGGCGAACATGCCGACCATCATCGGGGCCATCATCGCCTGGTCAGCGGGGATCAGGCCCATTTCGCCCAGGGTCTGGATCAGCCCCATGACGCCCTGCGCGGTGACCTCCAGCGTGCCGGTGGCCTTGGGCATGTCGGGGTTCAGCTTCGATTGCACCGTGTTGTCGATGTCGAACTGGCCCTCGGCCTGCAGCGCGGCGCCGCCGGCCTTCAGCTCCAGCATGTCGAGGTTGAGCGAGGTCAGCTCGCCCGGGGCCTCGCCGGGATCCATGTCTTCCAGCGCCTCGGCGTCGGTCAGGTCGTGGAACAGCCGCGCGGCGCCGGAGAGGCGGGCATCGACGGTCAGCGGCTCATGCGGCAGGGCGCCGGCGGGATCGACCATCGCCCAGAGGCCCTCGGGCACCACGGCGTCGCGCAGGGTGATGCGCAGACCCAGCGGGCTGGGCTCCTCGCCGGCGGCCAGCGGCATGGTCAGGCCGAAACCGGCCTCCGCCAGGCTCACCTGCACCGGGAAGGGCAGCTCGTCCGATTGCAGCTGCATTGTGATGTCGGTGCCGGACACGTCGTAGTGCAGGCCCTCGCCGGACAGCTGCGCGATCAGTTGGCCGCCGGCGCTGGTCTGGCCGAAGCTGAACTCCTCGCCCTCGCTGTTGCCCGACAGCTGCATCTCACCGCCGGTGTGGATCATGGTGGTGTCCATGCGCATGCCGCTCGTCAGCATGCTGGCCGGGTCCATCTGCGTGCCGTCCTCTGCCGCGGGCAGGAAGAGCGTGCCGCCGAAGCTGGTGCCGGCGAAGCTGCCGGTGGCATGCACCTCGCCTTCCTCGCCGCTTTCCTCGGGGGCGATCACGTCGAAGCGATAGCTGATCGTGTCGGCGTTGAAGACCTGCTCGATGTCGAAGCCATCGGCGGAGGCGATGCGCGCGGTGCCGGAGGCGCCGCTGATGAGGATGGCGAACATGTCCTCCAGCACCACGTCGTCAGGGCCGGCGACGCTGTCCACCGTCACACCGACCTCATCGGCCTCGTAGCGGGCGGCGACGTCCTCGGGGGTGCCCGAGAAGAGCTGGCTGAGACCCTCGGTGGTCAGGGTCATCTCGACGCTGAACGGGCCTTCGTCGCTCTCACCTTCCATGGTCATCGGCATCGAGGCCGGCATCACCAGCTCAACCTCATCGCCACGGGCGGCATAGGTCAGATCGCTCATGGTGAGGACCATGGAGAGATCCTCGTCGTCCTCGATCTCGGTGGTCATGGTCAGCCGGAGCTCATCCACCGTCAGGTCGTCACCATCACGCGAAATGTCGGCGTCGACGGCGTATCCGCTGGCTTCGAGATAGGCGCGGTTTTGCTCCCACAGCTCGTCCGGGGTCAGGGCGAAGGCGGGGCCGGCCAGGCAGGTGCCGGCGACAAGCGCCGCCAGAACGGGGCGCGCGGGGCGGGCAGAGACGGGAAATATAGGGGAAAGGGTCATGAAAAGGTCCTCCGAAGTATGGGGTACAGCGTGGCGTGACACCTGACCTTGGTCAAGCGTCTGGCACTGTCTGCGGCGTCTTGTCAGCGTGCGGCGGGGCGCGCAAGAGCCGGCGCGTCCGCGCCTGGGCAACGGGCGGATTGGCACCGGTGGCTGGACGGGGGGCGGTCCGGGCGATAGCTCTGGGCCGAAGCATCAGCAGGGACGGGGCCGAGAAGGCTCCGGGAAAGGACGACAGCCATGACGGATCTTACGGGAAAGACCGCGATCATCACCGGGGCGGGCCGCGGGATCGGCGCCGCGACTGCGCGGGAATTCGCCGCCCGGGGCGCCAACGTGGCGCTGCTGGCGCGCAGCGGTGACGAGATCGCGGCCCTGGCGGGGGAGATCGGGCCCCAGGCAGTGGCGATTCCCTGTGACGTGTCGCGCTACTGGGAGGTGGAGCAGGCGGTGAAGGCCGTGGCCGAAACCTTCGGCAGCGTCGACATCCTGGTCAGCAACGCGGGCATCCTGAAACCCGTCACCACCCTGGCCGAGGCCGACCCCGAGGCCTGGATGAAGGTCATCGACATCAACATCGGCGGCGTCTTCAACGGCATGCGCGCGGTGCTGCCGGTGATGATCGCCGCGGGCGGCGGCACGATCATCACCGTGTCGTCGGGCGCGGCGCATCGCGCCCTGGAAGGCTGGAGCGCCTATTGCACCTCGAAGGCGGGCGCCGCCATGCTGACCGAGGCGGCGCACCTGGAGAACGCCGGGCACGGCATCCGCGTCATGGGCCTGTCGCCGGGCACCGTGGCCACCCAGATGCAGCGCGACATCAAGGCCTCTGGGGTCAATGCCGTCAGCCAGCTGAACTGGGAGGATCACATTCCCCCCGAATGGCCCGCCAAGGCGCTGCTGTGGATGTGCGGCCCCGAGGCCGATGCGCACCTGGGCGAAGAACTGTCGCTGCGCGACGAGGGTTTGCGCGCCAAGCTGGGCCTTTCCGCATGATCCGCACCGAGGAGCTGGAGGGCGGCCTGTACAAGGTCACCCTGGCGCGGCCCGACAAGGCCAATGCCCTGACCGAGGCGATGCTGGAAAGCCTGATCGAGGTTTTCGAGACCGTGCGCCCGCGTGCCATAATCCTGACCGGCGAAGGCCGCGTCTTCTCCGCCGGGGCGGACCTGGAGGCGGCCCGCGCGGGCCTGGGCGTCTCGCCCCTGTGGGAACGGCTGTCGGGCGCCATCGCGGCGCAGCCCGGCCTGACCGTGGCGGCGCTGAACGGCACGCTGGCGGGGGGCGCCATGGGGATGGCCCTGGCCTGCGACATCCGCCTGGCGGTGCCGGGGACGAAGTTCTTCTATCCGGTGATGAAGCTGGGCTTCCTGCCGCAGCCCTCGGACCCGGGGCGCATGGCCGCGTTGATCGGGCCTGCGCGGGCCAAGATGATCCTGATGAGCGGACAGAAGATCCTGGCCCCCGAGGCGCTGGCCTGGGGTCTAATCGACCGCATCTGCGACGATCCGGTGGCCGAGGCGGAGGCGCTGGCCGCCGATACCCTGGGTGCCGCGCCTGATCATGCCGAGGCGATCAAGCGGATGTGCGAGGGGTGACGCGGCAAGCGGGGCTTCGCCCCCTTCGCGGCTGACATCCTCCCCCGGAGGATTTCCGAGACGCCGCTCAGCTCCGGAGTATTTCCGGCTGTCGGAGGAGGCTATTTGCGTTTGCGCCTGCCGCCCGGCGTTTTCGAGTGGAAGTCGGGCGGCCGCTTGGCGACCCAGGCGGCGAATTTCGCCAGTCGGGTGTGGCCGCGCAGGGCCTCCGCTGTGTGGTAGTCGCGGGCCAGTTCCGCCTCTGTCAGGGTGGCGTGGATCTCGTTATGGCAGATCTGGTGCAGCAGCACGGTCGGCCCGCCCTTGCCGCCTTTGAGGCGGGGGATCAGGTGATGCAGGCTTTGTTTCGCATGGGGCGGAATGGGGCGCAGGCAGAGAGGGCAGAGGGGATCATCCGTCATGCCCGAAGGATAGGTGAATGAGCGCGGAAAGCGAGACGGTTGAGGCGCTGGTGATCGGCGCAGGCCCGGCGGGGCTGATGGCGGCAGAGGCCCTGGCCGGCGCCGGGCTGTCGGTCGTCGTGGTCGACCGGATGCCCAGCGTGGCGCGCAAGTTCCTGATGGCCGGGAAGTCGGGGCTGAACCTGACCAAGGCGGAGCCGTTCGAGCGGTTCGTCGCGGCCTATGGCGAGGGCGCCGAGCGGCTGCGCCCGATGCTGGAGGAGTTCGGCCCCGATGAGGTCGCCGCCTGGGCGCGGGGGCTGGGGCAGGATCTGTTCACCGGCTCCACGGGCCGGGTCTTTCCGACGGTGATGAAGGCCTCGCCGCTGTTGCGTGCCTGGCTGGCGCGGCTGGATGGGGCGGGGGTGAGCCTTCGCACCCGCTGGGCCTGGCGCGGCTGGGAGGAGGGCGCGGCGGTGTTCGATACCCCCGACGGGGCGCGGCGGATCGCGGCCGGGGTCACGGTGCTGGCGCTTGGCGGGGCCAGCTGGCCCCGGCTGGGGGCCGATGGCGCCTGGGCCGCGTGGCTGGGGCCGGTCGATCCCTTCGTGCCCTCGAACTGCGGCTTCCGCGTCGCCTGGTCGGACCACATGGCGCCGCAGTTCGGCGCGCCGGTGAAGGCCGTGGCGCTGCATGCGGGCGGGCAGGTTAGCCGGGGGGAGTTCGTGATTTCCCGCGCGGGCGTCGAGGGCGGCGCGATCTATGCCCTGTCCGCGCCCCTGCGCGAGGGCGCGGCGCTGACCTTGGACCTGTTCCCGGATCTGGACACCGACACCCTGACCGCCCGGTTGGCCAAGGGGCGCAAGGGCGAGAGCGGGGCCAAGGCCCTGCGTCGGATGAAACTCGATGAGGCCAAGCGTGCGCTGGTGATGGAGCTTGCCCGGCCCCTGCCGAAGGATCCCGCCGCTCTGGCTGGTGTGCTGAAGGCGCTGCCGTTGCCGCTGGCGGGGCCGCAGGGCATGGAGCGGGCGATTTCCAGCGCCGGGGGCCTGCGGCTGGAGGCGTTGGACGCGCAGTTGATGCTGCGCGACCGGCCGGGCGTCTTCGCCGCGGGCGAGATGCTGGGGTGGGACGCGCCGACCGGGGGCTACCTGCTGACCGCCTGCCTGGCGACCGGCTTGGCCGCAGGGCGGGCGGCGGCGGATTACGCGCGCCGCTAGCTCAGGCGGTGGCGGGCGCGGCCAGGGATTTCTCCGACGCCACGGCGCTGCGGTAGGCCTCGCGCGCGCGCATCCGGGCGTGGTAGGCCAGCAGGGTCTCGTTGGTCACCTCGAATTTCGCCGCATGGGCCCAGTCGAGGCAATGGGTGGCCAGGATGTCGGGCACCGTCATTTCCTCGCCCATGACGAAGGGGCCGACCATGCGATCGGCCAGCCGGTCGCAGTTGCGGGCAAATTCCCATCGCAGGCTGTCCTTGATGGCAGGCAGGCGCTGGTCCTCCGGGAGGACGAAACTGTGCCGCGTGGACATCCACAGGAGGCCTTCGATGTCATCGACGATCTGCTGGGTCAGCCCGTCCTGGCGGGCGCGGTCCAGGCTGCCTGCGGGCGCGGTCATGCGCCCCGTGCTGTCCGCGAGCCAGGTCAGGATGGCTACGGAATCGGTCAGGGCGGTGCCGTCCTCGGTGACCAGCACCGGTAGCTTGCCCAGGGGCGAATGTTCGGTCACCTGCGGGTCATGGGGCTTGGCGTATTGGCGCTGGTAGGGCAGGCCAAGCTCCTCCAACATCCAGACGACGCGGAAGGTGCGGTTCTGCGGTCCGCCGATAAGGGTGTACATGGCTGATCTCCTCCTGCGGCCACACAGGCACAGGGGCGGGCGGAAATCCAGTGTGACGTGACGCGGCCTAGCGCGCGCGGCCCAGCATCGCCAGCCGGATCAGCATCCGTTCCACCAGCGCCATGTCCGGCGCCGTGGCCCCGGCTGAGCGCAGGGTCAGATCCGTCTCGATGATCAGCGACAGCGCCTGTTCCAGGCGCGGCGCGCCCCAGGATCCGGCCTGGCGCATGATCCGGTCGCGGCGCGGGCCGAAGACCGGCGGGCGCAGCTTGCCGATGCCCTCGCCCGGGCCACCGGGGTGGGCGGCGACAGCGTAGAGGGTGCGGAAGTGGCGCAGGGCGGCGATGCACAGCCCCGTGGGCTGGGTGCCCTGGGCCTTCAGTTGGCGCATCACCGGGCCGATCTCGCCCGCGCGGCTTTCGGCCACGGCGTGCAGCACGTCGTCCAGCTCCGCCTCGCTGGAGGCCGGGGCGCAGGCGGCGATGTCCTCGCCCGTCAGGGGCGTATCGTCGCCGAACTTGTAAAGCGCGATCTTGTCGACGGTCTGGCGAAAGTCGCCGGGATCCAGCGCCAGCGCCAGGTTGGTCAGGTCGCGCAGGGCCTCCTGGGGCACGTTGCGCAGGCCCGCCTTCTGCAACGTCGCCTCGATCTCCTCGCGGGAGGGTGGGTCGTCGTAGATCCCGCAGGCATAGGCGTTGCGGTGCCCCTCAAACGCCTTGCGGATCTTCGAGGTGGGTTTCAGCTGGCCTGCGGTGATGATGAGCTGGGCATCGCCCGGCTGCCATTCCTCCAGCGCGGTCAGGATCGCCGTGGCGGCGTTCTCATTCGCCCCCTCGACGAAGACG
This sequence comes from Pseudooceanicola marinus, assembly GCF_020177265.1. Classification (GTDB taxonomy): domain Bacteria; phylum Pseudomonadota; class Alphaproteobacteria; order Rhodobacterales; family Rhodobacteraceae; genus Pseudooceanicola; species Pseudooceanicola marinus_A. Next base: position 361,267 of record NZ_JAIVMC010000005.1, read on the forward strand.
ACGCGCGGGCCGGGGAAGAAGCTTTGCGCCTTCATCGCATCGACCAGCTGCGCGGTGTCGCGGCGCAGCTCGGCCCCCTGCATCCGGGTCAGGCGCATTTCCTCATCGCCCTGGGGGCCGACAAGGGCGGCGATCATCTCCTGCCGGCGCAGGGCGATGCGCATGGCGTCCGGCCCGTAAAGCAGCACGCCGGTCTTGTCCGCCTCGGGCTTGGCCGCGTAGCGGGCGATGTCGCGCGAGGCGAGCTTCATGTCTCGGCGGTGGCCGGAGCGGGCAGCTCGGCGATCAGCCGGGACATCAGCAGATCGGCCAGCATGGTGACGATGCGCGCCCGTGCCGCACGGCCCGCCGCCTGTGTCGCGACGGTGGAGCCGGTGGCGGAATAGCCGGTGAAGTTGGTCACCTGGCCCTCGGTCAGCAGGGCGCCGGAGGCATCGCGCAGCTTGTAGTTCAGATCGCCCGAGACGCGGAACCGCGTTGTGTCGTTGGCCGCGTTCACCGCCAGCCGGCTTTCGGAGATCCGCAGGGTCAGCTCCAGCGCGTAGTCCGCCGATCCGGCCCGGCCGAGGCGCTGTTCCAGCTCCCGGATGAGCAGGTAGCTTTCCTCGGAGTTGGGATCGGGCAGAAGAGTGCGGCCGTGCAGGCGCGAGGCGGCGCCGCCCGGCGCATAGGCCGGGGAAAAGCCGCAGGCGGCCAGCCCCGCCAGCCCGAGACCGGCGAGGGATTTCAGCACGTTGCGCCGCGCGAGGCTGCTTTTAGACAACGACATTCACGATCCGCCCGGGGACGACGATGACCTTCTTGGGCTGGGCCCCGTCCAGCGACCTGACGACACCATCGCTGGCCAGGGCCAGCTTTTCAACCTCTGCCTTGTCCATGTCCTTGGGCACGGTGATCTCGCCCCGGCGCTTGCCGTTGACCTGGATGGGCAGGGTGACGGTATCCTCGACCAGCATCGCCTCGTCCGCGACGGGCCAGGGGGCGTTGGCAATCAGCCCCTCGCCGCCCAGGGTCGCCCAGATTTCCTCCGCCAGGTGCGGCGTCATCGGCGACATCAGCTGTGCCAGGGTCAGCACCGCCTGTTTCTTTGCCGCGCCGGAAGCCTTGGACTTCTGGATGGTGTTGGTGAAGCCGTAGAGTTTCGCGATGGAGGCGTTGAAGCCGAAGCTTTCGACGCCCAGGGTCACGTCGCGGATGGCCTTGTGCACCTCGCGCAGAAGCGCGGTGTCATCGGCCTCGGTGCCCGTGGCGGTTTCGTCCAGCTCTGCCGCCAGGCGCCAGACGCGGGCCAGGTGTTTGCTGGCCGCCTCGGCGCCCGCGGCGGTCCATTCCACGTCGCGTTCGGGCGGGCTGTCGGACAGCACGAACCAGCGCGCGGTATCGGCGCCGTACTGACCGATGATCGCCACCGGGTCGACCACGTTGTTCTTCGACTTGGACATCTTGGCGGAGGGGATGATTTCGACCTCCGTGCCGTCCTTGAGGAAGCCGCGGCCGTCGCGCAGCTCGACATCTTCGGGGTAGTGGTAGACCGGGCGGCCCTCGGCGGTGCGGGTCTGGTAGATCGCGTGGGTCACCATCCCCTGCGTGAAGAGCGCGTTGAACGGCTCTTTCGACTTCTCGGGCAGGTGGCCACAGATATTCATCGCCCGGGCGAAGAAGCGGGAATAGAGCAGGTGCAGGATCGCGTGTTCGATGCCGCCGATGTACTGGTCGACGTTCATCCAGTATTCGGCCTCGGCCATGTCGGTGGGCGTGGTGGCGCGCGGCGCGGTGAAGCGGGCGAAATACCACGACGAATCGACGAAGGTGTCCATCGTGTCGGTTTCACGCTTGGCGGGCGCGCCGCAGGCGGGGCAGGCGCAGTCACGCCAGGTCGGGTGCCGGTCCAGCGGGTTGCCCGGGATGGAGAAGTCGATCGGCTTGCCGCCCTCGTCGTAGGGCAGTTCGATCGGCAGGTTCTCTTTCTTCTCGGGCACCACGCCACAGGCGTCGCAATGGACGACCGGGATCGGGCAGCCCCAGTAGCGCTGTCGCGAGAGGCCCCAGTCCCGCAGGCGGAACTTGGTCACGCCCTGGCCGATGCCCTTGGCCTCGCAGAACTCGACCGTGGCGTCGATCGCCTCGTTGCCGGTCATGATGTCCTCGCCCGCGACCTTGCGGATGAAACGCACCTTGTCGGGCTTCGGCGGCACATAGGCGCCCTTGGCCGGGTAGTCGCCCTCGACCGGTTCGAACACCGGGGTGATCGGCAGATCGTACTTGCTGGCGAACTCATGGTCGCGCTCGTCATGGGCCGGCACGCCGAAGATGGCGCCGGTGCCGTAGTCCATGAGGATGAAGTTGGCGATCCAGACCGGCAGCTTCCAGTCGGGGTCCAGCGGGTGGGTCACGGTCAGCCCAGTGTCGAAGCCCAGCTTCTCGCCGGTCTCGATGGCCTCTTCGGTGGTGCCGCCCTTGCGCGCCTCGGCGCAGAACTCGGCGACCTTGGAATCCTTGGCTTCCAGCGCCTTGGCCAACGGGTGGTCCGGCGAAATGCCGACGAAGCTGGCGCCCATCAGGGTGTCGGGGCGGGTGGTGTAGACCTCGATCTGTTCGAACCCTTCGGCGGGCGCGGTCAGACCCCAGGAGAATTGCAAGCCGCGCGACTTGCCGATCCAGTTGGCCTGCATCGTCTTCACCTTGGCGGGCCAGTCGTCGAGACCGTCCAGCGCGGTCAGCAGCTCATCCGAGAAATCGGAGATCTTGAAGAACCACTGGGTCAGCTCGCGCCGTTCCACCAGCGCGCCGGAGCGCCAGCCGCGGCCGTCCTCGACCTGCTCGTTGGCCAGCACGGTCATGTCGACCGGATCCCAGTTCACCACCGCGTTCTTGCGGTAGACCAGGCCCTTTTCCATGAAGTCGAGGAACATCGACTGCTGCTGGCCGTAATACTCCGGATCGCAGGTGGCGAACATGCGCGACCAGTCGAGGCCGAAACCCAGGGGCTTCATCTGTTCGACCATCGTGTCGATGTTGCCGTAGGTCCAGTCCTTGGGGTGGCCGCCCGACGCCATGGCGGCGTTTTCCGCCGGCATCCCGAAGGCGTCGAAGCCCATGGGGTGCAGCACGTTGTGCCCCGTCGACATCTTGTAGCGCGCGATCACGTCGCCCATCGTGTAGTTGCGCACGTGGCCGATGTGGATGCGGCCCGAGGGGTAGGGGAACATCTCCAGCACGTAGTACTTCGGCTTGTCGCCGTCGCGGGTGGCGCGGAACACCTGGGCGTCGTCCCAGGCCTTCTGCCATTTCGGTTCGATCTCGGCGGCGGAATAGCGCGACATGTCTGGCCCTTTGGTGGTCTGGCGGTGATCGGTCTTAGGTCTCGGGGTTTGGCGCGGTTGATATTGCGCGGGGCGCGCAGGGTCCAGCCCTTTGCGCAAAGGGGCCGCGGCCACGGCTTTTCAAGGCCGGCGGCGCGTGGTTCACTGGCACTGTTTCCGGAGTAAGCCCTTTGAACATCCTTTTCATTCACCAGAACTTTCCCGGCCAGTTCAAACACCTCGCCGTGGCGCTGGCGGCGCGGGGCCATTCGGTGACCGCGCTGACCCTGCGGGTGAAGGAACCGGCCACATGGCGCGGAGTGCGGGTGCTGCCCTACACCATCCAGCGCAAGGGCGGGCAGCAGTTGCACCCCTGGCTGGTGGACATGGACAGCAAGGTGACCCGGGCCGAGGCCTGTTTCCATGCCGCCCGGCGCCTGCGAGAGCAGGGCTATCAGCCCGATGTCATCATCGCGCACCATGGCTGGGGCGAGTCGCTGTTCCTGCGCGATGTCTGGCCACGCGCCCGGATGGGCATCTATTGCGAGCTCTATCACCTGGCGGGCTACCCGCATCTGGACTTCGACCCGGAATTCCGCGGCCGGGACGAGGCGATCGAGCCGCTGCGCATCCGGATGAAGAACCTCAACAACCACCTGCATTTCGACATGGCGCAGGCCGGGATTTCGCCCACCCGGTTCCAGGCGGATACCTTCCCCGGCACCTTCCGGCCCGAGATCTCGGTGATTCACGACGGCATCGACACCGGCCAGGTGAAGCCCGACCCGGAGGTGCGGTTCGAGCTGGAGGAGGGCGGGCGCGTCCTGACCCGGGACGACGAGGTGATCACCTTCGTCAATCGCAACCTCGAACCCTATCGGGGCTACCACATCTTCATGCGGGCTCTGCCCGAGCTGTTGCGGGCGCGACCGAAGGCCCAGGTGCTGATCACCGGGGGCGACGGCACCTCCTACGGGGCGAAGCCGCCCGAGGGCAAAACCTGGAAGCAGATCTTCATCGACGAGGTGCGGGACCGCATCCCGGACGAGGATTGGGCGCGGGTGCATTTCCTGGGCCGCATTCCCTATGCGCGGTTCCTCGACATGCTGCGGCTCAGCCGGCTGCACGTCTACCTGACCTATCCCTTCGTTCTGTCCTGGTCCCTGCTGGAGGCGATGGCGACCGAGGCGGCGATCGTGGCCAGCGACACCGCCCCGGTTCGCGAGGTGATCGAGCAGGACCGGACGGGGCGGCTGGTGGATTTCTTCGACCCCGAGGCGCTGACGGCGGAGATTTGTGCGTTGCTGGAGGACCGCGCGGCGCGCGAGAGGCTGGGCCGGGCGGCGCGGGCGCATATCCTGGAAAACTACGACCTGGGCCGAATCTGCCTGCCGCGGCAGATCGACTGGGTGGAGCGGCTGGCCGCGATGCCGGCCCCGCCGCTGCCGGAGTAGGGGCGACAAGGCTGCAGTGCCTGACACCTGGCAAGCAAAAGGGGCGGCGCCCGATGGGCCCGCCCCTTGCTGTCTGTCTGATCCGCTGTCCGTCTCAGAACCGGCGGTCGCTCACGCGCAGTTGGCGAGCGCGGGTCAGGATCGCATCCTCGACCGCCCGCTGGGTGCCTTCCGCGACCGGGCTGCCGCCACGGGTCTGGATCGACACGTTCAGGGAGCGGGCCTCCAGCGCGGGATCGGAGATGTAGACGGTGGCACGATAGGCGCGGCCGCCGCCCGGGGGAGTGCCGTAGCCGAAGGTGATGACGCCGGTGAAGGGGTCGATCTGTTCGACGGGCAGGAAGTTCAGCACTTCCAGCGAGGCGTTCCACAGATAGCGGTTCACCGCGACCTTGGTGCCGTCGTCGCGCTGGTTGAACAGGTCCCAGATCGTTTCGCGCTGGCGAATCTCTTCCATCGGGGTCGGCCCGGGCTGTGCATTGTCGCCACAGGCGACCAGGGCCATCAGGCTGGTCACGGCCGCAGCGCGAGCCACGGTTCGGATTGCGCGAGAAGAAATCATGCTTCGGCCCCGTTGTGATTGGTCCCTCCCGATCTACCGAAGCCGTCCTTCATGAGCAAGAACCTTTAAGACGCGGCATTTTTCCTGCGCGGGCCCGCTCCTGTTAAAGAAAGATGCCCGCGCGCGCCCGCGTGAGGGGCGCGGGACCGGTAAGGCGTGCGCGCGCAGAATTCCGGCGCCTGACATGCGCTGCCGACTGTCACTGTGGCAGAGTTGCACCAATCCCCCGCGCCATTATCTGGCCGCCATTCGGTGTTCTTGCAAAGAGACGGCAAAAAGAGCGAAAGACCTTGGCATACCCAATGCGGATTCTCCGTTTTGGGGCAGACTGAGAAACCGAGGGAAAAACTATGAAAAAGATTCTCTTTGCGACGACCGCCCTGGTCGCTACCGCAGGCTACGCTTCCGCTGACATCACCGTCACCGGTGGCGCCAACATGGGTGTGAAGTACGTTGAAGATCGCGCCGCTGGCGAAACCTTCCTGTACAACGAACTCGACTTCAACATCGTCGGTTCCGGCACCACCGATTCCGGCATCGAGTTCGGTGCATCGATCGACCTCGACGCTTCGCTGACCGACGAGTCGGCCTCGCAGGACCCGGGCTCCTTCGACCCCGAAGCCTACGTCTCCTCCGGCGGCCTGACCCTGACCATCGGTACCCTGGACGGCGTGTCCGACCCCTTCGGCCTGCCCGACATCGGCTTTGACGGCGTTGGCGTTGACGACGTTGCAGAAGACCTGATGGGCGGCGCTCTGGGCGTGAAGTCCGGCGCAAACGTCATGGTCTCCTACACCTTCGGTGACTACAACTTTGCCGCCGCCCACGATGGCGACGACAACTGGGGTGTGTCGTTCGACGGTTCGGTGAACGGCTTCACCTTCGGCATCGCCTACGAAGAAGCCAACGACATCACCTTCGACTCGGTGACCTTCTTCGGCACCACCTTCCCGACCGAAACCATCGACGTGAAGTCCACCTGGCTGAACCTGGGTTACTCCTTCGATGCCTTCACCGTTGGCGCCTTCTACGTCGACATGGACATCGACATGACCGAGATCGGCTACTTCGGCGACCCCGACGTTGACCTCGGCTCCTCGAGCGAAGAAGGCTACGGCCTGTCCGCTTCCTACACCGCCGGCGACCTGACCGTGACCGGTGTCTGGGCTGACAGCTCCACCGCAGACGACGCCGCCTACGGCATCGACGCAGCCTACGACCTGGGCTCCGGCCTGGTCCTCAAAGGCGGCGTGGCTTCGGTCAACGACGGCACCAACGCCGACCTCGGCGTGATCATGTCCTTCTAATAGACCCCACGGTCTATCAGATGGGGAAGGGCGAGCTTCGGCTCGCCCTTCTTGCTTTTCGGGCCCTCGCTTCGGCGGGGGTCTTTTCTTTTGGCGCGCGCTGGTGTTCCTATGCCGGCAATTCCGAACGACCCGCCAGGAGGCCCCCATGTCGCTGTCAGAGATCCGCACCCGCATCGCCAAGGCCTGTGACGAGGCCGGGCGCGACGCCTCCGAGGTGACGCTGATCGCCGTGTCCAAGGTGCAGCCCGACGACCGGGTGCGCGCGGTGCTGGATGAGGGTCACCGCGTCTTCGGTGAGAACCGGGTGCAGGAGGCGGCGGGCAAATGGCCCGGCTTCCGTGAGGACTATGACGGGATCGAGCTGCACATCATCGGGCCGCTGCAATCCAACAAGGTGCGCCAGGCGATGGAACTGGCGCAGTACATCCATTCGGTGGACCGCCCCAAGATCGCCCACGCCATCGCCCGCATCGCGGATGAGACCGGCGCCTGTCCACGTCTTTTCCTGCAGGTGAACACCGGCGAGGAGCCGCAGAAGGCCGGCATCCTGCCGGGGGAGGCCGATGCCTTCGTCAAGGAATGCCGGGACCTGTCGCTGCCGGTCGAGGGGTTGATGTGCATCCCCCCCGTCGAGGAGGAGGCCAGCCTGCATTTCGCCCTGCTGGCCAAGATCGCCGAGCGCAACGGGCTGACCGGCCTGTCGATGGGCATGTCCGGCGATTTCGAGAAGGCGATTTCCTTCGGGGCGACTCACGTCCGGGTCGGATCGGCCATCTTCGGCGCTCGCGAGACCTCCGCAGGCTGAACCCTGCGGCGGCGCAGGGCGCGCCTGGCGGGAACCGGGTTTGCGCGGCGCTTGTCCGGTTGCAGGGCGGGCCGGGTTCTGGGCAAGGTGCGGCCAAAGGCAAGCGCAGCATCCAGGAGCGGCCCCAAATGGATTTCATCGCCCCCTTCGTCGAATGGCTGGTTTTCATCTTCGTCATGGCGATCGGCCTTGGCATGCTGGCCATCGTGGTCATGTTCCTGCTGGACCTGGGCCAGCGCGAGGATGCCATTCGCCGCAACTATCCGGTCATCGGACGTTTCCGCGGCATGTTCACCAAGCTGGGGGAGTTCTTCCGCCAGTACTTCTTCGCCATGGACCGCGAGGAGATGCCCTTCAACCGGGCGCAGCGCGACTGGGTCTACCATGCCGCCAAGGGGCTGAGTAACACGCTGGCCTTCGGATCCACCCGCAACCTGTCGATCCCGGGCACGCCGATCTTCGTCAATGCGGTCTTCCCGCCGCTGGATGACCAGTTCGCCGCAACCAAGCCGATGGTGATCGGCCCCCACGCCCGTCACCCCTACAACGCGCCGTCGATCTTCAACATCTCCGGCATGTCCTACGGCGCCATGTCGCGCCCGGCGATCGAGGCGCTGTCGAAGGGCGCGAAGAAGGCCAACATCTGGCTGAACACCGGGGAAGGGGGCCTGTCGCCTTATCACCTGGAAGGGGGCTGCGACCTCGTCTACCAGATCGGCACGGCCAAGTTCGGCGTGCGCGACCATGACGGCAACCTCAGCGACGAGAAGCTGCGCGAGATGGCGGCGAAGCCGCAGATCAAGATGTTCGAGCTGAAGCTGGCGCAGGGCGCCAAGCCCGGCAAGGGCGGCATCCTGCCCGCCGAGAAGATCGACGAGGAGGTGGCCCAGATCCGCGGCGTGCCCATGGGCAAGCCCGCGATCAGCCCGAACCGACACAAGGAAATCGACGATTTCGGCGACCTGCTGGACATGATTGCCCATATCCGCGAGGTGACGGGCAAGCCCGTGGGCTTCAAGACCGTGATCGGATCTTCGGACGCCTATGAGGAGCTGTTCGAGATGATCGTCGCGCGCGGCCCCGAGGCGGCGCCCGATTTCATCACCGTCGACGGCGGCGAGGGGGGCACCGGCGCCGCGCCGATGCCGCTGATGGACCTGGTGGGCATGCCCCTGCGGGAGGCGCTGCTGCGGATGACGGACATGCGCGACCGTTTCGGCCTGCATGACCGGATCCGCATCATCGCCAGCGGCAAGCTGGTGAACCCGGCCGACGTGGCCTTCGCCATCTGCGCGGGTGCCGATTTCGTCGTCTCGGCGCGCGGCTTCATGTTCTCCATGGGCTGCATCCAGGCGCTGAAGTGCAACAAGAATACCTGCCCCACGGGGATCACCACCCACGACCCGCACCTGCAGCGCGGGCTGGTGGTGCAGAAGAAGTACAAGGGCGTCGCCAACTACGCCCGCGGCATCGTCGGCGAGGTGGAGATGATCGCCCATTCCGTCGGCGTGGCCGAGCCCCGCCAGATGCGCCGCCGCCACGTGCGGATGGTCATGGCCGATGGCAATTCGGTCGTGCTGCGCCGTCTGCGCCCCTCGGTGGAGGATGCGGCCGCCATTCCCGAGGCGAGCAAGACCGCCGAGACCCCGGTGGAGGCCCCCGACGCCTGACCTGCGGCCCGGCCTCGACCCACTGCTCACTCGACGCCCGCGCAGTCTTCTGCGCGGGCGTTTTGTTTCAGGCCATTGCCGCAGCTGTGAGCAGGGGTCATTTTGAGGAAACCGGAAGGGCTGCTACCTCGTACCTTAAGGGAGAGACATGAGGAGACCCGCAATGCGACGCAGCTGGACGACCCCCCTGACCGAAAACGACGTGACCCCCGAATCCGTCTACCTGAACCGGCGGACGATCCTGGCCGGCATGGCGGGGATGGGCCTCGGCTCCATCGCCGGGCCGGCCCTGGCCGCGCCCGAGGGCCTGCGGCCCAACGACTTCGAGGACATCACCAACTACAACAACTATTACGAGTTCGGCACCGGCAAGGAAGATCCGGCCCGTTACGCCCACAACCTGACGGTCGCCCCCTGGTCGGTGGAGATCAACGGCATGGTCGACCGCCCCGGCACCTACGGGCTGGAGGACATCTTGAAGGGCAAGACGATCGAGGAGCGGATCTATCGTCTGCGCTGTGTCGAGGCCTGGTCGATGGTCATCCCCTGGAACGGGTTCGAGCTGCGCACGCTGCTGGATCAGGTCGGCGTGCAGTCGGGGGCGAAATACGTGGCCTTTGAAACCGCCCTGCGCCCCGACGAGATGCGCGGCGTATCGCGCCGGGTGCTGGACTGGCCCTACCGCGAGGGGCTGCGCCTCGATGAGGCGATGCATCCGCTGACGATCCTGGCCACCGGCGTCTATGGCCGTGACCTGCCGAACCAGAACGGCGCCCCCCTGCGCCTGGTGGTGCCGTGGAAGTATGGGTTCAAGTCGATCAAGTCGATCGTGCGGATCACCCTGCAGGAGGAACAGCCCTATACCTCGTGGAAGGATGCCAACCACCGTGAATACGGCTTCTATTCCAACGTGAACCCGGAGGTCAGCCACCCGCGCTGGTCACAGGCCAGCGAGAGGGTGATCGGGGGCGGTCTGCGCTCTCGCCGCGACACGGACATGTTCAACGGCTACGGGGAAGAGGTGGCCAGCCTCTACTCCGGCATGGACCTGTCGCAGAACTACTGATGTCCGTGCTCGCTCTTCCCAAACCCGTGCAGCGGCGCCTGGCGGATCCGGTCAACCGGGTCCTGCGCCGGGTGCCGGCCTGGCCTCTATACATCCTGGGCGCGCTACCGCCCGCCTGGCTCTACTGGGCCGCGCTCAACGATCGTCTGGGAGTGGACCCGGTCCGGGAGATGGAACATCAGCTGGGCCTTTGGGGGCTGTGGCTGATCATCGCCACGCTGGTGGTGACACCCCTGCGCCAGATCACCGGGATCTCCCTGCTGAAGTATCGCCGGGCGCTCGGCCTGCTGACCTTCTTTTATATCGTCTGTCACCTGGCGGTATGGGCCTACTACGACGTGCAAACCTGGAGCCGCGTCTGGGCCGATATCGTCAAACGTCCCTACATCACCATCGGGATGGCGGGGCTGCTGCTGATGCTGCCGCTGGCGCTGACCTCGAACAACGCGTCGATCCGGAGGCTGGGGAAGAGCTGGCGCAAGCTGCACAAACTCGTCTACGCGGTCGCGATCCTCGGTGCCCTGCACTTCGTCATCCTGGTGAAGGGATTCCAGATCGAACCGCTCCTCTACATGGCGGCGATTCTGATCCTTCTGGCCTTGCGACTCCCTTGGGCGACTCGCAGATGACGCCATCTGGCGCCGATTTTGGGGGTTTCCGGGCAAATCACCCCCGAAAAGGCGGCCGAGCCTACCCGATTTCGATTCCGAGTCTGCAGAAATCTGGGGGGGCGGGCCTGAAGGCGCCGGTCGCCTTGCGAAACGCAGCTGGAAACGACAAAAACACGATCACGTAACTATCTGTATTCGCGTGATTATTCATCTTCATGCAAAAAATATGACGGTTTCCGCGATTTTCCCCTTGCGAGGACCCGGCCTGATCCGTAAATACCCCTTCACCGGCGGCGCTGAGGCGCACCGGGGCGCCACTGAGGCGGACGGGACGGACGGAGCGGACGCTTCGGAGGGACTGGACGACGAGGTGGTGACGAGAAATTCAGAGGTATTTC